>NZ_JANJZA010000001.1:165000-2101414 GCF_026157035.1 Sphingomicrobium nitratireducens | reverse complement strand
ATCATCTCGACGGTGGCGAAGCGCGACAGCGCGCTGGCGGGCGTGAGCTTCGGCGGCAAGGCCGGCAAGGTCGACGTGCGGGTCGGATACGAAGCGATCTTCAACGGTCGCGAAACGGTCCACTCGGGCGCGTTCCGCATCCGCCTGCCGCTCGGCGGCAGCCGCTAAGCGAAACCGCCTACACGGCCCAAACAAGAGGCCCGGGAGGAAACTCCCGGGCCTTTTTGTCAGCGGCATGGCCGGGCGTGGCTTTGCGGTCGCACCTCGCGCTCGCGCACCGTCCGACCGCCATTTCCCGCTCGGCCACGGTTGCCGAGGGGGAAAATGCAGCTTAGGACAATGAATTGAGGCGATTCCTCTTCGGGGACCGCCGGGCGGCAAGATCGCCATATCGTCAAGTGGGGGGAAGCCTAGTGCTCCTGGGGGCAACAGTCCGGATGCGCGAAACCCATGTCAGGGGCATGGGGCGTATGCGGCAGGTGAACGACCCCACCAGTTTCACCCGAAAATTCGAGATCGAACGCGTATGACCAAGACCAAGACCAAGACGGCGCCCAAGAAGGGGCCCGAGCAGAATGTCGACCAGGCGATCGCCAAGGCGCAGCAGGGGAACGTGAACGTCACTCCCGCCAAGGCGGTCGAGATGGCGGGCAAGCTCTACGCCGCCGGCAAGTACGGACAGGCCGAGAAGGTCTGTCGCCAGATTCTCCAGGCGCGCCCCGGAATCGCGGACGCGCACAACGTGCTCGGCGTGACCCTCCATGCGCTCGGCAAGCGCGAGGAAGGCGTCGCCTCCCTCAAGCGCGCGATCTCGCTCACCCCGCAGGCGGCGAGCTACCACGCCAATCTCGGCGAGGTGCTGCGCCAGCAGGGCAAGCTCGACGAGGCCAAGGAAGCGCTCGAGCGGGCGATCAAGCTCGACGAGAAGAACGCCCAGGCCTACAACAATCTCGGCATCATCGCCTTCGACCAGAAGCGCTTCAAGGATGCCATCGCGAGCTACCGCAAGGCGCTCGAGATCCGGCCCGAAATGGCCGAAGCGCACAACAATCTCGGCAATGCCCTGCGCATCGCGCGTGACTTCAAGGGCGCGATCGAGGCCTACCAGGATGCGCTCGTCCAGCGCGAGGTGTACCCCGAAGCCTATAACAATCTCGGCACCCTGCTCCAGCAGCAGGGCAAGACCGAGGAGGCCGAGCATGCGCTGCGCAAGGCCATCCAGCAGTCGCCGCGCTACGTCGAGGCGCGCAACAACCTCGCAGGGCTCTACGGGGCGCAGTCGAAGGACGTCGACGCGCTGCGGATCCTTTCGGAGACGCTCAAGTTCGCCCCGCAGGACGCTTCCGCACTGGTGCTCACCGCGCGCATCCAGATGCGCCGCAACGCCCACCAGGCCGCCGAACAGGCGCTCCGCCTCGTACTCAAGGCCAACGGCGACAATGCCGAGGCGCTCAGCCTGATGGGCCAGCTGCTGCACGAGACGGACCGCTACGACGAGGCGATCGAGGTGCTCGAGAAGGCGCTCAAGATCAATCCGCGCCAGCCCGAAGCCCGCAACTTCTATGGCGTCGCCCTGAAGTCGGTCGGCCGCCTCGACGAGGCGCGCGAGCACATGATGAGCGCGCTCGAGGAAAATCCGAACCTGCTCGGCGCCTATGCCAACCTCAACGACCTTGTCGACTTCAAGAAGGAAGACAAGCTGTTCAAGCAGATGGACGAGATCTTCGGCCGCGCTAAGAACAAGGAAGCGCCGGCGCTGCTGCCGCTCCATTTCGCCTACGCCAAGGCGCTCGACGATCGCGGCGAGCACGAGAAGGCGCTCGAGCACTACATCACGGGCGGCAAGATGAAGCGCGCCCAGCTCGATTATACCGAGGCCGACACGCACGGCTTCTTCGATTCGATCCGCGAAGCCTTCCCCAAGGAGGTGTTCGAGAACCGCAAGTTCGAAGGGCTCGACGAAGATCGCCTGGTCTTCATCGTCGGGATGCCGCGTTCGGGCTCGACGCTGACCGAGCAGATCATCTCCGCGCACGACGACATTTTCGGTGCAGGCGAGGTCAAGTATCTCTCGATGTCGCTCGGCCGCCTGCGCGACCGTTTCCCCTCGCTGCCGAAATATCCGGACATGGTCGAGGCGATGAACCCCGCGCAGATGAAGATCGTCGGCGAGAACTACGTCAAGCTGATCAGCCAGCAGGCGGGCGATTCCAAGCGCATCACCGACAAGCTCCTGACCAACTATTTCTTCGTCGGGCTCATCCACCTGATCTTCCCCAACGCGAAGATCGTGAACACGATGCGCAATCCGGTCGACACCTGCCTGTCGGGCTTCACCAAGCTGTTCAAGGACGACATGCCCCACAGCTACGACCTCGGCGAACTCGGCCGCTACTACGGCAAGTACAAGCAGCTGATGGACCACTGGAACGAAGTGCTGCCCAAGGGCACCATCCACACTGTCCAGTACGAGGAAATGGTGGCCGACACCGAGACCCAGGCCAAGGCGCTGATCGACTATATCGGCCTGCCCTGGCAGGATAAGTGTCTCGAATTCTACAAGTCGAAGCGCCCGGTGAAGACCGCCAGCGTGGCGCAGGTCCGCAAGCCCATCTACAAGGGCTCGGTCGAGCGCTGGAAGAAGTATGGCGACGGGCTCCAGCCGCTGGTCGACGCGATCGAGCAGAAGCCCGCGAGCTAAGGCGATCCGCCCCGACGCTCGTCAGGAACGGCGGGCGTCGGCGGCGGGCCGACAATCGGACGAGACCGGCATGGCCCATCTCACCCACCTGCAGCGGCTCGAAGCCGAGAGCATCCATATCCTGCGCGAAACGGTCGCCGAGACCGAGCGCCCGGTGATGCTCTATTCGATCGGCAAGGACAGCGCCGTAATGCTGCACCTTGCGCGCAAGGCCTTCCATCCCGGTCCGCTGCCCTTCCCGCTGCTCCACGTCGACACGACCTGGAAATTCCGGGACATGTACGCGCTGCGCGACAAGGTCGGAGCCGAGGACGGCACCGAACTCCTCGTCTATCGCAACCCCGAGGCCGAGGCGAAGGGCATCAACCCGTTCGACCATGGTCCGCTCCACACCGACATGTGGAAAACCGAGGGGCTCAAGCAGGCGCTCGACAAGTACAAGTTCGACGCGGCCTTCGGCGGCGCGCGCCGCGACGAGGAGAAGAGCCGCGCCAAGGAGCGCATCTTTTCTTTCCGCAGCGCCTCGCACCGCTGGGATCCCAAGCAGCAGCGCCCCGAACTCTGGTCGCTCTACAATGTGCGTCGCTCGAACGGCGAAACGATGCGCGTCTTCCCGCTGTCCAACTGGACCGAGCTCGACATCTGGCAGTACATCATGTCCGAGGGCATCGAGATCGTGCCGCTTTACACCGCGGCGAAGCGCCCGACGGTGGAACGTGACGGTCTGATCCTGATGGTCGACGACGACCGCTTCAAGCTGGCCGACGGCGAGCAGGTGGTCGAACGCTCGGTGCGGTTCCGCACGCTCGGCTGCTATCCGCTCTCCGGCGCGGTCGAGAGCGAGGCCGACACGATCGAGAAGGTGGTGCAGGAAATGCTGCTGACCGCGACCAGCGAACGGCAGGGCCGCATCATCGACCGCGATGCGGGCGCCGGCAGCATGGAGAAGAAGAAGCAGGAGGGCTATTTCTGATGAGCCGTCCGACCGTCACCGACCAGGCGCTGATCGAGAGCGATATCACGGCCTTTCTCGACCGCCAGCGCGAGAAGGAACTGCTGCGCTTCATCACCTGCGGGAGCGTGGACGACGGAAAGTCGACGCTGATCGGGCGCCTGCTTTACGACAGCCGCCAGATCTTCGAGGACCAGATGGCCGCGCTCGAAGCCGACAGCAAGTCGGTCGGCACGCAGGGCGAGAAGATCGACTTCGCGCTGCTCGTCGACGGGCTTTCCGCCGAGCGCGAGCAGGGCATCACGATTGACGTTGCCTACCGCTTCTTCGCGACCGACAAGCGCAAGTTCATCGTCGCGGACACGCCGGGCCACGAACAATATACGCGCAACATGGTGACGGGCGCGTCCACCGCCGACCTCGCCGTACTGCTGGTCGATGCGCGCAAGGGCGTGCTGACCCAGACGCGGCGCCATTCCTATCTCGCCCATCTCGTCGGGATCCGCCGCTTCGTGCTGGCGGTCAACAAGATGGACCTCGTTGATTTCGACCGCGATGCGTTCCTGTCGATCGTCGCCGACTATCGCGCCTTTGCCGAGCGGCTGGGGATCGAGGACTGGCAGGCGATCCCCGTTTCCGGGCTGGGCGGCGACAATATTGCGTGCAGGAGCGACAATACGCCTTGGTATGACGGGCCGAGCCTGATCGAGCATCTCGAGAACGTGCCGCTCGACGCGCAGGGCGAAGAGGCCAAGCCGCTGCGCATGCCGGTCCAGTGGGTCAATCGCCCCAATCAGGATTTCCGCGGATTTTCGGGACAGATCGCCTCGGGCGCGGTCAAGCCCGGCGATGCCGTTCGGGTCGTGCCCTCGGGGCGAACCAGCCGGATCGAGCGGATCGTGACGATGGACGGCGACCTCGACGAAGCGGTCGCGGGCCAGTCGGTCACGCTCACCTTCGCCGACGAGATCGATTGCTCGCGCGGCGACGTGATCGCGGCCGCCGACGCGCCGCCCGAGGCTGCCGACCAGTTCGAGGCGACCTTGGTGTGGATGGCGGACGAGCCGCTGCTCCCGGGACGCGGCTACTGGCTCAAGCTGGGCACCCAGACGGTGACCGCGCGCATGCAGCCGCCCAAGCACCAGGTCAACGTCAACACGCTCGACAAGCTGGCCTCGAAAACGCTCTCGCTCAACGAGATCGGGGTCACCGAGATCGCGACCGACCGCGACCTCGTGTTCGAGCCCTATCACGACGAGGCGGGCGGGCCGTCCAACCGCGTGATGGGCGGCTTCATCCTGATCGACAAGCTGACCAACGCGACCGTCGCGGCCGGCATGATCCACTTCGCGCTGCGGCGTGCGCAGAACATCCACCCGCAGGCGCTCGACATCGACCGCCAGACGCGCGCGATCCAGATGGGGCAGCGTCCCGCCGTGCTGTGGTTCACCGGCCTGTCGGGCGCGGGCAAGTCGACCATCGCCAACCTCGTCGAGAAGAAGCTGGTTGCGCGTGGGCGCCACACCTTCCTCCTCGACGGCGACAATGTCCGTCACGGGCTCAACAAGGACCTGGGCTTCACCGACGCCGACCGCATCGAGAATATCCGGCGCATCGGCGAGGTCGCCAAGCTGATGACCGAAGCGGGCCTGATCGTGCTGACCGCCTTCATCTCGCCCTTCCGCGCCGAACGGCAGCTGGTGCGCGACATGCTCGACGACGGGACCTTCATCGAGATCTTCGTCGACACGCCGCTCGATGTCGCCGAACGCCGCGACGTGAAGGGCCTCTATGCCAAGGCGCGCGCGGGCAAGATCAAGAACTTCACCGGCATCGACAGCCCCTACGAGCCGCCGCTCGAACCCGACGTGCAGATCGACACCACCCGGCTGTCCGCCGATCAGGCCGCCGATGCGGTTGTCGACGCGCTCGTGCGCAGGCTGGAGGATTAGGCGGAAACCTCGGCTTTTCGGCGCGTTGGTGCGGCGATGTATCGAAACAAACTCGGATGGAAGGACCGTGCCGGGTCCATTGCGCTTGTCGTCGGGCTGCACGTCGCGGTGGCTGCCGCCGCGCTGACCGCGGGCGGCGTGGTGACCGTTCCCACGGTCGACGAGGCGCTGCAGACCTTCGACGTGATCGTCCCCGAACCGCCCCCGCCGATCATCGAGGAGATTCCGGAGCCCGAGCCCAAGGCACCGCGCGAGGAAGGCGCCGCCTCGGCCAAGAATATCGAAAGCGACGCGACCCCGGTTGAGGCGCCCAAGCCGGTCATCAAGACCCCGACCCCCAATCCGATCGTCGCGTCGCCGACGCCCAACGAGGGCAATGACCCGACGCAGGGTGCTTCGGATGTGAAAGGCGAAGGGACGGGCGCCGGCGGGTCCGGCACCGGGACCGGTTCGGGCAGCGGCGGCGACGGCAAGGGCGGCGGCGGCGGGACGCGGCCGAGCGTCATCAACACGCTGCGGACAAAGGATTATCCCAAGCCGCTGCGCGCGCAGTGGAACCGCGCGGGGCCGGTCTTCGCGCGCTTCTGGGTCGACACGAACGGGCGTGCCAGCCAGTGCCGCATCGACCGTTCGAGTGGCAATCCGGCGATCGATGCCGAGACCTGCCGCCTGGTCGAAACGCGCGTGCGTTTCCGCCCCGCGACCGACGCCAGCGGCAAGCCCTACGGGACCTGGTACGGCTATATTCAGCGCCCGCTCTGATCGCCTGTCCGGGACGGACAACGGCTCGGTGGCAATTTGTCGGACGATGGGCCATTGAACCATCGAAGATGCCGCTGAGCGGCGTGGAAAGGGAATATTCGAGCGAATGACGGCCTCGCGCTCTTCGACATTGCTCCTGTTCGGGGCGACCGGCGATCTTGCCCGGCGCATGCTGCTTCCCTCGCTCTACGGCCTGTTCGCCGACGGCCTTCTGCCCGATGATCTGTCGGTCGTCGCCGCATCGCGGAGCGAGCTCTCCGACGATGAATTTCGCGAGCAGGCGATCGAGGCGCTGCGCACCCACCTCCCGCGCGACTTCTATAGCGAGGTCAACGCGCGCCGTTTCGCCAAGCGTATCCGTTACCAGCCGATCGATGTGACCACGCCCGAGGGCTATGACGAACTTGCCGCGAGCATCGATGTCGACAAGGGGGTGAGCATCTTCCTCTCGACCGCGCCGTCGCTGTTCAAGGACACGATCGAGGGGCTCGAGCGGGTCGGGCTGGCAGGGCCCACGGTCAAGCTGGCGCTCGAAAAGCCGCTCGGCACCGACCTCGCCAGCAGCCGCGAAATCAACGACGCGGTCGCTGCCGCCTTCCCCGAAGAGCGCATCTTCCGCATCGACCATTATCTGGGCAAGGAAACGGTCCAGAACCTCCTCGCACTTCGTTTCGCTAACGTTATGTTCGAGCCGTTGTGGAACGCTGCCCATATCGACCACGTGCAGATCACCGTCGCCGAGGAGGTCGGGCTCGAGGGGCGCGCGGACTATTACGATACGGCGGGCGCGGTGCGCGACATGCTCCAGAACCACATGCTGCAACTGCTCGCGCTGGTCGCGATGGAGCCGCCGGCGGACTACGATCCGACCGCAGTGCGCGAGGAGAAGGTCAAGGTGCTGCGCGCCTTGAAGCCGTTCACCGAGGCCGATGCGCGGCGCGACCTCGTGCTGGGTCAGTATGGCGCTGGCCGGATGAAGGGCGAGGATGTCGCCGCCTATGCCGAGGAACTGGGCGAGGCGAGCGATACCGAGACCTATGTCGCGTTGAAGGCGCATGTCGAGAACTGGCGCTGGGCGGGCGTGCCCTTCTACCTGCGCCACGGCAAGAGGCTGGCGCGTCGCAAGACCGAGGTCGTCATCCAGTTCAAGTGCGTGCCGCACTCGATCTTCGCCGAGCGCGGGGCGACGACCAGCCCCAACGAGCTGATCATCTCGATCCAGCCCGAAGAGAATATCCGGTTGAAGGTGATGGCCAAGACGCCGGGCCTCGACCGCGAGGGCATACGCCTGCGCGAAGTGCCGCTCGACGTGACGATGGAAGGCGCCTTCGCTGACTATCGCCGCCGGATCGCCTATGAGCGGTTGCTGCTCGACCTGATCGAGGGCGACCCGACCCTGTTCGTGCGCCGCGACGAGGTCGAGGCGCAATGGCAATGGATCGACGGCTTGCGCGGCGCCTGGAAGGCTGCTGGCATCAAGCCGCAACAGTATGAGGCCGGAAGCTGGGGCCCCGAGGATTCGGCGGAACTGGCGGCCGGCGATGGAAGGACATGGAATGATTGAGGCCGAATTCTGGGACTATGACGATTGCGAGGAGATGGCGGACGCGGTCGCGGGCGACATCGGCTTCATCGTCGACAGCGCGATCGAGGCGCGCGGCGAGAGCCTGCTCGCCTTCCCGGGCGGGTCGACGCCGGGGCCGATCCTCGCCAAGCTGGCCGAGAAGAAGCTTCCCTGGCGCAAGGTGACGATCATCCCGGGCGACGAGCGGCTGGTGCCGGTCGACGACGAGCGTTCGAACATCCGCCAGATCGCGCAGGCCATGCTGCCGACCGGCGCGCGCGTCTATCCGATCGTGTCCGCCGAGGCCGAGGATTACGTGATGGCAGGCCATGCCGCCGACGCGCGGCTCAAGAGCCTCAAGTGGCCCCCCGACCTGGTTTGGCTGGGCATGGGCACCGACGGGCATACCGCCTCGCTGTTCCCGGGGCCCGACCTCGACGACGCGATGGATGCGCCCAAGGCCAAGCTCGCCATGGGGATCAGGCCCGATCCGATGCCTGCGGGTGCCGAGGTCGACCGCGTGTCGCTGACCCGCGCCGCGATCCTCTCGGCACGCACGATCATCGTCACGATTACCGGGCAGGAAAAGCGCGAGATTCTCGAACGCGCGCTCGAGGATGGCCAATCGTCCAAGCTGCCGATCGCGCGCGTGCTGGCCGAAAGCGAATTCCCGATCGACATCCACTGGTGCCCCTAGGGACTTCATGACCCGCCTAGACCCCCGCATCGCTGCCGTCACCGACCGCATCATCGAGCGGTCGAAGCAGACGCGCAGTGCTTATCTCGATTTCATCCGCGCCGAAGACGAGCGCGGGATCGACCGCGGGCGCTTGAGCTGCGGCAATTTCGCTCACGGCTTTGCTGCGGCGGAAGGCGACAAGGCGGCGATCCGGACCTTCGCGGGTCCCAATCTTGGGATCGTCACCGCCTATAACGACATGCTGAGCGCGCACGCGCCATACTACCGCTACCCCGAGCAGATGAAGGTCTTCGCGCGCGAGGCCGGCGCCACTGCGCAGGTTGCAGGCGGAGTGCCCGCGATGTGCGACGGGGTGACGCAGGGCCAGCCTGGAATGGACCTGTCGCTGATGAGCCGCGACAATATCGCTTGCGGGACGGCGATCGCGCTGTCGCATGGCATGTTCGAAGGCATCGCGATGCTCGGCATCTGCGACAAGATCGTGCCCGGCCTTTTGATCGGGGCGCTGCGCTTCGGTCACCTGCCCGCGCTGCTGGTGCCGGCGGGGCCGATGCCCTCCGGGCTCGCCAACAAGGAAAAGCAGCGCGTGCGCCAGCTCTATGCCGAGGGCCAGGCGACCAAGGAAGAACTGCTCGCGGCCGAGAGCGCTTCCTATCATGGCATGGGCACTTGCACCTTCTACGGCACTGCCAATTCGAACCAGATGATGATGGAGTTGATGGGGCTCCACGTGCCCGGCGCCGCATTCGCCAATCCGGGAACGAAGCTGCGCCAGATGCTGACCCGCGCCGCCGTGCACCGATTGGCGGGGCTGGCCAAGGAGAAGGCGCGCCCGCTCGGCCACTGCGTCGACGAGCGCGCGATCGTCAACGCGATCGTCGGGTTGCTCGCCACGGGCGGCTCGACCAACCACGCGATCCACATTCCCGCCATCGCCCGTGCAGCCGGGATCAAGGTCGACTGGCAGGACTTTGCCGAGTTGTCGGCAGCCGTCCCCTTATTGGCGCGCGTGTACCCGAACGGTTCTGGAGACGTAAACGACTTTCACCACGCTGGTGGTTTGGCGTTCGTCACCAAGGAGCTTCTGGCCGCGGGGCTGCTCCACGGCGACCTGCTCAGCGCGGGTGCCGACGACTTCGCGGCCTTCGCGACCGCGCCGGTCGAGAAAGGCGACGAGATCGAGTGGCGCGAGGTCGGCGCGAGCGGCAACGACGCGTTGCTGCGCGGGGTCGACGGCGCCTTCAGTCCCGACGGCGGGATGCGGCTGGTCACGGGCAACCTCGGTCGCGCCATCTTCAAGACGAGCGCGGTCGATAAAGAGCGCTGGACCATCGAGGCATCCGCGCGCGTCTTTGCCGATCAGAAGGACGTGGTCGCCGCCTTCGAGGCGGGGGAACTCGACCGCGACGTCGTGGTCGTGGTGCGCTTCCAGGGCCCGCGCGCCAACGGCATGCCCGAGCTGCACAAGCTGACCCCGCCGCTGGGCGTGCTGCAGGATCGCGGCCACCGCGTCGCGCTGGTCACCGACGGGCGCATGTCGGGGGCGAGCGGCAAGGTGCCCGCCGCCATCCATTGCTGCCCCGAAGCGCTCGGCGGCGGGCCGCTCGCCATGGTGCAGGACGGCGACACGATTCGCCTGTGCGCGACCACCGGCAGCCTCGAGGTTGTCGGCGTCGATCTCGCCGCCCGCGAGGCCGCCGCCGCGCCGCCGCCGCCGGTCGGCACGGGCCGAGAACTGTTCGCGCTGATGCGAGGTCATGCCGACGATGCGGAAAAAGGCGGCAGCGCGATGCTCGCCGCGATGGAGGACCTGTTTTGAAACCCAGGAAAACGACCATCGACGATCTCATGCGCATGGCGCCGGTCATCCCGGTGCTGGTGCTCGACGGCAAGCTCGATCCCGTCGCGCTCGCCGAAACGCTGGTCGCCTCGGGCCTGCCTGTCATCGAGGTCACGCTGCGCACCGAGGGCGCGCTCGGTGCGATGGAGGCGATGGCAGGCGTCGACGGCGCGATCGTGGGCGCAGGCACCGTACTCGACGCGGTCCAGCTCTACGAGGCGATGGACTATGGCGCCCAGTTCATCGTCTCGCCGGGCCTCACCGACGGGCTCGCCAAGGCGGCGCGCGACAAGGGCGTGCCCTTCCTTCCGGGCGTCGCCAATGCCGGCGACATCATGCGCGGGCGCGACATGGGATTGAGGCGCTTCAAGTTTTTCCCTGCCGAGGCGTCGGGTGGCATCAAGGCGCTCAAGGCGCTTGCCGGTCCGTTCGCCGACCTGCGCTTCTGCCCGACCGGCGGCATCCGCGAGGACACGGCGAAGGACTGGCTCGCACTCGAGCAGGTGCTGTGCGTGGGCGGCAGCTGGATCGCGCCGCCGGGCGAAACCGACCTCGAGGCGGTCGCCCGGCGCGCGAGCGCGGCAGCGCGGCTCTAGGCCGGCCTTACGCCTCGTCGAGCGGTCGGCCGTGCCGCTCCTTCCAGAAGAGCAGGGCGCACACCACCGACAGGCCGACGAAGAAGATCGGATACCAAAGGCCCGCATAGATATCGCCGGTCGCCGCGACGATCGCGAACGCGGTGACGGGCAGGAAGCCGCCGACCCAGCCGGTGCCGATATGATAGGGCAGGCTCATCGCGGTGTAGCGGATGCGCGTCGGGAACATCTCGACGAGCGCGGCGGCCTGCGGCCCGTAGAGCGCGGTTGCGGCGATGGTGAAGACGATCAGCCAGAAATAGAGCGTCGCATGGTCGATCTCGTCGAGGTTGGCGGCCTCGGGATAGCCCGCCGCGGCCAGCGCCGGGGCAATGGCGTCGGCGCTCCCGTCGATCGCGACGATGTCCTCGCCCACGACCATGCGGGTCGCCCCGTCATCGCTCGCGACGCGCGCATAGGAAATGCCCTTGGCCGACAGCGCCTTCGACGCGACGTCGCACGGCGAGGAGAAGTCCGCCTTGCCGATCAGGTCGAACTGGACCGAGCAGCTCGCAAGGTCGGTCTCGAGGATTACCGGCGCGTCCGCCTGGGCCTGCGCGAGGCGCGGATTGACCGCATCGGCAATAGCGTGGAAGCCCGGCATGAAGGCGAAGAGGCCGATCAGCATGCCGCCGACCATCACCGGCTTGCGGCCGACCCTGTCCGAAAGCCAGCCGAAGAAGACGTAGAGCGGCGCCGAGACGATCGTGACGATGAGGATGATCCAGTTCACCTCGGCGCCCGGAAGGCCGAGATTCTTCTCGAGGAAGACCTGCACGTAGAAGAAGGCGCAGTACCAAAGCGCGCCCTGCGCGGCCATGAAGCCGAAGAAGGCGGTGGCGACCTTCTTGAGGCTTTCCTTTTCGGCGAAGGCTTCGCGCAGCGGAGTCTTGGTGACCGCACCCTCGTCGCGCAGTTTCTGGAAGGCCGGGCTCTCCGATAGCTTGAGCCGCATCCACACCGAGATGAGAAGCAGCAGCACCGAGGCGAGGAAAGGGATGCGCCAGCCCCATTCGAGGAAGGCGTCTTCGCCGATCGCGGTGCGCGTCGCGTAGATGACGACAAGCGCCGCGATCAGGCCGAAGGCCGCCGAGGACTGGATCCAGCCGGTCGCCGCGCCGCGCTTGTCGTCGTCGGCATGCTCGGCGACGTAGATCGCGGCCCCGCCATATTCGCCGCCCAGCGCAGTGCCCTGGCAGATGCGCAACAGGATGAGGAGGACGGGAGCGATCATGCCGACCGCGGCATAGGTCGGCAGCAGCCCGATCGCGAAGGTCGCGCCGCCCATCAGGCTGACGGTCGTGAGGAAGGTCGCTTTGCGCCCGACCCGGTCGCCCATCGCCCCGAAGATGATCGCGCCCAGCGGGCGGAAAGCGAAACCGGCCGCGAACAGGCCGAGCGCGGCAAGCACGCCGGCGGTCTCGCCGAGCCCGGCGAAGAACACCTTGCCGATCGTGCTGGCGAGCGCGCCGAAGATGAAGAAGTCGTACCACTCGAACGCGGTCCCCGCGCTCGACGCGGTGACCACCTTGGCCATCGACCAGTCCTTGGTCGGTGCAGTCATCTGTAATTCCCCCGAAAAAACCTCTCGGGGTTCGGTTTAGCGACCGTGCCTCAATCCGCAACCGCGCTGTTGGCGACGTCGATGACGAAGCGGTGGGCGATGTCGCCTTTCTTGAGCGTGTCCCACGCGCGCGAAATCTCGTCGCCAGTGATTACCTCGATGTCGGGAACGATGCCGTGCTGTGCGCAGAAATCGAGCATCTCCTGCGTCTCTGCGATCCCGCCTATCAGCGTGCCGGCGACCGAACGGTTGCCGAAGATGAGCGTGCCCGCGTTGGTGCCGGGCAGCGGCTCGGGCGCGCCGACGATGACGTGGGTGCCGAACGGGCGCAGAAGCGCGACGTAGGGGTCGATGTCGTGCCCCACCGGCACGGTGTCGAGGATCAGGTGGAAGCGCCCCGCCGCGGCCTCCATCGCCGCCGGGTCCTTCGACACCAGCACGTCGCTCGCGCCCGCTTTCTTCGCCGCGTCCGTCTTTTCGGGCGAGGTGGTGACGACGGTCACCTCGGCCCCCATCGCGGCGGCGAGCTTGACCGCCATGTCGCCGAGGCCGCCCATGCCGACGACGGCGACGCGCATGCCGGGCCCTGCGTTGAAGCGGCGGAGCGGCGAATAAGTGGTGATGCCCGCGCACAGGAGCGGGGCGGCGTGGGCCATGTCGATGCTGTCGGGCACGCGGCAGACGAACTCCTCGCGGCACACGATGTCGGTCGAATAGCCGCCCTGCGTCAGCTCGCCGTTGCGGTCGGGAATCCCGTAGGTGAAAGTCGACCCTTCGACGCAGAACTGCTCGAGGCTCTCGTTGCAGAACTCGCATTGCTGGCAACTGTCGACCATGCAGCCGATCGCGGCGCGGTCGCCGACCTTGTAGTGCGTGACCGCCGGCCCGACCGCCGTGACCGTGCCGACGATCTCGTGGCCGGGGATCATCGGATAGTGGCTCATGCCCCAGTCGTCGTGCGCGAAGTGGAGATCGCTGTGACAGATGCCGCAATGACTGATCGCGATCGCCACGTCGTTGTCGCGCAGGTCGCGACGCTCGAACGTCATCTGGTGTGGGGTATCCTGGGCGTTCTCGACGCCCCAACCGACGGTCTGGGTGGGCATGGACTCGTCTCCTCTTGCGGGGGAACTCGTCGCTTACCGTGTTTGGCCGCCTACCACCAGCCGATGAGCTTCCACCACGGCAGGCCGATGCCCAGCCAGACGACCATGTGGAACAGCGAGACGACGAAGCCGATGCGGAACCAGTCGGGGACGCTGTGATAGCCGAGGCCGAAGTAGATCACGACCGGGCCGGTCGAATAGTGCGTGAGGCACCCGCACAGGTTCGAGAAATAGGCGATCAGCGCGATCGACAGGAGAGGCGGGGCGCCCGCGGCGAGCGCGACCGCGATGAACGCGCCGGCCATTGCGGTGATGTGTCCGGTAAGCATCGAGAAACCGTACATCGAGTAGAAGTAGACGGCGGCAAGGATCAGTGCCGCCGACAGGGGCGCCAGACCCGAGGCGTAGGCGCCCGCACCGTTCGCGAACCAGTCGATGACGCCCGTCTCGCGCAAGTGGTCGGCCATCATCACGAGCCCGCCGAGCCAGACGAGCGCGTCCCACGCGCCCCAGGTCCCGGCCATGTCGCGCCAGCGCTGCGCGCCCGTGAATAGAAGGACGGCGATGCCGAGCAATGCGACGACCGTCGTATGGAGGCCGTGCAGCGGGCCGGTCGCCCACAGTAGGAGCAGCAGTCCGAGCGTAGCGAGCAGGATCTTCTCGGCACGGTCCATCGGGCCGAGTGCGGCCAGTTCGGCCTCGGCGGTAGCGCGCGCGGCGCTGACGTCGAGCTTGGGCGGCTTGACCAGCCTCTCCATCAGCAGCGGCAACAGGGCGATGGCGGCCAGCCCCGGGACGATCGATCCCAGCGCCCACTTGGCCCAGCCGAACTGGACGCCAGCGATCGTTTCGGCCGCTTCGCTGACGAGCGGGTTGGCGGCCATGGCGGTGAGGAACATCGCCGCCGTGACGAGGTTGAAGTGCGCGCCGCACGCGACGAGGTAGCGCGACACGCCGGCGCGTTCTTCCTCGCTGCCGAGCGACCGGCACAGGCTGTCGACGATGGGCGCGAGGATGCCGCCGCCGCGCGCCGTGTTGGACGGGATGACGGGAGCGAGAACGAGTTCGGCCGCGCCGATCCCGTAGGCGAGCCCGCGTTCGGAGCGTCCGAGCTTGTGGACGAGGCCCAGCGCGATGCGCCGCCCGAGCCCCGTGCGCACCACTGCCCCGGCGATCAGGAATGCGGCGACGACAAGCCAGACCGTGGTGTCGGCAAAGCCCGTCAGCGCGGTCTGCAGCGCGTCCTTCGACGTCGGGCCAAGCGCGCCGGTGACGATGAGAACGAGGATGCCGAGAAGGACGATGCTGGCCATCGCGAACGGCCGCAGCAGCAGGCCGAGGATGGTCGCCGCAAACACGGCGAGCGTGTGCCAGCCTTCGGGCGCGACGCCCTGCGGCACCGGCGCGATCCAGATGGCGAGGCCCAGCACGAGGCTGGGAATGAGGCGCAGCCAGCGCGCTTCGAGCGGCGTGTCGGAAGTTCCCCCGTTCATGGGCAGCGATTGGGACGCAAAAGCGGGGCTACGTCAAGCGCGGCACCACCGCTTGCGCCGAGCGCCGCTCAGTCGCGGGCGCGTTTGAGGAGGCGTTCGGCCTGCTTCAAGTGCGGGAGATCGACCATCCTGCCGCCGACCATCAGCACGCCCGCGCCCGCCTCTGCGGCGAACGCGTCGACGATCGCGCGGGCGTGCGCGACTTCCTCGTCCGAGGGCGTGAAGGCCTTATTGATAACGGGCACCTGCGCCGGGTGGATGGCCAGCTTGCCGGTGAAGCCTTCCGCTGCCGCGGCGCGCGCTTCGACTTCGAGCCCTTCGAGGTCCCTGACGTCGGTATAGACGCCATCGATCGGCTCGACCCCGGCGGACACCGCGCCCGCAAGGCACAATGAGCGCGCCATCTTGTAGGTGAAGGCGAGTTCGCCATTCGCGTCATACTTGCTCGACGCCCCGAGCGCGGCGGAAAGATCCTCCGCGCCCCAGCTCATCGCGGCCAGCGGCGAATTGTCGAGCCGGTACGAGAGCAGGCCGAACAGGCTCGCGGCGGTCTCGGTGACGATCGCGTGGATCGGGATGTCGCCAGTCAGGTGCGCGAGGTGGACGACGTCTTCGCCGCTTTCCGCCTTGGGCAGCACGATGCCCTCGAAGTCGGCATTGGCGATGAGCTTCAGATCGTCGCGGATGAATTCCGACCCGATCGGATTGATGCGCACCCACCAGCGAGGGCCGCCCTCGCGCCTCAATTCCTTGAGGATCGCGCGCGCGTCCTTCTTGGCGCCGGGCGCGACACTGTCTTCGAGGTCGAAGATGATCGCGTCGGCATCGCCTTCGATGGCCTTGCCGATCTTCTTCTCGCTGTCGGCGGGAACGAACAGCCAGCTGCGCGGGGAGGGGTGGCTCATGCGTCTTTCTTTTTGAGGAGCGCGGAACGCTTGAAGGTGCAGACCGTCTCGCCGCGCTGGTTCTTCGCGCGATGCTCCCAGGTGACGATGCCGGCATTGGGGCGCGATTTGCTCTCGCGTAAGCCCAGCACCTCGGTCTCGCAGGTCAGCGTGTCGCCGACGAACACGGGGGCGGGAAACTTGACCTCGTCATAGCCAAGGTTGGCGATCAGCGTGCCGAGCGTGGTGTCGCCGACCGACACGCCCACGATCAGCGAGAAGGTGAAGCAGCTGTTGACGAGCGGCTTGCCGAACTCGGTCTGGGCCGCGGCCTCGTGGTCGAGGTGGAGCGGCTGCGGATTGTGGGTCAGCGTCGAGATCAACAGGTTGTCGGTCTCGGTCACCGTGCGGGTGATGGCGTGGGTGATGCGATCGCCCACCTGCCATTCGTCGAAGAAGCGTCCTGCCATGAAGGCAGGCTTAGAGGTCAGGCCGCCTTCTCGCAACCGACGGGTTCGAGCACGCTCTTCAGCTTCATCTTGAGCTCGTGCATGCCGATATTCTCGACCGCATCGACCTGGTCCTGCGCGCGCACCACGTTGGCGATGTGCCCGACGATCTGCATCACGATGTCGACCGTCTGGAGCGCGACGCCATGGCTGGTGACGACCTCGATATCGGTCGCCAGCTCGTCACCCATCTCCTCGAGGAGGAGGCGGGCATGGTCGAGTTCATGGGCAAGGCGCTCGTCGAGCGCGGTCACGGTCCTGGTCATGATTTAAGCCCATAAGGGCCAAAGGGTTAAGATGGCGTGAGCAGGATCTCGGCAACCGCCTCGGTAATCGCCGCGCCGTCGAGCCGATAAGCCGCGTAGAGGTCGGACAGACTGCCGGTCTGGCCGAATTTCTCGACGCCCAGGGGCGCGACGCGGTGGCCGAGCACGCCGCCGAGCCACGACAGGCTGGCGGGCGCGGCATCGCACAAGGTGACGAGCCCTGCGCCGGGCGCGAGGCGCGCGAGCAATGTCTCGGCATGGCTGGGGCTGCGCTCGCCCTGCCAGCGGGCGGCCTGCGCCTCGGTCCAGCCACGGTGCAAGAGGTCGGGCGAAGTCACCGCGAGGAGGCCGAGGCCCGGAATGTCGGCGCTGAGCTCCTCGTGCGCCGCGAGCGCCTCGGGCATCAGCGCGCCCATCGCCACAATCGCCGCTTCCGCGCCCTCTGCGGGCTGCCGCAGCCAGTAGCCGCCGGCCAGCGCGCCGGCTTTCCAGTCGTCATTGTCGCGCGTCACCTGTTCGACCGGGCGGGTCGAAAGGCGCAAATAGGTCGATTCGCCGTGGGAATCGTCGATCAGGCGGAACGCCTCTTCCATCATCGCGGCGAGTTCGTCGGCGAAGGCGGGTTCGTAGTGGCGCAGGTTCGGCTGGCCCATCGCGATCAGCGGCGGGTTGATGGACTGGTGCGCGCCGCCTTCCGGCCCCAGCGTCAGTCCCGACGGGGTCGCGACGAGGAGGAAGCGCGCATCCTGGTAGCAGCCGTAATTGAGGCTATCGAGCCCGCGCGCGATGAACGGGTCGTAGAGCGTCCCGATCGGGAAAAGCCGCTCGTTCCAGTGATCGCCGGTGAGGCCGGCGGCGGCGAGCATCAGGAACAGGTTCGATTCGGCGATACCCAGCTCGATATGCTGGCCCTGGTCGTTGGCGCCCCATTTCTGCGCGCTCGGGATCTTGGCCTCGGCAAACACGTCGATACGCCTTTCACGGCGGTAGAGGCCGCGGCTGTTCACCCAGGCACCCAGGTTGGTCGACACGGTGACATCTGGCGAGGTGGTGAGGATGCGGTCGGCCAGCTCGCCGCCTTCCTTCGACAGGTCCATCAGGATGCGTCCGAAGGCGGCCTGCGTGGACTGTTCCTCGCCCTGCGGGGCGGGGAGCGAAGGGATGGGGACGCTGCCGAAGCTGCGCGCGCGTTTTTCGCGCAGGATTCGGGTTTCCTCGAGCACCGCTTCGACCTTGGCACGAAGATTGTCGCCGAGCCCCGCGAGCGGGGTGAATTCGTCGCCTTCGGCAATTCCCATCGCATCACGCAGCGCGTGCGCCTGCGTCGGGTTCATCAGCCCTGCGTGATTGTCCTTGTGCCCCGCGAAGGGCAAGCCGAACCCCTTGACCGTCCAGGCGATGAAGAAGGTCGGCGTGTCGTCCTTCTTCGCCTCCTCGAACGCCTCCACCAGCGTTTCCATGCAGTGGCCGCCAAGGTCGGTCATCAGCGCGCCCAGCGCCTCGTCATCATGGGCCTTCAGGAAATCGGAGGCCTTTTTGCCGAGGTCTGCCTCGAGCCGCGCGCGCCATGCCGCGCCGCCCTGGTAATGGAGCGCCGAGAAATCGGCATTGGGGAGCGCGTCGAGCCATTCCCGGACCGGCTTGCCGCCCTTGGCGCCGAGCGCCTTCTTCAGCTTGCGACCGTAGCGCAATTCGACCGTCTTCCACCCGCAGGCGGAAAACATCTCGTCGAACCGCTCGAACATCCGGTCGGCCGAGGTCGCATCGAGGCTCTGGCGGTTATAGTCGACGATCCACCAGAGATTGCGGACGTCGTGCTTGGCGCCTTCGATGATGGCTTCGTAGATATTTCCTTCGTCGAGTTCGGCATCGCCGATCAGCGCGACGAAGCGCCCGCGTTCTTCCTCGGCGAGCTTTCCGTGAGCGGTGAGATAGTCCTGCATCAGGCTGGAAAAGAGGGTGATCGCGACGCCCAGCCCGACGCTGCCGGTCGAGAAGTCGACCGGGATCTTGTCCTTGGTGCGGCTGGGGTAGGACTGCGCCCCGCCGAAGCCGCGCAAATTCTCGAGTTGTTCGCGCGTCTGGCTGCCGAGCAGATAGTGGATCGCGTGGAGCACCGGCCCGGCGTGCGGCTTGACCGCAACGCGGTCGTTGGGACCGAGCGCATGAAAGTAGAGCGCGCTCATAATCGCGGTCATCGACGCGCAGCTCGCCTGGTGCCCGCCGACCTTGACCCCGTCGGCCTTGGGACGGACGTGGTTGGCGTGGTGAATCGTCCAGGCGCTCAGGAAACGTAGGCGGTCGTCGAGCGCGGAAAGGGCGGCAATGTCGGGCTTGCTCATGGCGACTGCCCTACGGCCTCGCCTTGCCAGCGCCAAGTCCCCTGACGTGCGAAAGATTCCGTTAACGGGCGCCATCGAAGCGTGATATTTTGCGCGATCAGCCATCGTGGGGGACATGCCATGGCGACCGTTGCACCCAATCTACCTCGAACCGGGGACGCCGTGACCGTCAAGGGCATCGACCGGTGGATCTTCGTCGCCATGGCGCTGTGGTTCATCGCCATCGTGCTGGTCGGATTCATTCCCGACTCGCAGATGAAAATCGCGCTGATCGCGGCAGGCCAGCGCCCGGCCTTTCCGCTGGTCGCCCATCTGCACGCGCTGTGCATGGGCAGCTTCCTTGTGCTGCTGCTCGCCCAGTCCACGCTGATGGCGACGGGCCGCGGTGCCTATCATCGCCAGCTGGGCGTGGCGGCGTTCGTGCTCGTGCCCGTGCTGGTGCTCGTCGGTTTTCTCCTGGTGCGGACCAATTACGCGCTGCTGCTCGGCATGGCCGCCGACGCCCCGCCCGACGGCAAGGCTGAGGTGGCGGGCATGCTCAACGTTTGGGAAAACATCATGCTGCTCCAGATCAGGATCGGCCTGCTGTTCGCGATCTACATGACGATCGCGCTGCGCGCGCGCAAACGCGATTCCGGGCTGCACAAGCGGATGATGTTCCTCGCCATCGCGCCCGCGCTCCCCGCTGCCTTCGACCGGATGACGTGGCTTCCCAACACGATGCCCACCAGTCCGCTCGGCCCCGACCTGTGGGTGCTGTTCGCCATCGCGCCGATGTTCCTGTGGGATGTGGTGCGCAACGCCCGCGTCCACCGAGCCTACTGGATCTGGCTGCTCGTCGCTGCACCTTTCACGGTCTTCGTTCATACGATGTGGGACACGCCGTGGTGGCACGCGATGGTGCGTTCGATGATGGGTGCGTAGTGCCTAGGCGGCGCCGGTCGCCAGCCAGGCGATGTAGAGCGCGTAGGCCCCTAGGAAGGCGATCCCCTCGTGGCGGTGGATCGTCCAGCCGGTGCGCAGGAAGGCCAGCAGCATCGCAGTGGTGCCCACGAGCACCCAGACGTCGAAGTTCGCGATCTGCGCGGGTGCGGCGAGCGGGTGGACGAGTGCCGTCATGCCGAGAATTCCGAAGATGTTGTAGATGCCGCTGCCCACGATGTTGCCGAGCGCGACGTCCGGCTCCTTCTTGAGCGCGGCGGCGATACAGGCGACCAGCTCGGGGAGCGACGTGCCGGCCGCGACGATCGTGAGGCCGATGACGGCTTCCGAGACGCCCCAGCCGCGCGCGAGTTCGACCGCGCCGTCGACCAGGAATTGCGCCCCGAACACGACGCCTGCGATCCCGGCGGCGGTCATCGGGACGAGAAGCAGCAGGCGCTGGCCCTTGTCGGGCTTTTGCTTCTGGTTGCGCTCGTGCCGCTCGGCCTCGACGTCGTGCCGGTCCTTGTCGGTCAGGTAGGCGGCAATGATGTAGGTGACGAGCATCATCACGAGGAGGATGCCCGACAGACGGTCGAACCCGCCGATCAGCACGCCCGCCAGCACCGCAAGCGTGCCCATGCCGAGCGCGAACCCGTCGCGGTAGAAAGCGGGCGGCGCGATCGGGAGCGGGATGATCACCGCCGAGACGCCGAGGATCAGCAGGATATTGGCGATATTCGAGCCGACCACGTTGCCCACCGCGATGTCGGGCGAGCCGGACAGCGCGGCCTGGAGGCTGGTGACGAGTTCGGGCGCCGAGGTGCCGAAGCCGACGATGACGAGCCCGGCCAGCAGCGGCGACACGCCCGCGCGGCGCGCGATGCCTACCGTGCCGCGCACAAGCCACTCGCCGCCGAGCGCGAGCAGCACGAGGCCGGCAAGGATCGAGAGCCACACGGTCATTGCCATGGGGATTAGCGAGGGACGCGCGCCCGCGCCAGCGACATCGGCAGGGCGGACGGATCCGATTTCTTGACGACGTTATCTGTGGGGAGTTCGGATCGACAGATTGCTGGCGATTATCGACGCGGAACCGGAGCGCTGAACCTTCCTCCGGCGCGCGATCAGCCAAAGGCGAGGGCGGGGTCGTCGCGTTCGCGCTGGTCGGTGCCGAAGATGGCGACGCAATTGCGACCCTGGCGCTTGGCGCGATAGAGCGCGCGGTCGGCCCGGTCGAGGCACTCGGCGAGCGAATGGCGGCCGGAATAGGGGGCGATCCCGAAGCTGGCGCTGAGTGCGTGGTCGTCCGCCATGTCGGGCTGGCGATGGCGCGCGAACGCTTCGCGCAGCCGTTCGGCGATCTTCTCGCCTTCCGCGATCGAGGCGCCGGGCAGCGCGATCACGAATTCCTCGCCGCCCAGTCGACCGGCGAGGCGCGAGGCGCCCCCCATCAGCCCGGCGAAATGGCGGATAACCTCGTCGCCCGTGGCATGGCCGTAATTGTCGTTGATCGACTTGAAATGGTCGATGTCGGCGACCACCAGAACGCCGACGGAAGGGCGGTGCTGGCGGACCGCATCGGTGAAGGCGCGGCGGTTGAACAGGTCGGTCAGCCCGTCGCGTTCGGAACGGTCGCGGTAGGTGCCGATCACGCGCGTGACGATCGCGGCGATGATGAACAGGACGACGGCCGGCACCGCGAAACTGGTCGTCACCAGCAGGAATTCGGGCAGCCAGTCGGGCCCCAGGCCCGGATAGGCGCGGCCCGCATCGAGCAGGGTCGGGAAGAAGGGAATACGCACGACGTCCGTCAGCAGCATCACCCCCATCGACACGAACAGGCCGTCGCGGATGAACGAACGCGGCGAGCGCCAGATCGTGGACAGGGCATCGCCATAGGCGACGAGGCCAGCGGCCATGGCGGGAAGCGCCTCGACCCCGATCGGCGCGCCGACCGCGACCAGCGTCACCGACAGGCCGCACAGCACCGTCATGACCAGCGCCACGAGCGTCGACGAGCGCTGCTGCCCGATCGACAGGCGCACCGCCTGCGTCACGCAATAGAGCGTCAGCGGGTCGAAGACGTAGAGGGCGGCGCGCGTGGCGGGCGCCGTGCCGCCATTGGCGAACAGCCAGGTATTGACCGCGCCCACGCCGAGCGCCCCCACCAGCCAGCCGAGCGAGGCATGGCGCTGCGTTCCCATCCGCACGACCAGCGCGAGCAGCGCGAGCCCGGCGATGAGGCCGAGCATCAGCGTGTACAGGCTGACGGTCGTGTCCACGGGTCGGTCGGGCCCGGTTTCAGGCGCTCAGGAGGCGGATCGGATTTTCGATGAACGACTTCATTTCCTGGAGGAAGGACGCGGCGTCCCATCCGTCGACCACGCGGTGGTCGCAGGACAGCGAGAGGTTCATCTTCTTCTTGGCGACCAGTTCGCCGTCCTCGATCACGGGCAGTTCCTGCATCTTGTTGACCGCGATGATCGCGACCTGCGGGGGCGCGATGACCGGGGTCGAGGTGATGCCGCCCATCGGCCCGAGGCTCGACAGCGAGATCGTCGCGCCCTGCAAATCGTCGCGAGCGATCTTGCCCGTGCGCGCCTCGCCGGCGAGCCGGTTGATGTCGCGCGCGAGCTGCCACACCGACTTGCCGTGCGCGTCCTTGATCACCGGGACCATCAGCCCGCTATCGGTCTGCGCGGCCATGCCGAGATGCATCGCGCCGTGGCGCGTGATGACATTGGCCTCGTCGTCATAGGTCGCATTCAGCATCGGCCAGGCGGGCAGCGCCTTGGCCATCGCGGTGATCAGGAAGGGCAGGACGGTCAGCTTGGGATTGTCGCCGCGATCCTTGTTCATCATCGCGCGCGTGTCCTCGAGCGCGGTGACGTCGAATTCCTCGACCAGCGTGAAGTGCGGAATCTTGCGCTTGGCCGCCTGCATGTTCTCGGCGATCTTGCGGCGCATTCCGACGACCTTGATCGTCTCGTCGGCGCGGGTGGCCGAGCCGCCGTGGGAAACGCTGCCGCCATTGTAGAGGAGGTAGGCGTCGAGATCGGCGTGGCGCACGCGGTCGCTGGTGGTCTTCACCTGCGCGAGGTCGATCCCGAGATCGCGCGCGCGCTGGCGCACGGTGGGCGAGGCGAGGACGTGCGCGCCCTTCGCCTGCGGTTCGGGTTCGGGCTCCGGCGAAGGTGCGGGCGCAGGCGCAGGGGCCTCGGCCTTGTCCATCACCGGCAACTCTTCTTCCTGCGCCTCGGTCGGCTCCTCGGCGCCGTCGGCGATCGGCATTTCCTCGTCGCTCTCGGGGGCCGGCTCTTCGACGGGCGATTCCCCGTCGGTTTCGATCTCGACCAGCACCGAGCCGATCGCAATCTGGTCGCCGACCTCGCCCGCGAGCTTGACGACCTTGCCCGCGACCGGGCTCTCCATCTCGACGGTCGCCTTGTCGGTCATCATGTCCGCAAGGTGCGCGTCTTCCTCGATGACGTCGCCGACCTTGACGTGCCATTCGACGATCTCGGCTTCCGCGATGCCTTCGCCGATGTCCGGCAGCTTGAACTTGTACGTAGCCATCAGTCAGCCATCACCTTGTCTAGCGCCTTCTTGATGCGCGCAGGTCCGGGGAAATAGGTCCATTCGTAGGAGTGCGGGTAGGGCGTGTCCCAACCGGTCACGCGCTCCACCGGCGCCTCGAGATGGTAGAAGCAGCGCTCGGTCACCAGCGCCGACAGTTCGGCGCCGAACCCGCTGGTGCGCGGGGCCTCGTGGACGATGAGGCAGCGACCCGTTTTCTTCACCGATTGCTCGATCGCCTCGATGTCGAGCGGGACGAGGGTGCGCAGGTCGATCACTTCCGCGTCGATCCCGGCTTCCTCCATCGCGGCCAGCGCGACGTGCACCATCGTGCCGTAGGCGAGCACGGTCAGCGCTTCGCCCTCGCGAACGATGTTCGCCTTGCCGAGCGGGACGGTGAAATGACCTTCCGGCACCTCGGCCTCGGCGCGCTTGGTCCAGGGCTGGACCGGGCGGTCGTGGTGACCGTCGAACGGGCCGTTATAGATGCGCTTGGGCTCGAAAAAGACGACCGGATCGGGATCCTCGATCGCGGCGATCAGCAGGCCCTTGGCGTCGTACGGATTGGACGGGATCACCACCTTGAGCCCCGCGATGTGCGTGAACAGGCTCTCGGGGCTCTGGCTGTGCGTCTGGCCGCCGTAGATGCCGCCGCCATAAGGCGAGCGGATGACCATCGGCATCGTCCACTCGGCCGCGGTGCGATAGCGCATTTTGGCGATTTCCGAGACGATCTGGTCGTAGGCGGGGTAGATATAGTCCGCGAACTGGATCTCGATGACGGGCTTCAGGCCATAGGCCGCCATGCCGACCGCGACCGCCGCGATACCGTTCTCGCTGATCGGCGCGTCGAAGCAGCGGGTCTTGCCGAATTCCTTCTGCAGCCCTTCGGTGGCGCGGAACACGCCGCCGAAATAGCCGACATCCTCGCCGAAGACGACGATGTCCTCGTCCTCGCGCATCATTACCTTGTGGGCCGAATTGATGGCCTGGATCATGTTCATGACGGCCATTATTCGCCCTCCTTGAGCGCCGCATCGCGCTGCTCGGCAATGTGCCACGGCATCTCGGCGTAGACGTCCTCGAACATGGTCTCCTTGCCCTCGTCGCCCTGCTCGGAAAGGACGCCCAATTTCTCGGCTTCCTTCTGCGCGGCGCGCACGGTGGCACTGGTTTCCTCGAGCAACGCCGCCTCTCGGTCCTCGTCCCACTCGTCGAGCTTGACGAGGTGGCGGCGCAGGCGCTCGACCGGGTCGCCCAGCGGCCACATCTCGCCCGCTTCCTTGGGGCGGTAGCCAGACGGGTCGTCGGAGGTGGAGTGGCCTTCGGCGCGGTAGGTGAAGAACTCGATCAGCGTCGGGCCCTTGTTCGAGCGCGCGCGCTCGGCCGCCCAGTTGACCGCGGCATAGACGGCTAGCGCGTCGTTCCCGTCGACGCGCAGCCCCGCGATGCCGTAGCCGACCGCGCGCGACGCGAAGGTCGCCTGCTCGGCGCCCGCGATCCCCGAGAAGCTCGAGATGGCCCACTGGTTGTTGACCGTCGCGAGGATGACGGGAGCCTGGTAGACGCTCGCAAAGGTCAGCGCGGCGTGGAAATCGCCTTCCGCAGTCGCGCCGTCGCCGATCCAGCCCATCGCAATGCGGCTGTCACCCTTGATCGCGCTCGCCATCGCCCAGCCGACCGCCTGCGGATATTGGGTCGCGAGGTTACCCGAAATGGAGAAGAAGCCCTTCTCCTTGTCCGAATACATGATCGGCAGCTGGCGGCCCTTCATATGGTCGCCCGCGTTCGAGTAGATCTGGCACATCATCTTCACCAGCGGGTAGCCGCGCGACACGAGCAGGCCCTGCTGGCGATAGGTGGGGAAGTGGATGTCCTCGTCGTGCATCGCGGCGGCCGCGCTGGTCGCGATCGCCTCTTCGCCGGTGCACTTCATGTAGAAGCTGGTCTTGCCCTGCCGCTGGGCGCGGTACATGCGATCGTCGAACACGCGCACGGTGACCATGTCGCGGTAGATCTTGCGCAGCACCTCGGCCGAAAGGCGCGGGTCCCACGGGCCGACCGCATCGTCATTGTCGTCGAGCACGCGCACGAGGTGCGTTGTCAGCGGATGCGTTTCCTCGGCCGCGCACAGCGCGTCGGGGCGCGGCGCCTCGCCGGCGGCGGGCACCTCGATATGGCTATAGTCGGGCTTTTCGCCCGGCCGAGCGGGAGGCTCGGGAACATGCAGCGCCAGCGCCGGCCGGTTGGGGCGCTTTTCGGATCGGGCCATTCTATCCCTCTTTCAGGCCGCTACGCGGGGGTAGCGACGAACAAGTCGTCGCCCCCCTAACGAATGAAATGGCAAAAATGAAGCGTGGGCCTCAATCGCGGTGCGGGACGCTCTCGCCCGAACCGCCCGTATAGGCGTCGCCCGCTCCCTCCTGGAACCAGAAGGGCTTCAGGCCGCCTTCGCCGCCCGCGATGGTGGTGAGGGTCGAATCCATCAGGCGTCCGCCCAGCATCACCATGTTGACCGTGCGCGTGTTCTTGATGTCCTCGAGTGGATTGGCATCGAGCACGACGAGATCGGCGAGCTTGCCCGCGACGATGCTACCGAGTTGGTGGTCGAGCCCGAGCGACTTGGCCGGGTTGAGCGTGCCCGAACGCAGCGATTCGAGTTCGCTCATGCCGCCCAGTTCGAAGCTCCACATTTCCCAATGGGCACCGAGCCCCTCGCGCTGGCCGTGCGCACCGATGTTGGTCAAGACGCCCACATCGTTCAATTTTTTGGCAGTCGCGGCGACCCGCTGGAGGTTGTTCTCCTCGACCGGGAAGAAGGTGCCGCGGCGGCTCGATGCATCGAGATTGGCGCGCGGGACCCAGCGCGACAGGATCGGCTCGGCCCAGGGCTGGGTCGTCATGTACCACCACATCTCGCCCCACGGGCCGCCATAGGCGACGTTGAGCGTGGGCGTATAGGCGGTGACGTTGTCATCGCTCTTGCCGCCCCAGAAGTCGGTGACGTCCTCGTAGATGTTGGCGACCGGGATGGCGTGCTCGATGGTGGTGTGGCCGTCGGCGACCATCGTCATGTTGTGCATGAACAGGCTGCCGCCCTCGGGCACCACGTCCATCTGAAGTTCGCGCGCGGCGGCGAGCACCATCTGGCGCTGGTCGCGGCGCGGCTGGTTGTAGCTCTTCACGCTCCATGCCCCCATCGCCTTGAGGCGGCGAAGGTGCGAGCGCGCGTCGTCCATGCTGTCGATCTGCGCGGTGAAGGGCGTGGTCGCACCGTAAAGGATGGTGCCGGTCGAGAAGATGCGCGGGGCGAGGATACGCCCGGCCTTCTGGTACTCGGAGGCCGCGAACACGGTGTAGCTGTTGTTCGACGGGTCCTGCACCGTGGTCACCCCGTAGGCGAGCGAAGCGGCGTGGCTCCAGTTCTGCTGCGGAATCGTAAGTCCCGCGCCCATCGGCCCGTGCCAGTGCGCATCGATCAGGCCCGGGATGATCGTCTTGCCGGTGACGTCGATGATCGGGGTGCCGGCGGGATAGGTCATCGCGGCGGTGGGTCCGACCGCGCTGATCGTGTCGCCATCGATCAGGATGGTGCCGTTCTCGATCACCTCGTCGCCGTTCATGGTGATGATGCGCGCACCGGTCAGCGCGAGCTGGCCGGTCGGCTTCTTGAGCGTTGCCGCTATGGCGAGGTCGGCCATTTTTTCGGTCTTGCCGTCGGCAAGGCTTGCCGGGTCGAGCACCGCGCGGCGGTAGAGCGTGGGGCCTTCGGAGAAATAGAGCGTGCCTGAATCCGCCGACCAGTGGACCCAGTCGCCGACATCGGTGGTGACCTTGGCCTGCGGCAGCGATTCGTCCTTGGGGCTGAGCGTCTGGGTGCGGCCCGAGCGCGCGAACGGCAGGACATAGGTCTGGAAGCGTTCGGTGAAGGCGACCCAGTTCTCGTCGGGCGAGAGGCGGTAGTCGCCTGCGAACTCGCTCGAGAAATGGGTCTGCGTCTCGCGCGTCTCGAGGTCGACCGACTTGAGGACGGTCGCATCCTCCTCGCCGGTAACGAAGAACAGGCGCGAGCCGTCGCGGCCCCATTGCGGGTCGACGCCCGATTTGGACACGCGCATCGGCTCGCCGCCCGACAGGCGCGCGACGTAAAGCCCGGGTTCGCGGCTGTAGAGCGGGCTGGTGATATAGCCGCCGCCGGTGCGGCGATAGGCGATGCGGCTGCCATCGGGCGAGAAGGCCGGTTCGACATAATGGCCGGGCGGCAGCGCGAGCGCGCGGGCGCGGCTTCCGTCAGCGCGCGCGACCATGATGCGCGAAAGGTCGCGATCGTCCCATTCGACCCAGGCGATTTGGCTGCCGTCGCGCGAATAGGTCGGGTAGGACTGCATGCGTTCGGTGGCCGCGGTCAGCGGGCGCGTGCTACCCGAGGCCATGTCGCGGACGTGGAGCTTGCCGAGCGCCTCGAACACGGTGTGGCGCGCATCGGGGCTGACCGTGACGAAGCGCAGCGCCTTGGTGGTGAAGCTGTCGGGCGCGACTTCCTGCTTGAAGCGCACCGGGTCGGCGACGAAGCGCGTGCCCGAGACGTGGAACGGGATTTCGCGCACCGCGCCGGTGGCGACGTTGGCCCGGTGGATGCCGCCCTTTGCCCAGAAGACGATATCGCGCCCGTCGGGCGTCCACGCCATGTGCGGATAGACGCCGTGGACCGCCCATGTCTCCTGCATGTCGCGGTCGAAAATGTCGGTCACCGGCGTCATGCGCCCGCTGCCCAAGTCCATCACCATCAGCACGCTTTTCGCGCGCACGCGGCGGATGAAGGCGAGGCTCTTGCCGTCGGGCGAGGGGGTCGGGCGGATCGCGCCGCCTGCGCCCGAGACCATCGTCTCGATCTCGCCCGTCTCGCGGTCGAGGCGACGGATGACGTAGATCTCGCCGTTGACGTCCTTGCTATATTCGAACGTGTCGCCGGGCGTCGCGTCGTCGGAGAAATAGAGGTAGCGCCCGTCGGGCGAAAATGCGGGTTCGCCCGTATCCTTCTGGTCGGTGCGCCGCTTGGTCATCTGCACGCCGCCCGAGCCTCCGGACTTGTGGTAGAGCCACATCTCGCCCGCGCCCAGCGAGCGCGCGGAGGTGAAATGCTTGCGCCCAACGACATAGTCGCCGTCGGGCGTCCATTCGGGCTGGTTGAGCAAGCGGAAGCTTTCGTCGGAGACCTGCACCGGCTCGCTGCCGTCGCGGTTCATCACCCACAGATTGTCGCCCCCCGAGCGGTCCGACGTGAAGGCGATCTGGCGCCCGTCGGGGGAGAAGACGGGCTGCATGTCCCACTGGTGCCCGGTCGCGATCGGCACCGCCTCGCCGCCCTCGATGGGCAGGAGGTAGAGGTCGCCGAGGAGGTCGAACACGATTTCCCGTCCGTTGGGCGAGACGTCGAGGCTCATCCAGGTGCCGCTGGTCGTGTCGATCGCGACCTGCTCGCCCGGCCCGCGCAGGGCGGCGACATCCCAATCCTCGTCCTTCTCCTCGTCTTCCTCCATCGCCGCATCGATGGCCGGCGTCGGCTCGGGCCCCTCGTCATGCTCGTGCTGGGCAAAGGCGGGTGCGGCAAGAGCGATGCTGGCAACGCCGAGAAGAAGGATGCGCTTCATGATAGTCCCCCTGATTGTTGCGCGGGGTTATGGCGCAGGAAAATGCGAATTGGCAACGCACGCTTCGACCGACGGCAATTGACGCAGGCGAGCGGGCGGGGCTAGGGGCGGCGCATGACCGACGAGACCAACAAAGAGGGCGAAGGCACCGCCAGCCCCAAGACCGATTTTCCGGACCGCCTCAGCATGGATCCGCGCAGCCCGCATTTCGACCAGGAACTGCTCGAAAAGGGGGTCGGCATTCGTTTCAACGGGGTCGAGAAGGTCAATGTCGAGGAATATTGCCTGTCGGAAGGCTGGATCCGCATTGCCGCGGGCAAGAGCCGCGACCGGCACGGCAACCCGATGACGATCAAGCTCAAGGGCAAGGTCGAGCCCTTCTGGTACGCGGACCAGCAGAAGGAGGGCTAGGCCCTCTCAAGCCCTGACCTAGGCAGCGTAGAGGCGGTCGAGGAAATCGGCCGTGGCGTGCTGCAGCCGTTCGGCATTCTCCGACAGGCGCGCGGCGGCCTCGCTGACCTCGTCCGACAGGCGCGCGGCCTTGTCGGCGGCCTCGGCCACCCCGGTGCAGTGACGCGACATGCTGTCGACCGACAGCGCGCTCTCCTCGGCGGTCTGCTCGATCAGCAGCGACGTATCGCGCTGCTTCTCGACCTCGAATTCGAGCGTCGCGGCATGGTCGAGCAATCGCGCCATCGCCTGCGCGACATCGCTGAACGCGCCTTCCGCGCCCGCCGCCCCTTCGCCGATCGAGCCGATCAGCGTGGCGATTTCCTCGGTCGCGGTACCGGCCTGCGCGGCGAGCCCCTTCACCTCGCCCGCCACGACCGCAAAGCCGCGCCCCGCATCGCCCGCGCGCGCCGCCTCGATGGTGGCGTTGAGGGCGAGGAGGTTGGTCTGGTTGGCGACCCCGCGGATCAATTCCACGAACTGCTGGATGTTTGCCGTGCGTTCGGACAGCACCTTCAGCGACTGGCCGCCCCGGTCGGTCGAACCGCGCGCGGTCTCGCTCAGCGAGCGCTGCTCGCGGCTGGTGTCGGCGACCGACGAAATCGAGCGTGTCAGCGAGACCACGCCCTTGGTGACTTGGTCGGCGCTGTCGGCGGCCATCTTCGCCTGGTGCATCGCATCCGACGCCTGCTGGCCGGTGGTACGCGAGAAGTCGGCCATCGCGCCCGCGCTGTTCTTGAGCTGGGCGGCGGCAGCACCGACCGCAGTGATGATTTCCGAGATCGACCCCTCGAAGCTGGCGGCAAGGTCGTTGACCGCGCGGGCACGCGCCTCGCGCGCGGCCTTTTCCGCTTGCTCGCGGCGAACGCGCTCGTCCGCCATCTTCTCTTCCGCGCGGCGCTGCGCTTCGAGCGCCTCGCGCATCTCGCGGCGCGCCTCGTCGGCCTGTTCGGCCGCGCCGAAGCTGACCGAGCGCGCTTCGCCCTGCTCGTTCAACGCCTCGCTGAACATCGCCGCCATCTTGGACAAAAGCGCCGCCACGACCGCGATCGCGGCGATGTGAATGGGCGTGCGCGACAGCGCGATCCCGTCGGGATAGAGCCAGTAGGGAATGGCGTGACCGACGAGTAGATGGTGGAGCGCGATGCCGGCCGCGCCCAGCACCACCGGGCGCCAGTCGCACATCATCGTGGTCGCGGCGAGGCCGAGGAAAAAGAAGAAGTGCGCCTCGGTCTGCCAGCCCTGGTCCTGCATCATGTAGAGCAGGATTGCCGGCTGCAGCGTCGCCATCAGCGCGATCGTGGTCGAGGAGTAGAAATTGTAGCGTTTGCGCACGGCGGCGAGGTGCGCGATGGCGCTGGTCGCCGCCGACAAGGCAATCGCCGCATTGGGCATGTAGGTCGGCATGAACAGACCGATCGCGAAGAAGGTCGCGCTGCACGCCCAGCAGTACCACACGACCGCCATCATCCCGCGGATGCGGAAGTCTAGCAATTCCTCGTGCGTCTCGGACGCATGGCGGCCCGCGCCGACTATCCTGCCGAGCGGGCCGTCAAACAGTAGGGAGATACCGGAACGCGCCATGCGGCCATCAATGCCGCAAAATGGTTGCGGCTTCCTTTACCGCGGCGCCGGTTCCCGTAGGGAAGGGTTACAGGCCGGGCGTTGCGGGGGTCGCGTCGACCGGATAGGTGCGGACCTTTTTCGCGCGGCGATAGTCCATGTATTTCTTGGCAGCCCAGCCGGCGGTCAGTGCGACACCGAGCGGGCCGAGCCCGCGCTTGGCGATGAAGGGCAGGGCGGTGGCCGCGGCGGCGCCGATGGCCCCGCCGCCAAGCTGCTCGGCGACCCTGCGACCTGCGACGGCGGTGATGATGTTCTTCAGCATGTGAGCGCTCCTTTCGCGCGTGTTTCCATTTGCCAATACGACGCGCGTCTCGCCGATCCGTTCCTCCCCGTCCGCCTGGTCGGCGCAAAATCCCAACGCTTGGTGGGAATTTTCACCACAAGGCCCTTCCGATTGTGGCGCGTGTCGGAGAAAATCTTCATTTTCTGCCAAAAAATCCATTTGGCACGCTCCCTGCATTTGTTTGGGCGAGGCCCACGGCAACAGCCCGGCCTCGCAAAAAGGGAGAAAGAAAATGTTCGGTCACAAGCTCCAGCGCCAGATGCTCGCGATTGTCGCGTCGCTGCTGATGAGCACCATCGTCGTCGGCTCCACCGTGATGCCGACCGATGCCGTCGCCAGCCCGATCCAGAGCGCCACCTATGCCTGATTTGACCCCCATCGAAGCGAAGAAGAAGGTCCGCGTGGCCCAGATCGAGCGCATCGAGCCGATCGCCCCGCGTCCCGCGCCCCGCATGGAGCGCATGGGCACGCAGGTCACCTCGATCCTCTCCGGCCCTATCTTTACCCGGGCCCGCGACATCATCGCCGCCAACGTCAACGAGCTGCTCGACCGCAGCGAGGACCCGGCGAAGATGATCCGCATGATCATCGCGGAGATGGAGGAAGTGCTGGTCGAGGTCCGCGCCACTGCGGCCCGCTCGATCGCCGACATCAAGGAAATGCGCCGCGCCAGCGACCGCCTGCGTTCGCTCGAGACGAGCTGGACCGAGCGGGCCGAACTGGCGCTGTCGAAGGACCGCGAGGATCTCGCCAAGCAGGCCCTGGTCGAAAAGGCCAAGGTCAGCGAGATGATCGAGGGCCTCGGCGAGGAAATCGGCCAGATCGAGGAAGTGCTGCGCGGCTATGAGGCGGATATCGCCAAGCTGCAGAACAAGCTGCGCGAAGCCCGCGCCCGCCAGGCCTCGATCGCCTCGCGGATCGAGAGCGCGATGACCCGCGCGAGGGCCCGCGAAGTGATCTATGGTGAGCGTACCGAGGATGCATTCTCGCGCTTCGAAATGCTCGAGCGCCGCGCCGACCTCGCCGAGGGCCATGCCGAAGCGCTGGGCCTGTCGGGTCCCAAGAGCCTCGAGGACGAAATCGCCGAGTTGCGCACCGCCGAGAAGGTCGATGCCGAGCTCGCGAAGATGAAAGCCGCGCTCGCGGCGAAGAATTAAGGGAAGGAAAAGGGGAACATGGCCAAGGACTATCGCTACTCGCTGGCACGGGCCGACAAGAAACTCGCAGGTGTGTGCGCCCGCATGGGCGACCAGTTCGGGATCGACCCGACCTTCATCCGCGTCGCCTTCGCCGCCACCTTCCTGTTCATCAAGTGGGAAGCCGCGCTGATCGCCTATGTCGCGATGGGCATCTACTATTCGATCCAGCGCAAGCGCGAGGTCGATGCCGGTCGCGGTGCCTACGAAAGCGACTTCGAGAAGATGGCGCGCATCGGCAAGCGCCGTGGTTCGACCCACGACCTGCGCACCAAGCTCGACGATGCCGACCGCCGCATGATGGCGATCGACCACCACCTCAACAGCGCGGACAGCGACGAGCTCGCCCGCGAAATCGAAAAGCTTCGTGAGGAGAAGTGATGATGGATCCGCTCAGCATTGGAATCGTCGGCGCCAGCACCCTTGCAGGGCTTGGCCTCGCCACCTTCGCCGGCCTGCGCGGCTGGACCAACTGGATCGATTACAAGCGGCTCGAACTGGCGACCCGCGGCGGCGACCCCGACCTGCCCCCGGCAGGCGGCCGGATCGAGATCGCGGACCTGAGGGAGCGCGTGCGCAAGCTTGAGGCGATCGCCGAAGGGATCGATCTCTAGGTCTTACAAACCCCCGGAACGGACGCTTCCTCGCTTCCCGCGTCCGGTCCCATGGCGGTCCGGCCCCCTCCTGAAGGCCGGGCCGCCATTTTCTTTCGGCAGGGCGCCGTGCAGGCACGGTTCATCGCCCGCCCACCACGATCCTTCCGACCGTCCCTTGGCATGATACATAGTTACACCTATATCGCGGCCAAGACTGATCCACCCGGAGTTGTTCGTTGATCGTTTCGCTGCTGGCTTCGGCCTCCCTCCTCGCCATCCAGGATGTCCCGCCGTCCGAAGAGAAGGACCCGCCGGTCGAGGACGTGATCGTCATCACCGGCCACGTGATCGAGGGGCTCGACCTCTTGGCAGGCGCCTCGGTGCTCGACGGCGCGGCGCTCCAGCGCAACATGGAGCTCCAGGTCGGCGACACGCTTGCCAGCCTGCCGGGCGTCTCGGCGACCAGCTTCACCCCCGGCGCCTCGCGCCCGGTGCTGCGCGGTTTCCAGGGCGAGCGCATCCGCGTCCTCAATGACGGGCTGGGCGCGATCGACGTCTCCAACACCTCGGCCGACCACGCGGTCACGATCGACCCGCTCACTGCCGAGCGGATCGAGGTCATTCGCGGGCCCGCCGTCCTCATCTTCGGCAGCCAGGCGGTCGGCGGCGCAGTCAACGTGATCGACCGCCGCATCCCGCGCCGCGTACCCGAGGGCGGCTTTCACGGCGACCTGGTCGGCCAGCTTTCGAGCGCCGACGACGGCGTCTCGCTCGGCGCGGCGGCCGACGTGTCGTTGGGCGCAGGCTTCGTGGCCCACGGCGACATCAGCTGGCGCAAGACCGAGGACGTGCGTGTGGGCGACTACGTCATGACGCCTGCCCTGCGCGCGGACCTGCTCGCCCTCGCCGCCGAGGCGGACGAGGAAGGCGAACCCGACGAAGCGGCCGAGGCGCGCGAGGCGGCAGGCCTGCGCGGCGTGCTGCCCAACAGCGCGACCGAACAGACCAGCGGCGCGGTCGGCCTCGCCTGGATCGGCGACCGGGTCGAACTGGGCGCGTCCTACGGGCTCTACGACAGTTTCTATGGCGTCCCGATGCGCCCCGGCGCGGGCCATCACCATGGCGACGGCGAGGACGAGGCAGGGGCCGAAGGCGAGGCGCCTGTTCGCATCGACATGCACCAGGAGCGCCTCGACGCGCGCGCACGCGTGGAGTTCGAGGGCTTTTTCGAAAGCCTCACCGCGCGCTTCGGCATGGCCGATTACGAGCATGTCGAGCTCGAGGGCGAGGAGGTCGGTACGCGCTTTCTCTCCGACGGGATGGAAGGCCGCGTCGAGCTGAAGCAGCGAGACGCGGACGGCTGGCACGGCGCGACCGGCGCGCAATTCTATACGCGCGATTTCGACGCGATCGGGGCGGAAGCCTTCGTGCCCGCCAACACGACCGACCAGTGGGGTATCTTCACGGTGCAGGAATATGCACCGGGCCGCCTCGGTATCGAGGGCGGTGCGCGCATCGAATGGACCGACGTGACCGCCGACACGGTCTCGATCGCGCGCGATTTCACGACCATCTCGGCTGCGCTCGGGCTCAATTACGAGGTGACCGACGACTTCAAGGTCGGCGTCAACGGGTCGCGCGCCGAACGCGCGCCTTCTGCCGAAGAACTCCTGTCCGACGGCCCCCACGTCGCGACCCAGTCCTACGAGCTGGGCGATCCCGATCTGGTGGTCGAGAAGAGCTGGGGAGGGGAAGCGTTTGCTCGCTACGCCGGGCGCCGCGTCGCGGCCTCGGCGACGCTGTGGGCCAACTGGTTTGCCGACTTCATCTATCAGGCCGACACCGGGCTCGAGGAAGACGAACTCCCGCTGTTCGCCTATCGCCAGCAGGACGCGACCTATTGGGGCATCGAGATGGAGGCGAGCGCGACGCTGGCCGAAGGGCTCGACTGGGCGGTGAAAGGCGATCTCGTCGCCGATTATGTCCGCGCGACGCTCGCCGACGGCAACCCGGTGCCGCGCATCCCGCCCTTCCGGCTGGGGCTGGGCCTCACCGGTGAAGTCGGCAATTTCGACGGGCGCATCGAGGTGGAATGGGTCGCCGACCAGAACCGCACCGCAGCCTTCGAGACCGCGACCGACGGTCACACCATGGTCAATGCCTCGCTCGGCTGGCGCCCGTTCGGCCGTGACGAGGAAACGGTGATCTTCGTCTCGGCGAACAACGTCTTCGACGTCGACGCGCGCCGCCATGCGAGCTTCACCAAGGATTTCGTGCCCCTCGCGGGCCGCGACTTCCGCCTGGGAACGCGCTTCAGCTTCTAAGGAGCGGTGCCGGATGCAGGAGTCGAACCCGCGACCTTCGGTTTACAAAACCGCTGCTCTACCGGCTGAGCTAATCCGGCGACCGCGACAGGCGCTCTAGTCTCAAACCACGCCGAACGTCCAGCCCTCCGTGCGCGCGATCTCGCGCGTCAGGCCGCCGGGCATAAACGCGTCCGGTCGGCGCAGCATCCAGCGCATTCCCGCTGCCGTCACCAGCGCGTCTGTATCGTGGTCGCTGAGCGCCGCGTCGCCGTCATAGGGTGCGCTACCCAGCGCCGCCAACGCAGCGTCCAGGCTGGCCCGGTCCCTGATCTTGGTCCCGCGCAGCCCGGCCTTGCGGATGTAGAGCCGCCCGTAAATCTCGACGACCGCGCTGCCCGTCTCGGGGAGCGGGTCGAACGGCCAGACGGGAATGCGCCCGTCGATGCGGTGAAGCAGGCGCATGCCCGCAAAGCTCGCCTTGGCGACCTGCGCCGCGCCGATCGCGTCGTAAACCGTCGCTGCCTTGCCGCCCCCGCCCGCGTTGAAGCGCTTCTCGACGGCGCGGAAATGCATGTAGTCTGCCTTTCGCCCGTCGGCCTTGCCGAAATAGAAATGGGGGCGGTGGACCTGCTCCAGGAAACTTGCAGCGCCAAGATCCTCGTCTTCGCTGTTCGCCTCGACATAGGCCCAGAACGGCTTTGCGCTGGAGGGCACGTCCTCGCCCGGCAGATAGCTCCCGCGCTCGATCCGCGGCGGAGCGAAGGAGAAATCGAACCCGAACAGGGTCGGCTCCTGTTCGGCACGCTCTAGCAACCAGTCGAGCACTTCGCTGCGCGACCAGACATGGTCCGCACGTACGAGGCGCGGAGGATCGCTCCCCCGCGCTTCGGCAATCGAAATCCCCTTGTGGCGGCGGCCCTTCGCGCCCGACCAGTCGATCGCGACGGTCGACGCGAAGGGCGGAGCCGCGGTCACACCAGCGGCGGCTGGCTGTCGTCCTCGCTCGGCGCCTTGCGGATCTGGCGCGGCGGTGGCGGCGGCGCGGGCGGCGTGTCGTGATGCCATTCGTCGAGCATGCGTGCCGCGAAGTCGCGGCCGCCCAGCCCGAAGGCGAGCGCGGTCGCGACTGCGGCCGAGCCGAGGATCAGCCCGAACGCCATCATCACGATCTGGTCGGCCAGCCCCATGAAGGTCAGGCCGATCGCGGTGAACAGGGCGATGATCGCATATTTGACGATCGTCTGGGCGTAGGTGCCTTCGCCCGTGCCCGCACCGACGATGTTCGACAGGATGCGCGCGAGGAACAGGCCGACGACGATGATGACCGTGCCGAAGATGACCTTGCCGCCCAGCTCGGTGATCTGGAACAGCAGGATCGCGACATTGTCGCCGCCCAGCTGGCGCGCGGCTTCCATCGCGGCGACCAGCAGGATCGCGGTGAAGGCGATGAACCCGACAACGCGCGAGGGATTGGATGCGGTCGGCATCACGCCCAGTGCGCGCACGCTGTCGTCGAAGCCCAGGCTCGGCAGCACCGTCTCGATCAGCGTCTTGACCCACTTGCCGATCAGGAAGGCGATCGCCAGCCAGACGAGCGCGGCAAGCACGCGCGGGATGGCCAGCGCGATTGTGTTGAGCATCGCGGTCGCGGGATCGGAAATCGCGCTGATCTCGAGGATCTGGAGCGCGCCGATCGCGGCGAAGATGATGATCAGCGCCGAGACGGTCATGCCGACTGCCTTGGCGATCGAACTGCGCGCGGGCGCCTCGCCCTCGGTGGCGACGCCCTCGCCATCGACCTTGACCGGCGCGGCGCCGACCGAAAGCCCTGCGCGGCTGGCAAGCTTCTCGAGGTTGATCGCGCCCAGCGCCGCCTCGACGACGTGGCGCACGATCCGCGCGAGGATCAACCCGGCGAAGAAGAACAGGCCCGCGCCCAGCAATTTGGGCAGGAAGGCGAATACCTCGTTGGTGAGGTTGGTGACGGGGGTCAGCACGCCGGACAGGCCGAGCGGCTGGAGCGCCGCGATCAGCCCGACCAGCCACACCAGCCAGTAGGCGAGCCGACCCAACTCCTTACCGATGCTCGCGCCGCCCACGCCGGGATCGCGCTTCAACACCGGCATCTTGTCGATCAGCCGCGAGACCGCCCATTGCGCCGCCTTGGCGATGAAATGGGTGGCGATGAGGATGAGGATGGCGAAGAGGACCTTGGGCCCCCATTCGATCAGCTGGTCGCGCCAGTAGGCGGCCGGCGTTTCGGACTGGTACATGACTTCCCCCTTAGAAAGTTACGGGGTCATCATAACCGTTATTATCCGCCTGTCTGCCCCTTCTCGATCTCGGCGCGCCGCTCGTCCCAGTAGCGCAGCCGCTCGGCGATCTTGGCCTCGAAGCCGCGCGGGGAGGGGGCGTAGAAATCCTGGCGCGCCATCTCCTCGGGCCAATAATTGGCGCCCGAAAATCCGTCCTCGGCATCATGGTCGTACGAATAGCCCGCGCCGTAGCCGATGTCCTTCATCAGCTTGGTCGGGGCGTTGAGGATGTTCTGCGGCGGCATCAGGCTTCCCGTTTCCTTCGCGGCGCGGAAGGCGGCCTTCTGCGCCTTGTAGGCGGCATTCGATTTGGGCGCGGTGGCGCAGTAGAGGCAGGCCTGGACGATGGCGAGCTCGCCCTCGGGGCTGCCGAGGAAGTCGTAGGCGTCCTTGGCCGCAAGGCACTGGACCAGCGCATTGGGGTCGGCGAGCCCGATATCCTCGCTGGCGAAGCGCACCAGCCGGCGCAGCACGTAGAGCGGCTCCTCGCCCGCCACCAGCATGCGCGCGAGATAATAGAGCGCGGCCTGCGGATCGCTGCCGCGCAGGCTCTTATGGAGCGCGCTGATGAGGTTGTAGTGGCCTTCGCGATCCTTGTCGTAGACCGCCACGCGGCGCTGGAGCAGCTGGGCGAGCCCGGCCGGATCGAGCGTTTCTTCGAGGCCGAGGTCGAGCAGCGTTTCGACCTGGTTAAGGAGGAAACGCCCGTCGCCGTCGGCGCTCGCGACCAAGGCAGCCCGCGCGTCGTCATCGAGCGGGAGAGTCTTGCCGGTCTCGGCCTCGGCGCGCTCGATCAGGGTGGCGAGCGCCGCCTCGTCCAGCCGGTGGAGGATCAACACCTGCGCGCGGGAGAGGAGCGCGGCGTTCAGTTCGAAGCTGGGATTTTCGGTGGTCGCGCCGACCAGCGTGATCGTGCCGTCCTCGACAAAGGGCAGGAAGCCGTCCTGCTGGGCGCGGTTGAAGCGGTGGATCTCGTCCACGAACAAGAGCGTCTTCTTGCCCGCTTTGGCCATCGTCTTCGCCTCGGCGAAGGCCTTCTTCAGGTCGGCAACGCCCGAAAACACTGCCGAGAGGCTGGCAAAGCGCAGGCCCACCGCATCGGCGAGCAGCCGCGCGATCGAGGTCTTGCCGGTGCCGGGCGGGCCCCACAGGACGATCGAGGACAATTTGCCCGCCGCGACCATCCGCCCGATCGCGCCGTCGGGGCCGGTGAGATGCTCCTGGCCCACCACCTCGCCCAGCGCTCGCGGGCGCAGTCGGTCGGCCAGCGGCGCCCCATCGCCGGGCGTGTCATCGGCCTGCGGGTCGGGCGGGGAATCGGATGCGAACAGGTCGGCCATGTCCCCACGGCTATGCCGAGACTTTTCGACGAACGCCACGCCCGAGGAGTTGAAGATATATCTAGTCGAAGATATATCTCTTGGCGGGAAGCGGTGACGTGAAGAGGAAACACGCGATGAGTCACCATGAATGGAAGTCCGACATCAGGCGGATGAAGAAGCTGGCGCGCCTGGCGCGCGCCAAGGGGCGCGGGTTCGACATGGGATTCGGCCCCGGCGGGCTGCGCTTCAATTTCGATTTCGACGGGCACGGCCCCGGCCGCCATCGCCATCGCCATCGCGGCGAGGGCGGCGGGCGCAGGCGCATGTTCGACAGCGGCGAATTGCGGCTGGTCCTGCTCGCCTTGATCGCCGAGGAGCCGCGCCACGGCTACGACCTCATCCGCGCGCTCGAGGAAAAGACCGGCGGCGGCTATTCGCCTTCGCCCGGTACGGTCTACCCGACGCTGACCCTGCTCGAGGAGATGGGGTTCATCGAAGAGGCCAAGGCCAAGGGCAAGAAGAAGCCGTTCGCGATCACCGACGACGGGACCGCCTATCTCGAGGCCAAGGCCGACGATGTCGCGCGTCTGATGGAGCGGCTCGAACGGCATGGCGAACATCGCGAGCGCGCGGGTTCGCAGCCGATCAAGGCGTCGATCAAGCACCTCATGACGGCCTTCTGGCAGAAAATCTCGCAGGACGGCGCCGACGAGGAGACGATCGCCGAAATCGCGCGCATCCTCGACAAGGCGGCGCGGAAAATCGAGAAAATCTAGGCGGCGTAGCGTTCCGCAACGCGGCGATAGACGTCGAGCACGGCGGCGTTGATGCTGTCCCAGTCGCGGCCGCGCGCGCTTTCGAGCCCGGCCGCGCCATGGGCGGCGCGCAAGCCGGGATCGGCGGCATAGGCGGCGAGCGCGTCGGCGAGCCCCTCGATGTCGTAGGCGGGCGCAAGGCTCCCGCTGACCCCATCCTCGACGAGGCTGGTGGTGCCGGTCGCCGCCACCGCGACCACGGGCAGCGCGCACGCCATCGCCTCGAGCGTGACGTTGCCGAACGTCTCGGTGATCGAGGGGTTGAAGAAGACATCGCTCGACGCGAGCGCGCGGGCGAGGTCGGCGCCCTCCTGGTGCCCGACGAACACCGCGTCGTCGGGCAGCGCGCCCGCGAACCAATCGCGGTGCGGGCCGTCGCCGATGACGAGGACGCGGTGCGAAACGCCCTTCGCCTTCAGGGCGGCGATCGTCTCGGCGAATACGTCGAGCCCCTTTTCCATCACCACGCGGCCGAGGAAGGAGACGACCATTTCGTCGTCCCCGATGCCCTGCGCGCGGCGCCACTCCATGTCGCGGCGTTCGGGGTTGAACTGGTCTCGGTCGATGCCGCGGCTCCAGATCGAGATATCGTCGTTCATGCCCTGCTCGCGCAACACGTCGAGCGACGATTGGGCCGGGACGACCAGCGCGTCGCAGCGATTATAGAGGCGCTTCAATCCCTTGCAGATCAGGGGCTCGAGGAACTTGAGGCGATAATATTGGAAATAGGTCTCGAAACGCGTGTGAACCGAGCCGACCCGCCCGATGCCGCGCTTCTTCGCCCAGGTGACCGCGCGGTGTGCGGCGATGTCGGGGCTGCCGATATGGACGATGTTGGGAGCGAAGGCCTCGAGGTCGCGGCGCACGCGTGGCGGCAGGCCCATCGGGTATCGATACTCCCACCGGCCCGGGATCGGGAGCGCGGGGACGTGGACAAGATCGCCGGTCGCGGGAAAGGCGGGATTTTTCACCGTCGGCGCATAGACACGCACCTTGACGCCCTGGCGCAGCAGATAATCGACGAGGCGGTTCAGCGCCTGGTTCGCGCCATCGCGAACATAATTATAGTTGCCCGTGAAAAGGGCGATACGCATGTCGCTCGGCTTCATGGATTGGGGGCTTAGCGGCTTGCAGGGGCGCGCGGCAAGCATTGGCGCGACGGCGCGGCGCGGCTAGCCTTGCGCGATGGCAAGCGTCGCACTCAAGCAAGGACTTCCCCCGGTCGGCGCAGCGCGCCCACGCCTTCTCATTCTCGGGAGCCTTCCGGGCGAACGCTCGCTCGCCGAGGCGCGCTATTACGCCCACCCGCGCAATCTCTTCTGGAAGCTGCTCGGCGGGGCGATCGGTGACGAAATGGAAGCGCTGGACTACGAGGTGCGGCTGGAGCGACTGGCCGTTCGCGGCATCGCCCTGTGGGACGTTGTCGGCAGGGCCGAGCGTTCCGGCAGCCTCGACAGCGCGATCAGGCGCGCCGAGCCCAATCCGCTCGCCGACTATGTCGCCGGGCAGGAGCAGCTTCGCGCCATCGCCTTCAACGGCGCGAAGGCGGCAACGCTCGGGCGGCGCGTGCTTGAGGGCATCGAGGCGGCCCTTGTCGATCTTCCTTCATCCAGCCCCGCTCACGCGCGCATGACCTATGCGGCCAAGGCGGAAAAATGGGCCGTGCTCGCCGAACATGCTGGCGCTCCGCCGCGAGGGGCCTAGTATGGCGCTCATGGACGACACCGAAATCGACGATATCGAGGCCGAGGACGAGGAAGGCCGGCAGCGGCTGACCATGGTCGACGAGGCGCTGGTGGCGGGCAATATCGCCAATACCAACGGGCTCCTCGTGATCCTCGCGCGCCTCGTCGCGCGCGGCGTGTTCGACCAGGAAGACCTCCAGGCCTTCTCGGACAGCTATTCCAAGCCGCTAGACCATGAGGGCATGCGCGAGAACGAGCTGATCAGCCAGATGCAGGACCAGATGGAAGCGACGCTCGCCCAGTTGATGCATTTCCTCGCGGGGCAGGAGCAGTAACCATGTCCTGGCTGGCTGGGATCGGCTTGTTCGTGGCGACCGTCGCGGCGATGGAAGGCGTCGCCTATGTCGCGCATCGCTGGGTGATGCACGGGCGGCTTGGCTGGATCCTCCACGAAAGCCACCACCGCGAGCGGACGGGTCGGTTCGAACTCAACGACCTCTACGCCGCGATCTTCGCGGTGCCCTCGATCGTGCTGCTCTACGGCGGGGTGCAGGCGGGCTGGGGCGACTGGGCGACCTGGGTCGGCGCGGGCATCGCCGCCTATGGCGCCATCTATTTCGGCTTCCACGACGTCATCGTCCACAACCGCGTCGCGCACCGCATCGTCCCGCGCTCGACCTATTTCAAGCGGATCGTCCAGGCGCACCGCATCCACCACGCGGTCGAGAGCCGCGAGGGCGCGGTCAGCTTCGGCTTCATCTACGCGCCGCCGGTCGAGAAATTGAAGGGCGCCCTCAAGCGCCGCGACGAGGCCGAGATCAGGTCGCCGAGGGGCGCGTCCACAGCCCCGCGCGACTGACGTCCCGCGCCGGGGCCATCGCGTCACCGAACGCTCTTAGTACCAACCACGCCTTTTCGCCTTTGGGCACGACGATGCGGCTGTCCCAAGCCCTCTCGCCGAGTTCGCGCGCCTGTTCGGCAACGCGGCCGTAGATGCGCGCGGCGGCCAGCACAGCCCAGCGGCTGCGAAACGGCAGGCGAGCCGCCCCGACCTTGGAGGAGGCGCGATAGGTGTCGGCAAGATCGGCCAGCCGCCGCGCCATGCGCGCGAGAGCAGGGCGGTGGCCCGGGTCGGCAAGCTCGCCCTCCGTCAGGCCTTCCTCGCGCAGCCACTGGGCGGGCAGGTAGGTGCGCCCGACCTTGGCGTCCTCGACGAGGTCGCGCGCGATATTGGCGAGCTGGAAGGCGATACCGAGGTCTGCGGCGCGGTCGAGCGTGTCGGTCTCGTCCGGCTCGACGCCCATCACGTGCGCCATCATCACGCCCACCGCGCCCGCGACCTGGTAGCAGTAGGAGAGGAGGTCCTCGCTCTTCTCGGGCCGCCAACCCGCCGCGTCGCGCGCGAAGCCCGCAAGGTGATCGCGCGTCACTGCAGGCGGGATGCCGGTCTCCTCCGCCACCAGCGCCAGCGCGTCGAACGGGGCAAGCCCGGTCGGCTCGCCCGCGAGCGCGGCGGCGGTCTTCTCCTCGATGAAGGAGATGCGCGCCTGCGGGTCGGGCGGGGGCGCGGCGTCGTGGCCGAGCGTCTGCCCGTCGGTAATGTCGTCGCACGCGCGGCACCAGCTGTAGAGCAGCCAGCTGCGTTCGCGCGTGTCGCGGTCGAACAGCTGGCTGGCGAAGCGGAAACTCTTCGAACCGGCCGCGATGATGCGCTGCGCCTCCTCGACCAGCCGGGCGCGCCGCTCATCCATCGATCATCAGCCTTGCGGTCGCCTCGGCGCTGCCGACCACACCCGGGATGCCTGCGCCCGGATGCGTACCCGCGCCGACGAAATAGAGGTTGGAGATCTCGTTGTCGCGATTGTGGACGCGGAACCAGGCCGACTGGGTCAGCACGGGCTCGAGGCTGAAGGCCGAACCCAGATGCGCGAACAGGTCGCTCTCGAAATCGGCGGGCGTATAGTGGAAGCGGGTGCGGATACGGCTGCGGAGTTCCGGGATCAGCCGTTCCTCCAGCGTGTCGAGGATGGTCTCGGCATAGGCTTCGCCCTGGGCCTGCCAGTCGACGTCGGCGCGCCCGCGATGCGGGACGGGAGCGAGCGCGTAGAAGGTCGAGCAGCCCTCGGGCGCCATCGACGGGTCGGTCCTGGTCGGGTGATGGAGGTAGAGCGCCGGGTCGGGCGCCAGCCTGCCGCGGTCGTAAATGTCGCCGAGCAGCCCTTTGTAGCGCGGCCCGAACAGGATCATGTGGTGCGGGATTTCGGGGAAGCTGCCCTCGAGCCCGAAGTGGAGCACGAACAGGCTCGGCGAGAATTTCTTCTTCGCCAGCCGCTTCGCCTCGCTTTTCCCGCGCGCGTGATCGAGCAGTCGGTAGGTCGCGACCACGTCGCCGTTGCTCGCCACCATGTCGGCGTCCGCCGACCAGCCGCTGGCCGTCCTCACCCCGCTCGCGCGCCCGTTCCTAGTCGCGATCGACGTGACCGGATCGCCCAGTCGCAGCGTTCCGCCCAGCCGCTCGAACAAGGCCACCATCCCCGCGACGAGGCGGTTGGTGCCGCCTTTGGCGAACCATACCCCGCCATCGCGCTCGAGCTTGTGAATGAGGGCATAGATAGACGAGCAGGTGAACGGATTGCCCCCCACAAGCAGCGTGTGGAACGAAAATGCCTGCCGCAAATGTTCTTCGCGCACAAACTTTGCAACGATGGAATAGACGCTCCGCCACGCCTGGTAGCGCGCCAGCGCGGGCGCGGCCTTCAGCATGTCGGTGAGTTTGAGGAAGGCCTTGGTGCCGAGCTTCTCGTAGCCCTCGCGAAAAACGCCTTCCGAATAGTCGAGGAAGCGTTTGTACCCGTCGACATCGCGCGGCTCCAGCGCGGCGATCTGCTCCATCAGCCGCGTTTCGTCATTGGTGTAGTCGAAGCGCGTCCCGTCGGGCCAGTCGAGTGCGTAGAAGGGATCGACGGGCACGAGGTCGACATCGCGCGCCATGTCCTGCCCCGACAGCGCCCACAGCCGCTTCAGGCAATCAGGATCGGTGATGACGGTCGGCCCGGCGTCGAACACGTGACCGTCGCGTTCCCAGAAATAGGCCCGCCCGCCCGGCTTGTCGCGCGCCTCGACGATGGTCGTCGCGATGCCGGCGGATTGCAGGCGGATGGCGAGCGCCAGCCCGCCGAAGCCCGATCCGATGACGATGGCGCGCTGCTTGGAATCCTCGCTCACTCGCGCTCCAGGATAGCGCCGATGGCGCGGCCGATCGGCACGGGCGGTTTTCCGGCAAGGATGCGAAAGCGGTCCATTATGCTCGACCTGCCCGCATAGAATCGCGCTATCAACCCCTCCTCAAGCCCGTAGAAGCGTTCGAGGATGCGATAGCGGTCGCCCGGATCGGCCGCGCCGAGCAGCATCCGCGCGAGCACCCGCTCGAAACCCGACCGCCGCCAATGCGCCCGCGCCATCGCTCTCGCTGCCTTGCCGAGCGCCTCGCCCCCGACCGGCATGCGCTGCGTCAGCCACGAGGCGAAACGCACCGCATCGGGCAGCGAATAGCTGGTGAGGTGATGGAACAGCCCCGCGCGCACCCCCGCGCGAGCGAGCGGGTCGCTATCGGGCCACAGCGCGTCGAAATCGCCCGACTTCACCACCGGCAGCACGCCCGTTTCCTCGCGTTCGATCGCGTCGACCTTCCAGCCCTTCGCGGCGGCATAGAGGTCGAGCCGCCGCCCGAGCGCTGCCGCGTCCAGCTCGGGGCGGTCGTGATAATAAGTGTCCTCGACGAACAGATGCGTCTCGTCGAAGGGCAAGAGGTAGACGAAGCGGTATCCGTCGGACTGGTCGACGTCGGCGTCCATGATGACCGGCCGCTCGACGCCGTGCCCGCCCTCGATTACCAGCATCCGGCCGAGGAATTTCTGGTAGCCGCAGGCGATGCCCTCGGGCGGCTTGTCGAGGCCGCGCGCATCGAGCACCGCCTTGGCCTCGAGCCGCTTCCCGTCGGCGAGGACGACGTGGCCCGGCCCCGCCTCGCGCACCTCGCCCCGCAAGACCGCATCCGCTCCGAGTGCGGTCCGCACCACGCTGTCGAGCCGCTCGCTGGTGATGCTGTTGTAACCACTGGACAGGCGGCGCGTGCGATGGGGAAACCGGACTTCGTTCCCATTCCAGTGCCGAACCACCAGCGGGTCGAGCCAGGCGCGGTCTTCTTGCGCCACATCGCTGTCGAAAAAAGACCAGACATGGTTGCCGCCCAGCGCCTCGCCCTGCTCGACGAGCAGTACATCAAGGTCGCTCTTGCGGTCGCGAAGCGCCAGCGCCGCCAACGATCCCGCCAGCCCGCCGCCGAGGATGATGAGATCGTGCCCGCCTGCCATCGCATTCACCCTAGCGAGGGCCAGAGAGGTCGCCTAGTCTTCCCATGATGGCCATTGCGATTGTCCTTTCCATGCTGGCGATGACCGCCATCGTCGCGGTGCGCTACCTCGTCTCAAGCGGCCTGTTCGCGGCCTGGACCGCGCGCCGTTTCCCCGGCCGCCTTGCGGGGCAGGGCAAGCAGGTTCGCATGGAAATCGCCTACAGCCTCGCCTCCGCGGCCATCTACGGTTTCCCCGCAGGCCTCGTCGCGTGGGGCTGGCAGGCGCGCGGCTGGACGAAGATCTATACCGACTGGGACGCCATGCCCTTGTGGTGGCCGCCCGTCTCGGTGCTCGTCTACCTCGCCCTCCACGACACCTGGTTCTACTGGACCCACCGCGCGATGCACTGGCCGCCTCTGTTCAAGCGCGTCCACGCGGTCCACCACGCCAGCCGCCCGCCCACCGCCTGGGCGGCGATGAGCTTTCACCCGTGGGAAGCGGTGACCGGCGCGGTCGTGATCCCCGCGCTCGTCTTCCTCGTCCCCATCCACGCCGCGATGCTGCTCCTCGTCCTCACCGTGATGACGGTGATGGGTGTCACCAATCACATGGGCTGGGAATTGTTTCCGCGCGGTCTTGTTCATGGTTTATTTGGGCGAGGACTGATAACCGCGAGCCATCATGAGCTTCATCACCAGAAATATCGCTGCAATTACGGCCTCTACTTCCGCTTCTGGGACCATCTTTGCGGCACCGATCGCGGGCTGGGCGAATTCCAGGCGCCTCGTCGGCGCGATGCTGGCGGGGCTGGCCGTGTCGGCAGCAGGCCCCGCGCCCGCGCCGCAGCACGCGACAGCTGACCTCACCGTCGAAATCTCGAACCTGCGCAACGCCAAGGGCAAGGTGCGCGCCTGCCTGACGCGCGCCGACGATTTTCTCGACTGCAGCGAGGATCCCGATGCCTTTAAGCGTAGCGTCGGCGCGAGCGAGGCCAAGGTGCTGCGCTTCGACGGGCTCGAGCCCGGGCGCTATTATTTGCTCCTGCTCCACGACGAGAATGCCAACGGCCGCCTCGACCTATTCACAAAGATCCCCAAGGAAGGCTTCGGCTTTTCCAACAATCCCAAGATCCGCATGGGCCCCCCGCGCGGCCGCGACGTGGCGTTCGAACTGCCCGCAGGCGAGAGCGTCAAGCAGGTGCGGATGAAATATATACTCTGATCCTGCCGCCGTTCGACAAGTCGTTTCGCCTGCGTTAGGCAGGAATCCATGAATTCGGTCGAAGACAAGGTGGTTGGCACCACCGTGCGCCTGTTCGACGGGCTCGACGACATCGCGCTCGCGGTGGGCCATTTCCGCGTTTCCGTGCTCGACGTGCTCACGTGGAGCGTCGTCGCGGTCGGGCTGTTCCTCGTCTTCAAGATGTCGCTCTGGTCGGTCAAAAGGCTGATCCGGCGCGCCAGCCGCTTCGACGCCGCGCAGGGCCTGCTCGCGGAAAAGATCGCCTCGATCGTCATCTTCGCGATCGTCTTCTTCATCGGCATCGACCTCGTCGGCTTCGACCTATCCAGCCTTGCCTTCTTCTCGGGTGCGCTCGGCCTTGCGGTCGGTTTCGGGCTCCAGAAGACCTTCGGCAACTTCATCGCCGGGCTGATCCTCCTGATGGACCGCTCGGTCAAACCCGGCGACGTCATCGTCGTGAACGACTATTTCGGCGCGATCAGCAAGATCGGCACGCGCGCGGTCTCGATGATCACGCGCGATGGCAAGGAATTCCTGATCCCGAACGAACTGCTGATGACCGAGACGGTCGAGAACTGGAGCTACTCGTCCAAGAACGTGCGCATCCAGATCCCGGTCGGCGTCAGCTACAACAGCGATCTCAAGCGGGTCGAGGAAATCCTCATCGAGTGCACCGCCGCGTGCAACCGCGTGCTCAAGAACCCCAAGCCCAACGTGTGGCTCAAGGAGTTCGGCGACAACAGCGTCAATTTCGAGATCCAGGCGTGGATCAGGGACCCGGAAAGCGGCGTGGGCAACGTACGCAGCGAGGTCCTCAAGGCGATCTGGTGGGCCTTCAAGGACGAGGGCATCGAGATTCCGTTTCCGCAGCGCGACGTGCACCTCAAGAGCGTTCCGGATGGCATGGCGATGCGGGAACGGGGATAGGGACGAACACAGCCTTTTTCGCGGGAGGCGGTCTTGGTCGAGTACGATAGGCATTCCGATTTGGCGCGCCTCGACGGCTGGAAGGCGATCGCGCGCCATCTCAACCGCGACCGCGCCACCGTGATGCGCTGGGAAGCCTCGCGCGGCCTGCCGATCCACCGTATGCCGGGCGGCGGGCGGGCCAGCGTCTTCGCCTTCGAGAGCGAGCTCGACGCATGGCTGTCGGGCGAGGGCGGCGACAGCGCCTTGGAGAGCGACCGCGGGGTCGGCGGGATCGAACGCCGCCATGTCGTAACCGGGCTGCTTGCGTTGGCCGCGGGCGCGGGGACGGTCGGCATCGTCAACTTTCGACGCGGCAAGGTCGAGCAGCAGGTCAACGCGCTCCTTTCCCAGGCGCGCACGCTGTTGGATCAGACCACGCGCGACACCCAGAACCAGGCGATCGGCCTGGCGCTCGAGGCGGTCCGGATCGACGAGGGCAATGCCGACGCGTGGGGAACGCTCGGCTATATCCGCGCCGCCAGTTCGCGCTGGCATCCGGAAGCCGAATCCGTCCAGCTGCGCGAACAGGCGATCCTCGACGCCAACCGCGCGTTCGAGCTCGACCCCGGCAACGCCAAGGCCGAACTGGCGATGGCGGCGACGCTCCCGCTGCTGGGCGCGGACAACTGGCTGCCGCGCGAACTGGGCATGCGGCGATCGTTCGCGCGCGACCCGGACGATGCTGACGCGCTGATCGAGGAGGCATGGATCGCGCGCATGACGGGACATTGCGCCCGCGCGGTCGAGCTGTGCGGCAGGGTCCGCGCCGAGGACCGCACCGCGACGCTCTACAACATCCGCGCCCGCGCGCTGTGGAGCATCGGGCGTCCCGAGGAGAGCAAGCGGACCTTCGAGAAGGCGGCCCTGGTCTACCCCAACAACAAGATGCACTGGTATTCGAGCATGGAGGTCGCGGCCTTCAGCGGGGACATCGAGAGCGCCTCGCGTATCGCCGCCGACGTTCGCGGCCTGCCCGGCGCGGTGCGGGGCGAGGACGTCGAGACGTTGATGCGCGTCGCGAAGATCGTGGGGGGCGTCGAGCCGTCGGATGCGGAAGCGATGTACGCATCGCTACGCGCCCGCGCGCCGTTCGAGATCCGCACTGCCCGTAACGCCATGCGGCTGGCCGCGACGATCGGGCGGATCGACGAGGCGTTCGAGATCGCCAACGCCTATTATTTCGGCCGCGGGTTCACCGTCGACGGCCAGCTGGGCAGCGGGCTCGACGTGCCGCAGAACCAGCGGCACACCAACGTCGTGTTCGAACCCCCGCTCGCCGCGATGCGCGAGGACCCCCGCTTCGAGCGTCTGGTCGAGGAAATGGGGCTGGCGCGCTACTGGCGCCATATCGGCGAGTCGCCCGACTTCCGAAACAAAGTTTAAAATCGCAACATAACGCACGATAAGGTTTTTCGGGGCAATTGTCACCGGTCGAAGGCCGATTTGCGGCCAAATGCGGCATCATGCGGCATCATCTCACGTTGCCGCTGCGATACCATTCGAGAGGCGCGCAAGTTCGTGCGCGTATCGCATCGAAGGGGTGGTGCCATGTCTGTCAATTTCCGACTTTCGACGGCGTCGAAGGCGACGCTCGCGATCCTCCTGGGCGCGGCCCTGGCCTCGTGTGGTGGCGAGGGCAACTCGACGCCCGGGACCTCGGTCAACAACCCAGCGCCCGCGCCCGCACCGGCACCCACGCAATATGTCGAGACTGAGGTTCCCTTCGGCTTGACGAGCAACACGACCTTCGCGGTGTTCGGCTGGGACGACTGGTGGTTGGAGGGTCCGATCGCATCCACGATCGAAATGCGCTGGAACAGCGCCGAGAAACAATACGAGCTTCGGACCAACAGTGGCGCTTCCTGGAATCGCCTCCAGCGCATAGCCGGAGAGGATTTTATCTACGACGTGTTCGAGCCGGATGGTGCGATGGCCGAATACAATGCTCGCCTTTACGCATGGACCGCGTCTCATCAATTTGCCACGAAATATGTCGGGACTGTCGCATTGTTCGATTATCCGTCAGCCATTTCTTACGTGGCCTTCGGAATCCCCACGGCCACCGCCGACATGCCGACGTCCGGAACGCGCACGTGCATCTTCGGAGAGGACGAAGTCGGCGGCGGCGAGGTGACGATCAATTTCGCGACCGGAAACATCATGGGCACGGTCGAGCCCTTCTACGGTACGGACGTCTACGATCTGGAGGGCGCCGTTCTCAAGACGACCGGCTTCACCGCGGACTTCGGCACCGACACCGGCAACACGTTCGAGGCGAAGTTCTTCGGACCCGACGCCGCGAACATCGCCGTGCGCGCCCAAGGGCAAGTGGCCGGGATCATGACCGGGGTCTGCGAAGCCTGAGAACCGACCTTGCGTGACACGATCGCGCGAGGCGCAATTGCGTGCGCGAAATGAGGAAGGAGAAGCTCTGCCATGACCGTTCAGTTCAGACTTCCGGCGGCGTCGAAAGCGACGCTCGCGATCCTTCTGGGCGCGGCCCTGGTCTCGTGCGGTGGCGAGGGCAACTCGGCGCCCGGGACCTCGGTCAACAACCCCGCGCCCGCGCCTGCACCGACACCTTCGCAATATGTTTCGACGCCGGTTCCATTCGGCCTGACAGCCGACCAGACCTTCGACGTCTTGGGCTTGGACGATTGGCCCGCCAACCCCGTCAATTCACAAATTAACCTGCGCTGGAACAATGCCTCGAAAACATACGAAATCCAAAGGGGAGGGAGCGCCACCTGGAACGTCTTGCGACAACTCGTCGGCGGGACCAACGAGTTCGATGTGGTCGATCCGGGGGGTGCGCTCGCACCCTATCAGGTGTGGCTGTTGGCACGGAACCCGGCGAGTCTGTTTGGAAGATACACGGGGGAAGCGAGACTCTTCGATGGCACGACGGATCTCGCCTACATCGCATTCGGGATCGGCACCGCAGCCGGAGACATACCGACTTCGGGGACGCGAACCTGCCGTCTCGGCGATTACGATACGATCGAAGGCGAACTGACGATCAACTTTACCACCGGCAAGGTGTCGGGAACCATCGGCCCCTACATCTGGGGGACGACCTATCCGTTGACGGATGCGACGTTCAAGCCATCCGATGCAGTCTCCATCACTGCCGCCTACGGCGAAGACGCCGGCAACTTGTTCGAGGCAGCGTTCTACGGCCCTGACGCGTCCGACATCGCAATTCGGATGACGGGGGAGGCGAGTGGGGTACTGACAGGTCCCTGCACCGCCAGCTGACGACCCTGCCGCGGCGCCGCGGTAGGAGGGAAGCGCGGCGTCGGCGGTGGTGACCCCTACGGGACTCGAACCCGTGTTTTCGCCGTGAGAGGGCGACGTCCTAGACCGCTAGACGAAGGGGCCATGCCGGTCGGTGCGCGGCATATGGCGAGGCGGGCGGCGCGAGTCAATCGCGCCCGCGCGCCTCAGCGGAAATTGTCGGCGTAGGCCTGGATCTTGAGCTTGACCGGCCCGGCCTTGACCACGTGATGCGAAAGCCCGTTCTTCGTGCAATAGGCAATCGCCTCGTCGAGACTGTCGAAGCGCAGGCGAACTTGCGTCTTCGTGTCGCCCGAACCGGCCCAGCCGGTCAGTGGGTCGGGGCGCTGCGCCTCCGAGCGTTCGAATTCCAGGAGCCAGCTGCCCGCGCGGGCCTTGCCCGACTGGGTCGTCTTGCGCTGCTGCTCGGTGATGCGGGCGATGGTCATGCGCCGCATCTGGCGCGCCGCGCGGCCAAAATCAAGAGCGGCGCGCGCGCTTGGTGCGCAGGTCCGCGCGTGCATGGGCCGGGTCCTCGGGCCAGTCATGCTTGGGATAGCGTCCGCGCATTTCCTTGGCGACCTCGCCCCACGAGCCTGCCCAGAAGGCGGGAAGGTCCTTCGTCGTCTGGATCGGGCGATGCGCGGGGCTGGTGATCGCCAGCGTTAGCGGCACCGCGCCGCCCGCCACGCGCGGATGCTCGGCCAGCCCGTAGAGCGCCTGCGCGCGCACCTCGACGGTTGGTCCGCCCGGCGCCGCATAGTCGATCGCGTGGCTGGTGCCCGCAGGCGTCTCGAGCCGCGTGGGGGCGAGCCGGTCGACCGCCTGCTTGCCCTCCCAGCCGAGCAGCCCGTCGAGCGCGCCCTTGAGCTGCCCCTTGGAAAGGTTGAGGTCGCGCCGCCCGGCGAGCAACGGCGCGAGCCATTCCTCCGCGCGCTCGAACAGCGCCTCGTCCGACAGGTCGGGAACGCCCGCGTCATGGGCGCGCGCAAAGGCGGCGCGGGCGCGCAAGGCGGCGGCCTCCTCGGGCCAGGGGAGGATGGCGAGCCCGTGGCGGCGCACCGCGTCGAGCAGGCCCTGCGAAATCGCGTCGGCATCGGGCGAGGGATCGCGCGCCTCCTTGAGGCGGATGGCCCCCAACCGCTTGCCCTTGCGCGCGTCCATTTTCCCGGTGGCAGGGTCGAAGGCGACGGTGGAGAAGGCCTTGATCCGCTCGGCGAACAGTGCCTCGATTTCTTCCCACGTGATTGCTGCAGCCGAAAGGATGCGCGCGCCTGCCGCCGCGCCCGCGACCTCGGCGATGGCAAGCCATTCGGCGCTGGCGAGCGGGCTGGCGGGGTCGAGCCGGAAGCCGCGTCCGCCGACCGACTGCCACTGTTCGCCGGTCGCATCGCGGCGGCGCGCGATGCGGTCGGGAAAGGCGAGCGCAATGGCACTGGCGATGCGCCCGCGCTCGGGACTGTCGTCGGCAACGCGCCGGGCCCAGCGCTCGGCGAGCCCCCGCGCCGTCGCGGCGCGCGGCGAACGGTCGGCGCGGAAGCGGCGCTGGCGCGCTTCGATATCCTCGCCGCGCCCGCCCAGCCCGCGCTCGGCGAGCAACAGCGCGGCCTCCGCGGCATCGCGCGCGAACCCCCTCTTGCCCGCTTCGACCAGCATGTGCGCCAGCCGCGGCTCCATCGGCAGCGCGGCGATCGCGCGACCGTGCGGCGTGATGCGGCCCTCCTCGTCGAGCGCGCCGATCGCGCCCAGCCGCGCGCGCGCCTCGGCCAGCGCAGGGGCAGGGGGTGGGTCGAGGAACGGCAGCCGCGCAGGGTCGGCTTCGCCCCATAGCTGCGAGGCGAGGAAAAGTCCGGACAGGTCGGCGTCGAGGATCTCGGGCGGGTCATGGGCGAGCAACGCGGCGTTGGCGGCTTCTTCCCACAGGCGGATCGCGATCCCCGGCGCCTGGCGTGCGGCGCGGCCCGCGCGCTGGGTCGTCGCGGCGCGGCTGGCGCGCTCGGTGACCAGCCGCGTCAGTCCCGCGCCCACATCGTAACGCGGGCGGCGGGCGAGCCCGCTGTCGACCACGATGCGCACGTCCTCGAGCGTCACGCTGGTCTCGGCGATCGCGCTGGCGAGCACCAACTTGCGCGTGCCGGGTGAGGGCGGGGCGAGGGCGGCGCGCTGCGCCTTGGGATCGACCTGCCCGTGGAGCCGATGGAGCACGACATCGCCCGGCAGCGATCCGAGTGCGTCGGCGGTGCGTTCGATCTCGCGAACGCCCGGCAGGAAGGCGAGCAGCGAACCGTGATGTTCGCCCAGCGCCTTGCGGATCGCCGACGCCATCTGCGGCTCGACCGGGCGGGCGGCGTCGCGCCCGACATGCTCGATATCGAGCGGGAAACTCTTGCCCTCGCTTTCGATCAGCGGCGGTTCGCCCATCAGCGAGGAAAACGCCTTGCCGTCGAGCGTCGCCGACATGGCAAGGAGGCGCAGGTCTTCGCGCAGCGCTCCCGCCGCATCGAGCGCGAAGGCCAGCGCGAGGTCGTTGTCGAGGCTGCGCTCGTGCACCTCGTCGAACAGCACCGCGCTGACGCCCGGCAGGTCGGGCGCCTTCTGGATGCGCGCGAGAAACACGCCGTGGGTCATCACCGTGATGCATTTGCCCGGCTTGCTGTCGAGCCGCGTCGCATAGCCCACCGCCTGCCCCGGCTTCTCGCCGCGTTCTCGCGCCATGAATTCGGCTGCCGCGCGCGCGGCAAGGCGGCGCGGGACGAGCAGCAGGATTTCGCCCTCGCACCACGCCTCGTCGAGGAGGGCAGGGGCGACCCGCGTCGTCTTGCCCGCGCCCGGCGGGGCGACCAGCAGCGCGCGGGTCCCCTCTCGCAACGCGTCGCGCAAGGCGGGAAGGACGTCGTCGACGGGGAAACGGGCCGCCATGCCCCGGGCTCAGTAGGCGCGCGCGACCGCGAATTCGACCGCTTCGACCATCGCGCGGCGCGCGGCGCTGTCGGGGAAGATGGAAAGCGCGTCGATGGCGCGGCGGGCATAGCTTCGCGCGGCCTCGAGCGTGTCGTCGAGCGCACCGGTCGCGCGCATCAGCGCCACGGCGCGGGCGAGATCCTCGTCGCTGACCGCTTCGCCCTGCATCGCGGCCTTCCAGAAGGCGCGGTCGTCGGCGCTGCCGCGATGGTGCGCGAGGATTACCGGCAGTGTCATCTTGCCGTCGCGGAAATCGTCGCCCAGCCCCTTGCCCATCGTCTCTTCGTCCGACGTGTAATCGATCGCATCGTCGACCAGCTGGAAGGCGATGCCGAGGTTGCGGCCATAGGCCTCTAGCGATTTTTCCGCTTCCTCGCCGGCCTCGGCGACGACGGGAGCGACATGGCAGGCGGCCGCGAACAGCGCCGCGGTCTTGGCGCCGATGATACGCAGATATTCCTCTTCGCTGGTCTCGATCCGGCGCTGTGCGGTGAGCTGGTCGACTTCGCCCTCGGCGATCACCGCGCTCGCGCCCGAGAGGATCTTGAGGACCTTGAGGCTGCCGTCTTCGACCATCAGCTCGAACGCGCGCGAGAAGAGGAAATCGCCGACCAGCACGGTTGCCGGATTGCCCCAGATGAGGTTGGCGGCGGTCTTGCCGCGGCGCATCGCCGACCCGTCGACGACGTCGTCGTGAAGCAGGGTCGCGGTGTGAATGAACTCGACCGCGGCGGCGAGCTTGTGATGTCGCGTGCCCGGATAATCGAGCAGCCGCGCGCTCGCCAATGTCAGCATCGGGCGCATCCGCTTGCCCCCGCCCGCGATGAGGTGGCCGGCCAGTTCGGGGATCAACGCGACCTTGGACTGCATCCGCTCGAGGATGACGGCGTTGACCGCGTTCATGTCCTCGGCAACGAGCGCCAGCATCGGCTGGAGACTGGGCTGTGCGCGGCCCGAAATGGGAGTGACGGTGGCGGTCATGGCCTGCCCCTTAGCCCTCTTCCTCGGCGGCGGGAAGGGACAGGGTGACGAGCAGCCCGCCAAGGTCCTCGCTTTCGCCCAGTGCGACGCTCCCGCCGTAGATCTGGGCGACGTCGCGTACGATGGCGAGGCCGAGCCCGGTGCCCGGCTTGTCGGTGTCGAGCCGCGCGCCGCGCTGGAAGATGGCGTGGCGCTCGCTCTCGGGGATGCCCCGCCCGTCGTCCTCGACGAGGATGTCGACCATCGGCGCGGACTTCTCGACCGTCACGAACACGCGCCCGCCGCCATATTTTGCGGCATTCTCGATGAGGTTGCCGAGCATCTCGTCGAGGTCCTGCCGTTCGACCCGCACCTGCGCGTCGCAGTCGCCGGTAACGTCGACCGTGACCCCGTCGTAGAGCGTGCCGATCGCGCGCTCGATCGTGGCGAGGCTGGCGCCGACCTCGGCGCGTGCCTGCGCGGACGAGCGGCGCCCGATGGCACGCGCGCGGGCGAGGTGGTGGTCGACCTGGCGGCGCATGACCGTCGCCTCGCGGCAGACGATGTCGTCGAGCTTGGCATCGTGCGCGGTCGCCGCGTTGGTAATGACGGTCAGCGGGGTCTTGAGCGCGTGCGCGAGATTGCCGGCATGGCGCCGCGCTTCCTCGGCCTGCTCCTCGGAATGGGCGAGCAGTTCGTTGATCTCGTCGACCAGCGGGGTGATCTCGCGCGGGAAGTCCTCGTCGACGCGGCTCTTGCGGCCGGTCCGGATGGCGACCACTTCCTGCCGGACGCGGCGCAACGGCCACAGGCCGTAGACGGTCTGCAGCGCGGCCATCACGAGCAGCCCGAGCCCGAGGGCGGCAAAGCTCTGGATCAGCACTGCGCGCAGTTCGGCGATCTGCTCGTCGACCTGTTCGCGCGACTGGGCGACCTGGAAGCGCCAGCGCACGTTGCTGTCGGGCAAGAGCACGTCGCGCTCGACGATCCGCAGCGGTTCGCCCTCGAACTCGACGCTGTTGCGCACGTGAAGGTCGATATCGTCATGCTCGACCGACGCATCGAGGCGCCGGTCCCACAGCGAACGGCTGGGGAAGGTCTCGGCCCCTTCGCCCGACACCTGGAAATAAAGCCCCGAATAGGGTTCGATGAAGCGCTGGTCGGCGGGCGGGCGGTTGAAGCGTACCTCGCCGTCGGGGCCGATTTCCGAGGCCGCGATCATCGCGTTAAGGACATATTCGAGCTGCGAATCGAAATTGTCGACGATCGAGCGCGTCAGCACGCGGTCGAGCGCGAAACCGCCGCCCAACAGCAGGATCGCGATCCACAGCGCGGCAATACCGATCATCCGGCGGGTCAGCGATTCCCGCCGGTCCTCGCTCACCGCGACGGCCGAGGCCGCCTCGCTCATGCGTCCTGCGGCGTCCGGTCCTCGGGATCCTCGAGGCTGTAGCCGAGGCCGCGAATGGTGGTGATCGTGTCGGCGCCCAGTTTCTTGCGGATGCGCGTGACGAACACTTCGATCGTGTTCGAATCGCGGTCGAAGTCCTGATCGTAGATATGTTCGATCAGTTCGGTGCGGCTGACCACCTTGCCCTTGTGGTGCATCAGGTACGAGAGGAGCTTGTACTCCTGTGCGGTCAGCTTGACCGGCTCGCCCGCCCGCGTGACCTTGCCCGAACGGGTGTCGAGGCGGATGTCGCCGGCCTTGAGTTCGCTCGACGCATTGCCCGAGGCGCGGCGGATGAGCGCGCGCAGCCGGGCGATCAGTTCCTCGGTCTGAAACGGCTTGGCGAGATAGTCGTCGGCGCCCGCGTCGAGGCCCGCGACCTTGTCCGACCAGCTGTCGCGCGCGGTCAGCACGAGCACCGGCGTCTTCTTGCCGTCCTTACGCCAGCGGTCGAGCACGGTCAGCCCGTCGATTTCGGGCAGGCCGAGGTCGAGGACGATCGCGTCATAGGTCTCGTTGGCGCCGAGGAAGTGGCCGTCCTCGCCGTCGGTGGCGAGATCCACCGCATAGCCGACATTCTCCAGCGTCGAGCGAAGCTGCTGGCCGAGGCTCGGTTCGTCTTCCACAATGAGCACGCGCATAAGCGGCTGGCTCCCTTTTTCGTTTCGTTCCCGGTTGATGAACAACCCATGGCATGAACGGTTGCTTGATGCCACGCCACAAGATGCGGCGACGTAACGAAAAGGGCCCGCCGAAGCGAGCCCCTCGAGGTTGCGGGTGTGGTCGGACTAGCGCCCGGAGCGCCCGACGATGCGGCCGGTCTTGGCGTTGACGTCGACCCAGATCACGCGCCCGCCCTTGAGGAACTTGAGGCGGTAGACGTTGCCGCGAAACTCGGGGCCGAGATATTGCGATCCGCCCATGCGCGGCACGACACGGCGCTCGATCATCGGCAACGGCATCGACTGGCCCGACTGGGTCGCGTCGTAGGCGCGATCCTGGTCGCGCTGGCCGTCGTCGGCGGACGCAGTCGCTCCCGCCGGGCTCGCCAAAAGGGTCAGGCCGCCCAGCGCGGCCAGGATGATCGTCTTACGCATCGGCATACTCTCCAATGAAAGACGGTCTACGGCCGGGCCATTGAATAAGGTGTGAATGATGACGTTGTCCCCCATTCATCTTCACTTGCCGTTCCACCGGTTTTGCCCCGTGACGAGCGCGCCATGCTAGGCTAGTGGGCCGCGCATGGCACCCCCTATTCTTTCGCTCGAGGATGTCGCGCTCCACCATGGCGACGGCTGGCTGTTCGAGGACCTGACGCTGCACGTTGGCCCGCGCGACCGGCTTGCGCTGATCGGCCGCAACGGGGCGGGCAAGACAACGCTGTTCCGCATGCTGATGGGCGAGGTGGAACTCGACCGCGGCAGCCGCACCTCGGTGCCAGGCAAGCAGGTGGTGCTGCTCGAACAGGATCCCGACATGAGCGGCCACGAGACGCTCGCCGACTGGGTCGTGGCCGGCAAGGACGCGCCGCCGCGCCATGCCGCTGAAGCGATCGCCGACCAGCTCGGAATCGACCTCACGACCCCAGCGAAGACGGCGAGCGGGGGCGAGCGGCGCCGCGCCGCGATCGCGCGGGCCCTTGCGCTCGAACCCGACCTCCTGCTCCTCGACGAGCCCACCAACCATCTCGATCTTGCTGCGATCGACTGGCTCGAGGCGTGGCTCAACCGCTATTCCGGTGCTTTCATCGTCATCAGCCACGACCGCACCTTCCTCACCCGCCTGACCCGCTCCTGCCTGTGGCTCGACCGCGGATCGCTGCGCCGTGCCGAGGTCGGCTATGGCGGGTTCGAGAAATGGATGGAGGATGTCCTCGAGGAGGACCGCCGCCAGATGGAGAAGCTCGACGAGAAGCTGCGCCAGGAGACCGAGTGGCTCCACAAGGGGGTGACCGCGCGGCGCAAGCGCAACCAGGGCCGCCTGCGCAAATTGTTCGAACTGCGCGAGCAGCGCGCCGCGATGATCGGCATGCAGGGCAAGGCCTCGCTCGGGCTCGCCAAGGACGACGTCAAGACCAAGACCGTGATCGACGCCGAGCGGGTCACCAAGCGCTACGGCGATCGCACGGTGATCGGCGACTTCACGCTGCGCATCCAGCGCGGGGACCGGATCGGCATCGTCGGCGCCAACGGCGCGGGCAAGACCACGCTCCTGCGCCTGCTGACCGGCGAGATCGACCCCGACGAGGGCAAGGTCGCGCGCGCCAAGACCCTGTCGGGAATCGTCGTCGACCAGCAGCGCAAGCTGCTCGACCCCAAGAAGCGCGTGCGCGACATCCTCGCCGAGGGCGGCGACTGGATCGAGGTGCGCGGCGTCAAGAAACACATCAAGGGCTATCTCAAGGAATTCCTGTTCGATCCGGGCCTGTCGGAAGCGCTTATTGGGACGCTGTCGGGCGGCGAGCGCCACCGCCTGTTGCTGGCCCGCGAATTCGCGCGCGAGAGCAACCTCCTCGTCCTCGACGAGCCGACCAACGATCTCGACATGGAGACGCTCGACCTCCTCCAGGAAGTCATCTCCGACTACGAGGGCACCGTGCTGCTTGTCAGCCACGACCGCGACTTCCTCGACCGTACCGTGACGCTCACGCTCGGCCTCGACGGGTCGGGCAAGGTCGACATCGTCGCGGGCGGTTACGAGGACTGGGCCAAGCGCCGCAAGGACGGGCGCAGCGAGGCGAAGAAGGCCAAGCCCGACACCCCGAAGAAGGCCGCGCCTTCAAGCGCGCCGACCAAGCTCAGCTACAAGGACCAGCGCGATTTCGACCGTCTCCCCGCGGAAATCGAGCGGATCGAGGCCGAGATCGCCAAGACCGAAACCGCGATGGCCGACCCCGACCTCTTCACGCGCGACCCCGACCGCTTCGCCGCGCTTACCGCGTCGCTCGAAACACTCCGCGCCGACAAGGCCTCCGCCGAGGAACGCTGGCTCGAAGTCGCCGAAAAGGCGGAAGGGCTGGCCTAAACGGCGGCGTCCGGCACGATCATCGCCAGATCGAGTTGCGGCAGGTCGTTCAGCACCATCATCGGCTCTGCGGCCTCGAGCGCCATCGGCACGAGGTCGTCCAGTGCCTCGATCGCCATGTGCTCGCCCGCTTCGCCCGGCAGGGCCAGCTCGACCTCGCCCTCGACGAGCATATCCGCGACCAGCGGAAGCATCGCCACCGGCGCCGGCATGGCCACCATGTCGACCGGGATCGACACGGCCTCGGCCATCGCGACAGGCTGCGTATCCTGCTGCATCGCGTGGACGTCACCGCTGGCCTCCTGCGGCTGCGCGACGTCGACCTCGGCGTCCATCACCGGCATGTTCACTCTTACCGAAACGTCCGGTGCCGCGGGGCCATCCGACTGCACCGTTTCCGACCAGTCCGAGCGTGCCGAGAAGCTGGCCGTCGTGACGCCAAGCGACGATGAGAGATGCGTTTCCGCACCGCTCGTGACCGGGTGGGCGGCGGCGGTGGGCTCGGCATGGATCGGTTCCGCGAGGAGACTGGTCGCGACCAGCATCCCTGCCATCGCGGAGGCATTGACGCCGTTGCCGCGTCCCTTGCCGCCGCCGCCACCACCGCCGCCGCCGCCGCCGCCGCCCCGCGTAAAGGTCGCCAGCGTCGTCGAGCCGCCCGACAGATATTGAAACGTGACCTGGCTCGCCTCGTTGATCGTGGCCACCGTCGCCCAATCGTCGCCGCCGCCATCAAGGTCGACCTGGATGTCGCCGCCTGACGTGATCTGGAGGTAGCCGCCCGCGATCGGATCGACGCCTGCTTGAAGGTCGAGCAACTGCGTGACGTCGACCATGTCGCCCTTGCCGAAATCGCTGATCACGTCGGCCTGCGCCGGGTCGGCATAGGCGGACGGATCGAGCACGAACACGTCCTTGCCGCTGCCACCGACATAGATGTCACTTCCGCCCTTGCCGTCGAGCACATTGTTGCCCTTGTTGCCGACGAGGGTCTGCGAGAATTCGTTGCCCGTGAGGTCGATCGAGGCGCGCGAGCCGGCATTGGCGGTCTCGAGGATCTCGATCGCGCTGCCCGCAGCCAGCGTGAAGTCGACGCTGGTGCGCACGACGTCGGTACCGGCCCAGCCCGCACCTTCGAGGATCACGACGCTGCTGCTACTGACGTTGTAGACGTTCCCGCCATCGACCGCGGCGCCCGAGACGGCCGCGCCTTGCGCGACGTAGGAGCCGGTCATCATGCCCACGCCGCCGATCACCAGCGTATAGGTCCCGCTGGTCGGCGCGACGAAGGTCATGTTGGCATCGAAGCCCGCGCCGCTGTCATCGTCGAAGGCGATGATCGCGCCGTTGCTCGAGACCAGCTGGAGATAGCCGTCGCCGATCGACCCGGCATTGCCGAGCGAGGAGATGCCGAGCATCTCCAGCGTATATTCGGTGCCCGCGATCAGCGCGAACTCGACCGTGTCGGTCTCGCCGATCGCGCCGATGGTGGCGGCCATCTGGAACTGCGCATCGGCGGCCGACATGGGCAGCATCTCGACCCATGCTGTGCCTTCGAGCTGCGCGTACATGTACGAGCCCGCCAGCGCATGGACCTGCCCGGTCGGATGGAGGTCGTCGGGCATGAAGACGAGGTCGTGATACTGGAGGAAGTTGGCCTCCAGCTCTTCGAGGGTCAGTCCGTTGAGCGCCGCCAGCGTCGGCAGGATCAGGCTCAAGACGCCCTGGTCGATCGATCCGTCGGGGTTGGTATGGTCCATCAAGGGAACGTAGGTCACGTTGGCGCCGATCGCCTCGAGGAAGGGGAGGACCTCGTCGCGGATGGCCTGGTCGAGCATCTGCGAAAACAGGGTCGCGGCCTCGGCGCGCGCGGCTTCGGTGGCGTCGAGCACGCCATCGCCATTGGCATCGTAGCGCGCGACCTTGCCGACGTCGGCAAGGCCGGAGATCATGAGATTGCGCGCCCCGATCGAAACCATCTGCGCCAGCTCGTCGATCAGCTCGGCGACGATATCGTCGATGCGCGCCTGCGCTTCGGACAGCGACACGGGCGGACCGTCGGCAGGGGCGAGCTGGCGGATGTCGTTCCCGCCGATGACGAACAGATAGAGCGCGTTCGGATCGGCATTTCCGCCGACCGCGCTGCGGAAGGCGTCGGTCTGGTGGTCTAGGTCGAGTACGAACTCGCTCCCCTGGATGACCTGCGCGCCGCCATAGGCATAATTATGGTTGTTGCCGTCGGGGGCAGGTCCCCAGTTGACGATGGGCAGGGCGAATAAGGGGTCGACGAAACCGTAGGGAAAGGTCGCATCGGAAACGACGCCCAGATACTTGTTGGTGATCAGGTCGGCGAAAACATAACCGTCTGAGAAACGGCCCTGGAAATAGCCAGCCTCGGGGGTGGGCGTGCCATCGGGAAGATCGGTGAACGGCAAGCCGCCGTACCAATAGGCCAGGGCCAAGGCATTGCCGGTATCGGCGAGACTGTCGCCGAACGTGAAGACGCCACTGTAATTCGCCATGTTACTCTCCTCCAGGCACCGGACGGCCGTGAAGGTGGGGTGGCCGTCGCCCGGGTCGCGTCGGTATGCTCTCCTATTTGCTCGTGAATTGTCCCCTGATCATGCAACGCGACTCGCGCCGACAACGGTCGGCACGCGGAGCATCCCTCGAAATCGCAATGATTTCAATGGGGTGGTTAATCGACAGTGTGAAGCGAAGTTAAACTCAGGCGCTCAGCTTGTACTGCTTCATCAGGTCGTAGAGCGTCGGACGGCTGATCCCCAGGAGCTTAGCCGCGCCCGAAATATTGTTCTCGGTGCGGGTCAGCGCCTGCTGGATGACCTTGCGATCGGCGATTTCGCGCGCCGCGCGCAGGTTGATCGGCAGCGCGCCCTCGCCGTCGCTAGCGCCCTGGAGGTCGAGGTCGCCCGCGCTGACATGCTTGCCGTCGGCCATGATCACCGCGCGCTTCACCCGGTTCTCGAGCTCGCGCACGTTGCCGGGCCAGCCATAATCGTCGATCGCCTCGACCGCGTCGGGGGCGAGGCCGGAAAGGTTGCGGCCCAGTTCCTTGCCGTATTTGCCGACGAAATAGCGCGCCAGCAGCACCGCATCGCCGGTGCGCGCGGACAGAGGCGGGATCGGCACGACGATCTCGGCGAGACGGTAATAGAGGTCCTCGCGGAAGGTGCCGCCCGCGGTCATCGCGTCGAGGTCCTGGTGGGTGGCGCAGACGATGCGCGTGTCGACTTCGATCGGCTTCCTGCCGCCGATCCGCTCGATCACGCGCTCCTGGAGGAAGCGCAGCAGCTTGACCTGGAGGGGTAGGGGAATGTCGCCGACCTCGTCGAGGAACAGCGTGCCGCCCTGCGCCTGCTCGATCTTGCCCTCGGTCGTCTTGACCGCGCCGGTGAACGCCCCGCGCTCGTATCCGAACAGTTCGGCTTCCAGGAGGTTTTCGGGGATCGCGGCGCAGTTGATCGCGACGAAATTGCCCTTGGCGCGCGCGCTTTTGTCGTGGACCGCGCGGGCGAGCAGCTCCTTGCCGGTGCCCGACGCGCCCAGCAGCATGACCGAGACGTCGGCGCTGGCGACGCGTTCGATCGTGTGCGCGACCTTCATCATTTCCGGGCTTGCCGAGACGATCGAGCCGAGCACGGTCTGGCTCTCGCCGGCCTCGGATTCGAGGCGGCGGTTCTCGTTCTCGATCTCGTGGAGGTGGAAGGCGCGACCGACGATCAGGCCGAGCTCGTCGATGTCGACCGGCTTCCTGTAGAAATCGTAGGCACCCAGCGCGATCGCCTTCAACGCGCTCTCGCGTGCGCCGTGGCCCGAGGCGACGATCACCTTGGTGTCGGGCTTGATGGCGAGGATGTCGCGCAGCGTGGCGAAGCCTTCGGTGGTGCCGTCGGGATCGGGCGGCAGGCCGAGATCGAGCGTCACGACTGCCGGCTCGTGCAACCGCACGAGGTCGATCGCCTCGGCGCGCGTTCCCGCGATGACCACCTCGTAGCCCTCGTAGGCCCATTTGAGCTGGCGCTGCAGCCCCTCGTCATCCTCGACGATCAGCAGGGTGGGTAGGTCGGACTTGCTCATGCGCTTTTCCGTTCTTTGGCCGCGGTGGCGGCGGGAAGGTGGATGGTGAACTGGCTACCGTGGTTGAGGCGGCTCTCGACCGACAGGCGCCCGCCCATGGCGGTGACCAGCGAGCGCGCCTCGTAGGCGCCGATTCCGAACCCGCCCTCCTTGGTCGAGGAGAAGGGTTCGAACAGGCTGGCGCGGACGAAATCGCCGTCCATTCCGCGCCCCTTGTCGATGACGAGGATGCGCACTTCGCGAAGGTCGTGTTCGACCCGCACGGTGACGGGGACGTCCTCGGGGCTGGCATCGATCGCGTTCTGGACGAGGTGGCCGACCGCGGTCTCGAGCCCGTGCGGGTCGGCCATCGCGACGATGCTGGTATCGCCCAAGAGCTGCACTTCGTGTCCGCGCCTCTTGGCGGCGATCGCGAAGGCGAGCACGTCCTTCAATGGCGTCGGCTCGCAGCGACCCTCGCGCGCCGCGCTCTGCGGCGACAGGCGGGCAAGCAGGTCGTTCATCTTGCCCACCGAGCTCTTGAGCGTCGCGACCATGTCGGCGCGGAACTCGGCATTGTCGGCGTGGCGCTCGGCATTGCGCGCGAGCAGCGACAGCTGGCTGACGAGATTCTTGATGTCGTGGAGGATGAAGGCGAAACGGCGGTTGAACTCCTCGAAACGACGCGCCTTGGACAGCACTTCCTGCGTCAGCGCTTCGGCGATGTTCGAGGCGGCCTGGCGACCCGCGGTGCGCAGCAGGTCGAAATCCTCCCAGTCGAGCGGGCGACGATAGTCGGGCGCGGCCAGCAGGATGATCGCGGTCAGCCTGTTGTGGTGCATCAGCGGCACGCCGATCCACGCGGTCTCTTCGGCCAGCATCCAGCCCGGGAAGGGGAGCTTGAGGTCCTGCGGCTGGCTCCAGCCGTGGCGCACGCCGTCCAATTCGACGATGCGGCCCTCGCTGGCGATCGCGGCCCAGAAGGCGTTCTCGTCGCTGTCGCCGGTCACGGGCAGCGGCTCGCCCGGCCAGTTCCATTCGGCCGCCTCGACCAGTTGCCCGTCCTCGTCGCGCGCGATCAGCACGCCGCCTGGTGCATCGAGGATGTCGGCGAACGCCTTGACGGTGCGCTGGCCGAGGCTGAGCCCGCCCGGCCGCTCGCCGTCGCCGCTGCCGAGCGTCGCGGTGAAGCGCAGCCACTCGGCGCGATAGTCGTAGCGATGCTCGAAGAAATGCTTGGCGATCTTGACCTTGGCCCAGCTGCGCGCGCGCGCCGAGGGGAGGATCACCATCGCCGCGACGGTCAGCGCCGACAGGAGCGCCACCGCCAGCCCCGTCGCCCAGTCGCCGCCCGCGCCGCGCAGCACGGTGGCGAGCACCGCCATGACGGCAAGATAGCCGCAGATGCCGAGCAAGGAGAGCGACTGGAAGGTGGCCGCGCGCGACAGGCGGATGCGCCATGCATCGGTGCGCCGCGCGCCCATCGCGAAGAAGGGGGCGGTGGCCGCCACCGCAAGCCCGCGCCAGTCGCCGAGCCCCTCGGCCCAGGCCGGGCTGAGATAGGCGACCGTGTAGAGGTTGAGGTCGTAGATCCACAGCATCGCCAACGCGACCATCGCATAGCCGATCGCGGGGCGGCTGGCGGGGGCGGCCTGTCCGTAGATGTTATGGACGAGGACCAGCCCGCCTGCCGCCGCCGTGATGCGCAGCAGCGCCGCGGTGGTCGCGATCGCGGCCTCGGCGGTCGGGTCGGGCGGCATCAGGTAAGGCAGCGCGTCGGCGACCATCTGCAGCCCCAGCACGCCCGCGACCGCGCCATAGACAAGCCGGATGCCCTTCTGGCGTTCGCGCTCGTCATTGCTCATCGCGAGGCTGTGGAGCATCGCGATCCAGATGAGGTTGCGCCCGGTCTCCGAGCCCGCTGCGAGCAGGCTTTCGGGGCGCACCGCGGCGCACCACGCCCACAGCGCGGTCAGTCCCAGCGCGGCAAGCAGCAGCCGCTGCCCGGGCATGCGCAGCCCCGCGTGCAGCTGCCACGCGACGAGCGCGCCGAACGACAGCGCGGCGAGCGCATGGGTCCAGAAGCCGATCAGCGCGTCCACGCGTCAGGCCCCGACACGGGGTGTAAAGTCCACCGACATAGTGACACTGTCGCAAAACTTTACAAAAGAAGAGTGAACGCCAGCGAAGGAAGAGCCCATGGTCGAGAAGCGCGAAATCGGGTCGAGCGGCATCGAAGTGGCGCCGCTCGCGCTAGGCGGCAACGTGTTCGGCTGGACCGCCGACGAAGCGACCAGTTTCACGTTGATGGACGCGTTTCGCGAGGCAGGCGGGACGATGATCGACACGGCCGACGTCTATTCGGCGTGGGTACCCGGCCATTCGGGCGGCGAGAGCGAGCGGGTGATCGGCCAGTGGCTCGCCCGGTCGGGCGCGCGCGAGGAGATGGTCATCGCCACCAAGGTCGGCTTCATGGCCGGGCTCCAGCCCGACACGATCCGCGAAGGCTGCGACAAATCCCTGGAGCGGCTCGGGATCGAGACGATCGACCTCTATTACATGCACAAGGACGACGAGAGCGTGCCCTTGGACGAGAGCCTCGGCGTCTACGACGAGCTGGTGAAGGCGGGCAGGATCCGCGCCATCGGCCTGTCCAACTTCACCGCGCCGCGCATCGCCGAGGCGATGGAGGTCGCGGACCGCTGCGGTTACGCCAGGCCGCAGGCGCTCCAGCCCTGGTACAATCTCGTCGAGCGCGAGCGCTACGAGGACGAATTGGCCGCCGCGGCGCAGGCGGCGGGTCTCTCGGTCTTCCCTTATTACGGCCTCGCCAACGGCTTCCTCACCGGCAAATATCGCTCGAAGGACGATCTCGACCAGAGCCCGCGCGGCCTGCGCAATGTCGCCTATCTCGAGGGCAGGGGGCAGGACGTGCTCGCGGCGATGGACGCGATCGCGGCCGACACCGGCGCGCCGCTCGCCGCGATCGCGCTTGCCTGGCTGATGCGTGCCCCCACGATCACCGCGCCGATCGCCAGCGCGACAAGCCTTGCCCAGCTGAGCGAGTTGACCGCAGCGCTGACGCTCGACCTCACCGACGAGCAGGTCGCTTCGCTCGACGCCGCCAGCGGTTAACGGCTTATCGACAGGCCGCGCCAGCCTTGCGCCCGTCCGGTTAGGCGGGTGTTGGCGAACCTCCTATGTTCGTCGGCACAAGGAGTATCGCATGGCATGGATCATCGGGCGCGCCGCCGCCCTCTCGGACCCCGAACAGGCGCGCAGGAAGGCGCTCGAACGCCTCCATGGTCTTGCCGATCTCGACGATCCGGAAGCGTCGGTCGTGCCGATCCTGATCGAGGCCATCCTGATGGTCGAAAGCTATCGCGGCGCGCGCCACCAGATCAGCTTCCTGCCCGAACTTTCCGCGGCGGTCGACGGGATGCTGCGCGAACTCGAACTGACCGAGCGTACCGCGCGCTGGGCGGCCGAATAGGCGCTAGTCGACCGGGACGAGATCGATGATGTCGAGCCGCGATTCGTAGCGCGGCGCGGGCACGATCATGCGCCAGCGTTTCTCGCCGATCCGCTCGAGGATGGCGGCGATGTCGCGGTCGGGATCGGCGCCGTAGCGCATCGCCCGCTCCTCGTCGCCGAGCACCAGCGTGCCGAGGAAGATGCGCCGCATCGCGCTGTCCTCGAACACCAGTCCGACCGGGCGTTGCGAGCCTGTCAGCTTGGCGAACTGGATGAGGTCCTGCGCAGGCGCCATGCGGCAGCGGAAATAGGGATAGTCCACATAGGTCAGCGTCCCGTTGCCCTGCGAGCCGACCTTGATGATCCGGCACTTGTATTCTCCCGTCGGGGGCACCGAAAACGGCAGGGCCGCGTCGGGAACGGCGAGGTCGCCGAGCGCATCGAGCCGGCTCCCGTTGCCGTCCCGCCGTGCCTCGTCGAGCGCGGACACGAAATGTCCGCGCCAGTCCGCGATCCGCTTGCGATCGGCGTCGGTCGCGACCTGCCGCCAAGCGCGCGTCTCGAGCGTCTCGATCTGCGGACGCCCGGGCACTGCCGAACAACCGGCAAGGCCGAGCGCAAGAAGCAATGCGAGGGTGGGGCTACGCATGACGGCTCCCAGATTACTGCGCTGTCCAGCCGCCGTCCATGGAGATGTTCGCCCCCGTGATCGAGCCCGCCTCCTCGCGGGTCAGGAACAGCGCCAGAGCAGCGACCTCCTCGACGGTCACGAACCGCTTGGTCGGCTGCGCCTTGAGAAGCACGTCGTTCATCACTTCCTCGCGCGTCAGGCCCCGCGACGCCATCGTGTCCGGGATCTGCTTTTCCACCAGCGGCGTCCAGACATAGCCCGGCGAGATGCAGTTGACGGTAATTCCGTCCTCCGCCGTCTCGAGCGCGACCGTCTTGGTAAAGCCCGCGACGCCATGTTTGGCCGCGACATAGGCCGACTTGTTGGGCGAGGCGACGAGGCTGTGCGCGCTCGCGGTGTTGATGATCCGCCCGAACCCCTTCTGGCGCATCATCGGGATACACATGCGCGAGGTGTGGAACACCGCCGACAGGTTGAGCGCGATGATCGCATCCCACTTCTCGACCGGGAAATCGGCCACCGGCGCGACATGCTGCATGCCGGCATTGTTGACGAGGATGTGCGGGCTTCCCAGCTCGCTGGTGCAACGCGCGACCATCGCGTCGATCGCATCGACGTCCGTAAGGTCCGCGCCGTCGTGGAGCGCGGGCGCGCCCGACACGTCCTCCAGCTCCTTGCGGATCGCCTCGATCTCGTCGGCATCGCCGAACCCGTTGATCATCACGCTCGCGCCCTCGGCGGCCAGCGCCCTCGCGATGGCGAGCCCGATGCCCGATGTCGAGCCGGTCACCAGTGCGCGCTTGCCCTTCAGATGCATGTCATTCTCCCTTGCGCGCTTGATGGGTCGCAGCGCCCTGTTTTGCAACCGTTCCGGCAGCGAAGCATTGAGGCCTCAAAGAGGGAGAGAGCCAACATGCGTATCGGCGATCGCAACAGCAGCAATTTCGAGGACCGTACCGGCCAGCGCGGCATGGGCGGATTGGGCGGCGGCATGTCGGCGGGCATCTTCGCCCTCCTGTTCCGCTTCGTCGCCTCCAAATTCGGGATCGTCGGCGTGATCGTGCTGGCCTTGGGCTATTGCGCGCTCTCGGGCGGTCTCGGCGGCATGATGGGCGGCAGCCCGCAGGGTGCGACCAGCGAGGGCGAATCGACGCTCACCGCCGAGGAACTGGCGCTGCTGCGCGGCACGCTCGAATCCACCGATGACGTCTGGGGCAAGATGTTCCAGGCGGCCGGGGCCTCCTACAAGGAACCGACCCTCGTCGCCTATTCGAGCGGCACGCAAACCGCCTGCGGCATGGGTCAGGCGGCGATGGGGCCCTTCTACTGTCCCAACGACCAGAACATCTATATCGACCCCGATTTCTTCCATGAACTCTCGCGCCGTTTCGGCGCGCCGGGCGATTTCGCCGCGCGCTACGTGATCGCGCACGAGGTCGGGCACCATATCCAGAATCTCGAAGGCACGCTCGACAACGTCCAGCGCCAGCAGCAGCGCGCCAGCCGCAGCCAGGGCAATGCGCTCCAGGTCGGCGTCGAACTCCAGGCCGACTGCTATGCGGGCGTGTGGGCCGCGCAGACCGGCGCGATGGAAGAAGGCGACCTCGAGGAAGGCATGCGCGCCGCCGAAGCGATCGGCGACGACACGCTCCAGCGCAATGCCGGCCAGCGGGTGCAGCCCGAAAGCTTCACCCACGGCACCTCGGCGCAGCGCATGGAAGCCCTGAAGCGCGGCCTGTCGACCGGCAACCCGGCGAACTGCAACTACGCAGGCTAGGCGCTACAGCCGGGAGCGGTCGAGCTCGATGTCGGCATTGGCCCAGATGACCGCAAAGTCGGCCCTTGCCGCATCGGTCGGCTTGCCCTGTGCCTCGAGCGCTGAGATCAGCCCCGCCATCGACCAGCCGTTGCGCGGATAGTCCGCCAGGTCCTTGCGGTAGACCGCTTCGGCTTCCGCCGCGCGCCCGCTCTCGAGCAGCGCCTGCCCGAGCGACTGGCGCGTCGGGTAGTACCAGAAGGGCGGCTCCATGTAGGGCAGGGCGTCCTGCAAAGAGACTGCTTCCTTCATCAGCTTGATCGCCGTGTCGCTGTCACCGGCCGCAAGCGCCAGCTCGCCCGCCAGGAGGCGGTGCGCGATGTTGAGCAGCGTCGAGGCGGGATAGTCGGCATTGTCGAGGAAGCGGATCTGGACCGTGTCCTTGAGCGCCGCGAGCTTGTCTAGCTCGGCCCGCGCCATGCCGCTGTCACCCTTGTGGAGGAAGGCGAGCCCGCGCGCATAATGCATCAGCGCCTGCGAATAATCGCGCGGCGTGGGCGGTGCGTCGAGCGCGAGAATGTCGTCCCACTTGGCGAACTGGACCATCGTCAAAAGCGGGATGGTCTTGAAGAATTCGACCGTCGGGAAGGCTTCGATCTGTTCCATCCGGACGTTCTTCGCGAGCCGCTCGGCGGCCTCCATCGCCATCGCGCTCTGCCCCGACATGGACGAGGCCGCCCACAGGAAGTGGATGTTGTGCGGGTAATAGGCCGCCGGGTAGAAGCCCTGCGCGTTGCACGCCGCGATATATTCCTCGTCGATCGCGGCCGCGCGCACGTTCGATTTCGCCGCATCGTCATAGCGCCCCACGCGCCAGTAGATGTGCGCAGGCATGTGGACGAGGTGGCCCGACCCCGGCACGAGGTTCGACAGTCGGTCGGCTTCGTCCTCGGCTGCGCCCGGGTTGGACGAGGCCTCCACCGCGTGGATGTAGAGATGCAGCGCCAGCGGGTGGTTCGGACTACGCGCGATGATCCGCTCGAGCGAGGCGATCACCTTGCGCGTATCCTCCTTGGGCGTGTTCGGGTCCGACCAGTAATCCCACGGCATCAGGTTCATCAGCGATTCCGCGTACATCGCGGCGGCATCGTCATCCTGCGGATAGGCCGCGACATAGCGTCCCATCGCGTCGGCATAGGCCTGGTCGAGCGGTTCGCGCGGGCTCGCCGCGTTGCCGTCGTAGCGCGCTGCCTGCGCCTCGATCAGCGCGCGCTCGGCGGGCGTCGCATTCTCGCGCAGCGCCATCGCCTTGGTGATCGCGGCATAGGCATCGGCCCGCCCCTCGGGGCTCATCACGGCCTTGCCCTTGGCGGTCACGTTGATGTTGGGCCCGGTGGCGAGCGCCTCGCCCCAGAAGCACATCGCACAGCTCGGATCGAGCTTCTGCGCGGCGCGGAAGGAGCGGATCGCCTCGGCATGGTTGAACCCGAAGGCGAGCACCATGCCCTGGTCGAAATAGCGCTGTGCTAGCTCGCTCGAGGTCGTGATGTCGCGGTGATAGTCGCCCATGCCCTCGAACAGGGGCGCGCCGGCCTCCTGCGCCATCGCGACCGCGTCAATCGGCTCGCTCGCCGCCATCGGTGCCGCTGCAGGCGGCGCGGTCTCGGCGGCACAGGCGCCGAGCGCGGCAACCATTAAGGGTGCGAGCGACAGGCTCAGGGCGGTGCGTTTGGTCATCATGATGCGTCCCCTACTGGAGCCCCCGCGACGGGGACCCGTCGGGGCCCAATACCACTTCAGACCGCCTTTTGGCAGGGCAGGGCCCTAGAGCTTCACCAGCATCTTGCCCGTGTTGGCCCCCGAGAAGAGGCCGAGGAAGGCGTCGAACGTGCTCTCGAGCCCGTCCATCACCGTCTCCTGGCTCTTCACCTGGCCGCCCGCGATCATCGGGCCCATTGCGGCGTAGAATTCGCCCATGCGCGGCTGGAAATCGGTGAAGATGAAGCCCTTCATCTGAAGCCGCTTGCCGATGATGTAGGCGATATATTTGAAGCCGTAGGGCGCCTCGTGATTATAGCCGTCGATCATGCCGCACTCGGCAAAGCGCGCCTCGTTGTTGGCGATCGCAAAGGCGGCATCGAGATGCTCGCGCCCGACATTGTCGAAATAGACGTCAATCCCCTTGGCACCGATCTCGCCCAGCGCTCCCTTGAGCGCCTTGACGAGATTGCCCGCCTTGTAATCGACGCAGGCATCCGCCCCGAGGCTCCTGACGAATTCGCACTTGTCGGACCCGCCGGCCGAACCGATCACCTTCATCCCGCTGGCCTTGGCGATCTGGACGACCGCACTGCCGACCGCGCCCGCCGCCGCCGAGACGAACACCACGTCGCCTTCCTTGGCGCTCGCCACGTCCATCAGCCCGAACCAGGCGGTCCCGCCGGTGAGGCCCAGATTGGCGAGGAAATGATAGGGGTCGACCCCGAGCTCGGGCAGCTTGTTGACGGCAGCTGCCGGCAGCACCGCTTCGTCGCGCCAGCCCGCGAAGGTCAGCACCTTGTCGCCTTGCGCAAACCCTTCCGCCTTCGAGGCGACGACGGTCCCGACCGCGCCGCCGTCCATCGGCTTGTCGAGCCCGAACGCCTCGAAATAGCTCTCCGTGTCGTCCATCCGCGCGCGCATGTAGGGATCGACCGACAGCCAGTCGTTCTTCACATGGACCATCCCGTCCTCGAGCGGCGCGAGTTCGATCTCCTTGAGCGCGACGTCGTTCGTGGTGGGAAGCCCCTTGGGGCGCTGCATCAGGTGCCAGGCACGGGCCATGTCGGTTTCTCCTTGCGACTGTTCGCCCCCGCCTAGGCCTGCGCGGCGGCAAAGGAAAGGGCAGGACGGCCCGTCAGTCGGCAAAGATCGACAGGTCGACGCTCTCTCCCATCGCGCGCAGCGCCGGCGGCAGCGGATGCAGCGCGTCGGTCGCCCACCCGGGCTTGATGCGCGCGGCATCCTGGGGATCGCGCAGCACCTCGTCGAAACGCACGACATGGTCGAACTCGCCCGAGCCGAGGATCCACGCGTTGACTTCTTCGCGGATGCGTTCGCCCTCTTCGCTCCAGTAGAAGGCGCCCTTGAACGGGCCGATCGGCGCGCCGACCACTTTGATGTCGTGCGCATGGGCCTGCGCGATCAGCTGGCGGAACCCCGCGGTCAGCAGCTCGGCAGACACGGGCGCCTTGTCGAATTCCTGGAGGCGCGGGCTGGCCATGATGTCGGGCCGCGCGAAGCCGAGGTCGTTGACCCCGATGAACACGAAGAGGTGGGTCACCGACGGGAGCGCGAACACGTCCTCGTCGAGCCGGCCGAGCGCCGCGCTGCCCCAGCCATCGGCAAGCAGCCGATTGCCCGAGATGGCCATGTTGGCGACGCCGTAGTCGAGCCCGGCAGCGGACAGGCGCTCGGCGAGCACGTCGGGCCAGCGCGCGTGGCTCCCGATCGCGATGCCCGAGCCGTCGGTGATCGAATCGCCAATCACCGCAATGGTCCCCCGCGTGCCGGGCGAATAGGTGTCGACCCCCATCAAGAAGGCCCTGAGGTCGCTGGTCGCCACCGGCTCGAAATCCGCGCCGAGATGGTCGCCCGGCGGCGACACGAGCAGCGGGTCGAGCCCCATGAAATGGCATGTGCAGGGCCCCGTCGCCTGCGGAAGCGTGAATTCGACGCGAAGCCGGGCGAGGTCGGGCAGGGCGAGCACGACCGGATCGCTGAAGCCCTCGGCGCCCGGCGGGATGACGAGCCCCGGCGCGCCGCCGAAGGCGACGGCGGCTTCCTGGGCGCGGCGGCCGTGTCCGTCGAGATGGACGACCCGCGCCGCGCCGATCACCAGCGGCGTCCGGCCGTGGCGGTTGGAAAAGCGAAGGCGCAGTTGCTCGCCACCTTCGGACAGGCGCAGCTCCTGCGCAAGCGTGACATTGTCGACCTCGAGCGGGACCAGTTCGGGGTCTGAGACGCGGGGGCGCCAGATCTCGGGCGCTGCAGCCCAGCTGGTCGCCCACCGTGCTTGCGCGGGTACCGGTCCGAGGAACAGCATCAGCGCTGTCAGAAGGGCCCATGCTCGCATTTGTCCACTGCCCCTTTTAGCGAAGCGCGCAGCGCTTATGCGCGGTGCTTTCGACGTTGGCAATGAAAGGGCCCGGCGCCGCCGAAGCGGGCCGGGCCGTTCTCGCGCAGCGTCGATGCCGCGCTTGGTGGTCAGGGACTAGTAGGTGTCCGCAAAGCTGCGATTGAGCATGTGCGGCCCGTCCTGGCCCTGGTCCATCCGCTCGCCGAGCGCACGGCGCGTATCTTCATCGCGCCACTCGTTTTGCGCCTTGTCGGCGGTCAGGTTGAGCATCACCTTGTTGCCCTCGACACGGTCGAGATGGCGACAGTTCAGCGAATGGTGGTGACCGTCGTCGCTGTCCTTCTTGGTGAGGATCATGCGGTCGCCGACGATCTTGTCGATCGTGCCGACATGGGTGCCGTCGCAATCGACGACTTCGGCATGCTCGGGGATCGTGCGCATCATCTCGCGCTTGCTCATCCGCTCGCTGCGCCAGTTCGAGAATTCGTCGTCGAAGCGACGGGCATTCTCGGTGCGCCACTCGTCATAGTCGCGGTCGAGCTCGTCGATCTGGCGGTTGCGCCAGTTCGAATAGTCGCGATCGAAGCCGGTATATTCGGCCTGCGTCTGCCCGCGATCGAAGCGGTTCTGCGTGTAGCCGCGATCGAAATCGTAGCGGTCGCTACGGTCGAATTCGCTCGTCTCGAACGGCGTGCGTTCGTAGCGACGACCCGTGTAGGGGCGGCGATAGCCTTCATTCTCGAAGCGCGGACGCTGGCCCCATTGGCCTCGCTCGTCATAGCGCTCGTCCAGCTCGCGGCGGCGTCCGGCGCGGTCGTCCCCGAACCAGCTGCGGACCTCGTCCGAAGCGCGTTCGAAGAAGTCGCGGTCTGAGCGGTCGTAATCAAGGTCGCGATATCCTTCGCGACCATAACTGCGACCAAGGCTGCGGGGGCGGCGTTCCTCGTTACGATTCTCGCGCCTCGTCCTGGTGTCATAGCGATCATATGCCATGGTCGTTTCTCCCTTTACTGGTTACAAAAAGCCACGCGCCGAATGCGCGTAACAGTCGGAAAAACAACGGTTTTGCTTGTGATTGCGTTCCGGCGAGGGGGCGTGGAAACGCTGGGTCGAGGCAAACTGCCGATCAGGCGTTGCATGAGGCGCAAAGTGGCGCTAGAGAGCCGCTTCACCGGACGGGTGCGGGGCTGTAGCTCAGTTGGGAGAGCGCTGCAATCGCACTGCAGAGGTCGGGGGTTCGAATCCCCCTAGCTCCACCATCCGCACCGGGAAAAGCCGCCTTTCGGGGCGGCTTTTTTTGTGCCCGGGCCTAGCGGAACAGCAGGACGGGAAGCGGCAGCGCACGCAGCATCGCGGTCGTGGTCGACCCGACGATGAGGCTGCGAAGCGGGCTGTGCCCGTAGGCGCCCATCACCACGAGGTCGGCGCCGCGACCCGCCGCTTCCTGTTTGAGCTTGGCTTCGACATCGCCCGACAGGAGGTCGGACGCCTTCAGCCGCTCGCCCAGCGTCTCGCGCGCCCAGCGCAGCGCATCGCGCTGTTTCTTGTTGCTCGACCCGATCATCACGAGATGGACCTGCGTTCCCTCGAACAAGGGAGAGGCGGCGACGAATTCGACCGCCTTCTTCGCCGACGGCCCGCCGTCGAACGCGACCATCACGGTTTCGATCGGCTTGAAGGCGCGGCTGGCGACGAGCACCGGCTTGACGCTCTGGCGCACCACCCGCTCGATCTTGGAGCCCAGGTGCCCGCGCGCAAAGTCGGCATGTTCGCCGCGCTTGCCAATGACGACGAGGTCGGCGCCTTCCTCGCGCTCGATGACGGTCTCGACGATGTCGCCATGGCGCTGGAGCGTGGCGAGGTCGATGACCCCCGCGTCGCGCAGCCTGGCCGCCGCGCCTTCGAGCAGCGCGGCGCCCTGGTCGCGCTCGATGCGCGACTGGCTTTCCTCGATGCTGACCAGCTCTTCCATCAGGTTGGAGCGCGCGCCGAGGCCGATCGCGCCCGACAGGTCGCGGCGCGCCTCGAGCGCGTCGGCGCGCTGGAGGACGTGGAGCAGTTCGACCGACGCGTCGAGGCGCGAGGCGACCCACGCGGCATGGTCGGCGACGCTGGTCGCGTACTGGCTGAAATCGAGGCAGGCGAGGAGCTTCATGGGATGCTTGTCCTTACAGCGAGGCGAGCGCCTTGTTCTTGGTATCTGGGGTGCCGAACCGGTCGACCATCGAGGCGCTGGCGCGGTTGAGACCGACGACGAAGACTTCGGCGCCTTCGCGGCGGAACTTCATCACCACCTTGTCGAGCGCGGCGACCGCGGAAATGTCCCAGAAGTGCGCGGTCGACACGTCGATCGTCACGTGCTCGAGCACTTCCTTGAAGTCGAAGCCCGCGACGAAGCGGTCGACCGAGGCGAAGAACACTTCGCCGGTAACGTGGTAGGTGCGCGAATGCCCGTCGCCCGACAGCGCGCTGCCCATCGCGAACTGGCGCCCGACCTTGTTGGCGAAGAAGACGCCCGAAAGAAGCACGCCCGCGAGCACGCCCTTGGCGAGATCGTGCGTCGCGACGACGGTCACGACGGTCGCCAGCATCACCACCGAGCTGTGCCACGGATGGCGCCTGAGGTCGCGGATCGAGGACCACGAGAATGTCCCGATCGAGACCATGATCATCACCGCGACCAGCGCCGGCATCGGGATCTGCGCGACCCACGGGCCAAGCACGACGATCAGGAACAGGAGCACGCTGCCCGCGACGAAGGCCGACAGGCGCCCGTGGCCGCCCGACTTCACGTTGATGACCGACTGGCCGATCATCGCGCAGCCGCCCATGCCGCCGAGGAAGCCGGTGACGAAATTGGCGATGCCCTGGCCGCGCACTTCACGTGCCTTGTTCGAGCCGGTGTCGGTGAGATCGTCGACGATCTGCGCGGTGAGCAGCGATTCCAGCATGCCGACCGCCGCCATGGTGAGCGAATAAGGCAGGATGATCGACAGCGTTTCCAGGCTGAACGGCACCTGCGGCAACGCGAAGGTGGGCAGCGCGTCGGGGAGTGCGCCCATGTCGCCGATCCGGTTGACCGGAATGCCCATCGCGATGGCGACGATCGTCAGGAGGACGATCGCGACCAGCGGCGAGGGGATCGCGCGCGTGACGCGCGGGAACAGGTAGATGACGGCCAGCCCGGCCGCGACCATCGCATAGGTCTGCCAGGTGACGCCGATCAGCTGGGGCAGCTGCGCCATGAAGATGAGGATGGCGAGCGCGTTGACGAAGCCGGTGATGACCGAGCGCGAGACGAACTGCATCAGCCGGTCGAAGCGCAGGAAACCCGCGACCAGCTGGATCACCCCCATCAGCACGGTCGCGGCGAACAGGTAGTCGACCCCGTAGTCGCGCACCAGCGGGACGACCAGCACCGCGACCGCCGCGGTCGCCGCCGAGATCATGCCCGGGCGCCCGCCGACCAGCGCGATGATCACCGCGATCGAGAAGCTGGCGTAGAGCCCGACGCGCGGGTCGACGCCCGCGATGATCGAAAAACCGATCGCTTCGGGAATGAGGGCGAGCGCGACGACGAGGCCGGCAAGGATGTCGGCGCGCGGCGTGGCGAACCATTCGCGGCGGATGGCGGTCAGACTGGTCATGGCAAGGGGACGCATCCGGCGGGCAATGCCGCGCGCGGAGGCGAAAAGCTCTTCCGTTCAATGAATTAGGCCGCCACGCGGGCGGCCGGTCGGGCCCCATTTAAGGGCTGCGAGCCAGAATGCAACCGCCCATGAAAAAGCCCCCGACCGTTTCCGGCCGGGGGCTCTGTTCTCGCTTGCGCGAAGACGACGCTTAGTCGTCGTCGCGATCGCCGGTGAGGAAGGCCGGCGCGAACTCGGGTTCGCCCCGATCGCCGCCATTGTCCTCGCTCTTCTCGCGGCGCGGACCACGGCCACGGCCGCCGTCACGACCGCCGTCACGGCCACCGCGGCCGCCACGGCCGCCACGGTCACCACGATCGCCGCGGTCACCGCGATCGCCACGCTCGCGGCGCGGACCCTTTTCGCGCGGCGGGCGGGTGTCTTCAAGTTCCTCGCCGGTTTCCTGGTCGACCAGGCGCATCGACAGGCGGACCTTGCCGCGCTGGTCGATCTCGAGGAGCTTGACCTTCACTTCCTGGCCTTCCTCGAGGACGTCACGGACGTTCTCGACGCGCTCGTTCTTGATCTCCGAGACGTGGACCAGACCGTCCTTGCCCGGCATGAAGGTCACGAACGCGCCGAAATCGACGATGTTGGCGACCTTGCCGGTGTAGATCGTGCCGACTTCGGGCTCGACCACGATGCCTTCGATCCACTTCTTGGCGGCCTCGATCTGCGAGACGTCCGACGAGGAGATCTTGATCACGCCCTCGTCGTCGATGTCGACCTTGGCGCCGGTCTCCGCGACGATCTCGCGGATGACCTTGCCGCCGGTGCCGATCACTTCGCGGATCTTGTCCTTGGCGATCTGCATCGTCTCGATGCGCGGCGCGTGGGCCGACAGCTCGGTGCGGGCTTCGCCCAGCGCCTTGGTCATTTCGCCCAGAATGTGCGCACGGCCTTCCTTGGCCTGCTCGAGCGCGGTCTTCATGATCTCGGGGGTGATCCCCGCGACCTTGATGTCCATCTGCAGCGAGGTGATGCCTTCGCTGGTGCCGGCCACCTTGAAGTCCATGTCGCCGAGGTGGTCCTCGTCGCCCAGGATGTCCGACAGGACGGTGTAGTCGTCACCCTCGAGGATCAGGCCCATCGCGATGCCCGAGACGGGGCGCTCGATCGGAACGCCGGCGTCCATCATCGACAGACAGCCGCCGCACACGGTCGCCATCGAGGACGAGCCGTTGCTCTCGGTGATGTCCGACAGGATGCGGATCGTGTAGGGGAAGTCCTCCGCGGACGGCAGCACCGGGTGCAGCGCGCGCCAGGCGAGCTTGCCGTGACCGGTCTCGCGGCGGCTGGTGAAGCCGAAGCGGCCCACTTCGCCGACCGAATAGGGCGGGAAGTTGTAGTGCAGCATGAACGGCGAGTAGCTGAGGCCCTCGAGACCGTCGATCATCTGCTCGGCGTCCTTGGTGCCAAGCGTGGTGGTGCAGATCGCCTGCGTCTCGCCACGGGTGAACAGCGCCGAACCGTGGGTACGGGGCAGGAGGCCGACCATCGCCTCGATCGGGCGAACCTGGGTGGTCTTGCGGCCGTCGATGCGCTGGCCGTCCTTGAGGATGGCACCGCGAACGATTTCGGCTTCCAGCTTCTTGACCGCCTTGTTGGCGACCATCTGGGTCTGCGGCTCTTCCGACGCGAACGCTTCCTTGGCCTTCTCGCGCGCGGCGTTGAGGGCGTTGGAACGCTCCGACTTGTCGGTCAGCTTGTAGGCGGCGGCGATATCCTTGCCGATGATGCCCTTGAGCTTGTCCTTGATCGCCGACGTGTCGTCCGACATGTCGATTTCCCACGGATCCTTGGCCGCCTTCTCGGCGAGCTGGATGATCGCGTCGACGACCTTCTTGCTGGCCTCGTGCGCGAACTGGACCGCGCCCAGCATCTCGTCCTCGGTCAGCTCCTTGGCTTCCGATTCCACCATCATCACCGCGTTGCGGGTGGCGGCGACGACGAGGTCGAGACGACCTTCCTCGAAGATGCCGTCGAGCTTGGGGTTGAGGACGTATTCGCCGTCGACGAAGCCGACGCGCGCGGCGCCGATCGGGCCCATGAAGGGCACGCCCGAAATGGTGAGCGCGGCCGACGCGGCGATCATCGCCAGGATGTCGGGCTCGTTCTCGCCGTCATAGCTCAGCACCTGGGCGATGACGTTGATCTCGTTGTAGAAGCCTTCGGGGAAGAGCGGGCGGACCGGGCGGTCGATCAGACGGCTGGTCAGCGTTTCCTTCTCCGTCGCGCGGCCTTCGCGCTTGAAGAAGCCGCCCGGGATGCGCCCGGCGGCCGAGAATTTTTCCTGGTAGTGGACGGTGAGCGGGAAGAAGTCCTGCCCTTCGCGCACGCTCTTGGCGGCGGTCACGGCGCACAGCACCACGGTTTCGCCGAGGGTCGCGAGCACCGCGCCGTCGGCCTGGCGGGCGATACGGCCCGTTTCGAGCTTGAGGGTCTGGCCGCCAAGATCGATTTCAACAGTTTTCACATCGAACATATGTTTGTCACCCGGGGCCGGATGCCCGCGGGGCCTCTTTCAATTGACGGACTGACCGGTCCGTCGCGGTTCGGGGCGTTTTCTTTGGTGCCCCATCTTGGCCGTCCGCCGGATTGCGGGGGCCCGGATAAGCGAAGGGCGCCGCGTGGGCGCCCTCCGTGAAATTCGGTTTACTTGCGCAGACCCAGCTTTTTGATGAGGTCGGCGTAGCGCGCATGATCCTTGCGCTTCAGGTAGTCGAGCAGGCTGCGACGCTTGTTGACCATCATCAGCAGGCCGCGGCGCGAGTGGTTGTCCTTCGCGTGACCCTTGAAGTGTTCGGTCAGCGTCAGGATGCGGTCGGTGAGGATCGCGACCTGGACCTCGGGCGAACCCGTGTCGCCTTCGCCGCGACCATGTTCCTTGATCAGCTCGGCCTTACGCTCGGCAGTGATCGACATCGGCATACTCCTTATTCGTTCAAGTTGAACCCGCGGACCACGGCGACCTCGCCATTCTCCTCCACCTCGACCAGCGCGACCGGGACCTCTTGGTCCATCGCGAAATACTGGCCCGGCGGTGCGGGGTGCCCTGAAAGTCGCTGTCCGTGGCGGATCAGGCGGGCTTCTTCGGGCGAGACGGGCAAGGCCGGGATGTCGTCCAGCCCCGCGGTGAGCGGGATCAGCTTGTCCGTCAGATCGCGCGCACTAGCGATTTCGTCGAGAAAGTCCAGCATAATCGCCTTGTCGAGCCCGAACGGCCCGGCGCGCGTCCGTCGCAACATGGTGACGTGCCCTACGCTTCCAAGGGCGCGTGCGATATCCCGTGCCAACGACCGGATGTACGTCCCCTTCGACACGCTCGCGGACAGGGTTGCCGCCCCCTCTTGGAAATCGACGATCCGCAGCTCGTGGATCACCACCGTGCGGCTCGCGAGCGCCACCTCCTCGCCCTTCCTCGCGAGGTCGTAGGCGCGCTTGCCGTCGACTTTCAGCGCGGAGAAAGCGGGCGGTACCTGCTCGATCGTGCCGGTGAAGCCGGGCAGTACGTCCTCAATCTCCTGGAGCGAAGGAATTACGTCGCTGGTCGCGACCACTTCGCCCTCGGCATCGAGCGTCGAGGTCTCTTCGCCGAAGCGAACCGTGAACTCGTACGCCTTGGTCGCATCGAGCATCCGGCCGGCGAGCTTGGTCGCCTCGCCAATCGCGATCGGCAGCACGCCCGAGGCGAGCGGGTCGAGCGTCCCGCCGTGGCCGACCTTGGGCTTCTTCACCCCCAGCCGTCGGAGTACGCGCTTGACCCGCCCGACGCAGGGCGTCGAGCCGATGCCGACGGGCTTGTCGATGATGATCCAGCCATGCATCCCGCCCGCCTAGGCAGCAGGGACACGCGGCACAAGGGCTCAGTCGGTCGTAAGCGGGCTGTTGCTGTCGACCTGCGGCGGGGCGACGCTGGTGCGCACGGAATCGACGAGGCACACGCGCCGGTTCTCGATCCTCACGCTGTCATTGGCCTCGAGCCTCTTGTCGATGCCCGAATCCACTTCCATGAAGTGGATGTCGCCGTAGAACCTAGCGAGGCAGCCTTCGTTGAGCTGGATGCGGTACCACTGGTTGGTCCGCGAGCGCACGAACAGGCGGTCGCCCTTGGCCTTGTAATATTCGCGGATCGCGCCCGGCGCGAAGTCGATCGCGACTTCTTTGTCGCCGATCGCGGCCTCGTGGCCCGGGTTGGCGGCCAGCACGGCCGACGCGAGAAGCAGGGACAGCATGGCAATTTCCCTTTCAGGTCATAGCGTTGGCGAAACTTATGCCACAGCCGCAATGAAGCGCGGCTGAACGTTCAGGCGGCCTCCACCGCGCGCTCTTCCGCCTCGCGCAGCCGGTCGAAGAAGTGGCGCCGGCACAGGGCGACGTAGCGGTCGTTGCCCCCGATCTCGGTCTGTGCGCCCGCCGCGACCGCGCGGCCCTCGCCGTCGACGCGCAGGTTCATGGTCGCCTTGCGCCCGCACTCGCACACCGCCTTCAGTTCGACCAGCGCATCCGCCAGCGCGAGCAGCGCCGCCGAGCCCGGGAAGAGCTGCGCCTGGAAATCGGTCCTCAGCCCGTAGCAGAGCACCGGGATGCCGAGCCGGTCCGCGACGTCGGCCAGCGCCTCGACCTGCCTCTCGGTCAGGAACTGCGCCTCGTCGACCAGCACGCAGTCGAGCGGGCGCGCCTCATGCTCCATCCCGATCCGCGCGAAGAGGTCGGTGTCCTTCTCGAACCGGTGCGCGTCGGCGGTCAGTCCGATGCGGCTCCCGATCGTGCCCGCGCCCATGCGGTCGTCGAGCGCGGCGGTCCACAGCATCGTTTCCATGCCCCGCTCGCGATAGTTGAAGTCGGCCTGGAGCAGCGTGGTGGACTTCCCGGCATTCATCGCCGCATAGTAGAAATAGAGTTTCGCCATGGACGGCAGCTTAGCGGCAAGCCGCGCCACGGCAATCGACAAAAGGGGAGGGACGCGATGGCACAGGCGACGATGGAGACGAGCCGGGGCCTGCTCGGCTGGATCGAGCGCACCGGCAACAAGCTGCCCGACCCCGTCTTCCTCTTCTTCTATCTGATCCTCGGCCTCGTCGTGATCAGCGTCGTCGCAGACCTTGCGGGCCTCGCCGCCACCCACCCGGCCGAGATCGACCCCGACACGGGCGCGGCGCGCGTGATCGCGGCGGAAAGCCTGCTTTCGCCCGCCAACATCCGCCGCCTGTGGGTCGAAATGCCGACCACCTACACCCACTTCCATCCGCTGGGATACGTGCTGGTCGTGATGCTCGGCGCAGGCGTCGCGGAGCGCGCGGGCCTGTTCGGTACCGCGATGCGCGCGGGGCTACGCAACGCGCCCAAGGCGCTGCTCACCCCGCTGGTCGTATTCGTCGGCATGATGGGCAACCACGCCGCAGACGCCGGCTATGTCGTGCTGATCCCGCTCTCGGGCATCATCTTCCACGCCGCCGGACGCCACCCGATCGCGGGCATCGCGGCAGGGTTCGCGGGCGTCTCCGGAGGCTTTTCCGCCAACCTCATCCCGGGACAATTGGACGCGCTCCTGTTCGGCATCACCGAGGCGTCGGTCGAGACCGTGTTCGGCGACTATACCGCCAACATCGCGGGCAACTGGTACTTCATCGCGGCGATGACGTTCACCTTCCTGCCCGTCATCTGGTACGTCAACGACCGCATCATCGAGCCGCGGCTGGGCACGTGGGACCCCGCCCATGCCGACGAGAAGCTGGCCGCGCCGCAGGAAGACCGGCCGCTGACCGACGGCGAGAAGAAGGGCCTGCGCGGCGCCGGCTACGCGGTGCTGGGCGTGTGTCTCCTGTGGGCGCTGTTCGTGTTCGCGCCCGGCACCCCGCTGGTCGACCAGGCGGCGCCTGCCGAAGGCCGTCTCATCCCCTTCTACCAGAGCCTCGTGGCCTTCTTCTTCCTCCTCTTCCTCGCCGCGGGCTGGGCCTACGGACGCGGGGTGGGCAAGATTTCTAACCACCGCGACCTCGTGAAGATGATGGCGGGTTCGATGGAGGACATGGCCTATTACCTCGTCCTCGCCTTCGCCATCTCGCACTTCGTGGCGATGTTCGCCTGGTCCAATCTCGGACTGATCCTCGCGGTCGGCGGCGCGGATTTCCTCGGCTCGTCGGGGCTGCCGGCCTGGGCACTGCTCGCCGCGATCATCCTCGTCTCGGCCTTCATCAACCTGTTCGTCGGCTCGGCCAGCGCCAAGTGGGCGCTCTTGGGGCCGGTGCTGGTGCCGATGCTGATGCTGCTCGGCATCACGCCCGAAATGGCGACTGCGGCCTACCGCGTCGGCGACAGCGCGACCAACATCATCACCCCGCTGATGACCTTTTTCCCGCTGATCCTGATCTTCGCCCAGCGCTGGGACAGGAATTTCGGGCTGGGCAGCCTGGCGGCGACCATGCTGCCTTTCTCGATCGGGCTCCTCATCATGGGCGTGGCGATGACGATCGGCTGGGTGGTACTCGATCTGCCGCTGGGGCCGGGCGCGGAGGTATTCCTCGACCCCGCCAGCCTGACGGCCGATCCGACCGCACCGGCCGCTGCCGCCGCCCACTAGAGTTTTCCCCGGGCGTCAGGTTGCGAGGCGACGCGTTTCCCTGTCGAGAAGGGCGAGGAAACGCGGGTCCTCGCGCAGGCTTTCGAGGTCGCTGTCCTCGCGGATCCAGCTCAGCCCTTCGGCGCCCGCCATGGCGAGGACCGGATCGAGGATTCGTAGCGCCGTCTCGGTTTCTCCGGCGATCGCCAGACTGCACGCAGTATTGTAGAGCGCGTTCTGGTTGTCCGGATCGAGGATGAGCACGAGTTCCGTCCAGTCGAGGGCGCGCTCGCGCTCGCCCAGCACGAACAGCGCCCCGATGCCGAAGCCCAGCGCATTGCTGTTGTCCTGCCCGTATTCGAGCGCCTTCTCGACGCGGCTCAGACATTCGCGGGCGGCTTCCCGCTCGCCCTGCTTGTCGCCGAGTTCGCGATAGACCTGCAACATCATGCCGGGCGCCCAGAAATCGTCTAGGTCGGCCGAAGCGGCGGTTTTCAGATACTCGATACCCTCCTCGACGCGGTGCATGTAGATCGCCCAGCGGGCGGCGCCGACGTTGACCTCGTAGGAAAGCGGATCGATCGCGAGCGCGCGCTGGTGACTCTCCCACGCCTTTTCATACTCGCCGCGTGCGACGAGGTGCCTCGCCATCGCCGCGTGCGCGTCCGCCAGGTCCGGGTCGAGCGCCAGCGCCTTCTGTGCCGCGTCCAGCACGCGTTCGCTCGACGTGTTGGCGGTGAAGCGGATGTCCGCGAGGCAGATCGCGAGCAGCGCCCATGCGCGGGCGTATTTCGCGTCGAGCTCGAGCGCTTTTTCGCACAGACGGACAATCACCGGCATGTGGCGCGTCCATCCGACCATCCAGTATTTCCGGGCCATCAGGTAATAGCGGTAGGCCTCGGGGCTGGTGGTGCCGCGCCGCGCGATGGCATCGCTTTCTTCGGTGGCCAGGCGCACCTTCAGCGCCGACACGATCGAGCGCGAAATATCGTCCTGAACCGCGAAGATGTCGTGGAGATCGCGGTCGTAGCGTTCCGCCCAGAGGTGGGTGTCGGCGTTTGCATCGATCAGCTGCGCGGTGATCCGGACGCGATCGCCGACCTTTCGGACGCTTCCTTCCAGGACGTAGCGGACGGCCAGTTCCTTGGCGACCTTGGGGATGTTGACCGACTGGCCCTTGTAGTTGAACGAACTGTTGCGCGAGGTCACGTCCAGCGACGCGATGTGACTGAGGTCGGTGATGATGTCTTCGGTGATCCCGTCGCTGAAATAGGCCTGCTCGGGATCCCCGCTGATATTCTCGAAGGGAAGCACGCAGATCGAGGCGCGATCGTTGGTCGCCGGAATTTCCGGCGTTGCGGGTTGATCCGGACTCACGAAATGACGCACGGCCTGGGACAGCGCGCGGAAGGTGCCGTCCGCGCCATCGTGGCTGGTGTCGTTGAAATCGATCGTGTGGAGGGCACGAAAGTCGATCGGCAAGGTCGCCTCGTCGAAGCGGATCGGAACGAGGATGCCGCGGTCGGCAGCGTCGCGGGCTTCCCCGCGAACCCAGCGCGATTTGACCGATCGTTCGGTCCAGACGACGATCACGCTGCTTGCCTGCTGCAACTGTCGGTCGATGAGCTCGTCGAACTGCTCTCCGGCAGAGATGTGGGTGTCCCACCACACGCTGAACCCCTCGTCCTCCAGCCTGCGCACGATCGGCTCGACCCGCTCGCGGTCGGCACGTGCATAGGAGACGAAGATATCGGCCATGGAGGCTCAGCCTGCTCCCTCGAAAACGCGCATCCTACGCACAAAGCGGCGATCAGGGAATTCTATAGGGGGTTCCCGGGCTTTCCGTCCCATTCGTCGGCGAGGACCGAGAACAGCACCGTGTCGCGCACATGGCCCGTCCAGGTGATGCGGTCGGCGCGCATCACGCCCTCGCGCACCGCGAACTTGGCCATCGCGGCCTGGCTGCGCGCATTGCGCGCGTCGACCTTGAACTCGACCCGGCGAAAGCCTGCCGCGAAGGCGCGGCCGAGCATCATCGCCTTGACCCGTTCGTTGAAGCCGGTGCCGCGGAATTTGGGGCGGTAATAGGTGACGCCGATCTCGAGCACGCCGCGCTCCTGCTCGACGCCGAGGAAAGACGACATGCCCGCCAGTTCCTCGCCCTCGTAAAGGACGAAGGGATGGGAGGCGACCGCCATCAGCTGGTCGAACGAGCGGTCGAAGCCTTCCGGTCCGAAGTCGCGGAAATAGATTTCCCAGACGTCCGGGTCCTCGGCGCAGGCGGCGCGGAGCGGCTCGCGGTGGGCTTCGGTCATCGGCCGGGCGCTGCAGCCCTCACCGACGATTCGAGCGCCCAGCGCGGTCATTCCTCCTCGTCGTCCGCGGCGAGGTCGCGCGCGACGTGGGCGGTGCGCAGGATCGAATCGATATGGCTGCCCTCGTCGAAACTGTCGTCGACGATAAACTTGAGGTCGCAGGCATATTTGGTGTTCACCCGGCGCGACACTTCGCCGCGCAGGTAGCGCACGTTCTTCTTGAGCGCCTTGACGACCTCGGCCTCGTCACCGCCGAGCAGCGGCTTCACGAACACGGTGGCGTGACGCAGGTCGGGCGACATGCGCACCTCGGTCACCGACACCGTATGGCTGGCGAGCGTCTCGTCATGCACGTCGCCGCGCATGAGGATTTCCGAGAGGGCATGGCGCACCTGCTCGCCCACGCGCAACACGCGAACCGAGGGGCCTTCGCTGGACTTGTGGCGTGCCAATTAGAGCGTCCGTGCCCGTTCCTCGACCTCGAACACTTCGAGCATGTCGCCGGGCTGGATGTCGTTGGTATCCTCCAGCACGACGCCGCACTCGGTGCCCGCTTCGACCTCCTTGACGTCGTCCTTGAAGCGGCGGAGCGAGGCGATGACGGTCTTCGAGACGATGACGTCGTCGCGGGTGAGGCGGGCGTGGAAGCCCTTCTGGATGACGCCGTCGACGACCAGGAGGCCCGCCGCCTTGTCCTTCTTGCCGGCCGGGAAGACCTGCTTGACCTCGGCGCGGCCCTTGACGTGCTCGACGATTTCCGGACCCAGTTCGCCCGCCATCGCGTCCTTCACCCAGTCGGTGAGGTGGTAGATGACGTCGTAGTAGCGGAATTCGACCTCGTCGCGCTTGGCGACTTCGCGGGCCTTGGCGTTGGGACGCACGTTGAAGCCGATGATCGGCGCGCCGGTCGAGGCGGCCAGCGTCACGTCGCTCTCGGTGATCGCACCGACCCCCGAATGGAGGATGCGGACCTGGATCTCGTCGGTCGAGATTTTGTGCAGCGCCGCGTTGATCGCTTCGGCGGTGCCCTGCACGTCGGCCTTCACGATCAGCGGGAACTGGATGACCTGCGAACCCTTCTGCGCGAACATGTTCTCGAGGCTCATCGGGGCCTGCGTGGTGCGCTTCTCGTCGAGCTTGCGCTGGCGATAGTCGGCGACTTCGCGGGCGCGCGCATCGTTCTCGACCACGGTCAGCGGGTCGCCCGCCGCCGGCAGCGCTGACAGGCCGAGCACCTCGACCGGGAAGGCCGGGCCGGCTTCGTCCACGCGCTTGCCGTGATCGTCGATCAGGGCGCGCACCTTGCCGGCCGCGGGGCCCGCGACGAACGTGTCGCCGACCCTCAGCGTGCCGCGCTGGACGAGCACGGTCGCGACCGGGCCGCGGCCCTTGTCGAGCTTGGCCTCGACCACGGTCGCATCGGCGGCGCGGTCGGGGTTGGCCTTGAGTTCGAGCAGTTCGGCCTGGAGGTTGATCGCTTCAAGCAGCTTGTCGATGCCGGTCTTCTTCTTGGCCGACACCTCGACGTCCTGCACCTCGCCGCTCATCGCCTCGACGATGATCTCGTGCTGGAGGAGTTCCTCGCGGACCTTCTGCGGGTTGGCGCCGTCCTTGTCGACCTTGTTGATCGCGACGATCATCGGGACGCCCGCGGCCTTGGTGTGGTTGATCGCCTCGATGGTCTGCGGCTTCAGCCCGTCGTCGGCGGCGACCACCAGGATGACGATGTCGGTGACGTTGGCACCGCGCGCGCGCATCTCGGTGAAGGCTTCGTGACCCGGCGTGTCCAGGAAGGTGATCGGCGCGCCGCCCTTGGGCGTGACCTGGTATGCACCGATATGCTGGGTAATCCCCCCAGCCTCCCCCGACGCGACATCCGCACCGCGGATGGCGTCGAGAAGGGAGGTCTTCCCGTGGTCGACGTGGCCCATGATGGTGACGACAGCGGGACGTGCCTTGAGCGTCTCGGCGGCATCGACGTCCTCGGAGGTGTCGATGTCGATGTCGGCTTCGCTGACGCGCTGGATCTTGTGGCCGAATTCGGTGACGAGCAGCTCGGCGGTGTCCTGGTCGATCGTCTGGTTGACCGTGACCATCATGCCCATGTTGAACAAGCTCTTGACGAGGTCGGCAGCCTTCTCGCCCATGCGCTTGGCGAGTTCGGCGACGGTGATCGTGTCGGGAACGACCACGTCACGCACGGTCTTCTCGCGCGGGCCCGAATGCTGCTGGGCACGCTTTTCCTTCTCTCGCGCGCGCTTGAGGGCGGCGAGGCTGCGGGCGCGCCCGCCCTCGTCGCCGCGCAGCGCACGGCTGACGGTGAGCTTGCCCGAACGGCGGTCGTGCGGGACGCGGCCCTTGTCGGCCTTCTTGGGCTCGGGCTTCTTGGCAGCGACCGCGACCGGCGGCTTCTTGTGCGGGCGGTCGTCCTGGCGGGGCGCGGACGCGGCGGCCTCGACCGCCTGCTGGCGCGCTTCTTCCTCGGCCTTGCGCGCGTCCACTTCGGCCTGCTTCGCGGCTTCTTCTTCGGCCTTGCGATTGGCCTCGGCGCGCTTGGCCTCTTCCTTGGTCTGCTTGCTCTTGGCCTCTTCCTCGCGGCGACGCGCATCCTCGAGCGCGGCCATACGCGCCTCCTCGGCCTCGCGCAGCAGCTGTTCCTGCATCGCCTTGCGATCGGCGATCTCTTCGGCTTCGCTCTTCTTGCGGGCAGGGGCCTTCTTGGGCGCAGGAGCGGGCGCAGCCTTCTTCTCGGGCGCAGCCTTCGTCTCGGGCGCCTTGGCCTCTTCCTTCGCCTCGGGCTGCGCGGCCGCGTCGCCCGGCTTCAGGATGCGGCGCTTCTTGACCTCCACCACGACGGTATTCGAGCGCCCGTGGCTGAAGCTCTGCTTCACCTGGCCGGTCTCGACCGTCCGCTTGATGCCCAGCGGCGCACGCGTTCCCAGCTTCTTCTTATCGTCGCTCATACTATCCTTCGTCTCTACCATCGTGCGCCGACGCCTCGGCGGCAGCGGGGTTGCCGCCGTCTAGCCCAGCATCGGGTTCAAGAAAAGCTTGCCACCGGGAAAGGGCGTCGAGCACCCGCCCGGCAGCAGCGGCATCGGTCAACGCCGCATGTACCACATTTTCGCGTCCCAGCGCCATCGACAAGATGGTGCGGTCCACGGGAAGAACAAGGCCCCGGTCGCGCCCGAACGCCTCGCCGCCGCCCACGCGCCACGCCGCGTCGAGCTTCCTGCGGCCGCCTTCGGAGGCATCGGATGCATGGAGCAGGAGCCGCGCCTTTCCCGAACGACAGGCGGTCTCGACCTTCTCGGCCCCGTTGACCAACGTTCCCCCGCGCGCTTCGAGCCCCATGCGGTCGAGCGCATTTTTGGCGAGCGCTTGCTCGATCCGATCGGCCAGATCGTCTGGAACGCCCACGGGCTGCTTGAAGGCCCGCGCGAGCGCACCCTTCAGCTTGCCCTTGGCGATCGCTTCCTCGAGCACCGCCTTCGCGACGCCCAGATAGGCGCCCCGGCCCGGCGCCTTGGCGCGCACGTCGGGGTGAACCTGCCCGTCAGGGCCGAGCACCAGCCGCACGAGGCACGCCTTGGGCGCGGCCTCGCGGGACAGGATGCACGTCCGTGTCGGATCGGTGTCCGCTAGGCGATCATTGGTCCCCATCCGCAGCCGCGTCCTCCTCGGTTGCAGCAGCAGCGGAGGCCGCATCGTCCTCGTCCTCGAACCAGTGGGCGCGGGCAGCCATGATGATCTCGTTGCCCTGCTCCTCGGTGAGGCCGTACTCGCCCAGCACGCCGCCCTTGTCGTCGCTGCGCTTGTTCTCGACGCGGCGGCGCGGGGTTTCGCGCTTCTTCTGGATGAGTTCGTCGGTGGCGAGGTCGGCGACGTCGTCGAGCGTCTTGAGACCGGCTTCGCCCAGCGTCACGGCCATCGCTTCGGTGATGTGCGGCAGCTCGGCCACGGCATCTTCGACGCCCAGTTCGCGGCGCTTCTCGCGCGAGGCCTCTTCCTGGCGCTCGAGCGCTTCCTTGGCGCGGTTCTGGAGTTCCTCGGCAATTTCCTCGTCGAGACCCTCGATGGTCGAGAGCTCGTCCTCGGGAACGTAGGCGACTTCCTCGAGCGCGGTGAAGCCCTCGGCGACGAGCAGCTGCGCGAGCGTCTCGTCGACGTCGAGCTCGTTCTGGAACATCTCGGAGCGCTCGACGAATTCCTTCTGGCGCTTCTCGGAGGCATCCGCCTCGGTGAGGATGTCGATCTGGCTGTCGGTCAGCTGGCTGGCGAGGCGCACGTTCTGGCCGCGGCGACCGATCGCGAGGCTCAGCTGGTCGTCGGGCACCACCACCTCGATGCGGCCCTCTTCCTCGTCGATGACGACGCGGCTGACGGTCGCGGGCTGGAGCGCGTTGACGACGAAGGTCGCAAGGTCCTCGCTCCACGGGATGATGTCGATCTTCTCGCCCTGCAGCTCCTGGACGACCGCCTGGACGCGGCTGCCCTTCATGCCGACGCAGGCGCCGACCGGGTCGATCGAGCTGTCGTAGCTGATGACGCCGATCTTGGCGCGCGAGCCCGGATCGCGGGCGGCCGCCTTGATCTCGATGATGCCGTCGTAGATTTCCGGCACTTCCTGCGCGAACAATTTGCGCATGAAATCGGGGTGCGCGCGCGACAGGAAGATCTGCGGGCCGCGGGTTTCGCGCGACACGCGCAGGATCAGCGAGCGGATGCGGTCGCCGACACGGACCATCTCGCGCGGGATCTGTGCGTCGCGGCGGATGACGCCCTCGGCGCGGCCGAGGTCGACCACGACGTGGCCGAATTCGACGCGCTTGACGACGCCGGTGATGACTTCGCCGGCGCGATCCTTGAATTCCTCGTACTGGCGCTCGCGCTCGGCGTCGCGAACCTTCTGGAAGATGACCTGCTTGGCGGCCTGCGCGGCGATGCGCCCGAATTCGATCGGGGGCAGGGGATCGACGATGAAGTCGCCCACGGCCGCGCCCTTCTCGAGCTTCTGTGCACCCTTTACGTCGACCTGCTTGAAGTGGTCGTCGACTTCCTCGACCACTTCGAGGACGCGCCACAGGCGAAGGTCGCCGGTCTGCGGATCGAGTTTCGCACGAATGTCGTTCTCCGCGCCGTAGCGCGCGCGGGCGGCGCGCTGGATCGCGTCTTCCATCGCCTCGATGACGATGGTCTTGTCGATCAGCTTCTCGCGCGCGACCGCGTCGGCGATGGCGAGCAGTTCGGCCTTGTTGGCGGTTACCGCGGATGGCGTGGTGGCCATTGTCCTTACCCTTCTTCGTTGATCTCGTCGGCGCCCTCGGCGGAGAGCGGCTGGGTTTCCTGGAGCAGCTTCTGCGTGAACAGCAGCTTGGCATCCTCGATCATGTCGAACGGGATGCGGTGTTCCTTTTCGTGGTCGTCGGTCAGAAGGACGGTGCGCGTCGCTTCCTCGACGCCGTCGATCTCGCCCTTGAACTTCTTCTGGCCCTCATGCTTCGCCTCCAGCGTGATGCGGGCGAGGTGGCCCGACCAGTCGGCGAAATCGGCGAGACGCGTGAGCGGACGGTCGATGCCGGGCGAGGAGACTTCGAGCCGGTAGGCGTATTCGATCGGGTCGGCTTGCTCGAGCGGTTCGTCCAGCGCGCGGCTGATGTCGGCGCAATCGTCGATCGTCAGCTGGCGCGTGTCGGGGCGCTCGGCCATGACCTGCAGCGTCGGCTCGTCGGCGCCGCCGATCATCTTCACGCGCACGAGCTTGAACCCCATCTTCTCGACGATGGGTTCGATCAGCGCGGAAATGGCAGCGGTATCGACCAAGTTATCCAGAACCTCGTGTCCAAAATCCATATCCCTCAGGAGCCGGCCCCGACCCCGGGACCAGCCTCAACTTCGAACCAACGATGTCGAGGAGGTGAGCCGCATATAGGTGGAGGCTTGTCCCGAAGCAAGCCATGATGCCACCTAATTTGCACGGCCCGCGTTGGGCAGTCGAGAGGAGTGGTGCATGCGGATGACGATCGGCCTTGCGGCAGCAGCCCTGACTGCCTGTTCGTCCGGCACGTCGACCGCGGCAGAAGATCGCGTGTCGCCCGGGCGGCCGTTCGAAGTCGAGGAACTGGCGACATTCGAAGAGCCCTGGGCGGGCGCGTTCGTACCGGGCACGAATGTCCTGTTCGTGACCGAGAAAGTCGGTGGGCTACGCTGGATCGACGTGAAGGACGGGCGTCAGGGGCGCGTGACCGAGGGGCTGCCGACCATCGACTATGGCGGGCAGGGCGGGCTTGGCGACATCGCTTTCTCGCCGACCTACGCGGTCGAAAATCCCGGCAACGTCTACCTGACATGGGTCGAGGGCGGCCAGGACGGGATGCGCGGCGCGGTGCTGGGGCGCGGTCATATCCTATGCGAAGGCGACGATCGTTGCCGCCTTTCGGGGCTCGAAGTGCTGTGGCGGCAGGTGAAGACTCAGGGCCGCGGCCACTTTTCGCACCGCATCGCCTTCTCGCCCGACGGACAGTTCCTGTTCCTCACCTCGGGGGATCGCCAGAAGGGCGAACCCGCGCAGGATTTCGAGACCAATCTCGGCAAGGTGCTCCGCCTCACGCTCGACGGCAAACCCGCGCCCGGCAATCCCTGGGAAGAGATGGGCGGGCGCGCCGCCGAATTCTGGTCGATGGGCCACCGCAACATGCTCGGCATCGAGTTTGCGCCCGATGGCAGGCTCTGGGCGATCGAGATGGGCCCGCGCGGGGGCGACGAACTCAACCTGATCGAGGCGGGCAAGAATTATGGCTGGCCCGAAGTCTCCGAAGGCAGCGAATATAGCGGGATCGGCATTCCCGCCCACGACACGCGGCCCGGATTCGTGCCGCCCAAGGCGTTCTGGAACCCGTCGCTCTCGCCCGGCGGCTTCACCATCTATGACGGCGACCTGTTCGAGGGCTGGAAGGGCGATGCGATCCTTGGAGGTCTGTCGGGCGAGGCACTGGTGCGGGTCGACCTTGACGGGGACGGCGCGACCAAGCTCGACCGCTGGGACTTCGGGGAGCGCTTGCGAGCGGTGATCGAGGGGCCGGACGGCGCGCTCTACATCCTCACCGACGGCAACGAGGGCGAGCTGCTGCGGCTGACGCCCTCGGGCTAATCGACCACTTCGAACGGCACGTCGATGTCGACCGCGCGTTCGAGCCAGGCGGGAACTTCGAAGCCCTTTTCGCGCAGGAAAGCGGGATTGAACAGGCGCGAGGCGTAGCGCGTGCCCGGGTCGCACAAGACGGTCACGATCGTGTGGCCGGGGCCCATTTCCTTGGCCAGTCGCACCGCGCCCGCGACATTGACGCCCGACGACAGGCCGAGATTGAGGCCTTCTTCCTCGTTGAGGCGGAAATTCGTCCGGAGGCTCTCTTCGTCGGGAATGAAGAAGGCGTGGTCGACGGTGAGGCCTTCGAGGTTCCCGGTGATGCGGCCCTGGCCGATCCCTTCGGTGATCGAGCTGCCCTCGGCCTTGAGTTCGCCATGCTTGTAATAGCTGTAGAGCGCTGCGCCGGGCACGTCGGCGATCGCGATCCGGACGGCAGGGTTGCGCTCGCGCAGTGCCAGCGCGCAGCCTGCCAGCGTGCCGCCGGTGCCGACTGCGGCGACGAACCCGTCGACCTTCTCGTCGGCCTGGTCCCAGATCTCGGGGCCGGTCGTCGCGATATGCGCCTGGCGGTTGGCGCGATTGTCGAACTGGTCGGCGAACAGCGCGCCGTCCTCGCTCGTCTTCGCGAGCTGCTCGGCAAGACGGCCAGCGACCTTCACGTAATTGTTGGGGTTGCGATAGGGGACGGCGGGAACTTCGACCAGCTCGGCACCGAGATGGCGCAGCGTGTCCTTCTTCTCCTGCGTCTGCGTCTCGGGAATGACGATGACCGTGCGCAGGCCCAGCGCGTTTCCGACCAGCGTGAGGCCGATGCCAGTATTGCCTGCGGTACCGTCGACGATCGTCCCGCCCGGCCCGATTTCGCCGCGCGCCATCGCGTCGCGCACGATCGACAGCGCCGCGCGGTCCTTGACCGACTGGCCGGGATTCATGAATTCGGCCTTGCCGAGAATGAGGCATCCGGTCTCTTCGGAAGCGCGCTGGAGCTTGATGAGCGGCGTGTTGCCGATGGCGTCGAGGACGGAATTGCGGATGGTCATGCGTCCTAGCTAGGCATTGAACGGCCGAGAAAGAAGGGTCAGCCGCCGTTCACGCATGGCTCGATATCGCCAAGATCATGAAAAGGTTGGTTTCTTTCCTCTGCATCTCAATAGCGCTCGCTGGTCCCGCCCATGCAACGGGCGAACTTATCTGCGAGACCGCGTCCGGTGCGCCCACGACGATCAGCCTGGGGTTCGGCCACGCGCAGGTCTCCACCGGCATGTGGGCGAGCATGCGCGTCGAGGGCCACTGGGAGAAGATGGTCGTGGTCCAGTCGTGGCTCGATCGCGAACGGCTCTTGGTCGACCTTACCGACGAGACGCGCGACCAATTGTTCGCGCGCATCGATGCGCGCTGGAATGACGAGACGCACAGCTTCGACGGCACGCTCCGACAGGGCGAGACCGTACGCTGGGTGCGCTGCCGCGGCTAGCGGCGGCGATAGCGCAGGTAATAGGGTCGCCGACCCTCGCGACGGGCCTTAGCGGCATAGCGCGTGTCGACCCAGCCGCCCGGCTTTTCGAGGAAGCCCGCAGCGTCCTCGATCACCCAGTCGAACTGGTCGCGATGCTTGTCGCGCTGCATCACCAGCAGCGCCCATTCGAGATAGACCGGGTGGTCGGTCGCGACGCGAAATTCGCCGCCCGACTTGAGCTTGGAGGCGATCAGGTCGACCGGGCCGTCGTTCATCATGCGCCGCTTGGCGTGGCGCGCCTTGGGCCAGGGGTCGGGGTGGAGCAGATAGACGAAACTCAAGGTGCCGTCGGGCACCCGGCGCAGCACCTCGAGCGCGTCGCCCATGTGAAGGCGGACATTGGCGAGGCTGCCGTCGCGGATGTGAGTGAGCGCCTGCGCGACGCCATTTACGAAGGGCTCGCAGCCGACGAAGCCGTGGTCGGGGAGGAGATCGGCGCGAAAGGCGAGATGCTCGCCCCCGCCGAAGCCGATCTCGAAGTGCATCGGGCGCTCGTCGCCGAACATCGCACGGCTCGTGATCTCGCCGTCATCCGGCACCGCAATCTGGGGAAGCAGTGTATCGACCAGATCCTGCTGGCCCTTGCGCAGCTTGTGCCCGCTCGAGCGGCCGTAGAGGCGGTTGAGCGTGGTGGGGTCGCCGGTCTTGTACGCAGTCATGGCGCGCCGATTAGGCGTTGCGCCGAGAAAGGACAAGCATTGCCCCGCCGCAAAAAAGACGCCAAAGGGCGCCGGTCGGTGCGGGGCAGCATCGATTTTGTTGACCGATGTGGCTTTCCAGCACTTTCCAGCGCCTTTTCAGTCGGTTAGTGGAGGTGGCGGGATCCAGTTCGCGTAGGGGGTACGTGTCGTGGCCGATCTCCGGCTGTTCTTTTTCATGGTGCCCGGGATGTTCGTCCTGTTCGGCATCCTGCTCGGTGCCTTGGCAGTGGCCGATCGCAAGATGGTGAGCGCGCGCTGGGGGGCGGTCGCATTCTTCGTGGCGGGCGCGGGCATCCTGCTCGACGCGCTCCGTCCGGTCGACAATGACTGGCTGCGCCACGCCGCGCTGGTTGCGCATCTCGCTTCGGTCGGGCTGATCCTCAAGGCCTTCGTCGCGCGTCGCGACCGGCTTTTGCCCGTCGCGACCCCGGCGATCGGTGTCGTCGCGGCCATCCTTTTCATGCCGAGCAGCCCGGTCGGTCCGTCGGCCGAGGTCCGGCTCGTGCTCGTCCAGCTGGTCGCACTCGCGATGATCGTTCCCGTGCTGAAGTGGAAGACCGAATGGAAGCTCGGCACGCTGGTCGACCGGCTAGTGGTGGTCGCCCTGGCGCTTGCGGCCTTGTCCTATGCGATCCGGGGCCTCTTGTTTACCATCAACCCGGACGTCGACCACCCTGCCAACTTCTTCGACAGCTTCTACAACATCACCTTCCACGTCGCCTCCGCGCTGATCGGGTTCATGCTCGGACTGGTGCTGCTCGTCGCGATCGGCATCGACGCGATCCGGCGCGAAAGCCGCGCGTCGACCACCGACGCGCTGACGGGGCTGGGCAACCGCCGTGCGCTCGACCGCGCGATCGGGGCGGACGAACGCGGACGCTGGCGCTGCGGCGGGGTCATCGCGCTCGACCTCGACCATTTCAAGGACGTCAACGACCGCTTCGGGCACGAGGCGGGCGATGAAGTGCTGCGCGCGGTGGCGCGTGCGCTACGCGGTGCGATCGGCGACCGGCGCATCACCCGCTTCGGCGGCGAGGAGTTCATCGTGCTCCTCGAGGAAGAGCGCTGCGACCGGATCGACCAGCTGGCGACCCGCGCACTCGACGTCATCCGCGAATTGCAGTTCGAGGGCGCGCTCGCGGGTTATCGCGCCAGTGCCTGCGTCGGCTATGCCCGCCGCGAGGGCGATGCGAGCATCGAGGAAGCGATGCGCCGCGCCGACCAGGCCGTCTATCGCGGCAAGGAGAACGGGCGCGGCAAGGTCGTCTCGGCCGATGCGCCGCGCGCGCTCCAGGGAAGCGGCGTCGCCGCTTAGGCCGAAAGCGCCGCGCGCAGGTCGTCGACGAGGTCGGTCTTTTCCCACGGGAAGAAATCGCCGTCCGGCTCGCGTCCGAAGTGGCCGTAGGCCGCACTTTTCTCGTAGATCGGCTTGTTCAGGCCGAGAAGCGTGCGGATCGCGCGCGGGGTGAGCCCGCCGAGCCGGTCGATCGAGAAGATTGCCGCTTCGACGGCGTCGTCGGGAACGGTCCCGGTGCCGTGCGTGTCGACGTAGAGCGACAGCGGCTGGCTGACCCCGATCGCGTAGGCAAGCTGGATCGTGCAGCGCTTGGCGAGGCCCGCGGCGACGATGTTCTTGGCCAGGTAGCGCGAGACATAGGCGGCCGAGCGGTCGACCTTGGTCGGGTCCTTGCCCGAGAAGGCGCCGCCGCCATGCGGCGCCGCGCCGCCATAGGTGTCGACGATGATCTTGCGTCCGGTGATGCCGGCATCGCCGTCGGGCCCGCCGATCACGAACTTGCCGGTCGGATTGATGTGATAGGCCGTGTCGTCGGACAGCAGGCCCGCGGGCATGACCTTTGCGACCGCCTTTTTCACGTAGGCGTGAAGCTCCTCGAGCCTGGCGCCCTCGTCATAGCCCTCGACGTGCTGGGTCGACACGACGATTGCGGTGCAGGCCACTGGACGTCCGTCCTCGTAGCGCAAAGTCACCTGGCTCTTGGCGTCGGGTTCGAGGAAGGGCGCCGCGCCCGAATGGCGGTCGTCGGCAAGCTGCTGGAGGATCTTGTGGCTGTAGTCGATCGCGGCCGGCATGAAATCGGGCGTCTCGTCGCAGGCGAAGCCGAACATGATGCCCTGGTCGCCCGCGCCTTCGTCCTTGTTGCCGCTGGCATCGACGCCCATCGCGATATCCGCGCTCTGGCCGTGAAGGAAATTCTCGAAGGTCAGGCGATCCCAGTGGAAGCCCTTCTGCTCGTAACCGATGCGCTTGACCGTGGCGCGCACCTTGTCCTCGATCTCGCGCTGGATGCCGGGCGACCATTCACCGTCCTTGTCCATCACGCCCTGGCCGCGGATCTCGCCCGCGAGGATCACGCGGTCGGTAGTGACCAGCGTCTCGCACGCGACGCGCGCTTCGGGGTCCTTCGACAGGAACAGGTCGACGATGGCGTCCGAAATCTGGTCTGCGACCTTGTCGGGATGACCTTCGGAAACGCTTTCGGAAGTGAAGAGGTAGGACGTGCGCATGGCCGAGTGGCTAAACCTTCTGGGATGACGATGCCCGGGCCGGGCTTTCGAGATGTCTAACGACGCCCCCTGCCAAGGGCAATGGCGATCAGGAGCGAACCGGCGGCCAGCAGCAGCGGAAGGAGGTTGCCTAGCCGAGCGAAAGGGGTCGGGGCGAGCGCACCCGGCAGCACCCCGTCGATGATCCCGGCTTCGCGCCAGCCGATACGATCGAGCAGGCGTCCACGCGCATCGACGACCGCGCTGATCCCGGTCGGGGTCGCGCGGACGACGGGCAGCCCTTCTTCTGCTGCGCGTAGCCGGGCCTGCGCAAGATGCTGGGGCGGGCCGAATGCGCCGAACCATGCATCGTTGGAGGGATTGAAGATGAAGTCGGGGCGGTCGGAGCGGTCGACGACCTGGCCGGAGAAGATGATCTCGTAACAGACCTGCAGGCCGACCGTGCCGAAGTGGCCGAGGTCGAGGCTGCGCGCGCCGGGGCCGAAGGTGAAGTCGAGGCTTCCCGGCGCGAGCCGCGACAGGCCGATCGGCTCGAGGATCGTTCGCATCGGGAGATATTCGCCGTAGGGGACGAGGTGCGCCTTGTCGTACCGCGCGACGATCTCTCCCTTGGTGTCGATCGCGTACACCGAGTTGGTGGCGCCCGCGACCTTGTAGCCGTCGGTCGATTGGACGCCGAGCCCGCCGGTCAGAAGTAGGTCGCCTTCGCGCAGCGAGCGGATCGCGCGCAACCGCTCGAACCGCGCGGCGGGGGCGCCGTACAGTCGCTCGTCTTCTACCGGGTCGACCACCGCCGCCTCGGGCCACAAAAGGAGCGTCGGCCCTGCGCGGCCCTGCCGGGTCGACAGGGCATAGAGCTTCTCGGCGGCAACGCGGTCGAAGCCGTCGCGCCACTTGTCCGCCTGGTCGATGTTGGGCTGGACGATGCGGATCGGCGTGTCGGTGTAGGGGGTTGCGGCATGGAGCCCGCCGACCAGGCCGCACAGGGCGAGGAGTGCGGCCATCACCATCGCCTCGCTGGTTCGCCGTGCGAGCCCGAGCCACAAGGCGCCGCCCATCAGCACGCTCAGGAGCGAGAGGCCATAAGTCCCGACGAACGGCGCGATCGCGCGCCACGGCGTGTCGACCAGGGCGACGCCCGCCGGATTCCACGCGAAGCCGGTGAACATGGTGGCCCGCAGCCACTCCGCAATCGCCCAACCGCCCGCGAGCGCAAGAACCGCCGCCAGCGGGCGCGCGCGCCCGAAACGCCACGACAGGCCGGCTGCCAGTGCTGGATAGACGGCGAGATAGAGCGAGAGGAGGAAGACAGCGACCCACCCGAGCCAGGCCGGCATTTCGGCCTGGAAGGTGAAGGCGGTCGCGATCCAGTTGAGGCCGACAAGGAATTGGCCGACGCCGAACGCCCAGCCCAGCGCGAGCGCGCGTCTGAGGCGCGGCGCGGCCGACAGCAGCCAGAGCAAGGCAGCGAAACCGAACGGGACCAGCGGCCACAGCCCGACCGGCTGGAAGCCGAGCGCGCTCAGTGCGCCGAACAGGAGCGCGGCAAGCAGCCCCTTGCGACCGACCGGGATCGTCACGTTGCCCTTATTCCTCGGTCGGAACCGGAGCGTGGAGGCGGAAGCGGGTCATCTTCTTGGGTTCGGCGGCAATGCATTCGAGCGTCCAGCCGGTCGGATGCTCGACGCTCTCGCCCGGCTGGAGAACGCGCTCGGCCATGATGAGCGCAAGACCGCCGAGCGTGTCGACTTCGTCCTCTTCCCATGTGAGCGCGGAATCGACCTCTTCCTGCAATTCCTCGAGCTCGACGCGCGCATCGGCTTCCCACAGATGGTCGCCGAGCATGACGAGCATGCCCTCGGGTTCCTCGTCATGTTCGTCCTCGATCTCGCCGACGATCTCCTCGACCACGTCCTCGATCGTCACGAGTCCCTCGGTGCCGCCGAATTCGTCGATGACGATGGCGAGATGGACGCGTTCGGTGCGCATGCGCGCGAGGAGGTCGATCACGCCCATCGATTCGGGCACGAACAGCGGGTTTCTGAGCAGGCTCTCGGTAGTCTTGTCGCGACTTCCGACCTTGGCCTGGAAGAGGTCCTTGATGTGAATCATCCCGACGATCTCGTCGAGGCTGCCGCCGGTGACGGGCAGACGGCTATGTTCGGCATCGGCGAACGCGGCTTCGAGCTCGTCGAAGCTGGACGAGGCGGGAACCGAGATGATGTCGCCGCGGGGCACGCAGATGTCACCCGCGGTGCGGTCGCCGAAATGGAGCAGGTTGCGCAGCATCTGCCGTTCGTGCGGCGAGAGGTCGCCGACCTTGGGCGGCTCGGTGTCCGCCTCGTCGATCGCTTCCTCGATCGTGTCGCGAAGCGAGGCCTCGTGGTCGCCGCCGAAGATCAGCGCGCGCATCCCTCGCCACCATCGCGAACCGGTATCGTCTTCGGGCCGGGTCGCCATCAGCAGGCCTCCTGCCGGTCGGCATAGGGGTCGGGAAGACCGAGACCCGCCAGTGCGCGGATCTCGCGGCTTTCCATGTCATGCGCTTCATCGTCGTCGTGATGATCGTAGCCGAGGAGGTGCAGCGTGCCGTGGATCATCAGGTGCTGTGCATGGGTCTCGGTCGCGATCCCCTTGTCGGCGGCCTCGCGACTGCACACGCCGTGGGCGAGGATGATGTCGCCGAGCAGGAGCGGCGGGCCGTCGGCGGGTTCGTCAAGAATCGCCTCGACCATCGGGAAGCTGAGCACGTTGGTGGGCTTGTCCTTGCCGCGCCATTGGGCGTTCAGGGCGCGCACGTCCTCATCGCCAGTCAGCACCATCGACAATTCGACGGCGCGCGGCCCCTCGGCAAGTGGCGCGTGGGGGGTCTCGGAAAAGGCCGCGCGCACGGCGCGGTCGGCCAGCGTGGCCCAGTCGGTGCCGCTACTGTCCCATTCGGAATCGGTTTCGAGCGCGATGTCGAGCATCAGGCGCGGGGTCCCTCGTAAGCTTCGACGATGCGCCCGACCAACGGATGGCGAACGACGTCGGCGGCGGTGAAGCGCACCGTGGCGATACCGTCGACCTTTTCGAGCTTGGAGACCGCGTCGGCGAGGCCAGAGGCGCCGGGATCGGGCAGGTCGACCTGCATCGGATCGCCGCAGATCACCATGCGGCTGCGCATGCCGAAGCGGGTCAGGAACATCTTCATCTGCGCGGGCGTGGTGTTCTGCGCCTCGTCGAGGATGATGAAGGCGTCGTTCAAGGTGCGCCCGCGCATGAAGGCGATCGGTGCGATCTCGATCTCGCCCGACGCGATGCGGCGTTCGACCTGTTCGGCCGGCAGCATGTCGTAGAGCGCGTCGTAGAGCGGGCGGAGATAGGGGTCGACCTTCTCCTTCATGTCGCCCGGCAGGAAGCCGAGGCGTTCGCCGGCCTCGACCGCAGGGCGAGAGAGGATCAGCCGCTCGCACGCGCCGGTGATCAGCATGCTGACCGCCTGCGCGACCGCAAGGTAGGTCTTGCCGGTGCCCGCAGGGCCGAGCGCGAAGATCATGTCCTGCTTGGCGAGCGCGTGCATGTAGCTCGTCTGCATCGCCGAGCGCGGCACGATGGTCTTCTTGCGCGTGCGGATCATCACGCGCGGCGGGTCGGCGACTTCCTCGTTGATGATGCCGTCGAGCTGGGGCTGGTTCGCCATGCCGATCACGGCCTCGACCGCTTCGGCATCGACGTCCTGACCTTGGTCGAGACGAGTGTAGAGGCCCATCAGCACCTCGCGGGCGCGCGCCGCGGCGTCGGCCTCGCCCTCGATCATCACGCGATTGCCGCGCGCGGCGATATGGACGCCCAACCGGTCCTCGATGATGACCAGGTGACGATCATATTCGCCAAATAGGGGGCCGAGCAGGAACGGCTGGTCGAACTCGATTTCGAGCCGTGCGTGTTCCTCGACCGGTGCGGCCGCTTCGGCGCGTTTGCCCATCAGGCGGCCGCCGCCGGACGTACGCGGCGTCCGCCAAGACTGTTGGGAAGCGCCTCGGTGATCTCGACCTCGACGAGGTCGCCGATCGACGCGTCGGTCTCGCAGAACACGGACTGGAGCCACGGGCTCTTGCCGATCATCTGGCCGGGCTTCTTGCCCTTGCGGTCGATGAGGATGGACAGCGTCTCGCCGATCTTCGACCGGTTGAATGCGAGGCTGTGGGCGGAGAGGCGCGCCTGGAGGCGCTGCAACCTGTCGTCCATCACGTGTTGTTCGACCGCTCCCTTCATCTCGGCCGCCGGAGTGCCCGGGCGGGCCGAATATTTGAACGAATAGGCCGAAGCGTAACGCGTCGCATCGACGATGGCGAGCGTTTGTTGGAAATCTTCCTCGGTCTCCCCCGGAAAGCCGACGATGAAGTCTCCGGAAATGGCCATGTCGGGCCGCGCGGCGCGAAAACGTTCGATCAGCGCGAGGTAGGAGTCTGCGGTGTGGCTGCGGTTCATCGCCTTGAGAATGCGGTCGCTGCCCGACTGCACGGGAAGGTGGAGGTAGGGCATCAGCTTGTCGACCTCGCCGTGCGCGGCGATCAGGCCCTCGTCCATGTCGGCGGGGTGGCTGGTCGTGTAGCGGATGCGCTCCAGGCCATCGATTTTGGCAAGCCGACGGATCAGCAGCTCGAGACCGCCTTCGTGGCCCTTCTCATCGATTCCGCGCCACGCCGAGACATTCTGACCGAGCAGCGTGATCTCGCGCGCGCCGCCCTCGACCAGACCTTCGGCCTCGCCGACGACATCGCTCCACGGACGGCTGACCTCGGCGCCGCGGGTATAAGGTACGACGCAATATGTGCAGAACTTGTCGCAACCTTCCTGCACGGTGAGGAAGGCGGACGGTCCGACCTTCCGGCGCGCGGGCATGGCGTCGAATTTCGACAGGACCGGCATGTCCGTATCGACCTGGCGTCGTCCCTGTGCGGCCTCTGCAACCAGCTCGGGCAGGCGGTGATAGGCCTGCGGGCCGACCACGATGTCGATCGCGTCCGAACGGCGCTGGGCTTCGGCGCCCTCGGCCTGGGCGACGCAGCCGGCCAGCGCGATCATCGGCTTGCCGCCGTCGCGCGTGCGCAGGCGCCCGACGTCCGAATAGGCCTTCTCGGCCGCTTTCTCGCGGATGTGGCAGGTGTTGAGCACGACGAGGTCGGCATCCTCGCCGTCGGCGGCGGGGGCGAGGCCCTTGTCGGCCATCAATTCGGCCATGCGCTCGCCGTCATAGACGTTCATCTGGCAGCCGAAGCTCTTGATTCGAAAGGTCTTGGGATGGGTCATTTCGTCGCCGCCTATAGGGCAGGGGGCGCGGCGGGAGAAGCCTTAAGCGCGGCGTCGATCTCGGCGCGCGCGCGCTCGGCGAGCTGCTTGCGATCGGTTCCGGGATCGATCGGCTCGAGCATCCGGACGGCGACCCGCGCCGCTCGCCAGCGCCCCAGGATGCGGCGCGCATTGTCGAGCCCGCTCTCGCCGTCGGTCCACAAGACGAAGTCGCGATCCGCGCCATAGTCGATGGCGACCGGGATCAGGTGCGAATTGGGCGGCGGCGGCGTGACTGCCGACAGGAGCGCCGGACGGAACGGGCGCATCCCCTCGGGCGCGCTGGTCGTGCCTTCGGGGAAGACCGCGAGCGGCATATGGTGATCGAACCGGTCCGCCACTGCGGCAATCTGCGCGGCGACGGCGCGGCGATCCTCACGACGGACGTAGAGCGTTTCCTGCTGGTCGGCGAGCCAGCCCAACAGCCACTGGTCCCTGACCTCGGCCTTGGACACGAACGCGCAGCGGGTCGCGACCCCCATGGCAAGGATGTCGAGCCAACTGGGATGGTTGGCGATCAGCAGGCTGCGCACAGGCGGGCGCGGGCCGATACGGCGAATGCGGAGCCCGATGATGCGCGCGGCGGCCGCGAGAAAGAGGTGCGCCACGGGGCTGCGCCCGGTCGCGATCCTGACAAGGACATGGGGGACGAGCAGCGCAGCCAGAAGGGCGAAGAGCAGGACAAGCCGCACCAGTGCGAGCGGCAGGCTACCTCTTCCGCTCGATCGCGACGCCATAGAGTTCCATGCGATGGTCGACGAGGCGGAAGCCGAGCTTTTCGGCGATGCGGCGCTGCAATTGCTCGAGCTCCTCGTCGACGAATTCGACGACCTCGCCCGTCTCGACGTTGATGAGATGATCGTGGTGCGCGTCGGACGCTGCCTCGTAACGCGAGCGTCCGTCGCCGAATTCGTGGCGTTCGAGGATGCCGGCTTCCTCGAACAGCCGCAGCGTGCGGTACACGGTCGCGATCGAGATATTGGGGTCGACCCGCGACGCACGGCGATGGAGCGCCTCGACGTCGGGATGGTCTTCGCTCTCGCCAAGGACCTTGGCGATGATCTTGCGCTGTTCGGTGATGCGCAGTCCCTTTTCGGCGCACAGCGCCTCGACGTCGATTTCTCGCTTCATGGCAGAGGAGATAGGGTCTCTTTGGCGCGGGGTCAAAAGGAAGCGGCGCGCAGGACGGCCAGGGTCGTGCGCGCCGCGAATATCCTTCGAAGGAACCTACTTCTTCGGACGACGTCCGCGCTTCGCCTTCGTGCCCAGCCCGATCTTCTTGGCGAGCTGGCGCCGCTGCTCGGCATAGTTCGGGGCGACCATCGGATAGTCGGCGGGAAGACCCCAGCGCTCGCGATATTCGTCGGGCGTCATCGAATAATGGGTCATCAGATGCCGCTTGAGCATCTTCAACTTCTTCCCGTCCTCAAGGCAGACAATATAATCGGGCTTCACCGACGCGCGAACCGAAACGGCAGGTTCGGGCTTCTCTTCCTTTTCGGCCGAACCGCCATGCAGCTTGGCAAGCGCTCCATGAACGTTTTCGATCAATTGGGCGAGGTCGCCCACCGCGACCATGTTGTTGCTGACATGGGCCGCAACAATGTCTGCGGTCAGTGTAATCAGGGTGTCGTCCTGAATCATTTCTTCGTCCATGATTGGTTGTCCCGAGCTGTTCTTTTTGGATTCGGCTACGCAATACTTGCGCCGTTAACTAGGAAATATTGGCGGCAAAGACAATTGCGCCAAGTTAAGGTCAGTCGAGCGTTCTCGCGAAGGTAAGTGCGTCGTGCCTTACTCCGTCCGTGCCGCGATAATAGGCGCGGCGGCGGCCGGCGACCTGGAAGCCGGCATGGGCGTAGAGATGCGTCGCCGGGTTGCCGTCGCGTACCTCGAGATGGAGGCGGCGCGCGCCCTGAGAGTACGCGCCTGCGACGAACGCGTCGACGAGACCATGCCCGATCCCGCGACCCTGGTCTTCGGGGCGGACGGCGAGCAGCAGCAGCTCGGCCTCGTCGGACACGGTGCGGTGAAGCGCAAAGCCGACCACACGACCGGCGGGCGAGCCGTCATGGGCGACGGTCAGCCTGACACCGTTCATCGGCAGGATGCCCGCGCATTGCGAGCGCGACCAGGCTTCGCCGAAGGCAGGCGAGAAGGCGGTGTCCATCACCTCCATCACCGCGTCGAGATCTTCGAAGCTTCCCTGCGAATGAAAGATCGGGCGGGGCTGGGGGTGGGTGGCCATCAGGCGGCCTTGGGCTTTGCGTCGGGAGGCCTGCCGTAGAGCGGCTTGGGCTCCAGTGTCCGCAGCGCGTGGGGCAGGCGGAGCGCATGGGCGGCGCGCGGATGACAGACGATGGCGTGGCCGGTGCGGCGTTCCTCGACCAGTCGCTCGGCAGCGGGGCCGAGGACGAGCGGGGCCTTCACGCAGCGCGCGGCAAGTGGCGGGGAGAGGCTCTCGTGCTGGCCGATCTCGTGCAGTTTGGGGCGCGTGAATTCCTGGACGAACAGTTCGCCGTGGCCGCCGACCATGGCGGCGGCAACGGTCTCGCCTTCCTCGGCGGCCGCGGCGATCAGCGCGAGTGAGGAAAGACCGCGGATTGGCACGCCCCAGCCGATCGCCATACCCTGCGCGGCCGCAATGCCGACGCGGATGCCAGTGAAGCTGCCGGGACCGACCCCGACAAGAATCTCGGACGGGATGTGATTGCCGATGACCGCTTCGATCATCGGCACGAGCTTTTCGGCGTGGCCGCGCCCGATGAGTTCGTGCGCCTCGCCCACGAGCGCGCCTTCCGCGCCGAACAAGGCGACGCTGCACGCTCCGGTCGATGTGTCGATCGCAAGGATCACGGGCCAGACTCCAGCTCGCCCCCCTGAGTCGGGAAGGCAACATAAAGCGCGGAAAAGCGCAACCCTTGGGGGGAATTTAGATCGCTTCGACCGAGGTCACTTCGGGGACATAGTGCTTGATCAGCCCCTCGATGCCGTTCTTCAGCGTGATGGTCGAAGAGGGGCAGCCCGAGCAGGCGCCCTGAAGCTGGAGGTAGACGATCCCGTCCTTGTAGCCGCGGTACACGATGTCGCCGCCATCCTGCGCGACGGCCGGGCGCACCCGCGTCTCGATCAGCTCCTTGATCTGTTCGATGATGTCGGCGTCGGCCGGATCGTCCTCGAACGAGACGTCGCTGTCGGGAGCGACTTCGATGCCCGCCGCGCTCCCGGGCCGGAACAAAGGGGCGCCGGTCACGAAATGGTCGAGCAGGATCTGCAGCACTTCGGGTTCGAGCTGCGGCCACTCGACGCCCGGCGCGGCGCTGACCGAGACGAAATCGCGCCCGAAATAGACGCCGTCGACCATCTGCGTCGCGAAAAGTGCTTCGGCGAGCGGACTGGCCTCGGCGGCCTCGGCATGGGGAAAGTCGCGCCCGCCCGTCTCCATGACGGTGCGGCCGGGCAGGAACTTGCGCGTCGCCGGATTGGGCGTGGTTTCGGTTTCGATCAGCATGGATGCGATGTGGTGCGCGAGGGGCGGGCGATCAACCCTCGTCGGGCGCTTTCCACGTGTCGTCGATCATCTTGATGATCGCGGAGAAATCCTTGCCCGCGCCGCCACGGTCGACAAAGCGCTGGTAGAGTTCCTCGGCTTCGCCGCCCATCGGCGTGTAGGCGCCGGCGGCCTGCGCAGCCTCCATCGCCAGCTTCAAATCCTTGAGCATCAGCGCGGCGGCGAACCCGCCTTCGTAATCGCGGTCGGCCGGCGTTTCAGGGCCGACGCCGGGGACCGGGCAGTAGCTCGTCATCGACCAGCTCTGCCCCGAAGCCTTCGACGAGATGTCGTAGAAGACCTGCGGGTCGAGGCCGAGCTTCTCGGCCAGCGCGAAGGTTTCGCAGGTGGCTGCCATGGTCGCGCCAAGCAGCATGTTGTTGCAGATCTTGGCGGCTTGGCCCGCGCCCGCGTCGCCCGCGTGGATCACGGCCTTGCCCATCTTCTCGAGGATCGGCTGCGCCTTGGCGAAGCCGTCCTTTGAGCCACCGACCATGAAGGTCAGCGTGCCCGCGTCGGCAGCCGCGATGCCGCCCGAGACGGGCGCGTCGACCATGGCGAGGCCGGCGTCGGCAGCCTGGGCTTCGACCGCGCGCGCGGTGGCGACGTCGATGGTCGAGCAGTCCATTAGGATCGCGTCCTTCGACGCATTGGGGATGACGCTGTCGGCATAGACCGCGGCGACATGCTTGCCTGCGGGCAGCATGGTCACGACCGAATCGGCACCCTTGACCGCCTCCGCCGCATCGGCCGCGAGCGTGCAGCCATTGGCCTTGGCGCGGTCGAGCGCTTGCGGGGAAAGGTCGAACGCTGCGACCTCATGCCCCGCCTTGACGAGGTTCGCGGCCATCCCGCCGCCCATGTTGCCGAGCCCGATGAAGGCGATCCGTGCCATGACGCTTGTCTCCCTTACTTGCCGGTCCAGTTGCCCGGGCGCTTCTCGACGAAGGCCTTCATGCCTTCCTTCTGGTCGTGCGTCCCGAACAGTCCGTGGAACAGGCGGCGCTCGAAATTGATGCCTTCGGCGAGGGTCATCTCGAAGGCCGCGTTGACCATTTCCTTGTTGGCGATGGCTGCGAGCGGCGCCATCGAGGCGATAGTCTCGGCGGTCTTCATCGCTTCTTCGATCAGCTTGTCGGCGGGCACCACCTTGGCGACCAGGCCGCTCGACAAGGCTTCTTGGGCGCCCATCATCTCGCCGGTCAGGCACATGTGCATCGCCTTGGCCTTGCCGATCGCGTGGGTCAGGCGCTGCGAGCCGCCCATGCCCGGCGTCACGCCGAGCTTGATCTCGGGCTGGCCGAACTTGGCGGTGTCGGCGGCGATGATGAAGTCGGCCATCATGGTGACCTCGCACCCGCCGCCCAGCGCGTAGCCCGCGACCGCGGCGATCCAGGGCTTGCGGGTCGCGGTGACCTTTTCCCAGCCCTTGAAGAAGTCCGACTTGTACATGTCGGCGAAGCTCTGGTCCTGCATTTCCTTGATGTCGGCACCGGCCGCGAAGGCCTTTTCGGAGCCGGTCAGGACGAGGCAGCGCTGGCTGTCGTCGGCATCGTACTTGGCGAAGGCGTCGATCAGGTCGGCGAGCACGTCGCTGTTCAAGGCATTGAGCGCCTTGGGGCGATTGAGCGTGACCAGCGTCACCGCGCCCTTCTGTTCGACGAGAATGGTTTCGTAGCTCATGCGTCGTGCTCCTCAGTCCAGCGGGGTCCAGCGTTCCTCGGGCGGTAGCGGCTCGAAGAAGGTTTCGACCTCCTCGTCGCTGATCTCGGCCGGGTCGGCGGGGCTCCATTGCGGGTCGTTGGTCTTGTCGATGAGGAGCGCGCGCACCCCCTCGACGAAATCGGGATGGTAGATCAGCCGGACCATGATCCCATACTCCATTTGCATCTCGTCGACGAAATGGAGCTGTTTCGGGCTCTCGGTCATCAGCTTGAGGCTAACCTTGCAGGCCATCGGCGACTTCTTGCGGATGGTCGCCGCTTCCTTCGCCGCCCAGTCGTTGCCGGCTTCCGCTTCGGCGTCGAGGCAATCGAGAATGTCCTCGATCCGGTCGGAGGCGAAGCATTTATTGATGATGTCGAGGTTCGACATGATGCGCGCATCGGGCAGATCGGTCTCGGCCGCCTCGTCGAGGATCGCCTGCACGCGGAACGGGTCTTCCATGATCCGCGCCTTCACCTCTTCGAGCTTCTCCGATTTGATGTAGTGGGTCGCAAGGCGCAGCGCCTTGCACTCGGCCCCGTCGAGGCGCGCACCGGTCAGCGAGAGGAACTGGGCGAGGCGACCGCGCAGGCGCGACAGATAGCGCCCGCCGCCGACGTCGGGGAAGATGCCGATCGTCGTCTCGGGCATCGCGAAGACCGTGTTCTCGGTCGCAACGCGGTAGCGGCACGGACAGGCGATGCCGACCCCGCCGCCCATCGTGATGCCGTCCATGAAGGCGACGCCGGGTTTCCGATAGGTATATTCGAGATGGTTGAGCCGATACTCGTCGGCGAAGAAGGCACGCGCGGCGCGGCCCTGGCCTTCGACCGACTTGACGATGCTCACCACGTCGCCGCCCGCGCAGAAACCGCGTCCTTCGGCATGGTCGATGAGGATGATGCGCACGTCCGGGTCGTCGCGCCATTGTTCGAGCGCGGCAGTCATGTCGAGGCACATCTCGCGGGTCAGGCTGTGGAGCGCCTTGGGTCGGTTGAGGCGGAGGCGGCCGGCCAGCCCCTCCTTGAAGGTCAGTACGTCGTTGTTTTCACTCATTTTCAATGTCTTCGCTTAAGGCATCATCGCGTAGGAACCGGGGGCCGGTTCGATGCCGTCCTTGATTTTGCGGGCTGCGAGCGTCTTGCCGCTGCCCTTCTCGTCGAGCCACTTCGTCCAAGTCGGCCACCAGCTGCCTTCGTGGCGCGTTGCGCTGGCGAGCCAGGCGTCGGCGTCTTCGGGCATCTCGTCGCCGCCGGTCCAGAAACCGTGCTTGTTGCGGTGGGGCGGGTTGATCACCCCGGCATTGTGGCCCGAGCCGCCGAGGATGAAGTCCGCGCCCATGTCACGCGCGCCGCGATAGACCGCTTCCCATGCCGAGACATGGTCGTCCTTCAAGGCGATTACTATCATCGGGGTCTCGATTTTTGCGAGGTCGATCTTGACCCCGTCCACCTCGAAACCGGCTGGCTCGGCGAGCTTGTTGTCGAGGAGGAGGTCGCGATTGTAGCTCTTGAGGAAGGCCGCCGGGATGCGCGCGCCGTCCTCGAACCAGTAGAGGAGGTCGCTCGGCGGGGCGGGCTTGTCGAGCAGGTAGTGCTGGATGACGCTCGACCAGATGAGGTCGTTGGCGCGCATCGCGGCGAACAGGCGCTGCAGTTCGAGGCTGTCGATAAAGCCCTGCGCCTCGAGATGGTCGTCGAGCGCGTCGAGATGGCCCTCGTGGACGAAGGCCGACCAGTCGCGCATGTCGGCGAAGTCGACGAGGCTGCCGATCAGCGTCGCGCTGTTGACCTCGTCGGCGCGGTCCTGCGCGGCAAGCCAGGCAAGTGCGATCGCGACCAGCGTCCCGCCGAGGCAGAAGCTGAACAGGTCGGGCGCGTGGCCCGTGCGCTTCTTCACTTCGCCCGCCGCGGTGACGATGCCGTCGGTGACGTAATCGCCGACGCCCTTGTCCTTGTGCGCATCGCCCGGATTGACCCAACTGATGACGAACACGGTGCGGCCTTCACCGACCAGCCATTTGACGAACGACTGCGAAGGATCGAGGTCGATCATGTAGAAGCGGTTGACGAGCGGCGGCACATAGAGGAGCGGCTCGGCGGCGACCTTGTCGGTCGTCGGCGTGTACTGGATCAGCTGGAACAGCTCGTTCTGGAACACGACTTCGCCCGGCGTCGCGGCAATGGTCTTGCCCTTCTCGAACGCCGTCGGGTCCGTGCGGCGCTGGACGATGCCCTTGCCGCTGGCGACGTCCTCGACGAGGTTGGCAAAGCCGCGCACGAGGTTGGCGCCGCCCGTCTCCTTGGTGCGCGCGACAACGTCCGGGTTGGTTGCTGCGAAGTTGGCGGGCGAAACCGCGTTCAGATACTGGTCGAGGAGGAAGTGCATCATCGATTTGGTCGGTGCGTCGCCGCCGCCCATCTCGACCACCGCCTGCAGTTGGTCGGAGGCGAGGAGATAGGCATCGCGCAGCGCGCGGTAATAGCCGTCGTCCTGCCACTCGGGCGAACGGAAGCGGCGGTCGCGCGGCGCCTCGCCCGGCTCGCCGCCCGAAAGCGCGTGCGACCAGAAGGCGCCCCATTGCGAGGCGACTTCCATCTGCACTTCGAGGAGATCGGCCGGGCGGCTGGCAAGCCCCATCGCCCATTCGCCCTGCGCCTTGGCGATCGCGAACGGATCGAACGGCATGGTCGGGGCCTTGAGACCGGTCATCGCCTCGGCGGCCTGGTGAAGGCGCTTGGCGGCGTCGCTGAGCGTGTCGATCATCGTGCTACTGGCGCAGCAGGTCGCGCGCGACGATCATGCGCATGATCTGGTTGGTGCCTTCCAGGATCGAGTGGACGCGAAGGTCGCGCCAGAAGCGCTCGACCGGATAGTCCTGGAGATAGCCGTAGCCGCCATGGAGCTGGAGCGCGCGATCGACCACCGCGCTGCCCGTATCGGTCGCGAGCCGCTTGGCCATCGCCGCGAAACGCGTCTTGTCGGGCGCGTTCTCGGTCACCTTGACCGCCGCGGCGTATAGCAGCACGCGCGCCGCCTGCAATTCTGTCTCCATGTCGGCGAGCATGAACTGGGTGTTCTGGAATTCGGCGATCGCCTTGCCGAACTGCGAACGGTCCTTGGTGTAGCCGATCGCCTCGTCGAGGCAGCGCTGCGCACCGCCCAATGAGCAGGCGCCGATATTGAGGCGGCCACCGTCGAGGCCCATCATCGCGATACGGAAACCTTCGCCCTCGGAGCCGACGAGATTTTCGACCGGCACGCGGACTTCATCGAAATTGACCTGTGCGGTCGGCTGCGAGTGCCAGCCGAGCTTCTTCTCCTGCGCGCCGAAGGAGACACCTTCCATGTCCTTCTCGATGACGAGGCAGGAGATGCCCTTGGGGCCGTCCTCACCGGTGCGGACCATGGTGACATAGATCTCGTTCTCGCCGCCGCCCGAAATGAAGGCCTTCGAGCCCGAGACGACATAATGGTCGCCGTCCTTGACCGCCTTGGTCTTGAGCGCTGCGGCGTCCGACCCGCTCGAGGGTTCGGTCAGGCAATAACTGCCCATCCGCTCCATCGTGACCATCGAGGGAAGATACTTGTCCTTGACCGCCTGCCCGCCGAAACGGTCGATCATCCAGGCCGCCATGTTGTGGATCGAGATGAACGCGCTGGTCGAGGGACAGCCATAGGCCATCGCTTCCATGATCAGCGCGGCCTCGAGGCGGCCAAGGCCGATCCCGCCCGATTCCTCGCTGACGTAGATCGAGCCGAAGCCGAGCTCGGCGGCCTGCCGGATCGTGTCCTTGGGGAAGATATGCTTCTCGTCCCACTCGCCCGCATGGGGAGTGATGGCGTCAGCGGTGAACTTCTGCGCCATCTCCTGGATCTGGCGCTGGTCGTCGGTCAAATCGAACTGGGTCATGGCCAGCGCCCCTAGCACCCCCGCCAAGAGAAGGGGAAGGGGGGTTCAGTCGCAGCGGACGTACCGCGTCTCGCGCTTGGGCGAATTGCGCGAGCGCAGCAGTGTGTCGCCCTCGCGGGTCAGGATCACGACTTCGCTCCACGTCTCGCCCTGCGCCTCGATCATGAAACGCGCTTCGAGCCGCTTGGGCGAGGTCATGCGCGGCTCGTCGAAGCTCGCCTTCATGTCGTGGTTGGTGAAGCCGTCGGGCCCGACCGTGATCGATTCGCGCATATAGGTGTTTGCCGGATCGCAGTCCGCCGCGCTTGCACCCCATCGCCCGTGAAATTCGACCGGGATCGGCGGAGCCGGAGCCTCGTCGCCCGGCACGGTCAGCGCGCTCGGTCCCTCATAGGCAATCGACTCGTCCTCGCCGGGCAGGTCGGTACAGGCGACGAGCAGCAGCAGGGGCGCGAGCCAGCCGTTTCTAAGCATCGAGGATCGCTTCCGCCTCGATCTCGATCCGCCATTCGGGCCGGAGCAGCTTGGCGACCACGACCATCGTGGACGTCGGGCGCGTGTCGCCGAAAAACTCGCCGTGCACTCTTCCAATCGCATCGGCGTCGTCCGGATCGGTGATGAACATGCGCGTGCGCACCATGTCGTGCGCCGTCCCGCCCAACTCCTCGACGGCTTTCACGGCGATCTCGAAGCAGCGGCGGGCCTGCGCTCCGGCGTCGCCTGGCGTCGAACTCCCGTCCTCTTCGATCGGCGCGGTGCCCGCGACGAGGATACGGTTCCCGACGCGCAGTGCGCGCGAAAAGCCGTACGCGGCCTCGTAGGGCGAGGTGCCGGCGAGCCGTTTCCTCATTCGCTGCCGATCCGCGTGTTCTGGTCGTGGACCAGCCGCCACTCGCCGTCCTCGAGCGCGAAGCCGAATGTCAAGAGCGACGACTTGGCTTCCATCGGCCCGTCGGGTCCGTCCTCGTCGAAGCGTGTGCGGTAGAGCGCATGGCCATAGGTGCCGCGCACGTCGAAGGCGATCGGTTCGGCCTCCATCGTCCACCCCTCGACGCCGAAGAACATGTCGTGGAAGGCGAGATATTCCTCGCGCGTCTGCGTCATTCGCCCGGTCGGAAAGATGAGGAGCAGCGTCTCGCCCCTCGTGATCGTAGCGCGGATCGTTTCGATATCGCGCGTCTGGATCGCGGCGACATGCGCCCGTACGACGCTTTCGAAATCGGGCGGAGACAGGGCGGCTGGCGTGGTGGCGCATGCGGACAAAGCGAGCCCGGCGCATGCGATCCTGGAGAAGTGCTTCATAACGCCCCCTGTACCGTGGTCAGGGGACGCTATGGGCGCCGCTTGTTCAAGTCCAGTGGGGATGTCCGGCTTCGCAGGGAGTCCATCGCTCCCCGCCCCAGTTTTGCCTGGACAGCCAAACTGGTGGTGACCGCGTCGGACGCGCCCCGCGCGTCTTTCGGCGGTCACCCCATCGTCGGGATGACGAAGGCGTCCTTGTTGTCGCCGCTCGCCGAGCCGTCGGGCCAGCGCTGGGTGATCTTCTTGGCCTTGGTCCAGAACTTGATGCCATCCATGCCGTGCTGGTCGATGTCGCCGAAGCCCGAGCGCTTCCAGCCGCCGAAGGTATGGTAGGCGACCGGCACCGGGATCGGCACGTTGATGCCGACCATCCCGACATTGACGCGGTGCGCGAATTCCCGCGCGGCGTGGCCATTGCGGGTGAAGATGGCGACGCCGTTGCCGTACTGGTGCTCGCTTGGCAGGCGCACCGCTTCTTCGAAAGTGTCGGCGCGGACCATCTGCAGGACGGGGCCGAAAATCTCTTCCTTGTAGCTCTCGAAATGCGGCTTGACGTGATCGAACAGGGTCGGCCCGACGAACCAGCCGTCGGTGCCCTGCAGTTCGAGACCGCGCCCGTCGATCACCAGCTCGCCGCCTTCGTCCTTGCACTTCTGGATCCAGTTCTCGACACGGCTCTTGTGCGCTTCGTTGATCACCGGCCCGTAATGGGCCTCGGGGTCGGTCGAGACGCCGACGCGCAACTTCTCGATGGCGGGAACCAGTTTTTCGCGCAGGCGCGCGGCCGTCTCGTCGCCCACGGGCACGACGACCGGCAGCGCCATGCAGCGCTCGCCCGCCGATCCGAACGCGGCGCCCGTGAGATCATTGACGACCTGGTCGAGGTCGGCGTCGGGCATTACGATGCCGTGGTTCTTCGCGCCGCCGAACGACTGAACGCGCTTCGCGTTCGCGGTCCCGCGCGAATAGATATATTGCGCGATGTCCGACGATCCGACGAAGCTGACCGCCTTGATGTCGGCGGCGTCGAGGATCGCGTCGACCATTTCCTTGTCGCCGTGGACGACGTTGAGAATGCCGTCGGGAAGACCTGCTTCGCTCATCAGCTCGGCGAGGCGGACGGGCACGCTGGGATCGCGCTCGGAGGGCTTCAGGATAAAGGCGTTGCCGGTCGCGATGGCGGGGCCGAACATCCACATCGGGATCATCGCGGGGAAGTTGAACGGGGTGATGCCGGCACCGATGCCCAAGGGCTGGCGCATCGAATATACGTCGATGCCGGGGCCGGCACCCTGCGTATATTCGCCTTTCTGCGCGTGCGGGATGCCGCAGCAGAATTCGATCACCTCGAGCCCGCGCTGCACGTCGCCCTTGGCGTCGGCGATGACCTTGCCATGCTCGCTCGAGAGGAGCTCGGCGAGCTCGTCCATGTGGTGTTCGACGAGGCGCTTATACTCGAACATGATGCGCGCGCGGCGCTGGGGGTTGGTCGCGGCCCAGGCCGGCTGCGCGGCATTGGCGGCATCGATCGCCTGCTGCAGGACGTCGCTCCCGCCTAGCGAGACCTCGGCTTGCTGCCGGCCCTCAGACGGGTTGAAGACCACTCCCTTGCGGCTGCCTGCCGACACGCTCTTGCCGTTGATAAAATGGTCAATGCTACGCATGGGGAAAATCCTCGTTTGGAATGCTCGGGCGCTGCCCTAGCCAATGGATTTGGCAATATCCAGTTGTCTGGGACGCGCTGTTCATGAAGTCGGCGCGTTTACCGCGCGCCATTAACCGCGATTTATCGGCACCCGACCGGGTGCGATGCGATAATATCTCTCGAAAATTCGGCAAAAAATTGCAGCGATTTTGTCACAATCGCGGGAATTGCATTCCAATCGACTCCCACGTCGATTAACGAACTTGACCCTGCAAAATTCCGTGAGAAGCATGGCCCCGCTCACATTCAGTCAGCGGGGAAATTACATGAAGAATCTGATCGTTCTGGCCGCCGGTGTTTCGGCGGTCGCGGTGGCGTCTCCGGCTCTCGCCCAGCCCGAGTACATCCCGGGCCAATATATCTGCACCTTCGATGCGTCGGTTTCGAAGGGCGAGGTCGTGTCGGCTTCGAAGCGCGCGGCCGACACGGTGCGCGGCACCGTCATGCGCGACTACAAGAACACGATCCGCGGCTTTGCGGTGCGCATGCCCAACGAAAACAGCATGGGCAATCCCAAGGCGGCGATGAAGCGCGGCGGCAGCCCGGTTGCCGATTGCGAACAGGACCAGATCGCGACCGTCGATCTTTATCCGACCCCCAAGGCACCCAGCAACAAGGCCAAGCCCGGTTCGGGCGGCGGCTCGCCGTCCCAGTCGACCCCCTACGGCATCTCGCGCGTCAAGGGCCTGGCGAACTATACCGGCAGCAACGTCGCGTGGATCATCGACACCGGCATCGATCTCGACCACGAGGATCTCAACGTCGATGTCGGCCGCTCGGTCAACTTCGTCGAGCGCGAGAGCAGCCCCGAGGACCTCAACGGGCACGGTACCCACGTCGCGGGCACCGTCGCTGCAGTCAACAACTCGATCGGCGTGATCGGCGTTGCGCCCGGCGCGAAGGTGATCGCGGTGCGCGTTCTCAACCGTCGCGGCTCTGGCAGCTATTCCGGCATCATCGCGGGTGTCGACCATGTCGCCGCCAACGGTGCGCCGGGCGACGTCGCCAACATGAGCCTGGGCGGCGGGTACAGCCAGGCTCTCAACGACGCGGTCATCGCCGCGGCGGCCAACGGCATCCACTTCGCGCTCGCGGCCGGCAACGAGTCGACCGACGCCAACACCAAGAGCCCGGCGAGCGCCAATGGCGCCAACGTCTACACGGTGAGCTCGATGACCAGCAGCGACAGCTGGTCGAGCTTCTCGAATTACGGCAACCCGCCGGTCGACTATGCCGAGCCCGGCTCGTCGATCCTCTCGACCTACAAGGGTAACGGCTATTCGACGCTGTCGGGCACCTCGATGGCCTCGCCGCATCTTGCCGGTATCCTGCTCGCGACGGGCGGCAACCCGCAGACCAGCGGCACCGTCAAGAACGATCCGGACGGCAATCCCGACCCGATTGGCGTCGTCAGCAAGTAAGCGCGGCGCAGTCGAAATAAGAAGGGCGGCTCCTCGCGGGGCCGCCCTTTTTCATTGGGTTGGCCTGCCTAGTAGGCGTCCGGTGGAATATAGGATGGAGACGCCGGGTCATCCTCGTCGACTGTGCCATCGCAGTCGTCGTCATAATTGTTCATGAAATCGATCGCCATCGGATTCACCTTGAGATTGCGATCGTTGCAGTCGGTGCCGCGCGTCTCGTGAACACCGTCGTCGTGAACGTTGAACGCCTGCATCGAGATGAATCCGTCATTGTCTTGATCAACGTCTCCGATCGTCGAGACGTCGCAATCCTCGTCATGACCTTCTGCGTCGGCGACCTCCGGGTTGCCGGGGAAGCGGTTCGAGTCCGTGTCATCGCAATCGCTGCCACCAGCTTCGATCGCTTCCACACCGTCACCGTCGGCATCCTCTTCGACATGAATAGTGTCCGGGTCGAGCACGGTCAGCCCGTTCGGCTTGCTATAGGCATGAGTGCGACCCTTCCCGACGCGCATTTCATAGGTAGCGCGTTGAAGGCCCTCTTCGAGGAATTGCTCCAATCCGATACGTGTCGCTTGAGTGAGGGCCCCGGCCGGCACGAGCGGATCGCGTGCGCAATTAGGATCGGTCCGACTAGGACACATCCCCCTGATCTGTGCGCTAGGTTCGATGGTCGTCTCGCCGTCGACCCACCGTGCTGCGGCCAGCTTTTCGTTGAAATACTGCACCACCTGCTTGCAGCGTGTGTCGCAATTCTCGGGGGGCGACAGGATCTTGAGAACCTCTACATTGAAGCCATCATATTTCGGACCCGCAAGTCCTATCGTGGTTGCCCCGCCGGACGGGTAGTGGATCACGCGATCGGACGGCGCGAGGACGTAGATTTGTCCCCAAGGGGTTGCGCTACCGCCTCGTCTTGTCGCCTCACGGCGAGGAAGGTTCGGGCGCGTTTTCGCTTCGATGGGTGCGACCTTGGTCGGCGCGTTGATCTTGGTCTTGAGAATGCCCTGCAGCACCTCAGGCGGGAGTTTCGCCTTGAGCGTTGGCGCGACCACCGTTGTGGGCTTTTGGACGGTCACTTTGGGAGCGGGCAGCTTGGCGACCTGCGTTGCCGCAGGAGCGGTCATTCCCAACATGGCGACCATTGCGACCGCGAACAGTCTTTTGAACATCGACGCTACTCCTACGACCTCACCTGCCGACAGCTTAACCTGTTTTAAGGTCGATTCCAAAATCCGCTTCCGGTGGCACTTTCTGCGGGTCCGTGCGATGGCAGGGCATGGCCAAGACACCGCCCAAGGGCGCCCAGGGTCTTCCGACCCCCAAGCAGATCCTCGAATTCATCGAATCGTCCGACCAGCCCGCGGGCAAGCGCGAGATCGCGCGCGCGTTCGGCATTCGGGGCAACGACAAGATCCATCTGAAGCGCATGCTCAACGACATGGCCGACGAGGGGCTGATCGATAGCGGCCGCGGGCGAGCCTTCCACAAGATGGGCGGCGTCCCGCGCGTTACCGTGCTGCGGGTCATTTCGACCGACGATGGTGAAGTCTGGGCGACGCCCGAGCAGTGGCACGCTGAAACCCCGCCGCCCAAGCTGCGCGTGATCGAGCGCGGGCGGCGCTCGTCCTTGTCACTCAACGACCGGATCCTCGCGCGTACCGAAGAGCGCGGGAAGGGACATGTCGCCCACGTCATGAAGAAGCTCGCCCGCTCGGCAGAATTGCTGATGGGCGTTGTCCACCAAGAAGGCAGTCGCCACTTCCTCGCCCCGATCGACAAGAAGCAGCGGCGTCACTTCCCGCTGTCCGATCTCGGCGAGGCGCAGGTCGGCGACCTCGTGCTGGCCGAGCCGGTCGGCAAGGGCTCGCATGTCAGCGCCAAAGTCGACGCGGTGCTCGGCGACCCGTTCGCTCCGCGCAGCTTCAGCCTGATCGCGATCCACAAGCACGGCATCCGCGACAAATTTCCCGAAAGCGTGATCGCCGAGGCCGAGAAGGTCTCCAAGCAGCCGCTCGGCGACAAGCGCGAGGATTTGCGCCATCTTCCCATCGTTGCGATCGACCCCGAAGATGCGCGCGACCATGACGATGCGATTTGGGCCGAGCCCGATCCCGACAACGAGGGTGGATGGCGCGCGATCGTCGCGATCGCCGACGTCAGCTTCTACGTCCGCCCCGGCTCCGAACTCGACCGCGAGGCGAGAAAGCGCGGCAACTCGGTCTACTTCCCCGACCGCGTCGTGCCGATGCTGCCCGAGGAATTGTCGGCCGATATCTGCTCGCTCAAGGAAGGGCAGGATCGCGCGGCGATGGCCTGCCACCTGACCATCGGTTCCGACGGCGGACTGACCGCCTTCCGCTTCACCCGCGCGGTGATCCGCGTGGCCGGCAACATCGCCTACGAGGATGCGCAGGCCGCGATAGACGGCGAGAAGGACCGGGTCGATGCCGACCTGGTCGACAAGGCGTTGAGGCCGCTCTGGGGCTGCTGGGCTGCCTTGCTCAAGGCGCGCGAGAAGCGCGAGCCGCTCGAACTCGATTTGCCCGAACGCCGCGTCGTGCTCGACGAGAAAGGCCGCATCATGTCGGTCGCCCCGCGCGAGCGCCTCGATGCGCACCGGCTGGTCGAGGACTACATGATCGCGGCCAACGTCGCGGCCGCCAAGGCGCTCGAGAAGAAGAAGGCGCCGGTGATGTACCGCATCCACGAGCAGCCCGACCGCGAGAAGCTTTCCACGCTCAAGGAGTATCTCGACACGTTCGGGATCAGCTTCGCGCTGGGCCAGGTCATCACGCCGAAGACGTTCAACCGCATCCTCGAGCGCATCGGTCCCGATCACGACAACAAAACCGAGATCACCGAGCAGATCCTCCGGAGCCAGATGCAGGCGCGCTACGGGCCCGAGCCGCTCGGCCATTTCGGCCTGTCGCTGGGCAGCTACGCGCATTTCACCTCGCCCATACGCCGCTATGCCGACCTTCTCGTCCACCGCGCGCTGGTCGATGCCTACAGGCTCGGTGACGGCGGGCTGCCCAAGGGCGAGGGGGAGGAATTCTCGCGCATCGGCGAAACGATCTCGGCGCTCGAGCGGCGCGCGATGGAGGCCGAGCGCGAGACGATCGACCGCTATGTCGCCGCCTATCTCGCCGACCGCGTCGGCCAGCTGGTCGACGTGCGCATCACCGGCGTCCAGCCGTTCGGCTTCTTCGCCACGGTCGAAGGGCTGGGGGGCGACGGGCTGGTCCTCGCCAAGACGCTGGGCCGCGAATATTTCCGCTACGACGAGAAGCGCCAAGCGCTGGTGGGCGACGATAGCGGCGAGGAATATCGCTCGGGCCAGCGGCTCCAGCTCAGGTTGGTCGAAGCCGATCCCGCCTCGGGCGCGCTGCGCTTCGAACTGCCCGAAGGCAGCTATGGCGGCGATAGCCAGGACAGGCGTGATGGTCCTCGCCGGGGCAAGGGCCGCCGCGAGAAGGACGAGCGCCGCGACGGATCGCGCAAGCGCCGCCCCGATTCCGGCGGCCGACGCCGCGACAAGGGGAAGAAGCGCTAGGGAAACCCGCGCCCCGCCTGCCCGTTGGGGGAGAAATCCCCATCATCGGAGCACGCCATGGCCAAACCCAAAGTCGCCTTCATCTGCGGGTCGATCCGCGAAAAGAGTTTCAACCGCCGCCTCGGAAAGGCGGTCGCGGCGATGACCGCGGACCGGTTCGAGATCGTCGACGTCCCGATCGGCGAACTTCCGCTCTACAACCAGGACACGGACGGAGACGATCGTCCACCCGAATGGGAAGCGTATCGCGACATGGTACGCGAGTGCGACGCGGTGCTGTTCGCCAGCCCCGAATATAATCGCTCGATGACCGGCGCGCTCAAGAACGCGATCGACGTCGGGTCGCGCCCCAAGGGCAAGGGCGTGCTGATCGGCAAGCCCTGCGCGGTCTTTTCGGCCACTCCCGGATCGACCGGCGCGGAAAACGGCAACCTTGCGCTGCTGCCGTGCATCAAGACGCTCGACATGCCCGACATGGGCCAACCCGAAGCCTATTGGGGCGGGGTCAACGACGACAAGGTCGCGCTTGACGGGACGATCGCCGACGCGGGCCTCGAAAAGGTGGTGCGCCAGTTCGCCAATGCCTTTGCAGACTATGTCGAGAAGCACTGCGGTTGACCGTTCACCGGTCGCCTGACAGCCTGCATTTCCGTATCACCCGCCGAAGGAGTAGCAACGTGGCCCACAAGTTTTTCATCCGCAAGGACAAGCGCGGCGAGTTCCGCGTGAGCTTCGAATATAATGGCGAGAAGATCTTCTTCACCGAGGGATACTCGTCCAAGTCTAGCGCCAAGAACGCGATCGATTCGATCCTCAAGAACGGCCCCGCGGCCGAGGTGGTCGACGAGGCCTGACCCTTCGTCGAACCGGGCTTGGCCATTAGGTCGCCCGGCGATTGAACTCCCCGTTCCATCCATGGCGCGGGGAGTTTTTTCATGCTGCTGACGATGATGGCGAGCCTCGCGCTCGCGCAGATCCCGGAGGGTGTCGCGCCCGCTACCTGCGAGACCGGCGAGGCCACGCCCGAACAGCGCGAGGCGCTGAAGGACTTCGATTTCCTGATCGGCGACTTCTCGGTCACCGGCCATATGTGGACGGGCACGCAATGGTCGCCGCCGCGGCCCAACACGCCGCCCTCGCGCTGGAACGGGCGCTACGGGCTCGGCGGCACCGCGATTATCGACGAGTGGTACAATGTCGATCCCGGCTTCGAAGAGGACAAGGGTCGCGGCGTCAACGTGCGCATGAAGCGCGACGACGGCACCTGGGAGATGGTGTGGCTCAACCGCCCGGGTTTTTCCGCCCAGCATCTCGTCGCCTCGCTCAACGACAAGGGCGAGCCGGTGATGACGCAGGTCTATCCCGAGCGCAAAGGCTTTGAGGCGACCTTCACGCGGCTGGGCCCCAACCAGTGGATGCGCGTCCACCACGCGCTCGACGCCGAGGGCAATCCGCTACCGCCGATCATGCTAAAGGCCACGCGCATTCCCTGCGCCGAGTGATCAGAGTTTCGGCAACGTCACGCCGCGCTGGCCCATATATTTGCCGGCGCGGTCTTTGTAGCTCGTCTCGCAGCGCTCGTTGCCCTTGAGGAACAGGAACTGGCACGCGCCTTCGTTCGCGTAGATCTTGGCGGGCAGCGGCGTGGTGTTGGAAAATTCGAGCGTCACATGGCCTTCCCAGCCGGGCTCCAGGGGCGTGACGTTCACGATGATCCCGCAGCGCGCATAGGTCGATTTGCCAAGGCAGATGACGAGCACGTCCTCGGGAATGCGAAAATATTCGACCGTGCGCGCCAGCGCGAAGCTGTTGGGCGGGATGATGCAGCAGTCGGTCTGGCGATCGACGAAATTCTTGGGATCGAAAGCCTTAGGGTCGACCACCGATGAATCGACGTTGGTGAAGATCTTAAATTCGTCCGCGACGCGCGCGTCGTAGCCGTAGGAGGACAGGCCGTAGCTGATATTCCCTTCGCGGCGCTGCGCCTCGACGAAGGGTTCGATCATGCCGTTTGTCTGGGACTGCTCGCGAATCCACTTGTCGGAAAGGATGCTCATGGCCCCATTGTGTGGCGGGGAAATCCTGTCCACGCAATCGTTGGACTTATCCACATTTCGTCCACTGGAAAAATCGGGTGGCGCGTTCACGGGCCGCAATCTGCTATAAGCTGTCATCCCATGGCCGAAGTGATTCAGATTGGCGAGAGCGGGGGCTCGAACGCCGAACAGACCCTACCCCATAACGTCGAGGCGGAAGCCGCGCTGCTGGGCGCGATGATGATCGACAACAGGCTCGTCGAGGACGTGCAGATGAAGCTGCGCGCCGAGCATTTCTACGAGCCGCTCCATGGCCGGATCTACGAGCAGATCCTGCGCATGACCGACAAGAACATGATCGCCAACCCGGTGACCCTGAAGCCACTGTTCGAGGCGGACGAGGCGATGCGCGAGGTGGGCGGGCCGTCCTACCTCGCCAAGCTGACGGGGTCGGGCGCGAGCATCATCGGCGCGAAGGATTTCGCAGCCCAGGTCTACGACCTTGCGCTGCTGCGCGCGCTGGTCGGCGTCGGCCGCGATCTCGTCGAGAGCGCGCTCGACACGTCTGACGAAGTCGCGCCGCTCGACCAGATCGAACGCGCCGAGAGCGAGCTCTATCGCGTGGCCGAGGAAGGCGGCGCGGAAGGCAAGGCCAAGAGCTTCGGCGACGCTTCGAAACTGGCGCTCGAAATGGCCGAGAAGGCCTTGAACTTCGGCGGGCACCTGTCGGGCTACACGACCGGCATCGAGGGCGTGAACAGCAAGAGCGGCGGTCTCCAGCGATCCGATCTCGTGATCCTCGCGGGCCGTCCGGGCATGGGCAAGTCGTCGCTGGCGATGAACATGGCCTTCGCCTGCGCGCAGCGTTTCGTGCGCGACCAGCAGGACGGTATTCCGCCCGAAAAGAGCGCGGGCGCGCCGGTTGCCTTCTTCAGCCTCGAAATGTCGGCCGACCAGCTCGCGACCCGCGTGCTCGCCGCCGAGAGCGGCATCAGTTCCGAAAAGCTGCGCATGGGCAAGATCTCGCGCGAGGAGTTCAAGAATCTCGCGCGTGCCTCGGCCGAACTCGCCAACCTGCCGCTTTATATCGACGACACGGCCGGTCTCACCATCGCGGCGCTGCGCACCCGCGCGCGTCGGCTCAAGCGCCAGAAGGGCATCGGAATGGTCGTTGTCGACTATCTCCAGCTGCTTCAGGGCACCGGGCGCAACGGGGCGGAAAACCGCGTCCAGGAAATTTCCGAGATCAGCCGCGGCCTCAAGCAGCTCGCCAAGGAACTCGACCTGCCGGTAATCGCGTTGTCGCAGCTCAGCCGTGCGGTCGAGCAGCGCGAAGACAAGCGCCCGCAGCTGTCGGACCTGCGCGAATCCGGCTCGATCGAACAGGACGCCGACATGGTCTGGTTCGTCTATCGCGGCGACTATTATCTCGAAATGCGAAAGCCTGAGGACGACCATCCCAACTTTGCCGAATGGCAAGAAGAGATGAACCGTCTCTACGGTCTGGCCGAGCTGATCGTCGCCAAGCAGCGTCACGGTTCGACGGGCAAGGTGATGATGAAGTTCGACCGCCAAGTGACGCGTTTCAGCGACGTGGCGGACGACAGCTATTATCCGGAAATGCGGGGCTAGGCCCTAGTCCTCAAGCATCACGGGGTCGCGCAGACCCTGGCCGATCTGTGCGCGGCACAGCTCGCTTTCGACGCTGGTCACCGGATAGGCGCAATAGTCGGCGGCGTAGAAGGCACTGGGGCGGTGGTTGCCCGAAATGCCGACCCCGCCGAACGGCGCGGTCGAGGGGGCGCCGTTGGTCGGCTTGTTCCAGTTGATTACGCCCGCGCGGACGTTGGCCCAGAACTTGTCGTAATTTTCGGGCGTGCGCGTCAGCACGCTAGCCGCCAGCCCGAAGCGGGTCTGGTTGGCGACGTCGATCGCCTCGTCGAAGTCGCGCACGCGCACGAGCTGGAGGACCGGGCCGAAGATTTCCTCGTCGGGCCGATCCTTGACGTTGGTGACGTCGATCAGCGCAGGGGTGAGGTAGGGTCGCTCCTCGAACGGGCGGTCGAGCCGGCGGATCGGGGTGCCGCCCTTCATCATGAGGTTCATGAACTGGCTTTGCACATGGTCCGCCGCAGCGACGTCGATCAGCGGGCCCATGAAGGGCTGCGGGTCGGCGTGCGGATGATCGACGATCATGCGATCGATCAGCTTCAAGAGTTCGTCGAGCAATTGCTCGTGGCCTTCCTCGGGGACGATGAGGCGGCGCGCGCAGGTGCAGCGCTGGCCCGCCGAGAGGTAGGCCGACTGCGCGATGATCGCGGCCGCGGCATGGATGTCCTTGACGTCCCAGGCGACCAGCGGGTTGTTTCCGCCCGCCTCGATCGCGAGGATCTTGTGCGGCGTGTCGGCGAACTGCTTGTGGAGTGCCATGCCCGCGCGCGCCGAGCCCGTGAAGAGCAGGCCGTCGATGCCGGGATCGGAGGCGAGCGCCTTGCCGGTCGCGGGACCGCCATGGACGATGTGGAGCACTTCTTTCGGCACGCCCGCTTCGTGGAAGCAGTCGACGAGAAACTGGCCGCTGGCCGGGGTCTTTTCCGACGGCTTGAAGACGACCGCGTTGCCTGCGAGCAAGGCGGGGACAAGGTGGCCATTGGGCAGGTGCGCGGGGAAATTGTAGGGGCCGAGGACGGCGAGCACGCCGTGCGGCTTGTGACGCACCGACACCTTGTTGCCCAACGCGGCCTCGGCCTTGCGGCTGGGCGTGCGTTCGGAATGGGCGGTGATCGAGATCTCCACCTTGCCGACGACCGCGGCGACCTCGGTCTGGGCTTCCCAATAGGGCTTGCCCGTCTCGCGCGCGATCAGGTCGGCGAATTCCTGTTCCTTGCCGCGCACGACATTGGCAAAGCGGCGTAGCGTTTCGGTGCGGTAGGCGAAGCTGTGTGCGGCCCATTTCGCCCACGCGCCGCGCGCGGCTTCGACCATCGGCGCGGGATCGCCGACTTCGCCGGTCCAGATCTCGGCGCCGGTGGCGGGCTCGTAGGAGGTTAGGGTCTCGGCCATGGGTGGCCTCGCTTCCCATTGCGGCACGCTGGCGTCAAGCCGGATTGTCCATCGCCTCGCCCATGCGGCGGATCGCGGTGAGCTTGTCGTTGAGCGGCTGCCAGTCGTCGTCCTGCGCGATGGCGTCCCAGATCGCCTCGACCTCCTCGATGTGCATCGAGCAGGGTGCCTCGTCGCTCCAGTAGGGGTGGGTACCGCGTTCGCCCTCGTATGGCGCAAGCGCCTCGGCCAGCGCGCGGAAGGCGGGCGCGGCGTAGTTCTCGCCGCCGGGATCGCGTCCACCGCGCCAGTCGAAGAGGGCGCGATCGATGGTGACTGTCTTCTCTGCAAGCGCTGCGACGAGGGCGCGCGCGAGGTCGCGGTCGTGCGGCTCGCCGCGCGGGGTGACGCCGAGGCGGGTGAGGAGGGCTGTGGTGATGGCGCGGTGGAAGCGCTCGCCCCAGTCGTTGAGGATCGGCTCGAGCGCGTCGGCAGGGGCGATCAGCGACAGGCAGCCGCCGAGCTGGGCGAGGTCCCACTGGATCGCCTCAGGCTGGCGACCGAAGGCGTAGAGGCCGGTCTCGTCGAAATAGGCAGCGGTAAAGTCGAGATCCCAATGGGGCGCGAAGCGCCACGGGCCGTAGTCGAAACTCTCGCCGGTGATCGCGATATTGTCCGAGTTGAGTACGCCGTGGACGAAGCCCGCCGCCATGTAGGACGCGGCCAGCGTGGCGGTGGCCGACGCGACGAGATCGAACAAAAGCGCTGCGTCTCCGGCGGCGTCGCCCGCCGACGTTTCCCGGTAGAGATGGCGCAGGCAATAGTCGGTCAGTGTCTCGATCGCGTCGGTGTCGCGCTCGAACGCCATGCGCTGGAAGGTGCCGATGCGGATATGGCCGTGCCCGAGGCGAGTGAGGACGGACGAACGCGTGGGCGAGGGCTCGTCGCTGCGCCACAGGCTCTCGCCGGTCTCGTAGAGCGCGACCGTCTTCGACGTGTCGACGCCCAGTGCTTCGAGCATTTCGGTGGCAAGGATCTCGCGCACCCCGCCCTTGAGCGTCAGTCGCCCGTCGCCCGAGCGGCTGTAGGGCGTTTGGCCCGACCCCTTGGTGCCGAGGTCGAGCAGGCGACCCCGATCGTCGCGAAGCTGGGCGAACAGGAAGCCGCGACCGTCGCCGAGGTCGGGATTGTAATGGCGGAACTGGTGGCCGTGATAGCGTAGCGCCAGCGGCCGCTCGAGATTGCCGGGAAGTGGCTCGAAGCGAGCGAAATGGGCCTCGCGTTGGACGGCATCGAGATCGCCGAGCCCGACCCGCTCCGCCCAGCGCGCGTTGAAGAAGCGCTCGGTCGCTTGCGGGAATGGGGCCGGCGCGACGGGATCGTAGAAACGCCCACCCAGTTCGAGAATGGGGGGCTTGGCGTCGCTGGCGGGTTGGCTTTTGGCCATCGGCCAGCGATAGGGGAGCCATGAGCCCGGGGAAAGCGCCAATGGCCGATTATGTGGACCGCAGCTGGAACAGCCCCGAGGGGATCCGGCTGCACTATCGCGATTATGCCGGGCCGCACGACAAGCCGCCGATCCTTTGCCTTCCGGGCCTCACTCGCAACGCACGCGATTTCGAACCTGTTGCGGAAAGGTTCGCGGGCGACTGGCGGGTCATCGCGGTCGATTATCGCGGGCGCGGTGAGAGTGGCTACGACCCGGATTCGAGCCGCTATCATCCGCCTACCTATGTCGGCGACATCCTCAAGCTGCTCGACCAGCTGGGGATTGCCGAGGCCGTCTTCGTCGGTACCTCGCTCGGCGGGATCGTGACGATGTTGCTCTCGTCGACCGACGAGGAACGGATCGCGGGTGCGCTCATCAACGACATCGCGCCCGAGGTCGTCGACAAGGGGATCGACCGCATCCGCACCTATGTCGGCCAGCAAGTCTGGTTCGAAGACTGGAATTCTGCGGCTACCGCGATCGGCGAACGGATGACCGACGTCTATCCGCGCTGGGGTCTTGCCGAATGGGAGCGGTTCGTGCGGCGTTGCATGAAGCGCTTTCCCGACGGGCGGATCGGGTTCGACTACGACATGGGCATCGGGGAAAATGTCCGCGCCGGGGCCGAAGAGGAGCCGATGTCGGCGTGGCACCTGCTCGAGGGATTGAAGGACAAGCCGGTGATGATCCTGCGCGGCGCGCGCAGCGACCTATTCAATGCCGACATGGCCCGGCGCATGACCGAAGCATTGCCCCACTCGCGCGAGGTCGTAATCGAGGATGTCGGGCACGCGCCCTCGTTCGACGAGCCGGAGAGTCTCGACGCGCTGGCGTGGCTGCTCGAGGAAGTCGAGAAACGGGACTAGCCCGCGATCCGCCGGAGCTTGGCGAGCGCAGTCTCGCGGCTTTCCTCTGGGGCGATGGTGGCGACGAACTGTCCGTTCACGTCCATCAGGAAGACGCTAGCGGTGTGGTCGACATTGTAGTTTTCGGCGGTCCCGACCTTTTCGCTGAACACGCCGAACTGCTTCTTGACCTTGTCAATCTGCACCTGGCTGCCGGTCAGGCCGATGATCGGCGTTTCGAACAGCTTTCCATATTTCCCGATTTCCTCGGGGCCGTCGCGGGCCGGATCGACCGACACGAAGACGATGTCGAAACTGTCCGCGCCGAGTTCCTCCCGCATGCCGACCAGCCGGGCCAAGGTCGTGGGGCAGACGTCGGGGCAATGAGTGAAGCCGAAGAAGATGGCGTACGGGCGTCCGGCTAGCCTTGTGCTCGAGAACGGTTCGCCTGCGCTGTCGACGAGCGTGAAGGGGCCGCCGATGGTCGAGGCGTAATCGTCCGCCGGACGCGTCTCCATGCGCGGCGCCGGGGGCTTCGACGTGACAATGAAGGCCGCCATCCCCGCTGCGACGAGCCCGACGAGGGCCCACAGTGCGAGGCGGAGGCGCCGCATCAGCGTTCGCCCGCCCCGACGATCTTGACCTCGAGAGTGATCGGGGCCGCGGCCGCGAATTCGAGCGTCATCGGGAAGGTCTCGCCCTCGACGAGAGGCTTTTCGAGCATCTCGAGCATGACATGGTCGCCGCCCGGTTCGAACGCGATCGTTTCGCCCGGCTCGATGAGAAGACCGCCTTCGAGCGGACGCATAGTCGCGACACCGTTGTCGACCGCGCTGCGATGGAGGCTCGCACTGCCCGCGCGGTTCGTCGAGACGCCGGTCAGCTTGAGTTCGGTCTCGCCCTCGTTGCGCAAGGTGAAGTAGGCGGCGGCCATCTTCTGGCCTTCGACGGTCGAACGCGCCCAGGCGTCCTCGACGACCGGCTCGGCGGCAGGCTTCTGGGGCGCACAGGCGGCAAGGAGGAGCGCGCTGCCGAGTGTCAGGACCTGGCGGAGCGAAAGACGATGAATCATGGGGTCGGCAACCTGAGAATGGATGGAGGTCCGGGCCGGAATCGAACCGGCGTACACGGATTTGCAGTCCGCTGCGTCACCACTCCGCCACCGGACCTCGCGTGGTGCGGGCGCTGCTTTGGCCGTGCGCGGGGGCGCTTGTCAACGCCAAGTTTCGACCAATGACACGCATCCGCGCTTGGCGAGGCGCGTTCGTCCCTTTAGAGGACGGTTGAAGCCACACTGTATTAGTGGCATGATACAGCGAAAGATAAGGAAGAATAGTCAATGGTCGACACCCAGACCGCCCGCCGGATCATGATCGACAGCCAGCTGCGCCCGCAAGGCGTGACCGATGCGGCCGTGCTCGCTGCATTCGCCGCGGTGCCGCGCGAGCACCATGTGCCCGAAAGCGCTGCCGCGATCGCCTATCGCGACCGCTCGGTGCCGCTGGGCGAGGGGCGCGCGCTGATCGCGCCTGCTGCACTCGGTGCGATGTTGATGGAGGCGGCGGCCAAGCCCGGGGAAAAGGCGCTCGTCGTCGGACCCGGCGCGTCCTATGCGGCGGCGCTGCTTGCCGAGATGGGGCTTGAGGTCGTGGCGCTTGACGAGGAAAGCGGGCCGAAGACCAAGGGTGTGACCATGAAGAAGGGCGCCTTCGAAAAGGGTGCGGCCAAGGAAGGCCCCTACGATCTGGTGCTGCTGGTGGGCGCTGCAGAGGAGATGGGCGACGCGCTCGTCGAGCAGGTCGTCGAGGGCGGCCGGTTGGTCGGCGGCATCTTCGAGAACGGCGTCACGCGGCTTGCCAAGGGTGTGAAGTCGGGCGGACAGCTCGCGCTGCGCCCCTTCGTCGATGCACAGGTGCCGGTCATCGCTGCCTTCTCGCGTCCGGCGGCATTCGCGTTCTAGAAGAGCGCATCTTTTCGGGGAGGGTACCCAACGTGTCGAAGTCGAGCCTGATCACCATGAGCCTGCTGGCGCTTCCGCTGCTGGCTGTGCCGGCGCAGGCCGAGACCGATACGCTGCGCGAAGCCCTCGCGCAGACCTATGTTACCAACCCCACGCTGACGTCCGAGCGCGAAGTGCTCAAGGCGGCCGATGCCAATGTCGCGATCGCGCGCGCAGGTAGTCGTCCGACCTTGTCCGCCATTGCGGGGATCGACCGCGACCTGTCGCGCCGCGGCATCTTCGGGCCCAATCTCGACAAGTCGCTCGATCTCACGGTCGGCGCCGACCTGTCGCTGCCGCTATTCCAGGGCGGACGCGTGAAGAACAATATCCGCGCGGCCAAGGCGCGGGTCGAGGCGGGGCGCGCGAGCTTGCGCGCGGTCGAAGGCGATGTCTTCGTCGAGGCGGTTTCGGCCTACATGGACGTGATCCTCAACCGCGCCATCGTCGAATTGAACCAGAACCAGGTGCGCGTGCTCGACACCAACTTGCAGGCGACCGGCGACCGCTTCGAGATCGGCGACGTCACCCGCACCGATGTCGCGCAGTCGGAGGCTCGCCTCCAGCTGGCGCAGGCCAATCTCGCGTCCGCCGAAGGGCGGCTGGCCGGGGCGGTCGAGACGTTCCGCCGCGTGATCGGCGACAAGCCGGCCGACGAGCTGGCACCGCCGCCGCCGCTGCCCCCGCTGCCCGATACGGCCGAGGCGGCGGTCCAGATCGCATTGGGCGAAAATCCGGATTACGAGGCGATCATCGCGCAGGCGCAGGCCGCCCGCTACGACACCAAGGCGGCGCGTGCAGCGCGCTTGCCGACCGTCTCGGCGGTCGGGTCCGGCACCTATGTCGACAGTTTCAACGACGGGCTCGATAGCGACGGGTCGGTGACCAGCGTCGGCCTGTCCTCGCGCATTCCGATCTATCAGGGCGGTCTTCCCGCCGCACAGATCCGCCGCGCCCAGGCGTTCGAAGGTCAGTTGCTCGAACAGCGCGTCGCGACCGAACGCGGCGTGGTCGCGCTGACCCGCTCGGCGTTCGCGACCTACGAGGCCGCGCAGCGCGCGATTGCCGCCAACGAGGTGGCGGTCGAGGCGAACGAGCTGGCGCTCGAAGGTGCCCGGCTCGAAAATTCGATCGGCACGCGCACCATCCTCGAAGTGCTCAATGCCGAGCAGGAGTTGCTCAACGCGCAGGTCGCCTTGGTGACCGCGCGGCGCGACGCCTATGTCGCAGGCTTTCGTCTCCTCAACGCGATGGGGCAGGCCGAGGCCGCGGACCTGGGGCTGGACGGCGGGCCGCTCTACGACCCGCTCGGCAATTATCGCGCGGTGGCGGCCGACTGGAGCGACTGGGCGGGCGATCCCGATCCCGAGCCGATCGCCACTTCGACCGTGCTTCCCGAAGAACGCCCGGCGCTCAGCGAAGGCGTGACAGACGCCGATCAATAGGCAATAGGGAGCGCATGGCAGGTGCGCAGGACCCCTCGATGGAAGATATTCTCGCCTCGATCAAACGCGTGATCGCGGAAGAAAAGGAATTTCGCGAGCGCGACCCCGAGCCGGTCGCGGCGCAAGAGGAACCGTCGGTCGAAGACGTGCTCGAGCTCGACGAGAGCATGGAGGCAGCGCCGCCGCTCGCCCCCGGGCCGGTCCTGATGGACGAGGATGTTGCGGGCACCAGTCGCGCCAAGCTCGAGGAGCTGGCGGGGGTCGCTGCGGCCGATCCGCAGGCGGCTGCAGGCAATCCGCTCGAAGAGATGATCCGCGAGATGCTGCGTCCGATGCTTAAGCAGTGGCTCGACGAGAAATTGCCGGGCATCGTCGACGAACATGTCCGCCGTGAAATCAGTCGGATTACCGGCCGCAAGCTCTAGCGCAGAGGCGCACAAACACGCCCGCAAGCTTTAGCGCAGAGGCGCGCGAAGACTCTTGGAAGCTCTAGTAGCGGTTGAACCTTTGCGACGGGCGCACTAGGCGCTGTCGCCATGACCGAGCTTGCCAAGACGTTCGAACCGGGCCCCATCGAGGCCAAGTGGTACCAGCACTGGGAAGAGAAGGGCCTGTTCCGCCCCGACCGCCCTGACGCCGAGGCCTATACGATCGTCAATCCGCCGCCCAACGTGACGGGTTCGCTCCATATCGGGCACGCGCTCGACAACACGCTCCAGGACATCATGATCCGTTACGAGCGGCTGCGCGGCAAGGACGCGCTGTGGGTGGTGGGCGTCGATCATGCGGGCATCGCCACCCAGATGGTGGTCGAGCGCCAGATGGAAGCCAGGCAGGACAAGCGCACCAACTATTCGCGCGAGGAATTCGTGCAGAAGGTGTGGGAGTGGAAGGAAGAAAGCGGCGGGCAGATCACGCGCCAGCTGCGCCGTCTCGGCTGCTCGATGGACTGGAGCCGCGAGCAGTTCACCATGGACCCGCATTTCTCGGACGCGGTCTTGAAGGTGTTCGTCGACCTCTACAATGACGGGCTCATCTACCGCGACAAGCGGCTGGTGAACTGGGACGTCAAGCTGAAGACGGCCATCTCCGACCTCGAGGTCGAGACGATCGAGACCAAGGGCGGCTTCTGGCACTTCAAGTATCCGCTCAGCGGCGGCGCGAAGACGGCTGAGGGCAAGGACTATCTGGTGGTCGCGACGACACGGCCAGAGACTATGCTCGCCGACATGGCGGTCGCGGTGCATCCCGAGGACGAGCGTTACCAGTCGGTCATCGGCAAGATGATCGATCACCCGATCACGGGCCGCCAGATCCCGGTGGTCGCCGACGAACATGCCGATCCTGAACTCGGCTCGGGCTGCGTGAAGATCACGCCCGGCCACGACTTCAACGATTTCGACGTCGGCAAGCGGGCGGGGATGAAGCCTGCCGAGATGCTCAACATGCTCGATGGCAACGGCAATGTCTGCCAGACCGCCGATGGGCTGATTCCCGACGAATTTCTCGGCCTGCATCGCTTCAAGAAGGATGGTGTCGATGGCGCGCGCGAAGCAGTCGTCGCGCGGATGAAGGCCGACGGGTTCCTCATCCCGCATGTCGACAAGGAAGGCGTCGAACACGACGCCGAGCCGCGTACCATCCAGACGCCATTCGGCGATCGCGGCGGCGTGGTGATTGAGCCATGGCTCACCGATCAATGGTATGTCGATGCCGAAAAGCTCGCGCAGAAGCCTATCGAGGCGGTGCGGAATGGCGACATCGAGATCGTCCCCAAGACGTGGGAGAAAACCTTCTTCAACTGGATGGAAAACATCCAACCCTGGTGCGTCAGCCGCCAGCTCTGGTGGGGCCATCAGATCCCGGCGTGGTATGGGATGAAATTTGATGAAGTGCACTCAACGGGTGCAAAAATTGTGGGGACTGAAGTTTTTGTTGCGACTTGCGAGGAAGAAGCGCTCGAACTTGCACGACGTCACTACCTCAGCTCATCGGTGATAAACGACGACTTTTCTCCTGAGAATGTCATCGTCGTAGAAAACGCCGACGCTGCCGAAGATGCTTTCTGGGACGAAAATAAAATACCCATTTGGCGCGACGAGGACGTGCTCGACACATGGTTCTCCTCGGCGCTGTGGCCGTTCGCGACACTCGGCTGGCCTTTGGGTCAGGAGCCCAGGATGGCGGGCTATAGTCTTAAACAGTCTATATACTCTCAGCATCAAGACCCAGACCCGATGGTGGTCGCAGAGTGGAACGAAAAACGTGCGGAATGGGATAACTGGAACGCTGCGAAATCCCGAATAGACAAGCACTACCCCAACGACTTGCTCATCTCGGGCTTCGACATCCTGTTCTTCTGGGATGCGCGCATGATGATGATGGGGCGCCAGCTGACGGGCGAGAACCCGTGGCCGCGCCTCTACCTTCACGGCCTCGTGCGCGCTGCCGATGGCGCGAAGATGTCGAAGTCGAAGGGCAATGTCGTCGACCCGCTTGGCCTCGTCGACAAATATGGCGCCGACGCGCTTCGCTTCTTCATGGCGGCAATGGAAAGCCAGGGCCGCGACATCAAGATGGATAACAAGCGCGTCGAGGGCTATCGCAACTTCGCCACCAAGATTTGGAACGCCGCGCGCTTCCTGCAGGCCAACGGCATCGGCGCATCCGATACGATCGCCGCGCCGGATGCCGCCAAGCCCGTCAACAAGTGGATCATCGGCGAAGTCGTCGAGACGCTGGCCAAGCTCGAAAAGGCCTTCGACGAACTGCGCTTCGACGGCATGGCCGATGCCATCTACCACTTCGCGTGGGGCACGTTCTGCGACTGGTATCTCGAACTCATCAAGGGGGAGATGGACGAGGAGACGAAGGCTGTCGCCGCCTGGGCGTTCGACCAGATTCTCGTCATGCTCCACCCCTTCATGCCCTTCGTCACCGAAGAGCTATGGGGCGCGATGGGCGCGGGCGAGCGCGACCACTACCCGCTGATCACGGCGAAGTGGCCCGAGCCCGAAGCCGGCGTCGATGCCGAGGCAAAGAGCGAGATCGACTGGACCGTCGCGCTCGTCAGCGAAGTCCGCGCATTGCGCGCCGAACTGAACATCCCGTGGTCGAGCCGCCTGACGCTCCACCCGCTCGATGGCGGCCGCACCGATGCGGCGTCCGCGCTCGACCGGCAGGGCAAGGCCGACTGGGGCGAGCCGATCGACAGCGCGCCGGCCGGGTCGGCGCAGATTGTCGTCGCGGGCAAAAGCTATGCCGTCCCGCTGGCCGACGCGATCGACCTCGATGCCGAGCGCGCGCGCCTCGCCAAGGCCGCAGAAGCGGCGGACAAGGAAGTGAAGAGCCTCGAGGGGCGCCTCAACAATCCCAACTTCGTCGAACGCGCCAAGCCCGAAGCGGTCGAAAAGGCCCGCGCCGATCATGCGGAGCGCAAGGAAGAGGCCGACCGCCTCCGCGCCGCGCTTTCGCGCCTCGGCTAGGCCGGCACGACCACCCGGATCGCCCTGGGCGCGGCCTTGACTTCGCACGGGGTCGAGGCGCGGATCTCGCCGTCGACGCTGATCTTGCGGCGCGGGCGCGTGTCGAGCTTGAGGCTGGGCGCTTCCCACTCGGTCCAGGTCTGCTCGCGGGCGCGCAGGTGCAGCACGGTGGTCAGCCAGCTCCACGCGAGGTGCCACAGCGACTTGCCGGTAATCGCCTGCACGGTGATCCGCCCGTCCTCGATGTCGGCATCCTCGACCAGCTCGACCCCGCCGTGGAAATTGCCGTTGGCGATCCGCACCTCGGTTGCCCAGTGCACGTCGCGCTTCCCGTCGACTTCGACCGTCAGCCGGAACGGGCGGAAGCGGAATACCATGTAGGCCGCCCACAGCATGTAGCCGAGGAAGCTGAGATACTTCTTGAGCTTGTCGGGGATCGTCTCGGCGATCAGCGGCGACAGGCCGAGCGCGGCGACGTTGGCGAACCAGTGACCATCGATGCAGCCGAGATCGATGCGCTCGACCTTCCCCTTGGCGATCGCCTCGACCGCTTGCGGCAGGTCGACGGGCAGGCCCAGCGTGCGCACGAAGCTGTTGGCGGTGCCGAGTGGGAGCGGCGCGAGCACGGTGTCCTTGTCCTTGAAGCTGCCTGCGAAGCTGGAAATCGTCCCGTCGCCGCCGCCCACGATCACCATGGGCGCCTTGTCGATCGCCTTTTCGATGGTCGGCGCGAGGTCGTCGGGATTGTCGACCGCATGGCGCTCGATCAGGTCGATCCCGGCTTCCTCGAGCAGCTTGCAGGCCTCCTCGAACGCGTCTTCACCGCGCCGGCTCATCGCGTTGACCACCAGGATCGCCTTGTCGGGAACGCCACTGTCCATGGCCCCTCAATGCGCCAATCCGTCTTTCTTTCCGTGGGCGCTTCACGCTAGAGCGCTTGGCCATGAGCCATTTCCCCGCCCTTCGCCTGCGCCGCGGCCGCCAATCGGCATGGATGCGCGACCTCCTGGCCGAACATCGCCTCCACCCGAGCGATCTCGTCTGGCCGCTGTTCGTCGTCGATGGCGAGAACGAAGAACAGCCGATCGCGACGCTGCCCGGCGTCTCGCGCTGGAGCATCGACTTCCTCGTCGAGCGGGCGAAAGAGGCGCGCGATGCAGGGATCAAGCTGGTGGCCCTGTTTCCCAATACGCCCGCCGACCGGCGCAGCGACGACGGCAAGGAAGCGCTCAACGCCGACAATCTCGTCTGCCGCGCCATCGCCGCGATCAAGGACGCGGTCCCCGACATCGGCGTGATGGCCGACGTTGCGCTCGATCCCTACACCAGCCACGGCCATGACGGGTTGCTCGCCAATGACGGCAGCGTCGACAATGACCGCACCGTGGCGGTGCTCGCGCAACAGGCGATCGTCCAGGCGCGCGCCGGGGCGGACATCGTCGCACCGTCGGACATGATGGACGGCCGCATCGGCGCGATCCGCGAGGTGCTCGAGGAAAACGGGCATCCCGACACCGCGATCATGGCCTACGCCGCCAAATATGCTTCCGCCTTCTACGGCCCCTTCCGCGAGGCGGTCGGATCGGGAGATCGCCTGAAGGGCGACAAGCGTGGCTACCAGATGGACTTTCGCAACAGCGCCGAAGCGCTGCGCGAAATCGAGCAGGATCTCGACGAGGGAGCCGACTTCGTGATGGTGAAGCCGGGGCTTGCCTATCTCGACGTGATCGCCCGCGTGCGCGACGCGTTCGAAGCGCCGATTTTCGCTTACTCGACCAGCGGCGAGTACGCGATGCTCGAAGCGGCGGCGGCCAGCGGGGCGGGGGACCGCGACGCGATGATCATGGAGACGCTCGTCGCCTTCAAGCGCGCCGGGTGTACCGGCATCCTCACCTATCACGCGCTGGAGATCGCGCGGAAAATCGCATGAGCGACGGCGGCAAGTATCGCCGCGACATGGGGACGCTTGGCGTCGCCTTCCTAGTGGTCAACGGGTTGATCGGCGCGGGGATTTTCGGGCTTCCCGAGGTTCTGCATCAGGCTGTCGGAACATTCGCGCCGTGGCTGCTGCTGATCGGCGGGCTGCTCGTGATGAGCATCGTCATTTGCTTCGCCGAACTGACGAAGCTGACCGATCGCTCGGGTGGCCCGCAACGCTTCGTCGGCGACGCATGGGGAGCCTATCCGGGGTTTGTCATCGGCTGGACCTATTACGCCGCGCGTGTGATCAGCTTCGGGGCCAACGTGCTCGTGCTGATCGCCTATGCCGCAGCGCTATGGCCCGCGATCGGGGAGGGGGCAGCCAAGACGGTCGCGATCGTCGCGATCTTCTCCTTCCTTGCTATCATCAACGTCATCGGCGTGCGCAGGGCTGTCTCGGCGCTCGGCGCAATGACGGTGGTCAAACTTCTCCCGCTCGTCCTGCTTGTGATCGTCGGCATCGCGGCCGCCTCCGCGCCCGGTCCGGTCGTGCTGCCGCAATTCGGCGCGGTCGAGGGAATCGCGCTCGGTGCCCTCTACGCGTTCGTCGGGTTCGAGAACGCGACCGTGCCTGCGGGCGAGACTCGCAATCCGAAGCGGGCCATGCCGCGCGCCTTGCTGTTTAGCCTGGCGCTCGTGACGCTGATCTATTTCGGGCTGCAATGGGCCTACAGTCACTCGGTCATCGCCGGGTCCGGGCCCGAGGCGCCGATCACCGAGCTGGCGCGGCTTCACTGGGGCGATGTCGGTGCGCTGCTGATCGCGGCGACCATCGTCGTGTCGGTGCTGGCCAACCTCACTGCGGGTTATACGTCGACCAGCCGGATGCCTTCGGCGCTTGCCGACGACGGGCTGCTGCCCGCCTGGTTCGGCAAGGTTTCGCGCTGGGGGACGCCCGCCAACTCGATCCTGTTCCTGTTCGTGCTGATCACCCTGTTCGCGCTGGTCGACGATTTCCTCGTCCTCGCGATCATGTCGACCGTGGCGCGGCTGGTGGCCTACATCGCGTCGATCGTCTCGCTGCCGCGGCTGCGTGCGCGGGCGGGGCTGGCGGTCGTCAACACGACCATTGCCATTGCCGCGCCGATCGCGTTGCTCCTTTCGATCTGGGCAGCGACCCAGACGACGCCCGATCAGTGGTTGACCCTTGGCGGCTTTGCTGCTGTCGGCTCGCTTCTCTATTTCTTCGCGCGGCGGACGGGGATCGATGACCTTTCAAGCACGGACTGAACGCCTTCGATTGCGAAGCTGGCAGGCGGACGATTGCAGGCGTTTCTACGACATCATGAATACGCCGGCCGTGATGCAGTGGCTGGGCGGAGTGCAGGCCTACGAGAAATGGTGCGAGGGGTTCGAGCGCCTGCAAGGCTATGAGCGCGACTTCGGCTTCACCTTCTGGATCGTGGAGCGACTGGACGACGACGAGATGCTCGGTTTCTGCGGGTTGAAGCGCCTCAACTATGAGGGCGCGCCCAATCCGGGCGAGATGGAGATCGGCTGGCGCTTCCGCGAAAGTGCATGGGGGAAGGGCTATGCGCGCGAAGCGGCAGAAAAGGCGCTCGAACTCGCGTTCGAGCGGTACGGGGCGGCGCGGGTCAGCGCGGTCACGGTCGGCGGCAATACGGCTAGCCAGACGCTGATGCTGCGGCTCGGCATGATCGAGGATCCCGCGCTCGCCTATCACGATGCCGTCTATTCGGAGCGCTATGGCCCCGCGCGGCAGTGGCTGATCACCAAGTACGAATGGCGCGCTAGGGGCTGAGGTGACCGGTCAGGCGGTCGATCAGCGCCGACTGGCGCTCGTCGATCCTCGCGACCGCGGCGCTCGCGGTGGCGATCGCTTCGCGGTCGGCCGGGGCGACCCATTCGCGCTCCTCGATCGAGCCCGTCGCGAGCCGGTCGATATCGGCCAGCGCGGTCGCGACCGGCGCGCGCGCGGCATCGAGGCGCGAGAGCGCCTGCTGCGCGGCCGTCCACGCTTCCGAGCCGGGCGCATCCGCGGCCTCGACGATGGGCACGACCTGGCCGGCGAGCGCGTCGAACGCGTTCGAGCCCGCGGCCGCCTGGGCGACCAATGCCTCTAGACGGGAAAGGAGGGTGGGATCGGCCTCGCGCGGCAGCTGCGTCACGGCAACCGGCAGGCGCGGGTCGAGCGATTCGCCCGCGCGGCCATGGAGCGGCGGTGGGTCGACCGCAGGGGTCGAACAGGCCGCGACAAGAAGGATCGGAAGGAGCAAAAGCGCGCGCATCGCCCTGTCTGTAGGCAGGCGGGGGGCATCCGACAATGCGATTGGACATTTTGTTCAAAAGAGGGGGTTGCGCCCTTGGACATGCCCCACTATTGCGCCCTCCAGCCCAAGCGCCCGTAGCTCAGCTGGATAGAGCATCTGACTACGAATCAGAAGGCCGGAGGTTCGAATCCTTCCGGGCGCGCCATTGGCTCCGCAAAGAAAAAGCCGCGTCGGGGAAACCCTGCGCGGCTTTTCGTTTGCGTCGGCTCCGAAGCCGGTACGTCAGGCGGAAATCGGTTGGTATTTCTGCGCCCGCGCCGCGAACTCGGCGGCGAGCATCTCGTGACGCGACTTGGCTGCGGCAGTGACCGATCGCATCGCGGCCGTGCGCTCTTCGGCAGCGCGGCGCGCATAGAAGCGGTGATCGGATTCGGTACGCACAATCCACCTCCCATTTCGCGGCGATCGAAACGCAGACTGACCGGAAAAAGTGAATCACGCGTAAACGTGCGCGAATCGCCCCCAAGCGCCCGGAGCGGAAGGCATGACATTTCCCGTTCGGGTGAGTCTAGGCTATAAGGAAGCCATGAAGATGCTTCCCTTGTTCGCGCTCGCGCTTTGCGTCTCCACGAGCGCCCCGCTGTTCGCCCAGGCGACCGACTTCACCCTCGTCAACGGGACCGGCAATGCGCTCGGCGACCTGTCGATCCGGCGCACGGGCACCGCGGCCTGGCAGCCGCTCGGCTCGGCCCCTGCGCCCGATGCCCGCCAGGCAGTGAAGTTTTCCAATCCGGATTGCGCGTTCGACATTCAGGCGCAAGCAGGCGGGCAGACGCTGGTGTGGTCCGGCGTGAACCTGTGTGACGTCAGCGTCGTGACGCTGCGCGTTGCCGGCGGGACCCCGTACGCTGAATATCGCTGACGTGACGGCGCGCGGGCGAGGCGGCATGCCGTGCCAGCGCCGGATGCGGGCCTTCGACGATGCGCGGCTCTGCCGGTCGAACGCTGTCGAGTAGCTTCGCGCCGGCGAGGAACACGACGCCGAGGCAGGCGAAGAAAAGAGCCAGGCCCCAGCCGCCGGGATAATTCGCGAGATAGGTCTTGCCCCGTTCGACCGCGCCCAGCGCGATGGCGTACGTGACCAGCCACGCTTCCCAGCGCGTCTTGATCACGAACAGTCTGCCGAACTTCTTGAGCATCGCAATAAGTTAAGCAAACGCCGTGCCAAGCCCAGAGTTCCGCCAAAAAGCTCTTAAAGCGAATGATTAAGTGTCAATTAAATCGACGTTAACTCGTTTAGATTTAATGTATCGATAATCGCGGCGTGGGCGTCACGTACCGTGCGGACGAGCGTTTCAGACTGGAGTTCGCGCGCGTCCACTTCCTCGGGCCAGTAGCGCGACACCGTCTGCGCCATCGCATCGAGCTTGGCCTCGTCGACAAGGAAGCGCGGGTCGACATGGTCGGGATCGCAGGCGACGCGCAGGCGCAGGCAGGCGGGGCCGCCACCGTTGGCCATCGACTGGCGCACATCGACCACTTCGACCTTGCGGATCGGACCGTTCGAGGCGAGGTGCTTCCCCAGCCACGCCCAGACGCTCGGCGTCTCGCGGCATTCGCTCGGCACGACCAAGGTCATCGTGCCGTCGGGCGGGGTGACCAGCTGAGCGTTGAACAGATAGCTCGAAATGGCGTCGGCCAGCGGGACTTCGGCATCGGGCACTTCGACATGCTGGAGTGCGGGGAAACGCCCGGCGATGCGCATCAGCGTGTCGTCGCGGTCCGCGAACGCCTTTTCATGGCTGAACAGCACGCGCTCGTTGGCGACTGCGACCACGTCGTTGTGGAAGGCGCCGGCCGCGATCGCTTCTTCCGACTGCTGGACGAACAGGGTGCAATCCGGATCGAGCCGGTGGAGGCGGGCAATGGCGCGGCTGGCTTCGATATGCTGGCGCGCGGGGAAGGGGCCGCCCGAGACGCCGTAGACGAAGATCTCGACGCCCTTCGCGTCATGGCCTTCGCAAAGCCGCATGAAGTTGGCCGCGCCTTCGTCGCCGAAAGCGGTCGGAACAGGGCCGTGGACGGCGAAACGGTCCTTGTCGGCGAACGCAAGCTGAAGCTGTCGAAGCGTGAAAGGCCATTCGTGGCTGCGGTGTGCCATCGTCTTGAGGTTGGCGACGGTGAGGTGGCAGCGCCCGTCCGCCGCGTCGGGCGCGGGACTGACGGTGGCGGCATTGGCGGCCCACATCGAGGACGCGGACATGGCGTTGGCGGCGAGCGCATGCGGCGCGGTCAGGAACTCAGCGCCGAGGGCGTCGAGCCAGTCGGTGGCGGGGCGCGGCTGGGGCAGGAAAACGCCTTGGACGAGGCCCAGCGCAAGGTTGGCGCGCATCTTCTCGATCCCCTGAAGGGCGGCAGCGCGCGGCTGCGAGACGTCGCCGGCGTTGCGGGTCGAGGCGAGGTTGCCGAGGCTGAGCCCGGCATAATTGTGGCTGGGGCCGATCAGCCCGTCGAAGTTGATTTCGCGGATCATCGCCTAGCGTCCCACCGCGAGCACGCGGTCGCCGATTTCGAGGTCGAGAATCTCCATCGCCTGCGGCGAGAGGCGGATGGCGCCATCCTCGATGCGACCGACTGCTTGGCAGCACATAAAGTTCTCGAGGCGCCCGGTGGCCACCATCATCTTGTCGCCGCCTTCGCCACTGAACTCGTCCTCGACACGATACCATTCGGCATCGGCGACCGATTTGACCTGGTCGGTCGGCGCGACGACGGTCGGACCGCCGTCGAAAATATCGACATAGCAGTCCCATACGAAGTTCTCGCGCTGGAGCATCTTGAGGGCCGCGCGACCGGTCGGGTGCGGCTGGCCGATCACCGCCTGCGCACTTTCGGGGAGCATCGAGACGTAGATCGGGCTCTTGGGGAACAGGTCGGCGATGAACTGGGTCCCGTGGACGGCGTTGAACTCGTCCGCTTCGGGGAAGGTCATGCCGAAGAAGCGTCCGCCGATCGCGTCCCAGAAGGGCGAGTGTCCAGCCTGGTCCATCACGCCGCGCAATTCGGCAAGGATGCGCGCGCCGAAGCGCGGGCGGTGCTGCTTGATGAAGAGGTAGCGCGAGCGCGCCAATAGCATGCCGAGGCCGCCGGCGCGTTCGGCCGGGTGGAGGAACAGGCCGCCGACCTCGCTCGATCCCTCGAGATCGGTGCACAGGGTCAGGAGCTTGTTCGAGAACATTCGGTCGAGTTCGGCACTCTTCTGCGTCAGCGTCGAGATGCGGTAGGAATAGAAGGGCTGCTTCACCCCGACCTTACCAAACACCTGGCAGGTGCCGCGGATCTGGCCCGTCTCCACGTTCTCCAGCATGAAAACGTAGAGATCATCGCCCTGTCCTTCGCCTTCGCGGGAAAAGCCCTCGGCCGAGCGGGAGAGCTTGGCCTCGAGCGTCGCCTTGTCGGCCGGCAGGTTGGTAAACCCGCCCCCTGTCAGCTTTGCGAGATCGTAAAGGGCATCGACATCGTCGGGCCGCGCCGCGCGAATGCGGTGGGTCATGAATTGGCAATCCTCAGGATGGTCAGGGCCGAGAGCGCCGCGCGTTCGGCAAGGCTCTCGACGATCAAAAATTCTTCGGGCGAATGGATGGCGCCGCCGCGCACGCCCATCGTGTCGACGACGGGCACCTTCTTGGCGGCGATATTGTTGCCGTCGCACACGCCTCCGGTCGCTTTCCAGCCGATTTCCTGGCCGAGGTCGCGGCCCGCGCCTTGGACCAGCGTGAACAGCTTTTCCATGTCGGGGGTCATCGGCTTGGGCGGGCGGGCGAAGCCTCCATGGCGGTCGATCGTCACGTCGTGCTCGGCAGCGACTGCGGCCACTTCGCGCGCGACCAGCGCCTCGGCGCGCGCCTGGTCGTCGGTCGAGACGGGGCGCATGTTGACGCGCAGGATCGCAAGGTCGGGCACGACATTGTTGGGGCTGCCACCGTCGATCTTCGCGGGATTGACCGACAGCGTGTCATCCATTCCGGCCTTGAGGCGCAGCGCCAAGTCCGCCGCGGCGACCAGCGCATTGCGTCCGTCGCGCGGGTTGCGGCCGGCATGGGCGGACTTGCCGTGGACAGTGAAGGAGAAGTTGCCGCTGCCCGAACGTGCGCCCGCCAGCGTGCCATCGGGTAGGGCGGAGGGCTCGTAGGTCAGCGCGGCGCGCTTGCCCTCGGCGCAGCGCGCAATGAGCGGCGCGGAACTGAGCGAGCCGACTTCCTCGTCGGAATTGATGATGACTTCGTAGCCGATCGATGCGGCGGCCGGGTCGGCCTCGATCGAGCGAAGCGCCGCGAGCATCACGGCGAGTCCGCCCTTCATGTCGGCAACGCCAGGGCCGCCGAGCACTGCGTTCTCCTCGATCCAGTGAAGTTTCTGGAACGGGTGATCGACCGGGAACACCGTGTCCATGTGGCCCGTGAACAAAAGCTGGAGCGGGGCATCGGGGCGCACGCGCATGTGGAGGTGGTGCCCGTGCGGGATGTCATATTCCTTGCCGCCATCGTCGATCGCGGTGACGGGGGCGGGGTCGACCATCTCGATCTCGCCGGGAAGGTCGGAAAAGGCGTCCGCCAGCTCGGCGCCGACCTCGGCGAGGCCGGACAGGTTGCGCGAGCCCGAATTGATCACCGCCCAGCGTTCGGTGTGGCGCAGCATCTCGTCCTGCGCACCGCGCGCGCGCTCGACGGCGGCCTGTTCCTGATCGGTCAACTTGCCCATGGCGAGGCTGTCTAGCGGGACAATTCGCCTAAAGCCAGCGGGCGAAGCCGTCGACGATGGCGCGGTACATGTCGCGCTTGAACGGGACGATGAGTTCGGGAAGCAGCCGCGGTTCGACCCACTTCCAGTGGCTGAACTCGGGATGCTCGGTGGCGATGTCGACATCGGCGTCGCTGCCGTGGAAGCGCTTGAGAAACCAATGCTGGCGCTGGCCGACATATTTGCCGCCCCACAGGTGACCGCGCAGCGTCTCGGGGAGGTCGTAGGCGAGTTCGAGCACCGGGGCGTCCTCGACCTGACGGACGAGCGCTGGCGCGATTCCCGTTTCCTCTTCGAGCTCGCGCATCGCGGCAGCGCGCGGGTCCTCGCCCTTGTCGATGCCGCCCTGCGGCATCTGCCAGGCCTCGTCCTTGTTGTCGATGCGGCGACCGACCCAGACGAGGCGGTCGGAATTGATCAGCATGATGCCGGCACCGAGCCGGTAGCGGTTCTCGTTGGACATGGAGGCGGCCTTAGCGCAGTTTTGAGGGGTGGCGAAGCGCTCTTCACGGCTCTAAGGGCACGCGCTAGGCAGAGTATGAAGGGAATGTGCTGATGGTGTCGGCGACGCACAGGCTGACCGAGGAAGAAGCCGCCAATAGCGATCGCGGCGAAGCGGTCGTGGTCCGCTTTGCGGGCGATAGCGGCGACGGCATGCAGCTGACCGGCGGGCAATTCACCCTGTCGACCGCGCTGGCGGGCAACGATCTTGCGACCTTCCCCGACTTTCCGGCCGAGATCCGCGCGCCGCAGGGCACCACGTTCGGCGTCTCCGCCTTCCAGATCAATTTCGGGTCGAGCGCGATCGAGACTGCGGGCGACCAGCCCGACGTGCTGATCGCGATGAACCCGGCGGCGCTCAAGATGAACGTCCAGCAGCTGCGCGAGGGCGGACTAGTGATCGCCGACACCGGCGCGTTCAACAAGCGCAACCTCGACAAGGCCGGCTACGAAGCCGATCCGCTTCAGGACGGGAGCCTTGCCAAGTGGAAGGTGCTGGCGTTCGACATCAGCGCGCTGACGCTGGAATCGGTCAAGGAGTTCGGGCTTTCCAACAAGGAAGCCCTGCGCTCGAAGAACATGTGGACGCTGGGCCTCGCGCTGTGGATGTTCGATCGCTCGCGCGCGCCGGTGGTCGAGTGGCTCAAGCAGAAATTCGCCAAGATGCCCGAAATCGCCGAGGCGAATATCGCCGCGATCAATGCGGGCCACGCCTATGGCGAGACGGCGGAACTGGGCGGACAGGTCGGCCAGCGTCATATCGACCCGGCGCCTGCCGAACCCGGCCTCTATCGCACCGTCACGGGCGCGGAGAGCCTTGCGCTCGGGCTGGTCGCGGGGTCGCAGTTGGCGGGCTTGCCGATGTTCTTCGGGGGCTATCCGATTACGCCCGCCTCCGCTCTGCTCCACCACCTTTCGCGCCTCAAGGAATATGGCATCACCACTTTCCAGGCCGAGGACGAGATCGCTGCGATCTGCGCCGCGATCGGGGCGAGCTATGCGGGTAGCCTTGGCGTCACGTCGTCTTCGGGTCCGGGCATCGCGCTCAAGGGCGAGGCGATGGGTCTGGCGGTGATGACCGAAATCCCGCTGGTGATCGTCAATTCGCAGCGCGGCGGGCCGTCGACCGGCCTTCCGACCAAGACCGAGCAGTCCGACCTCTACCAGGCGGTCTACGGGCGAAACGGCGATGCGCCGATCCCGGTGATTGCGGCGCGCTCGCCCGCCGATGCGTTCGATTGCGCGATCGAGGCTTGCCGCATCGCGACGCGCTACATGACCCCGGTGATCCTGCTGACCGACGGCTATATCGCCAATGCCGCCGAGCCGTGGAAGGTGCCCGACATGGACGGCTACGAGCCGTTCCCGGTCAAGTTCGCAGTGGCGCCCAAGGGCGATTTCTCGGTCGAGCCCTATGCGCGCAACGCCGATGGCGCGCGGCCGTGGATCAAGCCGGGCACGCCCGGGCTCGAGCATCGCATCGGCGGAATCGAGAAGGCGCCGGTTACTGGCAACATCGACTATTCTCCGCAGGCCCACGCGCAGATGACCGCGGAGCGCGCGGCCAAGGTCGCAAATGTCGCCGACACCATCCCCAACCAGGACGTGTGCCTCGGCGAAACGAGCGGCAAGCTGGCGCTGGTCGGCTGGGGCTCGACCTTCGGGCCGATCCACCAGGCGGTACGGCGAAGCCGTTCGCGCGGCCTTGATGTCAGCCACATTCACCTCCGCCATATCGCGCCGTTCCCGAAAAATCTTGGCGAGCTGCTGCGCGGCTACGACCGGATTCTCGTGCCCGAGATGAATATGGGGCAGTTGAAGACGCTGCTACGCGACCAGTTCCTGGTCGATGCCCAGCCGCTCAACAAGGTGTCGGGCCAACCCTTCCGCATCGCCGAGATCGAGGCCGCCATCGAGGAGTCGCTGGCATGAGCGAGCCGACGCCCAAACCGATGAACGCCTTCCCGCTGATCGCGCTGCTTGTCGTGGTCGTCCTGATTCTCGTCGCCTTCAACGGAGGCCTTTGAGCCATGAACAACGTCACCACCCTCAAGGATTGGGCCAGCGACCAGGAAGTGCGCTGGTGCCCGGGCTGCGGCGACTATGCGGTGCTCAAGGCGGTGCAGCGGACCATGCCCGACCTCGGCACGGCGATCGAGAAGACCGTGTTCGTCTCGGGCATCGGTTGCTCGAGCCGGTTTCCGTACTACATGGCGAGCTACGGCTTCCACACGATCCACGGGCGTGCCTGCGCGGTGGCGACGGGGGTCAAGCTGGCTAATCCCGAGCTCGACGTGTGGATCATCACCGGCGACGGAGATGCATTGAGCATCGGCGGCAACCACACGATGCACCTTTTGCGGCGCAATCTCGACTGCCAGCTCCTGCTGTTCAACAACGAGATTTACGGCCTCACCAAGGGGCAATATTCGCCGACCAGCCGGATCGGCACGCGCAGCCCCTCGACGCCGTTCGGTTCGGTCGACCGGCCTGCCATTCCCGCCAGCTTCGCGCTTGGCGCGGGCGCGCGTTTCGTGGCGCGCGGGATCGACGTCAACAAGAAGCTTCCCGAGGTCCTCAAGGCGGGTCACGCGCACAAGGGTGCGGCGTTCATTGAGATCTTCCAGAATTGCATCGTCTACAATGACGACGTGTTCGCGCCATTCACCGATCGCAGCGTCGCCGACGAAAAGCAGCTGTGGCTCGAAGCCGGCGAGAAGATGCTGTTCGCCAAGGGGGAGAAGGGTGTCGCGTTCGATGCCGGGACCAAGGCGCTCAAGGTCGTCGCGGGCGACAGTGACGAGGTGCTGGTGCACGATCCGCGGAACCGAGCGCTCGCGCTGCTGCTCGCGGAAATGCCTGGCGACATCTTCCCTGTCGCGCTCGGCGTCCTCTACGAAGACCCCGCTCCGACATTCGAAAGCGCGGTGATCGAGCAGAATCGCGCCGCGTCCGAAGGCAAGAATGCCGATCTCCAGAAGCTCGTCGCCAAGGGCCAGACCTGGCAGGTCGAGAAGGAACCGCACGAGCTCTGATCGGGCGGAACCCGCGCACCAAGCGAGCGGTTGGGGCGAAATGGCAGCCCCCCGACTGATGTGGTTCCGGCGCGATCTGCGCCTTTCCGACAATCATGCCCTAGTCGCTGCGTGCGACGGCGGAACGATCATACCCTTGTATGTGCTCGACGAGGAAACGCCGACCCACGGCTATGCAATGGGCGCGGCGCAGAAATGGTGGCTGCATCACAGCCTCGCAGCGCTCGACGAACAGCTTCGCGGGCATCTGATGCTGCGGCGCGGTAACGCTGCCGAGATCGTCGCCGAGGTTGCCGACGCGATCGGGGCGGAGGAAATCCACGCGACGCGCCTCTACGAACCTTGGAGCGTGGAGCAGCAGGACGCGCTCGGCGAGCGGCTGGTGCTGCACGATGGCGAATGCCTCGTTTCGTCCGAGCAGGTCTGCACGGGGGCGGGCGAGCCCTACAAGGTCTATGGGCCGTTCTGGCGGGCGCTGAGCGAGCAGTTGCCGCCGCCCGCGCCGATCGAGCGGCCGGCGCGCATCGATTATGGCGAAGGGCCCAAGGGAGACCGGCTCGAGGACTGGGACCTGCTCCCTACTGATCCGAACTGGGCGTCGAAATTCTCCGGCGACTGGACGCCGGGCGAGGAGGGCGGGCGCGAGAGGCTCGACGACTTTGCCGAGGAAGTCTCGGCCTATGCGAATACGCGTAACCTGCCTTCGGAGGAAGGGACGAGCCGCCTGTCGCCGCACCTTCACATGGGCGAAGTGAGCGCGCGGCAGGTGTGGCACGCGCTCGATCTGAAAGGCGGAGCGAAATTCCTCAAGGAGCTGGGCTGGCGCGATTTTGCGCGGCAGGCGATGCGCGCCCAACCCTCGATCGGCTGGGAGACGGGGCGCGAGAAGATGCAGAAACTGGCCTACCGCACAGGGTCGGCGGCGGACGCGGACTTCGAGGCCTGGACCAGGGGCGAGACCGGTTATCCGATCGTCGATGCCGGGATGCGACAATTGTGGGCGACGGGATGGATGCATAATCGCGTGCGCATGCTCGCGGCCTCCTTCCTCACCAAGCACCTGCTGATCCATTGGGAGCGCGGGGCGAAGTGGTTCTGGGACTGCCTGGTCGATGCCGACTATGGCAACAATTCGCTCAACTGGCAGTGGATTGCGGGTACCGGGACGGCGAGCCAGCAGTTTAACCGCGTCATGGCGCCGCTGTCCCAGTCGGATAAGTTCGATGCGGCGGCCTATATCCGCGAATGGGTGCCCGAACTGGCTGACCTGTCCGACGCCGCAATTCACGACCCGCACGAGGCCGGATGTGCACCCGAGGGCTATGCGAAAAAGCTGGTCGAGCATAAGGAGGGACGGGAGAGGGCGCTAAGCGCCTACCGCGACACCAAGTAGAGGGGCATTGATGGCGACGCGCGGCGAACACCTGGTCCAAGCGGACCGGCATTTCGCGACTGGCGATGGATTGATCGGGCGGCTCGCCGCGCCCTTCTTCAAGGGGCTGCTCGACACGTTCGACCGCCGCATCGAACATGGCGGGATGGACGTCATCCTGCCCGACGGGACGCGCCGCAGGGTCGGTTTTCGCGGTCCCGGCCCCGTGGCGGTCATTCACCTCCACAGCTATGCCGCACTGGTACGCCTCGGCCTGTCGGGCACGGTCGGCTGGTACAAGGCATACGAAGCGGGTGAATGCTCCTCGCCCGACATGGTGTCCGGCTTCGCCCTGTTCATGGCGAACGCCAAGAGCCTCGGCGATGCCGCGCGGGCCAAGGGGCCGATGCGCTGGATCAACGCGGCGGCGCACAAGCTGCGCGACAACGGGCTGGTGCAGGCGCGGGAGAATATCGCGGCGCATTACGACCTGGGGAACGACTTCTACGCGGCGTGGCTCGATCCGACGATGAGCTATTCCTCTGCGCTGTTCGCTGACGGCGACGATCTCGAGGTGGCGCAGCTGCGCAAGGTGCATGCACTGCTCGACCGGCTCGACCTCAAGCCGGGCGACCGGCTGCTCGAGATCGGGTGCGGGTGGGGAACGCTGGCGATCGAAGCGGCAAAGAGAGGCGCGTACGTGGTCGGTCTGACCTTATCTGCAGAGCAGAAAGGTTTTGCCGATAAAAAGATTGCCTCTTTACAACTAAGTGACCGGATCGAAATCAGGTTGCAGGATTATCGGCAGATTTCCGAGAAATTTGACGCGATCGCCTCGGTCGAGATGGTCGAGGCGGTCGGCGAGCGCTGGTGGCCAGCCTACATGGATACCATCGCGCGCAACCTCAAGCCGGGCGGGAAGGCGGCGCTCCAGTTCATCTCGATCGAGCATGACTTGTTCGACGCCTACCGCGCCGGTGCCGACTTCATCCAGGCCTATATATTCCCGGGCGGGATGCTGATCGACGAGCCGCGCTTCGAAGCGCTCGCGGCCGAGCGCGGGCTGGGCTGGGCCGACCGCCACGGGTTCGGGCTCGATTATGCCGAGACGTTGTTCCAGTGGCGCCAGCGCTATGACGACGCAGTCGACAGCGGACGCGTCGAGGGGTTCAGCGACCGCTTCCACCGCTTGTGGCGATTTTACTTGATGTATTGCGAAGGCGGTTTCCGCGGTCGCGGGATCGACGTCGCGCAGGTGACGCTGGCGAAGGCCTAGCCGTCGACGGTAAGGCGGCCGCCGGTCGGGGCATCCGATTGGAGACGCGCGACGATCGCGTTGGCGACCACCGCCGGATCCTTTAGCGTCGTTTCGTCTTCACCGGGGAAAGCGCGCGCGCGCATCGCGGTGCGGGTCTTGCCCGGATCGACGATGTGGACGCGGATCTTGCCGGCATGCTCGTTCTCATCGGCATAGGCGCCGAGCAACGTGTCGAATGCGGCTTTCGAAGCACCATAGGCGCCCCAGTAAGCGCGCGGCGTGGCGCCCACCGACGACGTCACGCCGACGACCTCGGCCTTGTCGGCGCGGCGCAGCAGAGGGTCGAAGCCCGCGATCAGCGCCTGGTTGGCCATCAGGTTGAGCGCAACGGTGCGCCCGAATTCCTTGCCGTCGATATGTTCGACCGGGGTCAGCGATCCGAGGGTCGCGGCATTGAGAACGAGCATATCGAGCTTCTCCCAGCGCTCGCCGATCGCCTGGGCGAGGCGGCCGATGGCGCCGTCCTCGAGCAGGTCGAGCGGGGCGAGCGTGGCGCTGCCGCCGGCTTCGTGGATACGCTCCTCGACCTTTTCCATCTCGGCGGCGGTGCGCGCCACCATCACTACATGCGAGCCAGCGGCTGCGAGCGCTTCTGCTGTGGCGGCGCCGATGCCGCGGCTGGCGCCCGTGACGAGCGCAATCCTGCCCTCGAAGGGCTTCGTGTCGGTCATGCTTGTATTTTTCCGTCGGTTAGTTGCGCGAAACGAGCTTGAGCTTGCCTTCGCGTTTGAGTTCCTGGTCAGTCAGCCGCGTCGGATAGTCACCCGAGAAGCAGGCGTCGCAACGCTGCGGGGCGGCATCGTCGCGTGCATCGCCCAGCGCGCGATAGAGGCCGTCGAGGGTGATGAAGGCGAGGCTGTCGGCCTTGATGTAGTCGGCCATCGCCGCCGTATCCATCTGTGCTGCCAACAGCTTGGCGCGGTCGGGCGTGTTGACCCCGTAAAAGCAGCTGTGCCGCGTCGGGGGCGAGGCGATGCGCATGTGGATTTCCGCCGCACCCGCGTCGCGCATCATCTGCACGAGGCGCATCGACGTCGTCCCGCGCACGATGCTGTCGTCGATGAGAACGAGCTTTTTGCCTTCGATGAAGCGGGCATTCGCGTTGTGCTTGAGCTTGACGCCGAGGTGACGGATGCCGTCGGTCGGCTGGATGAATGTTCGCCCGACATAGTGCGAGCGGATGATGCCGAGTTCGAACGGGATGCCCGATTCCTGGCTGTAGCCGATCGCCGCGGGCACCCCGCTGTCGGGGACGGGGACGACATAGTCCGCCTCGACCGGAGCCTCGCGCGCCAGCATCGCGCCGATCGCCTTGCGGGTCTCGTAGACCGACACGCCCTCGAAGACGCTGTCGGGGCGCGAGAAATAGACATGCTCGAAAATGCAGGGGCGCGGGCGCGCCTTCTCAAACGGGCGGAAACTGCGCACGCCCTCGTCATTGACGAGGACGAGCTCGCCCGGTTCGACCTCGCGCAGGAAGGTCGCGCCGATCACGTCGAGCGCAACCGTCTCCGAGGCGAAAACCGTAGCCTCGCCGAACTTGCCCATCACAAGCGGTCGCACGCCGAGCGGGTCCCGGCAGGCGATCAGGCCTTCCGGGACGAGGCAAAGGAGAGAGTAGGCACCCTCGACCTGCTTGAGCGCGTCGATCAGGCGATCCATCGGCGTGGAAAAGGACGAGGTAGCCGCCAGGTGGATGATGACTTCGGTGTCACTGGTCGACTGGAAGATCGACCCGCGCCGGATCATCTCGCCGCGGATCGTCATGGCGTTGGAAAGATTGCCGTTATGCGCGACCGCAAAGCCGCCCTCGGCCAGATCGGCGAACAGTGGCTGGACGTTGCGCAGCGCGGTCTCGCCGGTGGTCGAATAGCGCACGTGCCCGATGGCCGCGTGCCCCGCGAGCTTGTTCATCACGGCATCGCTGTCGAAGTTGCCGGCGACATGGCCCATGGCACGGTGTGCGCGATGAGTCTTGCCATCGAAGCTGACGATGCCCGCGGCCTCCTGGCCACGGTGCTGGAGCGCGTGCAGCCCGAGCGCGGCAAGATTGGCCGCGCCCTCGGCACCCCACACGCCGAATACGCCGCATTCTTCCTTGAGCTTGTCGTCGTCGAACGGGTTGGTCGTCAGCATCGGGCGAATCCGTTTGAGGGCGTGGGGTGCCCCTATAGGAAAGATGGGCCGACTTGTCGCCATCTTGTCACAAAGAATGTGCGACCCTAGGCCCGTCCTGTACCGCAACGAAACGAAAGCGTTCAAAATGCGTCTTGCCGCGATGATCGTGCTGAGCCTTGCGCTGGCTTCCTGTGGTGGGGAGAGCGAGGAGGCACGAACGGCGGGCCTCGGACCCGGCTTGTGGACGGACGAAACGCGGGGCGGCCTTTGCGTCGATGAGGGAGGCGAGGCGGCTTTCATCCTCTACGCCGAGACGGGCAATGCCAATTGCATGGCCGAAGGGCGCATCGAGGTGGATGGCGAGGGCATGACCTTCCTACCGCGGGGCGACGAGCAATGCCGGATTCCGATTCTGGCCGAGGGCGAGACGCTCCGCTTCGGGGATAGCGGAGAGGCGTGCGCCTATTACTGCGGCAGCGACGTGGAGCTAGGCGGACAAACCGTCATGCGCAGCGAGGCGCGGCCCGGCACGCTGACCGATGTCGCGGGCGACCCGCTCTGCTGATCGCGGCGGATCGGTTGCTCGTCGCAACTCGGTTGACCTTTACGGAAACGTAAACTAGCCCTGTGGTCATGTTGGCCGACAGCGCAACCTATTCGATCGGACAATTGTGCGAGGAGTTCGGGGTCACCGCCCGGGCGCTGCGCTTCTACGAGGACGAGCAGCTGATCTCGCCCCGCCGCGAAGGTACGCAGCGCATTTATTCGGAGCGTGACCGTGCGCGCCTCGCCTGGATCCTGCGCGGCAAGCGCGTGGGCTTTTCCCTGTCCGAAATCGGCGAACTGCTCGATCTCTACGACCTTGGAGACGCGCGCCGCAAACAGCGCGAGATGACGCTCGACAAGTGCCGCGAGCGGATCGACGCGCTGACCCGGCAGAAAGCCGATATCGACGAAACCATCGAGGAACTGGAAGGCTTTATTGGCCTGCTCCAGGAGCAAATAGAGGACTGATATGCCCGTCTACACCGCCCCCGTTCGCGACACGAAGTACGTGCTCGATCATATTGTCGGCCTGCAGAACTACACCAACCTGCCGGGCTTCGAGAATGCCTCGCCCGACATCGTCGAGGCGGTGCTGAACGAGGCGGGCAAGCTGGCGGCCGACGTTCTGGCGCCGCTCAACCGCGTGGGCGACGAGGAAGGCTGCACGCGACACGACGATGCGAGCGTGACCACGCCGACGGGTTTCAAGGACGCCTACAAGCAGTTCTGCGAGGGCGGCTGGTCGACGCTGGCCTTTCCCGAGCAATATGGCGGGCAGGGCCTGCCGCACGCGCTTTCGACCGCGGTGAGCGAATATTTCGTCGCCGCCAACCAGGGCTTCGAGATGTATCACGGCCTCACCGCAGGGGCGATCGCCGCGATGCTGGTGGTCGGTACCGACGAACAGAAGGATACCTATCTGCCCAACATGGTGTCGGGCGTCTGGACCGGCACGATGAACCTCACCGAGCCGCATTGCGGGACCGATCTCGGCCTGCTCAAGACCAAGGCGGTGCCGCAGGACGACGGTACCTACAAGATCACCGGCACCAAAATCTTCATCTCGGCCGGCGAGCACGACCTCTCCGAGAACATCATCCACATGGTGCTCGCCAAGATGCCCGACAGCCCTGACAACGTGAAAGGCATCTCGCTGTTCATCGTGCCCAAGTTCCTCGTCAACGAGGATGGCACTGTGGGTGAACGCAATGCGGTCAGCTGTGGCTCGATCGAGGAGAAGATGGGGATCCACGGCAACTCGACCTGCGTCATGAATTATGACGGGGCGACGGGTTACCTGATCGGCGAGAAGGAAAAGGGCCTCGCCGCGATGTTCATCATGATGAACGCGGCGCGTCTCGGTGTTGGCCTTCAAGGCCTCGCGCAGGGCGAGGTCGCCTACCAGAACGCGGTCGCCTACGCGAAGGATCGCAAGCAGGGCCGCGCCCTCAAGCCAGAGGACCGCGACATGGACGCGAAGGCGGATAACCTGTTCGTCCATCCCGACGTGCGCCGCATGCTGCTCGATGCCAAGTCGTTCAACGAGGCGGCGCGGGCGCTTATCCTGTGGGGGGCGCTGCAGGTCGACTTGTCGCACAAGTCGCAGGACGAAGCCGAGCGCGAGCGCGCCGACGACCTCGTCTCGCTCCTGACGCCGGTCATCAAGGGCTACCTCACCGACAGGGGCTTCGAGACCACGGTCCAGGCCCAGCAGGTGTTCGGCGGGCACGGTTACATCCGAGAATGGGGTATGGAGCAGTTCGTGCGCGACGCGCGCATCGCCCAGATTTACGAGGGCACCAACGGCGTGCAGGCCATGGATCTCGTCGGACGCAAGCTGGGGCAGAATGGCGGGCGTGCGGTGCGGGCTTTCTTCGAGGTGCTGGCCGAGGATATCGCGGCAGCGCGTCAGGCGGGCGATCCCGCCGGCATTGCCGAGCCGCTCGAAAAGGCGGTCGGTCATCTCCAGGGCGCGACCATGTGGCTCGCTCAGAACGGTATGGCCAACCCCAACAATGCCGGTGCTGGCGCTTACCCGTACATGGAGCTGATGGGGCTCGTATCGCTCGGCTGGATGTGGCTCAAGATGGCTGGCGCCAGCGCCGGCCTGAAGGACAGCGAGGACAAGGCGTTCCACGAGGCCAAGATCGCCACCGCGCGCTACTACGCCGATCGCCACCTGCCGCTTGCCAGCGGGCTACGGCGACAGGTCGAAGCGGGTGCGGACAGCGTGATGGCACTACCGGTCGAGGCGTTCGAGACGGCAGCCTAGGCCGAGGCCGCTAGCCGACCGCCTGGTCGACGTACCAGGGGCGCATCACGCTCGGCGAGTGTTCCTTCGGCTTGACCGCGGTCAGCCGTGACAGGTCGAAGGCTTCCTCGAATTGGATACCGAAGCGGGACGATTGCGCCCAGCGAACGGTACCGACGACCGGGCCGACCCCGACAATGTCGATCGTGAGCGCGGTTCCCGGCGCGAGGGGGACCGGGCATTCGACGAGAGCGCCCATGGCGGAGATGTTGCGCAATCGGATCTCGGTCGGCGCGCCGTGAAGAGAGACGATCGCGCGGCGCATCAGGCGGTGGCGCGGTTCTCGGGTGGTGCTGAAGCCCTCGGGAACGACGGACGCGGCCTTGGCCAACTCGCGCGCTTCCTCGCCGCGCACGGGCTTTCCGAAGATGAAGCCCTGGATCTGGCTGACCCCGAAATCGCGAACGAGATTGAGGACGTCGTGCGTTTCGACACCCTCGGCCGTGGTGTCCATGCCGAGACTATCGGCGAGCGTGACGATGGCACGGATGATCGCGCTGTGGCGTCCGGTTTCCGACGTCGCCCCGCGCACGAAGCTCTGGTCGATCTTGATCTTGTCGAACGGTGCCTTCTTCAGATAGCCGAGCGAGGAATAGCCGGTGCCGAAATCGTCGAGCGCGAGGCGGACGCCAAGCGACTTGAGACGCGCGAAAGTTTCCTCGGTCGCATCGCTATCCGCAAGGAACACGCCTTCGGTGATTTCGAGTTCGAGCCGTTCGGCCCTGAGGCCGTGTTTCTCGATCACTTGCGCGACGGTTTCGACAATCTTGGGATCGTTGAACTGGATCGGGGAGAGGTTGATCGCAATCCGCACGCTGTCGGGCCAGTGGATCGCTTCGGCGACCGCCTGGTCGAGGACCCACTTGCCGATCGACGGGATCAGGCCGCACTCTTCCGCGATCGCAATGAACCGTTCGGGCGAAATCGCGCCGCGGGTCGGGTGGTCCCAGCGCACCAGCGCCTCGAAACCGCACACGTCCTCGGAAGTCGCGCGCACGAGCGGCTGGTAGGAAACCCACAGCTCGCCGCGTTCGATCGCGCCGCGCAGGTCGTTCTCGAGCATCTGACGCTCGGTCGCTTCGCTGTGCATCGAGGGCTCGAAGAAGAAATGCTTGCCGCGCCCTGCCGCCTTTGCGGCGTAGAGCGCGAGATCGGCGTTTCGGATCATGCTGTCGGCGCAGGCGCGGTCGGGATCGCCGATGGCAATGCCGATTGAGGCGCCGATGGTTACTCGGTGGCCTTCGACGACATAGGGCCGCGATACCTGGTCGATCATGGTGCGTGCGAGCGATTCGAGGAGGCCCGTCTCGACGATCCCGGGCAACACCGCTTTAAATTCGTCACCGCCGAGGCGACCGACCTGGCCGTGGTCGCCCATCACGGCGGTCAGGCGTTCGGCAACCTGGCGCAGCAGCGCGTCGCCGACGGGGTGGCCGAGCGTATCGTTGACGTTCTTGAACCGATCGAGATCGATCAGGAACAAGGTGCAGCCGCGCTTGCGGCGCGAGGCATTGCGCAGCGCTTCGTCGAGCATCTGCCGCATCATCGCACGATTGGGCAGGCTGGTGAGCGAATCGAACCGCGCGAGGCGCGAGATTTCCTGTTCGCTGCGGCGCTGTTCGGTAAGATCGGTGCCCATGCCGCGAAAGCCCAGGAAGCGGCCGTTCTCGCAGAAGATCGGGTTGCCCGACATCGACCAGTGGACGTCTTCGTCGCTCGCCGGGCGAACGACCACGTCGGAGAAGGGAAAGCGTGCCGAGAGGTGGAAACCGAGTGTGCGTTCCTCGCGCAGCGTCTCGCCCGGTGCCTGTTCGACGTTGAGCAGATCGGTGAAGCGGCGCCCGAGAAGGTCGGTCGGCTCGCAGCGGAAGTCGTCGGCGAGCTGGCGGCTGACGTAGGTAAGAAGGCCGCTTGCATTGGTCTCCCAGAACCAGCCCTGGCCGCTATTCTCAAATTCGTTGACGAAGCGCAGCGCCTTGTGGGCGTCCTCGTCGAGCCGCAGACGCTTGCGTGCGACGGCCAGCATGGCGCGGGCATTGGCAGTCGAATAGGCGGCGACGATGAGGCTCATCGCCCCGATCCCCGCCACGAGGTAGGGCGCCGACCCGAGGACGGACGTGGTCGCCACGCCCGACAGGCCGACCATGATCGCGATCGCTGGCGTGGCGATGGCGACGAGCGCAAGCGAAATGGCGCCGGTGCCGATAATGAATTCGGTTAACAGGTCGCCATGAACCGGGTCGATCGCGCCGACGCCGGTGCCGATTCCGCACCACAGGCAGGTGACGATGGCGAGATAGGCCGTCGTCAGCCTTTGGACATTGTGCGCGCGAAGTTCGAGCCGCGGCGCCGCCTTCAGCATGAGGCAGGCACCGAGATCGAGCGCAACGGTCGTGATGAACGCGACGGTCATGAGCGCCGGAACACTTGCGAAGGGGACGGTGAGGTAGAGGAACAGGCCCGCGAGCAAATGGGAGAAGGCGAGCAGGACGGGGAGCGGACGAAGCTGCGCGACGCGTTGTTCGGCGATCTGGCTGTCGGCTTCGGTTTCCGGAACCGAGACGTCGAACAGCATGGCGGCGCGCGCGGAGGTCCTTCCCTCCGGCGATTGCGGCATGCTGGCGGCAAAACGGTTACGCGTCATCGGTTCCACACACTCCCACGGCATGCGGCATAGCCCAAGGGTGTTAACCGGCTGTCTTACAGAGAAGGTTGAGGCTGGATTAACTTTCCTCGGGGAGGAAGTCCGGGACAGAAAGGTAACGTTCGCCGGTATCGTAATTGAAGCCGAGGATCTTCCTGCCGGGCCCCAGCTTTTCGATCGCCTTGCCGATCGCGACCAGTGTCGCGCCGGAGCTGATCCCCACGAGCATCCCTTCCTCGCGCGCCGAGCGACGGGCCATCTCGCGCGCTTCTTCGGCATCGACCTGGATCACCCCGTCGAGGATGTCGGTGTCGAGATTGGCGGGAACGAAGCCCGCGCCGATGCCTTGGATCGGGTGGGGCGACGGCTCGCCGCCCGAGATGACCGGAGACATTTCGGGTTCGACCGCGAACACCTTGAGGTCGGGCCAGGCCTTCTTCAACACGCGTGCGCAGCCAGTGAGGTGGCCCCCGGTGCCCACGCCCGTCACCATCGCGTCGAACGGCGTGTCTGCGAAGTCGGCGAGGATCTCCTGAGCGGTGGTCTCGACGTGGACGGCGATGTTGGCGGGGTTCTCGAACTGCTGCGGCATCCACGCACCCTCGGTTTCGGCGGTGATGGCTTCGGCGCGCGCAATCGATTCCTTCATGCCCTTTTCGCGCGGGGTGAGGACGAATTCGGCGCCGTAGGCTAGCATCAGTCTGCGGCGCTCGACCGACATGCTGTCGGGCATGACGAGGATCAGGCGGTAGCCCTTGACGGCCGCGACGATGGCGAGCCCGACCCCGGTATTGCCGCTGGTTGGTTCGACGATGGTCCCGCCGGGCTTGAGCGCGCCCGAACGCTCGGCGTCCTCGATCATCGAGAGCGCGATTCGGTCCTTGATCGATCCGCCCGGATTGGCGCGTTCCGACTTGATCCAGATTTCTGCGCTGTCCCCGAACAGGCGGTTGAGGCGCACGTGCGGGGTGCGACCGATGGTCTCGAGGATATTGGCGGCCTTCATGGCGAACGCTCCTGCTGGTCGGGGTCGGGGGGATCGAAATTGCGTGCCAGTCTAAGCTCGGGAAAGCGCCATGCCCAGAGGGCGACGACCGCCATTGCGCCGACCCCGCCCGCGATCACGGCGGCGACCGGGCCGATAAGCGCTGCAAGGAAGCCGCTTTCGGCCTCGCCCAGTTCGTTGGAAGCGCTGATCGCGAGCGTCGAGACTGCGCCGACGCGTCCGCGCATCGCATCGGGCGTATAGAGCTGGATGAGCGACTGGCGGACATAGACCGAGAACATGTCGGCCGCGCCGAGGATGGCGAGGCTGGCGAGCGAAACCGTCATGTTGCGCGACAGGCCGAAGGCGACTGTCGCCGCGCCGAACACGGCCACCGCCCACAACATCTTGGTGCCGACATTGGATTTCAGGGGACGAAAGGTGAAGAAGGCGGCGGTCAGCGTGGCGCCGACTGCGGGGGCGGCGCGCAGGTGCCCGAGGCCTTCGGGACCGGTGCCGAGAATGTCGCGCGCGAAGATCGGCAGCATCGCGGTCGCGCCAGCGAGGAGGACCGCGAACAGGTCGAGACTGATCGCGCCGAGGACGAGGCGGTTTTCACGCACGTATAGAAGGCCGCGCTTGATCCGGCCCCAGGGGTCGGGGTTTTCCGAAGTCTCGGCGCGGGCGGGGGTGCGCACCAGAAAGAGGCAGGCGAGGGCGAGCGCGAACAGGGCCGCACTGCCGAAGTAGGCGGTCGCGGCCGAGACGACGTAGAGATAACCGCCGATTGCGGGGCCGACGATCGTGCCCGCCTGCCAGGCCATCGAGGAAAGGGCGATCGCACGAGGGAGCATCGCGCGCGGGACGATGTTGGGGGCGAGTGCGCTGAGCGCGGGGCCGGCAAAGGCGCGGGCAACGCCGAGCAAGGCGGCAATGAGGTAAAGGGCGGTCAGCGTCATGGCCCCGGATAAGGCGAGGGCACCGAGCGCAGCTGCGCAGAACAATTCGAGCGCGAGGGCGGCACGAGCGATCACGCGGCGGTCGAACCGGTCGGCTACGTGTCCCGAGACCAGGGTCAGCGCGAACAGCGGCACGAACTGGACGACCCCGATAAAACCGAGGCGAAGTGCGGCGGCGTTGATGCCCATCGTCTCGCGCGCGATGTCGTAGACCTGCCAGCCGATGACGATGACCATCGCCATCTGCGCAATGGTGGTGGCGAGCCGCGCGGTGACGAAAGCGCGAAAGTCGGCGATGCGCAGCGGCTCGGGGAGGAAGCTCATGGCCTTGCGCGTAGTAGGAAAGGGCCGGCGCGGCAATGTCCGCTCTAGCCCTTTCCTTCGAATCGGTCTGCGGTTCGCCTAGAGCGGAGTGCAGACCTGGTTGGAGGTGTAGGCGCCGGTCGGCGTGATCCGCGAGTTGCCGACGCACGAGAGGCCGAACACGACATAGCTGACGGGCGTCACGACCGCGCTGTCCGGTGCGGTCTGGCCGTCCTGAAGCTGTGCGCTGTCATGATAGATGTAGTGCTGGATGTTGCCTTCGCGGTCGAGCTTGACCGTCGCGAAGGTGGAGCAGGCAGGGTCGAACAATTCGACGCCATTGGCGCCTTGCGTGAAGCAGCCCGTTCCCGAGCCAACCATCGATGCATTGATCGGTTTGTCGGGCGTCGCGCCGGCCACCGAAGCGCCGCCGACGCAAAGCGCAAAGCCGGATAGCAGCGTCAGAAACTTCGTCATAATCATCTCCTTATTCTCGTTCGCGAAACAGTCGCCAATTCAGTTGGACAATGGTGGCAAGTCTTTGCAATTAGGCACATTTGTGTGCCCGTTGAGGATCTGTCCCACTACGGGATGCCGAGTACGAACAGGTCTGTCCCGACCGCCCGGCTCAATGCGATCAGATTGTTGGCCTGCTCGCCCAGTGTCGAAGAACGGGCGAGGCGCGCGCTGCGAAGATTGTCGCGCGCAATGGTCACCTGGGCGAGCATGGCCGGCGCGTCGCGAGGAGGGGCGCTCAGCAGTCGCCCTTCGGCGTCAGCTAGCGTTGCCTCGGCACGTGCGATGTCGGGAAGCTTTTCCATTCGGGCAGCAAGCCGCGTTCGGGTGATGAGGAGCCGCTCGATCTCGTTCGTCGCACGCTCGAGCGCCTCGGCATGGTCCGACAAGGCCTGGTCGGCCTGGAGGTCGGCAATTGCGCGCTGGTTTCTGAGCACACCACCGTCGCGATGGAGCAAGGGGACGACCAGACGCGCGGCGACCCCCACACCGAGCGATCGTCCGCTATCAAGATCGCCGAACAAGGGCGTTCGCCCTGTCACGCCTTGATCGGCGAAAGCGTCGACCCCCAGATTGGGCCGACGCCCGTCCTTGGCCTGCTCGCGTCGAAGCATGGCTTGGTCGAGATTGATTTCGGCCTGGAGAAGATCGGAGCGATGCCGCGATGCAGTCGCGAAAAGCTGTTCTGCAGCCATTGTCGCGGCCAACGGCGTCAACTGGTCGCTCAAAGTCAGCGTCAAGCCCGAGGGAAGACGTAGCGATTGCGCCAATTGAGCGCGGGCAAGTTCTTCCTGCGTTACGGAAGAATCAAGTTGTTGCACGGCAAGGCCGCGCTCGGAATCGAGATAGGTAATGAGGTCGTCTTGGGCAGGGGGAAGGCGAGCCATGAGCTGCTCGATTTCCTGCTGGCTGGCGCGGTTGGCGTCGGCGCGTTCCTTCGACTGCAAGGCGAAGACATAATTTCCGCGGACTTCGAGCGCCGTGCCGAGAAACGCCTGATCAAAGGCCAGCGAAACCCTGTCGCGCGAATATTGGGCTTGCCGGATCTGCCGTCCGGCGACGCCCCAAAGGTCGATGGGAATACTGGCGACCGCGCCCATCGTCGCGGAGAAATCGGGCTTGGCGTTGCTGAACTTGAAGGCGTTGCCGGTGAATTCGCTGTAGTTCGCGGACTGTCCGGCGCGGAGATGACTGTCGAACTTTATGCGTTTTTGCGCACGGGCGCTGTCCACCTGATGATCTGCGATCTGGACGTTACGTTCGGCGCGCTGGACGCCAAAGCTCCGATCGAGCGCGAATGCCACCGCCTCGTCCATCGTGACGGCCATGGTCGTTTCCATCTCGCCCTTCGGGATCGGACTTGCCGCGATCATCGCCGCCAGCACAAGATCGAACGCCACGTCACTCTCCCGCCATTCTGAACGGGCATGCTCGACCAAAGTGACGGGTGGGCTCAAGAAGGCACAAAGATGTGCCTATCTTGCAAGGTGCGTTGGGACGCTTAGTGTCGAAACGGATTTGGCAAGGTCCGTCGGCATCTCGGGAGCTTCATGATGAACGTCGCCTACAAGGGACTGCATTTCGCCAACTGCAACGATGTCGCGCCGATCCTCTATCGACTGGCGGAGAAATGGCCGATCCTGGTGATGATGGTGCTCGCTACCGGTCCACGCCACTTCAATCAGCTTAGACGCGAAGCCGAAGGGATTTCGCAGCGCATGCTGACGCGCACGCTCAGGACACTCGAGCGCGACGGGCTCGTGAGCCGCACCGTCCAAGACACCTGTCCTCCCCGGGTCGATTATGCACTCACGTCATTGGGCGAGAGTTTTCGCGACCCGATCGCCGCGCTTGGCACCTGGGCTCTCCATCATGTTCACGACATCCGTCGCGCCCAGCTACGATATGATCGACTTCAAGCGGAAGCGTGAAAGGGTCGAGGCCGACTCCGCTTACGAAAAGGCTTTTCGTTCTTCAAATGTTCCGCTAGCGTGACGCCATGGCCAAACCCAAGAAACGCTATGTCTGCCAGGCTTGCGGGACGGTGACGTCGCGCTGGCAGGGGCAGTGTGCCGACTGTGGCGACTGGAATACGTTGGTTGAGGACGCCTCGGGCGTCGTCACGGCCTTTTCCAAGAAGCACAACCTTCAGGGCGGCGGCTCCCGGATCGAGATGGTCGGCCTGAATGCCGACATCGCGCTGCCCGAGCGGATGACGACCGGAATCGCTGAGTTCGACCGCGCGCTGGGCGGCGGGATCGTGCCGGGCTCGGCGACGCTGATCGGCGGCGATCCGGGCATCGGCAAGTCGACGCTGCTGCTGCAGGTCGCGGCCAATGTCGCCAAGGCCGGCCGGCAGGCGGTCTACGTGTCGGGCGAGGAAGCGGCTGACCAGGTGCGGCTGCGCGCGCTGCGGCTGGGCTTGGGCGAGGCGCCGGTCAAGCTCGCGGCTGCGACCTCGGTGCGCGATATCCTGACGACGCTCGGCGAAGGCGAGCCGCCCGCGCTTCTGGTGATCGATTCGATCCAGACGATGCACAGCGACATGATCGAAGGGGCGCCCGGGACGGTCAGCCAGGTGCGCGCATCGGCGCACGAGCTGGTGCGCTTTGCTAAGGAGCGCGGGAGCGCGGTCGTGCTGGTCGGGCATGTCACCAAGGACGGCAGTATCGCGGGGCCGCGCGTGCTCGAGCATATGGTGGATACGGTGCTGGGCTTTGAAGGCGAGCGCAGCCACCAGTACCGCATCCTGCGCGCGGCCAAGAACCGCTTCGGCGGGACCGACGAGATCGGCGTCTTCGCGATGGAAGGGAAAGGCCTCGTCGAGGTCGGCAATCCGTCCTCGCTATTCCTCACCGAGCGCGGCGAGGAGATGAGCGGCACGTCCGTTTTCCCAGCGCTGGAGGGCACGCGCCCGGTCCTGGTCGAAATCCAGGCGCTCACCGTCCGGCTTGCAAGCGGTGCGACCCCGCGGCGTTCTGCGGTGGGGTGGGATTCGCAGCGGCTCGCGATGCTGCTCGCGGTACTCGAGGCGCGCTGCGGCATCTCCTTTGCCTCGACCGAGGTCTATCTCAACGTCGCGGGCGGATACCGGCTCGGCGATCCGGCGGCCGACCTCGCGGTTGCAGCCGCCTTGGTTTCGGCCCTGTCGGAACGTGCCGTGCCCGCGGGCACGGTTGTTTTCGGCGAAGTCGCGCTTTCCGGGGAATTGCGTTCGGTTGCGCATGCCGGTCTCAGGCTCAAGGAAGCCGGAAAGCTCGGTTTCTCGAACGCCTGGGCGCCGGCGGCGACCGCCAAGGCAGGCGGCATGGCGGTCGAGGGGTTCGACCGGCTGCGCGCGCTCACCGATCACATATTGGGACGCGAGGGCTAGCGCGGGGCGCGACGGTTCGCTAGCCGAAGCGCGATGACTGCACTCGACATTTTCGTGATCCTGCTGCTCGGCGGCGGTTGCCTCCTCGGCTTCGTGCGCGGTTTCGTGCACGAGGTGCTGACCCTGTTCGCCTGGGTCGCTGCGATCCTTGCGCTGAAGACGTTCCATGCGCCGCTGACCGCGACGCTGGAGCCCGGTGTCGGCACCGATGCCGGCGCGGCGATCCTCGCGTTCGCACTCTTGTTCCTGCCGACTTACGTCATCGTGAAACTGGTGGCGCGCAAGATCGGTGGCAAGACGCGCCGCTCGATCATCGGACCGATCGACCGCCTGCTGGGCGGCGGATTCGGGATCATCAAGGGCCTGCTGGCGGCGACGATCGTGTTCCTGCTCGCCAATCTCGTTACCGACTTCACCTACGGCCCCGAGGCTGATCGTCCCGACTGGATGACCGACAGCCAGACCTTCCCGCTCCTGAATGCCAGCACGCGCGCGGTGGTCGATTTCGTCGAGGTGGTGCGGGAGGACGAGCTGTGATCCGTCTTCACGACACGATGGCGCGCGAGAAGCGCGAATTCGTGCCTGCCGATCCCGAGCGCGTCACGATGTATGTCTGCGGGCCCACCGTCTACGGGCGGGCGCATATCGGCAACGCGCGCCCCGCTGTGATCTTCGACCTTCTGCGGAGTGTGCTCGAACATCGCTACGGCGCGGACCATGTCGTCTATGCGCGCAACATCACCGACATCGACGACAAGATCATCGCCACGGCGCGCGAGGAAGGTGTCGACCCGTCGGTCGTGACCCAGCGGTTCGAAGAGTATTACCTTGCCGACATGGGCGCGCTCGGTGTGCGGCCGCCGCACCTCGCCCCGCACGCGACGCACGAGATTGCGCCCATGGTCGCGATGATCGAGGCGCTGGTCGAGAAGGGCAACGCCTACGAGGCGGAGGGCCACGTGCTGTTCTCGGTGGCGAGCGATCCCGATTATGGCGTGCTGTCGCGCCGCGACCGCGACGAGATGATCGCGGGCGCGCGCGTCGAGGTCGCTCCCTACAAGCGCGATCCGGCCGATTTCGTGCTTTGGAAGCCGAGCGACGAGAATGTCATCGGCTGGGACAGTCCGTGGGGACGCGGGCGCCCGGGTTGGCATATCGAGTGTTCGGCGATGATCCGTGCGCATCTGGGCGAGACGATCGACATCCATGGTGGCGGGCTCGACCTCATCTTCCCGCATCACGAGAACGAGATCGCGCAGAGCCGCTGCGCCCATGGTGCGCCGCTCGCGCGCTACTGGGTGCATAACGGTTTCGTCGACATGGGCGCGGAGAAGATGTCCAAGTCGCTCGGCAACGTCGTGACGCCCGAGGTGCTGCTCGAGAGCCATGACGGCGAGACGCTGCGTTTTGCATTGCTGACGGCGCACTACCGCCAGCCGCTGCCGTGGACGAATGCGCTGGTCGAGCAGGCCAAGGCGACGCTCGACGGTCTCTACCGTAAGGTCGGCGACGCAGAGGTGGGCGAGCCCGATGCGCAGGTCGTGGAGGCGCTCGAAGACGATCTCAATACGCCGCTCGCATTGTCGCGCCTGTCGGCAATCGAGGACGCCGCCGCGCTCAAGGCTAGCGGGACGCTGCTCGGGCTATTGGGGCGTACTGCGAGCGAATGGTTCCAGGGCGGCACTGACGATGCGGCGGACATCAAGGCGAAGATCGAGGCGAGGGCAGCGGCCAAGAAGGCTCGCGACTTCGCCACCGCCGACCGCATTCGCGACGAGCTGATGGCCGACGGCATCCTCCTCGAGGACGGGCCGGGCGGGACGACGTGGCGCAGGGCCTGAGCGCCCCTTACACCAAGGACATCCTGCGGCTTGCCGCGGGGCAGGAGCATCATGGCCGGCTCGAGGTGCCCGATGCGCGCGTCGAGCGTCGCAGCCGGACGTGTGGAGCGGTCTTAAAGCTCGATCTGGCGGTCGAGGACGGTAAGGTCTCTTTGATCGCAGTCGAGCCGGAGGCATGCGCGTACGGTCAAGCGGCGACGACCCTGATGACGCGTCATGCTGCCGGACAATCACTCGCCGGGATCGAGCAGGCGCTTGCCGCGTTGCGGGCCTGGCTTGCGGGGAAAAGCGACGATGCAGGACCATGGCCAGAAATCGACCGGCTCGAACCCGCGCGCGAGCGACCGGGGCGGCACGGCGCGGTACTGCTGCCGTTCGAAGCCTTGGCGGATGCGATGAAGGAGGCGACGCGTGACGATTGAGGACACGGCAGCGAGCCACGCCGAAGCGACCGGCCTGCTGCTGGTCGATGCCGCGATCATGCTCGGCGCGGCGCTTCTGTTCGTGACCCTGTTCCGCAAGGCGGGACTGGGGGCGACGCTCGGCTATATCGTCGGTGGTGCGGTCATCGGCCCGGGGCTGCTCGGACTGGTGGGCAATGCGGAATCGATCATGGCGGTGTCCGAATTCGGTATCGCACTGCTGCTGTTCATAGTCGGGCTCGAACTTCATCCCAGCCGGTTGTGGCGGCTGAGGCGCGACATTTTCGGGCTGGGAATTACCCAGGTCGTGACCTGCGGCTTGGCGCTCGCAGCGCTGATCCACTTCGTCCTCGGTTTCTCGATCGAGGCGAGCCTTGCGATCGGCCTGCCGCTCGGCCTGTCGTCGACCGCGCAGGTGCTGCCGATGCTGCGCTCGACGGGGGAGCTCCACCAGCCGCATGGCGAGCGGGCCTTCTCGGTGCTGCTCCTCCAGGACATCTCGATTGTGCCGATGATCACGATCATCGCGGCGCTGTCGCGCGCGCCGGCCGACCCCAACGATCCGTCGGGCGTGATGCTGGCGCTCTACACGGTCGGTGCGATCATCGCGCTGATCCTTGCCGGCCGGTTCGTCATCAATCCCTTCTTCCGCCTGATCGGCAAGATCGGGGAACGCGAACTGTTCGTGGTCGCGGGACTGTTCACGGTCATTGCGGCGGCCTCCTTGATGCACGCGCTCCACCTGTCGACAGCGCTGGGCGCGTTCGTCGCGGGTGTGATGCTTGCCGAAAGTCCCTACCGGCACGAACTCGAAAGCGATGTCGAGCCATTCCGCTCGATCCTGCTGGGCTTCTTCTTCCTGTCGGTAGGCATGTTGCTCGACCTTGGTGCGATTGCCGAGCGGCCGCTGCTGATCGCGGGGGTGGCAGCCGGTATCGTTCTCGTGAAGGGGGCGATCATTTTCGGGCTTGGCCGGGCGTTCGGCATGGCCAAGGGACCCGCCTTGCGGCTCGGCTTGCTGCTCAGCCAGGCAGGTGAATTCGGTTTCGTGCTGCTGACGCAGGCGCAGCAGGCGCAGCTCATCCTGCCGGAAGCGGTCTCGACCTTCGGTGCGGTCATCACCCTGACCATGGCGACGACCCCCTTCCTGATGATGCTGATCGAGCGGATGGAAGCGCGCGAGGCAGAAGCCGGCGACGGGCCGGAGGGTCCCGAACGTGCGCCCAGGCGGAGCGTCATCGTGGTCGGTTACGGGCGCTTCGGACAGACGGTCGCGCAGATGCTGATGGCCAAGAAGTTCGGAGTTACGCTGATCGACAGCAAGACGGCGCAGATCGAGCTGTCGGAGGAATTCGGAACCAAGGTCTATTACGGCGACGGCACGCGGCTCGATTTGCTGAGGACTGCGGGCGCGGACGAAGCCAGGGCGATCCTGTTCTGCCAGGACGGCAAGGGCCCGACTGCCGAGCAGCTCGGGAACGTGCTCGAAGCCTTTCCGCAGGCGGCCGTGTTCGTGCGCGCGTTCGACCGGCGGCATCTCATCGAGCTCGACGGGATCGATCTTTCGGGAGTGGTGCGCGAACTGTTCGAGAGCGCGGTGTTGATGGGGCGCACCGCGCTCGAAGAACTCGGCGTCTCCGCGCCGGAGGCGGAGCGGGTCGAGCAAGCCTATCGCGACCGCGACGAGGAACGGCTCGAACGCCAGAGCGAGACGGGTGATCTCCATGCCGCCAAGGAGCGCATGTTCTCCGCCGAGCGGTCCTTGCCGGAAGACGACTAGCCCGCGTCGCGCAGGAAGGCGGCGAGACGATCAGGTTCGACGTCGGGCGAGACGAAGGCGTCGCCGATGGCGCGAAGCAGGATCAGCGTCACGCGATCGTCGCGGTTCTTCTTGTCGCCGCGCATCGGGTCCAGCAGTCGCTCGCCCTTGCCAGCGAGGCCGACTTCGCTGAGCCGGAGCGGGAGGTCAGCGCGCGCGAGGAGCTGGCCGAGGCGCTCGACGATCGCGGGATCGCAATGGCCGACGGCTGCGGAATAACGAGCGGCGAGCATCATACCGACCGCGACCGCCTCGCCGTGATTGAGTTCGCCGAGGCCCGCCACCGCCTCGATCGCATGGCCGAAGCTGTGGCCGAAATTGAGGAGGGCGCGGCGTCCGGTCTGGTCTCGAGGATCGTCGGCGACGGTGTATTGCTTGGCGGCGAGGCAATAGCGGATGGCATCGGCGCAGGTGTCGAGATTGGCCGAGGCGAGCGCTTCCATGCCGCGTTCGAGAGCGGCGAAGAACTCCGCGTCGCCGATCACTCCATATTTGACGATCTCGGCGATCCCCGCACGAAATGCGCGCGGGTCGAGGGTGGTGAGATATACGGGATCGGCAATCACGAGCGCGGGGTCGTGGAAGGTGCCGACCATGTTTTTCCGGCCGGCGAAGTCGATCGCGGTCTTGCCGCCGACAGCGCTGTCGACCTGCGCGAGGAGCGTGGTCGGAAGCTGGATGACGGGGCAGCCGCGCCGGTAGAGCGATGCAGCGAGGCCCGCGAGATCGCCGACCGAGCCGCCGCCGAATGCGACGACGGGGCGCTGGCGCGGATGGTTTCGAGCGGTCAAGGCGTGGAGCAGTGTTTCGAGTTCGGTCCAGCTCTTTGCCGCTTCGCCCCGCGTCACGATGATCGGGTCGACCGGGAGCAGGTCTTCGAGCGCCTTGCCGTGAAGTCGCCAGATGTGCGCATCGGTGATGACGGGAAGGGGCGCGCCGTCGGCCAGCTCTTCCAGCCGTTCCGCATGGTCGCGCAGGGCGCCGACGAAGATGGGCGTCTTGCTCATCAGGCGCCCAGATGTTCCTCGACTGCCTCTATGATCTCCTCGACCACCTTGCCATGGGCCTGTTCATTGCTGATCACATGGAGATGTGCCTCAGCGTACAGCGGGCGGCGTTCCTCGTCGAGCTTGGCGAGGGTCTTGGCGCGGTTGCCGTCGCGAAGGAGCGGGCGCGTGTCGCGGCGTCCCGTGCGCTCTGCAAGGACGTCCACTGGGGCGTCGAGCCAGACGGTAATCGCCCGTTCGTTCAGGAGCTTTCGCGTGTCCGGGTCGACGTAGGCGCCGCCCCCGGTCGCGATCACGCCGACGCTCCCGTCGATGAGGCGCGCAACCAGCCGTCTCTCGCCGTCGCGAAAATCATCTTCGCCATATCGTTCGAAGACTTCGGCCGCCGAAAGACCCGCCGCATCCTCGATTTCCGCGTCGCTGTCGGTAAAGGGCAGGCCGAGCCTGCGCGCGAGCCTTCGCCCGACCGTCGACTTGCCCGCTCCCATCAGTCCGACGAGGACGATGGGCTTGTCGAGGCGTCTTGTCAGCGGGTGAGGCATGGCTAGGGGCTATACTGTGACGACTTGCTGGGGCAAAAGCCCGAAAAATCAATTTTGCGAAAGAGGCCTTCATGTCGCGCCCGGTACTGATTCTCGTTTTGCTGCTCGTTCTCGTCGTAGGTGGGCTCTTCTACCTCTCGAACGCGCCCGAACCGCAGCCGACCGCGCCGGTCGAAGTCGATGTCGACATGAGCGAAGGGGCGGACGACGCGGGCGATGCGTAAGCGATTTCTCGTCCAGGTCGCGGCGATTGCGCTGATTGGCGTCGCCGGCGCCGGCATGGCGCAGGATCGACCCGAATCGCTCCTGCCGCCCGGCTTCGACGAAACACCTGCTCCTACGCCTGCGCCTGCGCCTGCACCGGCGCCGTCGCCTCGTCCCGCGCCGGCCCCGTCCGCCGACGAATTCGAGGACGAAGACGCGGAAGACGCGGACGCCGAAGACGAGGAATTCGATCTCGAAGACGAGGAAGAGGCAGACGATTCGTCATCCTCTTCGGAGCGCTTCTCGTTGTCGACGGGGATCGGTGGTTTCGGCGAAGAACCGTGGGGCGCGCTCAAGGGGCGTTTCGCGAAGATTGCCCTGCGTCGGATGGATGCGCCACTAGCCTCCCGCTGGGCGCATATCGGGCTGCGCAATGCACTGATGGCGGACGGGCCCGCGCCCGAAAGCCTCGACGATGCGGATTGGGCTGCCGAACGCGCGTGGCTGTTGCTGCGCATGGGGGAGGCGGATGCGGCACGGCTGCTGATCGGCGGCGTTCCGCGCAGCGCTTACGATGCGAAGATGGCGCAGGTTGCGACGCAGGTCGCATTGGCCACATCGGACATGGCCGCGATCTGCCCGGTGCCCGGTGCGCTCGACCGAGCCGAACCGCGCGCCGAGCCGCTGGTCCGGGCGATCTGTGCCGCACTGGCCGGCCAGCCCGAAGTCGCCGCGGACGCGATCAGTCGCGCCCGGCGCCGCGGACCGGTCGGCGGGATCGACCTTTCCCTGGCGGAAAAACTGGTCGGCGCAGGCTCCTCGACCGCGCGCGCGGTGACCATCGAATGGGATCCGGTCGACCGGATGACCGCGTGGCGGTTCGGGCTGGCGAGCGCGACGGGGATGGAAATCCCCGACCGGCTGCTGCGCGCGTCGAGCCCACAGATGATCGCCTGGCACGCGCGTGCGCCGCTACTCTCGGCGCAGCACCGCCTGGCGTCGGCGAGGGTCGCGACCGGACTGGGCGTGTTCTCGGGTCAGGCGCTGACGGATGTCTATTCGCTCGTTTACGACGCCAGCGACGCGGACGCGCTGGCAGGGAGCGACGCGCTTGCGCTGCGCCGTGCCTTCGTCGCGGCCGAACCCGAAGGGCGTATCGAGTCGATGCGGGCGCTGTGGAATCTCGGGGCGACCAGCGATCTCGAGCTTCTGGCGTCCTGGGCGGCGACAGCGCGTGCGGCGTCGCGTATCACGCCGTCGACCGATTTCGAGGACGACGCGACGTCGCTGATCGCCTCGATGTTCGCAGCCGGTCTGGACCGCGAGGCGGCACGCTGGCTGCCGGTGATCGCGGAGATGGACGAGGATGACGCCGATGCGTCCTGGGCGATGCTCGCGGTGGGGGTCGAGAATCCCGCGCGTGTCGACACCACGCGCGACCGCGTTTCCGATTTCGTGGGGCGCGACGAGAGCAAGGACCAGATCAAGTCCAAACTGCTTGTCGCCGCGCTGGCCGGGCTGGGCCGCATCGATCCCGAGGCGACCGGGGCCTTCAACGCGCGGCTGGAGCTCGGACTGCAGCGGCATACCAAGGCGACCAAGGCGATCGACGGGGCATCGGCTCGGCGCGAGGCGGCAACGGCGATGCTGATGACCGCGATGACGATGCAGACGAAGGATCCCGAGAACCTCTCGCCGCTCTATCTCTTCCACGCGCTGACCGCGCTGCGGCGTACCGGACAGGACTATCTAGCCCGGATGATTGCTGCGGAGTTGATGTCGAGGACGTGAGCGACGACGCGGCGCTGATCGATCGCTTCCTCGACATGCTCGCCGCCGAGGCGGGGGCGGCGCGCAACACATTGCTCGCCTACCGCGCCGATCTGGAAGCGGCCCGCAAGGCGCTGGGCGGGCCGGTGTCGTCGGCAAGCGTCGAGGCTCTGAAGTCGCTCGGCGAGCAATGGTCCGATCTTGCCGCCTCGACGGTCGCGCGGCGTTCGGCGGCGCTGCGCCGTTTCTATGGCTTCCTCTTCGATGAAGGATTTCGCTCGGACGATCCCTCGTCGACCCTTCCGCGGCCCAAGCTCAGCCGCCCGTTGCCGCGGATTCTCGATCCCGACGAAGTGGAGCGGATGCTGGAGGGCGCGGCCGAGAAGGCGCAAGGCGAGCGACCCGTTGCGCTGCGCAATCTCGCCCTTCTCGAACTGCTCTACGGGTCGGGCCTGCGCGCGAGCGAACTGGTGTCGCTCCCGCGGCGCGGCGTACGTCCCGGAAGTCCGTTCCTGATCCTGGCGGGCAAGGGCGGCAAGGAGCGGCTGGTCCCCGTCTCCGACCGTGCGCACGCAGCGATCGCCGCATGGGATGCGGTCCACCCGGGCGGAAAATGGTTGTTTCCCGGCGGAAAGGCGCATCTTTCGCGCGTGCGCCTGTTCCAGATCGTGCGCGCGATGGCGGCGGACGTCGGAATCGCGCCGGACCGGGTTAGCCCGCACGTCCTTCGCCACGCCTTTGCGACACATCTTCTCTCGGGAGGCGCGGATCTGCGCACCTTGCAGGCGTTGCTGGGGCACAGCGATATCGCGACGACCCAGATCTACACGCACGTCGACGCCTCGCGACTGGTGGAACTTGTCAATGCGAGACACCCGCTTGCGCGTCGCGGCGATTGACGCCGCGCGAGGGCCGCTCTACCCGCCGAACCCAAGATGATGAGCTATCTCGACTTCGAACGGCCGATCGCCGAACTGGAATCGCGCGTCGCCGAACTCAAGGCCACCGCCGAGGGCGGTGAAGTGAACCTCGACACGGAAATCCGGCGTCTCGAGGTGAAATCCAAGAAGATGCTGCGCGACACGTACGGCAAGCTGACGCCGTGGCAGAAGGCGCAGGTGGCGCGCCATCCAAGCCGCCCGCATTTCAAGGACTACGTCGCAGGGCTTGCCGAGGATTTCATGCCGCTGGCGGGCGATCGTGCCTTTGCCGACGACGCGGCAATCATCGGCGGTCTGGCGCGGATCGACGGGCGCCGCGTGATGCTGATCGGTCACGAGAAAGGCGACGACACCGCGAGCCGCCTCAAGCATAATTTCGGGATGGCCAAGCCGGAAGGCTATCGCAAGGCGATCCGCCTGATGCAGTTGGCGGACGATTTCGGGCTGCCAGTGGTGAGCCTGGTCGACACGCCGGGCGCCTTTCCGGGCGTACAGGCGGAGGAACGCGGACAGGCGGAAGCCATCGCGCGTTCGACCGAGCAGTGCCTTGGCCTCAAGGTGCCGATGGTCGCGACGATCGTCGGTGAAGGGGGCTCGGGCGGAGCGGTGGCGATCGCCGCCGCCAATCGCGTCCTGATGTACGAGCATGCAGTCTATTCGGTGATCTCGCCCGAAGGCTGCGCCTCGATCCTGTGGCGGACCGCGGACAAGGCAGCGGATGCGGCCGAGGCGATGCGAATCACGGCCAAGCACCTCAAGGAACTCGGCGTGGTCGATCGGATCGTGAAGGAGCCGCTCGGCGGCGCGCACCGCGATCGGGGCAAGGCGATCGCGAGCCTCAAGCGGGCGATCGTCGAGGAACTCGACACGCTCGGCGCGTTGAGCAGCCAAGAACTTCTGCACCAGCGCCGCGAGAAATTTCTCTCCATCGCCTGATCCGGAAAACCGGAACCGAAACGAGCGCGGCGCCGTTGGGGCGTCGAAAGGGGCGGATCATCCGCCCCCGTCTGTCTCGCGGAGGTATTCGATGCGTCTTTCCACCCTGATCCTCGCCGCCGGTTCGTCGCTGGCCCTGGCCGCCTGCATGACCGCGCCGCCGGCCGATCCCGGGATTTCCCAGCGCGAAGCGCAAACGGCGACACAGCAGCACAGCCAGGTGATCGCGGAGTTCGGTGGCGAAGTGACCGGCGCGCGAGGCAACTATGTCGAAATGGTCGGCGACAAGGTCGCGGTCCATTCGGGTACCCCCAACGCGGCTGCCGCCTACGATTTCACGCTTCTTTCCTCGGCCGTCGAGAACGCGTTCGCGATTCCCGGCGGAAAGGTCTACGTGACCCGCCAGCTGATGGGGCTGATGGACGACGAGGCCGAACTCGCGTTCGTGCTCGGACACGAAGTCGGACATATCGCGGCCGACCATAGCCAAGCGCGCCAAGCCAAGGCCCAGCAGAACTCCATCCTCGGTGCGCTCGGCGCAATCGTCGGCGGCGTTCTGGGCGGCAATAGCGGCGTCGGCGACCTTCTGGCCAAGGGCGCGATGCAATATGCCCAGCTCAACACGCTGAGCTACAGTCGAGACCAGGAATACGAATCCGACACGCTGGGTATCCGCTACATGGGCGCGGCCGGCTACGATCCGAACGCCAGCGCCTCGATGCTCGCCTCGCTCGGCGCGTCAACCGCTCTCGATGCACGCATCCAGGGCAATAGCGGGCGTTCCACCCCCGAATGGGCCCGAACGCACCCGCTGAGCGAAAATCGCACGGCGCGCGCGGCCGACCTTGCACGGCAATCGCCGGGGCAGGGCGGAATCCGCAACCGCGACCAGTTCCTCGGTGCGATCGACGGGATGGTGATGGACGACGATCCCGAGCAGGGCATCATCGAAGGTCGCACCTTCACCCATCCCGACCTGAAGATGCAGTTCACCATCCCGACGGGGTTCCGCATGCAGAACGGGACGCGGCAGGTCAGCATTGCGGGATCGAGCGGGCAGGCGCTGTTCTCGGGCGGCCGCATGAACGGCAATCTCGATTCCTACGTCGGACAGGTCATCCAGAGCATCGTCGGGAACCAGGCGCAGGTCAGTATCCCCCAGCCGCGCCATACGACGATCAACGGGCTCCCGGCTGCCTACACGACCGCGCGGGTCAACACCGGCAATGGCGCGGTCGACCTGTCGGTGATGGCTTACCAATGGGACAATGGGACGGCCTACCACTTCGCCACGCTGACGCAGGCGGGAGCGGGGTTGCAGCCGTTCGCGTCGATGATCGACAGCTTCCGCCGCATCAGCGCGAGCGAGGCGTCGGCAATCCGTCCGCGCGTGATCGACGTCGTCACGGTCAAGTCGGGTGACACGATCCAGTCGCTGGCGAGCCGGATGGCTTATCGCGATTACCAGGTCGACCGATTTATGGTGCTCAACAGCCTGTCGAGCAGCAGTCGCCTGACCCCCGGTCAAAAGGTCAAGGTCGTCGTCTACGGCACACGCTAGGCGCGAGAAGAACAATGCGAGGGCGGGGCCTGTCCGGGGCCTCGCCCTTCTACATGACGTTCTTCAGGTCGTTGTCGAGGCCGCCCCACATGCCGGCAGAACCGCCGCCCATGGCTTGGAGGCCTCCCATCATCGCTATGACGATGAGTGCGGCAATCAACCCGTATTCGATCGCTGTAGCCCCGCGCCTGTCCTTGCGCAGGGTATGCAAAAAGTTTCGGATAGCGAGCACGCCACCCTCCTTCCGGTCTTGGTCCACGCCGGGCAGATTAAGGCAACTAACCTTAACAAGTCGGCATGACGAAAGGTTAATGACGGGTCATCCGTCTGCGTCGCGCCAACCGGTGAAATAGAGAATCTCGATCGTTTCGGGCGTTTTCCCGTCCTCGTCCGCCAGGCGCGCGAAGGTGTTGCGAGCGGCTTGCAGGGCCTGTTTGCCCAGCGGGCGGCGGGATCGTTCCACGAGCGTGTTGGTCGCGCCCATACCGCGAAGATCGGCCACCAAACTGTCGAATCCCCCGAAGCGTACGGTGACGCGATCGATGTCGACGACAGGCATCGCGAACCCAGCTTGCGACAGGAGACGCGTCAGCCCTGCCGGGTCGATCCGCGGATGGATGCGCGGCGACGCCCGACCGATGATCGCGTCGGCCGACGCCATGCTGGTGCGCAGCGCAGGCAGGCTGTCGCCGCCTGCAAGTGCGCCGAGGAGAAGTCCGTCTTTCGCCAGGGCGAAGCGCATTCGAAGCAAGGCGCCGGCAATGTCGTTGGCATCCGCCAGAAGGCCGAGACTGACGACGAGATCGTAACTCCCGGGCTGGACGTCGAGTGCTTCCTCGTCGCAGGCGACGCCGCATGCTGCCTGCGCCATCTCGAGCGACGGATCGACAACGTCGAGCCGACCGACCCTGGATGCGAGGCGCTCGGCGAGGCGCGGATCGGGGCAGCCGACAAGGAGGGCGCGTGGGAAGTCCCGCCGGACCATGTCGAGCCGATCGACCAGGTCTTCGAGCGCGCGGTCGTAGAGGTAGGTGACGGATCCCTTCCTGGCGGCGCGATCGCGCCTCTTGCGGCGAAGGTCGAGATCGAACGGTCCGGACATCGGGCGGCTTGTGGCGTGTCGCGAGGTAGGTCACAAGAGGGGATGTTGTCGTCGCTTTTCGGGCGCCTCGGGCGCGGCCTGCTCGATTTTGCCCTCCCGGCGCGCTGTGCCTCGTGCGGCGAGATCGTCGAGCATGCCGGCAGTTTCTGCAGCGCGTGCTGGACGTCCATTGACTGGATCGGGACGAGCGGGTGCACGCGTTGCGCGATGCCGCTCGAGGCGACCGAGCAGGACCAGTGCCTTGCGTGCGAAAGCGATCCGCCGCTGATCGAGGCGACGTCCGCCGCGACACGGTACGGCGAGACGAGCCGCGCGCTGGCGCTGAAGCTGAAATACGGACGGCGCGTGGCACTCGCCAAGGCGATGGCGGCGCCGATGGCGCGTTCGCTGGAAGGTGCGGATCGCGATGCGTTGCTGGTGCCTGTTCCCCTCCATCGCGGACGGCTGTGGCAGCGCGGTTTCAACCAGGCGGCGTTGCTGGCCCGCGAACTGTCGCGGCGCAGCGGGCTCGAGAACGATCCGTTCGTGCTCGAACGCACGCGTGCGACGCGCCCGATGACGGACATGACCCCGGCCCAGCGGCACAAGAACGTCCGCGGCGCCTTCGCCGTCGTCGATCGATCCCGCATCGAAGGACGGACGGTAATCCTCGTCGACGACGTCAGAACGAGCGGAAGCACCCTCGAAGCGTGCGCACGCGCCTTGCTCAAGGGCGGTGCGCGACGGGTCGAGGCGAATTTGTGGGCAAGGGTGGTTCGCCCGCGGCGTCTGGCGCGTTAGGGAAGCAACGAACACGTAACCGGAGTGATGTTTTGGCTACCGTCGAGATTTATACGAAAGCGACCTGTCCCTACTGCATCCGCGCGAAGCGGCTGCTGGACATGAAAGGGGTCGAGTATGTCGAATACGAGTTGCACTCGATGCCCGAGAAACGGGAGGAAATGATCCAGCGCGCGCATGGCCGCACGACGGTGCCACAAATCTTCATCGACGGCGAGCATGTCGGCGGATGCGACGACCTGTTCTCGCTCGAGATGGACGGGAAACTCGATCCGAGATTGAAGGCCGCCTGATGACGCGTATCGCGCTGTTCCAGGCGACGACGGGGATCGACCCCCAGCGCAACGCCGAGGCGCTCGAGCGAGCGATCGAGGAAGCGTCAGCCGGCGGCGCGGCGATGCTGTTCACGCCCGAAATGTCCGGCTTGCTCGACGGCAATTCCCAACGGGCGGCACGATCGGTGCGCAGCGAAGCGGACGACCCGCTGCTGGCGCGCGTCCGCGAGGCCGCCGCGCGCCGCGGTCTCTGGGTGCATCTCGGCTCGCTTGCGCTGGAGGGCGAGAACGGCAAGTTCGTCAATCGCGCCCTGGTGATCGACGCTACAGGCGAAATTCGCGGACGCTACGACAAGATGCACCTGTTCGACGTCGACCTGCCGACCGGCGAAAGCTGGCGTGAATCGGCGACCTACCAGCGCGGAGAAGCGCCGACTCTCGTCAAGGGAACGCCAGTCGGCTCACTGGGGCTGGCCATCTGCTACGACCTTCGATTCCCGGCACTGTTCGCGCGTCTTGCCGAAGCGGGCGCCGACGTCATCGCCATCCCGGCCGCATTCACCGTCCCGACCGGGAAGGCGCACTGGGAAGTCATGCAGCGTGCGCGTGCGATCGAGGCCGAACTGTTCGTGATCGCTGCCGCCCAGGTCGGAAAGCACGAGGACGGGCGCGAAACCTACGGCCACAGCCTCGTCATCGACCCATGGGGCGAAATCCTCCTCGACATGGAGGATCGGCCGGGTGTGGCGTTCGCGGACATCAATCTCGCCCGGATCGACGAGGTGCGTTCGCGCATCCCCGTGTTGCAGCACCGCAGGGCAATTGCACCGCTGGGCGATTGATTGCGCGCCTCATCCCCCATATGGGGGCAGGGACGGCTCCGTAGCTCAGCCGGATAGAGCGACGGTTTCCTAAACCGCAGGTCGCAGGTTCGAGTCCTGCCGGGGCCACCATTTTTCGCCGCGGAGAGAGACATGTTCGATCGCCTTTTCCAGGACCATCCCAGGAACATCGGGATGAGCTGGGGCGAGCACGGCTCCGGCGCGGCGCGGCTGGGACTGCTGATGATAGGCGGCGGGGTGCTGTGCCTCGTCCACGCCCTCGTCCCCGGCCTGTTCGTGCGCACGACCAGCAACCTTCTCGAAAACCTCAACGATACCGCGCGCCGCCGCAAGGCGCTCGACCATCCTGATTATGAAATCTGAGGATTCCATGGCCAACACTCCCGTCGATGGCGACCTCGTGGCACCGCCCAAGAAGATCGCGGTCCCGACCGACGTCGCCGAGGCGGTACGGACGCTCATTCGCTGGGCAGGCGACGATCCCGACCGCGAGGGTCTACTCGACACGCCGGCGCGGGTGGCGCGCGCGTGGAAGGAATATGCAAAGGGTTACGAAGAGGACCCGTCGCACCACCTGTCGCGCACGTTCGAGGAAGTGGGCGGCTATGACGAAATCGTGCTCCTGAAGGACATTCCGTTCCAGTCGCATTGCGAACACCATATGGCGCCGATCATCGGCAAGGCGTCGATCGCCTATCTTCCGAACGACAAGGTGGTCGGCATATCGAAGCTCGCGCGCGTGCTGCACGGGTTCGCGCGCCGGCTGCAGGTGCAGGAACGACTGACGGCGCAGGTCGCCGACTGCATCTGGGACCATCTTGAGCCGCAGGGGGTGGCGGTGGTCATCGAGGCGAGCCATGCCTGCATGACCGCGCGCGGCGTCAACACGCCGGGCGTAATGATGACCACCAGCCGGATGATGGGCACGTTCCGCAAGGACGAACGCAGCCGGCGGGAAGTGCTGGCCCTGATGGGTTACTGATCCAGGGAAGCATTCCGTCAAAAAGGGTTGTGAGTTCAACCCGATGGCCGTAGCGCATGCGTAATGAAACGCAGCGCTCCTTTTGCCGGTATGCCCGCCGCGACCTCGATCGATCCGATCTATGTCGATTCCGCGGGCGGCGAGGCCGCACGCCGGCGCGTGCTCGATCTCTACGATCTCGAGACGCTCGACGGCGACAACGAACTGCGCGCGATCACCGATTTCGCCGCCAACCTCTGCGAAGTCCCGACCGCGCTGGTGTCCCTCGTCGAGGAATCGCGCCAGCTGTTCCTCAGCCGGACCGGGATCGATGTGTGCGAGACGCCGCGCGGGCAGAGTTTCTGCCAGTATGCGATGTTGGGCAAACGGGTGATGGTCGTGCCGGACGCGGCACAGGACCCGCGCTTTGCGGCAAACCTGCTGGTCACCGGGCCACCTCACATCCGCTTCTATGCAGGCGCGCCGCTGATCAGCGAGGAAGGGGCGCCGCTCGGCGCGCTGTGCGTCATCTCGCCCGAACCGCGCGAACGGCTGACGTCATTGCAGCGGCAGGGGCTCGAAGTCCTAGCCAACGCGGTCATGCGCAGGCTGGCCGCACGGCGGCGCGAGCTGGAAAGTCGCGAGGACGCGGACGAGGCGACGCGCGCGCTGCGCGAGAGCGAGGAACGTTTCGAGGTCCTTGCCGACGCCATCCCGCAAATGGCGTGGTCGACCGACGGCGAGGGGCAGCCCGACTATTTCAACGCGCGCTGGTACGAGTTTACCGGCGGCTCCGAGGGCCAGCATTACGGCGATGCCTGGACCCAGGCGCTGCACCCCGACGACGCCGAAAGGGCGGCGCGGGTCTGGGCGGAAGCGGTCGAGAGCGGTGAACCCTACGAGGTCGAGTACCGACTGCGCCGCCACGACGGCGAATATCGCTGGGCATTGGCGCGCGGCCTTCCCGTTCGAAACCGGAATGCAGAAATCGTTCGCTGGTTCGGCACCTGCACCGACATCCACGACACGCGGCTCCTGATCGAAAGCCAGCAGCTCCTGTCGCGGGAGTTGAGCCATCGGATCAAGAACATCTTCTCGGTGGTTTCCGGCCTCGTCAGCTTCGCGTCGCGCGCGAACCCGGAAATCAAGGGCGTGACGGCCAAGTTGAGCGATCGCATCGCAGCGCTCGGCCGGGCCCATAATTACGTCCGGCCGATCAGCGACGAGCCGGCGCAGCGCACGCAGTTGTCGTCGCTCCTCAACGACCTGTTCGCGCCCTATGCGGAGGATGGCGAGCCGCGAGTCCTGATCGAAGGTGACGATGTCGAGGTCGGCGAGAAGGCGGTAACCCCGCTGGCCCTTGCCTTTCACGAACTCGCGACAAACGCGGTCAAGTACGGCGCCCTGTCATGCGAAGGGGGGCGCGTTTCCGTCCGAATGGCGAAACGTGACGACACGTTGGTGGTCGACTGGGTAGAGCAGGGCGGCCCGGCCGTGGATCACGAGCGCGGCGATCTGGGCTTCGGAACCGATCTTGTTGAGATGTCTGTCGTGCGGCAGCTCAAAGGGGGGGTCGAGCGCGAATGGGCGATAAGCGGACTTCAAGTCCACTTCCGGTTCCCTCTCGACCGCTTGAAATAACCAGAACGGTAAAAAATACTTGACATCGTCACGCTGTTTGGGTACATAAGTGAAGCATGAAGAATTGCGAATCGAGCGACGGGGCGCTCGGGTCGCCGACGGGCCGGGACGCAGACGCGTCGCCGGCCCTTTCCATTTGGAGAGAATGACTATCGAAAGCCGCTGAAAATCGGGGAGGGGCTGGTCGGAAGGAAAGCACCATGGCCACAAGCCGTCCGCCCGAAGCGGGCGACGGGCAGCGCGATGGCGTGCTGCCACGACCCGGACTTCCGTTCGATCTGACGGCATCCCAAGCACGGGTCCTTGCCCACTGGTTCGAACCATGGGCCGCCGAAGGGCAGCGGCCGCCACCGGGCGATTGGCGGACTTGGCTCATCCTTGCGGGGAGGGGCTTCGGCAAGACCCGGGCCGGATCCGAATGGATTCACTCGATCGCTGGAGATGCGAAGATCCGGGGCGGGGCGCCTGGAAGTCAGGGTCGACGCGCCCCTCGTGACGACTTCCCAAGAAGCGCGTGCTGCTGCCCAGAACATCCTTTCGCGTGCCTTTCGCGAGCGCGAGAAGGTCAGACTGAGGCTCGGGCCCGGCTTCATGGGGCTGCGCCCCGGCGATCACTTCGCGTGGCAAGGTGTTCAGTGGGCCGCGATCGACGTCGAGACCGAGCGAGGTGTCGTCATCGTCATCGGATCGCGGGCAGGGTTTCCATCGAATGTCGACACGCTTCCCTCCGACGCGGGGAGGATCGCGCCCAATCCAGATATCGTCCTCGCACCCACGCAGGTGGCATTGTTCGAGATACCAGACCTTGGCGATGGGTCGGGCTCAACGCATGTCGTCGCGGCGGCGACGGAAAGTCCCGGGTGGAAGCCCGTTCCATTGTCGTTGGACCTCGACGGCTCGACGACAGTCCTGAGTAGCGCAGCGACACAGAGCGTTTCCGGGGTTGCGCTGGGCGCGCTGGAAGATAGCGGACAGTTTTGCGTGATCGATCGCCAGAGTTCCGTCGAGGTTCAGCTTATCGATCCGCGGCACTGGCTTCAATCCGCGACCGAAAGCGACCTGCTGGGGGGAGCGAACATCGCGCTACTTGGCAGCGAGCTGATTCAGTTCGCTCAGGCGCTTCCGCAAGGGGAAGGCCGCTTCGTCCTGAAAGGTCTGATCCGCGGATACCGGGGCACGGACTGGGCCATGGCGTCCCACTCGATCGGGGAGCCATTCGCCATGGTCGAACCGGGGAGAGTTGTAACACTAGCCCTTCCAATCGAGCGCGTCGGGTCGACCATGACACTGCGGCCCGAAGGGCTGGCCGATGAAGACGCAATTCCCGTTGAAATGATCTTCGCCGGGGAAAGGTGGAAGCCGCCGCGTCCTGCCAACCTCGAGGCATCCTGGAAAGCCGACGGCTCGCTTGCTGTCAATTGGACGCCAAGAAGCCGTCAGGGCTGGGCTTGGATCGACGGATTGGACGCTGGAATTGGCGAGTCCTCCTGGTCCTACGAAGTGATCATCAGTTCGGAAGCCGGGGTCGCGACGGTCTCTACCTTCGAGGCCAGCGTCGTCATCGACCCCGCATTACTCCCGCCCACGTCGGCATCCAATTCTACCGTCTCGGTGTGTTTCGTCGGCGAGCAAGGGCGCTCGCATCTCACCAGTATCCTTATCCCTCAGGAGTGATCTTATGACCAAGACCGCGCGACTTGCGCTTCCGCTGCTGGTACCGGGGCAGTTGCAGAAGGAGATCGCCCACAATGAAGCCATCGAGGCGATTGAGATGCTCTTGCACCCCGAGGTTGTCGGACCCCCGCAGGCCACTCCTCCAGCCAGTCCCGTCGAAGGCAGTTGCTTCCTGATCGGATCCGGTGCCTCGGGCGACTGGACGGGGCGCGACGGGATGTTGGCGATGGCCGCCGTTGGCGGATGGCGATTTGTCGTCCCTCCTTCAGGAACGCGCGCCTTCGATCCTTCATCCGGCGGTTATTGGAAACATGTCGGTGGCAGCTGGGAAAGCGATCGACTGAGAGGCGTCCTCGAGGACTATACGGGGAGCCAGATCGTGGGTGCGCGCGGTGCGGCAGTCGACTCTCCGTCGGGGGGCGCGGTGGTCGATGTAGAAGCGCGGATCGCGATTGAAACGATCATTGCCCGCTTGGCCGAACATGGTCTGATTGGAGCTTAGTTCGCGTCGCCGTCAAAGTTTGCCAACGAGGGCAACTGTTTAGCAAATTCCCTTCGAAATAGTGCGGCATTTTGGCAACAGGCCGTAACGATCTCCTTCTTGCGCGGAAACCGCGTCGCTCATAAGGTGTTCAAGCAGTTCTTACCTAGGACGCGTTTGAAAGGGGATATCAATATGCGGAAGCTGGCCATCTCGGTGGCGCTTGCGTCGACGATGCTCGCAACTCCGGCTGTCGCTCGCGACAAGTCGTGGTACGTGGGGATCGAAGGCGGCGCCATGATCGTCGAGGACACTGAACTCGACCTCGCAGCCACTATCCTTCAAGTTGAAGACGATCCGATTCTGGTCGATGAAGCCAATGGCGTAGTCGTGAGCTACGACATGGGTTACGATGTCGACCTCATCGCAGGTTACGATTTCGGTATGATCCGCGCTGAAGCCGAACTGGGCTACAAGCGTGCGGGCCTCGACGAAATCCTGATTTCGCCGCTGCCGATCGGGCAGGTCGGTCCGTTCGAGGACATTGCCGGTCATGGCTCCGTCTACTCGGGCATGATCAACCTCCTCCTCGACTTCGGTGACGATGACGGTTGGTCGGGTTACATCGGTGGTGGTTTCGGCTTGGCGCGCGTCAAGCACACGATCGACATTCCGGCGGTCGTCGACTTCACCGACACCGACGGCACGCACGCCTGGCAGCTCATTGCGGGTATCCGCAAGGCGGTCAGCCCGAACATGGATGTCGGCCTGAAGTATCGCTACTTCCGCACCGGCGACTTCCAGTACAATACGACGGGCGAACTTCCGTTCACGGACATCGGCCTCGACAGCAACGGTTGGGGATCGCACAGCCTCCTCGCGAGCTTGATCTTCAACTTCGCGCCGCCGCCGCCTCCGCCGCCGCCGCCGCCGCCGCCTCCGCCGCCGCCGCCTCCGCCGCCGGAGACGATCACCTGCCCCGATGGCTCGGTGATTCTGGCGACCGAAGTGTGCCCGCCGCCGCCGCCGCCGCCGCCTCCGCCTGAGCCGGAGCCGGAACCGGAGCGTGGCTAAGGCCACCGGTCGGTAACGACAGAGAGAGGGTCGGTCTTCGGATCGGCCCTTTTTCTTTGTCCCACGACATGTTGATGGTTGCGAACCTGGCGACCATGCCGATACTCGGTCCTAGTCAGTCGGGAGCGATCCATGTCGATATTCATCATCAGCGCTGTTCTGGCCGGCATGGCCCAGCAAATGGCGAACGACGACGTAGCACCATGCACCAGTGGAACGGACGCGTGCGTGGCGAAAGAGGGTCTTCCCGGCCCCTTCATCCTCTTTTTCGACTGGGACGGCAGGCGGCTCGACCGGGACGCCGAAGAATTGCTCGGTCAAATCGTCGAAGCAGCCAACGCTAATCCGGAGCTTCGCATCAAGCTCGTCGGCCACAGCGATCGCTCGGGCTCAGCGAGCGTGAACGAAGTAATCGCCAGGCAACGCGCCGAGGCCGTTCGACAAGAGCTAGTCGAACGCGGGCTTAAGCGGGATGCGCTCAGCATTCGATCGGCAGGCGAACGTGAACTTCTCATTCAAACGGCCGATGGAGTCCGGGAGGCACAGAACCGCCGGGTCGAAGTCGAGTTTCTTGCAAGGAATTAAGGACAAGCCATGAAAAATTCGGTTTTCATCGGCACCGCCATCGCGCTCTTCGCTGTGCTTGCGGGATGCGAAAAAAGTTCGACCGCAAACGAAGGGACGCCACCTTCGATGGCTTCGGCAAAATTGCTCAGCGGGATCGAAGCCACTGTCGGGAACGTCAGCTGGACGCAAGATTCCAACGGGGTCACGATCAGCTTGGATGTGGACGGGATACTGCCGGGCCAGCATGCAGCTCATCTGCATGAATCCGGAGTATGCGAATTCCCGGATTTCCAGAGCGCAGGCGGCCATTGGAACCCCGCGGGCAAGCAGCATGGTCGGGATAATCCCGCCGGTGCGCATCTTGGGGATCTCTCCAATATCGCTGTCGACGACCAAGGTCGTGCCACGGCCCAGTTCCTCATCGGCGGAGTGTCGATCGAGGACATGGCCGACGCCGACGGAACGGCACTCGTCATCCATGAAGGAGCCGACGATTACCGGACCGACCCGTCGGGGGACTCCGGTGCTAGGGTAGCGTGCGCCGTCATCGCGCCGCCACGCTGACTATTTCGCTGCCTCCAGCGTCTTCGTTTGGCTGGAACGTGACGCCTTGGCCAGCATCGGCCGCAGGTAGTGTCCAGTGTGGCTCGCATCTGACTTGGCGATGGCTTCGGGAGTCCCCTCAGCGACGATCCGGCCCCCGTTGACACCACCGCCCGGACCGAGATCAAGGATATGGTCTGCCGTCTTGATGACATCGAGATTATGCTCGATCACCACGACCGTATTGCCCTGTTCGACAAGGGCGTGGAGCACTTCGAGCAGCTTGCGGACATCTTCGAAGTGTAACCCGGTGGTCGGCTCGTCGAGAATGTAGAGCGTGCGTCCCGTCGCGCGTTTCGACAACTCCTTCGCCAACTTCACGCGCTGTGCTTCCCCGCCGGACAAGGTCGTCGCCTGCTGGCCGACCTTGATGTAGCCAAGTCCGACCTTCTGCAGCATCGCCATTTTGTCGCGGATGCCAGGGACGGCTTTGAAGAATTCGACTGCGTCTTCTACGGTCATATCGAGCACGTCGGCGATCGACTTGCCCTTGAATTTCACCTCGAGCGTCTCGCGATTGTAGCGCTGGCCGTGACACACGTCGCACGTCACGTAGACGTCAGGCAGGAAGTGCATCTCGATTTTGAGCAGCCCGTCGCCCTTGCACGCCTCGCAGCGCCCGCCCTTGACGTTGAAGCTGAAGCGACCGGGCTTGTAACCGCGCGCACGGCTCTCGGGCAGGCCCGCGAACCAGTCGCGGATTTGGGTGAAGGCCCCGGTATACGTCGCCGGGTTCGAGCGTGGCGTGCGCCCGATCGGCGACTGGTCGATGTCGATGACCTTGTCGAGATGCTCGAGCCCGGTGATCTTGTCATGTTTGCCCGACAGGATGCGTGCGCCGTTGAGCGCACGTGCGGCCGCGGCATAGAGCGTGTCGATGGTGAAGCTCGACTTGCCCGACCCCGACACGCCGGTGATGCAGGAGAACGTGCCGAGCGGGACAGACGCGGTCACGTCGTCGAGATTGTTGGCGCGCGCACCGTGGACGGTCAGCTTCTTGCCTGAGCCCTTGCGGCGCCTTGCCGGCACCGCGATCTCGCGGCGGCCCGACAGATAGTCGGCAGTGAGGCTTTCCTCGCAGGACAAGATTTCGTCGAGCGTACCCGCGCAGACTACTTCGCCGCCGCGCACGCCGGCACCCGGTCCCATGTCGATGACATGGTCGGCGGTGCGGATCGCGTCCTCGTCATGTTCGACGACAAGCACGGTGTTGCCGAGGCTCTTCAACCGCTGGAGAGTCTCGAGGAGGCGGTCATTGTCCTTCTGGTGAAGGCCGATCGAGGGCTCATCGAGCACATAGAGCACGCCCGAGAGGCCCGAACCGATTTGGCTGGCAAGGCGGATACGCTGGCTCTCGCCGCCCGAAAGCGTGCCGCTGGTGCGGTCCAGGTTGAGATAGTCGAGCCCGACATTGTGGAGGAATCCGAGGCGCTCGTTGATCTCCTTGAGGATCGCGCGCGCGATTTCCTTCTGCTGGTCGGTGAGATGCTCCTCGACGCCGAGGAACCAGTCGCGCGCATCGGCGACCGAGCGGCGCGCCGACTGGCTGATGTCCTCGCCCGCAATCTTGACCGACAGCGCTTCGGGCTTGAGGCGCGAGCCGCCGCACGTCTCGCACGGATGGGCGGCCTGATACTTCTCCAGCTCTTCGCGCATCCACGCGCTTTCGGTCGTGCGCAGGCGCCGTTCGAGATTACCGATCACACCTTCGAACGGCTTCTTGACCTCGTAGCTCTTCCGGCCATCGACGAAGCGCAGCACGACGGGGCGGCCCTTGGTGCCGTAGAGGATAGCGTCACGCGCCTCGGCAGGCAGGTCGGCCCACTTGGTCTCGAGATCGAAGTCGAACGCGCGCGCGAGGCTGCCGAGTACCTGCATGTAATAAGGCGAGGGGGGCTGGCTCTTCGCCCAGGGCACGACCGCGCCCTTCTTGATCGACAGGCCGTGATTGGGAACGACAAGATCCTCGTCGAACTCCATCCGTTGGCCCAGCCCGTCGCACGCGGGGCAGGCGCCCTGCGGCGCGTTGAACGAGAAGAGGCGCGGCTCGATCTCGGCGATGGTGAATCCCGAAACCGGGCAGGCGTAATTCTGCGAGAACACGATGCGGCCCGGAGGCGCGTTTTCGAGCTTCATGGTCGAGGTCAGCGCCGCATCCTCGGGCGGGTCGACGGGATCGAGATAGGCAAGGCCTCCCGACAGCTTCAGTGCGGTCTCGAAACTGTCGGCGAGGCGTGCCTCGATGCCATCCTTGATGACGATGCGATCGACCACGATTTCGAGGTCGTGCTTGTACTTCTTGTCGAGCGCGGGTGCTTCGTCAATCGGGTAGACCTCGCCGTCGACGCGGATGCGGGTGAAGCCCGCTTTCTGCCACTCGGCGATTTCCTTCTTATACTCGCCCTTGCGGCCACGCACGACGGGGGCGAGCAGCAGATGACGCGACTTTTCGGGCAGTGCCATCGTACGGTCGACCATCTGGCTGACTTGCTGGGCTTCGATCGGTAGCCCAGTCGCGGGCGAATAGGGGACACCCACGCGCGCCCACAACAGGCGCATATAGTCGTAGATTTCGGTGACCGTGGCGACGGTCGAGCGCGGGTTCTTGCTGGTCGTCTTCTGCTCGATTGAGATAGCAGGAGAGAGGCCGTCGATATGTTCGACATCGGGCTTCTGCATCATCTCGAGGAACTGGCGCGCATAGGCGCTCAAGCTCTCGACATAGCGGCGCTGGCCTTCGGCGTAGATCGTGTCGAAGGCGAGGCTCGACTTGCCCGACCCCGACAAGCCGGTGATGACCGTCAGGCTTTCGCGCGGGATGTCGATGTCGACACCCTTGAGATTATGTTCGCGCGCCCCGCGCACCGAGATGTTGGTCAGCATGATCGCCAGAATGTTCCATATTTGTTCGCATCGCGCAAGGCGTCATTGAAGCGAACGGTTCTGGCGGCAGATGGGTTGCGGGCGGCAGGAATTCAAGCGTCAGAAGGCGCGGGCTAGCCCGAATTCGGCGCGGGTACGGCGGTAGTCATAAAAGGCGATGGTACTCGCATTGCGGTCGTTCGAGACGCGCACGAAAGGCGCCATGCCGAACAGGTCGAGTTGGCGAAACACCGCGCCGAGCTCGACTCGGCGGCCCTTGTCGCGGCGCTTGTCGGGAAACAGCGACAGTCGCTCGTCGGTCACCAGCCCGCTCAGCGACATGGACGCAGTCAGCGTCGTGCGGCCCCAGTCGCGCCACGCGAAGGCGCGCGCCTGCCACGACCAGTTCGAATAGCCCGGGTCGGCCAGGGCTGCACGTTCACCGCCAAGTGACAGGCCGATGCCGGTCACCGGGTTTAGCGCCTTTTCGAGCGAGGCGTTCAGCCCGTAGCGTTTGCCATCCTCCAGCGCATTGCGCTTGTTGTCGACGCCGACCAGGCTCGCCCCGAGCCCGCCGTGCAGTGTTCGCGACAGTGGATGCTGGCCCATCACCCCGATGCGCCAATAGTCGCGCACCGGTTCGCCCCCGAGCCACTGCCTGCCCAGCCCGCCTTCGAGCGCCAGCCGCGTGCGGCCGAGCTGGAGCCGCGGTCCTGCCCCCATGTCGAGCGCGTAGTTGGAAAAGTCGGACTTGCGGTAGAGGTTGGCGCTGGTCGCGGCCGTGCCGACGAGCCGCGCCGATCCCCCGAGGCCGACCTGTGCCTGGACGTTGCCGCGCAATGCCACCCCGATGCCGCTGCGTTCCTTCGATTCCTCGGTGATCGAGAAGTCGCCGATAACCGTGTCGAGCGTGTCGAGGCGGGTCGCGCCATTGACGTTGCTGTCGGGTGCGAAGGCGAACTCGAACCGGCCGAGGAAGGGCTGGCGCGCACGCAGCCCGTCCGTCATCCGGTCGACCATACGCGCGATCTGCGGCGGGAGCCCCGCGGCCTGAGCAGCGCGCAGTTCGCGAAGGGCCGCGTCCTCGTCGCCAATCTCGACCAGCATCGAGGCGAGGCCGAGCCGCGCCTCGAGGAAACCGGGGTCGTCGTCGAGCAGGCGGCGCAGGTGCAGCGCGGCTTCGCTCGTCTGGCCCGCTTCGCGCGCCATGACGGCGAGGCGGAAACGGGCAGCCTTGCGGACCGCCGGCTCGGGATCGGCAAGCAGCGCCTCGTAGATTGTCTCGGCCTGGCCCGTCCGTCCTGCCTGCTCGACTTCCAGCCCCAGCCGCAGCAACGACTGGGCATCCGTGCGGACCTGTCTGGACGACGGCGCGGTATCGACCGGCATGATCGTCGGCGGGGCCGAACTCGCAAGAACCAGCGCAAACAGCATCGCGAACTCTACTGCTTCTTGCCGTTGAACACGCCGTAGGCCGTCAGGAGGTCGGACGTGTAGGTGTCGCGGAACTGGAATTCGAACTGCCCGATCAGTTCCGCGGCCCCGGTGCCCGTGAATGCGCCGTTGAAGGTGCCGGCCAGGTTGGTCGACTTGTCCTTGAGCCCGCCGGAAAAGGTCGTCGATCCGGTCGAGTAGACCGTGTTCACGAAGTCGTACGTGCCGATGAAGTAGCCATCCCAGGCGTCGTACGCGCTCACCTCCATCGCGCCGGAGAGGCTCCCGGCACCGAAATTGAACAAGAAGTCGGCGGTGCCCCCGATATAGCCGCCACCCACGGCCAGTCCGGTCACGTTCGCAGCATAGGTCGCCGAACCTGTGACGGGCATGTCGCTGGCAAGGGTCGGGACGCCGAATACCAGATATCCGGCACTCTGGTCGTTGGCCGACAGGTAAGCGATCGTGCTGTACTCCAGGTTCTGATAGGTCAGGAGCGGCTTTTCGACATAGAGTTCCACGTTCTGTCGCTCGGTCGGGGCGGCCGGGTTGGCCAGGGTTCCGTACCAGCTCGTGTCGTAGTCCTCGTCGACGTAGAAGCCCCCCGATCCGTGATAGGGCAGCTCGACGATGTAGGCGCCTTGTGCCGCATCGTAGTGCACCGAGACGTCGTCGGAGACGTCGGCGCCTCCGGTCTTCCAGCGAATGTCGTACCCGAAGGCTGCGAGATCGGTCGACTTGTCGAGGGAGAAGACGTCCGCGAATGTCCCGACATCCGAGGGCGGCGGCGGCGGCGGGGCGGGAGTAGGGAGCACGCGACCGACCTGACCGGTGCCGCCGCTTCCTCCGCCACAGCCCGTCACGGCCAGGCAACCCGTCAGCCAAACGATGGTTCTTAGATGCTTCATCACTTCCTCCCACACTCGCAGTCACATGATGCGTGTTGCCTGAGACGTTCGGCGGGCCGCGCCGTCGGTTGAATGATGATCCGCCGATGATTTGCCGAGGGCGCGGCTTACGGACCGCTGATGTCGAACCCGACGAAGCCGCCGCCCATCTTGTAGGTGTTGCCGTTGTCAGGGTTGCGGAAGTCCGCCTGCCAGTTGCCCATGACGTTAATGCCGGCCCCGGAGAAGAAGCCGCTGAAGACGCCGGTCAGGCCGTTGGCGTCGTTCCTGAGCTTGCCGGAGAAATCGACGCTTCCGAACGAATAGACCGTGTTGACGAAGTCGTACGTGCCCAGCGGGATAAGGTCCCCTGCGCCCCCCGTGCTGAGGAGTTGGGGGGCGAGATGGCCAGTGAGCGTTCCTTCGGTGACGTCGAAATACATGTCGCCATTGCCGAAGACGAGATCGTAATACGGGTCTTCGGTGACGCCCGCGAGATCGAGCGCGAAGTGCGCGCTTCCATGCGGCAGGACTTGCGAGGGAAGGGCGCGCACTCCGATCGCAAAGGCGCCATAGTCGTCATAGTCGCTGTCGGAATAGAGGGCGATCGTGCTGCAGGGGCACCAGGACGAATCCGGCATGGTCTTGAACTGAATTCCGACACCCTCGCTGGTGCCGACATTGACGCCGCCGGAGCGCCATTCGTCGTTCATCTGGAAGCCCTGGTAATTGCCGGGCGAATGGTCGGGCAGCTCGATGCGATAGGTCTTCGCGCTCGCGTCGTAACTGACCTTGAACTCGCCTTCGACAAGCTTGCCGGAATTGTCGAGATAGTAGCCGGCGGCATCGAACTCGATGTCCTTCGTGCTGCTCGTTTCCATGATGTTGTCGAGCTCGGCCTGCGTCGGCGCGGGGGCCGGCGCGGGTTCGGGTGTCGGCGCCACCGGTGCCCGCGGAGTCGACGCGACCCCCGACCCCGATCCGCCGCCACACGAGGCGAGTGCCAGCGCCGAGGCGGCGACCAGCAATTTTCCCATCATCCCCATCATCGTCACTCCTTCGTGTTTCGTCGGCTCATCTTGCCCGTGAGGAGCCGATGGCCCATGATGATGGGCTGACGAACTGGTGACGGTCGTGCGTAAGGGGGTGTGATGCTGCGTCCCGCGGATCTCGTGGAAGAAGCCGACTTCGGGTTCGGACCGCTCGTCGTCAGTCCGTCGCGGCGCCTGGTCATCGCGCACGAGGAACAGCGCGCCGTCGAACCGCGCGTAATGCAGGTGCTCGTCCTCCTTGCAAGGGACGCGGGCAAGGTCGTCAGCAGGCAGGAATTGTTCGAACAGGTATGGGGCGGGGTCGCCGTCGGCGACGACAGTCTCAACCGCGCGGTCTCGGGGGTCCGCAAGGCGCTCGACCTTGCGCCGGGTGCCTTCGATCTCGAGACCGTGCCGCGCACCGGTTACCGGCTGTCGGTCATCGGGGAAGGGCCCACCTCGCCGCAGCCGCTCGGCGATGACGATGCGGAAACCGGCTACGACCGCCGCTGGCTCCTGTTCGGTGGCCCGGCGGCGCTGGCGGTCGTCGCAGGGGGAACTTGGTTCGCGTCACGCGAACGCGCGCCGTCTCCCGAGGCGCAGCGCGCGATCGAACGCGGGCTCGACGTATTGCGCAGGGCCATGCCCGGCACCGAAGATCGCGCGATCGAGGCCTTTACCGAAGCCGCCAGGATCGACGATCGCAGTGCACGCGCGTGGGGGCTCCTGGCGATGGCCTATCGCATGCAGGTCGAGAATGGCGGGCCCGACAAGGTGACCCTCGCGCTCGAGGCCGCTCAGCGCGCTGCGCGCCGTGCGCTCCAGCTCGACGACAAGGAGGGAAATGCGCGCGTCGCGCTGGCAACGCTGCGCCCGGAATATGGCGACTGGCTTTCGCAAGAAAAGGCGTTGCTCCGCGTCCTCGACGATCACCCTGACAATTTCTTCGCCCACAATTCCTTGGCCCTGCTCTTCCAGTCGGTCGGTCGGGTGAGCGACGGGTTCGAACATAACGAGATCGCCCTCTCGCTCGATCCGCTCAGCGTCACCCCACACTATAGAGGCGCGCTCAAGCACTGGATCCTCGGCGACAACGGAAAAGCGGAACAGGTGATGACCCGTTCGCTCTCGCTGTGGCCCAACCACCCGATCTTCTGGCACTCGAGGCTCATCATCCTCGCCTTCAGCGGCAGGGCGAGGGAAGCACTCGACTTCCTCCACACCTATCCAGTGCCCGCAAACGTCAAGAACAAGCCGCACTGGGAACTGCTCCTGCTGGCGTTGATCGACGGTGGACAGGCCAGCAGCGAGCGCGCGCGCGACGCTATACTCTCGCAGGTTGGCTTCGGCATGTCCTACGCGTCGTTTTCCGTCATGGGCCTGTCGAGCCTCGGCTATCTCGATGATGCGCTCGACGTGTGCAACGCCTACTATCTCGGTCGTGGCCCTTATGCGGGCAAGGTCCAGACGAAGACCCGCGCAGAGACGATCAACGACATGGGCTGGCGGCGCACGATGATGCTGTTCACCCCGGGCTGCGTGGCGCTGCGCGGGGACCCGCGATTCATGACGCTGATGGCCGGCATGGGGCTAGTCGACTACTGGAAAAAGACGGGGACGCGCCCCGACGCCTTCCTGTTCGCTCAGAAGTCGTAATCGAGCGCCACACCCACCTCGCGCGGGTCGTGGGCGAAGGCGTAGTCTGACGCGTAGTAATATTTGAGCGCGAAGCGGTCGAAGAGATTGCGCGCGAAGACGCTCAGCCGCGCCTTGCCGAAGCGCCGCTCCGCCCGCACGTCGACGAACACCACGCCTCCGACGCGCAGCTCGGGCGTATTCTCGTCGTCGCTGTAATAGCCGCTCGACCCGCGCAGCGTCGCCGACAGGCGCCAGCGTTGGGTCGGCGCAAAGGCGAGCGTGGTGTTGCCGCTGAAGGCCGGTGTCCGCGCGAGCTTTCCGTCCACCGCGACGCGGTCGATCCCGCCATTGTCGACGATCCGGCTGGTTAGCATACCGATCGCCGCCGTCCACTCCAGCCGCGGCGACAGCCGGTAGCCGAATTCGGCCTCGAGCCCGCCGATCCTCGCCTCGGGAACGTTGACGACCTCCGACACGAAGATCGGCGGGACGTCGGGGATCGCGAGCGCTTCGGTGAGCGGACGCTGATAGTCCTCGATCCAGTAGCGGAAGAGGTTGAACTGAACGCGACCGCGACCGTTCGCGAACCGGCCGCGTGCGTAGATCTCTGCGTCGAGCAATTTCTCCCCGCCGAACAGTCCGTCATCGCCGATGATGAGCGGGACGCTCGCGCCGGGAGGCGTCGAGGCGCGCTGGACGAGCAATCCGATGCGCCAGTCCGGATCGAGGTCGTAGTCGAGCGTCAGGCGGGGCTGCCAGCTCATGGTCTTGAGGTCCGCGTCGACCCCGAGCGACGCGGCTTCCGGCGCGAAGCTTCCGACCCGTAGCTGGCGATCGCGCTGGCGCCGGGCGGCGAGCGTCATGCCCAGCCGGCTCGTCAACTGCTGGCCGAGTTCGACATAGGCACCGCTGGCAGTCCTCTTGTCCGCGAACGTGCCGAAACCCACCGCGCGGCTGAGGTCGATGCGCTGGTCCTTGCGCTGGTCGAGATGGTGCGCGCCGAATGCGAGCGACGTGCGGTTCCACTGCCGCTCCACACGCGTCTCGATCGACCAGTCGTCGGCAAAGGTGAGCGTCTCCCCGAAGCGAGGCGGGGCGTGCCGCTGGATCCGCGACCAGCCGCGCGTCGCGATGACGAGCCCGCGCCATCCGCCACCGAGCGCGCCGTCATATTCCGCGCTCAGCGCATCGACGCGGGTGCGGAACACGCCGCCCGATCCGCGCTCGTCGCGACGTTCTTCGAACGGCGGTCGGATCCCGGCCCCCTGCGGTGACAGGCCCTCGCTGTGCGCGTAGGTCAGCCGGAACGCCCCCGCGATCCCGTTCGGTTTGACCAGGAGTTTGGCGCGTGCGATGCGCGAGCGTTCCTCGTTGGGCGATGCGCCGACCTGGATCGGGTTGGAGTAGAGCGAAGGTTCCCCGTCGCGCCATTCCCCCGACAGGCGCAGCGCCGCAACCTCGTCGGCGATCGGAAGCGAGACAGCGATGGCGCCGCTCAGCGTGTCATGGGTCGAGCCCATGGCCCGCGCGCTTCCTTCCCACCGGAACCGCGGATCGCGCGTCGTGACGTAGATCGCGCCGCCTGCCGTCGGGCGGCCCTGCGCGACGATCTGCGGCGAACGGAACATTTCAACCTGCGCGACGTCCCACAGCGGCATCGCGCCGAAGACGAGTTCGGCATAATCGGATTCGCGTCCGTCGATCTGGAGGGTCGTCCGCGGGAGCACGCCGGCGATGAAGGCAGTGAGGTCGCGCATCGGGCCGGTGCCGTCCAGTCCGCGCACTGCCGGGGCGATGCCTTCCGAGCCTTCCTGGACGTTGGGGACGATGGCGACGAGCGTTTCGACGCGATCGACGAGCGCATCGTCGACCTGCTCGTTGGAGAAGACGGCGACGCTCGATGCGGTCTCGCGCACCGTGCGACGCGACCGCTCTCCCGTGACGACGATTTCAGGCTCGACCGGCGGACCGCCGGCCTGCATCGCCATCAGGGCCAACGCACTCAACATCAACGCCAATCTCCCCCGAGCGGGCTTAACTTATATCAATTCGATGGGGCCTGCGAACGGATTCGTCACGATGCGGAGACAAAGCGGATTTCGCGGATGGCCTCGTAGCTCGGCCCGTGCCGCCCGAGCCGGCTCTCGAACAGGGTGAAACGATCTACTGTTACCGGCGCGCAGGTGAGGCCCGCGTGACGCGCGGCCCAACCGCGCGCATCGATCGCGCCGCCCGACCAGCGCGCCAGCGTGACGTGGGGAAGAAACGCGCGCCGCTCGGGTTCGAGGCCGAGGCGCACCAGCATCCGGTCGAGCTTCGCATGGAGCGGCTGCAGGGCCGCTTTCGGTACGATCCGCGCCCACAGCGCGCCATGTCGACGATGATCGAAGATGCCAACGCCGTCGACCGCGATGGTCGGGGACGGCACGACACACCCCGCAAGCGCGTCGGCGATTTCGTTGGCGAGGGGACGTTCGACCGGCCCGATGAATCGCAGCGTGCAATGCAGTTGTTCTTCGGGCACCCAGCGCAGGCCCTCGGGATCGCCGTCCATCGCATCGAGCAGCGCATCGACGAGCGCGGGCGGCAACGGGAGGGCGACGAAAAGACGGTGCATGTCCGGCATCTAGCATGCTCGCCAAGGCAATAGAAATTAAACTATAGCTTAAATATCACGCCCAGAAAATTAAACTATAAATTAAATTACCATTCCTTTTCTCGGGGTTGTGCGATGGCGAGCGATCGTCCTTGAAAATTTGTCGTCCGGCACCGATATTGCCTCTCGTAACAGAGGGCGAAAGAACGTCTTCGGACGAAGGAGTGACAATGCAGAACCAGTTCGACGAACGCACGGGCACGCAGGGCTTCGACCCCGCCGTTTCCGTCGGCGTACCGCGCGCCGCGCGCGATGCGGGCCTGAGGAGCTACATGCTCAAGGTCTACAACTACATGGCATCGGGCGTGCTGCTGACCGGCATCGTCGCGATGCTGTTCGCCTCGAGCGGCATGGCCGCGCAGGTCATGGTCACCCCGCTGCGCTGGCTGATCATCCTCTCGCCGTTGGCCATCGTCTTCGCGATGAGCTTCGGCATGAACCGCATGAAGACGTCGACGCTGCAGATGCTATTCTGGGCGTTCGCGGGGCTCATGGGCCTGTCCATGTCGACCATCTTCCTGGTCTTCACCGGCGTGTCGATCGCGCAGACCTTCTTCGCGGTGACCGCGGCCTTCATGGGTCTGTCGCTCTACGGCTACACGACCAAGAAGGACCTGTCGGGCTTCGGCACCTTCCTGGTGATGGGCGTGGTCGGCCTGCTGGTCGCGATGCTCATCAACCTGTTCCTGCAGTCGAGCACCTTCCACCTCGTCATCTCGGCGATCGGTGTGCTCATCTTCGCGGGCCTGACCGCCTACGATACGCAGAAGATCAAGAGCATCTACTTCCACGTCGCCGGCACCGACATGATGGGCAAGGCGATCATCATGGGTGCGCTCAGCCTCTATCTGGACTTCATCAACATGTTCCAGTTCCTGCTGAGCTTCATGGGCAGCCGCGACTAGTCGTACGCTCATGCGAGACTTCGAGGGCCCGGGGGGAAACTCCCGGGCCCTTTTCGTTGGCGCGGCGCGGCCTTCCGCCGCCCTTCGTGGAATGTTACTTTGTCGAGGCGACGATACAGGGGTAGACTGACGGTTCAGGAGACTGCCCATGACCATGACCGCGGCATTCGCGTATCTGGGAGCCCTTTTGGCGAGCGCATCGGATCCGCCCGCCTATGACAGCCAGACGATCAAGGAGGCGATCGAGGACGGTCGCCTGCTCAAGTTCCAGGTCGATCCGCACGATCGCATGACGTTGCCCATCGAGGTGACGGGTGGCGAGACACTCGACTTCATGATCGACACGGGAGCGGAGCGCAGCGCGATCTCGGCCGAGGCGGCGCGGCTCCTGGGCTACGAGACGCTCGGCGAGAAGACGGTCGTGAGCTTTGCCGGGCGTGCCAGTGTGGAAACGGTCAACATCCCCTCCATCCGCGTATCGCGCCGCGTGCTCCACGACCTCGAGGCGCTGAAATTCCGCGAGGCCGCGATCGGCGCGGACGGGCTGCTCGGCATCGACAGTCTCGCCGACCAGTTCGTGACGTTCGATTTCGACGACCGGGAAATGCGGCTGGGCAAGGCGCCCAAGTTCCGCACCAAGGGGCGCCGCGACGAGGTCGTCGTCGACCTGGTCGAGCGCGACGGGCGCATGGTGATGTCCAACGCCCAGGTCGGCAAGACGCGGCTCGACGTGATGATCGACACCGGCAGCGGCATCTCGATCGGCAATCAGATGCTCAAGCGCGAACTGATGGCGTCGGGCAAGATCAAGCGCCTGCGCCGCCTCGCCATGCTGACCGTCACCGGCGAGATCGTGCCGATCGACTACGGGCTGCTGCGCGACGTCGAGATCGACGGCATCACGATCCTGCGCATGCCGATCGCCTTCGCGCTGTCCGAACCCTTCGAGGAGTTGGGGCTGGCCGACCGGCCGACCTTGCTGCTGGGCATGGACGTGCTGCGCTCGTTCAGCGAAATGAGCATCGACTTCCGCAACCGGCGGGCGCACTTCCGCGCCGCCAACGCGAGCCAGTACAAGCCCGGCGCGCTGTGGGGTTTCGTCGACCGCAACTAGCCGTTCGCCATCCCCATCTCCTGCGCCAGCGCCGCATCCTTCTCGCGCGCCCGCGCCAGCGCCTCGCGGCCCGACAGGCGCGCCGCATAGGCCTTGAAATGGTCGCGCTCGGGAAGCGTGCCGAACTGCAGGCCCCACAGGATGTGGCTGCCGACATAGACGTCCGCCATGGTGAACCGGTCGCCGGCCACGTAGGGCGCGGCGCCGAGATGCTGCTCGATCGTCCCGACGGCGGTCTCGAAGTTGCCGTAGCCGGCCATCCGGCCCTGCTCCTCGGTCGGGGCGAAGCCCATCGCCTTGTTGGTGATCGCCGCCTCGAGCGGACCCGCCGCGAAGAACAGCCAGCGAAGATAGGCGGCGCGTTCCTCATCGGTCGGCGCAAGTCCCGCGTCGGGAAACGCCTCGGCAAGATAGGCGCAGATCGCCGCGACCTCGGTCACCACCGCGCCGTCATGGACGATGGCGGGGACCTTCCCCATCGGGTTGATCAGGCGATAGGCGTCGCTCTTCATTTCCGGCCCGTAGGGGACGGGACGCGTCTCGTAGGCGCAGCCGATTTCCTCGAGCGCCCAGCGCACGATCGCCCCGCGCGAATGGGGATTGGTGTAGAAGGCAAGGCTCATGGGTGGCCTCCTTGTGTCGCCAGGTGGGTCTGGTAGGCGTGGATCGCATCCGAAAACTTCAGGACGCGGGCGTCTGGATCGAGAATGACGCGCGCCTCGGGCGAGGGCAAGCCCACGCGGTTCCAGCCCGGCCCCATCTCCACGGTGCGCCTCTCGCCGTTGACGCTGATCTCGACCGGCATCGGGAAGGGAATGTCGTCCGGCGTCTGCCATAGCAGCAAAAGGTCGCCACCTTGCCGCTCGCTGGCGAGGCGCGGCAGCTGGGCCTTTCGCAAATAGGCATCGAAGAACCAGCCCATGTCGCGGCCCGCTTCCTCGCTGACGATCTCGACGAACTCGTTTGTGGTGCCGAAGCGGGGGCGGAAATTGCCGGGCACTGGGTCGGGGCGGCCGTAGACTAGCCGGCGCGTGGCGGTCCAAAACGCGTCCTCGCCGATCAGCCCGCGCAGCGTGTGCAGTACCCAGCTCCCCTTGACGTAGATGTCCTGCCCGGGCCCCATTTCGGGGTTGTAGACTTCATCCTCGAGCCGGTGCTCGCCCGAGACGACGGGGAAGCGGTTCATGATCGTCTGGCGCTGCTTCCACATTGCAGACTGGTAGGCCGCCTCGCCGTCGCGCCACTTGAGGAAGGCGGGCTGCATGTAGGCGCCGAAACCCTCGTGCAGCCACATGTCGTCCCAGTCCTCGTTGGTCAGCTGGTTGCCGAACCATTCGTGCGCGAGCTCGTGCTGGAACAGCCAGTCAAACCCTTCGGGAATGGGCACGAACTTTTGCCCGTAGGCGTTGATCGTCTGGTGCTCCATGCCGAGGTGCGGGGTCTCGACCGCGGCGAGCTTCTCGTCGCCGAACGGGTAGGGGCCGACCGTCTCCTCGAAGAAATCGACGATCTCGGGCCAGGTCGAGAACAGCGCCTCGGCACCCTTCTTGTTGCCCGGCAAATACCAGAAATGAAGTGGAATCGTGTTGCCGTAGCGGCTCTCGTAGCTGCCGCTCAGTTCCTCGTAGGGCGCGATGTTGAGCGCGACGGCGTAATTGTTGGGCTCGCGCGTCTGCCAGTTCCACTGCACGCGGCCGCCCGGCAGCTCTTCCTTGCCCATGAAGCGACCGTTGGCGGGCGCTACCAGGCCCTCGGGCACGATGACGTGGAGCGCGAGCGTGCCGATCTCGACGAGGCTGTTGTCGAAGCAGGGCCAGAACAGGTCGCAGCCTTCGCCCTGCACCGCGGTCGCGATCCAGGGCGCACCGTCCGGCGTCTGCGACCAGACGAAGCCGCCGTCCCACGGTGCGCGCGCAGCGACGTGGGGCTTGCCTGAATAGTCGATGCGCAGGCTGAGGGCCTCGCCCGCCTCGTAGCGCCGGGGCAGGGGGACGCCGACCTGCCCGTCGGTGCGGGTAAAGTCAGTAATCCGCGCGCCGTCCGCTTCGATTACCGAGATGGCGAGCCGCTCGTCGAGGTCGAACTGGATCCGCTCGATCGGCTTGTCGATGCGCAGCGCCATCACCATCCGCCCCTCGATCGCCTTGTCGTCGGGGAAGACTTCGATGGTGAGATCGGCAGCGCGAAACGCGACCGATTGCTGCTCGGCGGTCAGTGGGCGACCGGTGGCGGCGGTCCCTTCGGCAAGCGGGGCAGGCGGGCGGTTGGCCAGCACGAGCCCGACGAGTACCAGCGCGACGATTGCCAGGATCGCCCAGGGCACCCAGTCGCTTCTGCCCGCCTTCGCCATGCCTCGTCCCCTGTCGTTCAACCGCGTGCGAGGCTGGCGACCGGGGCGCGAGGTGGCAATGGCTTATCGACGATCGGCGGCGCTTTCCTCGCGCACGGCGCGAAATTCGCTGCCCTCGGCCCAGTTCGGCCACAGCGGTTCGTTGGCAAGCCGCGTGCCGACGCGATGGAGTAGCAGCGCGTCCTGGGCGATGCCCTCGAAATTCCAGTCGGACGACCACTCGTCGTCCTGCTGGTGGTAGAGTCGGCTGACGTAATTGCTCGCCATCTGTTCGGCGCGTTCGACGCCGCCATCCTCAAGGTCCTGTCCGGCCTTGAAGCTGATCGCCGGAACGCCGGCCAGCGCGAACGCGAAATGGTCGGAGCGGAAGAAACCGCCGGCTTCCGGTCGCGGGTCGGGCGTGAAGCCCTTGCCCATCGCCTTGGCCTCGCCGACGAGCAGGTCGAGCAATTCGAGCCGCGCGGTGCCGCTGATCGAGAAGTCCCTCGCACGTCCGAACACGCCCTGGCTGTCGGTGTTGAGGACGCCCGCGGTCTTGGCGAGCGAATAGATCGGGTTGGCGACATAATATTTCGCGCCGAGCAGCCCCTTTTCCTCCGCGCCGACCGCCATGAACACGACCGAGCGCTTCTGCGGCCCCATCTGCGCGAAGGCACGCGCCTGTTCGATCAACATCGCGACGCCGGTCGCATTGTCGAGCGCGCCATTATAGATCGTGTCGCCTTCCGCGTTCGCGTCGCCCGTTCCCAGATGGTCGTAATGCGCGGTGTAGATGACCGTCTCGTCGGGGGCCTCGCTGCCGGTCAGGATGCCGACCACGTTCTTGGTGACGACCTCGTCGGTCTCGGCGAGCAAGGTCGCGTCGAGCGCGGCGCCGAGTTCCAGCGGTTGGAAGTCGCGGCGACGCGCGGCGGCCTTGGCTTTCTCGAGGCTAGTGCCCGCGGCCTTGAGCAGCCGGTCGGCAAGGTCGGCGTGCATCCACCCCTCGAGCCCGGCATGGGCGGCCTTGGGGTCCTCGCGCACGATGTCGAACGTCTGTTCGTTGCCGTTGGCGACCACGTTCCAGCCATAGGATGCGGGCGCGGTCTCGTGGATCACGAGGACGCCCGCGGCCCCGCGGCGCGCGGCTTCCTCGTACTTGTAGGTCCAGCGGCCGTAATAGGTCATTTCCTTGCCGCCGAAATCGCCTTCGCCGCCTTCGAAGTCGGGATCGTTGACGAGGACGAGGATCACTTTGCCCGCGACGTCGACATCCTTGAAGTCGTTCCAGTCGCGCTCGGGTGCAGTCGTGCCGTAGCCGACGAAAACCATCGGCACGTTCTCGAGCTGGACGTGCGCTTCGCCGTTGATCGGGGCGCGCACGGCGACGTCCTGGCCCTGGGCCAGTCCGACGCGCTCGCCGCCGATGGTCGCGGCGACGAGCGGTTCGTCGACCATGGTCGAGCGGGCGAGCACGACGTCCTGCGTGAAGCTACGCAGTCCGTGCTCGTCGAGGTCGCCGCCCGGCTCGAGGCCGGCGGCCGCGAACGCGCCCGAGATGTAGCCGACCGACAGATGCTCGCCCGGGGTCGCGGGCGCGCGGCCACCGAACGCGTCGGACGACAGCGTGCGCACGTGCGTCGAGAGACGGTCGGGATCGAACGAGGGATCGTGCGCGGTGGCGGGGGCGGTGGCGAGCGCCAGGAGGCTGGCGGCGGCTAGCAGGCGAGTGGTCAAGGCAGGCTCCAACAAACAGAAACGGCGCGACCATAACGGCCGCGCCGCTGCTGTGAAGCCTCGGTGAAGACTATTCGCCGGACTTTTCCGCAGTGTCCTTCTTGCGCGGCGCCGCCTTCCTGGCCGCGGGCTTCTTCTTCGCGGGCGGCTTGCGCTTGGGCTTGGGCGGGGTCGGCACGATCTCGAAGACCGGCTTGTCGTCCTTGATGAACACCTTGACCTCGCCGCCATCGACAAGCTTGCCGAACAATAGTTCCTCGGCGAGCGGCTGCTTGATCTTCTCCTGCACCAGGCGCGCCATCGGACGAGCACCGTAGAGCTTGTCGTATCCCTTCGCGACGAGCCACTCGCGCGCCTTGTCGTCGAGGTCGATGTGCACGTTGCGGTCGGCAAGCTGCAGTTCGAGCTGGAGGATGAACTTGTCGACCACTCGCGCGACCACCGCGGGCGGCAGGTAGCCGAACGGGACCACCGCATCGAGACGGTTGCGGAACTCGGGCGTGAACATCTTCTTGACCGCGTCTTCCTGCGCGTCCTCGCGCGTGACGTTGCCGAAACCGATGCTCTCGCGCGCCATGTCGGCAGCGCCCGCATTGGTCGTCATGATGAGGATAGTGTTGCGGAAATCGACCGTCTTGCCGTGGTGGTCGGTCAGCTGCCCGTTGTCCATCACCTGAAGGAGGATGTTGAACAGGTCGGGGTGCGCCTTCTCGATCTCGTCGAGCAACAGCACCGAGTGCGGATGCTGGTCGACCGCGTCGGTCAGGAGGCCGCCCTGATCGTAGCCGACATAGCCCGGAGGCGCGCCGATCAGGCGGCTGACCGCGTGGCGCTCCATATATTCGGACATGTCGAAGCGCTGGAGCGGGATGCCCATGATCGAGGCGAGCTGGCGCGCGACCTCGGTCTTGCCGACGCCGGTGGGCCCCGAAAAGAGATAGTTGCCGATCGGCTTGTCAGGATCGCGCAGGCCCGCACGCGACAGCTTGATCGCGGAGGCGAGCTTCTCGATCGCGATGTCCTGCCCGAACACGACGCGCTTGAGGTCGGTCTCGAGCGTCTCGAGCACGCGCTTGTCGTCGGTCGACACGCTCTTGGGCGGGATGCGCGCCATCGTCGCCACGACCGCCTCGATGTCGGCGACCGCGATGGTCTTCTTGCGCTTGGACGGCGGCTTGAGCATCTGCATCGCGCCGACTTCGTCGATCACGTCGATCGCCTTGTCGGGCAGCTTGCGGTCGTTGATGTAGCGGTCCGACAGTTCGACCGCGCTCTTGATCGCATCGGGCAGGTAGCGGACCTTGTGGTGTTCCTCGAAATTGGACCGCAGGCCCATCAGGATCTTGATCGTGTCCTCGACCGTCGGCTCGGTGATGTCGATCTTCTGGAAGCGCCGCAGCAGGGCGCGGTCCTTCTCGAAATGGTTGCGGAATTCCTTGTAGGTGGTCGACCCGATGCAGCGGATCGCGCCCGACGACAGCGCAGGTTTCAGGAGGTTCGACGCATCCATCGCGCCGCCCGAGGTCGCGCCCGCGCCGATCACCGTGTGAATCTCGTCGATGAACAGTACCGCGTGGGGCATCTTCTCGAGCTCGGTGACGACCTGCTTCAACCGCTCCTCGAAGTCGCCGCGATAGCGCGTGCCGGCGAGGAGCGCGCCCATGTCGAGCGCGTAGATGACCGCTTCCTTGAGCACGTCGGGGACGTCGCCTTCGATGATCTTGCGCGCGAGGCCTTCCGCGATCGCGGTCTTGCCGACGCCCGGATCGCCTACATAGAGCGGGTTGTTCTTCGAGCGGCGACACAGGATCTGGATAGTCCGGTCGACTTCGCTCGATCGCCCGATCAGGGGGTCGATCTTGCCGTCCTTGGCCTTCTGGTTGAGGTTCACCGTGAACTGCTGGAGCGCGCTCTCCTTCTTGTCGCTTGACTTAGTCTCGGTCGGCTCGTCGTTGGAAGAGGTCTCGGGCGTCTCCGAGATGCTCGGCTCGCCCTTGCCCACGCCGTGGCTGATATAGGTCACCGCATCGAGCCGGCTCATGTCCTGCTGCTGGAGGAAATAGACTGCATAGCTCTCGCGCTCGGAGAAGAGCGCGACCAGCAGGTTCGCCCCCGTCACCTCGTCGCGGCCCGACGACTGGACGTGAAGAATGGCGCGCTGGACGACGCGCTGGAAGCCGCTGGTGGGGTTGGGATCGGTCGCGCTGTCGGACACCAGCGCACCCAGTTCGCTGTCGAGATACTGCTTGACCGTCGCGCGCAATTCCTCGCGGTCGACTCCGCAGGCCGCCATCACCTGCGCGGCATGCTCGTCGTCGATCAGCGCGATCAGGAGATGCTCGAGCGTCGCGTATTCGTGGCGGCGCTTGGACGCCTCGCCGAGGGCGTTGTGCAGCGTCTGTTCGAGTTCACGGGCGAAACTGGGCATCGATGACTTCTCCTTACCCAAACAACATCGGGAGGGCGGCGGGGGCAATCAAGGGCGAGCCCCGAAACGGTCGGCAAAGGCCCCCCGCACGCCTCATTTCTTGAACAGGGCGTCCGCGGCGCTGAGATGGCTGGACTTGCCGGCCTTGTGGGCCTCGGTGCGCACGATCTCGGCCTTCAGGAGCGCCACGCGGCTGTCGAGTTCGGCGAGCGAGAGAGGGTCGAGGTCTTCCTTGCCGAGCAGGTTGATGGGATCGTCGGCGCGGAAGTCGTCTTCTTCGTCCATGGCAGCAGCGTTGACCCGTGCGCCCCCCGAGTCAATAAGCCGACTCACGTCTTGCTAGGAGTTTCGCGTTGAGCCTGCCCACGACGATGCGCGCGATCGCGATCGCGGCTCCCGGAGGTCCCGAACAGTTGCAGATCGCCGAGCTGCCGGTGCCCCGGCCGGGCCCTCGCGAAGTGCTCGTCCGCGTCGCCGCGGCCGGCGTCAACCGCCCCGACGTGCTCCAGCGCATGGGCCTCTATCCGCCCCCGCCGGGCGCGCCAGACACGCCCGGTCTCGAGATTGCGGGCGAGGTGGTCGCAGGAGGCGAGGGGGCGACCCACTGGATCGGCCGCAAGGTGTGCGCACTTGTCGCGGGCGGCGGCTATGCCGACTATTGCCTCGCGCCTGTCGAGACCCTGCTCGACGTCCCCGAAATCCTTTCGATGGAAGAAGCCGCGGCGCTGCCCGAGACGCTGTTCACCGTGTGGACCAACCTGTTCGAACGAGGCTTCGCCGCCGACGGCGACATCGTCCTCGTGCATGGCGGGACCAGCGGCATCGGGACGATGGCGATCAAGCTCGCGCGCCTGTTCGGGCTGCAGGTCATCGTCACTTGCGGCAGCGAGGAAAAATGCGAGGCGGCGCTCGATTTGGGCGCCAACCAGGCGATCAACTACAGGACCGAAGAGTTCGAGAGCCGGGTCAAGGACATGACCGAGGGGCGCGGGGTCGACGTCGTGCTCGACATGGTCGGCGGCGACTATGTCCCGCGCAACCTGGCCTGCCTTGCGCTCGGCGGGCGTCACGTCTCGATCGCCTTCCAGCGCGGCGCCGAGGCCAGCGTCAACATCATGGACGTGATGCGCCGCCGCCTGATCCTGACCGGCTCGACGCTGCGGCCGCGCGGCCTCGACTATAAGGGCATGGTGCGCGACACGCTTCTCGAGACGGTGTGGCCCTATGTCGAGGGCAACCGCCTGCACCCCGCCATGGACAAGGCCTATCCGCTGGAAGAAGCCGGAGCGGCGCACGCCCGGATGGAAGCGGGCGACCATGTCGGCAAGATCGTGCTGACGACGACTTAGGGTTTGCGATAGACGCGCGCTTCCTTGACGCGCTTCAGGGAGAAGCTCGTCTCGATCGACGACACGCCCGTAATTTGGTGGATCTCCTCACGCATGAAGCGCTGGTAATCGTCGAGGTCGGCAACGACGACGCGCAGGAGATAGTCCGCGCTGCCGGTTAGAAGGTGGCACTCGACCACCTCCTCGAGCCCCGCGATCGCCTCCTCGAACCCCTCGACCGCCTCGCTCGAATGGCGTTCGAGCGAAATGCGCACGAACAAGGTAAGCGGCAGCCCGTAGGCCTTTTCGTCGAGGATCGCGGTGTATCCGCGGATGACGCCCGCTTCCTCGAGCTGGCGCACGCGGCGCAGGCAGGGGGAGGGGGAGAGGTGCACCTTCTCCGCCAAGGCGAGATTCGACTGGCGCCCGTCCTCCTGGAGGGCGCGCAAGATGGCGATATCGGTCTTGTCCAGCTTCATGATTGGCAGGTTATGCCAAATTTCACGCAGTAACCAGACATCATTGGTCACTCATGCTGCGACATTGCGCATATTTTGTCTTTCGAACAGCATCATCACCCATGGAGTCGCCCGAAATGGCCACCGATTTCTTCGACATGATCGACCGCGAGAACCAAGCCGCCGCCAAGAGCGAAGGCCGCCGCGACCGCGCTTTTGCGACCGAGGCGATTCACGCCGGGTACGATCCTGCCGACGAACAGGGCGCGCTGAGCGCCCCGGTGCATTTCTCCTCGACCTTCACCACCCAGACCGCCGAAACGCTCGGCGCACGCTTCGCGGGCGAGGAAGGCGGCCACATCTATTCGCGCATCTCCAACCCGACCGTCGACTTGCTCGAACGCCGCATCGCGGTGCTCGAAGGCGCCGAAGCCGCGCTGGGCACCGGCTCTGGAATGGGCGCGATCTCGGCGGCGCTGTGGACGCTGCTGTCGCCCGGTGACGAGCTGGTCGCCGACAAGACGCTCTACGGCTGTACCTACGCGCTGCTCCACGAAGGCCTCGCCAAGTTCGGCATCGTCGTGCGCCACGTCGACTTGACCGATCTCGACGCGCTTGCCGCAGCGATCGGGCCGAAAACCCGCGCGGTCTATTTCGAGACGCCCGCCAACCCCAATATGCGCATCGTCGACATCGAAGCCGTGTCTTCGCTGGCGCGCGGCGGCGGCGCGCTGACCATCGTCGACAACACCTATGCGACGCCATACCTCACGCGTCCCATCTCGTTCGGCGCCGACCTCGTCGTGCACAGCGCGACCAAGTATCTGGGCGGTCACGGCGACGTCGTCGCGGGTATCGTCGCGGGCTCGGCCGAGCTGATCGGCGAGATCCGCATGAAGGGCCTCAAGGACATGACCGGCGCGGTGATGAACCCGCTGGCCGCCATGCTGGTGATGCGCGGTCTGAAGACGCTGCCGCTGCGCATGGAGCGTCATTCGCACAGCGCCGGCATCGTCGCGCGCTGGCTCGACGCGCACCCTGCGGTCGACACGGTCTTCTACCCGGGCCTCGAAAACGATCCGGGCCACGCAGTCGCCAAGCGCCAGATGGCCGATTTCGGCGGTATGGTCGCATTCGAACTGAAGGGCGGCATGGGCGCCGGCATGGATCTCATCCGCCGCGTCGAGCTGATCCATTGCGCGGTCAGCCTCGGCAATGCCGAGACGCTGATCCAGCACCCCGCCTCGATGACCCATTCGACCTACGCGCCCGAGGCGCGCGCGCTTCACGGCATTTCGGAAGGGCTGGTCCGTCTTTCGGTGGGCCTGGAAGCGCCAGAGGACATCCTCGCCGACCTCGACGCGGCGCTGGCCTAGGCTTCACCCGTTCCGGCAGAGGTCGCGAGCACGCGCGCCTTGAGTGCTTCGGCCGCGCGATCGCGCGTGACGCCGCTGACGCTGGCGCGCTGTTCCATGGCCGCCTCGACGTCGGCGTGCCACAGACCAGGCCCCGCGCGCCAGACGTAACCCAGCCATTGCCCGCCATGGTAGACGTGGAACGCGTGGTCGGGGAGGCTGACACGCAACCTCGACCACCAGCCGATCTTCTTGAAGCGGAATTCCACGATTAACTTCCCGAACAACGCAACTCTTGAAAATGCCATTTAACGAGTCGAATCTTTAACACCAGTTAATTTTCGATACGTGTCCGCAACTGTCCGCAACGAGCAATTCAAGCGTGTCTTGCTCTCTTGGCGCGAAAAGCCTACATCGTCCCCCGACGCTGGCCGTCCCGGGGAGGGGCGGCCCTTATTGTTTTTGGAGGATCCACCGTGGCCCACCCCCTCATGCCGCACGCTACCGCCGCCTGGCTGGTCGACAATACTTCGCTGAGCTTCACCCAGATCGCGGAATTCTGCGGTCTTCACATCCTCGAGGTGCAGGCGATTGCCGACGATACCGCCGCGACCAAGCTGACCGGGCGCGATCCCATCCGTGCGGGCGAGCTGACCCACGAGGAGATCGAGAAGGGCCAGGCCGACGGCGACTATCGTCTCCACATCATCAAGGCGAACGACGCGCCGGTGCGCACCAAGGGCCCGCGCTACACGCCGGTCTCCAAGCGCCAGGACAAGCCCGACGGCATCGCGTGGATCATCAAGAACCACCCCGACGTCACCGACGGCCAAATTTCCAAGCTGATCGGCACCACGCGTACCACGATCGCCTCGATCCGCGACCGCTCGCACTGGAACATGGCCAACATCCAGCCCAAGGATCCGGTCACCCTCGGCCTGACCTCGCAGCGCGAACTCGATGCCGCGGTCGCCAAGGCGGCCAAGGCCAGTGGTAACGCCGTGGCCGACACCGCGCCGAGCGCCGAGGACCGCGAAGCGCTGATCAGCCAGCTGCGCGCCGAGCGCGAGCGCCAAGCCGCCCAGGCCGAAGCCGCGCTGGCCGCCGAGGCCGACGACGGGTCGGACGAGATCGTCCCGGGCATCAAGGACCCGTTCAAGCATTGATTCGGGGCCGGTCCCTCGGCACAGTCGCGCCATGACCGACCAGAAACCCGATGTTGCGAGCCTCGATTTCGAGGCCGCGCTCGCCGAACTCGAAACCATCGTCCGCTCGCTCGAGGCGGGGGACGAGAGCCTCGACGCCTCGATCGCGCTCTACCAGCGCGGCGAAGCGCTCAAGAAGCATTGCGAGGCGCGCCTCAAGGATGCGCGCATGCGGATCGAACAGCTGACCTTCGACGAGAAGGGGCAGCCGAGCGGTGCCGCCCAGTTCGATGCCGGCTGAGGCCGTGGCCGGACTTCCGCCGCTCCTGGGCGAGGAAGCCGCGCGCGTCGCCGCCAAGGTCGATGCGCTGTTCACGACTATTCTCGCGCTGCCCGGCGATCGCCGCGACCGCCTCTATGAAGCGATGGGTCATGCCGCGATCGGCGGGGGCAAGCGGATGCGTCCGCTCCTCACCGTGGCCGCCGCGCGCCTGTTCGCGATCGACGAGGAGCGTGCGCTGCGCGTCGGCACCGCGATCGAGGCGATCCACGTCTATTCGCTGATCCACGACGACCTGCCCTGCATGGACGACGACGACCTGCGGCGCGGCAAGGCGACCGTCCACAAGGCGTTCGACGAATGCACCGCGGTGCTCGCGGGCGACAGCCTCCATGCGCTTGCCTTCGACATCCTCGCCGACGAGGCCACGCACGAGCGTCCCTCCGTCCGCACCGAACTGGTGCGCGCGCTGGCGCGGGCGTCGGGACCGCAGGGCATGGCCGGCGGGCAGATGATGGACCTCGTCGCCGAAGGCGAGCAGCTCGACCTCGGCGCGATCACGCGGCTCCAGCAGTTGAAGACCGGCGCGCTGATCGAATATTGCGTCGAGGCCGCCTGCATCATGGCGCGTCTACCCGCCGACAAGCGTACCCCCTATCACGGATATGCCCGCAATGTCGGGCTCGCCTTCCAGATCGCCGACGACCTGATCGACCATGGCGGCGACGAGGAAAAGGCGGGCAAGCGGGTCGGCAAGGACGCTGCGGCCGGTAAGGCGACCTTCGTCTCGCTGCTCGGCGAGGAGCGTGCCCGCGCGCAGGCCGACATGCTCGTCGACCAGGCGATCGAACATCTCTCGGGCCACGGCAAGGAAGCGGACCTGCTTCGCGCCATCGCCCGCTATGCGGTGGAAAGGGACCATTGATATGACCCGGCGCATCGGCGTTTATCCCGGCACGTTCGACCCCATCACGCTGGGGCATCTCGACATCATCCGGCGCTCGGCGCACCTCGTCGACCGGCTGGTCATCGGGGTCACCACCAACCCGTCAAAATCGCCCATGTTCACGGTCGAGGAGCGGCTCGACATGGTTCGCCGCGAAGTCGAGGGGCTGCCCGGCGAGATCGACGTCGTCTCGTTCGATTCGCTGCTGATGGACTTCGCGCAAAGCCAGGACGCCTCGCTGATCGTGCGCGGTCTGCGCGCGGTCGCGGATTTCGAATACGAATATCAGATGGCGGGCATGAACCAGCAGCTGAACGACGAAATCGAGACCGTCTTCCTGATGGCCGACGTTTCGCTCCAACCGATCGCCTCCAGGCTGGTCAAGGAGATCGCGCGCTACGGCGGGCCGATCGACAAGTTCGTGACGCCCGCGGTCGCCGCCGACGTCGCCGCCAAGCTCTAGGCAGCGCCATCCGCCATTCATCTTTGCAGCGCTAAAGGGGCTGGCGAGCCGCCGGCCTTTTCGCTAGGCGGTGCAGGCATTTACCGGTGGAGGGGAAGACATGCGCAAGTTGGTTTTCGGTTTGGCTCTCGGTCTGGCGGCGATGAGCGCGCCTGCGGTCGCGAAGGACCCACTTCCGCTGCCCAAATATGTCTCGCACAAGGCGCCCGACGAGATCAAAGCCGATCCAGCCAACCACCTCTACCTCGACCTGTCGAACGGCGGCACGGTCGAGGTGCTGCTGCGTCCCGACGTCGCCCCGCTGCACGTCTATCGGATCCAGCAGCTGGCCAGCTCGGGCTTTTACAACGGCCTGAGCTTCCATCGCGTGATCCCCAATTTCATGGCGCAGGGCGGCGATCCGGCGGGTAACGGCTCGGGCGGCTCCTCGCTCCCCGATCTTCCGGCCGAATTCAATCGCCTGCCGCACGTGCGCGGCGCGCTCGCCATGGCCCGCGCCGAGGACGAGAACAGCGCCAACAGCCAGTTCTACATCATGTTCGACAGCGTGCTGAAACTCGACTTCGACTACACCGTCGTCGGCCGCGTGATGGGCGGCATGGACGCGGTCGACGCGATCGCGCCGGGCGAACCGCCCGCGCAGCCGACCAAGATTCTCGCCGCGCGCCTCGGGGGCCCGCTCCCGGCCGCGCCGATGGTGACCGAGACGGTCGCGACCGAGAGCGACGAGGTCGCCGAGGACAGCGCCGACAGCTGATGCGCGTCGACAGTTTCGACTTCGACCTGCCGCAGGAGCTGATCGCGCTGCGGCCGGCTTCGCCGCGCGACGCCGCGCGCCTGCTTCACGTCGTCGGCGACACGATCGCCGACCGCGCGGTACTCGACCTGCCCGACCTCCTGCGTCCCGACGACGTGCTCGTCTTCAACGACACGCGCGTCATCCCCGCCCAGCTCGAGGGGCGCCGCGGCGAAGCGAAGGTCGGCGCCACGCTCCACAAGCGTGAGGGGCTGCGCCAATGGTGGGCCTTCGTGCGCAATGCCAAGCGCCTGCGCGACGGCGAAACGGTCGACTTCGGCCAGGGTGTCGAGGCAACGGCACTGCGCCGCGGCGACGACGGCGCGATCCTGTTCGATTTTCACGGCGACGAGCCCGTCGAGGTACTGCTCGAGCGCGCGGGCACGATGCCACTACCTCCCTACATCGCCTCCAAGCGCGGCACCGACGAACGCGACCGCTCGGACTACCAGACCATGTTTGCGCGCGAGGATGGCGCGGTTGCGGCGCCCACCGCCTCGCTCCACTTCACCGACCGGCTGGTCGAAGCGATCGACGCCAGGGGCATCGCGCGCGAGACGCTGACCCTCCATGTCGGCGCGGGGACCTTCCTGCCGGTCAAGGTCGACGATACCTCCGACCACAAGATGCACGCCGAGTGGGGCCGCATCGACGCCGTCACCGCCAGCCGCCTCAACGCCGCGCGCGCCAAAGGCGGCCGCCTGATCGCCGTAGGCACAACGGCGCTGCGGCTGCTCGAAAGCGCGGCCGACGAGGACGGCACCATCCGTCCCTTCGAGGGCGACACCGACATTTTCATCACGCCCGGCTATCGCTTTCGCGCGGTCGGCGGGCTGATGACCAATTTCCACCTTCCCAGGTCGACCCTGTTCATGCTCGTCAGCGCGCTGATGGGGCTTGATACGATGCGCGCGGCCTACGCCCACGCGATCGAGGAAGGCTACCGCTTCTACAGCTATGGCGACGGCTCGCTGCTGATCCCGGCCTAGCGCGACGCGCGGGGAGCCGCTAACAGCGCGCCCGATGCCCCGTTTCCAATTCACCATCGCCGCGACCGACGGCGCCGCGCGCACCGGCACGCTCGCCATGGAGCGCGGCGAGATCCGCACGCCCGCCTTCATGCCGGTCGGGACCGCCGCCACCGTCAAGGCAATGAAAACCGAGGCCGTCCGCGCGTCGGGCGCCGACATCATCCTCGGCAACACCTACCACCTGATGCTTCGCCCGGGTGCCGAGCGCGTCGCCAAGCTGGGCGGCCTCCACAAGTTCATGAACTGGAAGCGCCCGATCCTCACCGACAGCGGCGGCTACCAGGTGATGAGCCTCAGCGAATTGTCGAAGGTCACCGACGAGGGCGTTACATTCAGGAGCCATCTCGACGGCTCGCGCCACCTCTTGACGCCCGAGCGCTCGATCGAAGTCCAGCGGCTACTCGACAGCGACATCATCATGCAGTTCGACGAGCTCGTCCGTCCCGACGTCAGCGCAAAAAAGCAGCGCGAGGCGATGGACCGCTCGATCCGCTGGGCGAAGCGCAGCCGCGACGAATTCGACAGCGGCGGCGAGCATGCGACGCGTGCCGCGATCTTCGGGATTCAGCAGGGCGTCCTCGACGAGAAACTCCGCAAGGAAAGCGCCGACGCGCTGATCGACATCGGGTTCGACGGCTTTGCCGTCGGCGGGCTCGCCGTGGGCGAGGGGCACGAGGCCATGCTCGGCTGTCTCGACTTTGCGCCAGGTCAGCTGCCCGCCGACCGTCCGCGTTACCTGATGGGGGTGGGCAAGCCCGACGACCTCGTCGAATCGGTGCGGCGCGGGATCGACATGTTCGACTGCGTGCTGCCGACCCGCTCGGGCCGGACAGGGCAGGCCTTCACGCTCGACGGGCCGATCAACATCCGCAACGCGCGCTTTGCCGAGGACCAGTCACCGCTCGATCCCGACTGCGCCTGCCCGACCTGCGCAACCTATACGCGCGCCTATGTCCATCATCTCGTGCGCGCAGGGGAGATCCTCGGCGCGATGCTAATGACCGAGCACAATCTCAACTTTTACCAGCAGCTGATGGCGGGCATGCGCGCGGCGATCGCCGAGCAGCGCTTCGAGGCGCACGCCAACGGATTCCTCGACCGCTACCGGCGGCGCGGCAACTAGCGCCTAGCGCGCGCCGACCGACAGGAAGGACGGGACCGGTCCCGACCATTCGCCCTCGGCGACCTCGGGGGCAAGCGGTTTGGCGGGCAACGCCTTGGCGGCGGCGGTATCGGGACGATCGTCCTCGTAGGCCGCTTCGGCAGCCTCGACGCCCGGCGTCACTTCGTCGCTCTTCTTGCGGCCGCGCCCACCGCGGCGGCGACGCTTGGGCTTGTCCTCGTCGGAATTCTCGACACGGGGAGACTCGGCCTTGGGTGTCTCGGCCTTCTTCTCGGGCTCGGCCTTGGTCTCGGGTTCGGCCTTCGCCTTGCCGCCGATCTTGTGCTTGGTCAGCTTCTCGATCGCGTCGACCGCGTCGGCATCGGCGCGGGTCGCCAAGGTGATCGCGATACCGCTCGCGCCCGCGCGGCCGGTGCGGCCGATGCGGTGGACATAGTCGTCGGGCTGCCACGGCACGTCATAGTTCACGACGTGGCTGACGCCCTTGATGTCGAGCCCGCGCGCAGCGACGTCAGAGGCGACGAGGATGTTGATCTCGCCCGCCTTGAACCGGTCGAGTTCGGCGATGCGGTCCTTCTGCTCCATGTCGCCCTGGATCTGGCCGACGCGGAAGCCGTCGCGGCGCAGCTTGGAGGTGAGGTCGCGCACGGTCACCTTCTTGTTGCAGAAGACGATCGCGGTCTCGACTTCCTTGCCAGACAGGATCTCCTCGAGCATCTTCTGCTTGGCGCGCGGGGCCACCTGGACGATCTGCTGGTCGATATTCTTGTTGGCGGTCGCCGGGCGCGCCACCTCGATCATCTTGGGATCGTTGAGGAAGCGGTCCGCCAGTTTCTTGATCGGCGGCGGCATGGTCGCGGAAAACAGCATCGTCTGCCGGTTCTTGGGCAGCTTCTGGCAGATGCTCTCGATGTCCGGGATGAAGCCCATGTCGAGCATGCGGTCGGCCTCGTCGATGACAAGCAGGTCGCACGCGGTCAGCAGGATCTTGCCGCGCTCGAACAGGTCGAGCAGTCGGCCCGGCGTCGCGATCAGCACGTCGACGCCCTTCTCGAGCGCCTTGACCTGGTCGCCCATCTGCACGCCCCCGATAAGCAGCGTCATCGAGAGGTTGTGATACTTGCCGTATTTCTCGAAATTCTCGGCCACCTGCGCGGCCAGTTCGCGGGTCGGCTCGAGGATCAGCGAACGCGGCATGCGCGCCCGGCTGCGGCCCTCGGCGAGCACGTCGATCATCGGCAGCACGAAGCTCGCCGTCTTGCCGGTGCCCGTCTGGGCGATGCCGATCAGGTCCTTGCCCATCAGGACGGGCGTGATCGCCCCCTTCTGGATCGGGGTGGGCGTGTCGTAGCCCGCGTCGGACACGGCGCGCAGCAATTCATCGGAGAGGCCGAGATCGGCAAAAGACATGCAGGGTTTTTCCGGAAATATTTCAGGCTTGTCCGACGCGAGCCGGACGCGGCGGCTGACTGCCCCTAAACGGCTCGAAAGTCAAGAAATCTACTTGGAAAGCGGCTGGAGGAGCTGGACCCGTTCGATCCGGCACGACCCGCCCATGCGGGTGCGCACCGCATCGCGCCCGACGCACAGCTGTCCGTCGGTCGGCTGGAGGTAGAAGCCGCCGTAGAAATCGAGGCTCTTGCAGTCGCGGTCGGTCTGGACGCGCACGCGCTGATTGCCGCGCATCAGGAAGTCGATCGTGCGCTCGCCAGCCAGCCGTGCCCCGGCGATGCCGCGGGTCGCGAAGCATTTAGGCGCATTGAGCACGCGGTAGCTGGCGTCGGTCTTCTTCTTGGGCTGCAGGGGGATACGCAGGATCAGCTGGTTGCGGATGATCACCCTGCGCACGGGCGGCACCGCGTCCGCGCTCGCCAGCCGGGTGCCGGTGACGAGCCCGCTCGGTCGCGGCCCGTCGGGGGCAGCGATCGTCGAGCTCATGAGGGCAATGCCGGTGATCAGCGAGAACATGCGTGCGAAATCGATCCTTTCGCCCCTGCTGGCATGCGGGCCTTGAACCGGAAATGAACCCCAAACGCAACACTCGTCGACAAAATCCGCGATTTGCCCGCCGCTTTCAAGGGGATGCGGCTTGCACGCGGCCATTCGAACGCCTAGAGGCATGGCTTCGAAATTTCCGACCGGGACCAAGTGGTTGATCCGTTGGACGAACCGGTCTTCAAACAGGAGTAATTTGATGGCGAGTGAAGCGCCGAACGCCGGCCTGCCGATCCTTTACGAGGGTCTCGAACCGATCAGCACCGAGAAGCACGGCAAGCTCAAGATCGATCGCGTCGATGCGGGCAAGGTGCTCGCGAAGGTGCACGCCGTTCCCGTCACCGTCGAGGAGTTCCACCTTCTCCAGCGCAACTTCCCGGTCATCTTCTCGGCCGGCGAGAGCCCCGTGCCGCTGGCGCTGATGGGCCTCCATGAGGGCGTCAACGCTTTCGTCGACGACAACGGCAAGCTGACTGACGACTATCTGTACCTGCCCGCCTACGTGCGCCGTTATCCGTTCATGCTGGCGCGCCTCAACGAGCAGTCGGAAGAACTCTCGCTGTGCTACGACCCGACCTCGGGTGCGCTCGGCAGCAAGGGCGAGCCGCTGTTCGACAAGGACGGCAAGGCGTCGGAGCAGACCACCAAGATCCTCAAGTTCTGCGAGCAGTTCGAACAGGCTGCCCAGCGCACCGGCGCCTTCATGAAGGAGCTGATGGACATGGACCTCTTGATGGGCGGCGAAGTGTCGGTACAGCCGGAAGGCATGGACAAGCCGTTCATCTATCGCGGCTTCCAGATGATCAACGAGGAAAAGCTGCGCGAACTCAGCGGCGACAAGCTGCGCAAGATGAACCAGAACGGCATGCTGCCGGTCATCATGGCGCACCTCTTCTCGCTCGGCCAGATCCGCGAAGTGTTCGCGCGTCAGGTCGACCTGGGCAAGGGTCCCAAGGAGATCGTCGAGCTCAAGAAGGCTCGCGACAAGGCGACCGAAAACGCCTGACGCCAGGACTGCGACCTGATGAAAGGGCCGGTCCCGCCACGTGCGGGGCCGGCCTTTTTCATTCCGCCGCCGCCCGCATCCATCCCTCGGCAAGCCCATGGGCCAAGCGCGAGAAGAGCAGGCGCATTCGGCCCATGCCGGGCCCCGGCGCGGTGAGGCTCGCGTCGAGATAGGCCGCCCGGTCGATCTCGACTTGCAGCGCATGGACATCGAACGACGGGGCGCCATGGCACGCCGTGATGTGCCCGCCTGCATAGGGATGGTTGAACCCGCATTCCTCGCCCACCTCCTTGACGAGCTGTGCCGCGAGCCGGCTGACCCACGGCGCCGCGCTGGTACCGTGGCGATCGCCCAGCACGATCCGCGGCAAGCCCCGGCGGCGCGGCGGCATTGAGTGGCAATCGATCAGGATCGCCCCGCCATGGCGCGCCGCGGCAGAACCGAGCAGGCCGGTCAACGCATCATGATAGGGCGTCCAGCCGCGCGCGATCCTGAGGTCGAGCTGCGCGCGCGACAAGGGGCGTTTCCACAATCGCGGCTGACGATGCGAGCGCGAGGGTATCAACCCGAGCCCCTGCGCGGCGCGGCTACCAGCCGGCGGTGGCGACGCGCCTTCGACGCACAGCGGATCGAGTTCGTCCAGCGCCCGGTTGCAGTCGATCGCCGCGCGCGGCGCCTTAGCGATTACGGCCGCGAACCCCTGGCGCACGAGTGGCTCTACCAGCGCATCGACCAACGGGTCCTCGAGCGCCATCAGCGCCGCCTTGCCGCCATGCGCGAGCGGGGCGAGATCGGCGAGCTTGCCGCGCCCCGAATGCGGGACCGACAGGACGATCGGCCATCGGCCGTTCCCCTGGTGAACGGCGGGCAAGGGGAGGGGGGGCTCGATCAATGGCGTCGAGGCTAGGCGTGCCGTTTTGCAACATCAATCGCCTGATCGGGCCAAGGTGGCTGGAAAAAGCGTTCTTCAACGCGCATAGAGGAGCCTATGGCGAAGATCCTGCTGGCAGAAGACGACCACTCGATGCGCGAATATCTCGCGCGGGCGCTGGAACGCGTCGGTTATGAAGTCGACAGCGTGGGCTGCGGTACCGAGGCGCTCCCGCTCCTCGAGAAGCAGCGCTACGACCTCCTCCTCACGGACATCGTCATGCCCGAAATGGACGGGATCGAGCTGGCGCAGAAGGCGAGCACCATCGACGCCTCGATCCGCGTCATGTTCATCACCGGATTTGCGGCCGTCGCACTGCAGGGCGGCAAGGCCGCGCCCGAGGCGAAACTGCTTTCCAAGCCGTTCCACCTCAAGGACCTCGTTGCCGAGGTCGACCGGATTTTCCAGACCGAAGACCAGCACGGCCGCCTTTAGGCGAGTTTGGGCTTGGCAAGCGATGATTCGGGCCTTAAAGGCCCCCACACCACCGCGGCATATCGCTGCCGCGCGCGAGGAAATGTGGGCGTGTAGCTCAGTGGTAGAGCACTATGTTGACATCGTAGGGGTCGCAAGTTCAATCCTTGCCACGCCCACCATTTCCTCCCTGATCTCAGAGAATTAGTCGTCCTCGGACCGCAACAGGTCGCGCACCGCGCCGGCCAGCGCATCGTCCTCGAACGGCTTTTGCAACCGCGGGCGTTCGCGCCATTCCTCGGGCATCGACCAGTCGGCATAGCCGCTGGTGATGACGAACGGTACGCCGCGCTCCTCGAGCGTCTTCATGACGTCGAAACTCTTCTCGCCGCGAATGTTGAGGTCGATCACCGCCGCGTCGATCTGCTCGCGCTTGGCAAGGTCGATCGCCTGCATCATGTCGTACGCCGGCCCGACGATGAAAAAGCCCCGGTCGGTCAGGATGTCTTCCGCGCGAAGAGAAAGGACCGGGCTGTCCTCGACGACGAGGATGCGGCCCTTATCCTCTGAATGGTCGTTCAACGTTGCGTCCCCGTAACTTGCGTTCTTTCGAACAAAAGGGCCGGAGGCGTCTTCAGGTTCCCTGATTTCCCGCGCAGCCGATGCAATGGGTGACGCTGGGGTCATTCTCTAGCCGCTTGGCGGCGATCTCCTCGCCGCACGCGAGGCAGTACCCGAATTCGCCCTCGTCGATCCGCGCGAGCGCGGCGCGGATACGGTCCTTCTGTACGGCGCGGCGGCGCGACTGGGCCTGCGCCATCGCCTGCACCTGGAGCGCGTCCATGCGCGACAGGCGTCCAACCGATTCCTGGTCGAGCTCGACCGTCGCGCGGTCGCTCTCGCCCAGCGCCTCCTCGTCCTCCAGCGCTGCCAGTTGCGTCTCGAGCGCCTTGCGGGCCGCCTTATCGTCCATAGCGCGCCTGCGGGCGGGTAAAGAAGTCGCGGTCCCAGCGACCATGTTCGGGCGGACCCCAGCCAGAATGTCCCCATCCGCAGAAGGGCGCGGCCGGGTCGAAGGCGGGCCGCGCCTCTCCAAGCGAGAGCATCCCTGCCTGCGCCTGCGCAAGGAAACGCTCGCGTGCCGCCTCGTTGAACCCGTAATAGACGCCGACGAGCCCGAATGGACCGGCATCGTGCAGCGCCAGGGCTTCGTCGAAGGTCGCAAAGGTCGACAGGAACGCGATCGGGCCGAACCATTCGCGAAGGCCCAGCGGGTGATCGCCCGCAAGCCCCTCGACCAATGTCGGTGCAAGCCAGCAGCCACCGTCATGACCATCGGAAAGGCTGGACCGTGTTAGCCGCGCGCCGGCATCGCGCGCCTCTTGCAGCGCGCCTTCGATCCGGCGGCGCGATGCAGGATCGATCATCGGGCCCAGTTGCGTCTCTCGTTCCTCGGGACGCCCCACCTTGAGCCGCTCCATCGCCGCGGCCAGCTTGGTCGAAAAGGCGCTGGCCACGTCCTCGTGGACGATCAGCCTCCGGATCGCGGTGCAGCGTTGGCCGGCGTAGCTAAACATGGCGACCGCGAGGTCATGCGCCGCGGCGTCGAGATCGGCGTCGCGGTCAATGATGGCGGCGTTGCTGCCGCCCATTTCGGCCTGTACCGGCATGCCGCGCGCGGCGCCCTCGGCAGCGAGTTGGCGCCCGACCCGGTCCGAGCCGGTGAAGGAGAGTGCATCGACCTCTCGCGCGATGATGCGACCCGCCTGCGCGTCGCCCGCGACCAGCTCGAACGGCGCACGGCTGGCGCGCAGCAATTCGGCCATGCGGCGCGACAGGCGCAGCGCGGGCGGGGCGGGCTTCCAGATCGCCGAGTTGCCGTAGACGAGCGCCGCGAGCAGCTTGGCGAGCGGTATCGCGAACGGGTTGTTCCACGGCGTGATCAGTCCGACCAGCCCGTGCGGGCGATAGGCGACCTCGGCAATGCCCGCCAATTCGCGGTCCTCGGCGGTGTCGATGACGTGGCGGGAAAGTCTCTGCCCGTAGCCGAATTCGCCCTCCGCGTCGGCGATCGGCTTGCCCAGATCCTCGACCAGCAGCGCGATCAGGGCGTCCCGGGCCGCCTCGATGGTCTCGATGCCCCCGGCCAGCCGCCGCTTGCGCTCCTCGATCGATAGCCCGGCCCAGTCGGCCTGAGTGTCCCGCAACGCGGCGACCTTGCGCGCGATCGTCGGCGCATCGTCGTCCTCCAGGTCGAAGAGGACCCGCGCTCGATCGCACGGATCGTGATGGGCGAGGGGACCGCTCCCGGTCCCGACAACCTCGTCGATGGTCGCCATGCGTGCCGCGCGCCCGTCAAGCCAGGCAAGCGCACTTCGGCCGTGTGCGGGATCGTCGCTTCCCACGGCATCGGAAACGATCACCACGTCGTGGCCCGCCGCGTAGGCGTCGGTCGCGCTCTCGCGGATGCAGGCATGGCTGTGCACGCCGGCGATCAGCAGCGGGCCCGGCGCGGCCTTGCCCAGATGCTCGGCCAGTCCCGGCGCGTCGAACGCGGAAAAGAAGTGCTTGATGAAGACGGGTTCGCCCTCGCGCGGCGCGGCTTCGGGAATGGGCAGGGCGCCGGGCGTCCCCTCGACCACCTCGCGCCGCGCCGGATCGCGGCGGTGCGGCATCGCGTCGCTCCCGTCCGCGGACACGCGCGTATGGACGTGGGCGATCGGCCAGCCTTTCGTGCGCGCCGCTCCAAGCAACCGAGCAATTTTCGCGGCCAGTGCCGTGCGCTCGGGCTCCAGCCCGCTCCGCGCGAAAAAATCTTCCTGGCAGTCGACCAGCAGGAGCAGCGGCGTGTCGCCCACGCGCCGCGCCTACAGTCCCGCGTCGTCGATCACGCGTTCGAGATGATAGGCGACCCGGTCCGAGAAGGCCTGCGTCCCGACCGTCTGGCAGCCCGACGTCGTGACATCGGAGGTGCGATAGCCTTCCTCGAGCGTCGCCGCGAGCGCCGCGCGGAGCGCCGCATCGGCCTGGCCCCACGAGAAGCTTTCGCGCAGCATCATGCCGAGCGAGAGAATCTGCCCCGACGGGTTGGCGATGCCCTGGCCGGCAATGTCGCGCGCCGCGCCGTGGCCGGTCTGGTAGACCGCCTGGCCGGCATCGTTGAAGTTGCCCGAATAGGACAGCCCGCGCGAAGCGAGCAGCAGCGAGCCGCAATCGGCCAGCACGTCGCCGAACATGTTGGGCGAGACGAGCACGTCGAACTGGCCCGGGTTGGCAACCAGCTGGTAGACCGCATTGTCGATCTCGAACTCGATCAGCTCGACGCCTGCGGCCTCGGCCATCTCCTGCGCGCAGCGCTTCCACATGCCGCTGATCGAGGGGATGCCGCCCGGCTTGGTGACGAGGTGGACTTTCTTGCGTCGCGTGTTGGCAAGCCGCATCGCGACGCCCAGGATGCGTACCACGTCGTGCTCGAGATAGGAGAATTTGTGGGTCGCGATCCGGCCGCCCTGGCCGTCTTCCTCGTCCCACTGGCCCTGGTAGATGCCGCCCTTCTGCTCGCGCACCGCGATGATGTCGGTCTTGGCGACGGTTTCGTCGCGGACCACGCCCGCGCCCTTGAGGGCGGGCTGCGGCTCGAGCGGGGTGAACTTGCAGTACAGGTCGAATTCGCGGCGCGTCTCGTAGACGAAGCGGTCGCCGCCCGGGCCGCAGAACAGTGCGCCATTACGTGCGAAAACGTCCTTGGCGAAGTCGATCGCCTCGTCCGACAGGCTCGAGCCGTGCTTGAGCTTGGCGGGCAGGCCGATGAGGCCGCCCTCGTGAATGTCGAACCGGCGATGGCTGTTGCGCGACAGGATTTCCAGCATCCGCATCGCCACCGGCACGACTTCGGGGCCCACGCCCTCGCCGAGGAACATGCCGATGTGATGGGTCGCGGTCGGGTCGAACGCCGGAATTGGCCGTTCGAGCGTTTCGGAGAGCCGCGGCGCGGGCATCATGGCCAATTTCTCATCGCCGGCCTCGAGAAGGGTGGACGCACTCGTCATACTGAACCTTTAGAACGTTGATTAAGAAAAGTCTGTGTCATTTGTTGCGCGATTTGAAGCCTTGGCAGCTTTCCCATCGCGTTGCGTGGCAAATGTGTCACGCGCACGAACATGGTCGGCACGGTCTTCGGCGCGATCTGGGCGATCACCGCGCGCACCTTCTTCATCGTCTCGGGACCCTCGGCGATCGCGGCCACGCCGAGCCGGTCGCCGCCCGGCAGCTGGAGCACGACGCAGGCCGCGTCCTCGACGCCCTCGATCTCGGCAAGCCGTTCCTCGGCGTCGGGCGCGTTGAGCTTCCAGCCGCCGACGTTGAGGGTGTCGCTCGCGCGGCCCTCGATGGCGAGCAGCCCGTCCTCGAAGAGGATGGCAAGGTCGCCCGGCTGGAACCAGCCGTCGCGGAAACTGCCCTGCGACGTGTCGTCGGGGCGTGCGGCATAGCCTTCGACCATCAACGGGGTCTTCGCGCGCAGCGATCCGATCGTGCCGGGCGGGACGGGGTTGCCGGCCGGGTCGACGATCTCGACCGTCACGCCCTCGCGGACGTGGCCCACCGCGCCGGGATGCCGCGCGGTGAATTGCGCCGCGCCCGAAGAGATGTTGCCGGTTTCGGTCGAACCGTAGTGGATACGCACGTCATGGGCGAGCCGCCGGGTGGCGAGCGCGCCGACCTGGCGCGGCAGGCGACCGCCAAACAGCAGGATGCGCCGGTTGCCCGGGTCGACGACCCGCGCGCCCTGATTGACGATGTTGCGCAGTTGCACCGGCGACATCACCGAAACCGTCGCCTCATTGGCGATCACCGGCTGGCGGTTCTCGTCCGCCAGCGCGACCGTGCCACCCGCCGCCCACACGGCGAGCGGATAGCGAAAGCCCGCGGTGGTGCGCGGGAGAAGCTGCGAGACGAGGACGTCGTCGGGTCCAACGTCGCCGAGCAGCTGGGCGATCCGGCCGCACAGCATGGCGTGGTCCCACTCGACCAGCTTCGCGCGCCCGGTCGTGCCCGAGGTAAGGTTGATCCGCACCGCCTCCGTCTCGAGGCCCGGATCGGGCGGCCACGTCGCGTCGCGGTGATCCTCGAGCATCGACATCGCGAACCCGATCGGGTCTTTCGCGTCGGGCGGCAGGTCGCCGACGGCGGCATCGATCGGCCCGCTTTCGGCCAGCGCATGGTAGGTCGCGGGGTCGCCGACGCTGGTGTGCCGCGCGCCCGAAAGGATCGTCCCCAGCAGGAGCAGCCAGTCCTGGTAGGCCATCGTGCGCCCGTCGGCGGGAAACCCCACCGCGACCCGCTTACCCGGCCCGACCCCCTGCCGGCGCAGCCAGCTCGTCGTCGCGGCGATGTCGGCGCGAAAGCGAGCTAAGTCGATCGCCCCTCCGGGCAACCGCACCGCGACGCGCGCATCTTCGTGCCGACCGATCGCCTGTGCCAGCGTGTCCCAGTCGCGTTCGATGTCCGCCCCCATTCTTCTTTCCCTAGTCCGGCTTGCGGAACTTGAGGGTCATGCGATCGCTCTCGCCGATCGCGAGGTAGTGCGCGCGCTCGCCCTCGAACGCGTCGAGCCGCGGCGGCAGCGTCCACACCCCGTTGGGATGGTCGGCGCTATCGTTGGGATTGGCGTTGATCTCGCTGGTCTCGACCAACTCGAAACCGGCAGCCTGTGCCAGCGCGATGACGGTCGATTGCTTCACGTACCCCGAGCGACCTTCGAGAGCGGCCGCGCCGTTCTCGGGCAGGCGGTGCTGGACGAGGCCGAGCGTGCCGCCGGGCTTGAGCATGGCAAAAGCCGAGGCGAACATCGCGGCCGCGTGGGGCGGCTCGGCATTGAGCCAGCTGTGCGTGTTGCGAAAGGTCAGCACCACGTCGACAGTTCCGCCGAGCCCCGCGTCGCCGCCGGGAGCGGGGAGGGACGCGAACCTTACCTTGCCGTAGGTCGCCGGGTCGGCGCCCGCCTTGGCGCGCGCGGGTCCGAGCCCGCCCTCGCTCGACACCAGCACCAGTTCACCGGCATCGGCGAGATAGGGGGCAAGGATTTCGGTGTACCACCCGCCGCCCGGCCACAGTTCGACGACCCGGTCGTCGGGCTCGACGCCGAAAAAGGCGAGCGTTTGCGCAGGATGGCGCTGTGTGTCACGGGCGCGGTTGGCCGCGCTGCGGACGGGAGACGCGATCGCTGCCTGGAGCGTGACGGGCTCGGCCCGCACGGGCGCATCCGCGCACGCCGTCAAACCGGCCAGCGCAATCAGGAACAGACGCATGGTGAAAGGCCCCGCAACAACATCGTTGCGCCCTGCATGAAGGGCGCAGCCGACGGACGCAAGGGGGTGGAGGGCGAAAGCGACGCCTTCGCCCGCCCGGGAACCCTAGAGGCAGGCCTCGAGATAGGGCTGGTCGAAGCCGAACTGCTTGGCCTTGTCGAGCGTGTAGGGGCGAAGGCCCATCGAGGCATACTCGCCGATGATCTTCCCGTCGGGAGTCTCGTCGTGATACTCGAACTTGAACAGTTCCTGCGTCACGATGACGTCGCCTTCCATCCCGATCACCTCTGTGATGTTGGTGGTACGGCGCGAACCGTCGCGAAGACGCTTCACCTGGACGATGAGGTCGACCGAATCCGCGATCTGACGGCTGATCGCCTCCTTCGGGATCTTGATGTCGCCCATCATGACCATGTTCTCCATACGCGCCAGACATTCGCGCGGGGAGTTGGAGTGGAGCGTGGCCATCGAGCCGTCGTGGCCCGTGTTCATCGCAGCGAGGAGGTCGAAACACTCCTGTCCGCGAATTTCGCCCAGGATGATGCGGTCGGGACGCATACGCAGCGCGTTGATGACGAGGTCGCGGATCGAGATCGCGCCCTGGCCCTCGAGGTTGGCAGGGCGGGTTTCCAGCGGCAGCCAGTGCGGCTGCTGCAGGCGAAGTTCGGCCGCGTCTTCGATCGTGATCACGCGCTCGCCCGGGTCGATCATCTTCGACAGGGCGTTGAGCATCGTCGTCTTACCCGAACCGGTACCGCCCGAGATGACGATGTTCATGCGGCTCGCGCCCGCGATCTTGAGGCACGTCGCCATCTTTTCCGACATCGAGCCGAACCCGCGCATCATGTCGACGGTGATCGGCTTGTCGGAGAACTTACGGATCGAGATCGCCGTGCCCTTGAGAGACAGCGGCGGGATGATGACGTTGACGCGGCTGCCGTCCTTGAGGCGGGCGTCGGCCAGCGGCGTGGTCTGGTCGACGCGGCGGCCGACCTGGTTCACGATGCGCTGCGCGATCTGGAACAGGTGCTCCTCGTCGCGGAACTGGATCTTGGACAGTTCGAGCTTGCCCTTGCGCTCGACGAAGGTCTGGTCGGGGCCGTTGACCATGATGTCGCTGACCGCCGGATCGGCGAGCAGTTCCTCGAGCGGGCCGAGGCCGAGCAGTTCGTCGACCAGCACCTTTTCCAGCGCGAACTGTTCGCGGCGGTTCAGCGTGATCTTGAGCTCTGCGAGCACCTCGGAGATGATCGGGCGGAATTCCTCGGCCAGCTCGTCCTTGCCGAGCGTTGCGGCGGCTTCCGGGTCGACGCGCTCGAGCAGGCGGGGCAGGACCTGGTCCTTGATCTTGTTGACGCTGGCTTCGAAGCCCTCGGCCTTGTCTTCCTTGCCGCCCTCGTCGTTCATGCGCTGGTTGAGCTTGTCCATCGCGGACAGGCTGCCGCCCTGCGGCTTGGGCGCAGGGATTTCGGTGCCGGCCTGTTCGAGCTCGTCGAGCGGGGGGAACTGCTCGCCGCCACCGTCGGGCGCGTGCTGTTCGCGGGCGGGATTCGACGGCGCGCCCTGCATCGGACGCGCGACGCCGAAGCTCTTGCGCTGGCCCTTGCCGCCCATGCCGTTGCGGTTACCGAAAGCGTTCATGCCTAACCCATCCCCGTTCGAATTCATCGGAAATCTATTGGGTAAATAAGCGGCAAACCCTTCAAAAAGGTTGATGAGGGTGTCGTCAGAAACGAAAAGGGCGGACCCGAAGGCCCGCCCGACAACGTCCGCAAGTGGTCGAGAAATGTCAGCCTTCCGCCTTCTCCGCGAGGACGGTGAGGCCCTTGTCGCCGACTTCGGCGAAACCGCCCGAGACCATCACGCGCTCGGGTTCGCCGCCGGCGGTCTTGTAGATTTCCAGCGAGCCGTCCTTGAGCGTGGTCATGAATGGGGCGTGGCCCGCCATCACGCCGAAGTCGCCCTCGACGCCGGGCACCACGACCATGTGGACGCTCTCCGAGCGCAGCTGCTTTTCCGGGGTCACCAGTTCGAACTGAAGGTCGGCCATGGTCTCAATTCTTCCCATCGATCGCCGCGTCGAAATGCGAAGCGGCTTTCTCAAACTTGTCCCGGCAGCCCGGGTTGCAGAAGCCGACCACCTTGCCCTGGTAGAGCGTCAGGCTGTCGGCCTGCACCGGGTCGCCCGACCACGGGCAGACCCGGTTGATGCAGTCCTCGAGGCGAAGATCGCTCCCCGCCATCGAGCTTAGGCGTCTTCCGCCATCTTCTCGGCCTTGGCGACGGCGTCTTCGATGCCGCCGACCATGTAGAAGGCCGCTTCCGGAAGATGGTCGTACTCGCCGTTCACGACCGCCTTGAACGAGCGGATCGTGTCTTCGAGTTGGACGAACTGGCCCGGAATGTTGGTGAAGACTTCGGCGACGTGGAACGGCTGCGAGAGGAAGCGCTGGATCTTGCGGGCGCGCGCGACCGTCAGCTTATCCTCTTCCGACAGTTCGTCCATGCCGAGAATGGCGATGATGTCCTGCAGCGACTTGTACTTCTGGAGGATCTCCTGGACCGCACGCGCGGTCTGGTAATGCTCCTCGCCGACGATGCGCGGCTCGAGCACGCGGCTCGAGCTGTCGAGCGGGTCGACCGCCGGATAGATGCCGAGTTCCGAGATGGCGCGCGACAGGGTGGTGGTCGCGTCCAAGTGGGCGAACGAGGTCGCCGGCGCCGGGTCGGTCAAGTCGTCCGCGGGGACGTAAATGGCCTGCACCGAGGTGATCGAGCCCTTGTTGGTCGAGGTGATGCGCTCCTGCAGCGCGCCCATGTCGGTCGACAGGGTCGGCTGGTAGCCCACGGCCGACGGAATACGGCCGAGCAGCGCCGACACTTCCGAACCCGCCTGGGTGAAGCGGAAGATGTTGTCGACGAAGAAGAGCACGTCCTGGCCTTCCTGGTCGCGGAAATATTCGGCCTGAGTGAGACCCGACAGCGCGACACGCGCACGCGCGCCCGGCGGCTCGTTCATCTGACCGTAGACGAGCGCGACCTTCGAGCCTTCCGGCGTCGCGTTGCCGTCCTTGTCCTTGGCGATGACGCCCGCGTCGAGGAACTCGTGATAGAGGTCGTTACCCTCGCGGGTGCGCTCGCCGACGCCGGCGAACACCGACACGCCGCCGTGACCCTTGGCGATGTTGTTGATCAGCTCCTGGATGAGCACGGTCTTGCCCACGCCCGCGCCGCCGAACAGGCCGATCTTGCCGCCCTTGGCATAGGGGGCGAGAAGGTCGATGACCTTGATGCCCGTGACGAGGATCGCCGCGTCGGTCGACTGGTCGACGAATTCCGGCGCTTCCGCGTGGATCGGCATGTGCATGTCGCTGCCGATCGGGCCGAGTTCGTCGATCGGCTCGCCGACCACGTTCATGATGCGGCCGAGCGTCTTGGGGCCGACGGGAACCTCGATCATCGAGCCGGTCGCCTTGACGGCCTGGCCGCGGGTGAGGCCCTCGGTCGCGTCCATCGCGATCGTGCGGACGATGTTCTCGCCCAGGTGCTGCGCGACCTCGAGAACGAGGCGGTTGCCGTTGTTGTCGGTCTCGAGCGCGCCGAGGATCGGCGGCAGTTCGCCGTCGAATTCGACGTCGACGACGGCGCCGATAACCTGCGCGATGCGACCGGTCTGGGTCTTGGTGGCGGTGGCCATGTGTCTGTCCCTTGCCTTGAAGTTAGAGCGCTTCGGCGCCCGAGATGATTTCGACGAGTTCGGTGGTGATCGCCGCCTGGCGTTGGCGATTGTACTGGATCGAGAGGCGGTTGATCATGTCGCCCGCGTTGCGTGTCGCATTGTCCATCGCGGTCATCTGCGAGCCGTAGAAACCGGCCTGGTTTTCCAGCTGCGCGCGGTAGATCTGGATCGCGACGTTCTTGGGCAGCAGGTCGGCGAGAATCGCTTCCTCGTCCGGCTCGTACTCGACCGCGGCCGCCGCGGCGCCCGTGTCCTCGACCTCGGCCGGGACGACCGGGATGATCTGATCGACCATCGGGACCTGCGACAGCGTGGTCTTGAACTCGGCATAAGCGAGGTGCGCGACGTCGAAGCGACCGGCGTTGAACCGGTCGACGATGTCGTCGGCGATCGCCTGTGCATCCGAATAGGCCGGGTTCTTGATGCCCATCGTGTCGTGCTGGCCGATCACCTTGCCCGGGAAGAAGCGGTTGAGGATCGGCTTGGACTTGCGCCCGACGATATAGAAATGGACGTCCTTGCCCTCGGCGATCAGCGCATCCGCCTTGGCCTTGGCGGCCTTGACGATGTTCGAGCTGAACGCACCCGCGAGGCCCTTGTCGGCGGTGACGACGACGATCAGGTGCGTGTCGTCCTTGCCCGTGCCGGCGATCAGCTTGGGGCTCTGCGGCCCGACGGTGATGCGGCCCGCGAGCGACGAGACGACGTCGGCGAGGCGCTGCGCGTAGGGACGGCCCGCCTCGGCGCGCTCGGTGGCACGCCGCAGCTTGGCCGCGGCGACCATCTTCATCGCCTTGGTGATCTTCTGGGTCGACTTGACCGAGTTGATCCTCAGCTTGAGATCTTTGAGGCTGGCCATCGGCTAGCGTCTCCTGCTCGTCCCTCTGATCAACCGAACTGCTTGCCGAACGCGGCGAGCGCGTCCTTGAGCTTGGCGACCGTGTCGTCCTCGAGCTTCTTGGTCTCGCGGATCGTCTTCAGGATGTCGGCGTGATCCGAACGCATGAAGGTCAGCATCGCCGCCTCGTAGCGGGTCACGTCCTCGACCTTGACCGCGTCGATGAAGCCGTTGGTACCGGCGTAGATCGAGACGACCTGCTCTTCCATCGGCATCGGGTTGAACTGCTTCTGCTTCAAAAGCTCGGTCAGGCGCGCACCGCGGGCCAGCAGCTTCTGGGTCGAGGCGTCGAGGTCCGAACCGAACTGCGCGAACGCGGCCATTTCGCGATACTGCGCCAGCTCGAGCTTGATCGAACCCGCGACCTTCTTCATCGCCTTGGTCTGCGCGGCGCCGCCGACGCGGCTGACCGACAGGCCGACCGAGATGGCCGGGCGGATACCCGCGTTGAACAGGTCGGTCTCGAGGAAGATCTGGCCGTCGGTGATCGAGATCACGTTGGTCGGGATGTAGGCCGACACGTCGCCCGCCTGGGTCTCGATGATCGGCAGCGCGGTCAGCGAACCGGCACCGTTGTCCTCGTTCATCTTGGCCGCGCGCTCGAGCAGGCGGCTATGCAGGTAGAAGACGTCGCCCGGATAGGCTTCGCGGCCCGGCGGACGGCGCAGCAGCAGCGACATCTGGCGGTAGGCGACGGCCTGCTTGGACAGATCGTCGTACACGATCACGGCGTGCATGCCGTTGTCGCGGAAATATTCGCCCATCGCGCAGCCGGTGTAGGGCGCGAGGAACTGCAGCGGGGCCGGCTCCGAAGCGGTCGCGGCGACGATGATGGAATATTCCATCGCGCCGTTTTCTTCGAGCGTCTTGACGAGCTGCGCGACGGTCGAGCGCTTTTGGCCGACCGCGACGTAGATGCAGTAGAGCTTCTCGCTCTCGTCACCCGACTTGTTGATGTCCTTCTGGTTGATGAAGGTGTCGATCGCGACGGCCGACTTGCCGGTCTGACGGTCGCCGATGATCAGCTCGCGCTGGCCGCGGCCGACGGGGACGAGCGCGTCGAGCGCCTTGAGACCGGTCTGGACCGGCTCGTGCACCGACTTCCTCGGGATGATGCCCGGCGCCTTGACCTCGACGCGGCTGCGCTCGGTGGCCTCGATCGGGCCCTTGCCGTCGATCGGGTTGCCGAGCGCGTCGACGACGCGGCCCAGAAGGCCTTTGCCGACGGGCACGTCGACGATGGTGCCGGTGCGCTTGACGGTCGAGCCTTCGGCGACTTCGCGGTCCGAACCGAAGATGACGACGCCGACATTGTCGCTCTCGAGGTTGAGGGCCATGCCCTGCACGCCGCCGGCGAACTCGACCATCTCGCCCGCCTGGACGTTGTCGAGGCCGTGGACGCGGGCGATGCCGTCGCCGACCGAGAGAACGGAACCGACTTCGGTGACCTTGGCGTCAGCGTCGAAATTCTTGATCTCGTCGCGGATCACGCGGGAAATTTCAGCGGCACGGATATCCATGTTCAGCCTTTCATCGCCTGAGCGAGGGTGTTGAGTTTGGTTTGGACGGAGGCATCGATCAGCTGGCTGCCCAGCTGGATCCTGATGCCGCCGAGAAGGGCGGGGTCGACCTTGGGCTCGACCGAAACGTCGCGGCCAACGCGGGCCGACAGCTTCTTGCGGAGCGCCTCGATCTGGGCGTCGTCGAGCGGGTGGGCGCTGGTCACTTCGGCCTTGGCCTCGCCGCGATGGGCGGCGAGCAGCGTGTCGAACGCACCGAGCGCGGCGCCAAGCTGCGACAGGCGGCCCTTGTCGGCGAGCACGCCGAGGAAGTTGGCGGTCAGCCCGTCCAGCTTCATTTCCTTGGCCAGCGCGCCCATCGCCTTCACGGCCGCGGCGCGGTCGATCATCGGCGAAGTCGCCACCGCCTTGAGCTCGGCCGATTCGGCGAGCGCGGCGCGCAGCGAATCAAGGCTCGCCGCCACCGTGTCGATCTGGTTTTCGTCTCGCGCCAGGCCGAAGAGCGCCGAGGCGTAACGCCCCGCCAAGCTGGCCCGGATGCCGCCGGAATTCTCCACGCGTGTCATGCTCCGAACAGAGTATATTGCCCATGCAACGAACGGGGCGCTGCGGTCTTGGAAAAAACCGTGCGCCCCCCATGGGTTGGCGCGCCCCTAGCAAGGGGTGCGAGAGGATGCAAGGCGTGGCTCGGCGCTTTTGGAAAAAAGCGCGTCGCACCCGCGTTTTGACGTCAGATTTCGCGCGTGAAGAAATGGGTGAAGGGGGTGTCGCTGTAGCCCGCGAACGGGCCGCACCGCACGAAACCGGCGCGTTCGTAGAGCCGGTTTGCCGCCGCGAACAGCGGGCTGTTGCCCGTCTCCATCGACACGCGCGTCATCCCTGCGCGGCGTGCCCGTTCGAGGAGGGCCTCCAGCATCGCCCTGCCGGCGCCGGTGGCGCGGGCGGCATCCGCTACGCGCATGGACTTCACTTCGCCGTGCCCGTCTCCGAGCGAGCGCAGGGCCCCGACCGCGACCAGCGTGCCGTTCTCCTCGCGCATCGCCAGGAACAGGATGGACGGGGCGCCAAGTCCGTCGGCCGTCATTACGTGACAGGCCTCGGGCGGGCTGTCGGCGCGCATCTCGGCGTGATGCTGCGCGAGCAATGCGCGCACGTCGTCACGGTCGAGTTGCCCTTCGTGTATCGTGCGTCCGGCCATGCGATGGCGCTGGGCCGGAAGGGTGGCGCGCACAAGGTGAAACATTGACCGCAAGCTTCGGGAAGCCGCGCGAGATTGGCGCGGCTAGAAGTTGCTGCCATGATCCATTTCATGACCTTGTCCGACGACGAACGCTGGCAGCGCGTGCTGGCCCGCGACCGCCGCGCCGACGGCGCCTTCGTCACCGGCGTGTTGACCACCGGCATCTATTGCCGACCGTCCTGCGCCGCGCGGCATCCCAAACGCGAGAATGTCCGCTTCTTCGAAAATGGTGCCGGCGCCCGCGAGGCGGGTCTGAGGCCCTGCAAGCGCTGCCATCCGGACGATGTCGCGCCCGACGAAGCCGCCGTGGCGAAGGCCGCCCGCCTCCTCGACGCGGGGCCTTCCAGCCTCGCCGAACTCGCCGAAGCGACTGGCTATTCCCCCGGTCACCTCCAGCGCGTCTTCAAGCGCGCGCTCGGCGTCTCTCCCGCCGACTATGCCCGCCGCCGCCGCGCCCAGCGCGTCGAAGTCGCGCTCGCCACCGAAACGCGCGTGACCGACGCGGTCTACGAAGCCGGCTACGAAAGCCCGAGCCGCTTCTATGCCGACGAGCGCATCGGCATGGCGCCGTCCGCCTGGAAGAAAGGCGGGGAGGGCGTCACCATCCGCTACGCGCTCGCCGACAGCGTGCTAGGACCGATGCTGGTCGCGGCGACGACCAAGGGCATCTGCCGCTTGAGCTTCGACGAGAACGAGGACGCCCTGCGCGCACGCTTCCCTAACGCCCGGATCCTGCCCGACGATGGCACCATCAGGGCCTGGGTCGAGGGCGCACTGGCGGCGGTCGACGCCCCGCTTGCCATGCCCGACCTGCCGCTCGATGTCGCGGGCACCGCGTTCCAGGAAGCCGTGTGGCAGGAGCTCCGCCGCATCCCGCCGGGCGAGACGCGCAGTTACGCCGATATCGCGGCTGCCGTCGGAAAGCCCGGCGCGGTGCGCGCGGCCGGGAGCGCGAACGGGGCCAACAACGTCGCCGTCCTCATTCCCTGCCACCGCGTCGTACGCTCGGACGGCAGTCTCGGCGGCTACGCCTACGGGCTGGAGCGAAAGGCTAGGCTGCTTGCCGCCGAAGGAGTGAGCGAAGACCAGTCCCGCCTCGACCTTTAGCTTGCAACGCGTCCGCCTTGGTCGCACGCTCCCGTCATACCGAGGGGGAGGCAAGTCCATGGCAGACGTCGTCGCAACCAAGCCGATGTGGCGAAAGATCGTCGATTTTCCACTGGTCGCGATGCTGATCGCGCTGGCGATCATGCTGGCGCTGTCCTTCGTGACCGGCCGGATCGGCCCTTATGTGCAGTCCGCGGTGCCTGCGCCTTACGATCTCCTCGTCGGCGCCTTCATCGTCATCGGGCTCGGCTATGCGGCCTACAAGCTGGTCATCCGCCATCTCGGCGAGATCAAGCGCGACGACCTGCGGAGCGAACATGCCTTGCGCGATCTCGGCCTCGGGGTGGGCGGCTCGTTCCTGCTGATGTCCGCGATCGTCGGCGTCGCGGCGCTGTTCGACGTCTACAACATTATCGGCGAGGGCGGTTTCGACGGCTTCGTCTACATCCTGGCGGGCGGCGGGCTGATCGCGGGTTTCATGGAGGAACTCGTCTTCCGCGGCATCCTGTTCCGCTGGATCGAGGAATTTCTCGGCAGCTGGGCGGCCCTTGCGATTACCGCCCTCCTGTTCGGTTTCGCGCACCAGATGAACGACAACGCCACCACGTTCTCCTCGATCGCGATTGCAGTAGAGGCGGGACTGCTGCTCGGTGCGGCCTACATGCTGACGAGATCGCTATGGCTCGCGATTGGTATCCATTTCGGCTGGAACGTGACGCAAGGCTTCGTCTTCGACGTGCCCGTCTCCGGCCATGACGTCGAAGGGCTGGTGACGGCGAAGATGAGCGGCCCCGAACTCCTCTCGGGCGGTGCATTCGGGCTGGAGGCCTCGCTGATCGCGCTGGTGCTCGCGACTGCGGCGGGCCTGTGGTTGCTGATGAAGGCGGTCCGCAAGGGCGAGGTCATGCAGCCCTGGTGGGTCCGCCGCCGCCGTGCGCGCGCACTCGCTTCAGACGAAACTGTAGGGGTCGACGTCGACCGCGACGCGAACGCGTCCGGGCCACTCGACCCCGCCTAGCCAGTCGCGGATCACGTCCTGCACGTCGAGCTTGCGTTCGGCGTGCACGAGAATGCGTTGGCGATGGCGCCCGCGCAGCATGGCGAGCGGGGCCGGGGCCGGACCGTAGACCGCCATTCCCTCGACCTCGGGCCGCGCGCGACCGATCCGGGCGGCGACGCTTTCGGCTTCCTTTTCGTCCTCTGCGGAAACGATGATGGCGGCGAGCCTGCCGAAGGGGGGCATGGCGGCGTCCCGTCGCGCGTCGGTCTCGGCGGCGTAAAAGCCCGGCCCGTCACCCGAGACGAGCGCCGCGATGACCGGTGCATCGGGATCGTGGGTCTGGACCAGCACGCGCCCCGGCTTGTCGCCGCGCCCCGCGCGCCCCGCGACCTGCGCGATCTGCTGGAAGCTGCGCTCTGCCGCGCGCAAGTCACCCCCCTGGAGCCCGAGATCTGCATCGACCACCCCGACCAGTGTCAGGTCGGGGAAGTGATAGCCCTTGGTGACCAGCTGGGTGCCAACGACGATGTCGATTTCGCGCGCCTCCATGGCGCGGACGAATTCGGCGGCGCGGGCGGGACTCCACAGCGTGTCCGAGGTGACGATCGCGGTGCGTGCCTCGGGAAAGCGCGCTGCGACCTCGTCGGCGATCCGCTCGACCCCCGGACCGCAGGCGACGAGGCTGTCTTCCTCGCCGCATTCGGGGCACTCGTCGGGCGGCGGCATGACGTGGCCGCAATGGTGGCAGGCGAGGCGGTGCATCAGCCGGTGCTCGACCATCCAGGCGGTGCAGTTGGGGCACTGGAAGCGGTAGCCGCAGTGGCGGCACAGCGTGAGCGGCGCGAAGCCGCGGCGGTTGAGAAAGAGCAGCGACTGCTCGCCCGCCTCGAGATTTGCGGCAAGCTCGTCGACGAGTTTCGGTGCTAGCCAGCTGCCGCGTTCGGGCGGGTCCTGCGTCAGGTCGATCGCGGCGATCTCGGGCAGCGCTGCATCGGCGTGGCGCTCGGTGAGCCTGACTTCCTCGTAACGCCCGACCTCGACCATGTGGCGCGTCTCGATGGCAGGCGTGGCGGAGGCAAGGATCACGGGGATCTGCTCGAAGTGTCCGCGCATCACCGCGACATCGCGGGCGTGATACTGGACCCCGTCTTCCTGCTTGAAGCTGGTCTCGTGGGCTTCGTCGACGACGATCAGACCGAGGTCTCGATACGGCAAGAACAGGCTTGAGCGGGCGCCGACGACCACTTTCGCCTCCCCGCTGGCGATCGCGCGCCAGGCACGGCGGCGCTCGGAAGCGCGCAAATCCGAATGCCAGGCCACGGGCTCGCAGCCGAAGCGGCGGGTGAAGCGGGTGAGGAAGGGTTCGGTCAGCGCGATCTCGGGCAGGAGGACGAGCACCTGCCGGCCTGCGCCGAGCGCGGTGGCGATCGCGTCGAAGTAGACCTCGGTCTTGCCCGAGCCGGTGACGCCGTCGAGGAGGATCGGCGCGAAGCCCTGGCCGATCGCGCCCGAGAGGCGGGAGGCGGCGGCTGCCTGCTCCTCGCTCAGCGTGGGCGGGGCGTAGTCGGGGTCGGGGAGGGGGAAGGGGGCGTCGGCGTCGATCTCCACCGGCTCGAGCGCGCCGACGTTGACGAGACCGCGGATGACGGCGTCGGAGACTTCGGCGTGGGCGGCGAGTTCGCGCACGCTGCCCTGCCGGCCTTCGAGCGTTTCGAGCGCGCGTTGGCGCTGGGGGGTGAGACGCGCGGGCGCGGTGCCGGTGAGGCGGTATTCGACGAGCTGGCGGGGCGAGGCGAAGGCGGCGTTGGGGAGCACCATGCGCAGGACGCTGGCGAGGGGGGAGAGGTAATAGTCCGCGGTCCATTCGGCGAGGCGGCGGAGGGGTTCGGGGACGGGCGCGACGTCGAGCTTGGCGAGGATCGGGCGGAGGCGGTTGTCGCCGACTTCCTCGGTGGGGAGGCGGTCGGGTTCCCACGCGACGCCGACCAGTTGACGGGGACCCAGCGGGACCTGGAGGAGGTCACCGGGGGCGACCTCGATGCCGTCGGGCAGGCGATAGTCGAGCGGACCGAGCGCCGCGTTCAGGGTGACGACGCGGGTGCGCCTGACGCTCACTTCCTCTTGTTGCGGTGCGCGTCGAGGTCGAGCACCGCGCCCGCATCCTCGCCTTCGCGCTGGAGCAGGCCGAGGCGGCGCGCGACTTCCTGATAGGCTTCCGCTTCGCCGCCGAGGTCCTGGCGGAAGCGGTCCTTGTCGAGCTTCTCGTTCGACCGCATGTCCCACAGGCGGCAGCCGTCGGGGGAAATCTCGTCGGCGAGGATGATGCGCGAATAGTCGTTGTCGTAGAGGCGGCCGAACTCGAGCTTGAAGTCGACGAGGCGGATGCCGATCGCGGAGAACATGCCGCACATGAAGTCGTTGATGCGGATCGCCATGTCGGCGATGTCGTTCATCTCGTCCTGGCTCGCCCAACCGAAGCAGGCGATATGTTCATCGGCGACCAGCGGATCGCCGAGCGCGTCGTCCTTGTAGTAATATTCGATGATGGTGCGCGGGAGCTGGGTGCCTTCCTCGATGCCGAGCCGCTTGGAGAGCGAGCCCGCGGCGACGTTGCGCACGACCACCTCGATCGGCACGATCTCGACCTGGCGGATCAATTGCTCGCGCATGTTGAGGCGGCGGATGAAGTGGGTCGGGACCCCGATGCCCGCCAGCGAGGAAAAGATGTGCTCTGAAATACGGTTGTTGAGCACCCCCTTGCCGGCGATCTGGCCCTTCTTCTGCGCGTTGAAGGCGGTCGCGTCGTCCTTGAAATACTGGATCAGCGTGCCGGGCTCGGGACCCTCGTAGAGGATCTTCGCCTTGCCTTCGTAAATCTGCCTGCGCCGTGCCATGGGGTTCCCGCTCGTAAGGTTGAGCGCGGGCTATAGGGCGGGCAGCGCGCGGGTTCAATTCGCTTGTGCGCGAGAAGTCGCTCACGGCGCGTCTTGCCGGGGCGGGGCGTAGGAGGATTTCCCCTCGCGAAGTGCAGAAAGTCCACGGTGGGTCGGGGGGTGGTCCCCTGCCGCTTGCGGAGCGTCGTCGCCGTCGTCTTTGGGGGCGTAGAAGAGGGGGGCGGCGTCCCCGTCCTCGTCCTCGTCCCCGTCCTCTGGGGCGGGCGGCGAGTGGCCTTCGGCGATTGCCATGAGGGCGTCCTCGTCGGCGCGGTCGAGGGCGAGGAGGAAGGCGTCCCAGTGGGCGCGGATATTGTCCGCGATCTCGACCTCCTCGTCGGCGCCGTCCTCTTGCCGCAGCGCGTGGCGCGCGGCGCGGGCGTGGGCATCGAGGCGGGTGAGGACGGCGAAGGCGAGGCGATTGTCGTGGGCGTGGCGGTGGATTTCGCCCGTATTCTCGTCGCGGAAATAGGTCGAGGTGACGCCGAGCACGGCGCGTTCGTAGAGCGCGTCGGCGAGCGGGGCGCGGGCCAGCTCGATCGCGGCGTCCCAGGCGGCGGAAAAGAGGTAGCAGCGCGCGCGCAGCCGGTAGGCGGCCCCGGGCGAAATCCCGGCATAGCGCGCCGCCGCCGACACCACCGCCCCGCACGCCAGCCGATCGAGAAACCGCGCGCGTTTCCTGGGCGTAAACCCGTCGCGCCGCCCGAGCGCGACGAGATAGGACACATCGTCGGCAGAAGAAGAAGGCGCGCCCATGCCGTCTCCTAACCTATTTGGTTGGCTGTAGGACAGCAATTTCGCCGAGCGTAGCGAAGCGATTGCGCGAGCAATCGTGAGCTAGGCGTAGAGCCGAAATCCGCTCGGCCGGCGGGTGGCCCAAGGGCCAGCCCGTCCGACGGGGTCAGGCCGCCCTGACCCAGCTTTCTAAAGTTGTGCGTTTAACGCTTTCAAGTTGTACTTTGATCTATATTTATCTAGGTAGTCTCGGCCGAGTAAGTAGAGGGGCTGAGGGTGGTAAAATTAGCGACCGTGTTAGCTGGGGCGGAACCACTGACACAAAAGACCTATAATGATACCTATAGAGGCCAAATACTTCTTTCTGAGGGGGAGACGGTTCAGGCGATCATCAAAGATCTTGATGAGCGTCAGCTGTTGAACGAATTGTTTGTCGCGTCTCTCGCAGAGCCCCTAGAGCTTCCTGTGCCCGCTGCATTTCTCGCTTATGCGCCAACGGACCGCCTAAACTTGAAGAACGGGCCCATATCTGGCGAAGGACGGCTGTGCTTCGCCAGTGCCGATGTGAAAGTCCCGAACGTCGCTTTTCAGATCGAAGAGGCAAATGATGAGGCAAAAGAAAAGCTACTCGGTGACTTGCGAGCTTGGAAAGGGATTAGCGCGACAGTTGCTTTTGACACTTGGGTGGCAAACATCGATCGCCATGGCGGAAATTTGCTTGTCGGTGGAAGCGACGAATTCTGGCTTATTGACCACGGTCACTGTCTAACTGGCAATAAGTGGACACCATCAGATTTGGTCGAAGATAAGGTATACCGGAATAAAATTGCTGCAATGCTCAAGGCAGAGTTGGATGACGCCGAACGCGAAAAGAAGTGCAAGGAAATTGATGCTTTCGTTGCCGAAATTTTGTCCGTGAGGGTCGGCTCCTGTCGAAGCGCATCACAGATTGAGAATCTGCTAACCGAGACTGATCGGGACGCGGCAGAAGGTTTTCTGAATAAACGACAAATGCACGTATCAAAGTGTTCAAAGGCATCTTTGGGTGCCGGAAGCCTCGTGTGAGGATGTTATGACCTTAGATTTTCCACGGTCCGACCATTTTGCCCAAGCCGATTGGGCACCTATCTACTACCAGCCTATTCGTGGATCGGGTGAGAGGCTTGTGGTCGGAGTTTTGGCCGTTTCAGCGGAAGGTGCACATCTAGAATTCGTGAATGCTTTCGAGCGTTTGGAGTGCCTGTATGGTCAGGATTTCGGCGCTATTAAGTACGCGCTCGAGTTAGTCCGAACTCACTTTCAGAGCGAGCTTGATCGGAATTTCCAAAGTGTTCTTTCATCCGAAGCGCCACTGAACGGGGTCACCATAGGAGATGTTCGGAGGGGCGAGGGGCGCACGGTTGCGGACATAGCAATTAATTGGCTGAGTCAGACTTCCTCACTCTACAAGAAAGATTTTTTGGCGGTGATGACAGAGCGCTATTTTGAGGCGCCTGTAGCATATGCTTCCCATCGAGAACCCAGTTCCCATCGCGACCTAGGTCATCTGGTATTTGAGCTTGTCACGCGTGAGCGACAAGGGTTGGAGACGTGTTTCGCCAGAGGTTTGAGAGGTACGCCTAGGAAGAAGAGCCATGACGTGAGAATCGATTTTGCAGGCTCGCGAGTGGTAGCGAACTTCGGACTTTTGAAGCCGAAATTTACAGGGCATTCTTCCAACGCAATCAAGCGAAAGCTTTGGGACTTAGCGATCGAGCGAGATCAGGAGAAAAGGACCTTCTCTCGTCGTGTACATGAATTACTTGTTCAAGTGCCGAAGAAAGACGACCCGGAGTTGGATGAAGGCGGTCGAGATCGGGTCAATGAGGCTTTGGACGCGTTGGAAAAGCAGGCTGACATCGAGGAATTACGATTGCGACCGATGCCAAGTGCAGAGGTGATTGCAAATCACGTTCTTTCGTTGGAAGCAACGGACTGAAATATCCGATTCAAGCGCATGACACATTGGGGGTCTGTCGCTACCCATAAGCCATGACCGAATCCGACACCGCCATCATCGACGAACCCTTCTCCGCCGCGCTTTCCGACCGCTACCTGGTCTACGCCCTCTCGACGATTACCGCCCGCTCGCTTCCGGACGTCAGAGACGGCCTCAAACCCGTCCACCGCCGCCTCTTGTGGGCGATGCGGCTGCTCAAGCTGAACCCGGCGGGGGCGTACAAGAAATCCGCGCGCGTGGTGGGCGACGTGATCGGCAAGTATCACCCGCACGGCGATGCCTCGGTCTATGACGCGATGGTGCGGTTGGCGCAGGATTTCTCGCTGCGCTACCCGCTGGTCGAGGGGCAGGGGAATTTCGGCAATATCGACGGGGATAATGCGGCCGCCTACCGCTATACCGAGGCGCGGCTGACCAAGACCGCGATGCGGTTGATGGACGGGCTCGACGAGGGAACGGTGCCGTTCCGCGCGACCTATAATGGCGAGGAAGAGGAGCCCGAGGTGTTTCCCGGGCTGTTTCCCAACCTGCTCGCCAACGGGGCGGCGGGGATCGCGGTGGGGATGGCGACCTCGATCCCGCCGCACAATGTGGGCGAGCTGGTCGCGGCCGCGGTGCACCTGGTCGATACGCCGAGCGCGCTCGACGCGACGATCATGAATTACGTGAAGGGGCCGGACTTTCCCACGGGCGGCGTGCTGGTCGACGATCCCAAGACGATCGAGAAGGCCTATGTGACGGGGCGGGGGTCTTTCCGCATCCGCGCCAAGATCGAGACGGTGAAGGAGAAAGGCGGGGGCTGGCACCTCGTCGTCTCCGAGATCCCCTATGGCGTGGCCAAGGGCAAGTTGATCGAGCAGATCGCCGACCTCATCGCGAGCAAGAAGCTGCCGATCCTCGCCGACGTGCGCGACGAGAGCGCGGAGGATATCCGCATCGTGCTCGAGCCGAGGAGCCGGACGGTCGACGAGGGACTGCTGCTCGAGAGCCTGTTCAAGCTGACCGACCTCGAGAGCCGCTTCTCGCTCAACCTGAACGTGCTCGAGAACGGGCGGACGCCGGGCGTGATGAGCCTGAAGGAAGCGCTGCTCAGCTGGATCCGCTTCCAGATCGAGGTGCTGGTCAACCGCTCGGTCCACCGGATTGGAAAGATCGACGACCGGCTCGAGCTGGTCGAGGGGTTTTTGAAGGCGTTCCTCAACCTCGACCGGGTGATCGAGATCATCCGCACCGAGGACGAGCCCAAGCAGGTGATGATCGCGGAGTTCGAACTGACCGACCGGCAGGCCGAGGCGATCCTCAACATGCGGCTGCGCAGCTTGAGGAAGCTCGAGGAAATGGAGCTCGGCAAGGAGCGCGACGCGCTGGTGCTCGAGCGGGCGGGGCTGCAGGCGCTGGTCGACGACGAGGGGCTGCAGAAGAAAAGGCTGAAGGCCGATTTGCGCGCGCTGGCGAAGGACTATGCCGACGATCCCCGGCGTACGCTGGTCGAGGAGCAGGAGGCGCCGCGCGACCTCGACTGGAGCCAGATGATCGAGAAGGAGCCGATTACGGTGATCCTGTCGAGGAAGGGCTGGATCCGGGCGATGAAGGGGCATGGCGAGCTGGCCGCGATCCCCGAGATGAAGTTTCGCGAGGGCGACGAGGCGTTCCTCCACTTCCACGCCTACACGACCGACAAGCTGCTGGTCGCGGCGGAGGACGGGCGGGTCTACACGCTGGGGGGCGACAAGCTGCCGGGCGCGCGCGGGTTCGGCGAGCCGGTGCGGCTCCTGATCGACCTCGAGGCGGAGGTCGAGATTGTCGCGATGTTCCCGGTGAGCGCGCAGATGCAGCTGCTGACCGCGGCGTCGGACGGGCGCGGCTTCCTGACGCGGGGCGAGCAGGTGATCGCCGAGACGCGCAAGGGCAAGCAGCTGATGAACTTGAAGGCGCCGCACAAATTGCACCTGCTCAAGCCCGTGCCCGAAGGCGCGGACGCGGTGGCGGTGGTGGGCGAGAACCGCAAGCTCCTGGTGTTTAGGCTCGACGAATTGAAGGAGATGGGGCGCGGGGCCGGGGTGCAGCTGCAGCGCTACCGCGACGGGGGCCTCTCCGATGCGATCGCGTTCCGGCTCGAGGACGGGCTGAGCTGGGCGATGGGCGGGGGCAAGCGCAACCGCACCGAGAGCGACGTGTCGCCTTGGAAGGTGGCGCGCGGGGCGGCCGGGCGGATGGCGCCGATGGGCTTTCCGCAGTCGAACCGCTTCGAGCCGCCGGTCGAGAAGTCCGACGACGATTGATCCAGGTTAAGGACGGCGACAACGGGGCGTTAACCCCTTTCGTTTAAGTCGGCCTCATGCAGGCTGTCGCTCACCACGTGCCGGAGACGAATTCCCGTGCGCTTCCCGCGCGCGAGCGTCAGTCCGATCAGGCGCTGCTCGACGCGTTGCCGATCGCGGCGACGGTGGTCGGGCTAAAGGGCGAGAAACTGTGGGTCTACGCGTTCAACTCGCGCTTTGCCGAGGCGATCAGCGGGCCGGGCGCGGCGGCGCCTGCCAAGGACGCGATGGACAGCCATGGCGAGGGACCGGTGGGCGATTTCGTGCGCGCCTTCCTCGCCGATCCGGCGGGCGCCAAGAGCGAACTGGCGCTGCAGGACGGCGAGGGGATCGGCAGCCGCCACTTCACGCTGAAGCTCGCCCCGCTCCATGCCCAGGAAGACGGGACGCCGTGCTGCCTCCTCAGCCTCGTCGACAAGACAGTCGAGGTGCAGGCCGAGCGCAACCTGCGCGCCGAGATGCTGCGCGACAGCCTGACCGGCCTGCCCAACCGTCTCGCCTTCACCGAGACGATCGAGAAATTTGGCGAGATGCCGACGCGTTCGGTCGACCACGCGGTGCTGGTGATCGACGTGCTGCGCTTCTCGCGCATCAACGAGAGCATGGGCAGCCTTGCGGGCGACGAACTGCTGATCACCTTCGCGCGTCGCCTGATGAGCGCGCTGCGTGCCGGCGACACGCTGGCCCGCACGGGCGGCAACGAGTTCGGCATCCTCGTGGCGCTCAAGCGCGGGGTGCAGGACGCGCTGGCCGCGGCCGCCCGCATCCAGGAATTGCTCTCGACGCCGTTCAAATTGTCCGAACTCGAGATCAAGGTCGACTGCGCCATCGGCATCGCGCTGATGAACGGCGAGCAGGACGCCGAGGAACTCTTCCGCAACGCCCAGTTCGCGGTCAAGCAGGCCAAGCAGGTCGGCAAGCCCACCGTCTACGAGCCGGGCGAGGCCGCCGATGCGCGGCGTCGTTTCTCGATCGAGACCGAGCTTCGGCGCGCGATCGATCGCGACGAGCTCGAACTCTACTACCAGCCGCTCATCAACCTGCGCTCGGGCACGGTCGCGGGTTACGAGGCGCTGGCGCGCTGGACGCACGCGGAGCGCGGGCCGATCAGCCCGGGCGAATTCATCCCCGTGGCCGAAGAGAGCGGGCTGATCCTCGACCTCGGTCGCTGGGCGATGGACCGCGCGGCCGCGACGATGGCCGAGTGGGACCGCGCGGTGGGCGAGAAACTGCCCTTCTACGTCGCGGTCAACCTGTCGGCGATCCAGATCGCGCGCGACGACGTCGCGGGCTGCGTCGAGGACGCGATGCGCGCGCACCGCATTCCGGGCAACCGGCTGCGGCTCGAGCTGACCGAAAGCGCGATCGTTCAGGACCCGAGCCGTGCGACGCGCGTGTTCGAAGGACTGAAGGCGCTCGACACGACACTGGCGATGGACGATTTCGGCACCGGCTATTCGAGCCTCGCCTACCTCCAGAAACTGCCGATCGACGTTCTCAAGATCGACCAGAGCTTCGTGCGCGACATGCTGTCGGACCAGGACAGCGTGGCGATCGTGCGCGCGATCCTGAGCCTTGCCGAGGCGCTCGGCATGTCGACTACCGCCGAAGGGATCGAGAGCGTGGAATTGGCAACGACCCTGTCGGCGCTGGGCTGCGGCTCGGGCCAGGGCTACCACTTCGCGCGCCCGCTGCCCGCCGAGGACGCGCTGCGCTACTATCGCGAGCGCTCGGTCGCCGTCGACAAGCGCCGCTAGGCGTCAGAAACCCTTCGCCGCGAGACGGGCTTTTTCCTTCGCGATTTCATCGGGCGCGATCGGCAGGCCGGCAAGAACGCCGTTCTTGCGGCGATAGTCGATGATTCGCGCGATGGCCGGGTGGCGCTTGACGAAATCGTGGTAGCGCGGGTCGGCGCGGGCCTCGACCGGCAGGCTCATTCGACTGTCGTTGAGGATGCGGATGATATTGTCCGGCGCCTCGTTCTGCGCGACCGCGTCGAGCATGTCGAGCGCGCGATCCGGCGAGACGGTCCGCGCGCAATAGGCGACCGCGTAGTAGGAACCGGGCCGACAGGTTCCGTCGGGGTCGGTGTTGGGCACGCCCAGAGTCATCGATTCCAGTCGGTTTTCCCAGCGTGCGAAGAATGCGTCGGGCGCTTCGCCCTGGTCTTCGCGTAGGCGTTCGAGCACCACCGGGATATCGCGGCGCGCATCGGAAGCGTTGGCCAGCGCGGCGATCGCGGCCAGCCACGCTGTCAGGATCGTGGTGCAATCGGAGGAGCAGTCGGCGGCTTCCTGGCGGACGAAGTCGTAATCGCCCGTAAAATAGCGGGCATGGGCTCCGCCGACCTGGAAATAGATGTTGGTGGGGTCGAGCTGCCTTGCGCGCTGGAAATGGGCGAAGGCGCCCTCGGCATCGCCCGCGACCAGTTTGACGCGGGCGAGTTCGGCCTGGGCGAGGGCGAAGTCCGGGTCCTTGTCGACCAGTGACTGGAGGATGGCGAGCGCTTCGGAGACGCGGCCCTCGTCGCGGTAGAGGAGACCCGCGCGCGCGATCTGGCCAAGGCGATTGTCGGGGTCGAGTTCGAGCGCGCGGTCGGTGGCAGCGCGCATCTCGCGGCGGAAGGCGTCGGGGGACAGAGAGAGGGTTTGCGGACCGGTCCACAGCATCGCCATCGCCTTGAGCGCATGGGCGTCGGCGAAGTCTTCCTGTCGCTCGAGGGCGCGCGCGAAATGCCGGTAGGCCTCGGCATAATCGTTGGCGTTGAAGGCGCTGTGGAGCCGTTCGACGCCGCGCAGGTAATAGTCGTACGCTTCGGGATCGACCTCGTCGCTCGCCGCGCGCCAATCGCCACTGCCCACGCCGAGCCGGGCCTGGAGCGCGGCGGCAAGCGAGGCGGTCAATTCGCGCTGGAGCGTGGGGAGCTTGTGGAGTTCGCCTGAGACGCTGTTCGACCAGAGCGGTGTGTCGGCTTGCGGGTCGACGAGGCGCGCGGTGAGCGTGACCTGGTCCCCGATGATCCTGACGTCCCCTTCGACGAGGTGGTCGACGTCGAGGCGGCCCGCCATGGCCGCGGCAGTGAGCCCTTCCGACGCAATCGCGAAGGTCGACGTGGTCGTCGGCATCGACAGGCCCTCGAGCCCGGCCAACCCGTCGACGATCGCGGCGGCGACGCCGCGGCCGAGATAGGCTTGCGCCTCGTCGCCCGCGACCGCGAAGGGCAGAATGGCGACGCGTGCGCCGTCCGCCCTTGCGCTGGCGCCGCCGAACAGGCCGGGGGCGGCGACATAGGTGATGCCGCCGATTGCGGCGAGGCCGGCAAGCGCGCCGACTGCCCAGGCAAGCGGGCGTTTGGAGCGGGTGGCGGGCGCCGGCTCGGCGTGCGGGTGCGCCGCCTCGTTGTCGATCAGGCCGAGCGCGACCGCGAGCCCGTCGGGGAGCGGGTCGCCGTCTGTCCAGCCCGACAGGTCGACCGTGTGGAACTGTCGAAAACCCAAGGGAGGCAGGGTGCCGTCGATGGTCGCGCTGACGAGGCTGGCGCGTTCGGCACCTTCGCTGGCTTCGTCGCGGACCCAGCGCGATTGCACCGCCTCCTTCGACCACAGGACGAGGACATGGCGCGCATCGGCGAGTGCGCTTTCGATGTCGCGCGAGAATTCGTGGCCGCCGACGAGGTGGCGGTCCCACCACACGCTGCGCCCGGCCTGCTCGATGGCAGCCGCGATCTTTTCCGCGCGGGGCTGGTCACCCCTGGCATAGGAAAGGAACACGTCGGCCATCAGCGGCGCAGCTTCGCGAGCCGGGCCTTTTCGGCCTCGACTTCCTCGGGGGCGAGGGGAAGTCCGCCCATGACGCCGTTCTCGCGGCGGGCGTTGACCAACATCGCGATCCACGGATCCTCGAGGATCTTGTGGTAGCGCGGATCGGCGCGCGCTTCGGGCGGGAACGCGGTGCGCATGTCGGTCAGCAGCATCGTCAGCTCGTCCGGGTTCGCCTCGACGACCTCGGCAAGCGTGTCCAGCGCGGCGTCGATCCCCACCAGCCTCGACTGGAAGACCACCTTGTTCGCGTTGTTCTGCCGGTCCATGAACGGGGGCAGCGGTTGCTTGCGGTTGGCGACATAGGCCTCCAGCGCACTGCGCGCTTGCGCAAGGATTTCGGGAGGGGTGCCGTCCCTCCTGAAATAAGTATCGAGCTTGTCCCAACTCCTGTCGATATTGTCCTGCGAGCCGTGGGCAAGAATGGAGATGAGCCTGAACTGGTTGTTGGTGCGGCACATGTCGCATTCGCGGATCACTGCGCCGAGCAGCTCCAGATTGCCCGTTTCCATGAGTACGTTGGCCCGTGCCGTTCTCAAGAGGGGGTTGAGCGGATCGCGGGCAACGGCGCGCTCGATATAGGCGCGGCTACTGGCGAGATCGCCCCGGACCTGTGCGATCTGGAACATCTTGTAGTTGACCAGACCGTCGTCGGGCGCGTCGGCCAATAATGCCTCGCCAATCTCGACGGATTTCGCAAAGTCGTAATCGATCCGCGCCGCGCCCTGTGAGGCGGCGGCGCGTGCCATGATATTGTCGGGGTCGAGTTCGAGCGCGCGGTCGAGATGCTCGTGAAAGGCACTCTTGCGTCGCTCGTCGTCGAAGCCGAACGTGTCGGAATCCGAGAGCGAGAGGATGTAGGCGGCGCCGGCATGAGCGGGGGCAAAGTCGGGGGCGAGTTCGGCCGCGCGCACGAAGTCGCGATAGGCGGCGGCGCGCGATTCCAGATCGCTTCGCTCGGCAAGCCTCGCCATTCCGGAAAGATAGGGGTCGCGCGCCTTGGCCGGGATGTCGGCAGGCAGCGGGGAGCCGCCGAAGCCGACGCCCTGGCGGATCTGGAGCGCGATGCCGGCGGCCTGTGCGGACTGCTGCGCCAGTTCTTCGGGAAGCGCGCGGCGTTCCTCGATGGTCTTGGTCCACACCCGCTTGCCGCTGGCGGCGTCGATCAGGGCGAGGTCGAGCTGGAGCATGTCGTCGCCGACGGGAAGCAGTTGGCCCTCGAGGACGTGGGTGACGCCCATGTCGGTGCCTAGCTTGCGCGCGGTGGCGCCCGCGCGGACCGCGGCGTTGACCGAATTGGTCGAAGCGAGCGTCAGGCCGGGCAGGTCGGACAGGCGGCTGGCGACGGTCGCGGCCATACGTTCGCCGACGGTGGAGAGGTCTTCATCGCCGGGCGAGGTGAAGGGGGTGACGGCGAGGCTGAGGGACTGCGCCTGCTCGCTCTGGGCGCCCGGGATGTAGCCGCCCTGGAACGCGGCGACTCCCGCGAGAACGAGGAGCAATGCTGCGGCGATGCCCGCAAGCCATTTCTTCGACAGGCGCTTGGCGGGGGCTACGGGGACGGGCGCGGGCGGCGGTGAGGGGGGCTCGTCCCTGTCGAGGCGCATCGAGACCGCGCTGACGAGCGCGGCGAGGCCGGCCCCGCGGTTCCCCTCGCGATAGTCGATCGTGTGGAGCTGGCGGTATCCCATCGGGGGCAGGCTGTCGTCGATCTGGATCGGCAGCAGCTTGTGATGGTCGCGCCCGAAGGCGGCCTCGTCGCGCACCCAGTGGCTTTTCACCGAATGCTCGGACCAGGCGACGAGCACGGTTTGGGCGGCCTCGATCTCGTGCTCGATATCGTCGGAGAAGTCGTGGCCGCCGGTCAGCTGGCGATCCCACCAGACCGAAAAGCCCGCTTGCTCGAGCGCGGCCGCGAGTTCCTCGACGACCGGCTGGTCGGGCCTTGCATAAGAAAGGAAAATATCCGCCATCGAACCCCCCGCGTGGAGCGCCTAGGCTAGCACCTGCCTGCCAAAGATAAAGTATCCGCATCAGCAAATACGGGCATGTCGGTTGCACGACACGGCGATTTTCCTTAATCTAGGTTATATCGCAGGCGGAACGAACGCGGCGATACGGGGGGTGAGCATGCGTGAACCGGGGCAGATCAAGCGCGATACCAGGATCGAGGTCGACCAGCGCGGCATCCTCGTCGACAGCGAGGGCGTCGAGAGCCGGGTGACCGTCACCGACATCTCCAAGGAAGGCTGCCGGCTGATCACCGACGGGACGCCGATCATCGGCGAACATGTCGTGCTTCGGGTCGGCAAGGCGGGCGACGTGCCCGCGCAGGTGCGCTGGGCGCTGGGGCACGAGGCCGGACTGCACTTCACTGCGGGCGCGCCGGTCCTCGACTAGGCGAGCGCTTTCGCGACGATTTTCTCGAACGCTTCGCCGGTGGGGAAGCCGGCGTCGATCCACGCAGTCTCGATCGCGCGCAGCGTACGGGCGACTTCGGGACCCTGCGTGATGCCGCGCGCGATGAGGTCGCCACCTTTCAGGGGCAGGACGGGGACGTCCCAGTCGGCGAGGTCGGCCATCGCGTCGGCGCGGCCCTCGATGGCGAGGCGGTCGAGCGCGGCCTCCTTCGACTGGCGATAGGCCTGTTCGTGGGGGAGCATGGCGCAGGGCGCGGCGGCGCGGGCGAGACGCTGGGTCCGGGCCTTGGAGAGGCGCAGGCGCGCGGCGACGTCGCGGGCGGACTTCTCGTCCTGCGGCAACAGCGCGGCGAGGCGGCGGATCGCGGCGGGTTCGAGACCGGCAGCCTGCTCGGTATCGATCAGGCTAGCGAGGCGCTCGATGCCTTGCGCGGTGATTTCGGGCAGGACGGGGGCGAAGATGCCGCCGTCGTGCATCAGCGCGACCGTCTCGCGCGGGTCGGGGAGGCGGAGGAGCTTCAGCAGTTCGTCGGCGACACGTTCGCGCGACAGCGCCATGAGATCGTTGGCGCGCCTTGTGCAGGCGGCAAGGCCCGCCGCGTCCGGGGCGCCCTGGCCGAACCGGGCGTGGAAGCGGAAGAAGCGCAGGATGCGTAGATGGTCCTCGGCGATACGCTGGAGCGGCTCGCCGATGAAACGCACGCGGCGGGCTTCAAGGTCGTCCTTGCCGCCGAAAAAGTCGAAAATCTCGCCGGTGGCGGGGTCGGCGTAGAGTGCGTTGATGGTGAAGTCGCGGCGCGCGGCGTCCTCCTGCCAGTCGGAGGAGAAGGCGACCGTGGCGCGGCGCCCGTCGGTCGAGACGTCGGCGCGCAGCGTGGTGACCTCGACCACCGTGCCGTTCGAGACGGCGGTGATGGTGCCGTGCTCGATCCCGGTCGGGACCGCCTTAATGCCCGCGGCCTCGAGGCGGCGGACGACCTCGTGCGGGTCGTGGAGCGTGGCGCAGTCGATATCCTCCACCGCGATCCCCATCAGGCTGTCGCGCACCGCGCCGCCGACGAAGCGGATCGCGCCGTCCTCTTCGCCGAGCGCGGCGAGCAGTTTCTCCATGCCCGGGCGGGCGCGGAAGGGGGCGACGTCGAGCTTCACGCGGCCATCCGGCGCGACAGGCCGACGATCATGCCCGCGGTCGCGCCCCAGATGTTGCGACCCTCGTAATCGATCCGCCAGTAATTGCGCATGCGCCCCTTCCACATCGTGCTTTCGCGGTGGTGGTGGGCGGGATCGAGCAGCCGGTCAAGCGGGGCCTCGAACCAGTCCTCGACTTCGCCCGGAGCGGGCACCAGCGGGAGGTCTGGCGGGAGCAGCCCGACCCACGGGGTGACGGCAAAGCCGGTGCCGGTGAGATAGGGATCGAGCGTGCCGAGGAGGTCGACGTCGTTGGCGCGGATGGCGAGTTCCTCGAACGCCTCGCGCAGCGCGGCCTCCTCGGGGCTTTCCCCGGGATCGATGCGCCCGCCAGGGAAAGCGACCTGGCCGGCATGGTTGCGAAGGTCGCCATGGCGCACGGTGAGGATGAGGCCAGGACGCGCGCGGCGGGTGATCGGGACGAGCACGGCGGCTGGGGTCACCTCGCCGAATTCCGAGGGGTCGAGATCGTCGCGCGATTCGCCCGGCGAGGGTGCAGCGAGCGCGGCGCGAAGGCGCAGGTCGATCGTCATGAAGCGAGCGCGAAGAAGGCGCCGTCCGACCAGATGCCGGGCGGGTCGTGGTCTTCTGCCAGCGCGATCTCGGCCAGCTCGTAGTAGAGCGGGCGCGCGATCTCGGCTTCGAGGCCGTGGCGCACGAGGACGCGCGGCGACGGGCCGTCCGCTGCCTCGGCCAGCGTGATCGGATGGTCGGGGCCGGCGATGACCGCATCGCCGCTGTCGAGTTCGAAAGCGATCCGGCGCTTCTCGCCTTCGCCCTCCATCGTCATCTTGAGCGCGCGGAAAGGCGTGCGCTCGACACGGATCGAAAGTTTCTCGACCGGGGTGACGAGGACATGGCTGCCGTCTTCCTCGCGGCGCAGGACGGTGGAAAAGAGGCGCACCATGGCGGGACGGGTGAGCGGGCGGCCCTGGTGGAGCCAGGTCCCGTCGCGCAGGATCTCCATCTCGCTGTCGCCGCAATGATCGGGGTTCCATTGGTCGACGGGCGGCAGGCCGCGATCGGCGAGGACCTCGGCGAGCCGGGCGAGCGACTGGCCTTCGATATCGAGCGGGGGGCGGCGTTCGGGCATGGGGGCGAGATAGGCGAGCCCGCCCCAAGTTGCCAGATGCCGTGCAAGCGGGCATGGGGCGCTCATGGCTCGGCCCATCGCCATCGTCACCGGCGCCGCGAGGCGGATCGGCGCGCATCTGGTCGACGCGCTGCTAGCGCGCGGCTGGCAGGTGGTGGCGCACGTGCGGCGCGACAGCGACGAAGTGGCCGACGGCGCCGTCAAGGCGGTCGCCGACCTCGCCGCGGCGGACTGCGCCCGGGCAATCTTCGCGGTGGTCGACGGGCTGGGCGGGGCGCCGCGGCTGCTCGTCAACAATGCGGCGATGTTCGAGGACGACCGGCTCGGCGCGCTCGATCCCGACCTGTTCGAGGCGCACATGAGGGTGAACGCGCGCGCGCCCGCGATGCTGGCCGAAGCGTTCGCGCGCCGGGCAGGGGGACGCGGCGAAGACGCGCTGGTGGTCAACCTGCTCGACGCCAAGCTCGCCGCGCCCAATCCCGATTTCCTGAGCTACACGCTCGCCAAGCAGGCGCTGGCCGGCTTCACCGACATCGCCGCGCGCGCGTGGGCAGGCGAGGGGGTCAGGGTGAATGCCGTCGCCCCCGCGCTGATGCTGCCCTCGGGCGCGCAGGGACAGCGCGATTTCGAGAAGGTACATGCGCTCAATCCGCTGGGCCGCGGCGTGCGCCCCGACGACGTGGTGGCGGCGATCGACTACCTGCTTGCCGCCACCGTCGTGACCGGCCAGACGCTGTGGCTCGACGGCGGGCAGCGCTTCATGGCGCTGGATCGCGACGTGCAGTTTCTCGAGAACTCGCCGTTTCTCGACGAAGACACGCAATTTCTCGACGAAAGGAATGATGCATGAGCGCCAAGCTCGACGGGATGGTGCCGCTGGTGCCGAGGTCCGCCAAGATCGTGCTCGACAAGCTCGAGGTCGATGCCGACATCGGCTTTCACGCGCACGAGGTGGGCACGCCGCAGCGGCTGCTGGTGTCGGTCGAGCTGTGGCTGGACGAGCCCGACGCCGATCATGGCGACGACCCCGACCGGGCGTGGAATTACGATTTCCTGCGCGCCGAAGTGATTCGGCTCGCGACCGAGCGGCGTTACAATCTGCAGGAAACGTTCCTGCGCGCATTGTTCGACCGGATCGCCGCCGCGAACGGCGTTTGCGCGCTGCGAATCCGCTCGGTGAAGCCCGATATTTATGGCGATGCAGAGGCAGTCGGTGTCGAAATTGCGTCCTTTACGGGCGGTTCACCGCAATAGGCACTCGCTTTGTCGGTTAGGGAACAAATGCGTTGCCACGCGTTTTTCGTCCCTATAAGGAAGCCCGCTATTGCCATGTAACTTTAGTACACGGCGATTTCGAATAAATGAGCCGGGCGCTTGTCGTAAGCCCGGTTCGGCCACGGATCCCTCCGTGGCAAGCCGAGGAGATTAGCGACTTAATGTCCTACGCAAATCGCAGAGACATGGGATCGAACCGCACGGTTTCGATCGCAATCGTCATCCTCCTCCACGTGATCCTGGGCTATGCGCTTGTCAGCGGTCTGGCCTACAACGTGGTGAAGAAGACGGTCGAAGACCTGAAGACTTTCGACGTCGAGGATGAGCCGCCGCCCCCGCCGGAAGAGCCGCCGCCCCCGCCCGAGAACATTCCCGATGTTCCCCCGCCGGTCGTGGCTCCGCCGCCGATCGTCCGCACCAATGTCGCGCCCCCGCCGGTCGTGGCGACTCCCGTCGCTCCGCCGCCGGTCGTGACGCCGACCGCTCCGGTCGCGCCGCCGGCTCCGCCTGCGCCGCCGCCGCCGCGCATCGAACCCGCCCGTGCCAAGGCCAACCTCGCTTCGTACATCTCGAACGACGATTATCCGTCGCGCGCGATCCGTAACGAGGAGCAGGGCACGACGCGGTTCCGCCTGACGGTCGGGGCGAACGGACGCGTCAGCAAGTGCGAGATCGTCGGCTCCAGTGGCTCGTCGACTCTCGACCAGACCACCTGCAGCATCATGGAGCGTCGCGCCCGGTTCACCCCGGCCACCGACAGCACCGGCAAGCAGGTGACCGATACGGTGACGAGCTCGATCCGCTGGGTCCTGCCCGACAGATAAGCTTCAAAACATATTTTCCCGTCTCACTATCTAGGAAACGAACCCATGCTCAATTTCATCCTGGCAGCTGCCCCGGCCGCGGGCGAGAATCCCTACGGTATCGTCGCCGCGCTCAAGGAAGGCGGCATCATCACGATCGCGACCTTCGCGATCCTGGTCGGCATGTCGATCTTCTCGTTCTACATCCTGTTCACCAAGCTCCTGCAGCAGCAGAAGATCATCAATCAGTCGAACAAGGTGCGCGCCAACTTCTGGGCGTCGGCCAACCTCAAGGAAGCCGCCAACAAGCTCGAGAAGAAGAGCGCCTACCGCGCGATCGTCGAGGACGCGATCCTCGCCGACGAACAGCATGGCAAGCTGACCAACCCGGTCGACCAGCATGACTGGATGCACGGTTCGCTCGAGCGTTCGAAGAACTCGATCGGCAACCGCCTGGGCGAAGGCCTCGCCTTCCTCGCGACCGTCGGTTCGACCGCGCCGTTCATCGGCCTGTTCGGTACCGTCGTCGGCATCTACCGCGCGCTGGTGAAGATCGGTGCGGCCGGTCAGGCGTCGATCTCGACCGTCGCCGGCCCGGTCGGCGAAGCGCTGATCATGACCGCGCTCGGCCTCGTCGTCGCGGTGCCGGCGGTGCTCGCCTACAACTGGCTGATCCGTCGCAACAAGTCGATCATGGAAGACCTTTCGGCCTTCACCAACGACATCCACGGCTACATCATGTCGAACGGCACGGTGAAGCCGGTCATGGCCGCTCCTGCCGCCGCGCCGAAGCCCGGCACCACCACCGGTGGCGCCCCGGTCAAGCCGGCTGCCCGCAGCTAACGGGTTCACACCGGGCCGGCCCGAGAGGCCGGCCCGGATCCACCCCTAGCCGCAACGATAAACGAAGGAAGACCGCCCTATGGGTATGAACGTTGGCATGGAGCAGTCGGGCGAGGACATCCCGATGTCCGACATCAACACGACGCCTCTCGTGGACGTCATGTTGGTTCTCCTGATCATCTTCCTGATCGCCATCCCGATCGTGCTCGAAACGGTCCCGGTCAAGTTGCCCGAGGTCGTCTTCGAACCGACCGAAACCAAGCCCGAGAACGTCAACCTGTCGGTCCGTGGCGGACCCGGCGGGACCTGCGAAGTCTATTGGGACCTCACGCCGATGAACAGCGAAGAGCTGCTCGACGCGGCGGTCGCCAAGCTCGAGGACACGATCGAAAAGGCCGGCGGCGTCGAGAACATCACCGAAGAGAATATGCCCGAAGCGCATATCCGCGGCGACGTCGACACGCCCTACAAGTGCATCGGTGGCGCGATCTTCACGATGCAGCGCGCGGGCTTCGCCCGTGTCGGCTTCATCTCCGAACCGCCGGCGGGTACCGCCGTCGAGCGCCTCTAAGCGAAAGGAACTACAGCAATGGCTGCCGCTACCCTTAGCGAAGAAGGCGAACCGATGATGGACATCAACACGACGCCGCTCATCGACGTCATGTTGGTTCTCCTCATCATGTTCATCATTACCATTCCGATCCAGTCCCATGCGGTGAAGCTCGACCTTCCCCAGGACGCGGATTCGACCACCCCGCCGCCGGTCGACCCGGTCAAGAACAAGGTCGTCATCACGGCGGGTGGCGAGATCCTGTGGAACGGCGCGCCGGTCAGCCAGGTCCAGCTGCGCCAGTTCCTCGACATCTCGCAGCAGATGAACCCGACCCCCGAGCTGCACCTGCAGCCCGAGCCGAACGCCCGCTACGTGCTGGTCGACGAAGTGCTCGCCATCACCAAGCGCGCGAGCGTGGAGAAGATGGGGTTCGTCGGAAACGAGGCCTACGCCGAATTCTGATCGGACCAGGAACCGTACGAAACAGGGCGGCCCGGCGACGGGTCGCCCTTTTTCGTTGGAGTTGCGCGGCTCAGCTTGATCCGCGTTAAGGTCCTGCAATTTCTGGCGAAAAAATCGTTGCGGTGGCGCGCACTTTAACCTTCCGGCTACCTCTCGCGCCCTAGCGAGGATGGATGGACCTCATCGCCTCCTACCAGGCCGGACTTGCCGACGAAGTCGCCAACGACGCACGCGATCTTGCCGGGGCGCCGGGCGACCGGCTGCGCCGCGTGGCGACCTATTTCCACCTCTACCAGCACAGTCAGGGACGTTTCCCGCTCGCACTGGTACTGGCGCAGCTCGCGCTGTGGGCGCCGAAATCGAAGCTGGCCCGGGGCTGGGAAGAGGGCGACGCGAAACTGTGCGCGAGCCTACTCGCGGGCTACCGGATGACCGCGATGAAGGCGCTCGAGGGCGAAGCCGAGCGGCGGCTCGACGGAACGCTGCGCGAGGCGCTCGAGCGGATCCACCGCGTGGTCGATCCGGGCTCGGTGGTGCGCGCCAACGGGGCGATCGCCTGCTGGGCAGCCTCGCGGCGGCTCGCGCCCGCGCTTGCGGAAAAGCGCGGCGACGCGGCGACGAAGTCCGAGTGGGTCGGGTTTTCCGGATTAGGCTGGCGGTCGGTCAAGCTCGAGGCGCCTGCAGGCGCGGGAGCGATCGAGGCGATGCTGCTCGAGGCGTTGTCGCGCGGGGCGGCAAAGGGCTGGGCCAAGGCGGAACGCGCGGTGATCTTCCACAAGGCGATGCCCAAGGATTTCGCTGCCAACCCGGCGCGGCACTTCTTCGATTTGCAGCAAAAGCTCGCCGAGCAGCGCCGCCGCACCGAGCGCCAGCGGCTCGATCACGAATTCGGCGAGACTGTCAGGCTGGTCGCCTGATCACCCGAACGTGAAGGCGTAGGCGGCGGCGCCAGGGTCGTCGAACACGATGGTGAAGCGGCGGCGCTGGGCGCCGTCCTTCTGGCGCACGAGCTGGTAGAGGCGCTCGCCCTCGATCACGCCGCGGCCCATCGCGTCGACATCGAGACCCGCATCATCGCCCGGCACCTTGCCGTCGAGGAGGATGCGGAAGCGGCGGGGCCGGCCGTCCGCACTGCCAAGGACGAGGTGGAGATCGCGCGCGGCAAAATCGATGGTGAGCGCGGCGCCCGGATCGAGGCTGCGCGCGCGTTGCTCTTCGACCCACCAGCGCTTGTCGAGCGCCCACTGGTTGCGGCCCAGCCGGTCGGGAAGACGGTAGGTGCGCGGGGCGCCGCGCGCGAAGCCGCCGGGCGAGGCGAAATTGTCCGCGCGGGCGTAGCCCAGATAGGTCTCGCGCGTGTCGACGTCGGCGAAGTTCGCGGCCGCAGCGCGGCCCTTCGCGTCGACCTCGGCCCAGTCGGAGGAGAGGTCGGCGCCGGCTTCGGCCAGCAGCTTGCGGATGGCGGCTTCGGTCTCGCGCACGCCGCCCTCGCCGAAATGGTGGTAGCGTAGGCGGCCGTCGGCGCCGCGCAGGTAATGGGCGGGCCAGAAGCGGTTGTCGAAGGCGCGCCAGATCGCCCAGTCATTGTCGATCGCGGTCCGGTAGGTCAGGCGCTGGTCGGCGATGGCCCTGGCGACGTTTACGGGCTCGCGCTCGAACGCGAATTCGGGGGTGTGGACGCCGACCACGACGAGCCCGTCCTTCGCGTAACGGCGGTGCCAAGCCTCGACGTGCGGGACCGAGCGGATGCAGTTGATGCAGCTGTAGGTCCAGAAATCGACGAGCACGACCTTGCCCTGAAGGTCGGCGGCGGCGAGCGGTTCGCCGTTCAGCCAGCCGGTCGCGCCCGCAAGACCCGGGAAGGGGCCTTCGTCGGGCAGCGGGGCGTCGCTGAGCGCGGTGGTGAGGTCGCGTTCCTCCATGCCGAGCACGCCTGCGAGACGCTGCTCGATGGCGTTGGTGGGGCCGGCCGAAAGGCGCGCGAGGACGCGCGTGTCGAGCCCCAGCGCGATCGCGCCGACCGCGACGAGGATGAGAAGGCCGAGGACCTGGCGCACGCGCTGGCCCGCGCCGATCGAGGCCTTCATGCGCGCGAACAATCTGCCGCCGACGAGCAGCGCGGCGGCGAGGCTGGTCGCGGCGCCCGCGGCGTAGGCGAAGAGGAGCAATGCGGTCTCGCCGCTCGCCCCCGACAGCGCGGCCCCGGTGAGGATGAGGCCGAGAATGGGGCCTGCACACGGTGCCCAGAGAAGGCCGGTGGCGACGCCGAGCAGGGCCGAGCCGAAGGGCGAGCCGTCATCGGCGCCTTGCGACAGGCGGTCGCCGAGACCCGCGACAGGCGCCATGACCCGATCGGCCAGCGCGGGCAGGAGCAGCATCAGCGCGAACACGGCCATGACGGCGAGCGCGACGTTGCGCGCGGCCGCGTTGGCCGACACCGCCCATTCGCCCGCAAAGGCGGTGAGGGTGGCGACCGCGGCGAAGGTCAGCGCCATCCCGGCGAGCATCGGCAGACCGTGGCGCGCGAAACTCTTTTCGGCGCGCGCGAAGACGAACGGGAGCACCGGCAGGATGCAGGGCGAGAGGATGGTGAGGATGCCGCCGAGGAAGGCGAGCAGAACGAACAGGATCATGCCGGTTTGAAGTTCAGCGCGAGGCCGTTGATGCAGTGGCGCTTGCCGGTCGGCCTGGGGCCGTCGTCGAAGACGTGGCCGAGATGACCGCCGCAGCGTGCGCAATGTTCCTCGGTGCGGACCATCAGGTAGCTGCTGTCGCGGCTGTAGGCGACGCGCCCGTCCAGCGCGGCCCAGAAGGCCGGCCAGCCGGTGCGGCTGTCATATTTGGTGCGGCTCGAGAAGAGCGGCGCGTCGCAGCCCGCGCAGTGGTAGGTGCCGGTCGCCTTGAGGCGGTTGTAGGGATGCGAGAAGGGCGGCTCGGTGCCCGCTTTCCTGAGAATGCGGTAGGCCTTGGGGCCAAGCTGGCGCTGCCATGCAGCGTCCGATTTCATGACCTTGAAGCGGCCTTTGGCGTGGGGGTTGGCATACCCTCGGGTCGTGCCGAGCGACAGCGCGGCGAGCGAAACCCCGGCAAGGCCCAGCAGGGCGCGGCGGTCGAAAAGCGGGTCGGTCATGCCCCTTGATACGCCAATCGGCGGCAAAAGGTTACACGGGCGCCGAGCCGTACGCTTGCACTCGCCCGCTAATGTCGGAAGACTGCTAGCCTGTCGGTTGGAGGGGCGTGAGGTGGACTTCTACAAGCTGATCAAGTCGCTCGACGAGCTCGTATTCGAGATTTTGAGCTGGCTCTATTTCTACCCGCGCACCCTGATCCGCACACTGCTGACGCCGTTCGGACTCATGCTCGATACCGAGAAAAGGATGGACGAGGACCCCGATCCGGCATGGGGCGACCGGATCGGCCCACCGCTGTTTCTCGCGCTCACGCTGGCGGTGATTCACGGGATCGAGATCGGGATCGGGATCGACGCCGTGGAAAGCTATCAGAACGAAGCGATCAAGGAGTTGATGAGCAACGACACCAACCTGCTTGCGGTGCGCATCGTCCTGTTCGGCGCGCTCCCGCTGCTCGCCGCAGCCCGCGAACTCAAGGTGCGCGGGATCCGGATGACCAAGTCCGCGCTGCAGGCGCCCTTTTACGCCCAATGCTATCCGGCCGCAGGCTACGCGGTGCTGGTCAACGCCACCTATTTCGCCGCGCACGACCTGATCACGACCAAGCCCGCACTGGGCGCCGCGATCCTGTTCGGTGGGCTGCTGGTTTCGGCGCTGTGGGTCGGCTTCGTGGAGACGCGCTGGTTCCACCGGCGGCTGGAAACGACGCGTCTGCGCGCCATGGGGCATGCGTTCGTGCTGCTTCTGCAGTGGCTGCTGCTGGCGGTCGCAGTAACGCTGGTGCTGAGCTAGTCGAACTGGAGGCGGGCGAGGCGGGCGTAGAGGCCGTCCTTGGCGACGAGCTCGTCGTGGGTGCCCTGCTCGACGATGCGGCCTTCGTCCATCACGACGATGCGGTCGGCCGCGCGCACGGTGGCGAGGCGGTGGGCGATGACGAGCGTGGTGCGCTTGCCCATGAGGTTGTCGAGCGCAGCCTGGACCTTGGCCTCGCTTTCGGCGTCGAGCGCGCTGGTAGCCTCGTCGAGGAGGAGGAGGGGGGCGTCCTTGCGCAGCAGCGCACGGGCGATGGCGATGCGCTGGCGCTGCCCGCCCGAGAGACGCGCGCCGCCTTCGCCGAGATAGGTGTCGAGGCCCTCGGGTAGACTCTTGAGGAACTGGGTCGCGTTGGCGAGCGCGGCGGCTTCCCAGATGTCTTCGTCGCTGGCGTCCCAGCGGCCGTAGCGCAGGTTGTCGCGCGCGCTGGCGGCGAAGATCATCACTTCCTGCGGTACCATCGCGATGCGGCGGCGCAGCGCCTGCGGATCGGTGTCCTTGAGGTCGACGCCGTCGATCAGGATGCGCCCGTCCTGCGGATCGTAGAAGCGCTGGGCGAGCTGGAAAAGGGTGGTCTTGCCCGCGCCCGAGGGGCCGACGATCGCGACCAGCTCGTCGGGGCGGATGTCGAGATCGAAGTCCGCCAGCGCCTCGGTGTCGGGGCGGGTGGGATAGCGGAAAGTGACGTTCTCGAAGGTCAGGCGTCCCTCGGGCGGGGAGGGGAGCTCGACCGGATCGGCAGGCGCGGTGATGACCGGCTGGACCTGCATCAGTTCATCGAGGCGCTGCGAGGCACCCGCGGCGCGCAACAGGTCGCCATAGACTTCGCTCAACGCGCCGAACGCGCCCGCGACGAGCCCGCCGTAGAGGACGAAGGCGGCAATGGTGCCGCCGCTCATGCGGCCCGCGGCGACGTCGGTGGCGCCCTGCCAGATGATCAGCGTGATCGCGCTCATCAGGAGGGCGATGACGATGAAGGTCAAAAGAGCGCGCAGGAAGATGCGCCTCTTGGCGACCGCGAAGACGGTCTCGGTGGCCGAGGAGAAGCGCTCGCTCTCGCGCTCCTGCTGGCCGAACGCCTGGACGATCTTCATCGCGCCGAGCACCTCGCTGGTGAGCGTGCCGACGTCGGCGATGCGGTCCTGGCTCGAGACCGAGACCGCGCGCACCTTGCGCCCGAGGATGGTAAGCGGGACGATGACGACGGGAATGCCAAGGAGCAGCATACCGGCAAGCTTGGGCGACAGCGTGAACATGATCGCGGTGCACACGAGGCCCATGATGAGGTTCCTGAGCGCGACCGAGATGGTGGTGCCGACGACCTGTTCGATCACGGTCGTGTCGACGGTGATGCGGCTGGTGATCTCGGCGGGGCGGTTTTCCTCGAAATAGGCGGGCGAGAGCTTCAACAGGTTGGCGTGGACGTCGCGGCGGATGTCGGCGACGACCCGCTCGCCGAGCCAGGACACGAAGTAGAAGCGCGTCGCGGTGGCGACCGCCATGACGAGGACGAGGATGAGCAGATACTGGAACCAGCGCGCGATATCGCCGTCATTGGTGAAGCCACGATCGATGATCAGCTTGAAGGCGTAGGGAATGCCCGACGTGGCGCCCGCGGCGAGCAGCAGCGCGATGCCCGCCATGACGAGATGACCGGGGTAACGCAGTACGCGGTCCCACACCATCTTCAGGTTGGAGAGCGATTTTTTCGGGGGAGCTTCTGTGGCCATCGCCAAGCCGCCTAGCAGTGTGTCGCGCAGGCCTCAATTGCCGCGTTGCGGTCGCTGCATCGCAACATGGGGGTTGCCGGGGGAGCCAATCGCGCCCAAGCTGGTTGCAACATCATGAAATCTCCCAAGGAACAGCATGCTTTACGACGCCTATGAGGTGCAGCGCTCGCTGCTGGCGGGTGCCAGCCGCATGGCCGGCCTCGGCGCGGGCTGGATCGCCAACCCCGCCAATCCCTTCGCCTACCATTCGATGGGGCCGGTCGTGGCCGCGGGACTCGACGTGTTCGCGCACGCCACCGCAACGCGCGGCAAGCCCGACTTCGAGATTAACGAGACGGAGGTCGAGGGCGAAACCGTTGCGGTCGACGAGGATGTCGTGACCTACCGCCCGTTCGGGAATTTGCTGCATTTCAGGAAGGACGCCGAGGTTTCGCAGCCGCCGATGCTGATCGTCGCGCCGATGTCGGGTCATTTCGCGACGCTGCTCAAGGGCACGGTCGAGCGGATGCTGCCGGCCCACGACGTCTACATCACCGACTGGGCGGACGCGAAGACGGTGTCGCTGTCCGAGGGCAGTTTCGACCTCGACGACTATGTCGATTACCTGATCGATTTCCTCGAGACGATCCACGAGAAGCACGGCGTGCGCCCGCACATGCTGGCGGTGTGCCAGCCCTCGGTGCCTGCGTTCGCGGCGACCGCGATCATGGGCGGGGCGAAGAATCCGGCGCGGCCGGCCACGCTGACGATGATGGGCGGGCCGATCGATACGCGCGAGGCGCCGACCGCGGTGAACCTCCTCGCCACCCAGCGACCGCACGCCTGGTTCCAGCAGAACGTGATCGCCACCGTGCCCTATTTCTACAAGGGCGCGGGGCGGAAGGTCTATCCGGGCTTCCTCCAGCTGGCTGGCTTCATGACCATGAATCTGGGCAGCCATCTGATGAGCCACTGGGAGATGTTCAAGCATCTCATCGAGGGCGATGAGGAAAGCGCGGACAAGACCCGCGAATTCTACGACGAATATCGCGCGGTGGCCGACATGACGGCCGAATTCTACCTGCAGACGGTCGACGTCGTGTTCCAGCGGCACCTGCTGCCGAGGAACGAGTTCATGCACCGCGGCAAGCTGGTCGACCTGGCCGGGATCACGGATACGGCCCTGCTCGCCATCGAGGGCGAGCGCGACGATATTTCGGGGCTCGGCCAGACCAAGGCGGCGCTCCACCTGGCGAGCGACCTGCCCGAGAAGAAGAAGCGCTATTTCATGGCCGAGGGCGTGGGCCATTACGGCATCTTCCACGGTGGCAAGTGGCGCGACACGATCGCTCCGGTGGTCGAGGAATTCGTCGCCAAGCACGATTGAGGTCGCAGGCCATCGGTGCTTTGATCGGCATCGAAGGAGATGATGCCATGCATACCTTGATCGCCGCTTTCGCGATGGCCGCGCTGGTGCAGCCCGTCACCGCCCAGCCGGCTTCTCCGCTCCAGCCGACCACCAAGTGGGCGCAGGGGTTCGATGGGGTGCAGTGCCTCGCGCTGCGCGACTACGGTCCGGTGCATCTTGCGATCAAGGCCTACGGGATCGGTCCGGGTCTCGACATCTCGCTCGTCGAGGATGGGGCCAGCGCGCCCGAACTGACCGCGATCGGGCAGGTCGGGACCGAAACGGGGAGCGACGCCGCGCCCGCCACGCGGTTCGCGCATGCCGAGGCCAACCGGCTGGTGTCGACCTGGATGGCGAGCGACAGCTCGATGCTGTTCGATGCCGACACGTTGACGCTGACGCTGGGCGAGCGGACGGTGTCGCTGGCGCTCACCAATATGCAGTTCCTCGTTCCCGCGCTCGACCGCTGCCGGCTCATGCTGCAGCGCGCGTATGACCCCACCTGGGCCGATTTGCCCGAGCTGCCGGGTGCGCGCGAGGGCGGCGCCGACGTCTTCGGCGCGTTCGACTACGCTTCGGTCGCGGCCGATCCGACGACGCCGAGCCGTTTCCGCGCGCTTCTGCTGCTCGACGAGCAAGGCGCCATCATCGACTGCACGCTCACCGAGCACGAGGGCGATCCGGTTGCGCTGGTACAGGCGTGCGGTGTGATCCGCAGCGAGGCGCAGTTCGCCCCCGCCACCGATGGCGGCGGCGCGCCGGTGCGCTCGGCGGTGCTGAGCGACCCGATCGTATGGGCACGCGCCGACGAGGACGTCGCCAACACCAACCGGCGCCAACGGTCCGAGCAGAATGCGCTCGAGGGCTATAACGACGCCGTGCGCGGCAACAATGGTGAAGGCGCGCTGTTGCGTCCCCCCGGCGATGCGAACACCGTCACCTATCCGCAGGGACGCGGCGACTAGGCCTCAGGCAAAGCCACTACCGCGCTCTTCCGGCCGACGCGCGCCAACGCGGGCGCGCTTGCGGCGGTCTCGGAGGTTCGCAGCGCTTCAGTCGGATCCGTCGGCGGGGCGCGTCGACAGGCCGAGCAGCTTGCGGATCGCCCGCCGCGCCGCAAAGATCAGCCACAAGGTCAGCGCAACCATCGCCGCCGCGACCAGCGCCGCCGCGATGGGGTTGAGGATGGCCAGCGCCAGTAGGCCCCCGGTGGCGATATCCTCGCCCGTGCTCACGACCATGTTGCTGACCGGCTCGGGGCTCATGTTGACCGCCGCGCGCGCGCTCGCCTTGCCCACGTGGGCGGCAAAGGCCGCACCGCCGCCCAGCAGGAAAGCCGCGATCTGGAAGGCCGGATCGCCTGCATCGACGATCGCCATCGCGAGAAGCGCGCCGCCGAGCGGCCGGATGAAGCCGTGGATGCTGTCCCAGACGCTATCGACCCACGCGATCTTGTCGGCGAAGAATTCGAGGAACGTGCCAACGCCCGCGATCGCCAACACCCAGTTGTTGGCCAGCACGTCGAGCGCCTGCATGTTGTCGGGGAGCGGGACCCAGCCGAATTTCATGCCGAGCCCGGTAATGAAGGTGACGAGGTAGAGCCGCCAGCCGGCGAGCAGGCTGGTCGAGGCGGCCAGCGCGACGAGTTCGAAGGCGTCCATGAGCACGACGCTGGCAGGAAGCGGGCACGAAGGAAAGCGAAAGCGGCGCGCGAGCCTATGGCGGGAAACCGACATTTGGCGTAAAAGCTTGTTTCATCCCCCGGTCACACAGGGAAGGACGGAGAGGATGAACAGTACCAGAGACTATCTTTCGCCGATCGCGCGGCTGCTTCTCAGCCTCGTTTTCATCGTCGCGGGCTTCCAGAAGGTCGGTGCCTACCAGGAAACCGTCGCCTACATGGAATCGCAGGGCGTGCCGGGGCTGCTATTACCCCTCGTGCTGGCAACCGAGATCGGTGGCGGACTGATGGTGGCGCTGGGCTGGCACGCGCGCATCGCCGCGATGGTGCTCGCCGCGTTCAGCCTCCTGTCCGGGATCGTCTTCCACCTGATGCCGGCGATGGAACTCGCAGGGCCCGAATATTACGGGCAGATGGCGCACTTCTGGAAGAATCTCGCCATCGCGGGCGGCATGGCGATGATCGTCGCCAACGGGCCTGGCCTATTCTCGCTGCGCTCGAAGGGCGAGCCGGAAGTGACCGTCGCCGCGGATTAAGGTTTCGGTTGAGGGCGTGTGTGCGGGGGCAGGGCGGCCTGCCCCCGTCGGACCTGTCGCTACGCGCAGGCCGTGCGCAGGGGCACGCGTCTCTCGACCAAGGCGCGCCCGCTGCGCTCCGCCTGCCTTGCTCTCGGCGCTTAAAGCACCTCGAACAGGCCGGCAGCGCCCATGCCGCCGCCGACACACATGGTGACGACGACATATTTGGCGCCGCGGCGCTTGCCTTCGATCAGCGCGTGGCCGGTCATGCGCGCGCCGCTCATGCCGTAGGGGTGGCCGATCGAGATCGAGCCGCCGTCGACGTTCATCAGCTCGTCGGGAATGCCGAGCTGCTGCTGGCTGTAGAGCACCTGGACCGCGAAGGCCTCGTTGAGCTCCCACAGGCCGATGTCCGAGACCTTGAGGTCGAACCGCTCGAGCAGGCGGTTGACCGCGGGGACCGGGCCGATGCCCATCTCGTCGGGCTCGGTGCCCGCGACCGCCATGCCGACGTAGCGGCCGAGCGGGGCGAGCCCGCGCCTCGCCGCTTCGCCCGCTTCCATGACGATGCAGGCCGACGAGCCGTCGGACAGCTGCGAGGCGTTGCCCGCGGTGATGGTCGTGCCGGGGCCGAGCACCGGCTGGAGCGAAGAGAGGCCTTCGAGCGTAGTGTCGGGGCGGTTGCCCTCGTCCTTCGAGACGGTGATCTCCTTGGTCGAGACCGCGCCCGTCTCGCGATCCTTGACGCCCATCGTGACGGTGACCGGGACGATCTCGTCGTCGAAGCGGCCGGCGTCCTGCGCGGCGGCGGTGCGCTGCTGCGATTTGAGGGCATATTCGTCCATCGCTTCGCGGCTGATGCCGTAACGCTGGGCGACCGTCTCGGCGGTCTGGAGCATCGGCATGTAGGTCGCGGGGTGCATCTTTACGAGTTCGGGGTCCATCGCGACGCGCATCTCGGGGGTCTGGACCATCGAGATCGAATCCTGCCCGCCCGCAGCGACGATTCCCATGCGGTCGTCGATGACCTGCTTGGCCGCGGTCGCGATCGCCATCAGGCCCGAGGAACACTGGCGGTCGATGGTCATGCCCGCGACGGTGACCGGGCAGCCGGCGCGCAGCGCGACCTGGCGGCCGATATTGCCGAACTGGGTGCCCTGCGTGAGCACCGCGCCCCATACGACGTCGTCGATCTCGCCCGCCTCGATCCCCGCGCGCTCGATAGCGGGGGCGAGGGAGTAGCTGCCCAGCGTCGCGCCGTGGGTCATGTTGAAGGCGCCCTTGTAGGCGCGGCCGATGGGCGTGCGGGCGGTGGAAACGATGACGGCGTCACGGGACATAGGGATGGATCCTTCTAGGTGATGATCAGGCCGAGCCAGTCGGCCAGCAATGCGGGTTTGTCTTCGCCCTCGATCTCGACGGTGACGCGGTGGCGCAGGAGCAGCTGCCCCGGCGCCTTGTCGCTCACCTCTTCCAGAACGAAGCGGCCGCGGACTCGTTTCCCCGCGCGAACGGGGGCGAGGAAGCGGACGCGGTCGAGCCCGTAATTGACGGCCATTTTCGTGGTGTCGGGCACGAGCATGACGTCCACGGCCATGCGCGAGAGGAGCGACAGGGACAGGAAACCGTGCGCGATCGTGCCTCCGAACGGGGTCTGCGCGGCGGCGGCGGGATCGACGTGGATGAACTGGCGGTCCTCGGTCGCGTCGGCAAAGGCGTCGATGCGGTCCTGTGTCACCTCGATCCAGTCGGACACGCCGATGTCGGTGCCGACGGCAGCACGGATCGCGTCGAGGGAGGTGACGGGCATGGGGTTCTCTTACGCTTTCCGTTTACGTAAAGGCAAGCCCGTTGCGAATTCGAACCTATCCGTCAGTCGCTCTCGGGCCGGGCAGCCGCCTGTCGCACGGTGCGCGACGGGGCGGCGGCGGGCTCGTCGCCTTTCGCCACGGCGACCACCGGCATCGCGGCTGGGTAGGGCATGATCATCGTCCCGTCGGGCGCCGAGGTGAAAGTGGTCTGCGTGGGGTAGGCGAACTCGATGCCTTCGCGCGCGAAGATCTCGACCAGCGCGATGTGGATGAGCGACTGCACGCCGAGGATCTCGTTGAAGTCCTGGCTTTCATGTTCGTAGACCAGCTCGAAATCGATCGAACTGTCGCCGAAGCCGGTGCACACGCAGCGCACGATCTCGATCTCGTCATGGTGCGAGAGCGCCTCTTCGCACAGGGCGCGCATCCGCTTCAGCTTGGCGGGCGCGGTCTGGTAGATGACGCCGAAGGGGATGGTGCGGCGACGGCGCTGCGCCTCGGCGATGTTGGAGACTTCCTGGTCGAGCAGCTTGGTGTTGTTCATGATGACCTGCTCGCCGGTCACCGCGCGGATGCGGGTAGTCTTCATGCCGATCTTCTCGACCGTGCCGATGGTGCCGCCCACGCCGCCATAGCTGATCGTGTCGCCCTTCCGGAACGGGCGGTCGAAGACGATCGCGAGCGCGGCGAAGAGGTCGGAGAAAATGCCCTGCGCGGCAAGACCGATGGCGATGCCGCCGATCCCGAAGCCGGCGATCAGCGGGCCGACGTCGACCCCCAGATTGTCGAGAATGATGAGGATCGCGATAGCGAAGGCGGCGACGCTGACCAGCACGCGGATCAGCGAGAGGGCGTTGGCGAGCGTGCTCTCGCGGTCGTCCTCCTCGACCACCTTGGAGGTGATCACGCCGAGGATCAGCTCGCGCGCCCAGATCGCACCCTGCAGCGCGGACACGATGATGAAGGCGACGTCGACCATCCGCGCGATCGGCGCGGGGATCTGGGTATGGCTGACGACGATGTCGCTTGCCGCGACGATCATGAACAGGAGCGTCGTGCGCGCGAACACGCTGGCGATGATGCCCTTCCAGCTGGTGCGGTCGCGGTCGCGGTCGAGGAAACGGCGGCCGAGCGTGCGCAGGATCAGCATCAGCCCGACGATGCCGGTCGCGACCAGCCCGCCGATGACGAGGCCTTCCCAGTTGGTCGCGATCCAGCCGAGCGTCTGCTCGACCGGCTGTTCGAACCGCTCGACGGTCTCTTCGACCTTCAAGGCGTCGGAGCCGATCTGATCGGCGGCGTCGTTGGCGAGGGTGCTGGCGGTTTCCATGAAGGCCTGTGTGGCGGGGACGGGCAGGAAGTTCAACCGCCCGCGCGGGTTCAGCTCTCGCCGCGCAGGAGCTTGAGCAGGCGGCGGCGCCCCGTGCCGGGGCGATGTTCGAGGAAGGCGAGCAGCTGGGTTTCGGCGCGCGACAAGCGGGCGCGCGGGCGGCGGGTGAGGCGCATCGTACCGAGCGGTGCGTCGGGGTTCGCCTTGACCGCCTCGATCAACTCGGGGTGGATGTAGGAGGAACGGGTCACCGCGGGCGTGTTGCCGAGTGCGTCGGCGACGGGTTCGAGCAGCATTTTCAGCGTGAGCGGCTCGCGGCGGCGGTGATGGTCGGCGATGATCGCCATGGCGAGGCGCGAGGCACCCCAGGTGCGGAAGTTTTTGGCGGTGAAGTCGGTGCCCGAGATCTCGCGCAGATAGGCGTTGACGTCGGCCGAGCCGATGCGGCGCACGGCGCCGTCCTCGTCGACATACTGGAACAATTGCTGGCCCGGCAGCTCGTGCGCCTCGCCGATGATGCGCACGAGGGCAGGTTCGGTGATGGTCACCTCACGCTCGACCCCATGCTTGGCGCGGAAGCTGACCTTGAGGCGGGTCTTCAGCCGCTCGACATGGCGGTTGCGCAAGGTCGTCGCGCCGAAGCTCTTGTTGGTGCGGCTATACTGGTCGTTGCCGATGCGAAGGTGCGCCGTGTCCATCAGCCGCACGACCGCGGCGAGCACGGTCTCGCGGGCGAGCGAGCGGCGGCGAAGATCGCGCGCGACCTGCTTGCGGATGCGCGGCAGCGCGCGGCCGAACTTGGGCAGACCCTCGAACTTGTCCGCCTCGGCGTGGAGGCGATATTCGTCGTGATAGCGATATTGCTTGCGGCCCTTGTCGTCATAGCCGGTGGCCTGGATATGGCCCTTCTCGTCGCGGCAGTACCACACGTTGCGGTAGGCGGGCGGGACGGCGAGCGCGTCGAGGCGGGCCTTGAGCGTATCGTTCTCGACCTTGTGGCCGCCCGCGTCGTAATAGGCGAAGCCCTTGCCGAAGCGGCGGCGGGAATAGCCCGGTTCTTCGTCGCTGGAGAGGCGCAGGTCGGCGGTCATGTCGGAGCAGAAAGAGCCGCGGGGGCGTTCGGTTCCAAAGTCGGCTAGACGACGGAAAGGTGGATGATGGACGATCTGAGCGGCAAGACGGTGCTGATCATGGCGAGCGACGGGTTCGAGGAGGTCGAGCTGACGGGGCCTCGAGAACGGCTGTCGCAGGCGGGTGCGAGGGTGGTGATCGCGTCGCCAACGCTCGAACCGATCCAGGCGCGGGTGATGGACGACCCGACCATCAAGGTGCAGCCGGATGTCCGGATCGAGGAGGTCGATGCGGGCGATTATGACGCGCTGGTGCTGCCGGGCGGGGTCATCAATCCCGATCATTTGCGCACCAACGAGACGGCGGTGCAATTGGTGCGCGATTTCGACGAGGCGAAAAAGCCGGTGGCGGCGATCTGTCACGGTCCGTGGATGTTGGTCGAGGCGGACGTGCTCAGGGGCAGGAAAGCGACGAGCTGGCCCTCGATCCGCACCGACATGAGGAATGCGGGCGCGAACGTGGTCGACGAGGCGGCGTGCGTCGACGGGCACCTCATCACCAGCCGCAATCCCGATGACGTGCCCGATTTCTGCGCAGCGATCGGGCGCGCGCTCGCGGGCTAACGGAAATTCAACCGGCGCGGACGTAGGCTGGCGCGCATGGAACGGGTTCAGGGACGATTCGACCGCTGGGTCGACGTGGGTGCGGCCGCCGTCGCGGGGATCGCGGTCGGCACCGCACTCGAGGCGTTTTCGCCGGGGCTGGCCGCCGCGTGGCGCGCAGCCGGGGCGCTCGCGGCGTTCGCGCTGGTATTTTCGGCCATGGCTCGGGTCGGGGGCGAGGAGCCCGACCTTCCGGACTTCGCGCTGCCGCCGCTGCCGTTCGAGCGCGACGCGGATGAATTGCTCCTGGTCGAGGAAGCGGCGCCTGTTGCCGCCGGCGAGTGCGAAGCGCTGCTTCTCGACGATCTCGTCGGCGCGCTCGACCCGGGTTCGCGCGTGGTCGCGCTGTTCGGCGACGGGCGCGGCGCACCGATCCCGACCGCGGGCGAATTGAAGGCGCGCATCGACCGGCATCTCGCGGCACAGGCTCGCGAGCCGGCCGCGCCGGGCGAACCGGCCCTCCACCCGGTGCCCGATGCGGCGGACGCGCTGCGCGCCGCGCTCCACGAGGTGCGCGCTTCGCTGCGCTAGGCCGGTTCCTCGCGGATCGTCAGCGCCTCGATCATCAGTCCCAACGAACCGTCGGCGAGCGCGATCGGCGGTTCGGCGAGCGCGATGTCGGCGAGGATCTGCCCGGGAATCGCGAATTCCGCTTCTTCCAGGCCCTCGGTCAGGGCGCGCGCCACGACCTGCGCGTCGGGCGGAGGAATTCGGAGGCTGATCTCGTGTCGCTCGCCGATGAAGGTGAGCGATTGCCAATCGGTCGAACGCGCCTCGATGAGAATGATCCTATCGGCGGCGACCCCGGTGCGTGCGAGCAGGCCGCGCATCAGACTGGTGGCGGCGGGCGAGAGGGCAAGCTTCATCATTGCACCGTCTCCAAGTAAGAGCGCACGCGCCTCTCGGTCGCCGGGCGCGGTTCGCGGCCCCTGCGAAGGTCGAAGACGAAGCGCGGATCCCCCGTCGCGTCGCGCCCGAAGCGCGCCGCGGCGATATTGCTGTTCCTGAGATAATTCTCGACGTCACGTAGTAGATGCACTGGTGTAAGTCCCCACTCTGGAGCGACTCGGCATCCCATTGTCTTCCAATTCGTTTCCTACTTGTCTAGGATATTTCCTAGACTATGGAGAGGCCATGACGGAATCGCCTGCACAGCTGATCGAGCGGCTCTGCCGCGAACGGGGGGCCGACTATGCCGGCCTGTCGCGGCTGATCGGGAAGAACTCGGCCTATATCCACCAGTTCATCCATCGCGGCAGCCCCAAGCGGCTGGGCGAGGAGGAGCGGCGCACGCTCGCGCGTTATTTCGGAGTCAGCGAGGAAATGCTCGGTGGGCCGGCGGTCGGCGCTCTCGAGGCCGACGGATTGGCGGTCGTCGCGCGGCGGCCGGTGCGCGCTTCGGCGGGGCCCGGCGCGCTGGCGGCGGGCGAGCGCGCGCACGGACGCTTCGGGTTCGACCCGGCCTGGCTCAGGCGGCTGACGGCCTCGCGGCCCGACCAGCTGGCGGTGATCCGCGTCGAGGGGGATTCGATGGCGCCGACGCTGGCCGAGGGAGACGATATCCTGATCGATCATGGCGATGCGGCGGGCCGGCTGCGCGACGGCATCTACGTGCTGAGGATCGACGACGCGCTGGTGGTCAAGCGCCTCGCGCTCCACCCGTTCGACGGGCGCATCACCATCCAGTCGGACAATCCGGCCTGGCCCGACTGGCCCGACGTGCCGCGCGGCGACCTCGACATCGTCGGGCGCGTCTTGTGGGCGGGGCGGCGGATTTCCTGACATTCCGGCGGGAATTTTCATGGTTACCGCGAAGTTGAGCATGTCCGTGGGGAATGGCGAAAGGCGCATCGGGTTAAGACGCCGCCCATGGAAACGCCTTTCATCTCCGGCCGCGAGGCCGTCAGCGACGCGTCGCAACTGATCGAGGCCTTCGGCGACGATGCCGGGTTCGAGGCGGCCGCGCGCGCCGAGAGCAGCCGCGCGCTCGGCAACGTGCGCCGCTACTGCCACTGGCGCCATATCGAGCGGCTGATCGTGGCGCTGTCCGAGGGCGCGGCACCGGGCACCGTCCACTAGGGACGACGCGCCGAGGCGTTCCCGTTTAACGATGATCCTTACGCCGCCGTAAGCTTTGGGCTGGCGGGGCAAGCCCCTTCGGGGCTAGGCTCGTGATTGATGCGGTCGAGATGGCTCGGCGGGACCGCGCGCTGTGCGTGGGTCTTTTTTGGTGCCGGCCTCCTGTTCGGCGCCCTGCCTGCTCATGCCCAGGACACGCCGCCGATCGATCCCGAATGGGACGATATCGCGATCGACCCCGACGCGCCGCTCGACCCGCTGCCCGGGATCGACGTCGAATGGCCCGACCTGCCGGGCGAGGAGCCCGAGGAAGCGACCGTCGCGCCCGAACCCGATGCGCCGGGCGAGCCGGCCCCGGACGAGGAAGTCGCGCTCGAGGAGGAATTCGCCGAGGAGGAGTTCGCGCCGCTCGCCGATTTCACGGGCGGGCGCCACTACCGGCTCGAGATCGAGGGCCTCGACCCGGCGCTTTCGGAGGAATTGCGGCCCTCGTTCGACGCGCTCTCGACGCTCGAGCAGGGCGACGGCGAGGCGACCAATGCCGCGCAGGTCGACCGGCGAGCGCGCGCCGATGCCGAAATCCTGTCCGAACTGATGCGCTCGCGAGGCTATTATGCCGCGATCGTGACGCCCGAGGTGCGCGCGCGTCCCGACGGGCTGCTTGTCATCCTGGTGGCCGAACCGGGGCCGCTCTACCGCTTCGAGACGGTCGAATTGCCGGGGCTGGCCGAGGCGGGCGCCCGGGAAGCGTCCGAGCTGCGACTACTTTACGGGATCGAGGAAGGCGATGCGGTCGTCGCCGAGAAGGTGATTGCGGGGCGCGAAGCGCTGGTCGAGGCGCTCGGGCGGCGCGGCTATGCGACTGCCGAAGTCGGCGAGCAGCAGGTGGTGATCGACCACGAGAGCGACAGCGCGCGCCTCGTCCAGCCGGTGACGCCGGGTCCGGTCGGCCATTTCGGCGCGATCCGCGTGACCGGCGAGCCGCCCTTCCCGAGCCGCCATGTCGGTCACATCGCGCGCTTCGAGGAGGGGCAGCGGTACGATAGCGAACTCGTTTCCGACCTACGCCGCGCCCTGATCCGCACCGGGCTGGTGTCCGACGTGACGGTCGACCCGGTCCCGGTCGACGGCGGCGAGACGGTCGATGTCGAGGTGACGCTGGCGCCAGCGCCCTATCGCACCATCGCGGGCGAGATCGGCTACGGGACCGGCGAGGGTTTCCGGCTCGAGGCGAGTTGGCAGCATCGCAACTTCTTCAACCCCGAGGGCGCGGTAACGCTGCGCGGGGTGGCGGGGACGCAGGAGCAGTTGGTCGCGGCCGAACTGCGCCGGTCGAACTGGAAGATGCGCGACCGCACGCTGCTGGCGCAGGTCATCGCGGGCAGCATCGACCGCGACGCCTATCGCTCGCGCTATGTCGGGATCGGCGCGGGGATCGAGCGCCTGTCCAATTTCCTGTGGCAGAAACCGTGGACGTGGAGCCTCGAGAGCGAACTGATCGCGACCAAGGAGCGCGACCGGTTCGACGAGGCGGGGCTGCTGTTCGAGCGCTCCTTCTTCATCGCCGCGGTGCCCGCCTCGCTACGCTATGACGGCACCGACGACCTGCTCGACCCGCAGAAGGGATTCCGGCTCGGCGGGCGGATCAGCCCCGAACTGAGCGTCGAACTGGCGAGCTTCTCGCTCGGCGGCGAGACGGTCGAGGCGGGCGCGCGCGAGACCTATCTGAAGGCGCAGATCGACGCGAGCGCCTATCATCCGGTGGGCGAGAACACGGTCATTGCGGGGCGCGTGAGGCTGGGCACGATCGTGGGCGCCGAGTTCGCCAATATCGCGCCCTCGCGGCGGCATTATGCGGGCGGCGGCGGGTCGGTGCGCGGTTATGGCTACCAGCGGCTGGGGCCGCGCGATGCGCTCAACGACCCGCTGGGCGGACGCAGCCTTGTCGAATTCTCGCTCGAGGCGCGGGTGCGGTTCGGCAACTTCGGGGTGGTACCCTTCATCGACGGCGGGCGGCTGAGCCGCGACGTGTGGCCGGGCACCGACGACTGGCAGTTCGGGGTCGGGATCGGGGCGCGCTACTACAGCTCGTTCGGGCCGATCCGCATCGACATCGGCACACCGATCAACCGGCAGGAGGGTGACAGCCGCATCGCGGTCGTGGTCAGCCTCGGACAGGCATTCTGATGGCCGAAGCCGACCCCACCGCGCCGCGGCAACGCGCGAAGAAGGGCTGGGGGCGGCGGCTGCTCAACGAGTTCATCGTGCTGCTGCTCGCGCTGGCGGTGATCGCGGCGGGGGCGCTGGTGCTGGTCGATACGGGGCCGGGGCATCGCTTCATCGCCGACCGGATCGCCTCGATGGACCTGGGCGGAGGCGTGCGCGTACGGATCGGGCGGATCGAGGGGTCGATCTACGACCGGATGCGCTTGAGGAACGTCGTCGTCAGCGACCCCGAGGGCGTGTTCCTGACCGCGCCCGAAGTGACGCTCGAATGGGCGCCGGGCGCATGGCTCTACGACAAGCTTCATGTCGACGAACTGTCGGCGCCGCTGGTGACGCTCGAGCGACTGCCCAGGACGCGGCCGTCGGGGGAGGACAAGCCGATCCTGCCGGGCTTCGACGTCCATGTCGGCAAGCTCGAGATCGAGAAGCTCGTGCTGGCCGAAGGGGTGACCGGGACGGCAAGGAGCGGGCGCGTTTCGGGGGCGGTGGACATTCGCGCGGGGCGCGCGATGGCCGAGCTCGACCTGCTCGTCGAGGGCGGGGATGCGGTCAAGCTTGCGCTCGACGCCGCGCCCGATGAGGACAAGTTCGACCTTTCATTGAAAGCCCAGGCGCCTGCGGACGGGCTGCTGCCCGCGCTGCTGGGGGTGAAGGCGCCGCTGTCGCTGACCCTCGACGGCGACGGGACATGGGCGAAATGGGCGGGCGAGGCGGCGCTCGATCTTGGCGATACGCAGGCATTGCGGCTCGCCATCGAGGCGCGCGAGGGGGTCTATGCGCTAGACGGGCGCGCCGATCCGTCGCCCTTCCTCGACGGCGTGGCGGCGCGGTTGACGCGCGGCGGGGTCAGGATCGACGGGCGGGTCGGGTTCGACCGGCGCGTACTCGACGGCGAGCTGACGCTGGCATCGCGCGCACTGAGCCTGGTCGCGCGCGGCGGGGTCGACCTTGGCGACAATCGCTTCGACGATTTGCGGGTCGGGGCGGAACTGGCGCAGCCCTCGGCGCTGTCGCCGGGCCTGTCGGGAACGCCGTGGCGCGCGACGATGACGCTGAACGGGGCGATGGCCAGCGCGCGCTATGCCTATCGGCTGCGCGCCGACCGGCTGGGGATCGACAATCTCACCTTCGTGGGCGCGCAGGTCGAGGGGCAGGGCACTCGGTCGAAACCGCCGGTGCGGGTGCCGCTCAACCTGACCGCGCGGCAGTTGCTCGGCGCGGGGCCGGAGGCGGAAGATATCCTTGCCGACCTGTCGGTGCGCGGCGGGCTGCTGGTGACGGACGCGCGCATTACCGGCAAGGATCTGCGGCTCATCTCGCGCAGGCTGCGCGCCACGCTCGACCTCGATATCGACCTCAAGCGCGGGAGCGTGGTCGCGGCCCTCAATGGCGCGCTGCCCGCCTACGAGGTGCCGGGGCTCGGACGCGTCGACGTGACCGCCGATCTCGACCTCGTCCCGGGCGCAGGCGGGATGGTGCTGACCGGAACGGCGCGCGCGCAAGTGACGCGGTTCGATAACGGCTTCCTCGCCAATGTCGCGGGCGGCAATCCGGTGGTGACGACGCGTCTCAGGCGCGGGCCCGACGGCGTGCTGCACTTCACCGATACGCGGCTGGTCGCGCCCAAGCTGACGCTGAGCGGATCGGGGATGCGGCGGCGCGACGGGACCTTCCTGTTCGAAGGGCTCGGCGAGCATGAGGATTACGGGCCGCTGACGCTGACCGTCGACGGCAATATCAGCCGGCCCGCGATCGGACTGGTGTTCGAGCGGCCCAATGCGGCGCTGGGGCTAGAGGACGTGGTGCTCGATTTGGCGCCGAGCGAGGCCGGGTTCGATTTCGCTGCGACGGGCGGATCGCGCTTCGGGCCGTTCACCGCCAATGGCGCGATCCTGCTGCCTGCGGGCGGCGAGGCGGCGCTCGACATCACATCGCTCAAGGTAGCGGGATCGGAAGGGTCGGGACGGCTGCGGATCGTCGAGGGCGGGCTCGAAGGGACGTTGCGACTGGCGGGCGGCGAGATCGGCGGGACGGTCGGCGTCCAGCCCGCAGCGGGCGGGGGACAGCGGATCGCGCTCAATCTCGTGCTCGACAATGCCGATTTCCCGGGGCCGCCGGTGATGCGCTTCGGCAGCGGGACGGTGAAGGCGACGCTGCTGCTGGGTGCCGAGGGCGGGATGGGCATCGACGGGACGCTCGATGCGCGGCGGGTCGACATTGCGGGCGCGGACGTGGCGCGGCTGAAGCTCGTCGGCGCGCTCCAGGACGGGCGCGGCACGATCAAGGCGGACATGGCCGGGCGGCGCGGCTCGGCGTTCGAACTAGCGCTCGAGGCAGCGGTTGCGCCCGAGCGGGTGGTCGTTCGCGGCAATGGCAGCCTCGACCGGCGGCGGCTGCGGCTGACGAAACCGGCGGTGCTGGTGCCCGACGGGGCGGGCGGCTGGGCGCTCGAAGGCGCGGAAGTGGCGTTCGGGCGCGGGCGAGCGAGCCTGTCGGCGAGCCTTGGAAGTAGGCCGCATCTCGATGCGCGGCTGAAGGCGATGCCGCTGGCGATCCTCGATCTTCTTCAGCCCGACATGGAACTGGGCGGTACGGCGGACGGGACGCTGTCGCTCGACCTGGGCAAGCGGCCCGAAGGGGCGGTCGACCTCAAGGTGCGCGGGCTGACGCGCTCGGGACTGGTGCTCGCCTCGCGGCCGATCGACGTCGCCATCAAGGGCAAGCTGGCGAACGGCAATGCCGGGGTCCGCGCAGTCGCAGCCGCCGACGGCAAGGTGGTCGGGCGCGCGCAGGCGCGTTTCGCGCCGCTTCCCGATGCGCCGCTGGGCGAAGCGCTGATGCGGGCACCGATGGTCGCGCAGCTGCGGTACGACGGGCCCGCCGACACGCTGTGGCGCTTGTCGGGGATCGAACTGTTCGACCTGACCGGGCCGCTGGCCGCCGGGGTCGATGCGCGCGGGAGCCTGCTCAACCCGCAGATCGCGGGCTCGCTCAAGACCGACGGGGCAAGGATCGAAAGCCCGGTGTCGGGCACGGTGGTCGAGAAGATTTCGGCGCGCGGGCGCTTCAACGGGGCGCAATTGACGCTGAGCAGCATCAAGGGGACGACGCCCGGCGGCGGGAGCGTGACGGGGTCGGGGACGCTGACCTTCGTCGGTGGCACGAGCGCGATCGACATGAAGTTCGATGCCAGGAAAGCGGTGCTGCTCGACCGCGACGACATCGGCGCGACGGTGACCGGGCCGCTCGCGATCCGTTCGTCGGGCACGGGGGGCACGATCTCCGGAACGCTCGCGCTCGACGAGGGTCGCTTCCAGCTGGGGCAGGCGGGGACGGTCGCCAAGATCCCGCGCATCGACGTGGTCGAACGCGGGCGCCCGGACGAGGAAGTCATCACCCGCGCCGAACTTTCGCCATGGACGCTCGACATCGATGTTGCGGGCGGGCCGCTGCAGGTGTCGGGGCTGGGGATCGAGAGCCGCTGGCGCACCGATCTCGCGATCGGCGGGACCTTGTCCGATCCGCGGCTCAACGGCGAGGCCGACCTCATCCAGGGCGACTATGATTTCGCGGGGCGCAATTTCCGCCTGTCGGAAGGCAAGATCCGTTTCCGCGGGAGGACGCCGCCCGACCCGCTGCTCGACATCGAGGCCGATGCCGAGGTGCAGGGGCTGCAGGCGACGGTGCTGGTGCAGGGGACCGGGCTCGAGCCGAGGATCAGCTTTACCTCGATTCCCGCCTTGCCCGAGGACGAACTCCTCTCGCGCATCCTGTTCGGAACCTCGATCACCAACCTTTCCGCCGCCGAGGCGCTGCAGCTGGGCGCGGCGGTGGCCTCGCTCCAGGCGGGCGGGGGCGGGCTCGACCCGATCAACGCGATCCGCAAGGCGGTCGGTCTCGATCGGTTGCGCATCCTCCCCGCCGACGTCGCGACGGGGCAGGAGACCGCGATCGCGGCCGGCAAGTACATCACGCGCAAGCTCTACGTCGAAGTGATCACCGACGGGCAGGGCTATACGGCGACGCAGGCCGAGTACCAGGTAACGCGCTGGCTCTCGATCCTCTCGACGATCAGCTCGATCGGGCGGGCGAGCGCGAACGTGCGCGTGTCGAAGGACTATTGAGGGACTAGAGGTCCCAGGGCGTGCCGGTGACGGTGCGGTCGGCGCGCGCGGCAGCGAAGGCCGGGAGCGGACGCGGCGTCACGAAACGGCGCACGAGCCTCGAGGGGAGGCTGCGCTGAAAGGCTGCGAAAGGGATCGTTTCGGCCGACATGGGCGCCATGATGCGCGCGCCATGCTTGCCAAATAGTAAAGGGCGCCCCCGCCGAGTGGAGGGAGCGCCCTTCGCGAAGTCCGAGCAGGACGTCGTAATGATAAGCGCTTACGCGCTGTAATACATGTCGAATTCGACCGGGCTGGGCGTGGTTTCCCAGCGCATCACCTCTTCCCACTTCAATTCCATGTAGGCGTCGATCTGGTCGTCCGAGAAGACGTCGCCCTTGGTCAGGAAGGCGCGGTCCTCGTTCAAGGCGATCAGCGCCTCGCGAAGGCTGCCGCACACCGTGGGGACGTCGACCAGTTCCTGCGGGGGAAGATCGTAGAGATTCTTGTCCATCGCCTCGCCCGGGTGGATGCGGTTCTGGATCCCGTCGAGCCCCGCCATCAGCAGCGCCGAATAAGCGAGATAGGGGTTGGCCATCGCGTCGGGGAAGCGGAATTCGACCCGCTTCGACTTCTCGCCCGCCCCGTAGGGGATGCGGCACGAGGCCGAGCGGTTGCGCGAGGAATAAGCGAGCAGCACCGGCGCCTCGAAACCCGGGACCAGCCGCTTGTAGCTGTTGGTCGTCGGGTTGGTGAAGGCGTTGAGGGCGCGCGCATGCTTGATCACGCCGCCGATGAAATAGAGCGCCATCTCGCTAAGGCCGGCATAGCCCGAGCCGGCGAACAGCGGCTTGCCGTCCTTCCAGATCGAGAAGTGGGTGTGCATGCCCGACCCGTTATCCTTGGCGATCGGCTTGGGCATGAAGGTCGCGGTCTTGCCATAGGCCTGCGCGACCATGTGCACGACATATTTGTAGACCTGCATGCGGTCGGCGGTCTCGACGAGTTGACCATAGGTGAGGCCGAGCTCGTGCTGGGCGGGGGCGACCTCGTGGTGGTGCTTGTCGCACGGCAGGCCCATCTCGATCATGGTCGAGACCATTTCGCCGCGAATGTCCTGCGCGCTGTCGACCGGGGCGACGGGGAAGTAGCCGCCCTTGGCGCGCGGGCGGTGGCCCATGTTGCCGCCCTCGTAGTCGCGGCTCGAATTGCCCGGCAACTCGATATCGTCGAGTTCGTAGCCCGAGCCGGCATAGCTGTCGGTGAAGCGCACGTCATCGAACATGAAGAACTCGGCCTCGGGACCGACATAGACGGTGTCACCGACGCCGGTCGCCTTGAGGTAGGCCTCGGCGCGGGTCGCGGTCGAGCGCGGGTCGCGGCCGTACAGTTCGCCGGTCGAGGGTTCGACGATGTTGCAGAACAGCACCAGCATCGGCGTGGCGCTGAACGGGTCGACATAGGCGGCATCGAGATCGGGCTTGAGGATCATGTCCGATTCGTTGATCGCCTTCCAGCCGGCGATCGAGCTGCCGTCGAACATCAGCCCGTCTTCGAGCTGGTCCTCGTCGAGCATCGCGGCGACCATCGCGAGGTGCTGCCACTTGCCCTTGGGATCGGTGAAGCGCAGGTCGACATATTCGATTTCCTCGTCCTCGATCCGCTTGAGGATATCCTTCGCCTTCGTCGCCATGATGCTGCTGCTCCCGTCTTCGAATGTGTGAACGCCGGACGCGTGCGGTCCGGCGGATGGGACAGGGATTCCAGTTGGCGCCGCGCCCGGCAAGCGCGACTCGACACGGCGTGAACAATTCACGGGTGGTGCGCAGATTCGCTTCCACGCGCCTCTTCTAGGTGATTGCCTTCATCGGTTCGGCAGCGTAATCACCAGCGCTAAGTTCCTTGTCGTCAAAGCCTTTTCGTCATGAACATGGATTTCGATACCCGCCCGCCGCTCCCCGCGTCGCACCCAGGCCAGGCACGCCTTCCCTTCGTGCTGCTGGCACTGGCCGCGCTCACCAAGATCGCGATGCTGGCAGCGCTGCTGGTGACGCTCGACAGCGAACAGAAGCTGCGCGACCAGGCGCTGCTGACCAAGGCGGTGATGACCGACCTCCAGCAGGTCCAGGCCGCGGTGACCGATGCCGAGACGGGGCAGCGCGGCTACGTGCTGACGGGCGATCGCGACTATCTGCGGCCCTATGCGCGCGGCACTGCGGAGGCGCCCGAAGCGCTGGCGCGGCTCGACGGTCGGCTGCGCGCGATCGCGACGCCCGAGCAGGCCGAACAGCTCGACCGGCTGTCGGCGCTCCTGCCGGCCAAGCTGGCCGAGATGGCGCGCACGGTCGAACGGATCGAGGCGGGCGATGAAGAAGGCGCCCACGCCCTTGTCGAGGAGGGCTCGGGCCTTTCGATGATGCGCGAGATCCGCGCCACGATCTCGACGCTCTATGCGGCCGAGGAAGTCATCTTCGACGAGCGTCTCGCCGATGCCGAACGGATCGAGGGGTGGACCATCGCGCTGATGCTGGCGCTGATCGGCGCGACCGCGCTGCTGGTCGGGCTGGGCGTGTGGCAGATGCGGCGCACCCAGCGCGCCGAGATGGCGGCGCGCGACGCCGAGGCGCTGCGCATGGCGAGCGAGCAGACCGAACTGCTCAACCGCGAACTCAACCATCGCGTGAAGAACATTCTTGCCGTGTCGGGGGCGATCGTGAATTCGACCCTGCGGCGCGAAAGCGACATGGAAGTGGCCGCCGAAAAGGTCGCGCAGCGTCTCCATGCGCTGTCGGTCGCGCACGACGTCAGCCAGGGCGCGCTCGATCGGCCGGTCGTGTCGCTGGGCGAGCTGATGACGGCGACGCTGGCGCCCTACGACGATTATGAGGACCGGCTCGATCTTCTAGGCGAGGAAGTCGCGCTGCCGTCGAAGGCGGTGACGCCGTTCGGGCTGATCCTCCACGAACTGGCGACCAACGCGGTCAAGTACGGGGCCTGGTCGGACGAGAATGGGCGCGTGTCGGTCGCGTGGGAAAGCGATGCGAGCGGGACCGGGCCGGTGCGGCTGCGCTGGCACTGGCGCGAGCATTGCGAGCGCACCGTGACCAATCCCGAGCGCGAGGGGTTCGGCTCGATCATGATCACGATGGCCGCGCGCCAGATGGGCGCGACGCTCGAACGCGAATGGAAGTCCGACGGGCTGTCCGTGACACTCGACGTGCCGGTCGCCGAGCCACTCGACTGAGAAACAAGGGCTTCGCGAATGCATGCTTCCTTACTCGCCTTCCTTCTTTCGGCTTCTGTCCTTCAATCCGGCGAGGCGGATCGCGCCACCGAGGCCCGCTATGCGGTTGGCGAAATCGAACTTGCCGGCGAATTGCTGTTTCCGAACGCAAACGGACCATTCGCCGCCGTCGTGATCTCGCAAGGATCGGGTTCGTCGGCGCGTGACAATCTCTGGGCGCGCGCGGCGGCGGAAATGTTGCGCGACGAAGGGCTCCTCGTCCTGTTGACCGACAAGAGGGGGAGTGGGGCGTCCCAGGGCGACTGGCGGGACATCGGGATTGCCGAGCGAGCGGACGATCTACTGGCGGGCGTCGAACACCTGCAGCGCCGCAGCGACGTCGATGCGCAATGCGTCGGTGTGTTCGGGCTCAGCCAGGGAGGGCGCGTGGTGCCGGTGGCCGCTGCGCGCAGCGACGAGGTGGCCTTCCTCGTCAACGCCTCGGGCGACCTCGTCAGCTTTCCCGAGCAAATCCTCCACGAGATGCGGAACGATGCGCGCGGCGCGGGCCTCTCGGAGGAGGCAGTCGGCAAGGTGCTGGAGATCGGTGCGGCGGCGCTGCGCGCGCTGGGGACCGGCGACTGGAGCGACTATCATCGCCTCAAGCGCGAAGCCGAAGACAAGGAATGGGGAGAGTTCGTTGGCGGTTTTCCTGACGAAAGCTTGCCCGACTGGGCTTTCTACCGGGAAAACCTGGAATTCGACGCGATGCCCTTCTGGGTTCGGGTCGATCAGCCCGCGCTGATCCTGCTCGGCATCGAGGACGAGCAACAGAATGTCGCGGTCCAGGAAAGCATCAGGCGGCTGGAATTCATGCAGGAGGTGTCGGGCAAGACCAACATCCGCGCAGCCCAGTTCGACGATCTCGGTCACCTGCTCGGCTGGACCAACGATGCGCCCTACGACCCGCGAGTGCGCGCGGAACTATCGAATTTTCTCGGCACGGTGCCGTGCATCGCGGCCAAGCGCGGGGAGAAAGGCTAGTAGCTGCGCCGCTGGGCGGCGAGGAGCATCCTCAGGAGCATCGCGACGGGGCGCGGGACGCCGACCTTGCCCTCGAGCCACAGGCTGACCGCGCTGCGCGACACGCCGATCGCCTCGGCCAGGCGTCCCTGCGTGTGGTAGCCCAAGGCGCGCATCGTGCGGCGCAACTCGTCGGGGCTCATCGAAGCGAGGCGCGGGTCCTTGTCGGTCATGCCCCCGCCAGCCCCTAGAGCGCGTCCGCGTCGCGGTCGCCGGTGCGGATGCGGATCGCTTCCTCGACCGGAGACACGAAGATCTTGCCGTCGCCGATGCGACCGGTGCGCGCGGCGTGTTCGATCGCCTCGACCACGCGGTGCGCCTGGTCGTCCTCGACCACCACCTCGACCTTCACCTTGGGCAGGAAGTCGACGACATATTCGGCGCCGCGATAGAGCTCGGTGTGGCCCTTCTGGCGGCCGAAGCCCTTCACCTCGGTGACGGTCAGGCCCGAGACGCCCGCGTCGGCGAGCGCGTCCTTCACGTCGTCCAGCTTGAACGGCTTGATGATCGCTTCGATCTTCTTCACGGGCGCGGATCAGCCTGCGTAGGGCGGGCAGTCGAGCCCCTTGGGGCTCTTGGTGAAGATCTCGCAGCCGTCCTCGGTGATGCCGATCGAATGTTCGAACTGCGCCGAGAGCGAACGGTCGCGGGTGACCGCGGTCCAGCCGTCGTCGAGGATCTTCACGTCGGCGCGGCCGATATTGATCATCGGCTCGACGGTGAAGAACATGCCGGGACGAAGTTCGGGGCCGGTGCCGGGATTGCCGGCGTGGATCACCTCGGGGCTGTCGTGGAACAGGCGGCCGAGGCCGTGACCGCAAAAATCGCGCACCACGCCGTAGCGATGCTTTTCGGCGTGGGACTGGATGGCGTGGCTGATGTCGCCGAGGCGGTTGCCGGGTCGCGCCTGCTCGAGCCCGAGCATCAGGCATTCGTAGGTCACCTCGACAAGGCGCTGCGCCTTCACGGAGGGCTTTCCGACATAATACATGCGGCTGGTGTCGCCGTGCCAGCCGTCGAGGATCGGGGTCACGTCGATGTTGACGATGTCGCCGTCCTTCAAGGCCTTGTCGCCCGGGATGCCGTGACACACGACATGGTTGATCGAGGTGCAGCAATTCTTCGTGTAGCCGCGATAGCCGAGCGTCGCGGGAACCCCGCCGGCCGCCAGCGTCATGTCGCTCACGATGCGGTCGATCTCGTCGGTGGTGACGCCCGGCACGACATGCGCGGCAAGCGCGTCGAGGATCTCGGCGGCAAGGCGGCCGGCCTTGCGCATGCCCTCGAAGCCGGCGGCATCGTGAAGCTTGATCACCCCGTTCTTGGGCTCGACCCGGTCTTCCGGCCCGACATGGATATATTCGGTCATGCCAGCCGATATAGGCGGACAATCGCGCGATTGCGAGGGCGATGCGAAGCTGCGAGGGTGGTGCTCATGAGCAAGACTCGCCACGGGCGCTGCGGATGCGGCGATGTTTCCTTCACGACACCGGACGATCCGGTCATCGTCCACTGCTGCCATTGCAGCTACTGCCAGCGTGAGACGGGCAGCGCCTTCGTGGTCAACTTCCTGATCGAATCCGACCGGGTCGAATGGAATGGCGAGACGGAGGAAATCCTCACCCCCAGCGAGAGCGGCGGGGGCCAGCGGATCCATCGCTGCCCGACCTGCCATGTCGCACTCGCCAGCCATTATCCGGTGCTCGGAGATGCTTTCTTCATGCTGCGCGCGGGAACGTTCGACGACAAGACGGGGATCAAGCCCGACGTCCACATCTACACATCGACCAAGCAGGAGTGGGTCGACCTGGGCGATATTCCCGCGTTCGAGGGATTGTACGACCATCTCGAATTCTGGTCGCCCGAGACGCTGGCTCGCGTTCGCAAGGCGCTCGGCCGGTGAGCCGGACCTGGACCGCCGCGCTCGTCATCATCGGCGACGAGATCCTCTCGGGCCGCACGCAAGACAAGAATGTCGGGCAGATCGCGCGCTGGCTGAACCTGCAGGGCATCCGCCTGTCCGAAGTGCGCGTGGTACCCGACATCGAGGCGCGGATCGTCGAGGCGGTCAACGAACTGCGTGCGCGCAACGACTACCTCTTCACGACCGGCGGGATCGGGCCGACGCATGACGACATCACGGTCGACGCGATCGCGGTAGCGCTGGGCGTTCCGGTGGTCGAGCACCCGGAAGCGCGCGCGATGCTCGAGCGCTATTACGCGCGGATCGGCGGCGAACTGACCCCGGCGCGGCTGCGCATGGCGCGAGTGCCGCAGGGCGCCGACCTGATCGACAATCCGGTGTCGGGCGCGCCCGGCATCAAGGTCGAGAATATCTTCATCATGGCAGGCATCCCGCACATCACCGCGGGCATGCTCGAGGGGCTGACGGGGACGCTCGAGGGGGGCAGGCCGCTGGTCTCTGTGACGGTCGGGGCGCACGCGCCCGAGAGCGAGGTCGCCGATATCCTCATCGCGGTGCAGAAGGCGCACGAGGGGACCGCGATCGGCTCCTATCCCTTCTTCAAGGAAGGCCGCGTGGGTTCCAACTTCGTGATCCGCGCCGAGGAGGAAGAGGTCGCGAGCGCCTGTGCCGAGGAACTGGCGGAAAAGCTGCGCGGCGCAGGCTACGCGCCGACCCTCGGCGGGCTGTGATTTCTCTTTCCAGTACTGCAAGCCATGTTATGGTCGCGCCGGGCTCAACCGGGGATTTTAACGACGCTTGGCCGACATTTTCCTCTCTTACGCACGCGCGGACCAGCCTCTGGTCGAGAAGCTCGCGGCGGCGCTGCTAGAGGCGGGTTATTCGGTCTGGTGGGACCGGCACATCCAGGGTGGGCAGGAATTCTCCAAGGATATCGAGCAAGCGATGGAAGCGTCCAAGGCGGTCGTGGTCGCCTGGTCCGCCTCGTCGGTCGACAGCGAATGGGTGCGGGACGAAGCCGCTTACGGCCGCGACGAAAACAAACTGGTGCCGATCCGCATCGAAAACACGATGCCTCCGCTCGGGTTTCGCCAGCGCCAGGCCATCGATTTCTCGGGAGGGCGGTTCGAGGGCGAACCTCTTGCCGAACTGTTCGCGGTCCTCGACGCGAAGATCGGCGGCGAGACCCATGAAGCGCCGCCCGCGCCGGTACACCGCAAGCCCGTCCTGCTCGCGGCGATAGCGGTGGCCATCCTTGCCGCGCTGATCGCGAGCTGGTGGACGGTGCGCGAGGGCGCGGACGCGAGCCCGGTCGTCGCGGTCGAAGCGCGCTCTCTGCTCGTGCTTCCCTTCGTCGCGACCTCGCGCGGGGAAGACGACCAGTATTTTGCCGACGGGCTGACCGAGGAAGTGCTCAATCGCCTCGATGCGCTCGACGAGCTGCGCGTGGTGCCTCGCACGACGGCGTTCACCTACCGCGACACCGACAAGTCGATCGAGGAGATCGGCAGGGAAATGGGGGTGGGCCATATCGTCGAGGGCTCGCTGCGGCGCGAAGGCGACCAGGTGCGCGTGACGGCGCGGCTCGTAGAAGCGTCGGGCGAGCGAACCTTGTGGAGCGAGAATTACGACGCGAGCGTCGAAGATGTCTTCAAGGTTCAGGCCGATATCTCGGAAAAGGTCGCCGATGCGCTCGACGTGCTGCTCGACGAAGAAAAGCGGCGTGCGATGGCCGAAGTGGGGATCGACAATCCCGAGGCGTTCGCGCTCTATGCTAAAGGACAAGAGAAATTCGACGAGGCCCATCGAAACCTCGAGGACATGCGGCTCTTCGCGCAGGTGGTCGATATCTTCGACCAGGCGTACGCGATGGAACCCAAGCTCGCCCGGGCCCAGATCCTGGCCGCCGACTTCCACTCGCACATCCTGATCGACGAAGCCGGCGGGCTTGCCCATCCCGAGCTACCGGATTCGCTTCGATCGAGCGCGCGCGACGATCTCGACCGACGGTTGCGGTTGGCACAGGCGAAAGCGGGTAGCGAGGCGGATCGGCTCGCGATCGAGCTATTCAGACTGGCGTTCAGCGACGACTGGTCGCGCATTCCGGAATTGTCGAAGCGCTTCTACTCCCTTCGCGGGAGGTGTGCATCGTCCGCCTGGCCGGGATTCGGATTCATGCCCTACGGAGGGGCGCCGCCGATGTTCGAATTCTACGACGACCAGTACGGATGCCATGGGAGCGCCCGATCATACTGGGGATACGTGGTCATGAGTGGAGTCCAGGCGGGCGAACTTGATCGTGTCGAGCGGATCATCGCCAAGGGACGCGAGGACGGGGTCGCTGAACGCGAATTCCTCGAAGTCGACTTCCTTCTGGCCCTCGCGCGCGGGGACCGCGACCGCGCCATCGACGTGGCCATGTCGAGCGGTGCAAGCGAGGCGACCATCGCAATTGCTCGCAAGGACAGCGCGCTCGTCCCCACGGCTGATGAATTGCAACGAAAGCGAGCGCCCTACAAAGCCCTCCAGACGCTGGCACAGGTGGGCTATCAGAAAGAGGCCGACGACCTTGCCGCCGCCATCGATGCGCGGCCGGCAGGGGCAAGCGTGCTCGAGATCGTGGTCGACGAATGCCTGTGCGGGGCACCTTTCGACATTTCCCGCACGCCCAATTTCGCAGCGCGTCTAGAGGAACTCGGCGCCACGTGGCCGCCCAAGTCGCCGATCAAATGGCCGCTCAAGAAGGAGCGCCGTTGATGCGGGTCGGGGCGCACGGTGCTATGGTGCCCGGCCCCCAGGGCTAGAAGGGACGCGGATGGCGGATATCTTTCTCTCCTACGCGCGCGCCGACCAGGACGAGGTCGAGCGGATCGCTGCCGCGCTCGAGGAAGCGGGCTATTCGCTGTGGTGGGACCGCGAGATCCGCGGCGGCAAGCAATTTTCCAAGGATATCGAACAGGCGATCGATGCGGCCAAGGCAGTGATCGTCGTCTGGTCGAAACATTCGGTCGAGAGCGAATGGGTCCGCGACGAGGCCGCCTTCGCGCGCGATGCCGACAAGATGGTGCCGGTGCAGCTCGACGCGACGCTGCCGCCGCTCGGATACCGCCAGCGCCAGGCGATCGACCTGTCGCACGGCATGGGTGAACAAGCGATGGCGCACCTCGCGCGCGCGCTCGATCCGATGATCGGGGGCGAGACGCATCACATGCATGCCGCGCCGGGCATGGGACGCACCAAGAAGATGGCGCTGATGGCGATCCCGCTGGTCGCGCTGGCGGGGGCAGGCGGCTGGTGGCTGCTCGAGGGCGGTCTCGCGGGCGATGCCGAGAAGGTGGTCGCGGAGGAACCGCACAACGCCCATGTCGCGGTGCTGCCGTTCGAGGCATTGTCGAGCGGAGAGGAGGATCGCTTCTTCGCGGAAGGGCTTTCGGAAGAGATCATCAACCGCCTCTCGCCGCTACCCGAGCTGGTGGTGATTTCGCGGACCTCGTCCTTCTTCTTCAAGGGCAAGGACGTGCCGCTCAAGGATATCGCGCAACGGCTGGGGGCGACCCACCTTGTCGAAGGGACGGTCAGGCGCGGGGGCGACCTCCTGCGCGTCACCGCGCGGCTCGTGAAGGCGAGCGACCTTAGCGAGGTATGGAGCAAGAGCTACGACGTCGCGCCGGGCGACATGCTGGCGGTGCAGAGTGATATCGCGACCAGCGCGGCCGAGGCACTCGACGTGCTGCTCGACGAGAACAAGCGCAAGCGGATGGCGGAGGAAGGGACCGACGACCCCGAGGTGTACACCATGCTCGCCAAGGCCAACGACCTCTACTTGAATACGCATGCGAAGGGTATCGACATGAACGATCTCGCCGCCGCGAACCTGCTTTACGACAAGGCGTTCGAGACCGATCCGAGCCTGTGGATCGCTCGTTGGCGCAGTTCGGACCGCGCAATGCACGACGTCCAGAACTCGGTCGTCGCACCGACCCCGGTCGACGATGCGAAAGTGCGCGCGATGCTGGCCGAATACGACCGGCGCATGGCCGACGCGATCCGCGCGGCTCCGACCTGGGCGCTTCCGATCCTGCGCCAGTCGCGCATGATCGCCAGCGACGATTGGACCGGTGCGGTCGAGCTGACGCGGCTACGCCTGACGAAGGCACCAGCCTGTCCGTCCGAGGGATGGCCCGAATTTCTCGCGTGGCGCTCGGGCCTGGGTGACGAGGTGGTCGATTTCTACGGTCGCGTCGCCAAGTGCGACCCGCTGGAATCTGATTTTTTCTACGCGCAGGTCCTCCTGCTCAACGGCCAGTTCGAGGAATCGATTAAGGTTTCGGATCGTGCGATCGCGAACGAGGAATGGCGCGCGGCCGGGACCTTCCTCAAGGCTGTGGCGCTCATCGGGCTCGGCCGGACGCAGGAAGCCGAGGCGCTGGCTCCCGACGCGCTGTTCAACCGCACAGTCCGGTTACTGATCGCCTCCTACAGAGGCGACCGGGAGGCGGCGCGGGCGCTCGCGCCGGGGCCCGACGCCAATCTTGGCGACCGGTTGAATTATGCCGCACTGACCGGGGATCGGGAGGCCGCCAACCGCATCGCGGCGCAGATCGACGCACGCCCCGGCGGGCCGACCTGGATCGAAGGCTACGGCACGATGTGCTTCTGCGGCGAGAAGTTCGATCTCGACGCGACGCCAAATTACAAGCGGCTGCTCGAGCAGGCGGGCGCGATGCAGCCGCTCCCCAAGCCGTTCCCGCTCAAGCTCAAGCCCTGGTGAGCAACGCGTACCAGTCGGCGTAGGGCGTGTTCTTCGCGAGATGGCGGTTCCAGTCGGGGGCGCCGTCGTCCCACCACACGGGTCCGCGCTCGCCCAATGCTTCCTTGGCGGACTGGACGCGGGCCTTGGCAGCGGCGCGGCCCGCTTCGTCGCCAGCGCGCATGGCGGCGCCCTTGGCGCTGCGCGCGGCCATCAATTCCTTGACCAGATCGTCGCGTTCCTGCGGGTCGAGCGCGGGATCGCTGCAGCGCCACAGCCGCCCGCGCACGACGAGATAGCGGCCGTCTGGGGTGCGTGGGTAAGGTTCGCTTTGCGCCATGACAAAACATGTTATGGTCGCGCGATAAGTTCCAATGGGGCCGTTGGGGGAGTGCGTGGCGGACGTCTTCATTTCCTATTCGCGCGAGGATCGCGCCGACGTCGAGGCGCTGGCCAAGGCGCTCGAGGCCGAGGGATTTTCGCTGTGGTGGGACCGACAGCTGACCGGCGGACACGATTTTTCGGCCGACATCGAACAGGAATTGCAGGACGCCAAGGCGGTGCTCGCCGTGTGGTCGGACGCGGCCGCCAAGAGCCACTGGGTGCGCGACGAGGCCGGCTACGGGCGCGAGCAGCACAAGTTGGTGCCGATCTCGCTCGACGGGAGTGCGCCGCCGATCGGGTTCCGGCAGGTTCACACGATCGACTATCGCTCGACCGCGCGCAAGGAAGGGTTTCCGGCGCTGGTTGCTGCGCTGAAGGCGCAGGTCGGCGGCGTCGCGAAGCCGACGGCGACCGCGGCCTCGACGAGCGCGAAGGCGGGATGGTCGCGGCGCAAGAAGATGCTCGCGGGGCTTGCGGCGGTGCTGCTGCTGGCGCTGGCGGGTGTCGGGCTGGTCGCGAGCGGGATCATCCCGATGGGCCCCAAGGCCGAACAGTGGCAGGACCTCACCATCGCAGTGCTGCCGATCGACCATCCGGGACGCGAGGACGACCGCGTGCAGGGGGTCAGCCTGTCGCAGCTGGTGGGCGACGAGATGAGCGGCGTGGCGCGCCTGTCGCTGCTGCCGGTGGGCACCACCGAGCCGCTGGTCAAGCGCGACCTGTCGCCGCGCGAGATCGGGGCGCAACTGGGTGCGACGCATCTGGTGACCGGCGAGTATCGGGTCGCCGACGGCATGGCGACGGTGAAGATCGCGCTGCTCGATGCGAAGACCGGCAAGCAGGTGTGGAACACGATGCAGAGCGGCATCCAGGTGACGAGCATCGACATGGTGCGGATCGCGGCCGAGGACCTCGTCAACTTCCTGCGGACCCGGCTGGGCGCGGGAGGCAGCAGCTACGTCGATGCGGGCGATGCCGATCCGCGCGCTTACGAACTGTATCTCAAGGGCCTGGAATCGGTCGCCGCCCGAGACCTGCCGGGCGAGCGCAATCGCGCGATCGAGCGGTTTCGCAGCGCCATCTCGACCGATCCGAAGTTCGTCGGCGGTCACGCCGGGTTGGCCTACGTGCTGTCGCTGTCCGATCCGGTCTGGGTGGAAATGCGCGAGAGCCGGTGGCGCGACGAGGTGACCAGGGCGATGGACGCGGCCCGCGCGATCGATCCCGACAACGTCCTGCTGCGCGCGGCCGAAGTCCATGCAAGGAGCCGCCTCGACCATGACATCGAAGGGGCGCTCGACCTTGGTCGTCGGCTGGCCGAAGAGCATCCGCAGTCGCCCGAAGCCGCCTACGCCTACGGCGATGCGCTGGTGCTTGCCGGCGACGAAGATGGGGCGATCGAATATTACGACCGCGCCATCGAACTCGATCCGCGCAACCGGACGCTCAGGAGCAATCGAAGCCTTGCGCTGGTGCGCTCGGGCAACCTCAACCGCATTCGCCTGCAGGCATCGCGATGCAACGAGTGCGTGCAGGAGAAGATGTACTGGGCGATGACGCTGGCCAATTTCGCCTCGCAGGAAGAATTCGAGCGCGACTGGAAAGTCATCAGCAAGCAGCTCAAGGCGGCGGGGCTTGGGGACAAGGATCTGGCCGAAACGGTGAGGGGGCTCCGCGCCATCATCAGCGGAAAGCGTATCCCCTCGGAAGGGTCGAACCTGTTCGTCGCCAACGACAGCCTGTCCCTGGCGGGGGAAGCGGCCGCCGGTGACGCGGATCGCGCCCTCGACCGGCTGGAAAACTTCGCCGACGAGAACGGCCTGTTCGGGGCATTCTCCTTCCTCTCCGACGGGCGGTTGAGCTACTCCCCTGAAGCGCGCACCGATCCGCGCTATCATGCCGCGTTCGAGCATCCCTTCATGAAGGCGATCGTGGCCTATCGCCGCAAGCACGGCATCATGCGCGGCGTGCCGCTCGCGCCCAGCGAAGTGGCGGCCGAAAAAGCACGGCTGGCGGCGCTGCGGCGCTAGGGTCAAGGAACGCCTTCGCGCGCGTCCCGTTGACCCCGGGATGCTGTTTTCCCCCCAAAAGGCGTGCGCATGGACCATCACCTGATCCTCGTCATCGGGTTAATCGGGCTGGCCGGAATCGGCGCGCAGTGGATCGCGTGGCGCACAGGCTGGCCGGCGATCGCGCTGATGCTGGTCGCGGGGCTGCTGCTCGGGCCGGTCACCGGACTCATCAATCCGGACGAGGATTTCGGCGACCTCTTGAAGCCGATGATCTCGATTGCGGTCGCGATCATCCTGTTCGAGGGCGGGCTGAGCCTGCGCTTTCCCGAACTCAAGAAGACGGGCGGGGCGGTGCCGCGGCTGGTGTTCATCGGCGTGCCGGTGGCGTGGGGGCTGGGCAGCCTCGCGCTCTACCACGTGGCGGGGCTGGTATGGCCGGTCGCGATCCTGTTCGCGGGCATCCTCGTGGTGACCGGGCCGACGGTGATCATCCCGCTCCTGCGCCAGACCAACCTCAAGCAGCGGCCGCGCGCGATCCTCAAGTGGGAAGGGATCGTCAACGACCCGATAGGCGCGATCCTGGCGGTGATCACGTACGAGTATCTGGTCCAGCAGCAGGCCGGCAAGGCGTTCATCGACAACCTCCTGGGGCTGGCGGTGTCGTCGCTGCTGGCGGGCGCGGTCGGCTATGGCGCGGCGCGCGCGATCCGCTGGCTGTTCCCGCGCGGGCTGGTCCCCGAATTCCTGAAGGCTCCGGTGCTGCTGGTCGCGGTGATCGGGACCTTCGTCATTTCCGACCTCATCCAGCAGGAAACCGGGCTCGTCGCGGTGACGGTGATGGGGATCGCGCTCGCCAACATGAAACTGTCGAGCGCGCGGACCTATCTGCCTTTCAAGGAGAACATTACCGTCCTTCTCGTCTCGGGCATTTTCGTGATCCTGTCGGCGAGCCTCGATATCGAGGTGCTGCGGCAGTTCGAGCTGCGCTTCGCCGCCTTCCTCCTCGTGCTCCTGTTCGTGGTGCGGCCCGCGACCGTGCTCGTCGCGCTCGCTTTCTCGAAAATCCCCTGGAAGGAACGGCTGCTGATCGGATGGATCGCGCCGCGCGGGATCGTCGCGGTGGCGATCGCGGGCCTGTTCGCGCTCAGGCTGGGCGAGATCGGCTATGGCGACGGGCAATTGCTGGTGACGCTGAGCTTCGCGGTGGTCGCCGCGACGATCCTCGCACACGGCTTCACGCTCGGCCCGCTGGCGAGGCTTCTCGGGCTGATCAACCCCAATAGCGGGGGCGTGCTGATCGTGGGCACCAACAGCTTCGCGCTGTCGCTGGCGCGATCGCTCAAGGCGCTCGAGGTGCCGGTGACCGTCGCCGATACGAGCTGGCAGCGGCTGAGCCCGGCGCGCGCGCTCAAGATACCGACCTTCCACGGCGAAATCCTGTCCGAAGCGACCGAGGAGGAGCTCGACATGCACCAGTTCCAGGTGCTCGTCGCGACGACCGAGAACGAGGCGTACAATGCGCTCGTCTGCTCCGAGTTCGCGCCCGAGATCGGGTCGGATTCGGTCTACCAGCTCGGGGACGCGGCGGGCGACGATCCGCACGCGCTGCCCGACAGCCTGCGCGGACGCGCGCTGTTCCAGTCGGGGCACGGCGTCGAAGACGTCGCCGACAGCGAGGCGCGGGGCTGGAAGATGGTACCGATCGACCTCACGCTGCGGTTCGATTTCGACCGCACTCTCGCCGCGCTCCCCGACGGAGCGGAGCTGCTCTACGTGCGCCGCGAGGATGGCAAGGTGCGCTTCTTCACTCACGCCTCAGGCCCGACGCCCGAGCCCGGCGACACGATGGTCGTCTATGTCGCGCCGGGGACTAGGATCGAGCGCTACGAGGGCGAAAATCTCGGCGAGGACGACGCAACGGAGGCCGTATCATGACGCGCAGTTTCATCATCCTGTCGGCGGCGATGGTGGCCGCCTGTTCGGCCGGAAGCGACGAGAGTCCCGCCCGCGACGAACCCACGATGCCGGCGGGCGGCGATCCGGTGTCGATCATCCGCAACGACGTGCGTGCCGAAATGGACGCCGAGCCGCTCGAGGGCGCACCGATCCGCGCGGTCGTCGGCTTCCCCGAGGGCGGGTCCGAACTGGACTCGGCGGCGGTCGAAACGCTGGGCGCGTTGCTGGCGCCGGGTTGGGTGTCGAGCGAGCGCCAGGTGACCTTGTGGGGGCACAGCGACACGGTCGGCAGCGACGAGGCCAATTTCCGCGCCGGCGAGGCGCGTGCGCGGGCCGTGGCGGACTATCTTGAGGAAAATGGCGTGCGGCCGGAGCGGATCACGATCGTCTCGCTCGGCGAGGGCAATCCGGCCGAACCCAATTACCTGCCCGACGGGAGCGACAACGAGGAAGGCCAGCGCGCCAACCGGCGGGTCGAGATCGAGATCGCGGGTTTGGCGGAGGATGCCGACGAGGCCGAAGCCGAAAAGGCCGGGGAAGCGGTGGAGCGGGTGAAGGGAATCGAACCCTCGTCTTAAGCTTGGGAAGCTCCTGCTCTACCATTGAGCTACACCCGCCCGAGTGGCGGATTTCCGCCAAATTTCGTGCTGACCGATCGCTGTGATCACGCCGGTTTACAGTTCCGGTTTACACCGCGTGCGATCCGCTGGCCGATTGCCACGACCTTTGCACTGTCGTCAACATAGACTTTGCGGATGCGTGAAACTTCTTCGGGCGCCCAGCCCATGACGTCCGCGATCTCCATGTCCGTGAGGTCCGATTGGGTCATCAGGAACGTGGCGAAGGTGCCCCGCACATCGTGCAGGTGCTTCTTGCGCCTCTTGCCTGTTTCCTCATCAACATGAACGATATCGGCTTCGTCTCGGATCTTGTGGATAGCCTTGGACAGTTGGTCAGGGCTCCAGGGTTGCCCCTCCGAGGTGACGATGACGTTGTTTACCCCTTCTGCTCGTGGCCGGTCTTCGAGCTCGGTCAGGAGCGCGTCCAAGGTTGGAATGCGTGGGAGGGAGACGAAGCGGCGACGTTGCCGGCGGCTCTTTGCCGTCTTCTTGATAATCGCGAACTGGCTGCAGTCCGAGAATTTGAGGGCGCAGCCATCAGAACGCCGCAATCCTGTCATGGCGAATAGCCTAAGCGCGTCCCAGACGTGAGTTTCGCCTCGCTCCTTCGCTACCTTCTCGAAGGCGGCCATATCCTCTTCAGTCCAGACGATCTCTTCGCGCTGTCCTCCTTGGTAGATCTTCCCGATGTCGGCAGCGACGTTGATCGATAGTAGACCAAGCTGGATACCGTACTTGAGAAGCGCTCGGAGTACGGTGACACCTTGGTCAGCTGCGCGGGGGGTATCAGCTCTGCTGTCACGCCATTTGACGATCTTCGAGATCATCCGGCGGTCGTCGAAGATGGTGAGCGGAACAGTCCCCCATTTTTCATCGATACGCTTGAGCGCCGATCCCCACGTTTTCTTGGTACTATCCGCCATGGATGCCCATTCTGGGCTGGGCGCCTTCGTACTTGTCCCCGTCCACCTCAAAATGAGGTATGACAAGGTCTTCGCCCGAGGGGCATGTCGATCCGTTTGCGCCTTCAAGATCGCCGCGAGCTCTTTAGTGCCGAGCGTCGGTTTTGCGCGTCCTTTCGTATGCAAAACGCATGGTCCGCCGCGGTAGGCATATACATACCAACAGATGCCCGAGGCGTTGCGTTTCTTCACGAAATGGACGCCGTCGATCACAGACGTGACTCCCACTTTTCGAAGTCGTCACGCGATGCGATTAGCGAATTTTCGCTACTGGATATGGTGATTGATCCATCGGAGCCGACCTGAACCTGAAAAACATCAAGTCCTGATGATCTCACTCCTAGGATTGTCTTCTTGATCTCAGCGGGAGTTGGAAACTTCCCTGACCTCGTTTTTTTCATTTACTAATTTCCTATCAAAATTCTCCATCTTGAATTCATGAAAAATCCCAGTTCCCGTACGTATATTATCCTTGCGGTCCGGAAATCGCGCAAGGCCACTTTGTCGATTTTTGAAAAAAGTCGGGGCGCCCCGCTATCGACAGCGAAGCGCCCCAAATTCAGGTCAACCGACTGCGCGATTGCTCCAGGCCAACCACGACTCCTTGGCCGACCGACGATCCCGGTCATTGCCGATCCGGACGTCGATCTTGCCCCAGCCGAACCGGGTTAGCCGCCGGGGAAGCACCATGGCATGCGCGTGAGGAGGATTGTCGCTGCCCTTGCGAAAGGGTGCATGCAGGACGAGGATGACCGGGAGCCCTCGGCTGTCGACATATTCGGATCGTACCCAGGACCGCGCCGCCTCATAGGGGGCATGTAGGTTCGGCGCTTCCTCGAAGCGCAGAGTAACTTGCGCCAGCGCAAGGCTCTCATCGGTCGGGTAGCCATCCTCGAAGTTCTGCACGAGGAAATCGACGTCAGCATAGAGCTGAGGCGCATCGGCAGGCAGGAGAACCTCCACGCGCTCTGCTGTATCGATCACACCCTCCTTCGCCGCAGGACGGCGCTTGGCGAGGATTTTGGGCGAGATTGACTCGCGCGCCCCCTTGCCTGCCTCCCAGTTGTGGCGAGCGAAGGTGAAAGCGTCATCGGGATCCCCGTCCCAGAAGGACTTGATGGCGACGGTCTTCGGCGTTTTGATCTTCGGCTTCGGCATCAGAACCACCCCGCCACTGCAATCTGCAGCATCTCGGCGCCGAATTCGAGGCCGCGGTGTTTCTCGGCCCAGTCCAAATAGGGTGGGTCTTCCTCGATGCTCAGCCCGTCCTGCTCGAGCCGCACGCAAGGACCTTCCCCGACCGATGGGATCAACCATGCGGTGCCCGTCGGACGCGGGATCCAGAGCCGATAGGCCATCAGCAGGCGGTCATCGCCCAGCAGCTTGGCGTCGAATGTTGCGTGGCACGGCTTGTCGGACGCCCGCACGATGATCAGGTCGCACGTGACCGCATTGGCCACGGCCAAGCCCTCGCGGATGAGGAAGGGCCGTTGGCAAGTCGTGCCGAGCACGACGGCATTTGCCTCTGCCAACATCACGCTGTGTCTGAGGTATGGGTGGAATGTCTCGGGTTTCTGATCGACCACCCCGTCGATCAGCATGCCAACGGCGAGCATCAGGCGCTTCACTTGATCTCGTGGCTCGGGGATCGGATCGAGTGGGAGACGGTCGATCGGAGTTGGGATAGCATTCATTTGACTTGGTACTTTCTGACTTATTTCAGCAGTCGCGCCGACCAAGCCCGAGGTCGCGACCGCCAGGAGTTTCATCACTTTTGGCTTAGTCAATAAGCCCTCTCTTCCCCTTGAATCTTCTTTGTTGTGCGGCGTTAGCCACGACCGCCGCCTCGTTGGAGATCTTTCCAGCGTTCACAGTCCGGACTTGGATCTGTGGCTGACGGCGCGTTTTCTCCAGGCTGAATATCCGGGGCCAGGTCGGGCGCGATTTTCTCGACCGATGACTCAATCCCCGGTCCGCGTGATGCATCTTGAGACCGCTTTGCGGCTTCCAGCTTGCGTGCCGCTCTCGCCTGTTCCCGCATGCGGTCGAATTCCGCTTTCAGCGTTGGATCCTCGACTAACCAATCCAGATGCGGATGGAGGTCTCTCGGGAAGTTTTTCATCAGGGCCAATATGCGCTGGCCGCCGACTATGCAGGCGCTTGGGTTATTCTTGAGGATGTCGCTAAAGCGCCTGCGACACTCGATGAGGTAGGTGGTGAAACGCTCATCAATCGGGTCTTTCATGTATTTCGCGAAATGGCGGTCCTCGGGTGTGAGACGCTTAAACGCGCTGAGAGCCAGGCGTGGGACATTATCGACAAAGGTCACCGCGAAATTGTCGTTCTGCGCCACCTTGATACGCATCGCGACACGGTTGATTGCGTCGTTGCGATCCTCAGCATGCTTCGCAAGCGCCTGGTCTCTAAGCTGATCCCATTTGCCATCCAGCGGTGCAGGGGGCTGTTCCACTCGTGGTACGACCTGAACAGGTGGCGTGATCTCCGCGACGGCTTCAGCCTCAGCACCAGGGCCACCGATCTCGCCGCGCTCCAGACGGCTCTCGAATATTCCACGCAAACGTGCTTGCGTTCGCTGATCCAGGATCGGGTTGAGCAAAATATCGAGATCGGCCTTCGCGATCCCTGGCACCGTGTATGGAGCGCCGGCTTCGGCCGGCGGCTGGATCGGCAGGCCATCGTCGATGATCTTCTGGATTATGGCATCCCATCGCCTTTCGTAGGAAGAAAAATCCTCGTACATCTTACCCACCTGGTCGCGTTCGCGTTTCGTGAGGCGCGACCTCTTCTCGACGCTGGCGATACCGGTGGGTTCGACAAGAAGTTCTCTGGTCGATGGCGCTTCGCCAATTGCTTGGGTCAGCGCGTCGATTTGCTTTACCAGGCGCGCCGCTTTCGCTTGAAGGGCTTCAAGCCGAGCATGGTCGAACTCCGCACGCTGGAGATCGATCATGAACTCGCGATCGAGCATTTCGCGATATGCCACGGCCTCCTTCAGCCGTTGAGCAATCTGGCTTTGCTGCCGCTCGCTTTTCGTTCCCGCGTCGCCGCCGAGCTGTCGGCGGCATCTCTGTTCCGTCTTGTGAGCCCGCGAATACAGCATTCCTTTCGTCAGCTGGATCTGCATGGCCTGACGCTCCCACCGCGAAAGATCGCCTGCCATCTCCCGAAGGCTCGCCAACGAGCTGATCAGATCGGCCGCCTTCGTGTGGGATGTGTTCTGCGCCTTTAGCGCGCCGATAGCCTCTTCCCCGCTCTGAAGAGCCCTCGTGCGCTCGGCCATCGACGCCTTGAGCGTCTCCTCGGCGCGTTTGAATGCACCCTGCCAAGTGCGCTCCGCATTGAGGACGCCGTCCTTGGTCGGAACGCCCGCGCTGTCGAGCTTTTCGGCACGACCGAGATGTACGGACGGCTCCTGCTCGATCCCCATCGCTTCGAACGAGCGTGGGTCGAAAAGGCGATTGCTGCCGCTGCCAGCGAGCAGCACATTACAGATTGAAGCGTAGTCCGATCGTAAGGACTTCATGAATTCGCGACCGTGATCCTTAACAGATTGGCCTTCTGCCGGCTGTGCGATCACTTTGTTCTTATTCTGGCGCTTTGCCGCCTTCGACCGACCACGCTGCCCTGGGACCGGCGTGCGAAGTTCGAAGTCCCAGCATCCCTCCTCAACGAGATATTCGCAGGGTCGGTCGTAGAAGGCGATGTGGAGATGATAATTGCGGCGGTCGTTGTGCTCGTCGGGCTCGTGGATAACCGCGGTGTACATCACATTGAGCGCATCAAGGCGCGCCGAAAAGGCTCGTAGTATCTCGAGACGCGCTTCATCCGAAAGGCCATCGGGTAACTCTGCCACGATGCGATACTGGACGCGGCCGCCTCGCCCCGGACGCAGCCCTGCCACTTCCTCGGTCCAGATGCTTTGCCGCTTTAGTTTTGCGCGGAACTGGTAAAAATGTTTGCGCGGGATGTCGATTTCGACAGTCGGCTCAGACCATTTCCATTCGAGAACCTCTTCAAGCTTGGCACGATCGTCCTGTGACAGATCCTTACATTTTGCGAGCAGGTTGATTGCGCGCACCCGCCACTGATCAGGGATCTTCGAAAGGTTGATGATCATTCTATCGCGCCGGGGAGTGCGCTCCGCCCGCACGACCGCATCCCAGAAGCGCTTACGCGCCGCAGGGTCGGTGGAGATGTTGCTGATGATGGCGCGGGTCCCCGAGGCTCCGGCCTCGATATAGTCGCCGTAGCCCTCAGTCCCCGTCTCCATGACCGCACCGTCGCGGCCGATATAGTCCTCATGGTCACCGGGCTTTGAGACCTGACCGCTGCCGGTCCCCGAGTTGATCACCGTCACGAAAGGAGGCTTGTTATCCCCGTAGGTCGCCGTCTTGGAGATGCTTATTAGGTTGAAGTGGAAGCTAGTCTTGCCCGACGCGCTGATCGGGCGGCCGTCGTACGCGACCGGATAACGGAAGTCGGCGGGCAGTGAGTAGGCGCCGCCGCGCTTCTTCTCGTGATCATCGACGGGCCGGCGGATGCGCACCACGCTTCGAATAAGGTCTTCTTCCTCGAGCTGGGCCTTCTTCGCCATGCGCCGTATCAGCCAGTCGCGATCAGTCTCCTCCTCAGTCATTCGACTTCCCCCTTGAGACGAATTGTATCAGTCGCCCAAGGGGGTCGAAAAGGGATTCACAAAATAAAATTAGTTACTTAACTGTTAACCCTGATCTCTAGATCAGTCCCGACCAGCGCACCGCCGCGGTCGCCCACGCCCGACTTTTCAGCCGTAAAAGTGAACGGCTGGTCATGAGGGTGTGCGGTGCAAAAATTACCGTAAAACTGATGCGTTCAGCTTTACGGAATTGCGCTTCTTTCATGTTCGATCGGCGTTGGGGTGCCGATCCCTCTTTTCTCTCCGGAGGAATGGTAGAGCCGGGTCAGGCGGCGTAGCGGCCGTCCTCGAGCCGGCGGGCCATGCCGATGCCGGTCAGCGCATCAAGAACGGGGCGGACGGTGGCCGCGCGCTTGCCTTTGAAGGTGCGCGCGACGTCCTGGGCGGCGAGCGGCGCTTCCGCCGAGGCGAGGATGGCCTGCACGGCGCTGAAGCGCTCGGGCAGCGTCTCGGGCCAAGCGATGACGTTGTCGAGCACGGGCGCTGCGGCCTCGCCGAGGTCGAGCGTGCCGTCGACGGGTGCCTGATAGTCTGGCGCCTGATAGTCGGGGCGGAGCCAGCGGATCAGCCCGTTCGCCTCTTCTGCCGCGCGTTCCTTGTTGAGGGCCACGAGGCGCGAGAGGATGTCCTCGTCGCTCAAGTCGACGGGCCACTTATAAGCTTCAGCCACCAAGGCATCGATAGCATCGTGGTGCTGCTTGACGAGCGACACGAGGCCACGATCGTGGATGTCGGTGTCCGAAGCCGAATGCTCTCGCCCCGATCTGAGAAGGTCGAGCGCGTTATACAGCTTTGTCAGCGTCAAATCCTCGTGATCGCTGAGCACTTGGCGCCTGAGACCATCAAGTGCCTCCGCCTCAGCGGCGAGGCTCAACGCAAGTTCCTGGCTACAGTCGGGAAATGGGAACGGGTCGAAACACGTACCAACTTGATAACGCGGTCGGTCTTCAAGTGCGCCGCCAGCGGTGTGCTTCCAAATTGAATGAAACCGCGAACTCAACACTCCCAAGACCCACGGTTGATCGCTCGCGATAACGATCAGTGAGCCATCGAACTGCGTGTCAGCGGTTGGCGCGAAGGCGAATGTCGGATGCTTCGACACCTCTGAGGTGACGATCACCCTCCCCAAGCCTGCGATGGCTGACCTCATTGCGGGTCGTGGCTCCGCAAAAATCCACCAGAGGTCCCGATAGCTCTTTCGCTTCAAGGTCGCACGCCCAGGGCGCACGGTATTGAACAGGTGTTGGTAGAGAGCGGGCTCTACTTCGCGCAGCTGCTCCTCCGAGTGACCGAAGACATCAATAACGTAGCGTCCTTGCGGTCTTCCCGTGATGTCCGACCCCGCCAGCAATATCGGCATAGCATCAACCGAGGCACCAGCCTCAATCAACTTCTCGCGCTCCTCTCCCGTGATCCGGAAGCCAGCACCGGCGAGCTTCACGCCCATGAAGCTGAGGTCCTGGTTCGCGCGTAGCTTCACAGCATCAGTGGTAGACACGCCGATTGTTAGGTCCTCGTGAACCCAGCCATATCGGTGATCGATCAGAGAAGCGTCGCTTCCGGAGTCGACCTGATAAACCGAACCTGGCACTCGACCTTTCGCTACCACGGTCATCGAAACGCGAACGGCAGCGTCGGTTTCCACATCGCGCCATGGGTGATCTCCCACAGCGAACACTAACGAGGCACTCTTCCTGCCATTCAGGGCCTTTGCGATCACCTTCTGACCCGTGCTTTGCCGCAGCGTGTTTGTCGTGATCAGGCCCGAACGCCGGACCTCTCCCTCGGACACCTTGGCGGCGCCAATTGCCCACCAGTATATGACGAGGTCGATATCGCCAGGCAGCTTGGGGAAAGCTTGGCGCACAGCCTCGAAATAGCCGTCGCCGAGTTGATCGCGGATCCTCTTGCTACCGATGAAAGGCGGGTTTCCAACGATGAAGTCGGCCTTCGGCCACGACGCCGGTCGCGGATTGTCGTAGCAATAGGCTTCTACCCGTGCGGTCTCGTCTGGCACCTTCTTGCCAGTCACCGGGTGGAGTTTCATCGTCTCGCCATCCCAGCGGGTTACCGGCTTGCCGTCATCGTCCCGCTTGAGCTGCTTTGCGTCATAGTCGAGCAGCGCATCACGGTTCTCAATGGTCCGGATGTCTTTCAGGATGGGCTCGGGCGGCGCAGTACGTCTGCCATTGACGCGGAAATGCCACTGGAGATAGCCGATCCACAGCACCAGCTGCGCGATCGCCGCAGCGCGCGGGTTGATTTCGATACCCAGAAAGTTCTCGGGCGTGATCGTATGGCCGGTGATCTCGGCGACATATTGCTGGTCGCCCAGCTCGACGAGCAGGTCGAGCACTTCGCCCTCCAGCTCCTTCATGCGCGCCATGGCGACATAGAGGAAGTTGCCCGTGCCACAGGCAGGGTCGAGGACCTTGGTCTGCGCTAGGCGGGCATGGAAGGCTTCGACGTCCTTGCGCGCCTGCGCGGTCTTGCCCTCCTCGATCAGAGCCGCTGCCGAGGCACGAACCGCGTCCCACTCGCCCCGCAGCGGCTCCATGATCGTCGGCCCGATCAAACGCTCAACATAGGCGCGCGGCGTGTAATGCGCACCAAGCTTGGCCCGCTCCTTTGGATTGAGCGCTCGCTCGAGCAACGTGCCGAAGATCGCGGGCTCCACATGCTGCCATTTGTGCTCTGCAGCGCTGATCAGCACCTCCAGTTCTTCGGCGTCGAGCGGGATCGCGCTGGTGTCCTTAAACAAATAGCCGTTGAAGGTCCGCACCGGGACACCGAGAGCCGGAGCAAATCCGCCCTTATCCATCGCTTGCCACAGCGCCGAAAGCTGGTCGGCGAGATGTTCGGGATGGTCGCGCTGCCCCTTGAGCAGGTCGGTGAAACTCCCTTCTGGGATAAGGCCGCTATCCTCGGCAAACATTGTGAAGAGCAAGCGCATTAGGAAGCCACTGGTCTTCTCGGCGTTGGAGCCGCGCTTCTCGATGCGCCGTGCGACCGTCGCCAGCAGATCGGCAATATCGCGCGTGACACGTGCCGCCTTGGCCGTGGGGTCGAGAGCCATCGGTTCCGTCCAGATATCGCGCAGCCGGTCCCGCACCTCCTTGTGACGCAAGTCCTCGAGCATGATGCGATAGCGCGCCCGATCAGGGAATTGCGCGTAGGCCTTCCCGCTCCCCGAGAAGTCGGCATAGACCTCGAGGCAGTAGCCGATATCGGCGACCATCAGGATGGGCGGCCAGCCATGATCAATCGGCAGCGCCTTCGCATAGCGTTCGGCCTGCCCTTTGGCCTGGATCATCGCACGGACCCACCCGTCGGTCCCGCGCCGGGCCGTCCCGCGCTTCACACGCGTGGCAGCGGTCTGCCCAAAGAGATCGAGGTCGTCTTCGCCGCGATCGGCTGCACTCCGGTCGGCCGCGCTGCCCTGCTTGGCCTCGAGGACGAAGCAGCCGCGCTTGTAGCAGTCGATGCGCCCAAAGCTCTGGGTGCCGTCGCCGTTGTCCTGAAAAACTCCGCGCTCGAAGACATAATCGTTGCGGGCGTCGTCTGCCATGCTCCCGTCGGGCGAAGGAACATTGAGGAGGTTGCACAGCCCATTGATGAAGCTCTGAGTATTCGCGATCTCAGACCCGCCCGTCTCGCGCCACTGCGCGATGAAGGCGTTCACGCGCTCGTCAATTTGATCGTTGTCGGTATCCGCCACGCTCACACGCCCCCTGAATTTATCCGAGCGTCGTAGAGGTAGCGTGCAAGCTTCTCAGAAGAAAGTGGTCGTCGCCCAACCAAGAATAACTACTCCAGTACCTGGTGTGGTTTTCTTTTGGCGCTCTGCCCGTTACCCATAAAAACGTAAGGCATCTCCTCTTGCAACTTGCTGGCTGACCGGGATGATGAGCAGATGCCCGAGATCAATCCTTTAGGTCTGACAGTCGGCGGTGGCGATCATGAGCCACTTATGGTCGTGGCAAAGGGAACTGATGGGAATGATCGATGGATCGACGAAGTTCCCAGAGGCGCGGCATGTTCATGCGTATGCCCAAAATGTCACAACCCGGTGATAGCTAGGCAAGGGCAGATCAGAGCGTGGTCATTCGCTCATGCATCCTTCTCGGAGTGCTCGGGCGGGACCGAGACACTCGCGCACAGATTTGCAAAGGATGTCATCAAAGACGCTGGGGGGTTACATATCGCCAGTGTGGATGCCGATGGTTGGGGGAAGCTTCACGACAAGTTTGTGCTCCTCGACGACATTCGTCTCGAACATAGGATTGATGGCTACAGAGCCGACCTGGTCGGGTCATCAAGAGGACATGACCTCATCATCGAGGTGAAGGTGACACACGCGTGTTCCGTGGAGAAAGTCGAGGCCTATCGACTGACTGGCGTTTCGGTGCTGGAGATTGACCTCGCGCGGTATCGGAACAAGACGGAACATGAGCTCCGCCAAGCGGTCTTGAAAAATGCTCCGCGTGAATGGCTGTGTCTAAGTGGTGGGCGAGACATCCCCAAGCGATCAGCGAGTCTTGGCTGGCGGGAGTTACAAGTCATTTCCCGCTGCGCTCGCGATGGACGGCCTGCGCGGATCTCGGCTCGAGACTGGGAGCAGATGACACCTTTGCAACGGGTAAACGCGATAGATCCCGACGGTCGCCAAGCCATCCGAAGCCGGGGGTATCGGGGAAGGTAAGCCGCCATCCGCGTATCAAGAGGGCGCGCCAAAAATATCGGCTAACGACCCCACTTCCCTCTGGCGTTGTTACGGTGGTGATGCTTATTGTCAAAACGCCGAGCTTATTAAAAGGGTTTGTTAACCAATATGTCGTCGCGTCCGTATCTGAATGACAGTCTGCAGCAACTTCACGAGAGAGCCCAGAGCGCCCAAAACGACGCTGCCCAATTGGATAGAATTTTGTCCGAACTGGCTCGCCGAAAGACGAAGGGCGCTCAGGAACTACGCAAATCGGTCTACAACCGGATCGATGAGCTCGAGTCGGGGGGAAAGGTTTCTTCTGACTGGCGACCGCTGTCGGACGGTCAACTCGATATGCTCGAGCTTGAAACTGAAGCTGACGCCCCCCAGTCTGGTCTGAGCAAGCCTCAGCGCACACAAGAGCCCATCTCGCCGGAAGATGCGAGGAGGTATCGACTTGCGGAGGAGGCAATTGCCGACCTGCGCGAGAAATTGCTCGACCTCAGTCGCCGAAATCCTTTGATTTCGTTCAAGCACTCCACTCGCGCCGCTGGCCAGCTACGGATCGTCGACGAACGTATCGACAAGCTGTTTGCCGCGCTGGGGAGGGGAGCGATGGGCTTCGAGCATCTACCGGGCGAAGACGTCACGCCGGCAGATGAGAAGACCCATGATTTCACGATGGCTCTAGAGCGGGCCAAGTTGACTGATGTGGCATATCTCAAATCGATTGACGACCTTGCGGACGATGAGGACGACGTCGTAGCTTGGCAAGCCGCCGAACGTGCTCTGCGTTACCGGGTGAGGGAAGAGCTCGGGCTTCCGAAGATCGAGTATGGCAAGAAAGTCGATGTTCGATCCTTGGCCAAAGCTCACGGGTTCGACCCATCCTATGAATTGAAAGATTACGATGAGAGCGACGATGCGCACCACGATGACCACAATATTCGAGTGCTGCTGACAGAGAAGCAGCTTGAGACCCGATTGAAAGCGATTGAGCAACGTTATCGCAGCCACCAGTCGCAGACCGGACTCCACACGCTTTTCCTCTCGTTTGGCTTTCTCGAGTATCCTGACGACGGTGCTGGAGACGGAACGTCGCTCGCTCCTCTATTCCTCATGCCCGTGGATCTGGAGCGTCAGCGCAAGCGTCAGCGCTATGTCTTCGAACTTACCCGGCGCGACGACGAGCCTGAGATCAACATAGCCCTGCGCGAAAAACTTCGTCGTCCGCCGTATGGTATCGAGCTTCCCGAGATGCGCGAGGAGGAGGAGCCCTCATCCTATTTCAGCAGGGTGGAAAATGTCCTCGAAGAGGCCGGTCGGCCCAATTTCCGTGTACGTCGGTTCGCGACGCTGGCCGTTCTTCCCTTCCCCCGCATGGTGCTCTGGCGGGATCTGGATCCGGAAATCTGGGACGATCATGCCTTCGGTAAACACGACCTGCTGGCGAGCCTCCTTGCCGCAACCGACAAGTTGCAAGGTGGTGGCTTACAGAGCGATCACGATGTAGAAAGTCTCGAAATTAAGGGCGAGGCGCCGCCGCTGGTTTGCCCAGCCGACAGTTCCCAGCATTCGATTATCGTTGATGCGATGAAGGGCACATCCCTCGCGGTCGAAGGTCCTCCAGGAACCGGCAAATCCCAATCGATCACCAACGTGATCGCTGCGGCGCTAGACCGGGGTAAGAAGGTCCTTTTTGTCGCCGAGAAGCAGGCTGCCTTGGACGTTGTCCGCGAGCGATTGGAGAAGATGGGATTTGGCCCGCTGCTCCTCGATCTACATTCCGAGAACCTGACTAAGAAGAAGGTCGCAACTGATCTCAGGGATCGGCTTGCCATGTCGGGCGGGGGCTGGGCCGAAGCCGAAAGCCTTCGAAATCGATTGAAGTCCTCGCGTGACCAGATTCGGACCTATCTTTCTTTAATAAACAAGCCTCTTGGCGTGCTTGGCCAGCGCTGCTTTGACCTGCTCTGGCGTCGAACGAGCATTGTATCCTTGCTCGATGATAGGGTTGTGATTCAAGCGCGACAGGCCATCGGTTCAGCAACCGCGATCGCCCTTGAAAAGCGAGAGTACGACGCCGCTCTCTCTAGCCTCTCCAAGCTTTCAGAAAGCTGGGAAGACGATGAGAAGCTTTCAGGAGTTCAAGGCAATGCTTGGCTGCGCGGCGGCCCGTTGCCGCCTTTCAATCAGACGGTGCAGCAGGATGCCCTCAAAGATGCAGCGAGCGCGTTGACCGAGGTCTCGAACCAACGTCAACAAATCTGCGCCAAGAGCGGGTTTCGCGCGCCGGAGCGGCTTTCTGATCTGAGGGGGTGGGTAAATGACTTCCTCGAATTGGAAGTATCGGAGCGCATAAGCGAACGCGAATTTAAGGCGGCCTTGATCGAGGAAGGGCTGAGCCGGGATCTTGTCGAGGCCCAACGCCAGTTCCAGCGCCTTGATACATCGCTTCGCGACTTCCATCCCACACCCTCGAATATCGAAAGCGACGATGTTCAGTCCTTGGCCAAAGCTTTCGAGGCGTTCAAACCGGGGAAGGGCGTCACGCTGTCGGACCTGGAGTCGGCGATCGCCGACCTGCATCGCAAGCTGGCACTTCTTGAAGACGCTCAAAAAGCGCAGGGCCAGATTGCCAAGATGGGGGTGGACCTTCGAGAGCTCGATATTGAATCGAAGGAGGCAGTGGTCAGCGAGCTGCTCGAATTGGCCGACCCAGATGGACAGGCAGCAGCATTCGTAACCCCAGCACTGTTAAGCGATGCCGCTTCGACCACTGCTACACGAATCTACGAAAAAGCGATCGAATTGCGTGCGGAACGAGACCGCCTGTCTCAGACCGGCGTCCGTCTCTCGATCCTGGACCTCACGTCCAATGAACTCGAAGCTCAAGCCGAAGAGATCGAGCGAACCGGCTGGTTCGGACGGCTTTTCTCAAGAAACTACCGTGACCTTGTGAACGCTGCACGTCGGCACGGCATGACTGGTAAACGTGAGGAAATGGTGACGGGCTTGCGTGCTGCAGCTCAATTCAAAGCCAGTGAAACGCGCTTCATTGATGATCTGGCGGCCACTTCGCTCGTTCGTGCTGGAAATCAGATCACCATCGACCTCGATACCGCTATCCTGCCCGCGCTCGTCGAACGGGCACAGTCAGCCTGGACCAAGCTCGTGGCGCTTGACCAAGCTTCTCTAGTAAAGGGCTTGCTCGAAGCGAGCGACATCGAAAGGCGTGCGATTTTCGCCGGTCTGTCATCGATGAGCGCAGCAATTGAGGTCCTTGATGTAGAGCAAAAGCAGCAGGCTGGTTTCCCAGACGTGAAACCAGAGATTTCTGCTGAGCTGGACGCTAAGCAATCGCTGCATGATTGTTGCCGCCAAATTGGCCTAGCCCCTCATACGGTTCTGAATAGCCCGGCCGGACAGCTAGATGAGCAGCTATCCCAGCTGCAGCAATTGAATAAGAAGTTGGAAGGTGCGAAGCCGACGGTGCTGGCATTTTTCGACGGGACGGACTTCGATGCGGCTCCCTTGATCGATGCGCTGCAATTGGTTGGTGTCATGTCATCCGATCCGACCATGCAAGCCGCGAATGTCCTGAATGTTCTGCGCGAGGCGAACACGCCCTTGGCGCGCGTAAAAGAGTGCCAAGGAGCCTGCGCCGCTATCCGAGACGCCCTTTCCGGCTTCGATGATATCGCGCAGCAAGTCCTTGATGTCTGCGCGGTCCAGCCATTGCAGTATTTGACCAAAAACGAGCGACTTTCTTCTATAGAAGAGCAGGCGCGGTCACTCTCGTTGATCGCGGCCGACAATGACGCCCTTCGTCGTGCTGCAGCCCTTCAGAGCTTGCTCGATGAGGTTGCCGAAGGGCCGGCAAGTGCTCTGATCGGGATGTTGAAGGACGGCTGGATCAAAGCCGCGGATTTACCCCGTGTCTTTGAAGGGGCCATCGCGGACGCCTTATTAGATGCCTACGTCGGCGGTGAAGGAAAAGAACTCGCTCGTCTCAGCGGGCTGACCATGGACAGGGTGCGTGATGAGTTCCGCAAAGTAGATCGCCAGCTTTTGGAAGCCGAGGCCCAGCGCATCATCGCCGCGCGCCTAAAGGACAAGGCGCCTTCAGGAAATGGGGCCGGCCCCAAATATACGTGGACCCAGCTTTCGTTGATCGAGAACGAAGCGTCGAAGAAGGCGCGCCACGTTCCCATTCGAGATCTCACGAACCGTGCTGCTGAAGCCCTGCAGGTGCTCAAGCCCCTTTGGATGATGTCGCCCGGCAGCGTCGCGCAATATGTGCCGCCGGGGGCAGCAGACTTCGACCTCGTCATTGTCGACGAAGCATCGCAAATGAAGCCCGAATTTGCGGTTTCGGCGTTCATGCGCGGAAAGCAGATCATGGTTGTAGGCGACACCAAGCAACTTCCGCCGACCGACTTTTTCGATGGCAGCGCCGATAAAGATGATGATGATGGCGGGATGGAGGTCCAGCAGGACTCGATCCTCGAACTTGCAGAAGCTCGACTGCCCGGTCGCCGATTGTCTTGGCACTATCGCTCCCAGCATGAGGATTTGATCGCGTTCTCAAACCGCCAATTTTACGATGACAGCCTCGTTGTTTTCCCCTCGCCGCGGCCCGAGGACCCACTCCTTGGCGTAAGGCATGAGCATGTAGGTGGCATCTATCGCAGCTCACTAAACGAGGAGGAGGCACGACGCGTCGTCGAGGAAGCGGTCTCATTGATGATCCAATATCCCGAGGAATCGCTCGGCATCGCCACGATGAACGCAAAGCAAGCCGACCTCATCCGCAACGAGATGGAACGGCTCGCCCTCGAACAGAAAACAGTCGCTTCCTACATTGATCGCTGGGCCGGATCGCTCGAAAGCTTTTTCGTAAAAAACCTCGAGAATGTTCAGGGCGATGAGCGCGATATCATTTTGATAAGCACGGTCTATGGACCTGACGAGAATGGTACGGTTGCGCAGCGTTTCGGTCCGATCAACCGTCCAGATGGCGGCCGCCGCCTCAACGTCCTCGCATCACGCGCGAAAAAATCGATGCGCGTTTTCACCTCGCTCGCGCCAGGCAACATCAAGATCACGCCGGGCTCTTCTGATGGGCTGGTGGCCTTCCACGCATTTCTTACGCGCGTTTCTGGTGGCGCGGTCGAGGATGATCCGACCGCTCAGGAAAAAGATTTCGAATCCGACTTTGAGCGTATGGTCGCCGAACGCATCCAGCATCACGGCTATCGGGTCGTGCCGCAGGTCGGTGTGAAAGGCTATCGCATCGATTTGGGGATTAAGCACAAGACCTTGCCGCTCGGTTATATCGCCGGCGTCGAGTGCGATGGTGCGACTTATCACAATGCACCTTCGGTTCGAGATCGCGATCAGGTCAGGCAGAGTGTTCTCGAGGGGCTCGGCTGGAACATTCATCGCATCTGGTCGACGGACTGGTGGCAGGATGCTGACCGCGCAATGGCCAAGCTCCTAGCGCAATTGGAGACTTGGTCTCGCGAACTTGAAGATAGATGGCATCGCGAACAGGCGCTCGACAGTGAAGGCGCGCCGCATCTCTCGGAGAAGGATGACACCCCATCGCCAACGACGGCCGACGAGCCCACGTCGGTTGGTGAGAACCGTAGCTCGGATGTTGCGAAGCCGGCAGAAGTGGAAGTCCAATCGCCATCAACATCTGACGAAGAAACCGCTGCGATCAACGGGGTGCGCCGTACGCTGGACACTTTCGATTATGTCGAGACCTCGCCTCATCGAATGTGGGTCGTTGTCGAGGGGGATGAACGGCTTGGTGAAGTTGAATGCTTAAAGCGCGGTGGCGGGAGTGTGCAACTCTACGGGGGGCACACGAATGTCGGACTACCTGAATATGAAGCCCGCCCCGATGGCGCGGCGATCCGTAAATTCACCGACCTATATGCTGCGCTACGATATGTGAATAACAAGGGGAAGGACAAAGCGGCCTAGGGCACTACTTGTGATCCTCTATGCTTCGACCACCGGGTGCGTCGGCATCCCCCGGGCGGAGTTGGTGTCATCCATGATGGATCGATGAACATCGACATAAGCTGGCAGGGAGTGGCTGCACTGTTTGGGACTTGGTCTCGGTTGACCTAGCTGTTCCAGGTCGCGCCGCCATGCACCATCTGCGAACACATCTCGGCGATGCTTGTGATGAACCCGCGTTTGTTCGCTTTCAATGCGGAAAGTGGCGAAGAACTCCAGTTTTTGATTACGACCGCCAAGGCAGTCAACGAGGGACTTGAATGAGGGAAGAAGAGTTCAAGGAATGGCTCGAGGCGAACGGCGCGAATACGGCAGCCGGGCGGGCAACCCGGTCCTATGCTGTGCGGACTATCGAAGAGAACCTTCAGCAGCTTGGCTTCGCCTATGAGAACCTAGACGAGGCATGGGCTGCCAAGGGTTTTGACGACATTCGGGACGCGATAACCGAGTTGCGAGTCGATCATGATGCCGGGGGTGACCGCTACAAAATTTTGATGCCGGAATCGGAGAAGCCGAGGAGACGCCTCGGCAGTTGGCGCAGCTGGCTCGGCCAATATGGCCGCTTTCTCAATGGCGAAGGCATCGGGATGCAGGATGCCGACAAGATCCGCCACCACGTTCTCGAAAACTATATCGAGCCTGCCCGCGAAGCGGACGAAGAATCGGTTGAGCTGGTCGTCAAGGACGTGAATGACGCCCTAGGCCTGAATGCGGCATGGCCCAACATTTGTCAGGCTCTCCGGGGGAGGAGGTTTCTCGAACTCGCAGAGGTGCCGCCAGCCCAGAGCTTCGGAGCGGATCAAAGCACCGCCACTCGATTTCGCTTCAATGTCGACCAGGATGATTATTGGGCGCTCAGGTTGCTCGAAGGGCGGTTCGGTGAGCCGATCGCCAAAACAAAAAAGATGGCCGCGTTTGAAGCCGACGACGGTCGGCAGATCGCTCTCGACCTCGGCTCTGCGCGTCCCCAAATCTGGTTCGAAGGTGACGGTTTTGGAGCCAATGGAAGGGTCTACGTTCCTGCGGCGCCTCGACACTCCAATTTGCCTCCGCGGCTAACGCATAGGGGCGACAATCCTCGAACGGTAAGTCTCGTGACCTTCGCGAATAGCGAGGAGCTTTCCAGCCTCTTAGACACCTACATGAAGGGAAGCGACGAGCGGGCTCTCGATAGGTTGAAGGCCGTTTTCATCGAGGCCTATCCTTCTTTCGAAGAAGACGGCGGTTTCGCGAGCTCCATTCCTTTCGACGAGCAGGAAAATCGCTACAAGCGAGCGCTGATTGACGCTGCTCGCGAAGCGGTCGTCGAGATGCGCGACGACAAGGCGGCGCTTGGTGGGCGTCTGCTCGATCTCATTGCCGGCGATGGCGGCCTGGAGAGCAATCTCCTCGGCTGGCGCATGGCAGACGGCCTTCGCGAACGCCGCCGGGCGCATCCTGGGCTGCTTGAAGAAGCCGCAGCCGACATTGCACTTGCGGATGACCCTCAGGCTGCCGTCATCGAGTTTGTTGAACGGACTTGGGAGCCTGCTTTCGCGAATGAGAAGAGCAATCCCTTTAGCGACAGCCGGACGATCCCAACCCTCATCTCTGCCCTAACCCACCCCGAGGACGCCATCGGTCTACGAACAGATCGATTTAACAACCTGTTTCTGGCGCTCGAGGGCGAGCGGCTGTTCGGGTGGTCGCCGCTTTCAAAGGATGAACTCGATCAAGCCACTGCGAAGTCCGAAGAAATCTTTCGGGTCATGCGCGACGAATGGAAATGGGCCCCCCGCGACCTCTGGGATGTGCAGGGGTTCATCTGGGTGGCCTGCAAGAACAGGCTGGGTGATCGCGGCGAACTTGATCCGACGCCCCTGTGGATCGTCACCGCGCGCTATGGCGAGGAGGACGGGCTGCCCCGCTTCGTCGAGCGAGACGAGTGGAGCCTTCTGACCGATACGGGCAGCGTCAACAATGATCGCGTCAGGGCGATGGAAGTTGGCGACAGGATCGGGATGCGAGACTATTTCCATCAGGTCCACGATCTTCCTTTCGACGCCAATGGCGGCCGCGTGACCGCGCTGCGCTTTCGGGCGCTCGGGACCATCACTGAGGCGAGTGAGGATGGTCTGCGCGTCGGCGTCGAGTGGGACGAGTGGGACGAGCCTCGTACCTGGTATTTCTACACCCATAACGAGCCCGTGTGGCGCGTTCACGACCCCGGAGAGAGCGCCTTTGCCGACCGCCTACGACGCTTCCTGCTCGATGGTGTCGACCAGGATTACGACTGGTTTCTCAACGACCCCTATTGGCGCGACCGCCTCTTCCCGGACAATACGACCAAGGACCAAACCATGAAGCCGATCAACCTCATCCTCTACGGTCCTCCCGGAACGGGGAAAACCTATCGGACGGCGAGCGAGGCCGTGAGGCTTTGTGACGGCGAGCTGCCCAGCGGCGACGGCGAAATCGGCGCCCGCGAAGCGCTGATGCAGCGCTACGAGGAGCTTGTTAAGAAGGAGCGGATTGCCTTCGTCACCTTCCACCAGTCTTTCGGTTATGAAGACTTCGTCGAGGGGCTCCGGCCAACACAGGAAGGCGAGGATGGCGAAGCCATGTCGTCAGGATTCCGGCTTGCCGCCGAGCCTGGGATCTTTCGATCGATGGCCGAACGCGCCGCTACACTGTCGCAGGGCCAGGATTTCGATCTTGGCGACCGGCGTATCTTCAAGATGTCACTGGGTGAGGTCGCCAACGCCGCGGACGACTACCTCTTCGACGAGGCGATCGAAGGCGGTTTCATCCACCTTGGCGATGACAGCGAGATGGACTGGTCACAGCCGCAGTTCGAAAACAAGCGGGCGATGATCGACGCCTATGTCGAGCGTTACCCCGACCGCGACGCGCCACACCCCAACAGCGGAGTGATCGATCATGCTTTCACCATGCGTAACCGGATGCGCGAAGGTGACCTGATTATCGTGTCAAAGGGTAATCTTCTCTTCCGCGCGATTGGCGAGGTCAGTGGCGACTTCCATCGCGTCGAACGCGAGAATGACGACTATGTCTTCCGTGTCCCGGTGAAGTGGCTCTGGGTCGACCCTGACGGTCGCAGCTACGACCTCGTCAATGAGAAGCGTTTCAGCCAGAAGACGGTCTATGAACTGGCGTCGAGCCAGATCAAGAATGATGCCCTGTCGGGCCTGATTTCGGGCGGAGAGGTCATCGGCGGAGAGCAGAAGCAGTTCGTCCTCGTCATCGACGAGATCAACCGTGCTAACATCTCCAAAGTCTTTGGCGAACTGATCACCCTGATCGAGCCCGACAAGCGGCTTGGGATGGACAATGCACTGACCGTCACGTTGCCCTATTCAAAGCGCGAATTCGGCGTGCCGGCTAACCTCCATCTCATCGGCACGATGAACACGGCGGATCGTTCGATCGCTCTGCTCGATACCGCCCTCCGCCGGCGTTTCCGCTTCGAGGAGATGGCGCCTGACGCTTCGCTGCTGCCCGACGAGGTCGACGGCATTCCGCTCGAGGGTGTGCTCAAGACCATGAACGCGAGGATCGAATATCTGCTCGATCGCGAACATGCCATTGGCCACGCATTCTTCATGGGTGAGGGTGGTCGCGACAAGGCGGCAATTGACGACGTCATGCGTTTCAAGGTTATCCCGCTCCTGCAGGAATATTTTTTCGAGGACTGGAGCCGGATCCACGCGGTGCTGGGCGATGGCTTCATCACCGGCTCGACGCTCGCGCCGCCGCCGGGGATTGAAGATGTGGGCGAGCGCAAGAGCTGGAAAGTGCGCGAGCATTTCGATCGGGCTGCTTATCAGGCGCTCGTTGGTGGCAGTGCCGCGGACGACCAAGCGCAGGCTGCCGAATGACGCATCTGTCGGTGCGCGAATGGGGGCGTGTGCCCGTCGGCGAGGGCGGCTTCAGCCGCCGCGAGGCCGACGCGCTGCTCGCCGCTGCGCGCGCGCACCCCAAGGCGCATGAGGACGCCACCAACATCCTCGTCGACCTGCACAAGAAACTCGCGGTGCGGCAGATGGTGGGGGTGATCGCTGCGGAGGGCTGTAGTCTCGAGATCCTGCCAAAAGTCGATCCTGCGGATGGTGGAGACGAGGATGCGGCGACGGTTCGTTCGCGGCTGATGCGGATGCTGCAGGTGGCGCTGGGGCTCGACTTATCGCTGGGTTCGGCGTCCGACCTCGCAAGGCAGGGCGATACGCTGCTCGACGTCATCATTCGCGTCTTTGCAGATCAGTTGCTCGCCGAGGTGCGGCGCGGCCTGCCGCGGCGCTACCTGGCACAGCAGAACGATCTGGCGGCAATGCGCGGCAGTCTCGACGTCACCCGGCAGTTCACGGTGCACGCGGTACGGCCCGACAGGCTCGCCTGCCGCTATGACGAGCTCGATGCCAATACGCCGCTAATGCAGATCATGGCGACCTCTGTCGCCTTCCTCGGCAACCATGCGCGCAGCATCGAGACGCAGCGGCGCCTGTCGGAACTACGGCACGCCTTTGCCGAGATCCGCACATGCCCAGTTTCGCAGCTACCGTGGCAGGACGTGCGCATCGATCGGACCAATCGTCGCTGGCGGGGGTTGCTGGACCTGGCTGCCCTGCTGCTCCGCCGCGACTGGCAGGCGACGCATCACGACCCAGGCAAGGCGGGGATTACGCTGTTGTTCCCAATGAACGATTTGTTCGAAGCCTATGTCGGCGCCATGCTGAGACGGGCTTTTGCGGGCACCGGTATCAGCGTGACCGAGCAGGGGGGCAGGGCTTTCTGCCTCGGGCACCATACGGGAGAGCATCTCTCGAGCGGTCATCTCTTCCAGACGAAGCCCGATTTCATTCTCAAGCGCGGCGGGGACATCGTCGCGATCATCGACACCAAATGGAAGCGTCTTGCCGAACCGACAGACGGGAAACGCGGGATCAGCCAGAGCGATATCTACCAGCTGATGGCCTATGCGCGGCTTTATCAGGCGCGCGAGCTGATGCTTCTTTATCCGGCAGTCCCAGGCGAGGAGGCTGGTCTGCAGCGCGGTTTCGGAATCGTCCAAGGTCATGAACGCCTGTCGATTGCGACGGTGGACCTGAGTTTGGGGGAAGCGGCACTGCTGGCCCAGTTGCGAGCAACGATTACGCCGACGATGTCGACCATCAAGGCCTGTGCATGAGGGAGGTTCGATGCTGACGACACGATTTGACGAGGCGTTGGTCTATGCGAGCGAGGCGCATCGCGAGCAGACGCGCAAGGGCGCCGATATCCCTTATATCTCGCATCTTCTCGGTGTCGCCTCGATCGTCATCGAAAATGGTGCCGACGAGGATCAGGCGATTGCGGCGTTGCTGCACGATGCAGTCGAGGATCAGGGTGGTGCGGCGAGGCTGGCGGATATCGAGCGGCGGTTCGGGCCGCGGGTCGCCGAGATCGTCGATCACTGCACCGACAGTAACGTCGAACCCAAACCGCCGTGGCGAGCGCGCAAGGAAAGCTATATCGAGAGCCTGTCATCCAAACCGAAGGCTTCGTTAGAAGTGAGCCTCGCCGACAAGACGCACAATGCCGGCGCCATCGTCGCCGATCTTCATGCGCATGGCGAGGCTCTATGGGAGCGCTTCACGGGAAAGAAGGACGGGACGCTCTGGTATTATCGATCGCTTGCGAATGTCTTCGTCAGGGAAATTCCAGGTGATGGCGCAAGCCGCCTCGAAAGGCTCGTCAACGAGATGGAACGTCTGGCCTGACATCAACGCACCGAGGAATGAATGAATGGAAATCCTGCACTTATGCGACCGGAGTGATCGAGGCACACTTTTCGAAGACTTACGCGTCATCGATGTGCGGTCAGACGACGATTTGGTCGCTTGTAGGTCATTGAATTCACCGGCTTGGAAACGCATTTTCGTTGCGGCTCCAAAGCCAAGACACCTCAAGTCAGATGGCTCGCCTGACCGGCGGTATCGAGAATGGTGGAACCAGGAAGATTTCAAGATCTGGCCACTTATCAACTTCAACGAGCGCATGCTCCGGCTCGCTGAAGAAGGAGACATGACTTCTCCCGACCATGAATGGGTCGATACGAGTTTTCGTCCTGCTTTCTATCGCGAGGGGGCGGTTCGCTTATTGGATTGGCCGGTATTGCCGGTGTATCGGGCCGGAGGGTTCGAAGGATTTCTTAGGAATGTCGTGGATATCGGTGAGGCCACGTCATCTGTATTGAAAGAGGTGCACCTAGAGCTCGGATCTGCGGGTTGAGACTAGTTGCATGCGTTTAAAAGCAAGACCGGAGCCGATTTCTCGGCGCGCGCTTCGGCAAGATATCGTCGGCCGCTGACGCCTTTTTTTAGTAACAAGCTCGCGATGCCCTGAGAGCCTTCCATTGCTTCTCCAGCCAGGCGTAGTTTTCGGGCGATATCGCGCCGCGCCGTGAAGTCGCTTACGAACTTATCCGGTAATCCCTCGAGATCAGGATCTGCATTCTTGAGGATGATGGGCGGGCAGGTTGCATTGCTTGCGTCGATTAGGGCCTCGAACTGGCTGGTAACAGCAGCAGCGGCTCCTTCCGCAGCCTCGACTTCGTCCGCTGCTATTCTTGCGGCGACACGCACGTTGCTTGCCAAGCTGAACGCTTCAAGTAAAGGTGCTGCAGTCTCCATCGCTCCGGGTGCTTCGAGGAGCGTTGTCCGCGCTTTCTCGTAGAAGCGATTTCCCAGCAAATGCCCTTCGTTTGCCACCCGATCGAGTTGGGCATCGGGGTTCTGCAAAGTCCAACTTTCCTCCATCTGCTGCGCGGCTGTTCGCAGACGGACCAGGTCTTCAGTCATCCGATCATCCAGGATTTCGCCGACCTTCGCGCGAAGTTCGTCCTGGCGCGAAAGGAGATCGTGAAGTTGGCATTCGACCCGCTCGATCTTGTTGGCGATCACGGCAAAACCAACAATGGACACGCCGAGGGTCGCACCGGACATCACCATTCCTGCCGTCTGACTGGCTCTGATAAGATCAACTGTTTGCTGAATCCTCTGGCCCTGCCGGAAAAGCGCAGCGTCGCCGGCCACTTGCGATGCCATGCCTAAAGGCCCAGACAATCCCGACTGCAGGAGTGATGAGACGGCGTCTCCAATGATGCCCGTCTCCTGGAGGTGATAAGCGATCTGTCCTGTTTTTGACGAACGAATGACCGAGCCGAAAACTGCTAAATCGCCGCTCTCCAACCCCATGCGTGCGGCCTCGGGGATCGTTCGAAGGAGGATGCTGTCGATCACGCTCACCGAGCCGTCCTCGCGCGTTCGACGACCGCATCGAGGTGGCGAGCAAATTGCTCGAGTAGAGATGGGTGCTTCTTACCAATCAGAACCGTGGCGAGAATGAACTCGCGGGACTTTTTGCGTAGTCTAGCACGCATCTTGTCGGTAATTCGGCTCGCGTTCCAGAGGCCCGTGGCGATCAGTCCGCCGGCGACCAGGCCGCCCGATGCCACGATTGGCCAACTGATCGTCGTGGTTGCGAAGAAACCGAAGATTCCGGTGGTCGTAGTGACGGCAGCGGCCGGGATCGCCATGGCAGTAGCGACACCGCCCGCTATTGGCCCTGCCGCAAGAGCCACATCGGGCATGCCCTCAAGATAACTCTCACGAGGCTCGTCGGTGGGGCTCTCTGCCCAGATCGCGGCTTCGTGAGCGAGCGCTTCAAGGTCGCGGTTTGCCTTCGCGGAAAGTTTGTCCATGAGTGGACGGCTTCGCTCTTTGATCATGGGCAGGACAGTGCGCGCGATATAGGTGGCTTGCTTGGTAGCGAGAACGCGGTTCGAAAGGGCGTCGATATCGGCGTCTACGTACTCGATTAGATCGGTTGCAAATTGGTGCAGTACGAGGCCTGCACCCACGTACTGATCTTCACGCCACTCATGCAGCCGGTTGGTAACGAACAAACTCGTCAAACGCATACTTCCCCCAGAACTCGTACGTGAGATCGAACTACGCGCCAGTCAATACAGCTCGGCAATCACGGGCGAGGTTTTTCAGGCCCCATCGAAGGTCCACGTCTCGCCATCCTTGCAGTCTTTGCACAGGCGGCAGATTGATCTCCGGATCGTCCCATTTGATGCCATGCACGGGTACGAGCCATTTTGGCGCGATCGCTTCCGCAAAACGACATAGTTCGGACGCGCTCGCATGGCCGCTTGTGTGCAAATGGAGCGTATTGGCGCCTGCTGCGTCGGCCTTGGCCCATGCAGTATTCTCATCATCAGGATCCAGATAACCGCGCCAGTTGGAGAAGGCGTAGGCGTCGTCCGATGTAAAGGAGATGCCGGCATTCTCGAAATCGCGAAGCATGGAATCACGAAGCATGACGATCGACGGAATCTTCTTCAGCAACCTTCTGGAAATGGCTTCGGGCTGTCTGGCCATTGCATCGATAGCATCCGACCGACCGCCGCGGTGGAAGAGTCGCTTCCCGCTAGGCAGAATGAGAACACGCAGGCGATCGAACCTCGCACCGGGCCGCATTATCCGAGTTCCTTCGGCCACTCGGTTGAGAACATCGGCCGCATAAGCATCGATCACCAATTTTCTCGCACTGCGAATGGCAGCGCGATAGAGCGTCACGGTCCGGTCGATATTTTGCGCAGACCATTGGACATATACCTGCCCCTTTGTTGTGCGCGCGAGATCTACGAAGCGATCCTCGAGCTCGCGTTCGGTGATGACGGGCTTATCGCTCCCGAGGTTGGTGCCTTCCATGAGGAGAAGGTCGACCTTGCCTGTCAGGCGCTCGATAGTGCCTTCGACCAGCGACGCCTTGCGGCCGTGGGTTCGAAAATCGCCGGTATAGAGAAGGCTCGACCCGACAGCCTCGATGAAGAGCATATAGGCATCGAAGGCGCTATGATCGGTAAGAAACGGCGTGATCCGGAAGGGCCCAATGTCGAATGGGCCCGAGCGACTGTTCCAGCACTTGATCTCGCGGTCGATCGCACCCCCAAACAGCCCTTCGGTGAGGCGCATGAGTTCTGCCGACTTTTCACCAGTCATGATCTTCCAGTGCGGTGGCAGCTCTCCGATCAGACCCCAATGATCCATGTGCGGATGGCTGATTAGCACCGTTGCCGGGCGCTCGCGGTTCAGGGTGTCGGGAAGCAAGTCGGTGGCATCACGCGGTGCCTCGAGCGGCCGCCCCGCATCGAGGATCAGCCGCTCGCCCTCCGCTTCGATCTCGATGCAACTGCCGCCGATCTGCTGGGTGCCGCGGTGCACCGTCAACGACAGGCTCAAAGACGCTCTCCTGGAAGGGGAACATTGATGGCGAGGTCGCTTGGATCGATGCCGTCTACTTCCTTGATGACAAAGCAGCGATCCGGATTGTCGTGCTTCTCCAGCCGCGTCCGGTGCTTCGAAAAGGATTTTCGGCAAGCGAACATGCCCAGATTCCTGCACTTCGGGTCGTAATTCCCTATCAGGATCCCCGGCCTTGGATTGATAGCCACCTTCGACTGACTCAGGTCATGCCAGAGATCGACGGCCGGCCCGGTCTTGCCTGCCATCGAAGCGAGCGCCGAAAGCGCCTTGCCAGTGGAATTGAAGGCGTTGCAGACTTGCCGCGCACGGCCGTTTATTTTGATCCATCGCATATAATCGGTCAGCTGGTCGCTGACGTGCGGCTCCTTCGTGCCTCCATTCTCAGGAAGTGTGGCCCGAAGTTCGCCATTCGTGGCGAGTTTCGCTTCCCAGAAATCGATCACCATCCCGCCCTCAGCGACCTGATGAGCGACGACGACATCCATCCGAGGCGCGACCAGCTTGTTCTCGCGTTTCTTCATGCACGACGCGAGCGAGTAATCGCCTGGGAGCGCCATCTCGACTTCGAGGACGTTGTGATTTGCTGCCATCACGTGTTCGACAAATCGTTTTTCCTTACCCGATTTTTCACCCGCAATTTCGATGAGCTCATCGAGCAATGCTTGAGGCTTATCGAGTAGCAAGTCGTCGGCGCCCAGTTTGACATAGCCACTATCGCGATGGAGATCGCGGTAACCTTGTGATGCCTTTTCGAAATAGACTCGTGAAATTTCGAGGTGCGGCTCACCCGACCCAGCGCTGAGTTTCCCCACCGACTGACCATTCACGTAAAAGTTCAGGTAGTTATCCCTTAGTGCCAAGCGCACGGGGGCGTGCTTTGCATCGACCGAGGTGTTGATCGTTCCTTGTCCGGGCACCGTCCAGCGATCAAACAGTGCACGAATCAGAGACCTGGGCTCAGCATAATGATCTCGGATGTGCTCGATCGCGAACTTGCGGTCGAATGGCGTGTGCTTTTTCGTGCTATTCTTCTTCATCATGCCCCCATTATAAGCGACCTCTACGACAAATACGGTCGCACCCGCTCTTATTAATGTTGCCGTACACTGATTACATTGCCTAGCATGACTTCATGCAAGTTTTCGCGCGTACGGACATTGGGCATGTTCGATCCAGCAACCAGGACATGATTGCCGTTGCCGGCTGGAACTCGCGCCAAGGACGAGGGGAAAGGCTCGCGACACCTGTCCGAAGTGATTGGATGTTATTAGCTGACGGGATGGGCGGGCACGCCGCAGGCGAAGTCGCCAGCGAATTGGCGATCGACTATCTCGCAGAACTGATGCCAAGGCGGCCGGATGCCGACAAAATCGAAGGCGCGCTCATAGCCCTTCACGCCCGATTGCTAGAATTAGCTCTCTTGGAACCCGAATTAAACGGCATGGGCACGACCATCGTTGGCGCGATCCGAAATGAGAATGTCGTGACGGGCTTCAATATCGGCGATAGTCGACTCTATCGCTTGCGCGCGGGGCGCCTCGAGCAAATGTCAAAAGACCATGCGTGTGGTCACATGTTGACCCAGTGCCTGGGCGGAAATGACCACTCGTCGCCAAGACCCCATATCCTGTCTTGGACGCACTCCGAAGGTGACATGCTTTTGTTGTGTTCTGACGGACTGACGAACCTGGTGTCGGATGATCGCATCGGTTCGCTCCTCTCTGGTAAAAACAAGGATCCGGCAAATGTCCTTGTTACCGAAGCCTTGGAGAATGGAGGGACCGATAACGTGTCAGTTATTATTGCCAGGTGAGTTTTAAGCGTAGTGCGGAGACTTATACAGTCGGACGCGCGGTGGACTGAGAAACTAGGGGGCTTAGGTGAATTTCGAGAAGATAGAGAAGACGACTTCGCCAAGGAGAAAATCGAGGTGGCAAGGCCGCGCGGTCGCATCGAAGCGGGGCCCATGGGATGAGATTTCATTCACCCTTCCGACGCACCGGAAAGCGGATTTCGTAGCGCCTGGCCACGATCGAGCACATCCGTTCCTTCGCACCGTAGTTCTAGAGCCCAAGGATGGTGAAGAAGCGCCCATACCTGTTGCGGTTGTCGGCGAGAATTATGGTCTGCTGCAACACGTCGAAATCGGGCAGGTCATTGTCAACGCCCTGAAAGATCTTGGCGTCTACTACTCGCTGATGCCTTGTACACTTGAGATATCGGAGTTCGGGGAGTGGGCTCACTTTCGTTTTGAACTCGACGACGATTTTGCTCTCACTCCTCCCGACGGTCATCGCATCGGGTTCTGCATCGAGATATTTAACTCGGTCGATGGTTCAAGCCGGTTGCTTATGACGACGAGTTGGTTGCGCCAGATCTGCGATAACGGCCTAGTTGCTCGCGAAAATTCAGACCTTGAACTCTCGCGTATTCACGATCGAAATCTTGCGTTGAACGAAGTGAGGCGGACTTTGAAAACGGCCCTGGAAAGAGTACGCGAGGACGGCAAGGTTTTGCAGAAATGGTGGGCCACGCAATTCAGTTCGGGCCTTTCGACGTGGATCGATCAGACCCTCACCCCTCGCTGGGGAAAGATGAAGGCGGCTCGTGTGCACTCGATCTGCCGGTCAGGTCACGATGGCGACCCAGAGCGGTTCGTACAGAAACCCGCCTCTGAAATGGACATCGGCGCAAAAAAACGCGTCCCCGGTGCGCCGCACGAGGCCAAAAGCATCTATGATCTCGCACAGGCTTTGTCATGGGTCGCTGGCACGATCGAGAATGTTGAGGACAGAAGGCGGCACATCGCCGACATTCCGAAGCTGGTTGAGACGATCTGACGTTTCAAAGTAATTGCAATAGTAGTTTGTAGGGACGGGAAGGCGCGCGAGCATTCTTGGGCCGTTAGCCGCCTGGCCGCATTTGAACCTAGAAGCCACAGAACGGATATTCCGCTGACGATCCGGGTCAGCACGTTCATTCATTTACCCAGAAACGATCCGATGCTTTGCCGCGGGACGACAGTATCTGCGTTACTATTGCCTCGCTGCCAAAAACTTCGACGGGGTCGAAGAGGTATCTACGAAATATGGCTTCATCAATCCCCGCTTCGCCCATGATTTCTTCGACCATTTTAAGCCGAGTTTTGAACTTCTCCTCAACAAACTCGATCGCCAATGGAAGCACGCGCTCTAACCGCTCTAGGGTTTCGCGATGCCAAGTCGTTTCATTGGTTGCTGCCGCTGGAGTCCATTGGCCATGAGCATTCCGAACCGCAAAGAGAGAGACCTTGTGCCATAGGCGATCTCCCACTTTGTGGGTGGGGTTAACGTGGGCCAAGGCTTCGTTCCGAAGCGAAATTAAAGCTTCATGATCGTTTTTCTGTGCACCGGTCAGGACTTTCTTATTCAATTGGATCGATCCACGCTCGGCACCTTTCCCACCAGTTGATGTCGCTCGCGCGTAGAGCATGACTGCCGTTGTCTGCAGAGCCTTGATGACCGTTTGCTCGGCTGGGCCGTGCGATTTGCCCTCCTGATCCACGATCGCCCGAAGCTGCTTACAGCAATCGCTGGCCTGCAAGAGATCGCCGAGACAGGCTTCAGCCCGCCACGCCTGCAGGAGGGCTCCCTTCAGTCCTTTTTGCTTTGCAGTCCGCTTCAGATCTTTCGACAGCGCCAACAGATCGGTGAATGGAGGGTAGTTCATTTCACGGCTCCTCAACCCTCTCTTACTCGCCTCCAGAAATCATCACCAAGTTGGCAGTCTAAAGGTTATCGAGGTCGTCAAAGATTCCGTCGAAGCGGGTCTTCCAAGCGGTATGTACTTGGACTCTACCTAGCAAGTGCTTGTTACCCATCGCGTAGAACATCATGTCAGAACTGCTGTACCCGCGACGCACAATTGTCCCAAGGAACTCGATCAATTGCCGATCGAATTCTGCTGGCTCCTCGGGCCCAATCGCATCGCTGGCGACGCGCGCGACAAGGCTCAATATGAATGACATCGCCCTGGGCACGATCGTCCCCGCAATCTCGCGCGCTCGCGGGCAGACACGCTTCGTCGGAGTGTGATGGTCGGGCTCACCACCGAGTATAACTTCAATCGAACGCAGATTGTCGCCATTGATCCACGCCATAAGGCCGCGAAGTAAATGGTCGAGATGCTGGGGGCCAAGGGCGCCGCCCTTCGGTTCACCGCATGCTGCCAAGATGCTGTCCGACACGTCCGACAGCAGAGCGGAGCGTGCCTCGGAATCCTCGGAAAGCCACCTGAATGTCCAGGCCAACCAATCAGCGACCGAGTTCGGAAGCTTGGCCAGATCGGCATGGACACGGACCTTGAGCGCAACAAGCAAGTTTGCGGAAAGGCCGCTTTGGGAAGATAGGATTGCGACGTTGTGATCGATATCCGGATCGCGCTGAGCTGCGATCGACGCGCGAAGCTGATCTATCTTGGCTTCGAACTCGTCGGCGGCGGCTCGGCTCGCCGCCTTATAGTAACCGAACGACTTTTGAAGATTGAAAAGGTGAGCAGCATCATCCGCATTCTCCCCGCTGGCTAGGACAGCCATGCGGTTGATCGTATACTGAACGTCGGAATTCAGCGTCTGACCTTCCATGAGGCGGTCCAGAACGGTTTCCAGCGGATCCGTGATGGTCACGCAGTGGTCGTCCTCCGGGAGAACGCCTTTGAGCTTGTCTATGAGGTTCGCGTTTAGTGGCTGTCCGCTGCGGAACGTAATGATGGGCTCAGGGATCAGCAGGACCAGCCCGTTCGCTAGGTGACCTGCGCGGCCGGCGCGCGCCGCGGCATTCAATATTTCGTGCGCCTCGAGATTCTCGCGACCACCGGCGCGATCGGCGCGCTTGTCGCCGGCAAGGATTGCGAGCTGCGCAGGCAAGTTCAAGCCCTGCGCTAGAGTGGGCGTCGCCACGATGACATTGGCGCCGTTGTTTCGTTTGAACATTCGCTCGGCGAGCTCCCGCTCAAGCCGAAGCATCGACGAGTTGTGCGGGACGGCGCAATGCTCGGGCGTGATGAGGGAATGTTTGAGACCGCCGAGTTCGATTTCGAGTGCTGCCCACCGCTCGCTTTCCGATTCTGTTGCTGGAATACGAGTTCCCAGTTCCGTCGCGATCTCACGCGCGACAGAAACCGCATCACGCTTCGTGTTCACGAACACGATGGTCTTCAATTCACGAAGACTGGCAGTGGCCGCAAGCCGCGCGGCAACCTCGTTGACGTTCGGCTTGAGCCTCAGTGGGCCGGTCTTGATCGACCCAGCAAGCAATACGGGCGCGTCCAGCAGCGCGGTTGTGACGACCCAGGCCTTGCCTTCAGAAATAGAATGCCAGTTATGCTGGAGGCCCCAGATTCCGTAGGGCCGCGCACTCAGCTCCCTTTGCGCCACTGTGCGCAAATCCTTTGCAGGCTTGGGAGCGGCAGCGTCCGCGGCATTCTGTTGCTCCCAGGCGCGCGTGCGCGAGGCGTCGAGTTCCGTCTCATCATATATGACTACGCCTCTGGCTTGACGACTCGGCTTCCACAGGAGGTCGACCGCAACACTCCGCCGGTTGGTCAGCGTTCCAATCCAGTCTGCGAGTTCGGCGCCATTGCGCACCATCGCGGACAGCAGGAGCAGATCGGCTTCGGGAGCAGCCTCCGCAAAGGCCAATACACACAGCATCGCGTCGAGTGCGCGGCGGATCTTACCCGTCTGCGGGCTCAATAGATGGCACTCGTCGAAGACGAGCAATCCGACGTCGGCAAATGCTTCGGGCGCGAAGGAGAGCATCGCCAAGCAACGCTCGGGGGTCATGACCTCAATATCGTGGAACGCGGCATCATCGCCGAGGAGAAGATCGAAGTCGTTGGAAATGACCGATTCGATAATCTCGCTCGGAAACATTTCTTGGAGGTCGTCAGTTAGCTGATCGACCAAGGCATGCGTGGGGGCAAGGAAGGCAACCTTCTTTCCCCGCGCAAGAACGCCAGCGATCTTGAGCGAGGAGACTGTGGTCTTACCGGCACCTGTCGGAAGCACGACGACCGAGGAAACCCCCGTCTGGTGAAATTCCTCGGCAATCGCCTTGCGATGGTTCGGCCAAACGAAGGGAAACTTATCCGCTCGAAATCGAAGCCAACGTTCCCAGGTCGCCGCGTCGGCGCCGCTTGGCATCGGGGTATTGTGCAAGCTCGCCGCCTTGAGAACGCCGTCGGCGGCGGACAGCAACGATGCGAGGTGGAAGGGGCCGGGATAGAGCGCACCAACGTCGAAAGTGGCGGCGCCAAAGTCGCGGCGTTCGACTGCCAGCCCGACAACGGCATCGAACGCATCGCGCGAGCTGGCGAAGCGACCGACGATCGATTCCGGAGGGGGGGCGCGGAGAATATGCGCTGCCAAGAGTTCGATGCCCGTCGCTATGGTTTCTAGCAGCGCAGCAAGCGCCCGCTCTTCCATTCCGCTGGGATGCGCTGGCCGCCGCCAGCGGGCTGAGCGATCCATGATACGGACCAGCCTGCCACGCGCCAAGTCGGCGACATGCTCGCTCACGATCGCAGCTTCGAAGGTTTCGGCCCCGGGCGCGAGCCTGATTTGCAAGGCGGCCTCGTTGGCGTCGCCATACTGTTCAGCCATCAGGAATAGGATTGCGGCCGAGAGCGAGGGATCGACCCGGTCGCGGTCAATGTTGGAGATTGGTTGGTCGGGGGACTGCAATAGTTGCCGGCGGGCGAGGATTTGCTGCGCTGTCCCAGCTACGAACGCCGCTGCGGCTCTTGACGGAGACTCGCGCTGCGTCGACGCGACAAGCTCATAGGTGTCAGCGATGCGCTCGAGCGGCCAGTTCGTATTTGGCGGCGATGCTTCGCTTCCTCTCAGCCGGGACGAGGCTAGTTCAGCATAATGCTGAGTAAGGAGCGCCGGGATCATGTCGGGGTCGAGATCCGGCACCGGTGGGGCCGAACGCAGGAAGCGTGACGTCTCAGCGTCAAACATTGATGTCGTCCTCTAGGGAGTTGAGATAGGCCACGGCCTGAAGGCCGAGTTGGTCGAACCACGGCCGCAGTTCAGCGGGAACGACAAAGCAGGCCGCTTGGCGCTGGTCGGTCGTTAGTCCAGCCAAATCTCCATAAGTGGAGAAGATGCTGGCGCGAGCAGCGTCATTGTCCAGTTCCGTGACGGTGGTTACGGCGGCGCGGTAACGGCGACGGTTACGGTCGGTAACTGCGGCAGACATCCTCGCTGCGAACTCGTCGCTGATACCCGTTCTGGTCAGTAGCGCGCTCGCCGTCGCGATGATTTCCGCACTCCGCCGATTGTCGTGACGCTCCTGGAATCCCGGCATCACTTTACCGGCAAAAATCGACTTCGGATCGTCGGTGCATTTATCTTCGAAGATCGTCGTAATCTCGACCGCCGACCTATCTGGAGACAACTCGAGCATGAGACCATCCAAGCCTTGGCTCGTCGCACTGACATGCGGGTCTTTCATAAGCACAGCAGGACCATGAGACTGGCGGGCGGCAATCCATGAAATGGCCTCGAACATGAATCCGTCACGCTGCCAGCGCGGATAGCCGATACGCGGTGTCCGCGGCTCGTCCTGCACCGTCAGTCGGATGATTGCTTCGGACCGCAATTCCGCGAAGGCAAAGGCCGGGGCAGCCGGCGTCAGGCTCGAGACGATGTGCGCGGCTTGACTAACCTGCCCCATCGCGATGATCGCTATCAGGCGTGCCAATTGCGCTTCGTTCGCAACCGTCCAGCGCTCACCCACACAATCTGCACCGGCATGGCAGGCCGCCGCGGTCAGTGAGTTCCAACTTGTATCACCATTTTGTTTGATGACGCGCTGCCCCTTGTACCCAGACGGCCAACTGCCCTTCTTTTGATGAGAAAGCCAAGACTCAATTTACGATCTCACTGCTTTTCGCATCTATGTCGGGGCGCCGTTACTTGGCATACCTCCGGCAATTCTACCCTCAACCAACTTTAGGTCATAGTGGACCGGCCGACAAAAGTAATATGGTTCGACAAACCGGTCTGCGGGAATCCGCTCACCAAACGGTAAACTAACGTGATCGCACCATAGACTCCGTTCAGTTGCTATGGTCCGACTTTCAAGCTCATCATTCCGACGACCGCTATCGGGAAATCTGCAGTGAAGCGCCTCTGACCGAAATGGGGCGCGAAGCCGACGCTAAATGATGCTTAAGGTGAGGGCAGGGATCTGCGCGATCCGGTTTACAGGCCAGCTGTAAACTATTGATCTAAAACGACCGATTTTTGCGCAGTTTACAGCAGGAATGGCGGGAAACTGCCATTTCATGGAGCTTGGGAAGCTCCTGCTCTACCATTGAGCTACACCCGCATCACGGAGAGGCTCATAGTTTGCCGGGATGAAGGGTCAAGCGTGTTCGTGACGCCAGGCGAAAACGGGCATCGAAACAACTCGCCGCATCAGGCGCCCGCGCCACCTGTAAATTTAACGGCGGCTAAACCGGTCATGGGATCGTTCATCTGGCAGCAAGGTTTTGGTAAACAGTCGGGCGACCAAACGGGGTTGTATCCGTGTCGCCCACGCGGCACGACAGGCATTCGAAGGAGCGAAGTTAGTGAACAGTTTCAATCGATTTACGGCATCCTTGATGTTGGCTGCAGCGGCCATTCCGGCCAGTGCGCTTGCGCAACAGGCTGCGGAAATAGATTCGGTCACCGTGGAAGGCCAGCTTCCGGCAACGCTGGAAGGCCTGCCCGCAGGACCCGAGGTCAAGGGCTTCATCGCCGCGCGCCGCGCCGGGCAGATGAAGATCACCGGCGAAGATGGTACCAGCACGTCGGTCCTCGTCGCGCCGACCACCGAGATCCGCTCCAGCGGCGGTTTCCTCGGGCTGGGCGGTGACAAGCTGACGGCGGACTCGCTGCTCAACGGGCTTCCGGTCAAGGTCAAGACGGTGCAGTGGGGCGGTGGCCTCATCGCGACGAACGTCAAGCTCTCGGACAAGGACCTCGAGACCGCGCTGATGATCCGCAACGGGACGGCGCAGCGCTTCGGCGAGAATGAAGCCGCCATTGCCGAGAACGCGGCGGCGACCGAGGCCCTGCGCAGCCGCTTCGGCGACATCGACCAGTACAACGTCAAGAGCACGACCAACATCTATTTCGACACGGGCAAGTGGTCCGTCTCGAGCCAGGACGTGTCCCGGCTGTGCGCCGCGGCGGACGAGGCCAACGCGATGGACAACGCACTGTTGCTCGTCGTCGGATACACCGATTCCGTCGGCGACGAGGACTACAACCAGGTGCTGAGCGAGCGTCGCGCAGGCAAGGTCGTCAACACCCTGCAGCAGAAGTGCGGCTGGGCGCCGTACCGCATGCTGACCCCCACCGGGATGGCCGAGTCCGACCCGGCGGCGGACAATTCGACCGCGCAGGGCAGGGCAGAGAACCGCCGCGTCACGGTCAATGTCCTGGTCAGCAAGGCCCTCGACGAGATGGGCCAGAGCGCGTTTTAAAATTCGACCGATCTCCGGCGGTACCCGGCTCAGGGTGCCGCCGGACTATTCGATGCGCTCGTGATCGGGCCGTCGCGTGCCACCCTCCTAATCTCGCGCGCTTCCTGCACGCTCGACAAATCCGTCGGCGGGGTTAGGAGGGCGCCATGGTGCCCCGCGAAATCCTCGCCATCGCCCGGATCCCCGGCGGAGACGAGCTGACGCTTGTTCGTCACGGGCAGGATTTCAGCGTCATGCTCGGGGCCGACGAGTTGATGGGCACCCGCAAGCAGTTCTCCGAAGAGCAGCTCGCCGTCCTGACGATCGAGCGTCTCGACGCCCCGCGCCCGCGTCTCCTCATCGGCGGCTACGGCCTCGGGTTCACCTATCGCGCCGCCCTGGACCGGCTGCCCGAGGGCGGGCACGTGACGGTGGCCGAGCTCGTGCCGGAAATCCTCGACTGGGCACGCGGCCCGATGGCGCATCTCACCGGCGACAGCCTTGAGGATCCGCGCGGCGAGGTGGTCATCGCCGATGTCGCGGCGCCGATCGACGAGGCGGCGTGCGGCGCCGGCCCGCGCTGGGACGCGATCCTCCTCGACGTCGACAACGGCCCCGACGGCATCGTGCGCGACGAGAATGACCGCCTCTATTCGCGCGACGGCCTCGACAGGGCGAAGCGGGCGCTCAATCCCGGCGGCATCCTCGCCGTCTGGTCCGCTGCCCCCGACCCCGCCTTCACGCGCCGACTGCGCGATGCCGGCATGGCGGTCGACACCCGGACCGTCCGGGCCCGCCCCAACAACAAGGGCGCGCAGCACACGATCTGGTTCGCGGCGAAGCGGTAGCGCCCGCGCACGATCGATCCGGAAAGCCCTCGAAAAACTCGTCATTCGCGCCATTTTTCGGCGGAACGCTTCACGCGCATGCGTGTTGAAGGCGCGGGGAGCCCCGTGATCGTATCGCCAGGCTGACGGTTCCTGCCGCCACTGAGAAGGACCCGACGGGCTCGATGACGACGTCATTGCCATTGAAATGCATCGCCTTTTGCACCGCGGTCATGCTCGCGGCCCCCGCAGGTGCGCAGGAGGCAATCAGCTGGGCGCAGGCCGAGCGGCTCCAGGCGGCATCGGCGCCGCTCGCCGCCGCCGCCGACCACGAGGCCAATGCCGCCGAGCTGACCGCGCGCTCGCTCGACACGCTGCGCCGTCCCAGCGTGACGCTTTCGGCGCAGGCGGTCGCGTACGAGAAGACGTTGTCGGTCGACCTTTCCGGCGTTCGCGAGCGGACGGCCGACCGCTTCGGCCCCTATCTCGACGGACTGCCGGGCCAGTTTCCGAGCGACCTCCAGGGAATCGCAGCGCAGGTCGCAAGCCGCATCGACGCGGCGCTGCCCGGCCTCCTGGGGGCCATCCCCGACACGCTCGACTACGAGGCGAATGGCACGCTCTTTCGTCCCTCGGTAAGCGCGTTCATGCCGCTCTACATGGGCGGCGCAATCCCGGCGCTGCAGGACGGGGCAGGGGCCGCCGCGCGTGCCGCGCGGGCCCGCGCCGATGCCGCGCGCAACCTCGGGAGGGTTGATCTCGCACGTATCTATTTCGGGCAGAGCCTCGCCGAAGGGCTCGAAGCGGCGGCGCGCGACCAGCTCGAGGCGATGGAAAAACACCTCTCCGACACCGAGGCTTTCTATCGCGCGGGCGTGCTGCCGCGCCGCCGGGTGCTCGAGGTGACGGTCGTGCGCGATGCCGCCGCGCGCAATCTAGAGCGCGCCAGCCTCGACCGCACGCGGGCCGAGGCAGCGCTCGCGCGGGTGCTCGGCACCGAGGGCGGGATCGAGGCGAGCACGCCCCTGTTCGTCCACAGCAGTCCGCTGGCGAGCGCCGAGACCTATGCGAGTGCCGCGACTGCACACCATCCGCGCGTGCGCGAAGCCGAGGCGCTGCGCGGCGTGGCGGAGGCGGGCGTCCGGCTGGCGCGCGCGCGATCTCTCCCGCAGGCCTATGCGTTCGGCAATTACGGGATCGACGGGACCGACAGCGGTCCGACCGAGCCGGATTGGATCGCGGGCGTGGGCGTGCGCTGGTCGCTGCTCTCCCCCGTGTCGCGCTCCAAGACCGAGGCGGCAGCGCGCGAGCGCGAGGCGGCGGCGATCGCGGGCGAAGAGGCCGCAAGGCGCGCGATCGAGACCGAAATCGCGGATGCCTGGGCACTGGCCGAGGCGGCGCGGCGCAGCTTCCTGTCGCTCGAGAGCTCGCTCGCCGCTGCCGAGGAGAATGCGCGCGTCGCCGCGATCGCCTACCGCGAGGGCGAGGGGACCGCGAGCGACCTGCTCGATGCGCGCGCCGCGCTGACCACCGCGCGCACGCAGCGGCTCGCGGCGGCCTACGAATATGACGTCGCGCTCGCCGTGCTGATGGCCGCGAGTGGAACGATGGACCAATATGGCGACGCGATCGCGCGCGCCGACAAGAGGATCGCACCGTGAGCGAAGAGATTTCCCTATCGCCCGAGAAACGGCGCCTCGCGCTGATCGCGTTCGGGCTGGTCGCGCTTGTGCTGGCGGTCGGTCTGTGGCTCGCCGGGCGACCGTCCGACCCGCCGCTCCAGGGCGAAGTCGAGGTGCGCGAGGTCAATGTCGCCGCCAAGATCGCGGGCACTGCGGGCGCGCCGCAAGTCGAGGAAGGCGACGCGGTGAAGAAGGGCCAGCTGCTGCTGGTGATCGAGGCCCCGCTGGTGGGCGCGGCGCAACAGCAGAGCGCGGCGCTGCTCGAGACGGCCGAAGCGCTCCAGGCGATGGCGCGCGAGGGGCTGCGGCCCGAGGACATCGCCTCGTTGCGCGCGGTGGCCGAGGCGGCGGACGCGCAGGCGGAACTGGCGCGCGTGTCGGCGCGGCGTGCCGAAACGCTTTATGCGCAAGGGGTGATCGCCGCGCAGCGCCGCGACGAGGCGCGCGCCTTCGCCACCAGCACGAGCGCCAACGCGCGCGCCGCCAATCTCCAGTATCGCAAGGCCCTCCAGGGCGCACGCGAGGAGACTCGCCGCGCCGCCGATGCGCAGGTCGCGCTGGCGGGCGGGGGCGAGCAGGCGACCGACGCCCTCGCGCGGGACCGCGAGATCGCCTCGCCGATCGACGGGCAGGTCGCGCGGCGACTGGTCGAGGACGGCGAGGTCGTAGCGCCCGCCATCCCGCTGTTCCAGATCGTCGACCTCGACCATCCGTGGGTGCGCCTGTCGGTACGCGAGAGCCGCTTGCCGGCGCTGGAGGCGGGGTCGGTGCTTCGCGGAGACATTCCCGCGCTCGGGCTCGAGGGCGTGCCGTTCAGGATCAAGAGCGTGTCGGCGCTGGGCGAGTTCGCGACGAGCCGCGCAACGCGCCAGTCATCGGGCTTCGACGAGCGCAGCTTCGAGGTGCATCTCGAACCGGGCAAGCCGATCAAGGGGCTGCGGCCCGGGATGAGCGTGTTGTTCGACCCCGAGGGATGAGCGCCTTCTCCACCGCGTTTGATCGTGAGGTCGCGCATATTGCGCGCGACCGGTGGGACCGCGCGTTGCTGCTCGTGATGCCGCTCGTGCTCTTGGGGCTGATGGCGGCGATGCTGCTGGCAGGGTCGCCGCGCGAATTGCCGGTGGCAGTGGTTGCCCCCGACGAACCGGCAGCGCGCGCGATGGTGCGGGCGATCGACGAGACCGACGCGGTGCGCGTCGTCGCGCGTCCCGCCAGCGAGGCGGAGGCACTGGCGCTGGTGCGCGAGGGACGGATCGTCGCCTTCCTCGAATGGCCGGCGCGTGCGGGCTCGCCGCCGCGGATCAGCTACAACGCGTCCTATCTCTCTGCCGGGGGCATCGCCGAGCGTGGGATCGCGTCGGCGGTGTCGCAGGTCGCGCTGGAACGCGCGCTCGAGGGCGGCGGGGTCGAGGGGCTGGGCGCGCTGCGCGCCAACCCGCCGCGCGTGTCGGTCGCGCTGCTCGGTAATCCGGGCGCGAGCTTCGAATGGTATCTCCAGGCGCTGGTCGACCCGGCGATCCTCCACCTGCTCGTCGCCTGCGCCACCGCGATGGCGATGGGGCGCGAGCTGAAAAACGGGCGGCTGGGCGAGTGGGCGCGCGGCTCGGGGCATCCGGCGGCCACCCTGACCGGCAAGCTGCTGCCCTACGTGCTGATCGTCAGCGCGTGGGGAGCGGCGTGGATGATCTGGATTTCGGGCGTGCGCGGCTGGGCACCGGCGGGAAGCCTCATGCTCGTGTTCGCGGGTCAGGTGCTGCTCTACGCGGCGACCGCGGCGATCTCGGCGCTGCTGGTCGCCGCGACGCGCGAGACCAGCACCGCGCTGGCCGCGAGCGCGGTCTATGCAGGGTCCGCGCTCGCTTATTCGGGCGGCAGCCTGCCGGTCGGCGGCGCGTCTCTGCTCGCGCGCGGGTGGAGCGCGGCCCTGCCCTTCACCCATTATCTCGACCTCCAGATGGATCAGTGGCTCGGGGCGCCGGCCTCGTTGGCGATGGGGCAACTCGGACTGCTGGGCCTTTACGTGCTGGTGCCGGGCGCGCTCGCGGTGGTGCTCCTCAAGCGAAAGCGCGCAGCATGAAGCGGGCGATCGCGGCGATGGCGGATACGCTGCGCGAGATCGCGGGAACACGCGCCTTGTGGTCGACCATGCTGGTCGCGGTCTTGTTCTACGCATTCTACTACCCGGCGCCCTACCGCCACCAGGCGGTGACCGACCTTCCGGTCGCGGTGGTCGACGAGGAAGGCAGCGAGGCGACCCGGCGGATCGTTGCGCGGCTCGACGACACGCGCGAGCTGGCGGTGGTGGCGCGGGTCGCCAACGAGGCGGAAGGGCTGCGGCTGGTGCGCGAGCGCGAGGTCGACGGGGTGCTGCGCCTGTCGAGCGGGCTGACCGACCGGATCGTCACCGGCAGCGGGCAGGGGGGCATCTCGCTCCAGGTCAACGGGGCCTATCTCCTGCGCGCGCAGGCGGTGGCGGGCGCGCTGGAGGCCGTGATCCGCGCCGAAGCGCGCGAGGCGGCCGGGCGGCTGGGCGGTGATTTCGACCTCGAGATCGCGGTGCGTCCGCTGTTCAACACGACGCGCGGCTATGCCGATTATATCTTTCCTGCAGTGTCGGTCGTCATCCTCCAGCAGACGCTGCTGTTCGGGGCGGCGATGCTGGCGGCGCGGCGGCGCGCGGGCGGGCGCGAGGACCGCGATCCCGCCGCGTTCGCGGGGACGCTGGCGGCGCTGACGCTGATCGGGATCGTCGGCGCCCTGTTCTACTTCGGACCGGTCTTCTGGCTGCTCGACATGCCGCGCGGGGGCAATATTCCCGCGCTCCTCGTCGCGGTGCCGCTCTTCTCGTTGTGCGTGGCGGCGCTGGGGCTGGCAATCGGCGGCTGGCTCGACGAGGGCGACCGGGCGATGGAATTGCTGGTGCCGACCTCGCTCCTCGTCTTCTTCCTGAGCGGAGCGGCGTGGCCGGTCGAGATGATGCCGGCCTGGGTGCGCGCGGTCGCCTTCGTCTCGCCTGCGAGCCATGGCGTGCCGCTATTCCTGGGATTGAACCAGATGGGGGCGAGCCTCGTGGAGATGTCGCGGCCGCTCGGCGCGCTGGCGCTGCTCGCGGGCGGAGCGGTGCTGCTGGCGGCACCCAGGCGCAGCTAAAAGGAAAGGGCGCCGCGCTCTCGCGCGACGCCCTTCCTGTTGGTCTGTGACCTGTGGGTTAGATACCCATGCTCAGCGTCAGCGAGACGGTACGCGGGGTACCGATCTGTGCGAACGGCGAACTGTCGGCCGGCGACAGACGCGCGCCGAAGCTGCCGACGTACAGCTTGTCGAACATGTTGACGACGTTCAGCTGAAGGAAGCTGTCCTTCATGCCGTCGACGACGTTGTCGAGGTTGTAACGCACGTGGGCGTCGACCGTGGTGTAGGCCTGGGTCTTCGCCGGGTGACGGCCGGGGTACGGCTCGTTGGTGTCGTAGAGGTAACGACCACCCGTGCGCTTGCCGGTGATGCCGGCCTGCCAGTCACCGAACTTGGTGACGACCGAACCACCGACCATGTGGGTCGGCGCGCCACCCTCGGTCTTGCCCGCGGTCGGGGCGAAGATCGGGTTGCCGAGCTTGTCCTCACCGGTCTGCACGTCGTCCTTGATCTCCGATTCGTACAGCGAACCGAAGGCGTAGAAGGTCAGCTCCTTGATCGGCGCGTAGGCGACCGAGGCATCGACGCCCCACTTGTCGACGCGGCCGAGGTTACGGAAGATACGCTCGTCCAGCTCCGGATCGTACGACACGGCGAAGCGGTTCGAGAACTTGGTGTACCAGCCCGCGAGCTGCGCCTGCACCTTCGACGAGCGGTAACGCATGCCGAGGTCGAACGTGTCGGTGATTTCCGGATCCGGCTTGGCTTCCGCGGTGTCGGCCGGGAAGTAGAAGGCCGAGTAGAGGCTGTCCGTGCTCGGAACCGAGATCGAACGCGCGTAGCTGACGAAGCCCGACAGATTGTTGGTGAAGTCGTAGACCGCACCGACGTTCGGCAGGATGTCGTCATACTTCAGGACGCGACGCTGCGGGCCCTGCGTGTCCGGGTTGAGGGCGGCATATTCCGCCTCGAGAGCCGTGTCGCCCGAGAAGCAGTCAACGTCACCGCTGGCCGATTCCGCGAAGCAGTAGTTCTCGAGATCGCGCTTGAAGAAGGGAGCGCGGGCGCCGACGTTGACCGTCAGGTCGCCGAACTCGCCGCGCCATTCCGCCGCGATCTGGGTGAGGACCGAGTAGCTCTGGCGGTCGCGCTTGCGCAGCGCGTTGCCATAGACGTCGGTCAGGCCGCCGCCGAGGTCGACCGGGAAGACGTTGGTCGGCTCGCCGTTCGCCTCGAGCGTGCCGAATTCGCCGGTCTGGCGGTGGTCGGCATGGTCGTAGGTGAAGCTGACGCGCACGGTGTGGAAGTCGTTGACGTCGTAGCGCAGGCCCGAGATGACCGCGTAGCGGTTGGTGCGGGTCTGCGACGGGGTCAGCAGGTTGACTTCGTCGAGCGTGTCGCCGTCACCGTTGAGGTCGACGCCGAAGTAGGCGGTTTCGTCGAAGCTGCCGGTGAGACCGTCCGAGTTGAGATACTCGTAGGCGCGACGCGTGCCGCCGCCATTGGCCTTCACGAACTGGTAGGACGGGTCGACCGTGAGGACGAGGCCTTCCGCCAGGGTGAAGCGCATGGCGCCACGGATGTTGCCGGTGTCGGCCGGGTTGTAACGACGATCGAACTCGGTGCCGCAGCTGTTCGACTTGTCGGCAACGCCGGCTTCGGCGAAGTCGGTGAGGCACGGATAGTTAATGTCGTACTCGCGCTCGTCGCGGGTCTTCGGGAAACCGCCCGTGACGTCACGATCGTAACGCAGGCCGACCGAACCGAAGAAGTTGTTGCGGATCGAGTTGTAGTTACCCGACACCGAAACGAAATCGCCGTTCATGCCGATCGGCTGGAAGATCTTGGCGTTGTACTGCTCGCGATCGACCTTGCCGTAATTGTTGTACGGGTTGTCGTAGTTGGTCATCGAAGCCGCCGCGTAGGCGCGGGTGCCGAACGAGGTGAACTCGCCCGAATCGACGACCACGAAACCGCGGTAGAAGTTGTCCTCGCCGACCGACTGGACGGTGCGCAGCGAGAATTCCTTGAACGGATCGCGCGAACGGTAGTTGACGGTGCCGCCGACGGCCGAGGCGGTCGGGCTGTCGACGTCGGTGGTGCCGAGGTTGACGTTGACCTGCTCGATCAGTTCGCCGTCGAGCTGCTGCGAGGTGTACACCTCGTAGTTGCCGCTGTCGTTGGTCGGGATACCGTCGAAGGTCACCGAGACGCGGCTGTCCGAGAAGCCGCGGATGATGACTTCACCACCCGAACCGCCATAGGCGTCGTTCGAGGTGAAGCTGACGCCCGGGACGAGGTTCGCGGCGTCGAGCGGGGTCTGGCCCGGCTGCTGACGGGCGAGGACTTCCTGCTCGAGGACCTGCTTCGGCTTGGTGGTGTCGGGAATCTTGAAACCGTCGACGTCCTGCGAACGCGCGCCGGTGACGACGATGGTTTCTTCGAAGTCGACCGAACCGGTCGACTGGGCGAAGGCGGCGGACGGCATGATGACGGCCGTCGAAGCCAGAAGGATGATTTTCTTCACTGTAAACCCCAATTGGTGAAAGGTAACCCGCTCTCATTCAGGCACCGGGCCAGCTATCGGGGGTTTGAGACAAGGCCATGACAGGGCCGTGGCGGCCTGCCATCACGCTGCTCGACTGTGAGAAAATTCCCACCCACCCGATCGCTAACTGGCGACCACGCGGGGCCCTTTAAAGGGAAATGTGGCAAAGACAAGGCCGCGCGGGACCAAAGTGGCTGACGGGCCTAGGAAATCCGCTGACACCGATGTCAATTTTTCGCGCACGTTGCGGATGCGCATCACGCTTGCGGGGGCGCAACAACCTAGTCGGCGATCACGTCGCTCCACGCCTCGTGACTGTCCGCGAGCGCCTTGACGAACGGGCAGACCGGAATGACCTTCCATCCTTCCCGGCGCGCATGGGCGATGGCATTTTCGGCGAGTTCGGCACCGACGCCGTGACCGCGCGCCTCGTCGGGGACGAAGGTATGATCGATCATGATCGTGTTCTCGCCCGAGCGCGAATAGGTCATCTCGGCTTCGCGCTCGCTGCCCTCGACATTGGCGTACCAGCGGCCGCGATCGCCGCGCTCTTCGAACCGTATATCCATGGCCTCGACAATGCATGGGCGGCGCGTTGGTGCCGGAACCGGCGCATTTTCGGCGGGTTCATGCAGTTCACGTGAGTAGGAGTTCGCCATGATTTCCCGCAGCCTTGCCGTCCTTGCCGCGCTTGCGGTGTCTTCACCCGCCTTCGCGCAGGTAGAAGCCAGTCTAGCCGAGGCGCGCGAGACGCCTGTCCTGACGCTCCAGGTGTCCGAGGAAGTGACGCGCGAACCCGATATCGTGCGCTTCCAGGTCGGGATCAGCGAGGAGAAGTCGACCGCGCGCGAGGCGCTCAACGCGGCGACGCAGCGCCTGTCGGAACTGGTCGCGACGCTCGAGGCGGCGGGGATCGAGAAGGACGACCTCACCACCAGCAACATCTCGCTGGGCCAGCGTTACGACTATGGCGGGCGTCGTCCGGTCTTCGTCGGCTACACGGGCTCGGCCAGCATGAGCTTCGAGACGACCCTCGACGCGGACATTCCCGCGCTGCTCGACCGGCTGGGCGAGGCCAACGTGTCGTCGGTCAACGGGCCGAGTTTCGACCTCGAGGACCGTCTGTCGCTGCGCGCGGTGGCGAGGAAGCGCGCGCTCGAGCGGGCCGATGCCGAGGCGGCCGAATATGCGCAGCTTCGCGGATTTGCGCGCGCGCGGCTGGTCAGCATTGAGGAAGGCCAGTCGTTCCACAGCGGCGAGGCGATCATCGTCACCGGCTCGCGCGTGATGAACGGTGCACCGCCGCCCCCGCCGCCGCCGGTGCCCGAACGGGGTGGCGGCGCGCTGCTGGGCGCGGAAATCGGCGAACAGGTGACCGTGCGCGTGCTCTACACGCTCGAACGTTAGGCGGCGGGTGCGTCGAGTTTCTTCGCCAGCGCGACCATCAGCGTGATGAGCGGAGGGAAGGCGATCGCGGACAGCACCACCTTGGCGAGCATCTGGCCGAGCATGAGCTCCATGATCGGGAACACGCCGTAGAAGGCGATCGAGATGAAGATGAGGGTGTCGAGCGCCTGACTGATCATGCCGGCGACCGCGGCGCGCAGCCACACGAGCTTGCCTTCCCCGCGCTTCATCTTGTCGAAAATCCACACGTTGAGCATCGTCGAAATGCCGTAGGCGATGATGCCGCCGATCCAGATGCGCGGGGTCGAGGAGAGGATCAGCTCGTAGGCCGACAGGCGCGCGGGATCCATCTCGGCCGCGGCGGGCAGCTGGAGGATGAAGAGCGTCAGCAGCGAGGAGATGACGAGCGGCACGAAGCCGTAGAGGACGAGGCGACGACCGGTGGCGGCACCGAACAGTTCGGTCACCGCCGACGAGGTGACGACCAGCATCAGGAAGGCGAAGATGCCGGCTTCGACCGCGAGCGGGCCGAGCGCGACCTGCTTGTTGGCGAGCACGCCCGCGATGCAGACCATGCCGCCATAGAAAACCGAAAAAGCGAAAAGCGAGCGCGGGATGGCGCGCGAAGTGTCCTCTGCCATGCGCATGGCCTAGCGATTGGGAACGAAAAGCCAAGGCTTTTGATTGACCGCATGGCGAGCAGTGGATAGGGCACCGCGACTTTATCCAGCCAATCCAGTGAGTTTGACCGACAGGGGCCATGGCCGAGACCCGTTTTGATATCGTCGCGATGGGCGACGCCATCGTCGATGTGATCGCGTCGTGCGACGATGCATTCCTCGACACGCACGGCCTGCCGCGCGGCTCGATGCAGCTGATGACGCCCGAGGCGGCGGACCGGCTGTACGACGCGATGGGCATGGCGCGCGAGATGTCGGGCGGGTCGGCCGCCAACTCTATGGCGGGCATAGCCGCGATGGGCGGCAGGAGCGCCTTCATCGGGCAAGTGGCCGAGGACCAGCTGGGCATGATCTTCGAGCATGACATGCACGCGCTCGGCGTCCATTTCGACACGCCGCCGCTGGTGGATGGGCCGCCGACCGGGCGCTGCCTGATCCTCGTCACCCCCGACGGCCAGCGCACGATGAATACCGCGCCCGGCGCGAGCCACGAGCTGACCGCCGACGCGATCTCGCCCGCGCTCATCCGCGACAGCGCGATCCTCTATCTCGAAGGCTATCTGTTCGGCCCCGAGAAGCCGCGCGCGGCGATGATGAAGGCGATCGACTACGCGCACGAGGCGAGCCGCGAGGTCGCGTTCACCCTGTCTGAAAGCGTGTGCATCGCCGGGCGCCGCGGCGCGTTCCAGGACATGATCGACAACAAGGGCGTCGACCTGCTGTTCGCCAACGAGGACGAGCTTCGCCAGCTGACCGGCCACGACGATCTCGACGTCGCGCTGGCGCTGATGGCGGGCAAGGTGCCGACGCTGGTCATCACTAAGGGCGCACAAGGCGCGATGGCGCTCCAGGACGGACATCGCACCGAGATTTCCGCCGCGCCGGTCGAGAAGGTCGTCGACACGACGGGCGCGGGCGACATGTTCGCCGCCGGCTTCCTCGCCGCGCGCGCCAAGGGCAAGCCGGTGCGCCAGTGCCTAGAGACGGGCGCGAAGGCGGCGGCCGAGGTCATCTCGCATTTCGGCGCGCGTCCCGAAGCGAACATGAAGGAGCTGGTCGCGCTATGAGCATTGCCAAGCTGGCCGTCTATTGCGGCTCCAAGCCCGGGGTCGATCCCGCCTACGCCGACGCCGCGGTGCGGCTCGCCGACCTGATGGTCGAACGCGGCATCGACCTCGTCTACGGGGGCGGCAAGCTCGGGCTCATGGGGATCGTTGCCGATCGCATGCTCGAGAAGGGCGGCAAGGTGTTCGGGGTGATCCCGCAGGCGCTGGTCGATGTCGAGGTCGCGCATACCGGCTGCACCGAGCTCTATCCGGTCGCCGACATGCACGAGCGCAAGGCCAAGATGACCGAACTGGCCGACGCCTTCGTCTGCCTGCCGGGCGGGATCGGGACGCTCGACGAGCTGTTCGAGGCGTGGACCTGGAACGCGCTCGGCTATCATTCCAAGCCGTTCTGCCTGTTGAACGTCGGTGCGTTCTGGGACGGGCTCGACGGGTTCATGGACACGGTCATGCGGCAGGGTTTCCTCTCCGAAGACCGGCGCAAGCAGCTGATGCTGGCGGCCAGTCCGGAGGAAGCGTTGAAAAAGCTGGACGAAGCCGCGGCCAACGCGTCAGAAGGCATGGTCTGGTAAGAAGCGCCACCGGGGAGGGGACGCAAATCGCATGAATATCCTGATGAGCCTTGCGGGCATCGCCCTCATCCTTCTTCTCGCATTCCTGCTTTCCACCGACCGCCGGGCGATCCGCCTGCGCGTGGTCGGCGCGGCGTTCGCGCTGCAGGCGTCGATCGCGGCGCTGGTGCTCTACGTGCCGTGGGGCAAGGACGCGCTGCAATGGGCGGCAGGGGGCGTTTCGAACCTGCTCGGCTATGCCGCCGCGGGTACCGCCTTCATCTTCGGCCCGATCGCGACCCCCGAACATGGCGCCAACAGCTTCGCGATCGCCGCGCTGCCGGTAATCGTCTTCTTCGCCGCGCTCATCTCGATCCTCTATTATCTCGGCATCATGCAGCTGATCATCAAATGGATCGGCGGCGGCCTCCAGAAGATCACGGGCATCACCAAGGTCGAGAGCCTGGCCGCGGCGGCCAACATCTTCGTCGGCCAGTCGGAAAGCCCGCTAGTCATCAAGCCCTATCTCGCAAGCCTTGCGCCGAGCCAGCTGTTCACCATCATGAGCGTCGGCATGGCGGGAGTCGCGGGGACGATCCTCGCGGCCTATGCGGCGATGGGGATCGACATCGAGTTCCTGCTCGCGGCCGCCTTCATGTCGGCGCCGGGCGGCATCGTGATGGCCAAGATCATCATGCCCGATCCCAAGTCCGTGCCGATTGAGGAAGGCAGCGCCGCGGCGGTCGCCAAGGAACCAGCAGGTGCGGCCGCGGCAGCCTACAACCGCCAGGACGTCAACAGTCTGCCGGGCGTGCGCGACGTCGAGGAAGTCGACCTGTCCGACCATGGCGACGAGGAAAAACCGGCAAACATCATCATGGCTGCGGCCCAGGGCGCGCAGACCGGCGTCAAGCTGGCGGTCGCGGTGGCGGCGATGGTGCTGGCGTTCGTCGCGCTCGTCGCGCTCGCCAACGGCATCCTCGGCGGGATCGGCGGCTGGTTCGGGATGGAAGACCTCACCTTCCAGAAGATCGTCGGCCTGATCTTCCAGCCGATCATGTGGCTGATCGGCGTGCCGTGGAACGAGGCGCAGGTCGCGGGCGGCCTGTTCGGGACCAAGGTGGTGCTGAACGAATTCGTCGCCTTCATCGACCTCGGCGCGATGGACGGCCTGTCGACGCGCACGGTGGCGATCGTCACCTTCGCGCTGTGCGGCTTCGCCAACTTCTCCTCGATCGCGATTCAGATGGCGGTGACGGGCGGGCTCGCGCCAAACCAGCGCCCGGTGATTGCGAAGCTGGGGCTGCGCGCGCTGGCCGCAGGTTCGCTCGCCAACCTCATGTCGGCGGCGCTCGCGGGACTGCTGCTGAGCTTTTAGCATTTTCTTGAAAGTTTCGGGGCGACACTCGCGCGAGTTCGAACCGGAGTGAGTATCGAGATGGCGTCTATCAGGCTCGATCGCGCGGGCGCGTGGGGCGAAACGCTTGGGATTCTGCCTCGCTACCAGCCCCTCGTCGAGCGGATGGAGCGGCAGGCCGAAACCGGAAGTCGCTCGCACGCGAGGCGCGTGCTGGCCGCGGGGCTGCTCGGCTACGTCTTCATCGGGGCGATCCTCGTCCTGCTGATCGGGACGGGCATAGCGATCGTGATGACCCTGATGAGCGGCGGGTCGCGCGGTGGTGCAGCCTTGATCAAGCTGCTGATCGTCGTCGGGCTGGCCGCCTTTGGGGTGATCAGGGCACTCAACCTGCCGAAATTGCCCGTTGACGGGGTCAGGCTCGAGCGTGCCGATGCGCCGCGCCTGTTCGATTTTCTCGATACGCTGGAGCGCGAAACGGGCGGACCGAGGCTCGACGAAGTCATCCTCAACGACGAACTCAACGCGGCCGTGTCGCAGCAGCCGCGCTTCGGGCCGTTCGGAAATGTCAGCCGCCTCTACTTGGGCCTCGACCTGCTTCACGCACTTCCGCCACGCGAGGTGCAAGCCGTGATCGCGCACGAATTCGGTCATTTCGCCGGCGATCACGGGCGCAGCGCGAGCTTCGTCTACCGGGTACGGATGCGCTGGTTCCGCCTGTCGCAGGAACTGCCGGACGGGATCGTCGCGGCCGGCCTGCGCAAGTTCTTCAACTGGTATTCGCCGTGGTTCGCCGCCTACAGCTTCACGCTTGCGCGGCGTCAGGAATATGAGGCGGACGCGGTCGCGGCGCGGTTGGTCGGGCCGAGCGAAGTCGCCAATGCCCTCAAGCGGCTCGACATGCAGGGCGCGCGCGCCGGGTTCCGCTGGGCAGAAGTATGGAATGGAGCGCCGCTCGGAGAGCCCATGCCCGAAAGCGCCTCGTCGCTGTCGGCACGCCATTTCCTCGAGCCGGGCGACACGGCCTGCGAGGACGTTGCGCGCAAGGCGCTCGAGGCCTCGCTCGCCGAGCACCCGGGACTCGACGACACGCATCCGACCCTGACGCAGCGCCTTGCGGCGCTCGGCGAGCCCGCTACCCCTCCGCCGCCTTACGAGCGGAGCGGCGCACGCGACCTCATCGCTCCGGCAGCGCTGGTCCGGTTGGAGGCGGAGTTCGACGCGCGCTGGCGCGAGCGGTGCGGCGAGAACTGGCTGGCACAGAAGGACATTCGCGAGGCGCTGCTTGACGAGATGGAGGCGCTCGAGGCGAAAGGCGTGGACGCATTGTCGAAAACGCAGCATCGGCGCCTTGCCGAATTGACTGGCGAGATCCGCGGCGACGAGGCGCGGGCCCAAGCCTATTCCGGCGTGGTGACGCGGTTCCCCGACGATCCGATCGTGTGCATGGAAGCGGGGCTGGCGTTAGCCGCGACGGACGACCGCGCGGCCGTCGTCCTGTTCGAACATGCTGCCGAGCTCGACCACGAAATGGGGCCAAACGCGCTCGCGATGGCACTCGACCTGCTCGAGCGGCTCGGCGACGAGGCCGGGTCGGAGCGCGTAGGGGCGAAGGTCGATCTCGCCGCTCAGCGTGCGGCGGATGCGCAGGACGAAAGCGCTCGACTTGACGGCAAGTGCGACTTTCGCGCCATCGATCCCGAGCTGCGCGAGGAAATTCTGGAGTGGATCGGCGACGTTGCCGGGCTCGAGCGCGTGCGCGTCGCGCATCGCATGCGCTCATTTTCGGTCTCGCCGCAGCTGGTCGTACTGTTCAAGTGTCGGAAAGGCTATGACGGGATGCAGATGGCCGCATTCCTGGTGGATGCGCTCGAGCGGTTCGGTGATGTCGTGGCGATCGAGGAAGCGTTCGCGCATGGCTGGCTCGCCCGCCGCTTGAAGAAACTCGAGGGCGCTCTGCTGATCGGCTGATTATCGTTTGACGACAATCAATTGCTTGGAAGGGAATGGGGCGCTAGAGCGCGCTCCATGAGCACCGATGTGATTACCAGCGACAAGGTCGCCACCGTTTCGCTTGCCGATGCCGAGAGCAATCCGGACAAGCTCGCCCAGGACCTCGGCAACAGCTTCGTCAATTACGGCTTTGCCATCGTGAAGGACCACGGCGTCCCGCAGGAACTCATCGACCGCGCCTACGAAAAGGCCGCGGCCTTCTTCGCGCTGCCCGAGGACGTCAAGCGTCGCTATCACATCGAGGGCGGGGGCGGCGCGCGCGGCTATACGCCGTTCGGGGTCGAGACCGCCAAGGGCCACAAGGCCTACGATCTGAAGGAATTCTACCATGTCGGGCGCGACCTGCCCGAAGGCCATCGCTTTCGCGACCACATGGGCGACAATGTCTGGCCCAAGGAAGTCGCCGAATTCGAGGAGACCTTCAAGGCGCTCTACGCCGAATTCGACAAGGCCGGCGCCAAGCTGCTGCGTGCGGTCGCGCGCTTCCTCGGCATCGACGAGGAATTTTTCGACGACGCGATCCGCGACGGCAACTCGGTGATGCGCATGCTGCATTACCCGCCGATCCCCGCGCAGCCGGGCGAGCATATCCGCGCGGGCGCGCATGGCGACATCAACGCGATCACGTTGCTGCTGGGCGCGGAAGAGGCGGGCCTCCAGCTGCTGACCAAGGATGGCGGCTGGATGGACGTGAAGCCCGGGCCGGGCGAACTGGCGATCAATATCGGCGATATGCTCGACCGGCTGACCAACGGCTATCTGCCCTCGACCCAGCACCGCGTGATCAACCCGGCGCCCGAGCGCGCCTCGTCGTCGCGCTACTCGATGCCCTTCTTCCTGCACTTCCGCAGCGACTTCCTGATCGAGGCGCTGCCCGGCTGCGTGCCCGAGGGCGAAGAGCCCAAGATGCCGCCGATCACGGCGGACGAATTCCTCCAGCAGCGCCTTCGCGAGATCAAGCTCAAGTGAGCGAGGAAGAATGGGTCTATGACGAGGTCTCGGGCGACTGGATGCCAGCGTCCGAACTCGCCGAAAAGCAGGCGGAACGTGCGTCCGCGGACCAGGTCGAGGTGCGCGATGCGGTGGGAAACCTTCTTGCCGATGGCGACCAGGTTACGCTGATCAAGGATCTCGACGTCAAGGGCGCGGGGCAGACGCTCAAGCGCGGCACGCTGATCAAGTCCATCCGGCTGACCGGCGATGCGCAGGAAATCGACTGCAAGTTCGACGGCATCAAGGGCCTCGTCCTGCGCGCGGAGTTCGTCCGCAAGCGCTAGGCGCAATGTCCATTAACGACCCAATTGCGGACGAAAGCGAGCGATTTCGTTGGGTTCAAAAAAAAACTGACGGCCGGCCTTACGAGGTCTTCAGTCCTTATGCCGATGGGGGGTATTTCTGCCGCCCTTTGGCTGTCTTATTTGTTTCGCATGTTTTCGAGGCCAGGGATTATCCCGGGCTTCTGGCTGGGCTGACTGGCATTGGTCTTCGGTCCCTTGTCGGTCTTAGGTTTGCGCGCCTCGCGCCCCCTTTTGTTGCGACGCTTCACCATGATGTATTCCTAACGGAACAGGATGTCCCACATCGTCTTGCGCCTAATCACAAAATAAAGCGATAAAAATGAGACCAGTGGAGTGAAATCGTTTCGGATTCACCATTGAATAATTGCAAATAGTGACTATTTATAAGTTAAGCTACCAAGCGCGATCGAACGTCCTGAGAGCGGCTTTATTGCTCTCCTCTCTTTCTTTTTCGTTTTCTTAGCCCGCGCATAGGCGGTCGATTTCGGCCGCACGCGCCGAAAAGAAAGACGCATGTTATGACCAATTATGGCAAGATCGCCTCCTATGACGCTACCAAGGGCACCGGCACGATTACCCCCGAAAAGGGCGGCGATGCGCTGATGTTCGCCAAGGCCGACCTCAAGCAGTCCGACAAGGAACCCCGCGTCGACCAGCGTTTCGGTTATGAAACCAAGACGGTCGACGGCGGCAAACGCCAAGCGGTGAACCTGCAGATGAGCCAGCCAGGCAACGACCAGAGTCGCGGTCACTAAACTTTCGCGGCCAAGAGCCCGGCTTCAGTAGCGAACCGTTCGGCGGCATGGCCTTGCCGGACGGGTCGCTGCTTCCTCCAGAAAGGTCCACGAGATGGATGTAAATCGCCTTCTCTATAATCACCAGCTTGCGAAGTTGAATGCGCAAGTGGCTCGTTCACACAGCGACCGAGAATTGTATCTCGATCTCGTCGACCTCTATGCTGGCCGCATTGCCGCTTGGCGGCACGCGAAAGGACTAGTTGAACGCGGTTGGCCAAGCCTTGGCGCTATCGAAAAAGAAGCTGCTTCAGCGTGAAGTCTATTCAAAAATCGAGCGAGCAAAAGAAGCGAGTCAACGCGTGGGAAAATGAAGGTGGCACAATTGTGCCTGAAGCCCGCACAGCGCTCCCTAAAGGCATCGAACGCATTGTTGTCACGCGATATCGGGTGGGGCCCTACACGTATGACAATTTGAGCGACGCCATTGCAGAAAGTCGTCGAAAATGACCCTGGTTGTAGCGAAGCAATAAGCATACGGAGATGGTGTCGTGTCCGCTTTCCACCCCGAAACCGACCATGCCGCGATCGACCCAAAAGCCGACAATGACAAGAGCTCCAAAAAGGCTTATGAGTTGAATATCGTAGGTCCTGCAGTCGGCCAATCTACGACTGAGAGACGACCGTCGCGCTCCCGTCGAATAGCGAGGAAGCGTTATCCCTCACGAGCAACTTTTGAGACTTCGAAAGCGGTCCATCGAACACCGTCGATTGGCTGAGAGGGCAACAAACCCAGTAGTCGCAAACATTCATCGGGCATTGGCCGCTCGGTATAATAGAAGGCTGCTCAATCAACTGTCGACAATCCTGCCAAGCGAACGGCCTCGTGAGCTTGCGCACTTGATTGGAGTCAGGTCGACTGTGAAGGTGGGCGCCCAGCGTCCCTAGAGAATAGTCAGAGCTTAAGCTGGACGACGGTTTCGACCACATCCTTTGCTCTTAATGACCCGATGCGGCATGCCTCTTTGGTCAATGCTCGGAATATCTGCTACAAGAGCCCATCACACGAAATTTGTCACCCAAGCATCCTGTGACCGTCGAGGACTAAGCATCGACGCTTGATTGCCAGGATGAGTAACATGGCCGACATCGACATTTTCAAAGCGCGTGAGAGACGTTGTCGCGTCCTGTCGCGCACCACCCAGAACCCAGATCTCAAATGGCTCTACTTGGAGACGGCGCGCCACTATCGCAAACTGATCGAATTTGGTGCGTACGACGCCAATGTGCGCGTGAGCTCGCGATGACTAGAGAAATAGATCACGATAAACTCGAACGTGAGGCCACCGATCGCTCCCGGGCAGCGAGTTCATCATACCTCCGTGCAATTTATCGCAGAATTGCGAAACGCCATTCCCAATTTGCCAAGCCAATCGACGGCGCCGTGGACGAGACTGAGCCGAAAAAAGCTTAGTCGCGTCCGCCTGGCATGGCGTCGGCAGCTTGCCGTGCCTGCTCAACGGCAAGGTCGGCCTTGCGCTGAGCATCCTTCGCCCGAAGTTCATCGCCGCGCGCCGATCGCTCAGCCAATTGCAGCCACGCGGCCTCCGCCCGCAAATGCCCATTGCGCACGTTCGCAAGGCTTTCCGCTTTTGCTCGCGTCGCTTCATGAGCAGCGCGTTCCAGAAAGAAGTCGGTTTGAATGGACATAATCAATCTCCTCGATTGCATGATGCTAGAAGAGACCAATGGGCCGGTCGCACCCTGAGGGCGCGTGACCACGAGCGACCGATAGCACCCTCACCTTAGAGCAAACATTGGCAACTGGCCATCGCATGAAAAAAAGGGCCTTCCGTCACCGGCAGGCCCTTTTCGTTTAATCGTCAATCGACGCTTAGAGCGCGACGAGATTGCAAGCGCTCTGCTTGCCCTTGTTATCGTCCTGAAGCTCGTAGCCGATACGCTGCCCCTCGTTCAGCACACCAAGGCCGGCAGCTTCCACGGCAGTGATGTGGACGAATGCGTCGCCACCGCCATTATCGGGGGTGATGAAGCCAAAGCCCTTCTGGGCGTTGAAAAATTTAACGGTACCTTCGGTCATGGGATATCTTCCTCATGGACCGGACCAATACGATCCGGCTTCAGGCTATAAGCAGCGATGTGAGGAAGAGAGGGCCCTAAGGCCAAATAGTCCGTGGTCGGCAACTGGTAGCTCGATCTTGATAAAGGAGCATTGGGGCGCTCGTAAGGCATGAAACAATGAAACCACCAATGTCCGCTTTCCACCCCCTTCCGGACGTTGCGATTATTCCGCGTCCTTGAGGTTTGCGGGGCCGAAGCCGTTGGGGATGAATTCGGAAATTTTCAGCCGCTCTAGCGCGGTGCCGTCGCCGTTGGAGGCGAGGATCTCGATGTCGCGGTTCGACAGATGCGCGGCCTCGAGGATCGCCTGCCGACAGCCGCCGCACGGGGTGACGGGCGCGCCGCCCTTGAGCGCTCCGCCCGACCCGTCGCCGCCTGCGACCGCGATGCGCGCGACCCTGTCCAATCCGAAAGCGTGCTGGGCGGTGGTGAGCGCGCTCTGCTCGGCGCACAGGCCGAGGCGATAGCAGGCGTTTTCCATGTTGGCGCCGGTGACGACCTCGCCATCCACGCTCTCGATCGCGCAGCCGACCGAAAAGCCCGAATAGGGCGCATAGGCCTTGAGCGCCGCGTTACGCGTGCGTCTGCGGTCGAGCGTCGCGCGGGCGGGCCAGCATTGTCACGACGCCAAGCGCGAGCGCGATCCGTAGAGCGCTAAACACCAGCTCGCCTTGCACGTCGAGGCCGAGCGGGTAGGCCATGTTCGCCATCAGGTGCAGCAGGATCGCGGCCAGGATACTGCCGCCGGTGCGCCGGTGGACCAGCGTCATGACGAGCGAAAGGGACAGGATTTGGACGATCCACGACAGGGTTGCGAAGCTCATGCCCTTGGCGTGCTGCGAAGTGCCTTCGACGAGGAAGAGGGGAAAGTGCCACGCGGCCCATACGAGCCCGAGCATAACGCTGGCGCGAACAGCACTGCCTTTCGCAATTAGCCCGTCGAGTGCGTATCCACGCCAGCCGGGTTCTTCGCTCAGTGGTCCGCCAATCAGCATCAGCCCGAGCAGTCCCGCGCCGCCCGATAATGTGGCGAAACCGCCGAGATAGTCGCTCGCTTTCGCCGGATCACCGCCCAGCGCTGCGTGGACCCAAAGGCCCGTGACGAGGAGCGCGGGAAACACCAGCAGGATGAACGGAAGCCAGCGTAGTAACGCCCCGTCGACCCGCACGAAACGGAGGAGGAAGTCGGCCAGCCCGCGCCCCCCCTCGCGCGCCACGATAAGAACGAGCGCAGCGATGGCCGGACCGAACGATCCCGCGAACAGCACCGGGACGAAGAGCGCGTCGTCTAGAGGAGCGAACAACAGCAGGCTCCAGACCAGCCAAGAGAAACCGAAGGAGATCGCGAAGAATGCACCAAGCGCGCGAGGACGAGGGACGGCAGTAGACATGGAACGCAACACTCCAGGGGTCGATAGTCTATGAAGTAGGAGGCGGAAGGCCGTTAGCGGTCCGCGTCCTTGAGGTTTTCCGGCCCAAAGCCGTGCGGGATAAGCGACCGGATGCGCAACGTCTCGTGGACGCTGCCGTCGCCGCTCGCCGCGTAGATCTCGATATCGCGGCCCGACAGATGCGAGGCCTCGAGGATCGCCTGGCGGCAGCCGCCGCACGGCGTGACCGACTGTTCGCCCTGCAATTCCTCACCCGACCCGTCGCCGCCCGCGACCGCGATGCGTGCGACACGCGCGAGCCCGAAAGCATGCTGGGCGGTGGTCAGCGCGCTCTGCTCGGCGCACAGGCCGAGGCGGTAGCAGGCATTTTCCATGTTGGCGCCGGTGACGATTTCGCCATCCACGCTCTCGATCGCGCAGCCGACCGAAAAGCCCGAATAGGGCGCATAGGCCTTGAGCGCGGCGGAACGGGCGAGGGCGATCAGCTCTTTTTCGGTCATGACAGGAGCTTTAGGGGGCGCTAGCGCGTCCCGCAAAGGAGAAATCATGCGCCTCGTTCCGACCCTGCTTGCCGCCTCCCTGCTCGCCGCCTGCGCGCCGACGCCCGACGTGCGCACGGCCCAGACGCCGCCGCCGATGCTCGAGGAAGTGCAGGTGCTGGCGATCAACGACTTCCACGGCCGGCTCGAAGCGCCGGGCCGCGCGATCCCGGTGCGACTGGCCGACGGCACGCGCGCGCTGGTGCCCAGCGGAGGCGCGGCCTATCTCGCGGGCGCGCTCGATGCGCTCGACGCCAAGGTGCCGGGCGAGGCGCTGCGCGTGGCGGCGGGCGACATGATCGGGGCGAGCCCGCTGGCGAGCGCATTGTTCCTCGACGAGCCGACCATCGACGTGCTCGAGATGATGGAGCTCGATTACAGCGCGCTCGGCAATCACGAGTTCGACAAGGGCATCGCCGAACTGCTGCGGCTGACCAAGGGCGGGTGCGAGATGTTCACCAAGGTGACGCCGTGCGCGCTCGACGGAAGCTATGACGGGGCCGATTTCACCTATCTCGCGGCCAACGTGTTCCTCGAGGATGGAAATACGCTGTTCCCCGACGCGGCGGTCGAACAGGTCGGCGGGCACACGATCGGGATCATCGGGCTGCCGCTCGCCGGCGTGCCGGGGCTGGTCGCGCCCAATCTCGTCGACGGGCTTCGCTTTGCCGACGAGGTCGAGACCGCCAACGCGCTGGTGCCGCACCTGAAGGAAATGGGCGCCGAGACGATCGTCCTCCTGATCCACGAAGGCGGGCAGGTCGGCGGGGAATGGGACGATCCCGCCTGTCCCGAGTTGTCGGGCGCAGTGGTCGACATGCTGGATGGGCTCGACCCCGCGATTGGCGTGATCGCGTCGGGCCACACGCACAACGCCTATAGCTGCCAGGTGCCGATGCCTAACGGGATGCCGGGAACGCGCCTTCTGACGAGCGCGGGGGCCTATGGCGCGCTGGTGACCGACATCCGCTTGCACTTCGCCAAGGACGGCGGCCAGTTCGTCGGCGCGACCGGCCAGAATGTCGCGGTGCAGGGCGATGCCTTTCGCGATCGCGACGGGGCGCTGGTGCTGCCCAATGACGGTTATGCACGCTTTGCGCCCGATCCCGAGGTGGCCGCGCTGGTGGCGCGCGTCGTCGAGAAAGCGCGCCCGCTCGCCGAGCGGGTGGTCGGGAGCCTCGAAGGCTCGGTCTCGAAGGACGATGCGACCGCGGGCTACCTGATCGCCGATGCGCAGTGGGCTGCGACCGCCGATCCGGCCAATGGCGGGGCACAGCTGGCGCTGATGAACGCGGGCGGGGTGCGCACCGACCTCGCCGCCGGGACGGTGACCTACGGCCAGATTTTCGCGCTACAACCCTTCCAGAACTCGCTGATGACGTTGAGCCTGACGGGCGCGCAGCTGAAAGCCGTGCTCGAACAGGGCGTTGCGGGCGAGGGAATGCCGCGCTTCATCCGCCCGAGCCGCCAACTCGCCTACAGTTTCGACCGTTCTCGCCCGGAAGGCGCGCGCATCGTCGAGCTGACGTTCGAAGGTGCGCCGGTCGACCCGGCGGCGACCTACCGCGTTACCGCCAACAATTTCATCGCCTATGGCGGCGATGGCTACACGGTGCTGCGCGAAGGCACCGATGCGACCGGTGCGGGCACCGACGTCGAGGCTTTGGCGGCGTGGCTCGCGGACGGACGCGCCGCGCCCGAGGCCGGACGCGTGCGCGACGTGACGCCCGCCAACTAGCGCAGCGGAGGTTCGTCGAAGCTCCTGAGCTTGCGGCTGTGTAGCCCGTCGCCCTCGTGGCGCAGGATGTCGAGCGCCTTGATGCCGGTGCGAAGGTGCTGGCCGATCGCCTTTTCGTAGAAGGCGTTGGCCTGGCCCGGCAGCTTCAATTCGCCGTGGAGCGGCTTGTCCGAGACGCATAGCAGCGTGCCGTAGGGGACGCGGAAGCGGTAGCCCTGCGCGGCGATGGTCGCCGATTCCATGTCGATCCCGACCGCGCGGCTCTGGTTGAAGCGCAAGGCGGACAGCGTGTAGCGCAGCTCCCAGTTGCGGTCGTCGGTGGTGACCACGGTGCCGGTGCGCAGCCGCTTCTTGAGGTCGTCCTCGCTCTCCCCGGTGACTTCGCGCGCGGCGTCGAACAGGGCGGTCTGGACCTCGGCGATGGCGGGGATCGGGATTTCGACCGGCAGCACCTCGTCGAGCACATGATCGTCGCGCAAGTAAGCGTGGGCGAGGACATAGTCGCCGATCGTCTGGCTGGGGCGCAGGCCGCCGCAATGGCCGATCATCAGCCACGCCTCGGGGCGGAGCACCGCGATATGATCGCAGATCGTCTTGGCGTTGGACGGGCCGACGCCGATGTTGACGAGGGTCACGCCGGTGCCGTTCGCGGCCATCAGATGGTAGGCCGGCATCTGGTGGCGGCGCCAGACGCCCGCGGCGATCTCGGCCTCGGCATTTTCGAGCTGGCCGGGTTCGTAATAGCCGCCCGGGACCGAAAAACCGGTGAAGCGGCTGTCGTCCGAGCGCAATTCCTCGACCGCGAAGCGCACGAACTCGTCGACGTAGCGGACATAGTTGGTGAACAGCACATAATGCTGGAAATGCTCGGCCGGGGTGCCGGTATAATGCTTGAGACGCGCGAGGCTGAAGTCGGTGCGCGGGCCGTCGAACAGGGCGAGCGGGCGCGTGGGGGCGAGGGTGAAGTCCCAGTCGCCGTCGGCCACCTCGTCGCCGATGTGGAACAGGTCGGTCGAGGGCAGCCAGCGCGACAGTTCGGCGGTCGAGATGCCTTCGAGGTCGAGGTTCGAGCCGTCGAGCACGTAGGGGTAGGGGATCTCGCTTGCCGACTTCCCGACGCTGACCTTGACCGGATAGTCGCGCATCAGGTGGTCGAGCTGTTCCTTGAGATAGGCGCGGAACAGGGCGGGGCGCGCGATCGAGGCGGTATAGATGCCGGGCGTGTTGAGGCGCGCAAAGGCGCGGGCCGGGGTCGGCGGCGGCATCGCGGGGTCGTATTCGATCCGCAGCTCGGGATAGGAGAAGGCGCCGGCGTCGCGGTCCTTCAGGGAGGGGCGGGTTCCGTCTTTCGCGTAGGCCTCAAGCGCGTCGCGGAGGTTGGAAACGGACCTGGCGTAAATGGCTTCCAGTTCGTCGAGGAAGCCTTCGATCTTCTTTTCGTTCTTCATGAGGCGCCCGCTTGGGCCAAAAGCCAAAATCTGGCAAGCCCTCCAGTCATGGAAGCGTCATCGATCATCGCCGTGCGGGTGACGCCGCGCAGCGCCAGGCCCGGGGTGGGCGGCTGGCGTCCGACCGCGGACGGGCGCGAGGCGCTCGAGGTGCGCGTCGCCGCCGCGCCCGCCGACGGGGCGGCCAATGCGGAACTGGTGAAACTGCTCGCCAAGGCGCTGAGCGTGCCCAAGTCGGCGATCGACATCGTCTCGGGCGAGACGAGCCGGTTGAAGCGCGTGTCGGTGCCGCTGGCGACCGACGAGATCCACATGCGGCTGGGCTAGGCGCGCTGCCGCAAGGCAAAGAGCAGCGCGGCGGCGATGCAGCCGCCGAACAACAGGCCTTCGAGCGCCGCGGTCAGCGCGGTCGAAAGCGGGCCGAACTGCGCTTCGCCGACGAGGTGCGCGAGCCGGTCAAGGTCGAGGCGCGAACCGTCGAAATTGCGCGACAAGGCGGCGAGGCTGCCGGCCATCAACGTGCCGCCGAACAAGGCGATGGCAAGTCCTGCGAAGGCGCCGCTGGCCGCGCCGAGGCCGATCGCGCGGCGCGGAGAAGCGAGGCCGTCCGGGCGCAGCGCGGCCCACGCGCCGACCCCGACGGCAAGGCCGAGGAGCGAGCCCTCGAACCCGCCCGTCATGCGCGCGGGCGCCTGGCCGAAGAGAAGTGTGAAGGCGTCGATGCCGAGCAGGCGGGCGAAGGTGCCGACGAGCAGCCCGCCGATCGCGCCGCCCGCCATCAGGAAGGGAAGCGCGGCGCCCTTGAGGCGATGGGCCAGCGCGATGCCCGCCGAAACCCCTGCGCCGCCCGCAAGGCCGACGAGGATGTTGAGCGAGACGAGCACGACGAGCACCGAGGCGGCGCCCATGCCGGGGGCGAGCGGCTGGCTAGTCCCGCCGAGGCCGTAGAGAAGACCGCCCAGAAGGCCCGCCATGCCGCCGCCGATCGTGCCCGAGGCGGCGAGGCCGAGCCAGTCGGTCGCCGGGCGGGAAGCAGCTGGCGCGGGCGTGTCGGCGCTCTCAACGGGGGCGATGAAGCGGTAGCCGTGCTTGGGGACGGTCTCGATGTAGCGCGGGGCATTGGCGTCGTCGCCCAAGGCCTGGCGCAGCTTGCGGATGGCTTGGGTGAGCGCCTCGTCGGTGACGGGAACGCCGTTCCAGGCGGTGTCGAGAAATTCGTCCTTGGTGACGAGATCGCCCGGGCGCTGCGCCATCAGCGCGAGCGCGTCGAGATAGCGAGCGTTCAAGTCGACCGGCGCGCCCTTGTCGAGCAGGCGGCGGTTGGCGATGTCGAGGGTGAAGTCGCCGAAGCGCAAGGGGCTCACGCCCCCGGATGGACCAGCCATTCGCGCCCCTTCAGCATCGCGTTCCAATAGACCCACGGCAGCACGTCCGCCTTCAGCTTCCACGACAGGCTGCTCGGTTTCGTGCCCTCGATCAGCCAGGACGGGAAGGTCGGCAAGAGCTTACCGCCATAGCCGAACTCGGCGAGGACGATCTTGCCGTGTTCGACCGTGAGCGGGCAGCTGCCATAGCCGTCATACTTGGCCGACGGCTCCTTGCCGTCGAGCACGGCGAGCGCGTTGACGGCGGCGATCGGCGCCTGCTTGCGCGCGGCGGCAGCGGTCTTGGCGTTGGGCATCGAGCCGCAATCGCCCAGCGCGAAGATGTCGAGATAGCGCTTGTGGCGCAGCGTCGCGTCGTCGACCTCGACATAGCCGCTTTCCGCCGCGAGCGGGCTCTGCGCGATGAAGTCGGGGGCCTTCTGGAAGGGCGTGACGTGGAGCATGTCGAAGTCGCGCACGACCTCGCCCGCTTCGGTCTTGAAGGTCGCCTTTTGCGCCGGCCCGTCGACCGCCACGAGGGTCGAGCCGAACTTGAGGCCGATGCCGTAGCGCTCGACATATTCCATCAGCGCGGGGACGTAGGCCTCGACCCCGAACAGGACCGGGCCGGCATTGTGGAATTCAACCTTCATGTCCTTGAGGACGCCGCGCTGTTCGAAGCGGCTGCACGAGAGATACATCGCCTTTTGCGGCGCGCCGGCGCACTTGATCGGCATCGGCGGCTGGGTGAACAGCGCGGTGCCGCGCTCGAGCCGGTTGACCAGCTCCCACGTGTAGGGGGCAAGGTCGTAGCGATAGTTGGAGGTGACGCCGTTCTGGCCGAGCGTCGCTTCGAGCCCGTCGATGCGGCCCCAGTCGAGGGTCAGGCCCGCCGCCACGATCAAGAGCTTGTAGGAGACGGTCGAGCCATCCTCGAGCGTGACCTGGTGGGCGTCGGGCTGGAAGGAGGCGCAGCGGGCTTTGATCCAGGTGACGCCTGCGGGCATCACGTCGGCTTCGCGGCGGTGCGTGTCTTCCTTGTTGAAAATTCCCCCGCCGACCATCGTCCAGCCGGGCTGGTAGTAATGATCCTCGGACGGTTCGACGATGGCGATGTCGAGGCCCGCGCGGCGCTGGAGCAGCGAGGCCGCGGTCGCGATCCCTGCCGCGCCGCCGCCGATAATGAGAATGTCGTGTGATGCCATCGATGCGCCTCCCGTGGTTGGTCGGGAGATTGCGCCAGCTCAGGACAAAAGAAAAGGGCGCCCCCGCGAAGGGACGCCCCGATCTTGTCGCCAGTGGCGAAGCGCTTAGCGCTTCGAGAACTGGAACGAACGGCGGGCCTTGGCCTTGCCGTATTTCTTACGCTCGACCACGCGGCTGTCGCGGGTGAGGAACCCGGCGCGCTTGACGGTGGTGCGCAGCGCCGGCTCGTAGCGGCTCAGCGCCTGGGCGATGCCGTGCAGCACCGCGCCGGCCTGACCCGACAGGCCGCCGCCCTTGACGGTGGCGACGACGTCATACTGGCCAACGCGATCGGTGATACCGAACGGCTGGTTGATGACGAGACGCTGCGTCGGACGCGCGAAGTAGACCGCCTGGTCGCGGCCGTTGACGGTAATCTTGCCCGAGCCCCGCTTGAGCCAGACGCGCGCAACGGCGTCCTTGCGGCGGCCGGTCGCATAGGCGCGGCCATGCTCGTCAAGCTCCTGCTCGCGCAGGGGGGCTTCGACGACCGGGGTCTCGACGACGGTTTCTTCCGCCGCGGTCTCGGCCGGGGCGTCTGCCGCCTGCTCTTCGGTCTGGGTTTCGGCCTTGGTGTCGGCCTTCTTGGTCGCCTTCTTTTCGGCTTCCTGATCCTTGGTCAGGTCGCCCAGGTCAGCGAGAGACTTCTTGTCGGCCATGTTATGCGCCCACCTTGTTCTTGCGGTTCATCGACGCGACGTCGAGGACTTCGGGGTTCTGACCGGCATGCGGATGCTCGGTCCCGTTGTAGAGGTGCAGGTTCTTCATGACCGCACGGCCGAGGGGACCGCGGGGAACCATGTTCTTGACCGCCGCCTCAAGCACGCGCTCGGGGAACTTGCCCTCCATGATCTTGGCAGGCGTGGTTTCCTTGATGCCGCCGGCATAGCCGGTGTGCTTGTAATACTTCTTGGTCTGCGCCTTGTTCGAGGTGAAGCGGACCTTGTCGGCATTGATGACGACGACATGGTCGCCATTGTCGACGTGCGGCGTGAAGCTGGCTTTGTGCTTGCCGCGGATGAGGTTGGCGATGATCACGGCAACGCGGCCGACGACCAGCCCCTCGGCATCGATCAGATGCCACTTCTTTTCGACCTCGGCCGGTTTCGCCGGCTTGGTGGTCTTCATGAGGGCCTTCATGGCAATTCCTTCGTGGAATTTTGGTGAAACGAAACATAGCGCCTCCCACCGGGAAGCGCCGTTGGGCGCGCTATTGGCGCCGGGACGCGAATAAGTCAAGCATTTCAGCGGGGTTGCTGACGGGTATTTAAATACCAGAACGGGTCAGGCGGTCGCCTGCGGGCCGGTATTTTCCTCGATCCAGCGGGCATAGTCGTCGGGCAATTTGGCGATCGGCCAGAGCGTGATGGCCGGCACCGAATAGCCGTGCAGTTCCTTGACGCGCGCGATCAGTGCATCGGCCGCCTCGAGCGTGGTCTTGGCGATGATCGGCACTTCGCTGGCGGTCTCGATCGCGCCTTCCCAGCGGTAGATGGAGCGGGCCGGCTGGAGGATGTTGACGCAGGCGGCAAGCCGCTCCTCGACCAGCGCGCGCCCGATCGCCTGCGCCTCGGCAAGGTCGGTGCACAGGATGAAGGCGGATGCGGCGGTCTGCGTCATGAAGCTACTCCCGGGGCCTGCCGTTGACATGCGCCCCGTAGGCGGTGGCCGCAACCACCAATGCGCCGACCGCCTGGTGGAGCACGGCCAGCACGATGTTCATGCCGCTCATCACGGTGGCGATGCCGAGGAGGATCTGGACGCCGAACGCGCTGTGGATCGCGATCGAGGCACGACGCTCGGCCGGTTTGACAGCGCGCGCGAGGAGGACGAGCGCGGCGACCGCGAGCCATGCCCACCAGCGGTGCAGCCAGTGGATCAGGAAAGGGTCGTGGGTAAAGGCGTGCAGTGCGCCCATCTCCCAGTCGATCCCACGCGGGACGACGTCGCCCTGCATCAGCGGCCAGTCGGAGGCGACGTAGCCCGCATCGAGCCCCGCGACCCACGCGCCGAGCAGCAGCTGGACGAACAGGACTAGGGAGACCTTGATCGAGAGCGGGGTGAGGCGGCTGCGTGCCACGCCCTTCGCGAGCGCGCGCAGGTCGAACGCGGTCCACAGCAAGCCGGCGAGGATGAAGAGCGCGGTGAGCAGGTGCGCCGAGAGGCGGAAGTGCGACACGTCGGTGCGCTCGACGAGGCCCGACTGGACCATGAACCAGCCGAGCGCGCCCTGGCTGGCGCCCAATGCGAGGAGGGCGAGGAGGCGCGGCTTGTAGCCTTGGGGCACCTGCTTCCTGATCCAGAACCACAGGAGCGGGAGGGCGAAAGCGAGCCCGACGAGGCGGCCGAGCAGGCGGTGGAACCACTCCCAGAAGAAGATGAACTTGTATTGGGCAAGGTCCATCCCCGCCGGGCCGTTGATCTCGAGATATTCCGGGGTCTGGCGGTAGAGGTCGAACTGCTCCTGCCAGGCCGCCTCGCTCATCGGCGGCAGCGCGCCCGTGACGAGGTCCCAGCGGGTGATCGACAGGCCGCTTTCGGTCAGCCGCGTTATCCCGCCCACGACGACCATGGTGAAGACCAAAGCGGCGACTGCCAGCAGCCAGTTGGCCAGGGCGATCGGGCGGGCGGTTTCGGGCATCAGGGCAGGGCGTGTCGTCATGGAGCGCGCTATTGCCGCCTTGGCGCGCGAAAGGAAAGCCTGTCCGATGGGCCACACCTTCACCGAAATCGATAAAAAATGCGCGATGTGATGTTGTCACGTCACATGGGTGGGCCTATATGCGTGCCATCATGTTCGCAGCGTCCCTTTCGACTCACCGGCTCGACCGGATGGCGATCGGCCTTTCGGGGCTGTGCCTCGTCCATTGCCTCGCCTCGAGCGTGATCGTGGCGGTGCTGGCGAGTGGCGGCGCGCTGCTCGGCAACGAGATGATCCACGAAGGCGGCCTGCTCGTCGCGATGCTGCTCGGCGGCCTGTCGCTGGTGATGGGCGCGCGCCAGCATGGGTTCATGATGCCCGGCGCGATCGGCGGGCTCGGGATCGGCGTGATGGGCGGCGCGCTCGCTCTGCCTCACAATGGCGAGGAAGTGATCGCCACCATGTGCGGCGTCGGGATCGTCGCCCTGGCGCACAAGCTCAACCTCATCGCGGGCGACTGACGCTTGGAATCGGGGCGCGGGGAGCCTATCTTCCCGGCATGACCCGCCACACTCACGAAGCGCATCATGGTGCCGACCTCAAGGAGGCCGCGCGCGACCAGCTCGTCGCATCGGGCGAACAATGGACCGAAATGCGCGAGGCGGTGTTCGCAGCGCTCTCGACCTTCAAGCAGCCGGCCAGCGCCTACGACATCGCCGCCAAGGTCTCCGAGGCGCGCGGGCGCAAGGTCGCCGCCAACAGCGTCTATCGCATTCTCGACCTGTTCGTGACCTCGAACCTCGCGCGGCGGCTCGAGAGCGCCAACGGCTATGTCGCCAACGAGCATCCCGGCTGCCTCCACGACTGCATCTTCCTCATCTGCGACGATTGCGGGAAGGCGACCCATCTCGACGATGACGGGCTCGCGGGCGGGGTACGCAAGGCGGCCGAGGGCGCGGGCTTTTCGGCCCAGCGGCCGGTGATCGAGGTGCGCGGACGCTGCGGCGACTGCGCCGACTGAATTTCCGTCTGCGAAACGTTCGGCTAAAGGCCCTTATCGACAGAGGGGAGAGACGCGGTTAGGGAAGCTCTATGACGACGCGCCCCGACACTCCGCTTCTCGACACGGTCCACTACCCCGCCGATCTCCGCCAGCTCGACAAGAGCCAGCTGCGCCAGCTTTCCGACGAATTGCGCGCCGAGATGATCGACGCGGTGTCGGTCACCGGCGGGCACCTCGGTGCGGGGCTCGGCGTGGTCGAGCTGACGGTCGCGATCCACTACGTGTTCGACACGCCCCACGACCGGCTGATCTGGGACGTCGGCCACCAATGCTATCCGCACAAGATCATAACCGGGCGGCGCGATCGCATCCGCACCATCCGCCAGGGCGGCGGGCTCAGCGGCTTCACCAAGCGTGCGGAGAGCGAATACGACCCGTTCGGCGCAGCGCACTCGTCGACCTCGATCTCGGCGGCGCTGGGCTTTGCGATCAGCCGCAAGCTATCGGACGAGCCGGGCCGCGCGATCGCGGTGATCGGCGACGGCGCGATGAGCGCGGGCATGGCCTACGAGGCGATGAACAACGCCGAAGCCGCGGGCAACCGGCTGATCGTCATTCTCAACGACAACGACATGTCGATCGCGCCGCCCGTGGGCGGGCTGTCGAACTATCTGTCGCGGCTGGTCTCGTCGGGGGCCTACCTGAAGACGCGCGGACTCGCCAAGAAGGTCATCCAGAAGCTGCCCAAGGGCTTCGAGAACCTCGCGCGCAAGGCCGAGGAATATACGCGCGGCATGGTCACCGGCGGCACGCTCTTCGAGGAGCTTGGCTTCTATTATGTCGGCCCGGTTGACGGGCACGACGTCGAGGCGCTGGTCGAGGTGCTCGAGAATGTGCGCGACGCCGAGGACGGGCCGATCCTGATCCATGCCGTCACCCAGAAAGGCAAGGGTTACAGCTACGCCGAAAAGGCAGCGGACAAGTATCACGGTGTCGCCAAGTTCGACGTCGTGTCGGGCGAGCAGAAGAAGTCCGCGGGCGGTCCGCCGAGCTATACCGGCGTCTATGCCAAGGCGCTGATCGACGAGGCGAGGCGCGACGAGAAGATCTGCGCGATCACCGCGGCAATGCCCTCGGGCACCGGGCTCGACAAGTTCGGCGCCGAATTCCCGAACCGCAGCTTCGATGTCGGCATCGCCGAGCAGCACGCGGTGACGTTCGCGGCGGGGCTCGCGGCCCAGGGGCATCGTCCCTTCTGCACCATCTATTCGACCTTCCTCCAGCGCGCCTACGACCAGGTCGTCCACGATGTCGCGATCCAGAACCTGCCGGTACGGTTCGCGATGGACCGCGCGGGCCTGGTCGGCGCCGACGGCTGCACCCATGCGGGCAGCTTCGATCTCGCCTACCTGTGCACGCTGCCCAACATGGTGGTGATGGCCGCGGCCGACGAGGCCGAGCTGGTCAACATGGTGCACACGATGGCGCTCCACGACGCGGGACCCAGCGCGGTACGCTATCCGCGTGGCAGCGGCGTCGGTGTCCCGTTGCCCGAAACGCCCCAGAAACTCGAGATCGGCAAGGGCCGGATCGTCAAGGAAGGCAAGACGGTCGCGCTGATGAGCCTCGGCGCGCGGCTCGAGGAATGCCGCAAGGCGGCCGAGAGCCTCGAGGCCAAGGGGCTTTCGGTGACGATCGCCGACATGCGCTTCGCCAAGCCGCTCGACGAGGACCTGATCCGCAAACTGCTTTCAACCCACGAGGTCGCGGTGACGATCGAGGAAGCCGCGGTCGGAGGGTTCGGCGCGCACGTGCTGACGATGGCCTCGGACGAGGGGCTGACCGATGCGGGCGCCAAGATCCGCACCATGCGCCTGCCCGACCGTTTCCAGGACCAGGATGCGCCCGACAAGCAGTACGAGGAAGCCGGGCTGACCGCGCCGCACATCGTCGAGATGGTCCTCAAGGCATTGCGGCGCAACGATGTCGGGCTCGAGGGCGCGCGGGCTTGAGCGATGACCGCTTCACGCTCAAGGGTCGCCTGACCGCATTCGGTTTCGCCCTCAAGGGGCTCCAGTTCCTGTGGGCGGGCGAGCCGACCACGCGATTCCACGCCGCCGGCAGCGTCCTGGCGATCGTCGCCGCCTGGGCGCTCGGACTGGCATCCTGGGAATGGGCGCTCGTCATCCTCATGATCGGACTGGTGTGGTTTGCCGAGGCGGTCAACAGCGCGCTCGAACGCGCGTGCGACGCGATCACGCTCGACCGGCACCCGATGATCGGCAAGGCCAAGGACCTCGCGGCCGCGTCGGTGCTGATCATGGCGCTGACCGCGCTCGGCGTCGCGGTGGTGATCTTCGGACCGCACGTGCTGGCCCTGGTAGGAGCGTAGACGATGACCATTCCAACCAAGGTCGGCTGGCGGGGCTGGTTCTACCGCATCATGCTCGTGCTGGCAGTGCTGCTCGCCATCGCCGCCTTCCTGCCGCTCTGGTCGACCGACATCTGGTGGGTGCGGATGCTCGACTATCCGCGCCTGCAACTGGCCGGCATCGGCATCGTGCTGATCGTGTTCCTGGTGGCGGGGGCGGACGACTATCGCCGCAAGCGGTTCGGGTTCGCGGTCGGCCTGCTGATGCTCGCGACGCTGTGGCAGCTACTCCACACGGCGCGCTACCTGCGGGTCTTTCCCACCCAAATGGCGTCGGCCGCGCAATGTCCCGCAGAGCGCAGCCTGTCGATCCTCAATGCCAACGTGCTGCTCGGCAACGACGATTATGGCGGGGTTATCGATCTCGTGCGCGAGACCGACCCCGACGTGGTCGTGCTGCTCGAGGCGGGGATGAGCTGGCAGGAGGCGATGAAGACCCTGTCGATGCGCTATCCGCACCATCTCGCCGCCGCGATCCCCAACAGTTACGGCATGCTGTTCTGGTCGAAACTGCCGTTTGACGGCGAGGTCGGTTACCGCATCGCGGAAGGGCTGCCTTCGATCGACGGGACGATCACGCTGGGCGACGGCAGCAAGGTCGCGCTCCACGTCGTCCATCCCGAACCGCCGCTGCCGGGCGACGATACGGGCGAGCGCGACGCCGAACTGGTGATGGTCGGGCGCGAGGTGCGCGACGACGGGCGCGCGGCGGTCGTGTTCGGCGACCTCAACGACGTCGCCTGGTCGCAGACGAGCCGCCTGTTCCTCGATGTCTCGGGCATGAAGGATCCGCGCGTCGGGCGCGGCCTCTATCCCACCTTCAACGCCAAGTGGCCGCTGATGCGCTGGCCGCTTGACCACCTGTTCGCGAGCCCTCATTTCCAGCTCAACGAGCTGCGCCGAGAGCGCGATATCGGCTCCGATCATTTCCCGATCTATTTCTCGCTGTGCCTCGTCGAGGATGCCGACCAGCGGATGGTGTCGCGTGAGGCCGACCCCGAGGACGAGGCCGAGGCGCAGGAGCAGCTCGAGGAAGGGCGCAAGGAGCGCATCGAGGAACGCTGATGGCCAAGACGCGCGCCGACGTGCTGCTGGTCGAACGCGGTCTCGCCGAGACGCGCTCGAAAGCGCAGGCGCTGATCCTGTCGGGCAACGTCTTTTCGAACGAGCGGCGGATCGACAAGGCAGGCGAGCAGATGAAGCCCGATGCGCCGCTCGAAGTGCGCGGCAAGGAGCATCCGTGGGTCAGCCGCGGCGGCATGAAGCTCGACCATGGCCTTGCGCATTTTGGATTCGACGTGACGGGCATGACCGCGCTCGACGTGGGGTCTTCGACGGGCGGGTTTACCGACGTGCTGCTGACAAGGGGCGCGGCCAAGGTGTTCGCGGTCGATGTCGGGACCAACCAGCTGGCGTGGAAGTTGCGCAACGACGAGCGGGTGGTGGTGCACGAGCAGACCAATGCGCGCAGCCTGACCGACGAGATCGTGACCGAGCCGCCTGAGGTCGTGGTGTGCGATGCCAGCTTCATCGCGCTGCACAAGGTGCTCGATGCCGCGCTCGACCTCGCCGCGCCGGGCGCGAGGCTGGTCGCCCTGGTCAAGCCGCAGTTCGAGGCGGGACGCGAGGAGGTCGGCAAGGGCGGGGTGGTGCGCGATCCCGCGGTCCACGACCGCGTGTGCCGCGAGGCGGCCGAATGGGTCGAAACCAAGGGTTGGCGCGTATTGGGGATCGAGAAGAGCCCGATCACGGGCCCCGAAGGCAATGTCGAGTTCCTGCTCGGCGCGATCAAGGAGGACACATGACGCTTCGAACGGCGGACGTTCCGCGCAACGACAAGGGCATCTGGAAGCGCGCTTTGTGGCTGGTGCCGCTGATCGTGATCCTCGGCAGCCTGTCGGGCATTCTTTCCAACTCGGCCGAGGGCGAGTGGTATCGCGGGCTCGAAAAGCCCAGTTTCCAGCCGCCGGGCTGGGCGTTCGGGGCGGCATGGACGACGCTCTACACGATGATGGCGCTGGCGCTCGCGACGGTGCTCAACGAACCGCGCACGGCAAAGCGCGATGCGGCGGTCGCGATCTTCGTCGTGCAGCTGGTGCTCAACTATGCCTGGTCGTTCGTGTTCTTCTCGCTGGAAGCGATCGAGGCGGCCAAATGGTGGATCCTCGCCATCCTCGTGCTGGCGGCGATCGCGGCGGGCCGCTTCTGGCGCATCCGCCCCCTAGCCGGGGCCTTGATGCTGCCCTATCTTCTGTGGCTCATCTTCGCCTATACGCTCAACAGCGCGATCGTGCGCCTCAACCCGGGAGCGGGTAGCCCGCTATTCGGCTGATACATCAAGGAGTTTCGATGCAATCGCAGAACCGCTTCTTCGACGATCTCGTCAAGATGGTGAACGGCGCCGCCGGCACGATGGCCGGGATGGGCCGCGAGGCCGAGGGCCAGATGCGCGAAAAAGTGCGCGAATGGGTCGGCGGGATGGACTTTGTCAGCCGCGAGGAATTCGAGGCGGTCAAGGCGATGGCCGTTGCCGCGCGCGAGGAGAACGATGCGCTGAAGGCGCGTCTCGATGCGATGCAGGCTGGCAAGCCTGCCGCCAAGAAACCGGCCGCGAAGAAGAAATAGGAGCCGATCCTGACCGACAGGGGCCAAGACGATCCGCGCGAGGAAGATGCGCCGATCGAGATGTTCGAGCAATATTTCGAGGCACGCGGCTGGCCTGCCGAACGCGTCGCGGAAGGCGAATTGCTGGGTTCGGCCGGGGGCAGCTGGGCGCAATACGAGCTGCGCGCGGTTTGGCGTCCCGACGATCAGGTGCTGCAGTTCCTCGCCTTTCCCGACGTCAAGGTCGCCGAAGGAAAGCGCGCCGCGGTCTACGAGGCACTGGGGCTGATCAACGAGCAATTGTGGCTCGGCCATTTCGAATTGTGGTCGGGCGCGGGCCTTATCGTGTTCCGTCACGCGACCTTGGTCGAGAACGGGTCGATCGGGCTCGAACATGCCGAGACGATCGCCGAAGCCGCGCTGGAAGAATGCGAGCGCTTCTACCCTGTCTTCCAGTTCGTGCTGTGGGGCGGCAAGTCGCCGGCCGAGGCAATCTCGGCAGCGCTCATCGACACGCACGGCGAGGCCTGACATGACTGCGACCTTGCCCGCGGGCAGCTGGTTCGTCGGCTGCGGCGCGATGGGCGGCGCGATGGTCGCGGGCTGGCGCAAGGCGGGACTCGATCTGTCGGGCCTGACCGCGGTGAGCCCGTCGGGGCGCCGCATCGAGGGCGTCAAGGTCGTGACCGAGCTTCCCGCGGTCACCCCGCGCTGGTGCTGGCTCGGGTTCAAGCCGCAAATGCTGGGCGATGTCGCGCCGGGGCTCGAGCCGCATGTCGGCGAGGAGACGGTCGTGCTGTCGATCCTCGCGGGAGTCGAGGCGGCGAGCCTGCGGCGCGTGTTCCCACGTGCCAAAGCGATCGTGCGGCTGATGCCCAACCTCCCCGTCAGCGAGGGCGAGGGCGTGACTGCGCTCTACAGCGAGGACGCGGACGCGGCGTTGCGCGGCGAAGTCGAAGCGATGGCTGGCGCCTTGGGGCTGGCGGCTTGGTGCAAAGACGAGGCGGACTTCGGGCTGGTCGGCGCGATCGCGGGATCGGGTCCGGCCTATGTCGCGCGGTTCGTCGATGCGCTGGCGACGGCGGCACGCGAAGAGGGGCTCGACGGCGAACTGGCCGATGCGATCGCGCTGCAGGTGGTCGCCGGGAGCGGGCTGATGGCGCGCGCCACCGGCGAGACGATGGTCGCGCTTGCCAGGCGGGTCGCGAGCCCCGGAGGAACCACCGAGGCCGGCCTCAAGGTGATCGACGAGGGCGAACGGCTGACCGGCCTCATACGCGACGTGGTCGAGGCGTGGCGGCGCCGATCCGAGGAGATGGCGGCGGCGGCGCGCTAGGGTGCCCCCATTGACCGCCTGCCGCTCCATCGCCTAACCGCAGCGGCAACGACGGTTTTACAAATCAACAGAGGGATTTGATGGTTCAGCCTTACGACGATCGCGACGGGTTCATCTGGAAGGATGGCGCGCTCGTCCCTTGGCGCGAGGCCAACGTCCATATCCTGACCCATGCGATGCATTACGGCTCGAGCGTGTTCGAGGGACAGCGCGCCTATGGCGGCAAGATCTTCAAGCTGTCGGAGCATAGCGAGCGGCTGCGCAAGTCCGCGTCGATACTCGGCTTCGATCTGCCGTGGAGCGTCGAGGAGATCGATAATGCCTGCATGGAGGTGCTCGAGGCCAACGGGCTGACCGATGCCTATGTCCGCCCGGTCGCCTGGCGCGGGTCCGAGCAGATGGGCGTGAGCGCGCAGAAGACGTTGCCGCACCTCGCCATCGCGGCGTGGAACTGGGGCAAGTATTTCGACGAGGAAAAGGCCCGCAAGGGGATCCGCCTCGACATCGCGCCGTTCCGCCGTCCCGCGCCGCACACGGCGCCGGTCCACGCCAAGGCGTCGGGCCTGTACATGATCTGCACCATTTCCAAGCACCATGCCGAATCGCGCGGCTATGACGACGCGCTGATGTTCGACTGGGAAGGGCGCGTGGCCGAGGCTACCGGCGCGAACGCCTTCTTCGTGCGCGAGGGCAAGCTCTACACGCCGATCGCGGACATCTTCCTCAACGGGATCACCCGTCGCACGGTCATCGACCTCGCGCGGGACCGCGGCATCGAGGTGATCGAAAAGCGCATCTGGCCCGAGGAACTGGCGAGTTTCGAGGAGTTCTTCCTGACCGGGTCGGCCGCCGAGGTGACGTTCGTGTCCGAAGCCGGGCCGTGGACCTTCTCCCCGGGCGAGATCAGTCGCCAGTTGCAGGCCGATTACATGAATCTGGTCAATGGGCGACCCGTTAAAAACTGAATAAAAACCAACAACTTGCATCTTCACGCTTTTTTGGTAAATGGCGTGCCATCCACGGGGATGGAATTGAAACTGTTGAAGAGCGGGTTGTCGGGGGTTGCGTAAGTCGCACCACATCAGTGACGAAATGACCGTCCGGAAATCGCTGGCCGACGAGGCCTTCGATCCGGCGCCCGTCCCGCTGCGCGACATCTATTCGGTCGGCAAGCCGTCCGATCCCCTGCTCGCCTCTATCCGCTCCGTCCAGCTCGAAAACCTCGTCAAGCTGGTGCCGGCGACGGTGTTCACGCAGGGCGTCGGCGCGATGGTACTGGTCGCGGCGCTCTCCGACAGTGTCCCGCATCTCTGGCTCATCGCCTGGGCGGCGACGGCCATCACCATCTGCCTGTGGCGCGGAGTGCGCTCGACCCGGCTGCGCATCGACCGCGACTACCGTTCGCGCAAGCCGACGACCTTCGCCAAGGTCACCAAGGCGATCGGTTCGTTCGCGCTGTTGTGGTTGATCCCGCCGATTTTCTGGTTCGACGGGGCAAGCCCCGACGCCAAGCTTTTCATGAGCGTGCTGATGGCCGTGCTGCTGAGCGCGGGCAGCATCACCATGCTCGCGGTGCCACCGGCGGCACTGACCTATCTCTGCGTGATGCTCGTGGGCGCGTTCGCGATCACCTGGCAGCTCGGCAACTTGCCGATGATGCTGCTCGGCCTGATGTATGCCTTCGCGCTGATTTTTGCGATGACGATGAATGCGCGGCAGTTCATCGCGCACGCCAGGGCACGCCTCGAGCTCGAGGAGAAGGGCGAGATCATCGAATTGCTGCGCGAATTCGAGGCGTCGGGGTCGGGCGGGCTGTGGGAGCTCGATGCCGATCTGCGCCTCGTCAACATGTCGGCCGAGATCGCCGAGGCGATCGACGTCGATCTCGACCGCCTGCGCGGCGTCCACGTGCGCAAGCTGCTCGATCCCAACGACCGCATCGTCCACCTCTCGAGCGGCATGCGCTCGCTGTTCCATCACCTCGAGACGGGCGAAGCATTCAAGGATCTCGCCATCCCGGGTTATGACGGCCAGCGCTGGTGGTCGCTTTCGGCCAAGCCGGTGGAAGGCCCCGATGGCAAGCTGTTGGGCTGGCGCGGGGTCGGTTCGGACATCACCGGACTGCGCCTGGGCGGCGAGGACGCGGTGCGTGCCGCGCGCTCCGACCCCCTGACGGGGATCGCCAATCGCCTGCTCGTTCGCGAACTGCTCGAGGAAGCGATGCTCGGACAGGTCGAAGGCCAGAACGAATGCGCGCTGCTGTTGGTCGACCTCGACCGCTTCAAGCTCGTCAACGACACGCTGGGCCACGCGATCGGCGACCAGCTGCTGTGCGAGGTCGCGCGCCGGCTCGAGGAAGCGGTCGGCGAGGGCGGCAAGGTCGGACGCCTGGGCGGCGACGAATTCGCGGTCATCTGGACCGGCGCGTCCGATCGGTCGAGCCTTGCCCGGCTGTCGCTCGAGATCATCGCCGACCTCTCGCGCACGGTGCAGGTGGGCGCTGCCGACATCCATATCGGCGCGACCGTCGGCATCGCGGTGGCACCGTCCGACGGCAAGCGCGAGGAGGGGCTGATGCGCTCGGCCGACCTTGCGCTCTACAAGGCCAAGGAAAACGGGCGCGGAAGCTACGCCTTCTACGATCACTGGATGTTCGAAGAGGCCGAGGACAATCGCCTGCTCGAGAACGACGTGCGCCAGGCGCTGGCCGAGGACGGGCTGGCGCTCGCCTACCAGCCGATCGTCGATGCGACGTCGGGCGAGCTGGTCGGACGCGAGGCACTGCTGCGCTGGAACCACCCGCTGCGGGGCCCGATCAGCCCCGAGACCTTCATCCCGATCATCGAGGATGCGGGCCTCATCCACCGCATCGGCGACTGGGTCATTCGCGAAGCCTGTGCGGAAGCGGCCGGATGGACCGACAAGGCGCGCGTGGCAGTCAACATCTCCGCCGCGCAGTTGACCGGGGCAGGGCTCGCCAAGACGGTCGTGTCCGCGCTCGCCGCCTCGGGACTGGCGCCCGGCCGCCTCGAACTCGAGGTGACCGAGAGCATCTTCCTGGGCGACGATGCCGAAACCCTGTCGTCGCTCGAGCGCCTGCGTGCGCTCGGGGTGCGGCTGGTGATCGACGATTTCGGCAAGGGCTATTCGAGCTTCGGCTACCTGGCGCGCGCCCATTTCTCGAAGATCAAGATCGACAGCGCGTTCGCGCGCGGCGCCGCCGAGGGCGAGAAGAACTGCCGCGCGATCGTCAAGGCGATCCTCGCGCTCGCCGAAGGGCTCAAGGTCGAGACGACCGCGGAAGGCATCGAGACCGAGGAACAGGCCGCCGCGATGCGCGCGCTGGGCGTGACCCAGCTTCAGGGCTATCACTTCGGGCGTCCCGAAATCCGCACCTCGGGGTCGAACGAAATCCGTCGTTCCGCGGTCGCCGACTTCGACCAGCGCCGCAGCGCCTGACCCCCTTTTCATGCGCGCGCGCCGCGCTATAAGCGCCCGCGGATGCTGGGGTGTAGCCAAGCGGTAAGGCACCGGTTTTTGGTACCGGCATGCGCAGGTTCGAATCCTGCCGCCCCAGCCATAACTTTTCTAATCCATTGAAATCGCTGGCTAATTCCACAAGGCCAGCGGCGAGTGTGCCCCCTCAGTGTGCACCCTCGCTGTGGCCCCTGTTCGGGCCAGTTCAATGTCGAATCCTCCCAACATCTATCGCCGCGGTCAGGTTTTCTGGTGGCGGAAGAAAATTTCAATCTCCGCTTTTCGAGGTCTCAGGGCGCGTGTATCCTTGAGAACATATCAAAAACAGGAGGCGGTCTGCCGGGGGGCATTTCTGACCGCATCCACGGGGGAAGTGTTGCGTATGCTGGAGAAGAAAATCCGCGCCGCCGACGCGCGGCCGACCGAGAGTGAGATCCGGGCCATGGCCCGCCAGGCCTATGACGAGCTCGTGGGCCGTTACTGTGAGCAGCAGCGATGTTCGCCGCAGCTAAGCGATACTCACTCCGTCGCAAACAGGGCGTTCGGAGACTACTATCAACGCTGTTTCGAGCATGGAGGCGACGCTCCCTTCACAGGCGCCGAGCGCGAAGTGTTGGCCCGGAAGTGGGGACTGAAGCGCGTTCAGGAGCTTGAGCAGGTCATTGCCCTCGCTGAGAAAGGGCATGTCTTCATCAAGCCACGCTTTGTCGATGCTCGTTTGCGCGAAATGGGCTTCGAGCCACACGACGGCATCCGCCGGCAGGTGACGGCCGCTATGTATGAGCCATACCGAGACGCGTGCTGGGATGCGGACCTCATCATGCGCGGCTTGCCGGCCCAGTCTCGATTTGCCGCCGACGAGGCGACGAGAAGCGCGCCCTCAGCTCAGTCGTCGCCCGAACCCATGCCTGCCGAAGCCGTGGCTGAGCCGGCGGCTTCCCCGGTCGACACGTCACCTGACCTGTATGAGATCAGCATTCGCGCAGCTGCAGCCAAGGAAGGCGATGGGGTTTGGTCGGCGAAAACTGCACGACAGCGTATGTCCCTCGGTCGCCTCTTTACCCTACTTATGGGCGAAATTCCGGTCAGTTCAATCACGCAGCGCGATCTCGCGACGTTCATGACGAAGCGCCGGCTTATCAATCAGAAGCTCAGCCCTCTGTGCGATAAGGAAGCGCAGATGATCCTGGATCTCGTCGCGAAGAACGAAGCGATGAGCGGGAAGATCGATGGCGGACCTTCCTCTACTACAATCAATCGCGATGTCACTGGCCTCAATAGATTGCTCGATTGGGCAGAGGGGCAGGGCTACGCGATGAACAACTTTACGACCGACAAGCTTCGCGTGAGCAAAAATGGTCGCTCTCGACGCGCTCGTGACGAGCGGGCGCCCACGAGCGAGGAAGACATGCGGAAGGTTTTCGCGCTGCCGACCTTCACGGGCAGCCAGCCTCATGGTGGAGGCAAAGGGCAGGCGACCCTCAATCGCCGTTTCAAGGCTGGCAAGGCGATCATTCATGACTTCTTCTACTGGGTTCCGCTGCTGGTCTACTATCTCGGTTGCCGTCGGGAAGAAATCTGCAAGCTGTGCGCCTGTGACTTTGTCCTCAACGCCCCTGTCCCGTTCGTGAGGATCAGGAAGAACCATAACGGCGACATCAAGACCGCTGCGTCCGCCAGAAGCCTGCCGCTCCACCCCGAACTGATCCGTCTCGGGCTCATCGATTATGTCAGGGAGATTGAGAAACGACGTTACAAGGCGCTGTTTCCCGAACTCCGGCCGACCAACGACGTCGAGAGCTTCGGCGATCAGTTCTACGATCTCGCCTGGGCGCACATTCGGAAGCGCGGAGGGTTATCCGAGGGTGCCGAGATTCATGGTGTGCGTCACAGCTTTAACGTGTCGCTCAAGCGTGGCCGGGTGACGAAAGAAGAACGCGCCGACCTGATGGGTCACGTCGGAGAAAGCGAGACCGATGAACGGTATTCGGAAGCCACTCAGCTGCAGATCATGCTCGAGAATATGATGCACCTGCCGAATTTGACCGCTGACTTACAGCCTGCAGCGATCGAGGTGCCTGTCTACAGGGGCCATGTGCCGAACCTGAGATGCGAGCCAGTTGTCGGAAAATAGGCTCGGAGGCAGTCCCGGGTGCTGTTGTCAGTTGTGTCTGCACAGCGCCCCATTCCGGTCGTTCGCACGTTCGAGACATTTGGTCGTAGGCTGACTGAACGTTTCGGTCACGATGCCAAGCGAGCCACCTCGGTCCCATTCGCCTTCCCGTGCACGACCGTTTCTTTCCTGGCCATGCCGGCCAAAGGAGAAGTCAGATGGGAATGTCAGAATTCGATCCGCGCGCGCGTTCGATGCGCCCTTGGAACGCAGGCACACAGGTTGGCCCAAAGCGACCGCTGACGCAGAAGCAGATCTGGGCGATCCGTTTTCACCTCGATAGGGAGCAACGCTTTCGTGACAGGGCGCTGTTTGATCTCGCGATCGACAGCAAGCTACGAGGCTGCGATCTCGTCGAGCTGAAGATCGGCGACCTCATAGCAGGCGCGGAGATCCGACACCGAGCCACGATCATCCAACGGAAAGCGTCCAAGCCTACGGAAGGACGGGCTGAGCTATCAATATACTCGGCATCACTGGACCGCCAAAATTAGTTACCGCCTGCAGTTCGAGAAAGCCCAATGGTGTGGGGTGACGCAGGGTCTGCCGTGTCGCATTCGGAGCAGGTACAGCGCGCGGTGGAATTATCTCTGGCTTCGGCAAGAAGTGAGTCTAGGTCCAGTCGAGAAAACATACGTCCCTTAGAAATCACGGCTTCAATGGCCCGGATAGCGTTAATGTCGTCCAGCGGATTTTGACTAAGGAGCACCAAATCAGCCGCTTTGCCGGCCTCTACAGCGCCCAACTCGTTCGCCAGGCCCAGGAATTCGGCGGGCGCTGAAGTGGCTGCGCGAAGCGCATCCACGGGACTCATGCCGAACTTGACCATGGCCTCAAGTTCGTCGTGCAGTGCAAATCCCGGGTAAACGTTAGGAACGGGGCTGTCGGTTCCGGCTAGCATGCGGACATTCTCTTCCAGCATGAGTTTCATGACCGAGCGATAGATGTAAAAATGAGCAAGGCGGCGCTGCACATCCAGCTCAGTCCTCGCTCCCGTGGGGTCCGCACGCCAGAAGTCGAGGATGGTCTTAGGGAGATAACAAGATCTGCGATCGAGTGGCGGGGAATACTCGATCGCGCTCGCTGTCACCGCCTGCATGGCAAAGACGGTAGGAGTTTGCCAAACTCCCCGTTTTGCCATCTCCTTGATCACTGAGCGACACTTCTCCCGGTCGAAGCGCTTTAAGGCGAGGTCCGCTCCGGCGAGAAGAGCTTCAACGCGTCCCTCACGGGTCTCAGGAGACGCGGAAACCAGAGAGCGGACGTCTTCTTCGGCGTCGGAACACGCAATCGCCATCGTGTACATATCGCCAAGGTGCTCAATCCCCACTTGACCCGCTTCGGCCGCCTCCGACGCGCTTACGGTAATCGGTATATGTCCCACGACCGGCATGCCGACGACTCTCGCCTCGTTGACTAGCGCGAAGTATGCTTCGCGCGACAGAAAGGAATAAGCCTTTACAAAGTCGAAGCCTTGTTCTTTGAGCCGCCTCACCACCGCCCGCGCATCATCGGCCGAACTAACGGAAATCGCGAACGGCCATTCCGCCGGTGAACCATCCACCATCCCGCCGATTACCATACGTGGGCCCGGTATTGTCCCGTCGTCGATCCGCCGTCGAAGCTCCAACGTCGTCTCTGGGTAGTACCCCATCTCACGAACGCCAGTGATCCCGTTGGCGAGATAAAGGGCCGCAAGGTCGTCAATTGCGGCGCCCGGAGCGAAACCTGGACTAATGGTGTGGACGTGCATGTCCCACAGACCGGGCATGAGGAATCGACCGGTACCGTCCACAATTTTGACATCAGAAGGAAACTCTACCTGTGCCGCCGGACCGACAACTGAAATTCGTCCGTCTTCGATTAGAACTGTTCGGCCGGGTTGCAGCGCGCCTCGCTGCACATCGACGATCGTAACATCCTCAATGGCAATAGATTGGGCAAGGCATGAGGCTGGGAAAGCCGTCGCAGCCATTACCCATGCAAGGAAAATTTCAATCGCTCGCATTACACACTTTCTGTGTTGTGGTTCGCCACACAGACTGAACTGGCTTAGAACTTCTTCGAATCGGGTGGCCTGCTTTTGATTTGACCGTAGCAGTCTGTTAATACACTGGACAATGGACGTCGAGAACCTGCTGTTGGTTGGGGGCCGCGACGTCATCCTCGAGATTGATCGCCAGATCGGCCCAATACCGACCTGCGCTTCGGGCCTCCGCAATCAAAGCGGCTTTGGCGAATCTCCTCAGAGAAAAAAAGCCTTGCAAGAAGTAGGTAGGATAGGACGCTAGATGCCCCCACCAAGAAGTCTACTTCACCCTTCCCCTACTTCAAGACCTCCCCCGAGATCATCCGTCTGGAGCTGAAGATATCAAGAAGTTTCGGGATGCCCGCAATTGGGTCGTTAGCGGACGTTGAGGCCTCGTCTTGGCCGATCGGCTGATTTGATGGTCGGCAGCGCCAAGAGCGGCCAGTCTGTTTCCGGCCCAACTGTCGACCTGTGCGGCTCGAAGCTGATGCCGCTTGAATGTAGATGGGCTGACAAACCTTCGATTTGCTGGCAGTGGGCGGGGCTATGGAAGAGAGTCTCCCCCAACGCTGTCTCGACTGTCTTGTGCGCGACAAGGCGCTGTGCGGTTCGCTGGGCGACAAGCAGCTGCTCGATCTCAGTCTGCTCGGTCGCCGCAAGGTGGTGCCCAAAGGAAGCGTCGTCACCTGGGAAGGCGATGATAACCCGATTTGTGCGAACATCGTCACGGGCGCGCTCAAGCTGCAGGCCTCGACCGCCGACGGGCGTGAACAGACGGTCGGGTTGCTCTTTTCGGGCGATTTCATCGGCGAGCCATTCGAGGAAGAAAGCGCGGTGACCGCCGAGGCGCTCGCCGACACCGACCTGTGCATTTTCCCGCGCTCGGGCTTCGAACGCGTGCTCGACGATCAGCCCCAGCTCGAACGCGCATTACTAGAGCGGACGCTCAAGAGCCTTCGTGAAGCGCGCGAACGGCAGTTGGTGCTCGGACGCAAGAGCGCCCGGGCGCGGCTTGCCTGGTTCCTGCTGTCGCTTCCGCGCGGGTGCGATGGGACCATCGACCTGCCGATCGCACGCCAGGAGATCGCCGATTATCTGGGGCTGACGATCGAGACGGTCAGTCGGCAGTTCACCGATTTGCGTTCGTCCGGCGTAATCGATGCCGAGCGCGGCGGACGCCGCCTGCGCGTGGTCGACGTGACCGCGCTTCAGGACGCGGCCGAGTAGGCGCAGTTCGAGCAGCCGAGGCACAGCCTCTCGATCATCATTGCGCGAAGCCGCCCCTCGAACAGCGCGCGCAGCATGTATGAAAGCTGCCCCACCCGCGCAGGGTCGGGGGTCATCCAGTAGCGCTGCAACTCCTCGATAACGTCGTAGGCCTGCGCGCTGTCGTAGAGGCGGCGGGCCGGGTCGTGGCCGACGAGGCCTGGCAAGGCGGTCGCTCCTTCCTCCCATCGCGCCGCTGCCGCGGTGAGGCTTTCGAGCGTTTGCTGCACCCATAGCGCGTCAGGGAGCCCCGGGAGCCGGTCGGCCAGCGTCTCGAGCCGGTCGCAAAGCTCCATGTCGAGGCGATATTCCGCGATCCGCGCACAGGTGCGAGGGGCAGGCGCATCGCGCGGCGCGAGGTTCGGACACGGCTCCATGCATCGCGTCATGCAGCGCCATCCCCAAGCCCGCATTGATCGGTATCAACCCCCGTCAAAAGGATCGCTTCGTCCCGCGCGAATTTTCGCGTGACCGTTGATCTACATCATCGCGGCGACTCGAACGGGGGCCTACACCTCTCATCAAGGTCGGACGCGAGGGCGGATCCAAGCGAGGTTTTGACCAAGAGTGACCAAAGAGAACCGACGGATCGCCTCCCGCCCGACCTGCCAGTTCCCCCGATCGGGGCAAGCGATGCTGCACCTAGCAGCAAGCGTCAGCTTCCTCCCGATTGGACCGGATCGCGGGCATTCCTTCCCGCTCGCGACCGGAAGAAAGGGGCCGGGCAATGGGACGACCCCCAATTGCCCCCGTCGCCCGGCCCCTTTCCTCAACCCATCACCCAGAAGAGAGGTCGCGCGATGAGTCAGCGCCAACGCATCGCCAGCGGGCAGGAGATGCTCAACCTGAGGCGGGCACGCATGGCGGCCGCGCCGCCATTGCTGCGCGGAGGCTTCAGGCCCTTCTTCCTCGGCGGCGCTCTGTGGGCGATCGTCACGCTCGTCCTGTGGCTGGTGGCGATGGCGCAGGGGACGAGCCCCGTGCCGCACCTCGATGCCCTGGCGTGGCATCGCCACGAAATGCTGTTCGGGTTCGTCGGCGCAGTGGTCGCGGGGTTCATCCTCACCGCCGTACCCAACTGGACCGGGCGGCTGCCGATCGCGGGCTGGCCCCTCGCCATGCTCGCGTCGGCCTGGCTGGCGGCGCGGTTGCTCCCTTTATGGGGCGTCGGCGCGCCCTGGCTGTGGCTGTTGCTCGATGCGGGTTTCTACATCGCGCTGTCGATCCTCATCCTTCGCGAGATCTTGCTTGCGGGCAATCGCAACTTGCCGATCGCGTTGATGATCTTCGCCTTCGGATTGGTCGATGCCGCAGACCTTGCGGCGGGAATGGGTTGGATCGACGACCCCGTGATCGCGGTGCGCGCGGGGCTCGCGCTGGTGGTGATGATGATCTCCTTGATCGGGGGGCGTATCACTCCGTCCTTCACGCGCAACTGGCTCATGAAGCAGGGCATCCGCGAGGGGCTGCCCGTGCAGCCGGGGCGCTTTGACCAATTGGTGCTGCTTGTCACGGCAGGTGCGCTCCTGGCCTTCGTCATTAAGCCGTTCGAGGTATCGACCGGCGCTGCACTGATCGGCGCTGCGATCTTCCAGCTGGCGCGGCTTGGGCGTTGGCGCGGGTGGCGCACGATGCGCGATCCGCTCGTCCTCATTCTCCACGTGGGTTATCTCTGGCTTCCCCTGGGGCTCGGCCTTCTCGGGCTGGCAGCGCTGGGCGCGGGCGTGCCGCATAGCGCAGCCGTCCACGCGCTCACCGCCGGGGCGATGGCGACCATGATCCTTGGCGTCATGAGCCGGGCGACGCTCGGCCATACCGGGCGCGAGCTCAGGGCCGACCGTGTCACCACCGCCCTCTACGTCGCGATCACCCTGGCCGCGATCGCGCGGGTCGCGGCGCCGCTCGGCTGGGGCGAGTACATGCTTCTCATGCGCGGGTCGGCGCTGCTCTGGATCGCCGCGTTCACCCTGTTCGCCTGGCGCTACGGCCCGATGCTCCTGATGCCGCGCGCCGACGACAAATGATCTAGGTCATCGCCACATGTCGTGGGCCGGATAGCATCGGCCCACAATATGCAGAGGGGGAGACCGATGTTCGTCGATACGCTTTCGCAAGAGATCTGGACCGCAAAATATCGCTTCGATCCGCCGGGGGGCGGGGGAGAGGCCGACGGTGACTATCCCGCGACGATCGAGCGGGTCGCGCGCGCATTGGCCGAGAGGGAGGACGATCCTGCGCGGCGCGCCGAGCAGTTCGCCGACGCGATGCGCGACTTTCGCTTCATCCCGGCGGGCCGCGTGCTCGCAGGCGCGGGGACCGGGCGTGAGGTCACCCTGTTCAATTGCTTCGTGATGGGCACGATCCCCGACAGTCTCGGGGGTATCTTCGATCATTTGAAGCAGGCCGCGCTGACGATGCAGCAGGGCGGGGGCGTGGGAATGGACTTTTCCACTATCCGCCCGGCAGGCGCGCTGGTGAAGGGCGTGGGCGCGGACGCCTCGGGCCCGCTCTCCTTCATGGACTGCTGGGATGCGATGTGCCGCACGGTGCAATCGGCGGGCGCGAGGCGCGGGGCGATGATGGGGTGCCTGCGCATCGACCATCCCGACATCGAGGTGTTCATCGGCGCCAAACGCGAGGCGACGCGGCTGCGCAACTTCAATGTCTCGGTGCTGGTCACCGACGCCTTCATGGAGGCGCTCGGCAGCGACGGCGACTGGCCGCTCGTCTTCGCCGGCAAGACCTATCGCACGGTGCGCGCGCGCGACCTTTGGGACAAGCTGATGCGCGCGACCTACGATTGCGCCGAGCCCGGCGTGATCTTCATCGATCGTGTGGCGCAGGCGAACAATCTCGCCCATTGCGAGACGATCAGCGCGAGCAACCCGTGCGGCGAGCAGATGTTGCCGCCTTACGGCGCCTGCCTGCTCGGCTCGGTCAATCTCGCGCGGCTGGTCGCGCGACCCTTCGAGGAGGGAGCCGATCTCGACGAGGAGGAACTGGCCGAGGTCGTGCGAACTGCCGTTCGAATGCTCGACAACGTGATCGACATTTCGCGCTTCCCGCTGAGCGAACAGGAGGAAGAGGCCAAGGCCAAGCGGCGAATCGGGCTGGGCATCACCGGGCTTGCCGACGCGCTGCTCTTCACCGGCCATGCCTATGGAAGCGCGGGGGCGGTTGAGGCGACGCGGCGCTGGCTCGGCGTGATCAAGCGCGAGGCCTATCGCGCCTCGGCGCTGCTGGCGAAGGAGAAGGGGGCGTTCCCGCTGTGGGACCCCGTGATGCTCGAGACTCCCAACCTTGCCTCGCTCGACGAGGACACGCGCGCCTTGATCGCGAAACACGGGCTGCGCAACGGCTGCCTCACCTCGATCGCACCGACCGGGACGACCTCGTTGCTGGCGGGCAATGTCTCCTCGGGGATCGAGCCGGTCTTCGCCTATCATTACGAGCGACGCATTCTCGAAGCTGACGGGAGTGAGCGGTTCGAGCCGGTCGAGGACTATGCACTTCGCGTCTGGAAGCAGGTGAAGGGCGACGAGGCCCCGCCCGAAGAGCTGTTCGTGAGCGCGCAGACGCTCACGCCCTCGGACCATCTCGCGATGCAGGCGGCGGCGCAGGCGCTGATCGACAGCAGCATCTCCAAGACGGTCAACTGCCCAGAGGATATCGCGTTCGACGACTTCGCCGACATCTATGTCGAAGGCTATCACTTGGGCTGCAAGGGGCTCACCACCTACCGCCCCAACGCGGTGACGGGCTCGGTGCTCTCAATCACGCCCAAGGCCGACCCCGTTCCCGAGCCGGATGGCCCCGCGCTCGAGCCGCGCGAGGAGACGCTGCACGGGTCGACCTACAAACTCAAATGGCCCGAGAGCGCGCACGCGGTCTACATCACCATCAATGATATCGGCGAGGGCGCCGCGCGGCGGCCGTTCGAGATCTTCATCAATTCCAAGAACATGGAGCACTACGCCTGGACGCTCGCGCTCACGCGGATGATCTCGGCGGTGTTTCGCCGCGGGGGCGATCTCGATTTCGTCGCCGAGGAATTGAAGGCCGTGTTCGATCCGCGCGGCGGGGCGTGGATGCACGGGCGCTACGTGCCCTCGCTGCTCGCCGCGATCGGCGACATCGTCGAGCGGCATCTCGCCTCGCTCGCCGGTACCGCCGAACCTGCCAAGGTGCCTGCTACCGGCGCCGCAGCGGCAAGCTGTCCGCAATGCGGCGGACACCAGATGGTCAAGGCCGAAGGCTGCCTCAAGTGCACCGACTGCGGATATTCCAAGTGCGGATGAGCTTTTCCGCGCGGGTTTGATTCAGATCACAGACCCCTCGCCGGGCAGTCGGCAAACGACAGCCTAGCGAGGGGTTTCGATGAACCGATTCGACAAGATTGCTGCTCCCCAGGAGATGATCGACGGCTTCGGCCGCCGCATCGATTACGTGCGCATTTCGGTCACCGACCGCTGCGACTTCCGCTGCCGCTATTGCATGGCGGAGAAGATGCAGTTCCTGCCTCGCCGCGACCTCATGACGCTCGAGGAGATCGTCGAGCTCGCCGACATCTTCATCGCGCGCGGGGTCAAACGGATCCGCCTGACCGGTGGCGAGCCGCTGGTCCGCAAGGATGTCGACAAGCTCATCGGCTGGCTCGGCGAGCGTGTCGGCGAGGGGCTCGACGAACTCACGCTGACCACCAACGGGTCACAGCTCGCGCGCCATGCCGAGGGGCTGGCCGCAGCGGGGGTGAAGCGGATCAACGTCAGCCTCGATACGCGCGACCCCGACCGATTCTTCTATCTTACCCGCGGCGCGAGCCTCGCGCAGGTGCTCGACGGCATTGCGGCCGCACGGCGTGCCGGCATCGCGATCAAGATCAACATGGTCGGCCTCAAGGGCGTCAATGAGGGCGAGGTCGCCGACATGGTCCGTTGGTGCGACGCGGAAGGTCAAGATCTCACGCTGATCGAGACTATGCCGCTTGGCGAGGTCGAGCAGGATCGTACCCAATATTACCTGCCGCTCGATCGCGTCCGCGACCGTTTGGTCGACACGTTCGGCCTTACCCCTTCCCCCCACCGCACCGGAGGCCCGGCGCGTTACTGGCAATCGCCAGACCTTGATATCCGCGTCGGCTTCATCACGCCGCTGTCAGGCAATTTCTGCGACGGCTGTAATCGCATCCGCGTCGCGGCGACCGGCACCGTGTTCGGCTGTCTAGGGCACGAGCAGAAGGTCGAGCTTCGCGAGGCGCTGCGCGAAGGCGGCGCGGCGCATGTCGACGCGCTGCTCGATCGCCTCCTCGCGGGCAAGCCCAGGGGCCATGAATTCGACCTTTCGAAAAAAGCGCCAGCACTCGCGCGCCACATGAGCACTACTGGCGGATGAGGGCGAAGATCGGAAATGATTGAGATCAAAGAGCTGGCCATCCGCCTGTGCCAGTCAGCGCAATGAAGTTGAACATCTCAACCCAGATATCGGGGGAGCTTAGATGACTGAAGGACTTTTAGACCAGAAGGCGCAAGGCGCGGGGAAGATCCTCGGCATGAGCACCTTCGCGTTCACCATCTGCTTTGCGGTGTGGACGATCTTCTCGATCATCGGGGTGCAGATCAAGGCCGACCTCGGCCTTAGCGACACCCAGTTCGGCCTGCTCGTCGGCACGCCGATCCTCACCGGCTCTCTCAGTCGCATCTTCCTCGGCATCTGGACCGACCAATATGGCGGGCGGATCGTCTTCGCCCTGACCATGCTGGCAGCGGCGGCGGCGACCTTCATCCTTTCCTATGCCAGCACCTACGAGATGTTCCTGCTCGCCGCGCTCGGCGTCGGCCTTGCGGGCGGCAGTTTTGCGGTCGGCATCGCCTACGTCTCCAAATTCTACCCCAAAGAGAAGCAGGGTACCGCACTCGGCATCTTCGGGGCGGGCAACGTGGGTGCGGCGGTGACCAAGATGGTCGCGCCGCTGGTACTCGTCGCAGCCGGCTGGACCGCGGTCGCACAGCTCTGGGCGGCGGTTCTCGCGGCCACTGCGGTGATCTTCTACCTCACCACCCAGGACGACCCGGAACACGCCGCGCGCAAGCGTTCGGGCGAGAAGCCGCGCGCGGCCTGGCTGCAGCTCGAGCCGCTCAAGAACCAGCAGGTCTGGCGCTTCTCGCTCTATTACTTTTTCGTGTTCGGCGCATTCGTCGCGCTGGCGCTGTGGCTGCCAAAATATCTCATCGAAGTGTACGGGCTCGACATCAAGACCGCGGGACTGCTCGCGGCGGCCTACTCGATCCCGGCCAGCCTGTTCCGGGCCTATGGCGGGCACCTGTCCGATCGCTACGGCGCGCGCAAGGTGATGTACGCGACCTTCATCGTGTCGCTCATCTGCCTGTTCATGCTGAGCTATCCGAAAACCGACTATATCATCGACGGCATTCGCGGCCCGATCGCCTTCTCGACCGAGATGAGCCTCGTGCCCTTCGTCGTCACCGTGTTCATCCTCGGCTTCTTTATGTCGCTGGGCAAGGCCGCGGTCTACAAGCACATCCCCGTCTACTACCCCGGCAATGTCGGCTCGGTCGGCGGTCTCGTCGGCATGATCGGCGGGCTCGGCGGGTTCATCCTGCCGATCACCTTCGGCGTGATGAACGACGTCATTGGCGTGTGGACCAGTTGCTTCATGCTGCTGTTCCTGATCGTCGCCGTGTCGCTCGCATGGATGCACTTCTCGGTGCGCCAGATGGAGCAGAAGGCGATGGGCAAGGAACTGGGCGAACTGCCGCAGTTCGCCGAGATGCAGCACATCCACGAACCGGCAAAGCACAAGTCGGCCAGCGCCGTTATCGAGGACTGGCGTCCCGAGGACGAGGAGTTCTGGGCCGACAAGGGGGCCAAGATCGCGCAACGCAACCTGTGGATCTCGATCCCCTGCCTGTTGCTCGCCTTCTCGGTCTGGATGGTCTGGTCGGTGGTGGTCGCAAAGCTGCCCAATATCGGCTTCGACTACAGTACCAACCAGCTCTTCTGGCTGGCGGCACTACCGGGGCTGGCGGGCGCGACCCTGCGCATCTTCTACAGCTTCATGGTCCCGATCTTCGGCGGTCGCCTGTGGACCACCCTGTCGACCCTCTCGCTGCTGATCCCGGCCTTCGGCATCGGCTATGCGGTGCAGAACCCCGACACTCCCTACTTCATCTTCCTGGTGCTGGCGCTGCTGTGCGGCCTTGGCGGCGGCAACTTCGCCTCCTCGATGGCCAATATCAGCTTCTTCTTCCCCAAGCGGCAGAAGGGTAATGCGCTCGCGCTCAATGCGGGGCTCGGCAATGCCGGTGTGTCGGTGATGCAGTTCCTCGTCCCGATCGTGATCACCATGGGCGTGTTCGGCGCGCTGGGCGGCGAACCGCAGCAGGTCGCGGGCGGCGAGCCACTGTGGATCCAGAATGCGGGCTTCATCTGGGTGCCCTTCATCCTGATTTCGGCGGCCTTCGCCTGGTTCGGGATGAACGACATCGCCTCGGCCAAGGCGAGCTTCGCCGACCAGGCGGTGATCTTCCAGCGCAAGCATAACTGGATCATGTGCGTGCTCTACACCGGGACCTTCGGGTCGTTCATCGGCTACTCGGCGGGCTTCCCGCTCTTGTCGAAGATCGCCTTCCCGGACGTCGACAGCCTCAAATATGTTTTCCTCGGCCCGCTCGTGGGTGCGGTCTCGCGCGCCGCGACCGGGTGGATCTCGGACAAGTGGGGCGGCGGACGCGTCACCTTCTGGGTGTTCCTGATGATGATCGCGGCGGTTGCCGGCGTGCTCTACTTCCTTGGCATCAAGGAGCAGGAAGGTGCGTTCTGGGGCTTCTTCGCGATGTTCATGCTGCTGTTCTTCGCGACCGGCGTGGGCAACGCGTCGACCTTCCAGATGATCCCGATCATGATGCGCAAGGAAATGGTGCGCATCTACCCGAACGATGCCGCCGACGTGCAGCTGCGAAAGGCGGAGAAGGAATCGGCAGCGATCATCGGCTTCACCTCGGCGATCGCGGCCTACGGGGCCTTCTTCATCCCGAAATCGTACGGCACCTCGATCGAGCTGACCGGCACTCCCAACGCGGCACTATGGGGCTTCATGGCCTTCTACGCGCTGTGCGCGGTGATCACCTGGCGGGTCTACACCCGCAAGGGCGGGATGCTCCACGACATCGAGCGCGGGCGCGAAGACCCGATGCCTTCTTCCACCCTCGCCGCACAGCCGGCCTGACAGGAGCTTAGCGAGAGATGAGCCATTTTCTCGATCGCCTGACTTATTTCCGTCGCTCGCAGGAGAAATTCTCCGACGGGCACGGGATCACCACCGACGAAGCGCGCGACTGGGAAGACGCCTATCGCAAGCGTTGGGCGGCGGACAAGATCGTCCGCTCGACCCACGGGGTGAACTGTACGGGCAGCTGCTCGTGGAAGATCTACGTCAAGGGCGGGATCGTCACCTGGGAAACCCAGCAGACCGATTATCCGCGCACCCGGCCCGACCTTCCCAACCACGAGCCGCGCGGCTGCCCGCGCGGGGCGAGCTACAGCTGGTATCTCTATTCGGGAACCCGGATCAAATACCCGCTGGTACGCCAGCGGCTGCTCAGGCACTGGCGCGAGGCGCGCAAAACGATGAGCCCGGTCGCGGCGTGGGATTCGATCGTCAGCGACACTGGCAAGCGCCAGGACTGGGTGTCCAAGCGCGGGCGCGGCGGCTTCGTGCGCGTCGACTGGGAGGAAGTCTCCGAGATCATCGCGGCGGCCAACGCGCACACGATCAGGAAATATGGCCCCGACCGCATCGCGGGCTTCTCGCCAATCCCGGCGATGAGCATGGTGAGCTATGCCGGCGGCGCGCGCTATTTGTCGCTGATCGGGGGCAATTTGCTCTCCTTCTACGACTGGTATTGCGACCTTCCGCCCTCGAGCCCGCAGACCTGGGGCGAACAGACCGACGTCCCCGAGAGCGCGGACTGGTACAATGCGGGCTTCCTGCTCGTGTGGGGCTCGAACATCCCGATGACCCGCACACCCGACGCGCACTTCTATTCCGAAGCGCGCTATCGCGGGGCCAAGAGCGTGGTGATCGCGCCCGACTATAACGAAGCGGCCAAGTTCTCCGACATGTGGCTGCATCCCAAGCAGGGCACCGACGCCGCGCTCGCAATGGCGTTCGGTCATGTCGTGCTCAAGGAGTTCTACGTCGAGCGTCAGGCGGAATATTTCGCCGACTATACGCGCAAATATTCCGACTTCCCGCTGCTCGTTCGGCTGGAGGAACAGGACGGCAGGCTGGTTCCGGGCCACATGCTGCGCTGTGCCGATCTGAAAGGCGCGCTGGGCGAAGAAGCCAATCCCGACTGGAAGGCCGTCGCGATCGACGAGACGAGCGGCAAGCTCGTCGCGCCGCTGGGCTCGGTCGGCTATCGCTGGGGCGACAAGGGCAAGTGGAACCTCGAGGAGAAAGACGGCAAGGGCAAGGACGTCCGGCTACAAACCACGCTTGCCGATGACAATGACGGCATCGCTTCGGTCGCCTTCCCCTATTTCGGCGGGGTCGCACCGCACGATTTCGTCGCCACAGATCACGACGACGTGCTCGAACGCAATATCCCGGTCAAGGAAGTGAAACTGGCTGACGGATCGACTGCAAAAGTCGCCACCGTCTTCGACCTCTACTGCGCCAATTATGGCGTCGATCGCGGCTTCGGGGGGGGCAATGTCGCCAAAGATTTCGACGACGACACGCCCTTCACCCCGGCATGGGCCGAGAAGGTCACCGGCGTGCCGCGCCAGGCGATCATCCAGACCGCGCGCGAATTCGCCGACACGGCGGAAAAGACCAAGGGCCGCTCGATGGTCATCCTCGGGGCGGGCCTGAACCATTGGTACCACATGGACATGAACTATCGGGGCATCATGTCCCTCCTGATCATGTGCGGTTGCATCGGCCAGTCGGGTGGCGGCTGGTCGCATTATGTCGGCCAGGAGAAGCTCCGTCCGCAGTCGGGCTGGCTCCCACTGGCCTTCGCGCTCGATTGGCAGCGCCCGCCGCGCCAGATGAACGGCACCAGCTTCTGGTATGCCCATACCGACCAGTGGCGCTATGAATCGCTCAAGATCGACGAGATCATATCGCCGCTCGCGCCCAAGGGAGACTGGGGCGGCAGCCTGATCGATTTCAACGCCAAGGCGGAGCGGATGGGCTGGTTGCCCAGTGCGCCGCAACTGCAGGCCAACCCGCTCGACCTGGGCAAGGAAATCCACGAAGCTGGCCTCGATGCCGGCCAGACGGTGGCCGAGCGCTGGAAGGAGGGAAGCCTCAAGCCTGCCAGCCTCGATCCCGACAATCCGGTCAACTGGCCGCGCAACCTGTTCACCTGGCGCTGCAACCTGCTCGGCGCGAGTGGCAAGGGGCACGAATATTTCCTCAAGCACCTCGTCGGATCGATGCACGGCGTCGTCGGCACCGATGCCGAGGAGGCAGGGGTCGTGCGACCGCGCGACGTCAAGTTCCACGCGGAGGCGCCGGTCGGCAAGCTCGACCTGATGGTCAATATCGACTTTCGCATGTCGACCACCTCGCTCTACTCGGACATCGTCCTGCCGACGGCGACCTGGTACGAGAAGGACGACCTCAACACGTCCGACATGCACCCGTTCATCCACCCGCTGCAGGCGGCAGTGGATCCGGCCTGGGAGACGCGGAGCGACTGGCAGATCTTCCGCACCATCGCGAAGAAGTTCAGCGAGGTCGCGCCGGAGGTACTGGGGGTCGAGCATGATGTGGTTCTGAACCCGATCCAGCACGACACGCCGATGGAAATGGCGCAGCCCTACGAACCCAAGGACTGGCTCAAGGGTGAATGCGATCCGGTACCGGGCAAGACCATGCCTACGGTCACTCTGGTCGAGCGCAACTATCCCGAGACCTATGCGCGCTTCACCTCGCTAGGGCCGTTGATGGACAAGCTCGGCAATGGCGGGAAGGGCCTCGCTTGGAATACCGACCATGAGATCGAGGCGCTCGGTGACCTCAACGGTCGCGTTCTCGAAGGGCCGGCCAAGGGGCGTCCAAAGATCGAGAGCGATATCGATGCCTGCGAGACGATCCTGATGCTCGCGCCCGAGACCAATGGCGAAGTCGCCGTGAAGGCTTGGGAATCCCTGGGCAAAGCAACCGGGCGCGATCACCTTCACCTCGCCGAGGGGAAGGAGGAGGAAAAGATCCGCTTCCGCGACGTCGCCGCGCAGCCGCGCAAGATCATCTCGTCCCCGATCTGGTCGGGGCTGGAAAGCGAGAAGGTCTGCTACAATGCCGGCTACACCAACGTGCACGAGCTGATCCCGTGGCGCACGCTCACCGGGCGCCAGCAGCTTTACCAGGATCATCACTGGATGCGGGCCTTCGGCGAAGGCTTCGTGACCTATCGGCCGCCGATCGATACCAAGACGGTGATGAACGTGCTGGGCCAGCTGCCCAACGGCAACAAGGAAATCCAGCTCAACATCCTGACCCCGCACCAGAAGTGGGGCATCCATTCGACCTATACCGAGAATCTCATCATGCTCTCGCTCAATCGCGGCGGGCCGACGGTGTGGATCAGCGAAGACGATGCGCGCGAGGCGGGGATCGAGGACAATGACTGGATCGAGGTGTTCAACATCAACGGGGCGCTGACCGCACGCGCAATCGTCTCGCAGCGCATCATGCCGGGTTCGGCGCTGATGTATCACGCGCAGGAGAAGCTGGTGAACACGGTCGGGTCCGAAGTGACTGGCCAGCGCGGCGGCATCCACAACAGCGTGACGCGCATCAACATGAAGCCGACCCACATGATCGGCGGCTATGCGCAACTGGCCTACGGCTTCAACTATTACGGGACGGTCGGTGCCAATCGCGACGAATTCGTGATCGTGCGCAAGATGAGCAAGGTGAACTGGTTCGACAAGGCGGCCGACGAAGCCGGCGATGCGACCCGGAAGGAGGTCGTATCATGAAGGTCCGCGCGCAAATCGGCATGGTCCTCAATCTCGACAAGTGTATCGGCTGTCACACCTGCTCGATCACCTGCAAGAACGTTTGGACCAACCGCGAGGGCGTCGAATACGCCTGGTTCAACAATGTCGAGACCAAGCCCGGGATCGGTTATCCCAAGGACTGGGAGAACCAGGAGCGCTGGAAGGGCGGCTGGGTTCGCACCAAGGCGGGTAAATTGGTCCCCAAACAGGGTGGCAAGTGGCGGATCCTCTCGAAGATCTTCGCCAACCCGCATCTGCCCGAGATCGACGATTTCTACGAACCCTATACGTTCGATTACGACTGGCTGCAGTCTGCGCCCGAACTGCAGGCGCAGCCGACCGCGCGACCCAGGTCACTGGTAACGGGCGAGAATCTCGAGAAGATCGAGTGGTCGGGCAACTGGGAAGACATGCTCGGCGGCGAATTCTCCAAGCGGTCGCACGACAGCAATTTCGCAGGCGTCGAGAAGGAGATCTACGGCGAGTTCGAAAAGACCTTCATGATGTACCTGCCGAGGCTATGCGAACATTGCCTCAACCCGACCTGCCTTGCCTCGTGCCCGTCGGGCGCGATCTACAAGCGCGAGGAAGACGGCATCGTCCTGATCGACCAGGAAAAATGCCGCGGCTGGCGCATGTGCGTGTCGGGCTGTCCGTACAAGAAGATCTATTACAACTGGTCGAGCGGCAAGTCGGAGAAGTGCATCTTCTGCTACCCGCGTATCGAGACCGGCCAGCCGACCGTCTGTTCGGAAACCTGCGTCGGGCGCATCCGCTACCTTGGCGTGCTGCTCTACGATGCCGATCGGATCGAAGAAGCTGCCTCGGTCGAGGACGAGAAGGATCTTTACCCCGCGCAGCTGGGCGTATTTCTCGACCCGCATGACCCCGAGGTGCAAGCTGCGGCCCGGGCGGAAGGGATCTCGGAGCAGTGGCTTGAGGCCGCCCGCCGCTCACCCGTCTACAAGATGGCGATGGAGTGGAAGGTCGCCTTCCCGCTGCACCCGGAATATCGCACCCTGCCGATGGTCTGGTACGTCCCGCCTTTGTCGCCGATCCAGTCGGCGGCCGAAGCAGGCAAGATGGCCGTGCAGGATAACATGCCCGACGTGCGCTCGCTGCGCATCCCGATGCGCTATCTCGCCAACCTCTTGACTGCAGGCGACGAGGAGCCGGTCGCCAAGGCGCTCGAACGGATGCTCGCCATGCGTGCCTACATGCGTGCCAAGAGCGTCGAAGGTCGCACCGACGAGGGCATTGCCGAGCGCGTCGGGCTGACCGGTGCGACGATCGACGAGATGTACCGCATCATGGCGCTCGCCGCCTATGAGGACCGATACGTCATCCCGACCGCACGGCGCGAGTGGGACGAGGATGCCTATGTCCTGCGCGGCCAGTCGGGCTTCGGTTTCCACGAGGCGACCCAGGGCAGCAGCAAGACCAACCTGTTCGGGGCCAAGCGTGCCCAGACCAAGCGTCCGGAAGGAGCGGGGCGATGAGCATGATGATGACCCTGCGCGGGTTGGCCGCGCTCTTGACCTATCCGAGCGAGGAACTGCGCGCCCATGTCGGCGAGATCCGCGGTGTCCTGGTCGGGGAAGGAGCGCTTTCGCGTGCCGACCGGCGGCGGCTCGAACCGCTGCTCAAGCGTAGCGCCGAGGAGGACGTCCTCGATCTCCAGGCGCGCTACAGCGAATTGTTCGACCGTGGGCGCGCGCTCTCGCTCCATCTGTTCGAGCATGTCCATGGCGACGGCAAGGAGCGCGGCCAGGCGATGATCGACCTTGCCGAGCAATATGCCGCGATCGGCATCTTCCTCGACGCGAGGGAATTGCCCGACTTCATTCCCGTGTTCCTGGAATATGCCTCGTGCCTACCCGAGGCGGAAGCGCGCGAGACCCTCGCGCAGCCGGCGCATGTCTTTGCCGCGCTGGCCGAGCGGCTCGACGAGAAAGGCAGCGATTTTGCCGCCATTTTCCATGCGCTCGTAGCGCTCGGGAAGGGCGAGGTGAGCAGCGAGGAGATCGCCGAACTGAGCACCAAGGGCGACGAGGACGCGCAGAGCTTCGAGGAGCTCGATGCCGAATGGGAGGAGGCGCCGATCTCGTTCGAGATGAGCGGCGCGCACGCGATGGGTGGGCCGACCGGAGTCGTCGCCAAGATTCGCGCTTCGAACCGCAAGAATGACAAGGAGACCGACCGATGACGGATTTCATCAACCAGCTTGCGTTCGGCTGGTATCCCTATCTCGCGGTCACCGTGCTGGTGGTCGGCTCGATCCTGCGCTTCGACGCCAATCCCTATAGCTGGCGTTCGCAGTCTAGCCAGTTCCTGCGCCGAAAGCAGATGGCGTGGGGTTCGAATCTCTTCCACCTCGGCATCCTCGTGCTGCTCGGGGGCCATTTCGTCGGCATGCTGACGCCGATCGGCGTGTTCGATGCGGCCGGAATCAGTCACGGCTTCAAGCAGACCGCAGCGATGGTCGTCGGCGGGATCGCTGGGGTCGCGGCGTGGATCGGGTGCAGCTTGCTGCTCCACCGTCGCCTGTTCGACAAGCGCATCCGGATGAGTTCGTCGTTCGGCGACATCATGGTGCTGGTGCTGCTGTGGGTGCAGATCACGCTGGGCGTGCTCACCACCTACTGGACGCTCGATCACCTCGACGGCAGCGAAATGGTCAAGTTCATGAGCTGGGCCAACGGTATCCTGAGGCTCGATCCGGGGGCGCCCGACAATATCAAGGACGTGGCGATGATCTACAAATTGCACATCGTCCTGGGGCTGACCTTGTTCCTGGTCACCCCGTTCACCCGTCTCGTTCATGTCTGGAGTGCCCCCATCTGGTTCCTGATGCGGCCAGGCTATCAGATCGTGCGCTCGCGCAAGCGGCGTGGCGTACCCGCCGGCGCACCTGTCGCGAAGGATTTCCGCGGATGAGAAAGCTGGACGTCCTGACCCTCGGCGGCGAGGCCGAGCGACCTCAACCGGTCATGCCGAGCGCCTGCGAAACCAGTGGGTGCGGCGGTCCCGAACCCGAGCCGTCCGAGCCGATCGAAATTGGCGGCCCGGTCAGTGTCGATGGTCAGCCGATCGACGAAGCGGCCATCGCCCGCGAGATGCAGAATCATCCCGCCGCGAGCGCCGAGGACGCCTGGCTCGCAGCGGCCCGTGCGCTGACCGTGCGCGAACTTCTCCGCCGTGAAGCCGGGGCGGATGAGGACGAGGCCGAAGCGGCCATCGGCAGTTTGCTCGAAGAAGCGGTCGATGCCGAGCGGCCCGGCGAAACCGAATGTCGCCGGGCCTATGACGCCGACCCGTCGCGTTTCGCCGCACCGGCGCTGACGGAAGCTGCCCATATCCTGATCGAACCCGAAGAGGACACGCGTGGCGGCTGGCATCGCGCCAAACAACTCGCAGAGAAGCTGATTGCCGAGATTGACGGCGAAATGCAGGCGTTCGCGGCTGCGGCTCGCGATTATTCCGGTTGCCCATCAGGCAAGCAGGACGGTTCGCTCGGCCAGCTTCGTAAAGGCGAGCTCACCCCGCCGATCGAGGCCGCGATCGAGGCGCTGGGTGTAGGCGAAATGGGCCGGGAACCCGTCCGCTCGCGCCATGGCTGGCATATTCTCTATGTCCACCGCCGTATCGCCGGGAAGCAACTTCCCTATGACGTCGTCAAGGACCGCATAGCGGAAATGCTGGAAGCACGGAGTTGGACGATGGCGGCGGCACGTTACGTGGCCGCGCTGGCGCAAAAATATCCGGTTCGCGGCATCGACCTGGCGGGAGTGGGCTGATGATGGTGGGAGACATTCTCGCCGCTGCGGCCCGGGATGCGGCTGGCTTTGCCAACTGGTTGGAAGAAGAAGACGTGGAAATGGCGGCGAAATGCCGCGCCGCCGCCAACGGAGGGCCGCTCGATAAGTGGGTGCGTGGAGCGGTGACCTGGTTCGAGCTTCATGCCAGTGCGGATGATTGGGCGACCCTCACGACGCGAATGCGCGAAAGCGATGCGCCCGGGAAGGCTCTGCTCGCGACGATGGTCGAGCGACGATTGCATTCGTGCGAATGCGCAGTTCAAGGAGATGCAGGGTGACCGAACATTCCGATAGGCCCGCCAATGCGGCACTGAATCCCGACATCAAGAGGCGCCACGACGAAATCTACAATACCGAGCATAGCGCTGCTCCGCTCGAGACCACGCACGCCCATGAAGGTAGTCAGGGTGAGGGGTGGCCATGGGTTTGGCTGATTGTGATGGTGGTGTCGGTATTGCTGGCAATCTATCTTTTGATCTGATCTTGACTTGTGCCGACCTCGCGCGGTGCTCTCAACTCATAGACTACAGTCATACTTTCCGGCGTGAAGCCGAGGCCGCGCCATTGATCCGAACCCTGCTCCGCTGTCGTCTTCGAAACTGCAGTCTGGACAAGGATTGCGGTGCATCCCCGTGCGATCGCTTCGCTTTGCAAGGCTTTGCACAACTCACCCTTGATGGTCGCTAGCTCACCGACCTCGAATGCTGCGATTGCATCGACGATCAGGCAACGTGGATGGCGCAATGTGCTGCCGCTTCGGAAGGCGGCAGTGCCATAAATCCGATCATCTCTATCGGTGACGACTACGACATCGCCGCCACGATGACGGATCAACCTGACATAGGCCGCCCAACGTCGCGCCGTGACGCGCGTCGCTGCCCGGATCAGAGGATATGCCTCATCGATCCGTCCCGGTTCTAGGGAAGATACGGTGAGACGTGGCATCGCGCTCCTCATAGAGATCGAGCTTCAAAGCCTAGTCGCAATCGCCTATGGAGCATTGAGCCAAGTCATTTCGGCACCACGCTCAAATTATGAGGATTCAGGACGACTAGATGCCAGAACCGGCCATCATTCCCTTGCCTGCCGATCATCCATGCAAAGATTGCAAGGTGCGGCCTGCCAGTTTCTGCCGCCGCCTGAACCCCGAAACGCTGATCGACATGCGCAGCATCGGCAAAATGACGGTACTCGATGCCGGCCAGCCGCTCTTTTTCGAAGGCGATAGCGTCGAGCGCGTGTTCATGGTCTCGGCGGGTGCGCTGAAACTCTATTCGCTGCTCGGTGACGGCCGTCGCCAGGTTACCGGCTTCATGTTTCCGGGCGATTTTCTGGGCATTTCGATCGAGGACGAACATGCCTTTTCGGCCGAGGCGCTCGAACGCGTCGAACTATGGGCTTTTTCGCGCAAGCAGTTCGGCGAATTTTGCGAGCGCAATCCGCGTGTCGAACGCGAACTGTTCCACCTCGCCGCGCACGAACTGGCTGCAGCACAGCAGCAGATGGTCCTGTTGGGGCGTAAGAATGCGGCCGAGCGGCTCGCGAGCTTCCTGTTGAACCTCCTTTGCCGCCGCGAGCGGTTGACGGGCAAGGACGAGCGCCAGGTCGACCTACCGATGAACCGGCTCGATATTGCCGATTATCTCGGCCTGACCAAGGAAACGGTCAGCCGCATGATTGCGCAGCTGCGTGATCGCAAACTGATCCGCCTGGTCAGCCAGAATAGTGTCGAAATTCTCGATCGCGACATGTTGTCCGATCTCGCGGCAGGGTTCGGCGAAGAGTAGGGACGCCCCGCCTCGCGAGACGGGACGTCCCTTTACAGACCTAGAACTTATACTCGGCCTGCAACCAGATTTTGTCGGTATCGACCGCGAACGCGTCCGCGCGATAGCGCGCAAATTTGGCAAGCAGTCCGATGTCCCCGGCCTTGACGCCGATGGAGGCATCCCATTCGTAGCCAAAATCGATGCTACCGACATCGCTGTCGAATTGGTGATAGACGATCTGCGCATTCATCGTCTTGGCGACCTTGCCAAGGTCGAACCCGACGCCCGCATAGCGATCCTGAAGGCCGTCGGCAGGGGTGTTGAGGAACATGTCGGCCCAGCCGTTGAATTTGTGCAGCGTGGCCATCGGGGTACGTACGGCGGTGCCGTTATCGCTCCCCAGTTGCTCATAGCCGAGTGTCATGTTGACGATCGAAAAACCGGTCCCGGCCTCGAACGCCCAATAGTCGGCGGCATAATCGAGCGGGCTGTCGCCATAATCCGACTGACGGGCATAACTGGCCTTGAGCTTAAGCGTCGACTTCCCGCCTAGCGGGACGCTGCCGTTGACGAGCAGGCCGTAGGTCTGGCTCGAATTGGCGAGGAAGAAATCTTCGTCATAGTCGAGCAGATAGGTGAAGGCCTTGGCTTGGACCTTGCCTAAATCGCTGCTGACCCCGCCGAACAGGAAGTCGCCGTCATAGGCCGTGCGCGGCCCCGCTTCGGATCCGAAAATCGTCCGCTGGCTGTTCGAATAGGTGAGGTCCGCCTTGACCTTGCCGACGCCGAACTGACCGCGCACGGCGTCGAACGTCTGTTCGCTCTGGCGCCAGCCGACCGAGCCGACCCAGCGCTGGTCATCGAGATTGATACGCTGACGGCCGATCGTCACTTCATTGCCGTCCTTGGCCCAGGAAAGCTGGAGACGGTTGAGTTCGATGCCCTCCGGGTCAGCGACGACAGAATATCCCGTCCGGCGCTGTTCATCGTCGATCGGGAAGGGGAAGGCGTTGTAATCCTGTGTCAGGCCGATCGTGCCTTCGCCTTCGGCCAACAGGGTGAAGGTGCCGTTGGACACGGTTGCTCCGGCGCGCAGGCGCAGCGTCAGTGCATCGGCTTCGCTCGTTGGCTGATCGACATTTTCATAGCGCAGACGCACTTCGGTCATGGGATCGATGGTGAATTCGCCGCTCGTATCCTGCGCAACGGCGCTGGCGGCCCCCATGATGCTGATCGCGACCATCGCGACACCGGTCATCAACTTCGTCACTTTCTTGCCCTCCCGGCATATTGGATTGATGTTGAATCAGGGCTAGCCAAGCCGAGCGGAGCAGTTGATGATTTGGGTCAATTTGCGCCGTCCTGCGCGGGGCTAATGGCCGGAAAAGCTGCAGAAAATAGGGGGCAAGTGGAACAAGAGACCGTCATTGTCATCACGCTCCTGATGGGGGTGGCCGCGATCCTCTATTCGATGGTCGGCCACGGGGGCGCATCGGCCTACATCGCGATCATGGCGCTGTTCGCGTTGGCGCCCGAAACCATGCGTCCGACGGCCTTGTCGCTCAATCTAGTCGCGGCAGGAATCGCGACCTGGCGCTATGCGTCTGCCGGACAGATCAACTGGCGTCTGCTCGCCATGTTTGTCGTCACCGCCGCGCCGGCGGCATATTTCACCGGAAGTCTGCCGATCTCGGATGGATTCTACCGACCTCTTGTCGGTGTCCTGCTGTGGCTGGCCGCGATCAAGCTGTTCTGGAATCCGTCCGCGACGGCTGGCCAGACGCCGCGCCCGCCAAGGCTCGCCATCGCGCTGCCCGTCGGGGCCGGGCTGGGTGCGCTGGCCGGGTTGACCGGCACGGGCGGTGGCATCTTCCTCAGCCCGCTGATCCTGCTGCTTGGCTGGGAAGGTGCGCGGCGCACCTCGGGTGTGGCGGCGGCCTTCATCCTGATCAATTCGATTGCCGGACTGGCGGGTAATTATGGCTCGCTGGGTTATCTTCCGTCCGAACTGCCCTGGTTCGCGCTGGCGGTCGGGGGGGGCGCGATCATCGGCAGCTGGCTCGGCTCGCGCAGGCTCGACAAGAAACGCGTGTTGCAGGGGTTGGGCGTGGTGCTGCTCATCGCCGGGGCCAAGTTGGTGCTGACATGAGCAGCTCCTTGTTCACCCTGATCCTCGCGGGTGGCGAGGGGCGACGGATGGGCGGTGGCAAGCCCGCGCGCCTGTTGGGCGGTGAACGGCTCATCGACCGTGCGGTCGCGATTGCGCGGCAGTGGGATGACGCGCCAGCAGTTGCGCTGCGCTCCTGCCGCGACAACGGAACACCGAACGCGCGAGTGCTGCAGGACCGTCTCGATCTCGACGGCCCGCTGGCTGGGCTCGCTGTCGGTGTCGAATTCGCCGTTCGCGAAGGCGCGGAGCGCCTGTTGCTGATCCCGGCGGACATGCCATTCCTTCCCGAGGACCTCCTCGAGAGGCTGGGCGAGGGGTTGGGAGCGGAAAACGGCTGCGCCATCGCGTCGAGCGGGGGGCATCGCCATCCAGTCTGCTCGCTCTGGCGTCTTGACCGGCTCGCGTCCGAGTTACCGCATTATTGCGCCAGCGGACGGCGATCTCTGATGGGGCTGGCAGAGGCGGTCGCGGCGGTCGAGATCGAATGGTCCACGGACGAACGCGACCCGTTCTTCAACATCAATGACGAGTGCGACCTCGCGGCAGCAGAGGCAATGCTTGACTAGAAATCGAGCGCCGAAATGGCCTCACCCGCATCGAGCGCAGGGTCGTTCGGCAGACGGCGCAGAAGTAGATCGGCCTGCGCAAGGGCATGCTGCGCGCTGCTATCTTGATTGCCGACAGGCATGACCGTTCCATCGTCGAGCAGGCGCGCCCGTACGAAGCTTTCGCGCTCGCCATTGGCAGGCAGTGGCGCGGCAAGAACATGCGCCCGCCAGTGCCACGTCGTATCGCAGTCACGACCCGATAGTCCGGCGATCAGCGGCGCCAGCAGCAAGCGCGCGGTGACCATGGCCGAGGTGGGATTGCCAGGAAGGCCCATCACCAGAACATCGCCGACCCGGCCCAGCCAGACAGGTTTGCCCGGTTTCATGGCAACCTTGGAGAAGAACAGCTTGAGACCGAGCGGTTCGAACATCGTCTTGGCGAAATCGCGTTCACCAACCGACGCCCCACCGGTCACGACGACCAGGTCGACCCCCTCGACGGCTTGCGCCGCAGCCCGCTCCATCCCGTCACGCTGGTCGGCGAGACGGGTCGTGCCCACAGCTTCCCCGCCCCATTGTTCGACCAATGCGGCGATGCCGTAAGAGACGCTTTCGGGAATCGTACCCGGACGTTTGCGTGCGGTGCCGGGTTCGGCCAGCTCGTCGCCGGTCGCCAGGATCCGCACGCGCGGACGTCGCCAGCAGTCGACCATCAGCTGATCGGCGGCGGCCGCAGCCACCACCTGCCGGGGGCCCATCACCGTCCCGGCATCAAGCAGTGTATCGCCGCAGCTGAAATCGTTGCCCTTGAGCCGGACGTGGCGTGAGGAGGACAGGGGCTGGGCGAACAAGGCGTCATCGCCTTCCCGTACGACCACTTCCTGAACGATCACGCGATCCGCTCCGGCGGGCATGGGTGCGCCGGTAAAAATCCGTGCGCACTGACCTGGTACGATTGTTCCAGGATCACCTGCACCGGCGAAAATCTTGTGCGAGATTGGGAGACGTACGGGGAGGGCGGTGAGGTCAGCCTCGACCACCGCATAACCGTCCATCGCCGAAACATCCGAGGGCGGGGAATAAACCGCAGCCACGACTGGAGCGGCCAGTACATGACCATGAGCCTTGTGAGGTGCCAACGGAGCACGAACACGGGGGTGTGCGACTTTTTTCACCGCGTCAAAAGCGGCGTCGAGAATGATCATGAACGGGTCCAGTCCCCAGATTTTCCACCAGATTTGGCTTCAATCCTGATGCAGCCGATCTCCATCTCGCGGTCGATTGCCTTGAGCATGTCGAACAAAGTAAGACAGGCAACGGACACGGCTGTCAGCGCTTCCATTTCGACCCCGGTGACACCCTGCGTGCGCACTTCTGCGGTAACGCGGAAACCCGGTAACGCATCGTCCATTTCGATCGTCACCACCGCCTTGGTCAGCGGCAGCGGGTGGCACAGCGGGATGAGGTCGGCGGTCCGTTTCCCAGCCATGATCCCCGCCAATTCCGCCGTTAAAACAACCGCACCCTTGGGCGCCCGTCCCTCGCGCACGGCGGCGAGCGTTTCGGCTTTGCAGATCAGCAAGCCGCTGGCGCGGGCGATGCGGGCGGTCGTTTCCTTGCCGGAAACATCGACCATGCGCGCACGTCCGTGCTCATCGAGATGGGTCAACTTGCTCATGCGCACAAATTCCTGAGGCGCGGTACCTGCCCGGCCAGGGAGCAGGGGCGGTAGCGGCTATCGAGTTCGTGGACGAGAATGTGCGTCCAGCCATCACGGCACGCTCCGGGCGAACCGGGCAGGCAGAAGATGAATTTCTCCTCGATCTGACCCGCTAAAGCGCGCGACTGGAGCGTCGACAGGCCGACGGTCGAACGGCTCGCAAGATGGAACAGCACGGAGAAGCCGTCCATTTCCCGGCGCATAAGTGGGCGGACCGCTTCCGGGGTGACGTCGCGCGGCGTGAAACCGGTACCACCTGTCGAAAGGATGACATCGACGGCGGGATCGGCGACGAACTTGCGAATCTGATTCCGGATCGCTTCGACCTCATCCTGGACGATCGCGCGCCCCGCCAGTTCATGGCCTGCCTCGACAAGCGAGGTTGCGAGATAGTCGCCCGACTTGTCGGTTTCGGGTGTGCGTGTGTCGGACACGGTGATTACCGCGATCCGCAGCGGATAGAATCTCAGTCTTTCGTCGATTCCGGCCATTATGATGTCCAGCGCTCCCTGTCCTGATAATCGGTATCGGTCGGCTCGATCCAGTGTGCCCCGCTGTCGCGTTGTTCGCGTTTCCAGAAGAAGGCTTCGGTCTTGAGCCGGTCCATCATGTAATCGACTGCTTGCAGCGCCGCACGGCGATGCCTGGACGAAGCGGCGACGAACACGATCGGTTCGTTCGGTTCGATCGTCCCGCAGCGATGGATAATCCGCGTGCCGACAATGTCGAACCGCCCGGCGGCATCGCCTGCAATCTCCTCTATGGACCGCTGGGTCATGCGGGGGTGGTGATCGAGAAACATGGAATGGACCGCGCTACCATCAGCAGCGTCGGGCCGTGCGACCCCGGTGAAGGATGCAATCGCACCCACTCCGGTCGCGTCCGCCGAAAACAGGCGCAATTCCTCCGCCGGATCGAACGGATCATTGGCCAGAGTGCAAGATGCGGCCATCGTTTCAGCCGCCCGACACGAGCGGGAAGAATTCGACCGTTTTGGCTCCGCTCACCGACGCGGTGGGAAGCACGATTTCATCGTCGACGACGATTTTGAGGCGCGGGGAGGCAAGGGCGGCGGCCGCGCCAGGATATTGGGTGCCCAGCCATTCGCGAAACTGGCCAGCGGTCCGCACGTCTTTCGGTCGTTCGACTTCGATCCGGCGTGCGATCATGTCGCCCAGTTTTCCCAGAAAATAGACTTCCATTGCTTCCTCCGGACTTCGGATTAGCCAGCGCTTCGCGGCCGCGCCCTGATACAGATCAAACCTTTTCGACCTCGTCGACGGCGATGGTTTGAAACTCCTCGTCGCCATCGACCAGCATGCGCAGCGTCCCGCTACGAATATCGAAATGCGCGCCGTGAAGATGGAGCACACCACGCGCTTCACGGTCTCCAACGCCGGGAAATTCGCGCAAGCGGGCGAGCGACAATTTGATCGACCCTAGTTCCAGCGCCAGCTGTCGTTCTTCTTCGCTTGCGTCAGGCATGGTTTCCTCCAGCCGGTCGCGTTCCGGGCGGATGGTCTCGACCCAGTGATGGACGAAGCCGCCTTCGCCCTCTTCACGATGGTCGAAACAGCCGGACAGGCTGGCTGCTATCCCTCCGCAGCCGCCATGGCCGAACACGAGGACATGTTCGACTTCCAGTTGCGTGATCGCGAATTCGATCGCGGCGGCGGCGCTATGATGACGTCCGTCTTTTTCGCACGGCGGGACCAGCGCGGCGATATGGCGCAGCACGAACATTTCGCCTGGCGCAGCATGGAAGACGGTGGCCGGATCGACGCGGCTGTCGCTGCAGGCGATCACCATCATCGGTGGGCGCTGTCCCTCCGAAGCGAGACGAGCATAGCGTTCGCGTTGCCGCTCATATTCGACGGCACGGAACATTTCGTACCCGTCCATCAGACGCTGGAAGTGATCGCCGGGTTTGTTCATCGGATCAGGCCTCCTGCATCAACAGATGCGAGACGAGGTGGCGGGCCATCGGCATGCGCGCTGCACGCAATCCGGCCTTGCGCAACGAGCGCGAAATGGGCCGGTCATCGGTGTAGAGCGAGACGATCATGTTGGTCGCGCGGTAGAGCGGCCAGCTTTCCGCCCGATGGCCCATTTCATAGCGCCGCAGCATCATCGCGCTTCCCGGATCGCCCGAGCGCCGGAGAGCGCTGGTGACCAGTTTCGAGAGGCGCTGCGTGCTGGCGAGACCCAGGTTGAAGCCGTGCGCGGTGACCGGATGCATGCCGACGGCGGCATCCCCGACCAGTGCCGCACGCGTACCGGCGAAATGCTGTGCATAGGCGGTGGTGAGCGGGTAGCGGTGGAGCGGACCGGCCATGGTCATCGCGCCGAAGCGCCCGTGATAGCGCCGCGTCAGCTCTGCGCCCTGAGCTTCGGGTGACAGTGTTGCCAGCCGTTCCGCCTCCCCGTCGGCCAGCGTCACGACCGCGGACGCCTGTCCCGGCCCGAGCGGGAGCAGGGCCAGCGTCTGCCCATGATCGAACCATTCCGTCGCGACATGACCATGATCGATTTCAATGGCGACGCGCCCGACCAGCATCGACTTGCCCAGTCGGTGCATTCGGGCCGGGATGCCGAGCATCCCGCGCACTGCGGAAAAGCGGGAGTCGGCGGCAACGACGAGGTCGCTATCGAGGACCTGTTCGTCGTCCAGCGTGACTCGTGCGGACCGGTTGTCGGTTACGACGCCGGTGACGGAACGCCCCGTCATCAGGTGGATATCGCTCCGCTCGCTGACACTTTCGAACAGCGAGCGGCGAATGTGATGGTTGGAGACGAGCGAACCGAGCCGCGCTGCTTTCCCGCCCTGCGGATCGAAGGCCAGCGCCAGCGGGGATTGACCGTCAAAGACCTGGGCTTCGGCGAGCGAATAGGCTTCGTCACTGGGAATGCGATTCCAGGCGCCGAGTTCCTTTAGTGCTGCCATTGAGCGATAGGTGAGCGCAATTTCGCGTCCGTCCGGTGGGGGCGAGCTGAGGCTTTCGTGATTCTGGCGCTCTATGACGCAAATATCTAATCCCTTGCCACTCAGGCTTCGAGCTAAGGCAAGCCCAGCGGGTCCCCCACCACATATCGAAATCGTCTTCACCATGCTCCTGATCCTCCAACGCTGAGCTTGGTGCAGATCGACAGGAACGACATTGAGATAGCTCAATGTCGTTCCTACAGGGGCGACACTCCTTGTGAGAATTCCGAATGTGGAGTGGGAGGGCGGTTCTCCGAACCGTCCGGTTATGAAAGAAGCGCAATTCCGTAAAGCTGAACGCATCAGTTTTACGGTGGTTTTTGCACCGCACGCCCTCATGGCCAGCCGTTCACTTTTACGGCCGAAAAGGCGGGCGTGGGCGACCGCGGCGGTGCGCTGGTCGGGACTGATCGAGCGATCAGGGTTAACAGCTAAGTAACTAATTTTATTTTGTGAATCCCTTCCCGACCCCCTTGGACGACTGATACAATTCGTCCCGAGGGGGAAGTCGAGTGACCGAAGAGGAAATTGATCGCGACCGGCTGATACGGCGTATGGCGAGGAAGGCCCAGCTTGAGGACGAAGACCTCGTTCGGAGCGTGGTGCGCATTCGCCCACTCGTCGATGATCCAGAAAAGAAGCGCGGTGGCGCCTACTCGCTGCCCGCCGATTTCCGCTACCCGGTCGCTTATGACGGTCGTCCGATCAGCGCGTCGGGCAGGACAACCTTCCACCTCAACCTCATCAGCGTGTCCAAGGCAGCAACCTACGGAGACAACAAGCCTTCCTTCGTGACCGTGATCAGCTCTGGCAGTGGTAGCGGCCAGGTCTCAGCCCCGGGCGACCATGAGGACTATATCGGTCGCGACGGGGCAGTCATGGAGAGCAAGCCCGAAGGCTACGGCGATTATATTGAAGCCGGAGCCTCGGGGACCCGCGCCATCATCAGCAACATCTCCAGCGATCCCGCGGCGCGTAAGCGCTTTTGGGATGCGGTCGTGCGGATGGAGCGTACTCCCCGGCGCGATCGCATGATCATCGACCTTTCGAAGATCCCTGACCAGCGGCGGGAGCGCGCGATCAGCTTTCTCGTCAAGTTCAAGGATTTGTCAAAGGAAGATCGTGCAAAGCTTCAAGAGGTTCTCGAATGGAGATGGTCTGAGCCGACCGTCGAAATCGAAATCCCGCGCAAATATTTCTACAAATTTCGAGAAAAACTGCGACGCCAGGCCATCTGGACTGACAAAGCAGCCGAGCTGCGTGCGGGGCGAGGCGGTCGTGTTCAGTATCGCATCGTGGCTGAACTACCCGATGGCCTTTCGGACGAAGCTCGCCTTGAAATTCTCCGGGCCTTTGCGGCACGGCTTGATGCTCTCGGTGTCATGTACACAGCGGTTATCCACGAGCCCGACGAGCATAACGACCGCCGGAATTATCATCTCCACATCGCGTTTTATGACCGTCCATGTGAATATCTGGTCGAGGAGGGGTGCTGGGATTTCGAACTTCGCACGCCGATCCCAGGACAGCGTGGTCGGTCGAAGGCGGAAAAGCGCCAAAACAAGAGCGAACGCGTGTCACAGCCCGCCGATGGCCAATCCCTGAAGGACCATGGCAGCGAATTCGTGAAGGGTCTCCGCGCGGACTACGCCTCGATCTGCAACGGTCTGCTCCGCGAGAACGGAAGTAATCGGCTTTTCGACCCGCGCTCCTTTGAGGCTCTGGGAATTGACCAGGAGCCGAGCATACATCTTGGTCGAGCCGAGAAAATCGACGGCGCGGGCGTACCGACCAAGGGCGGCGTCCTCAATGCAGAGCGCACCTGGCAGGGTGCCTTCAATCGCACCGAGGAGACGCTCAAGGCGTCGATGGCTGAGCGTACGAGAGCTCTTCAGAGCGGGGAAAAGGTCATCGGCGCGCTGAAGGCTCAGAATACTTCGCACGCGAAGGCGGCCGACCTGATCAGCTCGATGACGAGCCTTCGAGAGATGGCCGGCGAGCTCTCGCGATGGGAGCGTCAGGCCATGCAGATCCAGCTGACGAAAGGAATATTGTATTCGCGGGCTCACAAAACCGAACAGAGATGCCGCCGACTGCTCGGCGGCGACGCGGGTACGAAAAGCGAGAGGCAGCAACGCCAGATTGCTCAACGGCTGAAGGAGGCAGTGGAATACCGGGAAATGCTCGATCGCGAGTTTCTGCGGGATCTCCAGCGTTGGGAACTCGACCACGCTCGGCTCGAAGCCCAACAAGCGAAAGCGGCGCGCCTCGTGAAGGAGATTGACGCACTGGCTCAGGCGATGGGCGAGGCGCCATCGACCAGAGAACTTTCTGTCGACCCCTCCGAAACCCAGAAAGTCGAGCAGAGGTCGCGCCTCACGAAACGCGAACGTCACCAGGTAAGCGAGATGTACGAGGATTTTCCTGCATACGAAAGGCACTGGCTTTCGATCATCCAGAGGATCGACGACGGCCTTCCGGTCCAGCCTCCGTCGGAAGCCGGAGCTCCATTTACGGTGCCGGGGATCGCAAAAGCCGATCTCGATGTTCTGCTCAACCCGATCCTCTATCAGCGGACGCAGGGACATTTGCGTCGGATTTTCGAGAGCCGTCAGGTGCGGGGCGAGATCGAGGACCTTGGTGCTGAGGCCGAAGCCGTCACGGGAATCAGGCCACCTGTACCTGTCGCGCCCTCCTTGAAGCAGCTCCCTTCGGAACTGGATGGCAGATGGGATCAACTCAAGGCCGAAGCGCTGGCGAACCATGCTGAGGATCGCGACGCCGCAATCACCCGGGTCGCGATGCGCGTCAGGGTCGCGCAGAACGACAATTTCCCAGTGATCTTCGTCGATGGTGTCCCGCACCTCGCTCCCAGCGCTTTAGAACGGCTCACACCCGAGGACCGCTTTTTCGTGAACCACATGAAAGATCCGATCGATGAGCTTTTCACGACCTATCTCATGAAATGCCTCAGGCGTTTTCGTGACATCCTTAAGAAAAACCCAAACGCCTGCCAGGTCAGCGGCCAGCAGATATCGGCGCTGAGGAAGCACTTCCCGGAAGACCTCCATCCCCACCTGAATTGGTTGGTGAAGGACCCCGCGCTGAAATCGGAGTTCGACCGCATGCGGGAAGAAGCGAGAGCGGCACGCAAGCTGGAAGCCGCCGCGGAACAGGCGCGAACTTCATTACGCGAACCTGTACGTCAGCCATCGGTCGAGAAGGTCGAGCCTGAAAGGGCTCGGGATGTCCAGGCGGATGGAAGCTGGCCTCCGGCTCCAGGCCTGGATCAGGACTACGAACGCTGGTTGGAGCGTCAACGCGGCAGCGGTCGCGGCTAGCGCCGCAAGAAGGAGGAAGATTCAATGGAAAAGAGGAGGGTCATTGACTGAGCCAATGAGATGAAAGCTGCTCGCGACCTGATGGCTTGGTCGTCGCGAATAGGCAGCCAGAGAAAAAGGAAGCATCGCAGATGCAACAAGTCCCAAGCCCGCTCGACCGTCTCCCGCTCGACCCAATCTCCGAACCGCGGGACCAGGTGAAGCGCCTCATGCTCGCCATCGGCATGCTAATCGACGGGGTGGTCGACCAGAAGCCCGAGACGTTCCATCCATACCTCAAGCACAGCGTGATGATGGCCGAGGCGAACGTCGTCGTGCTCGGCACGAGCTGTCAGCGGCCACTCGTCATCCGCGAGGGCTTGGCTGTGGCCAATGCGGTTACGTGCGACCTGATCATTGTGCGAGCGTCTGACAAGCCGTGCCACGCAACGTTCGACGCCAAGTTGTTGGGCGATGATCGCCTCCTCTTGGCTTACCGGGTCTGGATCCCTCGTCCGACGGGCACCGCGTGGCTGATCCCGTCGGTCGGCGACGGCCCGTGCGTCAGGCTCGAGCAGGACGGGCTCAGCATCGAGGAAGACCCACCCTACCTGGACTGGGCCGACAAGCACCGCGGCCTCGAATTTGGCGCCGAGATGCTTCAGATCGCTGTCGCGGGATGGTTCTGATGCCGAAGTCGAAGATCAAGACGCCGAAGTCCATCATGCTCAAGTCCTTCTGGGACGGGGAGCCTGATGATGCTTTCACATTCGCTCGTCTCAACTGGGAGACCGGCAAGGGGGTGCGCGAGCCAATCTCGCCCAAGATCCTCGCCAAGCGCCGTCCTGCGGCGAAGGAGGGCAAGATCGATACCGCAGAGCGGGTGGAGGTTCTCCTGCCGGCCGATGCGCCTCAGCTCTTCGCTCATGTCGATTTCCTCGTGCAGAACTTCGAGGATGAGTATCCGGCCCACGAGAGCCTCGCGCTCGCGCAGGTCACCCTGCGCTTCGAGGAAGCGGCCAACCTGCATGGACCTTACGAACAGGCTCGTGCGTGGGCTCGCCGCGAACTTGTCGAGGGCAGGGGGCTCCCGCTCATCCTGGTGCTGCATGCGCCGTTCCGGATGGGCAGCGACAACCCACCGCATGCTCACGTCATGATCCTGCCCCGCAAGCTGACCCGTTTCGGTTGGGGCAAGGTCGATCGCCAGCTCGGGACTGACCGGGACCGTGAGAGCGCTCGAGCGTCATGGCTTGCCGATATGCGAGGGAGTCTTGCGCCCCGCTAATCGCCGGCTAACAATGCAGGAAATCAGGGGACATAGCCTGTGTCCCCCGATTGTGCCCCCTAGGGCTGCAGCGCGGTGCTACAATCCAGTGGTTTCAAGGGGTTAGATCGACCTTGGCTGCGGCTTAGACTCCTGCCACCCCAGCCAGTCCTTTCCGCCCCTATTTCCGGATGCCCACCCAGACGCCCGCCGCGGTGCTGGTGATGGTCGGGTCGGCGGCCTGCGAATAGGTCAGCGACCAGTTCGAGATCAGCTCGCTCGCCACCGGGCCGGTGAAAAGGCCCGAGAACGAGCCGGAATGGCCATTGGCGCCATTGAGAAGTCCGCCCGAGAATTGCGTGGCACCGGCGCTGTAGACGGTCGCGACGAAGTCGTAGCGGCCGAGGTCGGACGTCTCGCTTCCCATGCTCGCATAGTCGTAACTGACCGCCTCGACGTCGAAATAGCCCGACAGCGAGCCGATGCCGAAATCGAAGGTCATCGCCCCGGTCCCGCCGACATAGTCGAGCGTGCTGCCGCCGATGGCCTGGAATTCGTAGGTCGCCTGACCCGACGTCGGCATGGCGAGGGGCTGGGTCGGGGTTCCCATCGCGAAAAAGACGGCATCGGGATTGTAGATCGGGGTCGAGGCCAACCCCTGCGCGGAATATTGGCTTTTGTCGGGGCGGTACACGCTCATGTAGATATCGAGGCGACGGTCGGGATTGGCCGGATCGGCGAGCGTGCTCTCGAACACGCCGGGACTGGTCTCGAACGTCGCGTACAGGCCGCCTTCCTCGAGGCCCGGGAAGTCCATCAGGTAGATCTGCTGGTCCGCATCGTAGCGGACCTTGAGGTCGTAAGAGGGGCCCCGGTTGGTGACGACGGCGAGCGCCTGCGACGACGAGAGATCGAGGATCTGGAGGAATTCCCCGTCCCTCGCAGTCGACGACGGGGGTGGGGGCGCAGGGTTCGGCGCGGGGGCAGGCGCGGGCGGCGGCGCCGAGGCCACCGTCCCACCCGATCCCCCGCAGGCAGCCAGCGCGCAAGCGGTGACTGCTGCCGGAAAGAAGCGTGTCATCTTCGTCATCGCCATCACTCCCACAAATGTCCGTGAACTCGATGCGGATGCTTGAGCGGGACCGGGCGATCATCCATGATGATTTTCCGATTGCTTCCTGATGGGCGGGAATTGCCGAATGCTGACGCCTTCCGACCTGCTTGCCCTTCCCGATTTCGCGCTCGGCACGCTGACCGTCAGTCCCGCACGCAGGACCGTCGTCGGCGAGGCGGGCGAGCGCAGCCTCGAACCGCGCTTCATGCAGGTGCTGGTGCTTCTCGCCCGGCATCGGGGCGAGGTCGTCTCGCGCGACATGCTGCTCGAACAGGTCTGGGGCGTGCCCGTGGGCGACGACAGCCTCAACCGCGCGATCGCCGGAGTGCGCAAGGCGCTCGCGCCCGATCCGGCGGTCCGGCTCGAGACGATCACGCGCACCGGCTACCGGCTGAGCGTCGAGGGGGACGAGGCGGCGGAGACACCGCCCGGGACGGACCGGCGGACCGCGATCGCGGGGATCGGGACCGCGGCCGTGCTCGCCCTGGGCGGGGGCGCCTGGTGGACGCTCGAGCGGCGTCGGGCGAACCGCGCCGCCGACCTTGTCGGACGCGCCGACAGGATTCTTCGCGACGGGAGGATCGAGCAGGTGGCCGAGGCGCGTTCGCTGCTCGAGCGAGCCGTGGCGGACGAGACGCGCGATCCCAAGGCCTGGGGCCTTCTCGCCTACGCATGCCGCGATCTGGCCGAGATGGCGCCGCCGGGCGAGGTGACCGCGATGGTCGAGCGGGCGTCGATGGCGGCACGGCGCGCGCTCGCGCTGGATGCAGCCGAGCCCCATGCCCGCGTCGCGCTGGCGACGCTGCATCCCGACTTCAGCCATTGGGTCGAGGTCGAGGACCAGCTGCGCGCGGTGCTGGCCGACGATGCCGACCAGTTCTACGCGCTCAATGCGCTCTCGCTGCTGCTCCAGGCGGTCGGACGCTCCTCCGACAGCCATGCCATGAGGATGCGCACCTTCGCGATGGAGCCCGGTTCCCCGGCGGTGAATTTCAAGGCTGCGCTCGCCTCCTGGGTGACGGGAGACACGCGGGAGGCGGATCGCATCCTCGACCGGGCGCTCGTCACGTGGCCGCTACATACCGGCGTGTGGCATGCGCGGCTGCTCGTCTTCGCCTTCACGGGACGGACGGGCGCGGTGCTTTCGATGCTCGACGACACGTCGTCCAGACCCGCCTCGGCTGGCCCTCCGGTCGACCAATTCTGGCGGCCGTTCATGAAAGCGCTCGACAGCCGTGCAGCCGCAGACCGGATCGAGGCGCGCGACACGATGCTCGCCTTCGCCGGAGGGTCTCCGAGCGCCGCGACGCACGCCATCATGGGGCTCGCGATGCTGGACGAGATCGATGCCGCCTATGCGGTGTGCGACGGACTCTTGTTGCGGCGCGGCCCCACCGTAAGCTCGCTGTGGGAGCAGCCCGAGGGTCCGCAAATCAATGCGCAATTCTGGCGGCGCACGATGAACCTGTTCACGCCGCCCTCGCGCGTGCTGCACCGCGACCCGCGCTGGGGAGAGCTGTGCGAGGGGATCGGGCTGGCGGACTATTGGCGCACGCGCGGGATCGGCCCAGATGCGCGTGCCTGACACAACGTACGCGCGCGCCGCCTTGATGGTGCGGCCGCATCGCTTTCGCGTGAACGCGGAGACGGCGAGCGACAATCATTTCCAGCGCGCGGGCGCGATCGAGGACACGGCGCGGGCTTTCGACGAGGTGACGCGCGTGGCGGCGGCGCTCGAGAAGGCGGGGGTCGAGGTCGTGCTGGCCGAGGACGAGGGCGACGCGACGCCCGACAGCGTGTTTCCCAACAACTGGCTGACGACGCACCGCGACGGACGTGTCGCGCTCTATCCGATGCGGGCGGAGAGCCGGCGCGGGGAACGGCGCGAGGATATCCTTGCGCTGCTCGCCGAGCGGTTCGCGCTGGGCGATGTGGTCGATTACAGCGTGGCGGAGGCCGAAGGACGCTTTCTCGAAGGCACCGGGGCGATGGTACTCGACCGGTCGGCGAGGGTGGCCTACGTGGCGCGCTCTCCGCGATCCGATGAAGAGCTTCTCGGGCGCTTCTGCAGCGATTTCGGGTACGAGGCCTGCCAATTCGATGCGAGCGATGCGCAAGGGCGCGCCATCTATCACACCAATGTCGTGATGGCGCTGCTGCCGGGGCTCGCCCTGGTCGGGCTCGACATGGTCGGCGAAGGGCGCGCGGCGCTCGAAGCGCGGCTCGCGGAGGGCGGCTACGAGATCATGGCACTTTCGGGGGGCGAGATCGGGGCGTTCGCGGGCAACATGCTGGCGCTGGAGGGGCGTGAGGGGGCGGTGATCGCCTGTTCGACGACCGCCTTGGCGGCGCTGTCGCAGGCGCAGCGGGCGCGGATCGGGCGCGCAGGAAAGATCGTGCCGTTCGATATCCCCACGGTCGAAAAGGCCGGCGGGTCGGCGCGCTGCATGCTGGCGGAGATCTTCCTGCCCCGGAAATGAAGATGCCGCCCGCCGGTGATCTGGTCGGCGGACGGCACCATCGATGGCGTGGCCGAGAGAGGGCGCTTGTCCCGGCCACGCCGCCCGACCGGTAGAGGGCTGCCTCCCGCCCTTGCGGACGAGCGGCCCAAGCCGGGCTTTTGGCTGGATGCCGGACGCACGGGTGCACGACGAACAAGGGAGAAAAATCGCGCGCCCATGGGCCTGACACCCATTGGGAGCACGATAAACCCCTGCGTTAATTGACAAATACGGACAAAGTGATGTGGTCTAAAGACCCGCTTCGACGGCCACGCGCACCAGCTCCGCGCTGGTCTTCAGGCCGAGCCGGTCCATGAGGATGCCGCGGTGCATCTTGACCGTCTTTTCGGCCAGGCCGAGCTCGTAGGCGATCTGCTTGTTCCGGAGCCCCTTGGCGACGCCTTCGAGGACCTGGCGCTGGCGCGGGGAGAGCGCGTTGACCTTGGCGACCGCGCGTTCGTGGGCGGCGAGGCTGGGGCCTCGCTCGTCCTCCTCGACCGCCATCTGGGTGCCGATGAAGTGGATGAGGTCGCCCGAGGCGTCGTACATCGGCGCGATCATCACCGCGTTGCGGAACGGGCTGCCGTCCTTCTTGTAGTTGAGGATCTCGACCAGCACCGGCCGCTTTGCAGCGACCGCGTCGGTAATCTCCTTGGTCAGCCAAGGCTCGGTTTCGTCACCCGCGAGAAAACGGCAGTTTCGCCCGAGAATTTCCGACCGGTCGAAGCCGGTCAGGGCGCAGAACGCGTCGTTGACGGCCACGATCGGGTTGTCGGGCAACTTGGGATCGGTGAGGCAGCCGGCGAGCGGGCTGTGGTCGATCGACTGGGTAAGGTCGTCGGGGACCGAGATCGACGCGGGATCGACGCTGGGCGCCCCGGTGGAGCGGGTGCCCGTTACGGGCTGGTCCTCGTGTTCCTGGCGCGCCATCATTCCCTCTGTACAACCCAATATAGATCAGGATTGCGGTTCCGCAACAATTGGCGGGGCCAAACGCCCCTTCGGGGCTTGCGAGGGGGAAGGCGGGCCCGCATGGTGCGCGCCATGGCGGGGCCGCTTTCAGGCACGAGGATCATCGAACTGGCAGGGCTGGGGCCCGGACCGTTCGCGGGCATGATGCTCGCCGATCATGGCGCCGAGGTGATCCGTATCGAGCGGGCGGGGCTGTTGTCGGTGCCGGGCGATCCGCTGCTGCGCGGACGCCGCTCGATCATGCTCGACCTCAAACGCGAGGAGGCGCGCGCGGTCGTGGTGAAGCTCGTCGCGGGCGCGGACGCGCTGATCGACCCGTTTCGGCCCGGGAAACTCGAGGCGCTGGGGCTGGGGCCCGAGGCGCTGCACGCGGTCAATCCCAAGCTCGTCATCGGACGGATTACCGGCTGGGGGCAGTCGGGACCGCTTGCCGACCGCGCCGGGCACGACATCAACTATCTCGCTTTATCCGGGCTGCTGTCGACGCTGGGGCCCGGCGATCGTCCGCTGCCGCCCGCCAACCTCGTCGCCGACTATGCAGGCGGGGGGATGATGCTGGCCTTCGCGATCGCTGCGGCGCTCCGCGAAGTGGCGGCGGGGGCTAGCGAGGGCCGGGTGATCGACTGCGCGATGGCCGAAGGGGCGGCATTGATCGGCTCGCTCATGTTCGGGATGCGCAACGCCGGGCAGTGGCGCGAGGGGCGCGAGGCGAACCTGCTCGATGGCGGGGCGCCCTTCTACACGACCTATCCATGCGCCGATGGTCTCTTCGTCGCGGTAGGCGCGATCGAGCCCGCGTTTCGCGCTGCGTTGCTGGGCGGGTTGGGCCTCAGCGAGGATGCGCGCTTCGTCTCGCTGTTCGATCCGGACGATTGGCCGGCGCAGCGCGCGGGAATCGCCGAACGCTTCGCCGCGCAGCCGCGCGCGCATTGGCTGGCGCTGTTCGAGGGGACGGACGCGTGCGTGTCGCCCGTGCTCGGGATGGACGAGGCGGCGGAGGACGCGCACATGGAGGCGCGGGGTGCTTTTGCCCGACTGGAGAGCGGGGTGGTGCCCGCGCCCGCGCCCCGCTACGGCGCCGAGGCCGAGCCGATCAGCGCGCTCGGCGTGCCGGGCGGCGAGGGCAGGGCGATTCTTGCCGAGTTGGGACTGGGCGACGACGAAATCGACGACCTACTGGGAGGAAACGGGGCGTGAATCCGCTGTACGAGACGATGCAGGTGAGCGTGTTCGAGCGGATGAGCCTCGCCGCCGCCAAGCATGGCGCGACCAACCTGGGGCAGGGTTTTCCCGACTTCGGCTGGCCCGATGCCATCCTCGAGGAAGCGGCGCGGGCGGTGACGCAGGGGTCGAACCAGTATCCGCCCTCGCGCGGGCTGCCGGCGCTGCGCGAGGCGGTCGCGGCGCATTACAATGCCAAGCACGATCTCGCCCTGACGGCCGAGCATGTCGTGGTGACCAGCGGGGCGACCGAGGCGCTCGCGGCGATGATCTTCTCGCTGGTCGAACCGGGCGACGAGGTGATCGTCTTCACCCCCGCCTTCGATGCCTACGAGCCGATGATCCGCCGCGCGGGCGGAGTGCCGGTCGAGGTCAGGCTCGAGGGGCCGGACTTCCGCATCGCGCGCGAGGCGATCGAGGCGAAGGTGACGGCGCGGACCCGCGCAGTCCTGTTCAACAATCCGCACAACCCGACCGGGCGCCTGTTCGACCGCGACGAGCTGGACGCGATCGCGGCGGTGGCCGAAGCGCGCGACCTTTGCGTGATCAGCGACGAGGTTTGGGAGGAGATCCTCCTCGACGGGCAGGATTTCGTGCCCTTCTCGAGCCTGCCGGGGATGGCCGCGCGGACCTTCAAGTGCGGGTCGGCGGGCAAGATCTTCTCGCTGACCGGCTGGAAGGTCGGCTGGATGATCGCACCGCCGGGCGAGGCGGCGGTCGCGGCCAAGGCGCACCAGTTCCTGACCTTCGCAACCCCGCCCAACCTGCAGGCGGCGGTCGCAAAGGGGCTTTCGCACCCCGAATGGCTGCAGCCAATGCGCGACGGGTTCGCACGGGCGCGGGACCGCATCCTGGCGGGGCTGGAAGCGGCTGGCTATGCCGCGATCGCGCCGGCGGCGACCTATTTCATGGTGGTCGACCTTGCCGCCTCGGGCATCGCGATGGACGACGAGGCGTTCGCCAGGCTGGCAGTCGAGGAGGCCGGGGTGGCGGTGGTGCCGATGAGCCCCTTCTATTTCGACGATGCGCCGCGGAACCTGGTGCGGCTGTGTTTCGCCAAGCGCGATGCGACCATCGATGCGGGGCTGGATGGGCTGGTGCGCGCCAAGGGCCTGGCGCGCTAGGCGGTCAGCGCCGCCCAGTCGACTTCCCACTCCGTCATCCATGGCGCGAGCCGGTCGGCGGCGAGCGGGCGCGCGACGCGGTAGCCTTGGGCGATATCGACCTCGAGGTCGCGCATCAGCTGCAATTGCGCGTCGGTCTCGACTCCCTCGGCGGTGGTGACGAGGCCGAGGCCCTTGGCGAGGCCGACGATCGCCTCGACGATCACGCGGCTGTCCTTCGAATGGGCGGCGTCGGCAACGAAGAACTGGTCGATTTTGAGTTCGGAGAAGGGCAGCTGGCGCAGCTGCATCAGGCTCGAATAGCCGGTGCCGAAATCGTCGATCGCAAGTCCGATCCCCTTGATGCGGAAGCGGGTCAGAGTGTCCATCAGGCGCACCAGCGGCTGCGTCGCGCTCTCGGTCAGTTCGAGGACGAGTTTTTCGGCTGGGACGCCATGGTCTTTGCACTTGGCCTCGACGAGGTCGGGAAAATCGAGCGCCTCGAGGCTGAGCGCGGAGATGTTGAAGGCGAGGCCGCAGTCGATGCCGGCATCGCGCCACGCACGCCACTGGGAAAAGGCGGTGTCGATGCCCCAGCGGGTGAGGTGGTCGATGAGGCCGTGGCGTTCGGCCAGCGGGACGAAGCGCGAGGGCGGGACGGTGCCGAGTTCGGGATCGTCCCAGCGCACCAGCGCCTCGAGCCGGCACAGGCGACCGTCGGACAGCGAGACCTTGGGTTGGTAGACGAGATGCAGCCGGTCGTTGATCAGTGCCCGCTCGAACCCGTCGAGGAGCCCGAGCTCGGCATGTTCGATCATGCCACCAGCCGCTCGCGGACCTCGCCGAGCAGGTGTTCGACCTCGTCGAGCCGGGCGGGCTTGGACAAAGTGCCGGCCATGTTGAGCCCGAGTTCGGTGCCGAGGCGCTGGGCGCTCTCGAGGATACGATTGTCGAAGCCCGAGACGATCAGCACCGGCTGGTCGGCCTTTTCCTCGGCGAGGAAGCGCAACAACTCGACCCCGTCCATGCCGGGCATGCCGAGGTCGATCGCGACCATGTCGGGCGGCAGGTCGCGATAGAGCGCGCGGAAGCGGTGATGGTCTTCGGCAATGACGGGGTCGTAACCCGCCAGCCGCGCGGCATCCGCCAGGAAGCGCGCGAGTGCGGGTTCGTCGTCGATCAAGAGCAGGCGCGGTCGCCTGTTCATGCCAAATTCCCCTCCTTGCGGTGCCAATTCCGGCCCCGGTCATCCCTCCGTCACAATGCTTAACGGACGGGCGCCAGTGTGGAAACGGCTTTTTAACCTTGTGGGGTCTAATTTCTTGGCTTCGCGACGAAAATTGCGAGGAGTTGCTCATGCTGAACGCGCTCATCAGACGGAAGCGCAACCGGCCTTTCGGCCAGGATAATATCGCATTTGAATCGACGGTGTTCACGCTGTCGACCGAAGTGCCGCGCCCGATGGAACGTCGAATCGACGAGCGCGTCGTGCCGACCCTGCGAGTCGCCAAGGTCGTCGACGAATCAGGCTCGGAACAGCTGGTGCGCGTGCGCAACCTGTCGGCAGGCGGGCTCGGGGCCGAGATCGGCCGCCAGCTCGAGGTCGGGCAGGAAGTCCAGGTCGAGCTCAACTCGCAGATGCTGCCCTCGACGGTCGTATGGATCCGCGAAGGCACCGCGGGCTTCAAGTTCGCGCATAATATCGACCTCGGCGAGATGCTCGCGGGGCGCAAGCCGCGCCATGGCTTTCGTCCGCGCCCGCCGCGCCTGCAGGTCGCGTGCAAGGCCAACCTCAAGATCGGCAAGACCTATTACACGGTCGAAGTGCACGACATCTCGCTGGGCGGCCTCAAGGTCGAACCGATCGACGAATATTGCCTCGGCCAGCCGGTGACGGTGGTCGTCGAAAGCCTGCGCCCGATCAAGGGCGAGGTGCGCTGGTTCGCCGATCGCAAGGCGGGGATCGTGTTCGACAAGCCGCTCAAGTTCGAGGAACTCTCCGAGTGGATCGGCAAGCGCCTTGAGGTCGCGACGCTGAAGGCGGCGGTCAAGGACCCTCGCAAGCGCTAAGCCCCTTTTCGACAGGGCCGGGCCTTCCTATCTCGCTTTCCTGATCAACGGGAAGGCGAGAGACATGGCGCTTCAGGAAATCGTGCTGGCGGGTGGCTGCTTCTGGTGCACCGAAGCGGTCTATCTCGACGTGATCGGCGTCGAGAAGGTCGAGAGCGGCTATACGGGCGGCGACACGGTCGGGCCGACCTACAAGCAGGTGTGCGGCGGCGATACCGGCCATGCCGAAGCGGTCAAGCTGACCTATGACGACGCGGCGATCGGGCTCGACGACCTTCTCGACATCTTCTTCGCGACGCACGACCCGACCCAGCTCAACCGGCAGGGCAACGATATCGGCACCCAGTACAGGAGCGCCATCTTCCCCGCCGACGACGCGCAGCGCGCGGCCGCCGAGGCGGCGATCGAGCGCGCCAATGCAGACTGGGACGGCAAGGTGGTGACGACGATCGAGCCGCTGGGCGACTGGTATCCGGCCGAGGACTATCATCAGGACTATTTCGCGCGCGAGGGCGACAGCAATCCCTACTGCATGGCGGTCATCGCGCCGAAACTTCGCAAGTTCCGGAAGAGCTTCCAGGCGAAGCTCAAGAACGCGGCGCCGCAGCCCTCCTGAGACGGTCGCGAATGGCGGCGGCGAGGGCGTTGCCCGGGACCGGCGCGACCGCAATTCGTGATTGCGGCGCGGCGTCGGCTTCGTGGAGCGCGGCGAACAGGCGGGCGGCGGCAGTGACCGGGTCCTTGCCCAGGGACAGTTCGCCCTCGACCTCGCCGTAGCCGATCAGGATTTCGTCTTCCCGGGCCTCGGTCGCGTCGAGGCGGAGCGGCTTGGAGGGCGCGTAGTGGCTGGCGAGCTGGCCCGGGGCCTCGATCTTGCCGTCGTCGCCCTCGATGGCGCCCGGCACGTCGATCGGGCCGCGGCGCAGGAGGCGCAGGCCGTTGCCGGTCGCAGCGACGATGGTCGATTCGATGCCGCGCTCGCTGTGCCCGCCGTCGAGGATCAACGCGATGCGCCCGTCGAGGCTCTTGAGGACATGGGCGGCGCTGGTCGGGCTGATGCGGCCGCTGGCATTGGCGCTGGGCGCGGCGAGCGGGCGCGCGGCAGTCTCGAGCAGCTGGCGCATCACCGGATGGGCGGGGACGCGGATGGCGATGCTTGGCAGGCCCGCAGTGACGAGGTCGGCGATGCCGCTGTCGGCGCGGCGCGGCAGGACGAGGGTGAGGGGGCCCGGCCAGTGCCGTTCGGCCAGCGCGCGCGCCTCGTCGTCGAACTCGGCGAGCCGTTCCGCGGCGGCGAGATCGGGGACGTGGACGATGAGCGGGTTGAAGCTCGGGCGGCCCTTGGCCTCGTAGATGCGCGCGACGCCTTGCGCATTGGTCGCGTCGGCGGCGAGGCCGTAGACGGTCTCGGTCGGCACCGCGACCGGCTGGCCATCGAGAATCAGGCGCGCAGCCTCGAGGATCGACGCATCGTCGGCGCGGCTGACCTTGGTCTCTAGTGACGAACCCATCATCGGCCCGCTATGGGCACATCGCCCCCGAGCTTTCAAGGAGTGAGCATGAACCTGTCGATTCCCGTATCCGACCAGCAGGCGGTGATGACCCACGTCGTGAAGATGGACGAACTGGCGGCGAGCAACCGCTTCGCGGCCGCCGACGAGGCCACCGTGCAGGCGGTGCTCGAAGGGGCGGCTCAGTTCGCCGAAGGGGAATTCTGGCCGCTCAACCGCGTCGGCGACGAGACGGGATCGAGGTTGAAGAACGGCGAGGTGACGACGCCGCCCGGCTTCCAGCAGGCCTACAAGGCCTTCGTCGAGGGCGGGTGGATGACGCTGTCGGCGCCCGAGGAGTGGGGCGGGCAGTCGATGCCGCTCGCGCTCTCGGCGGCGCTGATGGAGAATTTGAACGCGTCCAACATCGCCTTCGCGTTGTGCCCGATGCTCAGCCTCGGCGCGGTCGAGGCGCTCGAGGCTTACGGCTCGGACGAGCTGAAGGAGCGCTATCTGCCAAAGATCGTTTCGGGCGAATGGCCCGCGACGATGAACCTCACCGAGCCGCAGGCCGGCAGCGACGTCGGCGCGCTGTCGACCAAGGCGACCCCCAACGAGGACGGCAGCTGGTCGATTTCGGGGCAGAAGATCTACATCACCTGGGGCGAGCACGACCTGGCCGAGAATATCGTTCATCTCGTGCTGGCTAGGACGCCCGGCGCGCCCGAGGGGACGCGCGGCATCTCGCTGTTCCTGGTGCCCAAGTTTCTGCCCGACGGGACGCGCAACGATCTCGTCTGCGCGGGGCTCGAAGAGAAGATGGGCATCCACGCCTCGCCGACCTGCGTAATGCGCTACGGCGAGAAGGACGGTGCCAAGGGCTGGATGATCGGCCCCGAGAATAACGGCATGCGCGCCATGTTCGTGATGATGAACAATGCGCGGCTCAACGTCGCGCTGCAGGGCGTGGGGATCGCCGAGGTCGCGACCCAGCGCGCGGTCGCCTATGCGCTGGACCGCAAGCAGGGTGTGCGCGGCGGCGAGGAGGTGACCATCTCGGAGCATCCCGACGTGCGGCGCATGCTGTTGCGGATGCGCAGCCTGACGATGGCGGCGCGCGCGCTCACTTATTACGCCTTCTCGCTGCTCGACCGGCGCGCGACGGGCGACGAGGAAGCGGGCTACCGCGCCGAAGTGCTGACCCCGCTCGCCAAGGCGTGGGGCACCGATATCGGATGCGAGGTGGCGAGCCTCGGCGTCCAGGTCCATGGCGGCATGGGCTATGTCGAGGAGACGGGCGCGGCGCAGCACCTGCGCGACGCGCGCATTGCGCCGATCTACGAAGGCACCAACGGCATCCAGGCCGCCGATCTCGTGATGCGCAAGTTGGGGCTCGACGGCGGGCTCGCGTTCGACGGGCTCATCGCCGATATTCGTGCCGAGGTGCGCCACGAGGGGCTGGTCGCGCTGACCGATACGGTCGAGATAACCGCCGCCAGCCTGCGCGAGGCAGGGCCCGACGACCGGCTGGCGGGGAGCTATCCCTTCCTGACGATGTGCGCGGTGCTGGTGGGTGGCTGGCTGCTCGAGCGGCTCGCGCATGCCGAGGGCGCGAGCGCGCGCACGAAGGCGGCGGCCGACTTCTTCGCGACCGTCATCGCGCCCGAGGCGCTGGGGCTGGGGGCCGCGGCAACCGAGGGCGCGGCGATGCTCTACAAGGTGGAGGCGGAGGCGCTCGCCTAGGCGCGTTCGCTATCGAGCAATTCGACGGGGTCGATACCGAGACGCTTCATGCGTGCGCGGATCTCGGGCCATTCGTTGCGGATGAAACCGTCGCGCTCGCTCGTCTTGAGGCGAGCACGCGCACCGTCGGCGACGAACATGCCGACCCCGCGCTTGACCACGACCAGCCCGTCATCCTGAAACCCCTGATAGGCCTTGGCGACCGTCAGCGGGTTGGCGCCCTGTTCGGCGGCGAGCGCGCGAACTGAGGGCAGGGGATCGCCGTCGCCGTAGCGTCCGGCAAGGATGGCGTCGGCAATCGTCTCGCGGATGCGGACGTAGACCGGCTTTTCATGTGTCGTGCGAAGCGTCATGCTGCTTTAATACACTGGCTCGCAAAGGGTTGCAAGCGTGGACGCTCAGAATGTCCGGACGATCGCGGACAGGTCGGGGCGCTCGCGCTCCTCGAGCGGGGCGGCGGGGGTGCCGATGTAGATAAAACCGGCGATGTCCTCGCCCTCTTCGCACAGCGTGTCCACGACTGCGGGCATGCGCGCCTGCTCGCCGGTCACCCAGCCGCCGACATATCCGTGGGCATGGGCGGCGTGGAGGAGGTTCATCCCGACCGCGCCGACGGTCAGGCGCTGTTCCCATTCGGGGATCTTGTGTCCCCTGACCGGACTGGCGAGGAGCGCGACCAGGGTCGGGGCCCAGAAGGCCTTTTCGCGAAACTTGGCGATCTTGGCCTCGTGGCATTCGGCCGAGGCGCGGCATCCCGCCTCAAGTGCATCGGCGAGCCGGTCGCGGTCCTCGATCACTACGAAGCGCCACGGCACCAGCTTGCCGTGATCAGGCGTGCGGCTGGCGAGCGCGAGGATCGCGGCGAGCTCTTCGGCGGTCGGGCCGGGGGCGACGAGGTTGCGCGGGGAGGCGGATCGACGCGTCGCGAGGTGGGAAATCGGGGTGGCGGTGTCGTTGAGGTTCATGCCCACCGTGTCACTGTCGCCACACAAAAATGCAACCGGCCTCTTCACACACGGCGATTCGCCGCTAGGGTTCGCGGCTCGTGCAGCCGTACCCATGGGGGAGCGTACGGCAAAGCAAGAGAGGATTTTTGATGAAAGACATGTCCTTGTGGCAGGAGTCCGACTGGATCGCGGCGATCGCCGTGGTCGTTCTCGGCGCCTTCCTCGCCGTCGGCGCCAAGATCGTCATCCAGAAGGAACCCGAATTCGCCGGGCATCCGAAGGGCCTTTACATGCTCTTCTTCGCCGAGATGTGGGAGCGTTTCTCCTACTACGGCATGCGGGCGCTGCTCATTTTCTACCTGACGCAGCACTGGCTCTTCAACGACGGCAAGTCGACGCTGATCTACGGCGCCTACACGAGCCTCGTGTACATCACCCCGGTGCTCGGCGGCTATCTCGCCGACCGTTATCTCGGCCAGCGCAAGGCGGTGCTGTTCGGCGGCCTGCTGCTTGCCGTCGGTCACAGCCTGATGGCGGTCGAGGGTACGGGCGGCCAGAGCGATCCGACGATCAACGTCTTCTGGGCCGCGCTCGCCTTCATCATCGTGGGCTCGGGCTTCCTCAAGGCGAACATCTCGGTGATGGTCGGCCAGCTCTACAAGCTAACCGACATTCGCCGCGACGGTGCCTACACCATCTTCTACATGGGCATTAACGTGGGCGCCGCGATCGGCACCATCCTCGTCGGCTATCTCGGCCAGACGATCGGCTGGGGCTACGGCTTCGGTCTTGCCGGTATCGGCATGCTCGCGGGTCTCGTCGTCTTCGTGCTCGGCAAGAAGGCGCTGCGCGGCGCGGGCGAGGCGCCCGGTCCGCTCTCGAAGAGCCGCGAGATGACGCTCTACGGCATCGGCATCCTTGCTGTTGCGGTGATCTGGGCGCTGGTCCAGTACCAGGACGTCATCCAGATGCTGCTGCTCGTCTCGGGCATCGCGCTGCTCGGCTACGTGCTCTACGAGAGCTTCAAGCTTCCCAAGGAACCGCGCGAGCGCATGTTCGCGATCCTGTTCCTGATCAGCTTGAACCCGCTCTTCTGGGGCCTGTTCGAGCAGGCGGGCGGGTCGATGAACCTGTTCACCGACCGCTTCGTGGATCGCGGCGGCGTGCCCGCGGCGATCTTCCAGTCGATCAACCCGATCTACATCATCCTGATCGCGCCCTTGTTCGCGATGCTGTGGCAGTGGCTCGGAAAGCGCGGCAAGGAGCCTTCGGCCCCGGCCAAGTTCGGCCTCGCGCTGGCGCAGATGGGTCTGGCGAACCTCGTCCTCGTGTGGGGCGCGCAGATCTACGGGATCGAGGCGATGACACCGGTCATCTTCGTGTTCCTCTATTACCTGCTCGCCACCACCGGCGAACTGTGCCTGTCGCCCGTCGGCCTTTCGGCGATGAACCGGCTCGCGCCGAGCTTCCTCGCCAGCCTCATCATGGGCGCGTGGTTCTACATGACCGCGGTCGGCAACTTCGTCGCGGGCAAGATCGGTGAAGCCACCGGCGGCCATGACGGCGAGATGTCGAAGGAAGGCCTGCTGGAGATCTACCAGCTGTTCGGCTGGATCTCGATCGGCGCGGCGGTCGCGGTGCTGCTCGTCAGCCCGGTGATCAAGCGCTGGATGCACCTCGACACGCTGGGCGACCCCGGCGAGCTCGAGGGCCATGCCGAAGCCGGCATCGAGGCCCAGGAAGCCGGGGTTCACCCGACCTCCAAGGCCTGACGCGAACCTGCTGCCGACCAAGTGGCGGCAGGGATCGACGAATTGGGGCGGCGCCGATGTGCGTCGCCCCTTTTCTTTTGCGCGCGCGTCGGCACAGTAAGCGCAACGACAATCCAAGGGGGACATTCATGCCGCGCCTGAGTACCGTCCTGACGGTGGCCGCGGGAGCGCTCGCGCTCTCAGGCTGCAACCTGGGGGAGGCGAAGTCCGCTTCCGCCCCGCCCAAGAAGTTCGACCGCGATCCCTACGGCTCGACCTACCAGCCCTATCCGGGCGTCCCGACGCTGATCACCGGCGCGACCGTCTATGACGGCGAGGGCGGGATGATCGAGAACGGGGCCATCTATCTCGAGGGCGGCAAGATCCAGATGGTCGGCCCGCTCGCCGCGATGAGCGTCCCCGAGGGTGTCCAGACGATCGACGCGACCGGCAAGTTCGTCACGCCGGGCATCATCGACGTGCACAGCCACATGGGCGATTATGCCTCGCCCGGCGTCGACGCGCATTCGGACGGCAACGAGATGGTCAATCCCGTCCGGCCGGGCGTGTGGGCCGAACACAGCGTGTGGCCGCAGGATCCCGCCTTCACCCGCGCGCTCGCCAATGGCGGCGTCACCACCTTCCAGGTGCTGCCGGGCTCGGGCAACCTGTTCGGCGGGCGCTCGGTCACGCTCAAGAACGTGCCGGGGCGCACCGTCATGGACATGAAGTTCCCGGGCGCGCCCTACGGGCTCAAGATGGCGTGCGGCGAAAATCCCAAGCGCGTCTACGGCAACAAGGGCGGGCCGCAGACCCGCATGGGCAATATCGCGGTGACGCGCGAGGCGTGGATCAAGGCGCAGTCCTACGACAAGGACTGGGACGAGTATGAAAGAGGCGAGGGCAAGAAGCCCGGCCGCGACCTCGACATGGACACGCTGCGCGGCGTGCTCGACGGCGAAATCCTCGTCCACAATCACTGCTATCGCGCCGACGAGATGGCGCTGATGATGCAGATGGCCAAGGAATTCGGCTACAAGGTGACCAGCTTCCAGCACGCGGTCGAGGCCTACAAGATCGCCGACTTGCTGCGCGAAAACGGCGTGTGCGCGGCGATGTGGGCCGATTGGTACGGTTTCAAAATGGAAAGCTACGACGGCATCAACGAGAACATCTCCTTCGTCGATGCCGCAGGGGCCTGCGCGATCGTTCATTCGGACAGTTCGCAGGGCATCCAGCGTCTCAACCAGGAAGCGGCCAAGGCGCTCGCGGCAGGGCGCCGCGCGGGGCTCGAGATCAGCGACGCGCATGCGTGGACCTGGCTCTCGCTCAATCCCGCCCGCTCGCTCGGAATCGACGACAAGACCGGCAGCCTTGTGCCCGGCAAGATGGCCGACGTGGTGTTGTGGAACGGCGACCCGCTGTCGGTCTATTCGCGCCCAGACAAGGTGTGGATCGACGGCGCCCTGCTGTTCGACGCGGCCAACCCGGCGCTGCGCCCGGTGACCGACTTTGAGCTCGGCCAGCCCGGTGAAGGAGACGTCAAATGAAGCGCTTCACGCTGATCGCCGCCGCGCTCCTTGCCGGCACCGCGCCCGCCGTTGCCGCCCCGGTGGCGGTCATCGGCGGCAAGCTCGTCATTGGCGACGGCCGCGCGCCGATCGACAACGGCGTCGTCGTCATCGACAACGGCCGCGTGATCGCCGCCGGCTCCGCCGAGACGGTGAGCGTGCCCGCGGGCGCGAGCATCGTCGTCGCGCGCGGCAAGTGGGTCACGCCGGGGATCGTCGCGGGATTCTCGCGCGTCGGCCTCGTCGAAGTCGACAGCGGGGTCGAGGGTGCCGACGATACGGGCGCCTCCGACAGTCCGCACTCGGCCGCCATCGACGCCTCGCTCGGGATCAATCCTGCCGCCACACCGATCGCGGTCGGCCGGATGGGCGGGGTCACCCGCGCGATCATCGCGCCTTCGCGCAGCAACTCGATCTTCGCGGGACGCGGCGCAGTCATCGACCTCGGCGCGGACTACGATCCCGTCACCCGTGCCCGCGCCTTCCAGCTGATCGACCTCGGCGAAGGCGGGGCCGGCGGCGCGGGCGGATCGCGTCCTGCCGCCTACCTGATGCTCGAGGAGGCATTCGCGCAGGCCGCGGGCAAGAAGGTCGAGGGCGATCGTCCCGACGAATCGCTGTTCACCGCGTCGGACATCGAGGCGTTGAAGCCGGTACTGGCGGGCAAGGAAAAGCTGATGGTGTCGGTGTCGCGCGCCAGCGACATCCTGGCCGTCCTCAAGCTCAAGCAGCGCTACCAAGACCTCGACATGGTGCTGCTCGGCGCGACCGAGGGGTGGATGGTTGCCGAGCGCATCGCGGCGGCGGGCGTGTCGGTACTGGCCGACCCGATCGCCAATCTCCCGGGCAGCTTCGAGGACCTGGGTTCGACCCAGTCCAACATCGGGCGGATGCGCCGCGCGGGCGTCAAGGTCGGGGTCGCGGCCCTTGACGATTTCGTCAACCGCAACCCGCAGAACCATCGCCAGCATGCCGGCAACCTCGTCGCACTGGGGAAATTGCCGGGCGGCACGGGCGTGAGCTGGGACGACGCGTTCGCCATGATCAGTTCCGCACCGGCCGAGATCATCGGCCTGGGCGGCACCATCGGCAGCCTCGAACCGGGCGCGAGGGCCGACGTGGTGGTCTGGTCGGGCGACCCGCTCGAGCTGTCGAGCTGGGCCGAGCAAGTGTGGGTCGACGGGGTCGAGCAGCCGCTCGTCAACCACCAGACCAAGCTGCGCGACCGGTATCGCACGCTCGAGCGCGGCGCGCTGCCCAAGGCGTATCGCAAGTGAGCCCGTTCGGGTGGCTGATGGTGGCGGCGACCGCCTTCGTCGCCACCCATCTCGGTCTCGCCGGCGCGATGCGCCATTCGCTGGTGCGGATGCTGGGCGAGAAGGGCCATTTGCTGGTCTATTCGCTCGTCGCCTTCGCGACGCTGGGTGCGGCCGGGCATTTCTACGGCGAGGTGCAGGGCGATGCCGTACCGCTCTGGACGCCCGGGATCGGGATCTGGCTGCCGGCGAGCATCCTGATGTGGATCGGATCGATCCTGTTCGTCGGCTCGCTGCGGCGCAACCCGGCCTTTCCGCAACCCGGGGTCGCTGCACCGAGAATGCCCGACAAGGCGAAGGGGGTCTACGCGATCACCCGCCATCCGATGATGTGGGCGTTCGCGATCTGGGCGGGCGTTCACGTGGCGGTCAATCCGACGCTGCCCAGCTTCATGATGTCGGCGGCGATCGGGATCGTGGCGCTGGCGGGCGCCGCGGCGCAGGACGAGCGCAAGGCGCTGACCATCGGGCCGGAATTTCGCGACTGGATGGCGCGCACCGCGTTCGTGCCGTTCGCCAAGGGTGTCGACTATCCCGACCGCTTCGCCACCTATGGCGGAACGATCCTATTCCTCGGCGTGACCTTCGCGCACCGCTGGTTCGACGCGATGCCCGCCGGCTTCTGGCGCTGGATCGGCTAGGACGCGCCGCGCCCAGTAATCGTCGAGCATCGCCTTCAATTCGGGGGCGAAGAGGTAAAGCGCGAGAATGTTGGGAAGCGCCATCAGGAAGAAGCTCGCGTCGACGAAATTGATGACGATGTCGAGCGGGAAGATCGCGCCCGCGGGCAGCAACAGCACGAACACCAGCTTGTAGCTGAGCACCGCGCGCGGGCCATTGCCGAACAGGAAGCCCCAAGCCTGGCTGCCGTAGAAGCCCCACGCGCAGATCGTCGAGAAGGCGAACAGCACGACCGCGGTCGCCAGCACGATCGGCATGAAGGGGGCGACGTTGGCGAAGGCCTGGCTGGTGATCGCGATGTCCTCGAGCCCGGGGTCGGTCCAGGTGCCCGCGACGACGAGCGCAAGTCCCCCCAGCGAGCAGATCACGACCGTGTCGATGAACGGTTCGAGCAGCGCGACGAGGCCTTCGCTGACCGGTTCGCGGGTGCGCGCGTGGACATGCGCCATGACCGAGGAGCCGGTGCCCGCCTCGGTCGAGAAGACGGCGCGGCGCATGCCGATCACGAAGGCGCCGAGCGCGCCGCCCGCGGCTGCTTCGCCGGTAAAGGCGCTGCCGACGATCGCGGCGAGCGCGCCCGGAATACGGTCGAACCCCATAGCGAGGATGATCGCAATCCCGCCGAGGTAGATCAGCCCCATGGTGGGCACGATCGCTGAGGTGACGCGGCCCAGCCAGCGCGCGCCGCCGAAGATGACGAGCGCGGTGAGGAAGGCGAGGACGCAACCGTAGATCAGCGCCTCGCTATGCCCGTCGCCGAAGCCGAACGCGTTGCCGGCCTGCGCGAAGCTCTGGTTGACCTGGAACATGGGCAGGGCGGCGAACATGGCGAGGAAGGCGTAGAGCTTGCCGAGCCACTTGCCCGCGACCGGATGTCCGCGCGCGGCAAGGCCGTTCCTGAGCGTGTACATCGGCCCGCCCAGCACGGTGCCGTCGGGCAACTCTTCGCGATATTTCATGCCCAGCGTGACTTCGGCGAACTTGAGCGTCATCGCGAACCAGCCGATCACGAACATCCAGAAGATCGCGCCCGGGCCGCCCATCGCCAGCGCCACCGCAACGCCCGCGATATTGCCGAGCCCGACCGTGCCCGACAGCGCGGTCGAGAGCGCCTGGAATTGGGTCATCTCGCCGCCCGCTTCGGGTTCGGCGAAGCGGCCGCGCACGGTGCGCACGCCCTGCGCGAAGCCGCGCAGGTTGATGAAGCCCAGGTAGAGCGTGAAGAAGACCATCGGCACGGCGAGCCAGATGACGATCCACGCGATCGGTGTCGAAAACAGGGTGATTTCGTAGAAAACCGCGCTCCCGAGCGCATCGATGGCGCGCTCGACGCCCCCCAGCAAATCCATTCCGACGTCCTTCGATACTCGCGGTGAGGGAAGATTAACCGGTCTGCCTCAACGTGCAATGGCGCCGTTCGCCCTCGCGCAGGCGCGGGCGAGCCGCTAGAGGAGCCGCATGGCACGGAAATTCTTCGGGACCGACGGGATTCGCGGTCGCACCAACACGGACCCCATCACCGCCGCAATGGCGCTCAAGGTGGGGCAGGCCGCAGGCACGCTGTTCCAGCGCGGCGACCACCGACACCGCGTGGTGATCGGCAAGGACACGCGCCTGTCGGGCTACATGATGGAAAGCGCGCTGACCGCGGGCTTCACCAGCGTGGGGATGGACGTGGTGCTGCTCGGCCCGATGCCGACCCCGGCGGTGGCGATGCTGACCACCTCGATGCGCGCCGACATCGGCGTGATGATCTCGGCCAGCCACAACCCTTACGAGGATAATGGCATCAAGCTGTTCGGCCCTGACGGCTACAAGCTTTCGGACGAGGACGAGAAAGCGCTGGAGGCGCTGATCGAGGGTGAGCCGAAGCTGGTGCCGTCCGACCGGATCGGGCGCGCCAAGCGGATCGACGATGCGAGCGGGCGCTACGTCCACTTCGCCAAGTCGACCTTTCCCGACCGCCTGCGCCTCGACGGGCTCAAGATCGTCGTCGATTGCGCCAACGGCGCTGCCTACAAGGTCGCCCCGCAGGCGCTGTGGGAACTGGGCGCCGACGTCGTGCCGATCGGGGTCGAACCCGACGGGACCAACATCAACAAGGGCTGCGGTTCGACCCATTGCGACGCGATGATGGAAACGGTCGTCGCATGCGGCGCAAACATCGGTCTGGCGCTCGACGGCGACGCGGACCGGCTGCTGGTGTGCGACGAGAAAGGCGAGCTGGTCGACGGGGACCAGCTGATGGCACTGATCGCGGGGCGATTGCAAAAGGAAGGCACGCTCAAGGGCGACAAGGTGGTCGCCACGCTGATGAGCAACCTCGGGCTCGAGCGGAAGCTGGGCGCCATGGGGCTGGGCCTGACCCGCACCAAGGTCGGCGATCGCTACGTGCTCGAGGAAATGCGCGCGTCGGGATCGAATGTCGGCGGCGAGCAGTCGGGGCACCTCATCCTGTCGGATTACGCGACCACCGGTGACGGACTGGTCGCGGGGCTGCAGGTGCTGGCGGCGCTGGTCGAGGAGGAGAAGCCGGCGAGCGCGTTGCTGCGCCAGTTCGATCCGGTGCCGCAGCTCCTCAAGAACGTGCGCTTCAATGGCGGCGATCCGCTGGCGAGCGAGGCGGTGCAGTCGGTCATCGCCGAAGCGGAAAAGGATTTCGGCAGCGCGGGGCGCCTCGTCATCCGCAAGTCGGGGACCGAGCCGCTGATCCGCGTGATGGCCGAGGGTGACGATGCGGGCCAGGTCGAGCGCTGGGTCGATGCGATCTGCGGCGCGGTATCGGAGGCTGCGCAGTGAAATTGGCCAGGGTTCTCGTCATTGCCGGGTCGGATTCGGGCGGCGGCGCCGGGATCCAGGCCGACATCAAGACGATCACCATGCTGGGCGGTCACGCGATGACCGCGGTGACCGCGGTGACCGCGCAGAACAGCACGGGCGTCAGCGCGGTCCATGCGATCCCCACCGAGATCGTGCTCGAGCAGATCGAGGCGGTGGTCGAGGATTTCGGGGTCGATGCGGTCAAGGTCGGCATGATCGGCAGCGCGCTGACCGCGCGGCTGGTCGCCGAAAAACTGGGCGAGCTCGACGTCCCGATCGTGGTCGATCCCGTCATGGTCGCGACGTCGGGCGCGGTACTCGCCGACGACAAGACGGTCGAGGCGCTGGGCCGATTGCTCGACGTGGCGACGCTGGCGACGCCCAACCTTCCCGAACTCAAGCGGCTGACCGGCAAGGAAGATCCGGTCGAAGCGGCGCTGGCGCTGGTCTCGAAACATGGCTGCCCGGTGCTCCTCAAAGGCGGGCACGACGAGGGCGAGGCGGTCGCCGACGCCTTGATCGAGACCGACAACATGACCAGCTGGCAGGGCAGCCGGATCGAGACCGAGCACAACCACGGGACGGGCTGCACGCTGGCGAGCGCGATCGCCTGCTTCCTCGGCTCGGGCGCGGGCCTCAACGAGGCGATCGACCGGGCGCGCGAATTCGTGCGGATGGCGTTGCTCGAGGCGCCGGGAATCGGCAGCGGGCACGGCCCGATGGGGCACCAGCGCGTCCGGCTCGACGTCGCCATGGGGCACGAGGCGGGGCCGCGGCTCAACCAGTTGACCATCACGGGCCGTGACTATGACAAGATGGTCGCCTTCTACACACGGCTCGGGCTCCGGCAGATCGTCGACAGTCCCGACAACCAATATGCGCGCTTCGAGACGTCGGGAGGCGCGACCTTTTCGATCCAGTGCGACGAGGATGCGCTCTCGGAAGAGAATTTCGCGGTCTATTTCGAGTGCGACGATCTCGACCGGCGCTGCGAGAAGCTGGCGCGCGGGGGGCTGCCGTTCGAACATGCGCCGCGCAACCAGCCGTGGGGCTGGCGCGAGGCCCGGCTGCGCGATCCGCACGGCAATACGGTGTTCCTCTACAAGGCGGGCGAGATGCGCCGCTTCCCGCCGTGGCGAATGACAGAAGGCGAGGGGGACGACGCGGCATGATGGCAACATTTTTCGAATGGAAGGTCGATCCCGACAAGGAAGACCAGTTCCGCGAGAACTGGGCTGCCGTGACGAAGCGGCTGCACGCGCGCGGGTCGAAGGGATCGACGCTGTTTCGCAAGGAGGACGGGCATTTCTGCGCGGTGGCGCTGTGGCCCGACAAGGCGACGCGCGATGCCGCCTTCGCGATGGACGAAACGCCGCAGGCCGACACGCTCGCGATGCGCGAGGCGGTGATCGACACCATCCATCGCATCGACATGGACGAGATCGACAATCTCTGGTTAGTCTGACCCCATGATCGCGGGGGTGGACGAAGCGGGGCGGGGGCCCCTGGCTGGACCGGTAGTGGCCGCGGCCGTCATCCTGTGCGGCAAGGAGATCCGCGGTCTCGGCGACAGCAAGGTGCTGTGCGCGTCCAAGCGGGCGAGCCTCGCGGCGCGCATCCGCGAGCGCTGCCATGTCGGCATCGGCATCGCGAGCGTCGAGGAGATCGACGCGATCAACATCTTTCAGGCGACCATGCTGGCGATGACGCGCGCGGTCGCCGCGATGTGCACCGAGCACGGATGCGAGCCGCTCGAAGTCCTGGTCGACGGCAATCGCTGCCCCGGCAACTATCGCGACGAATGGCGCTGGCCGGCGCGCGCGATCGTCGGGGGCGATGCGTCCGAGCGATGCATCTCGGCCGCCTCGATCATCGCCAAGGAACATCGCGACGCGTTGATGCGCGCGGCCGAGGAGGAGCATCCGGGCTACGGCTTTGCCGCGCACAAGGGCTATGGCACGCCGGCGCATCTGGCCGCGCTGAGAACGCAGGGGCCGAGCCCGATCCACCGCCGTTCCTTCGCGCCGGTGGCCCAGATTTCGCTGTTCTGAGCCAATCTGAGTCTTTCGAGTCACACCACAAGGTCTTGAGTCCCGCCTGCCAGCGAGGACTCAACATGTTGTGGTTCTCCATGATTTGAGCACAAATCGTCGATTCACCATCCAAGCGATTGACTCCACGCGGAATCTTGACGCGGAATCGCGGACGATTCAGGGAGGGAGGCTCCAGTTCCAAAGGGGCATCCCATGACCGCACTCACGCCGATCGAAGCCTATTGCGCGCCGCACCTCGCGCGTGCCGAGGAGCGTGCCCGTCGCAGCCCGAAGAAGGTGCTGCCGCTCGACACGATCATCGAGGGCGATTGCGTCGCCGCGATGGCGAAGATGCCCGACAAGTCGGTCGACATGATCTTCGCCGATCCGCCCTACAACCTCCAGCTGGGCGGCGACCTGATCCGCCCTGAAGGCGGTAAGGTCGACGCGTGCGACGACGAGTGGGACCGGTTCGAGAGTTTCGCCCAATATGACGATTTCACCCGCGACTGGCTGGCCGAGGCGCGGCGCATCCTCAAGGATGACGGCACGATCTGGGTGATCGGCAGCTACCACAACATCTTCCGCGTCGGCGCGCTGCTGCAGGACGCGGGCTATTGGATCCTCAACGACATCGTGTGGCGCAAGTCCAACCCGATGCCCAATTTCCGTGGCACCCGCTTCACCAACGCGCACGAGACGCTGATCTGGTGCTCGAAGTCGGAAAAGTCGAAATATACGTTCAACTATCGCGCGATGAAGGCGCTCAATGACGATCTCCAGATGCGCTCGGACTGGACCATCCCGATCTGTTCGGGCGGCGAGCGGCTGAAGAATGACGAGGGCGAGAAGGTTCACCCGACCCAGAAGCCCGAGGGCCTGCTCTACCGCATCATGCTGGCCTGCACGAAGCCCGGCGACGTGGTGCTCGATCCCTTCTTCGGGACCGGGACGACGGGCGCGGTGGCGAAGAGGCTGCAGCGGCGCTGGATCGGGATCGAGCGCGAGGACGATTATATCGCGGCTGCCAGGGCGCGTATCGACAGCGAGATGCCGCTCGACGAGAGCGCGATGACGACGATGGCCGAGAAACGCTCGGCCCCGCGTGTCGCGTTCGGGCTGCTGGTCGAAAGCGGGCTGGTCCCGGCGGGCAGCACGCTGACCGACAGCAAGCGGCGCTGGACGGCCAGGGTCGGGCTCGACGGGTCGGTCAGCTGCGACGGGCATCAGGGGTCGATCCACAAGGTCGGCAAGGAATTGCAGGGCGCGCCCAGCTGCAACGGCTGGACCTTCTGGCAGATCGAGGAAGAGGGCGAATTGAAGCCGCTCGACACGATGCGCCAGCGTCACCTTTGCGCGCTATAAGGCGCCATGCGCACCCTCCTACGCCCCACGGGCTTCGTCGATTCCCCCTTTGGCCATGACGGCAAGGTCGCCCGGCTGGCGGGCGGCCTCTTGTGGTTCTCTTGTGTCGAGCTGATCGCGCTCGACGACACCAATCGCCGCGCGGGCAGCGAACTGGTTCCGGTCGAGGGGGTCGAGGAGCGGCTCGACGACCAGATGGCGGCGGATTGGGCGAGGCTTACCGGGACGCGAGCGCCGCTCAGCCTTGGCACGCGCACCGTGAGGCTCGACCAGCCGCAGGTCATGGGCATCCTCAACGTGACGCCCGACAGTTTTTCCGATGGCGGCGCGCACGAGGATGTCGATGCGGCGTGCAATGCGGGCGCGGACATGGCGAGCGCGGGGGCGGCGATCCTCGACATCGGCGGGGAGTCGACCCGGCCGGGCGCGCAGACCGTGTGGGAAGGCGACGAGATCGAACGCGTGAAGCCGGTCGTCGAGCGGCTGGTGCGCGGGGGCAATGCGGTCAGCATCGACACGCGCAAGGCGGCGGTGATGGAAGCGGCGCTGGCCGCGGGCGCGCACCTCGTCAACGACGTGTCGGCGCTGGGCTGGGACGATCGCTCGGCCGACGTCGTGGCACGAGCGGGCGTGCCGGTGGTGCTGATGCACGCGCAGGGCGACCCGCAGACGATGCAGGACAACCCGACCTATGACGACGTGCTGGTCGACGTCTTCCTGTGGCTCGAAGATCGCATCGCCAAGGCCGAGGAAGCCGGCATCGCGCGCAGCAACATCATCGTCGACCCGGGCATCGGGTTCGGCAAGACGGTGGCGCACAACCTCGAACTGGTGAACGGGCTTGCGATGCTCCACGGGCTTGGCTGCCCGATCCTGTTCGGGGCGAGCCGCAAGCGCATGATCGGCGCGCTGTCGAACGAGGCGCCCGCCGATGCGCGGTTGCCCGGAAGTCTGGCGCTGGCGCTGGCCGCGGCAGGGCAGGGAGCGCAGATCGTGCGCGTCCACGACGTCCCCGAGACGGTGCAGGCGCTCAAGGTCTGGCGCGGGCTGCGGGACCAGGCGCTGACGCCAAAGTCGCTCTAGAGCGTAAAGCCGCCATCGCTGGTCAACACGCTGCCGGTGATGGTGCCCGCATCGCGGCTCATCAGGAAGGCGATCTGCGCGGCGATTTCCTCGGGCTGGGCGAAGCGGCCCAGCGGGACGGCCAGACCCATCGCGGTGATCGCGGCTTCGCGGCTGCCATGCTGCTCGATCAGCGGGTCGAGCGCGCCGTCGTCCCAGATCGCGGTGTCGACGCCGCCGGGCGCGATCGCGTTGACGCGGATGCGGCGGCCCGCGACCTCGCTTGCAGCAATGCGCGCCAGGTGGATGAGCGCGGCCTTCGAGCAGCCATAGGCGGCGGTGTTGGGGACGGGCTTGAGGCCCGTGGCAGAGGCGGTGACGGTGATCGCGCCGCCGTCCTTCATCGCGCGGATGGCGCGCTGCAAGGTAAGGAAGGCGCCGTCGAGGTTGACCGACATGACCTGGCGCCATTCGGCAAAATCGAGATCCTCGATCGGGGCGGCGGTGCCGATGCCGGCATTGACGATCGCGCCGGTCAGCCCGTCGAGCGGGATCGCGTCCCAGAAAGCGGGATCGGACACGTCGGCGACGTGCGTGTCGTGTTCGCGCTCCAGATCGCTGAATCCCTCGCCGTCGCGGTCGACCAGAACGAGGCGCGCACCGCGCGCGGCGAAATGGTCGGCGCAGGCGCGCCCGATGCCCGAGGCAGCCCCGGTGATGAGGATCTTTTCCATGGGAACGGAGCCTGCCCGAGGGCGCGGCCCGTGTCGAGCGCTACGCCGCCGACGACGTGTCGATGCCGAGGTCGCCCAGCTTGCGGTAGAGGGTCGAGCGGCCGATGCCGAGGCGGCGTGCGACTTCGGTCATACGCCCGCGATAATGGCCGATGGCGAGGCGGATTAGATCGGCCTCGATGTCGGCGAGGGTGCGGACATGGCCTTCGGCGTCGAAGATGGTGACAGGGCCTGCGCCCGCGAGCGCCTGGTCGCTCGACGCCTTGGAAAGCTCGGGCGCATGATCGCTGCGGCGGCCGGTGAAGCGCGACTGGATCGCGATGTGCGGGAAGTCGTCGGCGGTGAGGCTGTTGCCTTCCGCATGGACGACGGCGCGGAACAGCGCGCCGGCGAGCTGGCGCAGGTTGCCGGGCCAGCCGTAGCGCATCAGTACCGCGAGCGCGTCGTTGCCGATCGAGAGCGTGCGCATGCCCGGTTCGTCGGCGATGCGCGCGAGGAAATGGCGGGCGAGCGCGGGAATGTCGCTCGAGCGCTCGCGCAGCGGCGGCAGGTGCACCTTGGTACCGTTGAGGCGCTGGGCGAGACCTTCGTGGAAATGCTCGTCCAGCTGGCGGCTGTGCGTGGCGATGAGGCGCACGTCGACGCTACTCGAACCGTTGCAGCCGACCGGGCGCACCTCGCCGGTCGCCAGCGCGCGGTCGAGCGCGGCCTGCGTGTCGGCAGGAAGGGCGCCGATTTCCTTGAGGACGAGGGTGCCCTCATTGGCTTCGACGAGGCGGCCGACGCGTTCCGAAAAGGCGCCCGGAAAGGCGCCGGGCACGTGGCCGAACAGTTCGCTGTCGATCGCCTTGGCGCTGATCGCATGGCAGTTGACCACGACCAGCGGGCCCTTGGCGCGCAGGCTGGCATTGTGGATGGCGCGCGCGAAGGTTTCCTTGCCCGTCCCGCTCTCGCCGGTGACGAGGAGGGGGAGGCGGTTGCGCGCGGCCTTGGCGGCGACCGCCAGCGCGGCGCGGAATTCGGGGGCGGCGCCGACCAGCTGCTCGAGGCTGACGACACGCGCGATCTTTTCGGAGACCGGCGCGAGTTCGCCAGTGGCGCGGCGGCGGTCGGCATGGGTGTGGAGCGCGTCGAGCAGGCGTTCGGGCGCGACCGGCTTGCCGAGAAAATCGGAGGCGCCGGCGCGCATCACCTCGACCGCGAGCGGGATCGAACCCTCGTCGGCGAGCGCGATGACGGGAAGTGCCTCGCGCGCCTCGCGCAGGGCCTCGATGAGGGCGGGGCTCTTGGCCTCGTCCCAGCTCGACAGGATTGCGCAGCGCACCTCGCGCCCATGCGGGCCCTGGAGGAGGCCCAGGGCCGTTTCGAGGTCGGGCGCACCCACGACGGTCCAGCCGGCGCGCTGGGCGACGGAGGAGACGGTTCGACGTTCGTCGGCGTCGCTCTCGACGAGCAGCAGCGACTTCACGGCCTTGTCGGCAAAGGGCTTCGCCTCGGTCATGTGTCCCACAATAGGGCAAGGTGGTGAAAAGCCGGTTAAGACCGCGCCGATATCGCGCGAACCTCAAAACCCCTTTTGGGGCGGCGTCTGACTTGTTACAGGAAAGGCCGATCCGCACGCCGCCAAGGCGCGCGAGCCTGACAAAAGAGGGACGAATGGCTGACAGCAAGGCGCACCCGACCGCCACCGAAATGGACTATCCGGCGCACGAGAAGAATTATTCGGGCTTCCTCAAGCTCCTGAAGTTCGGGATCGTCGCGACCGCGATCATCACCGCCATCGTCATCTACGTGATCGCCAACTGATCTTGAAGATCGCGGTCCTCAGTGCCGGACCCGACGAACCCCGGGTCGCGGCCATCCCCGAGACGGTGAAGAAATTCATCGGGCTGGGTGCAGAGGTCGCGGTCGAGAAAGGCGCGGGAACCCGCGCCTCGATTTCCGATCAGGACTATGCCGACGCCGGGGCCAGCCTCGGGGCGCGCGCCGACGTGCTGTCGGGGGCGGACGCGATCCTCGTCGTCGAAGGGCCAGAGCCCAGCGAGCTGGCGGGTGCCAAGACCGGCGCGCTGCTGGTCGGCGCGCTCGACCCGGTGCGGCGCGAGGCGGCGATCGAGGGCTATGCGCGCGCCGGGCTCGACGCGATCGCGATGGAGTGGATGCCGCGCATCACCCGCGCCCAGTCGATGGACATCCTGTCCTCGCAGTCGAACCTTGCGGGATACAAGGCGGTGGTCGACGCGGCGAGCGCCTACGGGCGTGCCTTCCCGATGATGATGACCGCGGCGGGTACGGTGAGCCCCGCCAAGGTGTTCGTGATGGGCGTCGGGGTCGCGGGGCTGCAGGCGATCGCGACCGCCAAGCGGCTCGGTGCGCAGGTCAGCGCGACCGACGTGCGCTCGGCGACCAGGGAACAGATCATGTCGCTCGGTGCCAAGCCGATCTTCGTCGAGAGCGTGGAGGGGATCGAGGGCGAGGGCTCGGGCGGCTATGCCGGCGAGATGAGCGACGAGTATAAAAAGGCGCAGGCCGAACTCGTCTCGAGCCATATCGCCAAGCAGGACATCGTGATTACCACCGCGCTCATTCCCGGGCGTCCTGCGCCGCGGCTGATCAGCGATGCGCAGCTAGCCACGATGCGCGGCGGCAGCGTGATCGTCGACCTGGCTGCCGAAGCCGGGGGCAATGTCGAAGGCACGGTCGCAGGCGAGACGGTGGTGCGCCATGGCGTCCACGTCATCGGGGCGGTGCAATTGTCGCGCAGCCTGGCAGGCGATGCCTCGGCGCTGTTCGCGCGCAACCTCTACAATTTCCTCGCCGCGTTCTGGGACGCGGAAGAAAAACGCCCCCTATTTCCCGATGACGACGAGATCGTGAGGGGCGTTCGTCTGACGCATGGCGGCAAAATCGTAAACGAACGACTCCAACCGGCTGGCGAATAGGGCGCCCGAGTCGCCTGGCCGACTCGCTTCGAGTCGCTTTTCACAAGTACAGCGTTGGAAATTGGTTCGCGAGCCTCGCGAGTTGGGCGCTCGTTAACGCCCCGTCACGGTCCAATTAGGGGGCAGCTTCGACCGTTTCGGCAAGGTAAAGATCCCGTCCCAAGCCTTTGACAGACAAAGAAAAACCCGGCCGAAACCGGGTTAATCTCTTTTATTCCGGGCTGTCTTAGCCAGCGCCGCCGGTGGAACCCCAGCCGCCGCCGAAGATGATCTCCCAGAAACCCTTGGTGGGCTTTTTGACCTTCTTCATTTTCGTCCCCTGTGCATTGGGCGCACGAAGCGCTTCTGGGGACGTTATTAACCTTAATGGGAATGGTTAGCAAGCTGTTAACTATATCATGCGACCCGCCGCTGCTTGTCGCGCAACAGTCGACGCTTGAGTTCTTGCAGGCCCATCGGGCGACCGACCGCGAAACCTTGGGCGATGTCGCACTTCATCATGGTCAACTGCTCGAGGATTTGCGTGTCCTCGACGCCTTCGGCGACGACCTTGCGACCGAGCGAGTGGGCGAGCGCGATGGTCGACTGGACCATGATGAGATCGGAGCGATTGTCGCGCATCGAGCGCACGAAGCTCTGGTCGATCTTGAGTTCGCTCGCCGGTACCTTCTTGAGATAATCGAGGGTCGAGAGACCCGTGCCGTAATCGTCGATCGAGATCGAGAAGCCGAGTTCGCGCAGCTCTGCGAGAAGGTCGATGTCGGCACCGGTGCCGTCGAGCGCGGCAGTCTCGGTCAATTCGAGCGTGATAGCGCCGGTGGGGACGCCGTGCTTTTCGAGTGCGTTCATGATGCGCGCGGCGAGCTTGCGATCCGACAACATGCGCGCCGACAGGTTCACCGCGACGGTGAAGTCGGGCTCGCTCTTGCGCAGTTCGGCAACACCCGCAGCAGCGGCGTCGACGACGAAGTCGGTGAGGGCGGAAATGCGTCCCTGCTGCTCGGCAGCGGCGATGAATTCGGTCGGGCTGATCGGGCCCTTCTCGGGGTGGGTCCAGCGGGCAAGCGCCTCGGCGGCCACGACGCGGCGCGACTTGAGGTCGACCTGTGGCTGGAAGGCGAGCCAGACCTCGCCATTGTCGATGGCCTTGTCGAGCTGCGAGAGGAGCGAAAGCTTCCACGGCACGTCCTGGAGGCGCGCGGGGTCGTGATACTTCCACTTGATCGCTTCGGCATCGGCCTCGTCGGCGGCAACCAGCGCGCTGCCGAGACGGCTGGCGAGGTTGCGGCTCGAGCCCACCTCGACGCCGAAGCTGACGGCGATGTCGTAGGGCTGGTCGTCGATCGTGACCGGGCTGCGGAACAGGGCGTGGAGAGCTTCGAGATGGTTGCCGATCGCGGTGCGCGGCTCAGCGAACCAGGCGAAAATGCCCTCATCGCCCTGATAGAGGGTCATGCCACTCTGGCGTCCCAAGGCGAGACGCGCGGCGATCTGTTCGACGAGCCGGCGTTCGCCCGCTGCATTCAGCGTCGAGACGATCTCGGCGAAATTGTGCACGCGCGCGGCGATCAGCGGCAGGTCCTTGCCCTTGCGGTCGGCGCGCAGCGCGGTGAGGTTCGGAAGACCGGTAAGTTCGTTGACGAGGCCGCGCGATTTGAAGAAGCGATAGCCGAACAGCGCGAAGCCGTAGAGCAGGATCGCCATGCCGGCCATGATGTCGACGAAGATGCCGTTCGCCTCGAGGATGACGGGGAGGCCCGCAAGCACGACGAAGGCGATCGCCATGGCGGTGAAGCGCGTGCGCGGATCGGGGCGCCAGCAGGCCAGCGCGAAGGCGGCCAGCGCGACGAGGAAGGCGGGTACCCAGCCCAGCGAGACGGGCTTGCCGTTCTTGAGCGTCTCGGCGCCGAGAATCTGGACGAACACGCCGCCCATGCGGCCGCGGCCCGGGATGAACACCTGGTCGCCAAGCTGGACGACCGAGATGCCGACGATCAGCGTCTTGCCCTCGACAAGGCTCTTGTCGACGCGGCCATGGACGAGGTCGGTCGCGCTGATCTTGGGCACGGTGGTGACGTCGATCGAATAGTCGACCGGGAAGGTCTCGCCGACCTCGCCCGTCACACCCGCCATCTTGGCTGCGAAGCTGGGCATCACCTTGCCGCCGACCTTATCGGTAACCGCAAGGTCCCATGCGGCGGTCTGGAAATTGAAGTAGGCGTTGATCGAGCCCATGTCGGCGTCGTCCTGGAACTCCTCCATCGGGAGTTGCAGCGACGAGCCGAGATAGCGCGTGTTGCGCTCCTCGACCGCAGCGAGGGTGACATTGCCCGCGCGCTCCATCGCCTGGCGGAAGACCTCGTCGTCCTGCGGCGTGGTACGGCCGGCGAAGACGACGTCGAAATAGAGATGGTCGGCGCCAAGTTTGGTCGCCTCGTCGACGATGTCGGCATGGACCGTGCGGCGCCACGGATAGGTGCCGATTTCCTCGATGCTCTTGCGGTCGATCTCGACCAGCACGATGTCGCCACTGGCCTTGTTGGTATGGAGATAGTTGCGTGCGGTGCGGGCGAGATCCTCTAGCGGTTCGCCGATCGCGCCGAGCCCGAACAGGAACGAGACGACGGCCGTCCACAAGAACAGCTTGAGCGGGAATCCGCTTGGCATCTTGGCCTTGGTGTTGACTGCGTCGCGCATCATTGTCCTACCGGTTCGTTCCGGCAGTGCCACCAAAAGGTTAGGAAATCGGAAACTTCAATCGGGTTAACCGTCCGATCCGGACCATTGTGCAGCCCCTCGACAGCGCCCCAAAGCCTTGCCACAACGTGGTCCAACAACTCGGGGGAGGCTCATGGACTTCATCTCCATCCTGTCGATTTTCGTGCTCGCCTGTTTCGTGGGCTATTATGTCGTCTGGTCGGTGACGCCCGCGCTGCACACGCCGCTGATGGCAGTCACCAACGCCATTTCCTCCGTGATCATCGTGGGCGGCCTGATCGCGGCGGCCGCGGCCGGGGTGCCCGGCGCCAAGTGGCTGGGGCTGGCGGCGGTGGTGCTGGCCAGTATCAACATCTTCGGCGGGTTCGCGGTCACCCAGCGCATGCTGGCCATGTACAAGAAGAAGGAGCGCAAGTGATGGAATTCGCGCTTCTCCTCGCCTCGGGGGCGGCGGCGGTGCCGTCCTGGGTGCTGCTCGCCTATCTCGTCGCGGGCGTCTGCTTCATCCTCGCGCTGCGCGGCCTGTCGAGCCCCGAAAGCAGCCGGCGGGGCAACATCTACGGCATGGTCGGCATGGCCATCGCGGTGGCGACCACGCTGGCGACCCACGAAATCGCCGGCATCGGCGAGATCCTCGCCGCGATCGGCATCGGCGCCATCATCGGCCTCACCATCGCGAGGCGCATCGCGATGACCGCGATGCCGCAGCTGGTGGCCGCTTTCCACAGCCTAGTCGGCATGGCGGCGGTGCTGGTCGCCGCGGCCGCGTTCCTCAACCCGGGCGCGTTCGGCATCCTCGATGCGGGCGGCGACATCCTCGCCGTCAGCCGGATCGAGATGGCGCTGGGCGCGGCGATCGGCGCGATCACCTTTTCGGGCTCGGTCATCGCCTTTGCCAAGTTGAACGGCAACATGTCGGGCGCGCCGATCCTGCTGCCGATGCGTCACGTCATCAATCTCGGCACGGTTGCCGCCATCGTAGTGATGACCGGCCTCTACGCGATGAGCCCCGCTGCGGGGCCGGGCGAGGGAGCGCTGTTCTGGATCATCTGCGCGGCGGCCTTCGCGGTCGGCTTCCTGCTGATCATCCCGATCGGCGGCGCGGACATGCCGGTCGTGGTCTCGATGCTCAACAGCTACTCGGGCTGGGCCGCGGCCGCGATGGGCTTCACGCTCGGCAATACGGCGATGATCATCACCGGCGCGCTGGTGGGCAGCTCGGGCGCGATCCTCAGTTACATCATGTGCCGCGCCATGAACCGCAGCTTCATCTCGGTCATCGCGGGCGGTTTCGGGCAGGACGCATCGAGCGGCGACAAGGGCCCTGCCATCGACCGGCCCTACAAGGCGGGCAGCGCCGAAGACGCGGCTTTCCTGCTGGGCCAGGCCGACAAGGTCATCATCGTGCCGGGCTACGGCATGGCGGTGGCGCAGGCGCAGCACGTGCTCAAGGAAATGACCGACCACCTCAAGGCCAAGGGCGTCGAGGTGAAGTTCGCGATCCACCCGGTCGCGGGGCGCATGCCGGGTCACATGAACGTGCTGCTTGCCGAAGCCAACGTGCCCTATGACGAGGTGTTCGAGCTGGAGGACATCAATTCCGAATTCGCGCAGGCCGATGTCGCCTTCGTGATCGGCGCGAACGATGTCACCAATCCGGCGGCCAAGACGGACAAGTCCTCGCCCATCTACGGCATGCCGGTGCTTGACGTGGAAAAGGCACGCACCACCCTGTTCATCAAGCGCTCGATGGGCGGGGCGGGTTACGCCGGCGTGGAAAATGAGCTCTTCTTCCGCGACAACACGATGATGCTCCTTGCGGACGCCAAGAAAATGGTCGAGGAGATCGTCAAGGCCCTGGATTAAAGTCCATGAGTCGCAATCGCTTACTGGGTTAAAGCCCCCAGCCGGTGCTCCGGTAGGGGCGTCGGGAGACGAGATGAAGAAGCTGGGGATCATCGGGGGCACGAGCTGGAACTCGACCCACCTTTACTATGAGCATATCAACCGCCTGGTCGCGCGTGCGCTGGGCGGGCTGCATAGTGCCCGGCTGGTCATCGAAAGCCTCGATCTTGCGCCCTATGCCGCGCTCCAGATGGCGGGCAAGACCGACGAGGCCGAGCAGCTGATCGTCGGGGCGGCGCAGTCGCTCAAGGGGGCGGGCGCCGAGGCGATCCTGATCGCGTCCAACACCACCAACCGTTACGCGCCCGCGGTCGAGGCGGCGACGGGCCTGCCGCTGCTCCCGATCGCGGAGCCGACGATCGAGGCGATGAAGCGCGACGGCCGCAAGCGGATTGCCTTGCTCGGCACGCGCTTCACGATGACCGAGAGCTTCGCGCGCGAGCAGTACGAAGAGGCAGGCATGGACGTGATGCCGATCGCGCCCGACTGGATCGCGACCATCGACCGCATCATCTTCGACGAGCTCGCCAAGGGTATCGTCAAGCGCGACAGCCAGCGCGCCTTCAAGACGCTGCTGACCGAACTGGTGCGCCAGAAGGCCGATGCGGTGGTGCTCGGCTGCACCGAACTGGTGCTCGCGGTCGACAGCCGCGCCAACGTGCTGCCGGTCTACGATACGACCGAACTCCACGCCCGCGCCGCGGTCGCGTGGATGCTCGAGGAAGAGGAAGGCGCCAAGCAGGCGGCTTGACCGCCGCTCGCCAAATGCTGACAAGCTGGGTTTTCCGCCACGAAAGGGGGATTGCCATGCGTGTCCTGTCGAGCCTTCTTGCCGCCGGCCTGGTGCTGGCCGCACCGTCCCAAGCCGCCGAGCCCGACGGGGTGGGAACCGAGCAGATGGTGTTCGCGCACCAGGGCAACGAGCAGGCGGGCGGGCATTTCCTGCGCGGCCTCGCGTTGCTCCACAACTTCGAATATGAGCGCGCCGCCGAGGAGTTCGTGGCCGCGCAAGAGGCCGATCCCGACTGGGTGATGCCCTATTGGGGCGAGGCCATGACCCACAACCATTCGATCTGGTGGCAGCAGGATCGCGAAGCGGCGCTCGCGGCGATGGCGAAGCTCGGGAAGACCCCGCAGGCGCGTGCAGCCAAGGCGCGCGACGACAAGGAGCGCGCGTGGCTGGGCGCGGTCGAGACGCTCTACGGCGAGGGCGAGAAGCGGAAACGCGATTTCGCCTATCGCGGGAAAATGAAGGCGCTGTTCGAGGCCGATCCGGACGATGTCGATGCGCGCGCTTTCTATGCGCTCTCCATCCTCGGGACGACGCATGACGGGCGCGACGTGCCGACCTACATGCAATCCGCCGCGATCCTCGAAGACGGGTTCATGGCGCACGAGATGCACCCCGGCCTGCTGCATTACCTGATCCACAGCTATGACGATCCGGTGCACGCACCGCTGGGGCTGCGCGCGGCGCAGCGTTATTCGGTGGTCGCACCCGACGCAGGCCACGCGCAGCACATGGTCAGCCATATCTTCAACGCGCTCGGCATGTGGGAGGCGTCCGAGAAAGCCAACGTCAACGCCGACGCGGTGGTCGATCGCCAGCGCGAGCGCGACGGGCATTGCGGCCATTACAACGAGTGGCTGGCCTACGCGCTGCTACAGCAGGGCAAGGATGCCAGCGCGCTGATCGACGGGTGTCGCGACGAGGTGGTCGCAGCGATGGAGGAGGGGGCGAACCCCCGCTCGTATAGCTGGGCGCGCATGGCGTTGTGGAAGGGCGTCGAGACGGGCGATTATGCGACGCCGCTGGCATGGGGCGAGGGCAAGGATGCGGCCGCGCGCATGATGGTCGCCTACGGGCTTGCGCTGGCGGCGCGCGACGATGCCGCCGCCGCCGCCGCACAGGTCGCCGAATTGAAGGCGCTCCACGCAGCGCTGATCGAGGACGGCTATGACGGGTCGGAAGACACGGCGTGGGGCGAACGGATGGTGGCGCAGGCCGAGGCGGTCGCGTTGCTGGCGGCAGGGCGCGAAGCCGAAGGACTGGCCGCGCTCGGCAAGGCCGGGGAGGCGGAAGCCGCGCTCCCCGCCTTCTACGGGCCGCCGCTGATCGGCAAGCCGAGCTACGAATTGCTGGGCGACGAACTGCTCGCGCTGGGGCTGCGGCAGGAAGCGGCCGACGCGTACGATAAGGCGCTCGCCTTCGCGCCGGGGCGGCGGCAGTCGGTCGCGGGCCTCGCGGCGGCGCGGCAGTAGGAGAAGGGCATGCTGATCGGCCTGGCAGCGCTCGCTGCCGCAGCGACGGGCGACGTTCCATCCCGGGACGCGGCGTTCTTCGAGGCGCAACTCGCACCGCAATCGACCGTTGCGCTGGCCGACGGGCGCGAGATCCATTTCGCCTGTATGGGCGAGGGCGAGACGACGGCGGTCTTTCTCGGCGGGTTCGGGGACTGGGGTGCCACCTGGCACGCGCTCGTCCCGACGGTTGCGAAGAGCGCGCGCGCCTGCACGTTCGATCGGCCCGGCTTCGGGTTGAGCGGGCCCGATGCCGAGCCGCAAGGCACGATGCATCTCGTCGAAACGCTCGCCGCCACGCTCGATGCGGCGGGAATCGAAGGTCCGGTCGTGCTGGTCGGCCATTCGCTCGGCGGCGGCGAGGCGCTACGCTTTGCCGAACGCTATCCGCAGCGAGTTTCCGGCCTGGTGCTGGTCGATCCCAGCCCTCCGGGCTTGATGGACCTCGTCGCCGACAACGCGCCCGAAGCGGCCGCGTTCATGGAGAGCGTCTATCGAGAGGGCATGGCGGGGATGGCGCGCAGCTGCCTCGCCGGATTGCGCGACGGCAAGCTGGTGCTCGAGACGGGCAGCGCAAGCCCGTGCGCGATGGGCGCGGGATCGTTCCCCCCGGCGGTCGAGGAAGCGCGGCTTGTGCGGCTGCGCGATCCGGCGGCGTGGGAGACCAAGATCGCGCTGATCGACTCCCTGTTCGACGGATCGGTCCCCGCCGAGATGCCGAAGAGCTTGGGCGATCTGCCGCTGGTCGTGCTTGCCGCGGGTAGGGAAGACCCGCTGCCGCCCGATACGCCCGATGGCATCGAGGAACAGTTCGCAGCCGTCACGCCGCTCGTGCGCCAGCGCCTCGAGGAGATCGCGGCGCTGTCGAGCCAAGGCGAATACCGGCTGGTCGAGGATGCGACCCATTATATCCACCGCGACCGGCCCGACGTCGTGCTGGCGGCGATCCGCGAGGTGCTGGCGGCAGCCGGCGAGTGACCCCTCGCAACCGCGCGCAATCCTTCCTAGTTAGGGGGCTGTGAGCAAGGCCGACCGTCCCGATACCCCCAATCGTGCCGAGCGCTTCAACGAGGAGCGCGCGACCAAGAGCGTGAAGGGCGCGGACCAGCCCGATCTCGAGGCGGGCGTGAAGGCGATCCGCAACGTGGTGAAGACGCTGCCCGCGCGCCCCGGCGTCTACCGCATGCTCGATGCGCGCGGGGACGTGCTCTACGTCGGCAAGGCGAAGGCGCTCAAAAGCCGCGTCGTCAATTACACGCAGGTCGCCAACCTCTCGAACCGGCTGCAGCGGATGGTCTCGCAGACGCGCAGCATGACCATCGTCACGACACGCACCGAGGCCGAGGCGTTGCTCCTCGAGGCGCAACTGATCAAGCGATTCCGCCCGCCCTACAACGTGCTGCTGCGCGACGACAAAAGCTTCCCCTTCATCCTGCTGCGCGACGATCACGACTTCCCGCAGGTCAGGAAGCATCGCGGGCGCAGGCGGCCGATCGGCCAATATTACGGGCCGTTCGCGTCGGCAGGTTCGGTCACGCGCACACTCAACGCGCTGCAGAAACTGTTCCTCCTGAGAAGCTGCTCGGACAGCTATTTCGCCAATCGCGACCGGCCCTGCCTGCTCTACCAGATCCGTCGCTGCTCGGCGCCGTGCGTCGATCGCATTTCGAAGGAGGACTATGCCGAGCTGGTCGCCGACGCGAAGCTGTTCCTCGCGGGCAAGTCGACGGGCGTGCAGAAGAAGCTCGGCGAGCAAATGGCGGCGGCTGCCGAGAAACAGGATTACGAGCTGGCGGCGGTCTATCGCGATCGGCTGCGCGCGCTGACCTATGTGCAGGGTTCGCAGACGATCCACGCCGAGGGGCTGGGCGACGGCGACGTGTTCGCGATGGCGCAGAAGGCGGGCCAGACCTGCGTCCAGGCCTTTTTCATTCGAGGCGGGCAGAATTGGGGGCACCGCGCTTTCTTCCCCAAGGCCGCCAAGGACATGGGCGCCGAGGAAGTGCTGAGCGACTTCCTGATGCAGTTCTACGAGGAAGTGCCGCCGCCCGGGCGTATCCTCGTCGACCGCGACCTGCCCGAGGCCGCCTTGATCGCCGAGGCGCTGTCCGAGCGCGCCGAGCGCAAGGTGGAGCTATCGAGAGGCCAGCGCGGGGCACGGCGCAAGCTGGTCGAACAGGCGCAGCGCAATGCCGAGGAAGCGCTCGACCGGCAGATGGCCGAGAGCACGACGCAAGCCAAATTGCTGCGCGAGCTGGCGGAGAAGTTCGAGCTGGACGGCCCGCCCGAGCGGATCGAGGTCTACGACAACAGCCACATCATGGGCACCTCTGCCACCGGCGCGATGATCGTCGCGGGGCCCGAAGGCTTCCGGAAGAACAATTACAGGAAGTTCAACATCAAGTCGGCAGCGACCGACGACGATTTCGGAATGATGAAGGAAGTGCTCTCGCGGCGCTTCGCGCGGCTGGCAAAGGAAGACCCCGACCGCGAGAAAGGCGACTGGCCCGATCTCGTGCTGATCGACGGGGGCAAGGGACAGTTGTCGGCGGTGATGGAGATCATGGCCGAAGCGGGAATCGAGGACCTTGCCGTGGTCGGCGTCGCCAAGGGGCCGCATCACGGGCGCGAGGGGCGCGAGGTGTTCCACTTCGCCGACGGGCGCGAGCTGACCCTGCCGACCAATTCGCCGCTGCTTTTCTATCTCCAGCGGCTGCGCGACGAGGCGCATCGCTTCGCCATCGGCACGCACCGCGCCAAGCGCGCCAAGAGCTTCACCGGCTCCTCGCTCGACGACGTGCCGGGGATCGGGCCGGCAAGGAAGCGCGCGCTCTTGATGCATTTCGGGACGGCCAAGGCGGTCAAGGGCGCGGCGCTCGAGGACCTCGAACGCGCGCCCGGCATCTCCAAGGCGACCGCGCGCCAGATCCACGACTATTTCCACGCCCGCTGATGCGCGCCGACTATCTCGCCCTCGTCGTCTCGACCCGCGCGCATGGCGAGCATGGCGCGGTGGTGCGGCTGATGACCGAGGAAGACGGGCTGCTCGCCGCCTACGTTCGCGGGGCGCGCGGGCGGCGGCTGGGGCCGGTGCTGGTGCCGGGCAACCTGGTCGGGGCGGCGCTGGCGGCGCGAACCGAAACGCAGTTGCCGCACGCCTCGGTCGAGCTGGTGCACAGCCGCGGGCCGCTTCTTTCCGAACCGCTTCCCGCTGCCGCGATTGCCTGGGCGACCAGCCTCGTTGCGGCGGCGCTGCCCGAGGGGCAGGCCTATCCGGCGGTCCACGGCGCGCTGGTCGCCCTGCTCGAGGCGGTCGAGGCGGCGCCGAGCGTGTCGGGTTGGGGCGCGGCGCTGGTTCGGTTCGAACTGCTGATGCTGCGCGAACTGGGCTTCGGGCTCGACCTCGAGGCGTGCGCGGTGACGGGAGAGGCGGACGACCTCGTCGCGGTCAGCCCGAAGAGCGGGCGCGCGGTGAGCGCGGGGGCGGCGAAGCCGTATCGCGGGCAGCTGCTGCCGCTTCCTTCCTTCCTCGCGCAAGGCGGAAGCGCGGGACTTCACGACGTACTCGACGGGCTTCGCCTATCGGGGCATTTCCTCGAGCGCGACCTCCTGATCGACCGTGCGGCCAAGGCGCTCGATGCGCGCGCGCGGCTGGTCGGATTGCTCGAACGCGCGGCGGGCGAGCGTTAGGCGGCGAACAATCGCATCCGATCTGAGCGGGCCGCCTGCACAGGGCAAATGGCGTGTTCGACCCGATATCGCGCGGTTTTCGACGCGTTCGCAACCGGATGGGTGCAATAGTTGCGAGCGCGCTTACCGTGATTGCCGATACTGGTGGTCATGGTCCTGCACCTCCTCCTCGCCCTTGCGGGCGCCGAGACCTCGCCGGCAGCACTCTCGCCCGACCGGGCGAGCGGGCGTGCCAGTGTCCGTGTGGAGCGGGGCGTCCGTGTTGAAGCCGATCGACTGGCGGACGCCCCCGTCGCGAGGGTCGAACATCGCAAGGCGAAGACCGAGGACGGGACGCCCTACGAACTCGTCATCCTGATCGTCGAATAGTTTTTTGCGTCGATCATCGCTTGTGGCCGCGCACGCGGCCCCCTAGCGTCGGGACATGACCGAAAAAAGCGCCCTCGGCTCGATGGGAAAATTCTTCCCCAATGTCGCCACCACCGGCGACATCACCGTGCGCGTGTCGGCCAGCTATCTCGAGGAGCAGAGCGCGCCCGAGGAGGGGCGCTGGTTCTGGTCCTACCACGTGCGCATCGAGAATGACGGCGAGGTCGCGGTGCAGCTCCTCTCGCGCGAATGGCGGATCGAGGATTCGCGCGGCGTCGTGCTCGAAGTGAGCGGCGAGGGGGTGGTGGGCGAAACGCCCGTGATCGCGCCGGGCGGATCGTACGACTACGTGTCGGGCTGCCCGCTCGAAAGCGATTCCGGCAGGATGTCGGGAAGTTACCGGCTGATCGTCGCCGACGGATCGATGATGGACGTCGCGATCCCCGAATTCAGGCTCGATCCGCCCGAGGACTAGCGCCCGACCGGGCGATAGTCGAAGCCCGCGCGTTCGGCCTCGTCGCGCTCGTAGATGTTTCGCAGGTCGATCAGAAGCTTGCCCTTCATGACCGCGCGGATCGCCTTGAGGTCGAGCGCCCGAAACTCATCCCATTCGGTGACGATGACGAGCGCGTCGGCGCCTTTGGCGATGGCGAGCGCGCTGTCGCCATAGTCGACCGTATCGGGCAGGAGCGGGCGCGCCTGTTCGTTGCCGACGGGGTCGAACGCCGCCACGCTCGCGCCGCCTTCGACCAGGCCGGCGACGAGCGGGATGGACGGGGCGTCGCGCATGTCGTCCGTGTTGGGCTTGAAGGTCAGGCCGAGCACCGCGATGCGCTTGTCCGACAGGCCGCCGATCGCCTTGGAGACGCGTGTCGCGAGGCTTGCCTTGCGCTCCTCGTTGACGCGCACGACGGTCGCGACGATCTGCTGCGCCACGCCCGCATCCTCGGCGGTCTTGAGCAAGGCGAGCGTGTCCTTGGGAAAACAGCTGCCGCCATATCCGGGACCGGCATGGAGGAACTTGGCGCCGATGCGGTTGTCGAACCCGATCCCGCGCGCGACGTCCTGCACGTCGGCGCCCACCGCCTCGCACAGGTTCGCGATCTCGTTGATGAAGCTGATCTTGGTCGCCAGGAACGCGTTGGCGGCATATTTGGTCAGTTCGGCCGTGCGGCGCGTGGTGAACAGCATGGGTGCGCGATTGAGAAAGAGCGGGCGGTAGATCTCGCGCATCAGGTCGCGCGCACGCTCGTCCTCGGCACCGATCAGGATGCGGTCGGGATGCTTGAAGTCGGCGATCGCGGCGCCTTCGCGCAGGAATTCGGGGTTGGACGCGACGCTGGTGCCCGGCGGCGCGCCTTCCTCGGCGAGGATGCGCGCGATCTCGTCTCCCGTCCCGACAGGGACGGTGGACTTGGTCACGACGATAACCGGGGCGACGAGCTTGCCCGCCAGTTCTCGCACCGCGTCGTAGACGTAGGTCAGGTCGGCATGCCCGTCACCGCGGCGCGACGGCGTGCCGACCGCGATGAAGACCGCGTCGCTACCGGGCAACGCGCCGGCAAGGTCGGTCGTGAAATGCAGCCGGCCCTTTGCGACGTTCGCAGCGACCAACTGTTCGAGACCCGGCTCCCAAATCGGCATCCTGCCGGCCAGCAGCATGTCGATCTTGTCCTGGTCCTTGTCGACGCAGGTTACGTCGTGCCCGAAGTCGGCGAAACAGGTGCCCGAGACGAGGCCCACATAGCCGGTGCCGATGACGACGATCTTCACGCGAGCCTCACTCCGTTTCCGGTTCGATTGCGGGAATAACAGGAGGATTGTGGCACGCCAATGACGGCGGCGTCACGATCCGAGTGCGTCCTCGAGCGGACCGAGCGAGGCGTGATGGGTGAGATCGAGATGGAGCGGGGTGACCGCGATGTAGTGGTCGGCAACAACTTCGAGGTCGGTGCGGTGGCCCGGCGTCTCCTGCGCTTCGCCGAGGCCGAACCAGTAGTAGCGGTAACCTCGCGGGTCCTGGCGCTCGACCACGTCGAGGCGCTGGTAGTCGCGAAACCCCTGCTCGCAGACCTTGATGCCCCGCACGTCCTCGGGCGAACAGGCGGGAAAGTTGACGTTGTGAAGCGTGCGGCCCTCGGGAAGCACGGCCAGCAGCTTCTCGAGAATGGCCCCGCCATGCGCTTCGGCCACGGCAAACCGCACGCCGTCGCCGTCGCCGGGGCGCGCGCTGGCCTGGCTGAGCGCGATCGAGGGTACACCCGCCAGCGCGCCCTCCATTGCTGCCGACACGGTCCCCGAATAGGTGATGTCCTCGCCCAGGTTCGCGCCGCGATTGACGCCCGACAGGATGAGGTCGGGCCATTGCCCCTTCATCAGGTGGCCGAGCGCGAGCATGACCGAATCGGTCGGGGTGCCCGTCACCGCGAAGCGCTGCTCGCCCAACTTGCGGATGCGAAGAGGGCGGGAGAGGGTGAGGCTGTGCCCGGCGCCAGATTGCTCTTCCGAGGGGGCGACGACCCACAGGTCGCTCGCAAGCGGGGCGGCGAGTCGTTCGAGAACGGCCATGCCCGGGGCGTGGATTCCGTCGTCGTTGGTGAGCAAAATCCGCATGACGGGAGTCACCATGCGATTAATTCACCCACGAGGGCAAGGAGCGTATTTCCCGCAGTTTCGCGCCTCTTCCTGCGCTATCCCCGCAACAGTCCCCAAAGTTTTGCCGATCGTTTCGCGGTCAGTCCTTGTTAATCACGTGCTTGCTACGTATAGGGCAGCCCTCGGGGCAACGGCATCCCATCTAAGTATCGGGATTGCCGAACGAAATCGCCTTCGCCGGCCGCCTGGCTCTGGCTTGTCGCGGCAGCGGTGAGGCCTGTGACGGGGAGGGATAGTTGGCTACTGCGCTCAAGGACCTTCAAGGGACCGCAAAATTCGACGAGATCGTTCTCGACGACAAGTATCGTCCGAGTGACGATGAAGAATTCATGGGCGTCAAGCAGCGCGCCTACTTCCTTGCCAAGCTCAAGGACTGGAAGGAATCGATCGTCGAGGAAAGCCGCGCGACCATGGCGCAGCTCCAGGTCGACAGCCTTCGCGAACCCGACCTCGCCGACCGCGCCTCCTCGGAGACCGACTGGTCGATCGAGCTTCGCACCCGCGACCGCCAGCGCAAGCTGATCGCCAAGATCGATGCCGCCATCCGTCGTCTCTACGAAGGCGAATATGGCTATTGCGAAGTGACCGGCGACCCGATCGCGCTGCAGCGGCTCGAGGCGCGTCCGATCGCGACGATGACGCTCGAGGCGCAGGAAAAGCACGAGCGGACCGAACGCGTCAGCCGCGACGACCGCACCGACTGACGCGCGGAGTCGTTCCTGGAATCGAAAAGGCCGGCCTCCTCATGGGAGTGCCGGCCTTTTTCGTGATCGGCTGGGCGCCTAATGCCCGACCATCGCGTCCTTGATTCTCAACTTTTCCTTCTTGAGCCGGTGGATCAGTACCTCGTCGGGGTGAACTCGATGCTCTTCGGTATCGATGCGAGCATGCAGTGCCTGGTGTTTCTTCTCGAGTGCCTCGACCTGGGCTTTGTCCATCGGACTTCCTTTCAATCCAGTGATTGACGAGGCGATCAGTAAAGCATGTTTTTGGCGCCTTGTCGCCTTGGCGACATTCGTGCTGCCGACGGGGAGGCGGCGTTCGTCGTTACCGGTCGCGGGAATGGCGGATGACTGCGAAGGATGCTTGGAGTAGATTGCCACCCATGAACGACGACGAACCCGCCGTCCTGATCGCGGCGCTCAGGCAACAGCATCGGCGACTCGACGAAGAGATCGAGCGGCTGCGCGAGGCGGGAAATGTCGACCAGCTCGAACTGGCGCGTCTCAAGAAACAGAAGCTGGTGCTCAAGGACGAGATCCAGCTGCTGCTCGACGACAGCACGCCCGATATCATCGCGTGACGCCTGTCCCGCCTCGGGACAAGGGGTTGCGACATGCCACAAAGGCACTGCTGGGGCGTTCCCATGACAGGCCGAAACTGGCATTTTCGTAATCGTTATGGACGAATCGCTCCACTCCGCCGGACCCGAGACGCGCATCACGCCGCGACTGATCGAGGCTCTATACACCGAGGCGATGCTCCTCGCCGACGAGGCGCGCGCCTATTTCGACGCCGAGGGGCGGGCCGACCGACAGGAACTCGAGCCGTTCGCGCGGGTCGGGTTCGCCTGCGAATCGCTCAAGGTCACGACGCGCATCATGCACATCGTCGCCTGGCTGCTGACCCAGCGCGCGGTCGAAAGCGGGGAGATTTCGGGGCATGACGGGCGTCGCCCGGAGCGCCGGCTCGGCCATGCCAACGAGAGCGATGCCGAAGTGGTGTCGACGCTGCCCGTCGCGGCACGCAAGCTGATCGAGCAGAGCGCCGACCTTTACGAGCGCGTCAAACGGCTCGACGAGGGCCAGGTCGCGGAGGTGCCCGGCGAAAGCCCGGCACGCGCGCTGATGGGGCGGCTCGAGCGCGGCCTCTACGACCGCGGCTGAGCGCTAGCCGCAGATCGCGGTCTTCGCTTGCGCATATTCCGACGCGAGGCGGGCGACGAGGTCGCCGGCGCCGACCACTTCCTTGACCGCGCCGATGCCTTGGCCGGACCCCCAGATGTCCTTCCACGCCTTGGCGCCGCCGAAATTCATCTTGCTGGGGTCGCTTTCGGGCAGCGTGTCGGGGTCCATTCCCGCGCGCACGATCGAGCCCTTGAGGTAGTTGCCGTGGATGCCGGTGAAGAGCGAGGAGGCGACGATGTCGTCGGCGCCCGACTTGACGATCTCTTCCTTGTATTCGGGAATGGCGCGCGCTTCGTGCGTGGCGATGAAGGGCGAGCCGATATAGGCGAGATCGGCACCCATCGCCTGAGCCGCGAGCACCGACTGGCCGCGCGCGATCGCGCCCGAGAGGATGAGCGGGCCATCGAAGAATTCGCGGATTTCCTGGATCAGCGCGAAGGGCGAGATCTTGCCGGCATGGCCGCCCGCACCGGCCGCGACCGCGATGAGGCCGTCGGCGCCCTTTTCGAGCGCCTTTCGCGCAAAGCGGTTGTTGATGATGTCGTGCAGCGTGATGCCGCCCCAGCCGTGGACCGCGGTGTTCAATTCCTCGCGCGCGCCGAGCGAGGTGATCACGATCGGCACCTTGTGCTTCTCGCAGATCACCATGTCCTCCTCGAAGCGCGTGTTCGTGGGGTGGACGATCTGGTTGACCGCGAAGGGCGCCGACGGGCTGTCGGGATTTTCGGCGTCGTGTTTGGCGAGCGCTTCCTTGATCTCGTGCAGCCACTCGTCGAGCTGGCTCGCGGGGCGCGCGTTGAGCGCGGGGAAGCTGCCGACGATGCCGGCCTTGCACTGCGCGATGACGAGCGCGGGATGCGAGATGATGAACAGCGGCGCGCCGATGACGGGAATGCGAAGATTCTGGAGGATGGGGGGCAGGCTCAAGGTTCATCTCCTGATGGGAAGCGCGGCGCACCCTGTCGGAAGCCGCGAGCGGAGACAAGGGGGGCTTTTGCCGGTTCCGCTCGCCCATTCGTCGAAGGGCGATTGGCGACTTGCACGCGATCCGCCATACTGTATTAGATTCATAATACGCCTATTTCATTTCCGGGGGCCCCATGCTCGAGATCAAATCGCTTTCGCACACCTATCCCAACGGCACGCAGGCGCTGGACGACGTCAACCTGTCGATCCCGCGTGGCATGTACGGGCTGCTCGGTCCCAACGGCGCGGGCAAGTCGACGCTGATGCGCACCATTGCGACGCTGCAGACGCCGAGCGAGGGCAGCATCGTATTCGACGGGCTGGACGTGCTTGCCGAGCCCGACAAGCTGCGCCGCCGGCTGGGCTATCTGCCGCAGGATTTCGGCGTCTATCCGCGCGTCTCGGCCTACCAGATGCTCGACCACATGGCGGTGCTCAAGGGCATCACCGCGAAGGGCGATCGCAAGGCGGTCGTCGAGACGCTGCTCGAACAGACCAACCTGTGGGCGGTGCGCAACAAGTCGATCGCTGGCTTTTCGGGCGGCATGCGCCAGCGCTTCGGCATCGCGCAGGCGCTGATTGGCGATCCCGACCTGATCATCGTCGACGAGCCGACGGCGGGCCTCGACCCGGAAGAGCGCAACCGATTCCTCAACCTGCTCGCCGGGATCGGGGACGAGAAGGTCGTCATCCTCTCGACCCATATCGTCGACGACGTCGCCGACCTGTGCCCGCTGATGGCGGTGCTCGCGGGCGGGCGCGTCCAGCTCGAGGGCAAGCCTTCGGACCTCATCGCGCAGACGCGCGGCAAGGTATGGAAGACCACGGTCGAGCATGACGCGGTCGAAGCGGTCCGCGAGAGCCACGACGTCATCTCGACGCGCCTGTTCGCGGGCAAGACCATCGTCCACGTCCTCTCCGATACGCAGCCTGCGGGCTACGAGCCGGTCGAGGGCGGACTCGAGGATGTCTATTTCGCGACCCTGTCGCAGCTGCGCCGCGCAGCCTGACGGGAGACGGGATCATGATCGGCAAGATCGCCGCCTTCGAGCTGCGCTATCATCTCAAGAGCCCGACCTTCTGGGTCTCGCTCTTCCTCTTCTTCCTGCTCGGCTACGGCCTGACCGCCTCGGACAGCGTCCAGATCGGCGGGCTTGGTGCGGTCAAGGAGAATTCGCCTTATTCGCTCGCCATCCTGACGGGGGCGGCGAGCATCTTCTACCTGCTCGTCGTGACGGCCTTCGTCGCCAACGGCATCATCCGCGACGACGCCTCGGGCTTCGCGCCCATGGTGCGCGCGACGCCGGTCACGAAGACGCAGATGGTGCTGGGGCGCTTTACCGGTGGCTTCCTCGTCGCGGCGCTCGGCTTTCTCGCGGTGCCGCTGGGCGCGTTCGTGGGCTCGCTCATGCCCTGGGTCGATCCCGAAATGGTCGGCCCGCAAGTCGCGTCCTATTACCTGTGGCCCTATCTGACCCACGGCGTGGTCAACATCTTCTTCGCCAGCGCCCTCCTGTTCGCGCTCGCCACCATCACGCGTTCGATGATGTGGAGCTATGTCGCGGTCGTCGCGCTGGTGGTCGGTTATCTCGTCGTCACCACGGTGATCAGCGGCAATCCCGAATTGCAGCCGACCTATGCCCGTTTCGAGCCGCTCGGCATGGGCTCGCTCAGCGAGACGGTGCGCTACTGGACGCCGTTCGAGATGAACACGCGGCTGGTCCCGCTCGAAGGCAAGATGCTGTTCAACCGCCTTTTCTCGCTCGGCCTCGGCGTGCTGTTCGTCGCAATCGCCTGGTGGCGCTTCTCGATGTCGGAGAAGCCCGCATCGAAGCGCCGTGTGCGCAAGCTCGCCAAGAAGAAGGCGCGCGAGGAAAAGATTGCCGCCATCCCGCCGACGCTCGGCGGGTCGGGCATCGCGGCGCCCGAGACGATCTCGCACGCCGCGCAGTTCATGGCGCGCACCCGCCTCGAGATCCGCCAGATCCTCAAAAGTCCGGGGCTGAGCGTTCTCGTCCTGCTCGCACTCGGTTTCACCGCGACCTCGCTGTGGGGCAACCAGAGCCTCTATGGCACGGCGGCCTATCCCACGGTCGCCAACACGATTGACCAGGTGCGCGGCAACTTCCAGATCTTCATCCTGATCATCGCGGCCTTCTACGGCGGCGAGCTCGTCTGGCGCGAGCGCGACAACAAGTTGAACGAGATCGTTGACAGCGCGCCGGTTCCGGCGTGGGCGATGACGATCCCGAAGATCATCGCGGTGTTCCTCGTCATCATGCTGGTCAACGTGGCGGGGATGCTGATGGGCCTGTTCTACCAGGCGACCTCGGGTGCGAACGAGTTCGGGATCGCCCAGTATGTCGGCTGGTTCATCCTGCCCAGCGCGATCGACGGCGCGCTGATCGCGGTGCTCGCGGTCGTGATCCAGGCGTTGAGCCCGAACAAGTATGCCGGCTGGGGGATCATCCTCGCCTGGTTCCTCGCGACAATCGTCGTGGCCAACATGGGCTATAGCAACCCGCTCTACATCTACGCCGACAGCCCGTCGGTGCCGTTGAGCGACATGGTCGGGGTCGGCCCCTACATCCTGGGTGCCTTCACGCTCCAGGCCTACTGGACGGCGTTTGCGGTGTTCCTTGCGGTGGTCGCGCACGTGCTGTGGCCGCGCGGGGGCGATCTCGCCCTGCGCCAGCGCCTGCGCCGCGTGCGCAACAACGGCATCGGCAAGGGCCCGATGGCGACCGCGGCGGTCGCGCTGGTCGCGATGGCCGGGCTGGGCGCCTTCACCCACTATAACATCAAGGTCCTCAACGAGTATCGAACCAGCGACGAGACCGAGAAGCTGATGGCGGACTTCGAGAAGAAGTACCTCAAATACGAGGATCTCGTGCAGCCGATCGTCACCGACGTGAAACTCGACGCCGAGCTGTTCCCGGACGAGCGCAAGCTGGTCGTGAACGGGCGCTTCGATCTGGAGAATGACAGCGACCAGCCGATCCGCGACCTCCACGTGCGCGAAGGCGGGCTCGACGTCGAATATGACAGGATCGACATCGACGGGGCCAAGCTCGTCTCGAACGACGAGGAATATGGCTATCGCATCTACCGGTTCGAGCAGCCGCTCGCGCCGGGCGCGAAGACGGTCATGAACTTCACCTCGCGGATCGATTACGAGGGCTTCCGCGCGTCCGGGCCGGCGACCAGCATCACGCCCGACACGACCTTCGTGAACAACCGCGCCTTCTCGCCGGCCATCGGGATGGACCGTTCGGGGCTTCTCGACGACCGGCAGGCACGGCGGCGCCAGGGACTTCCTCCCGAATTGCGGCCGGCCAAGCTCGAGGACATGTCGGCCACGCGCAAGAACGCGCTGGCGATCGACTGGGTCAACAGCGACATCACGCTGACGACCGACGCGGATCAGGTGCCGATCGCGCCGGGCAACAAGGTGTCGGACATGGTCAAGGACGGGCGCCGCACCGCGCGCTTCGTCAGCCCCGCGCCGATCCTGCACTTCTTCTCGATCCAGTCGGGCGACTACGAGATTGCCGAGCGCCAGCATGGCGACATCAAGCTCCAGGTCTATTACCACGAGGGTCACGACTGGAACGTCGAGCGGATGCTCGACGCGATGGAAGACAGTCTCGACTATTACGAGGCCAATTTCGGCGACTACCAGTTCGACTATGCGCGGATCATCGAGTTCCCGCGCTATGCGACCTTCGCACAGGCCTTCGCAGGGACGATGCCCTATTCCGAAGGGATCGGCTTCACCTCGCGCGTCGACGGGCCCGAGGACACCGACTTTATCACCTATGTCGTGGCGCACGAACTGGGGCACCAATACTGGGCGCACCAGGTGATCGGTGCGGGCATGCAGGGCGATGCGCTGACCACCGAGACGATGGCCAGCTACTCGGCGCTGATGGTGATGAAGAACCGGCTGGGTGACGACCAGATGCGGCGCTTCCTCAAGTACGAGCTCGACCGCTACCTGCGCGGCCGCAAGGGCGAGGCGATCGAGGAACTGCCGCTCGTGCGCATGGAGAACCAGGCCTACATCCACTACCGCAAGGGCGGCCACGTCTGGGCCCTGCTCGCGCACCGGATGGGCGAGGACCGGGTCAACCGCGCGCTATCCCGCTTCATCGACAAGTGGAAGTTCAAGGGCGCGCCCTACCACCGCTCGGTCGATTTCGTGAACGAGCTCAAGGCGGAGGCGACGAGCGAGGCGGAGCGCAAGCTGATCGAGGACCTGCTCGAGAAGATCGTGCTCTACGACTTCAAGGTGACCGGCAGCAAGACCGAGCGCGACGGCGACAAATGGCGCACCAGCGTCACGGTCGAGGCGGCCAAGTTCGAGGCCGACGGCAAGGGCAAGGAGACCAAGGTTGCGCTCGCCGAACCGGTCGAGATCGGTCTGTTCACTGCACGCCCCGGGTTCGGCACGTTCGGCAAGGACGACGTGATCCTGCTCGATGAGCGCGCCGTGAAGGACGGCAAGGCGACGTTCGAATTCGTCAGCGAGAAGAAGCCGACCTATGTCGGGATCGACCCCTACAATCGCTACATCGACCGCAATTCGGACGACAATGCGAAGATGATCGGCGAGGAATAGTCCCGGACGGCGGGCGGGCGCAGGGGAACCCCGTCCGCCCGCCTCCCGTTCACGGGGGCATGAGCACCAATTCCACCCTCGACCGCGTCGACGCCGACATTTCCGCCAGCTGGGAGACCATCGACGCCATGGTCGAGGGTTTCTTCCAGCTGTTGCCCAAGATGGTCATCGCGGCGGTCGTCTTCATCGTCTTCATGCTCGTCGCGCGCACGATCCGGACGGTGATCGCGCGGACCCAGTTCGGCGACGGGAACGCGCAATTGTCGCTCGTCCTCTCGCGCATCGTCTACTGGGTGCTGCTGGTCATCGGCACCTTCGTGGCGCTGACGGTCGTTCTGCCATCGCTGACGCCTGCACAGCTGATCTCGACGCTGGGCATCGGCGGTCTCGCCATCGGGTTCGCGTTCAAGGACATTTTCCAGAACCTGTTCGCGGGCATTCTCATCCTCATCCGCCAGCCCTTCAAGATCGGCGACGAGATCGAGAGCGGCGACTATGAGGGCCGCGTCGAGATGATCGAGACGCGCGCGACCTTCATCCGCACCTTCGATGGCGAGCGGGTGATCATTCCCAACAGCCAGATCTATTCGGACCCGATCCGCGTCACGACCGCCTATCCCGAGCGGCGCAGCGAGTATCAGGTCGGGATCGGCTATGGCGATGACATCGCGACCGCCAAAACGGTGATGATCGAGGCTGTGAAGGGCGTCGAGGGCGTGCTCGCCGAACCGCCGCCCGCGATCCTCGTCTGGTCGCTGGATGCGAGCTGGATCACCCTCAAGGCTCGCTGGTGGACCGAGGCCAACCAGAGCCGGTCGACCAAGACGCGCAGCGACGTGATCGAAGCGATCGCGGGGGCACTGACCAAGGCCGGGATCGACATGCCGTTCGACACGCAGGTCGTGCTGTTCCACGACCAGACCGAGGAAACCGACGGCGACCGCTCCAAGCAGCGCGAAGGCTGGCCTTCGCGCCCCGATGCCGATCCCAGGCCCGACCGGATGGTCGATGCGATGCGCGAGCGCGCCGCCAACCGCAACAAGGGCTAGGCGAACGCCTCCTGGCCGCTGCGGTAGAGCATGTAGGCGGCCACCACGAAGATGATCAGGCTGAAGATCTTCGTCAGCTGCCCCTTGCTCGAGAAATGGGCGGCGGCCCGGGTGCCTGCGAGGCTGCCGAGGAGGCCGCCGACCACGAACAGGCCGGCCAGCGCCCAGTCGACGAGCCCGCTTGCGGCGTAATTGAGCGCGGTGGTCAGCCCGAAGGCGGTGACGCCGACGAGGCTGGTGCCGACTGCATTGAGCATCGGCATGCGGGTCGAGGCGATCAGGCCCGGCACGATGAGGAAACCACCGCCGATCCCGAAGAAACCCGACGCGAGGCCGGCGCCGAGACCGGTGGCGCCGACCTTGGGGGCGTTGTCGCGGGTCAGCTCGCCGGTCGAGCCGCCGCCGTCGCCCTTGCGGCGCAGCATCAGCGCGCCGACCACGATCATCAGGATGGCGAACAAGAAGAGCAGTTTCTGCCCGTCGAACGCCTTGCCTGCGGTCGAGCCGAAGAAGGCGCCCACGACGCCCGCGGCGGCGAACAGCAAGCCGGTCTTCCACACGACATTGCCCTTGCGCGCATGATTGACGAGCCCGGTGGCCGCGTTGACCGCGACCGCGAGCGCGCTGGTGCCGATCGCGACGTGCGGTTGCGAGACGCCGACGAGATAGACCATCAGCGGGACCGCGAGGATCGAACCGCCGCCGCCGATAAGCGCGAGGCTGAAGCCGATGAGCGCGCCCGAGAAGCCGCCCGAGAGCCAGTAGAAAAGGTCCATGTTGCCGTCCTAGTCGGGCGTGGCGATGCGGTGGAGGAACATGCCGCCGAACATGGCAGCGACGAAGATCGCCGCCGAGGCGGGTTCGATGACGAGTGCGGCAAGTCCCGGTCCCGGGCACAGCCCCGCGACGCCCCAGCCGATGCCGAAGATCGCGGCCCCGCCGACGAGGCGCGGATCGAGGTCGGTCTTGGTCGGGATCCACCATTTGTCGCCGAAAACCGGTTTTTCCATGCGTTCGCGAAAACGCCAGGCGATCGCCATCACGACCAGCGCGCCGCCCATCACGAAGGCGAGGGTGGGGTCCCAGTCGCCGAACAGGTCGAGGAAGCCGCGCACGCGCGCCGGGTCGGTCATCCCGCCCAGGTGCAGGCCGGCGCCGAACAGAATGCCCGAAAGAAGCGGAGGGAGGACGCGGCGGATCATTGGCCCACTCCCATCATGTTCATCAGGGCGACCGTGGCGATTCCGGCGGCCATGAAGGTGAGGGTGGCGACGATCGAGCGGCCCGACAGGCGGCTGACCCCGCACACGCCGTGCCCGCTGGTGCAGCCATTGCCGAGGCGCGTGCCGAAGCCGACCAGCAGCCCGGCGACGACGAGATAGGGCCAGTCGAAGAAGCTGGGCGGCTCCTTGGCGACGGCGAGGCCGAGCAGCAGCGCGCCCAGTGGCAGGCCGAGCACGAAGGCCCAGGCCGCGGTGCGGTCCATGCTGCCCGTGCCGATGCCCGTGGCGCGGGCGAAGATGCCCGACACGCCCGCGATGCGCCCGGCGCCCAAGAGCATGAGTGCGCCGGCAAGCCCGATCAGCAGGCCGCCGAGCAGCCCGCCGACCGGGTCGGCGCCCGGGAATGCCGCCATCACAGCGCGTTCACCGGAATCTTGATGTAGCTGACCCCGTTATCCTCGGGCTCGGGCAGGTGGCCGGCGCGGATGTTGACCTGGACCGAGGGCATGATCAGCGTCGGCATGTCGAGCTTGCGGTCGCGGTTCGTGCGCATTTCGACGAATTCCTCCTCCTCGACCCCGTCGCGGACATGGACGTTGCCGTCGCGCTGCTGGCCGACGGTGGTTTCCCACGCATAGTCGTCGCGGCCCGGCGCCTTGTAGTCGTGGCACATGAACAGGCGCGTGTCGCGCGGCAAGTCGAGCAGGCGCCGGATCGAGCGGAACAGCTGGCGCGCATCGCCGCCCGGGAAGTCGGCGCGCGCAGTGCCGTAGTCGGGCATGAACATCGTGTCGCCGACGAACGCCGCATCGCCAACGAGGAAGGCCATGTCGGCAGGCGTGTGGCCTGGCACGTGGAGCGCGATGCCTTCCAAGTTGCCGATCGCGAACGTGTCGCCATCGTCGAACAAATGGTCGAACTGCGATCCGTCGCGCTCGAAATCGGTGCCGGCGTTGAAGATCTTTCCGAACACTTCCTGCACGCGGATGATCTCGCGCCCGATGGCAAGCTTGCCGCCGAGCTTTTCCTGGAGGTAGGGCGCGGCCGAGAGGTGGTCGGCATGCGCGTGCGTCTCGATCAGCCAGTCGACCGAAAGCGCGTTGGTCGTCACATAGTCGACGACGCGATCGGCGGACGCGAAGCCCGTGCGGCCCGAGGCCGGGTCGTAGTCGAGCACGCTGTCGATGATCGCGGCCCTGCTGGTCGCGGGATCGCTGACGACATAGGTAATCGTGTAGGTCGCCTCGTCGAAGAATCCTGCGATGGTCGGCTTTCTCGCCTCGTCGGCAAGCGCGGCCTCGACGATGGCGCTGGCCTTGGTCAGGACTGAATCGGTCATGGGCACCTCATGTAACAATATCACATCATCATGTGGTCGATGTTGCTCGTCTTTTCAAGGGGTTAAGTCGCTTCTCGCTTGCTTGTTCCCTATTTCGTAGCGTCGGTCTTCATCGACTTCTTAGCCGCCGGAGCGCGACGCGCAATCCGTAGGACGGGCGCCTCTGGCCGGCGTTCGACCGATAAAATAGGATTCTCCTGGATCGCGACACGGACTGCGGCGGCTTGCGGCCCGGGACGCCTTACCTCATGAAAGATGCTGGAGATCGGGGAGGGGCATGGCACGGATCCTGTTGACGGGCGGCACCGGCTTCATCGGTTCGCACACTGCGGTGGCGTTGGCCGAGGCAGGGCACGTGCCCGTGCTTCTCGACAATTTCGCCAATAGCGAGCCTTCGGTGGTCGAGGCGGTCGGCGCGATCACCGGGGCCAGCCCCACGCTGGTCGAGGCCGATATCCGGGACCGCGACACGCTGGCTGCCGTTCTGCGCGACCACAAGATCGACGCGGTCGTCCATTTCGCCGGGCTCAAGGCGGTGGCCCAATCGGTGGCCGATCCCGTCGCCTATTGGGACGTCAATGTCGGCGGGATGATCGCGCTGCTGGGCGCGATGCGCGAGACAGGATGCAGGCGCCTCATCTTTTCGAGCAGCGCGACCGTCTACGGAGAACCGGCCGCGCTGCCGGTCGACGAGACCGCGCCGACGGGCGCGATCAATCCCTATGGCGCGACCAAGCTTGCCTGCGAGCAGCTGATGGAAAACCTGGCGGCGAGCGAGGCGGGCTGGGACCTAGTGGCGCTGCGCTACTTCAACCCGGTCGGCGCGCATCCGTCGGGATCGATCGGCGAGGCTCCGCGCGGCAGCCCTAACAATCTGATGCCGATCCTGCTCGAGACGGTGACCGGCAGGCGTGGCCCCCTGTCGATCTTCGGCGACGATTACGACACGCCCGACGGGACGGCGGTACGCGACTATATCCACGTGATGGACCTTGCCGAAGGTCATGTCGCCGCGCTCGAGGCGCCGGGCGAGGGGTTTCGCGCCTTCAACCTCGGCACCGGGCGCGGCACGAGCGTGCTCGAGCTGGTGCGCGCGTTCGAGCAGGCGACGGGCGTCCCGGTCCCGCGCGAGAAGGCCCCGCGGCGACCGGGCGACGTGCCGGTGCTCGAGGCGGCGGTCGGCAAGGCCGAGCGCGAGCTGGGCTGGCGCGCGACGCGTTCGATCGCCGAGATGTGCCGCGACGCGTGGCGTTTTGCCTCGCGCAATTAATCGATTTATTGAAATCTATGGCGCGTTCAGTTTCAGAGAATTGCGCCCTCTGAAACTGATCAGTCAGATCGTAGTGTGAGGCTCAAGTAGGACATAAACCTGAGATGTGTGTCGCCAAACTTGGAGGCGAAAATTTACCGACAGATCTTGATCATACTTGTCATGCTCGGATTCGCAGGTCTTGTCTCTTCATTTGCAATCTCATATCTTTTCATGCGCTCATTTAGACGACAAAGTAAATCTATCCCGCCAATTCCTCTAGTTGTCGGGTGGATAATTTCTGTGACGTTAATATTCACTGCTGCGATTGCGATTGCTGAATTGAGAGAGCACAGCTCTAGTTCGAATTCATTCGACAGCGGACAAAACAAAGATTAGCGTTGCGAGGTCGAATCGCTCGGACAGTCTCTGTCTTTGCCGAAGGACGAGATTAGGGTGGTGAAGCTCGGCACCACCCGCATTCTCGATTAAGAACTTCAGACCGCGGGATCGAATGTGAGCCGTTTGACGGCGCCTGGATACTTCACAAAATAGTGGACCTGGTCGTTCCCCTCGAGTGGAAGACTCCATGTCTGCCCGACATAAAGCCGCTTTCCGGGAAGCTCTCGACAATCCTTCTCGCCAGCCTTTGCGCATTGCTCGCCTGCAAGTAGCTCAACGCTTGAGTTGCCTTGGTTAGTAACCGTGAAGTTTCCGCCTCTGATCTCGCCCGACAGATTGAAATTTATGGTCTGTGGACGCACGAGCACGAGAAGATCGTATCCGACCATGACATTCAGCCCTGTCACCTCAGGCTCGTCCGGAGCGGGAACCGGCTTTACGAGAACCCGATACACTTGTTCTTGCTCATGACGCTGGGCGAAGGATGCAATCCGAATGAGGCGGCGCTGCCCTGGATCTAGAATCACCTTGCCTGGCGACACTAATAGCCCAAGGGCTTCCGGGTCGATTTCCGTAATTCGTCGTGGGTCGACTCCAGGATTTTCTATACGGACAGGCTCGATCGAAATGAACGCGCGCTCATTTCCGTTATTGAAGATTTCAACGTCTTCAACGCCATCATCGTTGTCGTTGAGTTCGACGACGAGTTTCTCGATCAAAAGTTCCGATTTCAACGGCGCACAAACCGCTGCAGCTGCTACAATTGCGACGCTGCAGCGCAGGAGTGTCCTATTCATTCGCATTGCAGATTCCCGACCTTTCGAAAAGACTCATAGCCATCGTCCATCAATGGCAGTTTGCAGGTCAACTCTGTTTCGCTACCGACTAAGAGCTCGTCACCTTCCACAACGTCAATTTGGAAATAGCCGAGCTCGTCTGAGATGGAGACGCTGTGTGTCGTACGAATGAGAGAACTCGAAATTGGTTCGCCCGTTTGCCGCGTGATTCGGCCGAAGATTGTTACTTGCGGACGAGCCGAGAATGTTAGGCGCATTACGCCGCCAGGAAAAAGAGTCACGTTGCGAACAGGTTCTTCGACAAAGAACTGAGCTCGGCCCTTCGGTCGAATACGGACTTCGAGCTGGCGATAGGGCTCCACGAATAGTGCCAGGCCATTACGACCTTTGGCGGCGCCGACCAGAGCGCCATTTACTTCGACATCAAAATTCGCAGTCGGGGGCGCATCGAACTCCATGCGCAATCCTGCCCGCGAGGTATTTCTTGCCGCGACGAAGACGGTGTCCTTCGATGCGCCTAGTGCGGTCGAAACGGTTGCTGAATATTGGGTCTGCCCTCCGACTCCATCCAGATTCTGGATGGCAGAACCTCTCGCAACCAATTTGCGCGTTTCGACCGACGCGTCGCCACGCAGGTCATGCCCATAGTATTCTCGCGCAAGTCCTACCGCACCATAGAGAGTGCTACTCCCCAGATACCGTCGGGATGAGACTGCGACATCTCCAACAAACTCAGTACGATCAGAGCCAACGTCTCGAGAGTGAAATGTCTCATGGGATAAACCGCCGCGGCCCGAGACGACGGAATTGCCGAGCGACTTTGTGAAACGAATGCCCACAAACGAAAACAATGACGATTCCGTTTTAAGCAGGTTGGCAGTAAAATTGAGGGAGCCGCGCGCCCCAGATAGCAATGGATAATCCAACGCAGGTCCGATTGAATAGGAGGCCTTACCGGTGGATGTGTCCGAGTAGTTACCATAAAGCCGAAGGCTTGCATTGCCCACCCTGCCATTCAGCGAGCCGACAATCTGCGTGTATCCTCCCGTGGGTTGTAGATAGCTCGAAGAGGGGCGAGGAAGCGCTTCTCCGTAATACTCAGTCGGTAAGATCGGGAGGTTATTATCGGCCCACAGCTTTTTTGCTCCAAGATCGAACGAGATTTGTTCGGTCAGTCGGATCGAAACATTGCCCGAAACGCCGACCTGCCCACTTTCCCCAACCATTGCGGAGGCCCTCAGGCGAGAAATTTCATTGGCGTAGTAGGCCGTGATCTCTCCAAGCGCAGTCTTGTCGGTGGCGACTATTCCGCCACCCAGAGCTAAAGCATTTCCAACTCGCTTTGTGTAGCCGGCGGACATGATAGGACGCTTGAAAGTCGTTTGGTCCATGCGTGTCTCGCCCAACATACCGGCGAAAAAATGAAGCTTGCTTTCGCCTCTCGACGGCAGGCTGCGGTCTTTCACAAAAAAGCGAATCTCGTCACGAGTTCGACCAGAGGCGCCGGAGATTCTGATCGAAACTGGATAAGCGCCTTCTGGAAAACTTCTTGTGTCTATGCGTGCATTGCCGGCCGCAAAGAAACCCGTCCATAGGAGGCGTCCGCTCTCAAAAACATCGACCCTAGAGCGCTCGCCCAGACCCAACGAAAGTTCTGTGCCCAGGTCGATCTCGCGATTGGCAGTCGTGTCCCATTGGGTCTCTGTACCCAAGCCAATTGCTCTTCTTCGCCCAACAAATTCATTGGTTGGAATCCAAAAAAGGCCCGCCTTGCTTCGAAGGGAGGAATGATCGACTTCCAAAAGCGCTTCACGAGCGAGCAGGTTTTCGCGCGAAGACATTGACGTGACTGCGATCGCACGAATGTTGCCGATTGCGGCCACCAGGTCCGACTGCAGCAAGTAATTCGCTCGGTCATCTACTCCCGCGATGGCGCCACTCAAGAAGGCCGTGACCGAGGGAGAGGAATGCGAGGGACGTAGCTTCGACGATTGTCCTCGGTTAGCCAGGAACTGTTCCGCGATGAAAGCTGTAAGGCGGAAATTTTCCTCATCCAGAATGAATCCAATTCGTTCGGGATGGAGAATTCCGCAAAGGGCATTTGACAGGCGTGCGCATACCATGTGCGCATTCGATTTGAAGGTATCGTTGATGTTGAAGTCGGGACTTTCAATCGGAAGGGTCTGCAACGCTGCGGCAGGATCTCGAAACCGAAACTCTTGACCTTCTATCTCGACTGCTACGTTGCCGACGCTCCGACCCTCGAACATTAGGTCGAGAATGACGACCCTAGAAGCGTCGAGGTCCTCGAATCCTGGCGGCACTCTATCAGCGTCCGCAGCGAAGGCGGGTGCATGTTGAGAGACGGTGCTAATTGCGAAAAGATATAAGAACAGCCGCAGCATCTCATTCCGCCGCGATCACGACAGTCAATTTACCCGAATAGTTTCCAGCTCGAGCGGCGCTGAGGGCACTTGCCTTAAGGAGAACGATCAGTGAGGCTGAATATTGAGGGGCCTGATTGCAGGTTTTGTGGACTGCCGAGCTCGTTAATGACGCCAAGGGCGTATTAGGGCTTAGGGCCTGCCCGCTGGCGCTGTTCGCGCTAGTCGACCACTGCACCTCATAGGGAAGGGATGCACCAGCGCCGCTCAATTCGAACTTTCCACCAGCGGCAGATCCCGAAGCGGTGACAGCGTAGCGCGACGAGCTACTGTACACGCAAAGATTTATAGAGCGCGAGTTGTCCACTTGCAGATTGGCGACTTGCCCGAAGTCGATGTTCCGCATCTCAGTGATCTGTGCTTTTTGCTGCGCCTCCGCTGTATGCGGCATGCTCAGACAAGAAAGGGGAACGGAGCAAAGGAAGACCAGGCGTCTCATCTTTATTCCGTCCCCCCCGATCCGGATGTCGGGATTCAACCGTTTTTTTCAGCTCACTTCAAGAGCTATTCTGGCGCCACTACCAGCGTCAGCGTTCCCGAATAGGCGAGGCCTGCCTGCATCTTCTGTAGTTCCGAAGAGGCCACTCCAATAATGAGACTTGCGGTTTCACCGCCGGTGCAATTCTGATTGCTGGCCGTGCTGTTCTGCCCGGTCAATGCTACGTTGGTCGTCAAAGGCGAGCCCGTCGATTGACCTGGGCTATCGTCGAACGCAACCGTATAGGCGACTGGAGTAAGCGCACCATTTGCGAGCGTGAACGCGTTGGCCGCGCCATCTCCCGTGGCCTTAATCTCGTAGCCACCCGATGCCGTGTTGCTGTAAATGCAAATATTTTGATTACTGGAAGCGTCGGAAGCTGGATCAACGTCCGTGAATGTCACGTCTTCCAGTCCACTTATGCGAACCTTGGCAGGAACAGATGCCGATACAGTAAGGTCCCCAGTGCTTGTGGAGCCGAACGAACCTTGCGTCTGTGCGCTGGCCTGCGCTGCAAGAGCAAACGACGATAGGCTTGCAACGCCAATTACGGTCAAAAATTTCCTGGTCACGAAAACCTCCCCGAATCCATCCATATTGGATCTAAACGCCTCAACTGACACGTGCCCGTTAAATTCGGGTAAAGGCGGGCCGTCGTGGAAACGGCCTTAATTGTCGGTTAGTGACCCTCGGATGGGAGGACGGCTGTGACGCCTCACTCGAATTCGATCAAGCGATATTCAATCTGCACGCCTTCCTCCCAACGTACCGTGATGGTTTTTCGAGAGGGTTGGGCATCAGCAAAACTTGCGCCTGTTGCCACAGCAGCGCGCTCGATGCGCACCGCCGCGCGCCCGTTCGTAGCGATGCCGGTTGCTGAGCTGACGTTCGGGGCGCAAGCTGTCGTTAGGAGGATCGCTAGGGTTATCATTCGCTCTACGCTGAGCGCACGATCTTCCTTCTATATAACTCGATCATCCAATCTGGATCTAACGAAAGACTGGGTGGGTCTTGGCGTGATTGCGTTCGTCGATTTTCTCAGGATAATGACGCTGCTCGGGTGTGAAATCAAATGGTCCACAATGGACTACTTTGAGAGAAATCAGGAGCAATCATAAATGACTGATGAGTCTTCCGGCCCTTTGACTGGGGCGGTTTATGTCATCGAAGATAACGCTGACCTGCGATTGGGGGTCGCTGCCTTATTGAGCAGCGAGGGCCATGACTTTCGATGCTACGGCTCAGCGGAAGAATTTTTGCACGAAATAGCAAATCTTGGAGAAGGAATTGCGCTTATCGATCTCCACTTACCCGGCGACGATGGTCACGTGATCGTTAAACGACTTTCGATCGCGCGCCCGGATATCCGTTGCGTGATGATGACCGGCGACGGCGACATTAATGCGGCAATTCAAGCCCTGCGTTGCGGCGCGGCTGACTTCTTGGAGAAGCCATTCGACGAGAGGGAGCTGCTGTCGATCGTGGAACGAGAATTGAGCTCAGTTCGGGCGACTGATAGCGGTGACAGAAGGCGCGCCATCGCAAAAGAGGCAATCGCTAAGCTTTCGCGGCGAGAGTTTGAGGTGCTCGAGCTTGTCGCTAGAGGCAAAGCCAACAAACAAGTGGCACACGACCTCGATTTGAGCGTGCGTACAGTACATATGCATAGGGCCAGGGGTATGAGACGGCTCGGACTTCGGACAGTGGCTGAACTCGTGCGCACATTCATGAACGCCGACTATGTTCTGGAGTAACAATCAGGCATTTGCGCATCCGATCGCTAGGGAAATACGATTGAGAGTGTCCGAACACAGCGCGATATATTTTCTACGTTTGTCGAGCGGATCTCCTTTGATCTGGATCATTCCCGCGTCGCTCAGGCTCTGGAGATGCCGAAGCCCGGTACTGTATGGGGCACCCGATGCTGCGACGAGTTCGGTTGTGGTTACCCGGCGTTGTTGAAGGTGTCGGAGTGCCAGGTACAAGAGCATATCCCAGCCAGGTTCCGAGAAAAGCTGAGACGGCAAGAATTTGCTACGGCGTCGCCGTGCTTCGATTTCCTGGATCAGGTCGATCTCGTTCGGAAGGTCGATTGTGTCCATACCGGGGTAAAGTACCGGAGTCTTTGGAAAACATTGCGAATGTACGGTCATGAGATGCCTCCATCAGATGACCATCATGTTCATTCAAATCGGATCGATCGAACATATCGGAATATTTCTACAGTAGATTTGCTGTAACATGTTCGAATTTGGCGGTGCTATTATCAAATGAGTTAAACGGACGGTAATATTGTCGCGCCTTAATGATAACGCCGAAGGGTCTGTTGCAATCTAGGGCCGGATTGTCTTTCAACAGCGACATTCTTTGCCGAAGTACCCATTTCTGCGGTATTCTTCAGCTTTCAGTTAGCTCGAACTGGTGTGCTCTTGGTATGTCCATAGCACTCATAGCTTCTTCGGCGTTACTCGCCATTTCGAAAGCGGGCGGCGACAGCCCTCAGGCGCTCAATCGCTTTGGTCCTTCCTCGACAGGTCGAGTCAAGATCTCTGTATCCGTGGGCCTTCCCGGCCACCAATCGAACACCACCACTGGGGGGGGGGCGCGCGACCAAGAAGTAGCAGTAAATTCTCGGACCGAGTCAGTCGGATCAAGAACATTAACGATACTTTTCGTGGAGTGACCAAAAGAGCAGCCGCGCTTCACGTCGTCCCGCACATTTCCATCGGTAGAGTATTTTATGGAATCAAGGCGATCTCCCCGAAGCCCGACAAACATTTCGGCCCGTATTCGTCATGACGGCGGCTGGGATGATGTCGCCATTCTCAACATCTCGCAGCATGGGATGATGCTTGCCACCAAGCCGAAGCTCAATCGCGGCGCCTATGTAGAGGTTCGTCGCGGACCCTACGTGATCATCGCGCAAATCATATGGTCGAATGAGGCGTTCGCTGGTGCGCGCTCTCAAGACAGAATATCAGTGGGCCATCTTCTGGAGAAGCGTGCGATCAATCCGATTGAGAACGGCACTGAGCGTAGGGCGATACAGCGTCCAACTGAGCAATCCTGGGCGACGTGCCGCGCGCTAGGTCAGCTTTTCGAGAGGAGTGCCGTTTGGCTCATTGCCGGTCTAGCAGCGGCTCTAATGGCAGAAACCGTCTACAATGCATTGGCCGAACCTACGAGCCAAATAAGCGCGGCAATGCTTACACCCAATCGTTAATCATGTTTTCAGGCCGCCTCGGTCAATGTCATCAATCAGTTTCTTGAGCCAACCGACAGTATCATCGCCAAATTTGCTGGCGACGATCGGGCTTCCAACTTCATTAGATTGACGGAGTAGAACGACCTTGTGAGCTTCAAAATCCTCGCCAGATTTCGTTTGTTCACAATCGGCGCGAACGTCGTCGCCAGTCTCGAACTCGGATATGAACGAGGATCGAACCGGCAAATCTCCTCGCGACTATTCGAGATTATTTCAGAAAGGGCGTCTATACTCTTCCGCGGAATATCCGGACCATTGGGCCGCTCTGTGACGATATGCACCTCCGTGCAGAACTGTAGAGTGGCGCATTCTCAACGCTATATTCAGAATGGGTACAACGAGAGCGCTCCCTTAATTCGCTTCATATATAACGGAACTTGCCTACCTGAAACAAACTAGGACCAGACCGATGTCATTCAACGAAATGCGAACTTCAGCGAGAAAGAATTCGTTTTTCGCCGGCAGGCTGGTCGAGAAGGGCGGTCGAATGCATGATGTTTGAGTGCGGAATATTTCCGCCGGTGGTGCACTCCTTGAAGGCGGAGGCCTTCCAGCGAAGAATTCAGCTGCGCGCCTCACGTACGCATCCGAGGAAAAAGATGGTGTCCTTGTTTGGAGTTGTGGTGGCAGAGCTGGCATCAAGTTTAATTCCGATGAGGACATCGAGAGACTCGATGCAGCTGCCGGTTTGAGGCAAAGTCGTGTGGACAATTACGTTCAGCTCGTGCGCCTTGGTGGATCCACTCAGACGGAAGTGGCGGAGGCGACAGAAACTTCCATCGACTGGCCTTCAAGGCTGTCAGAAGAGCTAATCTACATTCAGCGTCGTCTCGAAAATTTGGGCAACGTCCTATCGTGCGACCCCATCCTGGTCGTACGGCATGCGAGGCAACTCCAAGACATCGATATAGTGATGCAGAATCTCGAGCACCTGGCCCATGTAGCTAAGGCCGAGAACAAGATCGGAGCAATTAGAGAAATTGGCCGTGAAGACCTGAAGCATCGCCTGCTGAGACGTTAAATCGACGTAACTGCAACGAATTTGAATTGGCACTGGACCGAGAGGCTGTTCGCCTCCATGTTGTTATTGCTCGGAATGAACGACTATCGGAAGGTGAGGGCGCCTGGCATAGGAAACGGGTCTAGGTAATTTCCTTCAGAAGCGCACTTTGCCCTGCCGAAATTCGTGCGGGACGGAGCATCTAGTTGACGACCGAAATGGTAGAACAGCGGGCTGTCGACGCTGACAAGATTTGGAGCGACTGGTCGCAGTGGCTGGCGATCTTGGGAGCCTTAATCGCGATAGGGTTAATTGTCTTCGCGGTGTCCGGACAGGTCAATTCAATCAGGTCGGCGATACTTAGCGATGCCATTGAACGGAATCAATTCCGCGTCGCCATGTTTGAAAAATTCGTCCAGCTCGGCTTTGATAATCTAGAAGCTGAAATTGCCTATCTTGAGAGGTCCAATTCCTCCAGCCTTCTCAAGGAGGCGGACGACGATATAATTGGGGTCATAAGAGAGCGTTCTGGACAGATTTCTTTTGGGCAAGAAGTCTCATTCAGCCGATCCCAAACTGATAAAATTGAAAGATACGTTCTATCGCATAGTGGGTTTTTGTCGCCGCCGTTCGAGACGATCGATGGCAAGAAGGTCCTCTTTTTCTCAGCAAATAAAGGCACTGCAGGGCGCAGCCAACCGCGCGTTATTTTAGTGGTGCGTCCAGACTATTTCTTGCGTTTTGCGGATGAAACCGAGTTCGCTCGGGGCGACTTAATTTCGCTCATTGGGTTAGACGGCATAACTCGGGCTCGTCGAACTTTCGATCAGATTAGCACGGGAGAAGATCTGAGCGGCGCTCTTGTCATGGAGCAGCAGCAAAAAGAGCCTGACGGAACCTATGAGGGCGCAAACGGCCTAACAGGCGAACAGTCCGTATTTTCCCACCGTAGAATAGAAGATTACGCTGTCTTCGCAACCAGTGGGTTGGAAATTGACCGTGTTAATGAGGAAGCTCGTGCACAATCAAGATTCCATTGGATCATGTTGGCTATTGCGCTCCTAATTATCGTCGTTGCGTTATGGGTGGTAGTTCGAGTGTTACGGCAGCAACGTCTTCATCTAAGGCTGCTATCAAAAAGCCTGAAGAGGCTACAAGACTCTCAGAGACTTGGAGGAATTGGCGATTGGGAATTCGACGTGGAAAGTCAGACTTTCACAATCTCCGAGTCGTTGAAGGATGCTTATGGTCTTAGGGATGATGTCGAAGTCAGCATTGATAAATTCTCATCTTCGCTTGACGATGAATCAAAGCACCTTCTTCGCAAAGAGCTGTACGAAGTGATGACGTTTGGTCATCCGAGAAGTTTTGAATTGACTTTGAGCCGGCCGGGTCATGAACAGTCTGTCCGTGAGATTGTTGTGGGTCCACAATACTCATCCTCGGGTCAAGTTGTCATGCTGGGCGCGATCGACCGAGACATTACGAGAGAGCGCAAAATTGGCGCTTTGCGAGCGAGGCTTTCTGTACTGTCGCGTCTTGATGCCATGAGTGCACTTGCAGCCACGATAGCTCATGAACTCAGTCAGCCATTGAGTGCGGCGCGAGCGCTCCTGACTGCAGCGAATAAGGTATTAAGAGATGGAGAGACCGAGAGAGCCCTGACGCTTTGTGAGCAATCCCATTCTCAGCTGCGCTTCATGTCTGAAATTGTGTCAAACGCTAGATCCGAGTTGCAAAGCTGGGGCGATGCCGATGAGACGTTCGAAATTGGAGAAGCCGTTGTCCGAACGAAAGAATTGTTGGGCAATTTCTATGGCGCCAAGCAGTTTAAGATTCATTTTGAAAATGATCGGCATTCCCAGTTTGCGCGAGGGTCCCTGTCGCAGGCAAAGCAAGTTTTCTTCAATCTGTTCAAGAACAGCATTGAAGCGAGCGGTTCGGACGTACGATGCGAAATCTTCGTCAGGGCGGAACCGGTTATTGGGGGGATGATACAGGTGACCGTCAAAGATAATGGTCCAGGTGTCGATATTGGTGGTGACCCTTTTGCCCTTTTTGCGTCGAATAAACGTGACGGCTTGGGATTGGGGATGGCTATTACGAAGACGGTAGTTGAGGCGCTTGGCGGAGAAATTTGGATTGGGCGGCCCGAGGAGGGGGCTACAATTTGCTTCACACTACAGGCAGCTCCAGCTCATTATGGTCGTCTCGAGGTATCAAACCGATAAGGAATTTTGGGCGTTTGAACTGAATATGGCCTCCGCTTTTCGGCGGGGGCCACTGTTTTCGGACCAGTGAAAACACGCAACGGGGGATGTCCTCGCGTTGCACCCATATGTCTAGACGGGCACTTTATCCAAACAGCTAATGAAGAATCCAGAACGGAGATAAAGTTCTGGCAAATCAGCTCTGTTAGTTGAAGACCATATCTAAGAACTCTAGCACTTCAGCTTCGTCAAAAGGTTTCGGGAAGAACTTGGCACCAAGCCTCGATACGCGGCGTCTCGTATCGGCGCCGCCGATTGCCGACATCGCAAGCGTCACATGCTTTGTCGAACACAGACTCATTTGCGAGAGCACCTCAAAGCCACTCATCTTTGGCATCCGAAGATCCACCATGGCGACCCCTCGCTCTAACGTGTCCATTTCATCAAGGAACGAGCGGCCATCCTCATATTGCCGAACTGAATGTCCGTAAGCTGACAGAAGCATTGCGATTGAATTGCGAAAGTTCTTATTGTCGTCGACTACGTAGACTTTTCCCATTGTCCCCCTGCGCAATTCAAAGCTGTTCAGAAATGCGGTGCACAGCGTTAGGTATTCCTCTGAGTTAGGTCAATCTTGGCAGAAAAGCATTATACTCGAGGGAAGATGCCTTATATCAGCAGCTTGAAAGTTTTTTTTCATAACATGTTCCGCGAGTGGGGAGTTTGGAACGCGACTTTGGCTTGAAACCTGCGCGCGATCAGCGATGCTGCGGACATGGCGCTCGCATGGATCAAGCAGAAGACGGGGAAGAAGAAGGGCGAAGCGCCCGCCGACCCCGCACGCGTCGCCAAAGGCCGCGTGGTCTATGCGATCGGCGACATTCACGGCCATCACGAGGAACTCGGCCGTCTTCTCGGCAAGATCGGCAAGGATGCCGAACGGCGCGATGCAGAGACGCATCTCGTCTTTCTGGGCGACTATATCGACCGCGGCCCCGACAGCGCGGGCGTGCTCGACAGGCTCGTCGCGCGCGACCTTCCCTGCGACCGGCATCATTTCCTGATGGGCAACCACGAAAGCTCGCTCCTCGCGATCACCGATTATGGCGCGGCAACCGGCGCGAACTGGCTCGGATTCGGTGGGTTCGAGACACTCGAGAGCTACGGCCTCAAGCGCAAGAAGCTGCTCAAGAAGGGCGGCAATCTCGCCGAGATCATTCGCGACACCCTGCCAGAGGCCCATCTCGACTTCCTGCGCGGGCTGCGCCTGAAGCTCGAGATCGACGACTATCTGTTCGTGCATGCAGGCGTGCGGCCCGGCGTGGACCTCGACGCGCAGGATCCGCGCGACCTCCTGTGGATCCGCGACGATTTCATCTCGAGCCGCCGCTACCACGGCAAGGTCATCGTCCACGGCCACACGATCCACGATTCCCATGCCGACGAGCCGCACCGGATCGGGATCGACACGGGGTGCTATGCGGGCGGCGCGCTGACCGCGGTACGCCTCAAGGGCAAGAAGCGCGCCTTCCTGTCGGTGGACAGCAGGGCATAATGTTGAGGGCTGACCTCAACAACGTGGCGTAACTATCTGGGAAAAATGGTGGACGCACTAGGGCTCGAACCTAGGACCCGCTGATTAAGAGTCAGCTGCTCTACCAACTGAGCTATGCGTCCACACTGTAGGCAATGCACGGAAACGCGTTTCGTTTCCTGCGGTGCGGGCGGGCCTCTAACAGCGCTCCGTCACCCTTGCAACAGGAAATTTCAATCGGTTTGCGCCGGACGTCGCGGGGCAAGGCGGATCTGGCGGTCGAACGACATCAGGACGCCGATCGACAGCATCACCGTCATCACCGCCGAACCGCCGAAGCTGACCAGTGGCAGCGGGATGCCGACCACCGGCGCCATGCCCATCACCATCATCAGGTTGACGCCCACGTAGAAGAAGATGTTCGACGTCAGTCCCACCGCGGCCAGCTTGCCGAAACGGGAATGAGCCTTGCGCGCGACGTTTAATCCCCAGGCGATCAGTCCGGCAAAGGCCAGGATCAGCACGGTGCCGCCGACGAGACCCCATTCCTCGACCATCGCGGAGAAGATGAAGTCGGTATGGCCCTCGGGGAGATACTGGAGGTGGCTCTGCGATCCGTTGAGATAGCCCTTGCCCCACGTGCCGCCCGACCCGATCGCGATCTTCGACTGGCTGACGTGATAGCCGGCGCCCAGCGGATCGGCCTCGGGGTCGAGGAAGATGAGGACGCGGCGGCGCTGGTAGTCGTGCATGAAGGCGTAGGCGAGCGGCAGGGCGGCGAGGACCGCAAGACCGCCACCCACGAAATACCAGAGCGGCAAGCCGGCCATGAACATCACGACTACCGCGGCGAACAGGACGGCAAGCGCGGTGCCGAGATCGGGCTGGAGGAGGATGAGCCCGACGGGCGCGCCGACGAGCAAGGCGGCCGGCCACAACGCCCGCAATTTCCTGAGGTCTCCCAAGGGCAGGAGTTCGTAGAATCGGGCGAGCACGAGCACGATCACCGGTTTCATGAACTCGGACGGCTGGAGCTTCATGAAGCCGAGGTCGATCCAGCGCTGCGCGCCCTTGCCGATATGTCCCATCGCTTCGACGAGGATGAGAAGCAGGAACACGCCGGCATAGGCGAGCGGGGTCAGGGTCTTGATCCAGCGCTCGGGCATGTAGCTCATGCCGATCGCGGCGAGCAGCACGGTGATGAAGATGAGGCCCTGGCGCAGCGCCCACGGCTCGACCGAGCCGCCCGCTGTCGAATAGAGCGTCGCGATGCCCATGCCGCCGATGGCGAGCACCAGCAGGATGACTTTCCAGGGGAGGAGGGCGAGCGGCCGCGGGACGACCGAGGACAGCAGCATTACGCGTTCGCCTCCGACACCGCCAGCACCTGGCGCTGGAACTGTTCCGTCCGCTCGGCGAGGGAGCCGCCCCAGTTCGCTTCCATCGCCTCCAGATTGCGCATCGCGAGTTCGCGGTCGAACAGATAGGTGAGCACGTCGCGCGCGACCGGCGCCGCGGCGCGGCTGCCGCCCATGCCGTGCTCGATCACGACCGAGACGGAGAAGCGGGGCGAGGAGACGGGCGCGAAGCCGACGAACAGGCCGTGGTCGCGATATTTCCATTCGCCGCCCTGTCCGCGCTGCCCGCCGGAGATGCGGCGCACCTGCGCGGTCCCGGTCTTGCCGCCCATTTGGATGTCGGGGAAGGGCAGGCGCGAGGCGCCGGCCGTCCCGTCGCCGTTGACGACCTGCCACATCCCGCCGCGCACGACGTCGAGATGCTCCTTGGGAATGTCGAGCAAGGGAGCGGGCTTGGGATGGACGCCGATGAGCTTGGGCTGGATCAGCCGGCCCGAGGCGATCCGCCCCGCCATCACGGCAAGCTGGATGGGATTGAGGATCATGTAGCCCTGTCCGATCGACGCGTTGAGCGTGTCGGCCGAGGTCCATTTCTGGTCGAATTTGCGCAATTTCCAGTCGGGATCGGGCACCGTTCCGTAGGATTGGCTGACCACCGGCAGGTCGAACGTTTCGCCCAGCCCCAGATAGTGCGCCATCGGGGCGATATTCTCGTACCCGACGCGGTGACCCATCGAATAGAAATAGGTGTTGCAGCTCTTGGCGATGGCGCGGTTCATATCGACCGGCCCGTGCCGCCCGAGACAGCGGAAGAAGCGGTTGCCGAGCTGGTAGCCGCCCGGACAATTCACCCGTTCGGTCGGATCGACGCCATGCTTCTGGAGCGCAAGTGCGACCATCGGCTTGACCGTCGAACCCGGCGGGTAGAGCGCGTTCAGCGTCTTGTTGACCAGCGGGCGACGCTCGTTCTCGGTCAAGAGGCGCCACTCGGTCCGGCCGATCCCGTCGGAGAAGCTGTTGGGGTCGTAGGCCGGCATCGAGGCGATGCACAGGATCTCGCCCGTCAGGCAGTCGAGCACCACGCACGCGCCCGATTCGAGCCCCATGCGGCGCGCGGCATATTCGTGCAGCCCCGCGTCGAGCGCGAGCTGGACGGTCTCGCCCGAACGGTCGGGCTTGGGTTCGAGTTCTCGCACCAGCTTGCCGCGCGCGGTGACCTCGACCCGCTGTCCTCCGGGCTGGCCGCGCAGGTCCTGCTCGAGCACTTCCTCGAGCCCTTCCTTGCCAATCTTGAACCCCGGCGTGACAAGCAGCGGGTTCTTCTCCTCGGCGACATATTCCTCGCGGCTGGCCGCGCCGACATAGCCGACGAGGTGGCCGACCGCTGGGCCGGCCGGGTAGTAGCGCGAGAAGCCGCGCATCGGCTGGACGCCGGGCAGCTCGGGCAGGCGTACGGTGACGGCGGCATAGCGGTCGAAGGGTACGTTCTCGGCGAGCTGGACGGGCTGGTAGCCGGTCTTGGAAGCGACCTCGGCGCGGATCCGCTCCATCGTGTCGGGATCGAGCTCGAGCAGCGCGCCTACCTTGTCGAGGATGGTGTCGATCTGGTCCTCGGGGGCCTGGTCGGGGATGAAATCGACGCGGAAGTCGGAGCGGTTGATCGCGATCGGCTTGCCGTGGCGATCGACGATCCAGCCGCGCCGCGGCGGCACGATGATCATCTGTACGCGATTGTCCTCGGCGAGCGTGCGATAATACTGGTTCTGGCTGACCGACAGGTAGCCGAGCCGGGCGACGAGCAGGCCCCCGAACGTGGCCTGGATCCCGCCCACGAGCATCATGCGGCGCGAGAAGGTCTGGCGCTGCATCGTCTTGGTGATGCGCAGGGGCCGGCGTTTCATGAGCGCAGCCTAAACCGGTCGAGCAGCATCACGAAACTGGCGACCAGCGGATAGGCGAGAATCGCGATGAGAACCGGTGCACCGGTCGCCGAGATCGGCATGCCCGCCCCAGCGAGGCGCGCGACTTCCCACTGGAAGAGTTCGGCGATCGCGATCATCACCCCGGCGGCGGCCCAGTCGGTCCAGTAGTCGCGCCAGCGCACGCGGTAGTCGACGATGTCCGCGATCAGCATGGCGAGGCAGTAGGTCACCACCGACAGGCCGATCGGGTGACGCAGGACGAGATCGGCGGCAAGTCCGAAGAGCATCGCCCACCAGCCCGGAAACGCGTCGGATCGCTGCAGCCGCCAGGCGACGAGGAACAGGAAGCCGATATCGGGCCACCAGCCCGACAGGCTCATCGCCGGGAGCGCGCCTGCGAGGATGGCGAGGCCGATCGAGACCGGCGGATAGAGATTGGCATGCTTGCGCGGGCCCCGACGGAGCCTGGGTGACGGGCGAAGCGCGTCACGAACCATCAGTCGGCCCCGGCTTCTTCGCCGGCCTGATCCAGCGCAGCCGGCTCGTAGGGGGGCTGGACGATCGCGAAGCCCGACAGTTCGGGACTGGCGAGCGGCAACGCGATCGCGCCATCGTCGTCGAGCCGCACGACGCGGGCGATCGGGACCAGCGGCGGATAGAGTCCGCCAGTGCCCGACGTGACGATGATGTCGCCTTTCTCGAACGGGTTGCGGCCGACTTCGAGCGGACGCAGGTCGACGCCCTCGTCGCCGCGCCCGGTGGCGATCACCGGAACGCCGGTGCGCAGGATCTGTGCGGGCACGATGTTCGAGCGGTCGGAGATGAGGAGGATGCGGCTGGCGGTGCGGCCGGTTTCCACGACGCGCCCGATGAGGCCATCGGCGGCGCGCACCGGCATGCCGCGAGCGACCCCGTCGCTCGAGCCGGCGGACAGGATCGCGTAGCGACGCGGGCTATCCTTGGACGAACCGATCAGGCGGCCCGAAGCGACCGCGTCAGACAATTCCTCCGACAGGTCGAGGGCCGCCTTGAGCTTGCGGTTTTCCTGCTCGATCGCCGCCGCGCGGATGAGGTGACGGCGCAGCCGGTCGCGCTCGGCGCGAAGGGCGGCATTCTGGTTGGCCGCGTCCCAATAGTCGCCGGCCCCGGTGGCGACGCCGCGCACGGTGGCGACGACCGCGGTGCCGCCTTCTGCGATGGGCGCGGTGGCGTCGAGCGCCGCGCCGCGCAGCCCGTCATAGGTGCGCGGCGCGACGAGCGAGATTGTCAGGAGGACGAGGCCGAGCACCAGCCCCGCCACGACCGCGACGAACCCGAAGAACAGGCTGTACTGCGCCCGCCGCGACCAGCCCGGGCGCCGGAGAATCGGCGGCGCCATCAGGCTCTCCTCAGACGGTCAGGAGGACGCCGCGGAACTGCTCTTCCTCGAGCGCGCGGCCGGTGCCGATCGCGACGCAGGTGAGCGGATCCTCGGCGACGGTGACCGGCAGGCCGGTCTCGTCGCGCAGCACCTCGTCGAGCCCTTCGAGCAGCGCGCCGCCGCCCGTGAGCACGATGCCCTGGTCGCAGATGTCGGCGGCCAGTTCGGGAGCGGTGTTCTCGAGCGCGATGCGCACGCCCTCGACGATCGTCCCCACCGGTTCGGACAGTGCTTCGGCGATCTGGCCCTGGTTGATCGAGATTTCCTTGGGCACGCCGTTGACGAGGTCGCGGCCCTTGATGTGGACCGTCTCGCCGATGCCGTCCAAGGGCGGCTTGGCGATGCCGACTTCCTTCTTGATCCGCTCCGCAGTGGCTTCGCCGATCAGGAGGTTGTGGTTGCGGCGCACGTAGGAGGAAATCGCTTCGTCCATCTTGTCGCCGCCGACGCGCACCGAGGTGGTATAGGCGAGGCCGCGCAGCGAGAGGACGGCGACTTCGGTCGTGCCGCCGCCGATGTCGACGACCATCGAGCCGACCGGTTCGGTGACCGGCATGTCGGCACCGATCGCGGCCGCCATCGGCTCCTCGATCAGGTACACCGACGAGGCGCCCGCGTTCGAGGCGGCGTCGCGGATCGCGCGCTTCTCGACACTGGTCGAGCCAGAAGGCACGCAGATTACGATTTCCGGGAAGCGCCAGCTCGACATGCGACCGCCATGCACCTTGGTGATGAAGTGCTTGATCATCTCCTCGGCCACGTCGATGTCGGCGATGACGCCGTCGCGCAGCGGGCGGATCGCCTCGATCTGGTCGGGGGTCTTGCCCATCATCAGCTTGGCGTCGTCGCCGACCGCCTTGACCTTCTTGATGCCGTTGACGGTCTCGATCGCCACCACGGACGGTTCGTTGAGGACGATCCCGCGACCGCGGACATAGACGAGGGTATTGGCGGTACCGAGGTCGATGGCCATGTCATGGCTCATCCATTTAAACCAACGCGTCCAGAACATGGTGGCGTGTCTCGCTTTGCTGCTATGGTGAAGTTTCCAGGCCCATCCGGCCTGTAAACGCCGATTAATCCAATTTCGATGAAAGAAGCATGAATTCCTTGGAAAATCTTGCTCTTATCGAGGGTTCTTCCAGTGGAAGAAACGCCTGCCGATGTCAATAAGAAGACTGCCCGACACGCTGATCAATCGAATCGCTGCGGGCGAGGTGGTCGAGCGTCCCGCGAGCGCGCTCAAGGAGCTCGTCGAAAACGCGCTCGATGCCGGTGCGACAAGTGTTTCCGTGCGCCTGTCGGCGGGCGGGCTCGACCGGGTCGAGGTCATCGACGACGGGTGCGGGATGGCGCCCGAGGAAATGAAGCTCGCGCTCGAACGCCATGCGACCAGCAAGCTGCCCGACGATGCCATCGAACTGGTCGAGAGTTTCGGCTTTCGCGGCGAGGCGCTTCCTTCGATCGCAAGCGTGTCGCGCCTGACGCTCGACAGTCGCCCGCGCGGGGCGGACGGATGGCGGATCGAGATCGACCATGGCGCGATGGTCGCCGAGGGGCCGGCCGCGCTGCCGCCGGGCACGCGCGTGCTGGTCGAGGGCCTGTTCGACAAGGTGCCCGCGCGCCGCAAGTTCCTTCGCACCCCGCGGAGCGAATATGCCGCCTGCCTCGACTGCGTGCGAAGGCTGGCGATGGCGCGGCCCGACGTCGCCTTCACGCTCGAGAACGACGGCCGCCGCACGATCGAAGTCCAGCCGCAGGAGGCGCCCGCGCGCGTCGCGGCCTTGCTCAGCCCGGAACTGCGCACCCACGGGCTCGGGATCGATACCGGACGCGCCGACCTGGCGCTGACCGGCGTGGTCAGCGTGCCGACCTTCAATCGGGGCATGGCCGACCAGCAATATCTGTTCGTCAACGGACGGCCGGTGAAGGACCGGCTGCTGACCGGGGCGCTGCGCGGAGCGTATCGCGACATGCTGCCGCGCGACCGGCACCCGGTCGTGGCCCTGTTCCTCGACCTGCCGGGCGAGGCGGTCGACATCAACGTCCACCCGGCCAAGACCGAGGTGCGCTTTCGCGACGCGCAGGCGGTGCGCGGCCTGATCGTCGGCGGCATCCGCCACGCGCTCGAGGAAGCGGGGCACAAGAGCGCGGCGCGCGAACAGCATGCGCAGCCTGCCAACTGGACGGTCGAGCCGGTGGGCGAAGGGGCCGCAATGCCCCCACCGCTGATGCCGCAGGACGACAGCGCGCGCCCGGTCCAGGCGAGCGTGTGGGAACAGGCAGCGACCTATGCGCCGCCACCGCTGGCGCGCGCCGAACCGGCGACTTCCTATCGACCAGGCACGGCGGAGGGCGGGACGGGCTCGACCCAATATCCGCTCGGCGCGGCGCGCGGGCAGGTCGCGGCGACCTATATCGTCGCCGAGGCCGAGGACGGGCTGGTCATCGTCGACCAGCATGCCGCGCACGAGCGGCTGGTGCTCGAACGGATGCGCCGCGCGGCGGGCGACGGCGCGGTGGCGCGCCAGGCGCTGCTGATGCCCGAGGTGATCGAGATGGACGAGCCGCAGTGCGACCGCCTCGAAGCGGCAGTGGACGACCTCCTCAAGTTCGGGCTCGAATTGGAACGTTTCGGCGAGGGGGCGATGCTGGTGCGTGCATTGCCCGCGCCGCTCGGCCAGAAGGTCGATGCCAAGGGACTGCTCGAGGATCTTGCCGCCGAACTGGCCGAATGGGGCGAGGCGGTGAGCCTGCGCGACCGGCTCGATCATGTCGCCGGCACCATGGCCTGCCACGGATCGGTGCGCGCGGGCCGCATCCTGTCGGTGGCGGAGATGAATGCGCTGCTCCGCGAGATGGAGGCGACGCCCCACTCGGGCAGCTGCAATCACGGCCGCCCGACCTGGGTGAAGCTTGCCCATGGCGACATCGAGAAACTGTTCGGGCGGCATTGATCGGGCCAATCGCTCCATATCGGAGGCTTGGTTGAAAATTTGGCGAGGTGGCTTGCGGCATGGCTGTGTCTCCAACGACGGGGAGGGCGCATGCTCCAGCTTCTGTATATCTCGACCGCTCGCGTACCGATGGACGATGCGGCGCTGACCGTGCTGCTCGGCGAGGCGAGGATCAACAATCGACGTGACGAAGTGACCGGCCTGCTGATCGCCGCGGGAAGACGGTTCCTGCAGATGCTCGAGGGCGAGGCGGTGGATGTCGAGCGCGTCTTCGCGCGGATCCAGCGCGATCCGCGTCACCATGCCCTCGTGCTCCTGTCGCGGCGCGAGGTCGAGGAGCGCTCATTCGGCGACTGGGACATGGCGTTCGCGCGCGCGCCGGGCGGTATCGATCTGGGCGGCGCCAACGCCCAGTTGCTCCCCGAGGCAGTGGCGGCCGCGCTCGAAGGTGTCGACGACCGGATGCTGCGTGCCGAGATGGAGGGCTTCGCGCGGCTCCACGCTGCCTGACCGATCAGGTCGTAGCGCCTGCGAGACATTTGCCGCCGACTGTGATAGAAGAGCGCCTTCCGTTGGGGAGGTATGTCATGGCCGACAAGGACCGCACCTATTTCGCCCGCCGCGCCGCCGAGGAGATGGAGGCCGCGCAGCATGCCGGCGACCCGCACGCACGCCACGCGCACCGGATGCTCCATCGCGCCTATCTCGAACGCGCCTCGGTCGGGGACCGCCCGCGTGTCGAAATGAGCGAGGTCGGCTGAGGCTTCAGCCCTTTTTCGAGAGCTTTTCGATGATCTTGCGCGCCCGTTCGCTCGGGTGCGCACGCGCCTTATCGCGGGCAGCCTTGAGGAGCGGATAGGCCTCCGCCTCCTCCTGCTTGAGCTGGCTGGCGAACTCGCCCTCGCGCACCGAGGCGAGGATGGCGCGCATGGTGGCACGCACCTCGTCGGTGACGATTTTCGGCCCGCCGACGACCGCGCCCAGTTCGGCGGTGTTGCTGATCGCCTCGCGCATCCCTGCGATGCCGCGTTCATCGACGAGGTCGGCCAGCAATTTCAGTTCCTTGACGCACTCGTAATAGGCGACTTCCTCGCTGAAACCCGCCTCGACCAGCGTCTCGTAGCCTGCCAGCAGGAGCGCCGGAACGCCGCCCCACACGACCGCCTGCTCGTTGAACAGGTCGGCTTCGCATTCTTCGGCGAAAGTGGAGTGGATGAGGCCCGCGCGCGCGCAGCCGATCGCCTTGCCGTAGGCGTGGGCGATGGCGGCGGCGTTGCCGGTGCGGTCGGCGGCGACGGCCCACAATGCGGGCATGCCGCGGCCCTCGAGGTAGAGCGAGCGCAGCGCGGTGCCCGGGCCCTTGGGCGCGACCATCAATAGGTCGAGATCCTCGCGTGGGTCGATAAAGCCGAAATGGATGGCGAGGCCGTGGGAGAAGCCCAGCGCCGCCCCTTGCGGCAGGGCGTGTTCGATCGCGCCATATGCCGACGTCATGACTTCATCGGGGACGAGCAACATGGCGAGCGCGGCGCCGTCGGCGGCCTCGGCAAGCGGGGCGGCGGGGATGCCGTCGTGGGCGCATCGGGCGAAGCTGGCGCTGTCCTCGCGCAGCCCGACGACCACGTCGATGCCGCTGTCGCGCAAGTTGAGCGCCTGCGCGCGGCCCTGGTTGCCGTAGCCGAGGACCGCGACCTTGCGGCCGTCGAGCGGGGCAGGATCGATATCGGCGTCGCGCAGGATGTCCATGAAGACAGGCCCTACAATGCCTGCTCGATCAGCGCCACGGCCTCGTCGAGCGCGCCGTGCGCATCGAGCGGGGTCTCGAAGCGCGGCCAGTCGTCGGGCGGCTGGCGGCGGAACCAAGTGTATTGGCGCTTGGCATATTGGCGCGTGGCGGCGACGCCGCGCGCGATCGCGTCCTCGCGCGTCGTGAGTCCCGCGGCATGATCGGTAAGCTCGCGCACCCCGATAGCGCGCATCACGGGAAGGTCTGGATTGAGGTCGCGGGCGACCAGTCGCTCGACTTCCTCGACCGCGCCTTCATCGATCATTTGGCGAAAACGCGCTTCGCAGCGGTCGGCGAGCCAGTCGCGCGGGGGCAGGAGGATCAGCGGGGCCAATACGACCTTCTCGCCGATGCCGCCGACCTTGTGTTCCTGCCAGTAGGAGAGGGGCTTTCCGGTCGAGCGGACGACTTCGAGCGCGCGCGCGACGCGAGTGGTGTCGGCGGCATTGAAGCGCCCGGCAGCTTCGGGGTCCTCACTCGTGAGCGCGCGATAATTCTCGTCGACCGGTGCGGCGCGGATCGTTTCGCGAATCCCGGGATCGATGGCGGGTACGGGGGCGATGCCGTCGAGCAGCGTGCGGATGTAGAGGCCGGTGCCGCCGACGAGGATCGGGAGCTTTTCTTCCGCGTGGACGGCGGCGATTTCCGCCTTCGCCATCTCGGCCCATTCGGCCGCCGAACAGGGCAAGGCGCCATCACGTACGCCGTAGAGCCGGTGAGGCGCGGCGGCGAGCTCGTCGGGGCTGGGGCGCGCGGCGACGATGTCGATGTCGGCGTAGAGCTGCGCACTGTCGGCATTGACGACCACCCCGTCCTTGCGCTTGGCAAGGGCGAGTGCCAGCGCCGACTTGCCGCTGGCGGTCGGGCCCGCAATGAGGGCGAGGGAAGGACGAGCGGTGACCATTGCCACGCTGATAGCAGCCGAAAGGCTCGAGGAAAGCCTTGCCGAAGCCGAACGGCGCCTGGCCCGCGCGGGGATCGGGCTCAGGGGCATTCGCGCGCTCTCGGGCGAGGCGGCGGACCTGTCGACGCTGGCCGAGGCCCCGCACGAGCTGCGCGACGCGCTCGGCGCAATCGAGGGTGCGGACCTCATCGTCCAGCGCGAAGGGCGCCGCCCGCCCGCCCTGTTCGTCGCCGACATGGATTCGACCATGATCGGGCAGGAGTGCATCGACGAGCTGGCCGACATGGCAGGCGTCGGCGAAAAGGTCGCCGACATCACCGAGCGCGCGATGCAGGGCGAACTCGATTTCGAAGGCGCGCTGCGCGCCCGGCTGGCGCTGCTCGAGGGGCTCCGCGAAGACGCGATCGCGACTTGCCTGGCCGAGCGGATCCGGCCCAATCCGGGGGCGGCGGAACTGGTCGCGGGGCTCAAGGCGGCAGGCGCGCGCTGCGTGCTGGTCTCGGGCGGGTTTACCGCCTTTGCGCAGCCGATCGCCGATCTATTGGGCTTCGACCGGGTCGTCGCCAACGTGCTGGCGGTCGAGGGCGGGCGCCTGACCGGCGACGTGGTCGGCGACATCGTCGGGCGCGCGAGGAAGGAAGCGGTGCTGCGCGAGGAGGCGGGCGAGGCGCTCGCGCACAGTGTCGCGATCGGCGACGGGGCCAACGACCTGGCGATGCTCGAAGCGGCGGGACTGGGGATCGCCTATCGCGCCAAGCCCGTGGTGGCCGCAGCGGCCGACGCGCGGCTTGACCATCATCCGCTGGGCAGCCTGCTCTACGCGTTCGGCCTCAAGGGCTAGGGCGCGACCGGGAAACAGGCCTGTCCGGCCTTTTCCATCGCCGCGCAGGCGCGCGCGGCGGCGGCTCGGTCCGCGAACGGGCCGACCTGGAGGCGCGTGACCTTGCCCGCCGGCTCGAGGATCATGCGGGTTCCCGATAGCGCCGCATTGCCCTTGACCTTGGCATAGAGCCCTTCCGCGGACGTGCGCTGCGAGAAGGCGCCGAGCTGGATCTTCCAGCCGGTGACCGCGGCGGGGGCAGGACTGGGGGCAGGGGCCGGCTTCGGGGCCGGCTTGGAAGCGGGAGCGGGTTTCGGTGCCGGGGCGGGCGTCGCCCTGGGCGCGGGAGACGGCGGCGCGGGCTTCGGTTTCGCCGCCTCGGCCACCTTGGTCGGCGCCTCGTCGACCTCGTCCTTGCCGAGCGCGTCGGCGACGAGATCGCGCGCGAGATCGACCCCCGCCTTGCGCGTCTCGAGCGGCAGCAGCTTGTCCATCTCGGCAAGCGTGGTCTTGGCGGGGGCGAGGCCCTGCGCGGCGGCGCGGCTGACATAGGCGTAGGCGCGCACGACGTCGCGCGGCACGTCCTCGCCATTGTAGAGCGCGGTGCCGTAGACGAGGAGCGCGCGCGGCTCGCCGCGCCGGGCGGCGCGCCCCAGCCAGCGCAGCGCGGCCTGGCGGTCGCCATTGTTGAACAGCATCAGCCCCAGCACGGCCTGCGCGTCGAGGTGCCCGTCGCGGGCCGCCGCCTCGAACAGGCGCTGCGCTTCGCCGAGGTCGGTCTCGACCCCGCGTCCGAGGCGGTAGGCCTGGCCGAGATTGAAGCGGGCGTCGGCGTCGCCCTTCTCGGCGAGCGGGCGCCAGATCGACACGGCCTGCGCGAAATTGCCCGATGTCCAGGCATCGATGCCCTGCTTGACGCCGGTCGCGGCTGCGGGGGCGGCCATGACCAGCGCAAGCGCGGCCGTGCCCATGGTAAAGATGTGACGCATACGAGCGTTCCTAGTCGAAACTACCTTTCTCCAACCTTAGCGCGCACCGCGCCCCGCTCAAAGCCGGATCAAAGTCGTGTCGGCGTTAACCAGATTTTAGGCGCTTGGGTGTCAGGTGGCATGCGAACTCAAACGTCCATTCGGCGAGGGGAAGATAATGCGCGTTCTGGCAATGGCATCGCAGAAAGGCGGGTCCGGCAAGACGACCCTGTCCGGTCATCTGGCGGTGCAGGCGCAGCGGGCCGGGGCCGGTCCGGTCTGCCTGATCGATATCGACCCGCAGGGAAGCCTCGCGGACTGGTGGAACGAGCGTGAAGACGAAATGCCCGCCTTCGCGCAGACTACGGTGGCGAGGCTCGCCTCCGACCTCGAAGTGCTGCGCCAGCAGGGCTTCAAGCTCGCGGTCATCGATACGCCGCCCGCCATCACCATGGCGATCCAATCGGTCATCGCGGTGGCCGAACTGATCGTCATTCCGACGCGTCCGTCGCCGCACGACCTTCGCGCCGTTGGCGCCACGGTCGACCTGTGCGACCGCGCCGGCAAGCCGCTCATCTTCGTCGTCAACGCGGCGACGCCCAAGGCGAAGATCACCTACGAAGCGGCGGTCGCGCTCTCGCAGCACGGCACCGTCGCCCCGGTCACCATCCACCACCGCACCGATTTCGCGGCCTCGATGATCGACGGCCGCACGGTCATGGAAGTGGACCCCGAAGGCCGTTCGGCCGCGGAAATCACCGAGCTGTGGGGCTACATCTCCGACCGTCTCGAGAAGAATTTCCGTCGCACCGTGTTCGCCGCGCCCAACGCGGCGCCCGCGATCACTCCGCGTCCCGTCGGTGGCTTCGGCCGCCGCGTGGTCGGCCAGTAAGGAGGCTCACCCACCATGAGCGAACCCAAGGCATTCGCATCGCTTTCTTCCGGGCTGCTCGCCCGCAAGGGTGCCGCGCGTCCCGCCATGCGTCCCCAGGGCTTCGGCCAGATGGGCGCAGGGCTCGACGACCTCGGCTGGAACGACATGGGCTTCGATCCGCCCAAGCCCCACGAGGGCGAGCCGGTCGACGAGGGCCACGACGCGTTCGGCGAGGAAATCGAAAGCGCGCCCAAGCGCAACCCGCTGTCGGGCCTGACGCCCGCATCGCCGGTCCACGACCAGCATGCCGAGATCGAGGAACGCTTCGGGATCGCCGAAGGCGACGAGCATGACGACAGCGCCGACATCTACGACGATACGGCCGAGCTCTACGACGACAGCGACGAGGTCAAGATCGATCTCGGCATGGGCCGTCACGACTCCGAGGCCGGAGACGACGTGCCGCTCAAGCGCACCGTCGCCGATATCGCTCCCAAGAAGATGATGGCACTGCCCGAGCCGACGGCCGAGGACGAGGAGGAGGTTCAGCTGCCCGAACCGACGCTCGTCGAGCCGAGCGAACCGGTCGCCACCGTCACGCCGATCGCGGCTGCCGCGCCGAAACCGGCCGCGCCCGCGTCGCGGCGCGCCGCGACGCCGCGTTCGGCGCCTGGTGCCAAGGGCAAGGCGGCGTTCACACTGCGCCTCGACAAGCAGCGCCATCTGAAACTGCGCCTGGCCTGTGCCGTGAGCGGCCAGTCGGCCCAGAAATTTGTCACCGAAGCGCTCGATGCGCTGCTCGAGTCCATGCCCGAACTCGACCAGCTCGCCGAGAAGGCACCGGAGGCGAAAAAACGCGCCTGAGGGAAGCAGGCGCCAATGAGGGGACTGAGGAAGGGGAACGGGATATGTTCAAACGCCATCTGGGAAGCGCCATCAGCGCGATCGCCCTGGCCGGGGCCCTGACGGCCTGTGCCGGCGGCGGCGACACCCGCAGCGCGTCGATTTTCGGCGGCAAGGTCGACGAGAAGAATATCGGCGTCGCGACGCGCGCACAGGCCGCGCTGATCAACGGCGATACCGCCACGGCGATCGAGTTCGCCGAGCGTGCCGTCGGCAACAGCCCCAACGATGCGGGTTTCCGCGCGCTGCTCGGCAATGCCTATTTCGCGGCCGGTCGCTTCGCTTCGGCGGATGCGGCCTATCGCGATTCGCTGCGCCTCGTACCGGTGCAGCCGCAGGTCGCGCTCAAGCGCGCGCTGGTGCTGATCGCCCAGGGCCGCAGCGAAGGTGCCGCGATGATGCTCAACGGGGCACGCGACATGCTCGATCCGGCAGATCGCGGTCTCGCGCTTGCACTGGCGGGTCATACGCAACAGGCGATCGCCCTGCTCGACGAGGCGGCGCGCCGCCCGGGGGCGGACGGCCGCGTTCGCCAGAATCTCGCGCTCGCCCATGCTCTGGGCGGCGACTGGCAGGCCGCCCGCCTGATCGCTTCGCAGGACGTTCCGGCCTTCCAGCTCGATGCGCGCCTTCAGGGCTGGATGCAGCTCGCGAAGGCGGAGCATCCCTCGCACAAGATCGCCTCGATCACCGGCATCCAGCCGGCCGCGGTCGATCCGGGCCAGCCGGTGCGTCTCGCGCTCGCCGAAGATGCGGGCAACCAGTTCGCCCAGATCGAGCAGCCCGATGCGCCCGCTGCCGGTCCGGTCAGTTTCCAGCCCGCGCCGGTCGCAACCAAGGTCGCCGAGGCTGCACCGCTGCCGATGCCGGCGCCGGCGCCCGAGCCGATCCGCGTGTCGAACACGACGCTCGCGGGTGGCCACGCCAGCTACGAGATCGCGGTGACCGACGTCGACCTGACCGAGGCCGAGGAAGTCGCCGAGATCGTGGAGACCGCGCCTGCGCCCGCACCCGCTGCGGTCGCGGAAGCGCCCAAGCCGAGCATTTCGCCGGTCGCGATGGCCGCCAAGGCGGCGAGCGAAGTTGCCAGGACGGTCGAAGCGCCCAAGCCGGCGCTGTCGTCGGACGCGACGCGCCTGACGCAGTCGGCCAAGGCGATCCGCAAGGAAGCCAAGCGTGCCGGTGGTAACAGTCGTTCGGTCGTGCAGATCGGCGCCTATTCGCAGCGCGGCAGCCTGTCGCTCGGCTGGCAGCGCGCGGTCGCAAACCATTCCGGCCTCAAGGGCTATGCGCCGATGGCGGCGCGCGCCACGGTCGACGGCAAGACCGTCTACCGCCTTGCCGCGCACGGCTTCACCAGCGATGCCGAGGCCCGCGACTTCTGCATGGACCTGAAGCGTTCGGGCGGCACCTGCTTCGTTCGCAAGATGAACGGCGACGCGCCGATCAGCATGGCGTCGCGCTAAGGCGTCATTGCCGGAGGAACAGGGGCGCGGGGGGAAACTCCCGCGCCCTTTTCCTATCGCGCGCGCGCCTCACCGGTGACCATCTCGAGGATTGCCATGCGCGTGGCAACGCCCATCGCGACCTGGGCGCGGATGAGCGACCGTTCGCCGTCGGCAACGGCGTCCTCGATCTCCACCCCGCGATTCATCGGACCGGGATGCATCACCTTGGCGTCAGGCTTGGCGAGGCTAAGGCGCTCGCCAGTCAGACCGTAGCGGGCGAGATATTCGCCCGGCGCGTCGCCCAGGTCTTCGGACAGGCGCTCGCGCTGGACGCGCAGCATCATCACGACATCGGCGCCGCCGATCGCCTCGTCGATGCCGTCGGGGCCGTCATGTCCCTCGGGCATCAGCCTGGCGGGGCCCGCAAGGCGGACTTCGGCGCCCAGGCGGGTGAGCAGTTTCGCGGTCGAATTGGCAACGCGGCTGTGGCGGATGTCGCCGCAAATGGCGACCACGAGACCCTCGATATGGCCGACATGGCGGCGGATGGTGGCGACGTCGAGCAGCCCCTGGCTGGGATGCTCGCCAGCGCCGTCGCCAGCATTGATGACGGGGGTCGCCATCCACCCGGCGACCTCGCGCGCGGCGCCCGGCTCGGGATGGCGGATGACGAAGGCGTCGGGAGCCATCGCGTCGAGGGTGAGCGCGGTGTCGCGCAGGGTCTCGCCCTTGGCCACCGAGCTCATCTCGACCGGCAGGCGCGTGACCGACCCGCCGAGGCGGCGCGCGGCGATCTCGAAACTCATCAGCGTCCGGGTCGAATGTTCGAAGAAGGCGGTGACGACCTGGCGGCCGGTCAGGTGGCGCGTGGCGGCGTCGGGCTCGTGCGTCGCCCAGTGGCCCGCGCGGCGGAGCAGCTCCTCGAGCAGCGGGTCGGATAGATCGTCGACCGAAATCAGGTCCATCAGTCGTCCTCCTGTTGATCGTCGCACTGGACGAGCGCGTCGATAGCGCCCTGCAGGATATGTTGCGCGGCGAGCGCGTCCACCTTTTCCGCGCGGCGAGCGCGGCTGACGTCGGCTTCGACCATCGCGCGCTCGACCGCCATGGTCGACCAGCGCTCGTCCCACATCAGGATGGGCAGGCCGAGCGGGCGCAAGTTGCGCGCGAAGGCGCGGACCGACTGGGTGCGCGGGGAATCGGTGCCGTCGAGGTTGAGCGGCAGGCCGATGACGAGGCCCGCGACACCCTGTTTCTCGACGAAGGCGCGCAGCCCTTCGAGGTCGCGGGTGAACTTGGCGCGCCTGAGCGTCTCGACGGGACCCGCGAAGGTCCATTCGCTGTCGCAGATGGCGAGCCCGATTGTCTTCGTGCCGACGTCGAGCCCGGCCAGCTTGCCGCCGGGCAGCGCGGCGGCGAATTCGGGCGCGCTCGAAGTGATCAGCGGCTGGTCCATGCCGCCATCCTTCCTTGCACGTCCGCGCGCACAGCCTGCCAGAAGAGCGCGTAGTCGTAGACGTGGTAATTGTTGCCCGGCAGCACGTAGCGGCCGAGGTCGGGGATCTCGCCCGACAGGAGCAGGAAGCCGTCGTGGCAGCGCGCGCCGACCATGCCGGGGGCGAGCCGCGCATCGCCGAGCCCGTCCTCGGGGAGCAGGAGTCCCGGATTGGCGGACGGCGGGGCGCTACCTTCCGCGCCGCCGGTCAGCGGGTTGGTGCAGACCATGTTGGCGCGCTGGCGCGTCCCGCCTGCCAGCCCCTTCTCGCCCGCCCACGCGTTGACGACGAGGTTGGGGTTGGCGGGTTCGGCAAAGCTCTGCCAGCTCATCAGGCAGCCGACCTGGTTTCTCGAACGGCAGACAGAGAGGCCAGTGGCGGGAAGGTCGGCGACCGCGTCGACCGGCCAGCCGACGATGTAGGCGACAACGATGCGGTCCTTGAGCGCGTCGCCGCGCTCGTCGAGCAGGCGCAGCAGGTGAAGCGAGCCCTGGCTGTGTCCGGCGAGGATGATCGGACGCTCGGGCTCGGCGGCGAGGAAGGCGTCGAACGCTTCGGCGACATCGCGATAGGCCACATCGGTGGCGCGTGCGGCATCCTCGCCGTCGACGAGGAAGGCGCCGAACGCGGCCTGGCGATAGCGCGGCGCGTAGATGTCGGCGACGGCGTTGAAGGCGCTCGCCTGGCTTTTCACGAACAAGGTCGCGCGGGCCTCGGCCTCGCCGCCCGGACGCATCGCCGCGTTCCAGCGGTCGCGCTCGAGATAGGTGGTCGGGTGCACGTAGAAGAGCGCCGCGCCGCGCGGGGCGAGGGTCGCGGGCGGGGGCATTTCGCCATCGGGTGAGCGGGGGCGCCATTCGGCGGGCGAGGGGCGCACGTCGGGTCGCGCCAGCCACGCATCGGCCTTCTCGTAGCGGCCTTCCGGCTCGGGGGCGGGTTCCTCAAAAGGCACCGTGGGCTTGGTCATGTCCGCCAACACGCGGTCGCCGAACTGGAAGATGGCGAAGGCGCCGGCGACGACCATGAAGGTGAGGATCGCGACGAGGATCAGGAAACGGCGTGCGCACATGGGATGGCGCGTTAGCCGAGGCCTCTGCCCCAAGCAACGCGCTTGAAGGCGAGGGCGCGCCCTGCTAGCCGCGCTGCCATGTCCGTTACCCTAGATGATGTGCGCCACATCGCGAATCTCGCACGGATCGCGATGAGCGACGAGGAAGCTGCGAAACTGCTTCCAGAACTCAACAATATTTTGGGCTGGGTCGAACAGCTCGGCGAAGTCGATACCGACGGGGTCGAGCCGCTGGCGACCGTGGTCGACATGGCGATGCGCCTGCGCGAAGACGAGGTCACCGACGGCAATTGCCGCGACGCGGTCCTGTCCAACGCGCCCGACGCCGAGCACGGCTTCTTCGCCGTCCCGAAGGTGATCGAATAGTGAGCGGGCTGACTGACAAGACGATCGCCGAACTGCGCGACGGTTTCCGCAGCGGCGAATTCACCGCGGTCGAGATCGCGGAAGGCTTCAACGAGGCCGTGGCCGCGTCCGACAGGCTCAATGCGTATGTCGAAAAGACGCCCGAACTGGCGCTCGAGGCTGCCAGGGCGGCCGATGCGGCCAAGGCGTCGGGCGACCTGAAGCCGTTGTCGGGCATCCCGATCGGGATGAAGGACCTGTTCGCGACCGAAGGCGTGCTGACCAGCGCGGGCTCGAAGATGCTCGCCAACTTCAAGCCGCCTTACGAGAGCACCGTGTCGGGCAACTTGAAGGCCGCGGGCGCGGGCATGCTGGGCAAACTCAACATGGACGAGTTCGCGATGGGCTCGTCGAACGAGACCTGCGCGCACGGCAACGTCATTTCGCCCTGGCGTCGCGAGGGCAGCAACGCCGCGCTGACCCCGGGCGGAAGTTCGGGCGGGTCGGCCGCCGCGGTCGCCGCCGGGATCGCGCCGGGCGCGACGGGCACCGACACGGGCGGCTCGATCCGCCAGCCCGCCGCCTTTACCGGCATTTGCGGGATCAAGCCGACCTACGGGCGCTGCTCGCGCTGGGGCATCGTCTCCTTCGCCTCCTCGCTCGACCAGGCGGGGCCGATGGCGAAAACGGTGCGCGACTGCGCGATCATGCTCGGCGCGATGGCCGGCTTCGATCCCAAGGATTCGACCTCGATCGACGCGCCCATTCCCGACTGGGAAGCGGGATTATCGAGCGATCTCAAGGGCAAGCGGGTCGGTGTTCCCAAGGAATATCGGATCGACGGCGTGCCGGGCGAAATCCAGAAATTGTGGGACCAGGGGCTCGAGTGGCTGCGCGATGCGGGCGCCGAGCCGGTCGAGATCAGCCTGCCGCACACCAAGTATGCGCTGCCGACCTACTACATCATCGCGCCGGCCGAAGCCTCGTCCAACCTCGCGCGCTATGACGGCGTGCGGTACGGGCTGCGCGAAATGGTCGAGGGCGGTGGGCTCCACGACATGTACAAGGCGACCCGCGCCGACGGGTTCGGCGCCGAGGTCAAGCGCCGCATCATGATCGGCACCTACGTGCTCTCGGCGGGCTTCTATGACGCCTATTTCACCAAGGCGCAGAAGGTGCGCGCGCTGATCAAGGAGGATTTCCGCAAGGCGTTCGAGACGTGCGACCTGATCCTCACCCCGACCGCGCCGAGCGCGGCGTTCGGGCTGGGCGAGAAGATGAGCGATCCGCTGGCCATGTATCTGAACGACGTGTTCGCGGTGCCCGCGTCGCTGGCGGGCCTTCCCGCGATGAGCGTGCCTGGCGGGCTCGACGATGCGGGGCTCCCACTGGGGCTGCACCTCATCGGCAAGGAAATGGACGAGCAGACGGTGCTCAACGCGGGGCTCGCGATCGAAGAGCGCGCGCCGAAGATCGATATGCCGGAGAAGTGGTGGTGAGCGACTATCGTATCCAAGGCGAACAGGGCGAATATGAGGTCGTGATCGGCCTCGAAGTCCATGCGCAGGTCGTCTCGAAGGCCAAGCTCTTCTCGGGCGCGGCGACCGCGTTCGGGGCCGAGCCCAACACGCAGGTCAGCCTCGTCGATGCCGCCATGCCCGGCATGCTGCCCGTGCCCAACCGCGAATGCATCCGCCAGGCGGTGCGCACCGGCATGGCGATCGAGGCCAAGATCAACAAATGGTCGCGCTTCGACCGCAAGAATTATTTCTACGCCGACCTGCCGCAGGGTTACCAGATCTCGCAGCTCTACCACCCGCTGGTGGGCGAGGGCGAAATCACCGTCAGCCCGGACGAGAAGAACCCGGACAAGACCAAGACGATCGGGGTCGAGCGCATCCACGTCGAGCAGGATGCGGGCAAGCTGATGCACGACCAGCACCCGACCAAGTCCTATGTCGACCTCAACCGCTCGGGCGTCGCGCTGATGGAAATCGTGTCGAAGCCCGACATGCGCTCACCCGCCGAAGCCGGGGCCTATATCCGCAAGCTGCGCTCGATCCTGCGCTACGTCGGCTCGTGCGACGGCAACATGGAAGAAGGCTCGATGCGCGCCGACGTCAACGTCAGCGTGCGCAAACCCGGCGAGGAATTCGGCACGCGCACCGAGACCAAGAACGTCAATTCGGTCCGTTTCGTGATGCAGGTCATCGAGTACGAGGCGCAGCGCCAGGTCGAAGCGATCGAGAATGGCGAGGCGATCGTCCAGGAAACGCGCCTGTTCGACCCGAATACGGGCACGACGCGCACGCTGCGCTCGAAGGAAGACGCTCACGATTATCGCTACTTCCCCGATCCGGACCTGCTCCCGCTCGAGCTCGACGACGCGTTCCTCGAGGAATGCCGCGCCTCGCTGCCCGAGCTGCCCGATGCCAAGCTCAAGCGCTACGAGGATCTCGGCATCTCGGCCTACAACGCCGCGGTGCTGACCGCGGAAGTCGAGACGGCGGCCTGGTTCGACCGGCTGCTCGCGACGGGCGCGGAGGCCAAGGACGCATCCAACTGGGTCAACTCGGTGCTGCCGGGCATTCTTAACGCCAAGGACGTCGACTTTGCCGACCCGCGCAACACGCCCGAGGCGTCGGCCGAAATCCTCGCCATGGTCGCCAAGGGCGAGATCTCGAAGGGCCAGGCCAAGGAAGTGTTCGACCTCTATCTCGACGAAGGCGGCTCGCCCGCCGACATCGTCGAGAAGAAGGGGATGAAGCAGACTTCCGACACCGGCGCGATCGAGGCGAAGGTGGACGAGGTGCTCGCAGCCAATGCGGACAAGGTCGCCGAGTTCAAGGCCGGCAAGGAAGCGCTGTTCGGCTTCTTCGTCGGACAGACGATGAAGGCGATGCAGGGCAAGGCCAATCCGCAGGTCGTCAACGAGATTCTCAAGGCCAAGCTGTCCAGCTAGGCGAAAGCAGAAAACCGAAGGAGTGGCGTCGATGAAGAAACTTGTGTTCCTCCTGGCGCCGCTCCTCGCGGTGTCGCCCGCGCAGGGCGCCGAGCGTCCCGATCTCCTCGTCGCCATTTCGGTCGACCAGTTGTCCTCCGACCTGTTCGAGGAATACGCGCCCTATTTCACCGGCGGCCTCAAGCGGTTGTCGGGTGGCGTCGCCTATCTCGACGGGTTCCAGGCGCATGCCGCGACCGAGACCTGCCCGGGCCATTCGACGATCCTCACCGGCGCGCACCCCTCGCGCAACGGCGTCGTGGCGAACGGCTGGGGCGACCTTTCGCTCGAGCGGGCGAACAAGGTCGTCTACTGCGCCGAGGACGAGGCGAAGACCCCCGACGATGGCCAGCCCTACGTCGTTTCCCCGGTGCACCTTCTCGTGCCGACGCTGGGCGAACGCATGAAGGCCGCCAACCCCGCGAGCCGTAACGTCGCCGTTGCGGGCAAGGACCGTTCGGCAGTGATGATGGGCGGACACGCCCCCGACCAGCGCTGGTTCTGGGGTAGCGGTGGCTTCACGACCGACCTTGCCGGCGGCGTGGTCCCGGCCAGCGTGCCGGCCGTGTCGAAGGCGACGCTCGACCTCGTCGCGAAAGGCGCGCCCGCGCTCGTCGCACCCCCGCTCTGCGCGGCGCGGATGACGTCGGTCGCGGTGCCCGGAGGGAGCCCTGCGGTCGGGGACGGAACGCTCGCGATTCCCGCCGGCGACATGTCGGCCTTCACGCGCTCGCCTGCCTATGACGGTGCGGTGTTGGCCTTGGCTGCCGCCTTGGTGCGCGAGATGAGGCTGGGCAAAGGCGAGGCGCCCGACATCCTGTCGGTGGGGCTCTCGGCGACCGATTATGTCGGCCACAAATACGGGCCGGGCGGGGGCGAGATGTGCCTCCAGATGCTGGCGCTCGACCGCCAGATCGGCGATTTCCTGGCCTTCCTCGACAATAGCGGCATCGACTACGAGGTCGTGCTGACCGCCGACCATGGCGGGCTCGACATTCCCGAACGCGACGACGAGGGCGGGGCACGCCGCGTCGATCCGGCCGCGTTGATCCAGGAGGCCAACCGGACGGTGGCCGCCGATCTCGGCCTGCCCTTCATGCCGTTCGTCGACCTCGGCGAGATCTATGCCGATCCGCGTCTTACCGACGAGCAGCGCGGAAAGGCCATTGCCGCGATGGTGGCGGCGCTCAAGCAAAGCGACGACGTTTTCGACGCCTACGACGCGCAGGCCATCCTCGCGGCGCCTGCGCCGACCGGCCACCCGTCCGGATGGAGCCCCCTCCAGCGCGTGCGGGCGAGCTATTATCCCGGGCGGTCGGGCGACATCGTCGTCGTGCTCGATCCCAAGGTCACGCCCATCGCGGACACGACCTACTACATCTCCACCCATGGCAGTGCGTGGGACTATGACCGCCGCGTGCCGATCCTGTTCTGGCGCAAGGGGATGGAGGAATATCCGTCCGCCGAGCCCGCGATGACCGTCGACATCATGCCCACGCTCGCCGCGACAATCGGGCTCGAGGTCGATCCCGCACAGATCGACGGCACCTGTCTCGTGGCGGTGGCCGGCCCAGCCTGTCCGGGGAACTAAGCGCTACGTTCTTGCGTCCCTTGTCCTGACGGGTCACCATTCCGTCGGGTTACAGGGAGACGTCCCATGCGCCGGTTGGGTATCGCGCTAGTCCTTGCGGTCAGCCTGTCCGCTTGCGTCCAGACCAAGCAATATGCCGATCTCCAGTTCACGCCGCCCTCGGGCGACTACGACCTGATCGTCATGCGCCCCGACGTCAGCGTCGGCAGCCTGCGCACCGGCGGGCTGGTCGAACCGCGTGCCGACTGGACGGAACAGGCGCGCGGCCACCTCATCGAGGCGCTCAAGGCCCAGCAGGGCTCGCGCGGCGGGAACGTCAGGATCCTCGAGACGCGCGACGGGCTGGACGGCGTCGATCCCGACACGATCGCCCAGCTCGAGCGGCTCCACAACGCGGTCGGCAACTCGATCGCGATCCACAAGTATCTGGGCGCCACGCTCCCCAACAAGCGCAAGAAGGGGCTCGACTATACGCTGGGACAGCAGGCCGTCTCGTTTGGCGAGGCGACCGGCTACGACTATGCGCTCTTCATGTATGCCGAGGATTCGATCGCCTCGACGGGCCGGGTGCTGCTCAACGTCGCAGGGGTCGCCGGCTGCTTCATCGGCTTTTGCGCGCCGGGCGTCGGGTTCGGGCGCCAGACGGCCTATGCGAGCCTTGTCGACCTCAAGACGGGCGAGGTCGTGTGGTTCAACCTCCTCGTCTCGCAGCAGGGCGACATCCGGACGCAAGACGGCGCGGCCAAGATGGTCGAGCGGCTGCTGGGCCGGATGAAGCCCGGCAAGGCGATCAAGGACGCCCAATGAGCGGCGCGCTTTCCCGCCGCGCCTTTCTCGGCACTGCGGCCGCCGGGACCGCCGCGCTCGCCACCGGGGTCGCCGAGGCGCGGGTGCGCCCGCAGGACATGACGCCGCTGATTGGCCCCGGCTACCGCCCGACCGATACCGACGAGATCGGCCTGTGGGCGCAGCTCGAACGGGTCGAGGAAGAGATTTCGGGGTCGAACCTCCTCGTCGACGATCCCGCGCTGCAGGCCTATCTCGGCGACCTTATCGGGCGCGTCGGCGGACCCGCCGCCAAGGACATGCGCATCTACCTCGCGCGCATTCCCGAATTTAACGCGATGATGTTCCCGACCGGCTTCTCGGTGGTCTTTTCGGGGCTCCTGCTACGCATGAAGAACGAGGCGCAGCTGGCGGGCGTGATCGCTCACGAAAGCGCCCACTTCCTCAGGAAACACCAGATCCGCGCGTGGCGCGACATGAAGCGCAAGAGCGACATTTTCGCAGTGCTCGCGATGGGCGCGGGCATGGCGGGCGGCGCGGCGGGCATCTACACCGGCGACCTCGTCAACTTCGCCCAGCTCGGCACCATCCTCTCGCTGCTACGCTACAGCCGCGGGCTCGAGGCGGAAGCCGACGCGATGGGCGTCAAGTTGCTTGCCGATGCAGGCTACGACCCGATGGCGATGAGCGAGACCTGGGCGCAGCTGATCGAGGAACTCGAGCTTTCGGCCAGCTACCGCGGCAAGAAGCGCGACCGGCCGTTCTCGATCTTCGCGACCCACCCCAATCCCAAGGCGCGCATGGCCGACCTTGCCATCTCGGCCAAGGAGGTGCGCGTGGAGGGCGCCGACTACCGGACCTACGAGGAACGCTACACCGAGGCGCTGGGCGGCTGGCGCGGCGTGTTTCTCGACGACCAGGTCAAATTGAACGACCCGGGCGCAAGCCAGTACGTGGTCGACACGCTCGCCCAGGACGGATGGAGCGGCCTGCTGCGCTACGCGGAGGCCGAAGTGTGGCGCCTGCGCGGGCGCGACGGTGATCGCCAGCGCGCGGCGCAGGGCTATGCGACCGCCGTCCTCTATCCCGACGCGCCGCCCGACGCGTGGCGCTGGCACGGGCTGATGCTCCACCGCGACGGGCGCGATGCCGAAGCACGCGAGGCGCTCGCCCATTACCTGCTGATGGCGCCCGACGCGCCCGATGCCGCTTTCATCCGTTCGATGATCGCGACCCCCGCGGTGCCCGCCGCCGCCACGCTGGGAGGCCTGTTGTGACCCGATTCCTTGTCGCGATTCTTGCCGCCTTGTCGCTCACCGCCTGCGCGGGAACGGGCGGCGGCCTGGGCACGGGCGGGTACGGGCTGGTCCGGGTCAAGGAGCAGGATGTCGGTTCGGGGCGGATGCACGTCACCCCGCCGCGCGAGTGGAGCCGCATGTCGAGCCGGATCCTCACCGACGTGCGCGCGGTCGAGGACTGGACGCTGAACGGGCCCTATCTCGACACGCTCTCCTTCGTCACCGGGCTCAAGGACGGCAAGAACCTTGTCTGGCAACAGAAGCGCGACACGCGCCAGGTCCCTCCGTTCGAGGCGGGGATGACCGCGCCCGAAGTCGCCGCGATGCTCGAGACCTTCTACCGCACCCGCACCGGGACGATCGACTTCAGGACGCTCGAGCTCAAGCCGCGCACGTGGATGGGCACTCCCGGCTTCCAGTTCGACTTCGAGCATCTCGACGGCGACGAGTTGTGGCGGCAGGGCCGCGCGGTCGGCGCGGAGATCGACGGACGCCTCTATCTCGTGCTGCTCGATGCCGAACGCTCGCATTATTTCGGCGAGGCATTGCCCGATTTCGAAGCGATCGTCGAAAGCGCGCGGCTCACCCCCTAGACGGGATCGGGCGGTGGCGGCGGCTCGGGCTGGCCCGGCTGGCGCGGGACCTCGCCGGGACGCGGCGGATCGGACGGATCGGGTGCAGGGGGCTTGGTTGGGGGTCGGCTGGCCATGCATTCGAAAACGCCCGATCCTGCCGTGCGGCTCCCTTGCGCAACACATCGCCCCGAAAAGCATGCGCTTTTTCGTATCTTGGCTTGCTCTGGCCCGTCGACTTGCTATAGGCGCGGCACCTTCATGGAGCGTCCGCGCGGGCGTGGCGGAATTGGTAGACGCGCTGGATTTAGGTTCCAGTATCGAAAGATGTGGGGGTTCGAGTCCCTTCGCCCGCACCATCGCCTCGCCCGAAACGACGCTCCCGGCACAATTTTTTCGAACGGGATAGACCTCAGATTATGAAGACCGTCGAGACGGAAACCAAGGGCCTCCAGCGGACCTACGAGCTCACCATCCCCGCGATGGACATCGAAGAGCGCGTCAAGAACGAGATCAAGCGCGTCGCGCCGCAGGTGCGCATGCCGGGCTTCCGTCCGGGCAAGGTGCCGCCCAACCTCATCCGCAAGATGCACGGCGAAGCGCTCCAGGCCGATGCGCTCAACAACATCGTCCAGAAGAGCGTGGACGAGATGATCAAGGAGCAGGGCGTGCGCCCCGCCATCCAGCCCGAAGTCTCGCTCGCCGACGGCTACGAGCACGGCAAGGACGCGGTCATCACGGTCAAGCTCGAGGCGCTGCCCCAGATCGAGGCTCCTTCGGTGGACGGCATCAAGCTCGAACGCCTCCAGGTCGAGGTCGACGAGAAGGATGTCGACGAGCGCGTGAAGCAGATCGCCGCCGGCCAGAAGAGCTGGAAGGACGCTCCCAAGACGAAGAAGGCCGCCAAGGGGGACCTCGTGGTCATGGACTTCGTCGGCAAGGTCGACGGTGAAGCCTTCGAGGGCGGTACCGGCAGCGACATGGAAGTCGAACTGGGTACGGGCCGCCTGATCCCGGGCTTCGAGGACCAGCTCGAAGGCGCCAAGGCCGGCGACGAGAAGGTCGTCAAGGTCGACTTCCCGAACGACTATCCGGTCGACGCGCTCAAGGGCAAGCCGGCCACGTTCGACGTCAAGGTCACCAAGGTGAAGACCGCGACCGAGACCAAGATCGACGACGATTTCGCCAAGTCGATGGGCCTTGCGGACCTCAATCACCTCAAGGAACTGATCCGCGACCAGGCGCAGCAGGAACTTAACGGCCTCACGCGCACGCACATGAAGCGCCGCCTGCTCGACCACCTCGCCGCCGACCACGCGTTCGAGGTCCCGCCGACCATGGTCGAGGCCGAGTACCAGAACATCATGCACCAGCTGCGCCACGAGGCGAGCCACGAGGAAGACTCCGAAGCCGCGCTCAAGGAGATCGAGGCCGACGCGGACGACTACAAGTCGATCGCCGAGCGCCGCGTGCGTCTGGGCCTGCTCCTCTCGGAGATCGGCCAGTCGAACGGCGTCGAGGTCAGCCAGCAGGAAATGAACCGCCTGATCGCGCAGGCCGCACAGCAGTACGGACCCGAGGACCAGGAACGCTTCCTTGCCTACCTTCGCGAGAACCCGATGGCCGCGGCCCAGCTGCGCGCTCCGCTCTACGAGGACAAGGTCGTCGACTTCCTGTTCGACAAGGCCGAAGTCACCGACCGCACCGTAACCCGCGAGGAACTCGAGGAAGATCTCGAGCGCGAGGACAGCGTCGAGGCGGAGAAGGCCAAGGCCAAGGCTCCGGCCAAGAAGAAGGCCCCGGCCAAGAAGGCGGCGGCGAAGCCCGCGGCCAAGAAGGCCGACGAGAAGAAGGCGCCGGTCAAGAAGCCTGCGGCCAAGAAGGCGGCTGACAAGGCCCCGGCCAAGAAGGCGGCTCCCGCCAAGAAGCCGGCCGCCAAGAATGCGCCTGCCAAGAAGCCGGCCAAGAAGGCCGCTGCCAAGGCCGACTGAAGGTGACGGGCGGGGGGAGCCCAAGGGTAGCAGTCCTGCTGCCCTGCTATAACGAGGAAGCCGCGATCGGCGAGACGATCGCGGGCTTTCGCGAGGCACTCCCCGCCGCCACCATCTACGTCTTCGACAATAACAGTTCGGACCGCACCATCGAGGTCGCCAAGCAGGCGGGCGCGGAGGTGCGTTCGGTCATGCTGCAGGGCAAGGGCCACGTCGTGCGGCGCATGTTCGCCGACGTCGATGCCGACATCTACCTGATGGCCGACGGCGACATGACCTACGATCCCAAGGCCGCGCCCGCGATGGTTGCCAAGCTGTGGGACGAGAATCTCGACATGGTCGTCGGCACCCGGCACCACGAGGAGGCGGAGGCCTATCGCGGCGGCCACGTTCTGGGCAACCGCGCGTTCACCGGCCTGCTTGCCTGGCTGTTCGGGCGCAGCTTCACCGACATCTTCTCGGGCTATCGCGCCTTCTCGCGCCGCTACGCCAAGAGCTTTCCGGCGCTCTCGGCCGGTTTCGAGACCGAGACCGAGATGAGCGTCCACGCGCTCGAACTCAACATGCCGGTCGGCGAGGTCGACACGCGCTACGGCGCGCGTCCCGAGGGGTCGGAGAGCAAGCTGTCGACCTTCCGCGACGGTTGGCGGATCCTCAAGACGATCGGCACGCTGTTCCGCGTCGAAGAACCGCGCGCCTTCTACGGGACGCTGGCCTTGGCCATCCAGCTGGCGGCGCTGATCCTTGCGGTGCCGATCTTCGTGACCTTCATCAAGACCGGTCTCGTCCCGCGCTTTCCGACCGCCGTGCTGGTCACCGGCATGACGATCGTCGCGATCCTGACCTTCTTCGCGGGGCTCACTCTGTCGGCGATCAAGCGCGCCCGCACCGAGGTGCGCCGGCTCGCCTATCTCGCCCAGCCCGCGCCCGGCGAAACCGTCTCGAACTGAATTTTTGCCGCGCGCCGGGTTGAACGGCGCGAAAATTTCCCGATGTTGGCCGGGACACTTTCACAAGGACCCCTCATGGATCACGAAGACATCGCTTCCGCCCTCGTTCCCATCGTCATCGAACAGTCGAATCGCGGCGAGCGCAGCTTCGACATCTATTCGCGCCTGCTGCGCGAGCGGATCATCTTCGTGACCGGCCCGATCGAGGACCACATGGCCTCGCTCATCACCGCCCAGCTGCTCTTCCTCGAGTCCGAGAACCCGAAGAAGGACATCTTCATGTACATCAACTCGCCGGGCGGCGTGGTGACCGCGGGCCTCGCGATCCACGACACCATGCAGTACATCCGCCCGCGCGTCGGCACGGTCTGCATCGGGCAGGCCGCCTCGATGGGCAGTTTCCTGCTGTCGGCTGGCGAGAAGGGCATGCGCGTGGCGCTGTCGAACAGCCGCATCATGATCCACCAGCCCTCGGGCGGTGCGCAGGGCATGGCGGCGGACATCGAGATCCAGGCGCGCGAGATCCTGCGCATGCGCTCGCGCCTCAACGCGCTCTATTCCAAATATACCGGCCAGCCGATCGAGGAGATCGAGAAGGCGATGGACCGCGACAAGTTCATGGAAGCCGACGAGGCCAAGGACTGGGGCCTCATCGACCAGGTGTTCGATAAGCGCCCCGATGCGGGCGAAGACAAGGGCACGCATGCGGGCGACGTCACGCCGAGCTGAGCCCGGTAGGCCACGCAACGTACGATATCGGGACGCCCGGCGCGGTTGCCACTTGGCAGAACGCGTCGGGCGATCCATATGAAAAGCAATGATTTAGGGGCGGGGAGGGGTGTTAACCCTTCTCACAGCTTGCCTCGGTTACAATAGTCCCTAGCATGGGGCTCGAAGGACCCTGCGCCTCGCGCCGGCGTTCGGATGAAGGACGAAGGATTTTTATGACCAAGCTTTCCGGCGGAAACGGTGACGGCAAGAGCACGCTCTACTGCTCCTTCTGCGGCAAGTCGCAGCACGAGGTGCGCAAGCTCATTGCCGGTCCGACCGTCTTCATCTGCGACGAATGCGTCGAGCTGTGCAACGACATCATCCGCGAGGAAACCAAGTCGTCGCTGATCAAGACGCGTGACGGCGTTCCGACCCCACTCGAGATCAACAAGGTCCTCGACGACTACGTGATCGGGCAGGAGCAGGCCAAGCGCGTGCTCTCGGTCGCGGTCCACAACCACTACAAGCGCCTCAACCATGGCGGCAAGTCGACGGGCGACGTCGAACTCGCCAAGTCGAACATCCTGCTCGTCGGGCCGACCGGCTGCGGCAAGACGCTGCTGGCCCAGACGCTGGCGCGCATCCTCGACGTGCCCTTCACCATGGCCGACGCGACCACGCTGACCGAGGCGGGTTATGTGGGCGAGGACGTCGAGAACATCATTCTGAAGCTGCTCCAGGCTTCCGACTACAATGTCGAGAAGGCGCAGCGCGGCATCGTCTACATCGACGAGATCGACAAGATCAGCCGCAAGTCGGACAATCCTTCCATCACCCGCGACGTGTCGGGCGAGGGCGTCCAGCAGGCGCTCCTCAAGCTGATGGAAGGCACCACCGCCTCCGTTCCCCCGCAGGGCGGGCGCAAGCATCCGCAGCAGGAATTCCTCCAGGTCGACACGACCAACATCCTGTTCATCTGCGGCGGCGCCTTCGCGGGCCTCGAGAAGATCATCGGCGACCGCATGGAAGGCAAGTCGATCGGGTTCGGCGCGCATGTCGCCGCGCCCGAGGAAAAGCGCACCGGCGAGACGCTCAAGCATACCGAGCCGGAAGACCTGATGAAGTTCGGCCTGATCCCCGAATTCATCGGCCGCATGCCGGTGATCGCGACGCTCACCGACCTCGACGAGGCGGCGCTGGTCGAGATCCTCAAGGAGCCGAAGAACGCGCTGGTCAAGCAGTACCAGAAGCTGTTCGAGATGGAGGACGTCCACCTCGTCTTCACCGACGACGCGCTCTCTGCGGTCGCCAAGAAGGCGATCGAACGCAAGACGGGCGCGCGCGGCCTGCGTTCGATCCTCGAGGGGATCCTGCTCGACACCATGTTCGACCTGCCCTCGATGGAAGGGGTCGATGAAGTGCATATCGATGCCGACGTCATAGAGGGTCGCAAGGAGCCGGTGCGCGTCTACGCCAAGAAGGGCGAGGATGCGGCAGCCGGCGGCGACGCGGCCTAAGCTCTTCTAGGTGGCGACCCAGCTTCCTGCCGCGCCGCGGGCGGATCTTCCCGCCTTCGTTCCCGACTGGCTGGCCCGGCCCGAGCGGCCGTTGCGCACGCTGCTGTTCAGCTGGATCGTGACCCTGGTAGGCAGCCTTGCGCTGGCCTGGCTGGCGCAGCAGGCGATGCCGTCCGCGCCCCCGCCCAAGTTCGAGGCGATGGGCGCGCTCGGCCTGTTCCTGCTGGTCGTCTTCGCCCCGGTCACCGAAACGCTGATCATGGCGTTGTTCCTGTGGATCCTGACGCGCTTCCTGCCCGCGACGCTTGCGATCGTGCTGAGCGCACTGGGATGGGGGGTCGCCCACTCGATGATGGCGCCGGCCTGGGGGCTCGCCATCTGGTTTCCGTTCCTCATCTTCTCGACGCTCTATGTGGTGTGGCGGCAGCGCAGCCTCGGCTGGGCGCTCGCGATGCCGATGATGGCGCACGCGCTGCAGAACCTGCTTCCCGCGATCCCTGTCAGCTATCCACATCTTTTCGCCGTCTAGGCGGCCCCTGCGCTTGCTTGGGCGCGCACCCCCTCCCATATGGGGTGGATGACCACTCTGACCCTTCCGATCCTGCCGCTGCGCGACATCGTCGTTTTCCCGCAGCGCATCGTTCCCCTCTTCGTCGGGCGCGACAAGTCCGTGGCCGCGCTCGAGGCCGCGATGGCCGAGGACAAGCAGCTTTTTCTCGTCGCCCAGCTCGATCCCGCCGACGACGATCCCGACCGCGACGCGATGTACGACCTCGGCGTGGTCGCCACCGCGATGCAGATGCTCAAGCTGCCCGACGGCACCGTGCGCGTGCTGGTCGAAGGCACGCAGCGCGCGCGTCTCGTCAATCTGAGCGAGACCGACGGCTACACCTCCGCCGAAGTCGAGCTGGTCGGCGCCAAGGACGCCGAGGGGCCGGAGACCGCCGCGCTGATGCGCTCGGTACTCGACCAGTTCGAGAATTATGCCAAGCTCAACAAGAAGCTGCCTGCCGAGACCAGTGTCCAGCTGAGCGAGATCGAGGATGCCTCGGTGCTTGCCGACGCGGTCGCCTCGTCGCTGTCGGTCAAGGTGGCCGACAAGCAGGCGCTGCTGGGCGAACTCGACCCGGTCAAGCGGCTCGAGATGGTGTTCGCCTTCATGGAGGGCGAACTGGGCGTGCTCCAGGTCGAAAAGAAGATCCGCAGCCGCGTGAAGCGGCAGATGGAAAAGACCCAGCGCGAATATTATCTCAACGAGCAATTGAAGGCGATCCAGCGCGAACTCGGCAACGAAGACGGCGAGGGCGGCGACGAGCTGCACGAACTCCAGCAGAAGATTCGCAAGACCAAGCTGTCCAAGGAAGCCAAGGCACGCGCACAGGCCGAGCTCAAGAAATTGAAGGCGATGGCGCCTATGAGCGCCGAGGCAACGGTCGCCCGCAACTATCTCGACGTGCTGCTGGCACTGCCGTGGGGCAAGAAGAGCCGCGTGAAGCGCGACATCGACGAGGCGCAGGCGGTGCTCGACGAGGACCATTACGGCCTCGAGAAGGTCAAGGAGCGGATCGTCGAATATCTCGCGGTCCAGGCGCGCACCAACAAGTTGAAGGGCCCGATCCTGTGCCTGGTCGGTCCGCCGGGCGTCGGCAAGACCTCGCTTGGCCGCTCGATCGCGCGCGCGACGGGACGCGAATTCGTTCGCCAGTCGCTGGGCGGGGTGCGTGACGAAGCCGAGATTCGCGGTCACCGCCGCACCTATATCGGCAGCCTGCCGGGCAAGATCATCTCGAACTTGAAGAAGGCCGGCGCCAACAACCCGCTGTTCCTGCTCGACGAAATCGACAAGCTCGGCCAGGACTTCCGCGGCGATCCCGCCAGCGCGCTGCTCGAAGTGCTCGATCCCGAGCAGAATGCCAAGTTCAACGACCATTATCTCGAGATCGACTACGATCTGTCGGACGTGATGTTCGTGACCACCGCGAACAGCCTCGACATGCCGCAGCCCTTGAAGGACCGCATGGAGATCATCCGCCTCGAGGGCTACACCGAAGACGAGAAGGTCGAGATCGCCAAGCGCCACCTCATTCCCAAGCAATTGGAGGCGCACGGGCTCAAGGAAGGCGAGGTCGGCTTCACCGACGAGGGTCTTCGCGCGATGATCCGCCTCTACACGCGCGAGGCGGGCGTGCGCACGCTCGAGCGCGAGCTCGCCAAGGTCGCGCGCAAGGCGCTGAGGCAGATCCTCGAGAAGAAAGTCGAGACGGTCGTCCTGACCGAAGAGAATGTCGGCGACTTCCTCGGCGTCCAGAAATATCGCTACGGCGTGGGCGAGGAAGAGGACCAGATCGGCGCGGTCACCGGGCTCGCCTGGACCGAGGTCGGCGGCGAACTCCTCACGATCGAGGCGGTCACCGTGCCCGGCAAGGGCCAGATCAGGACCACCGGCAAACTGGGCGAGGTGATGCAGGAATCGATCCAGGCCGCGATGAGCTTCGTCAAGGCGCGCTCGCCCTCCTACGGGGTCAAGCCGTCGATCTTCGCGCACAAGGACATCCACGTCCACCTGCCCGAGGGCGCGGTGCCCAAGGACGGGCCGTCGGCGGGCGTCGGCATGGTCACCGCAATGATCTCGACGCTGACCGGCATCCCGGTGCGGCGCGATATCGCGATGACCGGCGAAGTGACGTTGCGCGGCCGCGTGCTGCCGATCGGCGGCCTCAAGGAGAAGCTCCTCGCGGCGCTGCGCGGCGGCATCAAGACGGTTCTGATCCCGGCGGAAAACGAGAAGGACCTCGTCGAGATTCCGGCCAACGTGAAGGACGAACTCGAGATCATTCCGGTTGCCCATGTCGACGAGGTGTTGGCCCACGCGCTGACCCAGACGATGCAGGCGATCGAATGGACCGATGCGGACGAACAGGCGACCCAGCCGATCGTCCCGACGGCACCCGGCGAGGAGCCGTCGATCCGCCATTGATCCAGATTGGCAACTGACTTTTAGGGGCGGGGTCGATTTATTTCGGTCCCGCCTTTGACTCTGCGCCCCGGATTTGGCTTAAAGGCGTCCTTTCCTGCGCGCGCCGCCGAGTCTTTCCTGTTGGCGACCCGCGCCAAACGGGAGACAGGGCACTATGAACAAGCAGGAGCTCATCGGCGAAATCGCGGATCGCGCCGGCCTCAGCCGCAACGACGCCTCGAGGGCGGTCGAAACCATGCTCGAGATCATCACCTCGACGCTCAAGCGCGGCGACGAAGTGCGCCTCGTCGGGTTCGGCAACTTCTCGGTCACGCAGCGAAAGGCCTCGACGGGCCGCAATCCGCGCACCGGTGAACCGATGCACATCAAGGCCAGCCTCCAACCGAAATTCCGTCCGGGCAAGGTGCTCAAGGACGCGGTCCAGAAGTAGCCGACAGGCGAGAGAGCGGACGAGGGCGAAAGAGGCTGGACAGGGCTGTCCGCCTCGCTTAATGGCCCCTGCGAACCGGCGGGGCCGATCCCCTTACGGGCGCGTAGCTCAGCGGTAGAGCACACCCTTCACACGGGTGGGGTCACAGGTTCAATCCCTGTCGCGCCCACCATCGCCCCGCCGATTTCCCATCCCCCATGCCGAGTGCCGCCGCGTATTGCGCCGTACGGGCGCCTGCGTCATCGCGGGCAAAAGAGAAGGGCGCCCGCTTTCGCGGACGCCCTTGCACAGGAACCGTAAAGGCTCCGCGAACCCTAGCTCAGATAATCCGGCTGGAAGCTCGCGATGCGGCGCAGTTCGTCGAATTCCTCGAAATGCACGAGGCGACCGTCACGGCGGATGACGCCCTGGCGCTCGAGATCGGCGAACACGCGGTTGACGTTGACCGAGGTCTGGCCGGTGATGTCGGCGATCTGCTGCTGCGTGAAGGGATTGCGCATCGCTTCCTTGGCAGGATCGACCTTCATGCGCTCGGCCGTCTCGCACAGGAGATGCGCCACGCGCGCCATCGAATCGCGGCGACCGCAATTGACCAGCCACTCGTACCCGATCGCCTGCTGGCGCTCGGCGAGCTTGTAGAAGAAGTTCGCGATCTCCGGGTACTCCTCGAGGATCGGCTCGAGGTCCGAGGCCTGTCCGACCATCAGGTCGGCCTTGGTGATCGCCTGGATGCCATAGGGCGCCTTGCCCTTGGCGGGCAGGATCCCTTCGCCAGGGAAGCGCAAGGCCACGATCTGGCGGCGTCCGCTGCCGTCGGGCTTGTACTTCGCCAGCAGGCCGGTCTGGATGAAGATCACTTCATCGCGGTCGTGACCCGGCTCCCGGAAGGGGCGGCGGGGGTCGACCTGGACCTGCTTGTGCGGAATTTTGGAAAGGGCTTTTGCGGCTTTTTCGCTCAGGCCGCTGCGGGTGAGAGTATCAAATAAGTCCATCATAAAAGAATCAGCCTTGGGGGAACGGGCGGCCTTACAGCCGAACCGGTCGCATTTGTCCATCGTCGAGACTATTACGCACACGCAACGCTACAATTCATAAAAGCGTCACGCAACGGCTCTGACAAGACGCATATTAACATACTATATTGAAAATTCCCAAGCTATTTGCCCCGAATTGATACAGTGTTTCACGGTTGGCGGTTTTCCGTGACTTGTCGCAACTTCATCCGACGCGAAGGCGCGGGGGCAGGGGCGAATCGCCCTCGTATACGCGCCGCTTGCCAAGTGCGCGGCTTGCTCCTAATGAGCGCCCGCGCCCCGCATCGCGGCGGCGTCATGGCGACCGTAGCTCAGCTGGTTAGAGCACCGGTTTGTGGTACCGGGGGTCGCGGGTTCAAGTCCCGTCGGTCGCCCCATCTTTTTGAAAAGAAACAGGGCGAGGCGCATGACCACTGTCTGGGGCTATGACGATTTCGACGCGCACGAGGCGGTCCATTTCGTCACCGACGAGGCGAGCGGCCTTCGCGCCGTGATTGCGCTTCACTCGACCCACCTCGGCCCGGCCGCGGGCGGAACGCGCTTCTGGCACTACGCCAAGGACGAAGCGGCGGTTACCGACGCGCTGCGCCTGTCGCGCGGCATGAGCTACAAGAACGCGATGGCCGGCCTGCCGCTGGGCGGTGGCAAGACCGTCATCCTCGCCGACGAAGCCAAGACCAAGACTCCCGAGATGCTGGCCGCCTTCGGGCGCGCGGTGAACCGCCTCGGCGGTGCCTACGTGACCGCCGAAGATGTCGGCATGAGCGTCGAGGACATGATCGCCATCTCGCACCACACCGACTTCGTCGCGGGCCTTCCGGTCGAGGAAGGCGCACAGGTCGGGGGCGATCCGGGTCCGCACACTGCGCTCGGCGTGTTCCTCGGCCTCAAGGCGGCGGTCAAGCGCAAGCTCGGCAAGGACACACTCGACGGGCTGCACATCGCCATCCAGGGCGCGGGCAGCGTCGCCAGCCACCTCGCGCGTCACGCGGTCGAGGAAGGCGCGCGCCTGTCGATCGCCGACGTCAACACCGCCCGCGTCGAGGCACTGTCGAGCGAGACCGGCGCGACCATCGTCGCGCCTGCCGACATCCTGTTCCTCGAAGCCGACGTGGTCAGCCCGTGCGCGCTCGGCGCGATCCTCAACGAGGATACGATCGCCAAGCTCAACACGCCGATCATCGCGGGCGCGGCCAACAACCAGCTCGCGCACAAGGAAGACGGCCAGCGCCTCGATGCGCGCGGCATCCTCTATGCCCCCGACTATGTCATCAACGCGGGCGGCATCATCAACGTCTCGACCGAATATCTGAAGGATGGCGGGCCCGAGCTGGTGCGCCAGCGCATCGAGGGCATTCCCGGCCGTCTCGACCAGATCTGGGAAGAGAGCGAAGCGAGCGGGCGCGATCCCGCTGCGGTCGCCGACGCGATGGCCAAGCGCCTGATCGGTCGCGCCTAGAACCCGGTCTCTTTTTGACCATCCTCAATTGAAGGCTGCCGAGGGGTCGGCTAGGAGCGCTGGCACGATGCATCGCTTCGCCAATCCCGCCCGGTTCCTGAAGCTCGCGCGTCCGCTCACCGGTTGGACGCTGTGGCCCGGCCTGCTGCTGCTCGGCGCGGGCGTGATCGGCGGGCTGTTCGTCACCCCGCCCGACTATCTGCAGGGCGACAGCGCGCGCATCCTCTACATCCACGTGCCCACCGCCTGGCTCGGCATGGCGGGCTGGTCGGGGCTCGCCATCGCGGGGATCAGCCAGCTCGTGTGGCGCCATCCCCTGGCGACGCTCGCAGGTCGCGCGATCGCACCGGTCGGCGCGCTCTATACGGCCTTGTGCCTCGCCACCGGCTCGATCTGGGGGCGTCCGACCTGGGGCACCTGGTGGGAATGGGACGGGCGCCTGACCAGCATGCTGATCTTGTTCTTCCTCTACCTCGCCTACGTCGCGCTGGCGTCGGCCGAGCGCGAGCGCGGGGCCGGGGGAGAGGGGAAGATGGCGGCGATCTTTGCCATCGCGGGCGCGATCAACCTGCCGATCATCCATTACTCGGTCGTGTGGTGGAACACGCTCCACCAAGGCCAGTCGATCGACCTCGTACGGGGCGAATCGACTATCGATCCCGCCTTGTTGTGGCCGCTCCTGCTGACCGTTCTCGGCTTCACCCTGCTGTTTTGCGCGATCGTCCTGATGCGGATGCGCGCCGACCTGGCGCGCACGCGCCTCGAGATGCGGCTCAAGCGCCAGGCGACGGAGGCGGCATGAACCACTGGGCCTTCGTGATCGCGGCCTACGGGCTGACGCTGGGCGCGACCGCGCTGCTGCTCGGCCTGTCGGCGGTGGCGATGCGGCGCGCCGAGGCGGACGCAGAGGCGGTCACGCGGCGATGATGATGCGCCCGAAGAACCAGCGGCTCGTGCTCGTCTCGGCGGCGCTCGTCGCGCTCGGCCTTGCCGCGCTGCTCGCCCTTTGGGGCCTCCAGGATCGCGCCGCCTATTTCGTCACGCCGTCGGAGATCGTCGCGGGCAAGCTCGAGCCGGGCCAGTCCGCCCGGCTCGGCGGCATGGTCGAGGAAGGTTCGCTCCAGCAGCTCGACGACGGCGTAAGCGTCCGTTTTTCGGTCCATGACGGCGACAAGGCCGTCGCGGTCACCCACGCCGGGATCCTCCCGGACCTGTTCCGCGAGGGCAGCGGTGTGGTCGCCGAGGGACGTCTGGGCCCGGACGGCGTGTTCATCGCCGACCGAATCCTTGCCAAGCATGACGAGCGCTACATGCCGCCTGAACTCGATCATCTCGAGACCGCGGCGGAGACCGTCGAGCGGTGATCGCCGAGATCGGCCATGCCGCGCTGTGGCTCGCCGCCGCGCTCGCGCTGCTGCAGCTGGGACTCGGGATCACGGTCCTGCGCGGGCGTGATGACGACGGGGCGATGGCGCTGGCGATGCGCGCGCTGGCGGTCGCGCAGGGGGCGCTCACCCTGTTCGCCTTCCTGTCGCTGATCCTGCTTTTCTGGCGCACCGACCTCAGCGTCGAACTGGTCGCCGCGCATAGCGCCAGCGCCAAGCCGTGGCTCTACAAGGTCGCCGGCACGTGGGGTAATCACGAAGGCTCGATGCTCCTGTGGGTGATGGTGATGAGCCTTTCGGGAGCGGGGCTCGGCCTGTTCGCGCGGCGGCTCGACAGCGCGGTCCTGAGCGCCGCATTGGGCACGCAGGCGGCCATCGGGCTCGGCTTCTTCGCCTTCCTCCTGTTCGCCTCGAACCCGTTCGCAAGGCTCAATCCGCCTGCGGTCGAGGGAAGGGGGCTCAATCCCGTCCTCCAGGATCCGGGCCTCGCCTTCCATCCCCCGACCCTCTATTTCGGTTATGTCGGCCTGTCGGTCGCCTTTTCGATCGCGATCGCGGGGATGCTGACCGACCGCGTCGGCCCGGCATTGGCCCGCGCCATGCGGCCGTGGGTGCTCGCCAGCTGGGTCTTGCTGACTGCAGGCATCGTGGCGGGCAGCTACTGGGCCTATTACGAGCTCGGCTGGGGCGGTTACTGGTTCTGGGACCCGGTCGAGAACGCCTCGCTGATGCCGTGGCTCGCCGCGACAGCGCTGCTCCACTCCGTCAGCGTCCTTGCCGCGCGCAGTGCGCTCAAGGCGTGGACGATGATGCTCGCGCTGGTCGCCTTCTCGATGTCGATGGTCGGCACGTTTCTCGTGCGCTCGGGCATCATCACCTCGGTCCACGCGTTCGCCGTCGACCCGCTGCGCGGCAGCTTCATCCTCGCCTTGCTTGCGCTCTACGTGGGCGGCGCGATGGCGCTGTTCGGGTGGAAGATCGGCGGCGTGCGCGAGGGCGAACGGTTCGACCTCGTCAGCCGCGAGGGCGCGCTGGTGGCCAACAACCTCCTCCTCTCGGTGATCCTCGCGCTGGTCTTCATCGGGACGCTTTACCCGCTTGCCGCCGAGGCGCTGGACGAACGCATCTCGGTCGGCCCGCCCTACTTCAACACGGTCGTCGGGCCGCTCGCGCTGCTGCTCGGGTTGCTGCTCTACGTCGGCCCGTTGCTCGGCTGGCGGCGACATCGGCGCGGCGTGCCCCGGTCGGTGGCTCTCTCCGGCGTGATCGCGGCGGCGAGCCTGGTGACGATGCTCATCGTCACGCGCGGGGAGCACTTGTTCGCCTGCTTCGGGATGGCAGTCGCGGCGGGTCTTGCCGTGGCCAGCCTGTCGCCCCTGTTCGGGCGGCGCCTCGGCCGCGTGCCGATGGCGACCTGGGGCATGGCGGTCGCCCACTTCGGCGTCGCCGTGTCGCTTGCCGGTATGGCGAGCGAGGCCGCCTTCACCAAGGAAACGCTGGTGCGCGCGCAGCCGGGCGAGATCGTCGCGGTCGGCTCGTGGCAGGTCGAGCTGCACGACGTGATGCCGGTGGCGGGGCCCAACTGGTCGGCGATCGAGGCCGAGCTGCGCGTTTCACGCGGCGATGGTGTCGAAGTGCTGCGGCCGCAGTCGCGGGCGTTCGCCTCGCCGCCGACCGTGACTAGCGAGGCCGCGCTGTCGACCCATGCCGACGGGCAGCTCTACGCGGTACTCGGCGACGGTCGCGAGGGCGAGGGCTGGCAGCTGCGCCTGTGGTGGAAGCCATTCGTGACGCTGATCTGGTGGGGCGGATTGCTGATCGCCCTGGGCGGCCTGCTCGCCTTGGTCGGGCGGACGTGGCGCGAAGGACGCCGTGCCCGCGCGATCCGGGAGCCCGCGCGATGGTGAAGCGCTTCGTCCCCCTGGCGCTCCTGCTGGCCTTCGTCGGGCTGGTCGCCTGGAAGCTGATGGCGCCCGAGACCGACAAGGTGACGAGCCAGCTGGTCGGGCGCACGGTTCCCACCTTCGCGCTCGAACCGGCAGTCGCGGGCAAGCCCGGCCTGGCGAGTGCCGATCTCGGCAAGGGCGCGCCGCGAATGGTCAACATCTTCGCCAGCTGGTGCGTGCCGTGCATCGCCGAAGCGCCGCTGCTCGACGCGCTGGCGCGCGAGGGGCTCGCGATCGACGGGATCGCGGTGCGCGACCGCCCCGACGATGTCGTCGATTTCCTCGCCGAGCATGGCGACCCGTTCGGCGCGATCGGCGCCGATCCCGAAAGCGCCGCAATGATCGCGCTCGGCGCGGCGGGCGTTCCCGAAAGCTTCATCGTCGATGGCTCGGGCCGCATCGCCTATCACCACCAGGGGCCGCTGACCCCCGCCGACCTGCCCGAGATCCGGCGCCAGTGGGAGGCAGTGCAATGAGGCGCTTCCTTCTCGCGCTGCTTCTCCTCGCCGCGCCCGCATGGGCCGACAGCGAGATGCCCGATGCCGAATATGCCAATCGCCAGCTCGAGGATCCGCGCGCAGAGGCCGAGGCGCACGCGCTGATGCAGGAATTGCGCTGCCTCGTGTGCGAGGGGCAGTCGATCGCGGACAGCAATGCCGAGATGGCGGGCGACATGCGCCATCTCGTGCGCACGCGCATCGCGGCGGGCGAGGACAAGGCCGAGGTCCGCGAGTGGCTGGTCGAGCGCTATGGCGAATGGGTGACCTATCGCCCGCGCACGTCCAACCCGCTCAGCTGGCCGTTGTGGATCGCCCCGCTCGCGCTTGTCGCCGTCGGGCTGTGGATGGTGCGCGGACGATTTCGCATGACGAGGGGGGAAGGCGAATGACCGGCTTCCTGCTTCTCGGACTTGTCGCGCTCGCCCTGCTAGGCGGATTGCGGATTGCGGGCGTGCGCGGCAGCCTGTGGACGCTCGCCGCGGCGGCGATGGCGTTCGGCGCGGCCGGCTACGCGCTTACCGGCAGGCCGGGACTTCCGGGCGATCCGCGTGCCGCAACTTCCGAGCAGCAGGCGGCGCTCCCGTTGACTGGCGCGCGGCAGGCTTTTTTCGGGCGCTTCAATACCGCCGACCGCTGGATGACGATCGCCGAAGGCTACGCCGGACGCGGCAAGACCGGCGATGCGGTCGGCGTGCTGCGGTCCGCGGTACGCGAACATCCGCGCGACTTCGCGTTATGGACCGGGCTCGGCAATGCGCTGGTCGACCACGGACGCACGCTGACGCCTGCCGCCCAGCTCGCCTACGAGCGCGCGGTGACGATGGCGCCGGGCCAGCCGGGGCCGGTCTTCTTCTACGCGCTCGCCAAGGCGCGCACGGGCGACCGCGAAGGGGCGATCGCCGACTGGCAGTCGATCCTCGACAGCGCGCCCTCGGACGCCTCATGGCGGCCGCTCGTCGAGCAGGGGATCGTGACGATGGGCGGGGCCGTGGGAGGCGAGGCGGCGCCCGCAGACGCCGCCTCCTGACCCCTCAGGCTTCTTCGTAGGCGAGGTCGGGGAATGCTTCCGCGACCGCCGCATGCCGGATCTTGCCGTCCGAGACGTTGAGCCCGTTCTTGAGGTGCGGATCGTCCGCCATCGCCTTTGCGGCGCCCTTGTTGGCGATCGCGATGGCGTGCGGCAGCGTCGCATTGTTGAGCGCGAAGGTGCTGGTTCGCGCGACCGCGCCCGGCATGTTGGCGACGCAATAGTGGATCACCCCGTCGATTTCGTAGACCGGGTCGTCATGCGTGGTCGCCTTCGAGGTCTCGAAGCAGCCGCCCTGGTCGATCGCGATATCGACCAGCACGCTGCCGCGCTTCATGGTCTTGAGCTGATCGCGGGTGACGAGCTTGGGCGCCGCGGCGCCCGGAACGAGCACCGCGCCGATCACCAGCTCGGCGTCCTGGATCGCGTTGGCGATCGCGGTCTTCGAGGCGTAGGCGGTCTTGATCTGGCTGCCGAAGTGGAGGTCGAGCTCGGCAAGACGGTCGGGGTTGATGTCGTAGATGGTGACGTCGGCGCGCTGGCCGGTGGCCATCATCGCCGCATTGATGCCCGCGACGCCGCCGCCCAGGATCGCGACCTTGGCCGGGTTGACGCCCGGAACGCCGCCCAGCAGCACGCCGCGACCGCCCTGTTCCTTCTCGAGATAGTGCGCGCCGACCTGGACCGACATGCGGCCCGCGACTTCGCTCATCGGCTTCAGCAGCGGGAGCGTGCCCGCCGGGCTGGTCACTGTCTCGTAAGCGATGCAGGTCGCGCCCGAGGCCATCAGCCCCTCGGTCTGCGGCTTGTCGGCCGCGAGGTGGAGATAGGTGTAGAGCGTGTGGCGCGGCTCGAGCATCGCGATCTCGGAGGGCTGCGGTTCCTTGACCTTGACGATCATGTCGGCCGCTTCGAACACCGACTTGGCATCGGGCAGGATCGTGGCGCCGACCTTCTCGTAATGCTTGTCGTCGAAATCGATGCCGCAACCCGCCTTGGTCTCGACGAACACTTCGTGACCGTGGGCGACCAGCTCCGCGACCGAGGCCGGGGTCAGGCCGACGCGATATTCGTGATTCTTGATTTCCTTGGGCACGCCGACGCGCATGGGAAAACCTCTCCGATTCTTGTTTACTCGGCGGCCCTATAGCTCCCCGTGTCCCGATTGTCCCGTCGATTGCGAAGCGGCGTGAGCGGTGCTAGGGCGCGCGCTCCAGACCGCCCGACACGCGGCCGCAAGGGAGCCTTCGCGCCCGGATGAGCAGTGCAGAGACCCCGCACGAAGCGGGCGGACATCAAGGATCGCTGGCCAAGCTGGCGGCCGGCGCGGTCGGGATCGTGTTCGGCGATATCGGCACCTCGCCGATCTACGCCTTCCGCGAGACTTTCGCGGGCCATCACACGCTGGTGCCCGACTCGCTCCACGTCTACGGCGTGCTCAGCCTCATCTTCTGGTCGATGATGATCATCGTGACGCTCAAATACGTCACGCTCATCATGCGCGCCGACAATCATGGCGAAGGCGGCAGCCTCGCGCTGCTCGCGCTCTACACGCGCGAGGGCGGGTCGTTCCGATGGTCGAAGGGCGTCATCCTGCTCGGCGTGTTCGCGACCGCCCTGTTCTACGGCGACAGCATGATCACCCCGGCGATCTCGGTGCTGTCGGCGGTGGAGGGCCTGACCACGGTCAACGCCGGCCTGTCGTCCTTCGTCATCCCGATCGCGGTCGCCATCCTCGTCGGCCTCTTCTCGATCCAGAAATTCGGGACGACGGGCATCGCGCGCTTCTTCGCCCCCTTCATGCTGGTCTATTTTGTCACGCTCGCAGTGCTGGGCGCCAGCCACATACCGGACCACTGGCCGGTGCTCTACGAGATGCTCAATCCGTACAATGCGGTGCGCTTCTTCCTGCTCGAGCCGACCCGTGCCTTCTTCGCGCTGGGGTCGGTCGTGCTGGCGGTGACGGGCGCCGAGGCGCTCTATGCCGACATGGGCCATTTCGGGCGCAACCCGATCCGCGTGAGCTGGCTGTTCTTCGTGATGCCCGCGCTGCTTCTAAATTATCTCGGGCAGGGCGCGCTGATCCTCAGCTACGACCGGTTCGAGGCCACCCAGCTCGTCCAGAACCCGTTCTTCTATCTTGCCCCCGACATGTTGCGCCTGCCGCTGGTGCTCCTGGCGACCTGCGCGACGATTATCGCCAGCCAGGCGGTCATCACCGGCGCCTTCTCGGTCACGCAACAGGCGATCCAGCTGGGCTTCGTGCCGCGCCTGCGCATCGAACATACCAGCGAGGAAGCCGCCGGGCAGATCTATATCCCGCTCGTCAACTGGGTGCTGCTGGTGGCGGTCATCGTGCTCGTCCTGAGCTTCCGCTCGTCGTCGAACCTCGCCTCGGCCTACGGGATCGCGGTGACCGGCGCGATGCTGATCGACACGGTGCTGATTGCCGTCGTGCTCCTGTTCCTGTGGAAGTGGAAACGCCGCTACGTGCTGCCGCTCCTTGCGCTCTTCTTCGCGGTCGACCTGCTCTACTTCGGCGCCAACCTCCTCAAGGTGCCCGACGGGGGCTGGTTCCCGCTGCTGATCGGCGCGATCGCCTTCACGTTGCTGACCACCTGGAGTCGCGGCCGCAAGCTGCTCATCCAGCGGATGAAGAAGGATGTGCTGCCGGTCGACCTGTTCCTGAAGTCGGCGACGAAGAGCGCGGCGCGCGTGCCCGGTACGGCAGTGTTCCTGACGACCGCGACCGACGGCGTCCCGCCCTCGCTGCTGCACAACATCAAGCACAACAAGGTGCTGCACGAACGCACCTTCCTGCTCACCGTGAAGATCGCCGACCAGCCCTACTGGCCGAACGACGACCGCGCCGAGGTCACCGCCTACTCGGACGGCTTCTACCGCGTCATCCTGCGCTACGGCTTCATGGAGGATGTCCACATCCCGCGCGCGCTCGGCAACCTCAAGGGCTGCGGACCGGTCTGCAAGATGATGGACACCAGCTTCTTCCTCGGCCGGCAGACGCTGCTACCGTCCAAGAGCAACGCGATGGCCGGGCCTCGCGAAAAACTCTTCGCCTGGATGCTGCGCAATTCGGAAAGCGCGATGACCTTCTTCAAGCTGCCGCCCAACCGTGTCGTCGAGCTGGGCAGCCAGGTCCAGATCTGACACGCCGGTGGGCGCCGCGACCGGGTCGTGTTACCCCGCCGCGATGACCGTGCGGACAGGAGCCCCGGGACGATGAGCGGCGCGCTGATCGTGACCGCCATGATCGAGGCGCGCGACCTTGCCTGGCTCGACGCGCTGCGGCGCAAGCATTTCCCGCCCGAGCGCAACCATCTCAAGGCGCACCTGACGATGTTCCACGCGCTCGCGCCTTCGCTCGAGAGCGAAGTGCGCTGGCTGCTGGCGAGGCTCGCCAGCGACAATGCCGCGCCCGAGGCGCGCCTCGTTGGCCTGATGTCGCTGGGAAGGGGGGTCGCCTACCGCGTCGAATCGCAAGGCCTGGAGGAAGTGAGGCAGTTGCTGGCCGAGCATTTCCACGGCGCGCTGACGGCGCAGGATGCGCTGGGCTGGCGTCCCCACATCACCGTGCAGAACAAGGTGCAGCCCGCGGTGGCGAAAGCGCTGCGGGCCGAGCTGGAGGCCGACTTCCATCCCCGACCGCTCGGCATCGCCGGGCTTGCGCTGCATCGCTACATGGGCGGCCCGTGGGAGCCGCTCGGGCGCTGGCCGTTCCGCGGGCGCGGCCTCAGGTGAGTTCGCCGACCCCGTCGCAGTCGAGTTCGAAGGCGGCCATGCCCGATTCGAGCACCGAAGCGAGCATCGGCATTTCCATCAGCTGGTCGACGATGTGGCGTTCCTCGCCCGCAGCCTGAAGCGCTTCGTCCCAGTCGCTGGCGTCATAATCGCCCGTCCCGACCCAGCACAGGGCCAGCACTTCGGCGATCTGGTCTTCGGCAAGGTCGTCGAGCGCGCCCTGCAATTCCTCCTCGACCGACGTGTTGAGGTCGTCGTCGAGCACCGAATAGGCTTCGTCGTCGTCGTCGCCGTCGACATTGTCGGGCGATTCGTCGCCGTCATAGTTGGTGGGGACCTGCGCTTCGTATTCGCGGGCACGGATGATGATCCGGCACAGCATGTCGATGGGGGTTGCGGTTTCCATCACTCACGCCCTTTTCACAAGAGGTTCGTCCCCTCGTGAACGTGGCGCCTCGCCACCGGTTCCTTCCCGATTGACCGGGGCGATGGAGCGCCCTATAGGCACGCCCCGCAGCGGGTCGATTGACCCCGCACTGCCTGGAATGGCGGAGTAGCTCAGCTGGTTAGAGCAGCGGAATCATAATCCGCGTGTCGGGGGTTCGAGTCCCTCCTCCGCTACCAAACTTTCCGCAACGATATCAGATAGTCGGCTTGCTTGCGCGCCGGCTTTTGCGGGCCAAAAGTGTTGCGCTGTGCTGCAATGGATTTCGTTTGTTTTCCGCCGTTTCCGATAGCGTCTCGGCAACTCCATGCAACATAGATGCAACATAGGCACGCGATCGAAAATGTTGAACGCTGTGGGCCGTGCGAAGGCACGCCGTTAACACGCCAATACGAGCCTGCCGTTTACTTTCTGTTAGTCCGGCGTAACGATACGCTAGTTTATCGTAGATTAGGGACGGGAATTACCATGGCGAATCGCGCATTATATCTCGCCGCACTGTCGCTCGCGTTGGCAAGTCCGGCCATCGCCCAAAAGTTTGAACTGAGCCTTCAAGCGCAGGGCGGGCAGCGTGTGAAGATGATTGATGGCCTCGCAGCGATCGAAAGCTTTGGCGAAACTGCCGTAGTTCGAATGATGCCGATTGAGGAGAAAACCAAGAAGCGCGGTCGCTTCCAGATCCTCGTAATGAACGCAGGCAGCAAGCCGTTCAATGTCGGACCGGAGAACGTTACGATCTCATTGGACGGAGCCGAGTTTGTCCCGGCAGTCACATATGAACAACTCGCCAAAGAAGAGAAGAAGCGCCAGACGTGGGCAGCGGTGGGGGCCGCGCTGGGAGCGATTGGAAATAGCATGAACGCGGCTAACGCGGGCTATTCAAGCGGCACCGCTACCACTTTCGGAAACGTAGGCGGCACGTCGTTCAACTCGTTCACGACATACTCGGGGTATAACGCTGGCCAAGCCCAGGCAGCTCAGCAATTGGCTTCCCTCCAAAACCAGCAGCTGTTCGATAGCCTCGCGGCTCAGAACGCAGCCGGGATCGCGCAATTGAAGGACAACATGCGGACCACGACAATCGACCCTGGCGAAATGTCCGGGGGGATGATCGTTTACGATGTGCCTAAAGAAACACGCAAGGGTGCGAAGAAGGCAGGAGAGCCGATCGAGGTGATCTTCCGCATCACCACAGGAAGTGAAATTCACGACGTGCATGCGCTCCTCGAAGGCGCTTAGAATATGTCGCCCCGCGCCTTACCCGCCCCGCGCGCCCCACTAGGAGGGACTAGGAAGCCCTCACTGGAAACGGTGGGGCTTTTTCCGTATTTTCGGACCTTCCGCTAACGACCCAATTGCGGACTCTCAGTTCCGTAGAAGCCCATCTTCATAGTTGCCTAAATGCGGGCTAGCGTTTCACTTTCTCGAAAAGTTCGATCAGCTCAGCGAATTTCGTCGCCTGATCGTCCTCATCGCCGCTCGCGATTGCATCACGCACACAATGGCGGGCGTGATTGCGCAAGACCTCGCTCTCGACCTTTCCGATCGCTGCCTTGATCGCTTGGATCTGCGTTAGGATGTCGATGCAGTATCGATCGTCCTCCACCATCTTCTGGATTCCGCGCACCTGTCCCTCAATGCGTTTGAGGCGGTTGACGACTTTCGCGCTTTTCATGGTCAAAAGGCCCTCTTGCAAATACCCTATGGGGGTATATATGCGAGGCACAGAGGAGACACAAGCGCGATGATCGATTCTCGCATTTCTAGACGCTCTTTGCTCGCACTGGGTGGCTTCGGCGCCACAGGACTGGCGCTTCCCGTCTGGGCACGAGGCGGCTCAATCATGGCGCAGGATGTGCGCAAAGGCTTCGATGAGGCTCGAGGGCCAGCCATCGACCTGCATGTCGAGCACACCAGCTTTTCCGTCGGCGGCCAGGCAGGTCATGCCGTGGCGGTCAACGGATCTATCCCCGGCCCCCTGTTGCGACTGCAGGAGGGCACCGACGTTCGCCTGGCCGTCCACAACATGCTTGGCGAGGACACCTCGATCCACTGGCATGGACTGCTCTTGCCGTTCCAGCTCGACGGCGTGCCCGGTGTCAGCTTCCCAGGCATCAAGCCCGGCAAGACCTTCGTCGCCGAATTTCCCGTTCGGCAGAGTGGCACCTACTGGTGGCACAGTCATTCGGGCTTGCAGGAGCAGGTGGGCCATTACGGACCGATCGTGGTCGATCCTGCGGGTGGCGACTCGATCGAAGTGACGCGCGATTATGTCGTCGTGCTCAGTGAATTCAGTCCGATGCATCCGCATGTCATTTTTGATAAACTCAAGAAGGCCGAGGGCTACTTCAACTACCAGAAGCGGACCTGGTCCGACGATTATCCCCTCACCGACGAGGAACGGCGCGAGTGGGCGCGCATGCGGATGATGCCGACCGACATCCTCGATGTCACTGCCTCGACCTACACTTACTTGTTGAATGGTCATGGACCGAAGGACGGTCTTGAATATGCCTTCCGACCCGGCGAGCGAGTCCGCCTACGCTTCATCAATGCGGGGGCGATGACCTTCTTCAACGTGCGGATACCAGGCTTACCGATGTCGGTGGTGCATGTTGACGGGCAACCGGTCTCGCCGTTGGAAGTTGACGAGTTCCAGATCGGCCCTGCCGAGACCTATGACGTGGTCGTCGAGCCCGGCGCGATTGATGCCTATACACTGGTCGCCGAGGCGATGGACCGTTCGGGCATGGGCGTTGCGACGCTAGCGAGCCGACCGGGTGCGCGCGCCGCGGTGCCTGCGCTTCGCTCGCCTCCCATTTTGACCATGACGGACATGGGCCACGGAACGATGGCTCATGGCGGCGGCGCACATGCCGGTCATGATATGGGCGGCGGCAACGACACGGACACGAGTGGCGGCATGAAGATGCGCGACACCTCGCTGCTACCCCCGACCGTGGATGCGGGCGTCGGCATGGATATGGTGGCGATGAACCCGGTAAGTGGCTTCGACGATCCCGGTCTGGGCTTGCGCGAAGTCGATCATCGCGTGCTGACTTACGCCGACCTAAAGGCTGCCAAGCGCAACAAAGACCCGCGGCGTCCCTCGCGCCGGATGGAAATCCACCTGACCGGCAACATGGAACGCTACATGTGGTCGTTCGACGGCAAGAAGTTCTCCGCCGTCGCCGACCAGCCGATCCGCTTCGCCTACAACGAGCGTGTGCGCGTGAAGCTGGTCAACGACACGATGATGGTGCACCCGATCCACTTGCACGGCCACTTCTTCGAACTGGTCAATGGCGCGCCCGAGGGGCATCAGCCCCTCAAGCACACGGTCGCGGTCCAGCCGGGCAAGAGTGTCGAATTCGACCTCACTGCCGACGAGCCCGGCGACTGGGCGTTCCACTGTCATCTACTCTACCACATGCATGCGGGGATGTTTCAGATCGTGACCGTCTCCACACCGTCGGGAGATGATGCATGATCCTGTTTCCGATCGTGATGGCCGGCGCGCTCGCGATCCAGGAACATCAAGACCATGACGCTCATGCGGGTCATGCTCCGGTGGCGGAACAGCCTACTCCGCCGACTAGCCACGACCATCGCCCCGGCACGCAGATGCCGGTCGAGGATCCGCCGGCTGCTCAGGCCATGGACCATGGCGATATGAGCCATGATGTGATGGACCATGCGACGATGGGCCACGAGATGAGCGCCGAGCCTCCTACCGAGAAGCCGGAAAGAGATCATGGCGGCCATCAGCAGATGAACCATGACATGCACGCCGCGTTGCAAGGCGATGCGCAGGAGGTCGATCATGCGGCGATGGGGCATGCGATGCCCAACGATGACAACATTCCCCTGGCCGGACCACCGGCCGCCGCAGGGAGCGGCCCGGCACGCGCAGCTATTGCGATCTGGGGTGAGAAAGCCATGCGCGAAGCGCGTGAGGAGCTCATCGAAGACACCGATGGCGGCACGCACCTGCTGGTCATGGCCGACCGGGTCGAGCTACGCACCGACGGTCGTCATGAATCCCACCTTTGGGATGTGCAGGGTTGGTATGGCGGCGACATCGACAAGCTGTGGGTCAAAAGCGAGGGCGAAGGCGAGTTCGGTGGTTCGCTCGAAAGCGCTGACGTCGAGGCGCGGTGGAGCCATGCGATCGCGGCCTTCTTCGATGCGCAGGTTGGCATCCGACAGGACCTGACGGGACCCGAGCGCACCTATCTCGCAGTTGGTATCCTTGGTTTGGCACCCTACGAGTTCGAGGTAGATGCGACAGCGTATCTCTCGACGAAGGGAGAAATCACCGCCAGACTCGAAGCCGAAGTAGATCAGCGGGTCACCCAGCGTCTAATCCTCCAGCCGCGCGCCGAAGTTCGATTATCGGCGCAGGATGTGCCCGAACTCGGGATCGGCAGTGGTCTGAGCGTGGTCGAGGCAGGTTTGCGTCTTCGCTACGAACTTTCGCGCGAGTTCGCACCCTACATCGGCGTTGCCCACGAATGGCGGGTCGGACGCACCGGTGATCTCGCCCGCGCGGGAGGCGAAGATTCCAGCGTCACCCGTCTTGTTGCGGGCGTGCGCGCCTGGTTCTGACCGGGGCAAGAGAAAGAGGGAGAATGGGCGATGAGCCATTGCGAGCATCACGACCACGCAACGGGAGGTGGCACCGCTACCGATCCGGTCTGCGGAATGACCGTGACTGTCGACGGGACATCGTATGTCTCGTCGCATGATGGCCATCCCTATTACTTCTGTTCGGCGCGATGTCTCGAAAAGTTCAATGCCGATCCGGAGACCTATTTGAAGCCTGATCGGGTCGAGAAAGCGATGCCCGAGGGTACGGTCTACACCTGCCCCATGCATCCCGAAATCCGGCAGGTCGGCCCCGGTAGTTGCCCGATCTGCGGCATGGCTTTGGAACCTGAATTGGTCAGCCTCGACGACGGTCCCGACCCCGAACTGATCGATATGCGGCGCCGTTTTTGGGTCAGCGCCGCGTTGTCGCTACCGCTGTTTCTCTATGCGATGGGCGACATGCTTCCCGGAAGGCCGTTTGCCGACCTGTTCGGCCCAGCGACCGCCCAATGGATTCAGTTCGCACTCGCGACCCCGGTCGTGCTGTGGGGCGCTTGGCCGTTCTTCGTTCGGGCGATTGCCTCGCTCAAGGGCATGAACCTCAACATGTTTACGCTGATCGGACTGGGTGTTGCCGTTGCCTTTGGGTTCAGCGTGGTAGCGACTGTCGCGCCGCACATCTTCCCGTCGGGTTTCCGCGATCACGGGGCACGGGTGCACGTCTATTTCGAGGCTGCGGCAGTGATTACCACGCTCGTCCTGCTCGGACAGGTGCTCGAGCTTCGCGCCCGAGGCGCGACCTCGGGCGCGCTGCGCGCCTTGCTCGCACTGGCACCGCCCACAGCGCGTCGGATCGATGATGCCGGGAATGAGGAAGACGTCTCGCTCGACCTCGTCGGCGCCGGCGACCGGCTTCGCGTGCGCCCGGGCGACAAGGTCCCGGTCGACGGCGAAGTGATCGAGGGAAAAAGCTCCGTCGATGAATCCATGCTTACAGGTGAGCCCATCCCCGTTGCCAAGGCCCCCGGTGACGCGGTGACAGGTGGGACCGTCAATGGCACCGGAAGTTTCGTGATGCGCGCGGATCGCGTGGGTCGCGACACGATGCTCGCCAAGATTGTCCAGATGGTCGCTGAAGCGCAGCGCAGCCGCGCACCCATTCAACGGCTCGCCGACCAGGTGGCAGGATGGTTCGTGCCAGCGGTCGTTGCGATTGCGCTGATCAGTTTCGCGGTCTGGGCGATCTGGGGTCCGGAGCCCGCACTCGCCTACGGGCTGGTCAATGCGGTCGCTGTGCTGATTATCGCCTGCCCCTGTGCGCTGGGCCTGGCAACGCCGATGTCGATCATGACCGGAACCGGCAAGGGTGCGCAGCACGGCATCCTGATCAAGAATGCCGAAGCGCTTGAGACCTTCGAGAAGATCGACACGCTGGTGGTCGACAAGACGGGGACGCTCACCGCCGGCAAGCCCGAACTGGTCGCCGTCAAGGCCACCGGCGAAATCGAGGAAACCACCTTGCTTCGCCTTACGGCTGCCACCGAGAAAGCGAGCGAGCATCCGCTGGCAGAAGCCATCGTGCGCGGCGCCGAGGCAAAGGGCATCGACGTCGGCCCCGCGGACGATTTCACCTCGATCACCGGCAAGGGTGTCGAAGCCGTGGTTGAAGGTCGCCGTGTCGCCATAGGCAACGAGAAGATGATGCGCGAAGCCGCGAGCTTCGATCCCGTGCTTCAGAAACAAGCCGAAAAAGGCCGCGCCGAAGGTCAGACCGTCATGTTTGTCGCGGTCGATGGCAAGCCCGCCGGGCTGATCGCCGTTGCGGACCCCATCAAGCCGACAAGTGCGTCCGCTATCGCCGCGCTTCATAGGGCAGGCATCCGCGTTGTGATGTTGACCGGCGACAGCGAAGGCACGGCGCAAGCTGTCGGCATGAAGCTTGGCATCGACGATATCCGCGCCAACGTGTCGCCTGAAGACAAGCAGCGCATCGTCGGCGAGCTGAAGGCCGACGGTCGACGCGTGGCAATGGCCGGCGACGGGATCAACGATGCTCCGGCCCTCGCCGCAGCGGATGTCGGCGTCGCCATGGGCACCGGAACCGACGTCGCGATCGAGAGCGCGGGCATGACGCTTGTCAAAGGGGACCTAGCGGGGCTCGCCCAAGCTCATCGCCTCAGCCGAGCGACGATGCGCAATATCCGCCAAAACTTGTTCTTCGCGTTCGTCTATAATGCGGCGGGCGTGCCCATTGCAGCCGGTGTACTCTATCCGGCGTTAGGGCTCCTGCTCAGCCCCATGATCGCGGCAGCCGCGATGAGTTTGTCTTCCGTGTCAGTGATCGCCAATGCGCTCCGCTTGCGTTCTCTCGACCTGAAACCATCGGTGCTCTGACCCATTAAGACGGAGAGTATCGAGGAAACAGAGGGGAAGATCGTTGGACAAGGAACACGAGGGACACAAAGATCAGAAGCAGATGTGGATGAAATTCGCGGGAATGATCGCGACATCCACGCTCGTCATGTTCATCCTGATGCACCAGATGGTTTATGAAACAGACCACCTGACCTTTAGCCTTAATCGCTTCATCGCCTCCTTAGTCTCTGGCTCGACCATGGTGATCATCATGCTCGGCTTCATGTGGAGCATGTACCGCGATCCCGCCCTCAAGAAGATGGTCATGGCGGGCGCTGTGATCGCCTTTGTTGGGCTTCTGTTCGTCAACCGTCAGCAGGTGCTGATCGGCGATGGAGGCTATATGCGCTCGATGATTCCCCACCATTCGATCGCCATCAACAATTCGCGCAAGGCGACGATCACCGACCCGCGCGTGCGCAAGCTCGCCGACAACATCATCAAAGCGCAGGTCAAGGAAATCGCCGAGATGAAGATGCTGCTCGAGGATATCGAGGAGAACGGCAAGCAGGGCGACGGCAATACAATGCCGCCTCGGACGGCCGACCTCACGCCGGAGTTGCTCGAGGAAGCCAAAAAGCCGTTGGCGCCCGTCGGACCGGACGTGCGCGAGGAAGTGGAAGTGGGGAGGTAGACTCCTAGTCCGCTTACGCCCCAGTTGACCCGGCAACCGGACTGACCGCTTCCCACCCCGAAAGCGACCGGGCTGGCAACGACCCATTGCCGTCGTTGGAGCCATTTCTTAGCAAATCGGTGCCAGGAGATCGCTTAGGTCAGTGCATATCGGTGGCCTAGCCTGCCATCCCTAATCGGCGCTGCATTTATTTGGCTTTGCCATTGAGCGCGTCAGTACTTCCGCTTCGTATCATTGAACATTGTATTCAGCGAGTTTTGCAAGCAGACCGTCAGAATGTCGGGTGCGCAACGTATCCTCTTCGCATTGGCGGCCGGTCTTGTTGCCGGGATCGTCAGCGCGTCGCTCGATTGGAGAGGAACGAGCACGGCGGCCGGCGTTGCGCAAATCGTCGGCGGCGTATGGCTCGACATGTTGCGCATGACGATCATTCCACTGATTGTGTCGATACTAGTCGTAGGCATCGCAAACACTGCGGAAGCGGCGCGGACGAGCCGCTTGGCAGGAATGTCTCTTGCGCTTTTTGTTACCCTGCTCATGATTTCGGCTATCATCTCGGCAATCGTCACTCCCTTTCTCTTGAAGGCTTTCCCATTGGGGCGTGATGCCATCAATGCATTGAATGCTGCAGTCCCTGCAATCAGCGCCCCTTCGCATATTCCCGGGCTCGAGACATTTCTTCGATCCATCGTCCCGACCAACCCGATTGCTGCGGCGGCGAACGACTCAATCTTACCGCTGATATTCTTCACGACGATATTTGCCTTTGCACTTACCCGGATACCGCAGCGACAGCGTCGAAGGCTAACTCTGTTTTTCGAGTCTTTTTCGTCGGTCATGCTGGTCATGATCGAATGGATCTTGTGGTTGGCACCTCTTGGCGTCTTCGGCTTGGCCTTTGTTTTGGGCGCGAGCGCCGGAGCTGCGGCCTTTGGCGCACTAGTACATTATGTGTTGATTGTATCGAGCGTCGGGTTCGTCATCATCCTATCAGCATACCTCGTGGCGGTGTTTGGAGCGCGACTTGCGCTCGCCCGCTTCGCGCAGGCAATAATGCCCGCCCAAGCAGTTGCGGTGAGCACGCAATCGTCGCTTGCCTCAATGCCTGCCATGCTCCGAGGCGCGGAAAGGCTTGGAATTCCCATCGCCACCGCCGGAACCGTTCTTCCCGTTGCCGTCGCCGTGTTCAGAGTCACTGGACCTGCAATGAACTTGGCCGTCGTCTTGTACGTAGCCTCATGGACGGGGACACCAATCGCCTTTCCGGCCCTCGTTGCCGCGGTATTGGCCGCAGTAATCACGAGCATGGGGTCGGTCAGTTTGCCCGGACAGATCGGCTTTGTGACAGCGACCGCTCCCATAGCCATGGCCGCTGGCGTTCCTATCGAACCCCTGCTTTTGTTGGTCGCAATCGAGAACATTCCCGATGTGGTCAGGACGGTGGGAAACGTGACCATGGACGTTGCAGCCACCGCCACGCTTTCACGCTACAGTCATTCTTCGAGTAACTACTCTGAGAGCAGAACCCAGTTATCGTAACGGCCCCCGAGATCCTTTGATCGTCCGCTTTCCACCCCTAATCCGACATCCATGTCGCATGGGAGGGCGTACGATAACGGACGAAGGCGTCACAGCCCCCGTTGGAACGACCGCATTGCTCGGATCAGCTTACGCCCTTCGAGATACTCCCGCGATTTCAAGCCGTGCCTTAAAGCGTTTCTGTTGCCCTTGGGAGCGCCAGAACTCGGCCCGCCGTGTAGATAACAGCGACCGTTGGGCATGGGGCTCCTCTTGCATGGCGATCCTGATCGCGTCTTAGCGCCACATGCCTTCATGGGGTTGATCGGCGTTTTCGGCATTATGCCCCAGCCCCCTTCCCGGTGTTGACCGTCTGAGCGATAACCGCCTGCCCGCCCTCGTTGACATGTACGTGCTTGACGACCTGCTCACCGTTACGGCGAAGCTTCGCCAAGGTTTCCGCGTGGAGGGCAAAGGTCCGCTGTGCCTTCATTCCGAGGTCCGCGAAGACTTTGGCCTGGTCGACATACTGGGCGACCGCCGCCCGCTGCAGGAAGGTCTGCGACACATCGCTGGCCTGGACCATCTGAAGGGCCATCGTTGCCTCGACCTCGTTGGCGGGATCGACGCCCGCAAGCAGCGATAGCGCTCCGCCCAACCGGATAGAGTCATAGGAATCGTCACCAGTTGGCTTGATGATCTTCGAAAGTCGGACCATCAGATCCTCTGCGAACTGGCTGGACGAGCTGCCCGACAGCTTGAAGAGCCTTATTGAGTTGAGGGCTTCGCGCGTCTCGTCCTGACCGAAAGCGAGCTTCCTGCCCCCGTCCTCATCGCTTTCAATCCGGGCGATCGGTCGGTTGGGGCGCTCGCTAATCTCTGCCTTTAGGCGCTCGGCCTCCTCCGCCAAATCGGCTGGAAGTTTGTCGGTTGTATCCCACGCTCTTTTCGCGCCGGCCGATTTCTTTCGCCGGACCGCGAGCTGTTCTCCCTGTCCGGCATTCCCCCAGACCGCCGTGGCATCGGTTCCGCCTGCTTCAAGCGCCCGTTCGGTACAGGCTGTCATGAGGGCGGATGTTATCGCCCGCTCGCTCATTCCCGCCACCATGAGGTTGTCGATCCATTCGTGGGCTTTCAGCAGCAGTTCGGCTGCGTCCTGAAATTCTGTGTCCATCGTCGGTCCTATCCTGCCTCGCGCGCGTGCGCCCGCGCGTAAAGGGTTCTAAAAATTCCTGTGTTAGCGTTTCTTCGAAGGGTGCCGTTCGGTCCTTGAGAACGAGGCCCTAGAGAACCGATCCCCCCCCCGGTCAGTCGATTGGCCAGCCATCCTCACCTGTGCGTGGGCGATAGCGCTTGCCTTGCTCTTCGAGCGTCTTCCGCTGGTGGCAGTCATGGCAAAGCGGCTGCATGTTCGTGATGTCGTGCGCCGCGCCGCCTTTGGCCAAGCTCACAACGTGATCTGCGATCGTGGCTGCCGTCGTGCGTCCCTTGGCCTTGCAGTGGCGACACAGCGGCTCCTGGTCCAAAAGGATCTGGCGAAGGCGCACGTGTTCGCGCCCATAGCCCCGGCGATGTCGGCTCTTGCCGCCGTGGTCCCATGCCTGTCGCTTCATCATGCACTCCCCCTGAAGTGTGAAGTGTGGATGCGCGAAGTTTGGTTGACGGTCGGTCCTGTAGTCTCGGGCATGAAGGTTCTAACTGCCCCCCTGGGTGGCTGGGCTGGCCCTAGGCTTCGTCGCCCTGGTCTGTGTCCGGCTCCACCTCGATCGAGAACCCGAGGTAGTGCCATTCGCTTTCCGCCGTTCCGTTGCCAGTAAGCAGCCTCGTCACGTGATAGGTGAGGTGGTCGACCTGTTCGCGCCTGAGCCCGCGTGTCGCGTCCGCATCGAAGCGAATGATGACAAAGGTTCGACCGAATGCTTTCATGGTGCGGCAACCAATGGGGAAACAAATGAGGAACAGTCAACGGGCGATCGTCGCCGCAATCGCGATTTCGCTGTTCGGTTGCGATGCCCTCGCTCCCGATCGCTGGGACGCCTTCGTTTATCCAGACGCCAACGATTTGACGCAGTGGCAAACGCTCATCGGCTTCAAGGATTTTGAGCAGTGCCAATCCGCTGCGATCGATGCCGTTCGCGCGCTTCGCGATCCTGACGCCGGGACGTACGAGTGCGGGCGCAACTGCAAATACGATCCAGCGTATCGATTGAACGTCTGCAAGGAGACGCGGCGCTAGCGTTCGGGAAAACCCGTCCCAATCTCGCGACCCGAAAATCGCCGCTCGGGGTATTAAGGGGGGAGAGGGGGAGGGGTGTAAGTTATATAGGGTGGTCATTTCTTGCCACCTTTGAATGAGTAGATCGCTGCGCCGTGATGGGAACAAGCGGGGCGCTCCTCGATCAGCTCGCCGATGTCGACCAGTTGGTTTCTAGCTGCCGCCAAACGCTTCCGCGTCCACCCGCCTCCAGGCATCTCGCTAGCCATACCGTTGGGGGCCATGAACGTCGGGTGGGCGTAGTGTCGCCGCCTCAGAATCGTCAGGAGCATGAAGGCGTCGGGGAAGTTCGCCATAAGGTTATCGACCTCCGTGTGATCGATGACGACACGGCGACCCCGACCGAACCAATTCTGGCCAGTCGTCTCAAGGCTCCAAGCGCTAGCTGCGACGCGCATAACTTCGAGGTCTGGTAGGCGTTCGTAACAGAGGGCTGCGTTCATAGTATGGGCCTCCTTCATCAATTCATCAAAGTCGCTACATCCTGCGGCTAGTGTCATGCAGCGCCGCCAAAGTTCTTGGTTGCGTTGCCCCGTTCGTATTCGTTCGCCTGAAAAGGGAGTGGCCACTGGCAGGGCGCTAACCGCCTGCATAGGTGGCAGATCGGCCAAGTCGTCCAGCGACCCTTGTTCAAACCGATATGCGCCCTTCGCGGACCTAGAGGGCGGGGCGACCACAAACCCGCCGCCTAAGATGTCGATAGGCTTGTCGGGGCTAGGACGGATGCTTCGGCCCTCGTTGGTTCGGCGATACCAGGCTTGCCAGTTGCCCGAGCCGCTTCTGACGATGATTGGCGTGGGGCCATACTCGCTTAGGGCGTCGGCAAGGATCCTTTCATCGGGCGTGTCGACATCTAGGACGGCAATCCCGTTTCGCTCGCACGCGAAGCCGAAAGCGTCCTCGTTCGAGAACTTGGCTGCGAAGTCACGGGACGCGTTCGCACCGACCTTCAGGTAGCCTTTGACGGCAGGGCGCTTGTCGCGGACGGGGAATGTCGCAATTCCCCGTTCCGCGTACCTTGGCTGCCATTCGGAGAATAGGCCGCTCATGGGCCTACGCCGCTTTGTCAGAGGCTCTGAGGTCGAACGCTGGGGGTTTGATGGTCCAGCCGTATGTCGCCTTCAGGCCTGTCGCGTAAGCCGCCGCTTCGTCCGAGCTGGTGAAGCCCTTCATGGAAGGCAGTTCGTCGGGGCAGGGACGGACGCTAACCGCCCACAGCCCCCCAAACCGTTCGACCATGATTCCGGGCTCGCGCACCGCGGCCATCTAGCGGCCCTCCAAGAAGCGCTTGGCGTCTTCGATCGCGGGTCCGATCCATTCCTTGGCCCAGGAAGGGCAGTGTGTTTCGTCCGGGTTCTTCATTGCCATGGCGGTCGGACCGAACAGAAGGTCGAGCTTGTACCAAAGGGCCGCGCCATCGGGGGCAGGGGTCTCGAACATCGCCCGTTGTGAAGACAGGACTAGTTCGTAAGTGATGTCTGACTTGTGGTCGTCAGTTTCCGCATCATGGATCGACTGGGCGAGTTCGAAAGCCGCCTTCGCGGTCTGCCAGCGATCGACTTTGAGAACCTGGTCGATGCGTTCACGCTCGCGTTGCTGCGGTTGCTCTTGGCGAGCGTCTAGCTTAGAGAGCTCCATGCTTTTTCTCCTGTTAAGCGCAGTGGGGAAAGTCGGTCGCCCGAGGGGTCCAGTCCTCGTGGCGACCATTTTATTTGCGGCCTGCTTGCCGCTGTAGGTTCATCAGGCCGCATCCTGTGCCGACGAACGGAACGCCGCATCTAGCTCCGAGCGCCTGAAGTAGAGGCGACGGCCCATGCGGATGACGGGCAGCTGGCCATTCTCAACCATGTGATAAATCGCGCGGGGCTTGAGCCCGCATTCTTGTGCAGCCGCTTCCGCGCCAGCGATCAAATCGTTTTTTAGCATGCACCCCTCCGTGTAGCAGAACCATAACGTTCTGTTACACCAAATCGCACTTGCTGCGGGCGCTGTCAAGCGATAAACACATACTTCTGTTTTTGGAGGTGCTTTTGTCTTTCCCCCTCGCACATGGAGACTTGCTCAGTGTCTTGCTCAAGATTTACGGCCTTCCCGAGACCAACCGCGTCGCAATGAGAGGACGCCTGCAGCACGCCCAAAAAATGGGATTCCCGCCTGGGGCAAATACTGGGAAAGGGCGGCCTGCGAAGTATCACGCAGGCGAAGTCCTAGCGCTCGGTTTGATGTTTGAATTATTTCAGTTCGGCATCACTCCTGAGCGAGCGGTCAGCCTCCTGCAATATTCAGCCAAGCAGACTATCGATGCTTTCAATGTCGCCTACGACATTTTCAAGCGTAAGCTCCACGATAGGGCATTTGCGATCGTGTTCCCGCAGGAATTGGACAGGGCGCTCGGAAAAGGCGGATCTCCAGCGCTAATTGTTACCACGTCGAGCGGTTTCTTCCTGGGAGATCGAATGGAGCGTGGCCCAAGGTTTGCGGCTGTCAACGTTTCCGCGCTCTTAGATGACGTTCTGGAAGCCGCACAGTCATTGGATCTCACAACTCGCGAGGAATTTCGGGAAGATCTTCGTCTTTGGCTTCTCGAGCGAGGAGAGGACGGGTGGTGGCTGCAGTAAGGAAGCGCACCTGGATGGACAGTCGAGGCGAGGCTCGTCAAGCCTGGCTGGTCGACTATCGCGACGCGTTCGGGACGCGTCGCGCCAAGCAGTTCGCCCGCAAGAAGGATGCCGAAGCCTGGGCGACAAAGGCGAGCTGGGAAGTCAGCCAAGGCATCCATACGCCAGACAGCCAATCGATCACCGTGAAGGCCGCTGCGGACCTTTGGATTAAGGCAGCCGAGGCCAATGGGCGCGAGCGATCAACCATCAAGCAGTACAAGGAACTGAAGCGCCTCCATATCATCCCGTTGATTGGCGATGAGCGGCTTTCACAACTTACCATGCCGAAGGTTGAAGCATTCAAGGATAGGCTGCTAGAGACGCGTTCTCGGGCCATGGCGGGCAAGGCCGTGCGTGGGCTTTCGTCCATACTAAATGAGGCCCAGCGGCGCGGACTGGTCGCACAGAATGTCGCTAAGGGTGTGAAGGTTGTTCGTCCGTCACGCGAGAAGACGCGCATTCAAATCCCGACCCGCGAACAGCTGAAGGCCATGCTTGAAGCAGCGGATGACGATTTCCGCCCCATGCTGCTTACGGCCATTGTGACGGGGCTTCGATCGTCCGAGCTTCGCGGGCTCCGTTGGCAGGACATTGACCTCAAGCGGGGCGTGGTGAGCGTGTCGCAGCGGGCCGACCAGTGGGGCATGCTCGGCCTCCCCAAGTCGAGCGCTGGCATACGGGACATCCCGATCGCTCCTGGCGTCGTCAAAGAGCTGAAAGCGTGGAAGCTACGTTGTCCGAATAGTGAATTGGCCTTTCCGAACAGCGAGGGTGGCGTGCTCCACCATAGCAATCTTTTGAGGCGGAAATATCAGCCGACGCAGGAAGACGCTGGGATTGTGAAACCGTTTGGGATGCACGCGCTTCGCCACGCCGCTGCAAGCGCCTGGATAAAGCAGGGTATCGACCTAAAGCGGCTTTCAACTTGGATGGGGCATAGCTCGGTCCAAATTACATTGGACACCTATGGGCATCTCATCTCGGATCGCCGCATGGATAAGGAACTGGCCAGAGAGGCCGCAGCAAACCTTATCTAGCGGCCTAACCCGCGCTGACGACAATGACAGAGCGATGGTATTCGCCGCCTGCGGAAGCGTTTGGATAACCATTGCTATCGCCGAGGAATATCTCCGCCATCTATTGATGGATCACCTCGTCAACTCTTTGAAGACAGGTCCGAAAAGTGCCGATCACCCGGCGGTTGCAAAGGCACTTAGCTGGCAACGCCAGGCAACTTTCGGGGCACTTAAGCAGCAGGTTTGCGACAAGCTCAAGCTTTCGGCTGACACTTTAGTCATCCTAACTGACGCAAAGAACATGCGTGATAATCTAGTACACGAATTTTGGTATCCGCGATTTCCAATGCTCCAGACCAAAGAGGGGGCAGCGTTGGTTCGACAGGAACTCGAGTTGATGGATAATCACTTCGTTGGAGTGATGGAGCACCTTTTTGCCGAAACGGGACAGACAACAAAGACGCTCGCGGATTTCATCAACGAGGAGGCCGATGACCCATTGCGACATGAAGGCTTTAAGGTATTGATTGAGAAATTTCGTGCAACACAGGAGCAACATGGCATCGGAAAATACCGGAAACCCTAGGCGCTCTCACGGAATCATAATCCGCGTGTCGGGGGTTCAAGTCCCTCCTCCGCTACCATTCCCTTCCTTCCGGATCAGCGGACCTGCCCTTCGTCAGGCTCTTCCTTGCGGCGGCGCCAAGGGGGCACGCCCTCGATTTCGGTCTCGAGACTGAAGCTGAGGAACGTCCGGATCAGGACCAGGAGGCCGAGCAGCCCGACCGATTCCCAAGTCAACGGCGCGGTGATGGTGGCGATGATGTCCGCGCCGACCAGTAATTCGAGCCCCAGGAGGATGCCGCGGCCCAGATTGGCGCGGTAGGTCTCGAACGCAGCCTTGCGCGGCTTTCCGGCATTGAGGTCGCGCAGCACGTACCAAGTCGACAGAGGAATGCCGACCACGATCGCCGCGACGCCAAGGAGCTCGATGACGCGCGCAACGAGGACCAGCGCCTCCTCGATCATCGGCGCGCCTCGAGATATTCGGACGGCGCGATCTTCTTCTTGACCACCGCGATCGTGCCCGAGGGTTCGAGCACCATGCGCTCGGCGTCCTCGACATGGTCGATCCCCGCCTGGTGAAGTGCCTCGGCGATGACCGTCCGGCTGATTCCGCGCTTGAGCCTGAGCGCATGGTCGACCTTGCCGTCGACGAGCAGGTCGATCGGTTTGCCCTCGAGCATGTCGGACAGAAGGTCGGATTGGGCCGCGAGATGCGACACCGCCCAGTGGAAGGCGAGCAGCAGCGTCATCGCGGCCAGAGTCGGCAGCAGCGGCGCGTTGCCCGTCAACGCGCGGCTGCACGAGGATCCGAACATGATCGCGACCACGATGTCGGGCGCCGTCCAGTTGGCGAAGACGCGGCGCCCGGACATCCGGATCACGAAAATGCCGTAGGTCATGATGATGAGCGTTCGCGCCATCATCGAACTCATCGAATGATCGCCAGTCTCGAACCAGAATTCCATGGCGGTTCCCCTTGTTGCCCGTCGTCGGCAACCTGCCTTTAGTCGTGGGGGGTTGCAATGACCCCTCTCTGGTGTATTGGTGTTACAATACAGCAGGGAGCTCAGTCCGATGAAATCCGTCCTTCTCTGCGCCACCGCCCTGGCCGTAACGGCCCCGGGCGTAGCGCGCGCGCAGTTGCCTGCCGACTTCGAGGCGCAGGCGCGCGACCTGATCGAGCAGTCCTACGACGAGACGGGACCCGGCGCAGTCGTGATCGTGGTCGACGACGGCAAGATCGTACTGGAAGAGGGGCGCGGGTTCGCCGACGTCGAGGCCGGGACGCCGATCACGCCCGACACGGTGTTCCGCTATGCCTCGATCACCAAGCAGTTCACCGCCGCGACGATCCTCCAGCTGATCGCCGAGGGCAAGGTGTCGCTCGACGCTCCGCTGAAAGAATATCTGCCTGACTATCCGGGCGAGGGCGGCGAGGCGACCGTGCGCCAGTTGCTCAATCATACGTCGGGAATCATGAGCTACACGGCCATCCCGGGCTTCATGGTCGCGAAAACCGACCGGCCCCTGACGACCGCGGAAATGATCGACGTCATCAAGGCCGAGCCGATGCCTGCGAAGAATGGCGAGCGCTTCGAATACAACAATAGCGGCTACGTGCTCCTTGGCGCGGTCATCGAAGCGGTCACGGGTGACAGCTGGGACGAGGCGGTTCGCGAACGGATCGCGCGCCCGCTTGGTCTCGAAACGCTCGACAGCGGTCTCTACGAGGCCCGCTTCCCGACCATGGCCCGCGGGTATACGAAGATCGGCGAGGACATCGTTCCCGCCAAGACCATCAACATGTCGGTCCCCCATGCCGCGGGGGCGCTTGTCGGGACGGTCGGCGACCTCGCCAAGTGGGCGCTCGCGCTGCATTCCGGCAAGATCGTGAACGATGCGCTCTATTCCGAGATGATCGCGCCCACGACGCTGCCCGACGGACGGACCGACCCCTACGGGTTCGGCCTCTCCAACGGCGAAGTGCGGGGCAAGCCGACCATCGGTCACAGCGGCGGCATCTTCGGATTCTCGACCAACAGCCTCTACATGCCCGACGAGGACCTCTTCGTGGCGGTGCTCGCCAATTCGGACAGTCCCAAGACCAATACGGGTGTCGTGATGCGCAGGCTGGCCGCGCTGGCGATCGGCAAGCCCTACCCGGACTATGAGGTGACGAGCCTCGATCCCGACCTGCTCGACGGCCGTATCGGCCGTTACCAGTGGGATGGCGGGACCCGCGACCTCATTCTCGAGGACGGCAAGCTCTATACGCAACGCGAAGGCTCGCCGCGGCTGGAGGTCTTCCACGCGGGCGACGGCCTCTATTTCTACGGGTCCGACAGCATGAGCTTCTTCACGCTCGCCAAGGCCGAGGACGGCACGCCCGTCATGGTCTTCCATCCCGAAGGCGCCGACGAAGGCGAAACGTCCCGGCGCACCGGGGACGTGCCGTCGGGGCCCGCCGAGATCGCCCTTTCGGCTCCGCAGCGCGACGCGCTGGTCGGCACCTATGCGCTGCCGATCGGCCCGTTCACGATCGGCGAGCGCGACGGGAAGATGACCGGTCGTCTCGGCCCGCAGGAGCCCGAATTTCTGAAATCCTATGCGCCCGACCGACTGGGCGCGCCGGAATTCGGCGCCGAGTTCGTCTTCGCGATCGAGGATGGCCGCGCCGTCTCGATGACCCTCAGGCAGGGCGGGCGCGAGATCGCCGGCGAGCGCAGCGGAGACTAGGCACAAAAAACGCCCGGGCAGTGGAGGTGCCCGGGCGATTCTTGCGTGACGATTGCTCGTCAGCCCCCAATGCATCTGTCGGAAGAGCGAGTTCGCGGCAGCTGCGGGAGCCTTGCTAGTCGCTCCAACGGCCACTTGTTAAGAGCCTATTTGCCGTGCCGCGTGTCTTTGGCGTCGCGTTGTGGCAGAACTGCAACGCTTGCGCGCCGCACGCGGGTGATTGCCAGTGGCAAAGACGCGCCCTAGAGCGGTGCGCGATGCGAACGGGCGCCGCCGCGCCCCAACACCGGAGTTTCCCTTGCGCCTTTCCCGTGCCTTCCTGCCCGTCCTCAAGGAGAGTCCTTCGGGGGCCGAGGTCGCCAGCCACAAGCTGATGCTGCAGGCGGGCCTCATCCGCCAGACCGCGGCCGGCATCTATGCCTGGCTGCCCCTTGGGATCCGCGTCTTGAGGAAGATCGAGGCGATCGTGCGCGAGGAGCAGGACCGGATCGGCCAGGAAATGCTGATGCCGACCATCCAGCCGGCCGACCTGTGGCGCGAGAGCGGGCGCTACGACGCTTACGGACCCGAGATGCTGCGCATCGAGGACCGTCACGGGCGCGAGATGCTCTACGGGCCGACCAACGAGGACATGATCACCGCGCTGTTCCGCGACGACGTGAAATCGTACCGCGACCTGCCGCGCATGCTCTACCACATCCAGTGGAAGTTCCGCGACGAGGTTCGGCCGCGCTTCGGCGTGATGCGCGGGCGCGAATTCCTGATGAAGGACGCCTACAGTTTCGACCTCGACGAGGCCGGCGCGAAGCTGAGCTACTACCGCCAGCTGCTCGCCTATTTGCGCACCTTCCGCCGGATGGGGATCAAGGCGGTGCCGATGCAGGCCGACAGCGGTCCGATCGGCGGCAAGCTCAGCCACGAATTCGTCGTCCTCGCCCCGTCGGGCGAAAGCGAGGTCTTCTTCGACGGCAGGATCGAGGAGGTCGATCTCGAGCGCGAGGGACTGTCCTACGACGATGCCGCGGCACTCGAGGCGCTCTTCAAGGAAGCGACCGGCGTCTATGCGCGTACCGACGAGACCCATGTCGAGGAATATTGGAACGAAGTGCCTGCCGAGCGCCAGCGCACCGGGCGCGGGATCGAGGTGGGCCACATCTTCTATTTCGGGCCCAAATATTCCGAGGCCATGGGGCTCAAGGTGTCGGGCAAGGACGGCGACATGGTTACGCCCATGATGGGCAGCTACGGCATCGGCGTCTCGCGGCTGGTCGGCGCGATCATCGAGGCGAGCCATGACGAAAACGGCATCGTGTGGCCCGAGGCGGTCGCGCCTTATCAGGTCGGCATCGTCACCATGCGCGCCGACGACGAGGCCAGCGTGAAGGCCGCCGAGGCGCTGTATGCGGGGCTCGGGAACGCGGGCGTCGAGACACTCTACGACGACCGCGACGAGCGCGGCGGCGTCAAGCTTGGCGGCATGGACCTGATGGGGCTGCCCTGGCAGGTCGTGATCGGCCCGCGCGGGCTCGCCAACGGCGTGGTCGAGCTCAAAAATCGACGAACGGGGGAGCGCGAGGAATTGACCCCCGAGGCCGTGCTGGCAAAGTTCGCCGCATGATCCTCAACCGCCATGAGCGGATGATTGCCCGTCGTTACCTGCTTCCGCACAAGGGTGAGGGCTTCATCTTCGTCGTCGCCGGCTTCTCGGTCGGTGCGGTCGCGCTGGGCGTTGCCGCGCTCATCATCGTCATGAGCGTGATGAACGGTTTCCGCGCGGAACTGTTCGACCGCATCGTCGGGCTCAACGGCCACGCGCTGGTGCAGGGCTATAACGGCCGCCTGTCCGACTGGGAGGAGATTGCCGATACGGCGCGCGAGACTCCCGGCGTGGTTTCCGCGCTCCCGCTGATCGAACAGCCGCTGATGGCCTCGGCCAGTGGGCGGGTCGAGGGCGTGCTGGTGCGCGGCAACCGGCTCGAGGATATCCGAAACAACCCGATCATCACCCAGAATGTCATCGCCGGGAGCCTCGCCGAATTGCGGCCCGGCAGCGGCAATGTCGCGATCGGCGCGCGGCTTGCGGAAATGCTGGCCGCCTACCCGGGAAGCGAGATCTCGCTGATCAGTCCCGACGGTCGCCCGACCCCGGTCGGCACCGTCCCGCGCATCGTCACCTACCGCGTCGCCGCGATCTTCGAGGTCGGCGTGTTCGATTACGACAAGGCCTTCGTCGTGATGCCGATGGAGGACGCGCAGACGCTGCTGATGATGGGCGACGACGTCGCGATGATCGAGTTGAAGGTCGAAGACCCCGACCGTGTCGCCGATGTCTTGCGCCGGCTCCAGCCCGTCGTGCAGCCGGTCGGCGTGCTGGTCGACTGGCGACAGATGAACTCGGCCCTGTTCGAAGCGCTCGAGATCGAGCGCGTCGCGATGTTCGTGGTGCTCTCGATCATCATCCTCGTCGCCGCGTTCAACATCGCCTCCTCGCTGATCATGCTGGTCCGCTCCAAGCGGCGAGACATCGCGATCCTGCGCACGATGGGCGCAAGCCGTGCGGGGATGACGCGCATCTTCATGACCGTCGGGCTCACCATCGGCGTGATCGGCATCCTCATCGGTATCGCGTTGGGCGCCATGTTCCTCTTCTTCCGGCAGGGCGTGGTCGACCTGATCCAGGCTTTCTCGGGTCAGGACCTGTGGGACCCCTCGGTCCGCTTCCTGTCCGAACTTCCGTCCAAGACCGACCCGATCGAGGTCGGCGCGATCGTGATCGTGACGGTGATCCTCGTCTTCCTGGCGACCCTGTTCCCCTCGCGCCGTGCGGCGGCGACCGATCCCGTGGAGGTACTGCGCTATGAGTGAGCCGGTGCTCGCGGTCGCGGGCCTGACCCGCAGCTTCACGCAGGGCGACGTCACCATCGACGTGCTGCGCGGGGTCGATCTTTCGATCAAGCCCGGCGAGATCGTCGCCTTGCTCGGTCCCTCGGGCGCCGGCAAGTCGACCCTCCTCCAGGCCGTCGGCCTCCTCGAAGGCGGGTTCGGCGGCTCGATCCGCATCGCCGGCGAGGAAGCCGCGCATCTGGGCGGCGACGAGCGCACACGGCTTCGCCGCGAGGCGCTGGGCTTCGTCTACCAGTTTCACCATCTGCTCCCCGATTTCGACGCGCGCGAGAATGTCGTGCTTCCCCAGCTGATCCGCGGTGCCTCGCGTGCCGAGGCCGACGCCCGCGCCGACGAACTGCTCGGGCATCTCGGGCTCTCCGCGCGGCTCGATCATCGCCCGTCCAAGCTTTCGGGCGGCGAACAGCAGCGCGTCGCCGTCGCGCGCGCGCTCGCCAACCGCCCGCCGCTGGTGCTCGCCGACGAGCCAACCGGCAATCTCGACGAGGCAACCGCGGAGAAGGTGTTCACCGCCTTTCTCGACCTGGTGCGCGCCGAAGGCTCGTCGGCCCTCGTCGCGACCCACAACGAGCGGCTCGCGCGGCGCATGGACCGCGTCGTGCGCCTTCACGAAGGAAAGCTCGAAGCCGCCTGACCCCCTGATCGGAGACGACCATGACCCTTCTCGCATTGCTGCTCGCCGCCGCCGTCCAGACCCCGACGGCCCCGCCGCCGGCCTGCACCAGCGAGGCGCATGGCGCGTTCGATTTCTGGGTCGGCGAATGGGTTGTCACTCCCAACCAGGAGGGCGCGCAGCCGGTCGCCAACAGCCGCATCGAGAAGCTCTACAACGGCTGTGCGGTGCGCGAGAACTGGATGCCGCTGGGGCGCACCGGCGGGGGCAGCCTCAACAGCCTGCGCGACGACAATCGCTGGCACCAGCGCTGGATCGACAGCGCTGGCAACACGGTCGATTTCGTGGGTGGTCCGGCAGGCGAGGGGGTGATGGTGCTGACCGGCCTCTGGAAGAACTATAACGGCCCCGGGCAGGACCGGCTGACGCGCATGACCTATACCCGCCAGGACGACGGCTCGGTGCGCCAGCATGGCGAGATCTCGATCGATCACGGCCTCAACTGGTCGACCGGCTTCGACCTGATCTACCGCCGCGCGGAGGAAAAGGCCGACTAGCGCCTTCAAAAAGCTGGGGATAAGTCGCGCCGGCCCCTTCAATGCACGCGCCTTCCCTGCAATGGTGTGACATGGCCAGCGCTTACGTCCCGCTTCGCGTCTTCTCCTCCTTCACCATGCTCGAAGGGGCGATCGAGCCCAAGCGGATCGCCGAATTGGCGCGCGAAATGGGCTTTCCCGCCGTCGGCCTCGCCGACCGCAACGGCCTCTACGCCGCGATGGGTTTTTCCGATGCCTGCATGAAGGCCGGTGTGCAGCCGGTCGTCGGCACGATGCTCGGCGTCGCGCGTCCCGACAATCTGGGCGGCCCCGCGATCGACTGGCTGCCGCTCTTCGCGCAGGACGAGACCGGCTACGACAACCTGTGCAAGCTGGTATCCGCCGCGCATCTCGACCGCCCCGAGGGCGAGGCGCCGCACGTCCCCTTCGACCTGCTCGAGACGGCGAGCGAGGGACTGATCGCACTGACCGGTGGCGGGGAGGGGGCGATCGCGCGCCTCTATGCCGACGGGCAGGACGACAAGGCAAAGCGCTACGCCGAACGCCTCGGCCAGGCGTTCGCGGGTCGCCTTTACGTCGAACTGTCGCGGCGCGGCGATGCGACCGAGGAAACCGCCGAGGCCAAGCTGGTCGACCTCGCCTACGCCAAGGACTGGCCGCTGGTCGCGACCAATCCGACGCAATACGACACGCCCGCTTTCCACGCCGCGCATGACGCCATGCTGTGCATCGCGGGCTCGACCTATGTCGAAAATCACGAGCGCAAGACCTCCTCGCCCGAAGCCTGGATGAAGAGCGCCGCGGACATGGAAGCGCTGTTCGACGACTTGCCCGAGGCGATCGCCAACACCGCCGTCCTGGCGCAACGCTGCGCGGTGGCCGCGCCCAAGCGCCGCCCGATCCTGCCGCGCATGTCCGACGACGAGGACGCGATGCTGCGCAAGGTCGCGCGCGAAGGGCTCGAGAAGCGCCTCGAAGGCAAGTCCGACGAAGACAAGAAGCCCTATTACGAGCGGCTCGACTACGAAATCGACATCATCGAGCGGATGGGCTTTTCGGGATACTTCCTGATCGTTGCCGACTTCATCCAGTGGGCCAAGGACAATGACATACCCGTCGGGCCGGGCCGCGGCTCGGGTGCGGGCTCGGCGGTCGCCTGGGCGCTCCTCATCACCGACCTCGACCCGCTAGAACTGAAACTTCTGTTCGAACGCTTCCTCAACCCGGAACGCGTGTCGATGCCCGACTTCGACATCGACTTCTGCGAAACCCACCGCGACAAGGTCATCGCCTACGTCCAGCGCAAGTATGGCCGCGACAAGGTGGCGCAGATCATCACTTTCGGACGCCTCAAGGCGCGCGCGGTGCTCAAGGATACCGGCCGCGTGCTCCAGATGAGCTACGGCCAGGTCGACCGGCTCGCCAAGATGGTGCCCAACCTGCCCGCCGACCCGTGGGATCTCAAGCGCGCATTGAACGGCGTTCCCGAGCTCGAACGCGAGGTCGAGGGCGACGGTGACGTCAAGCGCCTGTTCGACCTCGCGACCAAGCTCGAGGGCCTGCCGCGCCACTCGTCGACCCACGCGGCGGGCGTGGTGATCGGCGACCGGCCGCTCGACCAGCTCGTCCCGCTCTACCGCGACCCGCGCTCGGACATGCCGGTCACCCAGTTCGACATGAAGCATGTCGAGCAGGCGGGGCTCGTCAAATTCGACTTCCTCGGATTGAAGACACTCTCGGTCCTCAAGGAAGGCCAGCGCCTCCTTGCCAAGCGCGGCGTGGAGATCGATTATTCCAAGCTTGCCTGGGACGATCCGGCGGTGTTCGAACTGTTGAAGCGCGGCGACACGGTCGGCGTGTTCCAGCTGGAATCGGAAGGCATGCGCCGCACGCTCGCCGCCGTCCGCCCGACCAATTTCGGCGACATCATCGCGCTCGTCTCGCTCTACCGCCCGGGCCCGATGGACAACATTCCGCTGTTCGGCGACCGCAAGAACGGGCGCGCGGAAATCCAGTATCCGCACGACCTGTTGAAGGACGTGCTCGCCGAGACCTACGGCATCTTCGTCTACCAGGAACAGGTCATGCAGGCCGCGCAGGTGCTCGCGGGCTACAGCCTGGGCGACGCCGACCTGCTGCGCCGCGCGATGGGCAAGAAGATCCAGGCCGAAATGGACAAGCAGCGCGCGCGCTTTGTCGAAGGGTGCGAGCGGATCAACCAGATCCCCGCCGGCAAGGCAAACGAACTGTTCGACTTGATCGACAAGTTCGCAGGTTACGGCTTCAACAAGAGCCACGCTGCGGCTTACGCGCTAGTCGCCTATCACACGGCCTGGCTCAAAGCGCATCACCCGGCGGAATTCTACGCCGCTTCCATGAGTTACGACATGAACTTGACGGACAAGCTCAGCCTGTTCGTCGAGGATGCGCGCCGCTCGGGGATCGAGGTCGCGCCGCCCGACATCAACCATGCGCGTGCCGATTTCGACGTCGAGGACGGTCAGGTCCGCTATGCCCTCGGCGCGCTCAAGAATGTCGGCGAGAAGGCAATGGAGCAGCTAGTTGCCGAACGCGAGGCCAACGGCGCATTCGAGAGCCTCGACGACTTCGCCGCGCGGATCGACCCGAAACTGCTCAACCGCCGCCAGCTCGAGAGCCTCGCTGCGGGCGGCGCGTTCGACGCGCTCGATGCCGATCGCGCGCGCGTCCATGCGGGCGCCGAGACGATCCTCAAGCATGCGCAGCAGGCCGCGGGCGAGCGCGAGAGCGGGCAGGGCGGCCTGTTCGGCGGCGAAGCGGTCGCCGATATCGCCGCGATGCGGCTTCCCGATGCGCAATGGACGCTGGCCGAGCGGATGACTGCGGAGCGGGACGCCTTCGGTTTCTATTTTTCTTCGCACCCGGTCGATGCGCAAAAGCACCTGCTCGCTGCCCACAAGGTCCGCCAATATGCCGATCTCGGCGCGCTCCCGGTGCCAGCCGAAGGCGGTCGCTCGCAGGCGATGATGGCGGCGCTCGTCGAGGAAGCGCGCTGGCGCACCTCGCAGCGCGGGCGGCGCTACATGATGGCAACCCTGTCCGATCCGTCGGGCCAGTTCACCGCGATGGCGTTCGACGACGACGCCTGCGCCGCGCTCGAGGAAGCGGCCAGATCGGGCGAATGCGGGCTGATCACCGCCGAACTCGATCGCAAGCCGGGCGAGGAAGAGCCGCGCGTCACGGTCAAGCTGTTCCGTCCCTTGTCGGCGCTGGCGGAGACGCAGCGCCTGATGCTCGATCTCGTGATCGCCGAATTCGCCCATGTCGAAGCGGTCGCGGCGGAGCTCCGGCAAGGCGGGCGCGGCACGGTTCGTGCGCGCGTCAGGCTCGCCGACGGGCGCGAAGCGGTGCTGCTTCTGGGCCGCGACTTCCAGCTCGATCCGGACATCGCCGATCGCCTGTCACGCGTACTGGGCGAGGACGGGGTCGAGCTGTCGAGCGCGACCGGCCCGAACCTGCGGCTCGTCAGCTAGGCGTCTCGCTCGCCGGCGGCGTCTCGACCGGCGCCTCGACCGGCGCGGTTTCCGGAGCCTCTTCGACAGGAACTTCTTCGACCGGCTCCTCGACGGGCGTTTCCTCTACCACCGGTTCCTCGGCGGACTGCGGTTCGGGTGCGTTCTGGCGCGGGGCGGGTGCGGCAGGAGCGGCCTGGCCACCACCGTCGGTCGCGCCGCCATCCTCGTAGACGCAGGCATCGAGCCCGTCGCGGCGGACCTGCCCGATGCGCGCCGAGATCGTGCCGCCATAGCGCGCGGTGAAGCCCGACGGGTTCTTGCCCGGACGCTCCTTGGGCAGCGGCAGCACCGCGGCGATCCGCGCGGCTTCCTGCGGCGAAAGACTGTCGGCCCCGTGGTTGAAGTAGCGCTGCGCCCCCTCGGCGACGCCGTAGGTCCCGATCCCCGTCTCGGCGACGTTCAAGTAGACCTCCATGATGCGGCGCTTGCCCCACATGCGCTCGATCAGGAAGGTGAAATAAGCCTCGAGCCCTTTGCGGAAATAGCCGCCGCCCTGCCACAGGAAGACGTTCTTGGCGGTTTGCTGCGAGATGGTCGATCCGCCCCGGATCCGCCCGCCCTTGGCATTCTGCGCCCGCGCCTTCTCGATCGCTTCCCAGTCGAAACCCTTGTGCTGGCAGAACTTGCCGTCCTCGGCACCGATCACCGCGCGTACCATGTCGCGGTCGATCCGCTCGAGCGGCTCCCAGTCCTTGTTGATACCATTGTCGTCCATCAGCATCGTCGCGGTGACCGGCACCGGCACGAAGCGGTAGGCAGCGACCCACACGAGGCTGAACACGAGGAGCGCGAGCCCGACGCGCAGGAGGATCATGAAGGCGCGGAAACCGAAGCTGCGCTTCTTGGTGCGCTTGTAGGTCGGGATCGTCGAACTTTTCGCCATCTGCCCCTCATGCGATGCTTGCCGCAGTGCGGCAAGACGCATACATCGCCCCCATGACCTCGACCAACGATATTCGCCGCTCTTTCCTCGACTATTTCGAGAAAGCGGGCCACGAGCGCGTGGCTAGCGCGCCGCTGGTGCCGTACAACGACCCCACGCTGATGTTCGTCAACGCGGGCATGGTGCCCTTCAAGAACGTCTTCACCGGGCTCGAGACGCGCGACTATCGAACCGCGACCAGCTCGCAGAAATGCGTCCGCGCCGGCGGCAAGCACAACGATCTCGACAATGTCGGCTACACCGCGCGCCACCACACCTTCTTCGAGATGCTCGGCAATTTCTCGTTCGGCGACTACTTCAAGGAGCAGGCGATCACGCACGCGTGGACGCTGCTGACGAAGGACTGGGGGCTCTCGCCCGACCGGCTAACCGCGACCGTCTACCACACGGACGACGAGGCGTTCGACCTGTGGAAGAAAATCTCGGGCCTTCCCGAAGAACGCATCATCCGCATCCCGACGAAGGACAATTTCTGGGCGATGGGTTCGGACGGGCCGTGCGGGCCGTGCAGCGAGATCTTCTACGACCATGGCGATCATATTCCGGGCGGGCCTCCGGGCAGCCCCGACGAGGACGGCGACCGCTTCGTCGAGATCTGGAACCTCGTCTTCATGCAGTTCACGCAGGCCAATGACGAGATCGTCGGCGACCTGCCCAAGCCCTCGATCGACACGGGCATGGGTCTGGAGCGCATCGCCGCCGTGCTGCAGGGCGTTCACGACAATTACGACATCGACCTGTTCAAGGCGCTGATCGCCGCCTCGCAGGAGCTGACCGGCACCAGGGCGGAGGGCGAACAGGCCGCGAGCCACCGCGTGATTGCCGATCACCTGCGCTCGTCGAGCTTCCTCGTCGCCGACGGGGTGCTGCCCGCCAACGAGGGACGCGGCTACGTGCTTCGCCGCATCATGCGCCGCGCCATGCGTCACGCGCATTTGCTCGGCGCCAAGGATCCGCTGATGCACCGCCTTGTGCCCGAACTCGTGTCCGAAATGGGCGGCGCCTTCCCCGAACTGGTCCGCGCCCAGCCGCTGATCGAACAGACGCTCGAACAGGAGGAGGTGCGCTTCCGCCGCACGCTCGCCAACGGATTGAAGCTGCTCGACGAGGCACGCGAAGGCATGGCCGAGGGCGACAAGCTTCCGGGCGAGACGGCATTCAAGCTCTACGACACGTATGGCTTTCCCTACGACCTCACCGAGGATGCGCTGCGCCGCGAGGGGCTCGAGGTCGACCGCGAGGGCTTCGATGCCGCCATGGCCAAGCAGAAGGCTGCCGCGCGCGCCGCTTGGAAGGGCTCGGGCGAACAGGCCTCGGACGAACTCTGGTTCGACCTCGCTGAGGAAGTCGGCGCGAGCGAGTTCACCGGCTACACAGCCGACGAAGGCGAGGGCGTGGTGCAGGCGATCGTCAAGGACGGCGTGCGGGTCGAGGTGGCAGGCGAGGGCGACGAGGTCGTCTTCGTTCTCAACCAGACGCCCTTTTACGGCGAAAGCGGCGGCCAGGTCGGCGACGCCGGGAAATTGAGTGCCCTCAGCGGCTTCGAAGCGGTCGTTACCGACACGTCGAAACCGCTGGGACGCCTCCATGCGCTCCACGCGACGGTTTCCAAGGGTACGGTGAAGGTCGGCGACACGCTCCACCAGGACGTCGATGCCGACCGCCGCGACCGCACCCGCGCCAACCATAGTGCGACCCACCTGCTCCACGCCGCGCTGCGCAACCGTCTTGGCGATCATGTCACGCAGAAGGGCAGCCTGGTCGCGCCCGACCGGCTGCGCTTCGATTTCTCGCACCCCAACGCGCTCACTGCGGACGAGATCGCTGCGATCGAGGCCGACGTGAACGAGGAAATCCGCGCCAACGAGAGCGTCGGGACGCGCCTGATGACCCCGGACGACGCCGTCGAGGCGGGCGCGCTGGCGCTGTTCGGCGAGAAATATGGCGACGAAGTGCGCGTTCTTTCGATGGGTCGGAGCGACGGCAAGCGCAATTACTCGGTCGAATTGTGCGGCGGCACCCACGTTCGCGCGACCGGCGACATCCAGGTCTTCAAGATCATCGGCGAAAGCGCCGTGTCCTCGGGCGTTCGGCGCATCGAGGCGCTGACCGGCGCGGCCGCCAAGGCCTGGCTCGACGACCGCAACGAGAAATTGAAGGCCGCGGCGGCTAGCCTCAAGGCCGCGCCCGACGAGGTGCCCGCGCGTATCGCGCAGCTGGTCGAAAATGCCCGCAAGCTCGAGCGCGAATTGGCCGAGGCCAAGAAGGCGCTGGCGATGGGAGGCGGTTCCGCGCAGGCTGCAGCGGGTCCCGAGGAGGTCGGCGGAAAGCCGTTCCTTGGCCGCGTGGTCGAGGGACTGGAGCCCAAGGAATTGCGCCCGACCATCGACCAGATGAAGCAGCAGCTGGGCAGCGGCATCGCCGCGCTGGTCGCGATCAACGAGGGCCGCGCGAGCGTCGCGGTGGGGGTCACCGACGACCTTACGGGCGACGTTAGCGCAGTCGAGCTCGTCAAGGCGGCGGTCGAGGCATTGGGCGGCAAGGGCGGCGGCGGGCGTCCCGACATGGCCCAGGGCGGCGGTCCCGACGGCGACAAGGCCGACGCGGCGCTGGCGGCGGTCAGGGACGCGCTGGCGAAAGTCTCGGCGTGATCGACGCGCACTCGTCCGAACCGGTGACGGTCGAGGGCGGGTGCCATTGCGGAAGCGTCCGGTACCGTGCGCTCCTGTCCGAGGGGTACGCGTCGGCTCGGCGTTGCGACTGCAGCTATTGCGCAATGCGCGGCGCGGTCGCGCTCAGCGTCCCGCTCGACGGGTTCGAACTATTGTCGGGCGATGAGGTGCTTGCGACCTACATCTTCAACACGGGGTCCGCGCAGCACCATTTCTGTTCGCGTTGCGGCATCTATACGCATCACCGACGGCGCTCGAACCCCGACCAGTTCGGCCTCAACGCGGCGACGATCGACGGAGTCTCGCCGTTCGATTTTCCGGATGTCGCGGTGCTCAACGGGCGCGAACATCCGCGTGACAATCCGGATAGCAAGCCGGTGGTAGGAACGCTGTCCTTCCGCCGCGCCGACTAGGCCTCGTCGCCAAGCCGGCGTCGGCCCAGGCTCGGTTCGACCGCCAGTTCGCCCTCTTCCATGATCCGCGCGCGAAGCTCGCTGCGTTTCTCGTGGATCGAGGCGATCACGGGGCCCATCGCGACACCGATATCGACCAGCACCGCTTCGGACAGCTGGAGGCTTGCCTCGAGCGCCTCGGGGACCGCGTCGGTGACGCCCGCCTTGTAGAGACGCCCGGCATGTTCGCTGTCGCGGGCCCGCGCGATGATGGGCAGGCCGGGATATTGCGTCCGCAGCTTGCGCGTAAGGCGCGCAGTCAGCACAGGATCGTCCATCGTCATGACGAGCGCGGCTGCCTTGTCGAGGTCGAGCCGTTCGGTCAGCTCGCCGCGCGCGACGTCGCCGTAGAGCACCGAATAACCCGCCTTGCGCGCGCGCGATGCGCTATCGATGTCGCTGTCGATGGCGAGATAGGGGCGGTCATGCTCGACCAGCATGTCGGCGACCATCCGCCCGACCCGCCCGAAGCCGAAGATGACGGTGCGCCCGGCCGCGCTCTCGTCGGGATTTTCGGTCATCGCCTCGCGCTCGACGCGCCGCGCGGCGTGGCGGCCGAGGCTGGCGAGGAACGGCGTGACCGAGAGGCCGATCGCGGTCACCGCCGACCAGAAGGCGACCGTGTCGCGCGCAAGCACGCCCGCCGCGCCCGCCGCGCCGAGCACGATCAGCGTGGTCTCCGAGGGGCTGGCCATCAGCACGCCGGTTTCCGCCGCCACCCCGCGGCGCGCGCCAGCGATCCGCAGGAGGAGGCCGGTGACGATCGCCTTGACCAGCAACACGCCGGCCAGCGCACCCAGCAGCAGGTGCCAGTCGCCCCACAACGCGCCGAGGTCGATCTGCATGCCGATGGTGATCAGGAACACGCCGAGGCCGAGCCCGCGGAAGGGCGCGGTCATGACCTCGACCTCGCTGTGATACTCGGTCTCCGCGATCAGCAGCCCCGCGACCAATGCGCCGAGGATCGGCGACAGGCCGACCGCGCTGGTCGCCGAGGCGGCGAGGATGACGGTCAGCAGGCTGATCGCGAGGAACACCTCGGGGCTCTTGGTGCGCGCGGCCTGCGCGAACAGCGGCGGCAGCACGATCCGGCCGAGAAGCATCATCGCGCCGATAAGAAGGACGCCGGTCACCGCGACGCGGGTCAGCCCTTCGACATCCGCGCCGCCCACCGTGCCGAAGAAGAACAGCATCGGCACCAGCGCGACGTCCTCGAACAGGAGCATGGCCAGCGCCGCGCGCCCGACCGCGCTTTTCGTCCCCGAAATGGGAAGAACGATGGCGGTCGAGCTCATCGCGAGCGCGAGGCCCAGTGCGGCGGCGCTCTTGGTCGGCCAGTCGAAGGCGATCAGCAATCCGCCGATGATCGCGGCGGTGCCGAGCATTTCTGCCGCGCCGATCCCGAACACCATGCGCCGCATCGCGACGAGGCGCCCGATCGACAGTTCGAGCCCGATCGCGAACAGCAAGAGGACGACGCCGAAATCCGCGAAGGGCGCGATGGCCTCGGGGTCCTGGATGGTGACGTGCTGGAGCCAGGCGACGTCGTGGTTCGTCGCGAAATGGCCGAGGCCGAATGGGCCCGCGATGATCCCGACGAGGATAAAGCCGATGACGGGGTTGATCTTGAAGCGCGCGAAAGTTGGGATGACGATCCCCGCCGCGCCGAGGATCACCAGCGCGTCGCCGAGGCTCGAAGTGTCGAGTTCGCTTGCCATGCCGCCCTTCAATCACGACGAGCCGCGCCTGTCACGGGCACTTGTGCGCATTCCCGTCCGTTTTGCGCGCAAAGGAGACGAAAATGAGCAACCAGTTCCACCCGGGCGACATCGTCAGCTGGAATACCAGCCAGGGCCGGACCACAGGCCGCGTGATCAAGCAACTGACCCAGGAGTGCCACATAGAAGGCCACAAGGTCGCCGCGTCGAAGGACGAGCCGCAATATCTGGTCGAGACATGCGAGAGCGAGAAGCGTGCCGCGCACAAGCCCGATGCGCTGACGATGGAGGCGTCGAAAGCCTCGTCCTGACGGAAAAGTCGCGATAGGGTGCGCTCCATGGAGGACGCGCCCGACATCCTGATTGCCGGCGGTGGCCCCGCAGGCATGATGGCAGGCCTGCTGTTCGCGCGCGCCGGTGTCTCGGTCCGCGTGTTCGAGAAACATGCCGACTTCTTCCGCGATTTTCGCGGCGACACCGTGCACCCCTCGACCATGGAGATCCTCGACCAGCTCGGGCTGCTCGAGAGCTTTCTGGAACGCCCGCACAACCGCGTCGACGGCGCGAGCCTCAGGATCGGTGGTGCAGATTACAAGCTCGGCACGTTCGAGGGGCTCGATACGCCCGCGCCCTTCATCGCGATGATGCCGCAGTGGGAATTCCTCGATTTCCTCAGGGTCGAGGCGCAGAAACTACCGACTTTCTCGCTGACCATGTGCGGCGAGGTCGCGGGCGTGATCGAGGAAGACGGCCGCGTGGTCGGGCTCCGCCTCGACGACGGCAGCGCGCATCGCGCGGGCAAGCTCGTCCTGATGGCCGACGGGCGCGGATCGATCGTGCGCGACCAGGGCCTGCTTCCCCTGCGTTCGCTCGGCGCGCCGATGGACGTCTTGTGGTTCAAGATTCCCAAGGGCGAAAACGCGGGCGACGGGCTTCGCGGCTCGGTCCAGTCGGGGCGCATGGCGATCCTGATCGATCGCGGCGATTATTGGCAGAGCGCCTTCATCATCGAGAAGGGGAGCGGCGAGGCGGTCCGCGCGCGCGGGCTCGGCTGGCTGCGCTCCAGCCTCGAAGACGCGTTTCCCGATCTCGTCATCCCAGACGAGGCGCTGCGCGACCAGGACGAGGTCAAGATGCTCAGCGTCAGCCTCGACCGGCTCGAGCGCTGGTGGCGCCCGGGCCTGCTTGCCATCGGCGATGCCGCGCACGCCATGTCGCCGGTCGGCGGGGTGGGAATCAACCTTGCCATCCAGGACGCGGTAGCCGCCTCGAACATCCTTGCGGGGCCGCTGCGGCGCGGGGAGGATCCCGATCCGCTGCTTGCGAAGGTGCAGGCGCGGCGCGAGTGGCCGACCAGGGTCATCCAGCGCGGTCAGAAGGCGGCGCACGACAATGTCATCGACAAGGTGCTGGCGGGCGGCCCGATCGAGGTGCCGTTGCCGGTGAAACTGCTCGACCGCTATGCCTTCCTGCGGCGCATGCCCGGCAGGCTGATCGGGTTGGGTGTGCGACGCGAGCGGGTCGAGACGAAGCCCGCCTAGCCGCCGCCGGCGGTCGAGGTGCCGATCGGTTCGGAACGCGGACGCGACTTGCCGTGGCTGCCGCGCGCGTCCCACTTGATATCGTAGAGATCGAAGCGGCGGTCGGCGAGGTTGCGGACCGTGCCTTCGGCGCGCGCCCAACTGAGGTCGGCGAGGTTGACGTCGCTGATCGTCAGCGTCTCGACATTCTCGGTCGCTTCGGCAGCGATGCCGTCGCGTGCGAAGGGGAAGTCGCACGGCGTCAGGATACACGACTGCGCGTACTGGATGTCCATGTTGTGGACGTTGGGCAGGTTGCCGACATTGCCCGACATGACGACGAAGCACTGGTTCTCGATCGCGCGCGCCTGGCAGCAATAGCGCACACGCAGATAACCCTGCCGGCTGTCGGTGCAGAAGGGGGTGAAGATGATCCGCGCGCCCTCGTCGACGAGGCGGCGGGCGAGTTCGGGGAATTCGCTGTCGTAGCAGATCAGGACCCCGATCGGGCCGCAGTCGGTGGGGATGGCGTCGATGTCGTCGCCGCCCTTGATGTTCCACCAGTAGCGCTCGTTGGGGGTGGGGTGGATCTTCTCCTGTTCGTGCACCGCGCCGTCGCGCAGGCACACGAAGGCGACGTTCTGGATGTCCCCGTCCTCGGTGCGCGTGGGGTGCGAGCCGCCGATGATGTTGATGTTGTACTTCATCGCCATCTCGGCGAACGCGTCGCGCAGCTTGGGCGTGTATTCCGACAGTCGCTCGATCGCCTGCTGGGGCGAGAGCTCCTCCTCTTCGAACGAGAGCAGCATCAGCGTGAACAGTTCGGGGAAGAGGATGAAGTCGCTCTCGTAATCCGATGCGACATCAACGAAGTAGCGGACATTGTCGAGAAACTCTTCGAAGTTCTCGACGCTGCGCGCCTGCAACTGGCAGGTGGCGATGCGGACGCTTTCGACCCCGCGCGGCAGGCGGAATTTCTTGGGCGCCTCGCGATCGACGTAAGGGTTGCGCCAGGCCATGTGGACCGCGTGCCCCATCGAGGCGGCGTCCTCGCGCAGATACTGCTTGAGGACGCCGACGGGCTCGAACCCGTTGGCGAGCTGGAAGCGGATGACCGGGTCGTGCAGTTCGCCCGCCATGACCCGCGCGAGATAGTCGCTCGGCCCGCTCACTTTCTTGCGCTGGCGGCGATAGCCCGGCATGCGCCCGCCGAAGGCGATGCCGGTCAGCTCGAGCTCCTCGGCCAGCTTGCGGCGCGCTTCGTAAAGGCGGCGCCCGATGCGCGTGCCCCGCACGTTGGGCGACACGCACAGTTCGTAACCGTAGAGCCAGTCGCCGGTGGGGTCGTGACGGCTGCCGAACCCGCCGCCCGTGATCTCGCGCCAGCTGTGCGGCTCGAGCGCGATGGCACCCGAAATGCGGATCGAGGCGCAGTAGCCCACGATCTCGTCGTCCAGTTCGGCGACGAAGCAGCCTTTGCGGAAATTGTTGATCTGGCCGCGGATCTCGCCCGCCGAATAGGGGACGAAATCCTTGTAGACGTCGGCGGCGAGCGCGACGATCGCGGGGATGTCGGCGCGGCTCGCCTGCCGGATCTCGAGGCGGGTCTTCGTTTTCTGCTTCGACAAGATCCCGCCCCTATTTCCTTACGACCAGCTGGCCATTTCCTTTTCGAAGTTCTGAACGATGGCCTCGAAGAATTGCTCCGTGGTCATCCACGCCTGGTCGGGACCGATCAGGATCGCGAGATCCTTGGTCATCTGGCCGCTCTCGACCGTCTCGATGATCACGCGCTCGAGCGTCTCGGCGAAGCGCACCACGTCGGGCGTATCGTCGAACTTGCCGCGATACATGAGGCCGCGGGTCCACGCGAAGATCGAGGCGATCGGGTTGGTCGAGGTCGCCTTGCCCGCCTGATGCTGGCGATAGTGGCGGGTGACGGTGCCGTGCGCGGCTTCCGCCTCGACCGTCTTGCCGTCGGGCGACATGAGGACGGACGTCATCAGGCCGAGCGAACCGAAGCCCTGCGCGACCGTGTCCGACTGGACGTCGCCGTCGTAATTCTTGCAGGCCCAGACGAACTTGCCCGACCACTTGAGCGCACTGGCGACCATGTCGTCGATCAGGCGGTGCTGGTACTCGATGCCGGCCTTGGCGAACGCATCCTTGAACTCGTTGTCGAACACTTCCTGGAACAGGTCCTTGAAGCGCCCGTCATAGGCCTTGAGGATGGTGTTCTTGGTCGACAGGTAGACCGGCCACTTGCGATCGAGGCCGTAGTTCATGCAGGCCCGCGCGAAGTCGCGAATGGACTCGTCGTGATTGTACATGCCCATCGCGACGCCCGAGGACGGGAACTGGTGCACCTCGCGCTCGATGACCTCGCCGTCCTCGCCGACGAACTTCATGGTCAGCGTGCCGGGGCCCGGGACGAGGAAGTCGGTCGCGCGATACTGGTCGCCGAACGCGTGACGGCCGACCACGATCGGGTCGGTCCAGCCCGGCACGAGGCGCGGCACATTCGAGATGACGATCGGCTCGCGGAAGACGACGCCGCCCAGGATGTTGCGGATCGTGCCGTTGGGGCTGCGCCACATCTTCTTGAGATCGAATTCCTCGACGCGCTGTTCGTCGGGGGTGATCGTGGCGCACTTCACGCCGACGCCATGCTCCTTGATTGCGTTGGCGGCGTCGATCGTGATCTGGTCGTCGGTCTCGTCGCGCTTCTGGATCGAGAGGTCGTAATATTTGAGGTCGATGTCGAGATAGGGAAGGATCAGACGTTCGCGGATCCACTTCCAGATGATCTGCGTCATTTCGTCGCCGTCGAGCTCGACGACCGGGTTTTTCACCTTGATCTTGGCCATGGGGGTCCCTGCTGGTTCGAAAGAAATGTCTGGGCGCGCTCTAGGGCGGGCAAACGGCCTTGGCAACCGCACCGGCGTCTCGATCATTCAACAGGGGAATTGTGTCGCAGCCGAGACGACCCTAAGGGAGCCCGATGACCGAGATCGAAAAGCCCGACAGCCATCTGACCGCCGTCAAATGGCGCTTCCCGTCCGTCCACGAAGAGGGGCGCAAGTTCGTCGTGATCGCGGCCTTCGCCACAGCGGTTCTTTTCTGGCTGCTCCCCGACCTGTTCGGTTGGCTGGGCGTCGGGCTGACCATCTGGGTCGCCGCCTTCTTCCGCGACCCGATCCGCACCACGCCGCTCGACCCCAAGGCCGTGATCGCGCCCGCCGACGGGCTGGTGACGATGATCGCCAAGGTTCCCCCGCCGCCCGAACTGGCGGGCGAGGGCGGTCTGACCGATCCCGAAATGGTGCGCGTCTCGATTTTCATGAGCGTGTTCGACGTCCACATCAATCGCGCCCCGCTGGCCGGGATCATCCGCCGCATCGCCTACGTGCCGGGCAAGTTCGTCAATGCCGATCTCGACAAGGCAAGCGAGGACAATGAGCGCCAGCACTTCCTGCTCGAGCGCGAGGACGGGGTGAAGATCGGCTTCACGCAGATCGCGGGGCTCGTCGCGCGCCGCATCCTCGCCACGGTAAGCGAAGGCGACCAGGTCGTGGCGGGCGAGCGCGTCGGCCTCATCCGTTTCGGCAGCCGTGTCGACGTCTACCTGCCGCTCGGCACGGGCGCGCGCGTCCTGCTCGGCCAGCGCACCATCGCGGGCGAGACCGTGATCGCGGAACTGGGCCGCGATAATGCGGTCGCGGGGCGCTCGCAATGAGCCCGATGCCCGCCCGGGACGATGTCGGGACCCACCGCGGCCTGCCGTTCCGCGCGCTCGCGCCCAACGCCATTACCGCCCTTGCCCTGTGCTTCGGGCTGACCGGCGTGCGCTTCGCGGTGTCCGCGTCGGGCGAGGGGCCGATGCTCCATTGGGAATACGCGCTCGGCTGTATCATCCTCGCCGGCGTGCTCGACGGCATGGACGGGCGCATCGCGCGCCTGCTCAAGGCGCAGAGCCGCTTCGGCGCCGAGCTCGACAGTCTTTCCGACAACATCGCCTTCGGGGTCGCGCCTGCGCTGATCCTGTTCCTGTGGTCGCTCCAATACGCGCCCAAGTTCGGGTGGATCGCCGCGCTCGCCCTCGCGGTGTGCTGCGCGTTGAGGCTCGCGCGCTTCAACGCCAACATCGACGCCGACGAACAGCCGCACAAGTCGGCGGGATTCCTGACCGGCGTTCCCGCGCCCGCCGGTGCGGGGCTTGCGTTCATTCCGGTCTATGCCTGGCTGGTGACGGGCAACGACGTGTTTCGCGACTGGGTAATCGTGCTGCCGTGGACCTTGTTCATCGCACTGCTGATGATTTCCAACCTGGCGACCTACAGCTGGTCCTCGCTGCGCCTGCGCCGCAGCTACCGTCTGTTCGCGCTGGCCGGCGTCGGGTTGCTGGGCGCTGCCCTGGTCACCAATCCGTGGCTGACCCTGTTCGTGATCTGCGCGCTCTACCTCGCGCTCATCCCGTTCAGCATCGCGAGCTATTCTCGGGTCAAGCGGCGGCGCGCAGGCGCGGCGTAGCACCCGCCAGCATCGCGCGCGGCGCCTCGCCCCGCGACTTCCACTGCACGGTGACGACGACAGGGCGCGCGGCCCCGTTGGCGACCAGGCTGTCGCCCCTGAAGGCGGCGAGCATCTTGTCGGCGCTGCTGCCGAGCATTGCGAGAATCGCGACCGTCATCGCCGCGAAAAGGCCGAAGAAGAAAAGTCCCGAAATCACTGCCGCCATGACGAATCCCCTGATAAGCCGTTTCGGACGGAAATACGTCCGTCTTGGCCCTAAGTTCCACTTTTGTTCTCGTCGTGTCAATCCCCTTTTGTTCTCATCGCGCCACGGCCTGCACGTGCGGCACGCAAGGGCTTGAACGAACGGGAGAACTCGTCTAGAGGCGCGCCATTCCACAGGCGGTGCCAACATACCGGTGCCAGCGAGAGTTGGTCATTACGGCCCGCCGAGGACAAACCGGGATAGGAGAATACCCATGGCGACCAATGTCGTCACGATGCAGCAATTGCTTGAGGCCGGCTCGCACTTCGGCCACCAGACCCATCGTTGGAACCCGCGCATGAAGCCGTACATCTTCGGCGCGCGCAACGGCGTCCACATCATCGACCTGTCGCAGACCGTGCCGCTCTTCGCGCGCGCGCTCGACTTCGTCCAGCAGACCGTCGCGCGCGGCGGCAAGGTGCTGTTCGTCGGCACCAAGCGCCAGGCGGCCGACGCGGTGGCCGAAGCGGCGCACAGCTGCGGCCAGCACTTCGTCAACCATCGCTGGCTCGGCGGCATGCTGACCAACTGGAAGACGATCTCGAACTCGATCAAGCGCTTCAAGAGCCTCGAAGAGCAGCTGTCGGGCGACACGGCCGGCCTGACCAAGAAGGAAGTCCTCCAGCTGACGCGCGAGCGCGACAAGCTCGAGAAGAGCCTTGGCGGCATTCGCGACATGGGCGGCCTTCCGGACGTCATGTTCGTGGTCGACACCAACAAGGAAGACCTCGCGATCAAGGAAGCCAACACGCTCGGCATCCCGGTCATCGCGATCCTCGATTCCAACTCGGATCCGAGCGGCATCGCCTTCCCGGTTCCGGGCAACGACGACGCCAGCCGCGCCATCCGCCTCTACTGCGATGCGATCGCCAATGCTTCGAACATCGGTCGTGGCGACAAGGTCGCGGCGTCGGGCGAGGATTTCGGCGCGATGGAAAATCCGCCGGCAGAGGCCGTGACCGCCTAAGCGTCACGCGCCTTTAACTTCGGGTGTCGCGCCCCATATGGGCTTGCGACCCCACGACAAGATGAAGGGGGAGGGGATGGCCGCTTCGGCCGTGCCCTCCTTCCAATGGAAAGGATTGCCAACCATGGCTATCACCGCTGCACAGGTGAAAGAACTGCGCGACCGCACCAATGCGGGCATGATGGACTGCAAGAAGGCGCTGGGCGAAACCGCGGGCGACATGGAAGCCGCGGTCGACTGGCTGCGCACCAAGGGTCTTGCCGCTGCCGCCAAGAAGGCCGGCCGCACCGCTGCCGAGGGTCTCGTCGGCGTTGCCGTCGACGGCACCAAGGGCGCGGTCGTCGAGATCAACTCTGAAACCGACTTCGTCGCCAAGAACGAGCGTTTCCAGGAATTCGTCGCCGACGTCGCCAAGCTGGCGCTGGGTGTCGACGGGGACATCGAGGCGCTTGCCGCCGCGACCTATCCCTCGGGCGGCACCGTCGCCGAGAAGCTGACCGACAACATCGCCACCATCGGCGAGAACCAGTCGCTCCGCCGCACCGCGACCGTCTCGGTCGATCAGGGCGCGGTTGTCAGCTACGTCCACAACGCCGCCGCGCCCGGCATGGGCAAGATCGGCGTGCTGGTCGCGCTCGAAGGTGATGCCGACACCGCGACGCTTGAGGCGCTGGGCAAGCAGCTGGCGATGCACATCGCCGCAGCCAACCCGCTGGCACTCGACGCCGACGGCCTCGACGCCGATATGATCGAGCGCGAGCGCGAGATCGCCAAGGCCAAGGCGATGGAATCGGGCAAGCCCGAGAACATCGCCGAGAAGATGGTCGAGGGCTCGATCGCGAAGTTCAAGAAGGAGAACGCTCTCCTCTCGCAGCTGTTCGTGATGGACAACAAGACCCCGATCGCCGACGTCGTCGCCTCGGCCGCCAAGGAAGCCGGCAAGTCGATCACCCTCAAGGCGTTCGAACGCTTCCAGCTCGGCGAAGGCATCGAGAAGGAAGAGAGCGACTTCGCCGCCGAAGTCGCCGCCGCGGCGGGCGTTTCGGCCTAACCGCTCTTCGGACCCGAAAGAACAAGGGGCGTCGCCATCGCTGGCGGCGCCCCTTTTCGTTGGCCGGTCACCGTTCGCTCACTCGAAGGCGCGGCGGACACGGTGCGCCAGCTGCTGGACGATGTCGCGCCGGCGTTGCCAGAACCAGCCGAGCTGCGACGGGCGCAGCGCCTTGCGGAGCGACAGGCCGACGTCGGCATTGATGGCCGCGCTCAGGGCGCGCAGCCGAAACCACGCCTTGTGCGCGGCGGGGTGATGCACCGTGTAACGACCGGACACGCCAAGCGTCTGCAGCCCGAACGGCGTCGCGAAGACGAACGAGAGCGGCTGCGAGTTGATCGTCAGGTCGGGCGCGGCGTCGGTCTCCTCGAACATCGCTCGGCGGCAGTCCATCCTCACCGTACGACCGAGGTCGGCGATGTGGATCGTCACCGGCCGGAGGGCCCGTGTCGCCCAGCCGTGATAGTGGCGCAACCGCTCCACGAACTTGCCGAAACCCGTTTGCAGCGTTGCCCAGTCGACCGGTTGGTCGGGCAGGATCTCGAGACTGTCGAGACCTGCGTAGATCGCGTCGTAGTGCGCAAGCGCGTCCCCGTCGTCCACGACGCCGCCGATCGCCAGCGTGTCGCCGGGCCGTAGCGCGGCAGCCTGCAATCCTTCGCGGGAAAAACGCTCCTTGACCATGCGCGGCGAATTGGCGTGAGCGTTGAGCCGCCGATTATCTTCGCGACAGAAATAGACGAAGCTGGCGAACGGGACGGTGATGCCTGCGCCGAGCCGTCGATGGTCGTCGACCATCTTGTCGAGGATGGTTCGCGCGTCCCGCTCGAGCCGGTCGGGAAAGCCCTCGAACCCGGCATAGGAGAACTGGTTGAGCAGGACGCCCGGGTTGCCGATGTCGCTGCGGATGGCCGCCGTGTCGCGTTCGCTCGCCTCCGTATCGTTGAGGTTGAGCACCACCTGGCCCGCGTGGCGCACTGCCAGCGCGCTGTCGAGCTGGCGCGAATGGAAGCAATAGACCTCGCACGCGTCGTCGAGCCGCGTCCATTTTCGGTGATCGAGCAGCTTCACGGTCCTGAATCCGAGCATTCCCATCAGGGCCTGCTCCATCTTCGCATGATCGCTCGAGCGCTGGAACAGCACGATCACGCGCTGCTTGAAGGCGTCGGGCAACGAGCGCAGCGTGGGAATGTGGAAGTGGTCCGGATGTTCGTGGCTGATCCACAGATAGTCGATGGTGTCGAGCACCTCGTCGAGCGGCATCGGGTCGATCAGCAGTTTCCAGCTGTCGTTGAACGCGGTCCCGAACTGCCAGGGGTCGCACAGGATCCGCGTCTCCCCGGCGGCGATGATGACCGAACTGTGCGAAACGAGAGTGACGCTCAGCGACACGGGGCGCAGTCCTGGACCCGCCTGGCCCGCAACGGTCTCTGGTCGGTAGGCGACGAGGAAGCAGGGGTGTCGGGCGACGCGGCACGGACCATGCCGCAGGGTTGATGGATCATGTTGCCAAAATCTCGCTGGAATTGTCGAACCCTAATGCAGCCGACGAAGGGATGTCGAGCGACGAGTTGGCACTTGTCGGTATCGTCGCGAGTGCCTAAAGCCGACGCCATCCCGCACCTTGGAGAATTGACGTCCATGTCCCGACCCACGTTCAGCCGCATTCTCCTCAAACTTTCGGGCGAGGTGCTGATGGGCAAGGGGCAGTTCGGGATCGACCCCGATATGGTCGCGCGGCTCGCCGCCGAGATCGGCGAGGCGAAGAATGCCGGTCACGAACTGTGCATCGTGGTCGGCGGGGGCAACATCTTTCGCGGGATCGCCGGCGCAGCCCAGGGCTTCGACCGGGCGACGGGCGATTACATGGGCATGCTCGCGACCGTGATGAACAGTCTTGCGCTCCAGAACGCACTCGAGAAGATCGGCCTCGATACGCGCGTCCAGTCGGCCATTCCCATGGCGACCGTGTGCGAGCCCTATATCCGCCGCCGCGCGATGCGGCACATGGAGAAGGGGCGGATCGTGATCTTCGCGGCCGGTACCGGCAGCCCCTATTTCACCACCGACACCACCGCTGCCCTTCGCGCTGCCGAGATGAACTGCGACGCGCTGTTCAAGGGGACCAGTGTCGACGGTGTGTACAACGCCGACCCCAAGAAGGTCCCGGACGCCACGCGATACGAAGGGCTGAGCTTCCATCGCGTCCTTGCGGACAATCTCAAGGTAATGGATGCCAGCGCCGTGGCGCTGTGCCGTGACAACGACATTCCGATCGTCGTGTTCAACATCCGCGACGAAGGGAACCTGACCCAGGTCCTTTCGGGCGGCGGAACCGCGACGGTCGTTTCGAACGAGGAGTAATCTGATGCCCGCTTTTGACAAAAAGGACCTCATGCGCCGCATGGACGGCGCGATCGAGGCGCTGCGCCATGACCTTGGCGGCCTCAGGACCGGCCGTGCCTCGACCAGCCTGGTCGATGGGATCCAGGTCGAAGTCTACGGTGCGCTGATGCCCATGAACCAGGTCGCCACCGTCTCGGTCCCCGAACCCCGCCTCATCAGCGTCCAGGTCTGGGATCGCTCGAACGTCACCAATGTCGAGAAGGCGATCCGCAATGCCGGGCTCGGCATCAATCCGGTCGTCGACGGACAGATGATCCGCCTGCCGATCCCCGACCTCACCGAGGAGCGCCGCAAGGAACTCGCCAAGCTGGTCGGCCAGTATGCCGAGAAGGCCAAGATCGCGGTCCGCAACGTGCGCCGCGACGGCATGGACGACCTCAAGAAGGACGAGAAGGATCACGAGTTCGGCGAGGACGAGCGCAAGCGCCACGAGGGCGAGGTCCAGAAGCTGACCGACGACAAGGTCGCCGAGATCGACAAGCTGGCCCAGGCCAAGGAAACGGAGATTCTCGGCAAGTGAGCCGAACAGGCGCCATGACCAGGAGTGACAAGGTCGATACGGCGCCGGGCGAGACCTCAGGGGCCTCGACCGATACGCCGCGTCACGTCGCCATCATCATGGACGGCAACGGCCGCTGGGCCGCGCGCCGGGGGCTCCCGCGCGCGGCCGGTCACAAGGCGGGCGCCGAAGCGGTGCGCAAGACGCTGCGTGCCGCGGTCGAGGCGGGCATCGACACGCTCACCCTCTACGCCTTTTCTTCCGAGAACTGGCGCCGCTCGGACGAGGAGGTTTCCGACCTCAAGGGGCTGATGCGCTATTATCTCGAGCGCGAGATCGACGAGTTGGCGCGTGAGGGCGTGAAGCTCGAATTCATCGGCGATCCCAGTGCTTTCGGGCCCGATCTTTGGAACCGGTTGCAGGCCGCCGCGGCGCGCACCGAGGAGAATGACCGGCTGCGGCTGGTGGTCGCGCTCAACTATGGCAGCCGCGCCGAAGTGGCCGCCGCCGCGCAGCGACTGGCCGAGGAGGTCAAGGCGGGGACGCGCGATCCCGCGTCCATCGACGAGGCGGCCTTGGGCGAGGCGATGCAGAGTGCGCACCTGCCCGCACTCGACCTCATCATCCGCACCAGCGGCGAACAGCGCCTGAGCAATTTCCTACTATGGCAGGCGGCCTATGCCGAACTGCTGTTTGTCGACACGCTATGGCCCGATTTCGACGGAGCCGCCCTCGACGACGCCCTCGAGGTGTTCCGCGGCCGCCAGCGCAGGTTCGGCGGGCGGTGAGCGATCTCAAGACCCGCAGCCTGACGGGCGTGGCGATGATTCTCGTCGCGCTCGGCGCGGTGTGGGTCGGCGGCATGGTGTTCGCGCTGTTCGTCGCGGCGGCCGCGACCGCGGTCTACTGGGAATGGACCCAGATCAGCAAGAAATGGGGCATCGCCTGGCGCATCGGCGGTTTCTTCTATTGCCTGTTCCCGGCGCTCGCTCTTCTGTTCCTTCGCGAAAGGATCGAGGGGCTTGATCTCGTCCTGTGGGTGTTCATCGCCACCTGGGCGACCGACATCGGCGCCTATTTTGCGGGCCGCGCGATCGGGGGCCCCAAGCTCGCGCCTCGGATCAGCCCCAACAAGACCATCGCCGGGCTAGTCGGCGGCATGGCCGCGGCGGCGCTGCTCGGCGGCGCGTGGGCCCATGCCAACGGTCTTGCGCCCGTCCTTTACGTACTCGGCGCGCCGATGGCGGTCGCCGCCCAGGCCGGCGACCTGTTCGAAAGCTGGATGAAGCGGCGCGCGGGTGTGAAGGATTCGGGGGCGCTCCTGCCCGGGCACGGCGGCGTGTTCGACCGGCTCGACGGCCTGCTCGTGGTCGCCTTCTTCACCGGCGCCCTGTCCTACGCGGGACTGGTGTGAAGCGCCGGCTGGCCATTCTCGGCGCGACCGGCTCGGTCGGCGGATCGACCCTCGACCTCGTCGCGCGCGATCCCGACCGGTTCGAGGTCGTCGCCCTGACGGCGGCCTCCAACGTCGACAAACTCGCCGCGGCGGCGCGAGCGACCGGCGCCAGGCGTGCGGTGATCGCCGACGAGGCACTGCTCGGCGCGCTCGAAGACGCGTTGTCGGGCACCGACTGCAAGCCCGAGGCGGGAGACGCGGCGCTCGAGGCGGCTGCCGCCGACGCCGACCTCGTCATGGCGGCGATCGTCGGGACGGCCGGCCTCGCGCCCGTCATGGCCGCGATCGAGGCGGGACGCACGGTCGCGCTCGCCAACAAGGAATCGCTCGTCACCGCGGGCGCACTGATGACCGGGGCGGCGCGCAGGCACGGCGCGACCATCTTGCCCGTCGACAGCGAACATAATGCGATTTTCCAATGTCTTGCGGGGCAGGACTGCGACCGGGTCTCGCGACTTGTCCTGACCGCGAGCGGCGGCCCGTTCCGCACCAGGAGCCGCGAGGAGATGGCGCGCATGAGCCCGGCCGAGGCGGTCGCGCATCCCAACTGGTCGATGGGCGCCAAGATCTCGGTCGACAGCGCGACGATGATGAACAAGGGGCTCGAACTGATCGAGGCGCATCACCTGTTCGGCCTGCCGAGCGAACGCATCGACATCCTCGTCCACCCGCAGTCGGTCATCCACAGTCTCGTCGAATATGTCGACGGCTCGATGCTCGCCCAGCTGGGGCCGCCCGACATGCGCGTGCCGATCGCGCATGCGCTCGCCTGGCCCGAGCGGATGGAGAGTGGATGCGAGCGTCTCGACCTCGCCGCCGTGTCCCGGCTCGATTTCGAGCAGCCCGATCCCGAGCGCTTTCCCGCGCTGCGCCTCGCCCGCGAGGCACTCGAGGCGGGCGGTGCAGCGCCGGCCCGGCTCAACGCCGCCAACGAGGTCGCGGTCGCCGCCTTCCTCGACGGCGCAATCGGCTTCGGCGACATCTGCGCCGTGGTCGAAAAAGTGCTCGGTCAGGCGCCCGGACCCGACGACATCGCCTCGATCGAGGCCGTCCTCGAGGTCGACGAGGCATCGCGCGAGGCAGCGCGGGTTGAAGTCGTCACGCGGGCGCGCGAAAAGGTCGGCGCATGATGCTCGACCAGCCGTCCATTCCTTTCATCGTCATCGCCTTCATCGCGGCGCTCGGCCCGCTCGTCTTCTTCCACGAACTCGGTCATTACGGCGTCGCGCGCCTGTTCGGCGTGAAGTCCGACACCTTCTCGATCGGCTTCGGGCGCGAGATCACCGGGTGGACCGACCGCCGCGGGACGCGCTGGAAGGTGGGCTGGCTTCCGCTCGGCGGCTACGTCCGCTTTGCCGGTGACGCCGACGAGGCGAGCCGTCCCGACTTTGCCGACCACGATCCCGACCATTTCCACAACCGGCCGGTCTGGCAGCGCTTCCTGATCGTGCTGGCAGGGCCGATGGCCAACTTCCTGCTCGCCATCCTCATCTTCGCGGCCTTCTTCATGATCGTGGGGGCGCCGCGCACGCCGACCGAGGTCGTGTCGCTGCAGGAGGACAGCGCCGCGGTCGCGATCGGGATCCGCGAGGGCGACCGGCTGGTGAGCATCGCGGGGCGGCCGACCGACAGCTTCGAGGACGTGCGCCGTACCGTCTCGCTGCGTCCCGACATGGTCGTCGACATCGAATTGGTGCGCGACGGCGAGCCGATGACGCTCTCCGGGCGGCTCGGAGCGCTCGAGCAGGAGGACGAATTCGGCCAACCCTACCGGATCGGCCTGCTCGGCGTCGGATCCGGCCCGCCGCGACTGACGCGCCTATCGCCGATCGCCGCCGTACCCGCGGCGACCGGCTACACCTGGGCCATGACGCGCGCGATCCTCGACGGGGTGTGGCAGATCGTCACCGGCAAGCGCTCGACCAAAGACCTCGGCGGGCCGATGAAGATGGCGCAGATCGCGGGTCAGCAGGCCAGTCTCGGGATTTTCCCGTTCATCCAGTTGCTTGCGCTCTTTTCGATTAATCTGGGCTTCATCAACCTTCTGCCAGTCCCCATGCTCGATGGCGGACATCTTCTCTTTTACTCGGTCGAGGCCGTCCGACGCCGCCCGCTGGGCGAGCGGGCCCAGGAATGGGCCTTTCGCGGCGGTCTTGCGCTTCTCCTCGCCCTCATTCTGTTCACCACGATCAACGACTTGGCGTCTTTTGGGCTCGTCGAGCGGCTCTCGCGCTTGATTGGCTAGGCACATTGAGGCAGGTGAGGCACTACGCAATTCAAGGGGCGCGCCGCGCGCGGCCCGGATCAATTCAGCAAAAGGGCGGGAACGCGTGAATCTGAACAATTTCAACCGAGTGCGCCGTGCAGGCGCGGGGCTGCTCGTGGGAACCATCCTGGGCGGGATCGCAGTAACGCCGGCGCTGGCGCAGGAAGTCGACGCGACCGCGCCGACCGCGACCGCGCAGCCCGTGGTCGCCCGGGAAGGGCAGATCCGTTCGCTCCTCGTCACCGGTGCCGAGCGTATCGAACGCGAGACCGTGCTGAGCTATTCGGGCCTCCAGCCCGGCCAGACCTACACCGCGCGCGACCTCGATGCGGCGCTCAAGAAACTGTACGACACCGAGCTTTTCGCCGACGTCGTCATCACCGGCGCCGACACCGGGAACATCGTCGTGGCGGTGCAGGAAAACCCGGTCATCAACCGCATCGTCATCGAGGGCAACAAGAAGCTCAAGGACGACAAGATCGAGCCGGAAATCCGCCTCGCGCCGCGCCAGATCTTCACCCGCACCAAGGTCCGCGCCGACGTCGACCGGATCATCGAGCTCTACAAGCGCGAGGGCCGCTTCGCCGCGGTCGTCGAACCCAAGATCGTCGAACTCGACCAGAACCGCGTCGACCTGATCTTCGAGATCAGCGAAGGCGCCAAGTCGAAAATCCGCCAGATCAACTTCATCGGCAACGACGCCTTCTCGGGCGGCAAGCTCCAGAAGGAAATCTTCAGCCGCGAATCCGGTGGTTTCCTGGGCTTCATGAAGTCCAACGACGCCTACGACGCCGACCGTCTCGCCGCCGACCAGCAGAAGCTGCGCGCCTTCTACCTGACCCAGGGCTATGCCGATTTCCGCGTCGTCAACGCGCTGGCGGAACTGACGCCCGACCGCGAGGACTTCGTCATCACCTTCGTGATCGAGGAAGGGCCGCGCTACAAGTTCGGAACGCTCGACGTGGAAAGCGACATTCGCGATCTCGCCGAAGAGCGTCTCGAGGCCGCTGTCGGCCTTACCGAAGGCGACTGGTTCGACGCGGAAGCGGTCGAGAACACCGTCAACCGCTTCACCGAGATCGCCGGCCTGCGCGGCTATGCGTTCGCCCAGGTCAATCCGAAATATTACCGTGACGCCGAGGAAAAGACGGTCTCGATCACCTTTGAGATCGAGGGGACTCCGCGCGTCTACATCGACCGCGTCGACATCCAGGGCAACACGGTCACGCGCGATGCGGTGATTCGTCGCGAACTGCGCCTCGCCGAAGGCGACCCGTTCAACGCCCAGCAGATCAAGCGCTCCGAGGACCGCATCAAGGGTCTCGGCTACTTCCAGGAAGAGCTCGAGATCAAGCAGACCCCGGTCGGCGAGGACCGTGTCGCGCTGACCGTCGACGTCGACGAGAAGGCGACCGGCGAACTCCAGCTTTCTGCCGGCTACTCGAGCATCGAGCGGTTCGTGGTCGCAGCCTCGATCGCGCAGCGCAACTTCATGGGCAAGGGCCAGCAATTGTCGGCCGGCGTCAACTGGTCGCGCTACACCAAGTCGGTGCAGCTTGGTTTCGTCGAGCCCTATCTGGGCGGACGCAACATCCTGCTCGGGGGCGACCTCTATCGCCGCGATTACAACAGCTTCCGCTTCGTCGGGAACGATCGTCGCACGACCTACAAGCAGGTGTCGACCGGCGGCGGCCTGCGCGTCGGCTTCCCGGTCACCGAATATCTGTCGGCGGGCATGCGCTATCGCCTCGTGCTCGACGATATCACGCTCGACCGCGACGTCTTCTTCACCGACGGTCTTGCGCTCGATGCCAACGATCCCAACTTCCCGAACGTCGCCAACGGCGTGTTCGACGATTTCGAGTGCGATCCGCTCAAGGCCGGCGCGTTCCTGTGTAACGAACTCGGTTCGCGGCTGACCTCGTCGATCGGCTACTCGCTCGGGTTCAACAACACCGACGGCATCCGTGCGACCCGCGGCTTGCGCGCCCAGATTAGCCAGGATTTCGCCGGGCTCGGCGGCGACGTGAAATATCTTCGCACCGTGGCCGATGCGACGAAATATTTCCGACTGCCCGCCAACTTCATCCTCTCGATCAACGCGCAGGGCGGCTACATCCACCCGCTCGAGGACAACGGCGTCGCGGGTCTCGACGATATCCGCCTGACCGACCGTTTCTTCGGTCCCAACGTACGCGGCTTCGACATTCGCGGCATCGGTCCGCGGGTCCAGCGCGTGCCGTACGACATCGAGGGCAATCTCAACTTCGAATCCGCGCGCACCAACAACGCGCTGGGCGGCAAGGCCTATTACATGGGCCGTCTCGAAGTCGAATTCCCGGTCAGCGCGGCGGTCCGCAGCTTCGGCCTGCGTCCGTCGGCCTATGTCGACGTCGCGTCCGTCTGGAATCTCGAAAGCCCGCAGCTGATTAATATCGGCATCATCTGCACGCCGCGCCGCGACGCGTTCCCTGATGCGCAGCCCGAGACGAAGGGGCCGGGCGAGACCTGCGGGAACGCCACCTACGGTCCCGAAGCCTATATCGGCAGCTCGGGCTTCCGCGAATTCTTCCTCGGCAATTCGCCCAGCCCGCGCGTCGCGGTCGGCGTCGGCGTCAACTGGGTCAGCCCGTTCGGCCCGCTGCGCATCGATCTCGCCAAGGCGATCGTCAGCCAGGAAGGCGACGACACCAAACTCTTTTCGTTCAATGTAGGAACTCAATTCTGATGAAGACCAAGATGATTGCGGCGCTTGTCGCCGCCACTGCCATGACCCTCCCGGCGGCCGCCGCCGCGCAGGCGCTTCCCGCCGCCGCGATCGGCGTCGTCGACACGTCGCGCGTGTCGACCGACTGCACCGCCTGCAAGACCGCAGGTGCGCAGCTCGAGGCGCAGGCCAAGGCGATCCGCGACCGCGAGCAGCAGCTCGCGACGCCGCTGGAAACCGAAGGCAAGGCGATCCAGGCCGCCGTCGACGCGCTCAAGGGCGCGCAGGCCGACCAGGCGCTGCAGACGCGTGCGCAGACCTTCGAGCAGCGCCGCCAGGCTGCCGCCCAGGAGATCCAGCAGCGCCAGCAGACTTTCCAGCGTAACCGCTCCTATGTCGCGCAGCAGTTTGCCGCGGCGCTCGAGCCGGCCGTCAACGCCGTCATGACCCGCCGCGGTGCGACGATCGTGATGGATGCGGGCACCGTGATGCTGCACGCCCCTGCGGTCGACATCACCAACGACGTGCTGGCCGAGGTCAACCGGACGCTGACCACGCTCAACACGACTGCCCCGGCGCCCGCGCAGCCGGCGCAGCAGCAGACCCCGCCCGCCGGCCGCTAAGCGACCCGTGAGCGAACCTCAGGACAACGCCGTCATCGGCCCGCTCGACGTGACGCGGGTGATGGCGGCGCTGCCGCATCGCTACCCGATGCTGCTCGTCGACCGTGTCGAGCGGATCGCGAAGAACGAATCGATCACCGCGATCAAGGCGGTGAGCATGAACGAGGAATTCTTCCAGGGTCATTTCCCGGGCCGCCCGATCATGCCCGGCGTCCTCCAGGTGGAGGCGCTGGCGCAGGCCGCAGGCGTGCTCGCGGTCGAGAGCATGGATCTCGCCGGCTCGGGCAAGCTCGTCTATTTCATGGCGATCGAGAATGCGAAATTCAGGAAGCCGGTCGAACCGGGCTGCCTGCTCCAGCTCGATGTCGAGATCGTCCAGATGCGCCGTTCGATCTGCAAGTTTGCAGGCAAGGCGTCGGTCGACGGCGAGACGACCTGCGAGGTTCAGTTCACCGCGATGATCGCGGACCCGCCGGCTTAGGCGGGTTGCCAGCCTCCCTCGTGGGGCTGGAGGCGAAACGCGGTGCGAAACGCCTCGCATCCCAATATTCTGGAGGGCGGCCCGTCGGCGACGAGCCGCCCTTCGTGCATCAGGACGACGCGCTGGAAGCGGTCGACGAGCGCCAGGTCGTGCATCGCCGCCAGCACCATCCGCCCGCCGCGCGCTTCCTCGGCGAGCAGGTCTAGGATGGTGAGCGCCCAATAGGGATCGAGATTGGCGAGCGGCTCGTCGAGCAGCAGCAGGTCGGGCTCGTTCGCCAGCACGCGCGCAAGCAGGACTCGCGCCCGCTCGCCGGTAGACAGGTGGCTCGCCGGACGGTCGAGCAGCGACGCGAGTTCCAGCCGTTCGACCAGCTGGCCGATTTGATCATTTTCCGGCGCGACCGGCGCAAGCGCGAGCAGGTCGCGGACCGGGATCGGCCACGCCAGCATCCGGCTCGCGGGCAACAATCCGATCGTGTTCGCGCGGGCGGCCGTGCCCATTGCTTCGAGCGCATTGCCGGCGATCGTCCGTGCGCTGGCAGTACCATCCACGCCGGCCATCGCGCGCAGCAGGCTCGTCTTGCCGCTACCATTGGGCCCGATCAGCGCGACGAACGCGCCGGGGTCGAGTGACAGGCTGGTCGTCGTGAGGCGGCCGGACACCGCGAGGTCGGCGAAGGTCGCGCTCATCGCAGGCCTCCTGCCATGCCGCGCGCGCGCAGCAGTACGAGGATGAAGAGCGGCGTCCCGATCAGGCTGGTGACCACCCCGACCGGGATTTCCCGGCCCGCGGGCGCGAAGCGGACAAGGAGGTCGGCGCCCATCAGCAGCAGCGCGCCGAGGACGCCTGCCGGCAATATCGCGCGCCCCGGATGCCCCCGCACGAGCGCGCGCGCCGCGATCGGCGCGACGAGCCCGACGAATCCGATCGCGCCGCACAGGGCGACGCAGGCGCCGGTCGCGATGGCGGCGAGCACCATGGCGCGGGTGGCGAGACGGCGCGGATCGATGCCGAGCGAAGCACTGACGTCATCCCCGAGCGCGATGAGGTCGTACGCCTTTCGGCCGCGCCACAGGAGCGCGCAGGCACTAAGCGCCGGAACGAGCGCGGCGGCGGCCTGCGGCAGCGAGCGGTCGGCGAGGCTCCCCATCAGCCAGCGCCACATTTCGTAGAAGGCGAAGGGTGACGGGGCGAGTGCGAGGAGCAAGGCGGTCGCCGACCCCGCCGCCAGCGCGATGGCGAGCCCGCCCAGGAGCAGCCGCGCAGGCGGGGCGTTGCGCCCGGCAACGACGAACAGCAGAGCGAGCGCAAGGCCCGCGCCAACGGCGCCGCCCGCCGCCATCGCCACCGCGCCCGAGAGGCCGAAGACATAAGCGACCGTGACCGCGCCGAGCGCGCCGCCCGAGGCCGCGCCGGTAATGTCGGGCGAGGCGAGGGGGTTGGCGAAGATCGCCTGCAAGGCCGCGCCCGCCATGCCGAGCGACAGGCCGTAACCGATCGCGAGCAGCGTGCGCGGCAGGCGCAACTCGACGAGGATCAGCCGCGCCGTTTCGGGATCGAGCGCGTCGAGCGGCGCGAGCGGCACCGCGAGGTGGACCGCGAACAGCAGTGCGAAGCCGGGAAGGAGCCACCAGCGGTTCATCGCAGCGCCTCGACGAGATCGAGCATCAGCGGGCCGCCGCAGGTGGTCGCACGTCCATCGATGCGGGTGACGGGAAGCGCGCGCTTCCTCAACAGCGGATGACGCATCCAGTCGCTCGAGCGCGAATATTGTCCGCGGCGGTAGTCGCTCACCAGCAGCCGATCGGCCTTAGTCGTCAGCACCGCCTCGATCCGCCCGCGCCCTTGGGGCACTGGGACGGGAGTGAATCCGGCAAGCGACAGCCACGGCGCGGCGAGCGTCGAGCCGACGCCTGCCGCATCGACCCACAGGACAGTTCCGCCCTCAGCAGGTGGTCTGCGCCGATAGCTGCCCAGCCGCTTGATCCAGGCCGATGCCGCGCCGGGCGCGCCCACCGCCCGAGCCACTGTCCTCACATTAGCTTCTACCGCGTCGGGATAAGCGGCGTAGGGCAATTGCAGAATGCGGATGCCCTTATGCTGCGCGATGCGGCGCATGGTCTCACCCGGCGCGCGCGTGGTGATGACGAGATCGGGTTCATGGGACAGGAGCGTCTCGATCCGCCCGTCATTGGCGGGAATGGCCCGGGCGCCTTTCGACAGCCTCGTCTCGTGCGGATCGTGCGACAGATGCGACACGCTCACCAGCTGCGCGCGCGGGACGAACAGCAGCGCATATTCGTCAGCGCACAGGTCCGCGGAAGCGACGCGCAGCCCGCTGGCGGCCACAAGGCTAAGGGCGAAGGACAAGCCCGACATGGGCGCTCCTTCCACGCGTGTGATAGCCGACCACGTCCTGGTAATCGGCGTCAAACGCGTTGCTGACGCGCAGCGACAGGTCGATGCGCTTTCCGAGACGGTAGGCCAGCCGCGCGGACGCCAGCGCATAGGAGTCGAGCGTCACTTGCTGCGCCGGGAACAGGTCGAAATCGGTATCGATCCGCTTGCCCGTGAGCGCGAGGCTCGCGCCATAGCGCAGCCGTCCGGCCGTCCCGTGCAACGTCACCGCGCCGCGATGACGCGGTCGGCGCGTTTCCTTGACCAGGCCATCGGCCGCGGGCTGCTCGGCATCGAGATAGGAATAGTTGGCGGACAGTTCGGCCATGCCGCCCAGGGGAATGACCGCTTCGACCTCGACACCCTTGCGGCGGCTCTTGCCGGTCCCGTTGGCCGTCGAGGACAGGAAGGTCGAGGGATCGAACACATCGACGATCTCGTCCTCGAGCCACTGCGCGAACACGGTCGCTTCCATGCGGATCGTGCCCGCGTAACGCACGCCGAGGTCGAACCCACGCGCGTGCTCTGGAGCCAGATCGGGATTACCCACGAAACTGCCCGGGAAGAAGCCGTGCAGGTCGTAGAAGGTGGGTTGCGCGATGCCCTCGCCGGCATTGGCGAACAGCGCCACCCGTTCGCTCGCTTTCCAGAGGAGCCCGGCCGACAGGCTGGTCGCATCGGCGAAGTCCTCGAACAGGTCGTGGCGGATCGCCGCATCGCCTGACAACTTGCCCGCAGAGAATCGCCATTCTGCGACCAGCCCGAGCCGGTCGCGCTGCTGCTTCTGATCGGTGAACCCGCCATAGGCGACATCGCGCGCCTTGAACGTCTCGGCTTCGTAGTCGGCGGCCAGCGTCAAGCTGTGGGCGCCAAGATCGATACCCGCCTGCAGGTCGGCGAAGCTGCGCGAAGCCCTGGTGCGATTGATTTCGGCGTCGGCGAGGCGGTTGACGTTGCGCGAGGCGAGATGCCCGGCGCCGGTGCTGAACGTCACGCGCTCGCCCTTCCACATGACGCCGAGCCTGCCCGCCGCGAGCTTGTTGTCGGTCTCGTCGAGCGTGTCGGCGCGCAAAAAGGTGACAGGGTCGAAGCCGTCATATTCGCTCGTGCCCGAGACGGCGAAGCCCGCGGCATCGAGCGTCCAGCCCGGTGCCAAGCTCCAGCGCCCCGCCAGCCGCGCGCTGGCGAGGTCGTAGCCGTCGCGCTCGCCATCCGCGCCGAAACTGTCGATGCCGTTCGACCCCTGCACGCCGACCTCGGCCACGAGGCCGTGCACGGCCAGGCGTGCGCCCAGGCGGCGATCGTCGTCACTGCCCCACTCGGCGATCGCCGACAGGCCGGTGCGGCCCGGATCGCTCCTCAGCGCGACGACGCCGCCGATTGCTTCGGAACCCCACAAGGCCGACTGCGGTCCGCGCACCAGCTCAACCGTGTCGCCGAGTGCAGCGGACAGGAGTTCGAACCGAGCTTCGTTGCCAGCGGCGGGATCATTGGCCTTGATGCCATCGATGAAAAGGAGGCTGTGATTGGCCTCCGCGCCGCGAATGCGCATCTGCGCCTGCGAGCCGGCGGGACCGGCCTCGGCCAGTGCGACCGAGGGCAACAAGGCGAGCAGGGGCGCGATGCGCGGTTCGCCAAGCGCTTCGACAAGGTCTGCCTCGAGCAGCGAGACGGCATCGCTCGTCTCGTCGGCAGTGACGGGCGCGCGGCTCGCGGTAACGAGGATCGGCTGTTCGATCGCAGGCGGTGGAGGAGGCAGTTCCATCGGTTTCCTTCTGTCGTGACACGTCGTCACGGCGGAAGGCCGCCCGGTGTGGGCGAACCGATCCACGCCCCGCCGCTGGTCCCGGCAACGAAGACGGACGACGGACCCTGGCCGGTATCTGGCTCCCCGAAGGCGCGTTGCTTCGGGTCACAGTTGCGGGCACAGCGCCGGTTTTCCACCGGCTTCCCTCTTCGCCGGCCGCATTACACGGCCGGAACCTGGGTCCTTTGGGCTCGGTGGCGGGGCAGCTTTTGCTTGTCAAGCAGTCGAGGCTTCGCTAGGGCGCGCTTCGACCATTTCCAGGGCTGGTCGGAAACCAGTCCAAGCACAGGAAAAGACAATGAAAAAAGACACGCATCCCGAGTACCACCTGATCACCGTCGAAATGACCGACGGGACCAAGTTCCAGACCAAGTCGACCTGGGGCAAGGAAGGTGACACGATGCACCTCGACATCGATCCCAAGTCGCACCCGGCCTGGACTGGCGGCACCCGCCAGGCGGCGCAGGGTGGCCAGGTCGAGCGCTTCAACAAGCGTTTCGGCGGCCTGACGCTCAAGACCAAGTAATCGGGTGGGCGCGGCGAACCATCCCGCGCCCGTTCTACACACCGAACGGTTGATCCTTCGCGGCTTTGTCGCGGAGGATTTTGCCGCGCACAAGGCGATCCTCGACAAGCCCGACGTCTATCGCCACCTCGGCAACCAGCCCGAGACCCACGAAAACCTGTGGCGCCGCACCGTCTCGTCGGTCGGCCAGTGGATCGTGATGGGCTTTGGCGGCTGGATGGTCACCTTGAAGGCCGATGGCCGCGTGATCGGCAATGTCGGCCTGTTCGACGGGCAGCGCCAGCTTGCGGCCGGCTTCGACGGGCAGCCAGAAATGGGGTGGATCTTCGATCCCGACATGCACGGGCAGGGCCTAGCGCGCGAGGCCTGCGACGCGGTGCTCGAATGGGCCGACGCCAATCTCGCCCGCGAAATCTGGGCGATTATCGCGCCCGGTAATGCGCCCTCGCTCAAGCTTGCCGACCGGCTCGGCTTCGAACAGGTCGAGACCAACCAGTATCACGACGAGCCGATCGTGGTGCTGAAGCGGACGTTCCCGCGCTAGCGGCTACCAGCCGCCGCCACCTCCGCCGCCACCGCCGCCGCCGGAAAACCCGCCGCCCCCCGATCCGCTAGACGAGCCGGGCGCGGTCGCGGCCGATGCGATGCTGGCCGACAGGCCGCCGCCGATCGCCTTGGCGAAGCCGCCCGGATTGTCCCACACGCTGCGATGGCCCGAATACCAGACGAAGCCGTTGTCTCGCTGGCCCGGGTCGAGCGAAGCCGCGGCAATCTGGCCCTCGAAATGCTCGGCCCATTCATGCTCGACACCGAGCGCGATCGCATAGGGCAGGAAGCGTTCGAACAGCTTCAGATCCTCGCCCGCGGGCTGCATCCGGTTGAAGCGTTCGCGCTCGGTCGTGGAGAGGTAGCGCTTGAAGCCCGCGATGCGGTCGAGCAGCGCGCGGCCTTCCATCGTCGGTGCCGACATCCAGAAGAAGCCGCTGATCGCGATCAGGCTGGCCGGAACCAGCATCAGCATGATGAGCGGCGCGCCGCCGCCGGTGAAGGCGAGGGGTAGGAGTGCGACCGACATCGCCCCCGCGACCAGCGCGACGACCCCCCCCAGTACCAGTACGAGCGTGCGTCCCGGCTGCCCCTTGTCGGGCGCGCCGAGCAGCAGCAGCATCGCTATCAGCAGCGTGGCGACGGTCAGCATCGGAACGAGCGGGCTCGACAGGTCCTCGGACCAGACGATCGCCGCGGCGACCAGTCCGAGCGCCGCGAACAAGGCAAGCAGCCCCGCGAATGCCCAGCCGAGATTGCGGTGGAAGGCCTTGCCCTCGAACTGCTTCGCATAGGCGCGGTCGAGCGCCTTGCGCGCGCTGGAGAATTTCGCGTGATGTTCCTGTTTCACCTCGAGCGACGTGCCGGGGGACAGCAATTCGATGAGCATCCTCTCTTCGCCGTCCGCCAATTCCTGTCCGACGCCCCGCTCGGACCGATGGATGGTCATTGACTTCGACTTGAAGAAGCCGCCGCCCTCATCCTCGAGCCTGACGTGGCCTTTCACGCCCGCCTCGACCATCGCCGCGGCGAAGCCGCGATTGTCCATCGACTGCTTGACGACGTAGCGGATGGCGGCCGGGCTGAGCCCGTCGGGAGGGGCGAACAGCGGCACGATGGTGCCGGGGCGCGGATCGCGACCGACATTGAAATAGGCCCACAGATAATAAGCGACGACCAGCACCAGCCCGAGGACGGCCGCGATGGGCGGCGCGAAGTCGGCGAGCCGCCGCATCGCCCGTTCCTCGCTGCTCGGCGGGGCAATTACGCCCTTGGGGAAGGCTGCGGCGACCGTCAGTCCTTCGCGCGGGCCAAGCGGACGGGTCGTCTCGACCTTCAGCTCGCCCGGGTCGTTGCGGACAATGCGGGCATCGTTAGCGGTCGAGCCCTGCACGCCCGTATACATCGCGACCTGCCCGAATTTGACCGGCTCGGGCAGCACCAGGGTCGCCGAGGCTTGGTCGATGGCAAATCCCCAGCCAGTGCCGGTCACGTTCCAGTAGAGTTCGTCGAATTCGTCGAAGAAGCCGACCGCGCGCCGTACCGAGTAGCGGATGCGATAGACATGGCTGCCACGGCTGACATAGCGGTCGGCATCGCCGATGCGGATGCGCACGCCGTTCGCCATGCGCTCGATCTTCGAGGGCTCGACCTGCCCGTCGCGCTCGGTGCCGAGCAGCGTGAAGCCGACCTTGACGTTCTCGCCGGCCTTGCCGCGATAGCGGGTCGGCAGGTCGCGGTAGATGCCGCGCCGGATCTGGATCCCTTCGGCCTGGACGCGGATCGTCTCGGTAACGGTCAGCTGGCCGTCGGGCGCAAGTTCGAGCCGCGAATGGAAGCTCTCGATCCGCTCGTCCGCCAGCGCGGGCGCCGCGCCGAGGAGCAGCGCCGCGAAGGCGGCGAGGGCGACGACGAAGGCGCGCACGGGTCTACGAGAAATCGATCTGCGGCGCGGTCTGGATGGTCTCGTCCGCATCCTCGTAATAGGGCTCGGTCGAAAAGCCGGTCGGGCCCGCCACGACCATGTCGGGGAAGGACTGGACCTTGGTGTTGAGATCGCGCGCGGTGGCATTGTAATAGCGCCGCGCCGCCTGCAGATCGTGCTCGATCGAGGACAATTCGTCCTGCAGCTTGCGGAAATTCTGGTCCGCCTTGAGGTCCGGATAGGCTTCCGAAATCGCGAGCAATTTGCCGAGCAGGCCGGTCATCGCGGCGTCGGCGGCGGCGGTCGCCTCGACGCCCTTGGCGGCGACGGCGGCGCCGCGCTGCGCGATCACCTTTTCGAGCGTCTCTTTCTCGTGGCTCGCATAGCCCTTCACCGTCTCGACGAGGTTGGGGATGAGGTCGGCGCGGCGGCGCAGCTGCACCGTGATGCCCGAGAAGGCCTCGCGTACCAGTGCGCGCAGGCGAACGAGCCCGTTATAGATGCCGATCGCCCACAGGACGATGAGGGCGATGACGCCCAGGATGACGATGGTTGTGATCACGCGCTGGCTCCCCCTGTGACTTCGAGGGGGAGCCTAACGCGGTTTGGGTCGCTTAAAAAGCCGGAATGCCGGTAATCGCGCGGCCGAGGATCAGCGCGTGCACGTCGTGCGTGCCCTCGTACGTGTTGACCGTCTCGAGGTTCATCGCGTGACGCATCGGCGCATATTCGGCCGAGATGCCGTTGCCGCCATGCATGTCGCGCGCGATGCGGGCGATCTCGAGCGCCTTGCCGCAATTGTTGCGCTTGATGAGGCTGATCGTCTCGGGGATCAGCACGCCCTCGTCGAGGCGGCGACCCACGCGCAGCGCGGCCTGGAGACCGAGCGCGATCTCGGTGACCATGTTGGCGAGTTTGAGTTGTGGGATCTGCTTGGAGGCGAGGGGAACGCCGAACTGCTTGCGCTCAAGCATGTAGTCGCGCGCTGCCTCGTAGCAGGCTTCCGCCGCGCCCATCGCGCCCCAGCCGATGCCGTAGCGCGCGCGGTTCAAGCAGCCGAACGGGCCCTTGAGGCCCTCGATCTCGGGGAACAGGGCGCTTTCGGGCACCTCGACCTCGTCCATCACGATCTCGCCGGTGATCGAGGCGCGCAGGGAAAGCTTCTCCTTCACCTTGGGCGCGGAGAGGCCCTTCATGCCCTTCTCGAGCAGGAAGCCGCGGATCGCGCCGCCATGGGCGTCCGACTTCGCCCACACCACGAACACGTCGGCGATCGGCGAATTGGTGATCCACATCTTGGCGCCCGACAGCAGGTAGCCGCCATCGATCTTCTTGGCGCGGGTGCGCATTCCGCCCGGGTCCGAGCCCGCGTCGGGTTCGGTGAGGCCGAAGCAGCCGATCGCCTCGCCGCGCGCCAGCTTGGGCAGCCACTTCTGCTTCTGCTCCTCGGTGCCGTAGGCATGGATCGGGAACATCACGAGGCTGGACTGGACCGAGCAGGCGCTGCGATAACCGCTGTCGACGCGCTCGACCTCGCGCGCGATCAGCCCGTAGCTGACATAGCCGAGGCCCGCGCCGCCATATTCTTCCGGAACGGTCGCGCCGAGCAGGCCGAGTTCGCCCATTTCCGACATGATATCGCGGTCGAACTGGTCTTCGAGGAAGGCGTCCTTCACGCGCGGCAGGAGCTTCTCCTGCGCATAGGCGCGCGCGGTGTCGCGGACCATGCGTTCCTCGTCGGTCAGCTGGCCGTCGAGATCGAACGGATCATTGGCGTCGAAGGGCGAAATCTTGGGATGGTGTGCGCTCATGGCGCGGGCTTTAGCGAAGGGCGTTTGCCGATGCCAGCGTAACCTTCGCGGGCGGCTGCGCGTATAACAAGGCATGACACGCATTCTCGCCCCGCTTCTGGGTCTCGCGGCCGTCCTCGGCCTCGTCTCCTTGCAAGGCGCGCCAGCCATTGCCTCGAGCTATGAGCGCGTGCCCGCCGCGCGCTTCGATCCCGACGTGAGCGCTTCGAACGCCGTCGCCGTCATCGCGGGCGGCTGTTTCTGGGGCGTCGAGGCGGTGTTCGAGCGGGTCGACGGCGTCAAGTCCGCCGTCTCGGGCTATGCCGGCGGCAAGGAAGCGCGCCCGACCTATGGCAGCGTCTCCTCGGGCCGCAGCGGCCATGCCGAAGTGGTGCGCGTCACCTACGATCCGCGCGTCGTCAGCTACGGCGATCTTCTGCGCGTCTATTTCTCCGTGATCGCCGATCCCACGCTCAAGAACCGGCAGGGTCCCGACGTCGGCCCCCAGTACCGCACCGCGCTGTTTCCGCTCGACGCGACGCAGCGCAAGGTCGCGCGCGCCTATATCGCCCAGCTCGACAAGGCCGGAACCTATTCCCGTCCGATCGTCACCACGCTGGAAAGCGGGCGCTTCTATCCGGCCGAGCCCTACCACCAGGATTTCATGAAGAAGAACCCGCGCCACCCCTATATCGTCGCGCACGACCTGCCCAAGGTACGCGCCTTCGCCAAGTTGTTCCCGGACCTCGCCCGCTAGGGCCTTCGCTTTCGCCTTGCCAGCACGGCCTTGCTCGCTAGCGTTGCACTACGCTGCGCAAGGAGAAGACCCCATGTCGATCGTGATGCTGGCCGCTATCGCCCAGGCCGCGCCTCTTCCGCCTCCCGTCGACTACCGGTTCCGCTTCGACAATGCCGCCCACCGCGAGGCGACGATCGAAGTCGACTTTGCCGCCCTTGACGGGTCGCCGCTGGTGCTGCGCATGGCGCGTTCCTCTCCCGGGCGCTACGCGCTTCACGAGTTCGGCAAGAATGTCGACGACCTCGTCGCGTTCGACGAACAGGGCAGGGCGCTGCGGGTCGAGCGTCCGGACCCCTATCACTGGGTCGTCCCCGCGCATGGCGGCACCGTGAAGGTCCGCTACACGCTTTTCGCCGACCATGCCGACGGCACCTATTCGCAGGTCGATACCTCGCACGCTCATCTCAACATGCCGTCCACCGTGCTGTGGGCGGAGGGGCTCGAGGATCGCCCCGTCACGCTGCATTTCACGCCGCTGGATCCGTCGTGGACCATCGCGACCCAGCTGCAGCCGGGCGCAGCGCCCAACAGCTTCGTCGCCGCCAATCTCGATGCCCTGATGGACAGTCCGGTCGAAATCGCGCCCTTGTCGATCCGCGAATGGACGGTCGAGCACAAGGGCGAACGCGCCACCATTCGCCTCGCGGTGCACCATTTGGGCGAGGAGGACGACGTCGACCGGCTGGCCGCAGGCGTCAAGGCGCTGGTCGACCAGGAAATCGCGATTTTCGACGACATTCCGGACTATGAGGGCAACCGCTACACCTTCATCTTCGACAACGTGCCATGGGCGTCCGCGGACGCGATGGAACACCGCGCCTCGACCTTCATCAGCTACGACGAGCCGATCCACGAGGTCGGGCCGGAGGAGATGCTGGGCGCCTTCTCGCACGAATATTTCCACGGCTGGAACGTCGAGCGGCTTCGCCCTGCCATGCTGCAACCGTTCGACTTCACCAAGGTCGACCCGTCCGACGCGCTGTGGTTCGCCGAAGGGTTCACCAACTATTACGACGATCTCGTCCTGCATCGCGCCGGGCTGATGAGCACGAAGACGCTCCTGAAGAACTGGGGCAGTGCCTGGGATACGACCGTGCGCACGCCCGCGCGTCCCGGCAGCAGTGCGGCGGAAATGAGCCTCAACGCCGCCTTTCTCGATGCGGCCGTGCAAATCGACCGCACCAACGGCACCAACAGCAAGCTGACCTACTACGTCTACGGCAACGCGGTCGCGCTGGCGCTCGATCTGCAATTGCGGACCCGATTCAGGACGGACCTCGACCGCTACATGAAATTGGCGTGGGAACGGTTCGGGCGCACCGAGACGCCCTACACGCTGGACGATCTGCAAGTCCTGCTTGCCGAACTGACCGGCGACGACGCCTTCGCGAAGCAGTTCTTCGCCGAAACCGTGCGCGGCGACGTGCTTCCCGACATCGCGCCGATGCTCGCGCGGTTCGGGGTCGACCTCGAACCCAAGGCGGACGCGAAAGGATGGCTGGGCCCGGTCTCGTTCGCGTTCGAAGGCAAGCAGGCGATCCTGTCCCAGGCGACCCGGCGCGGCAGTCCGCTCTACGACGCGGGGATCGACCGCGACGACGAGATCGTGAGGCTGGGGCGCACGGCGATCGATGACCAGGCGGACTGGGACCGCGCCCTCGGGCGGATCGATCCGGGCGAGCGCGTGCGCATCGACTGGATCTCGCGCGGGGTCGAGCGTTCGACCACGCTGACGGCAGCAGTGGACCCGACGACGAGCTTGTCCGTTCGAAAGGACTCCACTGCGGCCCAGGTCAAGGCGCGAGCTGCCTGGCTCGGACCCGACGTCGAGAAGAAGGACGATTGATGCTCAAGGTCGCAATCTGGCTGGTCTACGCTTTCATCTGGGCGATCGGGCTGCTTGTCGTGGCGGTCGCGGCGATGTTCGTCATCGACCGGGTGCAGACGTCGGACGCGGTCCGGCGAAACTATCCGGTAATCGGGCGCTTTCGCGACTGGTTCTCCCGGCTGGGCGAGTTTTTCCGCCAGTATTTCTTCGCGATGGACCGCGAGGAAATGCCCTTCAACCGTGCCCAGCGCGACTGGATCTACCGATCCGCGAAGGGGAAGGGGAACGTGCTGCCGTTCGGGTCGACCAAGAACCTCCAGCCGGTCGGCACGCCGATCTTCATCAACGCGCCGTGGCCTCCGCTCGACGAACAGGCGCTCGAAGCCTCGCCCGTGACGATCGGGGAGGGCGCGCGGACGCCCTATGTCGCGACCAGCTTCTTCAATGTGTCCGCAATGAGCTACGGCTCGCTTTCCAGGCCCGCGATCCGCGCGCTCTCGATGGGCGCGAAGAAAGCGGGCTGCTGGCTCAATACGGGGGAAGGGGGGCTGTCGCCCTATCACCTCGAAGGCGGTTGCGACGTCGTTTTCCAGATCGGCACCGCCAATTACGGTGTGCGCGACGAGCATGGCAATCTCGACGACGACAAGCTGCGCGAGGTCGCCGCCCACGAACAGGTCAGGATGATCGAACTGAAGCTCGCGCAGGGTGCCAAGCCCGGCAAGGGCGGCATCCTGCCCGCGGACAAGGTGACCGAGGAAATCGCCGACATCCGCGGCATCCCCGCGCACACCGCCTCGATCTCGCCCAACCGCCATCCCGAGGTCGGCAATCAGGAGGAGCTGATCCGCATGATCCGGCGCCTGCGCGACGTCTCGGGCAAGCCGGTCGGTATCAAGATCGTGATCGGCGACGCCCGCTGGATCGAGGAATTGTTCGCGCGGCTCGAGGGCGCCGATCCTGCCGATGCGCCCGACTTCATTACTGTAGACGGCGGGGACGGGGGAACCGGCGCGGCGCCGATGCCGCTGATGGACAATGTCGGGCTGACCGTGCGCGAGGGACTTCCGATCCTCGTCGACCTGCGCGAACGCTACGGGCTCAAGGACCGGATCCGCATCGTCGCGTCGGGCAAGCTGGTCAATCCCAGCGACGTCGCCTGGGCACTGGCGACGGGCGCGGACTTCATCAATTCGGCGCGCGCCTTCATGTTCTCGATCGGCTGCATCCAGGCGATGAAGTGCCACACCAATCGCTGCCCGACGGGGGTGACGACCCACGATCCGCGCCTCCAGCGCGGCCTCGTGCCCGAGGACAAGGCGGACAAGGTCGCCAACTTCGTGTCCAATATGCGCCAGGAAGTCGGAATCATCGCCCACAGCTGCGGCGTCGCCTGTCCGCGCGCGCTCAAGCGGCACCACGTGCGCATTGTGTGCCCGGATGGCCGCTCGCGCCCGATGGACGAACTCTACCCCGCCCCAACCCGCCAATCCAACGGTTAGGGTCAGCCTTTCCCGGTCGTGCGGGTGTTGCCTTCCTTGGCGGATTTTTCGAGAAATTCGATGATCATCCCGGCGACGTCCTTGCCGGTCGCGCCCTCGAGACCCTCGAGGCCGGGCGAGGAGTTGACCTCCATCACCACCGGGCCGTGATTGGCGCGAAGGAGGTCGACGCCGCACACGCGGAGGCCCATCGCGCGCGCCGCCATGGTCGCGGTCTTGCGCTCGAGCGCGGTGATCTTGACCACTTCCGCGGTGCCGCCGCGGTGGAGGTTGGAGCGGAAGTCCCCATCCTTGCCGGTGCGCTTCATCGCCGCGACGACCTTGTCGCCGATGACGAAGCAGCGAATATCCGAGCCGCCGGCTTCCTTGATGAATTGCTGGGTGAGGATGTTCGAGCCGACCCCGCCGAACGCCTGAATGATCGATTCGGCGGCCTTCTGGGTCTCGCCGAGCACCACGCCGATACCCTGCGTTCCCTCGAGCAGCTTGATCACGACCGGCGCACCGCCGGCCATCTCGATGATTTCCTCGGCGCGGCTGGTCTTGTGCGCGAACACGGTGACCGGAAGGCCGACGCCCTTGCGCGCGAGCAACTGCATCGAGCGCAGCTTGTCGCGGCTGCGGCTGATCGCGACGCTTTCGTTCAGGGGATAGACGCCCATCATCTCGAACTGCCTGAGGACTGCGGTCCCGTAGAACGTCACGCTCGCCCCGATGCGCGGGATGACCGCGTCGTACTTGGGCAAGTCGTGGCCCTGGTAGCGGATGCTCGGCCGGTTCGAGGTGATGTTGATGTAGCAGCGCAGGTGATCGATGATGTCGATGTCGTGTCCGCGCGTCTTCGCCGCCTCGACAAGCCGCCGGTGCGAATAAAGGTCGGGGTTACGGCACATCAAAGCGAGTTTCACGAATTGTCTCCTGCACTGGCCGGTTTCTTGCCGGCGAGATAGCTCCTGCCGGGATCGACCAGGAAGCGGCGTTTCAAGGCCTCGCGTCCGAGCAACATCCGGAACCCCATTTCGTCACGGTTCGTGAGCGTCAACTCGATCGGGAATTCTTCGTTGCCGATCCGCGCCGTCGTCTCGATCACATAGCGCATCTCGCTCTTCCCGTTCGAGCTCCTCACCGCGCGCTTGTCGCGCAGGCGGGCCTGGCATTTCACTTCGGGCAGGCGCCGCCGCTGGACCGGGTGGAGCGCGAACCGGACCAGCGCGCCGTCTTCGTCCTCGTGCTCGGTCACCCCGAAGGCATGGATCGCGGACGTGCGCGCGCCGGTATCGATCTTGGCCTTGACCGCCTCGACCCCGAGATCGGGGAGGGCGACCCATTCGCGCCACCCCACGCGGGGCTTACGGCGCAGCCGCTTGAGCATATGTCGCCTCTTTCGACGATGGAGTGCCCCCGCGTAACGAGCCTGACAGCGATGGCAAGGGGTCAGGCGCTCGCGTGACAGGCGAATGCGGCGGCTGCCCCGTAGAGGCCGGGCTCGTCTGCCACGACCAGGCGGACCGGGATGCCGGCCATCATATGTTCGAACCGGCCCTTGGCGCGGAAGCGGTTGGCAAAGCCGGTCTTGGGCAGGTGATCGCGGATCCGCGCGCCAAGGCCGCCCGCGATGACGACGGCGTCGGCGCCTTGGGCAAGCGCCATGTCGCCCGCCACGCTGCCGAGCGACTGGCAGAAGCGATCCATCGCCGCAACGGCAAGCGCGTCCTTGCCCTCGAGCGCCGCAGTCCAGATGGCGCGATCGTCGTGGAGCGCGACCGGCTTGCCTTCGACCACGGCGAGCGTTTCGTAGATATCGACGATGGCGGGACCCGAGACGACGCGCTCGGCCGAGACACGAAGGTGGCGGGCGCGCACGCGCTGGACGAGCCGGTCCTCGAAACTGTCGCGCGGGGCGAAATCGACATGGCCGCCCTCGGTCGGCTGGACATGGTAGCGGCCGTCCTCGAGGCGCATGACGAAGGCGACCCCGAGCCCCGTTCCCGGACCGACGATGCTGATCGAACGGGCTTCGGCCATCGGCCTCTTGGGACCCGTCAGGTGCTCGAACGCGTCCTCGGGAAGCCGAGCGATGGCATGGCCGACCGCCTCGAAATCATTGACCACCACGAGCTGGTCGAGTTCGCACGCGGCCTCGATCCGGCTCGGGCGCAAGGTCCAGGGATTGTTGGTCAGCTTGATCTCGTCGTCGAACACCGGCCCGGCGGCCGCAATCGCGGCGCGCGGCGGCAGCTCGCGCCCGAGATGCGCGCCATAGGCCTTCCACGCGCTCAGGAAATCGGCATGGTCGGCGGTCTTGAGCGTCAGTGCTTCTTCGATGCTCGGCGCGCCGCCCTCATCCAACGTGGCGATGGCGAAGCGGGCGTGGGTGCCTCCCAGATCGACGGCGACCATCTGTGTCATCTTGTCGGGCTCCTTCTCTTCGATGGCTTTAGCGGACCGTGCGGATCCGCGCGATGGTGAGGGCCGCGACGACCGCTGCCAGGGCGCAGCCGACCAGCAACTGCGTCAGAAGGGTAGAGCCTGGCTCACCCGTCAGCAGTACGAGGCTCGTCGCAGGGACGAGGATCGCCGGGAGCGTGTTCGTGAGGTTCATCCAGCCCAGCCGCTTGCCGCGATCCTCCATGCCGGTGACCAGCTCGGCGACCAGCGCCTGGTCGAGCGCAAGGAACAGCGTCAGCGAGGTCAGGAATAGCGTGTAGCCCGCGACCGCGAGGCCCGGGCCGGGGCCGCTGGCGATCATCCCGAGCGCGACGGCGGCGACCAACGCCGCGAAAACGAGCGGTGGACGGCGGCCCCATCGACGGTCGGAGAGGCGGCCCAGGACGAGCGTCGCGACTGCCGCTGGCGGCGCGGCGAGGAAGGTAAGACGGGTCGCGTCGCTGGCAGTCGTCGCCTCGCTTCCTAAGAGGTCGCGCACGACGAAGAAGAAATAGCCGAACATGACCGCGCCCCCCAACTGCATCGCAAAGCGCGCGATCCACGCGAGGACGAAATCGGTGCGGCGGCCCTTGGGTGCGGGAGCATAGCGCAATTTCTCGTGCGTACCGCTGCTGGGCATGGCGGGCCAGCGGGCAAGCAGGGGCGCGCACATGAACACGACGATGATCGGCAAGGTCAGGAAGGCCGCGAAGTCGAGACTGCCGAGCAGGAGGCCCGCGACCCCCATCGCGAAACTGCCGAAGGGCAAGGCGAGATTGAGCCATCCCGCCGTCCAACCCTTGCGTGCGTGGGGAATGGCGTCGGCGAGCAAGGCGACGATGGGCGCGAACATCGCGTTGAGCGCGAACTGGAAGAGGATCATGGCGAACAACAGGCCGCCAAAGCTGGTCGCCATCAGGAAGCCGGCCCCGCTCGCGAAGAGGCCCATCAGACCGGCAACGACGAGCGGTCGCCTCGTGCCTCCACGCGCAACCAGCCGATCCGAGAGCGCGCCTGCCAGGATATTGGCGACGCTTGCCGTGAGCGCCCCCACGAGCAGCAGCCAGCTGAAGTCGACCAGCGCGCTGTCCGGCGACAGCCGCTCGACCTTCGCGGGGAGCAACACCCCGAACAGCGGGATGAAGGCGAGATGCGCGCCGAAAATGGCGCTGACGAAATAAGGGAGCGGGAGCCGGGGAGGACGCGCGAGGCGATCGACGGCCCCCACGCTCAGCCCTTCGTCCCGCAATAATTCTGCACGTAGGCCGCATGTTCGGGCAGGCTGTCGGCCACCTGTTTCGCGTGATCGTGGACCTTGGTGAGGAATCCGGCCAGCTGCTTGTCGTTCATCTTGCCCACGATCGGATGCCAGCTCTCGGGCATCAGGCCCTGTCCGATCATCACCTGTATCCAGCTGTTCTCGGCGAACAATTCATCCGAGCGGCGGAACACGCGACCCGACTGTGTGAACAGGTCGATCTTGTGGCGCAGGCTGTCCGGAATCGCCATGTCGCGGCACATTTGCCAGAAATCCGATTTGCGCTCGGTGACATGGTAATGGAGGATCAGGAAGTCGCGGATCTGGTGCATGTCGAGCGACGATTCCTTGTTGAATTCGTCGATATTCGCCGGGTTGATTCCATGCTGAGGCATCAGCCGGACGAGGCGCAGCACGTTGCGCTGGATCATGTGGATACTGGTCGATTCCAGCGGCTCCATGAACCCGCTCGACAGCCCGACCGCGATGCAATTCTTCTCCCACTGCTTTTCGCGTGCGCCGGTCTTGAAGCGAATGAAGTTGGGCTCGACCAGCCGCTCGCCCTCGACCGTGTCGAACAGCAGCTTGAGCGCGTCGTCCTGCTCCATGAAGCGGCTGCAATAGACGATGCCGTTGCCCATGCGATGCTGGAGCGGAATGCGCCACTGCCAGCCTGCGTCGTGCGCGATCGAGCGGGTGTAGGGGACGGATTTGCGCACAGACTTGGTCTGCACCGCGATGGCGCGGTCGCACGGCAGGTAATGCGTCCAATCGTCGAACCCGATGCCAAGCGCTTCGCCGATCAGCAGCGCGCGAAAGCCGGTGCAATCGACGAACAGGTCGCCTTCGATCGTCTCGCCGCCTTCGAGGTCGAGCGAGGCAATATGGCCGTTTTCGGCATCGAGATTGACCTTGGCGATCTTGCCTTCGCGGCGCACCGCACCGTTTTTCTCGGCGAGTGCACGCAGGAACTTGGCGTAGAGTCCCGCATCGAGGTGGAACGCGTAGTTGACCGCCTTCTTGGGGGTGTGGGCGAACTTGCCCGCGAGCGCGGCCACGGTTTCGGGGCAATATTCGGCGTAAGGCGGAATATCGCCCTGCTCGGCCGCACGGCGCCAGAAATGCTGGAAACCGCATGACCAATGGTCCTTGCCGGTCGTCCCGAAGCTGTGGAAATAGGCGTCGTCCTCGCCCTTCCAGCCTTCGAAGTTGATGCCGAGTTTGAAGGTTGCCTGGGTCGCGGCCATGAATTCGGCCTCGTCGATCTCGAGCAGGCGATTGTAGGTCACGATCGGCGGGATGGTCGCTTCGCCCACCCCGATCGTGCCGATCGCATCGCTTTCGACCAAGGTGACGTCGATTGTCGGCCCGAACGTCTTGGCGAGGGCTGCTGCGGTCATCCAACCGGCCGTCCCGCCGCCCGCGATCACGACGCGCTGTTTCTTCATTTCGTTCATCGGTTGAGGACCCTTATCAGGTAAGTGCGCAGGCGTTGGCCGAGGTTGGTGTCCATCGGCCCGAGGATGCCGCGCGCTTCATCGGGGAGGTGTCCGGCGGCCCGCCCGGGATCGCCGAAGACATAATGGTCGAACTGGTCGCGCCACCGCTTGCGCTGCTCTTCAGGCAGCGAGCGGATGGTCCAGATCGCATGGTAGAGCGCGTCCTGCGGGTCGCCCCACGACAAGGGCACATCGCGCCACCAGAAATTGACGAGGACATTGAATGGATCGAGCGCCTCGACCTGGTGCCACCACAGGCTCGGGATGTAGATCGCATCGCCGGGCTCGAGCAGCGCGGTACGTCCTTGCGCGAGTGCTTTGTCGGCTTCGGGGAAGCGGTCGGAATCGATCGCAGTAAAGTCGACCATGGAAACGGGACGTCCGGCCGGGCTGTTGTCGATCGGGCCCGGATAGAGGTGCGTCATCGCCTCGGGCGGGAACAGGGTAAAGCGGCGGCGACCCACCGCGACACCTGCCAGATTGCGCGGCACGTCATTGTGCGCGGGAACTTCCGAACGAAGGCCGATCCAGATGCTGCGCAACATCTGGTGACGCTCGCCGAGCCCGCTCGGCAGCGTCTCGGCCAACCCTTCGAAGAAGCCGTCGATATCGGTCGAGGTGAGATAGAGGAGGGGAGGGGTATCATCCCCTTCATGGTCTCTCATCCGCGCGATGGCATCGGAAAGCGGCAGCCGTTCTGTCTCGGCATCGACGTGCATCGCGTCGTCGTAGAAGATGCGGCCGCGCGGGCGTGGGGCACCGCTCGTCAGGACGAAGGGGCGGTCGCCCCGAGCGTGATCGAGAACGAAAGTCCGCGCCGCCTCGCTGGATGCCCTGCCGGCCGCAACCAGCGGCCATTCATCGAACAACCCGCGAATGACGAGCGGCGTCTCGCCCGCCACGATCTCGTCCAGCGGTCGCTCCCCCGCCGCGACCTCGTCGAGCGGTGGCAAATCGTCGAAGGGAGGCTGGTTAGCCGAGCCGGGCATTCTTGCGCCGGACGAGGTCCGAGAAGCGGCCGGTCGACGCGACGACCATGAAGGCGGGCATCAGAAAGCCGGCTTCCTGCAAGCGTCCAAGCTGCTCGGTTGAGAGCTTGGCGAGCTTGTCCTCGTTGATCGTGTGAAAGCCAGCGAGGCGCGCGGCCGTGCCGTCGGCCAACTCGACGTCGAACACGAAGCTTTCAATCAGCCCCATCTCGTCCAGCATCTTCGTGAAAGCCTCCGAGGTCGCGACCCCGCCATGAAGCGCGCCGAGCTTGGCCGCCATCTGTCCGAGTAGGGGCGTGGGCTTTTCATGCTCGTCGAAGAGGGGCTCGCCCTCCTTCTCGCCGAGGCGCGGATGGTCCATGTCGAGATGGACATGGGCGGGCTTGTCCTTGTCGCGCGACAGGCCGACGAGAAACGGCGGAATATCCATCGTCAGCGGGACATAGGGCGCGTCCCATCCGTCGTCGGTGAGGAACAGGTTTTCGTCCTTTTCGAAACCCAACAGCGCGATGCAGCGGATGGCGTCGCGTTCCGCGCTCTTCTGGAAGACGATCGGATAATGCGCCTGGAGCTTGCGAAACTCCTCCGGGATGACGAGCGCGGCCATTTGCGCATCGCCGAATTCAGCACTGCGGGTCCGGTTCACGCGCAGCTTGCCGTGCTGTTGCGGATTGACGGGCTGGTGGTTGGCCATGGGTGGAGAATGATTCCTCGATGATCGTGGGTTCGCGCGCTGGCCTAGCATCTTGGAAGCCGGGCAAAAAGATGGGCAGTTCCGCGCGATTGCGGAACTGCCCGATCTTTTGTCTGGCGCTACATCGTTCCTAGAACTTGTAGCGGGCTCCGAGCGCGAAGCGCGGCTTGCCTTCCTGATAGAAGTTGAGCGTGCGATCGTTGCGGCGGTGGCCGCGACGGTCGTCGCCGAGCAGGTTGATGGCTTCGCCGAACACGGTGATGTGGCTGGTCACCTCGTAGCTCATGCTCGCGTCGAGCTGGCCATAGTCCTCGATGTAATAGGGGAAGTTGCCGGCATAGGTGCTGCCGATACCCCCGAAGAACTTGTCGCGCCAGTTGTAGGCGAGACGGGCCTGGAAGCCGTTCTTGTCGTAGAAAGCGACCACGTTGGCGCTGTCCGACAGGCCGGTGAGCGCGAACTGGCTCTCCGAATCCGGCACGAGGTCGTCATACTCGGCATCGCCCTTGACAATGGTGTAGTTGAGGATGACGCCGAAGCCCGTGTCCCAGAAGTTGTGCTGAAGCGCGAATTCCCAACCGTGGATCTTGGCGGTCTGGTCGGAGTTGACCGGCACGCCCAATGCGAAGCTGATCGGCTGGTCTTCACCCGGAATGCCGAAAATCCGACCCGTCGTGAAGCCTTCGATATTCGTGCCGGTGATCTCGCACGTGTCGGGCGTACAGGCGTTCTGGAAAATCCACTCGCGGACTTCCGCGACATCGGTCGGGTCGGCAACCGCTGCACGCGCCGCATCGGCACGCGGGCCGAACAGCGGGTGGGGCAGGTTGGCATAGTTTTCGAACACCGTCGTAGTGGTGATAAAGTTCGAGACGTTCTTGTGGAAGAAGCCGACTGCGAGATAGCTCGCGTCGTCATAATACCACTCTGCCGAAAGATCGATGTTCTTCGAGAGGTAGGGGAGGAGGTCGGGCGCACCGCGCGCACCGATGCCGCCAGCCTGGTTGAAGTTCGACGCGACCGAAATGCCGCCCTGCAGGTTGGCGTAGTTGGGACGCGCGAGCGTCTTCGACCAGCTGGCGCGCAACTTGACGTCATCGACCGGTTCGATGTCGAAATCGATCGCCGGAAGCCAGTAGTCATACTCGCCCGTCAGCTCGGTGAAATCGGCCTCGTCCTCGAAATAGATGGCAAATTCGTTGGTGCCGACCCAGGCTGCTTCGCCCGTGGGGATGGGCGACAAGGCGTTGCTGGTGATCTTGGTTTCTTCGTAGCGAACACCTGCGTGGACGTTGACCGGCACGGTGCCTGCGTAGAATTCGAGGTTGGCCTCGATATAGGCGGCCGTCGTGTCTTCCTTGACGCGACTGTCATACTGGTAGGGCGCAAGGCAGGAGCCACTGGGTCCGCCGCACGTGTTGTAGAGGCCTTTGATCAGGTCGACATATTCGGCGAAGTCGTACTTGAGATAGATCGGCACGACGTCGCTGGACTCGTCGAGACCGCTGAACTTGTCGGTCACGGTTCCGACCGTGAACAGGTCGTCGGGAAGGTCGCTGGGCGGACCCGCGCCGCCCCAGCTGTCCTGCTGGATAAAGCCGTAGGCCGAACGAACTTCATTTTCGACCTTGCTGAAGCCGAAATCGACCGAGTCGAGGAAGTTGCTGTCGAACTCCCAGGTGCCGCCGGCCTGATACTGCTGGATATCGGTACGCTGCAGGCCGTTGCGGAAGCTGTTGCCCGTCGCGAACACGCCCGAGGGATCGTAGGGATCGGACCCGGCATTCTCGACGACCGAGATGATCGGGACCTCGCCTTCGAAATTGATCGTCTGCTGGTCGATCCCGAGGATCGCGGTGCTGACGATGGCGTCGGTGCCGTAGGGGCTACGCGGGCCGGTCTCCGACGAAGAATCGTGGAAATCGGCGAATAGCGTCAGGCCGTTGAAGATTTCATATTCGAGGTTGAGGCCGAGCGAGTTCAGCTCGGTCTCGTTCTTGGCGTACTGCGCCTGGTACGAGAAGTCCGACGGCGAATCGAACGTTTCCGAGTAGAACAGCGGACCCGCGAGCGGACCGTCGGTCCAGCTGCTCGTCGTGTTACCGTGGTTGAACCAGATGCTGGTCCGGGCGAGAGCGGCTTCGACGCGCGTGCGGGCGAAGGTGTAGTCGGCGGTCGCGGTCAACCCGTCGATCGGGCGGAACTGCAGCACGGCCTGGCCATTCAGGCGCTCGCGGTCGATGTCGAGGAAGTCGTAATTGCCGTTTTGCGGGACCGAGTAGAGATCGCCATCGCCCGGATCGTTGGTGATGCCCACGCCCGCCTGGTTGAGCGTGCCCCAGTCGTTTTCCCAACCGTAATAGGGCCCACGCCATTCGCCGACGGTGGCACTGTTCACGCTGGCCTTGCGGTCCTGATAGGTGCCCGAGAGCATGATGCCGACCTTGTCGTCGGCGAACGTGTCGCTGAAGATCGCCGAGATTTCCGGCGTGATCGGATTTCCGTCGTTGCGCGACGTGTCGTAGACGCCCTTGACGCCGACCGAACCGCGGAAGCCCGGCGCGTCGAGCGGACGGCCGGTGTGGATGTTGATGAGCGAGCCGATGCCGCCCGACGGGACGCTGGCGCGACCCGATTTGTAGACCTCGACGCGCGCGATCGATTCGGCCGCGAGGTTGGCGAAGTCGAACGAGCGGCTCGAGGGCGGGGTGCAGCAGTCGCCGAGCGTCGAGGTCGGCATCTGGCGACCGTTGAGGGTCACCAGGTTGAATTCGGGGCCGAAGCCGCGGACCGTGACGAACTGACCTTCGCCGTTGGCGCGGTCGATCGAGACGCCGGTGATGCGCTGGAGCGACTCGGCGAGGTTGGTGTCGGGGAACTTGCCGACGTCTTCGGCGGTGATCGCGTCGACGATACCCTGCGCCTCGCGCTTGAGATCCATCGCGTCCTTGAGCGACTGGCGGATACCCGTGACGACGATCACATCGTCATTGGCTTCCTGGGCAGCATCTTCCGAAAGATAGTCGCCGCCCGGGTCCTGGGCGTAGGCGGTTGCCGGCATGGCGGCGAGCGCCGCGATCGAAGCGCCGATCAGAAATTTCGTGGAACGGCGAGAAACCAAAGTCTTCATCAGGAAAGCCCCCTCTCCAAGAGCAATTCGTCATGCATGCGCGAAACCCCCGAGCATGCGGTTGTGCGACGCTACAAATGCATCATTGTCCCGCCGTGTCAATCAGATTGACCTATAGGACAATTGCGGATGTCCGGATTCTTACGCGTCATGTGTCCGAAATGTTACACGGACTTGGGGGCAGGTCCCGTCGACGCGCGCACAACGAGCTCGTGCGGGAGGATCACCGACTGACCACTCGCCTCGCGGCCGCGGCTCGCCAGGCGCACGGCCGATTCGGCCATCCGGTTGAACGGCTGTGACACGGTGGTCAGTGCGGGCCACATCGTCTGCGAGATCGGGGCATTGTCGAACCCGGCCACGGACAGGTCGCGCGGCACCTCGAGCCCGAGCTTGTTGGCGACCATCACGACGGCGGCCGCCATATCGTCGTTGGCCGCGAAGATGGCGGTCGGGCGGTTGGGGGCCGACAGCATTTCCTCGGCGACATCGAGCGCGTCCTTGAAGTGGAACTTGCCCGTCTTCACCAGCGACTCGTCGAAGCTGGCGCCCGGGGTTCGGTCGAGCGCGGCGCGATAGCCCTGCTGGCGCAGGACGGTGGCGACATGGCCCTGGTCGCCGGCGATGTGGCCGATGCGGCGATGGCCGAGATCGATCAGGTGCTGGGTGACTTCCATCGCCGCGGCACGGTCGTCGATATAGATCGAGCTGGCTCCCTCGACCGGGCTGGAGGGGGAGATCAGCACCGTGTTGACGCCGCGCTGGCGCAGCAGGTCGTGCAATTCGGGCGAATCGCACATCGGCGGGACCAGCACGAGGTCGCGTACCTGCGTGCGATCGAGATAGGCCTCCATCTGCTCGCGCCAGCCCGAGCGACACTCGTCGAACAGTTCCACCGCGAGGTAACGCTGCGCCTGCGAGCAGGCGGCCAGCATCGCGTGGTTGAGACGCGCCTGGTAGCCGCTCGAGGGATCCGAATACAGCATGCCGATCGAACGGGCGATCGCGCCGCGCCGCGGGACTGCCGGGCCGTAGCCTACCGCGTTCATCGCGCGCTCGACCTTTTCCCGCGTCGCCGGGCTGATGTGCGGAAAATCGTTGATGACGCGCGATACCGTCTTGGCCGAAACCCCCGCCTGCTTGGCCACGTCATTGATGGTCGGCACGCCCCGTCTCCCTCTTGCGCCTGAGCTCCGGATGTCTCGCTATGGCCCGGCCTTGTCCCGGGCAAGACCGAATTGGCGCTTGACTTTGTCCTTTACGAGACAATTATGACGACAATATTGTCCTGTCAAAGATTTCTATCGGACAGGTCGGGGGAGCCCTAGGGACGAAAAGGCGCCGCGCGAGTGATTCGCGCAGCGCCGTTCGGCCCGCCGGGCACGCATTTCCTGAAGGGATGCGAGACATTGAGGAGAGAATGATGGTCGGTAATGCGACGCTCGGTGACGCCGCGGTCGGAGAGGGGGCAGGCACGAGCCATCGCGCGCTGTTTCTCCTGTCCCTGTTCCTGTTTTTCGCGTGGGGCTTCGCCACGGTCCTGATCGATATCCTCATTCCCAAGTTCAAGGGGCTGTTCGCCCTTTCCTACGCCGAGGCGATGCTTACCCAGTTCGCTTTCTTCCTGGGCTACTTCGTCTTCTCGCTGCCCGCCGGCTACATCGTCGCCAAGCTCGGTTACATGCGCGGCATCGTGACGGGTCTGCTGGTGATGGCGGGGGGCGCGCTTCTCTTCATCCCGGCAGGCTCCGCGGCCCTCTATCCGGGCTTCCTCGCGGCCTTGTTCGTGATGGCGGCGGGCATCACTATCCTGCAGGTCGCCGCCAACGCGGTCATCTCGATCGCGGGCGCGGCCGACACCAGTTCGGCGCGCCTGACGCTTGCGCAGGCATTCAACAGCCTCGGCACCTTCATCGGCCCGTACGTCGGCGCGCGCCTGATCCTCGAAGGCGCCCATGAAGCGCCCGGCACGCTCGACGCGGCGGGACGCGCGGCCGAACTGGCCCCGCTCCAGGGGACCTATCTCGCGATCGGCTCGGTGCTGCTGGTGCTGGCCGCGATCTTCTTCATCAAGCGCAACATGCTCGACGAGAGCCTGCGTCCGACACCGCCCGAGGGGCTTGGTCTCGACCTCTTGGCCGACCGCCGCCTCCTATTCGGCGTCATCGCCATCTTCACCTATGTCGGCGCAGAAGTATCGATCGGATCGATCCTGGTCAGCTATTTGTCGCAGGACGCCGTGCTCGGCACCACCGAGGCGACGGCGGGCAAGCTCGTCATGCTCTACTGGGGCGGCGCGATGGTCGGTCGTTTCATCGGCGCGGGACTGTTGTCGCGCATCCATGCCGGCACCTTGCTGTCGCTGTTCGCGCTGACCGCGATCGGGCTTGCCATCCTGTCGGGCATGAGCACCGGCATGCTGGCGGCCGGCTTCATCCTCGCCATCGGACTATTCAATTCGATCATGTTCCCGACCATCTTCAGCCAGGCGGTGATCGGGCTCGGCAAACGCGCCAGCCAGGGCGGCGCGCTCTTGTGCATGGCGATTGTCGGCGGCGCGTTGCTGCCGGTTGCGACCGGGCTCGTCGCCGACGCGGCGGGCCTGGCCACTGCACTCATCGTGCCGATCATCGGCTACAGCTGGATCGTTTTCTACGGTCGCTGGCTGGCGGGACACCGCGTGGCCGGAGAGAGCGAATGATGCGCAAGCTGCTCGCAGCCGCTTCCCTCCTCGCGCTGACCGCGTGCGCCGCGACCAGCGAGCCGGTGCTCGAACCGCTCGCTCCGCCCGCCGCAGACGACAACACGGGGTCTCCTACGCTGACGGCCGAGCAGGCGGCGCGGGTCGAGGACCTGCTGTCGCGCATGACGCTCGAGCGCAAGGTCGCCCAGCTGGTCATGCCCGATATCAGCAGCGTCACGCCCGCCGATGTCGAGCGTTACCGGTTCGGGACGATCCTCAACGGCGGCAATAGCGGCCCCTACAAGGACGACCTTGCACCCGCGCCCAAGTGGTTGCAGCTGGCCGACGAATTCTGGGAAGCGACCACTAAGCCGCTTCCCGATGGCGAACCGTCCATCCCGATCCTGTGGGCGGCCGACGCCATGCACGGCCATTCGAACATCGTCGGCGCGACCATCTTCCCGCACAATGTTGGGCTCGGCGCGACGCGCGATCCCGACCTGTTGCGCCGCATCGGCGAGACGACCGCCGAGGCGATCCGCGTGACCGGGCAGGACTGGACCTTCGCGCCCACCGTCGCGGTCGCACGCGACGACCGCTGGGGCCGCGCCTACGAGAGCTATTCGGAAAATCCCACGCTCGTTACCGAGTTGGGGACCGCGATGGTGGTCGGCCTGCAAGGCCCGCGCGGAAGCGATGCGTGGCTCGGGCCCAACCACGTCATCTCGACCGCCAAGCATTTCTTCGGCGACGGCGGCACCGGTGGCATCGACCAGGGCGATACGGTCGGCGATCTGGATGAACTCAAGGCGATCCACGCAGCGCCTTATCCCTCGGCGATCGATGCCGGCGTTCTGTCGATCATGTCGAGCTTCTCGAGCATCAATGGCGAGAAGCTGCATCACTCCAAGGAACTGCTGACCGACTATCTGCGCGGCGACCTCGGTTTTGGCGGATTGGTCGTCGGCGACTGGAACGGTCACGGCCAACGCCTCGGTTGTACCAATGCCGACTGCCCGGCGTCGCTGATGGCTGGACTCGACGTCTACATGACGCCCGAAGACGCTCCGGCGATGGTCGACAATCTCGTTGCGGATGTGCACGACGGCACGTTGCCGATGGCGCGCGTCGACGAGGCGGTGCGCCGCGTGCTGACCGTCAAGATGCTGGCCGGCCATTTCGATCAGGTCGCTCCGTCGAAGCGCCCGTTGGCTGGCGAATGGGGGCGGCTCGGTTCGCCCGAAAGCCGCGCCCTCGCGCGCGAGGCCGTGGCCAAGTCGATGGTGCTCCTCAAGAATGACGGCGTATTGCCGTTCAAGGCGGGCGCGAACCTGCTGGTCGCGGGTGAAGCCGCCGACGACGTCGCGCGCGTTTCGGGGGGTTGGACGCTGAGCTGGCAGGGCGGGGGCGACCTCACCAATGCCAACTTCCCGGGGTCGACGAGCCTCTACGCCGGCATCGCCGCGGCCGCGGCCCAGTCGGGTGGCAGCGCGACCCTGTCGGTCGACGGCAGCTACGACACTCGTCCCGACGCCGCGATCGTGGTGTTCGGGGAAAAGCCCTATGCCGAATTTGTCGGAGACCGGAAGGATCTCGTCTTCCGCGACGAAGAAGGCCTCGCCCTGCTGCGCACTTACCGCGAAGCCGGCATCCCCACGGTGGCCGTGTTCATCACGGGGCGCCCGCTGTGGGTCAATCGGGAGCTCAACCTCGCCGATGCATTCGTCTCGGCCTGGCTGCCGGGGAGCGAGGGTGCAGGGGTGGCAGACACGCTGTTCGGCGCCAAACCATTCAGCGGGCGACTCTCTTTCTCTTGGCCCGGCGACTGCCGCGCCACCGCAATCAATGCGGGCGACGAGGGCATCCTCTTCCCTTATGGCTATGGCCTCTCGGGCACAGGCGGACCCGGCACGCTCGATGAAACCTGTTCGCTCCTGGCCGAAAGCGGTGCGGGCGATCTTGCGATCCTGACCAACGGCAAGCTTGGGGAAAGCGTCTCGGTGATCGGCTATTCGCCGGCCGGCTCGTCGCCGTTTCGCGAGTTGAAGGGCGATGCAGGCGCAGTGCGTTCGATCGCCGTCGACGCCAACGCCCAGGAAGATGCTCGTCGCATCACGTTCGAAGGCGAAGGTGCCGTGTTATTCACCATGGACCCGGTGCCCAGCGCCAGCGAAGGAAACGAGCTCGTGCTTAGCATCAACTATCTGGTCGACGAGCGGCCCGAGGGACGCGTGCTGATCGGGGTGAATTGCGATGGGGCCGCATGCGAGCGGGAGTATGACATCACCTCCTCTGTCGCCAACGCAGCGCAGAAGGGTTCGCGCGGCCTGTTCCTCTCGGAAGCCTGTCTGGCCGGGCTCAACGGCAGCGACACGCTCGCCCTGCGCGCGACCGGCAAGGCCGACATCACTATCTCGGGCATGCGCCTGTCGTCATCCGAGAAGGGGGTCGCCTGCGTCTTCTGATCCGCGAGATTCCCTGTATTGCGCCGAAACTTGATGGACGTTAAGGTTTCCATCGAACGGCAGCGGGGCGGGCCTGCCGACGGCTCCGCACCCTGTCTTTCTTCGAAGGGCTGGATCGTCGTCGGCTAGGCTTGGGGACCAATTGTCGGGACCGGATATCTTCATTTCCTACGCGCGTGCCGATCGCAAGTTCGCGAGCCGGTTCGCGGGCGCCCTCGCGCAGGAAGGGTTCAGCGTCTGGTGGGACGCCGCGCTCCATAGCGGCGAGACCTTCGACGAGGTGATCGAAGCCAAGCTGCGCGCAGCCAAGGCGATCGTCGTCCTCTGGTCGCCACGTTCGGTCATCTCGCGCTGGGTGCGCGCGGAAGCGACTCTCGCCGACCGTTCGAACAAGCTGGCCCCGGTCATCATCGAGGCGTGCGACCGGCCGATCATCTTCGAGCTGACCCACACGTCCGACCTGTCGCACTGGGACGGGGACACGACCGACGGTGCGTGGAACATGTTCGTCAAGGATCTCCACCGCCAGATCCGAAGCCGCGAGGCGTCGGGCGGTGGCGGTGGGCCGAGAGAGCCCGACATGCGCGTACCACCCGCGCCGTCGCGCCCCGCGCCCGACGAGGACTATCCGCGCCCGCCTGCGCCCGAAGGCGAATATGCGCGTCGCCATGCCGCACCGCCGCCCGAAGACATTCCGTACCGGGGTTTTACGCCCCCGCAGCGCGATCCCGAGCCGGCACCCGCACCGACCGCCGCGCCGCCTCCGCCCATGCCGGAACCCGAGCCGGAAGAGGAATATGAGGCGACGCAATTCTATACGCGCGGCGACGGCGAGGACCCCTTCGCCAACGAGGACCGGCACGTCCTCGCGCTGATGGAAGGTGACGAGATGCTGATGGAATTCACCGTCGGCCCGCTCGGCGCCAAGATCGGGCGCTCGCCACCGGCGGAGATCGTCCTCAAGGACCGGCGCGTGTCGCGCACCCATTGCACCTTGTCGTTCGAAGACGGGAAGATGGTACTCACCGATCTCCAGTCGACCAATGGCACGTTCGTCGACGGCGAACGCGTCGAGGCGCCGGTCGCGCTCGAAGACGGTGCGAGGGTGCTTATCGGCAATTGCCTGCTCGTCTATTCCGTCCGGTCGAGCGCGGACCAATCGGGCCAAGCCGCCTCTTGATCGGCAAGCATCCCCCCCGACCGTTGCTCACGCTCAATGTCGGGATCACCGGACATCGGGCCCACCTGTTGAGCCCGAAGCTCATTTCCGAGCTCGAACATCATGCGCGCGACGTGTTCGCGCGACTGAAGACCGCGACTCTCAACGTCCACCGCGACGAGGCGGAAATCTTCGCGCCCGAGGATCCCGTGCTCCGGCTGCACACCCCGTTGGCGACCGGCGCGGACCAGATCGCGGCGATGGCGGCGCGCGTCAACGGCTACCGCGTGCGCGCGATGCTGCCCTTCGCCATTGCCGAATACGAGAAGGATTTCGCCGACCCCGCGGAGCTGGCCGAATTTCGCAGCCAGCTCGAGGCGACCGACGAACGCTTCGCGCTGCCCGGCACGCGCGAGATGGGCGACGAGGCCTATGTTCGGGTCGGCAAGGCGGTGATCGCGGCGGCTGATATCCTCGTCGCCATCTGGGACGGCGGAGAAGGGAACGGGCCGGGCGGCACGGCGCACGTCGTCGACCTCGCATTGAGGGCAGGAGCCCCCGTGCTCCAGCTGATCGTCGATCACGAAGGCGACACGGTGACGGGACGGCGGCTGATGGTCGGCGGCGACGCGATCGAACCGATCGAGGTGCCGCTCGACGGACAGGCCGACTACGACAAGCTGGTCCGGACCACGCTGGCGCCGCATTCCGAGATCGGTCGGCAGGAGATCGCGACCTTCTATTCGGAGACGGAAAAGCGCACCAACTGGCGGATCGAATATCCGCTCATGCTCGCGCTTCTTCGCGTCAAGAAACTCGGCAAGCCGTGGCGGCAGAGCTCGATCCAGGACGACATCGACTATGAATGGTCGGCGGTTCGCGAGAGCTTTCCCGCCTCGGCCCGGATGCCGCTCGAACGCGCCTATGGCTGGTCGAACTTCCTCGCCATCCGCTACGCCCAATTCTTCCGCTCGGGGCACGTCACCAACTACGCGCTGTCGGCGCTGGCGGTGTTCATCGCGCTGACGGGGCTGATCTTTCCCGCCGCCAAGCTCTATCTCGTCGTGGCGGAACTGAGCACGATCGGACTGATCTATCTCAACACGGGTTCGGGCAAGGACGGGGACTGGCACCGGCGCTGGCTGCAGTATCGCCACCTTGCCGAGACACTGCGCCCGCTCGTCTATCTCAAGCGCACGGGTGTTGCGGGGCCGCCGTTCCGGTCCGACTACATCAAGGGCCCGCTGCACCGCGAGGCGGGGGCCGACTGGACCCGCTGGTACGCCTCCGCGATCTGGCGCGAGATGACGAGCCCGACCGGCGAGACCGGGCCGGAGACGATCCGCAAGCTCGCCGACCACGTCATCGAGGAACAGGTCAAGCCGCAGGCCGCCTATCACCGCGTCAATGCGGAGCGGATGCATCACCTCGACCACAAGCTGCACGAAGTCGGCAACTTCCTGATGGGCGCAGTGATCGCGGCCTGTTTCCTGTTCATCGTCGGCTATTTCATCGACGCGCACGCGGTGAAGAAGGTCACCAACTATTTCGTGCTGATCACCGCGGGCCTGCCGGCGGCGGGCGCCGCGGTATTTGGCCTTCGCGGGCACGGCGAACACCTTCTCGCGTCGAGCCGATCGGCCAACAGCGCCAACGCGCTCGACCGCAACGCGCGGCGGCTCGCCGAACTGGACGAGATCGACAAGCTGGCGCGCGAACTCGAGCGCACCGCCGCGATCATGCTGTCGGATCTCAACGAATGGACGACGAGCTACCGCGAGAAATCGCTAGAGGTCCCGGCCTGATCAGTCGTCGCTGAGCTCGGTCCAGAAACGTTCCATCATCAGGTAGGTGAACGAGGCGCTCCACGCGATGAGGACGAGGCCGTTCAGCGCCTCGACGCCCGCCACGATGCGGATCGGCCCGTGCGGCAGGATGTCGCCGATGCCGAGCGTCGTATAGGCCGACATCGAGAAATAGAACCAGTCGCTCAGGAGGTTCATCTCGGTGCCTTCGATCCCGGTGAGGTGGCCGAAACCGCTATAATGCATGTAGACGAAGCCGGCGACGTACAGCATCGCCTCGACCAGATGCAGCGCGAACAGCGCGAACAACACGATCAGCAACGGGTGGTGGATCTTCGCGAACGGCTTGCTCGTGATGTGCGCGAGCCGGCGCAGGGCGACGAAATGGACGAAGAAACAGACCGTGACGAGCAGCGTCGACATGGCCAGCGCAACGAACGTCTCCACGTGAATCCTCCTACTGCGCCTGGGCGGAACGCCGCTGCAGGAACTGCAGGTAGGTCTTGGTCTGGTTGGCCTGCGCGATCAGCCGGTCGGCGTCTGCCGCCGTGCTGATGCCGCGGAAGCTGTTCTCGAGCGTGTTGAGATAGGTCTCGTATTCCTTCGCGGTGACCACGTTGGACTGGCGCAGGTCGTAGGCGGCCTGCTCCTGCGGCGTGGCGCTGCCGCCAGGCTTCTTGCCCTTGGCCATGCGCTTGACGTCGTTGGCGATCGCACGGGCCTGCGAGATGACGCCTGCGAACTGCTGGCGCTTGGCCGCCGAGATGCCCACTTCGACCGGGGCGGCCACAGGGGCAGCCGTCGTGGTCGTTGTCGTCGGCGCGGCAGTGGTGTTGGCGGCCGGCGTCGCGTCGCGGGTCGTCTCTTCCTTCTTGGTATCGCGTAGGCGGCCCGCGGCGGCGCCCGCTGCGGCAAGGTTGCGCGTCTGGGCAAGGGCCTGGCGCGCCGCGTTGATCGCGTCGGCGGCGTTGTCGGCTTCGGTGGCGGTCGTGGCTGCGGCCTTCACGGCTTCGACGGCCGCGTCGATGCGTCCTGCGATGGTCCGTTGTTCGGCCGTCAGGCCGCGGCGATTGCGCAGCCAGGCGGCGCTTCGTGCGTAGCGGGCCGCACTTCCGTCGGCGCTTTCGCCCAGCGCGGAGGCGAAGTCGGCGCTCGTCTTGCGCGCGAGTTCCATCATGTCGTCGGCCATCTTGTTGGCGGCTTCCGCTTCGAGACCTTCGAGCCGTTCGGCTTGCGCCTGGAGCCGTTCGGCCGCCTCGGCAACCGGCGTCACCACGTCCTCGGCGACGTTGGCCGCCTCGGCGTCCTCGACCAGCGCGGCAAGGGCAGGGGCGAGCGCGTCGGCGCCCTCGATCTCGAGCGGGACCTCAAGGTCGTTCGCCGCGTCCGCAATCTCGATCGGAGCCGCATCCTTGTCGCCGCCACCGCCGAGGACCGCATAGCCGATCCCCGCGATCGCCAGCGCGCCGATGGCGCCGCCCGCGATCAACGGCACTTTCGACTTCTCGCCGGTCTTGGCTTTCTTCTTCTTGGGCTTCTTCTCAGGCTTGGGCGCCGGTTCGGCAGGCTTGGGAGGCTCTTGCGCCTTGGCCGTCGTTGCCGCCGCCGCCGCGCTCGCGGCCGCCGCAGCGCTGGCCTTGGCAGCCGCCTCGGCAACCTTCTTTTGCGTTTCTTCCTTCTTCTCGCCCTTGGTCTGCTGGCCCGCGCCCTTGAACTCCACTTCCTCGGGCTTGTCGGGCACCTTGGAGGAAGGAGTGGGGGTCGGCGCTGGGGTTGCGACATGGACGATCTCGTCCGCATCGGAAGCCATCGGCGCGATGCGGGTTGCCTCGTCGTCCTCGGGCTCGGGCGCGGTCGCCGCGCCATCGAACATCGGCAGCCACTGCTTGATCGACTGCGGGCGATCGGACGGCTTGATCGCCATCGCAGCATCGATCGCGGCGAGGAAGGCCGGCGAATATCCCTTGATCTTGCGCTTGGCGAGCGGCTCGCCCGCATCGCCGTGCATGCGCTCGAGCACCTCGGGCGGCTTCTCGCCCATCACGCATTCGTACAGCACCACGCCGAGCGCGTAGACGTCGGTCCATGGGCCCTGCTCGTAGGTCTTCACATATTGCTCGATCGCCGCGTAGGGCGGGGTGTGGAAGGTGACCTTGGTGCTCGTCGCCTGGCCGCTTTCGAAGCGCGCCGAGCCGAAATCGATCAGCACCGGGCGCCCGTCGTCGTTGACGAGGATGTTGGGCGGCTTGATGTCGCGGTGGAGGACGCCCACGCGGTGCGCACGTTCGAGCCCCTCGGCGATCGGCAGAACGAGCGCGCGCAAGGTCGCCTCGTCGAACTTCTTGCCGTCCTTGATCATCTTCGAGAGCGACATGCCGTCCTCGAAGTCCATCACCATGTAGGCGGTGCCGTGGATCTCGAACAGCGAGCGGACCGACACGATATTGGGGTGACGTGTCGGGGTGGAGAGGTTCCAGAGGAGCTTGGCTTCCTCGACGAATTTCTTGAGGCCCAGCGCGTGCACTTCTTCGGCATCGCTGTCGATCGGGACGACCGTATCGTCCTCGTCGCGCTCGCTGATCGAGCTGGGGAAATATTCTTTGATGGCGACGAGTTCGTCGAAATAAATGCCGCGACCCTTGTACACGATTCCGAAACCGCCGACGCCCAGCACCTGCTCCAGGCGCCATTCGCGCAGGACCGTCCCGGACGGTAACGCCTTGTTACTATAGGCCTTGTTCACTGCCGATGCCCCCAATGCAATCCTGCAATAATATAAGAAATTGCACGATCTCCGCGAAATTTCTAGTCTTCACGCAACGAGGGGCAATTTCAGGAGTCGCGCTATCCGCTTCCTATGCGCCAGCCGCACCGACGTGGGCCTGCGTCGCAAGCTCAACGAGGACTCGTATCTGGAACGGTCCGAGGCGGGCCTGTTCGTCGTCGCCGACGGCATGGGCGGGCACGAGGCGGGCGAGGTTGCCAGCCGGATGATCGTCGAGCGCCTGGGCTCCATCGAGGCCGACAGCGGGCTCTCGGCGCGGGTCGACCGCGCGGTCGCCGCGCTGGGTGACGTCAACGCCGACCTCATCGATCTCGCCCACCAGAAGGAGGGCAAGCACACCATCGGAAGCACCGTCGTCGGGCTCGCCTTCGGGCAGGGCGCGTTCGAGTGTTTCTGGGCCGGCGACAGTCGCGCCTACCGGCTTCACGACCGCAAGCTCACCCAGATCAGCCGCGACCACAGCCTCGTCAACGATCTCGTCTCAGCCGGCATGCTCAAGCCCGAGGAGGCCGAGCATCATCCCGACGCCAACGTCATCACTCGCGCGGTGGGCGCGGCCGAGACGCTCAAGGTCGAGCGCGTGATGGGCGAGGCACACCAGGGCGACCTGTTCCTCTTGGCCAGCGACGGGCTGACCCGCGTCGTGCCCGATGCCGAGCTCGAAGAGGATCTCATTCGCAAGAACCCGATGCAGGCCGCCGACGGCTTCATCGAGAAAGTCCTCGACCGCGGCGCGCCCGACAACGTCACGCTGATCATCGTGCGGGTGGGTTAAGGCTCCCTACGCAGAAAGGGGGGAGGGCATCGTCCTGAGGGACATTGCGCGAAGCGGACATAGGCTTCGTCCACTCCGAAAATGGAGACGTCGAGCCCGAGCGCGGCGAATCTTTGCACGATTTCCCCTCCCGAGGGGCGCCGATCGATCCATGTGATGATGTTGCGGGCCTTCCCGCCGGATTCGCGGTCTAGAACGTCGACGAAGCGGTCGTAATCGTAACCTTCGCCCTGCTGAGACGAAAGCGCACGCAGCATCCGCGCGAACGCCTCGTCGTCCTCGCGCGACAGTTCGGCATCGAGCAATAGCGCGACCATTGCGCCGCCTCCGTAGACGGCGTGCCAGTTGGCTCCCTTGTCGGCACCCGAACTCTTCAACGTCACGCCTGGTGTCAGCCGCCCGGCCAGCATGTAACGCCGGACGATGTTGGCGAGCCGTTGCTCGGTCATGTCGGGGTCGATCAGGCCGGCCCGACTCATTTCGCGCAGCGTCAGATAGTCCGTGAAGCCCTCGTTGACCCATTCGAGTTCGGGGACGTTCTCGCCCTTCGCTTTCCCGAGTCCGTTCCATAGGTGCATGACCTCGTGGCCCAGCGTGTGACGCCAGCTGATCCTGTCTGCCTCGCTCAGCGGCACCGCGAACCGGAGCGCGAAGCTGTTCCAGAACGCGCCTCCGTCGGACATGGTGTCGCTCATCAGGAAGACCGAGAATTTTGACCCCGGCGAAGCGCCCCACAACGCAGTGTAGCGTTCGGGCAGGATGGAAAGCAGGTCGCGAACCTCGCCGGTCACGGGGGCAAGCGCGCTGTCCATCAGCCAGTTGAGGCGCAGCCCACCGACATCAACCTGCTCGGCGCGATCTCGGCCCATCGCGAACATGTTCTGGCCGAGCGCCCAGCTGTCCTCGACGAGGTAATGCCCGTCGACCTCCCGCCAGGGCGTCGTGACGTGCCAATCGGGGGGCAGGTCGAAATGGATCTCGACTGCGCAACGCTTCATGTCCCAGTCGAGCAGGAAAAAGGCATGACCCGCAAACAGGTAACTGGTGTCGAAGTGCGCGGCGACCTCGTCCTTGCCCGGAGCGCCTATGTTCCAGTCGGCGAGATCGTGATCGGCAATCACCTCGTACCGGATCGCGCTTGCGCCCGCCTTGTCATTGGTTTCGAAGGTCCCTTCGCCCACGTAAGCGAGCGGGATCGGCGTACCGGCCTTATCGAACGCCCTTAGTGAACGGATCGAGGCCGATTGAGCTTCAGGACGGTCGGGTGTCGGGAAGTGGGCGAGATCCCAGCGTGATGACGGGCTTGAGAAACGGGCGGCGACCTCGAAACGATCGTCACCGGCGTAGCGTACGTCGTATCGCGCTACGGGTTCCCTGCATTCCTCGACCGCCAGTGCCGGCGACGAAGCCCCCGCAACGATCGCGCTCGCGACAATCGCCATTTTTGCTCGGTTCATCCCAGGCCCCTCCCGCATTCCGTATTGCCTGCCTGACGCCGTTACTAATCGGCCGCCTTTGTCGAGCCGACCTTGGCAAGGCTGGCCGCATTGGCGTCGAGAAATGGACGATAGTCCGCAAAATCGCGGTGGGAGACGATTTTCCCATCGCGCAAGGCTAGGATCACGACGAACGGCATCGACGTTGATACGATCCGTCCTCCACCCATGTCGACGTCCCAGTCGAGCATGCCTTCGAACACCGCCGTGTCGCTCGAGGCAAAGGAACGCGAAGGGGTGAACTCCATCCGCGAGATCCCCGCATAGGCGGTGCGGAAGAAGGCCGCGAGCGTCGCCTTGCCCTCCTGTGGTTGGCCGCCAAAAAGATACTTCGCGGTCGTGTCCTGAAACACGACATCGTCCGCCAGCATGGGTTCGAGGCGGTCCCAGTCGCGTTCGATATATGCCTCGAAATATGATTGTCCGATGCGCATCGAGGTCTCGGTCGCGACGTCGAAATCGCTCTGCTGCGCGAGGGCACCCGTAGGCGCAAGAGCAAAGAGAATGGCGATGGCGAACAGTATGGCACGCATGGCGGAGGCCCCCGAATGCTTGAAGATGCCCGAGCCTTTCGCAGCGTTGTCGGCTATCCGACATTTCCAATCGACCAATGAGGGGAAGGGATCGACGGGCGCGTGCGCGGACGCCCTCGTGCCGTAAGGGAAATGGCGGGATTGTTCTAGCTGCGCTCGAACGTCGTCGCTTGGCTACGCCTTCCGAACCGGTGGGGTCGTCCGCTCCACGCATCTCCATCATCGCAGAAGGGGCGCCCCTTTCGGGACGCCCCTTCTGCGATGGCGGAGAGGGTGGGATTCGAACCCACGGACCGGTTGCCCGGTCACCGGTTTTCAAGACCGGAGCATTCGACCACTCTGCCACCTCTCCGCGTGCGTCCCCGCCTAGAGACAGATGGGGGCACGGCGCAAGAGGCGGCATGAGACTCTCGCCTAGTGAAGCGACTTGTCCTTTCGCCGCGGGCACTGGCTGATGATCTTGGGATCGAGGTTCGTGCCGTAGGGCTTGATCGAGACCGACGGCTCGCCGGTTTTGAGGGCCTTGGCCGACTGCACCGCGACCTCCATCGCGATCTCGCGGGCATCGCCGGTCCAGTCGCCGTCGATCCAACCCCCGATCGTCCCGCCGATCTTCTGCGCAGCGGTCTTGCCCGTCATCGCGTGGATGTCCAGCAAGACGGGGGCGGCTTTGGATGCAGCCTTACCCGTCAGTTCGCCGCCCGGCATGGTGCGCCCGATCGCCCCGGCGATGCCCGAAGCCATCCCGCGCGTGACCTTGTTGTTCGCGACGCTCTGCGCCTTGGTGACCACCTTGGTGAACCCGCCGCGATTGATGCTTTCGGCCATGTCCACCAGGTCGCCGTCGCGCGTCATGGTCATGCAGTAATGATACTTGTCGTCGGGCCTCGCCGTCAGATGATGGGTGATGCGACCGTCGACATAGACGAGGTTGGGGTCGCTGGCGTGCTTTTCGAACTTCACGTTCTTGATCATGAATTCGTGACCCTGGTCGCTCTTGTACGACTGGTGATGATCCGCCTCGATGACCTTCTTGACCTTCGCGAGCGGCGAGGCCGTTGCCTGCGTTGCGACCAGCGCGGCCGCGGCTGCCCCGAATAGGATTGATTTCGACATACGCATTGTCGTGCTCCCCTGATGTTCGTCGGTGCTGCGAGCATGACCCCGCCGGGCAGGCGCCGCATGACGTAAAGGTGATTTTGCAGTGATGCAGGGGTGATTTTCGGGAACGACGGCCCGTTCATCGGCGCGAAGGGTCGTCTTGTGCATCGTCTGCGACGAAGGCAGGTGCATGGACTCGCGGTCTCGCCTAGCCTCGGGGCCGAAGGAGTGAGCGTATGGTGGGCAAAGTCGGACTGACGATCGCGGTGGCGGCCATTCTGGGCGCCAGCCCCGCCTGCGCGCAGGAAGCCGACCCGCTGGCCCCGCTCGACAACAGCGACAGCACGCGTGCCGCCATCGCGCCCGGCGCGATGACGTTCGAAGGCTACAAGCGGGAACTCGTCGCCAAGGCGCGGGCTGCCGGGATCAGCGAGGCGACGGTCGCGGTCATCCCGGGCCTCAGGCTCAACCAGCGCTCGATCGATCTCGACCGCAGCCAGCCCGGCGGCGGTCCCGGGACCGGAACGCCCGCCTACGCGCCGTACCGGGCGCGCCATGTCACCACCGACATCGTCAATCGCGGCATCCGCGAGAAGGCGGATCACGCCTACACTCTATCCGCGCTCGAGCGCTCGACTGGCGTCGACCCGCACGTCATCCTCGCCATCTACGGCAAGGAAACCAGCTATGGCGCGGTGACCGGCAATTTCGACCTGCTCGAAGCGCTCTCGACGCTGGCCTGGGAAGGCCGCCGCCGCGAGCTGTTCGAAGGCGAGTTCATGGCCGCGCTCAAGCTGATGGACCGCGGCTATACCCGCCGCCACCTGAAGGGCAGCTACGCGGGCGCGGCGGGCAAGGTGCAGTTCATGCCTTCCAACATCCTGCGTCTCGCCAGGGACGGCGACGGGGACGGGTTCGCCGACATCTGGAACAGCGAGCCCGACGCCTTCGCATCGATCGCCAACTATCTCGTCGATGCCGGATGGCAGCCCGACGTGCCGTGGGGGATCGCGGTGAATGTGCCCGCCCGCCTCGACCGCGCCTCGATCGCCAGCCCGCTGGTGCCGCCGCGCTGCGAGGCCGTGTTCAAGCGCCACAGCCGCTGGTTGCCGATGAGCGAATGGCGCCGGCTCGGCGTGACGCCGCAGGGCCGCTCGCTGTCCGACGACACGCTCGCTACGCTGATCGAGCCCGACGGGCCGGGGCGCACCGCTTACCTGACGACGCAAAACTACCGCGCCATCCTCGATTACAACTGCTCCAACTTCTACGCGCTCACCATCGGCCTCGTCGCGGACGGTATCGCGCGCCGCTAGGCCTTCACGCACGTCTTTGCCGTGGCGAAGCGCGTCGGTGCGCGTTAAGACTCCACCCATCCTGTCCCACCCGGAAGCGTTTCGATGAAAAAAACCCTCCTGATTCCCGCCGCCTTCGCTCTTGCCGTCGCCCCGGCCAGCGCCAGTCCCGAGTTCGAGACCGAGGCGGTCAGCGCCTATCTCGTCGACCTGTCGTCGGGCGCGGTGCTGCTCGCCAAGAATGCCGACCAGCAGATCCCGCCCGCCTCGATGGCCAAGATGATGACGACCCATGTCGCCTTCGAATTGATCGATGCGGGTAAGCTCGACCTCAAGAAGACGTGCGCGGTGCGACCCGAGACGTGGCAGAAATGGTCCAACCAGGGCTCGACCATGTTCCTCAAGGTGGGCGAGATGGTCAGCGTGGAGAATCTCCTCCACGGCATCGTCACCGTGTCGGGCAATGACGCCTCGGTCGTCCTCGCCGAGTGCATCGCGGGCACCGAGCAGGCCTTCGCGGAGCAGATGAACCGGTCCGCCAAGAAGATCGGGCTCAAGAACAGTCATTTCGGCAATGCCAATGGCTGGCCCGACGAGGGCGTGACCAAAGTGACCGCGCGCGACCTCGCGACCCTCGCCAAGGCCACCATCGAAAACCACCCGACTCTCTACAAGCAATTCTACGGGCAGCCGAGCTTCACCTGGGGCGAGACGATGGGCGGTAATCCCATCACCCAGCCCAACCGCAATCCGCTGTTCGGCCGCGTCAACGGCGCCGACGGCCTCAAGACCGGCCATACCGAGGAAGCAGGCTACGGCTTCACCGGCTCGGCCGAGCGCGACGGGCGTCGCCTCGTGATGGTCGTCACCGGGCTGCCGAGCCAGTCGGCTCGCACGTCGGAGAGCGTGCGCCTGGTCGAATGGGGTTTCAACGCATGGCAGGCGCGCCAGCTGTTCGCCAAGGGCACGACGATCGGTGCGGCGAAGGTCCAGCTCGGTTCCGCCGATAGCGTGCCGCTTGTGGCCCCGCGTGACCTCGCCGTCACCCACCCGGCCGGCATCCTCAACGAACCGACCGTCAAAATCCGCTACATGGGCCCGCTCGAGGCACCGATCGCCAAAGGGCAGGAAGTCGCCCAGCTGATCGTCACCTCCGACGGCACCGAGGCCGCACTTCCGTTGGTCGCGGGAGAGGCGGTCGAGGAAGCCGGATTCTTCCGCCGCGCCTGGATCGGGCTCCAGCAGCTGCTCGGCATGGCCTGACGCGATGGCGCGGGGGCGGTTCATTTCGCTGGAAGGCGGCGAGGGTGTTGGAAAATCGACCCAGCTCGCCGCCCTCGAGGAAGCGCTGAGGCGGCGCGGCTTCGACGTCCTCGTCACCCGCGAGCCGGGTGGCAGCGAGGGCGCCGAGGCGATCCGTCGCCTCCTGCTGGAAGGCGAGGAGGGCCGCTGGAACGCGCGCGCCGAGGCCCTGCTGTTCGCCGCCGCCCGCTCCGACCATGTCGCCAAGACGATCAAGCCCGCATTGGCCGCCGGTCGCTGGGTGTTGTCCGACCGCTTCCTCGACAGTTCGCTCGCCTACCAGGGCGAAGCCGGCGGGCTCGGCATCGAGGCGGTCCGCGACCTTCACCGCTTCGGCAGCGAGGACTTTCTCCCCGACCGCACGCTCGTCCTGTCGCTCGACGCAGGCGAGGGGAGGGCGCGCGCCCGGCACCGCGACGGTGACGAGGGTGACCGCATCGGCGGGCGTCCACCCAGCTACCACGCTGCCGTCGAGCGCGGCTTTCGCCTGATGGCGGACGCCGAGCCCGAGCGGGTCAAGCTGGTCGACGCGTCGGGCAATGCCGAGACGGTGACCGCGCGGCTGATCGCGGCGCTCGGGGACCTGCTCCAGTGAACGCGGCGCCGATCGGCCAGGACAAGGCGGTCGATGCCTTTCTCGCCGCGTGGCGCAAGGGAACGCCGCATCACGCCTGGCTGCTCGCAGGCCCGCGCGGCGTCGGGAAGGGCCTGTTCGCGCGCGCCGCCGCTGCAAGGGTGCTCGCCGAAGCGTCGGGCCATCGCGTTTCCGACGACGGAATTGCGCTTGGCGAGGATCATCCGACCGCCAAACTGATTGCGGCCGGAAGCCATCCCGACCTGCGCCTGCTCGAACGGCTTCCCAACAAGACCGGGACCGCGCTCGCGCGCAGCATCTCGGTCGACCAGGTCCGCTCGCTCGGTCACCTGTTCGAGGTAACGCCCTCGCTCGGCGACTGGCGGGTGGTGATCATCGACGCCGCCGACGATCTCGAAGGTCCCGCGGCCAACGCGCTACTCAAGATGCTCGAGGAGCCCCCGGCGAAGACGCTGTTCTTCCTCGTCGCCCATGCCCCGGGCCGACTGCTGCCGACGATCCGGTCGCGGTGCAGGAAGCTCGATTTTTCGCCACTTTCGGATGACGTCATGGCGTCGATCCTCGCGCAGGCGCTTCCGAAGAGTTCGCCCGCGGAGCGCTCGGCGCTGGTCCGGCTCGGGCAGGGGTCGGCAGGCCGCTCGGTGGCGATCGCCGAACAGGATCTCGCGCCGCTCGCCGAGGAAGCGCGGCGCATGATGCGCGAGGGCGATCCCACCGGTGCCGCCCGTGCCAAGCTGGCGAAGACGCTCGCGCTCAAGGCGGCGAGCGAGCGGTATGCCGCGTTCCTCGCGACCGTTCCCGGGCTGATCGCCGCCGAGGCTCGCGCCAGCGAAGGCGAGCGCCAGGTCCGCGCGCTTGCCGCCTACGAGGAAGCGCGCGGCATTGCCCAGCGCGCCCCGCGCCTCAGCCTCGATCCGGGCGCGACTGTCTACCGTCTCGGCGGGGTCCTCGCGAAAGTCGCCGACACGCTCGCTTGAAGCGCCGCCAAGAGGGGGCTAGGGCCATCGGCATGGCCGACCCTTATTACATCACCACCGCGATCAGCTATCCCAACGGCGCGCCGCACATAGGCCACGCCTACGAGGCGGTCGCTGCCGACGCGATGGCGCGTTTCCGCCGCGCGCAGGGCCGCGACGTCTTCTTCATGACCGGCACCGACGAACATGGGCTCAAGATGGCGCAGGCCGCGCGCGACAAGGGCATGGAGCCCGCCGAACTGGCGGCAGAAATGTCGAGCATGTTCAAAGTCATGTGCGACAATCTTCAGGTGTCGTACGATCGCTTTATCCGCACCACCGACCCCGATCACAAGGCGGCGGTCCAGCACATGTGGAAGAAGATGGAGGAACGGGGCGACCTCTATCTCGGTCGCTACGAAGGTTGGTATTCGGTCCGCGATGAAGCCTATTATGACGAGGACGAGCTCACCGAGGGGGAAGGGGGACAGAAACTCTCGCCCCAGGGCACGCCGGTCGAGTGGACAGTCGAGGAGAGCTGGTTCTTCAAGCTGTCGGCCTATGGCGACAGGCTTCTCGCCCATATCGAGGCCAATCCCGACTTCATCCAGCCCGAAAGCCGCCGCAACGAGGTGGTGCGCTTCCTCGAAGGCGGACTCAAGGACCTCTCCGTCAGCCGTACCAGCTTTGACTGGGGCGTGCCGGTCCCGGGCAGCAACAATCACGTCATGTATGTCTGGCTCGACGCGCTCACCAATTACGTCACCGGCGTCGGCTATCCCGATGGCGGCGAGAACTGGGACAGATACTGGCCGTGTGACGTCCATCTCGTCGGCAAGGACATCGTGCGCTTCCACGCCGTCTATTGGCCCGCTTTCCTGATGTCCGCGGGCGTCGAACTGCCTAGGCAAATCTATGGCCACGGCCACCTGCTCGCGCCGGGCGGGGTGAAGATGTCGAAGAGCCTCGGCAACGTGGTCGACCCGCAGTTGATGCTCGACCGCTACGGCGTCGAGGCGTTCCGCTATTACCTGCTGCGCGAAGTGAAAATGAGCAGTGACGGCAGCGTCAGCGAGGAAGGGCTCGTCACCCGCGTCAACGCCGAGCTCGCCAACAGTTTCGGCAATCTCGTCCAGCGCAGCCTGTCGATGGTGCACAAGAATCTCGATGGCATCCTGCCCGCTGCCGGGAGTGCGGACCAGGACAAGGCGCTGCTCGAGGCGGTTCGCAAGGCATGCGAGGAAGAGCTTCCCAACGCGTTCGAAACATTCGGATTTACTGCCGGGATCGAAGCGTGGCTGGGCGCGGTCTACGCGTGCAATGCCTATATCGATGCCGAGGCGCCCTGGACGCTCAAGAAAACTGATCCCGACCGCATGGCCGACGTGCTCGGCACGCTGGTCGCGACCATCGCGCCGCTGACGAAGGCGGTTGCGCCGATTGTGCCGGGCGCGTCCGAGCGGATCCTCGCCCTGCTGGCGACGGGAGAGGGGGGCAATCCCATCGACAAGCCGACGCCGGCCTTTCCGCGGCTCGAGCTGGCGAGCGAGGAGAGCGCCGCGTGACCCTCGTCGACAGTCATTGCCACCTCAATTACGAAGGCCTTGTCGAACGCCAGGACGAGGTGCTGGCCGCCGCGCGAGGGCGCGGGGTCGGCGCGTTCCTCAATATTTCCACCCGGCAGCGCGAATGGGACGCGATTATCGCGACGGCCGAGCGCAATGACGACGTCTGGGCGACGGTCGGCGTGCACCCGCACGAAGCCGACCAGCATCCCGACCTCGGCGCAGCCGCGCTGATCGAGGCCTCGGCACATCCCAAGGTGATCGGGATCGGCGAGTGCGGGCTCGACTATTATTACGACAAGTCCGACCGCGGCGCGCAGAAGGCGCGCTTCGAGGCGCATATCGAGGCAAGCCGCGAGACCGGCCTGCCGCTCATCATCCACACGCGTGATGCCGAGGAGGATACGGCTCAGATCCTCGAGGCGGCCGCCAAGCGCAATGGCGGGCAGGTGCGCGCGGTGCTCCATTGCTTCACGGGCAGTCGTGCGCTTGCCGAAAAGGGCATGGAACTGGGCTGCTACGTCTCGATGAGCGGCATCGTGACCTTCAAGAACGCTAGGGACCTGCAGGAAACCGCCAAGGCCCTGCCGATCGATCGGCTGCTGGTCGAGACCGACAGCCCGTTCCTCGCGCCCGTGCCCAATCGCGGCAAGACGTGCGAACCGGCCTTTGTCGCCGATACCGCCGCCTTCCTGTCCGAGCTGCGCGGCGAGGATCCGGCCGAGCTGGCGCGCGCGACAACCGACAATTTCTACGCCCTGTTCGGCAAAGCCAGGCGGTGAAACTCAGGATCTTGGGCTGCGGGACGTCCTCGGGCGTCCCCAACTTACGCTCCGGATGGGGGCGCTGCGATCCTGACGAGCCGAAAAACCGCCGCATGCGCTCCTCGGTGCTGTTCGAGAGCGCGGGCGAGCGCCTGCTGGTCGATTGCGGTCCCGACTTGCGCCAACAATTGCTCGATGCGGGCTCGCCGATGGTCGATGCGCTGCTCCTGACCCACGATCACGCCGATCACAGCCACGGGATCGACGAACTGCGCCCCATCGTGCAGACGAGGGGCGAACCTCTGCCGTTCCTCGCCCGGCCGGATGTCATCGAGCAGATGAAGCGCCGTTTCGCCTACGCCTTTGTCGACCTTCGCTATTATGCGGCGCTCTACGATCCGAAGGCCATCGAGAATGAGTTCATGGTCGGCGACGCGCGCGTGCGGGTGGTCGATCAGCCGCATGGCGGGATCACCAGCCTGGGATTGCGCTTCGACAAGGGTGGCAAGAGTATCGCCTATGCCATTGATTTTAATGAAATCACGGACACGATGGCAACGCTTTACAACGGCGTCGACGTGTGGGTCGCCGACTGCCTGATGCTCGACCCGCATCCCACGCATGCGCATCTCGACATGGTGCTGGATGCCGCGCGCGAGTTCAGCGTGGGTCAATTGCTGTTGACCCATATGGGCAATGGCATGGACTATGCGACGCTCAAAGCACGTCTGCCGGATTGGGCAGCGCCGGCGCATGACGGGTTGGAGGTGGAGTTTTGAGCAACGACTGGATGCTCGGCAGCGTCTACATCCTGATGGCGATGATGCTCGTCGTCGGCTCGCTCATGGCGCGGCGCGAACCGCTTGCGAAGATGGCGAAAATGGCGCTGGCATGGATCGCGATCTTCGGTGCCGGCTTCATCCTGTTCAGCTTCCGCGACGATCTCGGCTACCTCGCACAGCGTCTCAAGTCCGAAGCGACCGGCGCGCCGGTCGTCGAGGAAGCCGAAATCCGCATCCCGATGGCCATTGACGGACATTTCTGGGTCGAAGGCCGCGTCAACGGCGTTCCCGTCGAGTTCCTCGTCGACAGCGGTGCGACGATCACGACGATCGACAGCGCGACTGCCGCCGTGGCGGGCGTGGCCGTGTCAGAGCATGGCCGCCAGGCCGTGCGCACCGGCAACGGTCTTGTCGAGGTCGCGCGCGGGCGCGCGGACAATCTGAGCGTCGGCCCGATCAGCCGCGACAACGTGCTCGTGCACGTGACGCAGCAGAAGGACATCAACGTGCTGGGCATGAATTATCTGTCGTCGCTGGAGCGCTGGGGCGTTGAAGGTCGATGGCTGGTCTTGCAGCCTTAGACTTTCTCTGACTTTCATTGGCTAAGCCGCTGTCAATATGAGTAAAAATTAAGATGCACGTTCAATTTTCTACGTGACATCACTTTACATAATACATATTATCAGACTTATGGAATGGGCAATTCCGCCGGTTATTTCTAGCGAAAATGACGGGCTCCCCTCCCGGTGAATCGGTCCTCTCGTTAGGATAGGCACGCGTTGCGTTTTCTCCGGCTCACGACACGGGAGAAGTCCATGGCGCCCTTGCTCGAATATCTCACCTTCAGGCGGATGATCGCACCCGCGGTCACGCAAATCCTTCTCTGGGCTGGCATTGCAGGCTGTCTTTATGGCGCCTGGGTGCTGTACAAGCTCGGCAACTGGACGTGGCCCTTCCCGCTTTTGCTGGGGCCATTGATCGTGCGCCTGTTTTTCGAGCGCCTGATCATCGCCTTTCGCTCCTATGACGCTTTGCGCGCGATCGAACGAAATCTGGAGCGCGGCACGGACTGAAGGCTTGGCAGGCTCGCGCAGATCATGGCATCGCGTTGCTGCCAGCCATGGAGACGTCAGTGAGCCTCAATCGCCTTGTCGAGATCATGCGCCGCCTGCGCGACCCCGAAACCGGGTGCGAATGGGACAGCGTCCAGTCGTTCGAGACCATCGCGCCTTACACGATCGAGGAAGCCTACGAGGTTGCCGACGCCATCCATCGCAAGGACATGGCGGGCCTCGCCGACGAGCTGGGCGATCTCCAGCTCCAGGTCGTGTTTCACGCGACGATGGCCGAGGAAGCGGGCCATTTCACGCTCGACGACGTGTTCGCGCGTATCTGCGACAAGATGGAGCGCCGTCACCCGCATATCTTCGGCGACGCGGAGCATGGCGGGCATTACCTGTGGGAAGAGATCAAGGCAGCCGAGCGGGCCGCGGACCCCGATCCCAGCGCCCTTTCAGGTGTCGCGCTTGCCCTGCCCGCACTCGAACGCGCGCAGAAACTGCAGAAACGCGCCGCGCGCACCGGGTTCGACTGGCCGACCATCGATGGCCCCAAGGACAAGATCGCCGAGGAACTGGACGAGATCGACCGCGCCGCCACCCACGACGAGCGCGAGGAAGAGGTCGGCGACCTGCTGTTCGCAGTCGTCAACTTCGCACGCTTTCTCAAGGTCGATGCGGAAGAGGCGCTACGCAAGGCCAATCGCAAGTTCGAGGCGCGCTTTCGCGCCATCGAGCAGGCGCCGGGCTTCACCGACATGAGCCTCGAGCAACAGGAAGAACTCTGGCAGCGCGAGAAAGCCACTCATAGCGCTTGATAGCGCGCCCAATTGTCGGGGCTGAGCTCGACCTTCAGGCGCAGCCTGTCGCCGTCGACCACCTGCTCCATCACCTTGCCGCGCTGGTGAAGCCAGCTCAACCGCGCGCCGTCGCCCGCATCGAGGTCGATCTCGTGGACGTTGGTTTCGGGCGCGAGCCAGTCGCCGATGGCCGCCTTCAACTCGTCGACCCCCTCCCCGCTGATCGCGCTGACCACGGCGACGTCGTCGCGCCGCGCCGCCTCGCCCAGTACGGCGCGGCGCTCGTCGCCGTGGAGGAGGTCGATCTTGTTCCACACTTCGAGCTGTGGCGGCCCGTTCTCGGCGTCGAGTCCCAACTCGGCAAGCACGTCCCCGACGTCCTCGCGCTGCGCCTCGGAGTCCTCGTGCGCGATGTCGCGGACGTGAAGGATGAGATCGGCGCTCTCGACTTCTTCCAGCGTCGCACGGAAGGCGGCCACCAGCTGGGTCGGAAGGTCGGAGACGAAGCCGACCGTGTCGGACAGGATCACCTTGTCGTGCCCCGGAATGCGGATCTGGCGCATGGTCGGGTCGAGCGTCGCGAACAAAAGGTCCTCGGCCATCACGCCCGCACCCGCGAGCCGGTTGAACAGGGTCGACTTTCCCGCATTGGTATACCCTACCAGTGCCACCACCGGCCACGGCGCGCGCTGGCGACGGTCGCGGTGGAGCGCGCGGGTCTTCTTCACCTGCTCGAGCTCGCGGCGGATCTTGGCCATGCGGTCTCGGATCATGCGGCGATCGGCCTCGATCTGCGTTTCGCCCGGACCGCCGAGAAAGCCGAACCCGCCGCGCTGGCGCTCGAGGTGGGTCCAGCTGCGCACCAGTCGCCCGGCCTGGTAGTCCAGATGCGCGAGCTCGACCTGCAGGCGCCCTTCCGCCGTCGCGGCACGCTCGCCGAAAATCTCGAGGATCAGCCCCGTCCGGTCGATCACCTTGCGACCGGTGCGTTCCTCGAGCGTCTTCTGCTGGACCGGCGTCAGTCCCGCATCGACGATGACCAGCTCGACGTCTTCGGCGTCGGCGGTCTGCGCCACTTCGTCGACCTGGCCGCCGCCCAGCAGGGTCGCCGGACGCACCTGGCGAACGCGAAACGTCATCGTTGCTGACACCTCGATCCCGATCGCCGCCGCCAGCCCGACGGCTTCCTCGATCCGAGCCTCGTTCGACCGCGATTGCGCGCTCCCCGCGATGTCCGGCACCACGATCAGCGCGCGCGATCCACCTGCGCCCTCGTCGTCGCGGTTGAACACTGCCATCGTCTCAGGCGCCTTCGAGCGTCGACATGGCGTGCTTGTAGACCAGCTGGATGCGACCCGGCGCTTCCTCGATCAGCAGGCAGTATCGGTCATGGGCCATCATCCTGCCGTGGAGCCGCACCCCGTTGGTGAGAAACAGCGAGACGGCACCGCCGTCGAGCCGCGAAAGGAAACTGTCCTGCAGTCCCTCCCCCTCCCCGGATGGCTCGGGGATGGGGCCGTCCAGTCGCCCTTGGATCGTCGAGATGGCGTGTTTGTAGACGAGTTGCTCCTCGCCCTGCCGCTTGACGAGCACGGCGAACGGGTCGAACCCCGCAATGCGCCCCTGCAGCCTGATGCCCTTGAGCAGGAAAAGCGTGACGGAAGTTCCTTCTTTCCGACACTCATTCAGGAAAATATTCTGGATATCTAGAGGCTTGTCGCTCGGCATTGCAAGGAAGTCTTAATTCTCGTCGGCGCGTTTGTCGGTGATCCCGAGCGCCTTCAGCTTGCGGTGTAGTGCAGAGCGCTCCATCCCGATGAAGGCGGCGGTACGGCTGATATTGCCGGAGAAGCGCCGGATCTGGATTTTGAGATACTCGCGTTCGAAATTCTCGCGGGCCTCGCGCAGCGGACTGCCCATCATCGCGACCTGACTGGTGGCGCTGCTCGACCCACCCGATTCCGTGATTTCGGGCGGCAGGAGGTCGATTTCGATGCAGCTGGCGCGGTCGCCTGGCGTCAGGATCATGGTCCGCTCGATGATGTTCCTCAGCTGGCGCACGTTGCCCGGCCATTCGTGCGCCTGCAGCGCGGCAAGCGCCTCGTCGCTGATCGAAGGAACCCCGATGCGGCGATCGGCGGCGTAGCGGGCGAGGAAATGGTCGACCAGCACGGGGATGTCCTCGCGCCGTTCGGCCAGCGGCGGGATGTTCACCGGCACGACGTTGAGGCGGTAGAACAGGTCTTCGCGAAAGCGGCCTGCCTCGATCTCTTCGGCTAGGTCGCGAGAGGTGGCCGAAAGGACGCGCACGTCGACCTTGACCGGGCGCTGCCCGCCGACGCGCGTATAGCTCTGGTCGGTCAGCACGCGCAGGATCTTGGCCTGCGTGGTCTGCGGCATGTCCGCGATCTCGTCGAGGAACAGTGTCCCGCCATGCGCCTGCTCGAGCAGGCCCGGCCGTGCCACGCCGTCCGCCTCGATTCCGAACAGTTCCTCCTCGACCCGTTCGGGTTCCATCATCGCCGAGGAGACGGTGACGAACGGGGCCTGTGCGCGCGGGCTCCACTGGTGGATCATGCGGGCCGCGATTTCCTTGCCGACACCGGCGGGACCGGTGATCATCACTCGGCTTCCGGTCGGCGCGACCCGCTTGAGCGTGGCGCGCACCTGGTTGATTGCCGCGGACGTGCCCTCGAGCTGTTCCTCGTGGCCCGCCTGGGCCTTCAATTTCTCGTTCTCTCGCCGCAACCGGTCGGTTTCGGTCGCGCGCGCCACGAGGTGGAGCAATTTCTCGGCCTCGAACGGCTTTTCGATGAAATCGACCGCACCGGCGCGCACGGCCGCTACCGCGGTATCGAGATTGCCGTGACCCGAGATCATGATGCACGGCAGCGTCGCGTCGCGCCGCTTGATCTCCTCGAGCAGCTGGAGCCCGTCGAGCTTCGAGCCCTGCAACCATACGTCGAGCAGGGCGAGTTGCGGGCGACGCTGTTCGATCGCGTCGAGGGCCCCGCTGCTGTCGCCGGCCGTGCGCACGCTATAGCCTTCGTCCTCGAGCACGCCCGAGACCAGTTCGCGAATATCGGCTTCGTCGTCGACGACCAGCACTTCAAGGGGCATCAGGCAGGATCCTCGTCTATCTCGTCATATTCATCGTCCTCGCCGCGGCGTGCGGCGGGGGCCTGCGGGGATTCGGTGGCGAGTTCTGCCAGCCGGTCTGCGGGCAGGTGGATGCGGACGTGCGTGCCGCCCCCTGCCCTGTCCAAAAAGGCGATGTCGCCCAGATGTTCCTCGACGATCTTCTTGACGATCGCCAATCCGAGCCCCGTACCGCGCACACGCGTGGTCATGTAGGGCTCGGTCAGCCGCTGGCGATCCTCGGGTAGGCCGACGCCGGTATCCATCACGTTGATGACCACATCGCCTTCCGGCCGCTCGATCGCGATGTCGACACGATCCCCGTCGGGATGCGCCTCGCCTTTCTTGCGACGCCCCTCGATCGCCTCGACCGCGTTCTTGACGATGTTGGTCAGCGCCTGCGCCATCTGGCGGCGATCGCATACGAGGCGGATGTCGCCGTGCGCGGGATCGATCGTGAAGGTGACGCCGGGATGCGCGACCTCGTGGAGGAAAAGCGCGGCGCGCGCGATGTCCTGGATATTCTCCTCGCGGAACACCGGCTTGGGCATGCGCGCGAAGTTGGAGAATTCGTCGACCATGCGCCGCAGGTCGCCGACCTGGCGCACGATCGTGTCGGTCAGTCTCCCGAACGTTTCGTCCCCCACCTGGTCGCCATAGCGGCGTTGAAGCCGCTCGGCGGCGAGCTGGATCGGGGTCAGCGGATTCTTGATCTCGTGCGCGATGCGGCGCGCGATGTCGGACCAGGCCGCGCGGCGCTGGTCGGACAGCTGGTCGGTGATGTCGTCGAAGGTCAGCACGGCGCCGTCGGCATAGCGCACTCGCTTGACCGCCAGCGTGCGCGGCCCGGTCTCCGACGGCAGCGTCACGTTGGCCTCCTGCGCATCGCCTTCCATGAACTCGTCGAGCTCGGGGCTGGTCGCGGTCAGGTCGCGCCCTTCTAGCTCTTCCGCGCTGCCGCCGAGGAGGGTGGCCGCAGAGCGGTTGGTGAGGAGGATGCGATCTTCCGCGTCGAGCGCGATGACTCCTGCGGTGACCGAGGACAGAACCGCCTCGATGAAGGCGCGGCGGGTATCGAGCTGGCTGTTCGCGGCCAGCAGCGCCCCCGTCTGTTCCTCGATCCGTCCTGTCATCCGGTTGAAGGCGGTGGCGAGCGTGGCGATTTCGTCCGTCCCGCCCAATTCGGCCACGCGCGCGGAGAAGTCGCCTTCCTCCACGCGGCCCGCCGCCTCGACCAGTTCGCCGACGGGCCGGGCGAGACGATCGGCGAGCTTGAGCGCAGCGGCGATGGCGAGCGCGACGATCAGGATCGCCCCGAAGAACAGGGCGGCATTGAACTGGAGCTGGTTGGTGCGCGACTTGGCGAGCAGCGAGCGGTAGGTCGCGAGCACGTCGTCGGCGCGGTCGATCTGCGCCTGGATTTCGCTGTCGATGATCCGCGCGCCATAGACATAGCCGTTCTCGACCCCGGGCAGCTGGGTGAGCACCGCAATGCGCCCTTCCGCCTCGACGCCGACTGCATCGCCGCCTTCGAGGTCCTTGGCCGCGGGAAGAATCGCTTCGGGCGATAGCATGCCGTCATAGATGTTGGCGGCCGCGAAAGTACGGATTTCCCCCTCTTCGTCGATGGTGAGGACCGCCGTCTCGTTGAGCGCGCGCTGGTAGGTCTGGAACGACAGGCCTTCGCCGAATTGCGGGCTGTCGACAGGGATTTCCTGGAGGTAACCCGACAGGTCGCCCGCCATCGTCGTGACTTCGTCCGACACGAGGAACAGCTCGTTGCGATAGGTGCTCTCGGCCAGCTCGACCGAATTTTCGAGCATCGAGCGCGCGCGTTCGGAGAACCAGAATTCGAGCCCCGACTGGATCAGCAGCGAGGCGAAGATCGCGACTACCACGGTCGGGACCGCCGCGATCACCGAGAACAAGGCGACGAGGCGCGTGTGGAGCTTGCCCGTCCCCACCCCTTCGCGGCGTGCCCTCGCGTGGGCGATCTTGCGCGACAACAGCACCATCAACGCGATCGCCGGCAGCAGGTTGGCAACCATCAGCAACGCGATCATCGGCGGCGTCACGAGCTGGCCGGGTTCGTGTTCGTGAAGGAGAAGGTCGGCCGAATAGGCCAGGGTCACCGCGAGCAGCAGCCCGGCAACCCAGGTTGCGATTCTCAACCGTTTGTCGAGGCGCGCATCGTCTTCGTTCGCGACAGCGACGAGAGCGTCAGAATCGGTCGAGGAAGCGTCCATGCGGCAAATGCCCTAGCACGGAAGCGTTGCACAAAAAACACACCTGTTGCGGTGCGCGCCGACGCCGCGGCTCAGGCTGCGTCCCGGGCCAGCCATGGGCGATAGAAGTCGCGCAGCATCGCCCTGACCGTCTCGGGGTCGTCTTCCTGATTTACGCGGTTGCGGAAGTCGGCAGAGCCATCGAGCCCCTTGGTGTACCAGCCGATATGCTTGCGCGCGAGATTGACCCCCGTCATCCGCCCGTAGAGCGCCTGCATGGCGTCATATTGTTCGAGGATGACGTCGAGCTGCTCGTCCATCGACGGGTCGGGCCTGTCGCCCTCGCCTTTGAGATTGGCGATGACCTGGCCGAGCAGCCACGGCTTGCCATAGGCGCCGCGTCCGACCATCACCCCGTCCGCGCCCGACTGGTCGAGCGCTGCATGCGCGTCCTCGACGCTGTTGATGTCGCCATTGGCGATGACCGGCAGCGAGGTCGCTTCCTTGACCTTCGCGATGAACGCCCAGTCGGCGCTGCCCTTGTACATCTGGTTGCGGGTGCGACCGTGGACGGTGATCATCTGCGCGCCCAGGTCCTCGGCGATGCGCGCAAGTTCGGGAGCGTTCAGGCTGTCGTGGCACCAGCCCATGCGCATCTTGACCGTGACCGGCACGCTGACCGCCTTGACCGTCGCCTCGATCAGGCTGGCCGCGAGCGGCAGGTCGCGCATCAGCGAGCTACCGGCATAGCCGTTGACGACCTTCTTTACGGGGCAGCCCATGTTGATGTCGATGATCGCGGCGCCCTTGTCCTCGTTGAGCTTGGCGGCCTCGGCCATGCGCTCGGGCTCGCACCCGGCCAGCTGGAGCGACACCGGCTCCTCGCTCGGGTCCCAAGTCGCCTTCTGGATCGACTGCTTGGTCTCGCGGATCATCGCCTCGCTCGCGATCATTTCGCTGACCGTGAGACCGCAGCCGTAGCGCTTGACGATCTTGCGGAACGGCACGTCGGTCACGCCCGTCATCGGGGCAAGGATGACGGGGTCCTCGATCGTGATCGGACCGATCTTGATGGGCTTGATGCGGCTCATGGGCCGCGCCCTTAGGGAAAAAGCGCTTTCAGTGCAATGAATAGGCAGGCTAGAGGCAAGGGCGATGACACGCCCCGTGACCGCCCTGATCGTCGCTGCCGGCCAAGGCTCGCGCATGGGCGGCGAGACCCCCAAACAGTATCGCTCGCTCGCCGGAAAGGCGGTGCTCGCGCACGCGGTCGACGTATTGGCGTCACATCCGCTGGTGGAGGCCGTGCGCGTGGTGATCGGTGCGGGGCAAGAGGTCATGGCGCGCGACGCGCTGGGCGACCGCGATGTCGGCGATTTCATTGTCGGCGGCGCGACCCGATCGCAGAGCGTTCGCAACGGGTTGGCTGCGGTCTCGGCCGAGCACGTGATGATCCACGACGCGGCGCGCCCCTTTTGCCCGTCGCACGTCGTGGATGCACTGGTCGCGGCGCTCGACGAAGCGGCGGGCGCGACCCCTGCCCTTGTCTCGGTCGACACGCTCGCCCGACGTCATGGCGAAACGTTGGGCGGCACGGTCGATCGAAGCGAGATCGTGCGCATCCAGACGCCGCAGGCCTTTCGCGCGGACGTGCTGCGCCGCGCCTACGACGCCTGGACGGGCGAAGAGCCGACCGACGAGGCGCAGGTGGTACGCGCGTTCGGCGGCGAGGTGACACTGGTCGAGGGAGACAGGATGCTCGACAAATTGACGAGCGCGGAGGATTTCGCGGCGGCGCAGCAGCGGCTGGCCGCGACGATGATCCCTCGCACCGGCATGGGCTTCGACGTCCACGGCTTCGCGGGCGACGGGCCCGTGATGCTCGGCGGGGTGGCGGTGCCGCACGAAAAAGGCCTTTCGGGTCATAGCGATGCGGACGTTCTCTTGCACGCCATCACCGATGCCTTGCTGGGCGCGGCGGCGCTCGGCGACATCGGCCAGCATTTTCCGCCGTCCGATCCCAAATGGAAGGGCGCGGATAGCGAGACCTTCCTCGCCCATGCCGCGAGCCTCGTACGCAACAAGGGTGGCATGGTCGATCATGTCGATGCGACGCTGATCTGCGAGGCGCCCAAGGTCGGACCGCATCGCGAGGCCATGCAGGCCAATATCGCACGCATCCTCGGGCTGTCGGCGGGAGAGGTCAGCGTCAAGGCGACCACGACCGAGAAACTCGGCTTTACCGGACGGCGCGAGGGCATCGCCTGCCAGGCGGTCGCCAACGTACGGATGCCCGCATGAGCCAGCTCCTTCCCCCGATCCTCGCCGACAAGGCGGCGGCAGTCGTGGCGACCAACCGCGAGGCGGAGCGAACCGTCGCCACCGCGGAAAGCTGTACGGGTGGGCTGGTCGCCGCTGCGCTCACCGAGATCCCGGGCTCGTCCGACGTACTGCTGTCGGGCGCGGTGACCTATTCCAACGACGCCAAGGTGGCGATGCTGGGTGTCCCCCCTGCCCTCCTCGAGAGCCATGGCGCGGTCAGCAGCGAGGTCGCCGAAGCGATGGCGTCAGGAGCGCGCGAGCGCTCGGGCGCCGATGTGGCGGTGTCCATCACGGGAATTGCGGGTCCCAGCGGCGGAAGCGCGGAAAAGCCGGTCGGGACGGTGTGGTTCGCATGTGCCGATGCTCGCGGCGTGACGTCGCGGCGCGAACTGTTCGATGCGTCGGCGGGCCGCGCCTCGGTGCGGCTTCAGGCCGCGCTGGCGGCGCTCGACTTGCTGCTGCCGTAAAGCTCGGCAGCGCGCTGTTCGAAGGCGTTGGTCATTCGGCGGAGCGCACGATCGAACATCGAGCCTGCAAGACTTTCGAAAATCCGGCTCTTGAACGCGAAGTCGACGCAGAAATGGACGTCGGTCCCGCCCTCGGCAGGCTCGAACTTCCAGTCGTTTTTCAAATACTTCAAGGGCCCTTCGACATATTCGACCGTGATCTCGTGCGGCCGCTTCTTGGTTACGCGGCTGGTGAAGCGCTCCTTGAAGGCGTTGAAGCCGACGACGAGGTCGGCAAGCATCTCGGTCTCGCTGTTCGAACGCACGCGCACCGCGCTCACCCAGGGCAGGAACTCGTCGTAGCGGGCGACGTCCGCGACGAGGTCGAACAATTGTTCAGGCGTGTAGGGAAGATGCTTCGTCTCGCTGTGACGCGGCATCAGCGAGCGCCCCCGGCCCGCGCCACCTTCTTGGCGCGCGCGTCCTGCATCTTCTTGAAGTCGTCGCCGGCGTGATAGCTCGAGCGCGTCAATGGCGAGGCGGCGACCAGCAGGAAGCCCTTGGCCCGCGCGATCGAGGCGTAGGCGTCGAACGCCTTGGGAGTGACGAAATCCTTGACCACGTGATGCTTGGGCGTGGGCTGGAGATACTGGCCCATGGTCAGGAAATCGATGTCGGCCGAGCGCATGTCGTCCATCACCTGGTGGACTTCGAGCCGCTCCTCGCCCAGCCCGACCATGATTCCCGACTTTGTGAAGATGGTGGGATCGAGCTTCTTGACCGTCTCGAGCAGGCGCAGCGAGGCGTAATAGCGCGCGCCCGGGCGCACCGTCGGGTAGAGGCGCGGGACGGTTTCGAGGTTGTGATTGAACACGTCGGGTCGCGCGGCGACGATCTTCTCGATCGCCGCCTCGTGCTTGTTGCGGAAATCGGGGGTGAGAATCTCGATCGTCGTGTCGGGCGTCTTGTCGCGCAGCTGCTCGATCACCTTGACGAACTGGTCCGCGCCGCCATCGGGCAGGTCGTCGCGATCGACGCTGGTGATGACGATGTGTTCAAGCCCCATCTCGGCCGCCGCGGTCGCGACATGCTCGGGCTCCTTGGGGTCGACCGCGCGCGGCATGCCCGTCTTGACGTTGCAGAAGGCGCAGGCACGCGTGCACGTATCGCCCAGGATCATCACCGTCGCGTGCTTCTTGGTCCAGCACTCGCCGATATTGGGACAGGCCGCTTCCTCGCACACCGTCGCGAGGCCCAGGTCGCGCATCAGCTTGCGCGTTTCGGAATAGCCCTTCGAGACGGGCGCCTTGACGCGGATCCAGTCCGGCTTGCGCTGCTTGGGCGTGCCGGTCGGCGGGGTAACGGGTGCGTTCATGCGCGCGCCATAGCGGGGCGCATGCGTCTTCTCAAGGCTTGTGACCCCCGCGTCAGGCGGGTGTCATCTCGACCAGCACGCGATGCACGTCGAGCGAGCTGAACGGTCCTTCGGGCTGGCCCAGCCAGTAGCGATACTGGATCATCGCATCGCCGGGATCGGGTTGCGGTTCGACGACCAGCGGTCCGTAGCTTCCGAACATGCGCGGCGGGCGCGAATAATGGCCGAGCCCGCTCGTCACGAAGCGCTGTTCGACCGCATAGCCCTGTTTCTCGAGCGTGATCACCCCGCCCTTCGACGAGGACAGCCTGAGATTGCAGGGCGTGACGCACCGATCGCCCCAGTAGCTCGTCGCGGTGACGCCCGCGGGCACTGTCTCGACGAACACGGTCTCGAGGTTTGGGCCCGTCGAGGCGGTCTGGGTCTCGGTAGTCGCGCAGGCGGCAGTCAGCGCGAACGGCGCGGTGACCAGCAGGAAACGAAAGTTGGACATGGCAATTCCTCCTTCGTGGCGCAGATTGTCTGCCTCCCCATGAGGGGCGTCAAGGTACGCTCGACGAACGGCGGAGACGGTTGCGCTTGCCATTTGCAGTGCGCCTGCCTAGCGCGGCGACAAACAGGGAGACGTCGAATGAAGGGTTTCGGCAATCTGCTCGAGGGGTATCGCCGCTTTCGCGACAAGAAGGTCGCAGGCGCCGAACAGAGCTGGAAGCGGCTCGCGGAAGGCCAGGCGCCGCGCGCGATCATTATCGCCTGCTCGGACAGCCGGGTCGACCCTGCGACCATCTTCGATACCGATCCGGGCGAGATGTTCGTCGTGCGCAACGTCGCCAACCTCGTGCCGCCGTTCGAGGCCAATGGCGGACGTCATGGCGTCTCGGCCGCGCTGGAATTCGCCGTGACCCAGCTCAAGGTGCCCGAGATCATCGTCATGGGGCACGAGAAGTGCGGCGGGATCATGGCCGCGTTGACGGGCTGCTTCCACGATGCGGCGCCTGGCGAAGGCGGGTTCGTGCATCGCTGGATGGAACAGGTCGACGCGCTCGCCGGCGATATTGCCGAGCAGCACGGACGCGACGAGGAGGCTGCGCGCCTGCTCGAGGAAGCGGCGATCCGCAAGTCGGTCGAGAATCTGAGGAGTTTCCCGTTCGTGCGCGAACGCGAGGAAGCGGGAACGTTGAAGGTGCTGGGCTGTCACTTCTCGATCAGCGAGGGACAGCTTTATCTGCTCGACGAGGCGGAAGACACCTTCCGCCCCGTCTGAGCATGGCGCCTGCGCTTAGCAGGTCACTTCGTAGTCGTAGACCGGATTGCCGTTGCTATCGACATAGTAGCAGTAGCCGCGCGTATCGCGATAATATTGCTTGCCCTTGATGACCGCGCCCGCGACGCCGCCGAGCACGGCGCCAGCGACAGCGCCTTCGACGGTCGACACGCCCGGGATCACCGCACCGGCCACCGCGCCGGCAGCCGCGCCGATCGCCGCGCCCTTGGCTGCGCGCTCGGTCTGCGTGCTGCGATAGGGGTCGCCATAGCCATAACGGTCGCTCGCGCAGGCCGTCAGCGAAAGTCCGGTCGCCAGGACCGCGGTCAGTGCCAGTTTCTTCATGCTTACTTCTCCCATAGGGGTTGGGTGGTGCGAATGGAGGGACGTGCGAGAAAGCGGTTTCGTTCCCGCGCCCATTCGCTATGTGAGACGAATGGGAATGAATGAACGATGAGCAGCCGTAACGACCCTGACCCGCAAGCGCGCAACATCGCGCTCCTGATCGATGCGGACAATGCCAGCCCCGACCATCTCGACGAGGTGCTGCTGGTGCTCGGCGAGCTCGGCACGATCAACATTCGCCGCGCCTACGCCAACTGGCGCAAGCCCGCGCTCAAGGGCTGGGTCGACCGGCGCGGCGACTACTCGATCTTTCCCGTCCAGCAATTCGATATCGTGAAGGGCAAGTCGGTGACCGACATGCTGATGGTGATCGAGGCGATGGACCTGCTGCACGCCGGCAATGTCGACGGGTTCGGCATCATGTCGAGCGACAGCGACTTCCAGCCGCTCGTCCTTCGCATCCGTCAGCAGGGCCTGCCCGTCTACGGGTTCGGCACGGCCAAGGCGCCGATCAGCTTCAAGACTGCCTGCAATCGCTTCTTCGACGTCTCGAAACTTTCCGAGCGGTCGAGCGACGACAAGACCGGCGGCAAGAAGGTCGACGAGGAATTGCTCAAGGTGCTCGGCGATGCCTTCCGCGCCTCGACCCGCGACGAGGACAATTTCACGACATTGTCCGAACTTGGCCAGCGCGCGACGCAGATCTCGAGTTTCTCGGTGCGCAACTACGGGTTTCGCAGCCTCAAGGACATGATCAAGGCGCTCGACCAGTACGAGGTAAAGGCGAACGGCGACAATGTCGTGAAAGTGCGCCGTTTGCGCTGAATTGCCGCTCCCGCGTCGACGGAGCGAGCAACGTTGCTCCTTCCCCGCCCGTTGATGGGCCAAAGGAAGGAGACGCGTTCATGTTCTTCAAGAATGAGAAAAGCGACGCCGAAGTCGCTCGGGAACTTGAGAAAAAATTCTGGAAGGAGCTCGGTTCGAGCCCTTTCATCATGCTCGGCCTGCAAGGCGTCGAGGATAGCCGCACCCGTCCGATGACCGCACAGGTCGACGGAGAGGAAGGCAATCGCACAATCTATTTCTTCGCCGACGATCGCGAGCATCTCGTCCAGGGCATGGGCCAGCGGCATCGCGCGGTCGCCGCCTTCGCGTCGAAGGGACACGACATCTTCGCCAATATCCATGGGAATCTCGTGCGCGACAACGATCGGGCCGTGATCGATCGGTTGTGGAATCCCATCATCGGTGCCTGGTTCGAAGGCGGCAAGGACGATCCGAACCTCGTCCTGCTGCGCTTCGATACAGAGAAGGCGGATATCTGGGAGGCCGATACCGGCGCGACGCTAAAGGCGGCCGCCCTTTCGATGCTCGGCAAGGAGCCGGGTGACGAATTCAAGGAAGATAATCGCACCACGACGACGCTCGACTGATTTGTTATCCGAGCATCTCGACGGGCTGCCCTCTAGCCGGGGCGGCCCGTCTTCGTATGCACTCGGCTGGACGATAATCGTTCACCCGTGCTTATCCGTCCCCTTTCCAGCCGGAACCGTCCTGGCCATCGCTTCCGGATCGAGTGTTGCGGGGAGCGGGTAATGAGCATGAACGATCGGGCTTGGGTCGGCGGCATGGCGCTGTTGGCCGGGTTCAGTGCGGCAATGGCCCTGATGATGGGCGTGCCCAAGGCCGATGAACGCCTGGCCGCCCGCACGACCGCCGCGATGACCGGAGACACGCTTCCCCGTTGAGCCTCCGTTCGTAGGACGATGCTTGACCCTTCCCGCCGGGCAGCGCGATAGTCGTGCGCACGAATGGAGGCGCGCGATGTTGAAGGGATTGCTGTGGGCCGGGGCGACCGGAGTGGCCGCGATCGCGGGTTTCGTCCTCTACAACCATGAGGAAATCGCGCGCGTATCGCATGAGATCGCGCAGCACGGTCCGGCCATATCGGCGGCGTTCGAGGAGGAATTCGACCGCGCCGAGGATCGCACGCGCCGCGGCGAGATCCGCGCCGAGGATGCCTACGAGCAGGCGATCGAACGTGCAGTCAGCCGGCTCGAGAGGATCGATGTCCAAGGCGAGAACGAGCGCATCCGCATCATGGTCGGCGGCGACGCCGGCATTGCCTTGCGCGAAGTCGGCCCGGCGGTGAGCGGCGCAAGGCGCAAGCTCGAACAGGCGCAGGAGGACCTGCGTCGGGAGCACGAGTCGGGCGACTTGAGCGACGAGGATTACGAAGAGGCGCTGGAGGCCATTGCCGCGGCCGAGACCGCGCTTGCCGACATGCGAGTCGTCGCCGACTAGCCTGCGACGTCCAGGCGGACGTCGACCGCCTCCCCTTCGGTCAGGCTTTCGGCATGGCGGACCGCGGCCTTCATCGGGAGCAGGAAACTCCCGCTTTCCTTTTCGGGGAAGATCGAGGTGCGCCATTCGGTCAGGCCGACGCGCGCGGCGACTTTGATCGAGCCGAACCCGCCACGCAACCCGCCCGACTCGAAACGCGCTTCGATCGCCGCCTCCTCGGGCAGGCGCACGAAGTACCAGTTCCCGCCAGGCCATTTGAAGAGGGGTGCGACGAATGCGATCATGGTCGTCCCTTGTCTTCCCTCGCGCGCGTCGAGGCAAGAGCCGCACTTCCGACTTGCGGGTGTATTGCCATACTGATACAGTAAGGCGGTAACCGGAGGTTTGAAGATGGACAAGCAAGAAGCCCGGAACCGGGCAAGGTCGCATTTCGAAAAGGCCCGTGCCGCCGCTGCGGAAGCGCGCGACGAGGCGCTCGCGGCGATGGCCGAAGCGCGCGCGGTCGCGCTCGAGGAAGCGCTGGAGGCGGTCGATCAGGCGAGAAGCGAAGCGGCGCGCCTGCGGCAGGACGCCTCGAGCATTGCCGAGCGTGTCCGGATCGCGATCCTGGAAGCGGCCGAACAGGCGGCGGCGGCGGCCGAGCGCGCCGCCCAGCGTGCGCGCGAAGCGGCGAAGGAAGGCGACGAGATCGTTGAAATCGAACTCAAGGTCGTCGAGGATGCCGAGCCGAAGAAGAAAAAGAAGAAGGGCAAGGGCAGGACATAGTGCTGAAAAGTCTGGGATGGATGGGTGCCGCGGGGATCGCGGCCATCATGGGGCTCGCCATGTATTCGGGCGGCATCGAACTTGCGCTCTCCGATGACGAGCGGCCACAGCCTGTCCCGAGCACGGCCGAGAGCAAGCAATATGTGCAGGAGGCCGAGGACGCGGTCGACGATGCGACGGCGCGCGTGAACCTCATCCTCGACAATGCACTCTCCTCGCCCGACCCGGTCTTCGCCGCGCAGATGGAAGCCTTCGAGCCCGAGATCGAGGCGGGGACGCTGACGCGCCAGGAAGCGATCACGCGCGCGCTCGAGGCGGCGATGGAGCGCGCACCCGACATGAAGACGACGCTCGACGATACGCTGCGCACGCATTTTCTCGACGAAGCGGATGCGCAGCTCGAACAGGCGCACGAGGACGTCGATGCCCTGCTCGAGGCGGGGCGGATCGAACGGTCGGTCCATGACCGGCTTTTTTACCGGATTGACGAGGCGTCCGACCGGATATCCGAAGAACGCGATCGCGGCGACGGGTAGCGCCGGGCGCCGAAGAAGCGCCCGGCCCCCGGTCGGATCAGCGCGTTAGCTTCTTGTAGGCCAGACGCGTCGGACGGTCGGCCGCATCGCCGAGGCGGCGGCGCTTGTCTTCCTCGTAGGCCTCGAAATTGCCTTCGAACCATTCGACGTGGCTGTCGCCCTCGAAGGCGAGGATGTGCGTGGCGAGACGGTCGAGGAAGAAGCGGTCGTGGCTGATGACCACGGCGCAGCCAGCGAAATTCTCGATCGCGTCCTCGAGCGCGCCTAGCGTTTCGACGTCGAGATCGTTGGTCGGCTCGTCGAGCAGCAGCACGTTGCCGCCCTGCTTGAGCATCTTGGCCATGTGAACGCGGTTGCGCTCACCGCCCGACAGCTTGCCGACATTCTTCTGCTGGTCCTGCCCCTTGAAGTTGAAGGCGCCGACATAGGCGCGCGTCGACGTGTCGTGGCCGTTGACCTGCATGTAGTCGAGCCCGTCGGAGATCTCCTCCCACACATTCTTGGTCGGGTCGAGATCATCGCGCGACTGGTCGACATAGCCGAGGCGCACCGTCTCGCCGACCGAGATCGACCCGCTGTCGGGTTGTTCCTTGCCGGTCAGCAGCTTGAACAGGGTCGACTTGCCCGCGCCGTTGGGGCCGATCACCCCGACGATGCCGCCCGGGGGCAGCGTGAACGACAGGTCCTCGAACAGCAGCTTGTCGCCATAAGCCTTCGAGATGCCTTCGACCTCGATCACCTTGCCGCCGAGGCGTTCGGGGACCTGGATGACGATCTGTGCCTTGCCGGGCTTGCGATCGGCCTGCGCGTCCTGGAGCTCCTCGAACTTGCGGATACGCGCCTTCGACTTGGTCTGGCGCGCCTTGGGCGACTGGCGGATCCACTCAAGCTCGCGGCTGAGCGACTTCTGGCGCCCGCTTTCCTCGCGCGCTTCCTGCTCGAGGCGCTTGGCCTTCTTCTCGAGATAAGTCGAATAGTTGCCCTCGTAGGGGAAATAGCGACCGCGATCGAGTTCGAGAATCCAGCCGACGACATTGTCGAGGAAGTAGCGATCGTGGGTGATCATCAGCACCGCGCCCGCATATTCCTTGAGATGGTTCTCGAGCCATTCGACGCTCTCGGCATCGAGGTGGTTGGTCGGCTCGTCGAGCAACAGGATGTCGGGCTTCTGGATGAGCAGGCGGGTCAGCGCCACGCGGCGCTTTTCACCGCCCGACAGGTTGGTCACCGGGCTGTCCGAGGGCGGGCAGCGGAGCGCTTCCATCGCGATCTCGAGCTGGTTGTCGAGCGTCCACCCGTCGACTGCGTCGATCTTTTCCTGCAGTTCGCCCATCTCGGCCATCAGCGCGTCGAAGTCGGTGTCGTCCTTGGGATCGCCCATCTCAGCCGAGATCGCGTTGAAGCGGTCGACCATGTCGGCCACCTCGCGCGCGCCGTCCTTGACGTTCTCGAGCACGGTCTTGCTCTCGTCGAGTTGCGGCTCCTGCGCAAGGTAACCGACGGTGATGTTCTCGCCCGGCCAGGCCTCGCCCTGAAACTCGGTGTCGATCCCCGCCATGATCTTCATCAGGGTCGACTTGCCCGCGCCGTTCGGACCCACGATGCCGATCTTGGCACCCTGGTAGAACTGCAGGTTGATATTGGCGAGAACCGGCTTCTGCGCGCCGGGGAAGGACTTGGTCATGTCCTTCATGACGAAAGCGTATTGGGCGGCCATGGGTCGCGAATGTCCTTGGGCTGGAATGGAAATTTCGAGTGGCGGTTAGCCTATCGGGGACGGGAATTCCAGCACTGAGAATCTAGTCGCGCCCTGCAAGCTCCTCGACGCCCTCGAAGCGATAGTCCGCGAACTGCTCTCGCAGCGTCTTCTTGGACAGCTTTCCGACCGCCGTGTGGGGAAGTTCGTCGACGAATTCGACCGCGTCCGGCAGCCACCACTTGGCGACTTTGCCCTTCAGTCCCTCGATGACGTCATCGGCGGAAATCTCGCAGCCCTCGCGGCGCACGCACACCAGTAGCGGGCGCTCGTCCCATTTGGGATGGAAGATGCCGATGCATGCCGCCTCGGCGATGCCGTCGATTCCGACCGCGGCATTCTCCAGCTCGATCGAGCTGATCCACTCGCCGCCTGACTTGATCACGTCCTTGGAGCGGTCGGTGATCTGCATGGTGCCGTCGGGATGAAGCGCGGCGACGTCTCCGGTGGCAAACCAGCCATCGGGGGTAAGCGCGGACGCATCGTCCTTGAAGTAGCGTTTGATGGTCCACGGGCCGCGCACCTGCAATTCGCCGGTGGCCTTGCCGTCGCGCGCCAGTTCGTGACCGTCATCATCGACGATCCGCATCTCGATCCCGAACGGCGGACAGCCCTGTCGCGTGGTCCAGTCGACTTTCTGCTCCTCGCTCATCGCGTCCCACTCGGGCGGCTTGGCGCCGATCGTGCCGATCGGGGCGAGTTCGGTCATGCCCCATGCATGGGTGACATCGATGCCGCGTTGGCGCAGCCATTGGATCATCGCGCGCGGCGCCGCCGAACCCCCGATCACCACCCTGCGCAGCGGGCCGAGATCTTCTCCCGTCGCCTCGATATGCTGGATCATGCCGATCCAGATCGTGGGGACGCCCGCGCTATGGGTGACGCTTTCGGTGCGGAAGAGTTCGACCATCCGTGCCGGCGAGTAGTCCGCCGACAGCACCATCTTGCACCCGATCATCGGCCCTCCCCACGGAAGCCCCCAGGCGTTGGCGTGGAACATCGGGACGATCGGCAACATGCACGAGCGCCGCGTCATGTCGAAGCAGTCGGGCTGCGCGCCCGTCATGGCATGAAGCATCATGCCACGATGTTCGTAGAGGACGCCCTTGGGATTGCCCGTCGTGCCCGACGTGTAACACAGCCCGATGGGATCGCGTTCGTCCGCCTCGACCCACGCGAAATCGTCACTCTCGCCACCGATCCACTGCTCGAAACCCGGATCCCCTCCCCATCCTGTGGGAGGATCGAAGCAGACAAAATGCTCGATTGTCGGCCACTGGCTCTTCATCGCGTCGATCAGCGGCGCGAAGACGGCGTCGTAAAACAGGACGCGGTCCTCGGCATGGTTGACGATATAGGCGAGCTGCTCGGGAAACAGGCGCGGATTGATCGTGTGGAGGATCGCCCCCACCCCGATCGCGCCGTACCAGGAGATGAGGTGTCGCTCGTGGTTCATCGCGAGCGTCGCGACGCGGTCGCCCTTGCCGATCCCCAACTTGCGAAGCGCGCGGCTCATCTGACGGGCTTTGCGCGCAACGCCCGCCCAGTCGGTGCGGGTGGTGGAGCCGTCGGCCCAGGCGGAAACGATCTCGCGGTCCCCATGTTCGCGTTCGGCATGGTCGACCAGCCGCATCACGTTCATGGGCCAGTCCTGCATGCCGCCGACGATACTCATGGGGCGCGTCTCCTCGATAGATCGGATCCTTAGAAGGGCAATTTCATCCCGGGTGGCATCGGCATGCCGGCGGTCGCCTTCTTCATTTCCTCGGCGGCGGCGTGGTCGGCCTTCATCCGCGCGTCGTTGATCGCCGCGGCGATGAGATCCTCGAGCATGCCCTTCTCGTCGGGGTTCATCAGGCTGTCGTCGATCTCGATGCCGTTGATCTGGCCTTTGGCAGTGGCGCGGACCTTGACGAGACCGCCGCCCGCGACGCCTTCGACCTCGATCTTGCCGAGTTCGTCCTGTGCCTTGGCGAGGTCTTCCTGCGCCTTCTGCGCCATCGCCATGATGTCTTCGATGCTGGGGCCTGCCATCAGCGTTGCTCCTGGATCTTCTCGAGTGTCGTTTCGGGGAAAGCGTCGGTGACGGCCTTCACCATCGGGTCGGCCATCACGGCCGCCTCATCCTTCTCTTGCGCCATTTTCTCCTGCGTGCGCAAGGAGGGCGCCCCCCCTTCGTCGACCAGTTCGACCTGCCAGGCGATGCCGGTGGCGTTCTTGGCGCGGGTCGCGAGGTCGCGCGCGAAGTCCGAGCCGAGCGGCCCATGCGGCTGGAGCTTGAGCAGCGGAGGCGCGTAATCGACGACGCCGACATGGTCGTGGAGCTGCACCGCAACGAGCGCATGGCCGGAATCTTCGAGCGCCTTGATGAAGGCAGCGAAGTCGGACGGGGGCGCAGAGGTTGCAGGGCTTTCTGGTTCGGCCGGGGCGGCAGGCGGCGTTTCCACAGGCGCGGAGGCCTCCGGTGCCTTGCTCGGCGCAGGCGCGGGCGCGGGCGAAGGGGCAGCGCCACCCATCGGCTGCGGCGCCGCCTTGCCGCTGGCGAGCGCGTCGATCACCGCACCGGGATCGGGCATGCCCGCGGCGTGGATACAGCGCAGCAGCGCCATATCGGCGGCCTCGCGCGGATCGGGCGCGGTTCGCACGTCCTCGAGCGCCTTCAACAGAAGTTGCCACAGCGCGTGAAGCTGCGGCCAGCCGAGCTTTCCGGCCAGTTCGGACGCCGCTTCGCGCTCTTCGGCCGAACGCATGACGTCGCCCTCGCCCCCGGCCTTGGCGCGGCTGAGGCCGTGGAGCTGGTCGAGCAGCCCGCGCACGATCGCGGCGGGTTCGAGCCCGAGCACGTGCGCTTCGTCGAGCTTGTCGAGCATCGCGCCGGCATCGCCCGCCAGCAGCGTGTCGAGGATCGCCGCGACCCGGCGCCGGTCGGCGAGCCCGAGCATCCCGCGCACCGCATCGGCGCTGACCTTGTCCTCGCCGTGCGCGATCGCCTGGTCGAGCAGCGACAGGCCGTCGCGCGCTGAGCCTTCGGAGACGCGCGCGATGATGGCGAGCGCTTCGGGTTCGACTTCGACCCCTTCCTTGGCCGCGACCTTTCCGAAATGGTCGGCGAGCATCTCGGCCGGGATGCGCTTCAGATCGAAGCGTTGGGTGCGCGAGAGGACGGTGACCGGGACCTTGTCGACCTCGGTCGTCGCGAAGATGAATTTGACGTGTGCGGGCGGCTCCTCGAGCGTTTTCAACAGCGCGTTAAACGCGCTTTTCGAGAGCATGTGCACTTCGTCGATGATGTAGATCTTGTAGCGCGCCGAGACCGAGGCGTAGCGCACCGCCTCGATGATCTCGCGTACGTCGTCGACACCGGTGTGGCTGGCGGCGTCCATCTCGACCACGTCGATGTGGCGCCCTTCGGCGATCGCGCGGCAGGGCTCGCACACGCCGCACGGATCGATGGTCGGGCCGCCGTTTCCGTCGGGGCCGATGCAATTCAGCGCCTTGGCGATGAGCCGCGCGGTCGAGGTCTTGCCGACCCCCCTCACCCCGGTCATCAGGAAGGCGTGCGCCAGCCGGTCGCGCTCGATCGCATTGGCCAGCGTCTGGACCATCGCGTCCTGCCCGATCAGCTGGGCAAAGGTCTGCGGACGATATTTGCGTGCGAGTACCTGGTAGGCGGCGTCGTCGGAGGACGCTGGCACAGTGGCGGTCGCCGCCTCGGGCGTCGGTGCGGGCGGCTCGGGGGCCGGTTCGGGCTTGGGCTGCGGCGGCTCGTCGAAACCGAGCCCCATCGTCAGCGTGTCGCGTTCCTGTTCTTCGTCGGGAAGAGGCGATTCGTCGTCCTGCATCAGACGGGTCTAGCACAACCTCCAGCCCAGCGAAGGCCGCGATCCATGCTTTTTTCGGGTGAGCGACGGGGGTGCGGGGCCAGGGCGGCCTGACCCCGTCAGACGGGATCGCCGAGGGCGACCCGCTGGCCGCTCCTTCGCATCTCTCGCGCAGCTGCGCTGCTCTCGGTGCTTTGGAGGGTGGAAGCCGACGACCCGACCGAAACCGCTGTGGCTGCTCCCTTCCGGGCCTGACCAGGTTCACGGACAAGTCGTCCGCCGACTTCCGAGGGCCATATGGCGATCCGCGGCGCGCGATGCAAGCCCTCGGGTCTAGCGGTCCCAATTATGCGCGCCGCCCGGCATGCGCACCGTGATCGGGGTGTCGCTGTCGGGGACGGTCACCTGGCAGGCGAGCCGCGAGGTGCGCGTGACGTGCATGGCAAGGTCGAGGAGGTCGTCCTCCTCCTCGCTCCCGACCGGCAGGCGCTCGAAATCCTCCGACGAGAGGATGACGTGGCAAGTCGAACAGGCCATCGCGCCTTCGCACGCGCCTTCGAGCGGCTGACCGTGCTTTTGCGCGAGATCGAGCAGGTTGGACCCGGGCTCGGCCTCGACGACGCGGTCGAGGCTGCCGTCGGGATGGAGGAAGCGGACGAGCGTCACGCGCGTTGCGCCTCGGCGGCAGCGTTGATGCGCGCGAGTGCTTGCCCGAGTTCGTCGGCGCTGGTGTAGCGGCCGAAACCGATACGAACCGAGGACCGCGCCTCGGCGGTGGTCAGGCCGATTGCCTTGAGCACGTGGCTGGGCCGTCCTGATCCGCTTGCGCAAGCCGAACCGAGCGAGATGGCGAGGTCGCGGCAGTCGGCAAGAAGACGCGCTGCATCAAGGCCTTCGCGGCGGATGTTGAGATTGCCTCTGTAGCGTCGATCGGTCGATCCGTTGATCGTCCAGTCCTTACCCAGCGTTTCGAGGGCGAGCGACCACAGGTCCTCGACATGGGCATGGTCCTCATCGAACCGCTCGCGCGCGAGCTTCGCCGCGGCGCCGAAGCCGACCGCGAGCGCGGGACTGAGCGTTCCCGAGCGCAGCCCCTCTTCCTGCCCGCCGCCGTGGATCAGCGTCTCGGGCTCACAGCCACCGCGCATCCACAGCGCGCCGATGCCCTTGGGCCCGTGGATCTTGTGGGCGCTCGCCGCGACCAAGTCGGGCCCATCGGGGATCGCCACCCTGCCCAGCCCCTGCACCGCGTCGCACAGCATGCGCGCGCCGGCGTCGTGCGCGATGGCGGCGATTTCGGCGACGGGCTGGATGACCCCGATCTCGTTATTGACCAGCATCGCCGCGACGAGGTCGCAGCCGTCCGTCACCGCCGCGCGCACGGCGTCCAGGCTGACGAGCCCGTCGGCGCCGACCGGTAGCACGGTGACGCGGTGACCCACCCCTTGCGCCCATTCGGCGCAGTCGAGCACGGCGGCGTGCTCGGTCGCGAGCGTGACGAAATGCTTGCCGCCCTTCCAGCCGAGCGTCCCCTTGATCGCCCAGTTGAGCGCCTCGGTCGCGCTTCCGGTGAAAACGCTGCGCCCGCCCGCAAGGCCGATCGCCTTGGTGACCTCGCTGCGCGCCACCTCGATCGCGGCGGCGGCTTCACGACCGCTGGTGTAGGGGGCGTGCGGATTGGCGAACTTGTCGCCGATCCACGGCGCCATCGCCTCGACCACCTCGGGCGCGAGCGGGGTCGTGGCCTGGTAGTCGAGATAGATCATGCGGCGGTGGCGCGCGCCTTGATGGCGATGCCCTGGAGCGCCTCGACCAGCCGGTCGACATCCGTCTCGCTCGTGTCGGGGCCGAAGCTGATGCGCAGGAAGGACTGTTTGACCGCGTCTGGCAGGCCCATCGCCTCGAGCACCGCGCTCGGCTTCATCGCCCCCGACGAGCAGGCGCTGCCGGCCGACACCGCGATACCGGCAAGGTCGAGCTGGACCAGCATGGCGGCCGAGCTGGCGCCCGGAAGCGCGATCGCGCCGATCGCGGGCGTCCGCGGTGCGCCTTCGGCGATCACCACGCCGCCCATCGCTTTGACTGCATTTTCAAAGCGTTCGCGCAGGAACTTGAAACGCTCCATCGCATCGAGAAATCCGCGCCCATCGAGCGCACCCGCCATCCCGACGATGGCCGGCATGTTCTGCGTGCCGCGCCGATAGCCCTTTTCCTGGCCTCCGCCGCATGGTTCGAGCTGTCCGATGTCCTTGACCAGCAGCGCGCCGACGCCCGGCGGGCCGCCCATCTTGTGGCCTGACAGGGCGATGAAATCCGCGTCGGGAAGCGGCAGCTTGCCCCCGCCCTGCGCGCAGTCGGCGAGCAACAGCGATCCGGCCGCCTTCACCTTGGCGTAAATCTCCTCGAGCGGTTGCAGCACGCCGGTTTCGTTGTTGACCTGCTGGATGGCGACGAGCGCGGGACCCTCGGCGAGGATCGCGTCGAGCGCGTCCATGTCGACGAGGCCTTTCTCGTTGACGGGAATGATGCGGCTGTCGGCGCCCATGCTGGCAGGGACGATGGCGTGTTCGGTCGCCCCGTGCGCCCTGCCCTCGACCCGGGCGCAGCGTGCGCACAGCGACACAGCTTCGCTCGCCCCGGAGGTGAAGATGACGTCATGACGCCATCCCAGCCCATCCTTGAGAGAGCGGCGTGCCTCCTCCATCGCGGCGCGGGCCGCGCGTGCCTCGGCATAGGGGCTGTTGGGATTGGCCCAGATATCCATCGCGCGGGCCATCGCCTCGCGCGTCGAGGCGTGGATCGGGGTTGCGGCGGCGTGGTCGAAATAAAGCCGATCGGTCATTGCGGGTCGCGTCAATCCTGCCAATTGCCAGACATTCTCTACCCCCTATATAGGAGCGGCGCGCGCGCGAAAGCCTTTCGTGCGATACTATATCATCCGACTGACGAAGAGCGATCCATGCCCGAAGTGATTTTCCCCGGACCCGAAGGCCGTCTCGAAGGCCGTTTCACCCCGGGGCCCCGCCCCCGCGCGCCCGTAGCGCTGATCCTGCACTCGCACCCGCAGGCGGGCGGCACGATGAACAACCGCATCGTCCAGATGCTCCACAAGGACTTCGTGCGGCGCGGCTTTGCGACCCTGCGTTTCAACTTCCGCGGCGTCGGCAAGAGCCAAGGCACGTTCGACAACGGCATCGGCGAGTTGTCGGATGCGGCGAGCGCCCTCGACTGGGTCCAGCAGATCCATCCCGAGGCCGAGGTGACCTGGGTCGCGGGCGTTAGCTTCGGCGCGTGGATCGGCATGCAGCTTTTGATGCGTCGCCCAGAAATCCGCGGATTCATCTCGATCGCGCCGCCCGCCAACATGTACGATTTCAGCTTCCTCGCCCCCTGCCCGGCAAGCGGGATCATCGTCCAGGGCACCAATGACGAGGTGGTTACGCCGAGCGCGGTGCAGAAGCTGGTCGACAAGCTGCGCACTCAGAAGCACATCACCATCGAGCACAAGGAAATCGCGGGCGCCAACCACTTCTTCGAGAACGAGATCGACGACCTGTTCAAGGTCATCGACACCTATCTCGACTACCGCCTCGATCCGGACTGCCCGATCCGCTGACGTCCTACAGCGTCCAGATCAGGACGTTGGCGACGAGAATGATCGCCATCGCGATCATCAGGAGACCGCGTTGCCGTGCGACGCGGTCTTCTTTCTTGCGGGCTTGCTGAATGCCTGCCGCGCCGAGCAGGAAGGCGGCGAGCATCGCGATCGACAACAGGGCGGCGGCGGTTCCGGACATTTTTGCGATCCTTATACGCGTTCTTAACCGCTTCAAGCCTATCGATGGCGCCATGGACCGGGAACTGACGCCTGAAACGCGGCTCGAAGAAGCTTTCGAACGGATCGAGGAAACGATCCTGCCTTGCATTTCGATGATGCTCGAATCGCTGATGGATGCGAGCGCGGGCCTCGGCGATGCCGACCCCAAGGCGCTTGCCGCCGAATTGCAGATCCTGGCCGCCGAGCTCGAGGAACTGATCCAGGCGGTTGAGCGGTCGAGCCCGGCGCGCCTGACCCCCGGCCCCTATCGCAGCGTCAACGCCGCCTAGGCCACCAGCCGCGCGTGCAGCGCGGGATCCACATTACCGCCCGAAACGATCGCGACATCGCCTGCGCGCGGTTCGACGACGCCCGACAGCAAGGCTGCGAGCGCTACCGCGCCGCCCGGTTCGACCGTTTCGCCGTGGGCTTCGTGGGCGTAGCGGACGGCAGCGCGCACCCACTCCTCGCTAACGGCGACGCCCTTCGCGCCGCGCTCCTGGAGGATGCCGAACGTAATCGGCGACACCCGCGGTGTCTGGAGCGCGTCGCACAACGTGTCGGGCGCGTCATCGGCCACGGGAACGATATCGCCCGCTTCGTAGGAGCGCGCCATGTCGTCCCAGCCCTCGGGCTCGACGGTGACGATCTCGGCGTCGGGACAGGCGAGCGCGATCCCGGCCGAAAGCCCGCCGCCGCCACAGCAGACGAGGATGCGCCGCACTTCGTGCCCGATCTCGGCGGCCTGGACGGCGAGCTCGAGCCCCACCGTGCCCTGCCCCGCGACAACATAAGGATCGTCGAAACTCGGGACGAGCGTGGCGCCCTGTTCGACGGCGAGGCGCGCGGCGATCTCCTCGCGGCTCTCGCTGCGGCGGTCGTAAAGAACGATCTCGGCGCCCTCGGCGCGGGTCGCATCGATCTTCACCTGTGGCGCGTCGGACGGCATCACGATGGTCGCAGTCATCCCCAGGCGGCGGGCAGCGATCGCGACGCCGCGGGCGTGGTTGCCGCTCGAGAAGGCGACGACGCCGCCGGCGCGCTCGGCCTCGCTCATCGCGAGCAGGCGGTTGGAGGCACCGCGCAGCTTGAACGCCCCGCCTTCCTGCCGATTCTCCCATTTGACGGCGACGGGGGCCCCGCCGATGGCGGTCACGGTCAGCGGCGTGCGGCGAACCGCGCCGTCGATCCGGCGGGCCGCATCCAGAACCTCTTGTCGACCTACCTTCGCCACCCCAGCTAACCCTTTATGAAATCGCGGGAAAAAATCGCTTCGTTCAGCGTTTGGAAAGCGCACTTATCCTAGACGTTTCGTAGTCTTTACAACGGCGATTCCGCAAAATATATCGCGCTCCGCTGCCCCATGGGACTTCCTCCGCAAGGCAGCCGGTTGATCACAAGACTTTCAGGAGGTCCCTTGAGTTGCACAACCATCATTCTGCGCTGGGGCTAGCAACCACCCAGAGGCCGGTTCAGCCGGTCACGCTTCTCCGTCCGCACGCGGCCCATCGCGCCGCGCGTTTCTTCGCGGAGAAGTTTCCCGGCAAGTCGCTCTATGCGGTGAAGGCCAATCCTTCGCCCGACTTGCTGCGCGTCCTGTGGGATGCCGGGATCACGCATTATGACGTCGCCTCGATGGGCGAAGTGCGGCTCGTCTCCGAGACGCTGCCGGACGCGACCTTGTGCTTCATGCACCCGGTCAAGGCCGAGGAAGCGATCGCAGAAGCCTATTTCGTGCACGGCGTGAAGACCTTCAGCCTCGACAGCTATGACGAGTTGTTGAAGATCCGCCGCGCGACCAAGAACGCCAGCGACCTCAACCTGCTGGTGCGCATTCGCGTGTCGTCGGACCATTCAAAGCTCAGCCTCGCCACCAAGTTCGGTGCCGATCCCGACGAACTGACGCATCTCCTGTTCGAGACGCGCCAGGCCGCCGACGCGCTGGGCATCTGCTTCCACGTCGGCAGCCAGGCGATGAGCCCGGCCGCTTATTCCGATGCGCTCGAGCGCGTGCGCGATGCCATCGTGTCGAGCGCGGTGACGGTCGACATCGTCGATGTCGGTGGCGGTTTCCCGTCGGCCTATCCCGGAATGGAACCCCCTGCCCTCGAAGCCTATTTCGACGTGATCCACGAAAAGTTCGAAGACCTGCCGATCAGCTATTCGGCCGAACTGTGGTGCGAGCCGGGCCGCGCCTTGTGCGCGGAATATTCGAGCGTATTGGTCCGGGTCGAGCGTCGCCGCGGCGATGCGCTCTACATCAACGACGGCGCCTATGGCGCGCTGTTCGACGCCGCCCACATCGGTTGGCGCTACCCGGTCAAGCTGATCCGTGCCGAGGAATCCGCACAGGAGCTGGCACCGTTCAGCTTCTACGGGCCGACCTGCGACGATCTCGACCATATGGCGGGGCCTTTCATGCTGCCTGCCGACGTCCAGCCGGGTGATTTCATCGAGATCGGCATGCTGGGTGCCTATGGCTGCGCGATGCGCACCGGGTTCAACGGCTTCGGGGTCGAGGACCGCGTGGTCGTCTACGACGAGCCGATGGCCTCGCTCTACACGGGCGCGGCGGAACAGGCTGGCGCGTCGAACGTCGTGCAGCTGTAACCTTTTCGAGTGATTGAGATGCGTGCAACCGGGCCGCTGCGGCGGTCCGGCGGGCACGCGCCATAAGTGGAGAAGCGAATGACCACCGATCTTGCCACCCATCCCGACGAAGACCAGATCGACCGCCAGAAGAAGGCCGAGCTCCTGTCGAACGTCGTCGAACATATCGACATCAAGTCGTTCGACGCGCGTCCGATCGTCGAGGCGATGGGCAAGATGAGCTTTACCTCGCGCGATCTCGCGCGTGCGACCCGCATCTACAACCAGATGCTCGAGGACAAGGACTGCTCGGTCATTCTCGTCGTCGCCGGCTCGACCAGCGCGGGCGGCTGCATGGACCTTTATGCCGACCTCGTGAAGCACAACATGGTCGACGCGATCGTCGCCACCGGCGCCTCGATCGTCGACATGGATTTCTTCGAAGGGCTCGGTCACAAGCACTACCAGGCGCTCGAGATCCCCGACGACAAGGTGCTGCGCTCGCTCTACATCGACCGCATCTACGACACCTACATCGACGAAGAAGCGCTCCAGGACACCGATCACACGATCGCCGAGATCGCCAACAGCCTCGAACCCAAGGCCTATTCGAGCCGCGCCTTCATCCGCGAGATGGGCAAGTATCTTTCGGAAAAGGGCAAGAAGGACAACAGCCTCGTCAAGCTGGCCTACGAGCATGACGTGCCGATCTTCTGCCCGGCGTTCGTAGACAGCTCGGCAGGCTTCGGCCTCGTCAAGCACCAAGTCGACCGCATGAAGGCGGGCGAGGATTACATGGTTCTCGACGCGATCGCCGACTTCCGTGAACTCACCGACATCAAGATCAAGGCCGGCACCACCGGCCTTCTGATGATCGGCGGCGGCGTGCCCAAGAACTTCGCGCAGGACACGGTCGTGTGCGCCGAAATCCTCGGCCACGACGATGTCGAAATGCACAAGTACGCGATCCAGATCACCGTCGCCGACGTGCGCGACGGCGCCTGCTCCTCCTCGACGCTCCAGGAAGCGTGCAGCTGGGGCAAGGTCGACACCGCATTGGAGCAGATGGTCTATGCCGAGGCGACCTCGGTGCTGCCGCTGCTCGCCAGCGACGCCTATCATCGCGGCGCATGGAAGAACCGTCCCGAGCATCGCTACGCCAAGATGTTCGACTAGGTTCGCATCCGCAACGAGATTGCGCTACAAGGCCTCCCACACACGTTGTGGGGGGCCTTTTTCATGACGCAACTGCTCCAGCCGCTGACCGTGCTGATCCTCTGGTCGATGATCATGTGGATCTGGCTCTACGCGACCCGCATTCCCGCGATGAGAGCGGCGAAGATCGACCTCGAGAAGCGCTCAGGCGGGACCGGCAAGGATCTCGACGGGATCCTCCCGGCGAACGTTCAGTGGAAGGCGCACAACTACAACCACCTGATGGAGCAGCCGACGCTGTTCTACGCGGTGATCTTCGCGCTGCTCCTGCTCGGCGACGTCTCGCACACGACGCTGATGCTGGCGTGGGCCTACGTCGCCCTGCGCATCGTCCACAGCCTCGTGCAGGCGATCTGGAACAAGATCATCGTGCGCTTCTCGATTTTCGCGATCGCCTCGCTCGCGCTGCTGATGCTCGCGATCCGCGCGGTCGCGCTCGCGTTCAATTCGTAACAGGGGAGAAGAACCATGGAATTCAATCCGTTGGTGGGGCCTGTCGTGGCCCTCGTCGTGTGGACGATCATCGTGCTGTTGTGGTTCGCGACCTTGCTGTTCGCAGGGATCGCCAAGAACGGGATGAACGCGCCCGACGGAACGCGCGTGCGCGACATCACGCAGTTGCCCCACGCGATCCAGTGGAAGAACCACAACTACATGCACCTGATGGAGCAGCCGACCATCTTCTACGCGGTCGTGTTCGCGCTGATCGTGATGGGCGATACCAACGCGCTCAACCTGACGCTGGCGTGGGGCTATGTGGGACTTCGTGTGCTCCACAGTCTGGTACAGGCGACGGTCAACAAGGTGCCGATCCGCCTCGTCCTGTTCCTCGCCTCGACAGTGTGCCTCGTGGGCCTTGCCCTCCATGCCGCGCTGACGGCGTGGGCGCATCTGGCCTAGCGCGAAAAGGCGGCTGCCAGCTCGACATGGGTCGACCAGCGGAACTGGCCGACCGGTCGGACCCAGTCGAGCGAATAGCCGCCATCGACGAGCGTGAGTGCATCCTTGGCGAAGGTCGCGGGATTGCAGCTGACATAAGAGATGCGCGCAACCTTTGAGCGCGCGATCTCGCCGACCTGTGCCTCGGCACCGGCGCGCGGCGGATCGAGAACGATTGCGGCAAACCGCGCCAGCTCGTCCGATTGCACCGGATTGCGATAGAGATCGCGGTGCGACGCCTCGACGGGGAGACCCGCGCGGGACGCGGCGCCCTTCAGCGAGAGAATGGCGTCACGCCCCGCTTCCGCCGCCACGACGTCGCGTCCGCGTGACGCCATCGCGAAGGCAAAGGTGCCAAGCCCTGCGAACAGGTCCAGGACTGGCCCCTCGCCTGCCGTCGCTTCGAGCGCGGCGGCGACCAGCGCGTCCTCGCCGTCGCGCGTTGCCTGCAGGAAGGCACCCGAGGGAAGCGCGACGGGGATACCTGAAAGAGTGACCGTGACCGGCTGCGGCGCCCAGCGATCCTCCGCACCATAACCCTCGTCGATCGACAGCCGCGCGAGCTTGTGGCGCTCGGCGAACTCGCTCACTGCCTCGACTGCTTCGAGCCCTTCGGTGGCGACGCCCGAAAGCATGACGTCGACGCCCTGGTCGGCGAGCGTCATCTGCACCTGTGCGGTGCGGCCTTTGGGGAGCAGCACCCCGAGCAGGCGGCGCAGCGGCACGACCAGCGCGAACAAGTCGGGCGCGAGGATGTGGCATTCGGCCATGTCGACGATCCGGTGCGAGCGTTCCTCGTTGAATCCGATCATCACGCGCCCGCCCGCCTTCATCGCCTTGAGGCTGGCGCGGCGACGGCTGTTCGGCGGCGACAGGTGGCCGGGACGAAGGTCTGTCTCGAGCCCGTGATGCGCGAGCGCGCCTGCCACGCGGTCGGTGCAATAGGCGGTAAGCGCGTCTTCGGAGAGGTGCTGCAGCTGGCAGCCGCCGCATTGCGGGTAGTGACGGCACGGCGCCGCCGCGTGGTGCGGGCCCTCCCTGACGACGCGCCCGTCCTCGACGAGATCTCCGGGCGCGGCGAGCGGGACGTGGGCGCCCGATGGCGTCACGCCGTCGCCTCGCGCGGCGATGCGGACGATCTCCTCGCTCACAGGACGTCCGGGATCGCGGCGACGAGGTCGTCGGCGATCATGTGCGGACCTGCGGCCTCGGCGGCGCGGCCATGCACCCACACGCCCGCGCAGGCCGCCTCGAACGGCTCCATGCCGCGCGCACGGAAGGCGGCGATGATGCCCGAGAGGACATCGCCGGTTCCGGCGCTGGCGAGCCAGGCGGGCGCAGGCGGCGCGAAGCCGAGGCGACCGTCGGGCGAGGCGACCAGCGTGTCGGGGCCCTTGAGGACGACGATGCACTGGCTTTGCTGCGCGGCCTGCAGCGCGCGGTCGGCCTTGCTGCCGTCGAGCGTGCCGAACAATTTCAAGAACTCGCCCTCGTGCGGCGTAAGAATGGCGTCATGACCGACGAGCCGGTCGGGATCGCCGACATGGCCGAGCGCGTCGGCATCGAGCACGAGCGGGTGCGTCTTGGTCAACGCGACGGTGAGCAGTGGCGGGATGTCGCCCATGCCCGGGCCGACCAGCAGGCAGCCGATCCGTTCGTCGTCGAGCGCGGCCGGGTCCTCGGTCTGGACGATGGCGCTCGGCAGATTGTCGATCATCCGGCTCGTCGAGACGCGGACATAGCCCGCGCCCGCCCGCGCGGCGGCATGGGCGGACAGGGCGATGGCGCCGGGCATCGCACCTGACAGGCAATGCACGAGGCCGCGATCGTACTTGTGACCCGCCGGATCGAGCGCGGGCAGGTCGGGCCGGGCCATCTCGAACCAGTCGCTTTGCGCCTCGACCCCGATGTCGGCGGTCACCACGCGGCCGCAGTGATGGATGGCGGGCGCAAGACGGTGGGCCGGCTTGAGCGCGCCGAAGGTGACGGTGAGGTCGAACATTGGCACGGGCGAGAGCGCGGCGCCGGTGTCGCTCTCGATCCCGCTCGGCAGGTCGCAGGCGATCTTGAGCGTCGCCGCGTCGGCGAGACGCGACAGGGTGGCCGTGAGCGGCTCGTCGAGTCCGCGGCTGAGGCCAGTGCCGAACAGGCAGTCGACGAGGAGCGGTGCGTGGCTCGTCTTCTCGCCGAGCGGCTCGACGTCGCCGTCCCACCGCTTGCGCGCCGCCTTGGCCGCCTCGGTCGTCGGTTCGGCCAGCGCGGCCACGCGCACGTCGAAGCCGCGCTGGGCAAGGTGCCGCGCCGCGACATAGCCGTCGCCGCCATTGTTGCCCGGACCCGTCAGAACCAGCGCGGCGCGCGGGCCGGTATAGAGCGCGATCGCCTCGGCCAGCGCGGTGCCGGCGCGCTCCATCAGCTCGATCTCGGGCGTGCCGGCGGCGATGGAGGCCTGTTCGGCGCGCACCATTTCGGCGGTGGTGAGGATCGCTCGGGTCATCGAGCGGCCCCCTAGCGCAAGTGGCTGGCCAGATGCCACCATTTCTCGGGCACGGCGGCCGCGGCGCTACCGCGCGCCTCCTCGTTGTCGAACAGCGCGAAACAGGTCGCGCCCGATCCCGACAAGCGCGCGACATCGACGCCCTCGCGCGCGGCGAGCCAGTCGAGCACGTCACCGATGCCGGGCACCAGCGCACGCGCGGGGGCTTCAAGATCGTTGCGTCCCTCGCGCCAGTCGCCCAGCGGGCCGCGATCCTCGCCGTCCCAGCGCGCGAATACGTCTGCAGTCGACAGGGCGGTACGCGGATTGACGAGGAGGACCGGCGTTCCGGAAATGTCAGGCAGGTCCACGGGCGAGAGCGCGTCCCCTACCCCGTCCCCGCGTGACGTCATCGACAGGAGGCAGGCGGGTACGTCCGCTCCGAGCCTCGGCGCGACCGTGGCGGCGTGCGCCGGATCGATGCTCCACAGCCGGGTCAGCAGGCGCAGCGCAGCGGCCGCGTCGGCCGAGCCTCCGCCGATCCCGCTGGCGACAGGCAGGCGTTTGTCGAGCGTCAGGCGGGCGCCGCCGTCATGCCCTGCAGCTACGGCCAGCTGGCGCGCTGCTTCGAGGACGAGATTGTCGTGGCGCGAAAGCTCCGTTGCGAACGGCCCGATGATGGCGAGTTCGAGTCCGTCCGCATCTTCCGCTTCGAGCCAGTCGCCGTCGGTGCAGAAGGCGAACAGCGTCTCGAGCTGGTGATATCCATCGTCACGCCGGGCGCGGACGTGGAGCGCGAGATTGAGTTTTGCCGGGGCGGGTTCGCGGTACGCCGGGCGATCAGGGGGCGCCATTGGCCTCGGTCAGTCCCAGCGCGAGCTTGTCGTCGAGCCGTGCGATGCGGTCCTCTTCTTCGGCGGAAACGCGCGCCGCGCGCCAGGCAAAGCGCGCCTCGATCGTGCGCCCGCTCGCCCACAGCGCGTCGCCATAATGCTCGTGGATCTCGGCCTGATCGGGATCGAGCCGCGCCGCGCGCCCGAGCACTTCGACTGCCTCGTCGAGCCGTCCGCGTTTGAAATGCGCCCAGCCCAGCGAATCGGTGATCGACGGATCCTCGGGGCTGAGCGCGCTTGCCGCACGGATCAGCGCCTCGGCCTCGTCCATCGCCTCGCCGCGCTCGAGCTGTGCATAGCCGAGGAAATTGAGAAGGATCGGCTCCTCCGGGGCCAGTGCCATCGCGCTGTGAAGCAGGCTGCGCGCCGCCTCCCAGTCGCCCGCTTCGTCGCGTGCCACCGCCTCGAGGAAATAGATCGTCCAGTCGTCGGGCTGCAGCGCGCGCTCTCGTGCGTAGGCGTCGGCGGCGTCGCTCCAACGTTCCAGCTTGGCGTAGACGTCTCCGATACGCGCTTCGACACCCGACGATCGCGGACGACGCTTGCGCTCGTCGCGCGCGAGCTTCATCGCCTCGTCGATCCTGCCGGCCTCGAGCAGCAGCTGGATTCGGCTGTCGAGGGCCTGCGGGTAGAGCAGCGACTCCTGCGGAACCGTGGCCACCAGCGCGATCGCGTCCTCGGGCCGTTCCTCCATGTCCATCAGCAGGCTGCCGACGATGGCGGCCTCGGTGTAGCCGGGCGAGCTGGCGCGCGCGATTTGCGCCATCGCCACCGGGAGGGTGCGATCGCGGATGCGGTTGAGCTGGACCGAGAGCGCGGTCAGCAATGCCGCGTAGCCGTCGGCCGGCCTCGTCGGCTGCAGTCCGAGCGGCCTTCCGGCGAGCAGGCGTTCGCGTGCGGCGGTCAGCACCGGATCGGGCCCTTCGAGCAGCGCCAGCGCACCGCTGCGATCGCCCGCTTTTGCGAAGCCTTCGGCATAGCCGATGCGCAGGCCCGCCTCCCGTCCGCCGGCATTGGCGAGCGCGTTGACCAAGAGCGGCCGGGCCGCCTCGAGGTCGCCTGCAAGAAGGTAGAGGTGCGCCAGATGCTCGTCGATGAAGGCGTTGAGCGGGCTTTGCCGCGAGAGCCCCGACAGCGCGAGGATTGCGCGTTCGCGCTCGTGCGGCTTGTCGCTCGCCATGCCGATCCAAGCGCGCACGAACGGAGCAATGAAGTCGAGGCTGACCCGTGCCTCGTCCTGCGAAAGTAGCGCGAGCGCCTCGTCGTAGCGCGCGCGGCGAAGCGTCTCGCCGAGGAGGAACAGGCGCCCGTCGAGATTGAGGTCGCGGGCGAGGACCGGGTCCGCCGCGATGGTGCGCGCAAGGTCGAAACGGCCGGCCGCGATCGCGCTGGTCATCGCCTCGGCGCCGAGTTCTGGATTGGAAGCGCCCGATGCCACCAATTGCGCGAACAAGGTGGCGGCGCGGTCGCTGTCGCCGATCGCCTCGGCGGTGCGCGCGCCGACATAAAGGTCGAGCCGTTCGGGGCTGGCCGCGGCGGCGGGCACCGCGACGGTGGCTGCGAGGGCGATGGCGGCGAGGCGGCTACATGTTGGGATAGTTCGGGCCTCCTCCGCCTTCCGGGACGACCCAGTTGATGTTCTGGGTCATGTCCTTGATGTCGCAAGTCTTGCAGTGGACGCAATTCTGCGCGTTGATCTGGAGCCTGGGCTCGCCGACATCCTCGCCCACGATCTCGTAGACGCCGGCCGGACAATAGCGCGTTTCCGGAGAGGCATAGAGTCGATAGTTCACGTCGATCGGGATGCTCGCATCCTTCAGCGTGAGGTGGACGGGCTGGTCTTCTTCGTGATTGGTGTTCGACAGATAGACCGAAGAGAGGCGATCGAAGGTCAGCACGCCGTCGGGCTTGGGATAGACGATCGGGTGACAATGCTCCTTGCGGCGCATCTGCGTGTGATCGGCGTGGTGCTTCATCGTCCACGGCGTGCCGATGCCCAGATGGTTCATCCACATGTCGAAACCGGCAATGACCGTGCCGATGGTCGAGCCGAATTTGGCGACCGCAGGCTGCGCGTTGCGGACCTTCTTGAGTTCGGTGCCGATCCAGCTCGAGCGAACTGCGGGCTCGTAGGCATCGAGCACGTCGTTCGACCGCTGCGCACCGAGCGCTGCGAAGGCGGCCTCGGCGGCGAGCATGCCCGACTTCATCGCGGTGTGGGTGCCCTTGATGCGCGGCACGTTGACGAAGCCCGCCGAGCAGCCGATCAGCGCGCCGCCCGGGAAGGCGAGCTGCGGGATGGACTGCCAGCCGCCTTCGTTGATCGCGCGCGCGCCATAGGAAATGCGCTTGCCGCCTTCGATCTCGGCGCGGATCGCGGGATGCGTCTTCCAACGCTGCATTTCCTCGAACGGTGAGAGGTAGGGATTGTCGTAGTCGAGCGCGACGACGAAGCCGAGCGCCACCTGGCCGTTGTCCTGATGGTAGAGGAAGCCCCCGCCCCACGCGTCATCGAGCGGCCAACCCTGCGTATGGATCACCCTGCCCGGCTGATGTTTCTCGGCAGGAATGTCCCACAATTCCTTGATCCCGATGCCATAAACCTGCGGACCCGAATCCTCGCGCAGGTTGAAGATGCGGGTTGCTTCCTTGGTCAGGTGGCCGCGCGCACCTTCGGCGAAGAAGGTATACTTGGCGTGGAGTTCCATGCCGGGCTGGTAGTCCGGGCGCTTCTCCCCGTCGCGCGCGACGCCCATGTCGCCGGTGGCGACGCCCTTCACCTTGCCTTGGTCGTCGAACAATATCTCGGCGGCGGCGAAGCCCGGGAAGATTTCGACGCCGAGCGCTTCGGCCTGCCCCGCGAGCCAGCGGCACAGATTGCCCAGGCTTCCCGTGTAGGTGCCCTTGTTGTGCATGAAGGACGGGGTCAGGAGATGCGGGATCGAATATTTCCCAGTTCCGGTCAGCACCCAGTGGTGGTTCTCGGTGACCGGCACCTTGAGCGGGCAGTCCCTGTCGCGCCAGTCCGGGATCAGCTCGTCGAGCGCCTTGGGATCGATCACCGCGCCCGAAAGGATATGCGCGCCGACTTCGGAGCCTTTCTCGAGGATGCACACCGACAGGTCGCGCCCCGCTTCCTCGGCCAGCTGCTTGAGGCGGATCGCGGCGCTCAGGCCGGCAGGCCCGGCCCCGACGATGACGACATCATATTCCATGGATTCGCGGGTGGTCATTCTGTCCCTCTTTCAAGGCCCGGCGCGGGCAAGCGTCTTCCGGTCGCGGCGCGCGGCCCGTCCGACGCACCTGCCCTGCCCAATGCTTGCATTGCTCGTCAACCTTGTCGAAGGACTGGGACATGAGCGGAGCGGGAATCGATCAGGCGGGGGCAGCCGCCCTGTTGGCCTGGTGGCGCGATGCCGGCGTCGACGTCGCCGTGCGCGAGAATGCCCCGGCCTGGACCGATCTCATTCCCGCGACTGCGTCTCCCGTTCCACAACCCGCTCCGTCTGCGGCGCCCGTCGCCGAAAAGGCGGACGATGCCCCCCGCCCGGCCGTCCGGTTGCCCGAAACACTCGCGGAATGGCCTCACTGGATCGAGGCGGAGTGCACGGCGCGCGGCGCACGAGCGGTCCTGCCGCAAGGTATCGAGGGAGCGCCGGTGATGATGCTGGGCGACCGGCCCGACCGCGCCGATCTTGCCGACGGACGTCCGATGGGCGGCGCTGCCGGGGCGATGGCGGAGCGGATGCTCGGTGCGCTGGGGCTCGACCCACAAGCCGCCTACTGGGCGCTGCTCGATCACGGGCACGTTCCGGGCGAACGGCTCAAGAACGGTGAAATCGAAAAACTCGCGCCGCTCGCGAGGCTCCATATCGGCCATGCCGCGCCCCGCCGACTGATCCTGTTCGGCGACGCCGCAGCGCGCGCGCTGACCGACAAGCCGCTCGCCAAGGCGCGCGGAGTGCTCCACCACGTCGAGGGCATTCCCGCCGTCGCCACCTTCCACCCGCGCTGGTTGCTCGAACGTCCACAGGACAAACGGCTCGCCTGGGACGACCTCCTCCTGCTCAAGAGCGAAACCGAATGATCTTACGACTGTCGCTGGCTGCCACCTTGCTCGCGTCCTCGGCCCCTGCGTTCGCCCAGGCAAACGATCCGCTCGCACCGCTTCCGCCGGGGCAGCAGCAACGCCTGCCGGAAGGGGCGCAACTCCCCGACGTCGAGGCGAGCTGGTCGGGCGTGTTCGCCGCGATCGATCGCGAGCAATGGGACGTGGTGCGCGCGATGCTGTTCAAGCTCGACACGCGCCACCCCTTGCACCCGGTCGCCGAAGCCGAATTCTACCTCGCCGCCAATTCGCCGCGCGTCTCCAAGGAGCCACTCGAGGCGTTGCTCGTGCGGGCCCCCGAATTGCCGCAGGCCTCGCAGCTCGCGCGTCTCGCCCAGCGTCGCGGGGCCGACGCGATGCCGGTGGTTGCCACGCGAGGCCTGCGCACGCTGGGTTCCGCCCCGCGCCGCCAGCGCGGGCGCTCGAGCGACGATCCCGTCGCGGTGCGGCTGCGCGAGGAGATGACGTCGTTCGTCGACGCCGACGACGGGATTTCCGCCGAAGCGCTCTACCGGGCTGCGGTCGACGAGGGATCGCTTGTCGGCGAGGGACGCGCGGAAATCGCGCAGCGTGTCGCCTGGATCCATTACGTCCGCGGCGCCTACGCCGATGCGCGCCGCGTTGCCGCGGAGGGCGCGGCGTACGGCCAATCCGAATGGAAGGCCCGGTCGGCCTGGATCGAGGCGCTGGCCAGCTGGCGGCTCAACGATTGCCGCACGGCGGGCGACGCCTTCCGGCTTGCCGCGCTGGGGACCTCGGACCGCGAACTGGCCGCTGCCGGGCATTACTGGTCGGCGCGGGCGGCGCAGGCTTGCGGTAACCCCCACGAGGTCCAGTCCCGCCTGCGCGCTGCCGCGGCCAACGAGGAAAGTTTTTATGGGATCGTCGCGCGCGAGACGCTCGGCATGGCCCTCAAGCCCGCGCAGCGGGTCGAGACGCCGTCGGCGCGCGATCTCGAACGGGTTGCCCAGCTGCCCAACATCGCGCGCGCCATTGCGCTGGTCGAGATCGGGCGCAGGTCCCTCGCGGAGGAATATCTCAAGCACCAGGCGGCGATCGGCGATCCGAGACAGCACAAGGCGCTCGTCGAGATTGCCAAGAGGCTCGATTTGGGCGGCGCGCAATACTGGCTTGCCACCAACGGCCAGCCGGGTGCGAGCGTCGATCTGGCGGACCGCTATCCCGCGCCTGGCTGGACGCCCGACAACGGATGGCGTCTCGATCCCTACATCGCCTACGCCCACGTCATCCAGGAAAGCGATTTCAGGCCCCGGGTGGTCAGTCCGGCGGATGCGGTCGGCCTGATGCAGGTGCGTCCCGGGACCGCGCGCGACACGGCGCGCAGCCGTGGGCAGACGGTCACCGCCGACGATCTCAAGCGTCCCGAGACCAACCTCGACCACGGCCAGGCGTTCATCGAGCTCATGCGCCGCGAGCCGGCGACGCGCGACGAGCTTTTCCGCGTCACCGCTTCCTACAATGCCGGGCTGGTGCCGGTGACGCGCTGGCAGTCGATCGCGGATGGGGGCGACCCGCTGCTGTGGATGGAAAGCCTGCCCTACTGGGAAACGCGCTTCTACATCCCCTCGGTGTTGCGCAATTACTTCGTCTACCACGCGCTCGCGGGAAACCGCCCGCCCGCGCTCAAGGACGTCGTCGAACACCGCGCGCCGAAATATCCGACACGGCGCTGATGTTCTTGTTCTGTTCCGCATGATGGACTAGGCTGGCGCCATGCCAGTCGAGTCGATCAAGGGCCGCGGCGCCACCCGCAACGCCACCCCCACCCGCTTCAATCTGAAGGAGCGCGTGGTCGAGGGCGACTGGCTCGATGCGGTCGAGGATATCGACGGCGCGCCGCCGCCGCGGCGCACCAGCGTGACGATCGAGCGCGCGAGGACCATCCTGACGCGCAACAGCTCGCCGGACATCGGGTTCGACCGCTCGGTCAACCCCTATCGCGGGTGCGAGCACGGCTGCATCTACTGCTTCGCGCGCCCGACCCATGCCTATCACGACCTCTCGCCGGGCGTGGACTTCGAAAGCCGCCTGTTCGTGAAACCGGACGCCGCGGCGCTGCTTCACCAGGCGCTGGGCAAGAAGGGCTACACGCCGGCCCCGATCGCGCTCGGCACCAATACCGACCCGTTTCAGCCGATCGAGGCGGAATGGAAGGTGACGCGCTCGGTGCTCGAACTGCTGCTCGACCTCAAGCACCCCTTCACCATCACCACCAAGTCCGACCGGGTGCTGCGCGATCTCGACCTGATCGCGCCCGCCGCACGGCTCGGCATCGCGGCGGTGGCGATCAGCGTGACTTCGCTCGACCCCAAGGTGCATCGCACGCTCGAACCGCGCGCCCCTGCCCCGCGCAAGCGCCTGGCGGCGATCGAGGCGCTGGCCGAAGCGGGCGTACCAACCCACCTTTCCATCTCGCCGGTCGTTCCGCACATTACCGATCCGGAAATGGAAGCGATCCTCGCCGCCGGGGCCAACGCGGGTGCGCGCGGCGCGTTCTTCCTGCCGGTGCGGCTTCCCCACGAGGTCGCGCCGCTGTTCCGCGCCTGGCTCGACGAGCATTATCCCGAGCGCGCCGGCAAGGTGATGGCGACCATCAATGCGATGCGCGGCGGGCGCGACAACGACCCGCGCTTCTTCTCGCGCCTGCGCGGACAAGGCGTGTGGGCCGACCTGTTTCGCGCCCGCTTCGAGCGCGCGGCGCGTGCGGCAGGGCTCGGACGCTCGAAGTTCCAGCTTCGCACCGACCTGTTCGAGCCGCCCCAGGGCGACCAGCTCCGCCTGCTCTGATGTTTTCGACGAAGGGCGGTGACAGGGGGCGAGCGGGCGGTTACGCCTTCGCCATGACTCGCGCTCTGATGACCGCGGCGCTTCTCGCCGCTGCCGCCATTCCCTCCCTCGCCGCCGCCCAGCAGACAATGCCACCGCCGGTGATCGTCGATCGCGAGGTCGCCGCGCTGCGCGATGCCGCGCTCGAGGACGATTATGCGTGGGATATCGTCGAGGCGTTGACCACCGAGGTCGGCCCCCGGCTTGCAGCGACCGAGGCCGAAGCGCGCGCCCGCGCCTGGTCGGTCGCCAAGCTCAAGGCGATGGGGTTTGCCAACGTGCGGGTCGAGGAATTCACCATGCCGCGCTGGACCCGCGGCTCGGAAAGCGCGCACGTCCTCTCGCCCTTCCCGCAGCCTCTCGCTGTCACAGCGCTCGGCAATAGCGGGTCGACGGGCGCCGCCGGCGTGACGGGCGACATCGTCGCCTTCTCGTCCATCGACGAATTGCGCGTCGCGCCCGACGAGGCCGTGAAGGGCAAGATCGTGTTCGTCGATCATGCCATGGCCCCGACTCAGGACGGATCGAGCTACGGCCCGGGCGGCGCGCCGCGGAGGCAGGCGCCTACCCTCGCGAGCCAGAAGGGCGCGCTTGCCGTCATCGTGCGCTCGGCCGGAACCGATCATCATCGCCATCCCCATACCGGCACGATGGCTTTCGCCGACGGCGCCAAGCCGATCCCCGCGGGCGCGCTGAGCGTGGTCGATGCCGAACAGCTCGTGCGCATCCTCGAGCGTGGCCGTCCGGTCCGCCTCCACCTCGTCCTCGAGAACGAGCGGGTCGAGGGGCAGACGTCGGGCAATGTCATCGCCGAGGTGCCGGGCCGCGATCCTTCGCTTGCGCCGATCCTGGTGGCGGGCCACCTCGACAGCTGGGACCTGGGGACGGGTGCGATCGACGACGGCGCCGGTGTCGCCATCGCCGCCGCGGCCGCCAAACGCATCATGGATGCAGGCCGCCCGCTGCGCACCATCCGCATCGTCTGGTTCGGCGCCGAGGAGCCCGGCCTGTTCGGCGGCCGCGACTATCTCGCCCGTCATGGCAGCGAAGACCATTATGCCGCGCTCGAAAGCGATTTCGGCGCGGATCGCATCTTCCGGATCGACAGCAAACTCGGCGAAGCCCGTGTCGAGGAGGCGCGCATGCTCGCTGCCGCCGTCGCGCCGCTTGGCGTGGTCACGGGCGCGTTCGACCGCGCGGAAGGATCGGATATCTCGCCGCTGCTCAATGCCGGAACGCCCGGTGTCGGGCTCAGCCAGGACGGCATGCGCTATTTCGATTACCACCACACTGCCGACGACACGCTCGACAAGATCGATCCCGAGGCGCTGCGGCAGAATGTCGCGGCGTGGACCGCGGTTCTGGCGATCCTCTCGGGCGGTGTCGAATAGACTTTGCCGCCCGAGGCGCCTCTGATAGGGCGCGGGGCCAGTCGGGGAGTAGCGCAGCCTGGTAGCGCATCTGCTTTGGGAGCAGAGGGTCGCAGGTTCGAATCCTGTCTCCCCGACCACTCCCCTGCCCACTCGACTTGCAGCGCAAATGGCGGCGGTGGTGGGCCCGGCAGGACTCGAACCCGCAACCTAGCCGTTATGAGCGGCCAGCTCTAACCAGTTGAGCTACAGGCCCCCCGCCTTCTCTCGCCCTAGCCGCGTGAAGGCGGCGGGCGCAAGCGTCACGATATCGCGGTCGGCAGATGGAGCGCGATCGCGTCGGGTTCGATCGCCAGTTCGCCGCCCGCGATGCGGATGAGGCCGCGCACGAGACGCAGCGAGAAACCGAGACCCAGGAGCGGCTTGCCCTCCCCCTCGAGGCTGAGGGCGGGGTCGAGTAGGCGCGCTTCGGAAAGTCCCTCGATGCTGGCGGGACGGTTGACCGAGAGCTTGCAGTGCGAGCCCGGCCGCGCCAGCGCGACGCGGAGTGTTTCGCCCTCGCCTGCCGCCTCGACCAGGGCACCGACGAGGCGCGTGACGAGCCGCATGGCGACTTCCTCGTCGAGCGCGCAGTGGAAGTCCTCACCGCGAATGTCGGCCCTGACGGTCACGCCGGCGCGCTCCGCGCGGGGCTGGAGTGCGGTGATGGCACGCCCGACCAGCTCGCTCGCATTGCTCGGCGCGCCTGCCGCCTCGACCTGCCCGGACTGGACGCGCGCGGCGAGGTCGAGATCCTCGATCGCCCCCAGCAGGATACGGGCCTGCGTGACGATCTCGGCGGCGCGTTCGCGGTAGCGGCGATGCGCCGGGCCGAGATACTGGCCGTCGATGATCTCGGCGAAGCCGATGATCGCGTTGAGCGGCGTCTTGATCTCGTGGACCAGCTCGCGCAGCGAATCCACGTTGCGCGTGGTCGCCGCCGGTCGGCTTGCCCGCTTGGGAGCGGCGGCGCTCCTGCGCGGCCTGGTCGCAATGGGCCTGGCCTCGGCTTTGGGGCGAGCATGGCCGTGATAGCCGAGGAAACGCCCGTCCTCGGGATCGAATGCGGGTTCGCCGCTGATCACATAGTCGCCAAGCGGCGCGATCGAGAGCGCGACCTCGTCGAACGGCGCGCGCGCGGCGAACGCATCGGCGACGCTTGCGCTGAAGTCCTCGCTGGCGATCGAGCGCCCGACCATCGCGCCGCGCGGCACGCCTTCGACCCAGCGGACGTCGCCGCCCGGGCCGCTTTCCCAGCGGAACAGGCCGCCTTTCGCGGGGGCGCGTTCGGGCGCAGGCGGCGGCGGTGCGGGCGGCCACTCGATGCCCGGTTCGACGCTCGGCTCGGCGCGCGGCACCACCGGGGCGGGCGCCGGCGGCTCGGGCGCTGTCTTGGCGCTGCGGCGCTCCTCCACCTTGGCGGCGAGCCCCGCGAAGTCGGGTTGCTCCATTTCCTCCAGGCCGGGGTGAAGCGCGGCGAGAAAGCGCCGCGTCTCCTCGTCGGCGATCGCCGCCAGGTGGCGTACGCGCGGCTTGCCGAGGCGCGCGGCGGCCAGCACCGGCGCATTCACGACCAGCGCGTCCTCGGCGAACAGTTCGAGCAATTTGAGCGGGAGCGGCCTGCCGGCGATCGCGCGTCCGGCGGCGGCGCGCACCTCGCGGGCGACCTTCGACCGGTCGGCGCGGGCGACGGCCAGCGCGGCGATGAACGCGGCGCTTTCCTCGTCCTCGGCCCCCGCCTGCGCGGCGAGCTCGACCAGCTGGCGCCAGCGGACGGCACGATCGTGCGCATCCGCCACCGGCAGGGTCAGCAAGGTCGCAAGGCGGTCGTCGAAGCGCACCGGTGGTCGATCTCCCATGCGGGGACATTCCCGCGTGCGCATGCTTGCGGGCGCAAGGCCGTGGATCACAGGGAGGTGCGGTTAACCTTCCCGAATTGGGACAGTTCCCGCGCGGCCAACGAAAACGGGCGCCGACCGCATGGCCGACGCCCGTTTCTCGTGGTTCCGGAACGGCTTAGCCGCGGGTGTCGAGATACACCATCCAGTAGGCCGCCGTGTCGGCGTGCGGGCCCTGCACTTCGCGAAGAGCGGTGCGGGCGCCCTCGACGTCGCCCATGCGAGCGAGCGCCATGCCGAGACGCAGGTTGGCCAGGTTGGCATCGACCCCGGTCTTGCCGAGCGCGGCGCGGTAGAGGTCGGCCGCCTTCTGGTACTCGCCATAGCCGTAGAAGGCGTCGCCGGTGACCATCGCCTGACGTGCTTCGGCGGCGCTCATCGCCTTCTTGGCGGCGGGCTCGAGGCCCGCACGGTCGCCATCGGCCTGGCTGGTCGCACGCGACAGGATGTCCTTGAAGATCACCTTGTTGCGATCGATGTTGCCGGCACCGAAGCCGTTGTTGAGCACGACCAGCGCCTCGCCCGGATAGCCCTTCTTGAGGAGCTCGTCGGCGAACATGTAATAGTCGTTCTCGCCATTGAGCGCGTCGACCGCCGCCTGGAGGCGCATGACGTCGATGAGATCGCCGATGTTGCGGTTCGACAGCGCCAGGTAGATGCGCAGCGCGTCACGCCAGTTCTGCGCGCTTGGATAGGCACCGACCCACTTCTGGCCGATCTTGATCGCCTGGGCGTCCTCGGCCTCGTAGGCCAGCGCAACGGCGCGCTTGTACCAATTCTCGTCGACCGCCGTCTGGGCGGCCTCGCGCTTGGCGATCGCCTCCGCGATCAGCTTCACCGCTTCGCTGGGGCGCTGCTGCTTGTTACGGGTCTCGGCAAGCGTGATGAGCGCGTCCGAATTGTTCGGATCCATCTCCAGCGACTTCAGGAGGATCTTCTCGGCGTTCGTCAGGTCGTCGGCATTGTAGAAGATCTTGCCGAGATTGACGTAGATCGGAAGCAGTTCGGCCATGTCGGCCGCGCCGCTTGCCGCCATCTCGTCGAGTGCGGCAAGCGCAGCCAGATTGTCCTTCTGGTCGCTGGCCGCCTTGAGCATCATCTGACCGTAGACGTACTTGTCGTCGTTGGTCTTGAGCGTGGCCTTGGCCGCGGCCGACAAGGCGGGAAGCTTGTCCCATTCCTTCGCGGTGATCGCCGCCTGCATCTCGAACAGGGCAGCGCGGGCCTTCTTCGATAGATCATATTCCTTCTGCGGCTTGGCCTCGGCGGCCTCGTCCTGCGCGAAGGCGGCGCTCGGGGCGGCCGTCATGGTCATGCCGGCAAGCGCGAGCGCCACGGCGGTCATCGGGAATTTCATGGATACAGGCTCCTCTATTGCCTTGATCGGGGGAAAACGTGTGGGGGCATACCCCCTCGAAACGCATATCGGAAGCCCAAGTGCCAGATTCGCGCTGAACGTCCATTGAATAGGGCCGAAAGCTCCGGTTTACCTCGCAAGGACGCTGGGCTAGCCAAGGCGCCATGCTGATCCTGCTTTCGCCTGCCAAGTCGCTCGACCTCGAAACCCCCTACCCCGAAACAGCCACCGTCCCGCGGTTCGAACGCGACGCGGCCGCGATCGCGCGCGCGGCCGACGACCTTACCGCTGCCGATCTCAAGAAGATCATGGGCATTTCGGACAAGCTCGCCGCGCTCAACGAGGAACGGTACGACAAGTTCTTCTCGGCCGAGACGCGCCCCGCGATCCGCACCTTTGCGGGCGACGTCTATCGCGGCTTCGACGTGGCCAGCGCCGACGAGCACGTGATCGCCTTCGCGCAGGATCACGTGCGCATCCTCTCGGGGCTCTACGGCATGCTGCGCCCGCTCGACCGGATGCGTCCCTATCGTCTCGAGATGGGCACTGCCTGGTCGCCCGAGAAAGGCGACAAGGGCAAGCTGACCGACCATTGGGGCGGCAAGGTTGCCAAGGAATTGCGCAAGCAGTTGCGCGAGGAGGGCTCGGGCGTGCTGCTCAACCTCGCCTCGAACGAATATTACGACGTCGTGCGCGGACAGCTTCCCAAGTCCTTGAAGATCATCGCGCCCGACTTCCGCGTCGAGACTGCCAAGGGACTGCAGTTCCAGAGTTTCGCGGCCAAGGTCGCGCGCGGCGCGATGGCGCGCTGGGTGTGCGACGAGCGTGTCGAGGATGTCGGGGAATTGAAGCGCTTCGACCGCGACGGCTGGCGCTACCGAACGGACGGATCGACCCCGGATGCGCCGTTGTTCGTCCGCGAAGGTTGACGTAAACGTAAACCGGAATCCGGATTTCATGCGTTGAGGGCTGCTTAATGCTGGCCTCGCGCGTGCGCGCGCGCTAGTCTCTCCGAAGACAGATTCGGCGCGCGTCCCTGTGCCGGAGCCTCACCAACGACGACAGGATTTTTCGTGGCCGACGACACCCCGACCGACACGCTTCCCGAACCCGCAGGCGACATCGCCCCCATCTCCATCGTCGAGGAGATGAAGACCTCCTATCTCGACTATGCGATGAGCGTCATCGTCAGCCGCGCGTTACCCGACGTGCGCGACGGGTTGAAGCCGGTCCACCGCCGCATCCTCTACGCCTGCCAGGAAGCGGGCTATGTCGCGGGCCGCCCCTACCGCAAGTCGAGCCGCATCGTCGGTGACGTCATGGGTAAGTATCACCCGCACGGCGACAGCGCGATCTACGACGCCCTCGCGCGCATGACGCAGGACTGGTCGATGCGCGTGCCGCTGATCGACGGCCAGGGCAATTTCGGCTCGATGGACCCCGATCCGCCGGCCGCGATGCGGTACACCGAAGCGCGCCTCGCCAAGGTCGCCAACTTCCTGCTGGGCGACATCGACAAGGACACGGTCGCCTTCCAGCCCAACTACGACGCCAGCGAGAGCGAGCCGCAAGTCCTGCCCGCGCGCTTCCCCAATCTGCTCGTCAATGGCGCCGGCGGTATCGCGGTCGGCATGGCGACTAACATCCCGCCGCATAACCTCGGCGAAGTGATCAATGCCTGCCGCGCCTACATCGCAGATCCGGCGGTGACGTCGGAAGACCTGATGGAGCACGTCAAGGGCCCCGATTTCCCGACCGGCGCGCAGATCCTGGGCGCGAGCGGCATCCGTGCCGCCTACACCACCGGGCGCGGCTCGATGATGATGCGCGCCAAGGCGCACGTCGAGGAGACGCGCGGCGACAAGAAGCAGATCATCCTGACCGAGATCCCCTACCAGGTCGGCAAGTCCGGGTTGGTCGAGAAGATCGCCGAAGCCGCCAAGGACAAGCGCATCGAAGGCGTCAGCGACATTCGCGACGAGTCCAACCGCGAGGGCGTGCGCATCGCGATCGACCTCAAGCGCGACGCGACTCCCGAGGTGGTGCTCAACCAGTTGTGGCGGCACACGCCGGCGCAAACGAGCTTTGCCGCCAACATGCTCGCCATCCGCGGCGGGCGTCCCGAGACGCTGACCCTGCGCGACATCATCGAGAGCTTCGTCAAGTTCCGCGAAGAGGTCATCACCAACCGCTCGAAATACGAGCTCGCCAAGGCGCGCGAACGTGCTCACGTCTTGCTCGGCCTGGTCGTCGCGGTCACCAATCTCGACGAGGTCGTGGCGATGATCCGCGGCTCGAAGAGCCCGGCCGAAGCGCGCGAAAAGTTGCTCGGCAAGGAGTGGCCGATCGGCGAAATCGTCCAATATATCGAACTGGTCGAGGGCCAGGCGTCCGACCATGTCGGCGGCGTCTATCGCTTGTCCGAATTGCAAGTGAAGGCGATTCTCGAACTGCGCCTCCACCGTCTCACCCAGCTCGGCCGCGACGAGATCGGCGGCGAGCTCGAGGAGCTGGCCAAGACCATCGGCGAACTGCTCGAGATCCTGTCGAACCGGGCGCGCCTCTACGAGGTGATGGTCGAGGAATTCGACGAGGTCGAGGCCGAGTTCGCGACCCCGCGCAGGACGTTGCTCGCCCCCGCCGTCGACGGGATCGAGGACGAGGACCTGATCGAGGTCGAGGACATGGTCGTGACCGTGACCCACACCGGCTACATCAAGCGCACCCCCCTCGCCCTGTTCCGCGCCCAGCGTCGCGGCGGCAAGGGCCGCGCGGGGATGAGCACCAAGGAAGAAGATGTCGTCACCAACCTGTTCGTGACGACCACGCACAACCCGGTGATGTTCTTCTCCTCCACGGGCCGCGTCTATCGCATGAAGGTTTGGAAGCTTCCCGAGGGCGGCCCGACTGCCAAGGGTCGCCCGATGGTCAACATCCTGCCGCTCGCCGACGGCGAGACGATCACCACCGTTCTCCCCCTCCCGCAGGACGAGGCGGAATGGGCCGGTCTCCACATCATGTTCGCGACCGAAGGCGGCACCGTGCGCCGCAACTCGATGGACGCGTTCACCAACGTGCCCTCGAACGGCAAGATCGCGATGAAGTTCGACGAGGACGAGGGCGGCAATCCGACCGACAAGCTGGTCGGGGTCGCGCTGCTGACCGAAGACGACGACGTGCTGCTGGCCACGCGCAACGGCAAGGCGATCCGCTTCGAGGCGACTGCGGTGCGCGAGTTCACGGGTCGCGCGTCGAAGGGCGTGCGCGGGATCAGGCTGCTGGGAGACGATCGCGTCATCTCGATGTCGATCCTCGGCTCGACGGGGTCGACTGCCGAAGAGCGCGAGCTCTACCTCAAGTCGCCGATCTGGCGCGACAACGAGAGCGCCGAAGGACTCAGTGCGGAGCGCTATGCCGAGCTGGTCGAGAAGGAGCAGTTCCTGCTGACCATCACCGAAAACGGCTACGGCAAGCGCACCTCGACGTTCGAATATCGCGTCACCAACCGCGGCGGTCAGGGCGTGGCGAACATCGTCACTTCCGAGCGCAACGGCAATGTCGTCGCCAGCTTCCCGGTCCATCAGGGCGAGCAGCTGATGCTGGTCACCGACCAGGGCAAGATCATCCGCACGACGGTCGGCGACATTCGCATCGCCGGCCGCAACACGCAGGGCGTCACCATCTTCAACGTCGCCGACAAGGAGCATGTCGTCTCGGTCGCGCGGATCGACGAGGAGGAGGATGCCGAGAACGAGGCCGAGGAGATGGTCGAAGGCGATCTCCAGGGCGACGACAAGACGGTCGCGCCGACCGACGATGGCGAGATCGGCGAGGACCAGGCCGAGGGCCCCGAAAACGGCGCCTGATCGCGGCGACTGTCCGAACGAACGAGGCCGCTCCCGCGACAAATCGGGGGCGGCCTTTTTCGTGGTGCGAAAAGCCCTTTCGCCGCGACGAACGGACGGAACGCGGCGGGCTTCTGTCACGTTGGTGGAATGACTTCCAACGTCGATAGAAGGAGACCCCATGGGACTGGCCAACGACGCCCTCGTTCTCGTGACCGATGGTCGCAAAATGCTCTTCCTGCGTAACGAGGGAGACCGTAACCAGATCGACCTTCGGGTGGAAAAGCACCGGGAACGCGACGACGCGCCCGACCGCGAGCTTTCGACCGACGGGCCGGGTTCGGTGTTCCAGTCGGGAACGACCGGCCGCTCGAGCTACGAAGAGACCGATTTCCACCAGCTCGAAGAGGATCGCTGGGCGCACGAGGCAGCAGAGCGCGTGAACGCACGCGCCTTGTCCAACGACTTCGATGCCCTCGCCATCATCGCCCCGCCCAAGACGCTCGGCGAACTCAGGAAGAAGCTCCACAAGGAAGCCGAAAAGCGCGTCGTTCTCGAGATCGACAAGGAAATGACCAATCAGCCGGTCTCCGATATCGAGAAATTGATTGTCGAGAATACCAAGAACCATGCACCTGCCGAGGTGCTCACCTGACCCCCGCGAAAACGGGGTGCAACCGGAAGGGCGGTGCGACTTCGTGTCGCGCCGCCCTTTTTTCATGGAGACGCAGCGGCTAAGGGCGGCGCCATGACCCATGACGTGACCATCATCGGCGGCGGACTCGCCGGTTCCGAAGCCGCCTGGCAACTGGCCGAAGCCGGCCTCAAGGTGCGCCTGTTCGAGATGCGCGGCGGCGGCGATACGACGCCCGCGCACGAGACCGAGCGCCTCGCCGAGATGGTCTGTTCGAACAGCTTCCGCTCCGACGATGCGACGAGCAATGCGGTCGGCCTGCTCCACCAGGAAATGCGCCGTCTGGGGTCACTGATCATGGCCTGCGCCGACGAACATCGCGTGCCCGCCGGCTCGGCGCTTGCGGTCGACCGCGACGGCTTCGCGCAAAGCGTGACCGACAAGGTCGCGGGCCATCCCGACGTGACCGTCGTGCGCGAGCGGGTCGATGCGCTGCCGGGCGACGGCCTCACCATCGTCGCGACCGGCCCCCTCACCGGTTCCGCCCTTGCCGAAAGCATCGCCGAGGCCACGGGCAAGGATGCGCTCGCCTTCTTCGACGCGATCGCGCCGATCGTCCATCGCGACAGCGTCGACACCGACATTGCCTGGTTCCAGTCGCGCTGGGACAAGGGTGACGGGAAGGATTATCTCAACTGCCCGATGGACAAGGCGCAGTACGAGGCGTTCGTCCAGGCGCTGATCGACGGCGAGAAGACCGAGTTCAAGGAGTGGGAGAAGGACACGCCCTACTTCGAGGGCTGCATGCCGATCGAGGTGATGGCGGAACGCGGCATCGACACGCTGCGCCACGGGCCGATGAAACCGGTCGGGCTCGACGATCCGCGCACCGGGCGCTGGCCCTATGCCGTGGTCCAGCTGCGGCAGGACAATGCGCTCGGCACGCTTTGGAATATGGTCGGCTTCCAGACCAAGCTCAAATATGGCGCGCAGGCCGAAATCTTCCGCATGATCCCGGGGCTCGAGAAGGCAGAGTTCGCTAGGCTCGGCGGCATCCATCGCAACAGCTTCATCCGCTCCCCCGAATTGCTCGACGAGCAACTGCGCCTGAAATCGATGCCGCATATCCGCTTCGCGGGGCAGATCACCGGCTGCGAGGGCTATCTGGAAAGCGCTGCGGTCGGGCTGATGGCGGCGCGCTTCGCCGCAGCCGAAGCCAAAGGCGAAACGTTCGAGGCCCCGCCGGTCGAAACCGCGTTCGGGGCGCTGCTGTCGCACATCACCGGCGGCGCCGAGGCCGAGACCTATCAGCCCATGAACGTCAATTTCGGCCTGTTCCCGCCGATCGAGGGCAAGATGAAAAAGGCCAATCGCCGCCTCAAATATACCGAGCGCGCGCGCGATGCCTTCGCCGACTGGGCGGCGCGGACAGGGACGAAAGCGTTAGAACCCGCCTAGCAGCTGCAGGCGGGCTTGGGCTTTCTCGGCTTGGGCGCGGTGGTGGCATATTCGGCGCGGGTCAGCAGGCCGTTGCCGTCCGCATCGGCGCCGTCGAACTTTTCGATCGTCCTGATCGCCCATTCCTCGAAGCGCAGGCTGCCGTCGCCGTCGAGGTCGAGTTTCGCGAAGGCCTTGCGGCGCGGGTGGACCAGTTCGGACAAGGTGATCGCCTCGTCGCGATCCTTGTCGACGCGGTTGAAGCGCTTCTCTTCCTTGCTGAGCGGGTCGGCCTCCGGCGGCTCGGCGATCTCCGGAATGACCGGCAGCTCGCGTGTTTCGCTTTCTTCTTCCGCAGTGGGCATCGCGGGCAAGTCGATCGCTTCGCTGGCGGAGGCGCGCGACTGGACGAACAGGACTACGCTGGTGGTGAGCAGCAGGGCGGCGAGGATACCGGCAACGACACGCTTCATGGATGTTCTCCACGGCGATCCGGCGCTGACCTTCTACGCCGGGCGGGCCTGTGCGGTCAATTCGCCCCCGTCACGATCCCCGACAATCGGTGGCTGAGCATCGCGAAGGCGCGGCCGGGCGTGCCCTCGGCCTCGGGACGGCTACGCAGGAAATCGCGCGCGGCGAGCCGGGCGAGCAGGGTCAAGGGGCGCAGCGGCTTGGCGAAGCGGTGTCCCTTGAGCGCAGCGAAACGCGGGAGCACTGCGGGCTTGAGGTCGCTCGTGACGAGCCCCCTCACCCGCGCCAGCATCACGACGCCACCAGCCGGTGCGAGCATCGGGTCGTCCTCGCCGAGTAGCCGCGCGATCGCCTCGAACAAGGCCGCGCCGCCTCTGGCGATGCGGTCTGGATCGGGCGTTTCCTCGAGGAGTGTCGCATAGCCATCTTCGATCGCGGCAAGCGCTGCGCCGCTCACGCCGCGTGGAAGCAATTCGTGCGCGACGGCTTCGAGGCGCGGCTCGGGCGGCGGCGGCGACTGATCCAGGCGTTCGAGCGCTTCGCGCCACCAGGCGAGCCGGATCGCGCCGACCTGCGGCTCGCTCGTGCCTGCCACGATCTCGGCGAAGGTGGCGTCGATGGCGAATACCGCCTCGACCGCATCCTGCAGCGCTGCGGGAAAATGATGCAGCGCCAGGCGGCGGTCGGGGCCGATCTCGGCCTCAGCGATAGGAGACGGCCTTGGCTGCCTCGACCACCTGCGCCGGTTTGATCAGCGCGAGCTTCTCGAGGTTGGCGGCATAAGGCAGCGGCACGTCGGCATTGGTCACGCGCATGACCGGCGCATCGAGGTCGTCGAAGCCCTGCTCCATCGCCACCGCCATGATCTCCGAAGAGATCGAGCAAACCGGCCAGCCTTCCTCGACCACGACCATGCGGTTGGTCTTGGCAAGGCTCGCGAGCACGGTCGCGGTGTCGAGCGGGCGCAGCGTGCGCAGGTCGATAACCTCGGCGTCGATCCCCTCGCCCGCGAGTGTCTCGGCGGCCTCGAGCGCGACCCCGACCCCGATCGAATAGGAAACGATAGTGACGTCGCTGCCCTCGCGCGCGATGCGGGCCTTGCCGATGGGAACGACATAGTCGTCGACATCGGGCACGTCGAAGCTCTGCCCGTAGAGCAGTTCGTTTTCGAGGAAGACGACCGGATCCTCCGAGCGGATCGCGGCCTTGAGCAGGCCCTTTGCATCGGCCGCAGTGTAGGGCGAGATGACGACGAGGCCCGGCACGCTGGCATACCACGGCCCGTAATTCTGGCTGTGCTGCGCTGCGACGCGCGAGGCGGCGCCGTTGGGGCCGCGGAACACGATCGGGCAACGCATCTGGCCGCCCGACATGTAGTTGGTCTTGGCCGCCGAGTTGATGATGTGATCGATCGCCTGCATCGCGAAGTTGAAGGTCATGAACTCGATGACCGGGCGCAGCCCGCCCATCGCCGCGCCCGAACCGACGCCGGCGAAGCCGTATTCGGTGATCGGCGTGTCGATCACGCGCTTGTCGCCGAATTCGTCGAGCAGGCCCTGCGTCACCTTGTAGGCGCCCTGGTACTGCGCGACTTCTTCGCCCATCACGAATACGCGTTCGTCGGCCCGCATTTCCTCGGCCATGGCGTCACGCAGCGCCTCGCGCACGCTGGTCGACTTCATCGTCGTGCCTTCGGGGAGGTTCGCATCGACATGCGCGACCTTGGGCATGTCGATCTTCGTGATCGCGGCCTCACTCTCCTCTCGACCGACATCCTTGCCTTCGCCCGGAACGTCCTCGACTTCAGAGGGTGCAGCGGAAGCCGCGGCGGACAAGCCACCGGTATCTTCGCCTTCCTCGCCGATTACCGCGATGGCGCTGCCGACCGCGACATTGTCGGTGCCTTCGGGAACGAGGATCTTGAGCAGCACGCCCTCGTCGACCGCCTCGAATTCCATCGTCGCCTTGTCGGTTTCGATCTCGGCGAGGATGTCGCCGGCGGCGATCGCGTCGCCTTCCTTGACCAGCCACTTGGCCAGCGTGCCCTCTTCCATCGTCGGCGAGAGGGCCGGCATCTTCAGTTCGCTCGCCATCAGTAGGTCTCCACCAGCACGTCGGTGTAGAGCTCGGCCGCCTCGGGCTCGGGCGTTTCCTCCGCAAACTTGGCAGCTTCGACCATGATGTCCTTGATTTCCTTGTCGATCGCCTTGAGGTCTTCCTCGGACACGCCGGCCTTCTCGAGGTCGGCCTTGATGCGGTCGATGGGGTCGCGTTCCTTCTTGTAGCTGTCGACCTCCTCGCGCGTGCGATACTTGGCCGGATCGCTCATCGAGTGGCCGCGATAGCGGTAGGTCTTGAGTTCGAGGATGATCGGCCCCTCTCCCGAGCGGGTCCATTCGAGCGCGACCTCGGCCGCCCCGCGCACCGCGAGAACGTCCATGCCGTCGACCTGGATGCCGGGGATCTGGAAGCTCTCGCCGCGCTTGTAGAAATCGGGCTCGGACGCCGAGCGCTCGACGCTGGTGCCCATGGCATAATGGTTGTTCTCGATCGCGTAGATGATCGGCAGGTTCCACAGCTCCGCCATGTTGAAGCTTTCGTAGACCTGGCCCTGATTGGCCGCGCCGTCGCCGAAGTAAGCGAGGTTCACGCCTCCATCGCCCGAATATTGGTGCTTGAAGGCAAGGCCCGTGCCCAGGCTCACCTGCGCGCCGACAATGCCGTGCCCGCCATAGAAGCCGTGCTCGACGCTGAACATGTGCATCGAGCCGCCCTTGCCGCGCGAGATGCCCGCCTCGCGGCCGGTCAGTTCGGCCATGATTACCTTGGGGTCGATCCCGTAGGCGAGCATGTGGCCATGGTCGCGATAGCCGGTGATGACGCTGTCCTTGCCGACTTCCATGGCCGACTGGAGGCCGACCGCGACCGCTTCCTGGCCGATATAGAGATGGCAGAAGCCGCCGATCAGGCCGAGCCCGTAGAGCTGGCCCGCGCGCTCCTCGAAGCGACGAATGAGCAGCATCTGCTTGTAGAAGTCGAGCAGCTCTTCCTTCTTCGCCTTGTAGCGCTTTGGCTCGGGCGGACGCTCCTTGTTTCCGAGCGGGGGAGTCTTGCCGGTTGCGGCTTTTTTCTTCGCGGGACGCGCCACGTGTTGGCCCTCTGTCTGACGATGCAAGGTTCGCAGCGCCCTATAGGGTTGCCGCTACGGCAAAGGCAATGCGCGAGTTGTCGCGAAGGCTCCGCTCAGTCGAGCGGGATGATGACTTCGTCGGGATGGACGAGCCCGAGATCGCGGCGCACCAGCTCGTCGGCCATGTCGGGATCGGCCTTCTTGGGGTTGAGCAGCGCCGAGCGATGCTTGAGGCGATCGCGCTCGTCTTCCAGCTTGGCGAGCTCGACCTTGCGCTCCTCGAGCTGGCGCGAATAGCCTTCCCAGGCCAGCAGGCCGTTGTCGCCGGCGATGGCGTAACCCGCGAAATTGCCGACGATCACGATGGTCAGCGCCGGGAATACCGCCCGCTTCAGAAGCCCCACGCTTTTCGATGCCACCGTCATGACTTCAATAAGGCCATAAGATGCCCGAAAAGCCAAGAAAATTCAGGCGTCAGGACGAAATCTTCACGCGGAAGGCATCACGGCCGGGATAGTCGGCATTGTCGCCCAGCTCCTCCTCGATGCGCAGCAGCTGGTTGTACTTGGCTGTGCGGTCCGAGCGGGCAAGACTCCCTGTCTTGATCTGCCCGCAGCCGAGCGCGACCGCGAGGTCGGCAATGGTCGAATCCTCGGTCTCGCCCGAGCGGTGGCTCATTACTGCGGTCATGCCGTGGGTCTGCGCCATGCGCACTGCCTCGATCGTCTCGGTGAGCGTGCCGATCTGGTTGACCTTGACGAGGATCGAATTGGCGAGGCCATTGTCGATGCCCATTTTCAGGCGCTGCGAATTGGTGACGAACAAGTCGTCGCCGACCAGCTGGACCTTCGAGCCGATGCGATCGGTCAGGAGCTTCCAGCCTTCGAGGTCGTCCTCGGCCATGCCGTCCTCGATCGAGACGATCGGATATTCTGCGCACAGCTTGGCGAGGTCCTCGACCATGTCGGCGGGGGAAAGGGTGCGCCCCTCTCCTTCGAGGTGGTACTTGCCGTCGCGGAAGAATTCGGTCGAAGCGACGTCGAGCGCGATCAACACGTCTTCGCCGAGGTTGTAGCCGGTCGCGTCGATCGCCTCGCCGATGAGGTCGAGCGCCTCGCGGGCGGACTTGATCGCGGGCGCGAAGCCGCCTTCGTCGCCGACTGCGGTCGACAGGCCGCGTTCGGACAGTTCGGATTTCAGGGAATGGAAGATCTCGGTGCCGCAGCGCAGTGCCTCCGAAAAGCTTTCCGCTCCGACCGGCATGACCATGAATTCCTGGTAGTCGATCAGGTTGTCGGCGTGCGCGCCGCCGTTGAGAATGTTCATCATCGGAACCGGCAGGGTATTGGCCCCCGCGCCGCCGACATAGCGGAACAGCGACAGGCCGCGCGCGTCGGCGGCCGCCTTGGCGGTGGCGAGGCTGACGCCGAGGATCGCGTTGGCACCGAGCTTGGACTTGTTGTCGGTCCCGTCGAGGTCGAGCATCACCGCATCGATCTCGGCCTGCTCTTCCGCCTCGTATCCGAGGATGGCGTCGCTGATCGGACCGTTGACCGCAGCAACCGCCTTGTCGACGCCCTTGCCGTTCCAGCGCGCCTTGTTACCGTCGCGCAGCTCGACCGCCTCGTGCGCGCCGGTCGAGGCGCCCGAAGGTACTGCCGCGCGCCCCATCGAACCGTCTTCCAGGGTGACGTCGACCTCGACCGTGGGGTTACCCCGGCTGTCGAGGATGGTGCGGGCGAAGATGTCGACGATCGCGGTCATGATGGAGCCTTTTCTGCCGAGGGCGGAAGATTGTGTCGAACGCCCCTATACGGGCCGCGCCGAGCTGTGCAACTTTCCGTATCAGTTCCGGAACGAGCTTCGGGCTCGCGGGTTGGTTTCCCAAAGGAGGGAAGTAGCGAAAATGGTGACAGAAAAAACGAATCTCCCCGAAGGGACGGACAAGATCATTCCGGGCGCCGCGAAGACGTCGCCCGCCGCTGGCACGCCCGTGCCGCCGGAAGCCGAGGTGCTGACCGAAGCTGACACGATGATGAGCGACACCGCCGTCATCACGGCGGAACCGACCGCCAAGGAACGCGCGGTCGCCAAGATCAAGGAAGGCGGCGACACGGTCGCACGCGAGGCGGCGGGCAAGGCCCGCGGTCTCGTCGGCCAAGGCCTCGAGCGATCGAGCGAGGCGATCGGTAATATCGGACGTCTTGTAGGCGATACCGCGGAGGGGCTCGATGACCGGCTCGGCGCCGAATATGGCGACTATGCGCGCAAGGCCGCGGCCTATCTCGACGATACCGCCAAGAGTCTCGCCGCCAAGGATCCCGACGAGCTGATCGACGACACGCGCAGCTTCGTGCGCAAGAGCCCGGGCATCGCCCTCGCGGGCGCCGCGATCGTGGGCTTCGCGCTTGCGCGCCTCGTCCAGTCGGGCCTCGACGCCGAACGCGACCGCGACTGAGGGTTGCTGGGGCGCGATGCTGAAGGAACGCGATCCGCAGAACTTCGACCCTGACGAGTCGATCGGCGACCTTCTGGGAAAGGTCGTTGGCGACGCGCGCGAGCTGGCGGAAGCGGAAATCCAGCTGGCGAAAGTGAAGCTCCTGAGCGAGGTCGGGCGCTATCGAATGCCCGCCATGCTGCTCGGGCTCGCCTTCCTGCTCGGCGTTGCGGGCACGGTAACCCTGTTCGTGACGATCGGGGCCGCGCTCGCGACGCTGATCGGACCGCTCGCCGGCGGCCTCGTATCGACCGTGCTCGCGTTCGCGATCGCGGGACTGCTCGCAATGGTCGCCAAGGGCAAGCTGGAGGGCGGCGAATGACGATCGATCCTAAGGTGCTCGACGCCCAGAATCTCGTCGAATTGAAGCGGGCCAAGTTGATGACCTCGGTCAAGCACGCCATCGGCGAGGGCAAACGACGGCTCGCCCCCGACCTCGTTGCCGATCAGGTGTGGGAGATGACCAAGGACAAGGCCAATCGGGCCGCGCACGACATGGTCGTCACCGCCAGGAACAAGCCCTGGCTTGTCGGCGGAATTGCCGCGGCCGTGGGGCTGTTTCTTGCCCGTGGCAAGGTCGGTGAATGGGCGGCCGACGCCTACGACGCGATGACCGGCGACGACACTGAAGAGGAAGACCAAGAAGACGGCGCGCCGACGTCGCGGCACGAACCGCCCGCGACCATCGAGGAGCCGACCCGCAAGGGGGCCCGCGCCAGCAAATCAACGGAGGAAGCACGATGAGTGTCAAGGACAAGACCGAACAGGCAAAAGCCAGCGTGACCCAGGCCTATGCCGACGCCAAGGACAATGCGAAGGCCGCCTACGGCAATGCGCGCGAGAAGGCCGTCGAAGCCTATGACAGCGCCCGCCAGGGCGCCCGCGACGCCCGCCGCAAGACCGGCGAAGGCATTCAGGACAATCCGCTGCTCGCGTTGGGTGGCGGACTTGCCCTCGGCCTGATCATCGGCGCGCTGCTGCCGCGCTCCGATCGCGAGAGGAAAGCGCTGTCCAATGTCGGCGGCGATATCAACCGCCGCGCCCATTCGGCCTATGATGCCGCCAAGGGCGCGGGCAAGGCGACGCTCGCCGACCGCGGCCTGACGACCGATCGCGGCGAGAACGTGCTGCGCGATATCGTCAAGGGCGCCGCCGACGCGGTGCGCCAGTCGACCGACGCAGCGATCGACGCCGCCAAGCGCAAATAATGTTTGGCTGGAGCCATTTGGGCGGTTCGCAAAGGCAGGATTTGCTGCTAGCGGGCCGCCCATGAGCAAGCTTCACCTCGTCTTCGGCGGGCGGGTCAAGGATCCGCGCGGCCTCGAATTCACCGATCTCGATTCGATCGATCTCGTCGGCATCTATGACAGTTACGCCAGTGCGGAAGACGCCTGGCGCGGCGCCGCGCAGCGCACCGTCGACGATGCCGAGATGAAGTATGTGGTCGTCCACCTGCATCGGCTGCTCGAGCCGGAAGTGGAGCCCGAGACCGCCGGCTAGTCGGCGTTTCGTTCGATATAATCCAGCAGCTGCAACGCCGAGGCCTCGACCCAGTCGGGGCGCTCGGCCGCGACCTTGTGCCCCATGCCGGGCGCGACGACCATGTAACGCCGTGGTCCCCCCGCCGCGAAGGCGGCCATGCCGGACTGCCATTCCTCGAGGTCGTCATCAGGACTGCCGGCGATGCCGCGCACGAGCAGGTAGATCGGGATCTCGTCGGGAATTGCGGCCGCGCGCGCCTTGGCGGCAGTGTCGCCCCACGCTTCCATCAGCGGGATGATGTGGGCGGCCAAATCCCGGTCGTAATCGCGCAGTTCCTGGTAGCGCGCCCGCGACAGCGTCAGCAATTTCTCGATCCGCGCCGGGTTTTCGGTTCCGGCATTGGTCGCGTCGAGCATCAGGAGCGCCTTCACTCGCGGGTCGCGCGCCGCCATCAGCGTGGCGATCATCCCGCCATAGCTGTGCGCGACGATGAGCACCGGCCCTTCGACCCCGCACCGGTCCATCAGGCCGCGTAGCGCCGCCACTTCATTGTCGACATCGTAGGCATCACCCGGGCGCGGCGCCGACTGGCCGAGCCCGGCGCGATCATATCGCAGCGAGGTATAACCGCGTCCGGCAAGGCGCGCCGCCATGTCGGCCCACACAGTGCCGTCATTCCCGTTGCCGCTCTCGAACACGACCGCAACCGGCCCCTCGCCTTCGATCGTCGTATGCAGCCCATAATCGCCGACATCGACCATCCCGCCACGGCAAGCGGGGTCGGCGGCAGCGAGCGTGGCGGCAAGGGCGAAGGCGATCATGCGAGGTCCTTCTTCGGACGCGACTTGAGGAGCGGCCATAGCGCCAGCCCGGTGACGAACCCGCCGACATGCGCGGGGGTCGCGATCGCATAGCCCGCCCCCTCGCCAAGCACGCCGACCATCCATTGGATGACGACCCAGGCGGCGAGCAGCCAGGCGGCATGGATCGCCCTGTCCGCAGCGGGCTGCCCTGTCACGCGCTTGGGCCGACCGTAAGCCAGCGAGAAGACGCCGATGATCGCACTGACCGCGCCCGACGCGCCGATCATCGGCGCGGTCGAAAGCGTGTCCCACTGCCACTGGACGATCGCGGCACCGAGCGCGCCCAGCAGATAGAGTGCGGTCAGGCGGAGCGGCCCGATGATGCGCTCGACTTGAAGCCCGCACCACACGAGCAGCAGCATGTTGGTGAGAAGGTGAAGCCAGTCGGCGTGGAGAAAGGCACTGGTCAGCGGGGTGAGCCACGCCGGCACCGCGCCCGGCAGGTCGAAACCCGACAGGCGCACCGGAATGACGCCCGCGGCCACGAACAGATTGCCGCGGCTCTCGCCGTCCATGAAGCTGGTCAGCACCAGCATCGCGACCGAGACGATCGCGAGCCAGAAGCTCGCCGTTCGCCGGAGGGCGGCGAACGTCATCGGACTAGATGAACTCGACCTTGGCGATTTCGTAGTAACGCTCGCCCTTGGGGGTGGTCACTTCGACCTCCTCGCCGACACTGCGCCCGATGAGCGCGCGTGCGAGCGGCGAATTGAAGTTGATGCGGCCCGAAGCGGCATCGGCCTCGCCTTCGCCGACCAGCTGGTACGTCACCTTCTTGTTGTCCTCGTCAAGGAGGTGGACGGTCGCACCGAACACAACCTTGTCGCCCGACAGGGTCGTGGGATCGATCACCATCGCGCGGGCCAGCTGGTCCTCGATATGGGCAATGGTCGCCTCGATCTGGCCCTGGCGTTCCTTGGCCGCGTGATATTCGGCATTCTCGGAAAGGTCGCCGTGCGCGCGGGCTTCCTCGATCGCATCGATCACGGCGGGCCGCTCGATCGACTTCAAACGCTTCACTTCTTCGGAAAGCTTGCGGTGGCCCTCTGCCAGCATCGGGACTTTTTCGCTCGCCATTTCAATCGCATCCTTCGTCAAAACCGCCCTGCTGCCGCTTGGGTCAGCGGCCCGTCTGTAGGGGATGCAGGGGAATGTTCAGTTGCCGGAATAATAGGACTGGAGCGACCGGACTTCAAGCGCTTCCGGATTGGCCTTGCCGATGATGCGCGCGACCACGGCGCTGGCGCCGACGGTCGTGTAATAAGGCGTGTGGCTCTTGAGGGCGGCCTCTCGGATCGCCTGGCTGTCCTTTAGCGATTGCCAGCCTTCGGTCGTGTTGAAGACCAGATTGACTTCGCCGTCCTTGATCTTGTCGACGATGTGCGGGCGGCCTTGCGCGACCTTGTTGACGCGCGTGACGCGCACGCCGTTGTCGGACAGGAAGGCGGCGGTGCCGTCTGTCGCGATGATCGAGAAACCGTGCGCGTCGAGCGCCTGCGCGGCGGGCAGGATCTGCCGCTTGTCGTTCTCCTTGACCGAGATGAACACGCAGCCTCCGTCGGGGAGGCGCGTCCCTTCCCCAAGCTGCGCCTTGGCGAAGGCGGCGTCGAAATTGCCTGCAATCCCCATCACTTCGCCGGTGGACTTCATTTCCGGTCCCAGCACCGGGTCGGTGCCGGGGAAGCGCGCGAAGGGAAAGACCGGCTCTTTGATCGCGACATGATCGATGTCGCGGTCGATCGTGGCGAACTCGGCCAGCGAGGCGCCGGCCATCACCTTGGCGGCGATCTTGGCAATCGGGCGGCCGATCGCCTTGGCGACGAAGGGCACGGTCCGCGAGGCGCGCGGATTGACCTCGATGAGGTAGAGCGTGCCGTCCTTGACCGCATATTGGACGTTCATCAGCCCCCGCACCTCGAGCGCGAGCGCAAGTTCGCGGGTCTGGCGCTCGATCTCGGCGATGATCCTGGGCGGCAGGCTGAAGGGCGGGATCGAGCAGGCACTGTCGCCCGAATGGACGCCGGCTTCCTCGATATGCTGGAGGATGCCCGTCACGGCGACGTTGCTGCCGTCGCAGATCGCGTCGACATCGACCTCGATCGCATCGCGAAGATAGCGATCGATGAGGACCGGCGAGGAACCCGACACCTGCACTGCGGTGGCGATATAGTGATCGAGCTGCTCGGGTCCGTCGACGACTTCCATCGCGCGACCGCCCAGCACGTAGCTGGGGCGCAGGAGCACCGGGTACCCTATCCGTTCGGCGACCGCGACCGCTTCGTCGCGGCTGCGCGCGATGCCGTTCTCGGGCTGCTTGAGCTTGAGCTTGTTGACGAGCGTCGCGAACCGTTCGCGGTCTTCGGCGAGATCGATGCTGTCGGGGCTCGTCCCGAGGATCGGGATGCCGTCCCGCTCGAGGTCCGCGGCGAGTTTCAACGGGGTCTGGCCGCCCAGCTGGACGATGACGCCGCGAAGGCTGCCCGCCTGGCGCTCCGTCTCGATGATCTCGAGGACGTCCTCGGTCGTCAGCGGCTCGAAATAGAGGCGGTCCGACGTGTCGGGATCGGTCGAGACGGTCTCGGGATTGCAATTCACCATCACGACCTCGAGCCCGGCACCGCGGTCTTCCGGCGCCTCTTCGCCGCGATCGCGGCCGAGAGCGAAGGCGGCGTGGACGCAGCAATAGTCGAATTCGATGCCCTGCCCGATGCGGTTGGGCCCGCCGCCCAGGATCACGACCTTCTCGCGGTCCGACACGCCGGCTTCGTCGACCGGCACGTCGAACAGCGGCGCTTCGTAGGTCGAGTAGAGATAGGGCGTCACCGCATCGAATTCGGCGGCGCAGCTGTCGATGCGCTTGAAGACGGGGCGCACGCCGAGCTTGCGGCGGTGCGAGCGCACTTCCTCCTCGGTCACGCCGCCGGTCATCGCCTTCATGGCGTCGTGGACGACGCCCGAGCCTTCGGCTTTCTGCGACAGTTCGAAATGGGCGGAGCGTTTCGAGAGCTGCGCGAGGCGCGCGTCCGAAAAGCCCATCGACTTGAGCCGGCGCATGGCCGCAGGATCGCGCGGCAGGCCATGTTCGCGGACCTGCTCCTCGGCCGCGATGATTTCCTCGATCCGCTCGAGAAACCAGGGATCGAAGTGGCTGATGCGGTTGACCTTCTCGACCGAGAAGCCCTGGCGCAGCGCTTCGGCCGCGGCGAGGATGCGGAACGGGGTGGCGCGGCCCAGCGCGTTGGCAATCGCTTCCTCGTCGGCCCCGTCAAGTTCGGGCGCGCGATCGAGGCCTGTAAGGCCGGTTTCGGTGCCGCGCAGCGCCTTCTGGAAACTCTCGGCGAAGTTGCGGCCGATCGCCATCACCTCGCCCACCGATTTCATCGCGGTCGACAAGAGCGGCTGCGCGCCCGCGAACTTCTCGAAGGCGAAGCGCGGGATTTTGGTGACGACATAGTCGATGGTGGGTTCGAAGCTGGCAGGGGTCGCGCCGCCGGTGATGTCGTTCCTGAGCTCGTCGAGTGTGTAGCCGACCGCAAGCTTGGCCGCGACGCGCGCGATGGGAAAGCCAGTCGCCTTCGACGCCAGTGCCGAGGAGCGTGAGACGCGCGGGTTCATCTCGATGACGATCATCCGGCCATCCTTGGGATTGACCGCGAACTGCACGTTCGAACCGCCTGTTTCGACGCCGATTTCCCGAAGCACCGCGATCGAGGCGGTGCGCATGCGCTGATATTCCTTGTCGGTCAGGGTCAGCGCGGGGGCAACGGTGATCGAATCCCCGGTATGCACGCCCATCGGATCGACATTCTCGATCGAGCAGATGATGATGGCGTTGTCGGCGCGGTCGCGCACGACTTCCATCTCATATTCCTTCCAACCGAGGAGCGATTCTTCGATCAGCACCTCGTTGGTCGGCGATGCGTCGAGCCCGCCTTTGACGATCTGCTCGAACTCTTCCTTGTTGTAGGCGACCCCGCCGCCAGTGCCGCCCAGGGTGAAGCTGGGACGGATAATGGACGGAAGCCCCGTCGTTTCGAGCACTTCGAGCGCCTGCTCGTAGCTGTGCGCGATACCGCTGCGCGCGCTTTCAAGCCCGATGCTGTCCATCGCCGCGCGGAATTTCTCGCGGTCCTCGGCCTTGTCGATAGCCTCGGCGGTCGCGCCGATCAGCTTGACGTCGTGCTTTTCGAGGATGCCCAATTTGTTGAGCGTCAGCGCGCAATTGAGGCCAGTCTGCCCGCCCATGGTCGGCAGAATCGCGTCGGGCTTCTCCTTCTCGATGATCTTCTCGACCACGCGCGCGGTGATCGGCTCGATATAGGTCGCATCCGCCATGCCCGGGTCGGTCATGATGGTCGCCGGGTTGGAGTTGACGACGATGACCCGGTAGCCCTCTTCCTTGAGCGCCTTGATCGCCTGGGAGCCCGAATAATCGAACTCGGCTGCCTGCCCGATGACGATAGGCCCCGCGCCGATGACGAGGATAGAAGAGATGTCTTTGCGTGCAGGCATTTACTTCATCATCCCGATAAATTTTTCGAAGAGATAGAAACTGTCCATCGGGCCGGGGCTGGCCTCGGGGTGGTACTGGACGCTGAACGCCGGCCGGTCGGTGAGTTCGATGCCGCAATTGCTGTCGTCGAACAGCGAGACGTGGGTTTCCCTGACGTGGTTCGGAAGACCCGTGCGCTTGACCGCGAAGCCGTGGTTCATGCTGGTGATCTCGACCATCCCATCCTCGCAGCGCTTGACCGGGTGGTTGGCGCCGCGGTGGCCTTGGAACATCTTTTCGGTCTCGCCGCCAACGGCAAGCGCGAGCAGCTGGTGGCCAAGGCAGATGCCGAACAGTGGCTTTCTCGTCTCGAGCAGCTTCTGGATGACGGGGATGGCGTATTGACCGGTCGCGGCCGGATCGCCCGGGCCGTTGGACAGGAAGAAGCCGTCGGGATCATGGCGCATGATCTCGTCGTAGCTCGCGGTCGCGGGCACCACGGTGACCCGCGCGCCGGCCTCGACGAGGTTCCTGAAGATGTTGCGCTTGGCGCCATAGTCGATGGCGACGACGTGCGGCGCGTTCGGGTCGGCATGGTCGAGGCGGTACCCCTCGCCCAAGTTCCAGCCGCCGTCGGTCCATTCGAACAGCTGCTTGGACGAGACTTCCTTGGCGAGGTCCATGCCCTCGAGCCCGGGCCAGTCGGCGGCCATTTTCCGGAGTGCGTCCAGGTCGAACTCGCCCGTTTCGCTGTGCGCGATGGCGATGGTCGGCGGGCCTTCCTCGCGCACGATCTGGGTCAACGCGCGCGTGTCGACGCCGGCGATGCCGATGCGGCCATGGTCGCGCATCCAGCAGGGGAAGTCGCAGTCGGAGCGGAAGTTGGACGGCTGTGTCACCGCTTCGCGCACGATGCACCCGAGCGCATGCGCCTCGCCCGCCTCTACGTCTTCGGCATTTGCGCCGACATTGCCGATGTGGGGGAAGGTGAAGGCGATCACCTGCTTGGCGTAGGAGGGATCGGTCATCACCTCCTGGTAGCCGGTCATCGCGGTGTTGAAGCAAAGCTCGCCGACCGCCTCGCCGGTGGCGCCGAAGCCCTGTCCCCAGATCGTCCTGCCGTCGGCGAAAACGATGACTCCCGTGGCCCCTGTGGGTTGCGCACGGGTGGGGATCGGGTCGGCCATCAATGGCGCTCCTCGGCAAGAATGTCGGCGATGTCGCTAAGCCACAGCGGCTACGCGTGCCCGCCAGCAACGTCAACGCTGTGTTTTGAGATATTTCCGGCTATCGTGGTCTTTTCCGACAAACAGAGGGAACGGCGAGATGATTCGCGAGCGACTGAAGGCTGCCATGATCGCGGGCATGAAGGCGGGCGAGAAGGACAAGGTCGCGACGATCCGCCTGATCCAGTCGGAAGTGAAGAACAAGGACATCGAGGCGCGTACTGGCGGTCCGGTCGAGGACGACGACGCGCACGTCACTTCCGTGCTCCAGAAGATGGTCAAGCAGCGCCGCGAATCGGTCGAGATGTACAGGAAGGGCGGCGCCGAGGATCGCGCGCTCGCCGAGGAAGCCGAGATCGCGGTGATCGAGGAATTCCTCCCCGCGCAGATGAGCGACGAGGACGCCGAGGCCGCGGTTCGCGCCATCGTCGCCGAGACCGGCGCCTCCTCGATGAAGGACATGGGCACGGTTATGGGCCAGGTTCGCGCGCGCCACGGTGCGACCATCGAACCGGCCAAGGCCAGCGCGCTGGCGAAGAAGGCGTTGTTGGGCCAGTAAGGCTCGATGAGCCTTCCCCAATCCTTTCTCGACGAGCTTCGCGCGCGCACGCGCGTCTCCAGTGTCGTCGGTCAGGACGTGAAGCTCATCAAGGCGGGCAATGAATTCAAGGCCTGCTGCCCGTTTCACAACGAGAAGACGCCCAGCTTTTACGTCAATGACGAGAAGGGCTTCTATCACTGCTTCGGTTGCTCCGCGCACGGCGACGCGATCGGCTTCCTGACCGACTATCGCGGGCTCGCCTTCATGGACGCAGTCAAGGAACTGGCCGCCAAGGTCGGGATGGAAGTCCCTGCCCCCGATCCGCAGGCGCGCGAACGGGCCGAGAAACGCGCCGGGCTGATCGACGTCACCGAGGGCGCGGCCGACTGGTTCGAGAAGCAGCTTGCCGGGATCGAAGGCGGCGAAGCGCGGCGCTATATCGAGAAGCGCGGCCTCACCCCCGCGACGGTGAAGAAATTCCGGCTCGGTTTCGCCCCCGACAGTCGCGGCAAGCTCAAGCGCGCGCTCGACAAGTTCGAGACCCCGATGCTGGTCGACAGCGGCATGCTGATCTCGGTCGAGGACAAGGAGCCCTACGATCGTTTCCGCGGGCGGCTGATGATCCCGATCCGCGATGCGCGCGGGCGCGTGATCGCGTTCGGCGGGCGCATCATCGGCCAGGGCGAGCCCAAATATCTCAATTCTCCCGAGACCCCGCTCTTCGACAAGGGTCGCCAGCTCTACAATCTCGACCTTGCTTCCGCGGCTTCGCGCGCTTCGGGCCGCGTGATCGTGGTCGAGGGCTATATGGATGTGATCGCGCTGGACCAGGCGGGCATTTCCGACGCGGTCGCGCCCAACGGCACGGCCCTGACCGAGGGCCAGCTCCATCTGCTCTGGCGCCTCACGGGCGAACCGGTCCTGTGTTTCGACGGTGATGCGGCGGGGCAAAAAGCCGCGGTCCGCGCGGCGATGCGCGCCTTGCCCCTGCTCGGCCCTGAGCGCTCGTTGCGCTTCGTCGAGCTTCCCTCGGGTAAGGACCCGGACGATATCGTGTCGCAAGGCGGCAAGGGCGCGTTCGAGGCACTACTCGAAGAGGCCGAGCCGCTGGTCGACCGCCTGTGGCGGCACGAGCGCGACGCGGCCCCGCTCGGTACGCCCGAAGCGCGCGCCGGCCTCAAGCAGCGGCTGATGGATCACGCCAAGACGATCGGCGATCCGAGCCTCGCCCAGCTCTACCGCGAGGAATGGCTGGCGCGTTTCGACAAGCTGGTTGGGCGCGGCGAACGGGAGGCGGGCGGCGGGCGCTGGCAGCAGAAGCGCGGGCGATGGGTCCCCCCTGCCCCGCCGGTCGGCTCTGAAGCGCGTGACATTGCCCGCGCCGGGATCGGCGGGCCGGTGGTGGGCGCGATGCTCTACGGCTATGCGCTGTTCCCCGAGGCGATCGGCGAAGATGTCGAGGCGCTGGCAGCCCTTCCGATCTCGGATCCGAGCCAGGCGCGGATGCGAAACCATCTGGTCGATGCCGCGCTTTCAGGCGAGTCGCTTGATCGCGCGCGGATCGCCACCATATTGGCCTCGGACGGACTGGGCGCCCCGCCCCGCACGGCCATGGGTTTCAGTTTCACCCGTCCCGATGCCGACCAGGGCACGGCGATGCGGGACCTGAAGCTGGCGCTCGACACGATCGCCGCGACCGCGGAGATCGAAACGGCACTGGATGAGGCGACGCGGCGCCTGCAGGACGGCGACGAACAGGCATTTGCGGAGCAGCAGCGTTTGCACCGCGCACGGGACGAAATGAACGAAAGGCTGGCATCGCTGGCCATCGGCGACTAAGCGGCACAACTATCTATGGCGAAAAACACCGACAACGCGAAGCAGGATGACGGCGACCAGCCGCTGATCGACCTCAACGACGCGAAGATCAAGAAGCTCATCGCGCGCGGCAAGAAGCGCGGGATCCTCACCTATGACGAGGTCAACGAGGCGCTGCCTTCGGACCAGATGAGCCCCGACCAGATCGAGGACATCATGTCGGCCATCTCCGAGATGGGCGTCAACATCGTCGAATCGGACGAGGACGACGAGGACGACGGCGACAACGACACCGATGACGACAAGCTCGACGCGGATGCTGCCGCCAAGGCCGCCAAGCCGACCGGCAATACGAAGGAAAAGGTCGACCGGACCGACGACCCGGTGCGTATGTACCTGCGCGAGATGGGCGCGGTCGAACTCTTGAGCCGCGAGGGCGAAATCGCCATCGCCAAGCGCATCGAGGCAGGGCGCGACTTCATGATCTGGGGGCTTTGCGAAAGCCCGATCACCTTCAACGCGATCATCGAATGGTCCGATGCCCTCAACGAGGAGCGCATGCAGCTGCGCGAGATCCTCGACTTGGAGGCGATGATCTCCAAGGGCCCGACCCAGGAGCAGCTCGACAAATCCGAGGATGGCGAGGACGACGAGGACGAGATCTCCGAGGAGACCGCCGGCCCCACCATCACCGACGATGACGAGGTCGAGGACGAGGAAGAGGACGGCGAGGAAGGCGACGAGGACGCGGCCGAGCGTGCGCGCAAGCGCCGCGAGGAGGAAGAGGAGGACAACACCCTCTCCCTCGCGCAGATGGAAGAGGCGTTGAAGCCCACCGCGCTGGAGAAGTTCGCCGAGATCACGTCGCTCTACAAGAAATTCTCCAAGCTGCAGGGCGAACGGCTTGCCGCGCTCGAGGCGGGCGAGGATTTCCCCAAGGCGAAGGAAACGCGCTACCAGACGCTGTCGGCCGAACTGACCGCGCTGGTCGAGAGCGTCCAGTTCCACAACGCCAAGATCGAATATCTCGTCGACCAGCTCTATAGCTACAACCGTCGCCTGACCGCCTTGGGCGGCCAGATGCTGCGCCTTGCCGAACGCCACCGCGTCAGCCGTAAGGGCTTCCTCGACGAATATATGGGCAACGAGCTGGACGACGGCTGGCTCGACCGCGTCGCCAAGATCGACAAGAAATGGGCCGCGTTCGCGACCGGCGAGGCGGACAGCGTCGAGCGCATCCGCGGCGAGATCGCCGAGATTGCGCAGTCGACCGGCATGGCGCTCTCCGAATTCCGCCGCATCGTCAACCAGGTCCAGAAGGGCGAGCGCGAGGCGCGTATCGCCAAGAAGGAGATGGTCGAGGCGAACCTGCGCCTCGTCATCTCGATCGCCAAGAAATACACCAACCGCGGCCTGCAATTCCTGGACCTTATCCAGGAGGGCAATATCGGCCTGATGAAGGCGGTCGATAAGTTCGAGTATCGCCGCGGTTACAAGTTCTCGACCTATGCGACGTGGTGGATCCGCCAGGCGATTACCCGCTCGATCGCGGACCAAGCGCGCACGATCCGCATCCCGGTGCACATGATCGAGACGATCAACAAGCTCGTGCGCACCAGCCGCCAGTTCCTCCACGAAACCGGCCGCGAGCCGACCCCGGAAGAGCTGGCCGAGCGTCTGTCGATGCCGCTCGAGAAGGTCCGCAAGGTGATGAAGATCGCCAAGGAGCCGATCAGCCTCGAGACGCCGATCGGCGACGAGGAAGATTCGCACCTCGGCGATTTCATCGAGGACAAGAATGCGGTCATCCCGGTCGATGCCGCGATCCAGTCCAACCTCAAGGAAACGGTCACCCGCGTCCTCGCCAGCCTGACCCCGCGCGAAGAACGCGTGCTTCGCATGCGCTTCGGCATCGGCATGAATACCGATCACACGCTCGAGGAAGTCGGCCAGCAGTTCAGCGTGACCCGCGAACGCATCCGTCAGATCGAGGCGAAGGCGCTGAGGAAGCTCAAGCACCCGTCGCGCTCGCGCAAGATGCGCAGCTTCCTCGACCAGTAAGTCGTCCGTCCCTCCATTCGTCGAACGGGCGAGCCATCGGGCTCGTCCGTCGATGCTCGCTGGCGCCGGAACCGCTCGCCCGCGATATGGGAAATCACACCAGATTTGGTGGGGAACCCCACCGTTCGGGATGCGTTAAGTTTTGGAGTGCTACGGAGTTTTTCACGGAAACGCGGGATTATCGGCGCTTGGCATGGCGCTTGCTGATGGTGGGGCATCAGCGGCCAGGCCCGCGCCACGAAGGATATGACGATGGAAGAGAAGAAGCCCAACATGTTCACCCGCAACGACACCATCTTCGGGGTCTGCGAGGCGCTGGGCGAGGATCTGGGGTTCAACCCGTTGTGGCTGCGCCTGGCGTTCATCGCGCCGCTCTTCTGGGTGCCGGTCCAGATGGTCGTGCTCTATCTGGCGCTGGGCGCGCTCGTCTTCGTGTCGCGCCGCATCGCGCCCGCGAAGGAAATGGTCGTGCCGCACGTGACGGTTGCCGAGCAGACGATGCCGGTGCCCGCCAGCGATGCCGAGGCATTGGCCGAAGCGGCCTGACGCTTTTATCTCGAAGGAACGAGATCGAGACCCCGCGCCGCCTGCCCGGCGCGGGGTTTTTCATGCCCGGAAAAGTTTTTCCGCCATCGCGATCGAAAGTGCCTCCAACCGGGCAAGAATGTCCCGTTTCGAGCCACAAATTAACCTGCCTCTCCAAAAGGTGAAGGCCAAGGTAACCGCGTCTTTACGCGCGGCGGTTAAGGACGTGGTCTACCCACCAACGAACACTGCCAACGAGACGAAGGAGACAGGGGCGATGGTGAGCACCGCGGTGAACGGCAAGGCAGCGAGCATTGCCGAAGCGCAACTAGCGCGGGTGGCGGCCGATGGGCTTGCCGCGCACGACTATTGCGCCCAGCTGCGTCGCGCCTCGGGTCCGCATGCCGCGCGCGACCTGTCCGACGCCGTCCACCTCCTCTGCCAGCTCTATGGCCGTCACCCCGGCATGATCGAGATGGCGCTTGCGACCACGCCCGCGGGCGCTGTGCGCGACTGGATGATGCAGGCCGCCGACGGGTTCGACCGCGAGCGCCTTTACCTTGTGCGCCTTACCGCGCTCGCCGGGCCCCTGCCCTCCACGCCGGGTGCCGCGCAGACCGAAGCCGCGCTCGTCGCGCAGCGCCGCGCGATCGACACGCTGGCAGCCTCCGAACGTAACGGTTGCGCGCTGGGCGCCGCGACCGCGCTCGTCGCCGACTGGCCGTTCGTGCGCGCCGTGCTCGACACCGCCGCCGAGCGTTTCGGCCTGGAAGCGCCTGCCTCGGTCCTGCCCGGCGATGCCGACAGCGCCGCTGTCGTCGACGGAGCCATTACGGGCGCCGCTGCCGAGCGAGCCATGGGCTTTGGCGCCGAGCAGCTCCTGCTGCAGCATCGCGGCCTGTTCGATCTTCTCGAAGCCCGCGCCGAAGCGCGCAATAAGGCCGACGGCTGATCCTTCGCCGCCTTGCGCGCATCGCGGTGCGCGCCTAGGGCGGCTGCATGAAATTCGAAGGCACTTCTTCCTACGTCGCCACCGACGACCTCAAGGTCGCGGTCAATGCCGCCGTGGCGCTGCGCCGCCCGCTGCTCGTCAAGGGCGAGCCCGGGACCGGCAAGACCGTCCTTGCGCACGAAATCGCCGAAGCGATCGACGCCCCGCTAATCGAGTGGCACGTCAAGTCGACCACCCGCGCGGTCCAGGGCCTCTATGAATATGACGCGGTCGCGCGACTGCGCGACGGGCAACTCGGCGAAGAGCGCGTCCACGACATTTCCAACTATATCCGCAAGGGCAAGCTGTGGGAGGCGTTCACCTCCCCCAAGCTTCCGGTGCTGCTGATCGACGAGATCGACAAGGCCGACATCGAATTCCCCAACGACTTGTTGCAGGAACTCGATCGGATGGAATTCCATGTCTACGAGACCGGTGAGACGGTGAAGGCGGCCGACCGCCCGGTCGTGGTAATCACCTCGAACAACGAGAAGGATCTGCCCGACGCCTTCCTGCGCCGCTGCTTCTTCCACTACATCTCCTTCCCCGACCGCGAGACGATGGAAGCGATCATCGACGTGCACTTCCCCGGCATCCAGAAGATGCTGGTGAGGAAGGCGATGGATATCTTCTACCAGGTGCGCGAGACGCCGGGGATCAAGAAGAAGCCGTCGACGAGCGAGCTGATCGACTGGCTCAAGCTCATCCTCCACGAGGACATGCCGATGGAAGTGCTCGCCGACGCCGATCCGCGCAAGGCGATCCCGCCGCTCCACGGCGCGCTCTTGAAGAACGAACAGGACGTGATGCTGTTCGAGAAGCTGGCCTTTATCGCGCGGCGCGATGGACGCTAGTAGCCGCCCTCGATCTTGCGGACATGGTCGAGCAGGTCGCCCGGCTTGCAGCCCAGCTCCGCGCACATCCTATCGAGCGTGGAAAAGCGAACCCCCTTGACCTTGCCCGAGCGGAACAGGCTGAGCTGCGTTTCGGAAATGCCGATCCGCTCGGCCAGTTCCTTGCCGGTCATGCCGCGCGCAGCGAGCATCGCGTCGAGCGTTACCGTGATCGGCATCAGACGAACTCCTCGAGCTCGGTCTTCACCTGGCGAGCCTCGTCGATAAGGCCGGCGAGGCCGTAGAGCCCGACGCCGACCACGCCGATGACGATCGCGGTCTCGTTGATCGGATAGAGCGCGCGGCCGACGGTCAAGCTGGTGACGACGTTGGTGCCGAACACCTCGATCAACCCGCCGAGGAACAGGGCCAGCCCTGCGCGGCGCATCAGACGCGCCAGCGAGACGCCGAAGCGCTCGCCCTCGCCGATACGACGCAGCCACCACCAGGTCGCGCCCATCGCATAGAGATAGAAGGGTTTTGGCAGCAGCAACGCGGCCCACGCCGCATGGGGCGCCGAGCCCTTCAGGAAGGCCCAGCTCTGCGCCGCGAACAGCGTCGTCATGATCACGAAGACCCCGAGCGCCGCGCGCGCCATCCATCGACTGCGTTTCTCGATCACGGTCATCCTTTCGAATTTAACCTTGACTTAAACATGTATCAGTCCGATTTAAGTTTTGCTTAAATTCAAAACGAGGAGCGGTCAAGATGGAATGGGCAGTGGAGAGCCTCGGGCTCACCAAGAGCTTCAAGCACCACGTCGCAGTCGACGGGATCGATCTCAGCGTGCCGACCGGATCGATCTACGGGTTTCTTGGGTCGAACGGTGCGGGCAAGTCCACGACGATCCGCATGATCCTCGGGCTTCGTCGGCCCAGCAGCGGATCGATCAGCCTGTTCGGCGAGGAGCTGCGTCACGACCGCCGCCCGCTGATCGGCGCGATGGCAGACAGCCCGGGCGGCGCCTTCTATGACCATCTTTCGGCAGCCGACAATCTGCGCGTGACTGCAGGCGCGCTGGGCCTCGAGTGCGACGTCCCTGCCCTGCTCGACCGGGTCGGCCTCGCCGGCAAGGAGCGGCAGAAGGTGGGCGGCTTTTCCACCGGCATGCGCCAGCGGCTCGGCATCGCCCGCGCGCTGATCGGCGATCCCGCGCTGATCATCCTCGACGAGCCGCTGAACGGTCTCGATCCAGAAGGCATTCGCGCGATGCGCACGCTCCTCGTCGAGCTCGCCGAGGGGCGCACGATGATCATCTGTTCTCATCTCCTGAGCGAAATCGAGAAGGTCGCGACCCATATCGGGCTGCTGTCGCGAGGCCGGCTGATCCACCAGGGCCCGCTCGAGGATCTTCGTAGCGGCCCGCCGACCGTCGCCGTCTCCAGTGCCGACGAGAGGCTCGCATCCCAACTGCACCGGCTCGGCCTCGATGCCCGCTGCGATGGCGGCGCGCACCAGGTCACGCTTGGTGACGGGTGGAGACCTGCCCGCCTCAACCGCCTGCTCGTCGAAAGCGGTGTCGAAATCGACGCGCTGATCCCTCGCAAATTCTGCCTCGAGGAATTCTATCATGACCGCGTCAGCGCTTACTGACCCCATCGCCGTCCGGACTTCCGGACTGATCGCAAGCGAACTGACCAAGCTCAAGGGCTCGCTCGTCTACGTGTTGAGTGCTGCGGTCCCGGGCCTCGTCCTGCTGCTCGGCTTCCTGATCGGATTGATGGAGGGAACGACCGCCATGCGCTTGAGCGGCGGCACGGTCGCTTTATGGGCACAGGCGCTGATGCCCCTGGGCGTGCTGGCGCTCACCGTCGTCCTTGCCCAGCTCGAGCACCAGCCGCGTGCATGGGACCCGCTCCTTGCCCTGCCCGGCGCGCGCCGCCGTATCTATCTGCTCAAGCTTGCCGCCGCCGCGATCGTGCTTGGCCTTTGGCACCTCATCCTGTGGCTTGGCATCGGCGCAACGGACCTTTTCTTCGCGCACTTCTTGCCCGGCCAGGTCGAAGGGCGCGTCGACATGATCTGGACCGGCGAGACGCTGCTGCGCGTGTTCGGGGCAGCGCAGCTGATGCTCGTCGTCCAGTACGCGCTCGCCCTCTATTTCCGCTCGTTCGTGCCCCCCCTTGTCATCGGGTTCGGCGGAATCCTCCTCTCGCTGGGCGCCTACGCGTCCGAGAAGGGCGTCGTCATCCCCTGGATGATGCCGATCAACCAGATGGCAAGCGACCCGTGGCGCGCCGATGTCGCGCTGGCGCTGGGCCTGGGCGGCGGGATCGTGGCGGCGATCATCCTCCAGCTCGTCATGCAGCGGCGCGAGTGGTGAGACGCAAAAAGGGGCGCGGCAGCCTTGCGGCCATCGCGCCCCTTTCCTCGCGTGAGGTTCGTGAAAATCAGTCGTCGCGGTAGGCGAGTTCGAAATTGCCCCAGCGTTGCCCCTTGAAGAAGAGCGGCACGAAGACGTTCTTCACCGGGATCGTCTTGTCGCCCAGCTCCATGCGATACGTGGCGAGCATCGCCGCCTTGTCGCTGTTGACCGCGCGGCGCGTCGTCTCGTCCATGAAGATGCGACGGTTGCGGCAATGTTCATCGTTCCAGATGGGGTCGGGACCCGGCACCTGGCAACGCTCGGAAAGGTGGGTCGGTAGATAGCCGTTCACGTCGGTCACCGCGCAGGCGATGATCCGCTCGTCCGACGCCTTGAAGCGGTCGATCATCGGACGGATCAGCCGGTCGGCATGATCGCAGAAGCGGTTGTTGTACTGCGGCGGGTTGGACCCTTCGATTAGCTGGTAGTCGCGATCGAGCGCGTCCTCGACCGTCAGCTCGCCCGCATCGATCGCGGCCTCGACCGCAGCAACGACCCCGCGCATGGCGTCCTGTGCCTTGAGGATGAACGGCGTGTCGTCGATCTCGGCGCCCGAGTTGGCGAGCGTATCGAGCATCGTGTTGGTCAGCGTCTCGAGATGCGAGAGGCGCTTTTGCGACTTGATAAGCTGGCCGCCATTGTCTCGCGCGTCGGCGGCGAATTCGGACAGGCCCGCCTTCACGCGGTCGACGCTGGTCTGGATCAGGCTGGTCGACTGGGCGATGCCTTCGGTCTGGCGGTCGACCATGCCGACGATCTCGCTGACTTCGCGGACCGTGTCGCCGATCGCCGAGAAACCGGCCTGCGCAGCGCGGCTGCGCTCGACGCCCGTCTTGATGTCGGTGGTGACCGCACTCGCTTCGCGGGTCAGCTCGCCGATCGTCTCGGCAATCTGGCTGGTGGCGTTGCGCGTGTCGTGCGCGAGCTTCTTCACTTCGGCGGCAACCACCGCGAAGCTGCGGCCCGCATCGCCCGCGCGCGCCGCCTCGATGGTGGCGTTCAACGCGAGCATGTTGGTCTTGCGCGCGATTACCTCGATGGTCGAGCTGACCGACTGGACCTGGCTCATCGCGCCGGCAAAGCCCGCCATGCGCTCGCCAAGGTCGACGACCAGTTCGGTGAGGCCCTTGAAGCCCGCGATCGTGTCCTCGATCGCCGCGCGCCCGTCCTCGAGCTTGGTCTTGGCCTGCTCCGACAGGAGCCGCGCCTCGTCGGTCGAATCGGACACGCGCGCCTGGTCGGCGAGCAGCCGCGTCGTCACTTCCTCGAGCGTGTCGAGAGTCTTGAGGTTTTCCGCGATCCTAGTCGCGACATCCTCGACGTACCCAGCAACGTCGCTGCACTCCATCGACAGCGAACCGCAGTCGCGTGCAACCGTGCGAATGGCGTCTTCGGTAACTTCCTCGATACCCATCGTGGCCATGGGAATCCCCCGCAAAATCCTTGTTCCGATCCTTGTCACTAATCCCAAAACCCCTACTTCTTCGTTAACCACGCCATTGCCCGACCCATTTGCCCGACATCGCGGGGCGCGCTAGGGGCTGGGCCGATGTTCATTTCCTTCGTCGATGCGTTGCGCGCCGCGGGCTTGCCCGCCAGCCTCAAGGAACACCTGACGCTCCTCGAGGCGCTCGATCGCGAGGTGATCGCCGCCGACCCGACGCAATTCTATTACCTCGCGCGTGCGACCTTCGTGCACGACGAGGCGCATCTCGACCGGTTCGACCGCGTGTTCGCGGAGGTCTTCAAGGGGCTCGAGCGGGTCGAGGGCGAGGATCTGGTGCGCGGGCTTCCCGAGGATTGGCTACGGAGCGTCGCCGAGCGCTATTTCAGTCCCGAGGAGATGGAAGCGATCAAGAGCCTGGGCGACTGGGACGAAATTATGGAGACGCTGAAGAAGAGGCTCGAGGAGCAGGAAGGGCGCCATCAGGGCGGCAACAAGTGGATCGGAACCGGGGGCACCTCCCCCTTCGGACACGGCGGCTACAATCCCGAAGGCGTGCGCATCGGCGGTCCCGGGCGCCACGGCCGTGCGATGAAAATCTGGGAAAAGCGCCTGTTCAAGGATCTCGACGGCGACAAGGAACTGGGCTCGCGCAACATCAAGGTTGCCCTGAAGCGCCTGCGCCGGTTCGCGCGCGAGGGCGCTGCCGACGAACTCGACCTCGAAGGCACGATCGACGGCACCGCACGCCAGGGCTGGCTCGACGTGCGCATGCGCCCCGAGCGGCACAATGCGGTCAAGCTGCTGCTCTTCCTCGACATCGGCGGCTCGATGGACGCGCACGTGAAGATGGTCGACGAGCTCTTCTCCGCCGCGCGCAGCGAGTTCAAGCATTTCGAGCACTATTATTTCCACAACTGCATCTACGAGGGTGTGTGGAAGGAGAACCGGCGGCGCTGGGACGGGCAGACGCCGACCTACGACATCATTCACAAGTTCGGCCCCGACCATAAGGTCGTGATCGTCGGCGATGCTTCGATGAGTCCCTACGAGATCACCCATCCGGGCGGCGCGATCGAGCATTATAACGAAGAGGCCGGCGCAACCTGGATGCAGCGGCTGACCGATGCCTACAAGTCGGCGGTGTGGCTCAACCCGGTGCCCGAGCGCTACTGGGGCCACTCGATGTCGACGCGTGTCCTCAAGGAGTTGATGGGGGATCGCATGTATCCCCTCACCCTCGACGGCCTCGACGAGGCGATGCGCGAATTGAGCAAGAAGGCCTAGGCCTCGAAATAGCCTTTCATCGCGACGAGCTTTCCATCGCGGTCATGCTCGTACGTGTCGATGCCCTCGAGATGGATCGGCTGTCCTTCCTGCGAGGTTCCGCGAACGGTCCACTTGGCCGCAGTGAGCCGGTCGCCGCATGGCGTCACGAAGTCGATGGTCGTTTCGATCTCGTCGAACCCGGCAAGCAGGTTCTCCATGAACTCCCGCCGCGCCTCGCGGCTGTCGAGCGCGGGACCGTTGGCCGGATCGTGCGCAACCGCGTCGGCGGCGAACGTGTCGAGATAAGCGTCCACATCCCTCGCGGCGATCGCACGCCAGAAGGCCTGCACAGTCTGCACGTTCGTCATTGGCCACGCCCCGTTGCTAACTCTCGTTATTACGTAGCATTGCAAAACGACAGGCGCCACTAGTAAACCATCCGCTGTTCCCGTGGCATTTTCTAGGGGATGCAGGCGTTGTATTTGGGGATTCGGCCATGCAGGATCAGGGAATGCCGCGCTGGTTGATCATGTCGGCGTTTATCGTCACCTGCGAATATATCGTCGCCCTCTTGATTGGATCTCGGGCCGGCTATCCCTATCGCCTGCCGTTCGATGCCTATTTCATAACCTTCTCCACGGCAGCGCTGCTGATCGTTGTCGCGGGAATGCTCTACACCTTGGCGCGTTTCGCCTTTGAAGGCGAACAGCATCCCGCCCGCCGTCTGCTGGCGATGCCGAAGACGCCCGTCATGGTGTTCCTGGGACTGGTCGGACTGATTGCCCTCCAGCTTGCAGTTCTGATGTGGCTCAAGGTGATGCTACCCAAGGCGACGGGGTTCTGGGCCGATGACGTGTTAGCCGACGTCGACAATCTGCTGTTCTTCGGCAACGATCCCTGGATCATCAGCCATCGGCTCTTCGGATGGGCCTCCCCCCTGATCGACGACGCCTATGCGACTTGGGGGCCGCTCAAGACGATCTGTCTCCTTTCACTGATCTTTCTTCCGGAGAGCGATACTAAGGGAAGATTGATCCTCAGCTATTTTCTGGTCGTGTCGCTCACGGCCGTCGGACAATACGCTCTACCCTCGGCAGGGCCGATCTTCTACGAGCATCTCTGCCTCGGCGATCGCTTCGCCGCGCTGCCGTACCAGCCCTGGGCAGTGGAGGCGCGCGACTATCTATGGCGGGATTACTTGATCGGCGGCGGACTTCCAGGCGGGGGAATCTCCGCCATGCCCTCGTTACACGTCGGCCTCGCGTTCTGGATTGCCATGTGCGTAACGGCTGTTCTGCCGCGGCTGGCATTTCTAGCCTACGCCTACGCCGCCATCATCGTGATCGGCTCCGTCCATCTCGGTTGGCATTACGCCGTCGACGCGATCGGTGCCGGCCTGATCGTGCTTGTGTCCTCCACACTCGCTCGCCGTCTCGCCGTCCAGCGAAAGGATGAGGTCGTGGCTCCGGGCAACCCCGTCACTCAGTAGAGCAGCGAACTGGAGCGCTCCTCGCGCCACGCCCGCTCGTCCGGTGTAGCGAGGGCATCGAGGTCGGCAGCGGTCGCTTGTCGGTCATCGACCCATTCGCGCAAGGCCGGTCCGCCATTGATGACGTCGATGGCGAGGTGGCCCTCGGTATATTCGTATTTGAACTCCTCGCCGCGCCACAGGTGGTAGCCGGGGAAGATCGTGCGGATCGCCTTGAAACCCAGCGCCTGCAAGCGCCACGGCTTGAAGACCTCGTGATCGTAGAACTTGCCTTCGGCATGGATGTGGACGCCATGGCAAAGCTGCCCGACATGTTTGTGGAAGGTCGGTTCGAACCAGGTTTCGCGCAGCACGCAGCCTTCGAGCCAGTGCGGCGCGAGCTCGTGCATCGTGCGGATGACCGCGCGCGCCTCGATGTCGGGCGCGCCGAACAGTTCGAGCGGGCGGGTCGTCCCCCTGCCCTCGCTCAGTGTCGCGCCTTCAAGCATCACGGTGCCCGCATAAGCGCGCGCCATGTTGACGTTGGGCGCGTTGGGCGACGGATTGATCCACAGCCGCTCGGTCGGCCAGCCGAAGCCCGGCGCGCCTTCGATGGCGTATCCCTCCATCGCGATCACCGAATAGTCGACGTCGAGATCGAAGTGCTTGACGAACCAGTGCCCCATCTCGCCCAGCGTCAAGCCGTGGCGCATCGGCATCGGTCCTGCACCGACGAAGCTCTCGTAACCGGGAACAAGCGTGGTCCCCTCGACCGGCCGTCCAGCGGGATTGGGGCGGTCTAGCACGATCACCTGCTTGCCATGCTTGGCCGCGGCCTCGAGCAGATAGAGCAGGGTCGTGATGAAGGTGTAGATACGGCAACCGAGGTCCTGCAGGTCGACCAGCAGCACGTCCCACGGCTCCATCATCGCCGCGGTCGGGCGGCGCACTTCGCCGTAGAGCGAGAAGACCGGAATGTTGTGGACGGGATCGATGAAGTCGTCGCTCTCGACCATATTGTCCTGCTTGTCGCCCTTGATCCCGTGCTGGGGCCCGAAGGCGGCAGCCAGCGTGATGTCGTCGAGCGCGGCTAGCGCATCGAGGCTGTGGACGAGATCGGCAGTGACCGAGGCGGGATGCGCGCACAAGGCGACACGCTTGCCTTCGAGCGGCTTGCGCAGCGAGGGATCGGCGAGAAAGCGGTCGATACCGAACTGGATCATGGGGTCCCCAGGCGATGGACGAAGCCCGCCGGATCGTGGAAATCGGGCCGGTCGGACGGGTGGCATAGCGCCCAATAGCTGATCCGCCCATCCCTCTCTTCGATCACTGCCGACAGGCCGAGACGTGCGTCGGGCGAAAAGTCGGCCTGGAGATGCGCGGTCAGCTCGAACAGGCCGGGATGACGTCCGATATGGATCTCGACCCGTGCGGGCGTGTCGTGCATGCCCTCGCGGCGATCTTTGAACGCATAGGCTGCCCAAGCACGGTCCGGCGCAAAGTTGAACTCGCAATAGGCAGGCCCGCTATCGCCTTTCACGAACGCTTCAAGGCAGGTCGACTTCCACAATTCGTGGCGGCGTTGCGAGGGCTTGGGCGCGGGTATGACGATGCGGTCGAGATCGCCGCGCAGATAGTAATGGAGCCGCAGCCCGCTGCGCGACGACTGGAGGTCGACCTCGATCGCGTCGAGTGCATCGCAGGGCGTTTCGGGATGGGGAACGAGCGTCAACATCGGAGCCTGCATCATCCGCATCGCATTGTCGGTGGCAAGCGGCTTTTGGCGCTGCTAGGGGGCAAGGCCATGACGTATCAGAGCAGCCTGCTGAAGCTCCTGTCGGAGCGCGATTACATCCACCAGACGACCGACGCCGACGGGCTCGACGCGCTCGCCGCCAAGGACACGGTCACCGGCTATGTCGGTTTCGATGCGACGGCGCCCAGCTTGCATGTCGGCAGCCTGGTGCAGATCATGCTGCTGCGCCGCCTCCAGCAGGCCGGCCACAAGCCGATCGTCCTGATGGGCGGCGGGACGACCAAGGTCGGCGATCCGTCAGGCAAGGACGAAAGCCGCCAGCTGCTCACCCACGAGGCGATCCAGGGCAATATCGCCTCGATCCGCAAGGTGTTCGAGCGCTTCCTCGACTTCGACGGGCCCAATGCCGCGATCATGGTCGACAATGACGCGTGGCTTTCGGGCCTCGCCTATCTCGACCTGCTGCGCGAGGTCGGGCCGCACTTCACGGTCAACCGCATGTTGACCTTCGACAGCGTCAAGCTGCGCCTCGACCGCGAGCAGCCGCTGACCTTCCTCGAATTCAACTACATGATCCTCCAGGCTTACGATTTCCGCGAGCTGTACCAGCGTCACGGCTGCCGCCTGCAGATGGGCGGCTCGGACCAGTGGGGCAATATCGTCAACGGGATCGAGCTGACGCGGCGCATGGGTGCGGACGAGGAACTGTTCGGGGTCACCACGCCGCTGATCACCACCGCCGACGGCAAGAAGATGGGCAAGACCGCCGCGGGCGCGGTGTGGCTCAACGCCGACCAGCTGAGCCCCTACGATTACTGGCAGTTCTGGCGCAACACGGCCGATGCGGACGTCGTGAAGTTCCTAAAACTCTTTACCGATATCTCGCTCGAAGAGATTGAAAAGCTTTCGAAACTTCAAGGCGCCGAGATTAACCAGGCGAAGATCGCGCTGGCCAATGCCACGACCGCGATGCTGCATGGCGAAGAAGCGGCGAAAACCGCCGAAGAGACCGCGCGCAAGACGTTCGAGGAAGGCGCTTCCGACGACAACTTGCCCAGCATCGCCTCGAACGGCTCGATCTCGGTCCTCGACGCGCTCACCGGCCTCGGCTTCTGCGCCTCCAACGGCGAAGCTAAGCGAAAGATCAAGGAAGGTGCGGTCAAGCTTGACGACAAACCCGTGAGCGATCCGCAACTGCTGATCGCCGTAGCGGGGGCGCCGGCGAAGCTGAGCCTTGGCAAAAAGAAACACGGGCTGCTGCTGCCTTAGCCTCCCTTGAGCAGCCCCACCGCAGCATCCCGTTCGAACAGATAGAGGCAGGTGCGCGCCGCTTGGCCGCGCTCGCTGTCGAGGCCGCCGTCGCGGTCGAGGAGCAATCGCGCATCGCCTTGCGCAGCCGGAGCGAGCGCTGCGACCTGTTCGGGGCTGGCGATGCGAAAGCCCTGCTCGCCGGACTGGCGGGTGCCGAGGATTTCGCCGGGGCCGCGGAGTTTCAGATCCTCTTCGGCGATGCGGAAGCCATCATTGGTCTCGCGCATCAAGGCGAGCCGCGCGCGTCCTGTTTCGCTGAGTTCGGGGCCGCGCAACAGCAGGCAGCGACTCTTGCCTTCCCCGCGCCCGACGCGGCCACGTAGCTGGTGGAGCTGGGCGAGGCCGAACCGCTCGGCGCCCTCGATGATCATCAGCGTGGCGTTGGGCACGTCGACCCCGACCTCGATCACCGTGGTCGCAACGAGCACGCCGAGATCGCCGGCCGCGAATGACGCCATGACGTCATCCTTCTCGGGGCCCTTCATGCGGCCGTGGACCAGACCTACCCGCTCTGCGCCGAAGCGTTCGCGCAAGGTGCGTGCGCGCTCTTCGGCCGCCGCCGCGTCGAGCGCCTCGCTCTCCTCGACCAGCGGGCACACCCAATAGGCCTGCCCGCCCGCGGCGAGATGCCGCCCCAGCCCCGCGACGACTTCCTCCATCTTGGCCTCGGCCACGACCAGTGTGTCGATCGGCTGCCGCCCGGGCGGCAGCTCGTCGATCCGGCTAACCTCCATCTCGCCATATTGGGTCAGCGTCAGGGTGCGCGGGATCGGGGTTGCAGTCATCGCGAGGAGATGCGGCGGGTGTTTGCCTTTCTCGGTCAGCAACAGGCGCTGCGAGACGCCGAAGCGATGCTGCTCGTCAACGATGACGAGACCCAAGTCCTTGTAGGCGACCTTCTGCTGGAAGATGGCGTGCGTGCCGACGAGGATGTGGATCGAACCGTCGGCGAGCCCCATCAGGATCGCTTCGCGCGCGCGGCCCTTCTCGCGGCCGGTGAGGATGGCGACTTCGACGCCGAGCGGCGCGCACTGGCGGCGGAGCGTCTCGTGATGCTGGCGCGCGAGGATTTCGGTCGGGGCGAGCATTGCCGCCTGCGCGCCCGCTTCGACCGCGTGCAGCATGGCGAGCAGCGCGACCAGCGTCTTGCCCGAACCGACATCGCCCTGGAGCAGCCGCAGCATCGGCCGGTCCTGCGCCATGTCGCCGCGAATTTCGTCGATGACCCGCGCTTGCGCACCCGTCAACTCGTAGGGAAGCCGCAGCTTGTCGAGCAAATGCCCGTCGCCCTGGAGCCCGCGCGTTCGCCGCCGCTGGCTTGCCTGTCGGATCAGGAGAAGCGCCAGCTGGTTGGCAAAAATCTCGTCATAGGCCAGACGGTTGCGCGCCTTGTCTCGCATGGGGTCGGAATGGATTGCAGTCAGGCTCGCGCGCCAGTCCGCCCAGCCATGTCGCTCCTTGAGCGAGGGCTCGACCCATTCGCCCAGCACAGGCGCGCGTTCGAGCGCGAGACTCACCAGTTCGCGCATCCGCTTGTTCGTAATCCCCTCGGTGAGCGGGTAGACCGGCTCGCGCACGGGCAGCGCCTGCGCTTCTTCGGGCTTCATCACCTCGGGGTGGACGATCTGCAATTCCTGCCCGAACGCGTCGAGCTTGCCGACCACGGTGCGCGCCTCGCCCATCGGCAGCTGCTTCTTGGCCCAGCCCGGATTGTTGAAAAAGGTCAGCGTGACCGTGTTTCCGTCCGCGTCCGAGGCGAAGATGCGGCTCGGGGCGCGGCCCCTGCCCTCGCGCACTTGGAACGGGGTCACCTCGAGGATCACGATCCGCCCGACCAGCGCGTGGGTCGCATTGGGCGTGCGCACGCGTTCGAGCATGCCGGCGGGAAGGTGCAAGGCGAGATCGAGCGCGCGGGTGATCTTGAGCCGCGCCAGCGCCTTGGCGATGCCCGGCCCGACGCCCTTCAGCGCTTCGACCTCGGCGAACAAGGGCTGGAGAATCTCGGGCCGCATCGCCTCTCCCTAGCAAGCTGCCTTCGCATCGCCTACAGGGTCGGCGCACACGACGCCTGCCCGGATTTTCCGGGCGGGCCCGAGCCCCATGGGAGCGAGACGGGAATATGGACGATCTGCGGCGCGCGCTGCGTTACCGGGCCTGGCACCGGGGCACCAAGGAGGCCGACATGCTCGTCGGCGGCTTTTTCGACAAATATCACGAGACCTGGGGCGAGCATGAACTGGCCCTGTTTGCGGGCCTGCTGACCGAGACCGATGTCGACATCATGGCCTGGGCGATCGGCACCCAGGAGGTTCCCGAGCGTTATCGGGGTCCGATGATGGAAGCCATGCAGCGTCTCGACTATATCGCCCACGCCAGATGAGCGAGGCCCTCCCCCGAATTCTCGGCGCCGACAAGCCGCTGACGCTCTCGAGCGTGCCTGCTGGCTATCTGCCGTGGCTGGCGACCGATCTTGCGCGGGGCTGCGCGCACAAGGGCGGCCGCGCGGTCGTCATTGCCGCCGACGAGGCCGCGATGCGCGCGCTGGCCGATACCGCGCCGGTGTTCGCGCCCGAGATCGAGGTGATCTCGCTGCCTGCCTGGGACTGCCTGCCCTACGATCGTTCGAGCCCCGCGCTGCGCGTGATGGCCGAACGCTTGGGCGCGCTCGCCCGCCTCACGGAAAAACCGTCCAAGCCCCAGCTCGTCCTCACCACTGCGGCGGCGGCCGGGCAGCGCCTGCTGACCCCCGCGCGCATCGAGAGCCTGACGCGCCGTCTGGCGGAAGGCATCGAGCTCGACCGCGACGAATTGATCCGCATCCTCGACGCCAACGGCTACCAGCGCACCGATACGGTCCACGACGCAGGCGAATATGCAGTGCGCGGCGCGATCGTCGATCTTGTCCCCGCAGGCCGCAAGACCGGGATCCGCCTGGACTTCTTCGGCGACGAGGTCGAGACGATGCGCGAATTCGATCCCGCTGACCAGCGCTCGACCGGCCGCGCCAAGGCGTTCACGCTGATGCCGGCCTCCGAGGTCATGCTCGACGAGGGCAATATCCGCCGCTTTCGCGAACGCTATCGCGAATTGTTCGGCGCGACCGCGACCTCGGACCCGCTCTACCAGGCGGTCAGCGAAGGCCGCCGCCTCGCCGGCATGGAGCATTGGCTCCCGCTGTTCGAAGAAGAACTGGCGGATTTACAGGATTATCTAGGACGTCATGACGTCATCGTACGCGATGCCAATGCCGACGCGGCGATGGATGCGCGAGTGGAATCGATCGACGACTATTACGCCAACCGGAAGCGCGTCGAGGCGGCCGAGGCGGGCAGCTATCGCCCGCTGGCACCCGCGAAACTCTATCTGACCAAGGACGAATGGGGCGAGCGGATCGCGGAATTGCCGATCCACCTCGCCAGCCCCTTCCCGGCGCCCGAGGGCGACACCAGCATCGACTTCGACGTGGCGGGACCGCGCGACTTCGCCCCCGAGCGCGCACAGGGAGCGAATGTCTACGAAGCGGTCGCAGCCCACATCGCCAAGCTGGTGAAGGACAAGCACAAGATCGTCCTTGCAAGCTATTCGAAGGGCGCCCGCGAGCGCCTTGCCGGGCTCCTCAAGGATCACGGGGTGAAGGGGCTTTCCGCAGCCTCGGGATGGCAGGAAGCGCTGGGCGCCAAGGGGCCCGCCCTCGTCGTCCTCCCGCTCGACCATGGTTTCACGACGCGTGAGGTCGCAGTGCTGTCCGAACAGGACATGCTCGGCGATCGCCTCGTGCGCCGCCAGAAACGCCGCAAGAGTGCCGACGCCTTCCTTGCCGAACTCTCGGCGATGACGCCGGGCGACCTCGTTGTCCACGAGGAACATGGCATCGGCCGCTACGAGGGGCTCACCACCATCGATGTCGGGAAGGCGCCGCACGACTGCGTGGCGCTCGAGTATCACGGCGGCGACAAGCTCTACGTCCCGGTCGAGAATATCGACGTCCTCACCCGCTATGGTGGCGGCGACGAGGCGCACGCGCTCGACCGCCTCGGCGGCGAGGCGTGGCAGCGGCGCAAGGCGCGCATGAAGGAGCGGATCCGCGAGATCGCGGGCAAGCTCATCTCGGTCGCCGCGATGCGCGCGACGCGCAAGGGCGAGAGCGTCGAACCCGACAGCGCCTACCCGCAATTCGTCGACCGCTTCCCCTACGAGGAAACCGACGACCAGGAGCGCGCCATCGCCGACGTGCTCGAGGACCTTTCCTCGGGCAAGCCGATGGACCGGCTCGTGTGCGGCGATGTCGGTTTTGGCAAGACAGAGATCGCATTGCGCGCCGCCTTCGTCGCGGCGATGAACGGGATGCAGGTCGCGATCGTCGCGCCCACGACCCTTCTCGCACGACAGCACCACGCGAACTTCACCGAACGCTTCCAGGGCTTCCCGATCCATATCGGCCGCCTCTCGCGCCTGGTGCCCGCGGGCGAGGCCAAGCAGGTCAAGGAAGGGCTCGAGAAGGGCACCATCGACATCGTCATCGGCACGCACGCCGTCCTCTCGAAGACGGTCAAGTTCAAGCGCCTCGGCCTCGTCATCGTCGACGAGGAACAGCATTTCGGCGTGACCCACAAGGAGCGATTGAAGGAGCTGAAGTCGGGCGTGCACGTCCTCACGCTCACCGCCACCCCCATCCCGCGCACGCTGCAGATGGCGATGAGCGGGCTGCGCGAATTGTCGGTCATCCAGACTCCGCCAGTCGACCGGCTCGCGGTGCGCACCTACGTGATGCCCTTCGATCCGGTCGTCGTGCGCGAGGCGCTGTTGCGCGAACATTATCGCGGCGGACAGAGTTTCTACGTCGTGCCGCGCATCGCCGACCTGCCCGACATCGAGGAATTCCTCCGCGAGGAAGTGCCCGAGATCAAATATGTCGTCGCGCACGGCCAGATGGCGCCCAAGGAGGTCGAGGACCGCATGAGCGCCTTCTACGACCGCAAATATGACGTGCTCTTGTCGACCACCATCGTCGAGAGCGGGCTCGACATCCCGAGCGCCAATACGCTCATCGTCCACCGCGCCGACCGCTTCGGGCTCGCCCAACTCTACCAGTTGCGTGGCCGCGTCGGGCGTTCGAAGACGCGCGCCTACGCCTATCTCACCACGCCTGAACCGCGTCTCGTTTCCGACAGTGCGGCCAAGCGGCTCCAGGTTCTCTCCGATCTCGACAGCCTTGGCGCGGGCTTCCAGCTGGCCAGCCACGACCTCGACCTGCGCGGCGCGGGCAACCTCCTCGGCGACGAACAGTCGGGCCACATCAAGGAAGTCGGCTTCGAGCTCTACCAGTCGATGCTCGAAGAAGCGATCGCGACCATGAAGGCCGGCGGGGACGACGAGCCGCGCGAAGGCGCGGTCAATCCGCAGATCAACGTCGCGGCGCCCGTCCTCATCCCTGACGACTATGTCGCCGATCTCGACCTGCGCATGGGGCTCTACCGCCGCCTGGGCGACCTAAAGACCCGCGCCGAGATCGACGAATTCGCGGCGGAGCTGATCGATCGGTTCGGAAAGCTGCCGCACGAGGTTCAGAACCTGCTCACCATCGTCGAAACCAAGATCAACTGCCGCCAGGCGCGCATCGCCAAGCTCGACGTCGGCACCAAGGGTGCCGTCGTGACCTTCGCGGAAGGCGGCTTCCCCGACATTCCGGCGCTGTTCGGCTATATCGAGCGGCTCAAGGGCGCGGCCAAGCTGCGGCCCGACGAGAAACTGGTCGTCAGCCGCAGCTGGTCGAGCGAGCATGATCGCCTCAACGGCGCGCTCCAGCTTTCGCGCGGCCTCGCAAGAACCGCCGCCAAGGCCCTCAAAGAAAAGGAAGCCGCCTAGGCGACGTCGAGATTGGCGGTGCGCACGAAGCGCACAAGCTCGGCCTCGTCGAGCGGCTCGGCCCCCAGGAAACCCTGGTAGAGGTCGCAGCCCCACTCGGCGAGCAGGGCGAGCTGGGCGGAACATTCGACGCCCTCGACCACCGTCGAGAGGCCAAGGTCGGCCGCCAGACCGAGCATCGCGCGCACCACGATCCGGTCGCGGTCGCGCCCGACGATGTCGGTGACGAGCCCGCGGTCGATCTTGAGCGTGTCGATCGGCAAGCTGGTGAGATAGGCAAGGCTCGCATAGCCCGTCCCGAAATCGTCGATCGCGACCTTGATCCCGGCCTCGCGCAGCTTGCCGAGGCGGCGCGCGGCGGCCGGGTGGTCCGAGACCAGCCCGGTTTCGACGATTTCGACGGTCAGCCTGGTGGGGGGAAGGCCTTCGCGCCGCACGACTTCGAGGAGCCACTCGGGGAAGCCCTCGGCGACGATGTCGGACGGCAGCAGATTGACGGAAAGACCGATGTCGCCGAGCGGGCCGGTCCATTGCGCGGCGCGGCGGATCGCCTTTTCGATGACGAGACGCGACAATTCGCCCGACAGGTTGGCCTGCTCGGCGCGTTCGAACAGTTTCTCGCCATTTTCGGTGCCAATCCAGCGCGCCAGCGCCTCGACAGCGGCAACCCGTCCGCTCGCAGGGTCGATCTGGGGCTGATAGCGAATGGCAATGGCGCCCGAGGCAATGGCAGCCTCGAGCGCCCTGTCCCGAAGGCGCCACGTGAACAGCGGGTCGATACGCTCGCCCATTCCCGGCTCCTTCTGTCCCCAACTCACACGCAACAACATGCTGCGCACCCTGCGCGCCGCGCGGCGAATAGGACAGCACCGAAAATTTCCTGCCCCGCAACGGGACAGTGGCGGAAATCCGCAAAATCCCTATGGTCGCACCCAGTCACGAGCGAGGAGAGGCGCTGCCATGACCGTCAAACTGGCCCTTGCCGCCTCGCGCAAGGCGCCCGCCCAGGAAACCAGGGCCGAGATCGAAGCCGCCTACGACATCGTTCCGCCCGAGGAAGCGGACGTGGTCGTCGCGATCGGGGGCGACGGCTTTCTGCTGCGCACGCTGCACCTGATGCTCGAGGGAGAGATGGCGACGCGCCCGGTATTCGGGCTCAACCGCGGGACCGTCGGCTTCCTGATGAACGAATGGCGCGACGGGGATCTGGAGACCCGAATCGCTGCCGCCAAGCCGATCGAGATCGCCCCGCTCGCGATGAAGGCGCACACGATGGAAGGCGAGACGGTCGAGCGTGCCGCGATCAACGAAGTCTCGCTGCTGCGCGAAACCGGTCGCACCGCCAAGATCGGGATCGAAGTGGCCGGCCGCCCGGCGATCGACGAGCTGGTTTGCGACGGGGTGATGGTGGCGACGCCTGCGGGCTCGACCGCCTACAACCTCTCGGCGGGCGGGCCGATCCTGCCATTGTCGGCCAACATGCTGGCGCTGACCCCTATCTCTCCGTTCCGCCCGCGGCGCTGGCCCGGGGCAATCCTTCCCGAGGACACCGAGGTCCGCTTCACTGTTCACGCCCCCGACGACCGCCGTGTCTCGGCGGTGGCCGACCATTACGAGGTGCGAGACGTGACGCGCGTCGACGTAACGCTCGACCGCAAACGCCAGCTGACGCTATTGTTCGACCCCGACCATGCGCTCGACGAGCGGATCGCGCTCGAACAGTTCGCGACAAGCTAAAAGGGTCTTGCATGGCGCGAGCGACGCGTTATACGCCCCTCCATCGCCTTCGGGCTGCTCCCCGATAGCTCAGCGGTAGAGCATTCGACTGTTAATCGAATGGCCGTAGGTTCGAATCCTACTCGGGGAGCCATCTTCTTGAAAAGGCGGGTTTTGCGACCCGCCTTTTCGCGTTTCGGCCCCTACTGCCGCCGCGTGTCGGCGAGCCGGTTTTCTTCCCTGGCCAGCGTGCGCGCCTCGGGCTTCACGCAGGTCTCGTCGCCCTCGAACGCCTCCCGCCAGACATAGCCCGACTTGCACCCCGTCGGGCCGTAGGCGGAGTTGGGATCGACGAACGCCTTGGCGGTGATGTTCTCGACCTTGACGCGTGACTGCGCTTCCTTCGATACGCAGACCTTGTCGTCGGGCGAGGCGGCGCGCCACACGAACCCGTCCTTGCAGGCAAGCGAGGCGATCTTCATCGATCCGGGCGCGAGCATGGAGGAAGGCGAGCCCGTGGCTCCCGCCCGCCCCAGGCCATGGGTCGGTGCCGATGGCTTCGAAGGTGTTCCCTTGCCCAGTCGCATGTAGGTCACGTCATTCTTACCGTCGTCCGCCGCTGGCGGTCGTAGGGACATCACGTGGATGGTGTTCGAAGCCGGGCGATCCTCACAAATGATTCCGAGAGAATCGACGTAGTTGCCAGCACGACCGACGAGGCCCGCCATCTGTTCGCCCTCGGCGCAGGAAAATTCCATCGAACGAGGCGTGAACCTTGTCGATAATAGACCATGCTGGATATCGACTATGCCCGCGCAAAGCTCTCCCGTGTCGATGCAGAAGGTGCTGTCTTCGCAGATCACGTTGATCTCATTGACGTATTGCATCGGCAAGTCGCCGCCTCGTGTATAAGTGAGCCGGAGGCTGCGGACGGCGCTGTTACCCTTGCAATAAGCTTCCTGCGGCACCCCGCCCTGCCCGCCTGCCGTCCCTGGCTTTTTGCGCACCGTCCCACCGACAGGTCCGCAAACCGGTGCCACTTGGTCGATCCAGGCTCCCGACTGCGCAAACAGTCCGATCATTGCTTCGCCGGGCGGGCAGCGCAGTTCGTAGAGCGCCCCGCCTGGGCCGCCGACCGCCTTGAGGATGCGCGCGTTGGCAGTGGAAGGAACGGTTGTCGTCGCAAGACCCGTTGCCAGCCCCACGGCCAATTTCACGATATGTGTCTTCATGGTTACCTCCCAAAATGATGACGGGAGAAGGCAGCGGCGCGCGCCTACAGGCCATGACGATGTGCTGACGAACTGCTGACGGCTTCCTTTCGGCAAGCGAAGGATCAGCGCGCCGTCAGCTCGACGTAGAAATTGTTGTTGCAGTTGAGGTCCAGGGGGCGAAGCTCGTGTCCCATCGCCTCCAGACGCCGGGCCAGTTCGTCGCGTTCTTCCGGTTCGTTGCGCGTGTGGCCGAACAAACGTAGGTCGAGGATCGTGCGCGAAAAGCGCTTCATCGCCGCGAACGCGCCCGCATAGGTCTCGTCCGACCAGTTGCCGGCCACGTTGGTGAACAGCAGCGTCGCCGCGCCTGCCGGTTCGTCCGCGCGCAGGCCGCCGGGAAAATTGGCTTCACGCAACTCGTAGTCGGTGCCCTGTGCCACGGCATCTCGTAGCGCCCGGGCCGCCTCGGCGCGTTCGGGCATTTCCTCGAACCCGATCACGCGGCACCCCTTCAGCGCCAGCGCCGCGGACAGCACGCCGATGCCGATCCCGGCGTGGTAGATTGTTGTTCCGGTTTCCAGGTGCGCGAGCAGGCCGCGCTCGTACCGCGTAAAGGCCCGCTTCTTCTCCGCCCGCTGGACATAATAAGGAAGAAGGCCGCTTTCCTCGACGCCGAGCGCGCGATGCCGCTCATCGATAAACGTCACGACCTGCTCTTCGAATTGACGCAACTGCGCGCGTTTCATCGGTCCGTATTCATCCTGCAAAGTTCGTTCACGATCTCGCGCGCTGTCACGAAATCGGTAGTCAGGCCGGCCTTGTCGGCCGCCTCGAAGACGCTCTCGAGCATCGCGCGTACGCCCGGATGCTCGTGCGGGAAGACGATGTCGTCGACCCCCTCGCCATGCGCGCCGTGCATCGAATGACCATAGGTCATCACGTACAGCGTATCGCCGATCGTCACCGAGGCGTCCACCACGTCTCGCGCCCAGCCTTCCGGATCGGCAAGGTTGGGTGCGACGTCAGGATAGCGATAATCGAGCGCGCACACCATCCGATCGGGCCGCGAGGACCACAGGAAGAAGCGGTCGGCGCCCGGGTCTTCGCCCTGCGCTTGGGCGGCGCGCGCATCGGCGCCTTCGCGCGAATAGCAGCGCTGCCGTTCGCCCGGCACGATCCAGGCGGGATGGTGGAAGTCCGGATTGCAATGGGCAACGAACGGTTCGCCCGAAAAGGTGAAATCGCCCTGGCAGCCGAGCGCCTGCAGCCGCAGGATCTCGTCGTCGATCTCGCACACGTTGCGGTCCGACCCGTTGAGACCCCAGTTACCGTGGACGAACAACCACCTGTCCAGCGGCTCGCCGGTCTCCGCGCGCAACTGTTCGAGCGAGAGCCGCGTGAGAAGCGAGAAGCGCTCGCCCTGTCGTGCGCGTCCTTCCGGGGACAGCAGATAGGATGCGAATGGCGACGACTGCGCATATTTCTCGTTCGCGGTGACCCGTTCGTGATGGACGTGAATCTGGATTTCGTGCCCGCCGGCAGTCAGCGCCCGCATGGCAGGCGAGGTGACTTCCAGCTGTTTCGCGTTGAGCGGCAGGAAGCCGAGCGGCTCGCCTTCGAGCGAGACCGCGCCAGTTCGCTCCGATGCGACCGGCTTGACGTGCGTGCGCGTGAACAGGGTCAGGCGCCGCGCGTAAGGCAGCGCTGCCGTGACCTCGGCGAAGCGCTCGACCAGCGCGGCATTCTCGGGCCCGATGCTGCGGGGCTTCGAGCGCCAGGGCTCGAAATGGTCACAGTGGCAGTAAACCAGTCGCCGGACGTCGCGGTCCTTGAGGATCGTCTCGAGTCCCGGCACCCTATCCCTCGATGGCCGCCATCAGGCTCGCATTGCCGCCCGCCGCGGTGGTGTCGATGCAGGTCACGCGCTCGGTCGCGAAGCGCTCGACATAATGCGGGCCGCCCGCCTTGGGACCGGTGCCCGACAGGCCTTCGCCACCGAATGGCTGGCTTTCGACCACCGCGCCGATCTGGTTGCGGTTAACGTACAGGTTGCCGACCCGCGCATTGGCCTCGACGTAGCGGCGCGTGCTCTCGATCCGGCTCTGCAGGCCGAGGGTGAGGCCGTAACCGGTCGCGTTGATCTGGCCGATCACCTTGTCGAGCTCGCCCGCCTTCCAGCGGATGACGTGGAGGATCGGCCCGAAATTCTCGCTCGTCAGCTGGTCGAGCGCTTCGATCTCGTACATCGCAGGCGGCACGAAATAGCCGAACGCGTCCATTTCCTCCGGAATGTCACGGCGCATGATGCGCTTGGCGTGGTGGTCGAGCCAGTCGAGGTGACGGCGCAGCGCCTGGCGCGCGGCGGCATCGATGACCGGGCCGACATCGGTGTCGAGTTCTCGCGGATCGCCGATATGGAGCGCCTCCATCGCGCCGCCGATCATGCGGATCATGTCGTCGGCGACGTCGTCCTGGATGTAGAGGACGCGCAACGCCGAGCAGCGCTGGCCCGCCGACTGGAACGACGACGCCACGACATCGCGCGTCACCTGTTCGGGGAGCGCGGAGCTGTCGACGATCATTGCGTTCTGTCCGCCGGTCTCGGCAATCAGCGGGACGATCGGACCCGAAGAGCGTTCCGCGAGCGAGCGGGCGATCAGGCGCGCCGTGTCGGTCGAGCCGGTGAAGGCCACGCCGGCGGTCAGTGGGTGGCCGGTCAGCAAGCCGCCGACGCGCCCGTCGCCGGGCATCAGCTGGCACACGGCCTTGGGAATACCCGCCTCGTGCATCAACTCGATCGCCTTGGCCGCGATCAGCGGGGTCTGTTCGGCGGGCTTGGCCATCACCGCGTTGCCCGCCGCGAGCGCCGCAGCCACGGGACCGGTGAAGATCGCCAGCGGAAAATTCCACGGCGAGATGCACACCCACACGCCGCGTCCATGTAGGCGCAGCTCGTTATGCTCGCCGGTCGGCCCCGGCAGCGGGGTCGCATGGGTGAACTTGGCGCGCGCCTCGGAGGCGTAATAACGCAGGAAGTCGATCGCCTCGCGAACCTCGAGGATCGCATCGGGAAGCGTCTTGCCCGCCTCGCGAATGCACAGCGAGAAGAGCGTGTCGCGATGCGCCTCGAACAGGTCGGCAGCGCGATCGAGGCGCCGTGCACGCTCCTCGCCGCCCAACGCGTCCCAGTCGCGCTGCGCTTCGGCCGCGGCGGCCATGGCGCGGTCGATCGCGCCTTCGGTCGCCTCGTGCGCGATGCCGACCTCGATCCGGTCGTCGTGCGGGCTGGTGATGCGGCGGATGGGATGCTCGCCTACCGCCGGTTCGGTCGGAATCGCTTCGTAGGTCGCGCTCGAAAGCGACTTCAGACGCGCCATGATCTCGTCGCGCTTGAGGGGATCGGACAGGTCGAGACCCGCACTGTTCTTGCGGCCGGGGCCGAAGATCTCGTCGGGCAGCGGGATCATCGGATTGCGCTTGGGTTCGAGCATCTCGAGCTCGCTGACCGGATCGCGCACCAGCTCCTCGACGTCCAGGTTCTCGTCGGCCACGCGATTGACGAAGGAGGAATTGGCACCGTTCTCGAGCAGGCGGCGCACGAGGTAGGCGAGCAGCTCCTTGTGGCTGCCGACGGGCGCGTAGATGCGCACCGGGGTCGCCGCCTCGCCGATTCCTTCCTCGAGCTTGGCGAGTTCGTCGTAAAGCTCGGCGCCCATGCCGTGGAGCCGCTGGAACTCGAACCCGGGTGCACCCTTGCGTGGGCCCGCGAGCGCCTTGATTGCGGCGATCGTGTTGGCGTTGTGGGTCGCGAACGCCGGGTAGATGGCGTCGCTTGCGGCGAGCAGTTCCCTGGCGCAGGCGAGATAGGAGACGTCGGTCGCGATCTTGCGGGTGAAGACCGGATAGTCGCCCAGCCCCGCGACTTGCGCCGCCTTGATCTCGGTGTCCCAATAGGCGCCCTTGACGAGGCGAACGAACACTTTGCGGCCATGCTTGCGTGCGAGTTCGGCTGCCCAGCGGACCGTCTCGATCCCGCGTTTCTGGTAGGCCTGGATGGCAAGACCGAAGCCTTCCCAACCGCCTTCGAACAACGCGTCGTCGCTCGCGATCGCCTCGATGATGTCGAGCGAGAGCTCGAGCCGGTCGGCCTCTTCAGCGTCGACCGTCAGGTGGACGTCCGCTGCGGCCGCCTTGACGCATAGCGCGCGCAGCACCGGCACGATCACGGCCTTGGCTTCCTCGGCATGGCTCCATTCGTAGCGCGGGTGGAGCGCCGACAACTTGACCGAGATGCCGGGCGAGGCCTTGAAGCCGGGCTCGTCGCGCGCTTCGGTGCCGAGCCGGTCGATCGCGGCCTCGTACGCGGCGGCATAGCGCTTGGCGTCCGAAAACGTCTTGGCCGCCTCGCCGAGCATGTCGAAACTGTGTTGGATGCCGCGCTTTCGCTCGGGTTTTGCGCGCTTCAAGGCTTCGTCGATCGTGCGGCCGAACACGAACTGCTTGCCAAGGATCTTCATCGCTTGATTGACCGCGGTGCGGATGACCGGTTCGCCGAGGCGCCCGACCGCTCGGCCGATGGCGGCCTGCCAGTTCGAACTGCGGTCGTTGGCGGCTTCGAGCACTTCGCCCGTCAGCAGCAGCGAGAAGGTCGCCGCGTTGACGAAGGTCGACTTGGATCGCCCCATCTTCTCGGCCCAGTCGGGGCCGGCCAGCTTGTCGGCAATAAGGTCGTCGGCGGTTTCGGCATCGGGAACGCGCAGCAGTGCTTCGGCGAGGCACATCAGTGCGATCCCCTCGTCGGATCCGAGGTCGTAGGCCTGCATGAAGGCATCGATCCCGGCCGCCTTGTGTTCGCGGACCGCCGAGACGAGGCTGCGCGCCATTGCCGCAGCTTCGCGCCGCTGGCCTTCGGAGAGGCGCGCTTCCTCGATCCGCTTGTGGACGAGCGCGTTCTCCTCCGCCCGATAGACCCGACGAAGCGCAGTGCGATCGATCATGACTTCAATCCTCAGACGAGAGCGCCGTGGCAATGCTTGTACTTGCGTCCCGAGCCACAAGGACACGGAGCGTTGCGGCTTTCGGGCGCGGGCATCGCGCCTTCGCGAAGCTTGTCTTCCGGCAATTCCGGTCGCGGAGTCTGGCGCGGCGGCAGGCTCGACAGGATCGCGCCGGTCTCGGCGTCGATGTCAGCGCTGTCGTCATCACCCGAGAAGGGGTCGATGTGCGAGGTGATGAAATCGGGCAGCGGCGGCGGAGGCGGCGGCGCGACGGGCGGCTCGACCTCGATGCGCGCACGCATCAGCGTGCGGGTCACTTCCTCGCGGATCGTCACCAGCAGTCGCTCGAACAGCATGAACGCTTCCTGCTTGTACTCGTCGATCGGCTTCTTCTGGGCATAGGACCTCAGGCCGATGGACTGGCGCAGGGCGTCGAGCGTCGCCAGATGTTCCTTCCAGTTATGGTCGATCGCCTGGAGCAGCACCGACTTTTCGGCATCCTGCCAGCGCGAATGTTCCAGCCCGTCGAGCTTCGCCTTCATTTGCTGGTCGCACAGGTCGGCGAGGCGCTGGACGAAGATCTCCTGGTCGACCTCCTCTTCCTCGGTCCACTGTTCGATCGGGACGTCCATGCCAAGCACGTCGGCGACACCTTCCTTGAGGCCGGCAATGTCCCACTGCTCGGGGAAACTCCCCGGCGGGCAGCTGTGGGTGACGAGGCCCGCAATCGTGTCGGCGCGCATGTCCTCGACCACGTCGGAGACATGGTCGGCGTCCATCACTTCCTCGCGCTGGGCGTAGATCACCTTGCGCTGGTCGTTCATGACGTCATCATATTCGACGACCTGCTTGCGGATGTCGTAGTTGCGCGCCTCGACCTTCTTCTGCGCGGTCTCGATCGCCTTGGAAATCCACGGGTGGGTGATCGCCTCCCCATCTTCCAGATTCTTGTTCATCAGGCGCGCGAAGGCGGTCTGCGGCCCGAAGATGCGGAGCAAATCGTCGTCAAGCGAGAGGTAGAAGCGCGACAGACCCGGATCGCCCTGGCGACCCGAACGGCCGCGCAGCTGGTTGTCGATGCGGCGGCTCTCGTGGCGCTCGGTGCCGAGCACGAACAGGCCGCCCAGTTCGCGGACCTTCTGGCGCTCGGCCTCGACCTCGGCCTTGATGCGCTCGATTGCGGCATCGCGCTGGGGGCCTTCTTCCATGTCGGCAAGCTCGTCGTCGACGCGGAACTCGACGTTGCCACCGAGCTGGATGTCGGTGCCGCGGCCGGCCATGTTGGTCGACACGGTGACCGCACCGATCCGGCCCGCCTGCGCGACGATATGCGCCTCGGTCTCGTGAAAACGCGCGTTCAGGACCTTGTGCTCGATCCCCTCCTGCTGGAGGAATTCGGACAGCATCTCGGACTTCTCGATCGAAACCGTGCCCACCAGCACGGGCTGACCGAGCTGCTGGCGATGCTTGATCTCTTTCGCAATAGCGGCGAACTTGTCCTTGATATTCTTGTAGAATTCATCGTCCTCGTCGACCCGCTGCACCTCGACATGGGTCGGGATCGAGGTGACGTGCATCTTGTAGATGTCGAAGAATTCGGGCGCCTCGGTGAGCGCGGTCCCCGTCATACCGGACAGCTTGGGGTACATGCGGAAATAGTTCTGGAAGGTGATCGAGGCGAGTGTCTGGTTCTCGGGCTGGATCTGGACGCCTTCCTTGGCTTCGACCGCCTGGTGGAGACCGTCGGACCAGCGGCGTCCGTCCATCATGCGGCCGGTGAACTCGTCGATGATGACGACCTTGTCGTCCTTGACGATGTAATCCGTGTCCTTCTTGAACTGGACGTTGGCCTTGAGCGCCTGATTGACGTGATGGACGACTTGCGTGTTGGCGACGTCGTAGAGGTTGCCGCCCTCGATCAACCCCTCGGCTTCGAGCAGGCGCTCGACCTTTTCGGTGCCTTCCTCGGTCAGGACGACGCTGCGCTGCTTCTCGTCCTGCTCGTAGTCGGCCGGCTCGAGCCGCTTCACGAGCAGATCGACCGCCGTGTAGAGGTCGGCCTTGTCGTCGGTCGGGCCGGAGATGATGAGCGGGGTGCGCGCCTCGTCGATCAGGATCGAATCGACCTCGTCGACGATCGCGAAATTGAAGGGCGGCTGCACCATCTGCTTGCGGCTCATCTTCATATTGTCGCGAAGATAGTCGAAGCCGAGTTCGTTGTTGGTCGCGTAGGTAATATCGGCGGCGTAGGCGTCGCGGCGCTGCTGATCCGACAGGTTGGGCACGATCGTGCCGACCGTCAGGCCCAAGAAGCGGTAGATCTGCCCCATCCACTCCGCGTCGCGGGTGGCGAGGTAATCGTTGACGGTGACGACGTGAACGCCCTTGCCGGGCAGCGCGTTGAGATAGGCTGCGAGCGTGGCGACCAGCGTCTTGCCCTCGCCCGTGCGCATCTCGGCGATCTCGCCGCGATGGAGCGCGATGCCGCCGATCATCTGGACGTCGTAGTGGCGCTGGCCGAGCGTGCGCTTGGCCGCCTCGCGGACGGTCGCGAAGGCTTCGGGAAGCAGGTCGTCGAGCGTCTCGCCGCCCTCGAGGCGTTCGCGGAACTTGCGGGTCTGGTCGGTCAGTTCTTCATCGGTCAGCGCCTCGATGGTCGGCTCGAAGGCGTTGATCCGGTCGACGATCCGCTGAAGCTTGGCGACATGGCGGTCGTTGGCCGAACCGAAAATGGACTTGGCAAGGTTGGCGAACATGAAATTTCCCTATGCGGCGCGGGCAAGGACAAGCGCTTCCATGCGCCCGCGCGCGTGAAAGACGGGGCGCGATGTAGGATCGCGCCCCCTCTTCGTCAATCGATTGCAGGCCCTTAGCGGCCCTCGAATCGGCTCAGAGCTGGCCTTCGAGCCACTCCTGGATCGCGCCGCGCGGGGCTGCACCGACCTTCTGCGCGACGGCCTCCCCGTTCTTGAAGAGAAGCATCGTGGGGATGCCGCGCACGCCATACTTGCCCGGAGTCTCCGGATTCTCATCGATGTTGATCTTGGCGATAGTCACCTTCTCGCCCAGAGCCTCGCTGATTTCCTCGAGCGCCGGCGCGATCATGCGACACGGACCACACCATTCGGCCCAGAAATCCACGAGGACGGGCTTGTCGGACGAGAGGACGTCGCTTTCGAAATTCTGGTCGGTGACGGCTTTGGTCGCCATGATGATCCTTTCAGCAAATATCGGTTCGCCAACGCATATGGGGGCGTTGCCGCTCCGGCTCAAGTCGGGACGGAAAGACTCTTGGGACCCGCGGTGTAGAGCAGGCGCGCTTCGACCGTCCGGCCCGGAAAGATGCGCCGGAGTGCTGCCGCATAGGCCTCCATCTGTGCAACGTGGGCGCGCGGCGCGTCCGTGATCGTTTGCGGAACGAACCGCCCGGTCTTGAAGTCGACGACGACGATCCGCTCCCCTGCGACCAGCAGCCGATCGGCAGTGCCGGCGATCACGCGCCCGTCCTCGAGCGTCGCCGCGATCGGTGCCTCGGCGAGCGAGTGCGGGCCGAACAGGTCGGCGAGCGCAGGATCCTCGATGACGGCCAGCGCGGCGTCGGCCATGTCCTCGCGCCGACCCGTCTCTTCGACTCCGGCGGAATGTTCGAGCCATGCCAGTGCCGCTTTTCGCCTGCTGTCCGGTGCAACGGGTGGGAGCCGCTCCAGCAGCGCATGGACGAGAATGCCGCGCCTGGCAGCGACGAGATCGTCAGGGCTCGGCGGCGGGAAAGTCTCGGTGTTCTCCCCGTCGATCGCCGAGGGTGCGAGCGGGCGCGGCGGGCGCGCTTCGGGCGGGGCGGCGCGGTCGAGCCAGTCGGGACGGCTCGGCGCATCGAGGTCGCGGCGAGCCTTGGCCTCCTTGCCCGCCTTGTGCCCGCCCTCGAGCATCAGCCCGCCCGCGCCCCACGGCGCGATGAGCGGATGGGCCCCGGCCGCCATCATCGCGCGGGTGACTACGGAAAGCCAGCTGTCGGCGGGCAGGTCCTTGCCACCCTTGGGCGCGGTTCCGGTCACGATCAGTCGCCGCGCCGCGCGGGTCAGGGCAACGTAAAGAAGACGCCAATGCTCTTGGCGCTCGGCCTCCTTGAGCCCGTCCATCGCCACGTCGAACGGCGGACAGCGCTCTTCCTTGCGCGGACGCACGAACGGGATTTCGCCGATCTCGGGCAAGGGCAATGTTACCTGCGTGCCCGTCATCCCCATCTTGGCGGGGTCGTAGGCTGCATCGGCAAGGATCACGACCGGGGCCTCGAGCCCCTTGGCGCCGTGGACGGTCATCACCCGGACCGCGTTGCCCGCCTCGCCCGCCTCGCGCTTGACCTCGACGTCGCTGCCCGAAAGCCAGTGGAGAAAGCGGTCGAGCGATCCCGTCTCGCTCGCCTCGAAATCGAGCGCCGAGGCGAGCAATTCGTCGATCGGGTCGCGCGCTTCCTCGCCGAGCCGCGCGAGCAATTTGCGCCGCCCCTGTAGCGGCCCCGACAATATACGTTCGAGATAGGCCGAGGGCGGGAGGTAGTCTGCCGCCGCAAGCAGTCCGGACAGGGCTGCATGGGCTTCCGAGAACTCCGCCTTGCGGTCGCGCAGCACGCGCCACAACGGGACTTTCCCTCTATTTTTCGCGAGATCGTAGAGCTGATCCTGGTCCCACCCGATCAGCGGCGAGGTCAGCAGGCAGGCGAGCGTCAAATCGTCATTGGGCTGCGAGGCGAAGGCCATCGCCGCGACGAGGTCGCGTACCGCGAGCGGACGCGACAGGAACAGGCGGTCGACGCCCGCCACCGGAACCTGCGCGCTGTAAAGACGCGCGACGATCAGCGAAGCGAGTTCGCTGCGCTTGCGCAGTAGGACGAGGATGTCGCCCGGCGGGACGGGCGCGGCCCCGCTTTGTCCATCGACCATCGCCTTGATCGCCCCGGCGAGCGCGTCGGCGAACTTGCGATCGCGCAGGTCCATCCAGCGCTCCTCGCCCTCGCTGTCGCCCTCTTCCTCGTCCTCGATCGCGAAGGCGGGCCACAGCTCTACACGGCCCTTGAGGTCGGTATCGGCGGCGACGTGGGGTGGTGGCGGCTCGGGCAGCCCCAGCGCGTCGTGCCCCAGTTCGGCGACGACCTGGTCGGTAAGCGCAAGGATCGGTGCGGCGGAACGATAGCTCTTGGCGATCGAGAGATCTGCGAAGGTGCGCGGCTCGTCCTCCTCGCCCGCAGCCTGCATGAGCGCTTCGGCCTTGCGTTTGAACTCCTCGCGCACGGCGAGAAACTGGTGCGGATCGGTGCCCTGGAACCCGTAGATCGCCTGCTTGAAGTCGCCGACCATGAACAGGGTGCGCCAGCGACCTTCGGCTTCGTCGAGCCCCGAGAAAAATTCGTCGACCATCGCGCGGATGATCGACCACTGGTCGGCATTGGTGTCCTGCGCCTCGTCCACGAGGACATGGTCGATGCGCGCGTCAAGCTTGTAGCGCACCCAGTCGCCGATCCCGTCCTGCGCGAGCAGCGCCTTGGTCCAGCGGATGAGGTCGTCGAAATCCGCGACCCCTGCCCCGCGCTTGGCCGCCGCATAAGCGCGCGCGAACCGCCTCCCGGCGCGCAGCCCCGCCGCCTGCGCCGCGACAAGCCCTGCACGCGCCATCATGCCTTGAAGCTCCGCACAGCGGTCGGCCAGCGCCTGCGCCGCCTCCTGGTCCTTCTGTGACTTGGCGGGGAGGCCTTCCTGCGTGACGACGCCCTTGGCCATTTCGGCAAGGCCCGCCATCCGCTCGCCGTGCGGCAGGTCGAGCCAGGCGGTCATCCGTTCGACGACCGCATCGCCCGTCTTGGTCCCCCAGTCGCGATTGACCGCGATCAGCCGTTCGCACAGCGCACGGTCGAAGCGGTCATCGTGACAGCATTCGGCGAGCCACGCGTCCAGATCGCCTTCGGGCAATCCGACTAGGTCGCGCAAGCTCCCTTCGATCTCTTCGTCGGCGGGCAAGCGGTCGAGCGCGTCGCCATGCCGTGCGGCGGCGCGCAGATAGTCCTGTGCGCCCTGTTCGCCGAGCCTCAGGCTCAGCGCCTTGAGGTCTTCGAGGAACTGCCGGTCGGCGGGAAGCGGGGAAGAGGCCGCGTCCGACGCCACGTCGGCCAGTGTGCGGCGCACCAGATCCTCCTCGCCGCGTTCGTCGAGCGGTTCCAGCCCCGAGGCAATCCCCGCTTCCGCCGGGAAGGCCGAAAGGAGCATTTGCGAGAAGGCATGCACCGTCTGGATGCGAAGGCCGCCCGGCGCCTCAAGCACGGCCGCAAACAGGCGCCGCGCCCGCTCGCGCGTCGGCGCATCGTGGGGTTCGCCGAGTGCCGTCAGTTCTATGTCCAGCTTGGCATCGCTCAGCCGCGCCCAGCTCGCGAGACGCATGCCGATGCGGTTGGCCATTTCGGCGGCCGCCGCCTTGGTGAAGGTCACGCACAGGATCGATTCCGGCGCCACCCCGCCCAGCAGCAGCCGCAGCACGCGCGAGGTGAGCACGTGGGTCTTGCCCGTTCCCGCCGACGCCGACAGCGCGGCGTGGATCTCAGGATCGGTCGCGAGCGCCTGGTTCCCTTCGAGGGTCGGCAACTGCTTCCAGCGGCGGCTCATCGCATCGTCTCCGGCTGGGGGGTTGCGCGGGCGGCAAAGCGGGCTACATCGCCCTTCACCCCACCGATTTCACGAGGACGACGATGAGCGACGACGCCAAGAAGGACCGCAACGCAAAGCTGAAGAAGGCTGGCGTGGCCGTCGGGATCGGCTCGGCAGCGATCGCGGCGGCCCTGCTCTACGCCAATCGTCGCAAGAAGCCCGGCGCCAAGAAGGACGACTGACCCGTTCACGAGCGCCCGTACCATTCTTCGAGGCGCATCAGCTGGTCATAGTCGCCATAAGGCGCATAGGCCGGGTTGAGTTTCGCCGTGAACGGTGCGCCGCCGGTCAGGTATTTCTCCGCAAGCTCGATGAAATGGTGCGCGGCTTCGTCGAGGAAGCCCTGCGGATCCTTGTCGTCGGCAAGCGCGCGAAATCCGATCCTTCCGTAGCGCTTGGCGAGCGACCAATATTCATGCGCCTGCGGGCTGCCCTTCACGAACCCGCCGGCCTCTGCAATCAGTCCCAATAGTCCCAACTGGAGCGCAAACCCGCCGCGGATCGCCTCCATCTTGGGTGGCTGGCCGGTCTTGTAATCGATGATCGCTAGCCCGCCGCCCGGCAGCGTATCGATGCGGTCGACTTTGCCCTTCAAAGTCACCCCGCCGATCGAGCGCTCGCCGATCATCTCGGCCGCCATAGGCTCGCGGCCCTTCGCGCGGTCCTCCTCCACCTGTTCCTTGATCCAGCCGATCGCTTCGACGAGCCGCGGCTCCCATAAGGCGCGCAACATCGGGTGCAGCGCCTGGTCGGCGAGCAGTTCCTCGACCCGCGCATCCAGCCGCGCCGGGTCGCACCCGTCTTCCTTGAGCCAGCGCTCGAGCACGTCGTGCACCGCGGTGCCCTTCCACGCGGCATGGTGGTCGCTATCGACCGGATCGAGGCTGCGCAGCCCGAGCATCGCCTTGGCGTAGAAGGCGAAGGGATCGCCTTTCAGGCGGTCGACCTCGGTTACCCAGATCGTGCGCGGACGCTCGCTCGCGGGGGGCGCGGGCTCGGGGCGCCCGACGGGCTTGAACTTGGCAGGCGTGTCGATCGCGGCGGCGAGCCGTTCGATGCGATGCTCGCGCGCAAGCCCTCCGGTCATCGCCTGCAGGCGGAGCCAGAAGCGCGAGGCGACCGTCGGCGCGCGCCCGTCGCGCAGCGCCCGGGTCAGGAGGACGCGCGGGGCGCCGAGCGCGCTGATGAAGTCGTGCGCCGACAGTCCGGTCCGATAATCGAGTCCCGGGAGCCCGAGATCGTGGCGTAGGCGCGGTGCGAGCCACGGATCCGGACTGGCCGACGGCGGCCAATTGCCCTCGTTGAGCCCGCCCAAGATCATCAGGTCGGCCTGCTGTAGGCGCGCTTCGAGCAAGCCCCAGATCGAGATGCGCGGATGGCCGCCATAAGGAGGGCGCACAGACAGGCCCGCCATGCGATCGCGCCAGAGCGCGGCGAGGTCGCGCCGCTCGACCGTGATGCGCGCGGCGTCCTGCGCCTGTTCGATTTCGGCGACGAGTTGCCCGAGATCGCGGCCGGCCGGTCCGCGCCAAGCATTCTCGCCCGCCAGCAATTCGAGCGCCTCGCGCAGTGCCTTGGCACTTGCCGAGAGACTCGCTTCCTCGGGAAACAGGGCCGCAACCTGCTCCAGCAGCGGGCGTACGCGCTGCCACGCGTCGAGATCGCCGAAATGGCGGTCGAGCCCCTCGAGCCCCTCGCCCGGCCTCGGCCCGCGCAGCTTCAGGTCGAGCGCGCGGGCATCGCGCAGCCAGTTCCCGCGCGCCTCGCCCTCGCCGCCGACCAGCGGATGCTTGAGCAGCGCCAGCACCGGGACCGGCGCGAAATTCTCGGCCACGGTTTCGAGAAGGCCCAGCGCCAATGTCCCGACCGGCGTCGCGACCAGCGGCGTACCGGCGCTGTCGTCGGCGTCGATGTCCCAGCGTTCGAGCAGCGCCGACACGCGCTTGGCGAGCCCGCGATCGGGCGTCACCAGCGCCGCCGTGCGTTCGGGCGTCTCGACCGCCTCGCGCAGCGCGATCGCGATGGCCATGGCTTCGGCCGCGGGATCGGCCAGTTCCATCGCCTTGACGCCCGTCAGGCGCCGCTCGGGAGGCGCGAGCTCGACCCATTTGTGGGTGAAATCCGCTCCCGCCATCGCGTGCGCGACTGCCCGCGCGCGCACGGCAGGTGCGGCCGCGAGCCCGCCAGCCTTCCACGCCGTGACTTCCTCGCGCGCGACGCCCATCCGGTCGAGCAGCAGGCGCAGGTGGTATTGCGGGTGGGTCAGCGCGGGCCGCCCCTTTTCGGGGATCAGCGCGTCCCATTCCTCGGCAGGCATCTCGCGCGCCATGGCGAGCGCCGGGAGGATGACTTCGCCTTGTGGAAGCCGGGCGACCGTCGCCAGCAGACCCGCCACTGCGGGCGCGGTCGTGGTGATGCCCGCCGCGATCGTGAAGCCGTCGGGCGGCGCGGTCGTCCAGCGCTCCGACAGGCGGCCCAGCAGGCGATTGCGTCGTTCCGCGAGGCTGATGCGCCCCATCGCTTCCAGCTCGGCGGGCCAGCGATCGAAGACGAGGGCGAGCTGGTCGAGCAATTTCTGCCAGTACGCGTCGAGTTCGGGCGCGTCTGCGGCGAGCTGGCGCACCTGGCGCGGCGTTACCCCTTCGATTTCGAGCTGGTCGAGCGTGCGCCCGAGTTCGCCAGCCTGACGGATCGCCTCGACCGGTGCCCTCCCTCCCTCGATCAGCATCGCGGCGAGCTTGAGGTCGCGTTCGACCGGCGCGACCGCGGGGGCAAGCGGGTCGGTCGCATCGGCCGGGTCGAGCGCCGCCCCGATCCGCTCGTCGAGATCGGGATCGCCGATCGGGACCAGCCTCGGCAGCAGCAGCCCGTCGCCCGAGGCGCGCACGAAGGCGTCGCGCACCGTGCGCACCGCGCGGTTGGTGGGCAGGAGAATGCGCCCGCGCGCCAGCCCCATCGGGTCCCTGGAAAAGCGCCGCAGCAGTCCTGCGGCGAGCGCGTCGGCAAAGCTGCGATGCGCAGCGATCGAGGAGACGGTGGGTCGGCCCTCGGGCCTACTCATCGCGCAGCACGGCCTCGGTATCGAGGATCGATTGCGGGCGTCCGACGTCGAACCAGAGGCCCTGGTGAACGGTTCCGTAAAGCCGCCCTTCCTCGATCGCGCGGTCCCACAGGACGTTGGTCGAGAAGGGCCCGTCGGGCGCGTCGCGCAACAGCCGCTTGGAGACGATCTGGATGCCGGTGAAGACGTAGGGCGCGATCTTGTTGCGCCCGCGGCGGCTCACCCGACCCTTGGTGTCGAGATGGAAGTCGCCGCGCCCGGCATGGTTGAACGCGCGCGCGTGCGGAACGAGGAGCAGGAGCGCGTCCATCGCTTTTTCGTCCCAATGCGCGGCGAGCAGCTTCAGGCTGTCGCTCGGCCCGTCGAGCCAGAAATTGTCGCTGTTGACCGAAATGAACGGATCGCTCTCGATCAGTGGAAGCGCCTTCTTGAGGCCCCCGCCTGTCTCCAGCAGCAGGTCGCGCTCGTCAGACACCGAAATGTCGAGCCCCTCGACCGTCTCAAGGTGTCCCTCGAGCGCATCGGGAAGATAATGGACGTTGACTACGGCCTGCCCGACACCGGCCGCGCGCAGCCGGTCGAAGACATGGTCGATCATTGGCTTGCCCGCGAGGTCGACCAGCGGCTTGGGCCGCGTGACCGTGAGCGGGCGCATGCGCTTGCCGAGCCCGGCCGCCATGACCATCGCGCTCCTGGGCACTTCGGCCTTGACGCCGGGACGCAGCGAAAGCGCCCGCTTGCGATTGGCGGCGCTCATGCCTCGTCTTTCCATGCGGCGGCACGCTGCGCCTCGGGGACATGGGCTTCGAACCAGTCTGCGACCGGAGCGACCGCGGGATGCGCGAGATTGCGTTCGAGCAGCCCCCACACACGCGGCTGCAGCGAAAGGTAATGCGGCTTACCGTCGCGCTTCCACAGACGGGTGAAGATGCCGAGGATCTTGGTGTTCCGCTGCGCGCCGAGCAGCTGGTAGTCGGCCTCGAACGTCTCGCGGTCCGCAATCGCGGCCTTGTCCATGTAGCGGTCGAGCATCGCGCGTTCGAGCGCGGGCGAGACGTCGCGCCGCGCATCCTGGAGCAGAGACACAAGATCGTAGGCCGGGTGGCCGGCAAGCGCGTCCTGGAAGTCGAGCAGCCCCAGCCCACCCTCGTCGAGCAACATCAAATTGTCGGCGTGATAGTCGCGCAGTACCAGCACCGGATGCGCCGCGGAGCGCGCTAGGACGCCCGGCCAAGCCGCTCTCCACGCTTCCAGATAGGCCTCGGCCGCGACCGGCGGCATCTCGACCGCGTCGGCATACCAGTCGGGAAACAGCATCACCTCGCGCACCAGCGCTTCCTCGTCATAGGGCGCGAGGCCCTGCGGAAGCGGCTTCTTGCCGAGCGCGACGAGCGTATCGACCGCGGCCTCGTAGATGGCGCGCTCCTCGCCCGCATCCTCGGCCAGCACCGGTCCGACGCGGCGGTCGCCGAAATCCTCGAGCAGCAACAGCCCCTTCTCGAGATCGCGCGCGAGGATGCGCGGCGCGCGCAACCCCTGCGCATCGAGATGTTCGGCGATGGCGATGAAGGGACGCGAATCTTCATGTTCGGGCGGTGCGTCCATCAGCACCGCGCGACCGTGGGCCGGGTGGTCGACACGGAAATACCGGCGAAAGCTCGCATCGCCAGCCAGCGGCGAGACGGCGGCATCGCCCCAGCCTGCCGCAGCGAGGAAAACAGGGGTGGATTCGGGTGGGATCATCGGGGAGGCCATCGGGTCTTCCAACCGGGCGGCACATGGGCTGTCAAGCGCCGCGCGCCGAGTGCCTCGTCGATTGCGATTTCCAGTTGCAGCGCATGGTCCCACCGGCCCGCCATTTCCGGCCATTCGACGAGCAGGACACTGTCCTCGGTCGCATCGAGGCCGAGTTCCTCAAGCTCGGACGGATCCTCGAGCCGGTAAAGGTCGACGTGCCAGACCGGCAGATCGAGATGATCGTAGGGCTGGACGATCGCGAAACTCGGGCTCGGCACCTCGCCCTCATGCCCGAGCGCTTCGATCAGCCCGCGCGCGAAACTCGTCTTTCCAGCGCCCAGCGGCCCCTGCAGGGTGATGACGTCGCCGGGCTGGAGCAGCCGCGCCACCTTCGCGCCCAGCGCACGGGTTTCGGCTTCATCGGCCAGTTTCACGCGGCGGTTCCGCGCGGAATGTGCAACGTCACCATCGTACCCTCGCCCGGCGTGGAAACGAGGTCGACCGTGCCGCCATGCGCCTCGACGAACTGGCGGGTCAGCGGCAAGCCGAGCCCCAGCGCTGTCTCGCCGCGCGTGGGATGATCGGCGGCCTTGTGGAAGCGGTCGAACACGCGCGCCTGCTCCCCGGCATCGATCCCGGGACCGTCATCGGCGACGCTGACCTCCACTTCGTTTTCGCTCCCGCGCGTGCGCAGCGCGATGGTCGCGCCCTCTCCCGCATAGGCGATGGAATTGCGCAGCAAGTGGTCGACCGCCTCGCGCAGGCGCTTGTCGTCGCCGATCACGACGCCCGTGTCCTCGGCGATATCGACTTCGATCGACTGGCCCTTCTCGCGCGCGCCCTTCTCGGCCGACGACAAGGCGGCGCGGCACAGGCCCGCCATGTCGACCCTCTCGCGGTCGATCGACAGCCCGCCTTCCTCGGTGCGTGTGAGGTCGAGCACGTTGTCGATCAGCCGCGACAGGCGCTCGACCGATTCCAGGATCGCGCCGACATAGTCCTTGGCGGACGGCGCAAGATCGCCCGCATAGCCTTGTTCGAGCATCTCGGCGAACCCGCCGATCGAGGTCAGCGGCGTGCGCAATTCGTAGCTCATGTTTGCGACGAAGTCGGTCTTGACCTTGTCGGCTTCCTCGAGCGCGTGCGCACGTTCGCGCAGCGCCGCCTGGATGCGCGTGCTGTCGGTGACGTCGATCAGCGTGAACAGCGCATTGCCGTCGGGTAGCGGGACCGCGGCGAAGGCGAAGGTGCGCCCGTCGGCGAAATCGATCCTCCCCTCGCTTTCCTTGCGCCCGCTGGTGGTCGAACGGACGAGTTCGCGAATCTGCCCGGCATCCTCGGGATTCTTGAGCGTCTTGGCCATCAGCGGCACCAGCTCGTCGACGCGCGGATGCTCGCTCAGCCACGCCTCGTCCAGCTCCCACAGGTCGACGAACAGCCGGTTCCACAGATAGAGCCGCCCGTCCGAGGCGAACACGCTGATGACTTCGAACAGATTGTCGAACGTCGCCGTGCGCACGCGCAGCAGCGTGTCGCGGGCCGAGGCGAGCCGAACCTGTTCGGTGCGGTCCTCGAGAATCACGCGCAGTCCGCCGTCGGGCAGCGGCTGGCCGACCACGCGCAGGTGATCGCCATTGGCGAGGATCCAGTCCTCCTCGATCATCTCCTCGGTGGCGGTGAACCAGGCGCGCCGCTCGGTCTTCCACGCGGGGAAGTCGCGCACTTCCGGGGTGCGGCCCTCCTCACGCATCTGTTCAATCACGCGATCGAACTCGGGCCGCTGGTCGAGCTCTTCCATGTCGATCCCGGCCATCGCCGCGAAGGGACGGTTGTAGAAAGACAGGCGCCGGTCGGCATCGAACTGAGCCGCACCGGCGGCCATGCGATCCGACAAGTCGCGTTGGGACTGGATGTATTGCGACAGTTCGAACCGCGCGTCCTCGAGGTCCTGGACGTCGAGCGCGAACCCCGCGACCGCGCCCGAGGCCAGCGGGACATCGACGATCTTGAGCATGCGCCGCTCGCCGCCCAGCGTCGCGGGCTGCGTGCGCACGTAGGGCTTGCCGTTTTCGAGCGCGGTGACCGCCCCGGCGCGGGCGCTCTCGTCGCCTGCCCCGTCGATCAGCTCCGCCCCGCGCGCGATGACGTCGGCAGCCGTATCGGCCTCGACCGCCGCCACGAACGCCGCGTTGACGAGACCCAGCGCAAGGTCGGGCCCGCGATACCACATCGGAAAAGGCGCGCTCTCGATCAGCTGGGTCAGACTGTCGAGAGCGTTTTCGGTCTGCTCGAGCCGCGAGGCGAGCCGGCGGCGCTGCTCCTCCGCCTGACTCGCGTCGGCGAACCAGAGGAGCATCGTGCCCTCGCGGGCGGGACGCGGCGCCAGCATGCCGGTCACTTCGAACACGCGCTTGGGTCGCTCGGCGATCACGTGGGTCGTCATCGGTTCGCCCGACAGGCGCGCTTCCTCGATCAGCGTCTCGAGTTCGTCCGTGTCCTCGCGTGACACGCCCGCGCCCGCAGCGATTTCGCGAATGGTCTTAGGGCGGCCTTCGACGCCGAGCATGCGCACCAGCGTGTCGTCGACCTCGATCGCGCCCGACGGGTCAACGATGAGAGGACGGACCGGGGCCGCAGCGAGGAGACCCGCGAGCGAGCGAGCGGCTTCGACCAGCTTGTTGGCCCTCGAGATGCGGCGTCCCGAGACGACCAGCAAGGCCGCCGCCACTGCCACCCAGACCGCCGCGATGAGCAGCGTGATCGAGGTCGTGTCCGCCTGCATCACCGCTTGCCCGCTCTACCCATCACGCCAACGGTCATAATGAGGGCAAAAGAAAAGCGGAAGCGGAGATATCCCGCTCCCGCTCGCCTTTTTCGACCCCTCGATGAGAGATCAATAGCGGTAATGCTCGGGCTTGTACGGCCCCTCGGTCGAAACGCCGATATAATCGGCCTGCTCCTGCGACAGCTTCGACAGTTCGACGTTGAGCTTCTCAAGGTGCAGCTTGGCGACCTTCTCGTCGAGATGCTTGGGCAGCACGTGGACCGTGTTGTCATACTTGTCGGCTTGGCGGAACAGTTCGATCTGGGCGAGCACCTGGTTGGTGAAGCTCGCGCTCATCACGAAGCTGGGGTGGCCGGTCGCATTGCCGAGGTTGAGCAGGCGTCCCTTCGAGAGAAGGATAATGCGCTTGCCGTCGGGTTTCTCGATCAGGTCGACCTGCGGCTTGACCTCGGTCCACTTGAAATTCTCGAGCGCCTCGACCTGGATCTCGTTGTCGAAGTGGCCGATATTGCCGACGATCGCCATGTCCTTCATCGCGCGCACGTGATCGACGGTGATGACGTCCTTGTTGCCCGTGGTGGTGACGAAGATGTCGGCGCGCGGCGCGGCCTGTTCCATCGTCACGACCTCGAACCCGTCCATCGCCGCCTGCAGCGCGCAGATCGGATCGATCTCGGTCACGATGACGCGCGCGCCGGCACCGCGCAGCGAGGCAGCCGAACCCTTGCCGACATCGCCGTAGCCCGCGACACAGGCGACCTTGCCGGCCATCATCACGTCGGTACCGCGGCGGATGCCGTCGACGAGGCTTTCCTTGCAGCCATACTTGTTGTCGAACTTCGACTTGGTGACGCTGTCGTTGACGTTGATCGCCGGGAAGGGAAGCTTGCCCTGCTTGGCGAGCTGGTAGAGACGGTTGACGCCCGTCGTGGTCTCTTCGGAAACGCCCTTGATGCTCTTCACCGTCTCGGTGAGGTAGCCCGGCTTGGCGGCGATGAATTCCTTGAGTGCGCGCTGGAACTCGCGCTCTTCCTCGTTGGTCGGCGCGGGCAGGCTTTCGCCCGCCTCGATACGCGCGCCCCACAGCGCGAACATGGTGGCATCGCCGCCATCATCGAGGATCATGTTGCAGGGCGTGTCGCCCCAGTCGAAGATCTTGCCGACATAGTCCCAATATTCACCCAAGGTCTCGCCCTTGACCGCGAACACCGGGATGCCCTGGTCGGCGATCGCGGCGGCGGCATGATCCTGCGTCGAGAAGATATTGCAGCTCGCCCAGCGCACTTCAGCGCCGAGCGCGACCAGCGTCTCGATGAGGACCGCGGTCTGGATGGTCATGTGGAGCGACCCGGTGATGCGCGCACCCTTCAAGGGCTGCGAGGCCGCATATTCCTCGCGCGTGGCCATCAGGCCCGGCATCTCGGTCTCGGCAATCGTAATTTCGGTGCGGCCATATTCCGCCAGCCCGATGTCCTTGATGATATAGTCGCTCACCGCTCGTCCACTCCGTTGGGAAAGTTGGTCGGGCCGGTCGGCCCTTGTTCGTCCCGCGCGCCCTAGCCGACTGCGCGGTGCGGCGCAAACCTTCAGGCCGCGCCCGTCTCCCCCACCAGCAGCGCGGGATCGATTCCCTGGGCCTTGAAGGCGGCGGTCCAGCGCGCGTCCGCGTCGAGGTCGAACAGGAGCGCCTCGCTCGACGGGGCCGCGAACCAGCCATGGTGGGTCAGTTCTTCCTCGAGCTGTCCGCCGTCCCACCCGGCATAGCCGAGGCTGACGATGTAGCGGCTCGGCCCGCGCCCTTCGGCGATCGCGCGAAGCACATCCTGCGTCCCCGTCAGCGCGCACCGTCCGGCGACATCCACCGTGTCCTGTCCCGACCAGTCGTTCGAATGGAGCACGAAGCCGCGCCCCGGCTCGACCGGACCGCCATGATGGATCGGTGCAGGCGGCGCTTCGCCCGGGTCGATCTCGAGCTGCTTGAGCAGATCGCGCAAGGTCAACCCCGCGCGCACCTGCCCGATGCCGACCCCGATCGCACCGTCCTCGTCATGCGCGGCCATCAGGATCACCGCATGCTCGAAGCGGGGATCGCCCATGCCAGGCATGGCGAGCAGCAGCTGGCCGGTGAGGTAGCGCGGTTGATCCATCCTTGTCCTTCTCGCAATCGGAACCCATGTGACGCAAGCCTGTTGGCTCAACGAAGGGGGCGCGCCACCGCTCCCCCACCCCTAGGAGATATTCGATCATGCCCATTTCAGTCGGCGACAAGATCCCGGACGTGACCGTGATGATGGCGACCCCCGAAGGCCCCGTGCCGGTCAACACCGGCAGCTTCTTTGCGGGCAAGACCGTCGCGCTGTTCGCGGTCCCCGGCGCCTACACGCCGACCTGTTCGGTCAAGCATTTGCCCGGCTATGTCGAGAAAGCGGACGAGCTCAAGGCCAAGGGCGTCGACGAGATCGCCGTGACCGCGGTCAACGACGCGTTCGTGATGGGCAGCTGGAACCGCGACCAGGGGTCGTCGGACATCACCGCGCTGGCCGACGGCAACGGCGCCTTCGCCGAAGCGCTCGGCCTCACCATGGACGCCTCCAAATTTGGCATGGGCCAGCGTTCGCAGCGTTATTCGATGATCGTCGAGGACGGGGTGGTGAAGTCGCTCAACGTCGAGGAACCGGGCGACTTCTCGGTCTCGGGCGCCGATACGCTACTGTCCCAGCTCTGACTCCAAGCCGAAGCGACCCTCGTATTGCGACGAAGCGAGGGTCGCTCCGGCGGCTCGTGCGTTGGTATTCCGAACTCAAATGTAACGAGGGAGTATCACCGCATGGAAAAGAAGAACCAGACCTACAAGACCAGCGCGACGACCCGCCTGAAACAGAGCCTCGCCCAGCGTGAGGACATTGCAGGCCAGACCTACCGCGCCATCCGCGACAATCCGAAGACCAGCGCCGCCATCGCCACGGGCGTTGCCGCCGCTGCCGGTGCTGGCGCGTTCCTGTTTGCCAAGTCGCGCAAGACGCCGGAAGACGTCGTCGAGGCGGTCAAGGAAAACAATGCCGAGGAGCTTTCGAAGATCGAAAGCTAGTCGCGAGGCCGGATCGCCGGCTGTCCATCGGTCGGCAGACATAAGAGGGCGTGCGCCGGAAACGGCGAACGCCCTCTTTCACGTTGGGAAAGGGCGACAACAGGGAGAGAGAAATGACCAGAACCAAGGCGACGCTCGCGAAAATGGCGCGCAACGTGGGGGAAACTGCGAAGGATCCCCTGCGCGCCGCGGCGGCGGTCATCGGCGGAGCGGCGGCGGCCACAGCGGTCGGCGGCGCATTCTATCGAGCCCGTCGCGTGGGGGAAGACGAGGAGACGGCGCTTACGCAGCCCGGCACCTGGGACGACGAGATAGAGGACGAGATCCGGGCAGGCGCGATCGCCTACTGATCGCGCCTGCCGTGGCTGAAAAAAGGCTCCCCGTCACCGGGGAGCCTTTCTCGTTCGAACCGGCGGGGTCCTACCAGCCGCAGTCCTTGCCCTTGTTCTTGTCCTTCAGCCACGCATGGAGCGGTGCGAAATATTCGAGCATCGGCTTGGCCGACATCTCTCGCGTGCCGGTGAAGGCCTCGAGCGCGTCGGGCCAGGGCTTGGATGCGCCCATCTTGAGCATCGCGTCGAGCCGTGCACCGACTTCCTTGTTGCCGTAGAAGCTGCAGCGGTGAAGCGGGCCATCCCAGCCCGACATGTCGCAGGCGGCCTTGTAGAACTGGAACTGGAGGATGCGGGCGAGGAAGTAGCGCGCATAGGGCGTGTTGCCAGGAATGTGGTACTTCGCACCCGGATCGAAATCGACCAGCGGGTCACGTGCGACCGGCGGGGTGATCCCCTGGTACTGCTGTTTCAAGTCGACCCAGCTTGTCTCGTACTCGGCCGGGGTGGTCGAACCGTCGAACACGCCCCAACGCCACTTGTCGACCAAGAGACCGAACGGCAGGAACGCGACCTTATCCATCGCCTGGCGCAGAAGCAGTCCGATATCCTTGTCCGCGCTGGGGACCTTGTCCTTGTCGAGGAGGCCGATCTGGACGAGATATTCGGGCGTCACCGACAGTGCGACGAAATCGCCGATCGCCTCGTGGAACCCGTCATTGGCACCATTGAGGTAGTAATAGGGCTGCCCGTTATAGGCGCGCTGGTAATAGTTGTGGCCGAGCTCGTGATGGATGGTCACGAAGTCGTCGGCGTTGCGCTTGATGCACATCTTGATGCGCAAGTCGTCGACATTGTCGACGTCCCAGGCGCTCGCGTGGCACACGACCTCGCGGTCCTGCGGCTTGGTGAACTGGCTCTTCTCCCAGAAGCTCGCGGGCAGCGGATCGAGCCCGATCGAGGTGTAGAAACGCTCGCCCACGCGGACCATCTCGCGCTCGTCCATCCCGCTCTTTACGATGAGGTCGGTGAGGTCGTAGCCGATGTCGCCCGCACCTTCGGGGGCGACGATGTCGTAGATGTTGCCCCACTCCTGCGCCCACATGTTGCCGAGCAGGTCGGCGCGGATCGCGCCGGTCGCGGCCTGTACGTCGTTGCCGTAATAATCGCTCAACTCGCTCCGCACATAGCAATGCAGATCATCGTAGAGCGGCTTGGTCTCGGCCCACAGCCGGTCGTACATCGCCGAGAATTCCTCGGGGCTCATGTCGTACTGCGAGCGCCACATCGCGCCGGTGTCGGCGTAACCGAGTTCGCGCGCGCCCTCGTTGGCGATCTCGACCATGCGGACATAGTCGCTCTTCATCGGGCGGCCGACATTCTCGTGCCAGCTTTTCCACAGCTGCTTGAGATCCTCGGGATCGCGCAGCGTCCCCATCATCTCCTCGGCATCGACGCCGGCAATCTCCTTGCCGTCGAGTTCGGCCTTGCCCTTGCCGTAGAGCGAGCCGAGCTTGGTCGAAATGTCGTTGAGCTCGGCGGCCGCGCCGTCACGGCTCGGAGCGGCGAGAACGAGGCTGCCGCGCATGATGTTGAGCTTGCGAGCGGTGTCGTAGTCGAGCCCGTCGACTTCGGCATATTTCGCCGCCATCGAGGCGTAGTCGACCCCCTTTTCGGTAAGGATGGTGCCGAAGTAGGAAGCGAGGCGGTCGCTGTCGTCGGTGATGTAGGTCGAATTGACCCACTGCGCGCGCGCCGCGATGTCGAGCAGTTCGAACAGGTCCTTCTCGGCGGCGGCGACGAACGCCCGCGCACCGTCGGTGGTCAGCGGATAGGGAAGCGCGTCCTCGCTCGCGACAACCGGAGCGGCAGCCATTTCGGGTGCCGGCTGGTCGTAAGTGGCGCAACCGGCAAGGCTCAGGGCCAAGGCGGGCAGTGAAACGGCGGTCAGAATCTTTTTCACGGGGTCTCTCTCCTGAACAGGGGCACAGGGTGCGGGCGCGTTGGTGAAACGGTTCGCCCGCGAAATCAAGCCGATGTCAGAAAAGCGACGATGGCGTCCCCGAGTTCCGGCTTGGCGACCGAGGACATGTGCGTGCCCGGAACCGCGATGTAGCGCCCGTCCGGCAGCGCGTCGGCCAGCGCCTCCGCCGAACCATTGTCCTGATCCTCGGTGCCGCAGATAACCCCGGTCGGCATGGTGAAGGCGTCGAGCCACTGCGCCCTTGCGTCGGTGAAGCTGGGCAGGAGCAGCCGCGCGGCCTTCCGGTCGATCTTCATCGTCTTCATGAAGCTCACGGCCATGAAGTGCGGATCGCCGCGCTTGACCGTATCGAACCCGTCGATCGCCTCGATGAAGAAGGCCTGCCGCCTGTCCCAGCCCGTCAGGCCCTCGAGCCCCATCCCCATCAGCATGGCGCGTTTGGGGAGCAGCCCCTGTCCCACTGCCTGCACGCTGGTTCGCGCGCCGAGCGAAAAGCCGCCGAGATCGTATTCCTCAAGACCCAGAGTTTCGACGAGCTCGGCCAGGTCGCGGCCCAGGACACCATCTGGATAGGCCGCCGGATCGTGGCTGCTTTCGCTCAGGCCATGCGCACGCAGGTCGGGCATGATGACGCGATACCCGGCATCGGCGACCTTTCCGGCATGGCCATACTTGATCCAGTTGACGAGGCTGTCCGAAAACAGGCCGTGAACGAGAATGAGCGCGGGCGCCCCCTCCTCGCCCATTGCGCGATAATGAAGCTCCACCCCGTCCGAGGCGGACCAGTAATGGCTCTCGATCTCGCTCACTCGGGAAGACTGCCCGTCGCGTCCATCCAGCGGTCGACCAGCGGCTGGTAGTCGGTGGTCTTCTTGCGCGGCAGGGCGCTCGTATCGAGCCAGGCCTCGTGGAGATGCTCCGTGCCGAAATGATGCGTCGGAGTGAAACCCTCGGGCGCGTCGAGCGTGGCGATCGTGATGTCCATATAGTCGCCCTCGTTGAAGGCGAAGCCGAGGCTGGTTCCGCATTTCGCGCAATAGGGCCGCCTGGCGATGGGGGAGCTCTCGTACCAGTCAGGCCCCGACCTCCAGTCGAGCTTGTTCTTGAGCACGTTTTTCATCGCCAGCGAGATGTTGCCGCTCGCGCGCTGGCACATCCGGCAGTGGCACAGATAGGCGTCGCGATCCTCGATCTCGACCTCGTAGCGCGCAGCACCGCATGCGCAGCCGCCCGTCACCGTCTCGCCCATCATCGCCTCCTATGAATTGCGCTTCCTGACATAATGCGCCGCGACCAGGCCCGCCAGCGCGCCGAACCCGACCCCCGCCGCGATCCACAGCACAGGCGCAAGGCTCGGCTCGATCCACACCACGACGAGCAGCACGGCCATGCCGGCGATAACGCGCTTCGACCAGGTCGCGATGGCGGGGCCGAGTTCGTCCACGCCTTCGTCCTCAGCCCTTCTGGAGGTGGCGGCGGCCGAGCAGTTCGGCGATCTGCACCGCGTTCAACGCCGCACCCTTCCTGAGATTGTCCGACACGCACCAAAGCGACAGGCCGTTGTCGACCGTGCTGTCCTCGCGCACGCGGGACACGAAAGTCGCATAGTCGCCGACGCATTCGACCGGGGTCACGTATCCGCCGTCCTCGCGCTTGTCGACGAGCATCACGCCCGGCGCCTCGCGCAGCAGGCCCTGAGCTTCCGCCGCCGATATCTCGTTCTCGAACTCGATGTTGACCGCTTCCGAATGCCCCACGAACACCGGCACGCGCACGCAGGTCGCGGTCACCTTCACCTTGGGGTCGAGTATCTTCTTGGTCTCGGCGACCATCTTCCATTCTTCCTTGGTCGATCCGTCGTCGAGGAAGCTGTCGATGTGCGGGATCACATTGAAAGCGATCTGCTTGGTGAAGATTTCGGGCGCGGCCGGATCGCCGACGAAGATGTCGCGCGACTGCTGGAACAACTCGTCCATCCCGCCCTTCCCGGCGCCCGAGACAGACTGGTAGGTCGCCACCACGATGCGCTTGATCTTCGCGTGGTCGTGGAGCGGCTTGAGCGCCACCACCATCTGCGCGGTCGAGCAATTGGGATTGGCGATGATGTTCTTGGCCTTGTAGCCGTCGATCGCTTCCGGGTTTACCTCGGGCACGACCAGCGGCACGTCCGGGTCCATGCGGTAGAGCGACGAATTGTCAATCACCGTGCAGCCTGCCTTGGCGGCGATCGGCACGTACTTCTTCGACACTTCGGAGCCCGCTGCGAACAGCGCGATGTCCCAACCCGCAAAATCGAAATGCTCGATGTTGCGGACTTTCAGCTCCTTGTCGCTCTCGCCGACCGTGATCCGCTCGCCCGCCGAGCGCGACGAGGCGACCGCGGCGATCTCGTCCGCCGGAAACTGGCGTTCGTCGAGGATGGCGAGCAGTTCGCGCCCGACATTGCCCGTCGCGCCGACGACGACGACCTTGTAACCCATTCGTTCACTCCCGCTTATCGTTGCGCTCCACATAGGGCCACACGCCCTGCGCGCAAGGGTCAGCGCCCGTCGATCAATTCGCCGACGCTCACAATCTCGTAGCCGTCGGCGTCGAGCCCCTCGAGAACCAGCGGCAGGGCCTCGCGTTCGAGCTCGCGCAGGCTGCTCATCGGATGGATGAGGATGATCGAGCCCGGGCGGACCTGCGCCAGGAGGTCGCGTGCGTAGGACTCGGGAGTGTCGGCGCGGCTCGGCTCCTCGACGTCCCACATGACCATCGTCTGTCCGTTCGCGTCGACCGCGTCGCCCAGCCCGATGAACTTCGCCCCGTAGGGCGGGCGCATCCAGCGCGGCTTCGCGATCCCCAGCTGGGCCAGTGCAAGGTCGGTGCGCTCGAGTTCCTCGAGGTAAGGCTGCGACTCCAGCCCGACCATGCGCGAATGCCAAAAGCTGTGATTGCCGATCTCGTGGCCGGCCTCGGCGATCGCCCTCGTCGCCTCCGGATGCTCCTCGACGCTTTGACCGATGACGAAGAAGGTCGCCCGCGCCCGGTGGCGCGCCAGGAGCGGCAACACCGCCTCGACCCCGCGGGGCGACGGTCCGTCGTCGAAGCTCAGCGCCACCCGCCGCTGCGGTGTCTCCACGCGGCAGACCAGCGGCCCCGTCACCGCAAGGCAGCGCGCCTTGACGAGCGCCCGGAAGCCTACCGCGATCGACGCGGTGACGAGGAGCGCGGCCAGGGCGAGGAAGAGCGGGCGCGGAAGGCGCCTAGCGCGGGCCACCCTCGACCCCGTTGCGCGCGAGGAAGTTCATGATCGTCCGCCACAAGTGCACCGATATGTTGGGGCCCGCAATGCGGTGCGTATAGCCGGGGTAGAACATCATCTCGAACGGCACCTTGGCTTCCTGCAGCGCCGCCGCCATCGCGGTCGAGTTGTCGAACACGACATTGTCGTCGCTCATCCCGTGGATCAGGATCAGCGGATCGGCGATCTTCTCTGCGCCGGCGAACGTGCTCGACGCGTCATAGGCCGCCTGCACCTCGCGCGGGTCCCCCATGTACCGCTCGGTGTAGAAGGTGTCGTAGAGTTCCCACTTCGAGACGGGCGCTATCGCCACCCCCGCGGCGTAGAATCCCGGGTTGGCCGCGAGCATCTTCAAGGTCATGTATCCACCGTATGAACCGCCATGGATCGCGATGCGGTCCGGGTCGACATAGTCGAGCGTCTTGAGAAAGTCGTGGCCGCGTTTCTGATCCTCGACCTCGACCTTGCCCATCGCGCGCCAGATCGGCTGCTCGAACGCGACGCCGCGATAGGCCATGCCGCGATTGTCGAGTTCGAACACGATGTAACCCTGGTCGGCGAGCCACTGGTCGATGGCCCCGCTCCACATGTGCTTGACGGTCTGCGCATGCGGCCCGCCATAGTGGGTCGAGAAAACCGGATAGCGCTTCCCGGGTTCCATGTTCGCGGGGAGGATCATGCGATAGTGGAGCGGCGTCCCGTCTTCGGCCTCGATCGTCCCGAAACGCGTCGGCTGGTGACTGTCGAGATAGGGCGCGTAAGGATGGTCGGCATCGAGCCGGTTCTCGTCGATCCAGGCGATCCGCTTGCCATTCGCATCGGCAAGATAGGTCTGCCACGGCTGATCGGGCGACGAACGGCTCACGGTCATCGCCTTGGCGTCATCGTCCATCTTCACCATGTGGGTGAACCCCTGCTCGGTCAGTCGGACAGGCTCCGCGCCGGAATCGCGATAGTCGAGCGCATAGGCGTGCGTCTCGAGCACGGTCTCGCGGTTGCCGGCGAAATAGAGCCGTCCGGCCTCCTCGTCGACGCCCAGGAGCGAGGAGACGACCCACTCGCCGCGGGTCAGCTGTCGCCAGCTCCCGTCGGCCCCGCGCAGGTAGAGATGCCCGAAACCGTCGCGCTCGGAGCGCCAGACGAGCGACCCGTCGTCGAGGAATTCGTAGGCGTCGGACAAGTTGATCCAGTGCCGCTCGGCAGCGGTCTCGCTGAACAGCAGGCTCGACGCGCCAGTCGCCGGATCGACCGCCAGCATGTCGAGCCGGGTCTGCGCGCGGTTCTCGCGCTGGACGAAGAGCGTCTTGCCGTCGGGCGCCCAGTCGACGCGCGCGAGGTAGATGTCGGCGTCTTCGCCGAGGTCGACCTTCGTGCGCGCGCCGGTCGCGGGTTCGATCACCCACAGTTCGATGAGAACGTTGTCGGTGCCTGCCGCCGGGTAGCGCTGTTCGTAGGTGGTCGTCGAGGTGCCACCGATGCGAGTGCGGGTGACGATGTCGACCGGCGCCTCGTCGTAGCGCGCCACCGCGACACGGCGGTCGCCCGGCGCCCACCAGTAGCCGTCCGAACGGTCCATTTCCTCCTGCGCGACGAATTCGGCCTCGCCCCAGTGGATCGTCTCGCTGTCCTCGACCGGCGTCACCGGAACGGGATCCTCGCTACCGTCGGCAGGCCCGACGAACAGGCGCCGGTCGCGTACGAACGAGACGTACCCGCCCTCCTCGCTGATCGCGGGATTGAGTTCGCTTGCCTCGGTTTCGGTCAATCGCACGACCTTGCCGTCGAGCGTCGCGAGATAGAGATCGCCGTCGAGCGGGACGAGAATCGATTTGCCGTCGGGGGCCCACTGGTAGGAGACGATCCCGCGCAGCGAACCGATGCGCTTGCGCTCGCGCTGCATCTTCTCGTCCTCGCTGAGTTCGGCGCCGCTGCCGACCTTCTCGCTGTCGATCAGCATGCGCCACTCGCCCGAACCGGTGTCGAGCGCCCACAGGTCGTAGCGCTGGCGGTCGTTCGGCCTGGGCTTGAGCATCGTCATCAGCGTGCCGTCGGGCGACAGAGCCAGTCCCCGCTGGCCGCCCCCGTCGAGCGTCGGCGAGGCGAAGATGCGCTCGAGCGTCAGGTCCTCGGCGAGTGCGGGGGTGGCAACCGTCATCGCGGTCGCGGCAAGAAGAAGAGAGAGGCGCATCCGGTCATGGCTCCTTCGGGGACGTGAAAAGAAAAGGGGCGCCCGGCGGTGATGCCGGACGCCCCTTGAACTGGCAAGCGATACGCCAAGACTTACGCGTCGGCCTTTTCCTTGGCCGGACGGTTGTCCTTGCGCTCGGCGATGCGCGCCGACTTACCCGTGCGACCGCGCAGGTAATAGAGCTTGGCGCGACGGACCGCGCCTTTGCGCACCACGGTGATGCTGTCGATGTTCGGCGAATAGAGCGGGAAGACGCGCTCGACGCCCTCGCCGAACGAAATCTTGCGAACGGTGAAGTTCGAGTTCACGCCGCGGTTTGAACGGGCGATGCAGACGCCCTCGTAGTTCTGGACGCGGGTGCGCTGGCCTTCGACGACGCGCACGCCGACGCGCAGCGTGTCGCCCGGGCGAAATTCCGGGATCTGCTTGTCCTTGGTAAGCTCGGCAATCTGTTCCTGCTCGAGCGTCTGGATGAGGTTCATGGCCTTCTAATCCTGTGTTTTCCGCCGCGCACCAGAGGGCGACCCGTCCGCAGCGTCCCCATGACGCTCCCAAAGGTCAGGCCGCCTTAGCCTTGTATCTTCAATCGCCCTTGCCTTGCGCCAAGCGGCAATCTTCGCATGATCCCCAGATCGCAGCACTTCGGGGATCGTGCGCCCTTCCCATTCGACAGGTCGGGTATAGTGCGGATATTCGAGAAGCCCCTCTTCGAAACTCTCTTCCTCACCGCTGGAGGCCGCGCCCATTACCCCGCCCTGCAGGCGAATGCAAGCGTCGAGCAGCACCATCGCGGCAAGCTCTCCGCCCGAGAGGATGAAGTCCCCGATCGACACCTCTTCGATCTCGCGTGCCTCGAACAATCGCTCGTCGAACCCTTCGAAGCGGCCGCACAGGACGATCGCCCCCTCGCCCGCCGCCAGTGTGCGCACCCGCGCCTGTGTCAGTGGCTTGCCGCGCGGCGTCATGGCGAGCACCGGCCGCCCGTCCGCCACGCTGTCGAGCGCCGCCGCCACGACGTCACAGCGCAGCACCATGCCCGCGCCCCCACCGGCCGGCGTGTCGTCGACCGTGCGGTGCCTGTCGGCGGCAAAGTCGCGGATATTGGTGACGTCGAGCCGCCACTTGTCCTCCTCGAGCGCGCGCCCTGCAAGGCTGACGCCAAGCGGTCCCGGGAACATGTCGGGATAAAGGGTCAGGACGGACGCGCGAAAAGTCATGGCGCGCGCCCTAGCTTAGCGGGAACGAATGGCCAAGCGCGCGATTGAGCCTGTCATGCGCGACAAACCCCTCGATTGCCTTGTGGTTGGCGGCGGTCCGGCCGGGCTCACCGCCGCTATCTACCTCTCCCGCTATTATCTCGACATCATGGTCGTCGACGGCGGCGACAGCCGTGCCAGCTGGATCCCGACCAGCCACAACCATGCGGGCTTTCCCGACGGGATCAACGGCAAGGAACTCCTGCAGCGCATGAAGAGCCAGGCGCAGAAATACGGCGCCGAGATCATCTCGGGTCGCGTCACCAAGCTGACGAGGGACGAGGAAAGCGGCCTGTTCTGCGCGGAATGGGGCTCGGGCGCCTTCCAGGCGAGGACCGTATTGCTTGCCACCGGCGTCACCAATCGCCGCCCGCCGATGATCACCCGAGAAGACCATGACGAGGCGATGGCGAAGGGGCTGATCCGCTATTGCCCGATCTGCGATGGCTACGAAGTAACCGACAAGAAGGTCGCGATCGTGGGAACCGGACACCATGGGGCGGCGGAGACGCTGTTCATCCGCGGCTACACCGCCGACCTCACGCTGATTGCCCCCGACGGGCCGCACGAAATGGAGGCGGAGGATTGCCGTAGGCTGGCCGAGGCGGGCGTGACACTGGTCGACGGCCCGATCACCGAGATGATCGCAGGCGACAAGGAAATTTGCGTTTGCGTCGAAGGCGGTAGGCTCCAGAGCTTTGACAGCCTCTACCCCGCGCTGGGGTCGGATACGCATACCTCGCTGGCCGAGATGGTCGATGCCGAATTGAAGGGCGACGGGTGCATCGCGGTCGACAGCCACCAGCGCACAAACGTGCCCGGCCTCTATGCCGCAGGCGACGTCGTGCTCGGGCTCGACCAGATCAGCCACGCAATGGGCGAAGGCGGCGTGGCGAGCACCACGATCCGCAACGATCTTTCGAAAACTCGGAAAATCTGGCGTTAGTCGACGAAGTCGGCGTTGACCACGAGCCGCTCGGCGTCCCACTCGGGCACTGCATTGTCGGTCAGCGGCACCATGAACCGCTTTCCGGTCGCCTTCTCGATCTCGACCACGTCGCTCGCGCCGTAATTGTCGACCGCGACGACATGACCGACCGCCTCCCCGTGCGTATCGACAACAGGGAGCCCGATCAGGTCGGCATGGTAATATTCGCCCTCCTCGAGCGGAGGGAGCGCACCGCGGTCGATCTCGACCAGCGATCCGCGCAGGGCTTCGGCAGCGCTGCGATCGCCAACCCCTTCAAGGCGGGCGATGGCGACCTTTCCGCCGGGGCGTACCGAGACGAGCTTGCGCTCGGTTTCGCCGACGAACACGTGCTGTTGCGCAGCGAGCGTGTCGAGCCCCTCGGCGAACAGCTTCAGGCGCAGTTCGCCCTTCACCCCATGGGCACCGGCGACGGCAGCAAGCGCGACGCGTTTGGCGCGCTTCTCCGTCGCCGGTGACCTCATGGCGTCTTACTCGGCCTTTTCTTCGGCCGCGTCTTCGGCCGGAGCTTCCTCGGCCTTGGCTTCCTCGGCCGGGGCTTCCTCGGCCTTGGCTTCCTCAGCCGGCGCTTCCTCGGTCTTGGCCTCTTCGGCCGGCGCTTCGGCAGCAGCTTCGGCCGGAGCCTCGGTCACTTCTTCCTCGGCCGGGGCGTTGGCCTCGGCTTCGGCGGCAGCAGCGGCTTCGGCCGCTTCGGCTTCCTTGGCGGCCTTGGCTTCGAGGCGCTCCTTCGCATTTGCGCCAGGTTCGGCCTTCTTGGGGTTGTTGCGGGCCGGACGCTCCATGATGCCGGCGGCATCGAGGAAGCGCAGCACGCGGTCCGACGGCTGGGCGCCGACCGACAGCCAGTGACGGATACGGTCCTGGTCGAGCTTCACGCGCTCGGGATCGTCCTTCTGGAGCAGCGGGTTGTACGAACCCACGCGCTCGATGAAGCGACCGTCGCGCGAATTGCGGCTGTCGGCCACGACGATGCGGTAATAAGGCCGCTTCTTGGCGCCACCACGGGCGAGACGAATTGCAACTGCCATGATTATCTTCCTTCTAAAGTAATGTCGTTATTTCTTCGAAAAACCATCAAAACCGGGCGGAAGCTGTGCTCCGCCGAGCCCCGGGAGGCCCGCTCCTCCTGCGCCGGGCATCCCGCCCGGCATTCCGCCCCCGAACATCGATGCAAGTTTCGAGAAGCCGCCCATCTTCTTGAGCTTCTTCATCGCCCCTTCCATCTGCTGGTGCATCTTCAACAGCTTGTTGACCTCCTGAACGGTGGTCCCCGAGCCCTTGGCGATGCGAATCTTGCGCTTGGCGTTGATGAGCTTGGGCTTTTGTCGCTCCTCGGAGGTCATCGAGCTCATCATTGCCTCGAGGCGCGAGAGCGCCTTCTCGTCGACATCGCCGGCCTGCTTCATGCCCTTCATGCCGGGCATCATCTTGGCGAGCGCGCCGAGGCCGCCCATCGCCTGCATCTGCTTGATCTGGAGCCGCAAATCGTCGAGGTCGAACTTGCCCTTCTCCATCTTGCGAGCAAGCTTCTCGGCGTCCTCCATCTTGACCGTCTCGGCGGCCTTCTCGACCAGCGACACGACGTCGCCCATGCCGAGGATGCGGCCCGCGACGCGGTCGGGATGGAACGGCTCGAGGGCATCGAGGCCCTCGCCGGTGCCTGCGAACTTGATCGGCTTGCCGGTGACCTTGCGCATCGAGAGCGCCGCGCCGCCGCGTGCATCGCCGTCCATGCGGGTCAGCACGACACCGGTCAGCGGGACTTCCTCGCCGAACCCCTTGGCGACGTTGACCGCGTCCTGGCCGGTCAGGCTGTCGACCACGAGCAGCGTTTCCACCGGCGAGGAGACCGACGCCACCGCCTTCATCTCGTCCATCAGCTGCGTGTCGACGTGTAGGCGGCCCGCCGTGTCGAGCATCAGCACGTCGTAGCCCTGGAGCTTGGCCGACTGGAGCGCGCGCTTGGCAATGTCGGTCGGCTGCTGGCCCGCCACGATCGGCAGCGTGTCGACCCCGGCCTTCTCGCCCAGCACGGCCAGCTGCTCCTGCGCCGCGGGACGCGCGACGTCGAGGCTGGCCATCATGACCTTCTTGCGGTCCTTTTCGACGAGCCGCTTGGCGATCTTGGCGGTCGTCGTCGTCTTACCCGAGCCCTGGAGACCGACCATCATGATGACGGCGGGCGGGTTCGCCGCGAGGTTCAGCTCGCTGCTGTCCGCGCCCAGCAGGTCGACCAGCGCGTCATGGACGATCTTGACGACCATCTGACCGGGCGTGACCGAGCGGATGACTTCCTCGCCCACCGCCCGTTCGGTGACGTCCTCGACGAATTGGCGCGCGACAGGAAGGGCGACGTCGGCCTCGAGCAGGGCAACGCGCACTTCGCGCATCGCCGCACGCACGTCGGCCTCCGACAGCGCCCCGCGACCGCGGAGCTTGTCGAAGACGCCGGACAGGCGATCGCTCAGGCTGTCAAACACGCACTTCTCCTCAAAAACAATCGTGTCCTACATGGGTATGACACCGTCAAAACGCAAACGACGCCGGCGGACGAAACCTCGTCGGCCAGCGTGCGCCGCAGCGCTTGCAGATATGTCATCCCTTGGGACGTGCGCGCCTCTACGCGCGAGAGCGCCCCGCGTCAAGGATCAGAAGTTCGCTCCGTCATCGAGCGCGAGTTGTTCTTCGGGCGTGCTTTCGCGCCCCAGCGCGGCATTGCGCCCCGGGAAGCGCCCGAAATTCCTGATCTGGTCGCGATGGAGATAGGCAAATCGCGTCAGTTGGGGATCGCCGAGCTGTTCGAACAGTTCGACCGAGCGCTCCTGGTCCTCCAGATCCTCCGAATGCATCAGCGGCATGTAGAGGAATTGCAGGTAGGGGCGTTCGTAATGCTCCTCCCAGCCTTTCTCGAGCGCACGGCGGGTCAGGCGGCGCGCGAGCGGGTCGGCGGCATAGGCCTCGGGCGTGCCGCGATGAATGTTGCGCGAGAACTGGTCGAGCATCAGGATCGCGGCCAGTAGCCTGCGCGGCCCGTCGCGCCACCCCTCCCCGTTCGAGGCAATAACGTCGTCGCGCAGCGCGCCGTAACGCTTGGCGATGTCGGCATCGAGCACGGGATCCTTGGCGAACCAGCGCGACTTTCCGACCTCGTCGAACCAGAAATCGATGATCTTCTGCGCCTCTCGGCGGCGATCCATGTCCAACTCTCGTCCCCCTCGCTTATTGCCCTTGGAGGCCCGCGCCCCTAAGTCGCCATGCGATGGCCACCACCTTCCACAAGATGCACGGATTGGGCAACGACTTCGTGATCCTCGACGCGCGCGAGGAAGCTATCGAGGTCGACGGCACCTTGGCGCGCCGCCTGTGCGATCGTCGTCACGGCATCGGTTGCGACCAGCTCATCCGCCTTTCGAACGGCGGGGAGCGCATGCGCATGGACATCTGGAACGCCGACGGATCGAGCGCGAGCGCCTGCGGCAACGCGGCGCGCTGCGTGATCGCATTGACCGGCGAGACGGCGATCGACACGGCCGGCGGGCCGATCGAGGGCGAAGCGCTCGAGGGCACGGTGCGCGTCGAAATGGGCGAGCCGCGCTTCGAATGGAACGAGATTCCCCTCGCCGACCCCTTTCCGACCAATCCCCTGCCGCTCGCCTGGGACGAACTCGAGGCGCCCGACGCGGTCAATGTCGGCAATCCCCACCTCGTCTTCTTCGTCGACAAGCCGGGCAAGGTTCCGCTTGGCGAAATCGGGCCGCAGATCGAAGTCGACCCCGCCTTCCCCGAGCGGATCAACGTGAACGTCGCCAAGGTCACCGCCAAGGGGCTCAAGATCCGTACTTTCGAGCGCGGTGCGGGCCTGACGCTGGCGTGCGGGACCGGCGCCTGCGCGAGCGCGGTTGCCGCCATCCGGCGCGGGCTCGTCTCCTCGCCGGTCCGCGTGAAGATGCCGGGCGGCGTGCTCCATATCAGCTGGAGCCCGGGCGAACCGATCGTGATGGAGGGCCCCGCGACCCACGTCTTCACCGGCAAGATCGACCTCGAGACGCTTCGGTGAGAGTCGAGACGGTCACGCTCGGTTGCCGCCTCAACTTCGCCGAGAGCGCCACGATGAAGCGCGCGATCGAGGCTGACGGGGCGCAAGGCGAGACGATCATCGTCAACAGCTGTGCGGTCACCGCGGAAGCCGTGCGCCAGACGCGCCAGAAGATCCGCCGCGCCCGGCGTAGCGCGCCCGATGCGCGCATCCTCGTCACCGGATGCGCCGCCCAGATCGAACCGGAAACCTTCCGCGCCATGCCCGAGGTGGACGCGATCCTCGGCAATGCAGACAAGCTGCGACTTCAGGAAATCCTTAAGGCCGCCAAGGACTTGCCGAGTGACGTCATGACGGCAACCGCCGATCCGGTGGCCGCTGGTTTCGGCAACAAGGTGCGCAGTTTCGTCGCCGTCCAGAACGGCTGCGACCATCGCTGCACCTTCTGCACCATTCCCTACGGGCGCGGGAACAGCCGCTCGCTGCCCTATGACGTAGTGCGCCGCGCGGTCGCCGCCGAACTCGATCGCGAGGTGCGCGAAATCGTGATCACCGGCGTCGACATCACCAGCTACGACGATGACGGCCGCAAGCTCGGCGACCTGCTCCAGCGCCTCCTCGCTGACGAACCACGCCTGGAGCGCCTGCGCCTCTCCAGCCTCGACAGTATCGAGATGGACGGCGCGCTTCACGAGCTGGTCGCGGGCGAACCGCGCCTCCTCCCCCATTTCCATCTCTCGCTCCAGGCGGGCGACGACATGATCCTGAAGCGCATGAAGCGCCGCCATAGCCGCGCCCAGGCTGTCGCCATCGTCGAGAAGATCAAGGCCGCCCGTCCCGGCGCGAGCATCGGCGCCGACCTCATCGCGGGATTTCCCACCGAAACTGAGGAAATGGCCCGTAACACGCTGGAACTGATCGAGGATTGCGACATCGTCGCGGCGCATATCTTCCCCTTCAGCCCTCGCGAAATGACGCCCGCCGCGCGGATGCCCCAGCTCGAGCGCGAGACGATCAAGGCCCGCGCCGCCGCCCTGCGGGCACGCGCCGCCGACCACCGCGCCAAATGGCTGCAAAGCCAGGTCGGCACGCTCCGCCCCGCGCTCATCGAAAATGGCGGCAAGGGCCATACCGACCAATTCGCGCCGATCCTTGTTGAAGGTGCGCCGCGCGGTGCCTACGTCAGGGCACGCATCACGCACGCGAACGAACAGGGACTGGTGGGGATCATCGAATGAGTTGGCTCGAACGCCTGACCGGCGGCTTCAAGAAGACTGCCGACCGGGTCGGGGAGAATCTGACCGGGCTGACCAGCAAGGCCGCGCTCGATACAGCGACCCTCGACGATATCGAGGAAGCGCTGATCGCCTCCGACCTCGGCCCCGAAGCCTCGAAGCGCATCCGCGACGCGATTGCCGCGCGCAAGTTCGAACAGCTCGACGAACGCGGCCTGCGCACGATCCTCGCCGAAGAAATCGAGAAGATCCTCGCTCCCGTCGCCAAGCCCCTCGATATTTATGGATTTCCCCGGCCGCACGTAATCCTCGTGATCGGGGTCAACGGGTCGGGAAAGACCACAACCATCGGTAAGGTCGGACACCTCCTCCAGGAGCAGGATTACGGCGTGCTGCTGGCAGCAGGCGACACGTTCCGCGCCGCCGCGATCGAGCAACTGCAGATCTGGGGCGAGCGGATCGGCGCGCCCGTCATCGCCGGCAAGGAAGGTTCGGACGCCGCGGGCCTCGTTTGGGACGGGGTCAAGCAAGCGACCGCGCAGGGCATCGACGTCCTCATCGTCGACACCGCCGGGCGCCTCCAGAACAAGAGCCACCTGATGGAGGAGCTCTCCAAGGTTCGGCGCGTGCTCGGCAAATTGAACGAGGAGGCGCCCCACGACGTCATCCTCGTCCTCGACGCGACCACAGGCCAGAACGCGCTCAACCAGATCGAGGTATTCAAGGAGAGCGCCGGGGTCACTGGCCTCGTCATGACCAAGCTCGACGGCACCGCGCGCGGCGGCGTGCTGGTCGCGGCCGCCGAGAGGTTCGGCCTTCCCATTCACGCGATCGGCGTCGGCGAAGGCGTCGACGACCTGCGTCCCTTCGACCCGCGCGCGGTCGCCCGCGCCATTGCAGGACTTCCGCCCGCATGAGCGACGTCAATCCCGGCCCCGCGATCGAGGCGGAGAAGAAGAAGCTGTCGCCCGGCAAGCAGTTGCTGCTCGACCTCGGACCGCTGGTCCTCTTCTTCGTCGCCAACAGCCAGTTCGGCATCTTCATCGCCACCGGCGTGTTCATGGTCGCGATCCTCGCCGCGATGGCGATCAGCTATGTCGCGGTGCGCCATGTCTCGACGCTCCAGCTGATCTCGGCCGTGCTCGTACTGGTGATGGGCGGGCTCACCATCTGGCTCCACTCGGAAACCTTCATCAAATTGAAGCCGACCCTCTTCTACAGCTTCGCCGGGATCGCGCTCGGGATCGGAGTCCTCAACGGCAAGCCCCTGCTGCGCGCCATGCTCGGCACCGCCTATCCCGGCCTGTCCGAAGAAGGCTGGCTCAAGCTCACGCGCAACTGGTCGATCTTCTTCCTCGCCATGGCCGCGCTCAACGAGATCGTCTGGCGCAACAGCTCGACCGACTTCTGGATCAGCTTCAAGATGTGGGGGATGATCCCCCTCACCTTCCTGTTCGCCGCGGCCAACATGCCGATGCTGCTGCGCCACGGCCTCAACGCGGAAGAGAAACAATGAGCGAGACGGTGATCGCCATCGAAGGCCTCGAAAAGGCCTATGCGGGCGGCACGCGGGCGCTCAAGGGCGTCGACCTCACCATCGACAAGGGCGAGATCTTCGCGCTGCTCGGCCCCAACGGCGCGGGCAAGACGACACTCATCTCGATCGTCTGCGGCATCGTCACCAAGACGGGCGGCAGCGTCGCCGTATTCGGCCACGACATCGAGGGCGACTATCGCGCCGCGCGCACCCGCATCGGCCTCGTTCCGCAGGAACTGACGACCGACGCGTTCGAGACGGTGTGGGACACGGTCGCCTTCTCGCGCGGCCTGTTCGGCAAGCCGCGCGACGACGCCTATCTCGAGCAGCTCCTGAAACGCCTGACGCTGTGGGACAAGCGCAAGGCGCGCATGATGGAGCTGTCGGGCGGGATGAAACGCCGCGTGATGATTGCCAAGGCGCTCTCGCACCAGCCCGACATCCTGTTCCTCGACGAGCCGACCGCGGGCGTCGACGTCGAACTGCGCCGCGACATGTGGGAACTGGTGCGCAAGCTCCAGGCCGACGGCACCACCATCATCCTCACCACCCACTATATCGAGGAGGCCGAGGAAATGGCCGACCGCGTCGGCGTCATCGCCAATGGCGAACTGGTCGCGCTGGGCCGCAAGGACGAGCTGATGGCACAGCTGGGCCGGCGCACCTTCAAGCTGTTCCTCGACCAACCCATGACGTCGCTTCCCGACGGCCTGTCGGACTGGTCGCTGCGCCTGGACGATGACGGCGCGACGCTGTGTTACGACTTCGACAGCCATGCCGCCGAGACCGGCATCCCGCAGCTGATGCGCAAGCTCGACGAGCTCGGCATCGCCTGGCGCGATCTAACCACGCGCCAGTCGAGCCTCGAGGACATCTTCGTCAGCCTCGTCCATCAGGGAGACCGGTCATGAACCCGCGCGGCGTCGGCGCCATCTACCGTTTCGAAATGGCCCGCTGGCGGCGCACGCTGTGGCAATCGCTGGTCGCGCCCGTCATTACCACCGCGCTCTATTTCCTCGTCTTCGGCAGCGCCATCGGCAGCCGGATGAGCGACATGGCGGGGATCGATTTTGGTAGCTTCATCGTGCCCGGTCTCATACTCCTCTCGGTCCTCACCCAGTCCATCGCCAATGCCAGTTTCGGCATCTACTTTCCGAAGTTTACGGGCACGATCTACGAAATTCTCTCAGCACCGCTCTCGCCCATCGAGACGGTCACTGCCTATGTCGGCGCGGCAGTCACCAAGTCGGTCATCCTCGCGCTGGTGACACTCGTCACCGCGACGCTGTTCGTCGACGTCACGGTCGACCACCCGCTGTTGATGGTGCTGTTCCTGGTGCTGATCTCGGTCGGCTTCTGCCTGTTGGGCTTTTTCATCGGCCTGCTCGCCAACAGCTTCGAGCAGTTGCAGTTCATCCCGCTGCTCGTGGTGACCCCGCTCACCTTCCTTGGCGGCATCTTCTACTCGGTCGCAGCGCTCGCCGAGCCGTGGCGCACGGTCACGCTCGCCAACCCGATCGTCTACCTCGTCTCGGGCTATCGCTGGACCTTCTACTCGGTCGAGGACGTGCCGTTGTGGACCAGCCTCCTCGCCATGGGCCTTGCCATCGCCGTCCCATTGGCGGCGATCGCGTGGATCTTCCGCACGGGCAAGCGCCTCAAACAGTAAGGGCGGGCTCCGAAGAACCCGCCCCAAACCGTTGGCAGACTTGAAGAACGCCTAAGCGTTCTGGTCGGCACGCGAGATGCCGTTGCCGTCGAGATTCTGCGCGACGAAGTCCCAGTTGATAATGTTGTTGAGCACGCTCTTAAGATAGTCCGGGCGCGCGTTGCGATAGTCGATGTAATAGGCGTGCTCCCACACATCGAGCGTCAGCAGCGGCGTCATTCCGTGGACGACCGGCGTATCGGCGTCATGGAGCGACGTCACTTCGAGCTTGCCATTGTTGAGGATCAGCCAGCCCCAACCGCTCGCAAAGTGGTTGGCGCTTTCGGTCTGCAGCGCCTCGAGCATCGCCTCGTGACCGCCGAAATCGGCATCGATCCGCTCCTTGAGCGCGCCCGACGGGCTGGTCGAGCCGGCGGGTGCGAGGCACTGCCAGAAGAAACTGTGGTTCCAGATCTGCGCCGAATTGTTGAACAGGCCCTTCTCGCCCTTGTTGTGCGCGTGGCGGATCACCTCGACCAGGCTCGCGCCCGACAGGTCGTGATCATGCCCCGACACCATCCCGTTGGTCTTGTCGACATAGGCCTTGTGATGCTTGCCGTGATGGTAATCGAGCGTCTCGGCCGACATGTGCTCGCCCAGCGCGTCCTTGGCGTAGGGAAGTTCGGGAAGTTCAAAGGCCATGGGAAGGCGTCTCCTGTTGGATGGGGTTTCGTCTCATGAACGCGCCTAGCGTGCACGCGTTGCAAGTCAACGCCGTTGCGGCGTCGTAACGGGCGCCTCAGGCCGCGTCAGCGTTGAGCTTGAGCCGCTTGATGGCGTGGCGCAGCTGGTCGTAGCTCAGCCCCAGCGCTTCGGCGGTCGCGCGCTGGTTGTAGCGGTTCTTCTCGAGCGCCGCGGTGATCAGCTGCGCTTCGTAGTCGGCGACCGAGGTCTTGAAATCGTCGGTCTCGAGGCTGACGGCGGGCGCTGCGGCCTCCGCTTCGGCCATCGGCAATTCGTCATCCTCGTCCGGCTCGGCGCCAATCGGCTGCACCCGCGTGGGCGACCAGGGCGAGCGGAACGGGTCGAAATTGATCTTCTCGACCTCGCGTTCGGGATCCTCCCAGCGATAGACGGCGCGCTCGACCACGTTGCGCAATTCGCGAACGTTGCCCGGCCAGCCATAGGTCTCGAGCCGGTGCAGCGCGGGCTTGGAGAAGCCTGGCCAGTTGGGCCAGTCGAGCTCGACCGCCATGCGGCGCCCGAAATGGTCGGCGAGCAAGGCGATATCGCCCTCGCGCGCCCTGAGCGGCGGCAGCGTCACCACCTCGAAACTCAGCCGGTCGAGCAGGTCGGCGCGGAAGTGCCCCCTCTCCACCAGCGTCGGCAGATGTTCGTTGGTCGCCGCCACGATACGCACGTCGACGCTGACCGGCTTGGAGGCGCCGATGCGGGTGATCTCGCCATATTCGACCGCGCGCAGCAGCCGGTCCTGCGCCGGGCTCGACAGGGTCGCCAGTTCGTCGAGGAAGAGCGTGCCCCCGTCGGCTTCCTCGAAACGGCCCGCGCGGGTCTTGGCGGCGCCGGTGAAACTGCCCGCCTCGTGCCCGAACAGTTCGGCTTCGATCAGCGTCTCGGGGAGCGCGGCGCAGTTCATCGTTACCAGCGGGCCCGACCAGCGCGAGGACAAGTGGTGGAGGCGCTCGGCGATCAGCTCCTTGCCGGTCCCGCGCTCGCCGATGACGAGCACCGGCCGGTTGAGCGGCGCGGCACGGCTCGCCCGCTCGACGGCGTCGAGAAAGGCAAGGCTCTGGCCTACGAATTGATTGGCGCGCTCCATGCCCAACCTTTGGTGGCAAATCCCACCATTTGGCAAGATTTTTCACACCGCATTTGGTCGAAAAAACGAGGTTTTTCGTCGTTCGCGTGATTTTCTATGCCTTGGCATGGTTTTCGCATAGTGTCCGTCGACAGGGATCGTATTGGAGTCGTCCATGGGTATTTTCTCCCGCACCAGGGACATTTTCGCAGCCAACATGACCGAGCTTCTCGATCGCGCCGAGGATCCGGCGCGAATGATCCGCATGATCATCCTCGAGATGGAAGAGACGCTGGTCGAAGTCCGCGCGTCCGCCGCCCGCGCCATCGCCGACGGCAAGGAAATGCGCCGCGCCCTCTCCCGCCTCGACCAGCTGCAGGACAGCTGGACCGAGAAGGCCGAGCTGGCGCTGTCGAAGGATCGCGAGGATCTTGCCAAGCAGGCGCTGATCGAGCGGCAGAAGGCTGCCGACATGGCGGCCGGCCTCAAGGAAGAGATCGACCAGATCGACGAGACCTTGAAGCAGTACGAGGCGGACATTGCCAAGCTGCAGGCCAAGCTGCGCGAGGCACGCGCCCGCCAGAACGCGATCGCCTCGCGGCTGGAAAGCGCGGTGACCCGCGCCAAGGCGCGCGAATTGCTTCACGGCAACCGCACCCAGGACGCCTTCTCGCGTTTCGAGATGCTCGAGAAGCGCGCCGATTTCGCCGAAGGGCGCGCCGATGCGCTCGCCTTGTCAGGGCCCAAGAGCCTCGAAGAAGAACTCGCGGACCTCAAGGCCTCCGACAAGGTCGACGAGGAGCTGGCCGCCTTGAAGGCCAGGATGGCCGAAAAGAAGAACGACTGACGGCCCGACGGGCCAAAGGGGATTGTTGAAACATGGACGATTTTGCCGGCATTCTTGCCATCATCTGCATCTTCATCGGCCTGCCCTGGCTGGTGTTCCACTACATCACGAAGTGGAAGGGCCAGGCGACGCTGACCGAGCCCGACGAGAAGCTGCTCGACGACCTCAACGAGGCCGCGCGCCGGCTCGACGACCGCTTGTGCACGATCGAGCGCATCATGACCGCGGAGAACCCGGACTGGCGCGACAAGTGCATGCCGGCCCGCCCGCAGCTCGATTTCCGCGAAGAGCGCAACCTCCTCGGCAAGACCGACGAGCTGCTTGCCCGCCACGACCGCCTGCTCTCGCGCGAGGACTGACGCCATGAACAACACCAGCCGCACCAAGTTCTACCGCGACCCCTACGAAGGCAAGATCCTTGGCGTGAACGCCGGCATCGCCGATTATACCGGGCTCGACGTCACGCTCGTGCGCATGATGTTCCTCGCCTCTGTGCTCCTGTCGGGCGGCATGATGATTCCGCTCTACATCATGGCCGGCATGATCGCGCCCAAGCGTCCGCCCGAGCTGACCGTCGAGACCGATGACGAGAAGAAGTTCTGGCAGGGCGTGCGCGCCAACCCGTCGCGTTCGGCCAAGCAGATCAAGAGCCGCTTTCGCGACATCGACCGGCGCCTGGCGGACATCGAACATTACGTGACGACCGAAAACCGCGTCCTCGCGCAGCAGATCGACGACCTGCGCTAGGGTCAGAAGACACCAAGGGGGTAAGTTCAGTGGATCCGTTCACCATGGTCGTCGGCATCGTGCTCATCGGCACGACCGCCTCCATCGTCAACAAGTGGATCGCCGCCAAGCACGGCTACGAGATCGATGAGGGCGATGGGGAGCGGATGGTCAAGGCAGCCGCGCCCGACGACCAGGCACTGCGCCGCATCGAACAGCTCGAGAAGCGCGTTCGCGTGCTCGAACGCATCGCCACCGACGAGGGCGCGCGCCTCGCCAGCGAGATCGAGGCGCTCAAGGATGCGCGCGAGGACGACCTTGCCGACGCCCTGTCGCGTCCCGACTTCAGCACCCGCGAGACGACGTCGTGACGGGCACCATGTTCTTCGTTTTCCTGGTCGTCCTGCTCGCGGTCGGCGGCTGGTACGCACTCGAGGCGTTCAAGATCAAGCACGGCTATCCCACCAGCGACGCGCTGGGCAATGGCATCGAGCCGGGCGACGATGCCCGCGCCGCGGCACTAGAAGCCGAGAACGCCGCGCTCCGCGGCCAGCTCGAGGCGGTCCACGACCGGCTCGAGACGCTCGAGCGGATCGTCACCGATAAGCCCTCGCAGCTCGAAAAGGAAATCGACGCGCTGAAGACCTTGAGCGACCATCGCGAAAACGCACCGGAGGTAGATTGATGGACCCGAGCGAAATGGTCGTCATCATTGTATCCATCGTATTCGGTTGGATGATGCTCAAATTGCTCCTGACCGCGATCTTCGGTGCAGAGCGGATGGGGCTGCGTTCGCGTCATCCCAAGCACATGCCCGCACCCATGCAGGACGACGCGGCGATCCGCCGCCTCGAGCATCAGGTCGAGGCGCTCACGGACCGGCTCAAGGTGCTCGAACGGATCACCGTGGAGGACGGCCACAGCCTCGCCGCCGAGATCGAGCGATTGCGCGAGCCTTCCAAGCTTGGCTATGGCGGCCCCGATGAGCAGCTTGCCCGACCTGACCGATCTTCAAACCGAGTATGAATTCCTCGACAGCGAGGACCGCTACCGCCTGCTGATCGACCTCGGGCGCAAGCTCGATCCCATGCCCGATGCGCTGAAGACCGACGCCACCAGGGTGCGCGGTTGTTCGGCGAGCGTGTGGGTCTACCCCACCACCACCGATGACAGCCGCCTCCACTGGCTCGCTGACAGCAATGCCGCGATCACCAAGGGCGTGGTCGCGCTGGTGCTAGCCGCGGTGCAGGACAAGGAGGCGGCCGAGGTCGCCGCGACCGACATCGCCGCCGCGCTCGAGCCGTTCGACCTGACCCGCGAACTGTCTTCCAACCGCACCCAGGGAGTCCCCAACATGATCGCGCTGGTCCGCGAGACCGCGGCACGGATGGCCGCATGACTTTGATCCCGCCCGAAGTGCTCAAGCTGCTCAAGGACGGTTTCGAGATCCGCAAGTTCTTCGAACTCGTCCACAGTTTCGGTCACGGCAAGGCCATTGGACTCGAATTCTCGGACTGCGGCGAGGGCTGGGTCGAACTGGAAATGGAAGGCAGGCCCGAGCTCGTCGGCGTGCCCGAAGAAAATATCATCTCGTCGGGCGCGATGATCAGTCTGGTCGACACCTGCGCGGGCTCCGCGCTCTGGCACAAGCTCGGCAAGTTCGAACCGATCGTGACCGTCGATCTCAGACTCGACTATCTGCGCCCTGCCTTTGCGGGCGAGACGCTCTACGCACGGTGCGAATGTTACAAGATGACCCGCTCGATCGCCTTCGTCCGGGGGATCGTGCACACCGGCGAGCGCGACCGGCCGGTCGCCCACGTCGCGGGCACCTTCATGCGCCATCCTTAGGCGGCGTCGGGGTCCACCTCTCCCAGCTCGCGCCGCATCTCCTCGGATTTCTTGAGCACGTCGTAAGCCGCCTGGACCTTGCGGAACTCCTCCGCCGCCTCTTCGTCGCCGGGATTGACGTCGGGATGCAGCTTCTTGGCGAGCGCGCGGTAGGCCTTGCGCACCTCGGCAAACGGCATGTCGGTCTCGACCCCGAGAATGGCGAAGGCGCGCATTTCGTCGCGCGTCCAACTGCCGTCGCCCGGCCCGGCCCACTGGTAATGCGCCTGCTGGCGATAACCGGCATTTCCCGCCTTTTCCTCAGCGCGGCGCTTGGCGGCTTCTTCCTCGGTCAATCCCGCGAAATAGTTCCAGTTGCGGTTGTATTCGGCCGCGTGCCGCTCGCAGAACATCCAGCGCTCGGGGCTATTGGGCGCCTTGGGCGCAGGCTTGTCGCCCGGTTCGGTGCACCCGATCCGGTCGCACAGGCGCTGCTTTGCCGCCTCCCGCCCCTTCTCTCCGTAGGGTCGCCAGCGGGGAAAGCCCCAGTCGTCGGATCGCTTCGCGCGCGCCATGTCTTCCTCAATAGGGCGCTAGGCGCGCCGGTTCCAGCCAAGTCGACGAACAGGTGTCAGGAGGCCTGTAAGCCGGGTTCTGTCCGCCCCGAAGGGCTGTGCGACCATTCATCTCGGACGAGGGTCGCCCCTCGCCTCCAGCGACCAACCCGGGCGACGAGCCGCAACCGGCCCATGTGCCGCCCCTATTCGGTCTTGCACCCGGTGGGGTTTACCGTGCCGCGTCCGTTGCCGGAACGCGCGGTGCGCTCTTACCGCACCCTTTCGCCCTGACCCACCCGAAGATGGGCGGAATGCTTTCTGTGGCACTGTCCCTGACCGCGCCCGAAGGCGAAGCCGCCGGGCGTTACCCGGCACCGTCGTTGCGTGGTGCCCGGACTTTCCTCGTTCCCGGCGAACCGGGGCCGCGGTCGCCCGGCCTCCTGACGCCTGCGATATGGTCTATTGGGGCCGCGGCAGCAAGAGGGAGAGAAGTTTCGCCCGGCATTCGCCATCGATGATCCCGTCGATGAGGTCGGGCCGGAAGCGGCGCTGGAACGCGATCACGGCCGCCTTCGCATCCTTGACGTCGTACCCGAAACGCTCGAGCGCGAGGAGGAATCCGGCGTCGGTCCAGAACGGGTCCATCAGGTCGCGCGTCGGACTGGGCAGCGCGAGGCGCCGCTTGGCCAGCTCCCACCAGGGGAACAGCTCGCCCGGATCCTCCTTGCGCGAGGGCGCGATGTCCGAGTGGCCGACCACGTTGCCGCGACTGATGCCGTGGCGGTCCTTGATGTCGGCGAGCAGCGGGATCAGCGCGGCGATCTGCTCGTCCGGGAAGGCGCGGTAGCCGAATTCGTGCCCCGGATTGACCAGTTCGATCCCGACGCTTGCCGAGTTGATATCGCTCATGCCGCGCCAGTAGCTCTTGCCCGCGTGCCAGGCGCGATGCTCCTCGTCGACCAGCCTGTAGACGGTGCCGGCTTCATCGATGCAGTAATGCGCCGAGACCTCGGAGGAGGCTGCCGTCATGCGTTCGAGCGCCGCCTCGGCGGTCGGCATGCCGGTGTAATGCAGCACGATCATCGACACCGGCATCTGGCGTTCGTTGAAATTCGGCGAAGGGCGATCGACCATGTCCATGGCGGCTCCTTGCCACATCATGGCGAGGAAAAGGTCAAGTGCCGAGAAGCTTGGCCTCGGGGCTGGTTAGATCGACTGGCCGGTAAAGTCCGCGATGCCCGCGGTCGGCGGCGAAGCGCTCAGTCTGGCCGATCACCGTCTCGCCCGCGCCCAGCAGCAGCCCCCCATCGGGCGCGATCACCGTCGAGATCCGCTCGAAGGCAGCACGGCGCCGCTCGTTGTTGAGGTAGAGCAGCACGTTGCGGCACAAGACGAGGTCGAACGGCCCGCCCATCGGCGGCGCATCGAGAATGTTGCGCACCTCGAACTTGACCATCTTGCGAAGCTTCTCGTTCGCCTGCCACCCGTCCTCGTCTTCCTCGAACCAACGGATGGTTTCCTGGATGCCGAGCCCGCGCTGCACTTCGAACTGGGTGTAGTGGGCACGCCGGGCCTTGGAGATCACGGCGTCGGACACGTCGGTGCCGATAATGTCGAACGTCCAGCCCTGCCAGCGCAGCGGGTCGGCTGAGAGCATCATCGCGATCGAATAGGCTTCCTGGCCGCTCGAACAGCCCGCCGACCAGATGCGCAGGCGCTTGTCCGGACGGCGCTGGGCGATCTCGGGCAGGAAACGCTGGCCGATCATGTCGAACGGCGCGCGGTCGCGGAAGAAATAGGTCTCGTTGTTGAGCAAAGCCTCGACCACCGCATCGGCGAGCTTGGGATCCTTGTTCATGACGAGGATCGTGATGAGTTCGTCGAGCGTGGCGATCGAGCGCTCGCGCAGGAGCGCCGACAGGGCCGTCTCGATCCGCCAGCGGCGGCTCATCGTCAATTGCTGTCCGGTACGCGCCTCGAGCAACCCTGCAAGAATACGGCTCGAGCTATCGGAAACTTCCATCAACGGCCTCCGGCCCGTTTGGCGACGAGGGTCGCGAGTTCTTCGGGCGGCAGGGCGGCCGCGGCCAGTCCTGCTTCGGCAATCGCGCGCGGCATGCCCCACACCGCGCAGCTTTTCTCGTCCTGCGCGAGCACGGCGCCCCCGCAGGCGACCAGCTTGGTCGCACCTTCGAGGCCGTCGCGGCCCATGCCGGTCAGCACGACACCGACCGCACGCTCGCCGAGCGCGGCACCGCCCGAGGCGAACATCGGGTCGACCGAGGGAAGGCAGGCGCTCGAGACGCGCTGGTTGGTCAGGCGCGCGAACAAGGTGCCGCTACGCTCGACCACCTCGAGATGGTGGTCGCCGGGGGCGACATAGATCTCGTCCTCGCGAAGCCGGTCGCCGTCGCGCGCGACATGGGCGGGTCGCCCTGCGGCCTGCGACAATTGACGCGCGAACACGGCCATGAACGCTTCGGGCAGATGCTGCGTGACGAGGATCGGCGCACCGATCCTGCCCAGCATCGAGCCGAAAAAGGTGCCGAGCGCATGGATACCGCCGGTCGAGGCGCCGATCATCAGCAGTCCGAGTTCGGTGTCGGGCATCTTGCGGCGCATCGGCACCGGCGGTCCCGGCTCGATCCGCGCGACCGGGCTTTCGACCCGCCTGGCACCGCTGGCCAGCGCGCGAAGTCGTCCCAGCAGAATTTCGGAGAAGCGTCCGTTGAAGCGGCCAGTGCCCGGCTTGGGCAGCGTGTCGGACGCTCCCATCGCCAGCGCGGCCACCGTCTCTTCGGCGCCGTCTTCGGCCAGCGAGGAGACGATCAGGACCTGCGCCCCGCGGGCGGCCTCGAGAATCTTGGGAAGCAGCTTGAGCCCGCCGGCACCTGGCATCTCGAGGTCGAGCAGGACGATGTCGACACGCACTTCGCCAAGCGCGATCAGCGCGTCCTCGGCAGTGCCCGCGACGCCGACGATCTCGAACTCGGGGGCGGCGGCGATCATGCGCGAGAGCACCGCGCGTGCGACCATCGAATCGTCGACCAGCATCAGGCGGGTCGGACGCGCGGCCGTGGGCCTATCGGGCAATTTGGCGGCGAGCCCGGCCATCGCGGGGCTCCTTACGCGACGCCGACGAGCTGCAGCTTGACGTGGAGCGTCTCGCGATCGAACGGCTTCATCACATATTCGTCGGCACCCGCCTCGAGCGCAGCACGAATGTGGGCCATGTCGTTCTCGGTGGTGCAGAACACGACCTTGGGCTGGTCGGAATGGCCCGACTGGCGGAGCAGCTTGAGGAATTCCATCCCGCTCATCACCGGCATGTTCCAGTCGAGCAGGACGACGTCCGGCATCTTGCTTTCGCAATGCGTCAGCGCTTCGCGGCCGTCGCCGGCTTCCTCGACCTGGAATTCCAGCGTCTCGAGGATGTGGCGGGCGACCTTGCGGATCACCTTGGAGTCGTCGACGATCAAACAGGTTTTCATAACCGGCCCTTGGTTTGGTGTGTTGCAGTCACTGTTAGCGCAAAAAGGGTAACAAGCTCTTAAGCGGCAGCCACTTGCGGCTGCCCGGAAATCACGGCGTCGATGGACACCAGGAGAAGCGGCCCCTCCTCGGTCTCGACCATGCCCTTGGAAACGCGTTCCCAGCCCTCGCCCATCGCGGCGCGGACTTCCTTGGGCTCGCTCAGCGCCTCGACGACGTCCTCCACGGCATCGACGCTCAGCGCATAATGGTGTCCTTCGATCTCGACGACCGCGGCCTCGTGGATGCGGCCATCCTCGAAGGTCGTCTCGCCGAGCCCGAGCGAACGCTGGCAGTCGATCACCGTCAGCACGCGGCTGCGCAGCGCCGACAGGCCCGCGACATGGTGCGGTGCGCGCGGCACCGGGATCAGCGCATCGAGTTCGATGACGCTCTCGACCTGGGCGGCGGGCAGCGCGACGCGGCTCCCCGCGATCGAGACGATCAGCAGCAGTTCGTTCATTTCGCCCCTCCGGCGGCAGTGACCGTCTTTAGGGCCATCAGCAGGCCTGCGCGGTCGTAGCGATAGATGCTTTCCTCGTCCCCGTCGGCCGAGTTGCGCAGGCGCAGGACGGTCGCCCCGCCCGGCTCCTTGGGCAGCGGCCATTCGGCATCGACGGTGCTGACCACCAGTTCGGCGATCGATTCCTCGTCGCTGCCGACGTTGACGACGCGGTAGCCCGCGGCCTCGACGATCGGGCGCAGCATGTTCTGCATCCACATGTCGTCGGACGGCAGGCAGCAGACCGGCTGGCGCTTGGGCTTGCCGGCGACCGCGCGCAGGCGGTCGGCGAACAACCAGTGGACGTCGATCAGCTCGGCAGGCTTGCCCGCGACCAAGGTCACGCCTTCCACCTCGCCCTGATGCTCGGCCGGGGTGATTTCGTGATCGAGCGAGTCGAGCTCCAGAACCTCGTCGAACGCGTAGCCAAGTTCCTGGTCGCCGTCGCCGAGGCGGAAGACGCGCACGCGTCCCGAAGCCGGCAGCTGATCGAGCGAGGCCATCCCCGCGAGCGGCAGGATCTGGTCGCCCAGCTGGACACGAAGCTGGCCCGCCGCGCTGGAGAAGCAGTCGACGTCGACTTCCTCGATCCGGTCGACGAGGCCGAGACGGATGGCGCGGCGTTCCCCGCCGAGCGAGCGGAACAGCAGCACCTCGACGGCATCATCGTTGGCGGCTTCCTGCGTTTCGGCGATCCGGCCCGCCCGTTCGGCTGCCTCGAACTTGACCCCGCCGACTTCGGCAAGGCCTGCCGGATCGAACAGGAGGATCGGGCTGCCGTCGTCGGCGAGCGTCGTGCCGGCATAGAGGCCGGTGCCCATCACCGCAGGCGCGGCAGGCTTCACCACCAGTTCCTCGTGGTCGTGGATACGGTCGACGGCGAGCGCATAAGTGTCGCCGCCCGCCGGACGGATGACGACCAGCGTGCGCTCCTCGTCCTTCATCACGCTCTGGAGCTGGAGGACATCGGCCAGCGCGATCTCGGGAACGCGGCGGCCGCGGATGGTGGCTACCCCTGCCCCGCCGATCCGTTCAAGCGTCACGCTCGACCCGTTGGCGCGGACGATCTCCTCGATCGCCGAGCGGGGAATTGCGAAATGCTGGTCGCCGATCGACACGGTCAGTGCCGGAATGATGGTCAGGGTCAGCGGGACGCGCAGCGTCATGCGGGTGCCCGCACCGAGCGTGGAATCGACTTCGACGATCCCGCCGATGCGCTCGACGTTGGACCGGACCACGTCCATCCCGACCCCACGACCGGAAATGGCGGTGACTTCCTGGGCGGTCGACAGGCCAGCCTCGAAGATCAGACCAAGCTTGTCGCGCGCGCTCATCTCGCTCGCAGCAGCAGCCTCCAGAACATTGTTTGCAATAGCTTTTTCGACAAGACGATCGCCATCGATGCCCTTGCCGTCGTCGACGATGTCGATGAGGATCTGGTTGCCCGACTGGCGCGCCGATACCTTGAGAAGCCCGATCTCGCGCTTGCCCGCGGCCAGGCGGTCGGCGGGTTTCTCGATCCCGTGGTCGACGGCGTTCCTGATGATGTGCGTCAGTGGATCGCGGATCATCTCGATCATCTCGCGGTCGAGTTCGACGTCGCCCCCGTCAATGTCGATCATGACCTGCTTGTCGAGTTCGTTCGACAGGTCGCGCACCATGCGCGGCAGCGCGACGAACAGGTTCTCGATGCGCTGCATGCGGGTGCGCGTGATGCTGTCGCGCATTTCGGCGATGATGCCAGACAGGCGCTCGAACGCGCCGGCAACGGCAACGTCCTCGGGCGCCTCGCGGAGGCGGCGGGCGAGTTCGTTCCTGGCGAGGACCATGTCGGACACGCCGCTCATTACGCGGTCGAGCAGTTCGACGGACAGGCGGATGGTGCGCGGCGCGGCCTGGCCGTGCCCCCCGCTCGTCGTTTCGGTCTCGAGCGTGGGCGCGGTTTCGACGACGGGCGCTTCGGCCCCTTCCTCGAGCGCCGCGATGAGGTCGCCGTCGGAGCCTTCGGGCAGCGCCTCTCCGCGCTCGATGATCTCGATCATCTCGCCGATGCGGTCGATGACCGCGAGCACCGCGCTGACCAGCGCCGCGTCGGCGCTGCGACGACCGGCGCGCACGTCGGCGAGCGCATCCTCGGCAGCGTGGCTCAGCGTCTCGAGACGCGGAAAATCGAAAAAGCCGCAATTGCCCTTCACGGTGTGGACGAAGCGGAAAATGCAGTCGAGCCGCGCACGGTCGTGCGGTTCGGCTTCCCAGGCGACGATCTCCCCGCCCAGCGATTCGAGCATTTCCCGGCATTCCGCCACGAAATCGGCAATGAGGTCTTCCATACCCTTCGGCCCCGCAAATGACTTGGCTAGCAGGACCTTCTTGACGCCAAAGGGTTAAAGCGGCGTTAGCGATGCCACCCGGCGCGGATCAGCCGATCATGCCGTCGGGCTGCGGCATGGTGACCCCGATCACGAGCATCGTGTCGCTGGGTTCTGACAGGCGGATTGCCGATCCGGCTTGGTGCGCGAGCGAGAAAGCGAGTTGCGCCGCGGCGGTGCGGGCCTCGCCCTGCCCCGCGACCGGCCCGCTCTCGAGCATGGCGCGCAGGCTGGGGTCGAGGATCAGGCGCGGGCCTTCCGCGCGCACCGCCAGTTCGATCCCGTTCTCGCCGCGCTCGGCGCCCACGTCGAGCTGTCCGCCACGTACGAGTGCGTCGCCCGCGATGAGCGCGAGGTTGAGCAGCAGCTTGACCGCATCCTTGGGCAGCTTGGCGTCCGCCACCATCCAACCCAGCTCGATCCGTTTTTCCTTGCCGAACAGCCCGGCCAGCGCCTCGCGGGCCTCGCCCGTCTCGATCATCGCTCCGAAGCCGCCGGCCGCGCCAAATGCGAGGCGGAAGAATTTGAGCTTGTCCGCCGTCGCCCGGGCGCTGTCGGCGAGCAGCTCGAGCACCTGGTCGCGCATCGCCGGGTCGGTCTCGTCGGCAAGCAGTTCAAGCCCGTTGTTGAGCGCCCCTACCGGGGATAGGAGGTCGTGGCACAGGCGGCTGCAGAGCAGGCTCGCGAAATCGCTGTCGGTCATGGCCCCGTGTGATGGGGGATCGGCGCAGGACAGGCAAGCCCCGCCATTGAAGCACGCGGCGCGCGCGCCCATATCGTGCGCATGACGGGGGGAAGCGACACGATCAGCGTCACCATGACGCCGGCCCAGGCGGGCTGGCGGCTCGACCGCGCGCTCGCCGAAGCGCTCCCCACCCTTTCGCGCGAACGCCTCAAGAAGCTGGTCAAGGAAGGCCGTCTCGCCCGCCCCGACGGCAGCGCGCTGCGCGATCCGGCGACCAAGGTGAAGGGCGACGAAACCTTCGCCCTGTCGGTTCCCGCGCCCGAGCCGCACCACGCGGCGCCTCAGGACATCCCGCTGGTCATCGCCTACGAGGACGAGCATCTCCTCGTCGTCGACAAGCCCGCCGGCCTCGTCGTCCACCCTGCGGCAGGCAATCGCGATGGCACGCTCGTCAACGCGCTATTGCATCACTGCGTCGGCCAATTGTCGGGGATCGGCGGGGTCGCGCGGCCCGGGATCGTCCACCGCATCGACAAGGACACGTCGGGTCTCCTCGTGGTGGCCAAGACCGACGTCGCGCACGAGGGGCTCGCCAGGCAGTTCGCCGCGCACAGCATCGATCGACGCTATCTCGCCGTCGCGTCGGGCGACATCCTCAAGAGCGAGGGCACGGTCGATGCGCCGCTCGCGCGTAGTACGCAGAACCGCAAGAAGATGGCGGTCGTCGAGGACGGTCGGGGAAAGCGCGCGGTCACACATTGGACCAGGCTTGCGCCTCTCAAGGATGCGACCCTCGTCGAATGCCGGCTCGAGACGGGCCGTACGCACCAGGTCCGCGTACACATGGCCTCGATCGGGCATCCGCTCGTCGGCGACCCGGTTTACGGACGGACCCGCAAGGCGCATCGCACGTTGTTGAAAGAGCTGGGCTTCGGACGACAGGCCCTGCACGCAGCGCGTCTGGGTTTCACGCACCCGGTCACCAAGGACCGTTTGTCGTTCGACAGCGCCCTTCCGTCGGACATGGCGGCGCTGGTGGAAAATCTTGGAGTATAGGCAGGGCGAGGCTATGAGGGCCGACCCAGGCGCTCGTCGGGCGCTGGCAAAGGAGTGAGAATGGCACGGAGCACCGGGGCAGTTTCGATACCGGCAACCGGCGGTGAGAATGGACTCAACCGCTATCTGGCCGAGATCAAGAAATTCCCGATCCTCGAACCCGAGGAAGAATATATGCTGGCTAAGGCGTGGAAGGAGCACGGCGACACCGACGCCGCCGCGCGCCTCGTCAACTCGCACCTGCGCCTCGTCGCCAAGATCGCGATGGGCTATCGCGGCTATGGCCTGCCCGTCTCCGAACTCATCTCCGAGGGCAATATCGGCCTGATGCAGGGCGTGAAGAAGTTCGAGCCCGATCGCGGCTTCCGTCTCGCCACCTACGCCATGTGGTGGATTCGCGCCTCGATCCAGGAATTCATCCTGCGCTCGTGGAGCCTGGTGAAGATGGGCACGACCGCCGCGCAGAAGAAGCTGTTCTTCAACCTGCGCCGCATGAAGAACCAGATCGAAGCGTTCGAGGAAGGCGACATGACGCCCGAGAACGTCGCCAAGATCGCGACCGAGCTGGGCGTGACCGAAGAGGAAGTCGTCAGCATGAACCGTCGCATGGCGATGGGCGGCGACAGCTCGCTCAACTCGCCGCTGCGCTCGGCCGACGGCGAAGGCGAGAGCCAGTGGATGGACCTCCTACAGTCGGACGCGCCGCTCCACGACGAGGTCATTGCCGACGACGAGGAAGCACAGGTCCGTCACGAGCTGCTGATGCAGGCGATGGCCGCGCTCAACGAGCGCGAAAAGCACATCCTGACCGAACGCCGCCTGTCGGAAGACCCCAAGACGCTCGAGGACTTGAGCCAGGTCTACGGCGTCAGCCGCGAACGCATCCGCCAGATCGAGGTGCGCGCCTTCGAGAAATTGCAGGCCGCGTTGATCAAACTCGCCGAGGACCAGCGCCTGCTGCCGCCCGCCGACTGACGCGCGTACCCAAAAAAATCGTTTCGCCCCCTTGCCAAGTGCTGGCGGGAGTCCGACTCTACTCGTTTGGAAGCGCTAGCCGCTCCACTCGCGACTCGCGCTTCGTATCTTCGAGGCAAGGGGAGACGCGACCATGGGCACCACCAACGGCAATCAATCGGGTCACAGGCTGATCGCACTCGTCGGAGCGGCGGGTGCGGGGAAGACCAGTCTGGCGGAAGCTCTGTTGCATGCGGCCGGTGCCACCAACCGATTAGGGAAGGTCGACGAGGGAAACAGCATCGGTGACGCCAATGCCGAAGCGCGTGCGCGCGGCGGCTCGACCGAACTCAACCTCATGCATTTCTCCTATCTGGGCGAGGAATTCGGGATCGTCGATGCGCCGGGCGCGGTCGGCTTCTCGGCCGATGCGACGCGCGGCGTGGCGATCGCGGATCTCGCCATCGTCGTAGTCGATCCCGATCCCGCGCGAGCCCCGCTGGCCGCGCCGGCGTTGCGCACGCTGGACGAACTGGGCGTTCCCCACCTCGTCTTCGTCAATCGCATCGACCAGGCGCGCGGCAGCATCCGCGACCTCCTCGAAGCGCTGCAGCCGATGAGCGTCTCGCCGCTGATCGCGCGGCAACTGCCGATCCGCGACGGCGACAGGGTCACCGGCTTCGTCGACCTCGCGCTCGAACGCGCCTTCTCCTACCAGCCCGGCAAGGCGTCCGAACGGGTCGATATCCCCGACAATCTGAAATCCGAGGAGCAGGACGCGCGCACCCACATGCTCGAACAGCTCGCCGACCATGACGACACGCTGCTCGAGCAGTTGCTGATGGACGAGACGCCCGAGGACAAGCGCATCTTCGCCGACCTCCACCATGAGACCGAGGACAATCTGGGCGTGTCGGTGCTGTTCGGTTCGGCGACCGGCGAATGGGGCGTGCGACGCCTGCTCAAGGCGCTGCGCCACGACGGTCCGACCCACGAGATCACCGAGCAGCGCCTCTCGGTCGAGGCCCCTGCTCTCTACGGCATGAAGCTGTCCAACGGCAGCGCGGTCGGGCGGATGATGCTCGCGCGCAATTTCGGCGGCACCGTCAGCGAAGGCACCGAATACGGGACGCGCGGCGGCAAGACCGTCAAGATCGGCGCGATCCTGGCCGTCCAGGGCGACAAGACCGAAAAGCTCGGCGAGGCCGCGCCCGGCCAGGTCGTCGCCATCGCCAAGATCGAGAATTGGCGCGCGGGAGACTGGGTTGCCGAGGGCGGCAAACTGCCCCCGCCGGTCGAGATCGACCTGCCCGCGAAGAATGTCGCGCTCGCGATCGAACCGGAGGAGCGCAAGGACGACGTCCGCCTGACCAGCGCCCTCGCCAAGATCGTCGAGGAGGATGCCGGGCTCGGCGTCGAGCAGGACGGCCACGAGATCCGCCTGACCGGCGTTACCGAGGACCATGTCCGCACCGCGTTGCAGCGGCTCGAAAACCGTTACGGGGTCAAGGTCAAGTCGAAGCGCCCGCAGGTCGCCTACCGCGAATCGATCCGCAAGCCGGTCGAAGTGCGCGGGCGCCACAAGAAACAGTCGGGCGGCCACGGCCAGTATGGCGACGTGGTCATTTCCATTCGCCCGCTCGCGCGCGGCGAAGGCTTCCGCTTCACCGAACAGGTTAAGGGCGGCAACGTGCCGCGCCAGTATTTCCCCGCGGTCGAAGCCGGGGTGAAGGACGCGATGGAGAAGGGCCCGCTCGGCTTTCCGGTGGTGGACGTCGAGGTGACCCTGCTGGATGGCAGCTATCACAGCGTCGACAGTTCCGAACTCGCCTTCCGCACCGCGGGCCGCATCGCGATGAGCGACGCGCTCAAGGAGGCCAAGCCGCATCTTCTCGAACCGATGCACAAGCTCTCGATCGTCTGCCCGACCAATGCTTCGGGCAAGGTGTCGAGTTCGCTCGCGTCCCGGCGCGGCCAGATGCTCGGCATGGTTCCGCGCGACGGATGGGACGGATGGGACCGGATCGACATGATGCTGCCCACGGCAGAACTGGACGGGCTCGAGGCCGAGCTCCGCTCGCTCAGCCAGGGGCTGGCAAGCTACGAGGCCGAGTACGACCATCTGGCCGAGCTCAACGGCAGCCTCGCCGACCAGATCGTCGCGCGCGAGGCGGACGACACGCAGCCGGCCTAGAGTTCGCTGACCGTCATGATGGGGCGCCAGTCACCGAACTCGGCGCCCCATTCGTAATCCTCGCCCTCCTGTATCCCGCCGCGCACGAACACCGCGTCGAGTCCCATCCGGCACGCGCCCAGCATGTCGGTCATCGGCCCGTCGCCCACCATGACGGCTTCCTCGCGCGGGGGATTTCCGGCCAGCGCCAGCGCGTGCTCGAAGATCGGCGCCTCGGGCTTGCCGTAGAAGCGGACCCGCCCGCCATTTGCCGCGTGGGCATCCGCAAGCGCTCCCGCGCACACGAGCCGCTGGCCGCGATGGACGACGATCCGGTCGGGATTGAGGCAATGGAGCAGCATGTCGCGCATGCGCCACTCCTCGAGCTCGCCGGCATAGTCGGCGACCTCGTACCGATATTCGTCGAGGCCCGTCAGCGCGATCTCGTCATGCGGCTGCTGCGCAGTCGCGAACCGGACGCCATGCGCCTCGAGATCCTCGAAGTCGGCGCGCGTGCCAGCAAAGCCGACCGGACGCGGCGGGTGGGTCAGCGCCTCGATCCCTGCCTGCCCCGAGCTGGTCAGCGCATCCCAATGATCGGGCGACAGGCCCATCGCCTCCAGTTCGCGCTCGACCCGGTCGGCCGGACGCGGGGCGTTGGTGAGGATGATGACTTTGCGGCCTTCCCTGTGCCAGCGCTCGAAGCGCCCGGCGACCCCGTCGAACAGCCTCGCCCCGTCGTGGATCACCCCCCAGACATCGCACAGCACCGTGCGATATCTCGGGTCGAGATCGTCGAGCGGGTTCACGCCGCGGGCTGCGGCTCCGGCACCGCGTCGACCGGCTCGTCCTCGTGCGGCTCGCCGCGGCTGACCACGGTCGCGCAGGCAAGGTCGCCGGTGACGTTGAGCGTGGTGCGACACATGTCGAGGAAGCGGTCGACGCCCAGCACGATGCCGATGCCCTCGGGCGGCACGCCGACCATCGCGAGGATCAGCGCGACGACCGGAAGGCTGCCCGCCGGCACGCCCGCGGTTCCGATGCCGCCCAGGATGCACATCAGGAGCACGATCACCTGCTGCCCGATCGACAGTTCGACCCCGAAGAATTGCGCGAGGAACAGGACGGTGACGCCCTCGAAGATGGCGGTGCCGTTCTGGTTGGCGGTCGCGCCGATGGTCAACACGAAGCGCGCGACGCGGCGCGGAAGGTTCAGATTCTCGTCGGCGACCTTGAGCGCGTAAGGCAGCGTCGCGTTCGAGCTGGCGGTCGAAAACGCCATCACCATGGCCTCCTGCACGCCCTTGAAGAACCACACCGGCGAAACGCCGCCCGCGACGCGCAGCACGATAGGATAGACCACGAACATGTGCACGCCGAGCGCGAGCAGGACGACGCCGACATAGGCCGACAGGCGGATGAGCAGGTCCCATCCGAACACGGAGGCGAGGTTGAACATGAAGCAGGCGATGGCGATCGGCGCGAGGCGGATGATCCACATAATGAGCTTCATCGCGACGTGGAACACGCCCTCGATCGCGTCCTGCAGCCTGTTCGCCTGCGGCGTGTCGGTGACGAGAAGGCCGATGCCGAAGATCAGCGCGAACACCATCACGGCGAGAATGTCGTTGGCGCTCATCGCGGTGATGATGTTGGTCGGGATGAGCGCAAGGAAGGCGTCGGGCCCGGTCGGCATCTCGGCATTGCGCTGGATGATCGCGCCGGCCCCTTCGCGGGCGTCCTCGAGCAAGGAATTGGCAAGCGCAGGATCGACCCCTGCGCCCGGCGTGAAGACGTTGGCGACGGTCAGTGCGAGCACCACCGCGATGCCCGAAACGACGACGGTGAAGCCCAGCGTCTTCCAGCCCACGCGCTTGAGCTGTCGGACATCGCCCATCTCGGCGATCCCCACGACCAGCGCAGAGAAGAGTAGCGGGATGACCAGCATGAAGAGGAGCCGCAGGAAGATCTGCCCGATCGGTCCGGTCACGTAGGTGGTGAGGAAATCGACCCACCCCGCCCCTTGCGCGAAGGCGTTGGCGAACAGGCCGAACACCAGGCCGACCATGAAGCCGATCAGCATCTGCCACTGGAGCGGGATGCCGCCCTTCTTCGCTGCCACGTCCATGCTTGCTCCCCCTTCAGAAATTCGTCGCGCCTAGCTGTTGCGGGCCGCGCCCCTCGCGTCAACCGGCATAGGCATAGTCGCCGCCGCGTTCGAGCGCGCGCTGGTAGGCGGGGCGCTCGTGACAGCGCTTGAGCCAGGCCTCGATATTGGGACGGGCCTCGCCCAGCAGCCCGCGCGCCTGCGCCGCCTCGAGCGGGAAGCTCATCATCATGTCGGCGATCGTCAGCCGCTCGTCGGCGAACCAGGTCCGCCCTTCAAGCTCGTGCTCGACATAGTCGAGATGCTCCTCGATCCGCCGCTTCATGGGCTTGCGCGCGGGTAGCCCGAGAATCCCGAGCTTCATGACGACCAGCAGAACGAACATCGGCGGCAGCAGCGAGCCTTCGGCATAATGGAGGAACTGGGTGAAGCGCCGCGCCTCGTCGACGCTTTCGGGGCGCCCGAAACGCGCATGGGCCTCGGCGAGATGTTCGAGGATCGCCCCGCTTTCCACCCAGGTCACCTCGCCCTCTTCGAGGATCGGCGACTTGCCGAGCGGGTGGACCTTCCGCAGGCTGTCGGGCGCGCTCATGTCCTTGGCGCGCTCGTAGCGCTTGATCTCGTAGTCGAGCTTCAATTCCTCGAGCAGCCACAACAAGCGCTGCGAACGGCTATTCTCGAGGTGATGGACGATGATCATGCGGGACCTCCCGAGCGCCCGAGCGGCTCGTCGATGCTGGTGGGCGGAACCGAGAACCAGGTCGGGCCGGCTTCGGTCATGTGGAAACAGTCCTCGAGCCGGACGCCGAATTCGCCCGGAAGGTAGATGCCCGGCTCGTTGGAAAAGCACATGCCGGGGCGCAATGTTCCGGTTTCGCCGCGCACCAGGTTGATCGGTTCGTGGCCCTCCATGCCGATGCCATGACCGGTGCGGTGCGACGTGCCGGGTAGTGCGTAGTCGGGCCCGTAGCCGAGCGTAGCGTAATAGGCGCGCACCGCATCGTCGACACTGCCCGCGCTCGCTCCGAGCTGCGCCGCGCGGTTGGCGACCTGCTGCCCCTCCGCGACATGGTTCCAGACGTCGCGCTGCTTGGCACTCGGCGTCCCCATCACCCAGGTGCGGCTGATGTCCGACTGGTAGCCATGGACCTCGCAGCCCGTGTCGACCAGCACCACCTGCCCGGCCTCGAGTTTCTGCGGCTTGCCGGTGCCGTGGGGAAGCGCCGCCGCCGCGCCGAACAGGACCAGCGCCCAAGGGCTGCTCCCGCCGCGCGCCATCTGTTCGCTCGCCAACATCGCCTTGACGTCGCCCTCGGTCATGCCGGGCTTCACCTTGGGCATCACCGCGCCGATCGAGGCCAGCGTGATGTCGCTCGCCGCCTGCATCAGCGCGATCTCGGCGGGCGACTTGAACATCCGGCAGCCGCGCACGACCGGGTTCGCCGACACGATCCGCGCGCCCGGCAGTTCGGACTGGAGCCGGTCGAACAGGAAAAATCGGTTGGTTTCCTCCATCCCGACCTTGCGGTCGGCGAGCTTCTTCTCGTGAAGAAAGTCGGCGACCAGCCCCAGCGGCTCGACATGCTCGTGCCAGGTGCGGATCTCGGCGGGGACCGACAATGTCTCCTCGACCGAAGGCTTCTCGAAAAAGGGCGTGACGATGATCGGATCGCCCTCGACCGGGATCACCGCTCCTGTCAGGCGCTCCGAGCGCCACCACTGCACGCCGGTGAAATAGTCGAGGCTTGGCCCCGCTTCCACGAGGACCGCGCCAATCTCGTTCTTCGCCATTAGCGCCTGCGCCTTGGCGATGCGCGCAAGCCGTTCTGCGGACGAGATGGGCGCAGGAAGCGGGGCGCCATCCGCCTGCCATGCGGCCCGGGCCGGAAAGGACAAACCTGTCGCCGCAAAGAGCGCGCCCGACCCCAGCAACCACGAACGTCGATCGATCCTCATCGGCAGGCCTCCTCACTTCGCGCGTCGCTTGTTGCATGTTGCGCCCGCTTGGGCCAGCACGCGTCGATGGAAGCACCCGCCAGTCCCCCGCCCCGCGTCCGCTGCGGAAGCCGTGAGATGGTCGCCCTGCTCGCGGCCTTCATGGCGCTCAACGCCTTTGCGCTCGACACGATGCTGCCCGCGCTACCCGATATCGGCGACAGCCTCGGCGTCACCGAGGACAATCGCCGCCAGTGGGTGATCGTCGCCTACACGTTCGGCTTCGGGACCAGCCAGCTCCTGTGGGGGCCGCTCGCCGACCGCTTCGGGCGCAAGCCCGTCCTGACCGCGGGCATCTTGCTCTACGCCGCGTTCGCCGTGGTGTGTGCGACCGCGCGCGACTTCACGCTGCTGGTCGCCGCGCGCTTCGGCATGGGCGCGGCAGGCGCGGTCAGCCGCGTCCTCGTCACCGCGATCGTGCGCGACCTCTACGAGGGCGAGGCGATGGCGCGGATCATGAGCCTGACCTTCATGGTGTTCATGGTCGTACCCGTCATCGCCCCGTCGGTGGGCCAGGGCATCCTCTTGGTCGGCAGCTGGCGCATCATCTTCTGGGCGCTGGGCGCCTACGGGCTGCTCGTCCTCCTTTGGGGGACGTTGCGCCTGCCCGAGACGCTCCACCCCGAATATCGTCGCTCGCTCGATCCGCGCGACATCGGCCGCGCGATCGCCATCGCGGCCACCGACCGCCTGTCGGTCGGCTACACGCTGGGGCTCGCCGCCATCTTCACCACGCTGATCGCCTATCTCGCCTCGATCCAGCAGATCGTCGACCAGGTGTTCGGCGCGGCCTCGTCGATCGGGATCGTGTTCGCCGCGATCGCCGGCCCGATGGGCCTGGCCAGCTGGGCCAACAGCCGCATCGTCACGCGCTACGGTCTCCACCATGTCGGCCATTGGGGCATGGTCGGGTTCGCGGCAATCGCGCTGGCCCACCTCGCCTGGCATTTTGCGGTCGGGTCGAGCCTCGTCTCCTTCACCCTGTTCATGTCGGCGATGCTGGTCTGCTTCGCCTTCACCACCGCCAATTTCGGCACGCTGGCAATGACCAACATGGCCTCGGTCGCAGGGACCGCCAGCTCGGTCCAGGGCATGGTGGGGACGATCGTCGCCGCCGCGATCGGGCTTTATATCGGCCAACATTTCGACGGCACGGTGACGCCTTACCTGTCGGGCGTCGCGCTGTGCGGCATCGCCGCGGTTGCTATCGTCCTTGCGACCGAACGCGGAAAGCTGTTCGCCGAGCTCCCGAAACAACGAAGCCCGGAGCAGGAACGCTGCCCCGGGCCCGAAGGAAGTTAGCGGCAGGACCCGCCGATCAGGCGTCGTCTTCGGGTTCCGGCCCCGTCATCATCGCTTCCTCGACCACCGCGGTCTTGCCGCGGATCGCGTCCTCGATGCGCTTGGCGACATCGGGATTTTCCTTGAGGAAGGTCTTGGCGTTTTCGCGCCCCTGACCGATGCGGGTGCTGTCGTAGCTGAACCAGCTGCCCGACTTCTCGACCAGGCCGGCCTTGACGCCGAGGTCGAGGATTTCGCCCATCTTGGACACGCCTTCGCCATACATGATGTCGAACTCGACCTGCTTGAACGGCGGCGCGACCTTGTTCTTGACGACCTTCACGCGGGTCGCGTTGCCGACGATGTCGTCGCGATCCTTGATCTGGCCGGTACGGCGGATATCGAGACGGACAGAGGCGTAGAATTTCAGCGCGTTGCCACCCGTCGTCGTCTCGGGATTGCCGTACATCACGCCGATCTTCATGCGCACCTGGTTGATGAAGATGACGGTGGTCTTCGAACGATTGATCGAGCCGGTCAGCTTGCGCAGCGCCTGGCTCATCAGGCGGGCCTGGAGGCCGACATGGCTGTCGCCCATCTCGCCCTCGATCTCGGCCCTGGGCACCAGCGCGGCGACCGAATCGACCACCAGCACGTCGATCGCGTTCGAACGCACCAGCGTGTCGACGATCTCAAGCGCCTGCTCGCCCGTATCGGGCTGCGAGACGATCAGCTCGTCGATGTCGACGCCCAGTTTCTTGGCATAGACCGGATCGAGCGCATGTTCGGCGTCGACGAAGGCCGCAGTGCCGCCTTCCTTCTGCGCCTCGGCGATGGCGTGCAGCGCCAGCGTCGTCTTGCCCGAGCTTTCCGGCCCGTAAATCTCGATGATGCGACCGCGCGGCAGGCCGCCGACGCCCAGCGCGATGTCGAGGCCGAGGCTGCCGGTCGAGATGGTCTCGATCTCGATCTTCTCGCGGCTGCCCAGCTTCATGGCCGAGCCCTTGCCGAACGCGCGGTCGATCTGCGCGAGGGCGGCGTCGAGCGCCTTCTGACGTTCGCTGTTCACTTTGTCTCCGTCCGAATTCACGACTTTGAGCTGGGCTGCCATGATGTGTCCCCTTTCGTCAACGGGCGCGACCTTCTCGCCCGGTCATGACGAACCCGTACCGTATTTGTTCTCATGGAACAAGAGGGGAACAAAAGAAAGTTTTCAGGCGAGCGACAGGGTTTCGGCGAGCAGCGGCTTCACGCGATCGATCGTATAGGGCTTGGCGAGTACCGGGATGCTCTCGAACCCTGCCGGCGGTTCCTCGACATGGCCGCCGCTCGCCAGAATGAAGGGCACCCCCGCCTCCTGCAGCTTGCGCGCCACCGGCCAGACGCTCTCGCCGCGCAGGTTGACGTCGAGGATCGCCGCGTCGATCCCGCCACGCTCGACCGCCGCGAGGCCTTCCTCGACGCTCTCGCAGGTCGCGACCACCTCGTGACCGAGCGTGTCGAGGAAATCCTCGAGCATCATCGCGATCAATGGTTCGTCCTCGACAATCAGGATGCGGCTACTCATGGCGTCTCGATAGCGCGAGCATCCGCCGCACGCCAAGTCTATTTCTCGGCGAGCACCGCGCGCACCGCCTCGGCCAGCTCCTGGACCGAGAAGGGCTTGGGCAGGAAGGCGACATTGTCGATGTCGATCGATTTCCTGAGCTGTTCCTCGGCATAGCCTGACATGAACAGGATCGGCAGGTCGGGCCGGTCCTTGCGCGCCTCGCGCCCCATCGTCGGCCCGTCCATCAAGGGCATCACCACGTCGGAGACGAGCAGCGAGACATCGTTGCCTCCCTCGAGCAGTTCGAGCGCCTCTTCGCCGTTGGTCGCGGTCAGCACTGTGTAGCCATGGCGAGTGAGCGCGCGTTCGGCGACGGTTCGCACCATCGGTTCGTCCTCGACCAGCAGAATCGTACCCGTGCCCCACAATTCGCTGTCCTCGTCGGGCGCCTTTGGCGCGCGCGCCTTGGATTCGGCCGCACTGACCTCGTGGACGGGCAAGTAGATGACGAATTTGGTCCCCTCGCCCACCTTGCTGTCGGCGAAGATGAAGCCGCCCGACTGCTTGACGATGCCGTAGACGGTCGACAGGCCGAGCCCGGTGCCCTTGCCGACTTCCTTGGTGGTGAAGAAGGGCTCGAAGATCTTGCCCAGCACCGAGGGCGGAATCCCGGATCCGGTGTCGGCGATCGAGATGGCGGAATAGTCGGCGACCGGCAGGATCTCGCTGCCAATGTCTGCGACCTGTTCCGCCCTCACCGAATAGGTCTGGATGGTAAGCGTGCCGCCGCCCTTGTCGAGCATCGCGTCGCGCGCGTTGACAGCGAGGTTGACGATCACCTGTTCGAGCTGGCCCGGATCGGCACGCACCGCCCCGAGGGCGCGGCCGTGCTTGACCTTCAATTCGACCGTCTCGCCGAGCAGGCGCTTCAGGAGGTGGCTGACCTCGCTGACGACGTCGGGAAGCTGGAGCACCTGGGGGCGCAACGTCTGCTGGCGCGAGAAAGCGAGCAGCTGGCGCGTCAGGCCGGCCGCGCGGTTGGCGTTCGACTTGATCTGCTGGATGTCGTCGTAGTCGCTGTCGCCCGGCGTGTGGCGCATCAGCATCAGGTCGCAATGGCCCAGGATCGCGGTGAGGATGTTGTTGAAGTCGTGCGCGACGCCGCCCGCCAGTTGCCCGACTGCCTGCATCTTGGTCGCCTGCGCGATCTGGCGTTTGAGCTTGGCTTCCTCGCTATTGTCCTTGAGCAGCAGGAGCACCGCCGCGTCCCCGATCCCGCGCAGCCCCGCGACGGTCAGCGCGACCGGCTCCTTGGGCTGGCTTGACAGACGTACGGCTAGGTCGACCGACATGGACGGACCGCGCACGTGGCGGCGTACCGTGTCCGCGACCGCCGCCTTGTCTTCCTTGACGACGAGGTCGCCGGGATAGGAAGGCGCCTCGGTCGGCACGATGCCCGCCGCCACGCGAAACGCCTTGTTCATCGTCAGGAAGCGCCCGTCGCGGTCGACCAGTGCAAGGCCCAGCGGGAGCATCTCGAGGAGGACCTGGACGTTGTCGCTGGTCGCCAGCCCGGCCTGTTCGTGCGATTCGAACATCAGGAGCGTACCCGCCCCGCCCTCGCGGGTGGGGTCGAGCGGGACGTGGACGGCGCGCATCACCGGCGCCTGTTCGCCTTCCGCGAGCAGCTGGATATGCCCGTCCTCGGTAGTGGCGACGAGATCGGAAAAGCGCGGGCGCCCGCGCGGCCGCTCGCGCACCGCGCGGACGGAGAACGGCTTGTTGGCCGCCAGCAGCAGCCCGCGATCGTCGACCAAAGCGGCCAGCACGCCTGCCGAGGCGAGCCGCTCGCCGGTCACGCCGGCGATGCGCTTGGCGGCGACCTGAAGGATGTCGGGCTTGGACGCGCGCGGGAAATGCCACAGAAGCATCGGCGTGCCGCCGCCGATGCGGCGGATGTCGACGTGGAGCGGCGGTCCACCTGCTCCGATGCCGGACGCGCTCCCCTCGCCCTCGCGCATCGCCAGTTCGCGCGCCGCAGCAAGCGCCTCGCGCCCGTCTTCGTCGGTGGCGAGGTCAAGCGGCGAGGCCACCTCGCGGAAACGGTGGCGGTAGGCGGCGTTGGCCGACACGGGGCGTCCCGAACTGTCGGTGACGACCGCGGCTTCCTCGGTCAGCGACAGGGCCGCCGACACGAGCATCAGGTCGGGTGGCGCGCCGAGCGCCAGCGGCAGCGCAGCGATCGCTTCGCCCGTCGCGGCGCGGCGACGGTCGATCAATGCGGCGACCCCGATGATCGTCGCCAGCACCGCAAAGAAGATGCCGGCCGCCACGGGGCGACCGGCCAGAAGGAGGAGCAGCACACCGCTGGCCGCTGCGGCGGCGACCAGCACCGGCACGAGCCAGCGCGGGCCGCCATCGTCGGGCAGGCCGTCGATCAGCGCGGTGTGCCGCTCCAGCACCCTTCGCTTACCAGACCGTCACGCGCTTTTCGGGCGGCAGGTACATCTTGTCCTCCGGGGTCACTCCGAAGGCGTCATACCATGCGTCGAAGTTGCGCACGACCCAGGTCCGCTGCACCGACGGCGAGTGGCTGTCGGTCTTGAGGCGGTTCTTGAGTTCTTCGTCGCGATAGTTGCGACGCCACACCTGCGCCCAGCCCATGAAGAAGCGCTGGTCGCCGGTGAAGCCGTCGATGACCGGAGCTTCCTTGCCGCCGAGCGAGGCCTTGTAGGCATCGTAGGCGACCGCAAGACCGGCCAGATCGCCGATATTCTCGCCAAGTGTGAACTCGCCGTCGACGAATTCGCCCGGGAAGACCTCGTAGAGATTATACTGGTCCACCAGTGCCTTGCCGCGGTTCGTGAAGTTCTCGTAGTCGGACTCGCTCCACCAGTTGATGAGGTTGCCGCTCGAGTTGTACTTCGCGCCCTGGTCGTCGAAGTGATGGCTGATCTCGTGCCCGATCACCGCGCCGATACCGCCATAGTTGATCGCCGGGTCGGCATTCGGATCGAAGAAGGGCGGCTGCAGGATCGCGGCCGGGAAGACGATCTCCATCTGGCCGAAATTGGCGTAGGCGTTGACCGTCATCGGCGCCATGCCCCACTCCCAGCGGCGCAGCGGCTCGCCGAGCTTGGCCAGCGCGTCCTCGTGACCCCAGACGCGGGCGCGCAACGCGTTTCCGAACGCGTCGCCCTCAACCATTGTCAGTCCTTCATAGGGCTGCCACTTGTCGGGATAGCCGATCTTGACGGTGAACTTGTCGAGCTTGTCCTCGGCCTGCGCCTTGGTCGCGTCGGCCATCCACTCGGCGTTACGGATGCGCATGCGCATCGCGTCGACCACGTTGTCGACCAGCTTCTTCATCTCGGCCTTGGTCTCGGCGGTGAAATGCTTCTCCGCATAGGCCTTGCCGACATCGTCGCGCAGCGAGCCCGAGACGAAGTTGACCGCGCGCTTCCAGCGTTCCTGCTGGGCGGGCGTGCCCGACAGGACCGTTCCGTTGAACGCGAAGTCGCGCTTGTCGATCTCGGTCGGCAAGTAGGCCGACAGGCTCGAGAGCGAGCGGACGGTGAGGATGTCCTTGAGCACCTGCAGATCGGTCTGCGAGGCGATCTTGACGCCGGCGGCGACCGATTCGGGGGTCATGATGTTGAGTTCGGTGAACTCGGGGCCCGAGGCGGCGGCGAAGGCGTCCCAGTCGAACTCGGGCGCCAGCGCCTCGAGGTCGGCATAGCTGCGAAGATTATAGGTCTTCTCGCTGTCCGACAGCGCGTTGCGGTCCCAGTGGACCTCGGCCAGCTTGGTCTCGTAGGCGAGGATCGCCTCGGCGCGCGCGCGGGCGTTCTCGGCCCCGGTGAAGCCCAGCATGTCGGCGAGATAGTCGACATAGGCCGCACGCGTTTTGGCGAAGCGCTCATTGTCCTCGAGATAATAGTCGCGGTCCGGAAGCCCGGTCCCCGACTGGTAGAGGTTGAGCACGTAACGCTCCGAATTGCCGCTGTCCTGGCCGACGAACCAGCCCACCGGCGCGCCGCCGATGCTCAGGCGATCGGCCTTTCCGACCATCGTCGCATAGTCCGAGAAGCTCTCGATCGCAGCGATCTCGTCGAGCCAGGGCTGGATCGGGGCAAGACCGAGCGCGTCGATGCGCGCCGTATCGAGATAGGAGCGGTAGGCAACACCGACGCGGCTGGCGGGATCGTTGGCCGCCTGCTCGATGATCGCGCGGGTGTGCAGCTTCGAGAGGTCGTCGAGGCGGCCGAACATGCCGTAGTTCGACTTGTCCTCGGGGATGGGCGTGTTGGCCGCCCAGGTGCCGTTGGCCCACTTGTAGAAGTCGTCGCCCGCATCGACCGTCCGGTCCATGCCGGCCACATCGAAGCCGAAGGTGCCAAGTTCGGGCTCGCCCGCGGGCTCGGCGGCAACCTGCTCGATCGGTGCGGCAGTCTCGCTGGCGCTGGCGGTTTCGCCATACTGGCCCGAACAGGCAGCAAGCGCGCTCGAAGCGAGCAGAAGGGTCGTCAAACGGATCATTCAAAGCTCCTGAAATATAAGGGAGAGTTCTATTCCTCGCGCGCAGGACGCTGTCGCCACTTGCGCGATACCCACAAGCGCCATCCGACCAACGACACGCCCCACGCGACGAATGCGGACACGACGGCGATCACGAACAAGCCGACCATCATCGACGGAGCGGCGGCGGAAAAGGTCCACTCGATCCATTCGCTGATCGGCGCATGACTTCTCAGGAGGTCGAAGAACGCCGAATTGTCGGTCGGGAAACCGAACAGGCTGCCCGTCTCGAGCGCCGCGATCAGGAAGAAGGGCGTCGTCACCGGGTTCGAGATCCAGGTCACCGCGGCCGCCACAGGGATATTGGCGCGCATCGGGATCGACATCATCGTCGCGCCGATCATCTGGAGGCCCGGGATCATCAGGAAGATGCCGATGAAGGTGCCCGCGAAGATCGCGCGCGGGACGCTGCGCCGCGTGAACCGCCAATATTCCGACGCTAGGATGTAGTGGCGCACCGGCTTGAGCCAGCGGCTCTGCGCCAACTCGTGACGCGAGGGCGCGTGGCGCTTGAGCCAGTCGGCGAGGAACGTCTTCGACCTAGCCATGGCTGCGCATCACCCGCGCCTGCTCGCGCTTCCAGTCGCGTTCCTTGATCGCGGCACGCTTGTCGTGCGCCTTCTTGCCCCGGGCGAGCGCGACCTCGACCTTCGCGCGGCCGTCCGAATTGAAATAGATCGACAACGGGATGAGCGTCATTCCCTGCCGCGTGATCGCGCCATGCAGCTTGCTGATCTCGCGGCCGTGGAGGAGCAATTTGCGGCGGCGACGCGGTTCGTGGTTGAGGCGGTTGCCGTGGCTGTATTCGGGGATGTTGGCGTTGACGAGCCACGCCTCGCCATCCTCGATCGTGGCGTAGCTTTCCTTGATCGACCCCTCGCCCACGCGCAGTGCCTTGACCTCGGTGCCCTTCAGTTCGATCCCGGCCTCGAAGCGTTCCTCGACACTGTAATCGTAGTGCGCCTTGCGGTTGTCGGCGACCACCTTCACCTTGTTGAAGGCCTTGCTCATCCGGTGAGCCCCGCAATCTCCAGCGCCTCGTCGATCGCGCGCTTGGACGCGTCCGAGGCCTCGGTCATCGGCAGGCGCAGTTCGCCCGGAAATTCGGGACGGATGCGCGACAGCGCATACTTGGCAGGGGCCGGCGAGGCATCGCTGAACAGCGCCGCGTGGAGCGGATAGAGCCGGTCCTGGAGCGCCAGCGCATCGTCCCAGCGCCCCTCGCGTGTCGCCGCCTGGAAGTCGCTGCAAAGCTTGGGCGCGACATCGGCAGTGACCGACACGCAGCCCACGCCGCCCATGACGTTGAAGCCCAGCGCCATGTCGTCATTGCCCGACAGCTGGACGAAGTCGGTGCCGCAGGCGAGCCGCTGCGCCGTGACGCGCGCGAGGTTGCCGGTGGCGTCCTTGACCCCGATCACCGCCTCGAGCGCCGCAAGCCTGCCCATCGTCTCGACCGCGATGTCAGTAATGGTGCGCGAGGGCACGTTGTAGAGGACGATCGGGAAACCGAGGTCGGCGACCGCCGCAAGATGCGCGTAGATGCCGTCCTGGTTCGGGCGGTTGTAATAAGGCGGGACATGGAGCGCCGCATCGGCACCCGCCTCCATCGCCGCCTTGGTCAGCTTGATCGCCTTGGCGGTGTCGTTCGCCCCGCAGCCCGCCAGGACGGGCACGCGCCCGTTCGCCGTCTCGACCGCGATGGTGATCAGCCGCTTGTGCTCCTCGTCCGTGAGCGTCGCGTTCTCGCCGGTCGTGCCGCACGGCACGAGCCCGTTCGACCCCTGTTCGATCTGCCAGTCGACGAAGGAAGCATAGGCGTCCTCGTCGATTCGCCCCCCCTTGAACGGGGTGACGAGCGCCGGGATCGATCCGAAAAACATGGGATTGGTCCTTTCCGTGGAACATCCTGCCGAGTAATCCGTCGGCAGCATGTATGCGTTCATCGACTGATAAGGACGGCAAGGGCACCATGTCCAGCATGAGGCGCTCGACCATTTTTACCGCCGTCGCACTTTTGAGCTCGGCAGCCACCGCGTCCCAGATGGGCGGCGCGACCCCTGCCATGCAGGCCAGCGCGACGGCCGATCCGCTCGCGCCGCTCGTGCGAGTCCCTTCCACCGCCGAAATCCACGCGGCAATCGCCAGCTGGCAACGCCTCTCGCGCGACCGGGCACCCGCCTTTGCCGACGCCGCGCGCTTCGCGATCAATTATCCCGACTGGCCGGGCGTCTGGTCCGAAAATGGCGGCGATTCGATCCGCAAGCGCGCCGAGCTTCGCCTCGATGCGAGTGCACCCGCTCCGCTGGTCGCCGACTTCTTCCGCCAGCGCGCGCCCCAGACCGCGATGGGCTGGACCCGGCTGGCCGTCTCCTATGCAGCCCTGGGGCGCAACGCCGAGGCGCTCGCCGCCGCGCGCGCCGCCTGGCGCCATCCCGATCTCTCGAGCGAGGATTACGAGCTCGTCCGCACCCGCTTCGCGAACCAGTTGACCATCGCCGACCATGACGCGCGCATCGATGCCTTGCTGTTCGACAAGCAGGTCTCGCGCGCCGAGGCGATGCTCGCCAGCGCCAGCCCCGCGCGCCGTGCCGTGTTCGACGCGCGCATCGCCTTGCAGCGCGGGTCGGCCGACGCCGCCGACAAGTTCGCGCGCGTCTCCGGGTTCGCCGCGTCCGATGCGGGTCTCCTGATGGACCGCGCGCGCTATTTCCGCCTGCGCGGCGACGAAGCGGGCGCGCAGTCCATCCTCGCCCAGCCCCACCAGTTCACCCAGCGCCCGACCGACGTCGACAAGTGGTACGAGATGGTGCTGCTCGCCGCCGAGGGCGCGGCGAACCGCGGTGCCTGGGCGACCGCCTACAATATCGCGCGCCAGGTCGACGACGCGTTCGCGCCGGGAGAGGATTTGCGCCTCCAGTCCTACGGCGTGCGCGACAAGTACACGTCGCTCACCTGGCTCGGCGGGCGCATCGCGCTCGATCGCCTTGCCCGGCCACGCGATGCGGCCAGCCTGTTCGCCATGTATGCGGGCGGCGGCCGTTCGCTGCAGGTGGCCTCGAAGGGCCGCTACTGGGCGGGCCGCGCGCTGGCGCAGGCGGGAGATGTCGCGGGAGCGAACGCGCAGTTCGAACAGGCCGCGCAGTGGCCCGACCTCTTCTACGGCCAGCTCGCGCTCGAGCGTCTGGGCCGCGAGATCCCGGTGCCGCCGTCGATGCCGATGGTCTCGGTGTCGACCGAGGCGCGCCAGGCTTTCGCCGCCAACAGCCTCGTCATCGCCATGTCCGCGCTCGGCCGCGACCGCGATGCGCAGGCCCTGTTCGTGCGCGCGCTGTCGGAATCGATCGACGGGGACGAGGAACGCTTCCTCGCCGCAGACTATGCGACGCGCATCGGCCGCCCCGACCTTGCCGTGTGGACCGCGCGTTCGGCGCGCAACGCGGGCGTTCCCTTCTACTACCGCGAAGCCTTTCCGCTCCACGCCTCGGGCGCCCCCGGCGGGCAGGAATGGAGCTTCGCCCACGGCATCACCCGCCAGGAAAGCTCGTTCGACCGCAGCGCGGTGAGCCACGCCAACGCCTATGGGATGATGCAGCTCTTGCCCTCGACCGCGCGCGACCAGGCAAGGAAGCTCGGCGTGCCCTACGATTTCGGGCGGCTGACCAGCGACCCCGATTACAACGTCCGGCTCGGCAGCGCGTACCTCAAATGGCTGGTCGACTATTGGAACGGTAATCTGCCGCTCGCCATCGCCAGCTACAATGGCGGCATGGGCAATGCGGCCAAGTGGGTGAAGCGCTACGGCGACCCGCGCTCGCCCGGCGTCGACACGGTCGAATGGATCGAACAGATCCCGTTCGGCGAGACGCGCAGCTACGTCCAGCGCGTGATAGAGAACGCGGCTGTCTACGACCGGCTGAACCCGCACGTCCCGCGGTACGGCGCGGTCCACGTCTCGCGCCACCTCGGCAAGTTCAACCGGCCCGGCTGATGGGCGAGGCCAGGCGGCCGCGCTACATCACTCCGGACGGTTTCGCCCGGATCCGCGCGGAATATGACAAGCTGTTCGGCGAGGAACGCCCCAAGCTGGTCGAGACGATCAGCTGGGCGGCGGGCAATGGCGACCGTTCGGAGAATGGCGACTATATCTACGGTCGCAAGAAGCTGCGCGAAATCGATCGCCGCCTCGGCTACCTCTCGAAGGTCATGAAGGACGCCAAGGTCGTCGATCCGGCCAGGGCCGAGCGCCGCGACGAAATCCGCTTCGGCGCCACGATCACCCTGGTCGACGAGGACGATCACGAACGCGTCGTCACCATTGTCGGCGACGACGAGGCCGAAGCGGGCGACGGCCGCATCGGCTGGTCCGCCCCCCTCGCCCGCGCCTTCATCGGTGCCAGGGTCGGCGACGAACGCAGCGTCCGGCTGCCTGCCGGCGAGCGCTTCTACGAAGTCATCGAGATCCGCTACCCGACCGCGCGCTAGGCGTCGGCGACCAGCTTCACGACATTGTCGACCTGCCCCGGCGGCGCGCCCGGCAGGCGTTTTTCGAACTCGTCCGCGATCAGCGACAGCGCCGCGATGCGCGCCCCGCGCTTGTCGTCGCCGTTGACGAGGTGCCAAGGTGCCCAGCGCGAATCGGTCTGCGCGAACAGTTCGTTCCAGGCCGCACGATAGTCGGTGCGCTTCTGGCTCGAGAGCAGGTCGTGCGTGGTGACGAGATGCTTGAGCCAAGGGTCGCGCTGGCGCTCCTCGATCCGCTCGCGCTGCACCGCCGAGGAGACGTGGAAGAACAGCTTGACGACGATCGTGTCGTGATCGCCCTGCTGCGCTTCGAACTCGTTGATCTCGTCGCAGTAACGCGCGAGCCGAGCTTCATCGATCCGCCCTGCGACGCGGTTGTCGGCGAGCTTGCGATACCAGCTGTGGAAATAGAGGCTCGTGTCGCCGCCGCTCGGCAGGTTGGCCCAGAAGGGAGCGAGCCAGTGGCGGTCCTCGTCGAACGATTCGTCATGGCTGACGCACAAGGTGCGCACGTGGCACGGGTCCCAGCTCGCGACGAGCCGCTTCAATGCGGCCTTGAGCCCCGAGCCTTCCCAGCCCTCGAACAGGACGATGGCGCGGCGCTTGTGAACCTTCTGCGCGATCTGCAGGCGCGCGAGACGCTCCTGCAGAGCGGTCAGCTCTGCCTGGTAGTCGCCCGTGAACGGAGCCCCCCGTCCGGCCTCGGTTAACTCGATCGGCACATCGTGGAGTTAACCGCAGCCACGCAAAACGCCTAGTCCGTTGTGACGAGGGGACATTCTTTCTCGACCAGCTGTGGCGCGCGTGCCGCAGCTTGTTGATGCAAGGCAAGTCCCGTTAACCGCAGCGCGGCTTAGGCGTCCTCGACGACCTCTGCCGGATTGACCTTCGCCTTGGGCGCCTCGACGATCCTGATGCCCAATTCCTTGAGCTGGAGCGGCGTCACGTTGGACGGTGCGTTCATCATCAGGTCTTCCGCCTTCTGGTTCATCGGGAAGAGGATGACTTCGCGGATGTTGGGTTCGTCGGCGAGCAGCATGACGATGCGGTCGACGCCCGGCGCCGATCCGCCGTGCGGCGGCGCGCCGAACTGGAACGCACCGATCATGCCCGGGAAGTTCGTGTCGACATCCTGCTTGGAATAGCCGGCGATCTCGAACGCCTTGTACATGATGTCCGGGCGGTGGTTCCGGATTGCGCCCGAGGAGAGTTCGACGCCGTTGCAGACGATGTCGTACTGCCAGGCAAGGATGTCGAGCGGATCCATCGTCTCGAGCGCTTCCATCTCGCCCTGCGGCATCGAGAAGGGGTTGTGCGAGAAGTCGATCTTGCCGGTCTCCTCGTCCTTCTCGAACATCGGGAAGTCGACGATCCAGCAAAAGCGGAATTCGCCCTCGGCGATCAGCCCCAGCGATTCCGCGACGCGGGTGCGCGCGAGGCCGGCGAGCTTTGCGGCCTGCGCTTCGGGTCCGGCGGCGAAGAAGATGCCGTCGTCGGGGCCAAGGCCCATCGCGTCGGCGATCTTGTCCATGCCTTCGGTGCCGTGGTTCTTGGCGATCGGGCCGCCCCACTCGCCGCCCTTGCGGGTGGCGTAGCCCAGGCCCGCGAAGCCCTCGCCGCGCGCCCAGTCGTTCATCTCGTCGAAGAACTTGCGGCTCTTCTCTGCGGTCGCGGGCGCGGGCACCGCGCGCACCTTCATGCCCTTCTCGACCAGCCCCGCGAACAGTCCGAAGCCCGATCCGACGAAGTGGTCGCCCACGTCCGAGATGACCAGCGGGTTGCGAAGGTCCGGCTTGTCATTGCCGTACTTGAGCATCGATTCCTTGTAGGGAATCCGCGGGAACGCGCCCTCGGTGACGCTGCGCCCGTTCGCGAACTCGCGGAACAGGCCGGCGAGCACCGGCTCGATCGCGTTGAAGACGTCGTCCTGGGTAACGAAGCTCATCTCGAAATCGAGCTGGTAGAATTCGCCGGGGCTGCGGTCGGCGCGCGCATCCTCGTCGCGGAAGCAGGGCGCGATTTGAAAATAGCGGTCGAAGCCCGCGACCATCAGCAGCTGCTTGAACATCTGCGGCGCCTGCGGAAGCGCGTAGAACTTGCCCGGGTGGACGCGGCTCGGGACGAGATAGTCGCGCGCGCCCTCGGGGCTCGACGCGGTCAGGATCGGCGTCTGGAACTCGGTGAAGCCCTGCTCGATCATGCGGCGGCGGATCGATGCGATCACCGCGCTGCGCAGCATGATGTTCCTGTGCATCGTCTCGCGGCGCAGGTCGAGATAGCGATACTTGAGGCGGATTTCCTCGGGATAGTCCTGCTCGCCGGCCACCGGCATCGGCAGTTCGGCCGCTTCCGACTGGATCGTCACGGAGCGCGCGAACACCTCGATCGCGCCGGTCGGCAGGTTCTTGTTGACCGTGCCCTCGGCGCGCGCCTTCACCTCGCCGTCGATCGTGACGACGCTCTCGACCCTGAGCTTGTCGAGGATCGCCAGCGCGGGGCTGTCCTCGTCGGCCACGATCTGGGTGATGCCGTAATGGTCGCGCAGGTCGACGAACAACACGCCCCCATGGTCGCGCTTCCTGTGGATCCAGCCCGACAGGCGGACGGTTTCGCCGACGCTCGAAGCGTCGAGCTGGGCGCAGTGATGGGTGCGGTAGGCGTGCATGGAAAAACTCTTATCCGGATGTGATGTGACGAAAATTTCGCGCGGGCGCCGCTTCACCGTGGCGGAACCTCTTTGTCAAGGCACCGAAACGCGCTAGGGCGCGCGAACGTATGAAAATTCACCCCCTGATTACCGACACCAAGACGCTCGACGCGCTGGTCGACCGCCTCGCGCAGAAGGATTTCGTCGTCGTGGACACCGAGTTCATGCGCGAAAATACCTACTGGCCCGAACTCTGCCTGATCCAGATCGCGAGCGACGAGGAAGCTGCCGCGATCGACCCGCTCGCCGAGAGCATCGATCTCGAGCCCCTGCTCGACCTTCTCATCGAGGAAGAGGAAGTCCTCAAGGTCTTCCACGCGGGCGGCCAGGACCTTGAGATTTTCCACAATCTGGCGGGCGAAGTCCCCCATCCCCTGTTCGACACGCAGATCGCCGCGATGGCGCTGGGCTATGGCGAGCAGGTCGGTTACGCCAACCTCGTCCAGGCCGTGCTCGGCATCACCATCGACAAGGGCGCGCGCTTCACCGACTGGTCGCGCCGCCCGCTCGACAAGCGCCAGCTCGATTATGCGATCGCCGACGTCACCCACCTCGCCGAGATTTTCCCCAAGCTGCTCACCCAGCTCAAGAAGACCGGCCGCGGCGACTGGCTCGACGAGGAAATGGCGCGGCTCGCCGACCCGTCCTCCTTCGCCTTCGAACCCGAGGACGCGTGGAAGCGCATGAAGCTGCCGAGTCGCAAGCCGTCGGTGCTCGGCCGCCTTCGGGCGCTCGCCGCCTGGCGCGAGCGCGAGGCGCGCCACAAGAATTTGCCGCGCGGACGCATCGTCAAGGACGACACGCTCGGCGAACTCGCCAACCATCCGCCCAAGTCCCAGGCCGACCTCGTCAAGGTGCGCGGCCTCTCGGCGGGCTGGAAGAACAACGATATCGGCGCGCGGCTCATGAAGGCCATCGCCGAGGCCGAACCGCTCGAGGATGGCGACCTGCCCGCCAAGCAGCCGCGCCGCCCCGGCCTCACCAAGGATGCCGCCCTCGTCAGCGACCTCCTGAAGCTGCTCCTCAAGATCCGCGCTAAGGAAGCCGGGGTCGCACCGCGCCTTATCGCCCGCGCGCAGGAACTCGAATATCTCGCCGCGGGCGTGCGCGAGGATCTCGACATCCTCTCGGGCTGGCGGTTCGAGGAGTTCGGCCGCGACGCGCTCGACCTGGTCGAGGGCCGCCTTGCTTTCGCCACCGAGAACGGCAAGCTCAAGATGAGCCGTATCGACGGCTGACCGACGGGAGACCCTCCATGCGTATCGCGATTCTCACCTTGCCCCTCGCCCTCGCCGCCTGCGCGACCGACGGCGACGCCATCCCCCAGCGTGGCACCGGTGCCGTATGCGATCCGGCGGGTCTCGATCGCTTTGCCGGCCAGCCCGCGACCAGCGCCCTCGGCGCCGAGATGATCGCGACGACCGGCGCGGGGGCGTTTCGCTGGGTCCCTCACGACAGCGCCATCACGATGGAATTCCGCCCCGACCGGCTGACCGTATTCCTCGATGCCGCCAACAGGGTCGAACGCGCCAACTGCGGCTGATCAGGTCAGCACCAGCCTCGCTTCGGCGCCCATTGCGAGCGCCAGCTGCTGGTGCCGCTTCTCGACCGCGGGCGAATAGAGCGCGGCCAGCGTCTCGGGGAGCGACAGGTCGAGCTTGCCGCCTTTGAGCGCGATGTCGCCCTTTGAAAGCGGTCGCAGCGTCCCCGCCGAAAAACGTTGGGCAAGCCGGATCGCGAGGCCCCATTGCTCCGCGCGTGCGGCATCGCCGTCCTTGAGCAGCGCATCGAGCTCCAGAGGGAACGTCTCGCCATTTCCGAACGCGGCATGGAGCGCCCGCCCCAGCAGCACCCGTCCTCGCCCGTTGATCCCGACCCAGTTGCCATGGACGGCAAGGTCGACCGCGCGTTCTGCGCGATAGTCCGGATGCGCGTTCCACGCGATGTCGCCGAGCAGGCACGCGGCCAGCCTCAGCCGGGCCAATTTCTCGGGCTCCTTGGGAAACAGCGGCGCGATCCACTGGTCGAGCTGCGCGCCATGGTCGCCGAACCGCCCGAGCTTGTGGCCGACCTCGAACGCGGCGGCGAGCAGCGGGTCCTCCTTGCGCCGACGCCAGTCGAGATCGCGGTAGAGCACGCCCTCGCGAAGGCCGAACGCGCTGACCTTGATCTTCCTGGGCGCCAGCACCTCGATCAATGTCTCGAGGATCGCGATCGCGGCCGGCAGGTGCGGCACGCGCTGGCCCGACACGTTGCCGATGTCCTTGATCTCGTCCTTGGTCGCTTCCGCCACATAGTCCGCAATCGGCCCGAGCTGGTCGCGCCGCAGCCGATGCTGGTGGACGATCGGGAGCGGGTGTTCGACCAATTGCATCTCGAGCTGCGCGATGGCGCGGAACGAGCCGCCCACGAGGTAGAGGTTGCTGCCCCTGGCCGCCGCGGGGATTTGGGTCGACGCGAGTGCCTCCTCCAGCATCGTGCGGATCGCGTCCCGGTCCGGATCGGACCCGACGCGTAGGACGCCGAGCGGAAGGCTCACCCCGCTGCCGACCTGTCCCCGCGCCACCCCGACCAGCTCGAGACTGCCGCCCCCGAGGTCGGCGACCACGCCCTTGGCCCACGGAATGCCCGACAGCACCCCTGCCGCCGATGTGACCGCCTCCTCTTCACCCGAAAGCACTTCCGGTTTGAGGCCGAGTTTCGCGACCTTCGCCAGGAAGGCCTTGCCGTTGGTCGCCTCTCGCACGGCGGCGGTCGCGACCGTACGGAAGCGTTTGACGCCCATCTGGCGCATCACCATCCGGAACCGCTCGAGCGTCCGCAGCGCAAGTTCGATCGCCTCCTCGTCCATCGCGCCGTCGCTGCCGATGGTGCGTCCGAGGCCTGCCATCACCTTCTCGTTGTAGAGCGTCGAGGGCACGCGCTCGGCCCCCGCATAGACGACGAGGCGGACCGAGTTGGACCCGATGTCGATGATGCCCACCGGGCCGAAATAGAGCGATTTCCTGGTCATCCGCGCTGGCTCAGGTCGAGCTTGGGCACCTTCTTGCCCTCCAGCGCATGTCCGCGCCCGGACAGCGACGGGTTGTTCATGAAATACTGGTGGAGGTTGAAACGCTTCTTGCCCGCCTCGACGCGCGCGTAGCTCCCGTCCGCCTGGAGCGTCCAGCTCTGCTCGTTGTCGATCAGGTTCGCGGTCATCACCTGGTCGAGAACTTGCGCATGCACCGTCGGGTTCTCGAGCGGGATCATATATTCGACCCGCCGGTCGAGATTGCGCGGCATCCAGTCGGCCGACGAGATGAACACCTTCGCCCCGCGATGCGGAAGCCGGTCCCCATTGGCGAAGACGAAGATACGGCTGTGCTCGAGGAAACGCCCGATCACCGACTTGACGCGGATGTTCTCCGACAGGCCTTCCACGCCGGGGCGCAGGCAGCAGATGCCGCGGATGACGAGGTCGATCGACACGCCGTGTTGGCTGGCAAGATAGAGACGGTCGATCACGTCGGGATCGACCAGCGAATTCATCTTCGCCCAGATCGCGGCGGGTTTTCCGGCCTTGGCATTCTCGATCTCGGCATCGATCAGGCGGTAGATGCGCGCGCGCAGGTTGACCGGCGAGATGGCGAGCAACTCCATCCGCCGCGGCGGGACGTAGCCCGTGACGAAATTGAACAGCTTGTTGGCATCGCGCGCCGCCCGGCGCGAGGCGGTGAAGAAGCTGAGGTCGGTATAGATGCGCGCGGTCGTCGGATGATAGTTTCCCGTTCCGAAATGGCAGTAGGTGCGCATCACCTCGCCTTCGCGCCTGACCACCATCGAGACCTTGGCGTGCGTCTTCCAGTCGATGAAGCCGTAGACGACCTGCACGCCCGCGCGTTCGAGGCGGCTCGCCCACAGCAGGTTCTGCTCCTCGTCGAAGCGCGCCTTGAGTTCGACGACCGCGGTCACCGACTTGCCGTTCTCGGCCGCCGCGACCATCGCGTCGACGATCTCCGACTGCTTGCCCGCGCGGTAGAGCGTCTGCTTGATCGCGATGACGTCCGGATCGTCGGCCGCCTGTCGCAGGAAGGCGACCACGACCTCGAAGCTTTCGTAGGGATGATGGACGACGAAATCCTTGGCGCGGATCGCTGCGAACGCGTCGCCGCCATATTCGACGATCCGCTCGGGAAAGCGCGGGCTGTAGGGCTCGAACTTGAGTTCGGGACTGTCGACGTCGACGATGTGGTGCAGGTCGGCAATGCCGATCAGCCCACCGGCCTCCACCGTCAGCGCGTCCTCGGCCTCCAGCCCCTCGACGATATTCTCGACCAGTTCCTCGGGCATGTCGGCGGACAGTTCTAGCCTGACCACGCGCCCGCGCCGCCGCCTGAGGATTGCCGAACGGAAGTAGCGCACGAGGTCCTCGGCCTCCTCCTCGACCTCGATGTCGCTGTCGCGCAGGACGCGGAACGCGCCCGCCGCACGCTTCTCGAAGCCCGGGAACAGCCGATCGAAAAAGGCGCGGATGACCGATTCGATGCGGATAAAGCGGTGCGACTTGCCGCGCTTGGGCAGCTGGATGTAGCGCGGCAGGCCCGCGGGCACGAGCAGCAGCTCGACGACGTCCTCGCCCCCGCGCAGCGGCGCCAGCTCGAAGATCAGGCCCATCACGCCGTTGGGGACGAACGGGAAGGGATGCGCCGGGTCGATCGCCTGCGGGGTCAGCACCGGCATGATCTCGGCGTCGAACTTCTCGGTAAGCCAGTGACGTTCCGACGGTGTCAGCTGGCCGCCCTCGATCACCTCGACCCCGGCCTCGGCCAGTGCCTCGCGCAATTCGAGCCACATCGCCTGCTGGTCGGCGACCAGTGCGTCGGCCTCCAGCGCCAGCTCCTCGAGCTGCCGGGTCGGGGTGCGCCCGTCGATCGAGAAATCCTCGAGCTTGCGCAGCTGTTGCCCCTTGAGCCCGGCCACGCGCACCATGAAGAATTCGTCGAGGTTGGATCCCGAGATCGACAGGAAGTTCAGTCGTTCGAGCAGCGGATAGGCGCCGTTCGCCGCTTCCTCGAGCACGCGGCGATTGAAGGCGAGCCACGAGAGTTCGCGGTTGAAGAAGCGCGTCGGACCGCTCTTGGCGATGGCCTTGAGGCTAGGCTTCCCCATCCGCCTCCCCGCCTGTCATCCCCAGCGCCTTGCGGATCGTCGGGATGGTCAGCCGTGCCCGGTCCGCCATCGCGTGCCTGTCGATCTGGTCCACCACCTGCTCCGCATTCCAGTAAGTCCGCTCGACGCGCGCGGCGATGTACCGGCGCGCCTCGTCGGGAAGGTGCAGTCCGCGGTCGGCAAAGTGAAGACCCAGCAGGGATTCGAACAGCTGGTCGTCGGGCTGCTCGATCGTGGTCACCGGCGTCACGGCGAGCCGCGTGCGCAAGTCTGGCAGTGCCGGTTCCCAAGCCGGCGGCGGGCTGTCTGCGACCATTACAAGCGGAAGGCCCGTCTCCTGCGCATGGTTCCACGCGTGGAACAATTCCTCCTCGTCGTGCCGCTCGGCATCGTCGAACAGTCGCCCGCCGATCTTGCGCGTGAACAGGCGGGCGAGAAGGCTGCGCCCCGAACGGCGCGGCCCCGTAATGATGGTCGCCTTGACCGGCCACAGGCTCCAGCGTTCGAGATGGTCGAGCGCTTGCGCATTGGCGGGCGAGGGAATGAAGCGCGCGGCGTCGCGCCCTTGCGGCCAGTCGAGCGGCAGCGCGATCTGGTCGACGCGTGCCATGGCCCTAGAGGGCGCCGCCCGCACCCGGCCGCGACATGGTGAGCACCCCGCCCTCGTATCCGACCTGCCATCCACGCGCGGTCAGGGCGCTGCGCAGGTCGCTCGCACTGCCGCGATAGCCCACGACGATGCTGCTCGACCCGCCGATGGCGAGGCTGTTCTCGATCACCGATTCGACCCCGGCGACCGAACGCAGCTGGTCGAGCCCGTCGTTGAGCGCGGCGGCATCGCCCGCGACGAGCCTGACTTGGTAGGCGGTCACTGGCACCTCGTCGGGCTCTTCGGCCTCCTTCTGTGGCGGCGGGCGGCGGACGGTGAAGCTGCTGTCGCGCTTGAGATCGCCCCGATTGTAAGCGCGCGTGTAGATGCGATCCATGCGCCGGACGCCCTCGGCCATCATCGCCGGGATGCCCTCGCTGTCCTCGGCGGTTAGCACGAACCCGCCCAGCGCCTCGCGCGACAGGCCTGCTCGCGCCACGAAGCGCGCCTGCGCCGGGCCTCCGGGGAAGGCGCGGTGCAGAGTGACTTCGGCGATCAGCACGTTGGCGGCTTGGTAATAGTCGGCGATCCCGCGCCACCAGCGCCGGTCGGGACGCCGCAGCGAGCCCGCATTGACGAGCAGCGGATCGACTCCCAGCCCCGACAGGCGGACATAGTCGATGGGACTTTCCGACGTGCGAAACTGCGCCCAGGCCCGCTGCCAGGGATTGCGCGTCTCGGTGGTGGTCGCGGTCCCGCCCGAAATGGTCAGCGGCACCAGCAGCATCGGCGGCGAGCGGCGCTGGCCACCGGATTCTCCCACCATCGCGCCCGCGCGCGTCCGGTCGAACAGCACGCCCAGCGTCGCGATATAGCGGTTGGGCCCGATCTGCTCGTTTTCCACGACGATCGCGCTGACCATCGAGTTCAAGGTCGCATCGTTGAGCTTTGGCGCTTCGGAGGCGGGGCGGCCCTTGTTCTTGGCCCACAGCATCGCAAACCCCTCGCGCTGGGCGATCTTCCACCCGTTGAAGCGCGCGTCCTCGGCATCCTTGCCCGCCACGTCGACCTCGATCCCGCCCACCTCGAGCAGCCCCTCGCTGTCGATCGGCAGGATCCCGCGGTCGCCGTCTTCCATCTGCGCCACCGCCCCGACACCGAGGAGGAGCGCGACGAGCGCGGCGAAAAGATATGGAAACGTCTTGGGCATGAGCTTCGCTAGGGCTTTTGGCGACAATCTCGTGGAAATCCAAGCGCGATGTGGCTAGCGAGGCGTTCATGAGCGACAAGTCACAGGGCGAAACCGGCCTATCCTATGCCGATGCGGGCGTCGACATCGACGCCGGAAATGCGCTGGTGAAGGCGATCGGCCCCTTGGCGAAGGCGACCTCGCGCCCCGGCGCGGACGTGGCGCTGGGCGGATTCGGCGGCTTTTTCGACCTCAAGGCCGCAGGCTATGACGACCCGCTGCTGGTCGCGGCCAATGACGGCGTCGGCACCAAGCTGAAACTCGCCATTGATACAGGCAGGCACGACACGGTCGGGATCGATCTCGTCGCGATGTGTGCCAACGACCTCGTCGTCCAAGGCGCAGAGCCGCTCTTCTTCCTCGACTATTACGCCACCGGAAAACTGGACAACCATGTCGCCACCGCAGTCGTCGCGGGGATCGCGGAAGGCTGCAGGCAGGCCGGCTGCGCGCTGATCGGGGGCGAAACGGCCGAGATGCCCGGCATGTACGCCGCCGACGATTACGACCTGGCGGGATTCTGCGTCGGCGCGGTCGACCGCGACAAGGTGCTGACCGGCGACAAGGTCGCGCCCGGCGACGTGCTCGTCGGCCTGGCCAGCTCGGGCGTCCATTCGAACGGTTTCTCGCTGGTCCGGAAGATTATCGAGCGTCAGGGCTGGACGCTCGACATGCCCCTGCCCTTCGATGCGGGCCGCACGCTCGGCGCGGCCCTGCTCGAACCCACGCGGATCTACGTCAGGCCGCTCCTTCCGCTGGTTAAGGCGGGCCGGATCAAGGCGCTCAGCCACATTACCGGCGGCGGGCTGCTCGAAAACCTGCCGCGCGTGCTCCCCGAGGGCGCGCGCGCGATGGTCGACGTCTCGGACCTCGACCTGCCCCCGTTGTTCGCGATGCTGCGCGAGGGCGGCAACGTCGCCAACGCGGAAATGGTGCGCACCTTCAACTGCGGCATCGGCATGGTCGCGGTGGTGGCCGAACCCGACGCCGACGCGGTCATCGCCGCGCTCTCCGAGGCAGGCGAGAACGCCATGATCATCGGTCGCATCGAAGCGGGCACCAAGGGCTGCACCGTCACCGGGGAAGGCTGGCAGGCATCGCATGACGCCTGACCCCGCCAAGGTCGCCATCCTCATTTCCGGTCGCGGCTCGAACATGCGCCGCCTGATCGACGCCGCCGACAATTACGAAGTCGTGCTGGTCGCCTCCAACCGTCCCGACGCGCCCGGCCTCGATTGGGCTGCAGAACGGGGGATCGCGACATGGAGCGAGGACTCGCGAGGCCAGGACCGCGCCGCCTTCGACGACAAGCTCGCCGTCGCCATCGAGACCTCGGGCGCGGGTACGATCGCGCTGGCGGGCTTCATGCGCATCTTGGGGCCCGATTTCATTCGCCGCTTTGAAGGCCGGATGCTTAACATCCACCCCTCGCTGCTGCCCAAGTACAAAGGCCTCGACACGCATGCCCGCGCGCTCGAGGCGGGCGATGCGGTCCACGGCTGCTCGGTCCACGTCGTCACCGAGGAACTCGATGCCGGCGAAGTCGTCGCGCAGGCCGAGGTGCCGGTGAAGGAGGGCGACACGGTCTCGACCCTCGAAGCCCGCGTCCTCGCCGAGGAGCACCGCCTCTACCCGGCAGCCCTCGCCCGTTTCGTCGCGCGCTAGCCGACCGGCGACATCCCCTCGGGATACCAGGTAAACTCGGCGCGCAGCCCGTCGGGGTCGGGGAGAAACAGCGCCTTCGCACCGTGAAGGTCCTGGATCGGCTGGGCGTCGATCCCTGCCGCAATCAGTTTCTCGCGCAGCTGTTCAACCGCCTCCGCGCTTTCCATCGCCAATCCCCAGTGGTTGAGCCCTGCGCCATAGCGTTGATAGGCGTTGGTGCCATCCTTCGCGGTCATCATCTGGAGGAAAAAGCCCTCGCCATCGGTCCAGATCCCGCGCTTCTCCTCTCGGAAACCCACGAGCGGCAGCAGGATGCCGTAGTGACGATCCGCCGCTTCGCGATCGGAATTGAGGATGGTCAGGTGGTCGATCTTGGCTTTCATTGTCGCTCCTTGTCGGCGCAAGATGGGAAGGCCGGCGCAAAAGAAAAGGGCGCCCGCATGCGGACGCCCTCCTGTCGATCGATGCGCGAGGCGCTTAGCCGACGATTTCTTCGGGCTTGAAGAAATAGTCGATCTCGATCTTGGCGTTTTCGTCGCTGTCCGAACCGTGGACCGAATTTTCGCCGATCGACAGCGCGTATTCCTTGCGGATCGTACCCTCGTCGGCTTCGGCCGGGTTGGTCGCGCCCATGATGTCGCGGTTGCGCTTCACGGCGTCCTCGCCTTCGAGCACCTGCACGACGACCGGCTCCGACATCATGAACTCAACGAGTTCACCGAAGAAGGGGCGTTCCTTGTGGACCGCGTAGAAGCCTTCGGCCTGTTCGCGGGTCATGTGGATGCGCTTGGAGGCGACGACGCGCAGGCCGGCTTCCTCGAGCTTCTTGGTGACCGCGCCGGTCAGATTGCGGCGGGTGGCGTCGGGCTTGATGATCGAAAAGGTGCGGGTGACCGCCATGGTGTGAACTCCGTCAGGAAAAGGGGGCATTGGAATTGCCGCGCCCCCTAGCCGCGCAGGCGCAATCCTTCAAGCCCGCACAGGAGAAACACCGTCAAGCGTCGGGCTTTTTGAACATGAATTGCGTCATACTTCCCTCACCCTTGGGAGAGAAAGAAACGTAGAAAGCGCCCTCGCCATCGGCTCGATCGGCAATCAGGACCACATCGCCGTTCGACCTGTCATCGCGGGAGGTGACGGTCAGCCCGTTTTCCCTGGCCGCCGCTTCATAATAGTCGCCCAGCTCTTTGGGCGACGCCGTGCTTTTGAAGCTGACCGTGGCGCCCTCTATGCCATTATTACTGGTGTCCCAGCGAAAATAATCGGTCGCGCCCGGATAGGATTTGAGGCCGTAAAGCATCTCTTCCTGTCCCGCGGAGGTTTCTTGCGGCGTGCTTGAGTTTTCTGCCTTGGCAGGCGCAGGATCTGCCGGCTTCTCGGCAACGTCCGCTGCATCGTCTGATGGACTTCCGCACGAGGCGAGCAGGGAAAGGGCGGCAAGGGTCAAAAGGTTACGCATTGAGCACTCCACGCTGGTTGCCGATAGACGCGAGCCATACCAGAACATCGCCCGCGGCTCACGTCGACGATCATTCGCCAAGATCAGTCACGATGATTTCCGTCTCGTTGCCTTCACGATTGATTGCCAACGCGAACCCACGATTGTGGTCCTTTCCGGCAGTGATACTCCCCATTTCCGGGCTTATCCGCGTCACCCGCGCCTCGACGCCGGCATCGGCCAATTGTTTTTCGTAGAAGCTCAAGACCTCTTCGACCGATTCCCCCGTGCGCTGGGTCACGACCCTTCCCGCCCCGGTCATCGAAAAATCGAGCTGGTCCTCGATCTTGGCGCCTGGGTAGAGTGTCAGGGGTTCGGGCAGCATTACGCTTGTCGCTTGGCCATCCGTGCCCTGAGGCTCCACGGTTTCTCGAGCGAGATCGTCACGGTCGTCGTTCTCGCTCCCGCAAGAGGCGAGCATGGCAAGGGCGGCAAGGGTGAGTAAGTTACGCATCGAACACTTCACGCTGATTACTGCTGCGTGCAAGTCGTAGCAGATCTCGGCCCGCGCCTCACCCCTTCTCGGTCCAGCGGCCTTCCTCGCGCGCCCAGTAATGCCGCTCGACACCCTCCTCGCGTCCGAGCGAGCGCCACGCCTCTCGCGCAGCATCGAGGCTGGAGCCGTCGAAGATGTAGAAGACGCGGTCGAACTGAAGCGCAGGCGCACGCCACTCGCCATCGACAATGGCGATGTTACGCGCGCGGTTGGCCGCCACGGTACGGGTCGACAGCAGGATCGGCTGGTGCTGGTCGTGCGGGCCGCCCTCGCTGCCATGGGCAAGGAAGCTGGCCTCGCCTTCCTCCCACAGCTGCCGCCCGAGCGCGCCGATTTGCGCTTCGTCGTTCGAGACGACCAGCAGGCGCTGCTGCTGGTCCATCAGCCGCGCGGCGATGGCGGCGAGGATCGACGCGGCAGGCTCGCCCGCCAGCTGGTAGAAGTCGACCCGCACCGCCTGAAGCGCCCTAGCCTTCGACTTCCTCGGCGATGAACGCGTCGAGCAGGCGCACGCCATAGCCCGTCGCACCCTTGCCGTAGGTGGTCTTGTCCTTGTCGGACCAGGCCATGCCGGCAATGTCGAGATGCGCCCACGGCGTGTCGTTCTCGACGAAGCGCTGGAGATATTGCGCTGCGGTGATCGACCCGGCCTCGCGCGGGCCGATATTCTTCATGTCGGCGATCGGCGTGTCGAGCAGGCGGTCATAGGCCTCCGCCAGCGGCTGGCGCCACAGCAGGTCGCCCGACGTCTTGCCCGCATCGAGGAGATCGTCCGCCAGGTCGTCATTGTTCGAGAACATGCCGGCATATTCGTGGCCGAAGGTGATCACCATCGCACCGGTCAGCGTCGCGAGGTCGATCATGCGCGCTGGGTTCAAATTCTTCTGCGACCAGGTGATGCAGTCGCACAGCACCAGGCGGCCCTCGGCGTCGGTATTGAGCACCTCGACCGTCTGCCCGCTCATCGTGGTGAGCACGTCGCCCGGGCGGATCGCATTGCCGTCGGGCATGTTCTCGACGAGGCCGCACACGCCCACGACGTTCGCCTTGGCCTTGCGCTGCGCCATGGTGTGCATCGCGCCCGCGACCGCGCCGGCGCCGCCCATGTCCCACTTCATCATGTCCATGCCGGGCCCGGGCTTCAAAGAGATGCCGCCCGTGTCGAAGGTCACGCCCTTGCCGATAAAGACGGTCGGCTTGTCGCCCTTCTTGCCGCCGTTCCACTTCATCACCAGCAGCTTGGGCTCCTTGACCGAGCCCTGCGCGACGCCGAGCAATGCGCCCATGCCGAGCTTTTCCATCTCGGCCTGGCCCAGCACCTCGATCTCGAGGCCGTTACCCTTGTTCCATTCCTTGACCCGCTCGACGAAGGTCGCGGGGTAGATGATGTTGGGCGGCTCGGCGACCAGCTCGCGGGTCAGCGACGTGCCCTCATAAACCGCCTTGTAGCGATCTTCCCACAGGTCCTGCGCCCCGTCGGCGGCCCCGACGATGGTGACCGTCTGGAGGCTGACCTTCTGCTTGTCCTTTATCTTGGTGCGATGCTTGTCGTAGCGCCAGCTGCGCATCGCCGCACCCAGCGCGAGGCGCGCGGCGCCTTCGGCATCGAAGCCTGCATCCGACAGGTCGATCACCGCCTGGGTCTCTCCCGAGGTCATCAGCCGCGCCGACACGCGCGCACCGGCGGCCTCGGCATCCTCGGCCTTGCCCTTGCCGATGCCGACGACGAGCAGGCGGCGCCCGTCCTCGCCCGCGAGATAGGTTTCCGCCGCAGTCCCCTTCTTGCCCTCGAAACGCTGGCGCTCGAGCGCCTTGCGCGCGGCAGCGGCGTCCCCGGTCAGGCTGTCGAGGCGCTTGTCGTCGCAGCCCTTGGCGGGGAGGACGAGCGCGTAATCGCCCGAGGGGCGGGACGAGGCGAACTGGATCTGCATGAAAGCCACCTTTGGTCTTCTTGGATACTGGGTCGGTGCGCCTCTTAGGATGGCTTGCCCCAAAAAGGCAAAGGCGGATTGCCCGCGCCCCCCTTAGCTGCAATAGGCTCGGGAGCATGGGCAGGACGGGCAAACCATTGCGCTGGATGGCGGGAGTGGCCTTGGCCTCGTTGTGCGCCGTGCCCGCGCACGCCCTGGCGCAGGAGGCGCCGCCACCGCTTGCCGCCGACGATATCGAGTTCAGCGCCGACACGGTCGCCTACGATGCCGAACAAGACATCGTCACCGCGACCGGGCGGGTGCGCATGAACCGCGACGGCTATTACCTCGCTGCCGACGAGGTCGTCTGGAACCGCATCACCGGCGAGGTCTCGGCGAAGGGCAACGTCGTCGCGGTGGGCCCGTCGGGCGACCGCGTGATCGGCGACACGGTTCTCCTCACCGAGGATCTTCGCACCGGCAGCGTCGACAATCTCCTGCTCGCGCTCGAGAGCGGCGGCCGCCTGGCCGCGCGCACGGCCTCGCGCGTCGCCGGCCAGCTCGTTCTCGAGAACACGGTCTATTCGCCGTGCCCGCTGACCGACGCGGGGGGCTGCCCCAAGAATCCGAGCTGGAAGATCACCGCCGCGCGCGTGTCGCGCAACGAGGAGGACGGCTCGCTCCGTTTCGAGGGCGGACGCCTCCATTTGTTCGGCATCTCGCTGCCGCTGCTTCCCGTGTTCAACGTGGGGGATCCCACCCGCCTCGGCGGCGCGACCGGCGCGCTAGTGCCCGACATCTCGATCAGCGGCATCAACGGGGTCGAGCTCGCCTTCCCCTATTACTGGCGCATTGCCCCCAATCGCGACTTCACGCTGACCCCCCACGTCTTCACCGAATCGCTGCCGGCGCTCGAGGGCCGCTTCCGCCATCTCGGCGAGGTCGGCGCGTTCCAGGCCGGCGCATTCGTGACCTATGGCGACATCGACAATCCCGACCCCGACGCCCCCAACAAGACCCTAAAGGAAAGCATCCGCGGCTATTTCGAGGCCAATGGGCGCTACCAGTTCGACCCGTGGTGGCGCGCGACCGGATCGATGCGGCTGGCCACCGACAAGACCGTCACCCGCCGCTACGACATCACCCGCGACGACCGCCTGCGCAATTTCGTGATGGCCGAACGGATCGGCGTGAACAGCTACGTCTCGATCGCCGGCTGGGCCTTCCAGGGGCTGCGCGTCAACGACGAACAGGACGAGATCCCGGTCGCTCTCCCCGCGATCGACGCGCGCCTGCGCCTCGCCGATCCCGTTCTTGGCGGCAGGATCGAGCTCCAGGCCAACAGCCTCGCCATCCTGCGCGCCGACGGCCAGGACACGCAGCGCGCCTTCGCGGGCGCGCGCTGGGACAATCGCTACCTGACCTCGATGGGCCAGGAACTGACGCTCACCGCCTATGGCCGCGCCGATGCCTACCATACCGACGAAAGCGCCAAGACCGCGACGGCCATCTATCGCGGAGAGGATGGCTGGCACTTCCGCGGACTGGGCGCGCTTGCCGCCGACCTGCGATGGCCGCTGATCGGGGAGGCGTTCGGAGGAACCCAGCGCTTCATCCCGCGCGTCCAGCTGGTCGTCAGCCCGCCCACCCCCAACCTCGTCATTCCCAACGAGGACGCGCGCGCGATCGATCTCGAGGATTCCAACCTGTTCGCGCTCAACCGCTTCCCCGGCTACGACCGCTGGGAAGACGGCAGCCGCATCACCTACGGCATGGAATGGATGCTCGACCGGCCCAACATGTCGATCCGTTCGGTGATCGGGCAGAGTTTTCGACTGAGCCGCGCGCCCGACATCCTTCCCGACGGGACCGGTCTCACGGACAAGTTCTCGGACATCGTCGGGCGAACCCGCTTCCGCTTCGGTCGCATGATCGACTTCACGCACCGTTTCCGCGTCGACAAGGACAATCTCGCCATCCGCCGCAACGAAGTCGACCTGACCGTCGGCACGACCGAGACCTATGCCCAGATCGGCTACCTGCGCCTCAATCGCAACATCGACCCCGCCGTCGAGGATCTGCGCGACAAGGAGGAGCTGCGCCTTGCCGGCCGGGTAAAGTTCGCGCGCTATTACTCCGTGTTCGGCGCGACCGTGCTGGACCTTACCGGCAAGGACGAGGACCCGCTCTCGCTCGCCGACGGCTTCGAGCCCGCACGGCACCGGATCGGGGTTTCCTACGAAGACGACTGCCTGGAGCTTGGCCTGAGCTGGAAGCGGGACTATGAACGCATCGGCGATTTCCGTAAGGGTTCGACATTCGCGATCCAGTTCCGCCTGAAGGGATTGGGCCGCTAAGCCGGTGTTCAGGGTTCTTCCCTCAAAAAACCGAACGAATTGAACGACAAGGATATGTGTTGGCGATGATCAAGAGCTGGAAAAACGCGTTTCTGACCGCGGCCGGAATGGGCCTTGCCGCTTCCGCTGCCACGGCCGCGATGCAGGATGCCCCCGAGCAGGAGCGCACCTACAGCGCCGCCGATGCGCTCGCGCTGCCCGACAATCCGCAATTGTTCGGCAAGGCCCTGCCCTCGGTCGTCAAGGCGACCGCGATCGTCAACGGCGAGGTCATTACCCAGACCGATATCGACGAGCGCGTGGCCTTCATGCTGCTCGCGTCGGGCGCCGAGCCGTCCGCGGAGGAAATCGCCGACCTGCGCCAGCAGGTGCTGCGCAACCTGATCGACGAGATGCTCCAGATCCAGGCGGCCAAGGCCGAGGAAATCGAGATCCGCGAAGCCGAGGTCGAGCAGACCCTGGGTCGCATCGCGGCCGATTCCAACCGTACGGTCGAACAGCTCGGCCAGCTTCTCGTCGAAAATGGCAGCTCGCTCCAGTCGATGCGCCAGCAGATTCGCGGCGAGATCGCCTGGGGCCGCCTCCAGCAGGCCAAGATCGAAAGCTTCGTTTCGGTCGGCGACGAGGAAGTGCAGGCGGTAATCGACCGGCTGAACGCCTCGAAGGGCACCACCGAATATCGCGTCGGCGAGATCTTCCTGTCCGCCACGCCCGCCAATTCGGCGCAGGTCCGCGAGAACGCGCTTCGCATCCTCGACGCGCTGCGCGATGGCGGCAGCTTCGTCGCCTATGCGCGTCAATATTCGGAAGCCTCGACCGCTGCGGTAGGCGGCGACCTCGGCTGGGTCCGTCCCGAACAGCTCCCGGCCGAACTGGCCCGCGCGCTCGGCGAGATGCAGGCCGGGTCGGTCAGCATCCCGATCCAGATTCCGGGTGGCTTCTCGATCCTTGCCGTGCAGGACACGCGCACCATCCTGACCGCCGACCCGCGCAACGCCGTCCTCAGCCTCAAGCAGGTGACCGTGCCGATCGCGCCGGGAACCAGCGAAACGGCGGCCAACCAGCTTGTCGATCGGTTCGCCGATGCCGCCGCTTCGGTCGGCGGATGCGGCGGTGCCGAGAAGCTGGCGGCCGACTTCGGCGGCCAGGTAGTCAGCTCCGATGCGGTGCCGATGAAGGACCTGCCCCCCGCGCTGCAGCAGATGATGCTGGAAATGCAGGTCGGCCAGGCCACCCGCCCGTTCGGGTCGCTCCAGGACGGCGTTCGCGCGCTGGTCCTGTGCGGCCGCGAGGAGGAGAAAGCCGGCATGCCCAGCTTCGACCAGGTCCAGGCCCAGCTCAACGACGAGCGCGTGAACCTGCGTGCCCGACGTTACCTGCGCGACCTGCGTCGCGACGCGGTCATTGACTATCGCTGATGCCGCATCGCCCCATCGCGGTGTCTCTGGGCGATCCCGCCGGGATCGGGCCCGAGGTTACCGCGAAATGCTGGCAGGACGCGCGTAGGCTCGACCTTCCTCCGTTCGTCGCGATTGGCGACCCGCGTTCGGTCGAAGCCGTCTGGGACGGCCCGATCGCGCTGGTCGACGATCCCGCCGATGCACCGCAGGCCTTCCCCGAAGCGCTGCCGTTGCTTCCGGTCCGCGCGACCGAGCCGGTCGTCCCCGGTCAGCCCAGTGCCGCGGGCGCGCATTGCGCGCTCGACGCGCTCGAACTGGCGGTAGGCCTCGCGCGCACCGGTTCGGTCGGCGCGGTCGTCACCGGCCCGGTCAGCAAGTCGCAGCTCTACGCGATCGGTTTCACGCATCCCGGACAGACCGAGTTCGTCGCCGAGCGCTGCGGAATCGCGAAGTCGAATGTCGCGATGATGCTTGCAGGCCCGACCCTGCGCGCCGTGCCGGTCACCACCCACATCCCGCTTGCAGACGCGTCGGAAGCGCTCAACATCGATCTCATCGTCGCGCGCGGGCGCTGTGCGCTGCGCGGTCTCATCCGCAATTTCGGGATCGAGAACCCGCGCCTTGCGGTGGCCGGCTTCAATCCCCACGCTGGCGAAGGCGGCGCACTCGGGCGCGAGGAGATCGACATCATCGTTCCCGCGATCGAGCGGCTGCGAGAGGAAGGCTGGGACGTCGTCGGCCCGCTCCCCGCCGACACCATGTTCCACGAACGCGCCCGGTCTCGCTACGACGCCGCGCTCGCCATGTATCACGACCAGGGCCTCATCCCCTTGAAGGCGTTGCATTTCGACGAGGGCGTCAACATCACGCTCGGCCTCCCGATCATCCGCACCAGCCCCGATCACGGGACAGCGTTCGATATCGCGGGCCAGGACCGCGCCGAACCGACCGCGATGGCGGCCGCCATCCGCGTCGCGCGCGATGCCTTCGAAAACCGCAATATCCTCGCCGATTCGGGGCTGACCGGGATGGCCGTCGGCAAGTGAGCGCGCTCGAACCGCTGCGCGAGGTGATCGCCCGCCACGGGCTGTCCGCCTCCAAGGCGCTCGGACAGAACTTCATCCTCGACCGGCAACTGCTCGCGCGCATCGCCGCCATCCCGGGCGATCTTGCGGGCAAGACCGTGTACGAAGTCGGTCCGGGCCCGGGCGGCCTCACCCGCGCGCTGCTGGACACCGGCGCCCACGTCACGGCGGTCGAACGCGATCCGCGCTGCGTGCCCGTCCTTGAAGAGCTGTCCGCCGATTTCTCGGGCACCTTCCGCTACATCGCCGGCGACGCGCTCGAGATCGACGAGGCCGGCGAACTCGGGACCGGCGTCCACATCGTCGCCAACCTGCCCTACAATGTCGGAACCCTGCTCCTCACGCGATGGCTCGACAGCGAGACCTGGCCGCCATTCTGGTCGTCGCTCACGCTGATGTTCCAACGCGAGGTCGCCGAGCGCATCGTCGCGTCGCCCGGTGACAAGGCCTATGGCCGCCTCGCCGTCCTCGCCCAGTGGCGCTCGGTCCCGAAGATCGCGATGCACCTAAAGCGCTCGGCCTTCGTCCCGCCGCCCAAGGTCGCCTCCGCTGTCGTCCATATCGTCCCCGGCGACGCGCCTGAAGGTGTCACCCCGCAGGCCATCGCCAAAGTCACCGCCGCCGCCTTCGGGCAGCGCCGCAAGATGTTGAGACAGTCTCTCAAATCCCTGCCGGAAGCGCTTGAAGCGCTGGTAGGGTTGGGTATCGACGAAACCCGCCGCGCGGAAACGCTCAGCGTTGCCGATTACGTCGAGCTGGCGCGCACGATCGCCTAGTTCGCCTTGGGCTTTTCGCCGGTCTGCGCGGCCGCCATCGACGGCCCGCTGCGCAGCTTGCCATCGAGCCGTCCGAGCGGATCGCAACCCGTGGGACACAGCTTGGCCAGCTTGTCGCGATTGGCCTTGGCGCGATCCATCGCGCCCAATTCGATCATCGCTTCGCCCTGAACGCCGAGCGCATCGCGGTCGGTCGGTTCAAGGACCAACGCCTTGCGAGTCATCGCGATCGCCTGCCCGTATAGCTTCTGGTCGATCGCAACACGCGCCATCTCGACGAAGGCCGCGCGATTGGCGGGATCGGCGACCAGCGCCGCCTCGAGAGCATCGTCGGCCTCGACCAGCTTGCCCGCCGCGCGCAACGCCTTGCCCTTTTCGAGCAGTGCCGCCGAACGCGGATCGGACTTCATCGCCTGCTCGCTCGCCAGTGTCGGAACCGACACGGTCGAGGCAGCGAGGCCGAGGGCCAGAGCGAGCGGGGTGATGCGCATGACAATCTCCTTGAACGTCCACATGGCTAGCATGCGCGTCGCAACGTGGCGACGAAAAATCCGTCGGTTCCGTCATGGCCTGGCGTCAGCAAGCGTCCGCCTCCTTCGGTTCGTCCGACGAAATCGAGCACATCCTCGCAAGTCCAGCCTGAATGGCGGCTGAGGAATGCTTCGACTTGGCCCGCCCCCTCGCGCGTCAGAAGCGAACAGACCGCGTAGGTGATCCGCCCGCCCGGCTTCACGCACGGCGCGGCGAGGTCGAGCACGCGTGCCTGCGTTTCGGCCAATCGGTTGAGCCGCTCCGGCGTCAGCCGCCAGCGCCCCTCGGGATTGCGCCGCCACGTTCCCGACCCGCTGCACGGCGCATCGACAAGGACGAGGTCGCACTGTCCGTCGAGCGGCGCCAGCGCCTCGGCCTCGCGCGGCGGATCGAGCAGCAATGTCTCGATCGGCGCCCCCGCCCGCTCGGCGCGCGGCGCGAGCGCGGACAGGCGCTGCAGGCTGACATCGCTTGCAACAATCCTTGCGCCCGGTGCCGCGGCGGCCAAAGCCAGCGCCTTGCCCCCTGCCCCGGCGCACAGGTCGAGCACGACCTCGCCATCCTCGGGCGCAGCGGCGAGCGCGACCAGCTGGCTGCCCTCGTCCTGCACTTCGACCTCGCCGACGCGGTAGGGCTGGCTGTCGTCGATCCGCGTATCGGCCGAAAGGCGCAGGCCCCACGGGCTGTGCGGAGTCGCCTCGGCTCCCTCGAATGCAGCCAGCATCGCTTCGCGATCGGTCTTTGCGACATGGACGCGAAGATCGAGCGGCGCACGTTCGACCAGCGCGGCCCATTCCTCCTCGCCCACGTGCGGCGACAATTCTGACTGCAACCACTCGGGCACGACCGAGCTGTCGGCAACGCCCTCCCCCTCGGCGATCGGCGCGGGCCCGTGCGTACTGCCGTCGAACAATGCCGCCAGATCCGTGTCGTCCGAGGCCAGCGCGACCATCGCCGCGCGCCCGTTCCCGGGACGCTCGCCGCTGTGCCGGATCGCGCGGAACACAAGTTCGCGCACCGCGCGCCGGTCCTTCGAGCCGGCATAGCGCCGCGTCTTGAAATAGCCGCGAACGATCGCGTCCGCCGGCGGCCCGTTGGCCACTGCCGACGCGATCACCTCGTCGAGGATGTCGATGGCGGCCTGGACGCGGGCGGAGGGCGTCATGTCCTGCGCCTAGCGGGTCGGGTAGTTGGGCGCCTCGCGCGTGATCGCGACGTCGTGCACGTGGCTTTCCGAGAGGCCCGCATTGGTGATCCGCACGAATTGCGCGCGCTCTTGCAGATCGGCGATCGTCTTCGAGCCGGTATAACCCATCGCCGCCTTCACGCCGCCGACCAGCTGGTGGACGATGTCGCGCACGTGCCCCTTGTAGGGCACCTGGCCCTCGATCCCCTCGGGAACGAGTTTCATGTGATCCTTGATGTCCTGCTGGAAATAGCGGTCGGCCGAGCCGCGACTCATCGCCCCGACGCTGCCCATGCCGCGATAGGCCTTGTAGGCGCGTCCCTGGTAGAGGAACGTCTCGCCCGGCGCTTCCTCGGTCCCGGCGAGGAGCGAGCCGACCATCACGGTCGACGCACCTGCCGCGAGCGCCTTGGCGATGTCGCCCGAAGTGCGGATGCCGCCGTCGGCGATCACCGGCACGCCCGCCTTGGCTGCGCCTTCGGCCGCGTTCATTACCGCCGAAAGCTGCGGCACGCCGACACCTGCAATCACGCGTGTCGTGCAGATCGAGCCCGGCCCGATACCGACCTTGATCGCGTCCGCGCCTGCGTCGGCGAGCGCCTTGGCCGCTTCGCCGGTGGCGACGTTGCCCGCGATGACCTGGACATTGCCCGAGGCCTTCTTGACGCGCTCGACCGCCTTCGAGACGTCGACATTGTGCCCGTGCGCGGTGTCGATGACGATGCAGTCGACCCCGGCGTCGATCAGCGCCTCGGCGCGCTCGAACCCCTTGTCGCCCACGGTCGAGGCCGCCGCGACGCGCAGCCGCCCGACCTCGTCCTTGGTCGCATCGGGGCTGGCGACCGCCTTTTCGATGTCCTTCACCGTGATGAGGCCGGCGAGCATCCCGTCCTTGTCGACCACGAGCAATTTCTCGATCCGGCGCTGATGGAGGATGCGGCGCGCCTCTTCCTCGTCGGTACCGATCGGCACGGTCGCGAGGTCCTCGGCGGTCATCAGTTCGCTGATCGGCTGCTGGGGATTTTCGGCAAAGCGCACGTCGCGGTTGGTGAGGATGCCCGCCAGCTTGCCGTTGCCCTCGACGATCGGGATGCCCGAAATGCGGTTCGACTTCATCGTCTCGAGCGCTTCGGCGAGCGTCTGGTCGGGACGCATGGTGATAGGCTCGACCACCATCCCGCTCTCGAACCGCTTGACCGCGCGCACCGCGGCCGCCTGTTCCTTGACCTTCATGTTGCGGTGAAGGACCCCGATCCCGCCCATCTGCGCGAGCGCGATCGCCATGTCGGCCTCGGTCACGGTGTCCATCGCCGCCGACAGAAGCGGGATGTTGAGCGTGATCGCGCGGGTCAGCTGCGAGGAGGTGTTCGCCTCGCTCGGCAGCACGGAGGATTCGAGCGGTTGGAGGAGGACGTCGTCGAACGTCAATCCCAAGGGAATGTCTTTGTGTCGGGCCATCCCGCCCTCTTGCAGAAAGGGCGCGATTCGCCAAGGGGGCAGGTCAGAATTCCGGGTGTCGGTGATGATGCCCGTCGGCCGCCGGAAGTCGCGCCACCATCTGCGCACGCTGGGCACTGTCCGCCGAGGCGAACAAGGCGGGCGTCGCCCAGCGCCGCACCAACGCGACGTAGAAGGGAATATCGGTCGCTGCCCCGCCCAGTTCGAACCCGGCGTGCACTTCGTCATTGGGGCGATGGTAGCGGTTGGCGAAATAGGCGTTGTAGGCGCTTGTCACGGTAAATCCGCTCGAGGGAAGCACGGTGGGAATTCCTGCCTCGAGGAAGGCCCAGCCATCCTGGCGCTGGAGATAGAGGCTCGTCTCCTGTCCCGGGGCGAGCGTAACGCCCGCGGCAGAGGCCGCGGCCTGCAAGCTCTGGTCAAGCCCTGCCACGCCCCAGCCCACGACCGCGACCGGCGTTCCTGCCGGGTTTAGCGCGAGTGTGTCGACATTGAGCGCGGCGTGGATGGTCGAGGCCGGAACGGGCGGGTTGGCGGCGAAATAGCGCGCGCCGATAAGCCCCATCTCCTCGGCCGTCGTGGTGAAAGCGTAGACAGAACGCTCGAGGGGGTCGCTCTCGGCAATGCGCTTTGCCGTCTCGAGCAAGGCTGCCACACCCGATGCGTTGTCGACCGCGCCGTTGCAGATGCGGTCGGCGCTGCCGGGGCGCCCGCACGTGCCGAGATGATCGTGATGCGCAAGGATGACGACCGCGCCTGCGGATGCGTTGGTGCCGGGCAAAACGCCCGCCACGTTGCTTCCACTGATCGCTACCTCGTCAGCGACCGCTTCCAGCGTTCCGTTGCCGATCACGCCATTGGCAGAGCGGAACGCGGCTAGCGTGGTTCCGAGCGCGGACAGGATCGCATTAGTCGTGTCCGGCCCCACGATCGCGACCGTCTCGAATGCGGGAGGTGTCCCGTCATCGAGTTCGAAGCGGCCGCGGCCGAGCACATATTCGATCTGCGCGAATGCACTCGCGCTTGTGAACATCACGACGACGGCATCCGCACCGCGATCCTGCGCGGTCTGGTAGAGCGCGCTGAAGTTCTCCACGCCTTCGATCAGCGCGACCTGCCCGCTCATGTTGGCCGGGATGTCCGCAGCGGTATCGATCGCGACGAGCGGACGGTTGTTCCACTGCAGTGAGCCGGCGCTGGTGCGGTAGAGATAGGCATCGTTGCGCGCCGTGTCCGAGCCGCCGATCGTCAATTCGAACGAAACCGGCTGCCAGCCCCGCAATGGCACCGGCTGGACCCACTGCGCCCCGAACGCCGGCTCGAACCCGTAGGACTGGAGCTGCGAGACGACATATTGGCGCGTCTTGGTTTCGCCCGCGCTCCCCGGGAAGCGGCCGCCATAATCGTCGCCCGACAGGATCGTAATGTGACCCTTGAGCGCCGCCTCGGTGGCCGCGACGGCCGGCGACGGGGTCGGAGCGGGCGCAGGAGACGGGGCCGGCGCGGACGTTCCCCCGCCCGAGCTGCCGCCCGACCCGCCACCACCGCCGCACGACGCCAGCGAGAGGTATAGTGCCAACGCGACAGTGGACCGGATGCTCGAATTGCGACCCTCGACCATCGTCTCGCCTCCAACGCTACAAGTCGACACCGATGCGGCCATGCGCCCCGCTAAACGTCGCCGATCCGCGCCAGCAGCCGCCGTGCGGAAGCGACGTGCATCGCCTCGACCATTTCGCCTTCGAAGCTGATAGCACCGATCTGCGCCCCTTCCCCGGCGGCTTCGACGAGACGGCGCGCCCGTTCGATATCGGCGGCGGACGGCATGAACGCTTCCTGGCACGGCGCAATCTGGCTGGGGTGGATGAGCGTCTTGCCGTCGAAGCCCATCGCCCGGCTCTCGGCGGCCTCGATGGCGAACCCGTCCGGATCGTCGAGCCGGTTATAGACGCCGTCATAGGCGGCGATCCCTTTCGCGCGCGCCGCCAGCAGCACCTGGCTGATCGCATGCCGCATCGGCGCGCGCCCCGCGCCCGACGGAAGCCGCAAGTCCGCGGCAAGGTCGTTCGTTCCCACGATGAGCGCCGCCGCGATCGAGGCGATCTCCTCTGCCGCGAGCACCCCGCGCGCTGTCTCGATCATGGCAGCGACCGGCTGGCTCGCCTGCACTGCGACCGCTTCGACCTCGTCTGGCGAAGACACCAGCGGCACCACGATCATGTCCGCGTTCGACGCGCAGGCCGCGGCAAGATCGGCCGCGTGCCAGCGCGTGCCCGGCGCGTTGATGCGAATGGCGACCGGCATCGGCCAGTCCTCCGCGACCGCGTTGACCGCGGCCTCTCGCGCCAGCTCCTTGTCGTCCACCGGCACCGCATCCTCGAGGTCGAGGATTGCCATGTCGGCCGCGCTGCCACGCGCCTTGGCGATCGCCCGCTCGCGCGAGGCGGGCAGGAAAAGCACCGCTGGTCGGTCGAAAAGCACCGCGCGTTGTCCGATTTTGCTTCCTGTCACGGCGCTCCTTTTGCATCATGTTCCCCGACAGATGGAATTTATTCGGGGGAAGCCTGATGGAATATGTGTTGGCGGCAATCGTTTTTTTCGTGGTGCTCTATGTGATCTCCGCGATCAAGATCGTGCGCCAAGGGTATCGCTATACGATCGAGCATTTCGGGCGGTTCACCCGCACCGCGACCCCCGGCTTCAACTTCGTCCCGCCGATCTTCTATCGCGTCGGCCACAAGATCAACATGATGGAACAGGTGGTCGACATTCCCGGCCAGGAGATCATTACCCGCGACAACGCGATGGTGTCGGTCGACGGCGTAGTGTTCTTCCAGGTGCTCGACGCCGCCAAGGCCGCCTACGAAGTCTCCGACCTCTATTCGGCGATCATGGCGCTTTCGACCACCAACCTCAGGACCGTGATGGGTTCGATGGATCTCGACGAGACCTTGTCCAAGCGCGACGAGATCAACGCGCGCCTCCTGTCGGTGGTCGACAACGCGACCGAGAGCTGGGGCGTCAAGATCACCCGCGTCGAACTCGCCGACATCCGCCCGCCCGCCGATATCGTCAACGCGATGACCCGTCAGATGAAGGCCGAGCGCGAGAAACGCGCCGCTATTCTCGAGGCCGAAGGCCAGCGCGCGTCGGAAATCCTGCGCTCGGAAGGCCACAAGCAGTCGGCGATCCTCGAGGCCGAAGGCGAGCGCGAAAGCGCCTTCCGCCAGGCCGAGGCACGCGAACGCATGGCCGAAGCCGAAGCCAAGGCAACCGAGCTGGTCAGCCAGGCGATCGCAAGCGGCGATGCACAGGCGATCAACTATTTCGTCGCGCAGAAATATGTCGAGGCGATCGGCAAGTTCGCGACTTCGCCCAACGCCAAGACGATCCTGTTCCCCGTCGAGGCGACCCAGCTGATCGGCTCGCTCGGCGGAATCGGCGAGATCGCCAAGGAGGCGCTCGGCGACCATGTCGTCAAGGCCAGCGCGGTCGGCTCGGTCCCGGTCGCTAAGAAGGACTGAGCCGGTGGGGTTCGCCGATCTCGACGCCGGGACGTGGTGGCTGATCGCAGGCGTACTGCTGCTCGCACTCGAGTTGCTCGCGCCCGGCGTGTTCCTGGTCTTCATCGGCGCCGCGGCGCTCGCGACCGGCGCCTTCACGCTGTTGTTCGGCCTAGACCTCGCGCCCCAGCTTGGCCTGTTCGCGGTCTACACCGCGCTGTCGGTCTATATCGGTAAGAAGATCTACGCCCGCCCCGTCCATGACGAGAGCGACGGGATGCTCAACGAGCGCGCCGCCCAGCTGGTCGGGCGCAAGGTGACCGTCACCCGCGCGATCGACCACGACATGGGCCGCGTGAAGATCGGCGACAGCGAGTGGAACGCCCGCGGCAGCCTCTCCGCGCTCGAAGGCGACAAGGTGGTCGTCTCGGGCGTCGAGGGCAATTGCGTAATCGTCGAAGCCCTGCCCGCCCTACCTGGCACCGACTGAGTCCGGAATCGACTGAGCCGGAACCGACTGAAACGGAACATCGCCCCTCCTTGTTCGCTGGTCAGGCAGACAGTGAAGGGAGAGTATCGATGGGCATTTTCAGCAAGATCAAGGACGCGATTTTCGGCAAGAAGGCGCGCGCCAATCCCAATGACGGCGTCATTCTCGGCAATGCGCCGACGGGCGGCCTGGGCGCCGGCGATGCGACCGCGCAGACCGTCGACGTCGAAGCCGTTCTCGAGGACAAGTATGAACGCGCCGGGCAGGACCTCAACTGGCGCACTTCGATCGTCGACCTGATGAAGCTACTCGACCTCGATTCCAGCTATGACAATCGCAAGGAACTTGCGCAGGAAATGGGTCGCACCGACTATTCGGGCAGCGCCGAGGACAATATCTGGCTGCACAAGCGCGTCATGCAGGAACTCGAGCAGCATGGCGGGCGCGTACCCGCCTCGCTGAGGGACTAGGGCAGCGGATTGAGGTCGGGCGCGACGAACCCTCGTCGCGCCTCGACGCTCATCAGCCGCTGCGGGCTGTAGAAGCGCAGCGGCCAGTCGCGCTTGCCCATCGGGGATAGCAGCAACTCGTTGACCAGTTCGTGCACCGGTCGGTCGCGGTCCGCTTCCGACAGGAACAATCGCACGCCAGCCAGGAACGCCTTGGTGATCGTATCGTGATAGCCCTGAGTATCATCGTTCACCCCGCCCACGCTTTCGTTGAAACGGCGGATGAGGCCGGGCAACTCGGCGTCTAGGTCGAGTTCGGGATGCTTGAGCAGCAGCCAAGTCGTCGCGGCGAGATGCGCCTCGTGCGTCCATTCGGGGCGCTCGAGCGTGCACGCCAGCAGCCCCTCGCCGAGATGCTCGATCTCGGACTCGGATTCGAACAGGCGCGGTGAAAATTCAGTCTTGGGGTCGGTCATCGGCCGGGTCCTCTTTTCAAGACCCGGCCATGTCCCGGGTCGGTCAGGCGGCGGCGGTCTGCTTGGGGCCCGCCTCGCGTACGCCTTGGTCGACATGCTCCGCGAATTCCGCGAAATTGGCGTTGAACAGGTCGACCAGCTTGGCCGCGGTGCGGTCGTAGTCGTCCTTGTCGTTCCACGTCGTGCGCGGATCGAGAATGCCCGTATCGACGCCCGGCACTGCGACCGGCACTTCGAAGCCGAAGTTCGGGTCCTTGCGGAACGTCGCGTCGTTGAGCGAGCCGTCGAGCGCGGCATTGAGGAGCGCGCGCGTCGCCTTGATCGGCATGCGGTGGCCCACGCCGTACTTGCCGCCCGTCCAACCGGTGTTGACCAGCCAGCAGGTGACGTTGCCCTCGGCAATGCGCTTCTTTAGCAGGTTGCCGTAGACCGACGGATGACGCGGCATGAACGGCGCGCCGAAGCAGGTCGAGAAGGTCGCTTCGGGTTCGGTCACGCCGATCTCGGTGCCCGCCACCTTGGCGGTATAGCCCGAGAGGAAGTGGTACATCGCCTGATCGGGCGTCAGCCGCGCGATCGGGGGCAGCACGCCGAACGCGTCGGCGGTCAGCATGATGATGTTCTTCGGCACCGGCCCCATATTCTCGTCCGACGAATTGGGGATATAGTCGATCGGATAGGCGCCGCGGCTGTTTTCCGCGAGGCTCGGATCGTCGAGGTCGAGCAGGCGCGTGTCGGGATCCATCACGACATTTTCGAGCACCGTGCCGAACTTCTTCGTGGTCGCGTAAATTTCGGGTTCGGCCTCTTCCGACAGGCGGATCATCTTGGCGTAGCAACCGCCCTCGAAGTTGAAGACAGCCGTGTCCGACCAGCCATGCTCGTCGTCACCGATGAGCGTGCGGTTGGGATCGGCAGACAGGGTCGTCTTGCCGGTGCCCGACAGTCCGAAGAAGATCGCGGTGTCGCCGTCGGGGCCGATATTGGCCGAGCAGTGCATCGGCATGATGCCCTTGGGCGGCAACAGGAAGTTCAGGAGGCCGAAGACGCTCTTCTTCATCTCACCGGCATACTTGGTGCCGCCGATGAGGATCAGCTTCTTCTCGAGGTTGACTGCGATCACCGTCTCGGTGCGGCAACCGTGGCGCGCGGGGTCGGCCTTGAAGCTCGGCAGGTCGATGACCGTATATTCGGGTTCGAAGCCGGGCAGCGCGTCGGCTTCGGGGCGCACCAGCATCGTGCGGATGAACAGGTTGTGCCACGCCAGCTCGTTGATCACGCGCACCTTGACGCGGTGCTCGGGCTGCGAGCCGCCATAGAGGTCTGCGACGTAAAGCTTGTCCTTCTTGGCAAGCTCGGCCTGGAAATCCTCCCACAGGCGGTCGAAGGCGTCCGCGTCCATCGGGACGTTGGACTTGCTCCACCACACGTCGCCCTCGGACGTGGCGTTGCGCACGACGAAGCGGTCCTTGGCGGAGCGGCCGGTGTGCTGCCCGGTTTCCACGACGAGCGGGCCGTGGCGGGCGAGAAGACCTTCCTTGTTGGCCAGCGATTCTTCGACCAAGGGCGCGGTGGTGAGGTTCCAGTGCAGCGTGGCCTGGGTCGAAATTCCCTGCTTGTCCAACGTGTAAGCAGGCGTACGATCGTTCACGTCCGGTCCTCCCGAGGAGTTGAAAAGGAGCAAGCTGCCCCCGTTGCTGGCCGCGCTATAACTGCCTTGTCCTATCGGGTCAAAGCCGGTCGGGCCGCTTGTGTAACGCTTTTCGCGCGGTTAAGTCCCATGGCGATGAGGGCCTCGGCATGACTTCTTCCACGAACCATGTGATCGCGCTCGTCGACGACGACCGCAATATCCTCACCTCGGTCTCGATCGCGCTCCAAGCCGAAGGCTTCATCACCCGCGTCTACACCGACGGGGCGAGCGCGCTGAAGGCGATCCTCGACGATCCGCCCGACCTCGGCGTGTTCGATATCAAGATGCCGCAGATGGACGGGATGGAGCTGCTGCGCCGCGTACGCGAGCAGAGCGCGATGCCGGTCATCTTCCTCACCTCCAAGGACGACGAACTCGACGAGGCGTTAGGCCTCGCGATGGGCGCCGACGACTATATCGCCAAGCCCTTCTCCCAGCGCCTGCTGATCGCGCGCATCCGCGCCATCCTGCGCCGCCAGGACCTCGCGGCGGGCAACGGCAAGACCGAGACTGTTGGCGACAAGGACGAGGACGTCCAGCCCATCGAGCGCGGCCGCCTCGTCATGGATCCGGCCCGCCACAAGGTACGCTGGGACGGCAAGGACGTGACGCTGACGGTCACCGAATTCATGATCCTCGAGGCGCTCGCCCACCGCCCGGGCGTGGTCAAGTCGCGCAACCAGCTGCTCGACGTCGCCTACCAGGACGACGTCTACGTCGACGACCGCACGATCGACAGTCACATCAAGCGCATCCGGCGCAAGTTCCGCGGCGTCGACGGTGAGTTCGACGCGATCGAGACCCTTTATGGTGTCGGATATCGTTTCGGAGAGGAGTGAGGGACTGCGGCTGGCCTGGTCGGGCCGCTGGTCTCTCAAGCGCCGCATCCTCGCGGTCAACGTCATCACGCTCGTCACCTTCGCGCTCGCGATCCTGTTCCTCGACAGTTACCGTAACCGCCTGCGCGAGGAACGCGTCGCGCAGCTCGCCGCGCAGGCCAATGCCGCCGCCGCCGCGGTCACCATGTCGCCCGACGGCGCCTGGCCCGCCTTGCTCTCGGCGATGGCGGGGCCCGGCGGGCCAAGATTCCGGCTCTACGACGCGGACGGCACGCGCCTTGCCGACAGCTGGTCGATCGCGGGGCCGACCTATCGGCTGCGCGATCCCACCGCGCAGGCCTTTACCAAGGACATCGCGCGCGCACTCGACCGCGGCTTCAACTGGTTGACCGGGGACCCCGTCGCGGAAGAATTCGTCGAACCCTTGCCGGACCGCCTGTCGGCCTGGCCCGAGGGATTGGAGGCGCGCACCACCAGCGCGCCCGTGACCCGCGTGCGCGATGCGCCCGAGCGCACGCCGGTCTTTTCCGCCGCCGCACCGGTCGCCGGCGAGGAGATGGTGCTGCTTGCTACCTTCAACGACCGCGCCTTCACCCGCACACTGCGCTCCCAGCGCGCCTCAATCGCCGCCGCCATGGCCATCGCCACCCTGCTCTCGGTGCTGCTCTCGCTGTTCCTCGCGCGCACCATCGCGCGTCCGCTTCGCCACATCGCGCTCGCCGCCCAGCGGGTACGCCTCGGGCGCTCGCGCGAGGTCAACGTCCCGCGCCTGCCCTCGCGCCGCGACGAGATCGGCACGCTGGCGCGCGCGGTCAGCGACATGAGCCAATCGCTGCGCAACCGCATCGACCAGATCGAGGCGTTCGCCGCCGACGTCACCCACGAACTGAAGAACCCCCTCGCCTCGCTCAGGAGCGCGGTCGACGGGCTGGAGCGGATCGAGGACCCCGCCTTGCGTCGCCAGCTGCTCGACGTGGTCCAGCAGGACGTTCTCAGGCTCGATCGCCTGATCGGCGACATCTCCGAGGCCGCGCGCACCGATGCCGAGCTTGCCCGCGCCCAGTTCGAGCCGGTCGACATGGGCGACCTCGTCGGCCAGTTGGTCGGCGCCTGGGCGACCCGGCGCGAAACCGGTAATGCCCGCTTGGTCTATGCGCGCCCGCAGAAGGCCAGCGTGATGGTCGAGGGCGACCCTTCCCGCCTCGCCCGCGCGGTCGACAATCTGATCGACAACGCGATCAGCTTCTCGCCGCCCAGGGGCCTCGTCGAGGTGAGCGCGATGCGCGTGGGCGACAAGGTCCGCGTGCAGGTGCGCGACGAAGGCCCCGGCGTCCCGGCGGAGCGCCGCGCCACCATCTTCAACCGCTTTCACTCGATCCGTCACGGGCAGGAGGATTTCGGCCAGCATTCGGGGCTGGGCCTTGCCATTGCCAAGGCCATCGTCGACGGCCATGACGGCTCCATCGACGTCGGCGATCGTCCCGACGGCGGGACGGGCGCCTGCTTCACCATCACCCTGCCCGCGCTGGAGAAGGCATGAGCAAGCTCAGCACCGAGAATATTCACGCCACCACCGTCGCGCGCGGCGACCGCGCGGTGGTCATCGGCGGCCCGTCGGGCGCGGGCAAGTCCGACCTCGCGCTCCAGTTGATCGACCGCGGTTACAAGCTGGTCGCCGACGACCAGACCCTGCTTCGCCGCGACAAGGACCGGCTGTTCGCGTCCGCGCCGCCCTCGATCAGCGGAAAGATGGAAGTGCGCGGGCTCGGGATCATCGAGCTAGCAAGCCGCGAGGACGTGATGGTCGCGCTCTACGTCGACCTGTCCGCTCCGCCCGATCGGCTCCCGGAGGAGGGCGAGAGGGAAATGCTGTTCGGCTGCGCCCTGCCGCGCCTTCGGGTCGATCCCAAGGGCACGTCCGCCGCGATCAAGATCGATATGGCGCTCGACCGCATCGGGCTGGAACCGTGAGCGAAAGCCGCCGCCTTCTTGTCGTCACCGGCCTTTCGGGAGCGGGCAAGTCGACCGTGCTCGACACGCTCGAGGATTGGGGCTGGGACGTGGTCGACAATCTTCCCCTCGCCCTGCTTGCGGCCTTCGTCGCGGGAAGCGAGAGCGACACGCCGCTCGCGGTCGGGATGGACATGCGCAGCCGCGGCTTCGATCCAGCCTGCGTGATCCACGACCTGCGCGAGGTGGCGGGCGCGGACGTCGAGATCCTCTATCTCGACTGCGCCGAAAGCGAGCTGGCCCGCCGCTACGATTCCACGCGCCGCCGTCATCCGCTCGCCTCGGAAGGCGGCGCCGAGGAGGGGATCGCGCGCGAACGCACGCTCACCGCGCCGCTGCGCGAAGCCGCCGACTCGCTGATCGACACGACCGATTACTCGCCCGTCGCGCTCCGTAACGAGCTCAAACGTCGCTACAGCGAGGCCGACGGCGACCCGACGGTGACCTTCAAGTCGTTTGGATTTTCGCGCGGGCTGCCGCGTGCCGCCGACCTCATGTTCGACATGCGTTTCGTCAAAAATCCTTATTGGGAGCCGGAATTGCGACTGTTGACCGGCCGCGATGCGGACGTGCGCGCCTTCGTCGAAGCCGATCCCGGCTGGGCCGAGACCGTCGAACGGATCGAAACATTGCTGGATGACCTCATTCCGCGCTATTGGGCCGCCGGCAAAAATTATCTAACGGTCGCGTTCGGATGCACGGGGGGACGTCACCGGTCGGTCGCTGCTGCCGAGGCCATGGCCTCGCGGCTGGAGGCGAAGGGCCACAAGGTGACGGTCAGGCATCGCGACCTTGCCGAAAGCGCGCCGTCGGAATCGACCGGGTCGGCGCCATGACGAATGAGCGGATAGGATTGATGATCGGATTGGTACTGGTAACCCACGGCCAGCTGGCGAGTGAATTCATTACGGCGATGGAGCATGTCGTCGGCCCCCAGGAAGCGATCGAAGGTGTCTGCATCGGTGCCGACGACGACATGGAACTGCGCCGTGCGGACATCGCCGCCGCGATCGGCCGCGTCGACCAGGGTAAGGGCGTCATCATCCTCACCGACCTGTTCGGCGGCACCCCGTCGAACCTCGCCATCAGCCTGATGAAGGGCGGCGACATCGAGGTCATCGCCGGGGTCAACCTGCCGATGCTGATCCGCCTCGACGGCGCGCGCAAGGCGATGAACGTGTCCGACGCCGTCGCCGCCGCGCGCGAGGCCGGACAGAAATATATCTCCGTCGCCTCCGAGATCCTGGGAGAAGCCGCCGCGTGACCGAAATTTCGCGTAAATTGCAGATCCGCAACCGTCGCGGGCTCCACGCCCGTGCCAGCGCCAAGTTCGTCAACCTCGTCACCGAGCTGGGCGAAGAGGTCGAGGTCGAGGTCGAAAAGGACGGCAACCGCGTCACCGGTCGTTCGATCATGGGACTGATGATGCTCGGCGCCGCGATGGGCGACTGCGTGACCCTTCACGTCAACGGTAACGACGACGAGCGCGCCGCCGACGCGCTCGAGAAGCTCACCCACCTCATCAAGGACCGCTTCGGGGAAGATTGAGCTAGGCAATGCCGCGCGAAATCACCTCTTTTTCCAACAGCACGGTCAAGCTGATCCGCTCGCTGCGCGACAAGAAGGCGCGGCGCTCGAGCGGCCTGTTCCTCGCCGAAGGCCTTCGTATCCTGACAGAGGCGCGCGAGGAAGGCTGTCTCCCCGAACTGGTCGCCTTTGCGCCTGCCGGCGCGCAGCACCCGCTCGCCAAGGCGCTGATCGACGAGGTCGAAGCCGCGGGCGGCGATGCCATCGAGACCACGCCCGACATCCTCTCCAAGATGAGCGGCAAGGACAATCCGCAGGCCCTGCTCGGCGCTTTCCGCCAGCCCGACACGTCCCTCGCCGCGCTCGACCGTGCCGCCTCCGACCTCTGGTTCGTCGGCGAGAAACTGCGCGACCCCGGCAATATCGGCACCATCCTGCGCACCGGCGACGCGGTCGGCGCGGGCGGACTCATCCTCATCGACGACTGCGCCGACCCTTTCGCAGTCGAGACGGTGCGCGCCTCGATGGGCGCGCTGTTCACCCAGAAGCTGGCGCAGGCGAGCTGGGACGAATTCCTCCCGTGGCTGCGTGGCGGAATCGGCCAGTTGGTCGGCACCAGCCTCCAGACCGATCACGACTATCGCGACGCGCCCTACGAGGCGCCGGTCTTCCTCCTCGTCGGCAACGAGAGCCAGGGCCTCCCCGAGGCATACGAGGCCGAATGCGACCTGCTCGTCAAAATCCCGATGGCGGGCAAGGCCGACAGCCTCAACGCCGCCATCGCCGCCGCGGTCACCGCGTTCGAAATCCGCAGGCACTGGCGGAACCGCTAGGCGTATCGGTCGGTTTGTTCCGACATGAAAACGATCGTCGCGTTACCGCTCCTCGCCCTGGCGCTCGGCGCCTGTACCACCGGCCCCTACGGGAACGACCCCTATGGCGGCGGTCCTTACGGAACTCCGTATCCGCAGCAGCCGCAGGGCTACCCCTACCCTGCGCCCTACCCGACGCCCTACCCGGGCACGGCGCAGCCGGGGCTTCAGGAACCCTATCGCGCGATCGGGACCGAGCCAGGCTGGATCCTCAACATCGACAATCGCGACATGCGCTTCGAGGGCGATTACGGCCAGTTCGTGATCACCGAGGCGACCCCGCCGGTGCAGCCCGGCTACGCCGGCGACATCTTCCGCGGCCGCCGTCTCGAGGTGAACATCGTCCACGCACCCTGCAACGACGGGATGAGCGATCGCTCCTACCCCGACCGCGTTCAAGTCTATGCCGACGGACGCCGCTACGAAGGCTGCGGCGGTCCGTTGAGCCTGTTCGGCCAGGGCTGGAGCAGCGGCCAATCGCCCTACGGCGACCAGGGATACGGGTATGGCAGCGCCGCGATGCTCGCGCGCTCGAACTGGCAGGTGGTCGCGCTCAACGGTCGCCAGACGCCGACGCGCGACTTCTACATCAACTTCTTCCCGGACAATCGCATGCAGGCCAAGTTCGGCTGCAACACGATCAGCGCGGGCTACCAGCAGACGGGCTCGACCCTCAATGTCGGCGCGCAGATGACGACGCGCATGGGCTGCCCCGACATGGGACCCGAGACGACGGGGTCGAATATCCTCTCGCAGCCGATGCAGGTCAGCCTGACCGGCGAGACCCTGCGCCTCTCGAACAGCCGCGGTTCGATCGAAGCGCGCCGCGTCGACTGACCTTCTCTCCCCGCCCAACAGGAGTGACCATGAATAGCAAGATCGTCCTGCTCGCCTTGACCACCGCCACGCTGGCCGCCTGCTCGAACGGGCCGGGGCCGCGCCCCAACCCGACCGGCATGCCGACCACCGCGCCGCCGACCGCGACGAGCTACAATGCGACGGGCGCCGGCTGGAACCTCACCATCGACCAGGCGGGCATGTATTTCGTGACCAACCAGGGTCTCGCCACGCGCGATCCGGTCGCGACCTTCAAGCCGCATCCCGACGGCGACATCTACCAGGGCAGCAAGATGACGGTGACTGTCCATCGCCAGGGCTGCGCGCTCGAGGGGATGGACACGATGGTCTACCCGCACACCGTGACGGTCGCCTTTAACGGCCAGACCTATCAGGGTTGCGGCGGCCCGCCGGGCGGCAACGACCGCTCGCCTTACTAACGCCTAGCCCGCCAGCGCCGACCCGTCGTCGTCGTCATTCTCGTCGTCCGCGGGCGACGGGAAGGCGGCCTGGAGCTTGGTCAGCTGGCGCGGCACGCTTTCGACCCGGTTGGGATCGGGCAATTCCTTGGCGCTCGAGGCGCCGTAATCCTCGAAGCGGCGCGCCTGCGTCAGCACCTGCGCCTCGAAGCTGCCGACCATCTTGTTGAATGCGTTGTTGGTGCGCGACAGGTTGGTCTGCATCGACACGATATGCTCGGCCATCGTCGCCAGCCGCGAATGGAGTTCGCGCCCGAGATCGGCGATCTTGCCCGCCTCTGCCGCCAGCTTCTCCTGCTTCCACACGCTCGCCACGGTGCGCGCGATCGCGACCAGGTTGGTGGGGGTCGCCAGCAGCACCTTCTTCTCGAACGCCCAATCCCATAGCCCCGCATCCTGTTCGAGCGCGGCGGTGAGGAAATGTTCGCCCGGAATGTACATCACGACATAGTCGGCCGCGTCCTCGAACTGCGCCCAATAACTTTTCGAGCCCAGGTCCTGCGCGTGCTTCTTCATACTCGCGACGTGGGCGTTGAGATGCGCCTTGCGCCGGTCGTCGTCGACCTCGTCGGTCGCATCGAGAAAGGCGTTGAGCGAGCATTTGGCATCGATGACGAGCTTGCGCCCGCCCGGCAGGTTGACGATCACGTCGGGGCGCAGTCGCCCCTCTTCGGTGTCGACCGACACTTCGGTCGCAAAATCGGCATGCTGGGACAGCCCCGCCTGCTCGAGCACGTTCCTGAGGCTCTGCTCCCCCCAGCGCCCGCGCGCTTTGGGGCTCGAGCGCAGCGCATTGACGAGGTTGCGCGCTTCGTCGCGCACCTGCCCCTGCCCCTGCTTGACCTCGTCGATGACCGCCTTGAGCCCGGCATAATGGTCGACGCGCTGCTGCTCGACCGCGGAAATCTTCTCTTCCTGCTTGGTCAGCAGTTCGCGGATCGGGTTGACCAGCGCCTGCATCTTGAGCTGCGTCTGCTCGTCGACCTGGTTGAACTGCGCGCCAGCCTTCTCGAGAAAGTCCTTCTGCGCCTTTTCGAGCATCTGGTCGCCAATCTCGCGGAACTGCGCGACCAGCTTGTCCTTCGACGCCTCGAGGTCGCGCATGCGGTGTTCGAAGTTGCGCGCATCGGCCTCGAGCGCCGCCTTGGCCCGCAGCGCCTCGTCGCGTTCGCCAGTGACCGCCTGCAGCATCGTCTTCATCTCGTCGACCCGCGACGCGCGCTCGTTGGCGGTGGCCGCGTCCTGAAGCGACGCGTCGCGCGCCTGCCTCAAGAAAGCATTCTCGTCCTTGATCGGCTGCACGCCCTTCTGGGCCGCGAACCAGCCGACGGCCAGTCCGATGACCAGCGTCACGATGACGACCAGCACGATGATCAGCGCGTCCATAAACCTGTCCCCGTTCGATGTCCCCGGCCCCAAGGCTAGGAACGCATCCTTACCGATTCCCTACCCCGCCAGTGCCGATGGGAACGAATAGGGAACTACCATGCCGCCCCCGGGCCCGACAAGGCCGCTTCGCGCGCCGAGGGAACTTCGCGGGTCCCGTTGCGCTCATCTAGTGACCAACAGGGAGGAACCATGTCCATTCGAAAGATGATCGCGCTGCACCCCGACGTGAAGCGCTCCGGGCACGTCAACGATCCGCTCGGCGATGCCGTCCACCACGCCATGTACTGCGCCAAGATGTGCCTGTCCTGCGCCGACGCCTGCGTCGCGGAAGAGATGGACATGAGCCAATGCGTGCGCACCTGCTCGGACTGCGCCGACGTGTGCGAGGCGACCGCTCGCCTGGGCCTGCGCCGCACCGGCTCGAACGAACAGATCCTGATCGAGATGCTCGAATTCTGCGCCCGCGTATGCGATGCCTGCGCGGCCGAGTGCGAGCATCACGACAACGACCATTGCCGCCTGTGCGCCCAGATGTGCCGCGAGTGCGCGGAGGACTGCCGCAAGGCTGCCCAGTCGATCACGCCGTAACGAAAAAGGCCCGGTGCGAACCGGGCCTTTTCTGTCTCTGCCGAAAGGCCCTAGGCGGCCTTGCGCTGGAGCTTGCGCATCTTGGCAAGCTTCTTGAGCACCATGTCGCGCTTCAATTTCGACAGGTGATCGATGAATAGCACGCCTTCGAGGTGATCCATCTCGTGCTGCAGGCAGACCGCGAGAAGACCCTCGATTTCCTTCTCGTGCTTGGTGCCGTTCTCGTCGAGCCAGCGCGCCTTGATGCGGTCGGGTCGCATCACCTCGGCATATTGCTCGGGCACCGACAGGCAGCCTTCCGTGTAGGGCACGTCATTGTCCGACGTCTCGAGAATCTCCGGATTGATGAATACGCGCGGGTCCTTGACCACCTCGCCGCCTTCTTCCTCGGACTCCTGCAGGTCGATGACCAGCATGCGAATGGGATGACCGACCTGCACGGCGGCCAGGCCGATGCCCGGCGCGTCGTACATCGTCTCGAACATGTCGGCGATGAGCTCGCGGTGCCAGTCCGTCACTTCCTCGACGGGCTTGGACACCTGCCGCAACATCTCGTCCGGCGTCTCGTAGATCGGTAGAATGGCCATGCCTGAAATTTAGTCTTTCACGCCAAGGGTTTCAAGGAAGGCGCCCCTTAGTCGACCGGGCGGCGTGCGCGCAAGGCCTGCGCCAGCGTGCCCTCGTCGAGATAGTCGAGTTCGCCCCCCACTGGCAGACCCGTGGCGAGCTGGGTGATGCGGACCGGAAATTTCTCCATCCGCTCGGCGAGATAGTGCGCGGTGGTCTGTCCTTCGAGCGTCGCATTCATCGCCAGCACGACCTCGTCGATCCCGCCTTTCTCGAGCCGCGCGAGCAGCGTGTCGATGCCCAGATCCTCGGGCCGCACGCCCTCCAGCGCGCTCAAGCGCCCGCCCAGCACGTGATAGCGCCCGGGAAACAGCCGTCCCTTGTCGAGCGCCCACAGGTCGGCGACTTCCTCGACCACGCACAGCATCGTGTCGTCGCGGCGCGGGTCTCGGCACACCGCGCACGGATCGCTCGTGTCGACATTGCCGCAGGTCGAGCAGGTGACGAGTTTCTCGGCGACATCCGCCAGCGCGGACAGGAGCGGCTCGAGCGAGGATTCGCGCTTCTTGACGAGGTGCAGCACGACGCGGCGCGCCGACCGCGGCCCGAGGCCCGGAAGGCGCGACAATGCCTGCACAAGGCCTTCGATCTCACGGCTCGCCATGGGGGAATGTCATAGGGTGGTTGGCGGGCCATGCAAGTCGGCGCTAAGGGGGCGCCATGCGCGTGATCATGATGGGAAGCCCGGACTTCGCGGTCCCGACCTTGGATGCCCTCGTCGAGGCGGGGCACGAGGTCATCGCGGCCTATTGCCAGCCGCCCCGCCCTGCGGGTCGCGGCAAGAAGCTGATGCCGACCGCGATCGAGACGCGTGCGAGCGAACTCGGCATCGAGGTGCGCAGCCCCAAGTCGCTCCGCTCGGAAGAGGAACAGGCTGCCTTCGCTGCCCTCGACGCCGACGTCGCCGTGGTCGCCGCCTACGGTCTCATCCTCCCCAAACCAATCCTCGATGCACCCAGGCTCGGCTGCGTCAATGTCCATGCCTCGCTGCTCCCGCGCTGGCGCGGCGCGGCGCCCGTCCAGCGCGCCATCATGGCGGGCGACGAGGCGACCGGCGTCACGCTGATGCAGATGGAGGAAGGGCTCGACACCGGTCCGATGCTGATGAAACGCGAAACGCCGATCGTGGACAAGGACGCCGCCGCGCTGACCGCGGAACTCGCGCTGATGGGCGCGGCGATGGTCGTCGAATGGGCGATGGACCCTGCCGATTACCGCCCCGAGGCGCAGCCGGCCGACGGCGCGACCTACGCGAAGAAGATTTCCAAGGACGAAGCCCGCATCGACTGGACCCGCGACGCCGAGATGGTCCAGCGCCACGTCCAGGGCCTCTCCCCCTTCCCCGGTGCCTGGTGCGAGGTCGAAGGCGAGCGATTGAAGATCCTCGCCGCCGAGACCGCGATCGGGCGCGGCGACCCGGGCACCGTGCTTGACGACGAGCTCACCATCGCCTGCGGTTCGGGCGCGCTACGCCCCGTCCGCCTCCAGCGGGCCGGCAAGGGCGCGATGGACGTCGAGACACTGCTGCGCGGCTTTGCCATCCCCCAGGGCACGGTGATCGCATGACCCGCTGGCGGATGACGGTCGAGTTCGACGGCGCGCCCTTCATGGGCTGGCAGCGCCAGGACCATGGCCCCTCGGTCCAGCAGACGCTCGAGGACGCGATCGCGAAGATGACCGGCGAGGACATCCGCGTCCACGCCGCCGGGCGCACCGACACGGGCGTCCACGGGCTCGCCATGACCGCGCATGTCGACGTCGAAAAGGAGCTCACCCCGCACCGCCTGCGCGAAGGCGCGAACGCGCTGATGCGCCCTGCCCCCGTCTCGGTCACCGCGGTCGAGCCGGTCGCCGACGACTGGCACGCGCGCTTCTCGTGCATCGGGCGGCGCTACCTCTATCGCATTCTCAACCGTCGCGCCCCGCCTGCACTTGATCGAGGCCGTGTGTGGCATATCGCGCAGGAGCTCGATGTCGAAGCGATGGCCAAGGGCGCCGCGCACCTCGTCGGCCGCCACGACTTCACCACTTTCCGCTCGGTGCACTGCCAGGCGCAAAGCCCGTTGAAGTCGCTCGACCGGTTGGAACTCGCGGTCGACGGCGAGGAAATCCACATCCGCGCCGCCGCGCGCAGCTTCCTCCACCATCAGGTCCGCTCGATGGTCGGCTGCCTGGCGCTGGTCGGGCGCGGCCAGTGGGCCCCGGACGACATCAGGGACGCGCTCGAAGCGCGCGACCGAAACGCGCTCGGCCTCAACGCGCCCCCCGACGGGCTCTATTTCGTCAAAGCCATCTACCCCGACGACTAGGGAACGAGCAGTTCCTTCGCCTCGGGTTGCGACAGGAAGCCAGCCGGGCTCGCGCTCAAGCCGTATGCGCCGGCACAGAACAAGGCGATGACGTCCCCCACTTCGGTGTGCGGAAGTTCTACTTCGTCCCCGAGCAGGTCGAGCGGAGTGCACAGCCGGCCGACAACGCTCGCCTCCATCGCCGCAGCCGCCGCGAAGCGGGTCGCGTTGGCGATGGGATAGTTTCGGCGTAGCAGCTGCCCAAAATTGCCGCTCGCGGCGAGCATGTGCTGCAAGCCCCCGTCAGTGACGAGGAAAGTGCGCCCGTGGCTGACCTTCCGGTCGATCACGCGGGTGAGGTAGACCCCCGCCTCGCCCACCAGCCAGCGGCCCAGTTCGAGGATGAAGCGCGTGTCGGTATACACCTTGGGCAACGCGTCCAGCCGCTCGCCCAGCGCCTTGCCGACGCTCGCGCTGTCGAGCGGCACATCGCCCGGGAAATAGGGAATGCCGAACCCGCCCCCGAGATTGACTTCCATCGGCACTTCGCCGGTCGCCGCGCCCAGTTCCTCGATCAGGTCGAGCGTCGCGCGCTGGCTCTCGATCAGTGCGTCGGCGGAGAGCGACTGCGAGCCCGCATAGACGTGGTAGCCGCGCCAGTCCGCTCCTTGCGCGACGAGATGCTTCACCAGCGCCGGCACACGGTCTGAATCGAGCCCGAACTGGCTCGACAGACCGCCCATCTTCATCCCCGCGCCCTTGAGCGCGAAGGGCGGATTGACCCGCACCGCGACGATCGGTGTGATGTCGAGCGCCTTGCCCAGCGCCAGTGCGCGCGCCGCCTCGCCCTCGCTCTCGAGATGGATCGTGACCCCGTCCCTGAGCGCGGCCTCGAGGTCGGCATCGCTCTTGCCGGGCCCCGCCATCGACAGCGGCAGCGCAACCGACAGCGCGGCGACCCGCGCCAGTTCTCCGCGCGAGGCAAGGTCGAACCCGTCGACCATCCCCGCCATCGCTTCGAGCAGCGCGCCATGCGGATTGGCCTTTACCGCATAGTGCAGCTTGACACGCGCGGGCATTTCTTCGCGGAATATCGCCACTTTCGCAGCGATCCGCTCGCGGTCGTAGAGGAAGAGCGGCGTGCGCCCGGCCTCCTCGATCCAGCGCGCGACGGGCCTGCCGCCAACTGCGAGGCTGCCGTCCTCGCTCGCCTCGTACCCCGCAGGGATGGGTCCCATCGCCTTCATGCCTGCGCCTCCGCCAGCCTGACCCGGTCGACCTTGCCCGTCGCCCCCGTCGGTAGCGCCTCGTGCCAGACGATCTCGGCGGGCATCATGTAGCTTGGCGCCTCGCGCCGGAAATGGGCGCGCAGTGCGTCCTCGTCTCCGGTACCCACCACATGGAGCACGATCGCGTGCCCGAGAGTCTCGTCGGCCCGTCCCAGTGCGACCGCTTCGGACACGACGCCGCTGGCCAGCGCCATCTCCTCGACCTCGCCCGGCGACAGGCGATTGCCCGAAACCTTGAGCATCGCATCACCGCGCGCGCGGAAGTAGAGCAGCCCGTCCTCGCCGCGCACCATCCGGTCGCCCGACCAGACCGCAGTTCCGCCCAGCCTGCTTTGCGCTGGCGCAGGGCGGAAACGTTTCGCGGTCTCCTCGGGCCGCTGCCAATAGCCTTGCGTGACCAGCGGCCCCGCCTGCACCAGCTCGCCTTCTTCGCCCGCTTCGCATTCGCTGCCATCCTCGCGCACCACCATCAGTTCGGCGTGCGGGATCGCGGTGCCGACACTGTCGGGATGCGTATCGGCGAGGCGCGGGTCGAGGCTTGCGGCGCGAAACGCCTCGGTCAGCCCGTACATCAGGTGGATACGCGCCTTGGGGAAAGTCTCGCGCAGCGTGCGGTAGAGCGGTTCGGCGACGTGCCCGCCCGAATTGGCGATCGTATCGAGCGTCACGCCCGACCCGCACGACCAGTCGAGCTTGGCGATCTGGTGCCACAAGGGCGGCACCGCGCCGAGGAAGGTCGCGCGGTTCATGCGCACCAGCTTCTTGACGTCGTTGGGGAGCAGATAGTCCGCCGCGATCGCCACCCCGCCCGCGCGCCACGCGGCGAGCATGTTGTTCTGGCCGAAGTCGAACGCGAGGGGCAGCAGGCACAGGCTGCGCGTCTCGTTGCCCAGTTCGAGGAAACGCTGCACGCTGTCCGCCCCGAGCCACAGGTTGGCATGGCTCAGCATCACCCCCTTTGGCCGCCCGGTCGATCCCGACGTGTACATCAGCGCCGCGAGCGTCTCCGGCGCGTGCTCGGACGGCTCCATCGCCGGCGCGCTTTCCTCCCACGCCTCGAAAGCGGCCGTGCGCGGCCCCTCGCCCAACGTGTCGAACCGCGCCTTGTTGGCAAGCAGCAGTGCCGCCCCGCTGTCTTTGAGGATATGCGCCGCCTGCCCCGCCTTGAGCACCGGGTTGATCGGCACGTGCACCAGCCCCGCGCGCGCTGCTGCCAGCGGCATCAGGCAGGTGATGCGATGCTTGGGGCCCCAGGTCGCGACGCGGTCACCCGCCTTCAGCCCCATGGCGAGCAATTGCCCCGCCATCCGCCCGACGCCCTCATCGAGTTCGCCATAGGTCAGCGTCTCGCCGCCCACGACGAGCGCATGCGCTTCGGGCCCGGCGCCGCGCGCGAGATGGTCGAGGGGTTTCGACGCCGTCATGCCCCGCCCCTAGCGCGCCCCGCGCGGCGGCGCAAAGCTTGCGCTTCTCCCCGCCATTCCCTAGGGGCGCGGTCGGTATGCGACAGGAAGGATTTCCAGTGATCGACGGCGATGCGGGTGAAGTGGACGACGTGCTTCGCGCTCTGCTCGCCGACGTGCTCGGCATCGCGCCCGCCAGGGTCGCCGATTTCGACGAGGGCACCGAATTGTTCGGCGCGCTTCCCGAATTCGATTCGATGGCGGTGGCGAACCTTCTGACCGCGATGGAAGAGCGGCTCGGCATCCTCATCGAGGACGACGACGTCGAGGCCGAGGATTTGATGACCTACGGCCGCCTCACCGCCTTCGCGCACCGCAAGGCCCTGGGCGCGGCCTAGGAGCGCCTACTCCGCCGCGACGGTTTCCTTTTCGGCGAATTCCAGTTCCGCGAGATAACGCTCCGCATCGAGCGCAGCCATGCAGCCCGTGCCGGCCGCCGTCACCGCCTGGCGGTAATGCTTGTCCATCACGTCGCCGCACGCGAACACGCCCGGGATCGAGGTGCGCGGGGTGCCCGGCTCGACCTCGAGATAGCCGTCCTTGTCGATCGCCAGCTGACCCTTGAACAATTCGGTCGCGGGCGCGTGGCCGATCGCCACGAACGCGCCTTCGCACTCGACGCGGCTGACTTCGCCGGTCTTCACGTTCCTCACGTTGAGCCCGACCAGTGCCTCGGGCTGCCCGCCGAGCACGAACTCGTCGACCGCGTGGTCCCACAGGACCTTGATCTTGGGATTGGCGAAAAGGCGGTCCTGCAGGATCTTCTCCGCGCGCAATTCGTCGCGGCGGTGGATCAGCGTGACGTCGTCCGAATGGTTGGTGAGGTAGAGCGCTTCCTCGACCGCGGTATTGCCGCCGCCGATCACCGCGACCTTCTTGCCGCGATAGAAGAAGCCGTCGCAGGTCGCGCACGCGCTCGCGCCGCGGCCCTTGGCATGTTCCTCGCTCGGCAGGTTCAGCCACTTGGCCTGCGCGCCGGTCGCGATCACCAGCGTTTCGGTCTCGTAGGTCGTGCCGCTGTCGCCGGTCAGGCGGAACGGGCGCTTCGACAGGTCGACTTCGGTGATGTGATCCCAGATCGTCTCGGTCCCGACATGCTCGGCCTGCGCCTTCATTTCCTCCATCAGCCAGGGACCCTGGATGACGTCGCGGAAACCTGGATAATTCTCGACATCGGTAGTGGTGGTCAGCTGACCGCCGGGCTGGATGCCCTGCACCACGATCGGCTTGAGGCCCGCGCGCGCGGCATAGATGGCGGCGGTATAGCCCGCCGGGCCGGAGCCAAGGACGAGCAGCTTGGTCTTCTTGATCTCGGACATGGGTTCCTACCTAGGAAGCGGTGGGCCGGCTCACAAGCCTACATCAGGCGGCTATGCTCGAGCGCGGCGCCGATGAAGCCGGTGAACAGCGGATGCGGGTCGAACGGGCGGCTCTTGAGTTCCGGATGGAACTGGACGCCGATGAACCAGGGGTGGTCGGGCCGCTCGACGATCTCGGGCAATTCGCCGTCGGGGCTCATGCCCGAGAAGATCAGGCCGCCCTTCTCGAGCTCGGGAATGTAATGCGAATTGACCTCGTAGCGGTGGCGGTGGCGCTCGGAAATCTCGTTCGTGCCGTAGACGCTGGCGACCTTCGAATTGTCCGACAGCCTGGCGGGATAGGCGCCGAGGCGCATCGTCCCGCCAAGGTCGGTGTCGGCCGAGCGCTTCTGGAGACCTTCCTCGCTCATCCACTCGGTGATGAGGCCGACGATCGGTTCGCCCTTCTCGCCGAATTCGCTGGTGGTCGCGTCCTTGATCCCCGCTTCGTGGCGCGCCGCCTCGATGCAGGCCATCTGCATGCCGAGGCAGATGCCGAGGAAGGGCACGCCGCGCTCGCGCGCGAAGCGGACCGCGGCGATCTTGCCTTCGCTGCCGCGCTCGCCGAACCCGCCGGGAACGAGGATGCCGTGCAGCGGCTCGAGTTCGGAGGCGAGATTTTCGTTCTCGCCCTCGAACATCTCGGCATCCAGCCACTTGATGTTGACCTTGACGCGGTTGGCGAACCCGCCATGGACCAGCGCCTCGCGCAGGCTCTTGTAGGCGTCGGGCAGCGCGACATACTTGCCGACCACGCCGATCGTGACCTCGCCTTCGGGGTGGTCGACGCGGTCCATGATGTCGAGCCAGCGTGTAAGGTCGGGCTTGCCTTCGGGCTCGATTCCGAACGCCTTGAGGACTTCCTCGTCGAGGCCTTCGCGGTGATATTGGAGCGGCACGTCGTAGATCGAGCGCGCGTCGAGCGCCTGGATGACCGCGCCCTTGGGCACGTTGCAGAACAAGGCGATCTTCTCGCGCTCATTGTCGGGGATCGGGTGCTCGGAGCGGCAAAGCAGCACCTGGGGCTGGATGCCGTAGCTTGTCAGTTCGCGCACCGAGTGCTGGGTCGGCTTGGTCTTCAGTTCGCCCGCGGCCGCGATATAGGGCACCAGCGTGGTGTGGACGAACACGGTGCGGCCCGGGCCGAGGTCGTTCTTGAGCTGGCGCAATGCTTCGACGAACGGCAGGCTCTCGATATCGCCGATCGTCCCGCCGATTTCGCAGATCACGAAATCGAGCCCGTCGATATCGTTCTGGGCGAATTCCTTGATCTGGTTGGTGACGTGCGGGACGACCTGCACCGTCGCGCCGAGATAGTCGCCGCGCCGCTCCTTGGCGATGATGTCCGAATAGATACGGCCCGAAGTGATGTTGTCGCTCTGGCGTGCCGAGACGCCCGTGTAGCGCTCGTAATGCCCCAGATCGAGGTCGGTTTCCGCACCGTCGTCGGTGACGTAGACCTCGCCGTGCTGATAGGGGGACATCGTCCCCGGATCGACGTTCAGATAGGGGTCGAACTTGCGAATGCGGACCTTGTAGCCACGCGCCTGGAGGAGCGCCCCGAGGGACGCTGCGAGAAGACCTTTGCCAAGCGAGGAGACCACGCCGCCGGTGATGAAAATGAACCGCGCCATGGGAGTCGGGCCTTAGGGGCGGATACGCGTCCAAGGCAAGCGCGCGAATCGCGCGACCACAAAAAAAACGCCCCGCCGGAGCGGGGCGCCTTGATTACTGGGCCAGCGGAACCCCGCCTTCGCCCTCGGGCGCGGCGTCGGGCGCCGCGGGAGCCTGTCCCTCGGCGGGCGCAGGGGCGGCCGGCGCGGTCAGCGCGGTGTCCTCGACCAGCGAGGTGTCGACCCCGCTCGCAGTGTCGCGCGACCCGGCGACCGCGGCGAGCACGATCGAGAGGATCACGAAAACGGTCGCGAGGATCGCGGTCGAACGCGTCAGGAAATCCGCGGCGCCGCGCGCGGTCATGAAGCCCGACGAGGAGCCGCCGACCCCCAGCCCGCCGCCTTCGGACCGCTGCATCAGGATCACCGCAACGAGGGCGGCGGCGACCAGGGTCTGGACGATGAGGAGGAAGGTGAACATGTCGGCTGGCTTTCTCGTGTCACTGTGTTGCGGGCCATCTAGAGGCCGATCGCCTCATTTTCAACGCCCGTGACCATAAAAGGGAAAGGGCCGGCGCCCCAACGGACCCGGCCCTTCCTGATGGATCGCGGCGCGACGCTTAGAGCGTGCCCGCTTCCGTGGCGACGTCGGCCTCGACTTCGGCCTCGGCCGTCATGTCGGCGTCAGCGTCCGCGGCCGCTTCGGCTTCAGCCTGCGCGGCAACCTGCTCGCGGGTCATCTCGACGCCGAGCGCCTCGAGATCGGCCGCCTTGTAAAGCACGATCGCGCCCTGCGCATTGCGCTGGATGGCGTCGGCCGGGATGCGCACGACCTTGTCGGAAACGAGGCGGATCGTGATGGTCTCGTCGTCCATCACCTCGATCGTGCCGACGGCATTGCCCTCGACGCCCTTCACTTCCTTGCCGACCGAGACCGAGGCCTCGGCAGCGGCCATGTCGGCCTCGACAGCGGCGTTCAGCGCGGCCTGCGTCATGCCGAACAGGAGCTTACCCTCGTAGGGAGTGAAGCTGTTGGCGGGCAGCGGCACTTCGTACTTGTCGGTCTTGATCGTCGCGATGCCGTTCTCGACGCTGATCACGGTCCCGACGGGCGCGCCCGCGGTGTCATAGACGAAATCGCCGGCAGCCTGCGCGTGCGCCGGCGTGGCCGAAACGACAGCAAGCAAAGCGCCAGCAGCGATGGTGTTGAAAATCGACTTCATTGGTCCCTTTCCCTTTGAATCTGCGGTCTTTTATAACATGCGAGCCTTGCGCCAAGCTGAATGTCAGGCTTGGCCGGCCTTCATAATCGGAACGAACTGGTCTGCCGTTAGGCTGGCACCACCGACGAGCGCGCCGTCGACGTCCGACAGATGGAGGATGGTGTCGGCATTCTCGCCCTTCACCGATCCGCCGTAAAGGATACGCAGGGCCCCGGCGATCTCCTCGCCGCGCGCGGCCGCCACCTGGCGTCGCAAATGACCGTGCATCTCCTCGATTTCCTCGGGCCCGGCCACCTTGCCCGTGCCGATCGCCCAGATCGGTTCGTAGGCGACCGACAGGCAGTCCGTGTCGAACGTCTCCGGCAGCGAGGCGATCAGCTGGGCGCTAACCGTCTCGAGGGCGTTGCCCGCCTCGCGCACGTCGAGGCTCTCGCCCACGCACACGATGACGTCGAGATCGCCCGCAAGCGCCGCGGCGGCCTTGGCCGCCACCGTCTCGCTGGTTTCCGCAAATGCTTCGCGTCGCTCCGAATGGCCGACGATGACGAGCGAGGCGCCAGCGTCCTTGAGCATCGCCGCCGAGATCGAGCCCGTGAACGCACCCTTTTCCTCGTGATGGACATCCTGCCCGCCGACCGCGAACCCGGGCGCGGCCTCGACCGCACGTTCGATCAGCGTGAAGGGGACACACAGGGCCACGTCGACCCCGTCGAGCGTTTCCGCTGACATCGAGATGCGCGTGGCTTCGCCCAGATCGGCGCCGAGCCCGTGCATCTTCCAATTTCCCGCGACCAGTTTCCGGCGCGCCATCCCCTCGCTCCCCGTCGATCGGACTGTTCTGTGAAAACTTGGCGGGCGGCCTAGCAGGCAATGCACTGAAATCCAAGGGCGCGTTCCGGTTGAACTTGGCCCTGCCCCCTTCTAAAGCGTCACTTCCTTTAAGTCAGCTATCGAGCCTCACGCACATGCTCTCGTCCTTTCGCAACCTGTCCAAGTCGACGGTCGGCACGATCATCCTCGGCATCTTCCTGCTCCTGATCGTCGCGTCCTTTGCGCTCGCCGATCTCTCGAACTTCACCAGCGGCGGCGGCAGCGCAGACTCGCTGGCCAGCGCGGGCGACGAAAAGATCACCGACAAGGACCTGTCCGACGCGCTCCAGCAGCGCCTGTCGCAGGTGCGCCAGGTCAATCCGGAGGCGGACTATTCCGACCTCGCGGGCGAGTTCGACGCGATTCTGCAACTCCTCCTCGAAGACCGCGCGCTCAACGCGTTCGCGGACGACAACGGTTTCGTGCTGTCCAAGCGACTGGTCGATGCGGAGATCGCGCGAATCCCGGCCGCGCGCGGGCTCGACGGCAAGTTCAGCGAAGAGGCCTATCAGGCATTCCTCGCCCAGCAGCGCATGACCGACGGACAGGTACGCAAGCTGCTCGCGGGCGATCTCCTGCGCCGCTTCCTGATCACCCCGGCCACCGCCGAAGTGCGCGTCCCGACAGGCTTTGCGACGCCCTATGCCTCGATGCTTCTCGAGGAACGCGAAGGCCAGATCGCGCTGGTCCCGACTGATATGTTCCAGGCGAGCCTCAAGCCGACTGCCGAACAGGTCGCAGCCTATTACCGCAACAATGGTGCGCGCTACACCGTGCCCGAACAGCGTGTCCTGCGCATCGCCCCGATCGGCGCGCCGCAGGTTGCCGCGATCGTCCCGACCGACGCCGAAATCGAGAAGGCGCTCAAGGATCGCGCCGCCGAATTCTCCTCGCGCGAGATCCGCGTGATCAGCCAGGTCGTGCTCGGCGACAAGGCGGCTGCCGACAAGGTCGCCGCCGCTGCCAGGACGGGCAGCTTCGTCGACGCCGTGAGCCCCGAGGGCTATTCGGCCGCCGACGTCTCGGTCGGCCCGCAGGACAAAGACCAGTTCGCCGACCTCGCCAGCGACAAGGTCGCCGACGCGGTGTTCGCGTCCGGCGTTGCCGGTGGCAGCGTGGTCGGCCCGATCCGCTCGGATCTCGGCTGGCACGTGGTCAAGGTCGATTCGGTGCGTACCGAGGGCGGTGTCTCGCCTGGCGAAGCACGTGCAAAGGTCGCCGCCGAACTGACCGAAGAGAAGCGCAAGGAGGCGCTAATCGACCTCGTCACCCGGATCGAGGACATGGTCCTCGATGGGGCCAGCTTCGCCGAAGCGGTCAAGCAGTTCGACCTCGAGGTCGTCCAGACGCCGCTGATCACCGCCAGCGGTCGCGCGCGTTCGAACCCCGACTACAGCTTCCCCGCCAGACTGCGCACCGCGCTCGAGGCCGGCTTCGCGATGGAAGCCGACGACGAGCCGGTGATCGAGACGCTTGCCGACAAGGAGAGCTTCGCGATGGTCGTGCCCGAGGATGTGGTCGAGGCCGCGCCAGCGCCGCTTGCCGAAATCCGCGACCAGGTCGCCAAGGACTGGACCATCGACGAGGCGATGAAGCGGGCACGCACCATTGCGCTCAAGATCCAGAAGCGCGTCGCGGGCGGCGCCAGCCCCGCCGACGCGGTCGCTGCGGTCGAGAAGGAGGAAGGCATCTCTCTTCCCCCGACCGACACGATCACACTGCGGCGCATCCAGCTGACCCAGATGGGCGAGCAGGTGCCCCCGCCGGTGCAGATGCTGTTCAACCTCGCCGAGGGCAAGAGCCAGCTGGCCGCCGACCCCGAAGGTCGCGGTATCTTCATCGTCAAGGCCGCCAAGGTGACCCCCGGCAACGCGCTGACCAGCCCTGGTCTCGTCACGCAGACCGCGGAAAGTTTCCGCCAGCCCCTCGCCTCCGAGATCGGCCAGCAATTGCTTGCGGCGATGAAGAAGGATGTCGGCACCACCCGCAACGAGAAGGCGATCGCCGCCACGCGCTCGCGCATCATCGGGGACGACAACTAAGGCCCGATGCGCGCGCCGGCGATCCTCGTCGTCGACAATTTCGACAGCTTCACCTTCACGCTCGTCGACTATCTGAAAAGCCTCGGCGCGCCGGTCACTACCGTGCGCGCCGACGGCCTTTCGGTCGCGGACGCATTGGCGAGCAATGCAGACGGCATCCTCGTCTCGCCCGGGCCGGGGACGCCCGGGGACGCCGGAATCAGCGTCCCGCTCGCCGCGGCCTGCGTCGCGGCCAGACGCCCCTATCTCGGCGTCTGCCTCGGCCACCAGGCGCTGGCGCTCGCCTGCGGGGGCACGGTTGCACGCGTCGCGCCCGTCCACGGCAAGATCGCCAGTGTCCGGCACGACGCGAGCGGGCTGTTGGCCGGCCTGCCCAGCCCCTTCGACGCCACCCGCTATCACTCGCTCGCCGTCACCTGCGTCGCGCCCCCGCTTCTCGCCAACGCGTGGAACGAGGAGGGGTTGGTCATGGCGATGCGCCACCAGGGCGCACCGGCCCACGGGGTCCAATTCCACCCGGAAAGCGTGGCCAGCGAGCACGGACACGCGCTTTTGCGCGCCTTTCTCGAAGAGTGCGTGCGCGAAACGACTTGACTTAGCCTCGCATTGTTACCTAAATGTTCCCCGTTCGTTCCATTGCCTAGGGGGACCCGATGCTCACCGCCAAACAGAAGGAACTTCTCGCCTTCATCCATCACCGTCTCGGAGAATCCGGCATTTCGCCGAGTTTCGACGAGATGCGCGAGGCGCTGAACCTCAAGTCCAAGTCGGGCGTCCATCGCCTGATCGGTGCGCTCGAGGAACGTGGCTTCATCCGCCGCCTCGCCAATCGCGCCCGCGCGCTCGAGGTGGTCAAGCTTCCCGAAGGGATGGACACCGCCACCGATACCCCCGCCAAGGCGATGCACGTCGCTCCTGCCCCCGCCAATGACGTGGTGGAAATCCCGCTGCACGGCCGCATCGCCGCGGGCACGCCGATCGAGGCACTGCAGGGCACCGAGGGTTTCCAGGTCCCAGCGGCCCTGCTCGGGCCCGGCGAGCATTACGCGCTCGAGGTGTCGGGCGATTCGATGATCGAGGAAGGCATACTCGATGGCGACTTCGCGCTGATCCGCAAGGTCGATACGGCGCGCGACGGCGAGATCGTGGTCGCACTGGTCGACGAGGAAGAGGCGACGCTCAAGACCTATCGCCGCGAAGGACCGACCGTGCGCCTCGACCCTGCCAACGCGTCCTACGAGCCGCAGCGCTACGAGGAAGCCCGCGTACGGATCCAGGGTCGGCTTGCCGGCATCATCCGGCGCTATTGATGAGCGGCGCGCTTCCCGTCGGCGCCGCGCTCTTGTTGGCGCTGGCCGCCTGCGCCCCGGCGGCCGACGACGAGGCGCGCGAGACGACCACACAGGAGAATGAAGTGCCCAAGGCCCGGCTCGACTATTTCGAACTTCCCGCCAAGGACGCCGAAGCGGTCGCCAAGGCGCGCGCTTTCTACGAACAGGCCTTCGCCTGGGAAATGACCGAGTTCGCGCCCTTCTACGTGGCGACGACCACCGGCGACACCGACATCGGCATCTCGGCCGCCTCCGACGAGGACAAGATCGAATTGCCGCTGCCCGTCATTCGCGTGCCCGACCTTGAAGCCGCACTCGAGGATGTCGAGGCGGCGGGCGGACGCATCACCCGCCCGATCTTCGCCTTTCCCGGCGGTCGCCGCTTCCACGCGGTCGATCCGGCCGGCAACGAGATCGCGGTCTACCAAGTCGCCGAGGAGAACGAGGTGGATGCCGGCTAGTTCTTGGGGCTAGTCTTCGGCGGTGGTCGGGTCGATCACTGCGCGCACGCGGCTGATCGAATTGGCTGGAAATCCCGCCGTTTCGGCATGCTGTCGGATCTGCGCCTCGTCGTCGGCGCGATAGACGCAGTATATCTTGTCGTCGGTGACATAGCTCTGCACCCACTGGATTCCCGGGCCCATCTCGCGCAGCACCGCGCAGCTTCCCTGGCTGGCGCTCTTCAATTCATCGGGGCCGAGCTTGCCGACCCCCGGCATGTCGCGTTCGATCACGAATTCAGGCATGGCGCGCCTCCCTCTGTCGAAGCGCGGAGCATAACACCGTTGCCCTCGCCACCCTAGCGTTGCCAGGGATGCTCTCCACCCTCGCTTCGCACGCTGCGTAGCGCGGGCACGTCGCCGATCCGGATCGAGATGCCGCCGCTTCGTTCGAGCGCGGGCCGGTCGAGCTTGAGCCAGCGCGGCGCACAGGCGTCGGGAAGCCTGCGGTCGGCCACCACGACGTCGGCGATGGCGCAGGCCGCGACGAGATCGCGCCACCGCATGAAATCACGGCTGCGAAGGGCAAGCAGGTCGAGCCGCCGCCCGTTCCGCTCGATCCGTGCCGTGCACGAGTCGCGATTGCACCGCGCGCCCGGAAAGGCGTCGAGTGCGATGGGATCGCCGTCGAAGCCTGCCGCTTCGCTCAACATGTCGCGCGTGAAGTCGCCGCTGCGCGCGCGCAACATCGCAGGCACGCCGCCTTCGATGATCGCCACGTGCCGCCCGTCTCCCGTCACCAGCAGGTCCGGGCCCTCGACGCTTGCCGTGCAGAGGAGCCCTGCAGCCATGGGGACGATGCCCCATCGCCGCACGGGGCCGCGCCACACGAACAGCCACAACCCGCCGGCAACGCACAGCGCGAACGCGACTGTCGGCATCGACGGCACCATGGCCACGGCGCCCTCTGCCCCCGAAACGGTCGTCGCAAGCCCCGCGAGCAAATCGAGCGCCTTGCCCGCGCCCCACCAGAACGGCGCTCCCGCCCCCACGAGATCGGCTGACAGCGCCAGCGCCAGCAGCGGCATCACGACAAAGGTCGTCAGCGGAATGGCGAAGAGGTTGGCGACCACGCCGTACAGCCCCGCCTTGTGGAAATGGTAGAACGCGAACGGCATCAGCGTGACCTCGACCGCGAGGCCCGTCAGCAGCAGCGCCAGCACGCCCCGGCCGAACCGCGCCGGAAGGCTTTCCTCTCGCCGTGCGATCCAGCCCGAGACGCGCGGGTTGGCATGGAGTACGATGATGGCGGTCACCGCGGCGAAGCTCAGCTGGAAGCTCGCCCCCGCGATCGCCTCGGGCCGCACCAGCATGATGAGCAGCGCACCCACCGCGACCAATCGGAGGCTGAGACTGTCGCGCCCGAGGGCCAGCCCGGCCAGCACCAGCAGCGCCGCGATGCACGCGCGCACGGTCGGCACCTGCATGCCGGTCAGCAGCGTGTAGCCGATCCCTGCCGCCGCGCCGAAGGCGGCCGAGACGAGCACGAGGTTGGTCGACAGCGCCAGTCGCGGCGATAGCGCCAGCAACTTGAGCGAGAGCAGCATCGTTGCCCCCACGACCGCGGCAATATGCAAACCCGACACGGCAAGCAGATGGGCAAGCCCCGCCCGCCTCATCGCCTCCGCGAGCCCGTCCTCAACTGCGTTTTTGTCGCCCGTGGCAAGCGCGGTCGCGATCCCGTCGCCCTGCCCGGGCAATCGCTCGCGCACATGCGCGCCGATCGCGGCGCGCACCCCGTCGATCGACTTGCCTCGAGCCGGGCGCAACACCTCGACCTCGCCGAGCGCGGTTCCGACCCCGCCGATCTGAGAAAACCACGCCTTGGCCGCGAAATCGTAACCGCCGGGCAGCGCGCGCGTCGGCGGGGGCATCAGCCGCGCCCGCACGTCGATCCGTGCGCCAGGCCCGATCCCCGGGACGACCTGCGCTTCTCGCAACGTCACCCTGAGGCGCGGCGGCAGCGCGGCACCCTCGGGCACCACCGTCAGCCTGACCTTGTTCTTGGCGACCAGCGGCTCGACACGCTCGACCTCGGCGACGAACCGCTCGACCGACACGCGCTCGATGCGCGGTGCTGCGACCCGTTCGGCGCGCCACCAGATCCATCCCATGCCGGCCGCCAGTAGCAGTCCGCCGACCAGCATCGCGCGCCCCGTGCGTCCGGGCACCGCCACACCGGCGAGCCCCAGCCCCGATCCGGCCGCGATCACCGCGCTCCACGCGTGCGCGTCGGGCAGCGCGAACCACAGCGCGATGCCCGTCCCGAACAGGACGACCGCCCATAGCGGGAGCTGGCCCCGCTCGGCCTCGAGGAATCGTTCGATCTGCCGCCCGAGCAGGCGCAGCCGGGACGTGAATTTTGTGTCGTCTCCCGGTAGCGACGCGGCAGCGTCCGTGTTAGGGGCGCTGGCCAAATCCATCACTGACCAGAACCAAGAGGAAAATGCGCGTGAGCGCAAGCGACAAGATCCCCGGCGTGGTGACGCGCTTTGCCCCCTCCCCGACGGGCTATCTCCACATTGGCGGCGCGCGCACCGCGCTGTTCAACTATCTCTTCGCGCGCCACCATGGCGGCAAGTATCTCGTGCGCATCGAGGATACCGACCGCAAGCGCTCGACCCCGCAGGCGATCGAGGCGATCCACGACGGGCTCGAATGGCTCGGCCTCCTAGGCGACGACAAGCCGACCTACCAGTTCGAGCGCGCCGCGCGCCATGTCGAGGTCGCCAATGCGCTGCTCGAGAGCGGCAACGCCTATCGCTGCTACCTGACCAGCGAGGAACTCCAAGCCCGCCGCGAGAAGGCACAGGCCGAAAAGCGGCCGTTCCGCATCAATTCGGAATGGCGCGACCGCACTCCCGGCGCGGAGCAGGATGGCCAGCCATTCGTCGTGCGCCTCAAGACGCCCAGCGAAGGCGAAACCGTCATCGAGGACGCCGTCCAGGGCCGCGTCGCGGTGAAAAACGAGGAAATCGACGACTTCATCCTGCTGCGCTCGGACGGCACGCCGACCTACATGCTCGCGGTGGTGGTTGACGATCACGACATGGGCGTCACCCACGTCATTCGCGGCGACGATCACTTGAACAACGCCTTCCGCCAGCTTCCCCTGATCCGCGCGATGGGCTGGCCCGAGCCGACCTATGCCCACGTCCCGCTGATCCACGGCGCCGACGGGGCCAAGCTGTCCAAGCGGCACGGCGCGCTCGGTGTCGATGCCTATCGCGACGAAATGGGCCTCCTGCCCGAAGCGCTGTTCAACTACCTCCTGCGCCTCGGATGGGGGCACGGCGATGCCGAGATCATCAGCCGCGAGGAAGCGACCGAATGGTTCGACCTTGCCGGCGTCGGCAAGAGCCCCGCGCGTTTCGACACCAAGAAGCTTCTGAACCTCAACGGCCACTATATCCGCGAGGCCGACGATGCGCGCCTCGTCGAGCTGGTCGCGCCAAAGCTGATGCTCGACGACGAGGCGGGCCGCGCGCTGCTCCTCAAGGCGATGCCCGAACTCAAGGCCCGCGCGCAGGACCTCAACCAGCTCGCCGAGAGCGCCCATTTTCTGTTCGTCACCCGCCCGCTCACGATGAGCGAGAAAGCCGCATCGTTGCTCGACGACGAGGCGCGCCCGTTGCTCGCGCGCGCCTATGCAGCCCTCGCGGCTGCCGAGCGTTGGGATCTCGAGAGTGTCGACGCCGCGATCCGCACGGTTGCGGAAGAGGCGGAGGTTAAGCTAGGGAAGCTCGCCCAACCGCTGCGTGCAGCGCTCACGGGCAGCAATACCTCGCCGGGCATCTTCGACGTGCTCGTCCTCCTGGGACGCGACGAAGCCCTCGCCCGCATTGCCGATCAAAGTGGAGCCAAAGAATGACCGACAAGACCGCTGAACTGAAGACCGAAGGCGGCGACTACCAGTATCCCGTCCTTCCCGGTTCGGTCGGCCCGGACGTCATCGACATCCGCAAGCTCTACGGCCAGACGGGCAAGTTCACCTACGACCCAGGCTTCACCTCGACCGCCAGCTGTCAGAGCGCGATCACCTATATCGACGGCGACAAGGGCGTGCTGCTCCACCGCGGCTACCCGATCGACCAGCTGGCCGAGCATTCGACCTTCATGGAAGTGGCCTATCTGCTGCTCCACGGCGACCTGCCGAAGAAGGATGAGCTCGAGGATTTCTCCAAGACCATCACCTACCACACGATGGTCCACGAGCAGATCGTGCACTTCTTCCGCGGGTTCCGCCGCGACGCGCACCCGATGAGCGTGATGTGCGGCGTGGTCGGCGCGCTTTCGGCCTTCTATCACGACAGCACCGACATCACCGATCCGACGCAGCGCCTGGTCGCCTCGCACCGCATGATCGCCAAGATGCCGACCATCGCGGCGATGGCTTACAAATATTCGATCGGCCAGCCCTTCCTCTACCCGCAGAACGACCTCAGCTACACGGGCAACTTCCTGCGCATGACGTTTGGCGTCCCTGCCGAGACTTATGAGGTCAACCCGGTCATCGAACGCGCGATGGATCGTATCTTCATCCTCCATGCCGACCACGAGCAGAACGCCTCGACCTCGACCGTGCGTCTTGCAGGGTCCTCGGGCGCCAACCCGTTCGCCTGCATCGCGGCGGGCATCGCCTGTCTGTGGGGCCCGGCGCATGGCGGCGCCAACGAGGCCGCATTGAACATGCTGCGCGAGATCGGAGATGCGAAGAACGTCAAGTCGTACGTCGATCGCGCCAAGGACAAGAACGATCCGTTCCGCCTGATGGGCTTCGGCCACCGCGTCTACAAGAACTACGATCCGCGCGCGAAGGTCATGCAGCAGACTGCCGAGGAAGTGCTCAAGGAACTGAACATTTCCGACCCGGTCCTCGACGTGGCGCGCGAGCTCGAGCAGATCGCGCTCAGCGACGAATATTTCATCGAGAAGAAGCTCTACCCGAACGTCGATTTCTATTCGGGTATCATCCTCAACGCGATCGGCTTCCCGACCGAGATGTTCACCGCGCTGTTCGCGCTCGCCCGCACCACCGGTTGGGTCGCGCAGTGGAACGAGATGATCTCGGATCCCGAGCAGAAGATCGGCCGCCCGCGCCAGCTCTATGTCGGCGCGACGCAGCGCGACTACGTCCCGGTGGGCGAGCGCTAGGACTTCTTACAACGACTTAGAAAAGGCACGCAGCCCGATGAGGTTGCGGGCCTTTTTATTCGACGGACGGCAACGTCAGCGTAAAGCGCGCACCTTCGCCCGCCGCGCTGTCGAGCGCGATTTCGCCGTCCATCGAGCGCGCGAGGCGGCGCGAGATAGCCAACCCCAGCCCGGCGCCGGTGCCGTCGTCCATGCCGAGCCTTTCGAACTTCTCGAAGATTCGCTGCTGGTCGGCACGCCCGATGCCCGGTCCCTGATCGGCGATGGTGACCGTCGCGCGTTTGTCCTCGGCATCGAACACGATCGCGACCGTCCCTTCGGCGGGCGAGTGGCGGATGGCGTTGCCGAGGATATTGACGAGGATCTGGACGATCGCGCGCCGTTCGCCGACCGCGTGCACCGGCTCGCCCTCCTCCTCGATTTCGATGTCGATGCGCTTGGCCTCGGCCGCTGCCGTCACGAGTCCCGCCGCCTCGCGCGCGACGTCCTGCAATTCGACCGCCTCGCGCTCGGCGACCACCTGTTCGCTCATCGAGCGGATCACCGACAGAAGATGCCGCCCGGCGGTGGCGATGTCGCCGGCATAGTCGGCGTAGTCCGAACGGATCGGCCCGTCCGAACGGTCGACGATCTGGTCGGCGGCCTTGATGATACGGTCGAGCGGCGAGCGCAGCGTGCGGTCGAGCGCTTCCTCGTCCTCGCTGGCGACATGCGCGGGCTCTCCAGCGTCGATCGCCTCGACCCGCACGCGGTAGCCGGCGAAATCGCCGTCGCGCGAAAAACGCGGCTCGCCCGACAGGAGAACCTCGCGCTTGCTCGCGCGGTGCAGCGCTTTCTGTCCATCGAAGGGCTGGCGCGTCGCCACCGCCTCGAGCAGCGCGAAACCGCCGTCCTCATCCTCCCCGAGCGCGAACAAGCGGGTCAGGCCCCTCCCTTCGTCGAGTGTGCCCAGCAGGCTGGCCGCGTTGTCATTCCCCTTTTCGAGCGCCAAGGCCGGGTCGAGATCGAGCATCGCGCCCTCGCCGCCTTGCACGCCATGCACCTCGTCGTCGGGCCACTTGCTCGTCTCCCCGCCGAAGCGCGGCGCGCTTGCGGGCCGCTCGGACCATTGTTCGATCGACAGCGCATATCCCTCGGCATCGGGCGTCACGCGCAGCCAAAGGTCAATATCGCCGTTCTCGCTCGCCACCATCGCGGGGCGGCTGACCGCGACGCCGAGCGACCGGGCGAGCCGCGCGATCTCGGCCATCTGCGGCGGCGCAAGCGGCGCGCCGATGCGCGCGCCGGCTCCCTGCTGCAACCGTTCGAGCGCGGAATCGGCCGACACCAGGCGCAGGTCGGCGTCGAGTCGGCCGGAAACAGGCAGCGTCATGCTCATGCCGACAGCCTCTCCAGCGCGGTGCGAAATTCAAGCGGGCGTTGCCGGTCGGCGCGGAGCCGTTCGAGCGCGGCACGATCTGCACCGTCGAAGCGCGCGATGGCCCGCGCCGCATCGAGCGACGGCACAAAGGCGATCCACGACGACAACAGGGCCGCCGCGCTCCCTCGGTCGAGGCCCGACAGGGCCAGCAGGTCGCCCAGTACGTCTTCGGCGGGCCGCGTCAGCGCATCGAGCGCACTCGTGGTCGCCCCGCCGGCACGCCGTGCCAGCATCGATGCCAGCAGAACCGCGTCGCCCGTGAAACTGGCCGCGATCAGCCGTTCGGGTCCCATCTGTCCTGCCGCGTCGAGCGCGCGCGCAAGCCGGTCGGCGAGCACGAACAGGCCTCGCGACTCGTCGTAGCCACCCAACATTGACTTGGCCGCTTCGAGCGCCCTGTCGTGCCCGACCCGTGCATCGACTGCCACAAGCGCCGCGGTCCGCAAAAGCAGTGCCCCCGCAGTTTCGGCATCGAGATCCTCGAGAAGGAGCCGCATCGCCGTGCGCCGCCCCTTGCCCGTCACGTAATCCATCGCCGCGGCAGCGACGCTGCCCTGCGCATCGCCGACCAGCTCGACCAGCAACCCTTCGTCGTTCGCCGTCACGGGTGCTGGTCGCAGTTCGCCGGCCTGCGCGAACAGGATCGCGGTCTCGATCAGACCGGGAATGACGACCAGCCCCGTCGCGCGCAGCCGTTCCAGCGCCTTGCTGCCTGGAAGGTCGAGCGGTTCGCCGATCACCACCGCGAACCGGTCGAGCAGGTCGGCCAGCAGCGCTTCCATCCGGCGATCGAGCGCGGCGCGCTGCCGCTCGGTCGGACGGGCCTTGGCGGGGATCACGATATCGGCGAGGATCGCGGACAGCCGGTCGCCCCCCGCGCCGCGCGCGAGGGTAGCGGCCGCATCGCGCACCGCTACGAGGGTCGGACGATCTGCGTTCATGTCGGGCCGAGAATGGCCGAAACAGGTTAATTTGGGGTCAACCTTGCGGCGGATTGCGCACCCCGTGCTGCACCCACAGCGCCGAGACGAGCGCATAGACTGCCACCACGCCAAGTCCGGTCAGCCACGCCCCGAACGCCGCGAAGGGCATCAGGAGGACAATCGCGGGCCGTCTGCGAAAGGTGAACAGGTCGAACCTGGGCGCCCCCATCGCCTTGCGCAGGCCGCGCCCGAGCTCCGCGATGGCCGCCGCGCCGCCGCCGAGCACCGCGGCGCCCCAGCCCTCCGAAAGCGCCAGCGAGCCGCCGAGCGCGAGCAATGCGAGGAGAAAGAAGGGCCAGCTCAACCATTGTTCGATCAACCCTGGCGGCAGCGGCTTCATCCGCAGCGACGCCACCCTTTGCGCGACGAGGTCGAACGGCATCGAGAACAGCAACAGCGCCAGCCCCGCCCACCACCACGACAGCCCGAACGACGCTGCACCCGCCAGTGTCAGGAGCGGCGAAACTGCACCTAGCAGCCGCGGCCGCACGCCGGTTCCAGCCAGCTTGAGCACCATCCAGTCCTCGAGTGGCGCCATCGGCCCGCGCGCCACCCAGTCCTCGCGCCGCGCCTTGGACGCCGCCATCAGCCGCCGGGAGAATTCCGCCCCGTCCGCGGCACTCGCGACGACCAGCGGCCCGCGTCCGTCGCGTTCGTCCGACGGCACCAGCGCCGCATTCTTCTGGATCGCGCGCCTGAGCAGCGTCGAGGGCAGGTCCCAGTCGCCCAGCATCGCCGCTGTCGCGCCGACCTCGCCTCCTGCGACCAGCGCCGCCCCGCCCCATCGGTTGGCAAGGTCGATCCGCTCGAATTTCTCGTGGCGCTCGTCGTCGGGCAGGCTCAGCGCGGCCGGCACGCCCGCTTCGACCAGGGCCGCAAGATCGCCGGTCTCGGGCGCGATGCCATCGGACAGAAGTAGGACCTGCGCATCTCCCTCGAAGCGCGAGGCCGCTTCTCCCGCGCCCTCGGCGAGGATGACGGGCAAGCCTTCGCTGCGCAGCCGCTCGGCCAGTTGCACGAGCGCTGCCGGCGGCTGGTCGACGACAAGCACGATCGGCGCCGCTCCCAGCGCGGCGCAGCAGCGCGCCTGGTAGTCGACGAGCGGCCGCCCGGCGAGCGGCACCAGCGCGCGCAGACGCCCGTCGTCGCATTCGTCATAGGCCCCGATCAGCGCCGCGAGCGCCATGGTCCACCCCCTTGATTCGCCATAAGGTCATGGCCGCTGCTTGGCCGCATTTCCACCCCCGAAACAGGCTTTCGCCCGCGCGCGAAGTTGGTAAACTCCACGGTCATGAGTGCACAGCCCAGGCCCGACATGCCCGCTTACGACCCCGCGACCGACGAGATGCTCCTGACCGAGCCGGCCGCGGCCCCCGAATTCGACGCCAGCGCCTGGCGCGCCACGGTGGAGGAAGAGGAGCCCGCCCGGCCCGGTGCGCGGATCCTGCTGGGCAGCACGCTATCGCTCCTCTCGCTGGGCTGGCTGGCCTATTGCGGATGGTCCGCAGGCCGCGCGCTCGCCTCCTTGCCCGTCACCTCGCCCGACGTGGCCCAATGGGTCGCGATCGCCGCGGCCCCGCTCGCCTTGTTCGCGCTCGTCTGGATCATGTTCGGCCGCACCCGCCGCCGCGAGGCCGAAGCCTTCACCCGCTCCGTCATCGCGATGAAGAGCGAGGCGCACGCGCTTGAAAGCCAGCTGGCCGCGCTCACTCAGTCGCTCGCCACCGGCCGCGACCAGTTTTCCGCGCTCGCCGGCGAGGTCGAGGCGATGGCCACCCAGCGTGCCGAAGCGCTCGCCGGGGTGACCCGTGAACTCGGAATCGGTGCCGAGACGCTGGCCGCGCAGGGCGAACGGCTCGATGCCACCACCTCTCGGGCCCGCGAGGACATGGGCGTGCTGATGAATGACCTGCCGCAGGCGGAAGAACGCGCCCGCGCTTTCGTCGCGCAGCTCGAGCAAGCGGGAAGCAGCGCCGGGAGCGAACTCGAAGCGCTCGAAGCGCGGCTCGCCGCCATCGGCCAGGCCGGCACCGAAGCGGAAACGCGCGTGCGCAGCGCGGGCGAAGCGCTTGAAGCCCAGCTCCACAATCTCACCCAGGCCGGCGACAGCGCGCACCGCAGTGTCGAGGAAACCCGCGCCGCGACTGCCGAGACGGTCGACACGCTGCTCGAACGCACTGCCGACGCGCTCGCCGACATTCGCGGCGGGATCGACATCCAGGCCGCTGCCGTCTCCGCATTGGTCGCACAGGCGCAGGCCGGCATGGCGCACAGCGGTAGCAAGGCCGCCGAACTGCTCGGCAGCAGCATCGAGGGCGCCGATCGCGCGATCGCGGCACTGTCCGAGCGCGTTGCGGCGCAGGACGAGGCCGGACGACGCATGCTCGCCGACCTCGACAGCGCGCTTGCCGGGATCGACGAACGCTATTCGCAGCTCGCCGCCGACGGCGATGCACGCGCCGCCGCGATGGCCTCCACACTTGCCGAAGTGCGCAGCGCGCTCGCCGAGACCGCCGACATGGGCCGCGATCAGTCGGGCGATCTCGACGCGCTCGCCAATCGGACGCGGGACATCCGCAACCAGGTCGACGCGTTGGCCGCCAACGTGCGCGACCAGCTCATCGTCTCCTTCAACGACGCTGAACATGGCGCCGGACGCCTGCTTGCCGCGGGTGAAGCGGCACGCCCCGTCGCCGAAGCCGTCCGCGAGGCCACCGGCGAGGCCGCCGACCGCCTCGAAGCATCGTCCGCCATGCTTGCCGAGCAGCAGGAGCGCGTCGCCGCGCTGCTTGGCGACCTCGAAGGCCGCTTGGGCTCGACCGGCAGCCACGTTTCCGTCCTGCGGGAAGCGCTCGCCGCCGCGCAGCAGGAGGCCGAAACGCTCTCCAGCCAGACCAGCCCGGCGCTGGTCGACGCCCTCGTGCGCGTCAAGGACGCCGCGGCCCATGCCTCCGAGCGTGCCCGCGAAGCGATCCGCAAGGTCATTCCCGAAACCGCCGGCGAACTCTCCGACGCTACTGCCCGGGCGCTCGAAGCGGCGCTACGCGAAGGAGTCGAAAAGCAGCTGTGCGAGGTCGACGCGCAGGCCGCGCGCGCGATCGACGCCGCCAAGGCCGCGAGCGATCGCCTCGCCGGCCAGATGCTGTCGATCGGCCAGACCGCGGCCGCGCTCGAAGCCCATCTCGAAGATGTCGCCAAGACCGATCGCGAAGGGGCCAGCGAGGACTTTGCCCGCCGCGTTGCGCAGTTGATGGAATCGATGAATTCGGCCGCAATCGACGTCGGCAAGATTCTCGCCGAGGACGTCGACGAGAAGAGCTGGAACGCCTACCTCAAGGGCGAACGCGGCGTGTTCACCCGTCGCGCGGTCAAGCTCATCTCCTCGGCCGACGCCCGAGCCATCGGCCAGCACTACGAAAGCGACCCCGAGTTCCACGACGGCGTCAACCGCTACATCCACGATTTCGAGGCAATGCTGCGCCGCGTTCTGGCGGAGCGCGACGGGTCGGTCATCGCGGTCACCTTGATGTCGAGCGACATGGGCAAGCTCTACGCCGCGCTCGCGCAGGCGGTCGACCGCAAGCTCTAGTGGTAGAAGTCGAGGTCCGACGCCTCGACCCATCCGAACGCGTAATTGGCGACAAACAATCCGGTCAGGAGCGCCGCGACGACACAAGCGCGCAGGAGGTGGCGCCTAAGGTCGAACCGGTGCGGTGCGCTGTCGGCTTGCCCGGGTACGAGTTCCTCGCCCGCTTCCTGCGACGTGCGCACACCGAACGGCAGCATCAGGAACGCGACCGCGACGAAAACCAGGAAGTAGATCGCCAGCACCGAGCCGACCTGCATCAGTCGACTCCTGCGAGCATCACTTCGACGATGGGCTTCTTGCCGGTCCAGGTCGTCGCGCAACGCCGGACGGCGAGCCGTACCTTCTCGCGCGCTTTCTCCTCCGATATCCCGGATTCCCAGGCACGCGCCGCGCTATCCGCGCAGTCGGCGATGAAGTCGTCATGATCGGCCTCGACCGGCACGCCCAGCGCGTGCACCGCGACTTCGCCCGCCAGGGCGCCATCCGCGCCAATCGGCAGCGCGACTGCGATCATGCCCTGGAAACCAAGCTTGCGGCGCTGGTTCATCGTCTGCCCGTCGGCAGGCAGGATCACGTCGCCATCGAGGATCAGCCGCCCGGTACGCACCACATCGACCCGCTCGGGATCGCCGGGCGCCAGGCGAATGACGTCGCCGTTGCGCTGCACCACCGCGTGGGGGATGCCGTGTTCGAGGCCGAGCCTGGCCTGTTCGCGCATGTGGCGCATCTCGCCATGGACCGGGACCAGCACGTCGGGCCGGATCCAGTCGTACATCTGCTTGAGTTCGGGCCGTCCGGGGTGACCCGACACGTGGACATGTGCCTGCCGCTCGGTGACCATCGTCACCCCCATGTCCGAAAGCTGGCTCATGATCCGCCCGATCGCGATCTCGTTGCCCGGGATCTGCTTGGACGAAAAGACGACCGTATCGCCCTCGGTCAACTTGAGCTGGTGCTGCCCCGCCGCGATCCGCGCCAGCGCGGCGCGCGGCTCGCCCTGCCCGCCGGTCGCGATGATCATCAGCTGGCGGCGCGGGATCGACATGGCGTCCTCGAAGCGCACCGTTTCAGGGAAATCGAGGAGGTAGCCGGTCGACTGCGCGACGCGGATGATGCGGTCGAGGCTGCGCCCCGCGACGCACAGGGTGCGCCCTGTCTCGGTCGCGATCCGGCCGAGCGTCTCGAGCCTTGCTGCGTTGGAGGCGAAGGTGGTGACCAGCACGCGCCCCTCGGCCTCCTCGACCGCTTTCAACAGCCCGTCATGCACGCCCTGCTCGCTGCCCGAAGGCTTGTCCTGGAAGACGTTCGTGCTGTCGCACACGAGCGCGCGCACACCCTCGTCGCCGATCATCTGCATCGCTTCGTCGCCGGTCGGCGTGCCGAGCACCGGCTGCTCGTCGATCTTCCAGTCGCCGGTATGGAAGATCTTGCCGTGCGGCGTGTCGATCAGCACCCCGTTGCCTTCGGGAATCGAGTGCGACAGCGCGACGAAGCGCACGTTGAAGGGCGCAAGATCGATGCCCCCGTCACGCGGGATCGTCTTGATCTTGAGCTGCCCGGTCAGGCCCTCGGCCTCGAGCTTTTCGCGGATCAGCCCGGCGGTGAACGGGGTCGCGTAGAGCGGGACCTTCAATTCGTCGGCGAGATAGGGAATCGCGCCGATATGGTCCTCGTGGCCGTGGGTCAGGACGATCCCGACCAAGTCCTTCTGCCGCTCCTCGATGAACTCAAGGTCAGGGAGCACCAAATCGACGCCCGGATACCAGGGGTCGGCGAAGGTCAGCCCCAGATCGACCATCAGCCACTTGCCGCGGCAGCCGTAGAGATTGACGTTCATGCCGATCTCGCCCGACCCGCCCAAAGCGAGGAAAAGAAGTTCGTCGCCCGGCGTCATCGCTTAGTGGCTTCCTTGTGCAGCAGCATCAGGCCGCGAATGGTTAGGTCCGGCTCGACCGCGTCGAACAGGCCTTCGGGGAACAAGGTCGCGAGGCCCCCCGTCCCGATCACCGTCACCGGACGCCCGATTTCCTTGCGCGCACGTTCGATCAGCCCCTCGATCATCGCGACATAGCCCCAATAGACCCCCACCAGCATCTGGTCCTGCGTGGTCTTGCCGATGACGCTGTCATTTTCGGGCTTCTCGATCGCGATTTTGGGCAATTGCGCGGTCTTGCCGGTGAGCGCATCGAGCGACAGGTTGATGCCCGGCGCGATCACTCCGCCCTTGTAGGCGCCGGTATAGTCGCAAATATCGAACGTGGTCGCGGTGCCGAAATCGACGACCACGATGTCGCCTTCGTGGCCCGCATGCGCTGCGAGCACGTTGAGCCCGCGATCGGCACCCAGCGTCTCGGGTTCGGGCACATCGAGCCGCATCGGCCAGGCCGCTTCCCCCTGCCCCGCGACGAGCGGTTCGACCTTGAAATAGCGGCGGGCCAGCGTCGAGAGATTGTGCAACGCGCGCGGCACCACCGTCCCGATGATGACCGCGTCGACATCGGCAAAGGCGATTTCCTCGAGTTCGAGCAACTGCTTGAGCCACACGGCATATTCGTCCGCGGTGCGTCGCGCCTCGGTCGCGATACGCCAGCGCGCGCGAATCTCGCCCTCCCCGCACAGGGCGAAGACGATGTTGGTGTTCCCGGCATCGATGGCGAGCAGCATGCGCCCGCCCTAGCCGTTCCGGCTGTCCTTGGCGAGGTCGACGTCGCCCGCGCGCACGATCTCGACTTGGCCGCCGCCCGTGTCGAGCCGCAACGCGCCATCGGCATCGAGCCCCGCGAACGAGCCCGTGATCGGCGCGCCCTCGCCGCCGTGGACAGTGAGTTTCGTGCCGACCGGATGCGCGCGCTGCAGCCAGGCCATGGCTAGGCTCGCCGGGTCCGCGCTGCGCCAGGCGCCAAGGAGCCGCGCGAAGCTTCCCGCCAGCACCGGCGCGAACGCCTGCGGAGCGATCTCGACATGGGACGCGAGCGCTGCCGTCTCGCGCCCTTCGATCGCGGGCGCTTCGGCAAGGTTGACCCCGAAGCCGATCACCACCCGCCCGCTCGAACGCTCGGTGAGGATGCCAGCGAGCTTGGCGCCGTCCAGCATCAGGTCGTTGGGCCATTTGAGCTGCAGCGCGGCCTCGGGTGCGAGCGTGGAGACAGCGTCATGGAGCGCGAGGCCCGCGACCAGCGACAGGCTTGCGGCCTCGGGATCGCGCTCGTTCAGCACGACCAATGTCGAGCCGAAGAAATTGCCGTCGAGGCCCTGCCATTCGCGGCCCTGACGCCCACGCCCGGCGTCCTGCCTGCGCGCGACCAGCCAGTCGCCTTCGACCGCCTCGGCCAGGCCCATCAGGTCGCTGTTGGTCGACCCTGTCTGCTCGACGAGGCGGATGCGTCCCAGCGCGCGCCCCCTAGAACAGCGCCGCGGCGGCGGTGTTGGCCGCTTCGCCGATCGGGCCGATGAGGAGGTAGCCCAAGGGGCTGACGAACAAGGCGGCGATGAGGATGAAGGCCATTTCGAGCGGCGCGCGCACGGTGCCGACCGGCTCGCCATGCTCGTCGTCGAAATACATCACCTTGATGATCTTGAGGTAGTAGAAGGCGCCCACGACGGTGCCGAGGATGCCGACCACCGCCAGCCAGATCAGGCCCGCATCGACCGCCGCGTTGAAGACGAGCAGCTTGGGCCAGAAGCCGAACAGCGGCGGGATGCCCGCGAGGCTGAACATGAAGACGGCGAGCGCCGCCGCCAGCCCCGGGCGCCGCCGCGACAGGCCCGAGATGCGCTCGATCTCCTCGACCGGCTCGCCCTTGTCGTCGACCAGTTGGAGCACGACGAGGAAGGCGCCCACGGTCATGACGACATAGACCGCCATGTAGAAGAGTACGCTCGACACGCCCGCAGCGCCGCCCGCGGCGAGACCGATCAGCGCGAAGCCGACATTGTTGATCGACGAATAGGCAAGCAGGCGCTTGAGGTTCGTCTGGCCCCACGCCGCCACCGCGCCGAGCAGGATCGAGGCGAGCGCCGCGAACACGACGATCTGGCGCCACGCGTCGATCGCCGGGCCGAGCGCCTCGATCGCGACGCGCACGGTCAGCAGCATCGCGGCGACCTTGGGCGCGGAAGCGAAAAAGGCGGTGACCGGGGTCGGCGCGCCTTCGTAGACGTCGGGCGTCCACATGTGGAACGGCACCGCGCTGACCTTGAAGGCGAGGCCCGCGAAGGTGAACACCAGCCCGAACAGGAGGCCCAGCGACATCGTCTCGGCGCGCCCGAAGGCGGCCGCGATGCCGGTGAACTGGGTCGTCCCGGTAAAGCCGTAAAGCAGGCTCATCCCGTAGAGCAGGATGCCCGAGGCGAGCCCGCCGAGGACGAAATATTTGAGCCCCGCCTCGGCCGAGCGCGCGTCGGTGCGGCGGTAGGAAGCGAGGACGTAGGCCGCGAGGCTGTTGAGTTCGAGGCCGACATAGAGGGTGACGAGGCTGGTCGAGGAGACCATCACCGCCATGCCCACGGTCGCCAGCAGCACCAGCACCGGATATTCGGGCCCGTGCTCGTCCTTGTGGCCGAACCAGCGGTGCGCGGCGATGATCGTGACCGCCGCTGAGCCGAAGATTAGAAGCTTGCCGAAGGTCGCGAAACTGTCCGCGACGAGCAGGCCGCCAAACAGCACGCCGCCGGTCGAGGGCTCGCCGGTGAGCAGAAGCACCGCGCTTGCCGCGACGAGCAGGGCAACCGTGCCCCAGGTGGTGATCTTGGTCGCACGCGATCCCATGGTCGAAGCGGTCAGCATCAGCACCGGCTCACCGAAAATGAGGATGAGCTCAGGCAGGATGGCAGCGAAATTGTAGGTCATTGCGCGGCCTCCCCTGCCGCATGGGCGTCTTCATGATGCTCGGCTTCGGCCGCAGCCGCCGAAGGGTCGCCCTCGGTCAAATGCGCATCGCCTTCGGGCGCGGCGGTCTCGAGCCTCTCGAGCAGCAGGCCGACATCGTCGCGCATCGGCGCCAGGAAGCTTTCGGGATAGACGCCCATCCACATCACCACCGCCGCGATCGGAGCCAAGAGCAGCCATTCGCGCTTGTCGAGGTCGGGCATCGCCGCGGCGTCCGCGTTCTTTTGCGTGCCGTAGCAGATGCGCCAGTAGAGCCAGAGCATGTATGCGGCGCCCAGGATGATGCCCGTGGTCGCAACGATCGCGCCCCAGCTCGACATTTCGTAGGTGCCGACCAGCGCGAGGAATTCGCCGACGAAGCCGCTGGTTCCGGGCAGGCCGACGCTCGCCATGGTGAACAGCAGGAACAGGAGCGCGTAGCCCGGCATGTTGTCGGCGAGCCCGCCGTAACGCGCGATCTCGCGTGTGTGGAGGCGGTCGTAGATGACGCCGACGCACAGGAAGAGCGCGCCCGAGACGAGGCCGTGGCTGAGCATGACGACGAGCGCGCCCTCGATGCCCTGCCGGTTGAAGGCGAAAAGGCCGAAGGTGACGAACGCCATGTGCGCGACCGACGAATAGGCGATCAGCTTCTTCATGTCCTTCTGCACCAGCGCGACGAGGCTGGTGTAGACCACCGCGATGCCCGACAGCCCGAACACCAGCGGCACGAAGTCCGCGCTCGCGTCCGGGAACATCGGCAGGCTGAAGCGCACGAAACCGTAGCCGCCCATCTTGAGCAGCACGCCCGCCAGGATGACCGAGCCCGCGGTCGGGGCCTGCACGTGCGCATCGGGAAGCCAGGTGTGGACCGGCCACATCGGCATCTTGACCGCGAAACTGGCGAAGAAGGCGAGCCACAACCACCATTGGACGCCCGGCGCGAAGTCGTAGGCCATCAGGTCGGGGATGAACGATGTGCCGGCGGTCAGCACCATGTAGAGCATCGCGACCAGCATCAGCACCGAGCCGGCCAGCGTGTAGAGGAAGAACTTGTAGGCCGCCTTGATCTTCTCGACGCCGCCCCAGATGCCGATGATCAGGTACATCGGGATGAGGCCGCCCTCGAAGAAGATGTAGAAAAGCATCAGGTCCTGCGCCGCGAACACGCCGATCATCAGGGCTTCCATCAGGAGGAAGGCGGCCATGTATTCTGGCACGCGGTTCTGGATCGCGCGCCAGCTCGCCCCGATGCAGATCGGCATCAGGAAAACGCTGAGCATGATCAGCATCAGCGCGATGCCGTCGATGCCGAGCGCCCAGGCAGGCACCAGTGCTCCTTGCGCAAATTCCGCATATTCGACGAACTGCCAGCGCGGCCCGCCGATCTGGTAGTTCGCCCACAAGACGATGCCGAGCACGAAGCAGGCGAGCGTCGTCAGCAGCGCGGTCCAGCGCGCCGCGTTGGCGCCCATGAAGAGCACCGCGATCCCTGCCACCAGCGGCAGGAGGATGAGGATCGAGAGAATGGGGAATTCCATTACCGCGCCCACCAGAAGGCCCAGCTTGCCGCGGCGATCAGGCCGAGCAGCATGACGAGGGCGTAGCTATAGACATAACCCGACTGGAGGCGCGCGGTGAGCTTGTTGCCAAGCCCGACCACCGTCGCCGCGCCATGCGGGCCGAACCGGTCGATGGTCTGCTCGTCGCCCCGCTTCCACAGGACCCGGCCGAGCCACAACGCCGGCTTCACGAACAGCACATGGTAGAGTTCGTCGAAATACCATTTGTGCATCAGGAAATTGTGCAGCCCCGAGAAATGCTCGACGAAACGCCGCGGCGCGTCGGGGTCGCGGATATAGTTCTGGTAGGCGATGGCGAGGCCCGTCAGCATGACGAGACCCGGCGCAAGCTTCACCCACAGCGGCACTTCGTGCGCGGCGTGGACGAGATGCTCGTCAAACGCGAGGCTACCGGCCCAGAAGGCGGTGCCTTCCTCGCCGAAGAAGTGATGGTGGAAGCCGAAGCCCGCGAACACCGCGCCCAGCGCGAGCACGCCGAGCGGCACGAGCATGGTCCACGGGCTCTCGTGCGGATGGTAGCCCGCCGTGCCCTCGACTGCCTTGACGTCGTGGTCGTGCGCGCTGTCATGGTCGGCCGCCATCTCGCTCTCGTCCTCGTGGACGTGGTGGACGGCGTGCTGGATATGCTCGCTGCCCGCCCAGCGCGCCTTGCCGAAGAAGGTCAGGAAAACGAGGCGCCAGCTGTAGAAGCTGGTCAGCAGCGCCGCGAGGATGCCGATGAAGAAGGCGACCCCGCCCGGCGTCGTGCCGGCCGCGAACGCGCTCTCGAGGATGGCGTCCTTGGAATAGAAGCCGGCGAAACCGAACACGCCGATCACGCCCACGCCGGTGATCGCGAGCGTGCCCGCCATCATCGCCCAGAAGGTGAGCGGGATCTTCTTCCGGAGACCACCGTAGAAACGCATGTCCTGCTCGTGGTGCATCGCGTGAATGACCGAGCCGGCGCCCAGGAACAGCAGCGCCTTGAAGAAAGCGTGGGTGAAGAGGTGGAACATGGCCGCGCCGTACGCGCCAACGCCTGCGGCGAAGAACATGTAGCCCAATTGCGAACAGGTCGAATAGGCGATCACGCGCTTGATGTCATTCTGGACCGTGCCGACCGTCGCCGCGAAGATCGCGGTGGCGGCGCCGACATAGGTGACGACGTCGAGCGCATGTTGGCTCGTCTCGAACAGCGGCGAGAGGCGGCACACCATGAACACGCCCGCCGTGACCATCGTCGCGGCGTGGATCAGCGCGCTGACCGGGGTCGGGCCTTCCATCGCGTCGGGAAGCCAGGTGTGGAGGCCCAATTGCGCCGACTTGCCCATCGCGCCGACGAACAAGAGCAGGCAGATCAGGGTCAGCGTATCGACCCGCATGCCGGCAAAGCCGATGGTCGACCCCGCCATGTCGGGCGCGGCGGCGAGGATCGCGGGGATCGAGACGGTACCGAACACGAGGAACGCGCCGAAGATGCCCAGCGAGAAGCCGAAATCGCCTACGCGGTTGACCACGAACGCCTTGATCGCGGCCGCGTTGGCCGAGGGCTTGTGGTACCAGAAACCGATCAGGAGGTAGGAGGCGAGACCGACTCCTTCCCACCCGAAGAACATCTGCACCAGGCTGTCGGCGGTCACCAGCATCAGCATCGCGAAGGTGAACAGCGAGAGGTAGGCAAAGAAGCGGGGCTGCGAGGGATCTTCCTCCATGTAGCCCCAGCTGTAGAGGTGGACGAGGCTCGAGACTGTCGTCACCACCACCAGCATCACCGCGGTCAGCGTGTCGACGCGCAGCGCCCAGTCGACGCTGAGGTCGCCCGAGTTGATGAAGTCGAGGACGGGCACGACCGTCTCGGCATTGCTGCCGGTGAGGAAGCCGAAGAATATCGGCCAGCTAAGGAAGCAGCTGAGAAACAGCGCGCCGGTGGTGACCAGCTTGGCCGGCATCTTGCCGATCATGCGGCCGCCCAGCCCCGCGATCATCGCGGCCAGAAGCGGCAGGAAGACGATAAGCTTGATCGAGAGATCCATCAGCCGTGCATCCGGTTGACGTCGTCGACGGCGATCGAGCCGCTGCGACGGAAGAAGATGACGAGGATCGCGAGGCCGATGGCCGCTTCGGCGGCGGCGACGGTCAGCACGAACATGGCGAACACCTGGCCGACGAGGTCGCCGAGATAGGCGCTGAACGCCACCAGGTTGATGTTGACGGACAACAGGATCAGCTCGATCGCCATCAGCATCAGGATGATGTTGCGGCGATTGAGGAAGATGCCGAGCACGCCGATCGTGAACAGGATCGCGGCCACGGCTAAATAATGCGACAGACCGATCACAGCTCGACCCCTTTCCCGCTTTCCGGCTGGGTCAGGCGGATCGCTTCTTCGGGATCGCGATTGACCTGGCGGTGGATATTCTGCCCGCGCGCATCGCCGCGGCTACGATGGGTCAGCACGATCGCCCCGATCATCGCGACCAGCAGGATCAGGCCCGACAGTTCGAACGGCACGAGGTAGCGGCTGAACAGGAGGTCGCCGAATGCGATGATGTTGGGCTGCGCGGTGTCGACCGGCTTGTCGCCGATGATCGGCCCCGAGCGGCTCGCGGTGACCGCGATCACGATCTCGGCGAGCAGCACCAGCGCGATCAGGAGACCGAACGGCAGGTTGGCGGTGAAGCCCGAGCGCAGTTTCGCGAAATCGATGTCGAGCATCATCACGATGAACAGGAACAGCACCGCGACCGCGCCCACGTAGACGAGGATCAGCAGGATCGCGATGAATTCCGCGCCCAGTAGGAGCATCAGCCCCGCCGCGTTGAAGAAAGCGACGATCAGCCACAGCACCGAATGGACCGGGTTGCGCGCGAAGATGACGAGCAGCGCCGACAGGACCGTCAGGCTGGCGAACAGGTAAAAGGCGATGGTGGCGATCATGAAGTTGCGCGGCCCCTACCGATACGCCGCATCGGCGGCAAGATTGGCGGCGATGGCGCCTTCCCAGCGGTCGCCGTTGGCGAGCAGCTTGGCCTTGTCGTAGAGCAGTTCCTCGCGCGTTTCGGTCGCGAATTCGAGGTTGGGCCCTTCGACCACGGCATCGACCGGGCAGGCTTCCTGGCACAGGCCGCAATAGATGCACTTGACCATGTCGATGTCGTAGCGCGTGGTGCGGCGGCTCCCGTCCTCGCGCGGTTCGGCCTCGATGGTGATCGCCTGCGCGGGACAGATCGCCTCGCACAATTTGCACGCGATGCAGCGCTCTTCCCCGTTCGGGTAGCGGCGCAGCGCGTGCTCGCCGCGAAAGCGCGGGCTCTGCGGCGCCTTCTCGTAGGGGTAGTTGATGGTCGCCTTCGGCTTGAAGAAATATTTCAGCGTGAGGAGATGCGCCTTCACGAACTCCCACAGGGTGAAGGCCTTGATCGTGCGTGCGATCACAGCGCGCCTCCCGAAGTTTTGGTGAGCATCAGCCAGCCCGAGACGAGAAACACGAAAAGCAGCGACAGCGGCAGGAAGATCTTCCATCCGAGGCGCATCAGCTGGTCGTAGCGATACCTCGGCACGGTCGCCTTGACCCACCCGAAGACGAAGAAGAACAGCCCCATCTTGAGGAACAGCCAGATGATGCCGGGCACCGCGTAGAGGATTTCGATGTCGAGCGGAGGCAGGAAGCCGCCCCAGAACAGGATCGCGTTCAACCCGCACATCAGGATGACGTTGGCATATTCGCCAAGCCAGAAGAGCGCGAAGCTCATCGATGAATATTCGGTCTGGTGCCCCGCCACGAGCTCGCTCTCCGCTTCGACCAGGTCGAAGGGCGTGCGGAACGTCTCGGCCATCGAGGAGATGAGGAACACCACCGCCATCGGGAAGAGAAGCGGGTTGAAGCCGAAGCCGTTGAGGATGCCCAGCACATGGCCTTCCTGCGCGAGCACAATCTCGGTCAGGTTGAAGCTGCCGGCCCACAGGATCACGGTGATGATCACGAAGCCGATCGAGACTTCGTAGCTGACCATCTGCGCAGCGGCGCGAAGCGCGGAAAAGAAGGGATATTTGGAGTTGGACGCCCAGCCCGCGATGATCACGCCATAGACGCCGAGCGAGCCCACCGCGAGGATGTAGAGCAATCCGATATTGATGTCGGCGAGCACCACGCCGACGTCGAACGGCACCACCGCCCACACGATCAACGCGATGGTGAAGGTGATGATCGGCGCGATCAGGAACAGCGCCTTGTTGGCGCTGGACGGGATGATCGTTTCCTTGAGGAAGACCTTGAGGCCGTCGGCGAAGCTCTGCAGCAACCCGAACGGGCCGACCACGTTGGGCCCTCGGCGAAGCGCGATTGCGGCCCAGATCTTGCGCTCGGCATAGATGATCATGGCGACGGCCAGCATCAGCGGCAGCGCGATGAGCAGGATACCCGATACGGTCGCCACGAACCACGCCCAGTCGTGGCTCATGCCGAGACTTTCGAAAAAGGCGGTCATTCGGCAGCCTCCGCGAAGGTCTCGCCATGGACCAGTTCGGCCGAGCAGCGATGCATGGTCGGACTATGGCGCGCGATGGCGTTGGTCAGGTAGAAATCCTTGATCGGATAAGCGATCGGACCCTTACCCTTGGTCTCGATCTTGGGCGGATCGAACGGCAGGTCGACGATCGTCCCGTCCTCGACGCCCAGCGCCGGCACCGCTTCAATCATGGCTGCACGCAATTGGTCGAAACGGTCGAATTTCAACGGCTTGCCGAGGATATCGGAGACGGCGCGGAAGATCGTCCAGTCCTCGCGCGCTTCGCCCGGCGCGAAGGTCGCGCGCTCGGCGCGCTGCACGCGGCCCTCGATATTGACGTAGGTGCCGTGCTTCTCGCTGTAGGCCGCGCCCGGCAGGATAAGGTCGGCCTGCTTGGCCCCCTTGTCGCCATGGTGGCCGACATAGACCTTGAACGCCTTGGGAAAGGCGTCGTCTGCCATCTCGTCCGCGCCTAGCATCAGGACCAGCTTGGGGTTCGCCTTCTGGACGCCCTTGAGGCCGTCCTCGTGCGCGTAGCCGAGCATCAACCCTGCCATTCGAGAAGCGGCGGTGTGGAGGATATTGAAGCCGTTCCACTCGCCGCGGATGACGTTGAGCGCGTGGGCGGCGGCATGGGCATCGCCCTGCCCGCCCGCGGCCAGCAGGCCCGGCCCGGCGATGAAAACCGGCCGCTCGGCCTTTGCGAACGCGTCCGCGACGTGAGCAGGAAGCTTGGCAAGCGTCTCGAGGTCCTCGCCCAGCCACTCGACCGGGTAGGTGAGATCGACTTGCGGCCCGACCGCGAACACCTTGGCCCCGCGTCGCACCGCCTTGCGGATGCGCGTGTTGACCAGCGGCGCTTCCCAGCGCGGGTTGGTGCCCGCGAGGAAGATCGCATCGGCATCCTCGAGATGCGCCAGCGGCGTGTTGAACGCCACGGCACCGAGATTGCCGACGTTATAGTCGAGGCCGGTCTGGCGCCCTTCGAACAGCTTGCCCTTCTGGCCCATCAGCAGCGCCTGGGCGGCGAACATCGTCTCGGCGTCGACGAGATCGCCCGCTATCGCGGCGACCTTGGTCTTGGCCTCGCTCAGCTTGTCGGCGAACAGCTGGAGCGCCTCGGCCCAGCCCGCTTCGCGCAGCTTGCCGTTCTCGCGGATCCACGGACGATCGAGCCGCCCGCGCACCAGCGCGTCGACATGGTGACGCGTCTTGTCGTGCGCCCATTCCTCGTTGACCGCATCGTTGATGCGCGGCAGCGCGCGCAGCACCTGGCGCCCGCGCACGTCGAGGCGGATATTGGTCCCCAGAGCGTCCATCACGTCGATCGAGGCGACCTTCTTGAGCTCCCACGGACGCGCTTCGAAACTGTAAGGCGCCGACAGCAGCGCCCCGACCGGGCAGAGGTCGACGAGATTGCCCGACAATTCGCTCGATACGGCCTTTTCGAGATAGGTCGTGATCTGACTGTCCTCGCCGCGGTAATACATGCCCAGTTCGGGCGTGCCCGCCACTTCCTCGGCAAAGCGCACGCAGCGGGTGCATTGGATACACCGGGTCATGGCCGTCTTGACGATCGGCCCCATATATTTGTCCTCGACCGCGCGCTTGTTCTCGTCGAAGCGCGAGAAACCGCGGCCATAGGCCATCGCCTGGTCCTGGAGGTCGCATTCGCCGCCCTGGTCGCAGATCGGGCAGTCGAGCGGGTGGTTGATGAGGAGGAACTCCATCACCCCCTCGCGCGCCTTCTTGACCATCGGCGTGTCGGTGCGGATTTCCTGCCCCTCGGCAGCGGGCAGCGCACAGGAAGCCTGCGGCTTGGGCGGCCCGGGCTTCACCTCGACGAGGCACATGCGGCAGTTGCCCGCGATCGACAGGCGCTCGTGATAGCAGAAACGCGGGATTTCCTTGCCCGCCAGCTCGCACGCCTGAAGGACGGTCGCGCCTTCCGGGACCTCGAGTTCGACGCCGTCGACGGTCAGCTTGGGCATCAGCCCTCCCCTCCGGTCTGGTTGTGCGCGTAGAGGCGATAGGCGGCCAGCGCGATCAGCGAGCGCAGCCCCTCGCGGGTGAATTCGGCCTTCGCGTCGGCCGGAACGCAGGTCGGCAGCACCGGCGCCAGCGTCTTGAACGCGGCCAGTTCCTCGTCGCTGACGAGATCGGTCGCGAGCAGGGCGGCGGTCTCACCCGGCGCCTTGCGCACGATGCAGTAGGCCATCAGGTCGGCCGGGCTCTGCACCTCGATCGACGGAAGGTCCTCGCGATAGGCGGTGTGGGCCGCCAGATCACCCAGCAGCGCATCCTTGATCAGAAGGCCCTCGGCGATCGAGGCCGCGAACACCACACCCGACGAGCGCAGCCCATGGCTATAGGTCTTGCAGCGTGCCGCAGCCTTGCCGAGCTTATCGCCAAGCTTGCGGTACTCGTCGCTCTTGTAATCCATCGTAACGTACTGGGCGGAAAGATCGGGGCGGCTGGCCGCGACGCAGTGCCCTACGTCCTGCAGTGCCTGCGCCACCTCGGCGTCCGACTTGGCCGCCACCGGCTTGTCGGCGGCACCTGCTGCCGAAGAGAGAACGAGGCCTGCGCCAGCCATCGCGAGGAGCGCCATCCGACCGCTTTTTCTCGCCCGCATGAACATGCCTTCCAACATCTGCCCTTTCCGTTCGGGTCGGAGATCGGCCCCTTCGCGCGAAGGGAAAATCCGCCCGGTCGACACGCGCGCGAACGGCGGGCGCCAATCGGCCCGCCACGCGCGGTGCCTCTTTGGCGGGGACGCTCGTGAAGCGCAACCCTTGAAGCGGGCTTTTGCACCCCAAAAAACGGCGAAACCGGCAGACCCGAAGGTCCGCCGGTCCCGTTCGCTCCCGATGCGGGGCGCGAGGCCGGGTCAGCCGGCCGGTGCGAACAGGTCGCGCGTCGCCTCGTTGACGCTCGCGCGGTAGAGCGCTTCCGAGAGAAACGCGCGCAGCACGCTGCGGCTGAGGTCGGTCGGCCGCTCCTCGCCGGCGCAATAGGGCGCCGCCACGAACATCGCGTCGAGCAGCGCCTTTTCATCCTCGTCGCCCGCGTTCGAGCGCGCCACGCGGTCGGCCAGCGAGAGGTCGCTGAGCACCAGGCAGTCGGCGACATCGATCAGTGCCTTCTCGCCCTCCGTACGACCGGCATTGCGGTCGAATTCGCTCGCACGGAACGCCTTGAGCCGATCGGCGGTGACCGTCGAGGGAAGCGCGGGCGCGGCCGGAAAGGCGACCAGATACGCGCCCTCGGACAGGAGCCCACGGCGCAGCCCGCTCTTGAGAACGTCCTGCGCGTCGCACACACTCGCCTCGTCCTTGAGCCCCTCGAATGCGGCCTTTCCGGCAGCGGAATTGGGTTCATGCGACAGCGCGGCTTCGACCGCGTCCGCCTGCTTGGTCGACACGCAGCGCGCCGCCTCGACATAGGTGCGATAGTGGGCGAACGCCTTCTCGCTGTCGCGATCGGGCAGAAACGGCCCGTAGGATTTGGCGACTTCGGTATCGAAGATCGACCCGTTCGCCATTTTCATGCGGATCTCGCGCATGCGCGTCACGCGCTCGTAATAGCCGCTCGAAAACTGTGCCTGTGCGGTCCCGACCGAAAAATTGGCCACGACCAGGATCATCATCGCCTTGGCGATACGCTTGAGATTGAAGGTCTTCACATGATTCCCCATTACTCGATCGAACTAGCTCGATCCCAAGCCGGTCGTTGCGCTCGCGTTTCTGAAGCGTGGATGAACGCGCGCCTAGCCGCCCATCAGGAAAACGAGCCGGGCTTCCTCGTTGACATGTGCCCGATAGAGAGCGTCCATCACGAAGGCCCGCAGGAACGTCGTGCTGACCCTGTCGGGACGTCTCCCCGCGCATTGCGGCGCCGCGTTGAACAGCGCGTCCATCACGATCGTCTCGTCATCCGACCCGTGCACGGTCCTCGCGAGCAGGTCGGCGATCGCCGGATTGGTCATGACGAGGCAGTTGCTCGCCCCGATCAGCACGGAATCGGCCTCGATGCGGTGTGCGTTCCAGTCGACTTCGCCGTCCACGAAACGCGCGACCGCGGCAGAATCGACGTTGCGCGGAAGCGGCACCTGGTCGGGATGGGCCGCGAGGTAGGCGGCTTCCGACAACATGCCGCGCTGGAGGGCGAGAACCGTCGTCGTCGGAGAGCCGCAATTTCCCCCGCCCGTAAAGAGGGCCGCGAAGAGCTCCTGCTCCTGACTCGACAACGGGCGCATCGCGAGGGCCTGCTCGACGCCGACCCGGTTCGCCTCGACGAGGCATTTCGACACCTCGAGCGCCCTCCCGTAGGCGGCCAGCGTGTCGACGGTATCTCTTTCGGGACGGTAGCGGACTTCCTCGCCCTTGAGCTCGTAGGCGCGGTTCTGGACGCGTTCGGTCAGGATGTCGCGCAGGGCGACGGTCCCGGGCTTGTCGTACTTCTCACCGACATTGTCCTGCGCGAGGAGGGGAAGCGTCGCTCCGGCAAGAAGGAGCGACGCTGCAAGGCATCGCAAGGTCGTGCGCAGGGTCATCGCTGCTCTCGCGCGTGCTCCTTCTTCCTCGTCGGGCCCCGCCCCTGGCGACTAGCCGCCCAGCATGAAGACCGGCTTGCCAATCTCGCTGTTCGAAGCGCGGTAGAGCGCGTCCATGATGAACGCCCGCAAATAGGTCTTGCTGACCACCGTGGGCCGCGCGCCCGCGCAATCGGGGGCCGCGTTGAACAGCGCGTCCATCACCTTTTCTTCATCGCCGGTCCCGTGCTGGGTCCGCGCCAGAAGGTCGGCGACCGCCGGGTTCGAGATGACGAGACAGTTGGCCGCATCGATGAGCATCTTGTCCGCGGGCGAGCGCTCGTCATTCCATTCGCGCTGGCTGTCGCGGAAGGCCTTCACCGCACCCGAATCGACGTGCATCGGCAGCGGCACCTGCTCGGGATAGTCGTTGAGATAGGCCGCTTCCGAAAGCATGCCGCGCTGGAGCGTGAGCACGACCGTGGTCGGCCCGCCGCAGCCCTTGCCCTTGGAAAACAGGCGATCGAACTTGAATTCTTCCTTGCGGGTCGCCGGCTGCGTATCGAGCGCTTCCTTCACCGTGTCGCCGAGCGTGCGGTCGATACAGGCCGAATTGTGGAGCGCCATGTCGTACGCGCCCAGCGTGTCGGGCGTGTCCTTGCTCGGATCGTAGGTGACGTTCTTGCCCTTCAATTCGCCGTAATCGCGAATGCCGCGTTGATCCATGACCTTCTGCCGGGCCTGCCGGCCTTCCTTGCCGGTTATCCCCTGCGCATAGGCACCGCTTGTCGCGACCATCGCCGCGAGCGAACACATCGCCAGAATCTTACGCATCTCGACTGTCCTCCCTACCCAAGGCCCGACTGCGCCGAACCTGTGTTACACAACCAGAATAACCTATTCGCGCGCAAGGAAAAGCCCCGCCGTCGCTGGCGCGACCGAAGCGCGCTGGAGCGCACTGGCAAAGTAGGCGCGCAAATAGGCGAGGCTGATGAACGCAGGGCGCCGATCGCCCGCACAGCGCGGCGCGTTGACGAACAAAGCGTCGATCAGCGCCACTTCCTCTTCGCTGCCAGGCCGGGACCGCAGGAGCGCGTCGGCGGTCTGCAGATCGCTCGCCACCAGGCAGTCGCTCGCCCCCGACAGCCGCACCTCGGCAAGCGGGCGGTGTTCGTTGCGCTTTTCTTCCTCGGCCGCAAAACGGTCGACCAATGTCTCTTCGACGATGGCGGGAAGAGGCGGCGGCGAGGAATGTCTCTCAAGGTAGAGCGCTTCTGCGACCATGCCGCGAGCGATCGCCGGGTCGCCGGGCAGTACTCCCGCACAGCTCGTGCCTTTTCCTGTCAGGCGTGCGAGCGAACGGCGCTCCTTGCTTGACAGCGGGGCATTGGATAGCGCGCGCTCGGCTTCGTCGGACCTGGATGCCACCAGGCATGACGCCAGTTGCGTGCCTGCCGCGTAGGCCGCAAACTGCGCCTCGCTGTCTTCTTCGACGTCGAATTCGAAACGATTGCCGGCCTTTTCGGGCAACCTGACGATGACGAGAAAATTGGGCTGGTCGGCCTCGGCCTGGTCCTTCCCGTAGACCGGTCCCTGGCGCTGCACGGCCGTCTGGGCCAGCGAGGGTGTCGTTCCGCAGAGCCCTACGACCGCGACCGCCGCAATGACCATCGCGCGCATGGCGGAAAGATTACCGCAACTGCGCGCGAATGGAAACTCGGGGGAGCGGGAGGGCCTTACTCGGCCGCTTCGAGCTGCCCGCCCGCTTCGGCGACGCGGCGTTCGAGTTCGGGGCGGAAATGGCGGATGAGGCCCTGGATCGGCCACGCCGCCGCATCACCCAGCGCGCAGATCGTGTGACCCTCGACCTGCTTGGTGACGTCGAACAGGCGGTCGATCGTGCCCGCGTCGGCATCGCCGGTGCGCAGCTTTTCCATCGTGCGCCACATCCAGCCCGTGCCTTCGCGGCAGGGCGTGCACTGGCCGCAGCTTTCATGCTTGTAGAAATAGCTGATGCGGCTGATCGCGCGGACGATGTCGGTCGACTTGTCCATGACGATGACGGCGGCGGTGCCAAGACCCGAGCCCAGTTCCTTGAGCCCGTCGAAATCCATCGGCGCGTCCATGATCTGCTCGGCCGGGACCAACGGGACGGACGAGCCGCCCGGGATCACGGCGAGGAGGTTATCCCATCCGCCCTTGATGCCGCCGGCATGGAGGTCGATCAGTTCACGGAACGAGATCGACATCGTTTCCTCGACGACGCATGGCTTGTTCACGTGGCCCGAGATCTGGAACAGCTTGGTGCCGGCATTGCCCTCGCGTCCGAAGCTCTTGAACCACTCCGCGCCCCGGCGAAGGATGGTCGGGACGACCGCGATCGATTCCACGTTGTTGACGGTGGTCGGGCAGCCATAGAGGCCCGCGCCCGCCGGGAAAGGCGGCTTCAGTCGCGGCTGACCCTTCTTGCCCTCGAGGCTTTCGAGCATCGCGGTCTCTTCGCCGCAGATATAGGCGCCCGCGCCGCGGTGAACGAACAGGTCGAAATCGTAGCCCGACCCGGCGGCGTTCTTGCCCAAGAGGCCGGCCTCGTAGGCTTCGGCGACGGCGTTCTCGAGAACCCGCGCTTCCTGGATGAATTCGCCGCGAATGTAGATATAGCCCGCACGCGCGCGCATCGCGAAGCCGGCCAGGAGTGCGCCCTCGACCAGCTTATGCGGGTCGTGGCGGATGATCTCGCGATCCTTGCACGAACCGGGCTCGGATTCGTCGGCATTGATGACGAGGAAGTTGGGACGGCCCGGCGTCGGCTCCTTGGGCATGAAGCCCCACTTCATGCCGGTCGGAAAGCCCGCACCGCCGCGCCCGCGCAGCCCCGAATCCTTGACCATCTCGATGATCGTGTCCTGGCCGAGCTTCATGAGGTCGGCGGTCTTGTCCCAGTCGCCGCGCGCCTGCGCGCTTTTCAGGTCCGCGCCCTGGAAGCCATAGACGTTGGTGAAGATGCGGTCCTTGTCGGCCAGCGGGGTGGTCGAACCCATCACTTCTTCTCCAGGAGCTTGGTCGCGCCGAAATAGAGCGCCACGGCCAGCGCCACGCCGATCGCGAGGCCCAGAAGACCCTTGAGGATCTTGAACGCGATGACGATGGCGAGGATCGCGATGACGATCTTGACGAGCTGCTGCATCACTCGCCCGCCTTTCGCGACGCGATCGCGATGAAGACGATGCCGATCGTGAGAAGCGAGATGCCGATCGCGGTGTTACCCGTGATCATGAAGGTCGCACCTGCCGCCATGAACGCGGCCCCAGAGATCTTCTTCTTCTGCGCGTCGTTCATCACCATTGTCCCCGATAGTCGTAGTTGCGCTCGGCCATTTTCTTGAGGCTGGTCGGCCCGCCCTCGGGGCAGCTCGCCTGTCGCCCGGTCTGCGGGCCGGGTTTGACGTCCTTGTCCTCGGCCAGCGCGTCGAGGATCTCGCTCATCCGCTTCTCGGTGAGGTCCTCGTAATTGTCGTCGTTGATCTGGACCATCGGCGCGTTGGCGCACGCGCCCATGCACTCGACCTCGGTCAGGGTGAACAGCCCGTCGGGCGTGGTCGCGCCCTTGACCATGCCGCGCTTCTTGCACGCGGCCAGCACCTCGTCCGACCCGCGCAGCATGCACGGCGTCGTGCCGCATACCTGGACGTGATATTTCCCGACCGGCACGAGGTTGTACATGGTATAGAAGCTGGCCACTTCCATCACGCGCACCGTCGGCATCGAGAGCGCGTTCGCGACGAACTCGATCACCGGGATCGGCAGCCAGCCCTGCGTCTCGGTCATCCGCCCGACCTGCCGCTGGGCGAGGTCGAGAAACGGCAGGCAGGCCGACGCCTGGCGCCCTTCGGGATACTTGGCGAGGATGCGCTTGGCTTCGGGCGCGGACGTCGCGTCCCACGCAAAATCGCCCCACTGGCTACGCAGCTCGGGCGTATCGGCGGCGAAGTGACGATAGGCCATTAGCGGTCACACTCCCCAAAGACGACGTCGATGGCGCTGAGCACCGCGGTCGTATCGGCCAGCATGTGGCCCTTCATCATGAAATCCATTGCCTGCAGGTGGCTGAACGCGGTCGGCCGGATCTTGCAGCGATAGGGTTTGTTGGTGCCGTCCGCGACGAGATAGACGCCGAATTCGCCCTTGGGGCTTTCGGTCGCGACATAGACTTCGCCGGCGGGCACGTGATAGCCCTCGGTGTAGAGCTTGAAGTGGTGGATCAGCGCTTCCATCGACTGCTTCATCTCGCCTCGCTTGGGCGGGAAGACCTTGCGGTCGAGGCTGCCGATCGGCCCCTTGGGCATTTCGGCGAGGCACTGGCGCATGATGCGCGCCGACTGGCGGACTTCCTCGACGCGGACCATGAAGCGGTCGTAGCAGTCGCCCTTGGTCCCCACTGGCACGTCGAAGTCCATGCGGTCGTAAACCTCGTATGGCTGCGACTTCCTGAGGTCCCACGGGATCCCCGCGGCGCGGATCATCGGACCCGAGAAGCCCCAGGCCAGCGCATCTTCCTTGCTGACCACGCCGATATCGACGTTGCGCTGCTTGAAGATGCGGTTGTCGACGACGAGGCTCATCGCGTCCTCGAACAGCGGCATGCGCTTGTCGAGAAACTCGCTCATCTGCGCGAGCACCTTTTCCGGGATGTCCTGGTGGACGCCGCCGACGCGGAAATAGTTGGCGTGCATGCGCGCGCCCGACACGGCTTCATAGAGCTGCATCGTGTCTTCGCGCACCTCGAACAGCCACAGGTTGGGCGTCATCGCGCCCACGTCCATGACGTGGCTGCCAAGGTTCAGCATGTGATTGGAGATGCGGGTCAGCTCCGCCATCAGCACGCGGATATATTGCGCGCGCAGCGGCACCTCGAGGCCCAGCAGCTTCTCGACCGCGAGCACGTAGCTGTGCTCCATGCACATAGGCGAGCAGTAATCGAGCCGGTCGAAGTAAGGCAGCGCCTGCGCGTAGGTCTTGTACTCGATCAGCTTCTCGGTGCCGCGATGGAGCAGGCCGACATGCGGGTCGACGCGCTCGACGATCTCGCCGTCCAGCTCCATGATCAGCCGCAACACGCCGTGCGCAGCCGGGTGCTGCGGACCGAAGTTGATCGTGTAGTTCGAGATGGTCTCGTCGCCCGCCGTGTTGGGCTGGTCGAGGACGATCTCGTGATCGACCTTGCGCGCCGCGTCGAAGTCCATCGCGCGCTCATCCGGGAAGGTCTGGATTTCGACCTTGGTCGTCATTCAGTGTCTCCCGTCTCGGGTGCGTCCTTGGCGGTGGTCTCGCCGCCTGCATTGTCGGCCTTCCTGGCAGCCGGCTTGCGCGCCTGCTTCTCGGCCTTCTTGTTGGTCGGCTCGCCGGCCCCGGTGTCCGACTTCTCGTCGGTCGTCTTGGGGACGGGCGGCGGCGCCTTGGCAGCCACCTTCTCGCTCGTCGGCGCCTTGGCGGGCGTCGGCGCGCCGGGCGCCTGACCTTCGGCCTTCTCGTCGCCCGGCAGGCGATATTCGGGCCCTTCCCACGGCATCAGGAAGTCGAAGCTGCGGAAGTCCTGCGCCAGCTTGACCGGCTCGTAGACGACGCGCTTCTCGGCCTCAGAATAGCGCAGCTCGACATGGCCCGTCATGGGGAAGTCCTTGCGCAGCGGATGGCCCTCGAAGCCGTAATCGGTGAGGATGCGGCGAAGGTCGGGATGGTTCGAGAAGTTGACCCCGTAGAGGTCGAACACCTCGCGCTCGAGCCAGTTGGCGACGGGCCACAGCCCCGTCAGCGATGGCACCGGCGTCTCTTCGTCGGTCTTCACCTTGAGGCGCACGCGGTGGTTATGCGTGACCGAAAGGAAATGGTAATTGACCTCGAACCGCTCTGCGCGCTCCGGATAGTCCGCGCCCGCAATCTCCATCAGCTGCTGGTAGCCGAACTCGTCGCGCAGCGCCTTGGCCGCCGCGACCAGCCCGTCGCGCGTGACGGTGAAGGTCAGTTCGCCGACATGGTCCTTGGTGTCGACCAGCGCCTTGCCGATCGCCTTGGCGTACTGCGCGGCAAAGCCATCGCGCTCCGCGATCCTGGGGGCAGCGCTGCTCATCGCTCGATCGTCCCCTCGCGGCGGATCTTCCGCTGCAGCTGCATGATGCCGTAGAGCAAGGCTTCCGCGGTCGGCGGGCAGCCCGGCACGTAGATGTCGACCGGCACGATGCGGTCGCAGCCGCGAACGACGCTGTAGCTATAGTGATAATAGCCGCCGCCATTGGCGCAGCTGCCCATCGAGATGACGTAGCGCGGCTCGCTCATCTGGTCGTAGACCTTGCGCAGCGCGGGGGCCATCTTGTTGCACAGCGTGCCCGCGACGATCATCACGTCGCTCTGGCGCGGGGACGCGCGCGGTGCGACACCGAAGCGTTCGAGGTCGTAGCGCGGCATGTTGACGTGAATCATCTCGACCGCGCAGCAGGCGAGCCCGAAGGTCATCCACCACAGCGAGCCGGTGCGCGCCCACTTGAACAGGTCCTCGGTCGTAGTGACGAGGAAACCCTTCTCGTCCAGTTCCTGGCGCATCGCCTCGAACTGCTTCATGTCCGGCCCGCCCGGGACGAGACCCGCGGCGCGCGCCAGCTCCTCCTCGGTCGGATAGGGATTGGCCTTGGGGTCGAGGATCACTCCCATTCCAGCGCCCCCTTCTGCCAGGCGTAGACGAGGCCGAGCGTCAGCTCGACGAGGAACAGCATCATCGCGACCCACGCGGTCCAGCCGAGGCCGAGCACGCTGACCGCCCACGGGAAGAGGAAGGCGGCCTCGAGGTCGAAGATGATGAACAGAATGGCGACGAGGTAGAAGCGCACGTCGAACTGGTCGCGGCTGTCCTCGAACGCGGGAAAGCCGCATTCATATTCGGAAAGCTTCTCGGCATCGGGCTTGTGGGCGCCGGTCAGCCGCGCAACGATCATCGGCAAGCCGACGAACGCGGTCGACAACGCCAGCGCGATGGCGAGGAAAATAAGGATCGGCAGATATCCTGCGGCGACGTCGGCCAAAGGGGGTCTCCCGGGGAGGATCGAAACTGGCGCGGCTTTAGGACAGCAAGACGAGGCCCGCAACCGCCCAGTTGCTCGAAATTGCCTTTCCGCGCCGCTCTAGCGCAGCGCGCCCGCGACCAGCTTGTGCAGCTTGGTGTGGAGTTCGCCGTTTGCGGCGAGATATTCGCGCCGCTTCATCATTCGGTCCTGGCCGCGATAATCGGTCACGAAGCCGCCGGCTTCCCTGATGAGCAGCAGGCCCGCTGCGACATCCCACCAGTCGAGGTCGTCTTCCCAGAAGCCGTCGATGCGCCCGGCCGCGACATAGGCAAGGTCGAGGCTCGCGGCCCCCATGCGGCGGATGCCCGAGACTTCGGGGGCGATCGCATTGTAGAGCTTGGTCCACTCGGTCGGCTTGCCGCGCCCCATGTGCGGGATGCCGGTGCCGATCAGGCTCTCGTCGAGATATCGACGCGAGGAAACGCGCAGGCGGCGGTCGTGCAGCCATGCGCCGCGGCCCTTCTCGGCCCAGAAGCTCTCGTCGGTGAGCGGCTGGTAGATCATCGCGTGGGTGATCTCGGGATCGCCGTTGGGCTTCTTGTCCTCGACCGCGATCGAGATGGCGAAGTGCGGCAGGCCGTGGAGGAAGTTCGAGGTCCCGTCGAGCGGATCGACGATCCAGCGCGGCTTGTCGGGATTGCCCTTGATCTCGCCGCCTTCTTCGAGGAGCAGGCCCCAGTCGGGGCGCGCATGCTGCAATTCCTCGACGATCGTCTTCTCGGCGCGTTTGTCGGCCATCGAGACGAAGTCGGCGGGGCCCTTCTTGGACACCTGCAGCTGCTCGACCTCGCCGAAGTCGCGGCGCAGGCGCGGCGCGGCCTTGTGCACGGCGCGCTGCATGACGGTGATGAGGCCGGAATGCGAAACCATCTAGTCTTCCTTGTCTGCCGGGTGCGCGACGATCAGCAGCCGCACCTCCCCTTCCGGGTGCGCGACGTGGGATTCGCCCTGCCGGATGACCATCATGTCACCCGTCTCCATCCACACCCGGTGTTCACCGGTCGCGTCGCGATACTGCATGTCGACGCGCCCGTTCAGCACCACGAACAATTCATCGGTGCTGTTTTCGTGCCAATGAAACGGACGATCGGCCCACAGCACCATCGTGCGGGCATTGCCGATCGTCGCGATCGGCTTGCCGTCCCAGGCCTCGCTCGCGCGATAATCTGCGACGCCCGTGACGACCTCCACCATCAGTCGGCGCGCTTGACGTAGGTGCACTCGCCGGTGTCGACGATCACGCGCGTGCCGGTGGTGATGTGCGGCGGCACCATGATGCGCACGCCATTATCGAGGACGGCCGGCTTGTAGCTCGACGACGCCGTCTGGCCCTTCACGACCGCATCGGCCTCGACGATCTCGTGCTCGGAGAATTGCGGCAGCTCGACGCTGATCGGACGCTCGTCATACATTTCGAGCATCACGTCCATGCCGTCGGTCAGGAACGCGACCTGGTCGCCGAGCATGTCGGCGGGGAGCGTGATCTGCTCGAAGCTTTCCTTGTCCATGAAGGTCAGGTCATCGCCGTCGGCGAACAGGAACTGGAATTCCTTGGTATCGAGACGCACGCGCTCGACCGTCTCCGCCGAGCGGAAACGGACATTGTTCTTGCGACCGTCGATGAGGTTCTTCAGTTCGACCTGCATATAGGCCCCGCCCTTGCCGGGCTGGGTGTGCTGGATCTTTACGGCACGCCAGATGCCGCCTTCATATTCGATGATGTTGCCGGGACGAATGTCGACGCCGCTGATCTTCATGATGATCGCCTATATGCTGCTTACGGTTGAAAAGAGCCGGGAACGGCGCGCCGTTCCTTCAAGCGCGTGCCCCTAGCCGTTCGCGCGCCGTCCGGCAAGCAATGGATAGGGATTGATCGGGCGGCCTTCCCACCAGCTTTCCTCGGGCTCCATGCGGTGGATCGCGAAATGGAGGTGCGGCCCGTCTGGCGAGGCGTTGCCGGTCGAGCCGACCGTGCCGAGCGCGTCGCCGAGGCCCACGGCCTGACCTTCCTTCAGCCCCGGCGCATAAACGTCGAGATGGGCGTAATAATAGATCCAGCGTTTGTCCTTCGAGCGGACGTAAACCGTCTTCCCGCCGCCGCCTCGCGAGAAATAGATCTTCTCGACCGTGCCCGGCGCGGAGGCGACCACGGGCGTGCCCGTATCGGCCATGATGTCGATGGCGTCATGACGCCTGGCCCCACCCGCGCGGGCCTGCGTAAAGGTGTCGACCAATTCGTCGGGCGCAATCCCTGCAACCGGCACTGCCATCCCCGACGGCCCCACCTCGATCGCCTCGGCGAGCGTGACGGGATCGGCGTCCGGATCGAGCGCGACCTCGCGCGCCGCGCGGCGCTGGGGTTCGTCATCGTGGATCGGTCGCTCGGCCCGTTGCTCGTTGCCCCCGCCCTTTGCGACCGAGATCATCCCGCTCATGAAGGCGGTCAGCCAGAAGGCGCTGACCAGCACCGCGGTGACGAGGATGGTGCCGAGCGTCCTCACCCTAGGCGACGAACTTGGCCTTGAAGCCCGGATCGAGGATCCGCGACAGGGTCAGCACGTCCCAGTTGGTCATGCGCAGGCAACCGTGGCTCTCGGTATAGCCGATCGTCTGCGGCTCGGGCGTGCCGTGAATGCCGTAATGCTCCTTGGTGAGGTCGAGCCAGGCGACCCCGACCGGTCCGTTGGGACCCGGCGGGAGCATTGTGTCCTTCTTCGAACTGTCGACGTCCCAGAACAGGTCGGGCTGGTAGTGGAACGGCGGCAGGAAGGCGAAGGTCGTCACCTTCCAGTCGCCCAGTGGCAGCGGGTCGTGCTCCGAGCCCGTGGTAACGGGGAAGGTCGCGACCAGTTTGTCGTCCTTGTCCCACACGCGCATCTGCCCGTCCGACTTGTCGACCGTGATCCTCACGCCGCGCTTGCGGGGTTCGGGTTCGATGTTGAGCGCGTTGAACATGTCGCGATATTCGCTCTTCACCGAATAGTCGCGGCTGGTCGGCAGCACGTTGGGCAGCTGCAGCACGGTCCCGATCCTGACGTTGCGCGCCTTGTCGCCGTTGAGCGCGATCAGCGTCTCGCGCGTGGTGTGAAACCGCTCGGCAACTTCCTCGAGCAGGTTCTCGTAGGCCATCGCGTCGAGTTCGGCCTGTTTCTCGGCGTCGTCGGGGATCGTCACGAAGGGCGAGCCGAACTCGGTCTCGTCGATCCGCAGCATCCGCGTCGGCTTGCGCTTGTCGACCTTGAGCGCCTTTCTCGTCGGAGTATCGAGTTCGCCCGTCACCTCGAGCCCGCGGGCTTCCTGGAACCCCTTGAGCGCGGCGGTGAAGTTCTTGCCTTCGCGCCCGTCGATCACGCCCGGCGAAAATTGCGCGCGGTCGAGCAGGACCATCGCGTGGAACACGTCGTTGTCGAGGTCCGCGAAGGTGCGCTGGTCCGAATCCTTCTCGTCGAGCGCGGTCGACCCGTAGGTGCGGCCCGGCTTGGTCGTCGCCTCGCCCGCTGCCTTTTCCTTGCCCTTGGCCGTGGCCTTGGCGGGCTTTTCCGTCTTCGACTGGGTCGCCTGCGCCTCGGCGTCGTCGGCGATGAAAGCGCCGCCCGCGGCAAGCGCGACGACGGCGGCGAAGGTGGTAATGATTGGGAAACGCGGCACGATGAAATCCTTTCGCGGATGGAACATGTTTTCCCACCCAACGCGAAAGCCCGCCGATTTATCCGAAAAAGTTCAGCCTTCTGCCGCCAGCGCGGCGAACTTGGACACCACCGAGGCAGGATCGTCCGATCCCCACACCGCTCCCGACACGGCAAGGAAGTCCGCGCCCGCCGCGATCAATGGCGCGGCATTGTCGGGCGTGATCCCGCCGATCGCCACGCACGGCAGCTCGAACAGGCTTGCCCACCAGCTCAGGATGCCCGGTTCGGGCCGATGCCCGGTGTCCTTGGTGCCGCTGTCGTAGAAGGCGCCGAAGGCAACATAGTCCGCCCCCTTCTCGCCGGCTTCCATCGCCAGGTGGCGACTGTCGTGGCAGGTCACCCCGATCATCTTCGAGGGTCCGAGCACCGCTCGCGCTTCCTTCACGTCGCCGTCGCCCTGCCCGAGATGCAGCCCGTCGGCATCGAGCCGCTTGGCAAGCGCCAGGTCGTCATTGACGATGAAGGCGGTATCGAATTCGGCGCAGATCGCCTGCAAGGGCGCGGCCAGCCGTGCTGCCTCGTGCTGGTCCCTGCCCTTCACGCGAAACTGGAACGCCGCGACCGGCCCGCCCGACAGCGCCGCGCGCAAGCGGTCGGGAAAATCTCCGTCCACCTCGAGCGGGCTGATCAGATAGAGTTCGCACGGGTGCTCGCGCGCGGGCGGCGGAAAAACGGAATTGTCGAAGGGTTCGTTCATCTGGCGCTCATTAGCGGGAAGCGAAGCTGAAAAAAATGGGGATGCTGACGATGATCTCGATGGCCGTGCCGACGGCCCTGTCGCCTGCGGTGACGCTGGGCGAGACGGCGACGCTCGAGACGGTCGAGTTCACCCCGATCGGCGTGGTCGAGGACAGTCGCTGCCCGATCGACGTGGTGTGCATCTGGGCGGGCCGCCTTGCGGTCACGTTCCGCATCCAAGCAGGCCGCGACGTGCTGTTCCGCACGCTCGAGCTCGGGGGAAGCGACAAGGTTCCGGGCGGGCGACTCGAATTCGTGTCCGCCGCGCCCGAAAAACGCTCGGTCGGCACCATCGCGCTCGGCGACTACCGGTTCCGCCTGCGCCTCGTCCCCGATCAGGCGACCGACGCCTCGTAGATCTCGTCGATCGCACCGCCGAGCGCGCCGTCGAACTGCGCATCGTCCATGTCGGCCCTCAAGTCCTCGAGCAGCGCGCGGCTGAAGCTCGCGATCATCCCGCGGTTTCGCGCCAGTTCGGAGACCGCGTCGGCGCGGCTATAGCCCCCCGACAGCGCCACCACGCGCATCACCTTGTCGTGTGCGACCAGCGGCGCGAACAGGTCGGCCTGCTTGGGCAGCGAGAGCTTGAGCATGATCTCGCGACCGCTCTGCTGGCCGGCGAGCGCGCGCATCAGTTCCTGAAGGAGCAGCATGTCGGCTTCGCCGCGGCTCTCCGACTTGATGTTCACTTCGGGTTCGACGATCGGCACCAGCCCCGCATCGAGGATACGGTTCGCCACTTCCATCTGCTGGTCGACGACCGCGCGGATGCCATCCTCGTCGGCATGGTTGATAACCGAACGCATCTTGGTCCCGAACATGCCCTTGGCGACCGACTTCTCGAGCAGCGCATCGAGCTTGATCAGCGGTTTCATCATCTGGACGCCATTTTCTTCCTCGGCGAGCCCCTCGTCGACCTTGATGAAGGGAACGATGCCAAGCTCCTTGAGCTTGTCGGGCACGGCCATGCCGTCGATCTCGCCGTCCATCGTGCGCTCGAACAGGATCGCGCCCAGGATCTTTCCGGTCGAGAAGCTGGGCGACGTAATGACGCGGCTGCGCATCGCGTGGATCAGCGCGAACATCTCCTCCTCGCTGCCCCAGGCGTCCTCGGTCAAGCCGTAGGCCCCGAGCGCCTTGGGGGTCGAACCGCCCGACTGATCTAGCGCGGCGATGAAGCCGTTCCCGCCCCTGATCTGCGCCGTCATCTGGTCCTTGTTCATGCCGTTCTCGCTCCCGCTGGCTTGTCCGAATTGTCCCGCGCCGATTAGCCGCGCCGACGCCGACGCGCAACAGGCCAGCCGGAACATTCGCGCTTCTTGGTTCGTGTTGCGTTCGAGGGAGACGAGCACATGCCATCCGACCAGCAGAAGATCATCTGCGAAGCCGCTGAAGAGGGAATGTTCGCGGGGCTCAGCGCGGTCCTCGTCAACGCCAGCCTCAAGCACCCGTCCGAGCCCAGCCACACCGACACACTGCTCGATGTAGTCGAAGAAATCTTCAAGTCGCAGCAGGTCGAAGTCGACCGTATCCGCCTGTCCGACCACCCGCTTGCGCCCGGCGTCTATCCCGACATGACCGAGCATGGCTGGGCTGCCGATGCATGGCCCGACCTTGCGCCGCGCGTGCTCGGTGCCGACATCTGCATTCTCGGCACGCCCATCTGGCTGGGCGAAAAATCCTCGCTCGCACAAGCCTTCATCGAGAAGCTCTATGCCCATTCGGGCGAGACCAACGAAAAGGGCCAGTACCGCTTCTACGGCAAAGTCGGCGGCTGCGTCGTCACCGGCAACGAGGACGGCATCAAGCATGTCGCCATGGGCGTGCTCTATTCGATGAGCCACGTCGGCTACACGATTCCGCCCCAGGCCGATTGCGGCTGGATCGGCGAGGCCGGCCCGGGCCCCTCTTATGGCGACAAGAAGGACGACGGCACCCGCGTCGGCTTCGACAACGTCTTCACCCAGCGCAACACCACTTTCATGGTCTTCAATTGCCTGCACCTCGCGAAGTTGCTCAAAGACGCGGGGGGCCTTCCCGCGATCGGCAACGTCAGAAGCGAGTGGGATGACGGCTGCAAGCCGGGCTGGCCCAATCCGGAATATCGCCGCGACTAGGAACCGTCGCTTCGCGCCGGGGTTGGAACGCGCGTGAAACTGCTCGACCTTTGCACCGAAAGCCTCAAGGGTCGCCATCGTCCGGACACCTGGGTTCTGTTGGCCTTTCTCGCTGGCGCAGCCATCCTGTTCGGGCTTTTCAGACTTGCGAGCGAGATCGCCGAGGGCGACAGTTTCGCCTTCGACAAGGCGATCATCACCGGCCTTCGTGACAGCGCCAACCTCGCCGAGCCGATCTTCCCGCACTGGGTGACCAGCGCGATGATCGACGTGACCGCGCTCGGCGGGGTTACCGTACTCACCCTCGTCACCATTTTTGCCGTCGGATACCTGGTCGCGATCGGGCGACACCGCGCCGCCCTGTTCGTCGCCTCGTCGGTCGCGCTCGGCGGGATCGCGACCAAGATCATGAAGGACCTGTTCGTGCGCGCGCGCCCCGACCTCGTGCCGCATCTCGTTCCCGTCGACAGCGCCAGTTTCCCGAGCGGCCATGCGATGAACAGCGCGCTCGTCTATCTCACGCTGGCCGCGCTTGTCGCGCGCACCCGCACCCATACGGGCGTGCGCATCTACCTGATGAGCGCCGCGCTCGGCCTCACGCTCCTCGTCGGTTCAAGCCGCGTCTATCTCGGCGTCCATTGGCCGACCGACGTGATGGCCGGGTGGGGAGTTGGCGCCCTGTGGGCCGCCCTCTCCTCGCTCGTCGCCAAGGCGCTTCAGCGCGAACGCAAAATCGAACAGCCGACCGAAGGCGAGGAAGTCGACCCGAAGACCGCGACGGCCTGACGGTCGCCTAGCGCCAGAGTTGGAGTTGGCGGATCGCGCCTGGGATGTCCTCGTCCGTATCGATCCGCGAGACGCTGCGCTCGGCGAGGTTCCACTTGTAGGTGAGGTTGGACAATCGCCAGCAGTCGGTGATCCAGAAGGTCCCTGACCAGTCCCCCCCGTCGAGCTTCATCTCGAGATCGGCAGCGGCCGCGAACCAGGCGGTGTAGCCATGCTTGCGCACGAACACGTCGCGGAAGCGATAGGCCGAGACCGTCCAGCGCGTGCGCGCCGCCTCGATCCAGCTGGGCCGGTCGAGCAGCAGGCTCTTCTGCGCGCCCACGATCAGCATCATGTCGCGCCGCGTCAGCTTGCGGATGACGCGCGTGTCGCCCTGGATCCACCCGCGCATGAGCTGATGCTCGAGCGTCTCGATCTTCGAGGATATGTCGGCCACGATTATTCCTCGAGCGCTGCGACGCCCGGCAATCGCTTGCCTTCCATCCATTCGAGGAACGCGCCGCCAGCGGTCGAGACGAAGCTGAAGTCGTCCGTCACTCCGGCATGGGCCAGCGCTGCGACCGTGTCGCCGCCGCCCGCTACCGAGGTCAGTGAGCCACCCTGCGTCAACGCCGCGGCAATCTTCGCCAGAGCCACCGTGGCGGCATCGAACGGTTCGGTCTCGAACGCGCCTAATGGCCCGTTCCACACCAATGTGCGGCAATTTTTGATCGCATCGCCGAGCGCCTCGACTGCGGCCGGCCCGATGTCGAGGATCATCTCGTCGTCCGCGACCTCGTGCACGTTGCAGGTCCGCAGGCTGTCCGGGTTTGCTTCGAATTCCTTCGCCACCACCACGTCATAGGGCAGATGGATTGTGCAGTCGGCGCGGTCGGCGGCCTCGAAGATCGCCTCGGCATCGCCGAGCAGGTCCTTCTCGCACAGCGACTTGCCGACATCGACCCCGCGCGCGGCGAGGAAGGTGTTGGCCATGCCCCCGCCGATGACGAGGTGGTCGACCTTGTCGACGAGATTGGTCAACACCGTCAGCTTGGTCGACACTTTCGCACCGCCCACGACCGCCGCGACCGGATGCTCGGGATTGCCGAGTGCGGCTTCGAGCGCCTTCAGTTCCGCCTCCATCGCGCGGCCCGCGAAGCTCGGCAGGTGCTCGGTGATCCCGACCGTCGAGGCGTGCGCGCGGTGCGCTGCGGAGAAGGCGTCGTTGACGTAAAAGTCGCCGAGCGCCGCCATGCCGGCAGCGAGCGCGGGATCGTTCTGCGTCTCACCTTCGTGAAAACGGGTATTCTCGAGAATGCCGATATTGCCCGGCAGCATGATCGAGATGGCGCGCGCCGCCTCCTCGCCCTGGCAGTCCTCGATGAACTTGACGCTGCGCCCGGTCAGCTCGTGAAGCGGGCTGACGAGGAGCGCAGTCGACATGTCTGGGCGCTTGCGACCCTCGGGACGCCGGAAATGCGACAGGAGCAGCACGATCGCTCCCTTGTCGGCGAGCTCGGTGATGGTCGGCAACACCGCGCGAAGACGCGTGTCGTCGGTGACGTCGCCGTCGGCCATCGGCACGTTGAGGTCGGCGCGCACGAGCACGCGCTTGCCGCGAAGGTCCTGAGGCAGGTCGTCGAGGGTCTTGAAGGCGGCCATCGTACTTACAGCAGCCCCGCCATCACGCCCGCCGTGTCGATCATGCGGTTCGAGAAGCCCCATTCGTTGTCGTACCAGCTGACGACGCGCGCGAGCTTGCCTTCCAGGACCGCGGTCTCGAGGCTGTCGACCGTCGAGGAGGCCGGGTGGTGGTTGAAGTCGCTCGAGACGAGCGGCTGCGCGGTGAAGTCGAGCACGCCCTTCATCGGCCCTTCGGCAGCCGACTTGAGCGCCGCGTTGATCTCGTCCGCGCTGGTGTCGCGACCGGGCGTGAAGACGAGGTCGATCAGCGACACGTTGGGGGTCGGCACGCGCACCGACGACCCGTCGAGCTTGCCGTTCAACTCGGGGAGCACGAGACCAACCGCGCGCGCCGCGCCGGTGGTGGTCGGGATCATGTTCTGCGCCCCGCCGCGCGCCCGGCGCATGTCCGAATGCATCTGGTCGAGCATGCGCTGGTCGTTGGTGTAGCTGTGGACCGTGGTCATGAAGCCGCGCTCGATCCCCACGAGGTCGTGGAGGACCTTGGCCACCGGGGCGAGGCAGTTGGTGGTGCAGCTGGCGTTCGAGACGATCATGTCGTCGGCGGTCAGGACGTCGTGGTTGACGCCGTAGACGACCGTCTTGAGGTCGCCCTTGGCCGGCGCCGAGATGAGGACGCGCTTGGCACCGGCGTCGAGGTGCGGGCTAGCCGCGTCGACCGACTGGAAGAAGCCGGTGCACTCGAGCACGATGTCGATGCCCATGTCGCCGTGCGGAAGCTTGCCCGGCTCGCGCTCCTTGGTGACCTGGATGGTCTTGCCGTTCACGCGGATCGCGTCGCCGTCGACTTCGACCTTGCCCGGGAAGCGCCCGTGCGTGCTGTCATACTGGAACAGCAGCGCGTTCGAATTGGCGTCGGCAAGATCGTTGATCGCGACCAGTTCGAGATCGTGATCGGTTCGCTCGAGCAGGGCGCGAGCGACGAGGCGGCCGATGCGGCCGAAGCCATTGATGGCGACTTTGGTGGTCATAGTCCCAGTTTCTCCAGGATTTTGGGGGTGATCTGATCGGCGGTGAGGCCGAATTTCTCGTACAGAGCCTCGGCCGGGGCGCTCGCGCCGAACCGGTCGATGCCGAAGTTCATGCCGTGGATGCCGGTGTAGCGTTCCCAGCCGAAGGTCGTGCCCGCCTCGATCGAGACGCGCAGCACCTTGGTGTTGGAAACGTCGGGCAGGATGTCATGGCGATAGGCGTCGTCCTGCGCGTCGAACCGGTCGGTCGAGACCATCGAGACGACGTCGGCGCCGACCCCCTTGGCCTCGAGCTTCTCGGCGACCTCGAGCGCGACGTGCGTTTCCGAACCCGTCGCGATGAGGATGACGCGGCGATCCTTGCCCGCAGCCTTGAGGCGATAGCCACCCCTGGCCGACAGGTTCTCGCCCGCCTTCTCGAGCCGCACCGCGGGCAGGTTCTGCCGCGACAGGGCGATCAGGCTCGGCCCGTCGCTTGCCAGCGCGTCCGCCCAGGCTTCCGCCGTCTCGACCCCGTCGGCAGGGCGATATACGTTGAGTCCCGGCATCGCGCGCAGCGACTGGAGGTGCTCGATCGGCTGGTGCGTGGGGCCGTCCTCGCCCAGCCCGATACTGTCATGGGTCATCACGTGGACGACCTTCGCGCCCTGCAAGGCGCCGAGGCGGATCGCGCCGCGGCTGTAGTCGGAGAAGACGAGGAACGTGCCGCCATAGGGAAGCACGCCCCCGTGCAGCGCCATGCCGTTCATCGCCGCGGCCATGCCGAACTCGCGGATGCCGTAATAGATGTAGCGCCCGCCATAGTTCGACCGGTCGAGCACGCCGAGGTCGCCCGTCTTGGTATTGTTCGAGCCGGTCAGGTCGGCCGACCCGCCGATCGTCGAAGGCACCACCGCGTTAATTGCTTCGAGGGCGACTTCGCTCGCCTTGCGGGTCGCCATCTTGGGCGCCTTGGCGACCAGGTCGTCGAGCAGCGGCGCGAGCCAGCTGTCGTCAAGCTTGCCGTCCATGCGCGCGAGGAATTCCTCGCCCTTCTCGTGGTTTGAAACTCGCTCTTCCCACGCCTTGCGCGTGTCGGCGTGGCGCTTGCCTGCAGCGCGCCACTCCTCGGCGACGTCGTCGGGAATGACGAACGGCTCGGCATCCCAGCCCAGTTCTTCGCGTGCTGCCGCGATCTCGTCAGCGCCCAACGGAGCGCCGTGCGTCGCCGCCGTGCCCTGCTTGGTGGGTGCGCCGAACCCGATGATCGTCTTGCAGCGGATCAGCGAAGGCTTGGGACTTGCCTTGGCCTCCTCGATCGCGTCGTGGACGCTCGAGGCACGGTGCCCGTCGCATTCGACCGTGTGCCAGCCCATCGCCTCGTGGCGCGCCATCACGTCCTCGCGGCGCGACAGGTCGGTCGGTCCGTCGATGGTGATGCGGTTGTCGTCCCACAGAACGATCAGCCGCCCGAGTTCGAGGTGCCCGGCAAGGCCCACGGCTTCGTGGTTGATGCCTTCCATCAAGCAACCGTCGCCCGCGATGACATACGTATGGTGGTTGACTAGCGCCTCGCCATAGGCCGCGTTCAGGTGACGCTCGGCGATCGCCATGCCGACCGCGGTCGCCAGCCCCTGCCCGAGCGGACCGGTGGTCGTCTCGACGCCCGCCAGTTCGAAATTCTCGGGGTGCCCCGCGCACGGGCTGCCGAGCTGGCGAAAATTCTTGATGTCGTCCATCGTCGGACGCGCGTAGCCGGTCAGGTGCAGGAGCGCGTAGATCAGCATCGAGCCGTGCCCCGCCGACAGCACGAAGCGGTCGCGATCAGGCCAATGCGGATCGGTCGGATCGAACTTCAGATGCTGGGTGAACAGCACGGTCGCGGCATCGGCCATGCCCATGGGCATGCCCGGGTGACCGGAATTGGCGGCCTGGACCGCGTCCATCGCCAGGGCCCGGATGGCGTTGGCGAGACGGCGTTGGGTCGGCATGCGCTCTCCATGGTTGGACCGCCGGGGAGAATCGCCCGCCGGACGTGCGCCCCGCTATCGCGGGACAACCCGCAATGGTCAACCGCACCCGGACCGACTTGCCGAGGCCCGCTCCATTGCGTAGGCGTATTGACCGATGAGTGACGCCCGTCTCCTCGCCGCCCTCGAAAGGGCCCGCCAAGCCGCCGCGCGGATCGAATCGGCGCTGGCCGCCCGTCCCGCCGAGAATGCGGACGCTTCCGACGACGCGCTGCGCCGCAAGCTCGGCCCCATCCTCGCCGATCTCGACCGGCTGCTCGCCGACGCGGAGGGACACTGATGGCTGACGTCGAACTCACCATTTGCGGCCGTCCCTACCAGGTCCGTTGCCGCGACGGGGAAGAGGAGAACCTGCGCGCCGCCGGTCGCCTCGTCGACGCCAAGTGCCGCGAGGCCATCGCCGGGCTCGGCACGCTGACCGAGGCACGCCAGTTTTTTTTCGCCGCGCTACTGCTTGCCGACCAGATGAACGAGGGTCCGGGCGAGGCCGCCGTGGCCGGCGCAGAGACCGATCCTCAGGTGGCGATGGCCGCCGAAGCCCTTGCGGAAAAACTCGAATCCATCGCTTCGGCACTTGAGAGCGGGGCCGGTGCGCACTAAATGCGCCTCGACGGGTTCTGCCTGGCACGAGCGTTCGACTATCCCTGAGGCTTTCTACATCCTAGGGAGCCGTCCCTACCCGGACCCTGGTTCGGGATACATGGCGCCCACCTGACGTTTTGGCGTCAGAGGATACAGAGGCAAACGACCATGGCGGTCCCGTCACCCACGCCCCGATCGGAAAAGGACGCGCTGCGACGCGCGGTGCGCAAGGCGCGCATGGCGCACGTCTCCTCGCTCGGGATAGAAACGCGCCACGCGCTCGAAGAACAGCTTGCCGAGCATCTCTCCGCGATCGTCGCCGGCGCGACCATCGTCGCCGCCTACGTGCCTATCGGCACCGAGATTTCCCCCGCCCCGCTACTGGCCCGCGCCCGTCGGCTCGGCAAGACCATCGCCTACCCGGCCTTCGACCACGGCAGCGACACTTTCCGATTTCGGGCCGGCGACCCGGTCATGCCCGGCCCCCACCGCATCCAGCAACCCGGCCCCGACGCGCCCGAGGTCATTCCCGACCTCGTGCTCGTGCCGCTGATCGCCTGCGGACCGGACGGCACGCGGCTCGGCCAGGGCAAGGGTCATTACGACCGCGCGCTCGCCGGGCTCGAACGCGGCCGGGCGCGCTTCGTCGGGCTCGGCTGGAAGGTGCAGCGCATCGACGATGCGATTCCCGCCGACGAGTGGGACGTCGCGCTCGACGGCTTCGCCTGTCCGCGGTTCCTCGAATGGTTCGGCGAGGCCGATGACGCCTGAACACCAGCCCAACCCGCGCCAGCTCGTCGGCATGGCCGGCATCGTCGTGTGGATCATCGCCTGGACCGCCGCGATCGTGTCCTTCGCGGACGCGATCTCGAGCTGGCCGGTGCTCATCCAGGCGCTCTTCTACCTCGTCGCCGGGCTGGTCTGGATCCTGCCCCTCAAGCGCGTCCTGATGTGGATGGAAACGGGTCGCTTCCGCTCCTGAGCGGATCGTCGATACGAAAAAAGCGGCCCCGAAGGACCGCTTCTTAGCCGCTGATTCCTAACGGAAAAAGTGGCGCGAGTGACGGGGCTCGAACCCGCGACCTCCGGCGTGACAGGCCGGCGCTCTAACCAACTGAGCTACACCCGCTTGGTGTGTGGCGGCGCAATTAGGAGAGGGTCTTGACCCTGTCAACACGCTAAGCGCGCTTTTTGCGCCTCAATCGTCTTTTTCCTCGTCCTCGCCGGCATGGGTGAGCGTTCCCTCCTCGAACAGGAAGCCCGCAATGTCGGGCGTCCCGGCGGCGGCGAACACCGTCTTGATGATGATCAGGAGCGGAATGGCGAGCAGCGCGCCGGTGGTCCCCCACACCCACGCCCAGAAGCTCAGCGAGAGGAGGATGAGGAGCGGCGACACGCTCACCCTCTTGCCCACGAGAAGCGGCGTGATGAGGTTGGCCTCGACCGTGTGCAGCCCGATGAAGATCAGCGGAGGAAGCAGCGCCGCCCACGGGTCGACGAAGCTCATCAGCCCGCCGAGCCCGAGCAGCAGCGCGGACGCGATCGGTCCCAGATAGGGGATGAAGTTGAGCACCGCGACGATCCCGCCCCACATCACGGGCGAATCCATGTTGAGCGCCCACAGGACGCCCGCAGTGATCGCGCCCAAGGTCAGGTTCACGAGGCTGATCGTGCCGAGATAGGTCGAGGTCGCCTCGACTACCTGCTGGATCACCCGCGCGGTGGTCAGCGCCCCCTCGAAGCTCCCGCGCGAGACGATCGTGCGCTCGCGCATCGCGGTCCACCCGGCGAGGAGGAAGAACACCAGCAACGTCGCGAAGAAGAACTGGATGACCGCGAACGGCGCCGAGGTGGCGAACAGGTCTAGTAGGCTGTTGGGCGTCTCGATCGTCACCGTCTGCCCCGGCGAGCCCCCGGCCAGTTGGACGAACACATTTTCGATGAACGTGTCGATGGTCGCGTAAAATTCGAGGATCGGCGCCAGCGCGCTGCGCACCCGGTCGATCCGGTCGGGCAGCAGCGCAAACCAGTCGATCGCGGGCAGCACGATCGAGGCGACGACGAAGGTCGCGAACGCCAGGAACAGGACGAGGCTGATCAGCGCGGCAAGCCACGAGGGAAGGCCCCGCCGCTCGAACCACTGGAGCAGCGGCACCAGCGCGATCGCGATCACCATCGCCGCGGTCACCGGCAGGAAGAATTCGGCCCCTGCCCTGAGCGCGAAGGGTAGCGCGAGGATCAGCCCGGTCCCGCCGAACAGCGCCAGCGCGGCGAGCAGCCGCACGCGCTTCACCTCGAGCGTGTGCTGGTCGTCGGGATGGAGCGGCGATTCGCCCGGGCGCGCGGGGTTGGTGGTCATGCCGCCACCCTAGCCGCACGGCAGGCGCGCTAGAAGGGTTGCGGATGCGTAATTAAAAATCGTGGCCGCGACGACACAGCGTTGCGGCGCAGGCCCTGGTACCTCCGGTCGGACTCGAACCGACACTTCTTTCGAAACTCGATTTTGAGTCGAGCGCGTCTACCAATTCCGCCACGGAGGCAGGGCGCGGCCTAGCTAGTGCAGGCTGCCGGTGGGTTCAACCGTTTAAGCGGCGTCGCGCGCGATGTGCTATGATGCCCCGCCAGGACAGACCCGGAGTGCAGTCATGTCGCTACCCCAGCTCGAACGCCCCTTCCTCACCGACGGCGGGCTCGAAACCGACCTCATCTTCAACCACGGCTTCGACCTGCCCGAATTCTCCTCGAGCACGATGTTCTCGAGCCCCGAGCGCATCAAGGCGCTCAAGGACTATTACCGGCCCTATCTCGACACGGCCGAGCGGCACGGGGTCGGCTTCATCCTCGAAAGCCCGTCATGGCGCGCCAGTCCCGACTGGGCCCCGCGCCTCGGGCTTTCGCGCGACGAGCTGGAGGCGCGCAATGTCGCTGCGATCGACATGATGCGCGACCTGCGCGCCGCCTATGCCGGCCGCCTGCCGATCGTCATCTCGGGCCAGGTCGGGCCGCGCGGCGACGGCTATGTCCCGGGGGAGGCGATGACGATCGAGCAGGCACGCGAATATCACCGCTGGCAGGCGGGCATTCTCGCCCATGCCGGGGCGGAGATGATCACCGCGATCACCATGACCAACGTCAACGAGGCCGCAGGGGTGGCGCTGGCCGCGCATGACGCGGGCGTACCCTGCGCGATCAGCTTCACGGTGGAGACGGACGGCCGGCTGCCCGAAGGCGTGACGCTGGGCGATGCCATCCGCGCGGTCGACGCGGCCACCGACAGCTATCCTGCCTACTACATGGTCAATTGCGCCCATCCCGATCATTTCGACGCGGTCCTCGACGCCGACGCCGACTGGGCGCCGCGCCTGATGGGGCTTCGCGCCAACGCCTCGCGCATGAGCCATGCCGAACTCAACGAGATGGAAGTGCTCGACGACGGCAATCCCGACGAACTCGGCGGCCAGCATCGTGCCCTGATGCAGCGCTTCGCGCACCTCAAGGTGCTGGGCGGGTGCTGCGGCACCGACCACCGCCACATCGCCGCCATCGCCGACCAGTGTTTCCCCAGGCGCTAGACGTCACGCCCGCGGCGCCTGGTGACGGTAGCTGAGCGCCTCGGCGACGTGGATCCGCCCCACCTCGACCGCGCCCGCGAGATCCGCGATGGTCCGCGCCACGCGCAGCACGCGGTGGTAGCCGCGCGCCGACAGGCCCATCGCTGCCGACGCCTCGGTCAGCAGGCGCCGTCCGGGTTCGTCGGGCGTCGCCGCCGCCTCGAGCGCTTCGCCTTCCAGCTCCGCATTGGTGCGCATTCCCGACCCGTTGCAGCGCTGGCGCTGCCTCGCCCGCGCCTCGCCGACGCGCGCGGCGACCTCCGCGCTTCCTTCGGCTGGCGGGGGTAACGACAGGTCGGCAGCGCTGACCGCGCCCACTTCGACGCTCATGTCGATGCGATCGAGCAGCGGCCCCGAAATGCGCGCCTGATAGTCGGCCGCGCAGCGCGGCGCGCGGCTGCACGCACGTGCGGGATCGCCGAGGTGCCCGCAGCGACACGGGTTCATTGCCGCGACGAGCTGCACCCGGGCGGGATAGGTGACGTGCGCGTTGGCGCGCGCCACGCTCACCCGCCCGGTCTCCAGCGGCTGGCGGAGACTGTCGAGCACCGGCCGCTGGAATTCCGGAAGTTCGTCGAGAAACAGGACGCCGAGATGCGCGAGGCTGATCTCGCCCGGCCGGACCTTCAGCCCGCCGCCGACCAGCGCGGGCATCGAGGCCGAGTGGTGCGGGCTGCGGAACGGGCGCCGCCGCTTGAGCCTCCCGCCCTCGAGCGTTCCCGACACGCTCGCGATCATCGAGACTTCGAGCGCTTCCGACGAATCGAGCGGTGGCAGGATCGAGGGAAGGCACGCCGCGAGCATCGACTTGCCCGACCCGGGCGGCCCGCTCATCAGGAGATTATGCCCGCCCGCCGCTGCGATCTCGAGCGCGCGCTTGGCGGTCTCCTGGCCTTTCACTTGCTTGAGGTCGGGCCCCTCGCCCAGGGGCTCGGCGTCGCCCGGCTGGGGCGCAGGCAGCAGGCACGTGCCCTTGAAATGTGCGGTCAGCGCGAGGAGGTCGGGCGCGGCCAGCACCTCGACATTGCCCGCCCAAGCCGCCTCAGGCCCCTGCGCTGCGGGGCACACCAGCCCCCGCCCCGTCTCCGACGCATGGAGCGCGGCGAGCAGCACGCCGGGCGAGGCCGCGAGCCTTCCGTCGAGCCCGAGCTCGCCCACTACGACATAGTCGGCGAGCATTTCCGCATCGAGCGCCCCCAGCGCCGCAAGCAGCGCCAGCGCGATCGGCAGATCGTAGTGCGAGCCTTCCTTGGGCAGGTCGGCAGGCGACAGATTGACCGTGATCCGCTTGGGCGGGAGCGCAAGCCCGACCGCGTTGAGTGCCGCGCGCACCCGCTCGCGGCTCTCGGCGACGGCCTTGTCGGGCAACCCGACGATGACGAAGGCGGGAAGGCCGGCCGACAACTGCACCTGCACCTCGACGCTGCGCGCCTCGAGGCCGAGATAGGCCACCGTCATGGCAGTCGCGACCATCAGCGGATCGCCTGGGAATGAAGCACGTTCCTCCTGGCTCGGCACCCGCGATCCTATCGCAAGCGTAACGGTTGGCAAGTCCGTGCGCGATCTTTCCGCACATCTCGTCGAATTGCCCCTTGTCGTGCGCGCCCGCGCGACCCACATGGGCGCCATGGCGGGCGAGCGTAACAAGTGGGTCGACAACGAGCCGGCACGGACCGTCGTGTTCCTCGTCGGCGTGGTCCTCTTGATCGCCTCGCCCGTGGTCGGCGCGCTGCCCGGCCCCGGCGGCGTCTTCGTCGCGGCGGCGGGTCTCGCGCTGATGCTACGCACCTCGAAGTGGGCGCGCCGTCAATATGTCCGCTTCAAGCGCTGGCAGCCCGAGGCGGGTCGATGGACCGACTGGGGCCTGCGCCGCCGCTCCGCCCAGCGCCGCGAGGCACTCCGCAAGGCGGAAAAACGCGGTTCTCGCAACGAGGGCGGATCGGGCAATTGACTTCGTGCACAACTTTGCCTATCCGCGCCCCCAACGAGGCCGCGCCAAGCGGCCCTTTTTCATTCTTTCGTAAGGGCATGAGCCATGAAGCGCACTTTCCAGCCGAGCAACCTCGTCCGCAAGCGGCGTCACGGGTTCCGCAACCGCATGGCGACGGCGAGCGGGCGCAAGGTCCTCGCGGCGCGCCGCGCCAAGGGCCGCAAGAAGCTGTCGGCGTAACCACGCTTACGCGGCGGCAGGATTTCCTCGCCGCCAATCGCGGCAAGCGCGTCCCCACCAAGGGGTTCGTGCTGCTGGTCCGCGACCGCGAGGACGGCGATCAAACTATGCGATACGGTCTCACCGTCAGCCGCAAGGTTGGCGGTGCGGTCGTGCGCAATCGCATGAAGCGCCGGTTCCGCGAACTGGTCCGCGCCCACCTCGCCGAGCACGGCCTTGCCGGCGCCGACCATGTCCTGATCGGCCGCGCCTCGGGAATCGAGCGCGATTTTTCCAAGCTTTCCGACGACCTTCTCTACGCGCTCGCCAAGGCGAAAAGCGCGTGATCGGCAAGCTCATGATCCTTGCCACCCGCGCGTGGCAGAAGGGGCCGTCCAAGATCCTGCCGCCGACCTGTCGCTACCAGCCGAGCTGTTCGGCCTATGCGATCACCGCCATCGAACGCTATGGAGCGGCAAAGGGCAGCTGGCTTGCCATCAAGCGCATCGCGCGCTGCCATCCATGGGGGGGACAGGGGCACGACCCCGTTCCGTGAGAATTCGGAGAATTTGAGTGAACGACAATCGCAACATGATCCTCGCGATCGTCCTCAGCGCGCTGGTGCTGATCGGATGGTCGATGCTGTCGGATCGCTACATGCCGACCTCCGGCCCGCAAACGCAGGAAGTGGTCGAAGGCGAAGTCGTTGCCGTTCCCCAGCCACAGGCCGACCCCGCCCCTGACAGCCCTGCCGAGCTGCGCGAAGTCGCCCAGGTCATCGCCGACACCGACCGCGTCGCGATCGACACGCCCGAACTCAACGGCTCGATCAACCTGACCGGTGCGCGCATCGACGATCTCGTTCTCATCAAGCATCGCGAGGGTCTCTCGGACGAGACTCCGCCCATCCGCCTGCTCACCCCGGCGGGTGCCAAGCAGAGCTATTTCGCCCAGTTCGGCTGGTCGGGTGACGGCATCGAGACTCCGGGCCCGACGACGAAGTGGACCGCCGACAAGTCGCGCCTCGTCCCCGGCGAACCGGTCACCCTGTCGTGGAGCAATGGCACCGGCCAGACCTTCAAACTGATCGTCGCCATCGACAACGGCTTCCTCTTCACCGTCGACCAGCGCGTCGAGAATCGCGGCACCGGCGCCGTGGCGGTCCAGCCCTATGCACTCGCCAGCCGCGCCGAGGCCGGCACCGAGAAGAGCTTCTGGACCATTCACCTCGGCCCTGTCGGCGTGTTCAACGACGCCGCCAACTACGACATCGACTGGGAGGGTCTCGAGGAAGCGGGTCCCAACGGCGAGACGTTCGACAGCACCGGCGGCTGGGTCGGTTTTACCGATAAATACTGGCTCACCGCGCTGATCCCCGCCGACGGCGAACGGGTCACCGCCAGCCTCAAGCAGAACAAGCGCACCGGCGCCTTCCAGGCCGACTATGCCGGCCAGAAGCAGATCGTCGCGGCCGGTCGCCAGGTCACGACCGAGGCGCGCCTGTTCGCGGGCGCCAAGGAAAAGCGCTGGCTCGACGCCTACGAGGACCAGGGCATCCAGATGCTGTCCAAGTCGATCGACTGGGGCTGGTTCGAATGGTTCATGCGCCCGATCTTCGATCTCTTGCGCTACCTGTTCAAAGCGACCGGCAATTTCGGCGTCGCGATCATCATCCTGACTGTGATCGTGCGCGGCCTGCTCTTCCCGCTCGCCAACAAGCAGTTCCGCTCGATGGCCGGCATGCGTCGCATCCAGCCCAAGCTGAAGGCGCTCCAGGAACGCTACAAGGACGACAAGCCGCGTCTCCAGCAGGAGATGCTCAAGCTCTACCAGACCGAGAAGATCAACCCGGCTGCGGGCTGCCTGCCGGTCCTGCTGCAGATCCCGATCTTCTATGCGCTCTACAAGACGCTGATGGTGTCGGTCGAAATGCGCCACCAGCCGTTCGCGCTGTGGCTGCAGGACCTCTCCGCGCCCGATCCGCTGACCCCGGTCAACTTGTTCGGCCTGCTCGACTTCACGCCGCCAAGCTTCCTCGCCATCGGCGTGCTGCCGATCCTGCTCGGCATCTCGATGTGGCTGCAGTTCAAACTCAATCCCGCGCCGATGGACCCTGTCCAGAAGCAGGTCTTCGGCATCATGCCGTGGGTGCTGATGGTGATCATGGCGCCGTTCGCGGCCGGGCTCCAGCTCTACTGGGTGACCTCCAACATCCTCACCATCGCCCAGCAGAAATGGCTCTATCACAAGTATGACGTCGAGCATGCCGGCGACACGATCATCGAGGCGAAGGCGAAGAAGTGACCGACACGCTCGAAGAACGGGCGCGCAAGCTCCTGACGGGCAAGGTCGACTTCCTGAAGTCGGCCCCCGAACTGAAGTTCCTGCCCGATCCGGACGTCCCCGAGATCGCCTTCGCGGGCCGTTCGAACGTCGGCAAGAGCTCGCTTCTGAACGCCCTGACTGCGCGCAAGAAGCTTGCGCGCACGTCGAACACGCCGGGTCGCACGCAGGAACTCAACTTCTTCGACGTGGGTGAGCCGATCGCGTTCCGGCTGGTGGACATGCCGGGCTACGGCTTCGCGGAAGCGCCGCTCAAGCTGGTCGAGCGCTGGCGCCGGCTGGTGAACAGCTACCTCAAGGGCCGCGCGGTCCTGAAGCGCGCTTTCGTGCTCATCGATTCGCGCCGCGGGATCAAGCCGGTCGACCGCGAGGTGATGACCATGCTCGACGAAGCGGCGGTCAGCTACAACCTCGTCCTTACCAAGGCCGACAAGGTCAAGGCGAGCGAGCTCGAGCGCGTACGAGAAGCGGTCGCGACCGAATCCGCCAAGCATCCCGCCTGCCACCCCGTCCTCTTCGCCACCTCGAGCGAGAAGGGCATGGGGCTCGCCGAACTGCGCGCCGCCATCCTCGAGGCCGTCGAACAATAGGAGCCGCGTCCCCCATGAAACTCGTCATCGGCAACCGTGCCTATTCGTCCTGGTCGATGCGCGGCTGGCTCGCTCTCAAGGCCTCGGGCGCCGCATTCGAGGAACTGGTGGTGCCGCTGTTCGGCAAGGAATGGGACGAAGCGCGCGGCGGCAACGAGTTCGCGCCGGGCGGCGGCAAGGTGCCGATCCTGTGGGACGGCGATAACGTCGTGTGGGACAGCCTCGCCATCATCGAGACGATGGCGGAGCGCGCCGAGCCCGGCACCTTCTGGCCCGAGGATGCGGATGCGCGCGCGATGGCGCGCTCGATGGCGGCCGAGATGCATTCGAGCTTCATGGCGCTGCGCCGCGACCTGCCGATGAACACGCGCCGCCGGATCGACGACCACCCGCTTTCGGCCGAGGTCCGCACCGACATCGAGCGAATCCTCACGCTGTGGGCGCAGGCGCGCGCGCGTCACGGCTCGGGCGGCGACTATCTGTTCGGCACGTGGAGCGCGGTCGACATGATGTTCGCGCCCGTCGTCACCCGTTTTGTGACCTACAAGGTCCCGCTGCCGCCCTTCGCGATCACCTATGCCGAGGCCGTCCTCCACCATCCCCACGTGGTCGAGTGGATCGAGCTGGCCGAGGACGAGCCGTGGGTGATCGAGGCCTACGAACCTTCGGACAAGGACGCCTGATGATCGATCCCGTCGCCCTCGCCGCCGACCTTATCCGCGTTCCCAGCGTGACGCCCGCGCGCGGCGAGGTGTTCGACGTGCTCCAGGCCGCGCTCGAACCGCTGGGCTTCACCGTCCACCGCTTCGTGCTGGGCGAGGAGCCCGACGGCCCGACCGAGAACATGGTCGCGATCCGCGAGGCCGGGGCCGGGCCCCATCTCGCCTTTGCCGGCCATCTCGACGTGGTCGAGCCCGGCGGCGGCTGGGAGACCGATCCGTTCGAACCGCATATCGAGGACGGTGTCCTGACCGGACGCGGCGCCACCGACATGAAGAGCGCGATCGCCGCCTTCGTCGCCGCGCTCGACGGCCTGCCGCACAAGGGCACGCTGTCGCTCATGATCACCGGTGACGAGGAAGGCTACGCCACCTATGGCAGCCCGAGGATCATCGAGTGGATCGAAGAGCGCGGCATCCGCCCCGACATGATGCTGATCGGCGAGCCGACGTCGGTGGATCGCCTGGGCGACACCATCAAGCAGGGCCGCCGCGGGTCGGTAAACATGTGGATCACCGTGCCCGGCCACCAGGGCCACGTCGCCTACCCGCACCTCGCCGACAATCCGGTTCCCGCACTGGCGAAAATCATCGCGGCGGTCGAGGCCGAGCATTGGGACGACGGCACCGACGCCTTCCAGCCGTCCAACCTCGAATTCACGGGCATCGACACGCCGACCCATGCCTCCAACGTCATTCCGGGCGAGGCCAGCGCGCAATTGAACATCCGCTTCAACGACCTCCACCACGGCGAAGCGCTGGTCGACCGCGTGCGCGAGATTGCCCATTCGATCGCGCCCGACGCCCATCTTCGCGCGCGCATTTCGGGCGAGGCGTTCCTCACGCCCGAAGGCCCCCTCACCCACATGCTGGTCGCCGCGATCGAGGAGGAGACCGGCATTACTCCCGAACTCTCGACCAAGGGCGGCACGTCGGACGGGCGCTTCTTCCACAAGATCTGCCCGGTGATCGACTTCGGCCTGCCCAATGCGAGCATGCACAAGGTCGGCGAACACGCACGGCTCGAAGACATCGCGAGCCTCGCGCGGATCTACCGGCGGTTCGTGGAAAAGGTGTTCGCCTAGGTCAGGCGACGTTGCGCGCCGCTTCGTCGGACGCGTCGACCCACGCGAAGAATTCGTCGCGCTCCATCGGCTGGGCGAAGAGGTAGCCCTGCACGGTGCGGCAGCCCATGGCGCGCAGGATCTCGGCCTGGCTCTCGGTCTCGACCGCTTCGGCGACGATCTCGGCGCCGACCGCGTGAATCAGCGTGACGACCGCCTGGACGATCTCGCGCGCCTGTTCGTTGGTGTCGATGTCCGCGATCAGCGAGGGGTCGAGCTTGACCCGGTCGAGCGGCATCGCACGCAGGCGGGCGATGTTCGAATAGCCGGTTCCGAAATCGTCGATCGCCACGGTGGCGCCGTCTTCGCGCAGCTGGGCGATCGCCTCGATCTGTTCAGGGCTGCACTGCATCGCGGTGGTTTCGGTGAATTCGAGTTCGACGAGGCTCAGCGGCACGCCGCGCTCGTCGAGGATGGTGCGCATCCGGTTGAAGAAGTCGGCCCGGTCGAGCTGGCGCGGCGAGATGTTGAAGGCGAGCCGTCGTGCTTCGCCGCGGTTTGCCCAGTCGGCAAGCAGCGAGGCGCATTCGGCCATCACCCAGTCGCCGATGTCGGCGATCAGTCCCGACTTCTCGGCAATGCCGATGAAGCTGTCGGGGTGCCGGCGTCCCTCGCGCGGATGGTTCCAACGCAGGAGCGCCTCGGCGCCCGTCATCTTGCCGGTGGCAAGGTCGACCTGCGGCTGCATCGCCATGGCGAATTCGCCGCGCTGCAACGCTTCGGTCAGCGCGTGTTCGGTGGCGATCTTCTCCTCGTGTTCGCGCAGGAGATCGTCGGAAAAGACGATGTGCTGCCCACCGCCCAGCGCCTTGGCGCGGTACATCGCGATGTCGGCCGCGCGCATCAGCTGTTCGATGGTGGTGCCGTGCTCGGGCACCAGCGCAACGCCGATCGAGGCGCCGATGTCGATCGAGTGGCCGTGCAATTCGAACGGTTCCGCGATCGCGAGCGCGATGCGACGCGCGACGCGACCGGCATGGTCGGCCGAGGTCAGGCGCGGGAAGAAGATGGTGAACTCGTCGCCTGCCAGCCTGGCGAGCAACGGGCGCTGGCCGCCCACCTGCTCCATCTCGGCGGTGACGACGACGCGCAGGCGGTTGGCGACCATGGTCAAAAGCTGGTCGCCGCGCGCATGGCCGAGGCTATCGTTGACGCCCTTGAACCGGTCGAGATCGACAAACAGCATCGCGGCGAGCCGGTCATTGGCGGTCTCGCCCAAGGCCTTGTCGGCCTCGGCTCGGAAGTGGAGCCGGTTGGGCAGCGAGGTGACCGGATCGTACATGCCCAACGCGTGGGCATTCTCGATCGAGGCGCGCACCTCGGCGAACAGGTGATCGACCGCCTTGGCGACATCGGGCATGGCGCGCTGCACAATGGCGGGCGCAGGCGTGGCGAAATCGCCGTCCTCGACCGCGAGCAGCCGGTCGCCCAGGGCCGAAAGGGCCCGCGCGCTCTCCGAATTGGGGCGCTCCGAGGCGATGTAGCAGATCAGCAGGCAGAAGGCGCCCGCCACCAAAGAGGCCAGGATCTGCTCGTTGAAATCGGTGATGTAGAGGAACGCGATGAGCGAGAAGAGGAACGACGCAACGCCCGCCAGCCCCGAGAGGATGGCGTTCGAGATCTTCTGCGCGGTCCCGTTCTTCTTCATCGAAAAGGAAAAATCCTGCTCGGCATCGGGCCTTGCGGCCTGCCCCTGTAATTCGAGCAACCAGCCCTAAACGGAGAGGGTTAAGAAAGGGTGGAGGATTGGGGGCTTTTTTGCCGACTTTCCGGTCGGAACGGGGATGGTTACCGCGCCGGGCGCTTGCGCCGCAGGACCAGGTAGAGCGCGCCGCGCCCGCCATGACGCGGATGCGCGCCCCGTACCGCCGCGATCTCGCCCGCATGGCGCGAGGCCGACAACCACCCCTCGACCGCGGCGCGAATCCGACCTCGTTCGATCGGCGGTTCGCCCCTGGGCGCGTGCCCGGTAATCAGGAGAACCAGCCGGTCGCCCGCGTGCAGCGCCTGCTCGATCCCGAAATCGATTGCCTCCCAGGCATCGTCGAGCCGGTGGCCGTGGAGGTCGATCACCCGGTCCGGCGCGACCTTGCCCCCCGCCAGGCGCTTGTCCCACCCCCCGTCGAGCGTCGCGTCCCGATGCGGGCGCGGCGGCGGCGGCGTGGCGGCGCGATGTGCGCTCGGCGGTGCGGATCTGCGAGCGGGACGTACGCGGGGCAACGAGGGAGCGGGTTCGGGCGCGGCCACCGCGCGGTCGGTCCCGTCGCGCGACAGCGGCTCGATGGTTGCCGCCACCTTGGCCCACAATGCCTGTTCCTCAGCGCTGAGCTTGCGCACGGGCCGCCGCCCCTTTGGGAAGAAGGAGGAGCGCGCTTCCCGACTTGGAAAAGCCGCCCGCGATCGCCGCGGCCTCGGGGCCTGCGCCCCAAAAGGTGTCGAACCGGTTGGCGCCCTTGATCGCGCCGCCCGTGTCCTGCGCGACCCACAGTCCGTCGCCGAGCGTGTCGGCGAGATCGAGCCACACCGGCGCGCCCAGCGGAACGAACCTGGGGTCGGCCGCCACCGTCCCGCGCGGCGTCACCGCCACATCCATCGCCCCGATCGGGCCTTCGCCGGTCAGCTCGCGGAAGAAGATGTAGCTCGGATTTTCCTCCATGATCGCGCGGCCCTCGCGCGGGTTCGCGCGCAGCCAGTCCTTGATCTTCTGCATCGTGACCGGGCTGTCGATCAGCCCGCGCTCCTTCATTGGCTTGCCGATCGCGACATAGCTGCGCCCGTTCTGCCCGGCATAGCCGATGCGCATTACGCTGCCGTCGTCGAAGCGCACCCGCCCCGAGCCCTGGATGTGGAGGAAGAACAGGTCGACCGGGTCGGCCGCATAGGCCAGTTCGAGCCCGCGCCCGTCAAGCGCCCCCGCATCGATCGCGGCGCGGTCGTGGTAGAGGACGAAGTCGCCATTCTCGTCGGTGCGTCCCCTGCCCTCGCCGCTGCCGTCGGTGAAGGTCCCGCGAGTGAGGTCCTTGGGCAAGGCGTGGATCGGCGTGTCGCAGCCCGGGCGCGGCATGCGGCACCCGGCGATCTCGGGCTCGAAATAGCCAGTCGCGAAGGCGCTGCCGTCGCCGACCTTCACGAAGGAAAATCGCGTGGCAAAGAAGGTCGCGGCCATCGCGGGATCGACCACCGCCGCCTCGGCGCACAGGGGCGCCCAGTCGCCGGGCTCGGTCAGCCCCGAAACGTCCTCGCGCACCAGGAGCTTGGGGCAGCTGCGGCGGAACGAGAAGAGGGCCCGCTCGGCATCGGCCTGCGGCAACGCCACGGCGGCCGTCACCGATACGCCAAGCGCGAGCGCGCTCGCGGGGACGCTCGGCGCGGTAACGACGGGCGGAGGCGGTGCGACCGGACGGGTCGCGCAGGCGGTCAGGAACAGCGTGCCGGCGAGGGCGGAGAGGCGAAGCCTCATGCCTCCTCGTCGGTTTCGACGAGAATCCAGTTGGGGTCGGCGGCGGCGATATCGCGCTTGAAGGTCCAGCGGTCGCGCGTCTGGACCGCGTCGCTGGTCGAGCCGGCGACGACGTCGCCCGCTTCGTTGCGCGTGACCGCGGCGATGTCGGCCTCGAAGCGCACGTCGATCTCGGCGATGGTTCCGTCGAGCTGGGCGGCCGCGATGAGCGCCTGCTCGACTGCCACGAGGCGATTGTCGAGGGTCAGCTTCTGCGCCTCGCGCTGCGCGATCGCCTCGGCGAAGGCGTCGGCGACATTGTCGGCGACGAACGGGCGAACCGTGTTCATGTCGCCTTTCCAGTAGGCTTCGAGGATCATGCGGTAGGCCGCCTCGGCGCCCTCGAGGAAGCTGCCGACGTCGAAGGAAGGGTCGGCGGCGATCAGCGCGCGCACGCCGGGACCCGCCATCGGCAAGTAGGCCATGCTCGATTCGTCGAACCCGCCGGGCTCGCCCGCTGCGTGGACCGGCACCGTCTTGGGCGCCGGCGCTTCGGGTTCCTTGACCAGCGGCTGCTCGTGCCCGGTACGCTCTCCCAGCACGCTGTAGAGGCGAAGGCCGACGAACAGGGCGACAAGGGCGAGAATGACGATGGCGGTCAACGAAACTACCTTCCGGGGTGAAACGATCGAAGTCCTACATAGTGTCGGTCGCGCCATGTTTCAAAGAGATGAACACGACCAACAGGCCTGAACGCTCGGCAGGCGCGCCGAGTTGCCTTGCCCCGCCCCTGCTGCTAGTCGCGCTAGCGACGAAATCGCCCCTTCGAACGGGGCGAATCCGCTTCTTCAGACTTCCAACCAATCAGGACGATTTTTCCATCATGGCCGACGAAACCCCGCAGCAGCCCATCCAGCCGCAGCAGAATGGCACCACCGAGTCTTCCGGACCGCAGGTCGCGACCCTCGCGCAGTACGTGAAGGACCTTTCGGTCGAGAACCCGAACGCCCCGCAGGTCTACCAATACCGCACCCAGGGTAAGATCGACCTCGACTTCAAGATCGACGTCAACAAGGTCTCCGACGACGTCCACGAAGTGGTGCTCAAGATCGAGGCGCGCGGCGCCTCGGAAGAAGGCGTGCACTTCGTCGTCGACCTGTCCTATGCTGGCCTGTTCGGTATCCGCAACTTCCCCGAGGAGCAGCTCCACCCCTACCTGATGGTCGAGGCACCGCGCATGCTATTCCCGTTCGCGCGCCAGATCCTGGCGACCGCGACGCAGGAAGCCGGCTTCCCGCCGCTGATGCTCGACCCGGTCGATTTCGGCGCCGCCTACATGGCGCAGGCCAATGCCAACGCGCAGGCGATGGCCGCGGCGGGCGAGGAACCGGCGGGCAACGCGTAACCCGCATCGTCACAAGGGGTAGACCGGCATGAACCTGGTCAAGGCCGGCGGCACCATCGGGGGCCTGACCCTCGTCAGCCGCATCCTCGGTTTCGTCCGCGAGATGATCTTCGCGCGGGTGATGGGCGCGTCGGCCGCCGCCGAAGTGTTCGTGTGGGCCTTCACCCTTCCCAACCTCCTTCGCCGCTTCCTCGGCGAGGGCGCGTTCAGCCAGGGCTTCGTTCCCCTGTTCGCGCGCCGCATCGGCGAGGACGGCGACCTTAGCGAGGCAAAGAAGTTCGCGGAGGAAGTGCAGGCGGTGTTCCTGCCTGCACTGATCCTCGTCACCGCGATCTTCGTGATCGCGATGCCCGCGGTTGTCGCGGTTGCGGCGGCCGGCTGGGCGGACGATCCGGAAAAGAGCGCGCTCGCGGTCGCGCTCACCCGGATTACCTTCCCCTACCTCATCTTCATCGCGATGGTGTCGCTGTTCAGCGGCATCCTCAATTCGCTCCACCGCTTCACGGCCGCCGCCTTCGCGCCGACCCTGCTCAACGTGTGCCTCGTCGGTGCGCTGCTGCTGGTGCGCGACGGCGGGCCCGCCACCGCCTTCGCGATGGCATGGGCGGTGATCGCGGGCGGCGTGCTCCAGCTCATCCTGCTGATCGCGGCGACCAAGCGCGCCGGGCTGACGCTGCGCATCCTGCCACCGCGCATGACCCCGCGCGTCAAGGAACTGCTGGTCATCATCCTCCCCGCCATGCTCGGCGCGGGCGGCTATTATGTCAGCCAGATGTTCTACGCCTATTTTGCCACGCGCCTGCCCGAGGGAAGCTATGTCTACCTGAGCCAGGCCGACCGCCTGAACCAGCTTCCGCTGGCGCTCGTCGGCTCGGCGATCGGCACCGCCATCCTCCCCTCGATCAGCCGCTTCATCGGGCAGGACAAGCCGGTCCAGGCCGCCAACGTGCAGGGCCGCGCGACCGAGCTTGCGATGCTGCTGACCATCCCCGCGACCATCGCGCTGATGGTCGCGGCGGGCCCGATCATGACCGTGCTGTTCGAAGGCGGCCGCTTCACCGCAGAGGATGCCGCAACCAGCGCGATGGTCCTTTCGCTGCTTGTCACCGGGCTTCCCGCCTACGTGATGATCAAGGTGCTCGCGCCCGGCTTCTACGCGCGCAAGGACGTCAAGACTCCGGTGTTTGTCGCGATGGGTACGCTCGGGCTCGGCGTCGTCGCCAACTTCGCGCTGATCGACACGTACGGTATCCTCGTCCTGCCCGTTTCGACCGCGATCGCGGCGTGGCTCAACGCGCTGATCCTCTACGTGCTCCTCGCCCGCCGCGGCCATTTCCGGCTCGAGGGCTGGCTCGCCGCGCGGCTCGTCAAGCAGCTCGCCGCGGCCGCCGCGATGGGCGCCGCGATCTACGTGACGCGCGGCCTGCTCGACGGCTGGTTCGCCGCCTCGGTCGGGCGCCGCCTCGTCGGCACGCTCGCGCTGGTCGGCGTCGGCGGCATCGTCTATTTCGCCATCGCCTGGACGATCGGCGCGATGGACAAGGAGGATATCCTCATCCTCCTTCGCAAGAAGAAAGTGACCACGGACACCCAATGACCCAGATGCGTGTAGTTTCGGGCATCCAGCCCACCGGCGACCTTCACCTCGGCAACCTGCTGGGCGCGATCCTGCGCTGGGTGCGCATGCAGGAGGAGGCCGAATGCCTCTTCTTCCTCGCCGACCTCCACGCGATCACGGTCTACAACGATCCGACCAAGCTACGCGCGAACATCCGCGAGATGGCCGCCGCCTTGCTCGCCAGCGGTGTCGATCCGGCCAAATCGACCCTGTTCGCTCACAGCCAGGTGCCCGAACATGCCGAACTGCAATGGATCCTCGGCTGCACCGCGCGCATCGGCTGGCTCAACCGCATGACGCAGTTCAAGGCGAAGAGCGGCAAGAACAAGGAGACGGCGAGCGTCGGCCTCTACACCTACCCCGTCCTCCAGGCTGCCGACGTGATGCTCTACAACGCGACCCATGTCCCCGTGGGCGACGACCAGAAGCAGCATATCGAGCTCGCCCGCGACATCGCGATGAAGTTCAACAACGACTATGGCGTCGAGCTGTTCACCGCGCCCGAGCCGTTCATCGGCGGCGGCGCGGCAGCCCGCGTCATGTCGCTGCGCGACGGCAACGAGAAGATGTCGAAGTCGGCGGAAAGCGACATGACCCGTATCAACCTGACCGACGACGACGACACGATCGCGCAGAAGGTCCGCAAGGCGAAGACCGACCCCGAGCCGCTGCCCGAGACCGCCAAGGGCCTCGAGGCGCGGCCGGAGGCCAAGAACCTCGTCGGCATCCTCGCCGCGATCGAGGATCGCAGCGTCGACGCGGTGCTCGCCGAGCATGCCGGCAAGGGCTTCGGTGACTTCAAGCCGGTGCTCGCCGATGCGCTGGTCGGCCTGCTCTCGCCGCTTCGCGCCCGGCTCGAGGAGTTCCGCCGCGATCCCGCGGAGCTCGACCGCATTCTCGATGCGGGCGCAGCGCGCGCGCGCGAGCTTGCCATTCCCACTGTTGCAGCGGCCAAGAAAGCGGTCGGCCTGAGTCGCTGACCCGACGTTCGGGCTTAAGCATGCGTTCACGACGAAACGTGTTATAACCCCGCCAGAACAACGGTTTATGGCGAGGGATCTGTCATGCGTAAATTTGTGAAAGCGGCGCTCGCGAGCGTGGCCATCATGGGCCTCTCGGCGTGCGCCACCGGGCTGCCGACCAAGGTCAGCCGCTATCAGGCCATGCCGGCGACGGCGGGCCAGAGCTTCGTGGTCGTACCCAAGGATGCCGCCAAGATCGGCAGCCTCGAATTCGAGCGCTTCTCGGCGCTGGTCAGCAACGCGATGCAGCAGCAGGGCTATGCGCCGGCCGCCTCGATCGAGGATGCCACCATGGTCGTCCAGGTCGGCTACGACGTCGACGACGGTCGCACGCGCATCGTCCACGACCCGCTGTACGACAGCTACGCCTATCGCAGCTACTGGGGTGCCCGGGCGCCGTTCTATTACTCGCGCTATCGCCCCTATTATTCGCGCTATCGCTATTACGGGCCGCGCCGCGCCTTCTATTATGGCTGGGACGATCCGTTCTGGTTCTCGCCCTACGGCCAGCGCATCCAGAGCTACACCGAGTATCGCAGCGAGCTCGAGCTCGACATCCGCCGCACCGCGGACAGCCAGATGCTGTTCGAAGGCACCGCGCAGGCGCGTTCGCGCACCGACGACTTGGGCACGCTGATGCCCAACCTCGTCACCGCGATGTTCACCGACTTCCCGGGCAAGTCCGGCGAAACGGTCCGCATCACGGTCAAGCCGGACAAGGACGAGCGCTAGGGCGCGCCTTCCGCGACGGAAACGATCAAGGCCCGCCGGTCACATGTACCGGCGGGCCTTTTTCATGCCAGTTGGGGACTGGACAGGGGTTGCCCTTCGTCAGCCTTCGAGCTGGCGGGTCAGCAGGCGGATGTCGGCGTCCAGCTCGGCGTCGGCGGCGCGCAGCCGCTCGATCTGCTTCACGGCATGGATCACCGTCGTATGGTCGCGCCCGCCGAAGCGACGGCCGATATCGGGCAGCGACTTGGGAGTCAGCTGCTTGGACAGGTACATGGCGACCTGCCGCGGCCGGGCCACTTCGCGGGCGCGTCTGGCTGAGGTCATCTCGGCTTTCCGGATGCGGAAATGCTCGGCGACCTGCGTCTGGATTTCGTCGATCGAGATGCGGCGCTGGTTAGCGCGCAGCACGTTGGCGAGGACTTCCTCGACGAACGGCACGTCGATCTCGCGTCCCGTCATCATCGCGTAGGCGGCGATGCGGTTCAGTGCGCCCTCGAGCTCGCGGATCGAGTTGGAAATGCGGCGCGCGAGGAACTCGATCACCGCCGGCGGCATCTCGACCCCCGGCAGCGCGTCGAGCTTGGCGCGCACGATGTTGAGGCGCAGCTCGTAATCGGCCGGGTTGATGTCGGCGACGAGGCCCCACGACAGGCGCGAGAGGATGCGCGGCGCGATGCCGTCGAGATCCTGCGGCGCACGGTCCGAGGTGATCACCAGGCGGCGGCCCGCGGTGATGATCTCGTTCATCGTGTGGAAGAATTCTTCCTGCGTCGAGTCCTTGCCCGCGATGAACTGGACGTCGTCGATCAGCAGGAGGTCGGCGCTGCGCAGACGATGCTTGAAGCCGATCGTGTCGTTCTCGCGCAGCGCGCGGACGAACTCGACCATGAACTTCTCGGCCGACATGGACACGACGCGCGCGCCTGGATTGGCCTCGAGGAAAGCCTGGCCGATGGCGTGCAGCAGGTGGGTCTTGCCCCGGCCCGTGCCCCCGTGGAGGAAGAGCGGGTTGAAGCCCACGCGGTCCGCGCTCGCCAGCGTGCGGGCAGCCGTCGCGGCGACTTCGTTCGCCTTGCCGACGACGAAGGTCTCGAAACGGTAGCGCGAATCGAAATTGGGCGCGGAGGGATCACGCTCGGCGCTCGCGCCCGCGCTGGCCGGCTCGGCCTTCGGCGTGTCCTCGAGAATCAGAAGCGGCGACGGACGCGGACCATCGGCGGCGGCAACCACCTTGACCGACGTGACGATCGGCAGCGCGCTGGTCCAGGCCAGTTGGAGGCGGTCGCCGAAATGCGAAGTGACCCAGTCGGCCATGAACTGGCTCGGCATGACGATCGACAGTTCGCCGCTCTCGGCATCGAAGTCGCCGAGCTCGGCGGGCTTGAGCCAGCCGTCGAAAGTGCGTGCGCCGCAGTCCCGGCGAAGGTTCGCGCGAATGGTTTCCCAGGCGGCATCGAGCGGGGTCGCAACGACCTCCCTGCCCTTGTCCTGGCGCGCAACCTGTCCTTCGCCCTGCACTGGCTCGCGCCTCCTTGAAGTTGCCTCAGACAGGCAAAGGTCACCCGTCGCGCGGATCACATGGACCCGGCGCCGAAACGGTACCCTCTGACTTGCCCCCCGGGGACGGAATCGCGCCCGGAAGACTATTTTTAAGGACGCGCGGGGGGCGCTTTCAACCCCCGTTTTTTCATAAATGTGAAATAAACAGTCTTGACACTGAAAAGCCGCGAAAAATTGCAGAAACGACGGTTTTCTGGGCTTTCCCTCTTCATGCTGCCAGAACCCCGAAATGCGAATCGCGGGAAATGCTGGCTTTTCATGAAGTCCTGAATCGAGACGGGCCGCCGGCTCTCGCCGACGGCCCGTGTCGAACCTGCGGTAAACGCGGAGTTAACCGAGCGAAGCGACCCGCTTCGACAGGCGGCTGACCTTCCGCGACGCGGTGTTCTTGTGCATCACACCCTTGGCGACGCCGCGGGCGATCTCGGGCTGCGCGGCCTTGAGCGCGGCTTCCGCGTCGGCCTTCTTGCCGCCGGCGATGGCGGTTTCAACGGCCTTGATGAAGGTGCGGATACGGCTCACGCGCGAACCGTTGATCTCCGCACGACGCGCATTGCGGCGGATGCGCTTACGGGCTTGCGGCGTGTTCGCCATAGTGTGACCTCGTCCTGTCTAAATCGTTGTGCGTTCAATGAAAAAACGGCGCGTTGCTGTCCAGCTCGCACCGGGTTGGCGCTCCCCTAGCGACAAGGGCGCCATCCGTCAACACTCTAGCGCTGGCAGGAAGGGCAGAAAAAGGTCGATCGCCCGCCCTGCACGATCCGCTTTACCGCGCCCGCGCACGAACGGCACGCCTCGCCCTCGCGCCCGTAGACGTCGAACGACTTGGCGAAATAGCCGAGTTCGCCGTCGGGGGCGGCAAAGTCGCGCAGCGTCGATCCCCCCGCCGCGATCGCTTCCTCGAGCACTTGCGGGATCGCCGCCGCCAGCAGATCGAGCCGCGCTTTCGCGATCCGCCCGCCCGCGCGGCGCGGGTCGATGCGCGCGCGGTAGAGCGCCTCGCACGCATAGATATTGCCCAGCCCCGCGACGATACGCTGGTCGAGCAGCAGCAGCTTCACCGCCGCGCTGCGCCCCGCGAACCTGTCCTTGAGCCACGCCCCGTCGATCGCCTCGCCGAGCGGTTCGGGCCCCAGTCCGACGAACGGCTGGAAGGCGTCGAGCGAGTCGTTTGCCACCAGGTCGACCGACCCGAACCGGCGCGGGTCGTTGAGCGCCAGGCGCCGCCCCTCCTGCGTCTCCAGCACCAGGTGGTCGTGGGCCCCGATCTCGTCGGGATCGATCCGCCAGCGCCCCGACATGCCGAGGTGGAAGATCATCGTCTCGCCGCGGTCGGTCGCGACCAGTCCGAACTTGGCGCGGCGCGACAGGCCGGTCACGCGCGCCCCCGTCAGCCGCTGCCCCAGCCCATCCGGAAATGGCCGGCGCAGGTCGGGCCGACGCACCTCGACCCGCGCGATGCGCTGGCCGTCGAGGACGCGTTCGAGACCGCGCACGGTCGTTTCGACTTCGGGAAGTTCCGGCATGGCGCCACGCGATAAAGCGGCTTTGTCGCACCGCCAAGCCCTGCTAGGGCCGCCCCCATGAGCGACGACAAAGTCCAGTTCGGCGACCGCCTGGTCGACCGCGACGAGAAACAGCGCCTCGTCGGTGGCGTGTTCAGCTCGGTCGCGCGCCGCTACGACGTCATGAACGACCTTATGAGCGGCGGCATGCACCGGCTGTGGAAGGACCGCTTCGTCGCCAAGGTGAAGCCGCGCCCCGGCGAGGCCATTCTCGACATGGCGGGCGGCACGGGCGACATCGCGTTCCGCATGGCCAAGAAGGGCGCGCATGTCTCCGTCTCGGATATCAATCCCGACATGCTCGCCGTCGGCATGGAGCGCGCCGAGAAGAAGCCCGGTCTGCCGCTCGCCTGGCAGGTCGAGAATGCGGAAGATCTCTCCTTCGAGGATGCGAGCTTCGACGCCTACACGATCGCGTTCGGCATCCGGAACGTCACCGACATTCCTGCAGCCCTCAGGGAGGCGCACCGCGTCTTGAAGCGCGGCGGCCGCTTCTACTGCCTCGAATTCTCGACCAGCGAATGGCCGGGTTTCGGCAAGGCCTACGAACTCTATTCCGAGAACGTGATCCCGAAGATCGGCAAGGCCGTCGCCGACGACGCGGACAGCTACCAGTATCTCGTCGAATCTATCCGCCGCTTCCCGCGCATGCACGACTTCGAGGCGATGATCCGCGAGGCCGGCTTCGTCTCGACGAGCGTCGAACCCATTCTCGGCGGCCTTGTCGCCATCCATGGCGGCTGGAAGATCTAGCGCGTCGATGGCCGGTTCGCTGACCCACCTGTTCCGCCTCATGCGCTGGGGCCGTACGCTGGCCCGCCACGGCGCGCTGACCGGGATCGAGCGCGATCCGCTTACCCCGCCCGGGGCCAAGCGGCTGGCGCGCATCGCCCGCTTCGGTGCCAGCATTCCCGCCAAGCCCGACTATGCCGCCGCGCTCCAGGAAATCGGCCCCGCCGCCATCAAGCTCGGCCAGGCGCTCGCCACCCGCCCCGACCTTGTCGGCGAGGAAGCGGCCACCAACCTCCTCAAGCTCCAGGATTCGCTGCCGCCCGCCCCCTTCGCCGACGTGCGCCGAGCGGTCGAAAAGGCGCTCGAAGCCCCGCTCGAGACGTTGTTCGCCGAATTCGACGAGGAGCCGGTCGGGGCCGCCTCGATCGCGCAGGTCCACCACGCCGTCACCACCGAAGGCCGCGAAGTCGCGGTCAAGGTGCTGCGCCCAGGCATCGAGGACGTGTTCGCCGACGCCATCGAGACCTACGAATGGGCCGCTGCCCATGTCGAACTGCTGGGCGGCGAGGCCGAGCGGCTGCGCCCGCGCCAGGTCATCGCTTATTTCAAGCAATGGACTCGCCGCGAACTCGATCTCCAGCGCGAGGCGGCTTCGGCCTCCGAGCTCAAGGAGAAGATGATCGCCGAACCCGGCTTCATGGTCCCCGAGATCGACTGGAGCCGCACCGCGCGCCGTGTCCTCACCATGGAGTGGATCGAGGGCATCAAGCTGACCAAGCGCGACGAGCTCATCGCGGCGGGCCATGACTTGAAGCAGCTTGCCGAGATCCTCGTGCGCGCCTTCCTGCGCCAGGCGGTCGTCGACGGTTTCTTCCACGCCGACCTTCATCAGGGCAACCTGTTCGCGCTGCCAGACGGGCGCCTGGCCGCGGTCGATTTCGGCATCATGGGGCGCATCGACCGCCGCGCACGGCTGTGGCTCGCCGAAATCCTCTACGGCCTCATCACCGGCAATTACCGCCGCGTCGCCGAAATTCATTTCGAAGCGCAGTACGTGCCCTCGCACCACAATGTCGACGAGTTCGCGACCGCGCTGCGCGCCGTAGGCGAGCCGATTCGCGGCCTTCCGGTCAAGGATATCAGCGTCGGGCGCATGCTCGAGGGCCTGTTCGCGATCACCCGCGATTTCGACATGGCGACCCAGCCCCATCTCCTCCTCCTCCAGAAGACGATGGTGATGGAAGAAGGCGTTGCCACCGCGCTCGATCCCGACATCAACATGTGGGAAGCGGCCGAACCGTTCCTCAAGGACTGGCTGCGCACCGAGCTCGGTCCCGAGGCCTATCTCGCCGACCGCATCGTCGACATCGTGCGCTCGTTGAAGAAGCTCCCCCACCTCATCGACAAGATCGACGCGAGCTACCCCGAACCGGGCGCCGCGCCCCCGCCCCCGCCGCTTCCCGAGGTGCAGGTCATCCGCGGCGGCAGCTGGCTCGGCTACGCGTTCACCGCGCTCCTTGCGGGCGCGGTAGGCGCCGCGGCGATGCTTCTCGCGGGCACGCTTTCCTGACCCGAGCGACGTGATTTTTTCGTGATGACGGGGTGATTTCTTCCGTTTTGCCGCGCGCGGGACTAACCTGCGGCAAGATTGGGGAAGTGCGTTGAACCTTGTCTGGACCCAAGGAGACTCTCCCGGGCCGGCCGCCTTCGAGGACGGCCGCATCGTCCTTGCGCATCTCGACCCCTTCCTGCTCGGCGGTGCCGAAATCCACCCCGCCTCGCTTCTCGTCATCGATCGCCAGCGCCAGGAACACCGCATCGAACCACGCGCGATGCAGGTCCTTGTCGCGCTTCACCGTGCCGATGGCGACATCCTCTCCCGCGAGGACCTGATCGGGACTTGCTGGGACGGGCTCAACGTCTCCGACAACGCGATCAGCCGCGTCATCTCGCAATTGCGCAAGCTCGCCCGCGAACTCGACGAGGAACGCTTCGAGATCGAGACCGTCCCCAAGGTGGGCTATCGTCTCGCCGGTCGCGAGACCGAGCCGCTCGCCCCGAGGGATCGACCCGCCCGCTGGACGCTCGCCCTCGCGGGCGCGCTCGCACTTCTGGGCGGATCGATCCTCGTCGCGACCTTCGTCGAGCGGTCGGGCCCGAGCGTGACCGAAACGGTCGAGGCTGCCGATCACGCGCTGCTGTCCGACGCGCTGTCCGCCTACGAAAAGGGCGATAGCGCCGCGATCGCCGAAGCGATCGATTCGATGAGCGCCCTGACCCGGCGGCGCCCCGACATGGCAGGGGCCTGGGCGATGCTCGCCATGGGACGCCGATTCCAGGAGGAGTTCGGGCTCGAAAGCAAGGACCCGCACGTCAACGCGGCGACGGCCGATATCCTGTTCGACCGCGCGCGCCGCCTCGATCCGGACAATCCCTACTTGCTCCATACCGAGGCCGCGCTGCACATCTTCTTCGACCAGCCCCAGCGCCCCGACCTCGCACTCGCCCTGCTCGACAAGGCGATCGCGCTCGACCCGGGCAACGCGCATCACTGGCACCTCGCGGCCCTGTCCGCCGAACTCGCCTTCGACCACGAGCGCATGCTCGAAGCCTCGAGCCGCTTCGCCCAACTGGCCCCCGACGACTTCAAGCTTCCCACCCACGCCTACATCGCCTGGCGCTCGGGACGGGGGGACGACGCGCGCCGCTGGCTCGAACGCTACGGCGAATCCAACCGCCGCCCCGGCAACCGCGAGGCCGCTCGGGCCCTGCTGGCCGGGATGGAAGGCGACTGGTCGACTTTCGCGGTCGCGATGCGCCAGGCGTCTCGCGCAGCCGGCGAGGCCGACGTGCGCACCTACGAGAACCTTGCCGACGCGGCGATCATGCGCATGGGCTACGCGCCGCTACTGCTGGGCAAGCGACGCGGCGCGATTATCGCCCGGATCGCCGCGGGCAACATCCCCGCCGAGCCTTACGCGCAATGGGACACGGTCAATCGCGTCGGTGCCTGGTTCCTTCCGATCGGCGACATCTCGATGGAGCGCCTGGTCTCGACCGGGCGGAGCGGGGAGGTCGTCGACTTCTACGATGACAATTATGGCAGTCCGGAAGCGCTGATGGCGCGGCACAAATACGGTCGGCTGGCCTTCGTCGAATGGTCGCCCTGGCTCGTCCTGGCGATGCGCGCGCAGGGCCGCACGCAGGATGCCGAGCGTATCCTCGACGTCGCGCTCGACATGACCCGTGCCATCAAGCGCTCGCGCGCGACGCCCGGCACGATGCTCGAGCGCCGCGCGCGCCTCGAGACCCTCGCCGGCAATCGCGACGAAGCGCTGCTGCTGATCGAGGAAGCGAGCCGCCGCGACTGGATGATCGCGATCGACCCTCGCCTCGCAGATCCGGTCGGTCCGCCATCGCTCGCGTCGAACCCCATCTACGCCTCGCTGCGCGATAATCCGCGTTTCCGCGCGATCGACGCCCGCTACGCGGCGAGGATCGATCGCGAGGCGCGGGAATTCGGCGCCGCCGTCGACATGCCGCTCTCCCCGCTGCGCGCACCCGCGTCCTGACCAAGCCCACTTTTTACGCAAATCCAGACATTTACCTTTCGCCCCCGCGCGATTGCGCCTAAGGCGCGCGCCATGCCCCATCAAATTCCCACGGCGCTCGCCGCCGCGCTCGACGCGCGCGGCTACGATACGCTGACCCCCGTCCAGTCCGCCGCCGCCGCCCCGGAGGCCCACGGCCGCGACCTCATCGTCTCGGCGCGCACCGGCTCTGGCAAGACCGTCGCCTTCGGCCTCGCCATGGCGCACGACCTGCTCGAAGAGGACCGCCTCCCCTTCGCCGTCGCGCCGCTCGGCCTCGTCATCGCCCCGACCCGCGAGCTCGCGCTCCAGGTCGCCAAGGAACTCGCCTGGCTTTATGCCGAAGCCGGCGCGCGCATCGTCACCTGCGTCGGCGGGATGGACCCGTTCAAGGAGCGCCGCGCGCTGCAGGGCGGCGCGCACCTCGTCATCGGCACGCCCGGGCGCCTGCGCGACCACCTCGAACGCGGCGCGCTCGATCTTTCGGCGATCCGCACCGCCGTCCTCGACGAGGCCGACGAGATGCTCGACATGGGCTTTCGCGAGGAACTCGAGGAAATCCTCGACGCGACGCCCAAGGAGCGCCGCACCCTCCTATTCTCGGCGACCATGCCCAAGCCGATCGTCGCGCTCGCCAAGCGCTACACCGACGATCCGCTGCGCATCGAGACGCTCGCCGAGCGCGAGGCGCATGCCGACATCGCCTACCAGGCGATGCTGCTCGCCCCGTCCGACCTCGAACATGCGGTGGTCAACCTGCTGCGCCTCCACGAGGCCGACACCGCGATCCTGTTCTGCGCCACGCGCGAGGCGGTCCGCCGACTTCATTCGAGCCTCCACGAGCGCGGGTTCGCCGCGGTCTCGCTGTCGGGCGAGATGAGCCAGTCCGAACGCAACCGCGCGCTGCAGGCGCTGCGTGACAAGCGCGCGCGCGTCTGCGTCGCGACCGACGTCGCCGCGCGCGGCATCGACCTGCCCTCGGTCAGCCTCGTCATCCATGTCGAGCTGCCGCGCGACGCGGAAGCGCTCCAGCACCGCTCGGGCCGCACCGGGCGCGCGGGTCGCAAGGGCACCGCCATCCTGATGGTCCCCTACCGCGCGCAGCGCCGCGTCGAATCGATGCTGCGCCACGCCGGGATCCGCGCCGAGTGGATCGAACCGCCGACGCCCGAAACCGTGCGCGCCGCCGACCGCGACCGCCTGTTCGCCAAGCTTGCGCTGCCCGACGATCCCACGCCCGATGAAACCGAGTTCGCTGCCGAATTGGCCGACGCGCTGACCCCTGAGGCGATGGCGCTTGCGCTCGCTCGCGCGCTCAAATCCGACCTTCCCGAACCCGAGGATATCATCAGGCGCCCGCAGCGGGGCGAAAAGCCCGACGGTGCGCCTCAGCCGCGCGAAGGGTTCGAGGACAGCGTCTGGTTCCGCATCAATGCCGGTCGCCGCCACAATGCCGACCCGCGCTGGCTGCTCCCGGTGATCTGCCGCTACGGCCACATCACGCGCAACGAGATCGGCGCGATCCGCATCGCGGCGGCCGACAGCTATTTCGAAGTGAAGTCGCGCGCCGTGCCGGGCTTTCTCGATGCGCTCAAGCGCGCCACCATCGCGCCCGAGGACGAGGGCATGGTGATCGAGCAGCAGCTGCGCGGTCCTGCCCCGCAGGCGCCCAAGGGCGGACCCTCGCGCCGCAAGCACCAGCAGCAGAAGAACCGCGAGCGTCACGAGCGCCGCCAGGGCAAGCCGCAGCGTCACCGCATCAAGGGCTGACGCGTCGCGGCGCCGATGGGCGCGAAAAAGCCTTCCCTATTGGGATTTCGCCCGCCACCCTCCCCGGCATGCCGACGACTCGCCGTCAATTCGTCTCGCAGCCCGCGATAACCCTTCCTGCGCCCTGCGCCGGAAGGCCGACCCTGCGTAGACTTTCCCTCGCTGGGGAGGTGCGCTGATGGCCCGCCTGCTGCTCATCGTCGGGGGCGGGATCGCCGCCTACAAGGCTGCCGAGCTCATCCGCCTGGCGCGCAAGCAGGGCCACGAGGTGACCCCCGTCCTGACCAACGGCGGATCGCATTTCGTCACTCCGATGAGCCTTGCCGCGCTTGCCGAAAGCCCGGTCTATACCTCGCTGTGGGACCTGAAGGACGAGGCCGAGATGGGCCACATCCAGCTCTCGCGCGCCGCCGACCACGTGCTCGTCTGCCCGGCCACCGCCGACCTTCTCGCCAAGATGGCGGCGGGCGTTGCCGACGATCTCGCTACCACGCTGCTGCTCGCGACCGACAAGCCGGTCACCGTGGCGCCTGCGATGAACGTGCGCATGTGGCAGCACGCCGCGACCCAGCGCAACGTCGCACAATTGCGCGCCGACGGCATTACCGTGCTCGATCCCGACGAGGGCGCGATGGCGTGCGGTGAATTCGGCCCGGGCCGCCTGCCCGATCCCGAAGCGATCCTCGCCGCGCTCCCGCTCGGGGAGGCCACCACCGCGCCACTGGCGGGCCCCGACGGGCCGCTTTCGGGTCGCCACGTGCTCGTCACCGCAGGCCCGACGCACGAACCCATCGATCCGGTGCGCGTCATCGCCAACCGGTCCTCGGGCAAGCAAGGGTTCGCCATCGCCCGCGCCGCAGCCGCTGCCGGTGCGCGCGTCACGCTGGTCGCGGGCCCTGTGGTGCTCGCCACGCCCGCAGGCGTCACCCGCATCGACGTCGAGACCGCGCGCGAGATGCGCGACGCGGTAATGGGCGCGCTGCCCGCCGATGTCGCCATCATGGTCGCCGCAGTCGCCGACTGGCGGGTCGAGCCATCCGACACCAAGCTCAAGAAGGACGCGGGCGCGCCCGACCTCCAATTCGAGCGCAATCCCGACATCCTCGCCGAACTGGGCGAGCATCCCGACCGCCCCGGCCTCCTCGTCGGCTTTGCCGCCGAAACCGACGATGTCGTCGCCAACGCGACCGCCAAGCGGGCGCGCAAAAAGGCCGACTGGGTCCTCGCCAACGACGTCTCGGGCGATGTCATGGGTGGGGACCGCAACCGCATCCACCTCGTCACCGCCGACGGCAGCGAGGATTGGGACGAAGCGTCGAAAGACGCGGTCGCCCAGCATCTTGTCACCAGAATTTCGGAAAGCCTCTCATGACCATCTCGATCCAGATCGCCCGCCTTCCGCATGGCGAAGACCTGCCCCTTCCCACCTATGCCACCGACGGCGCGGCGGGGATGGACGTGGTGTCTGCCGAGGACGTGATCATCCCGCCCGGTGGGCGTCACCCGGTCGCGACCGGCTTTCGCGTCGCCATCCCCGACGGCTACGAGATCCAGGTGCGCCCGCGCTCGGGCCTCGCCTTCAAGCACGGCGTCACCGTTCCCAACACGCCCGGCACGATCGACAGCGACTATCGCGGCGAACTGAAGGTGCTGCTGATCAACCATGGCGGCGAGCCGTTCGTGATCAAGCGCGGCGAGCGCATCGCCCAGATCGTCCCTGCCGCAGTCACCCGCGCCTCCTTCGCCGAAGTCGAGGAACTCGATGACACGGCGCGCGGTGCCGGGGGGTTCGGCTCGACCGGCCAGTGACCAGCCTCAGCGACGACGAACTCGACCGCTACGCGCGGCACATCGTCCTGCCCCAGCTGGGCGGGCACGGGCAGAAGGCATTGAAGGCCGCGCGCGTCGCGCTCGTCGGCGCAGGCGGGATCGGTGCCGGGGTTCTTCCCGCGCTGGTGGGCGCCGGCATCGGCCGCCTCACCCTGATCGATGCAGACGACGTCGACCTCTCCAACCTCCAGCGCCAGCCCCTCTACCGCACCGAGGATGTCGGCAAGGCAAAGACCGACCTCGCCGAGGACTGGGCTACCGCGCGCAATCCGCACGTCGCGTTCGACACCCACGGCGTGCGCATCGATGCCGACAATGCCGCTACCTTGCTCGAAGGCCACGACCTCGTCATCGACGGCACCGACAACTTCGCCACCCGCCTCGCCGTGTCCGACGCCTGCGTTTCGCTCGGAATCCCGCTGATTTCGGCAGCCGGCCAGCAATTCCAGGGACAGGTCGCCCTGTTCAAGGGCCAGCCCTGCTATCGCTGCTTCGTCGGCGACGCGTTCGATGCGGACGATTGCGACACCTGCGCCGAACTGGGCGTGCTGGGCGCGCTGACGCTGACCATGGGAAGCTTCGCCGCCATGCTCGCCATCCGCCACCTCGCGGGGATCGGTCCCGACAGCGCGGGCTCGCTCCATCTGTTCGACGGCGTGCAAGCGAGCTGGCGGCAGATCAAGATCGCCGCCGACCCCGCCTGCCGCGCGTGCGGCCAGGGGAGGGACTAGGCCTTCTTCTTGCGCGTGGTCCGGCGCTTCTTGGCGGGACCCTTGGCGGCCTTTTCGTCGATCAGCCGCACCGCTTCCTCGAGCGTAAGGCCCTCGGGCTCGGTCCCCTTGGGCAGCGTCGCATTGGTCTTGCCGTCGGTGACGTAGGGCCCGTAGCGCCCGTCCATCACCTTGACCTCGGCCTCGCTCGCCGGATGCTTGCCTAGGACCTTCAGCGGTTCGCGGCTCCCGCGCCCCCCGCCGCCCTTCTTGGCCGCGGCCTCGGCGAGCAGCACGACAGCCTGGTTCATGCCGGTCTCGAACACGTCCGCGGTCGACTTGAGCCGCGCATAGTTGCCGTCATGCGCCAGGTAGGGCCCGTAGCGCCCGATCGACGCCGTCACCGGCTTGCCCGTCTCGGGATGGTCGCCCAGCGTGCGCGGCAGCGACAGGAGCTTCTTCGCCATCGCCAGGTCGAGCGCATCGCTCGGCACGTCCTTGGGCAGCGAGGCGCGCTTCTTCTCCCCGTCGACTTCCTGTTCGACATAGGGACCGAAGCGACCGACCTTGAGTTCGATCCCCTCGCCCAGTTCCATCGGCCCGTCCTGCGCCGCTTCGCCGCGCACACCGAAGGGCCGCGTATATTTGCACTCGGGATAGTTGGAGCAGGCGACGAACGCGCCGAACTTGCCCCCGCGCAGCGACAGCGTGCCGTCGTCGCATTTGGGACAGGCGCGCGCGTCCGATCCGTCGCCCTTGTCCGGGAACAGCCAGGGCGAAAGGAAGTCGTCGAGCGCGGCGGTGATGTCGGAGGGCTTCTGTTCCATGACCTCGCCAGCCTTGGGCTTGAAGTCGCGCCAGAAGTCGCCGAGCATCCGCTGCCAGTCGAGCCGGCCGCCCGAGATGTCGTCGAGCTCTTCCTCGAGTTCGGCGGTGTAGTCGTAGTTCACGTAGCGTTCGAAGAAGCGCTCGAGGAAGGCCGTCACGAGACGCCCGCTCTCCTCCGGCACGAAGCGCTGCTTGTCGAGCCGCACATACTCGCGGTCCTTCAGCGTCTGGAGCGTCGCAGCATAGGTCGACGGGCGCCCGATGCCGAGCTCCTCGAGCCGCTTGACGAGGCTCGCCTCGGAGAAACGCGGCGGGGGCTGGGTGAAGTGCTGGGTCGCCTCGACCTTGGTCTTGGCCGGCGCGTCGCCCTCAGACATCATCGGCATCCGGCCCTCGTCCTCGCTCTCGGCGTCGTCGCGGCCTTCCTCGTAGAGCGCGATGAAGCCCGGAAACTTCACCACCTGGCCCGTCGCGCGCAGCGTGCAGCGACCGGTGCCGTCGACCAGTTCGATCGTCGTGCGCTCGAGGCGCGCGGCCGCCATTTGCGAGGCGAGCGCGCGCTTCCAGATCAGGTTGTAGAGCCGCGCCTCGTCGCCGCTCGCGGCATGATCTCGCGAGAAGTCGGTCGGGCGGATCGCCTCGTGCGCTTCCTGCGCATTCTTGGCCTTCGACTTGTACTGGCGCGGCTTGTCCGGGAGATAGCCCGCGTCATAGCGATCCGCGACCGCGCGCCGCGCCGCCGAGAGCGCTTCGCCCGCCATCTGCACGCCGTCGGTACGCATGTAGGTGATCGCGCCCGCCTCGTAGAGCCGCTGTGCGAGGCTCATCGTGTGGCTGGCGGAAAAGCCCAACTTGCGCGCCGCTTCCTGCTGCAGCGTCGAGGTCGTGAAAGGCGGCGGCGGGTTCTTCGTGAGCGGCTTGGTCTCGATGCTCGAGACCGTGAAATGTCCCGCCTCGACCGCCGCCTTGGCCTTGTCGGCGCTGCCCTTGTCGCCGATCGTCAATCGGTCGATCTTGTCGCCATCGAACCGGACCAGCCGCGCCTGGAAGGGTGTGCCGTCAGCCTCGAACGTCGCGCCGACCTGCCAATATTCCTGCGGCACGAACATCTCGATCTCTCGCTCGCGATCGACGATGAGGCGTAGTGCGACCGACTGGACGCGGCCCGCCGAACGCGCGCCCGGCAGCTTGCGCCACAGGATCGGCGAGAGGGTGAAACCGACCAGATAGTCGAGCGCGCGGCGGGCGCGATAGGCATCGATCAGGTCGATATCGAGATCGCGCGGCGCGGCCATCGCGTCGGTCACCGCCGACTTGGTGATCGCGTTGAAGGTGACGCGCTGGACGTGGTCCGGCAGCGCCTTCTTCTTGGCGAGCAGTTCCTGGACGTGCCAGCTGATCGCTTCGCCCTCGCGATCGGGGTCGGTCGCGAGAATCAGCGTGTCGGCGCCGGCCGCCGCGTCGGCGATCGCCTTGACCTGTTCCTTGTTGCGCTTGTCGGCGTTGATCGCCCACTTCATCGCAAAATCGTCGTCGGGATCGACCGAGCCGTCCTTGGGCGGCAGGTCGCGGACGTGACCGTAGCTGGCGAGCACCTTGTGCCCAGGTCCCAAATATTTTTCGATGGTCTTGGCCTTGGCCGGCGATTCGACGATGACGAGCTTCAAGTTGGGGCTTCCCTATACGTGTGTACGCGCGATGATCGGTCGAGCGGCGATCCCGTCAAGCGGGAATGAGACTGACCCGACCCCCTGCATGACGGTCGAGACGCCCGGCCAGGTCGAGTTCGAGCAGGGCAAGCTGGACCTGGGCAAGAGCAACGCCCGACTGGCGCACCAGTTCATCGACCGACACGGGCACCGGCCCGAGCAGCGCCTCGACCTCGGCGCTCGCCGCATCGTCGGGCACGGCGGGAAGCGGCGCGGGCTCACGCTCCTCGGCGACGGCTGCGCTGGCACGCGCATCGAGGGGCGACAGGCAGGCGATGACATCGTTCGCGTCCTGGACGAGGCTCGCCCCGTCGCGGATCAGCCCGTTGCACCCGCGTGCCCGCGGGTCGAGCGGCGAGCCCGGCACCGCCATCACCTCGCGCCCCGCCTCGGCCGCCAGCCGCGCGGTGATCAGCGAACCCGAGCGCGGCGCGGCCTCGACCACCACCACGCCGTCGGACAGGCCGGCGATGATGCGGTTGCGGTAGGGGAAATGGCGCGCCCGCGGTTCGGTGCCCGGCGGCATCTCGGCGACCAGCAGGCCGCGTTCGGCGATGTCTGACTGGCGCGCCTCGTTCTGCGGCGGGTAGGTGATGTCGAGCCCTCCCGCGATGACCGCGATCGTGCCGGTCTCAAGCGAACCGTCATGCGCGGCGCTGTCGATCCCGCGCGCCAGTCCCGAAACGACGACGCGCCCCTCCTGCCCGAGGTCGCGCGCCATGCCGCGCGCGAAGCGGCAGGCGGCCGCGCTGGCGTTGCGCGCGCCGACCATCGCGACGGCAGGACGGTCGAGGAGGTTAAGTCTGCCCTTTGCGGTCAGCAGCGGCGGCGCGTCCTCGAGCGCGGCGAGGCGGCGCGGGTAGAGCCCCTGGCCGAGCGCAAGATAGTGGCCGCCCAACCGCTCGACCCGTTCGCGTTCGCGTTCCGCCTCGGTGGGGGATACAACGCGCGGGGCCTTGCCGCGTCCCCGCCGCGCGAGATCGGGGATCGCCTCGATACCCGCTCGGGCCGAGCCGAAGCGGGTGAGGAGCTGGCGATAGGTGACGGGGCCGATGCCGGGGGTCCGGATCAGGCGGATGCGATCAGTCAGATCCTCGATGGTCGGTCTCGCTCGATTGTTCACGAGAAGAGCCAATGCGCGGCTCTTTTCCAGCGACGAGGCGTCGCAGATTCTCGCGATGCTTCCAGACGATGAGAAGCGTGAAACCGAGCAGCATGGGTACGAGATTTTCCGCCCCGGCAAAGGCGGCAGTGACGGGCGCCGATACGGCAGCGACGAGGCCCGACACCGAAGAAATGCGCACGACGAGAAGCAGGCCGATCCACACCAGCGCGTAGACCAACGCCGCGACCGGCAGCAGCGGGACGAGGACGCCGAACAGGGTCGCGACGCCCTTGCCGCCCCTGAACCTGAGCCAGACGGGGTAGAGGTGGCCGATCAGCGCGCCCGCCGCAGCGTACATGGCGGCAAGATCGCCAACCTGCGTTTTGGCCAGCGCGACCGCGACCGCGCCCTTGATCGCATCGAGCAGGAGGACCGCGGCACCCAGTCCCTTTCCGCCCGCGCGCGCCGCGTTGGTCGCGCCGATATTGCCGGAGCCGACGTCGCGAAGATCGCCCTTCCCCGCCATTTTCGCGAGGATCAGCCCGAACGGGATCGAGCCGAGCAGGTAACCGAGGCCGAGCATCAAAAGGTGATCGAGTGGCGGCATGGCACGAGGCCTATCGGCTTCGTGACGCCAGCGCAATGTTGCACCGATGCGCAGGGACGGCCACATGGGGGCGATGGAGCCCGGCGCCCCCCTCCTCTTCTTCGATTCGGGTATTGGCGGCCTGTCGATCCTCGGACCGACGCGCGCACTGCTGCCCCATGCCCCGATCGTCTACGCCGCCGACAATGCCGCCTTCCCGTACGGGACACGCAGCGAAGGCGAGATCGCGGCGCGCGTTCCGGCCCTTCTCGGGCGGCTGGTCGAACGTTTCCGCCCGCGCCTTGCGGTCATCGCCTGCAACACGGCGAGTACCATCGCGCTCGATCATGTCCGTGCCGCGCTCGATATCCCGGTGGTCGGCACGGTCCCGGCGATCAAGCCCGCCGCCGAGCGCTCGAAGAGCCGCGTGATCGGCGTGCTCGGCACCGAGGCGACCGTGCGCCAGCCTTATGTCGACAATCTCAGCCGCGATTTCGCGGGCGATTGCACCGTCATCCGCTACGGCTCGGCGGCCTTGGTCGAACTGGCGGAGCGCAGGCTCGCGGGCGACACGGTCTCGAAGGACGAGGTGGTTGCCGCCGCGCAGCCCTTGTTCGAGGCCGCAAACGGAGCCGAGATCGACACGGTCGTTCTCGCCTGCACCCATTTCCCCCTCCTCGCCGACTGGCTCGAGGAAGCGCATCCCGGTGTCGCCTTCGTCGACGGCGGCGCGGGCATCGCGCGGCGGATCGACTATCTGACCAAGGGGCAGCCTTGGCCGGACACGGCAGGCGACGGCATCGCGGTATTCACCGCCCCGCCACCCGACACCCTGCGCCCGGCGCTCGAAAAATTCGGATTGAGCCAGATCAAGACGCTTTGACGACAAAGGCCCTAGGGGCTTCGGGTGTGGTAAATTGCCGCAAGTGGCTATAAAGGGCCGCCAAACCGTAACTGAGTGCGAGAGCGGGAACGAGACGCGTGGACTATAACGGCATCTTCAAGGCGGCGATCGATCGGCTCCATGACGAGGGCCGCTACCGCGTGTTCATCGACATCCTGCGCACCAAGGGCGCCTACCCCAACGCGCGCTGCTTCCACGGCCATAACGGCCCCAAGCCGATCACCGTGTGGTGCTCGAACGACTATCTGGGCATGGGCCAGCACGACAAGGTCGTCGCGGCGATGGAAGAAGCGCTCCACGAGGTCGGCGCAGGCTCTGGCGGCACGCGCAACATCGGCGGCAACACCCACCTCCACGTCCAGCTCGAAGAAGAACTCGCCGACCTCCACGCCAAGGAAGCCGCGCTGCTGTTTACCTCGGGCTACGTCTCGAACGAGGCGGCGCTGTCGACCATCGGCAAGCTGCTTCCGGGCTGCATCATCTTTTCGGACGAGCTCAACCACGCCTCGATGATCGCGGGCATCCGCAATTCGGGCTGCGAGAAGCGCGTCTTCCGCCACAACGATCTCGAGCATCTCGAGCAGTTGCTGCTCGAAGTGCCGGCCGACGCGCCCAAGCTGATCGCGTTCGAAAGCGTCTATTCGATGGACGGCGACATCGCGCCGATCGCCGACATCTGCGACCTCGCCGACAAATATGGCGCGCTGACCTATCTCGACGAAGTCCACGCGGTCGGCATGTACGGCGCCAAGGGCGGCGGCATCTCGGAGCGCGACGGGGTCGCGGACCGCGTCACCATGATCGAGGGCACGCTCGGCAAGGCGTTCGGCGTAATGGGCGGCTATGTCGCGGCCAGCAAGATGATCATCGATTGCATCCGCTCCTACGCGCCGGGCTTCATCTTCACGACCTCCCTGTCGCCCGTCCTGGTCGGCGGCGCGCTGGCGAGCGTACGGCATCTCAAGGGCTCGAGCGTCGAACGCGAGGCGCAGCAGGCCGCCGCCGCGCTGCTCAAGCGCAAGTTCGCCGAGGCCAACCTGCCGGTGATGCCGAGCGTGACCCACATCGTGCCGCTGCTCGTCGGCTGCCCGGTCAAGGCCAAGCGGATCAGCGACATCCTGCTCGCCGAATACGGGCTCTACGTGCAGCCGATCAATTTCCCGACCGTCCCGCGCGGCACTGAGCGGCTGCGCTTCACGCCCGGCCCGTGCCACACCGAGAAGATGATGGACGAACTGACCGGCGCGCTGGTCGAGATCTGGGACCGGCTCGAACTCGACTTCGCGAAAGCCGCCTGACGGCGTCCGCGATGGCAGACGCGGACTTCCGGCACGACACTCCCGACGAATTGCAGGCGGCGCTCGACGCCGACGACGCGTTGGCGGCGCGTTGGGACGACCTCACCGATCTAGCGCGCAACGAATATATCTGCTGGATGACCTCGGCCAAGAAAGAGGAGACGCGCGACAAGCGGTTCGCGCGCCTCAAGGAAGAGGTGCTCGACGGCAAGCGCCGCCCTTGCTGCTGGCCGGGATGCCCACACCGGCGCGAATCCGCGCAAAAATGGTTCGACTAGGCGCGAGCGTTCATTCTTCGAGCATCTTCGCGCCGGCCTCGAGCCAGGGCGTCGATTCCACCAACCTGTAGCCCGGCATTTTCGCGGCGAAGTGACGCAGCCAGTAGCTGTGGCCCATGCCGTAGACGATCAGCACGCGGTCGCCCGGCTCAGCGACCTGCATCGCCTTGCCGAAGATCTTGGCGTTGCGCATCATCCAGTAGGCGTAGAGTTCGGGGCCCGGCTGGTCCTCGGTATCGCCCGCCGCCATCATCATCAAATAGGGTGCATGGGCGCGCGCGGCGGACTCGGCGGTGTTGAGCTTGGCGAAATGGGCGGGGATGGTCATCGCCTTCATGTCGGTGGCCATCTCGGCGACGGCAGCCTCGCCATAGGCCATCATCGCCTGCATTTCGGCTTCCATGCCGTGATCCATCGCGAACTGCTGGACGCTGCCGACAGGGAAATAGTTGGGTTCACCCTCGGAAGGCTGCTCGTCGATCGCATAGACCGGCACCCCCGCCAGCCCCGCGACACGGTAGCCGATCTGGATTCGCTCGTTGCGCGTCTCGGCGAGGATCGCGGGATCGAACGCGTCGGAGAAATCGGCGACCAGCTGGCTCTCGTCGCCCGGCTGCTGTTCGATCATCACCTTGGTCGGCTTCCACGCCGCCAACGCGCGACCCATCGCATCGAGTTCGCGCTGATGTTCGGGCGTCAGCACGTCGTCGGCAGCCATGTTGTGCACGTCCCGCCCGGGATTGGCGAAATGATAGCTGCCTACCACCATCACGTGGATCGGCCTGGCTTCTTCGGCGGGCACGGCCTGCGCCAGCGCCAGCGCGGCGAGAATAAATTTCATGGAAGGCTCCCCTGCTCACTGTCTTATCGAACTAGTACACAGGGGGCACTTCCCTCGCAAGAGCCGGGCTAGTCCGCCATGGGCAGCGTTCCCGCGACGGGCCAGTCGCTGTCGCCGATCCGCTCAAGCGTCATCTCGAAGAACTTCATCTCCTCGCGCCCGGGCATCTCGACGAAGCCCGTCTCGTGCCAGCGCCCCTCCTCAAGCCGTGTCTCGTAGCGGATCTTCGCGGGGCCGCGCTCGATGAACCAGTCGAAGCCATTCTCCCGCAGCTCGATCGGGAAGGTACCTCGCTGGCCGTTGGCGACCGCGTTCAATGTGTAAGCCTCGGTCGCCGTATCGTAGTGCACGACCCCGAGCGCGTTGAACTCGACCTTGCCGGTATCGGGGTCGTAGCCGCGTCCTTCGACGACCTTGACGCTGCCTTCGAGGAACGGGCCGACCCGCTCGGTCTGGACCAGTTCGATCCGCCCGCCCGGCCCCACCTGCGACGCGGTTCCGCGCCAGTGCCCGTCCATCCAGGCAAACGGCGCCATCGCCTCGACCTGCTCGGCCATGACCGCATGATGGTCCGGCGCCTGGGCCGCGACCGGGTTCGCCGCCAGCAGCGCGGCGCCGATCATCCATGTCCCCCACTTCATCTTGAATCTCCCTGCCTGTCCGTGCCAGCCAATGCGGCATGGCGATCGACGACAGGAAAACGGCGGGCACGCCGCCGAGCAAGGCGGACTTCGCCAATCCGGCGCAGCGCTTCGCGAACCGGGCCCTGCCGCGCCGCTCCGAGCGCGTACTGGTCCTCGCCACGCTGGTGGCGACCTTGTTCTGCGGCCTGTCTGGTCCGTTCGGCACGTTCGCGATGCCGCTGGGCCAGCGATTGGCCTTCTGGGCGATCCTGTTCGGGATCAACGCCCTCCTGTGGGGCTGGTGGTTCCGCGTGCGGTCGACCCCCCGGATCGGCTGGAAACGCGTGGCGGCAGAGGGGGCCTTCCTCTTCTCGCTGCCGATGCCGCTCGAGATCGAAGGGGTCGGGCGGCTGGTCGGCCAGCCGATGGCGCTCCACTGGCCGAGCATCTGGCTCCAGACGGCGGCGCTGGCGGGGATCGTCGGCATTGCATTGCTCGTCGTCATGGCACGCGGCGAGCGCACGCGGGCGGCCAAGGGCCTGCTGTTCCGCGAGGGGTTCGGCGATGGCAGCGCGCTCGCATCGATCCGCGCCGAAGACCATTTCTGCCGCCTTGCCGACCGCGAGGGACGCGAGAAGCTCGTCTATGCGCGTTTTTCGGACCTGGTAGAGGAAGTCGAGGCGCTCGACGGCCTCGTTGTCAGGCGCGGCTGCTGGGTGGCGGCGGGCGCGGTCACGGGGGTCGCGCGCGAGGGTCGCCGCTGGCAGGTCGCGCTCGCCGACGGCAGCCGCATCGCGGTTCCCGACGGCAAGGTCGGCGAATTACGTGCGGCGGGGTGGATCTGAGCCACCTTCGGGGTGGCGAATCGCGGCCCCCTCCCCTAGGTCTTGGACATGCGCATCGCACTTGCTTCCGACCATGCCGGCGTCGAGCTGAAATCGACGCTTCTCCACTGGCTCAAAGACGCCGGTCACGAGGTCACCGATCTCGGCCCCCATTCCACCGACAGCGTCGATTATCCCGACTATGGCAAGGCACTCGCCGACCATGTCGCGGAGAATGCGGGCACGATGGGGATCGCGATCTGCGGCTCGGGGATCGGCATCTCGATCGCGGTCAACCGCAACCCCGCCTGCCGCTGCGCACGGGTCGACGAACCGCTGTCGGCCGCGCTCGCCCGCCAGCATAACGATGCCAACGTGATCGCGCTCGGCGAACGGCTCGTCGGCGTCGACATGGCCAAGGCCTGCGTCACCGCGTTTCTCACCACCGAATTCGAAGGCGGGCGCCACCAGCGCCGCGTCGACAAGCTCAGCTAGGATTTTCTGCACGATGGCCACCGCGACCAGCGACATCCGCCCCGACGACTTCTTCTCCGCCGGCGTTGCCGACAGCGATCCCGCCATCGCCAAGGCTATTCGAGCCGAGCTCAAGCGCGAACAGTCGCAGATCGAACTGATCGCGTCCGAGAATATCGTCTCCAGGGCGGTGCTCGAAGCGCAGGGCTCGGTGCTGACCAACAAATATGCCGAAGGCTATCCGGGGCGCCGCTACTACCAGGGCTGCGCGCCCTCGGATTCGGTCGAGCAGCTCGCCATCGACCGCGCGAAGCAACTGTTCGATTGCGCCTACGCCAACGTGCAGCCGCATTCGGGAGCGCAGGCCAATGGTGCGGTGCTGCTGGCGCTGGTCAAGCCCGGCGACACGATCCTCGGCATGAGCCTCGATGCCGGAGGCCATCTCACCCACGGCGCCAAGCCCGCGCTGTCGGGCAAGTGGTTCAACGCGGTCCAGTACGGGGTCGACAAGGACACCCACCTCATCGACTTCGACGAGGTCGAGGCACTGGCGCGCGAGCACAAGCCCAAGCTGATCATCGCGGGCGGCAGCGCCTATCCGCGCACCATCGACTTCAAGCGCTTCCGCGAGATCGCCGACGAGGTCGGGGCCTATTTCCAGGTCGACATGGCGCATTTCGCAGGGTTGGTCGCAGCGGGTCTCCACCCCTCGCCCCTGCCCCACGCGCACGTCGTCACCACCACCACCCACAAGACGCTTCGCGGCCCGCGCGGCGGCATGATCCTCTCCAACGACGAGGATCTGGGCAAGAAGTTCAACTCGGCGGTCTTCCCGGGCCTCCAGGGCGGTCCGCTGATGCACGTCATCGCCGCCAAGGCGGTCGCGTTCGGCGAGGCGCTCGAGCCCGGCTTCAAGACCTATTCGAAAGCCGTGATCGAGAATGCGCAGACGCTCGCGGAGACCTTGAAGGGCCGCGGCGCGGACCTCGTTGCGGGCGGCACCGACACGCATGTCGCGCTCATCGACCTGCGCCCGCTCGGCATTACCGGCAAGGACGCCGACGAAGCGCTCGAGCGCAGCGGCATCACCTGCAACAAGAATGGCGTGCCCTTCGACCCGCTGCCGCCGATGAAGACCAGCGGTATCCGCGTCGGCAGCCCGGCAGGCACCACGCGCGGCTTCGGCAAGGCGGAGTTCGAGCAAATCGGCCACATGGTCGCCGACGTGCTCGACGGCGTCGCCAAGACAGGCGGCGAAGGCGACCCTTCGGTCGAGGCGGCGGTCAAGGCCAAGGTCGAGGCGCTGTGCGCCCGTTTCCCGATCTACGAGGGTTGAATTGCGCTGTCCCTTCTGCACCCACGAATCGAGCCAGGTGAAGGACAGCCGTCCTTCCGAGGACGGCGCGGCGATCCGGCGTCGACGCCAGTGCGAGGGGTGCGGCGCGCGCTTCACCACCTTCGAGCGCGTCCAGCTGCGCGACCTCACCGTCGTCAAGAAGGATGGCAAGCGCGAACCGTTCGAGCAGGCCAAGCTGATCGCCGCCATCGGCCATAGTTGCCGCAAGCGCGACATTTCCGAAGGCCAGATCGAGCGGCTGGTAAACTCGATCCAGCGCCAGCTCGAAACGCAGGGCGACGAGGTCAAGGCGCAGGCGATCGGCGAGGCGGTGATGGACGGGCTGAAGGCCTTGGACAGCGTCGCCTACATCCGCTTCGCCTCGGTCTATCGCGACTTCAAGGAAGCCGGCGACTTCGCGGAGATTGCAGGTTCGGTCGACGACGAATAAGGGCTGGCGCCATGCACAAGCCCGTGATCGTCCTCGTCAATCCGCAGCTCGGCCAGAATATCGGCAAGGCTGCGCGCGCCATGCTCAATTTCGGGCTGACCGAGATGCGCCTAGTCGCGCCGCGCGACGGCTGGCCCAATCCGGAAGCCGGCCCTGCCGCGAGCGGCGCCGACATCGTGCTCGAGAAAGCAGAGGTTTTCGAGACCACCGCCGACGCGCTGGCCGACTGCAACCTCGTCTTCGCCTCGACCGTGCGCCGTCGCGACCTCGTCATGCCGGTCGTCGGCCCCGCCGAGATGGCGCGTGAGATCCATGCGAGCGACGGGCGCACCGCCATCCTGTTCGGGCCCGAACGCTCGGGGCTGGAGACAGAGGATGTCGGGCTGGCCGACAAGATCGTCACCGTGCCGATCAATCCCGAGTTCGGCAGCCTGAACCTCGCCCAGGCGGTGATCCTCCTCGCCTATGAATGGTCGAAGTCAGAGGCGCTGGCGCAGCCGACCGACAAGCAGGCCGAACCGCCCGCGCCCAAGGCCGAGCTCGACGCATTGGTCGGGCATCTGAACGAGGCGCTCGACGAGAAGGGCTATTTCTTCCCCGAGGAGCGCACCGAGGCGACCAAGCAAACGCTGCGTTCGATCCTGACCAAGCCGGCCTGGTCGAGCCGCGAGATGAAGGCGATCCACGGCGTCATCCGGGCCCTCGCCCAGCCCAAGCGCGAGCGTTAGTCGCGCGTTTCGTCGTAGCGTTCGAACTCGTAGGCGATCGACTGCTCCATCAGCTCTTCCCACACCGGCCATAGACGCTCGGCGGGCAGCCCGGCCGCGCGCGCTGCGGCGGCGACCTTGGCATGGACGTCGTCCTTACGATCCTGGTCGCGCACCGCCTCGCGGGTCGGCTTGATGCGCGCGGCGGCCTCCATGTAGCCAAAGCGGCGCTTGAGGAGGGCGACGAGCTGGCGGTCGACCTCGTCGACGCCTGCGCGCACGTCGGTCATGGAAGCACAGTCCTGGGGATCGCGAATGTCGGTCATAAGCGGCTCATTGCCAAAGCAATTTGTGCGCCGCAACGCTTGACTGAAACGGGGGGCTGGGCTAGGCGCGCCCTCGCAAATTGATCCCGCATGCCTGGTGAAGCGGAGATCGCATCGAGTGCAACGCTCGATGGTGCGCTCCAGGTGACTGATATAAAAAGCAAATTGGAGATTACTGATGTCGAAGCGTTCCAGCGCCAAGTACAAACTCGACCGCCGCATGGGCGAAAACGTCTTCGGTCGCCCGAAGAGCCCGGTCAACCGCCGCGAATACGGTCCCGGCCAGCACGGCCAGCGCCGCAAGGGCAAGATGAGCGACTTCGGTCTGCAGCTGCGCGCCAAGCAGAAGCTCAAGGGCTATTACGGCGACGTCACCGAAAAGCAGTTCAAGCGCACCTTCCAGGACGCCTCGCGCATGAAGGGCGACACCTCGGTCAACCTCATCGGCCTGCTCGAGCGCCGTCTCGACATGGTCGTCTACCGTGCCAAGTTCGCGCCGACCATCTGGGCCGCGCGACAGCTCGTCAGCCACGGCCACATCATGGTCAACGGCGTGAAGTGCAACATCGCCTCGCGTCGTATCGACGTCGGCGACGAGATCAGCCTCGGCAACAAGGCCAAGGAAATGGCGCTCGTGCTCGAGGCGCAGAGCCTCGCCGAGCGTGACATCCCCGACTATGTCGCGCCCGACGGCGATCACAAGGTGACCTTCACGCGCGTTCCCACGCTCGACGAGGTGCCCTACCCGGTCCGCATGGAACCGAACCTGGTCGTCGAATTCTATTCGCGCTGATCCTTCCAGGAAATCACGCGTTCGAAGAGGGCGGCCCTTTCCGGGTCGCCCTTTTTCGTTCAAGGAGCGCCACATGACAGCACCCCTTCCCGAATGGGCTCATCACGACGCGATGTGGATCGGCTTTCCGAGCCACGCCGACCTGTGGGAGGACGACCTCGCGCCTGCACAGGAGGAAGTGGCCGCGCTCGCCACCGCCTTGTGGGCCGACGGCAAGGGCGAGGAAATCCGCCTCGTCGCCGCGACCCCCGAAGCCGCCGACCGCGCGCAGGCACTATGCCCCTTCGCCAAGGTAATCGTCGAGCCGTTCGGCGACGTGTGGCTGCGCGATACCGGCCCGATCGTGATGGGCAGCGGCGACACGCGGCGCGCGCAGGGCTTCGGCTTCAACGGCTGGGGCGGCAAGTACGAGCTGGAAGGCGACGACACGATCGGCGAGCGGCTCGCGGGAACCGCCTCGCTCGACTACGCCAAGGCAGACTGGATCCTTGAGGGCGGCGCGGTCGACGGAGACGGCACCGGCGTATTGCTGACCACCGAAGAGTGCCTTCTCAACCCGAACCGCAATCCCGAACTCTCGCGCGAGGAAATCGAGGGCCGCCTGAAGCGCGACCTTGGTGCAACCCGCGTGGTGTGGCTCGGCAAGGGGCTCGCCAACGACCATACCGACGGCCATGTCGACAATCTCGCGCGCTTCGTAGGCGAAGGCCGCGTCGCGATCCCCCAGCCCGACGGCGAGGAGGATCCCAACGAGGAAGCCTATGCCGCCGCGGCCGAGGCGCTGCTCGACGCCGACCTCGAAGTCACGGCCATCCCCTCGCCCGGCAAGGTCGTGCGCCCCGACCCGGAGACCGGCGAGCCGACCATCGTGCCCGCAAGCTACATGAATTTCCTGATCGGCAACGCTGCGGTCGTCGTCCCCGTCTATGGCAGCGAGAATGACGGCGATGCGGTCGAGGCGATCGCCGCGCTGTTTCCCGACCGCAAGGTCGTCGGCCTGCGCGCCGACCACCTCCTGACCGGCGGCGGCTCGTTTCACTGTATTTCCCAGCAGGTGCCCCGATGACCAAGCTCAAAGTCGCCGCACTCCAGCTCGCCCTCGGCGGCAGCGCGGACGAAAATATCGCCGCCGTCAGCGAACTCGTGCGCGAAGCCGCGGGCAAGGGCGCCGAGGTCGTGCTGCCCCCCGAACTATTCGAAGGCCCCTATTTCTGCCGGGTCGAGGACGAGGATTATTTCGCGACGGCCAAGCCCACCGCCGAGCACCCTAGCGTACTCGCGATGCAGAAACTCGCCGACGAACTCGGCATTTACATCCCGACCAGCTTCTTCGAGGCGGACGGCCCGCACCACTACAACACGCTCGCCATGATCGGGCCCGACGGCAAGGTCATGGGCACCTATCGCAAGAGCCACATCCCCGACGGGCCAGGCTACGAGGAGAAATTCTATTTCCGCCCCGGCAACACCGGCTTCAAGGTGTGGGAAGGGCCCGCGCGCGCCAGCCTCGGCGTCGGCATCTGCTGGGACCAGTGGTATCCCGAGACTGCGCGCGCGATGATGCTGATGGGCGCGCAGATCCTCTTCTACCCGACCGCGATCGGGACCGAGCCGCACGACCCCGACCTCGACACGAGCCGCCTGTGGCGCCGCGCGATGATCGGCCACGCAGTGTCCAACGTCGTTCCCGTCGTGGCGGCCAATCGCATCGGCGACGAATGCGGGCAGCGCTTCTACGGCCACAGCTTCATCTGCGACGAACGCGGCGACCTGCTCGCCGAATTCGGTGCCGAGGATACAGGTGTGCTGGTCGCCGAGCTCGATCTCGCCGCCGCGAAGAAGCACCGCGCCGCGTTCGGCTTCTTCCGCGACCGCCGCCCAGAGCTTTACGGGCGGCTTGTCGAAGACATCTAGAGGTCGCGCCGCAGGTAGACGCTGTCGACCGGCTTGCCGTCGTAGAGCATCGCGTCCTTCTTGTAGCCCGAGCGCGTAAAGCCGAGTTTCTCCATCAGGCGCAGCGAGCCGCCATTGGCGGGGTCGACGTCGGCGACGAGGTGCGGAACCGAGCGGGTGCGCAAATAGTCGATCAGCGCGCTCATCGCCTCGGTCGCGATGCCCTGCCCCCAATGATCGCGGCGCACCAGCACGCCGAACTCGGGCAATCGCCAAGGCCCGACCTTGCCGAGCAGTTCGCCGTCCTTCTCGATCACGAAATCGTCGCCCAGCGCGGGATCGGATTCGACCATCGACTTCACCCACTTTTCGGTCTGCTGGCGCGAAGCGTGCGGCGGGGTCGACCAGTGCGCCATCGTCTCGGCATCGGTGAAGATCGCAGCAAAGCCGTCGACATCGTCCATCGTCGCGCGGCGCAGCACCAGGCGGTCGGTCGTCAGCCGGTCGGCGCGCTCCCCCGCCATCGGATGCGCGGCAGCCTTCTGCATCGCCTCGAAGAACATGTCGTCGGTGAGGCGGCCGGTATTCTGGTTGTAGCGGCTGCAATGATAGGAACTGACGAGGCGGATGCCGTTTTCTGCCTCGTAGACGGTGCCGTGCCCGAACTTGGCACGGCTCGGCTTGAGGCCCAGCGCACGGCAGGCGGCGTCATGGGCGATCTTGCCAAGCGCGAACAAGGTGCGGACGTTGGGGAGCGTGGCGAGCGATTCCTCGAGGAACGGGCGGCAGGTGGCGATCTCCTGCGTGGTCGGCTTGTTCTCGGGCGGCAGGCATTTGACCGCATTCAGGATGATCGCGCCCTTCAGCTCGAGCCCGTCATCGGCGCTCGCCCCGTATTGCCCGCTCGACAGGCCGAGCCGCATCAGGCTGTCATAGAGGAGGTCGCCGGCATAATCGCCGGTGAAGGGCCGCCCCGTCCGGTTGGCCCCGTGCTTGCCCGGCGCCAGCCCGATCACGGCCAGATGCGCGTTCGCATCGCCGAACGCGGGCACGGGTGCATTATACCAGTGGGGATGCTCGGCGCGGCAAGCCATTCGAAAATCGACGAGCCGCGGACAGAGCGGGCAATCGCGCGGCGGCTCCACCTCGGGCAGCGGCGAAAGGTCGGAAGGGCTGGCCTTGTGCATGGCAAGGGGATAAGCGGCGCCCATGATCGAGGCTAGCCCCCACGTCTATCTGGTCGGGATCGGTTCCAATCGCCGTCACGTCCGCCACGGGCGGCCGACCGGCGTGGTCGAGGCCGCGATCGCGCGGCTCGATGCCGAATTCGACCTGTTCGACGCCTCGCCCGTGATGATCAACCCCGCGATCGGCGGCGCGGGCCGCGACTTCGCCAATGCTGCCGCGATGGTGGTGAGCGCGCTCGCGCCCGAGCCGATGCTCGACGCTCTCAAGGCGATCGAGCGCGATTTCGGGCGGCGCAGCGGCAGGCGCTGGGGCGAGCGCGTGCTCGACCTCGACATCCTCGCCTGGGACGGCGGGCGTTATCGTTCGCGCCGCTTGACCGTGCCGCATCCCGGGCTCGCCGCCCGTCCCTTCGCAGCGCTTCCTGCAGCCAGCATCGCGCCGCACTGGGCATTGCCCGACGGACTTTGTCTGCGCCATGTGCGCGAACGGGTTGGCAAGCGGGTCCCGCGCCGCTAACGAAGCGCCGACCCGGACGGATGGGCCGTTAGCTCAGTTGGTAGAGCAACTGACTTTTAATCAGTAGGTCGCTGGTTCGAGCCCAGCACGGCTCACCATCCGGGTCGCTTTTCCCGCTCCTTCTGCTCCATTATGGCGCAAGTCCGCGCTCGACGCGCCGTCGCGGTTTCAAAATATACGCGTTGGTAACTACCCGCGCCTTACCCCTTGGACTTGGCCGGTCGCCCTTGGCGGTCCGCGCCCAGTCGAAGGAGGGCGAACGTGGAAGAAGTGCCGGTCGAAACGACGCTCTATTCGCTACGCAACACCCCGCCCGCACCCGAGGCCGAACCGGGCGACGACGACCGCCGCGAGGGCGAACGCCACCTGACCTTGTTCCGCGTCGGCTCGATCCTGGTCGACGGCATGCGCGAACTGTGCCTCATCAAGAACGTGTCGGCGGGCGGGATGATGATCCGCGTCTACCGCCCGATGGACGAGGGCACTTCGCTCAGCGTCGAATTGAAGAACGGCCATCCCGTTTCGGGCAAAGTCACCTGGACGAAGGGCAACAGTGTCGGCGTCGCCTTCGACTGCCCGATCGACGTCGTCGACCTGCTCGCCACCAGCAACGAGGGCCCCCGTCCGCGCATGCCGCGGATCGAGGTCGAGAGCGCGGTCACCCTCCATGTCGACGGACTGCCCTATCGCGGCATGGCCTGCGACATCAGCCAGGGCGGCATCAAGGTCGCGCTCGATCGCGATCTCAAGGTCGACGAGGACGTCGTCGTCACCCTGCCCGGCCTCGCCCCTGAAGCCGGCGTCGTCCGCTGGCGCCATGCGGGCGAAATCGGCATTACCTTCAACCGGCTCATGCCGCTGTCGGGACTGGTTGACTGGCTGCAGGGACAGCGCGGCGAATTGCGCAAGGCGAGCTAAGCCGCCAGCTTCCTGTCGTTCGGATCGATGCGGCTCAGCCGAACGGGCGTACGAGCGGATCGCCCCACACGTAATTTTCGGCAAAGCGCTTCTCTTCCGGAGTCAGCTTCTGTGCCGAGAGGCCCGGACGCGCGAATTTCGGCTGCATCTTCGCGCGTTTCTGCGGCACGTGACGCATCACGATATCGATCGGCAGAAGCAGGTCGAAGGCGATGCCCGCCCGATTGCCCTCGCGCCAGGCGACCTTGCCCGATACGCGGATATCCTGCTTGATGAAGAGGAGCTTGTCGCCCTCCCCGGGGAGGGGCTCGCCCTCGATCATGGCGCCGTGGGGCGACAGGTTGCGCAGCTTGACGTCCCGCTCCTCGCCAGCCACGTCGATCGACGCGGTCATGAGGACATGGCTGCGACGGGCGCGGCGATTCTGGCTTGAGCTGCTTTCGTCCATAGCCCCGAGTCTAGCGCGGCAGGTGTTAAAAAGTGGTTAAATCGAGCCCAAAGAACTACGCTTTTCCGGCATTTTCGGCCCTACTCATCTTATTAACGGGGATTATGGGTGGTGCCACGAACGCGTTCGATTCGAACGTCGTGGGCGCACTGGCCGAAGTCCGTTCGCAGCGCCCGGAGTTTGAAGCCGCGTTGGCATCGCTCACCCACCTCGGCGGCGGCGTGACGCTGATCGGCGCCGCGACGCTGGGCGCGCTCGCGCTACTTCTTCGCAAGCAATTCCGCGAATGCCTGTTCCTGATCCTTTCGACCGTTGGGGCTCGCTTCATGATCGAACTGGTCAAGTTCGTCGTCGAGCGCCCCCGCCCCGCGTTCGACGAGCACCCGGTCTATACGACCAATTTCAGCTTCCCTTCGGGCCATGCCGGCAATTCGATGGCGACTTTCCTCGCCCTCGCTTGGTTCCTTTCGCCGCCCGAACAGCGCAAGCCGATGATGGTTGTCGGCGTGTGCGCGTCGCTCGTGATCGGGATGACCCGCCCGGTGCTGGGCGTCCACTGGCCAAGCGACATCATCGCCGGCTGGGCGTTCGGCGCGCTGTGGGTGTGGCTGATGGTGAAAATCAGCGAACGCGGCGCAGGCGCAGCATGAGGTTGTTGGCGGGCATCGCGCGCCTCTCGGAAAGCTGAAGCCCGCGCGCGCCCGCTTCGCGCGCCATATCCTCGACTGTGCGCAAGCCCCATGCGGGATCGCGCGCGCGCAAGCTCTCGTCGAACGCCTCGTTGGACGGCGCGGTCGCCTGTCCCTCCTCGCGCCACGGCCCGTAGAAGATAAGCGGCGCGCCCTCGGGCAACAGCCGCGCGGCACCGTCCAGCAATCCGAGCGTCGCCTCCCACGGTGCGATATGCGCCATGTTGATCGAGACGAGCGCATCCGCCCGCTCGATCGGCCAGACGGGCTGCGCCACGTCTATCCTGATCGGCGCCAGGAGGTTCGGCGTCCCGTGCTCCTCGCGCCACGCGGCGATCGAGGCGAGCGCGTTTTCGTCACGGTCGCTCGGCAGCCAGTCGAGGTCGGGGAAGATGCGCGCAAACGCGAGCGCGTGCTCGCCCGTCCCGCTCGACGTCTCGAGCACCAGCCCGGTGCGCGGCAGCCAGTCGACCAGGACGTCGCCGATCTGGCCGACGTTGCGCAGCGCCGCCGGGGCGTAGCGCTTCGCGTCCGCGCCGAGATCCCCCATCTCGTAGGGGCCTTCGTTCACGAGGCGCTGCGCAGTCCCGCCATCGCGCGCGCACGACGCTCGCGCACCAGCATCCACACGAATAGGCCCAGCGGCCCAGCCATCAACGTCAGGAACAGGATCGGTCCTTGCACCCAGCGGCTGACCATCTTGTGGTCGGCATCCTTGGCGATCCACTGACCGACGAACAGGTCGAAGGCGAGATAGTGGATCCAGCCGATCGTTACGCCCGCGTCGCTCATGAACAGCGTGCGCACTTCTTCGACACTACCGAAGCCCCCGCCCTCGCCCAAGCCGCCGTTGGCGACCAGCAGCGAGACGAGGCTGACGGCATAGGTCAGCGAGAGCAGCCCGATGCCGAGATAGAAGATGAGCGCATGCGTCTTGGGACCGCGCGGCATGAATATCAGCGCGGCCCAGGGCAGCAGCACCGCCGTGTTGGCAATGGTGAAGAGTGTCGCCCAGTCCATCAGCCGCCCCCGTATTTCGCCGCCATGCCGGTACCCGACGCTTCGGGGACAGCCTCCTCGTAGGCGAGCACGGGCTTCCTCGCTGCCTGCGTCTCGTCGAGGCGGCGGCGCGGCGCGTAGTAGGGTGCGGCCTTCATGCTTTCATCGCCCGCCTTGGCGCGCTCCGCGACCGAGCGGAAGGCGGCGATGAACTGGTCGAGGCCCGCCTTGCTCTCGGTCTCAGTCGGTTCGACCAGCATCGCGCCGTGGACGACCAGCGGGAAATACATGGTCATCGGGTGATAGCCCTCGTCGATCAGCGCCTTGGCGAGATCGAGCGTCGAGAGGCCGTCGGCGAAGCCTTTGTCCCCGAACAAGGCCTCGTGCATGCACGGCCCCGAATGGGCGAAGGGCGCATCGAGCACGTCCTCGAGGCTGCGCAGCACGTAATTGGCGTTGAGCACCGCGTCCTCGGCGACCTGCTTCAATCCGTCCGCGCCGTGGCTGAGGATGTAGGTCAGCGCGCGGGTGAACATGCCCATCTGCCCGTGGAAGGCGGTCATACGCCCGAAGCTCTGCATCCGCTTGCCGAAATGCTCCTCGGCGAAGCTGTCGGCTGACTCTTCTTCGACCAGGTGCACCACGCCGTCCGCGGTGCGCGCGGTGTAGGGCAGCGGCGCGAACGGGCTCAAGGCTTCCGACAGCACCACCGGCCCCGAGCCCGGCCCGCCGCCGCCATGCGGGGTCGAGAAGGTCTTGTGGAGGTTGATGTGCATCGCGTCGACGCCAAGGTCGCCCGGGCGCACCTTGCCGACGATCGCGTTGAAGTTGGCCCCGTCGCAATAGACGAACCCGCCCGCCTCGTGGACCGCGTCCGAGATCGCCTTCATATCGCGCTCGAACAGGCCGAGGGTCGATGGGTTGGTGATCATCACGCCCGCCACGTCCGGCCCGAGCCGGCTCTTGAGCGCATCGAGATCGACGCGCCCGTCCGCATTGGCGGGAATGTCCTCGATCTTGTAGCCCGCGAAGGCCGCCGTCGCCGGGTTGGTCCCGTGCGCGCTTTCGGGCACCAGGATCACCTCGCGCGCATCCCCCCGCGCCTCGAGCGCGGCGCGGATGCACAGGATGCCGCAAAGCTCGCCATGCGCGCCCGCCTTGGGGCTCATCGCGACGCCGTGCATCCCGGTCAGCTTCAAGAGCCAGAAGGCGAGTTCGTTGATCACCTCGAGTGCCCCGCGCACGGTGCTGGTCGGCTGCAGCGGGTGGACGTCGGCAAAGCCCGGCATCCGAGCGACCTTCTCGTTCAACCGCGGATTATGCTTCATCGTGCAGCTGCCGAGCGGAAACAGGCCGAGGTCGATCGCGTAATTCTGGCGCGACAGGCGCGTATAGTGGCGCACCGTCTCGGGCTCGGTCAGGCCGGGAAGCCCGATCGCGCCGTCACGCGCGAAGTCGCCGAGGCGGCTGGTCGTGTCGCTCGCAGAGGTGGGCATCTTCGGCTGTTCGACACCGGCAAGGTCGAGCTTGCCGGCAAAGGCGAAATCGACGCCCGTCGTCTCGGTATCGCCGATCTCGAAAATCAGCGGCTCCTCGAGCATCAGTGCGCGATTTCCGGTGGTCGTGTCCGGACCGCTCATCGCATTGTGGCCTTCGACGGGGGTGCCGGGCTTCCAGCCCGATGCGTTGGGATTGCTCATTTCAAGGCCTCCTTCAGCGCACCGCACAGGGCGTCGATATCCTCTTCGCTGGTGGTCTCGGTGACCGCGACGAGCAGCGCATCGTCGAGCCCCTCGCTGTCCGGATAAAGCCGCCCGAGCGAGACGCCCGCCAAGATGCCCTTTTCGACAAGATCGCGCACCAGCGCGCGCGCATCGCGCCCGACCTTGAGGGTGAATTCGTTGAAGAAATGCGCGTTGAGCAGCGTGACGCCCGGAACCGCTGAAAGCCGGTCGGCGGCGATGCAGGCGAGCCGGTGGTTCTCGGCCGCGAGCGCACGAAGCCCCTTTTCCCCCAAGAGGGTCATGTGAACACTGAATGCCAAGGCGCAAAGCCCTGAATTGGTGCAGATATTGCTGGTCGCCTTCTCGCGGCGGATATGCTGTTCGCGGGTCGAAAGGGTGAGCACGTAGCCGCGCTTTCCTTCCGCATCGACCGTCTCGCCGCACAGGCGTCCCGGCATCATGCGGACGTGCTTTTCGTCCTTGACCGCGAATAGGCCGAGATAGGGCCCGCCGAACTGGAGGCCGACGCCGATCGACTGGCCCTCGCCCACCACGATGTCGGCGCCCAGATTGCCCGGCGCCTCGATCGCGCCGAGCGCGACCGGTTCGGTGTTGACCGCGATCAGCAGCGCACCCTTGTCGTGCGCCGCCTCGGCGATGCGCTTGAGGTCGGGGATGCGGCCGAGAATGTCGGGATACTGGACAACGACGCAGCTCGTTTCTTCGTCGATCCGCGCGATCAGCCCGTCATCGTCGGGCCGCGGCGTGAGGCTCGGCGGCGCGCCCGCGATTTCGTCCTCGGTAAACTTGGCCATGGTCCGCACGACCTCGGCATAATGCGGGTGGAGCGCGCCCGAGAGCACGACTTTCTTCTTCTTGCCGCGCGCGATGCGGCTCGCCATCGCCACCGCTTCCCAGCAGGCGGTCGAGCCGTCGTACATCGAGGCGTTCGCCACCGCGCAGCCGTAGAGGCGCGCGACCTGGCTCTGGAATTCGAACAGCATCTGCAGCGTGCCCTGCGCGATTTCGGGCTGGTAGGGCGTGTAGGCGGTCAGGAATTCGCCGCGCTGGATGATATGGTCGACACTGGCCGGCACGTGGTGGCGATACGCCCCCGCGCCGAGGAAGAAGGGCGCATCGGCCGCCGCGAGGTTCTTCTTGGAGAGCGCGCGCATATGCTTCTCGACCGCCATTTCGCTGGCATGGGTCGGCAGCCCCTCGACCAGTCCGGACAGCCGCGCTTCCTGGGGCACGTCAACGAACAGGTCGTCAATCGACTTCGCCCCGACCTTGGCCAGCATCTCGGCCCGATCTCCGTCGGACAGCGGCAAATATCGCATCAGTTCGGTTTCCTCATGGTGAAGCGCAGACGCTTGTAGTCGGCGGTGTCTTGTCCCCAGCGGTCGGCGACCGCGGCGGCGTAATCGTCTCTCTCGTCTTCGGGCATGCCGAGCCTATCGAGCCAGCCCGAGCGGAAGGTGCGGATCCAGCCCGCGACGCCCTCCTCGCCGAGCGGCGTCGGGCGATCGATCAGTTCGGCCTCGATGTCGGCAAAGCCCGCGCGGGCGTAGACGTCGGAAAATTCAGGCGGAGACGGGTACCAGTTGGAAGCCCCCTCGCCTTCGTAGCCGCGCGCTTTCGCCTCGACTTCGAGCGCGCCGAGCAGCCCCGCGATATTGCCCGCACCGCCCATCTCGCCGACGAAGCGCCCGCCGGGCTTCAGCGCGGCATGGATGCGAGTGGCGACGAGGTCGCGGTGCGCGCCGATCCAATGCAGGGCGGCGTTGGAGAAAGCGGCGTCGAATTCGTCCGAGAAGGTCATCGCCTCGGCATGGGCGAGATGCGTGGTGATCCCGCGCTCCGCGGCGACCGCGAGCAGTTCGGCATTGGGATCGACCCCGATCACGTCGGCGCCTGCCTCGACCAGCCTGATCGTCAGCGCGCCGTCCCCGCATCCCACGTCAAGAATGCGTTCGCCCGGCTGCGGCGCGAGGAGGTCGACGACGGGCGCGCCGAGCGCGGGGACGAACGCCCCCGCCCCGGCATAATCGGCGGCCTTCCAGTGGCCGGAAGAGGCCGCCGTCGTCATTACAGGCTCTCGCAGTGCGCCTTGTAGGCGTCCTCGTCCATCAGCCCGTCGAGCTCGCTCGTGTCCGATAGTTTCAGCTTGAAGAACCAGCCCTCGCCCTCGGGATCCTCGTTGATCAGCCCGGGATTGTCGGCGAGCGCGTCATTGCCCTCGGTCACCTCACCCGAAACCGGCGCGTAGACGTCGGAGGCGGCCTTCACCGATTCGACCACCGCCGCATCGTCGCCCTTGGACACTTCGCGACCCGCTTCGGGCGCCTCGGCGAATACGATGTCGCCAAGCGCGTAGGCGGCGTGCTTCGTGATCCCGACTGTGGCGCTGTCGCCTTCGACGCGGACCCACTCATGTTCCTTGGTGTAATAGGTGGTCATGCTCACGCTCCCTGTTTGCGGAAATAGCGGTGGGGGACGAAGGGCATCGGCGCCACTTCGGCCTGGAACAGCTTGCCGCGCTGTTCGAGTTTCACGTGCGTGCCGGGTTCGGCCATCGCGGCGGGCACATAGGCCATCGCGATCGGACGCCCGAGCGAGGGCGAATGGCCGCCCGAAGTCACCTTGCCGACCTCGTTGGCCTGGCGGTCGAGAACGCCCGCACCCTCGCGCACCGGCTGGCGCCCGTCGACGAACAGGCCGACACGAACCGCAACCGGCCCGTTCTCGAGTTCGCCCAGGATCCGCTCGTCGCCCGCAAAGCCGCCTTCGGCGCGGCGGCGCTTGCCGATCGCGAAGTTAAGGCCCGCCATGACCGGCGTGATCTTCTCGTCGAGGTCGTGGCCGTAGAGCGGGAGGCCCGCTTCAAGACGCAGACTGTCGCGCGCGCCCAGCCCGATCGGCTTGACGCGTTCGTCGGCGACCAGAGCGTCGGCCACCGCCTCGACCGCGTTCGCGGCGACCGAAATCTCGAACCCGTCCTCGCCGGTATAGCCCGAGCGGCTGATCCACGCGCGCGTGCCCGCAAGATCGAACAGGCCGCCCTGCATGAAGGCGAGTTCGGCAACCCCCGGCGCAAGTGCGTCGAGCACCGCGGCCGCTTCGGGTCCCTGCAGCGCGAGCAGCGCCTGCTCCTTCATATGGTCGAGCACGACCGTGTCGGGCAGGCGGCGGCGCATGTCCGCGATGTCGCCCTCCTTGGTCGCGCCGTTGACGACGAGGTAGAAATGATCGTCGCGCCGCGTCGCCATCAGGTCGTCGATGATGCCGCCATGCTCGTTGAGCAGCATCGTGTAGCGCAGCCGCCCGTCCTTGAGCGCCTTCAATTCGCCCGGCATCAGTTTTTCCAGCTCGCCGTCGACGTTGCGGCCGGTGAGGATCAGCTGGCCCATGTGGCTGACATCGAACAGGCCGGCATGCTCGCGCGTCCACAGATGCTCGGCGATGATGCCCTCGTACTGGATCGGCATCTCGTAGCCCGCGAACGGGACCATGCGCGCGCCTTTCGCGCGGTGCCAGGCATCGAGGGGTAGGGTCGCGGGGTCGGCCATCGTCATTCGGGTCCTCTCACGGGCAGCAACCGACGGCTGCTACCGATTGATCCGGACCCCCATCTGTCGCGTGACCTGAGAGTTTCCCTTGCCGAATCGACGGCAAGGTTACGCCTTCGGTGGCCGTTGCGCCTTCATCGGGCGCGCGGGCGCTTTCCAGAGTGTCCCAGCGGGTCTCGCGCGGTCCGGATGCCTGAGAGATTCCGGGGGCGGTTGCTCCTTCGGCGACCCGTAGCCCGAGGGCGACGGATACTCTCCCGCGCGATCCCCCGGCAGGCCCGTTACCAGCCCTGCCCGAAGACGCGCACAGCCTTGGCCCAGCGCGAAGCTCCAAGTCAATCGCACGCAGGCGCGCGCGTGAAATTTTCGCCTTATCGGGTCGCGTTGTAGCGCAGCTGCGCATCCGACAGCTGGAAGCCGACAAGGTGCTCGAAGGTCGCACGGGCGACCGCTTCGCGCACCACCGGAATGGTCAGCGGGTCGATGGCGGCATCGACTTCGCCCGGCTTGCGCTCGCGGGTCAGTTCGGCGCGGACGTTGTCGGGCAGCGTGACCGCGGCGCGGCTGACACGAATGGTCGACGTGCCCTGCGCCTGCGCGGTGACGGCACCGTCGGCGAAGTAGAGCGACACCTGCCCGACGCGCTTGGCGACGACCGAGGTGCCGCCCTGCATGGCGACGTTGAAGATCGGGAGCGTGACGGTGCGCGCCGGACCAGCGTCGCGGCGCTGGCCGAGGACGTCGAAGGTCGCGGTCGAGATGACGTCCGCGCCGGTGTCCGAGCAGCTGCCGCGAAGGTTGGTGAGGGTCGCGACCACGTCGATGTTGGCCGAGCTCGCGGCGTTACCCGAGAAACTGGTGACGTCGCCGGTGCCGGCCGGGATCCCGACCTGCGGGCAGAGCGAGCGGGCCGTGTAGACCCCGCCGTCCTCGAGACGGTCGCCGCCCCCGCAGGCAGTGAGCGAAGCAAGCGCGACGAGCGACAGGAGACGGAATTTCACGGCAGCAAACCTCGTGGACTGTTCGAAGAGCGATTGGCGCCATCCATAGGAAGCGCCTTCCAAGCCTGCAAGCAATCGCTTACATCGGCGCTCAAATGAGTGTCTCCAAATCCCCCCTCACCGTCCACGTCGCGGCGCCGCGCGGCTTCTGCGCGGGCGTCGACCGCGCGATCAAGATCGTCGAGCTCGCGCTCGAACGCTACGGCCCGCCTGTCTACGTGCGCCACGAGATCGTCCACAACCGCTTCGTCGTCGACCGACTGCGCGGGCTGGGCGCGGTATTCGTCGAGACGCTCGATTCGGTGCCCGACGGGCGCCCGGTCGTCTTTTCCGCCCACGGGGTCCCCAAGGCGGTGCCCAGCGCGGCCGAAGCGCGCGGGCTCGACTATCTCGACGCGACCTGCCCGCTCGTCTCGAAGGTGCACCGCCAGGCGCAGCGGATGGTGGATAACGGGTTTCACATCGTCTTCATCGGACACGCCGGGCATCCGGAGGTCATCGGGACTTTCGGACAGGTGCCGCACGGCACCATGACGCTGGTCGAGACCGAGGAGGACGCGCGCGCGCTGGCCGTGGCGAACCCCGAGAAGACGGGCTTCCTGACCCAGACCACGCTGTCGGTCGACGATACCGCGGCGATCATCGAGATCCTGAAGCAGCGCTTCCCCGCGATCCAGGCGCCCAAGAGCGAGGACATCTGCTACGCCACCTCCAACCGGCAGGCGGCGGTCAAGTCGATCACCGCGAAGTGCGAGCGCATGCTGGTGATCGGCGCGCCCAACAGCTCCAACTCGCGCCGCCTCGCCGAAGTCGCCGACCGGCTCGGCGTTCCCGCCCGGCTGATCGAGCGGGCGGGCGACATCGACTGGGCGTGGCTCGGCAGTCCGCAGGCGATCGGCATCACCGCCGGCGCGTCGGCCCCCGAGGTCCTGGTGCGCGAAGTGATCGACGCCCTCGCCGAGCGATTCGACGTGACCGAAATCGAAGCCGAGCACGAGCCCGAAGGCATGGTCTTCAAGCTGCCGCGCCAGCTGGTCGCCTGACGTGGCCGGGGGGAGCGGAACCGGGATCGTCGAGATTTTCACCGACGGGTCGTGCAAGGGCAATCCGGGGCCCGGAGGCTGGGGCGCGGTGCTGCGCTGGAACGGCGAGGAGCGCGAATTGTCGGGCGGCGACGTCGAGACGACCAACAACCGCATGGAGCTGATGGCCGCGATCGAGGCGCTCAATGCCCTGAAGCGCCCGTGCCGGGTCGAACTGACCACCGACAGCGTCTACGTGCGCGACGGGATCACCAAGTGGATCCACGGCTGGCGCAAGAACGGCTGGAAGACCGCGGCCAAGAAGCCGGTCAAGAATGCCGACCTGTGGCAGGCGCTCGACGAGGCACAATCGCGCCACCGCATCGACTGGCACTGGGTCAAGGGCCATTCGGGCCACCCGGAGAACGAGCGCGCGGACGAACTGGCGACTGCGCAGGCCAAGAACTGGGCGGGCGACTAGTCGCCGTCAGCGAGACCGGGCGCGACTAGGACAGGCGCGACGGGTCGAACGGCGCCGGGTCGAGGCCCTCGGCCGCCCCCGCTGGAGGGCGATCGAGGAGCAGGGCGGCGGCGAGATCGGCCGCGGCGGGCGCGGTCTGAATCCCGAATCCGCCCTGGCCCGCGCACCAGAAGAAGCCGGGCAACCGCGGATCCCATCCGAACACCGGCACGCGATCGGGGGCGAAGCTGCGCAGCCCCGCCCACTTGCGCTCGACCGCCTCGATCTTCCAGTCGACGACCTGCTCGAAGCGATCGATCGCGGTGGCGACGTCGAGTTCTTCGGGCGCGGCATCGCACGGATCGCTCGCGATCTCGTCGTGCGGGCTAAGCCAGATCGTCCGCTCCCCCTCTCCGCGAAAATAGAAGGTCCCGGCCGCATCGGTGACGAGCGGCAGGTCGCGCAGCCCCGTGCGGTCTAGCCGCAGTTGGACCATCGTGCGGCGCAGCGGCGCGATGCCGACCGGCGCGGCGCCTACCGCGTTCGCGACGTCGTCCGCCCATGCACCGGCCGCATTGACGATGACGCGCGCGGTGACGCTCCGTCCGCCCGACAGCGAGACCAGCCAGCCATCGCCCTCGCGCACTGCCCCGAGGAGACGGCAGTCGGTCGCCACCGTGCCGCCATCGCGGCGGAACGCGGACAGATAGGCCTGGTGGAGCCGCGCGACGTCGATGTCCGAACATCCCGGTTCGGCCAGTCCCGCCTGCCAGCGCGGCGCAAGCCCCGGCAGCAGCGCCTCGAGCGCCCGGCGGTCCATCGCGCGGGTGTCCACCGGGGCCGGGAGGACGGGGAGCGCGGCCGCATCGGGCGCGATGTGCACCGCGCCGCGCCGGCGCAGGAAACTCGTCCCGCCAAGCCTTGCCGGCGGCTCGGCCAGCACCCTGCCCGACGCACTGCTGAGCGGGGCGACGGCGGGGCCGCCATAGCTTTCGAGCCAGAACGAGGCCGAACGCCCGGTTGCGTGGTAGCCGCACTGGCTTTCCGCCTCGACCAGCAGCACCTGCCTGCCTTGCGCGACCAGCGCGGCGCCGAGGCTCGCCCCGGCGATACCGCCGCCGACGATCAGGATGTCGCAAGTGGTGGAAGGCGCGTCCATCGCGGGTTGGTTACGGTTTGGAAAGCCGGATCGTCTAGGCCCTTGTTTCATGATCAACGGCATTTTCACCGAAATCCTGGTCGGCCTCTTCGCGCTGCTGATGGTCTATGCGGCCGTGCGCGATGTGCAGACCTACCTTATCCGCAACCGGTTGAGCCTGGCTGTGGCGCTGCTCGCGCCGCTCTACTGGTGGAGCAGCGGCCTGCCGCTGTGGCCCGACGCGGCGATCCAGGCGGGAATTGCCGCCGGCCTGTTCGCCCTGCTCGCGGTCGCGTTCAGATTCGGCGTGATGGGTGGCGGGGACGTCAAACTGGCGACCGCAGCGGCGCTGTGGTTCTCGCCGATGGGCACCGCGCGATTCCTTGTCGTCATGTCCATCGCGGGCGGAATCGTAACGCTGGTTGCTGCGCTCAATCACAAAATTCGCGGAAAAGAAGGAAATCCGAAGATCCCGTATGGCGTCGCGATCGCCATCGGCGCGCTTTGGAATGTCGCCCAACGCTTTCTTAACCATTTTGCCTGATCTCTAGGCAGCATTGAGGGGACCCATCTGGGGAGGCGTATTCGCCATGAACGCAAAGAAACTGATGTTGCTCGTCGGAGCACTGGTCATCGCGGTGGTTGCCGCTGTCATGGCCAAGAACATGTTTGCCGGGGCCGGTGCCCAGCAAGCCAACGCCGCGCCGGTCATCCCGGTAGGGCCGAAGGTGCTGATCGCCAAGAAGCCGCTTCCGGTCGGCACCATCATCGAGCCTGATTCGCTCGTCTTCCAGCCGTGGCCCAAGGAGATGATCCAGGGCACCTACTACACGGAAGAGGAAGAGGATGCGGATCCGGCCGCGCTGTACGGCACCGTGGTTCGCACCGCGATCGCTGCCGGCCAGCCGATCACCCGCGGCTCGCTCGTCGGCCCCAACGACCGTGGCTTCCTCGCCGCGGCGCTCGGGCCGGGCATGCGCGCCATCACGGTCCCCGTCTCCGCCACCAGCGGCGTCGCCGGCTTCGTCTTTCCGGGCGACCGCGTCGACCTCGTGCTGACCCAGCAGGTGGAAGGAGAGGACGGTCCCCCGCTCAAGACGTCGGAAACGATCGTGCGCAACCTGCGCGTGCTCGCCACCGACCAGCGGATCGACGAGAAGAACGAGGACGGCGAGATCGAGGTGAAGACCTTCTCGACCGTGACCGTCGAAGTCACGCCCAAGATCGCCGAGAAGATCGCCGTCGCGCAGTCGATCGGCGACCTCAGCCTCTCGCTGCGCTCGATCGCCGACAACACGGCCGAGCTCGAGCGTGCGGTGGCGGCGGGCGAAGTGGTCGTTCCCGAGGACGCCACCCCGGGCGAAGAGCGCAAGCTCCTCCTCGCGGTCGCCAATCGTCCGATCGATACCAACCCGACTTATACTGTCGGCGGCCAGGTCTCGCGCTTCCAGCGCTCGTCCATCCCGTCGCAGAACCGCGGCGGCGGCAATACTGGCGGAGGCGGCAATGGGAAGCCGGCCGCGAGCAGCGCCCCCGTCTACGCAAGCGGACCGGTCGTCCGGGTCGCGCGCGGCAACAACGTCACCGTCGTTCCGGTGGGAGCTCGCTAACATGACCTACAAGCATGCCCAAAACCGCCGCCCGCTGATGGCCGCCGCGCTCACCGCGCTGGCGATCGCCACCAGCCCGGTCGGCCTCGCCGCCCCGGCGGCCGCTGCCCAGACGGGCGCCGTGGCCCCGGACGAAACGCTCAACCTGTCGGTCAACACCGGCACCCTGGTCCAGCTGCCCGGCTCGATGAGCGACCTGTTCGTCGCCAACGATGCCATCGCGGATGTCCAGGTGCGCTCGAACCGCCAGATCTACATCTTCGGCAAGAATGCCGGCGAGACGACGGTCTACGCGACCGGTGCCGGCGGCAACGTGGTCTATTCGGCCAAGGTGCGCGTGGGCAACAACGTCTCGTCGATCGACGAGATGCTGCGCCTCGCCATGCCCGAAGCCAGCATCGTCGCCACGCCGATGAACAACCTCATGCTGCTGACCGGCACCGTCGCCGATCCCGACGACGCCTCGACTGCCCAGCGCCTTGTCCAGGCCTATGTCGGCGAGGGCACGGGTGTCGTGAACCGGCTGCGCACCGCGACGCCGCTGCAGGTCAACCTGCAGGTCCGCATCGCCGAGGTGAACCGCACCATGGTCAAGAAGATGGGTCTCAACATCTTCTCGAGCGACAAGACGGACGGGACCCAGTTCTCGATCAACCGCGGGGACATCATCCCCTCGGGCGGTAATAACGGGTTCGCCATCCAGAACGTGCCTGGCGGTTCGACCATCGGTCTGGCCGGCAAGCTGTTCGGTGTCGACCTGATCGGCGCGCTCGACTTGGCGGAGAATGACGGTCTCGTCACCACGCTCGCGGAACCGACCCTGACTGCCCTTTCGGGCGAGACGGCGAGCTTCCTGGCGGGCGGCGAATTCCCCGTCCCGATCAGCGCCGAGCTCGGCCAGGTGACCATCGAGTACAAGGAATATGGTGTCGGCCTCGCCTTCACTCCCTACGTTCTCGCCGACGGCCGCATCTCGATGCGCGTGCGTCCGGAGGTTTCCGAACTGACCGCGGAAGGCTCGATCCGCCTCAACGGCTTCGACGTGCCGGGTATCACCACCCGCCGCGCCGAGACCACGGTGGAACTGGGTTCGGGCCAGAGCTTCATGATCGCGGGACTGCTGCGCAACGCGGCGACCAACGACATCGAAAAGGCGCCGTTCCTCGGCGACCTGCCGATCATCGGGTCGCTGTTCCGTTCGACCAGCTACCGTCGCAGCGAGACCGAACTGGTCATCATCGTGACGCCCTACCTGGTCAAGCCCGTGTCGCAGAAGCTTTCGCTGCCGATCGACGGCTATCGCGCGCCTTACGACGCCGATCGCTACCTCCTCGGCAAGACCTACGAAGGCGTCTCGGGCCCTGAAGGCGTGACCGGTCGCCCGGTCATGGTCGACCAGCCCGCCGTCGCTCCCGGCGTTGCCCCGGCCTCGACGGCCGCGCAGCCCGGCTTCTCGATGTAAGCCGCGGGATAGGAAAGGATCTCACGATGAAGAAAATCGCACTTTTCCTGGTCGCCTCGACCCTCGCCGGCTGCACCTACGGTCCCGAGGACGACGCCCGCCGCGGTCTCGCCGCGGTCAAGGTCCCGGTCGTCGAGCGCACCAACTATGCCTATGACGTGCCAGTCTCGGCCGCGGGCGTCACCCCTGCCGGAGAGGCCGCGCTCGATGCGTGGATGAGCTCGCTCGGCGTGGGGTACGGCGACCGCGTCTATCTCGACGGCATGGGCGCCAGCTATGCCCGCGACGACGTCGCGCGTATCGCCGGCCGCTACGGCCTGCTGCTCGCCCAGGGCGCTCCGGTCACGCAGGGCTCGATCGAGCCGGGCACGGCGCGCATCGTCGTCAGCCGCGCGCGGGCGACCGTGCCGGGCTGCCCCGACTGGGACGACACGTCCAACCCCAACCCGGGCAACGGCACGATGGCCAATTACGGCTGCGCCGTGAACGCCAACCGCGCCGCGATGGTCGCCAATCCCGAGGACCTCGTCTTCGGCCGCGCGGGCACCGGCGTGATCGATCCGCGCACCACCATCCGCGCGCTCGACAGCTATCGCGCGCAGCGTCCGACCGGCGAAACCGGCCTGCAGGACATCACCACCAAGAAGGAGGACAAGTAATGAACGCGCCTTTCCAGGCTCGCGCGGGCCTCCGCGAACCGTTCACCGCCTTCGTCTGCGACGACGAAACCGTCGACATGCTCCGCCCGATCGCGGTCGAGTATGGCTGGTCGCCGGACAAGGTGAACAAGGGTGGACTTCGCAACGCCGTGCAGTCGCTGTCGGTCAGCGCCAGCCCGAACGTCCTGTTCATCGACCTGTCGGAATCGGCCGACCCGCTCAATGACATCAACGCCCTCGCGGAAGTCTGCGAGCCGGGCACGATCGTCATCGCGGCAGGTCAGGTCAACGATGTCCGCCTCTACCGCGACCTCGTCGCGTCGGGCATCCACGACTATCTGCTGAAGCCGTTCACGGTCGACCAGCTGCGCGATACCTTCTCGGCCGCGCAGGCGATGCTGTCGGGTCCGCGCACCGAAGCGCATGTCGACAAGCCCCACGTGATGACCGCGGTCATCGGCGTGCGCGGCGGTGTCGGCGCCTCGACCATCGCAACCTCGCTGGCCTGGATGTTCGGCGAGAAGGCGCATCGTTCGACCGCGCTGCTCGACCTCGACATCCATTTCGGCACGGGCGCGCTCAGCCTCGACCTCGAGCCGGGCCGCGGCCTGACCGACGCGATCGAGAATCCGAGCCGCATCGACGGGCTGTTCATCGAGCGCGCGATGGTGCGTGCCAACGAGCGCCTCTCGGTCCTCTCGGCCGAAGCGCCGATCAACCAGCCGATGATGACGGACGGGACCGCTTTCTTCCAGCTCCAGGAAGAGATGAAGAACGCGTTCGAATCGACCGTCATGGACCTGCCGCGCCAAATGCTGATCCAGTATCCGCACATGGTGCACGACGCCCACGTCGCCGTGGTCGTCAGCGAACTGTCGCTCGCCGCGACCCGCGACACGATCCGCATCCTCGCCTGGCTCAAGTCGAACGCGCCGCAGACCAAGGTCATCGTGGTCGCCAATCGCGTGCCGGGCGGCGGCGCGCTCGAAATCTCCAAGAAGGATTTCGAGCAGTCGATCGAACGCGGCATCGACGTCGTGTTCCCGGCCGACCCCAAGGCGACCGCGCAGGCCGCCAAGCTGGGCAAGCCGCTCGCCGAGATCGCGCCGGGCAAGATCGCCCAGCCGTTCGCGACGCTGTCCAACATGGTGCTCAGCCATGCCTCGGACGACGGGGCGGACATCGTCGAGAAGAGCGGAAACGGCAAGTCGATCGTCGACGGTCTCAAGTCGATGCTCAGCAAGCCCAAGGCCGAAGCCGCGTAACGAACGGGTGAGAGGGGACGGGGCTCACGCGCCCCTCCCCGACCCCGCCACGAGTTGAAGGAAGTCCACCGATGCTGATCGCCATCTTCGCCATCATGCTGCTGGGTGCCGGCATCCTCGCCTACAAGGGGATGAGCGGTCCCTCGCCGCAAAAGGCGCTCAAGCGCCGCGTCGAGGTCATGCGCAACCGCCACGCGGAAGGCGGCGCGCTCAAGGCCAGCGCGCAGATGCAGATCCGCAAGCTGATGGAAAAGCGCCAGAGCAAGGTCGAAGGCCTCGCCTCGACGCTGATCCCGCGCCCCGCGCTCCTCAAGCTGCGTCTCGACCAGACCGGCAAGAAGATCAGCCTGGGCAAGTATGCGATGGTCTCGCTCGGGATTGCCTTCTTCGTGATGGCGCTGCTGCTGCTGCGCGGCGCGCCCTTCTTCCTCGCCTTCTTCGTCGGCCTGTTCGTCGGCATCGGCGTGCCCCACATGGGCGTCGGCTTCCTGATCAAGAAGCGCATCAAGAACTTCAACACCAACTTCCCCGATGCGATCGAACTGATGGTGCGCGGCCTGCGTTCGGGTCTGCCCATCACCGAGACGCTCGGAATCGTGGCGGGCGAATTGCCCGGCCCCGTCGGCACCGAATTCTCGGCCGTGTCGGACAAGATGAAGATCGGCAAGACGATGGAGGCCGCGCTCCAGGAAACCGCGGACCGCCTCGGCACGCCCGAATTCCAGTTCTTCGTCATCACGCTGGCGATCCAGCGCGAGACGGGCGGCAACCTCGCCGAAACCTTGTCCAACCTTGCCGACGTGCTGCGCAAGCGCGCGCAGATGAAGCTCAAGATCAAGGCGATGAGCTCGGAATCGAAGGCCTCGGCCCTGATCGTGGGCTCGCTCCCCTTCATCGTCTTCACGCTCGTGTGGATGATCAACCCGAACTACATGGCCAACTTCTTCGTCGACCAGCGCCTCATCGTGGCCGGTCTCGGCGGCCTCGTGTGGATGTCGATCGGCGCCTTCATGATGGCCAAGATGGTCAACTTCGAGATCTAGGTGGAACCCATGGACACTCTTACCCACCTCATCGTCGCCGCTGCCGGCCCCACCCTTCTGGGCGTGGACGTCATCTGGGTCGCCACCATGCTCTCGGCGGTCGCCACGATGGCGGTGCTGACCGCGATCTACGCGGCGACCACGGTCAAGGACCCGATGGCCAAGCGCGTCAAGGCGCTTAACGAGCGCCGCGAGCAGCTCAAAGCCGGCATCGTCGCCTCGACCAACAAGCGCAAGAGCCTGCGCCACAAGAACCAGACCGCGGATTCGGTCCGCAACTTCCTTTCGCAGTTCAAGATGCTGCAGGAAGACCAGGTCAAGAAGACGCAACAGAAGCTGATGCAGGCCGGTATCCGCAACAAGGATCTGGCCGTCTACATCATCGCCGCGCGCTTCGTCGGCCCGATCGTGCTGGGCGGCATGGTGGCACTGGTCATCTACGGCTTCGACTATTTCCCCGAGTGGGGCTGGTTCAAGAAATATGCGGCCACCGCCTGCTCGATGATCCTCGGCTACAAGGCATCGGACCTGTGGCTGAAGAACAAGATCACCAAGCGCAGCCAGCTGATCCAGAAGGGTCTTCCCGACGCGCTCGACCTGCTGGTCATCTGCGCCGAGGCCGGCCTTACCGTCGACGCCGCATTCGACCGCGTGTCGAAGGAACTCGGCAAGGCCTACCCCGAACTGGGCGACGAATTCGGCCTGACCTCGATCGAGCTGGGCTTCCTCAACGAACGCCGCCAGGCGTTCGAAAACCTGTCGCGCCGCGTCGACCTCGATGCGGTCCGCGGGGTGGTGACGACCATGATCCAGACCGAGAAATACGGTACGCCGCTCGCGTCGGCGCTGCGCGTCCTCTCGGCGGAATTCCGTAACGAGCGCATGATGCGCGCCGAGGAAAAGGCCGCGCGCCTCCCGGCGATCATGACCGTGCCGCTCATCCTGTTCATCCTGCCGGTGCTGTTCATCGTCATTCTCGGCCCGGCGGCCTGTGCCATCTCGGACAACTTCATCAACCGGTAGGCCAGACACACGAGCTTCCCTGGTGGGGGGAAGGACCGCCGTCGTCCGCGTACGTGGACGGCGGCGGTTTCGTTTTCAGGAACAAGCACGCCTCACGCGCGTCGAAGCGGAGAGATCGCAACAATCACGGAGACGCCCATGACCGCCTTCACACCCGACCAGTGGGTCATTCTCGCCCTCGTGTTCGTGCTCGGCATCCTCGTCGGCCTGTTCCTGCTGTCGGGCCGCGGCAAGAAGTGGAAGACGCTGTATCGCGCCGAAGTCGAACGGCGCGAGGCGATCGAGGCCGACTATAAGGCGTCCGAGACCGAATGGCGTGAGCGCGACAGCCTGCGCGCCGCCGCCCTCAAGGACAGCGACCGCGACGGCAAACCCGATATAGTCGACTGATACGCGCCCTTCTTCCGGCGCGTCGGCCTATCCCTCGATCTTCGAGAAGTCCGCGACCCCGTTGACCAGCGCACGGAAGCGCGCGAGCAGGCCGAGGCGCCGCTTGCGCTTGCCCGCATCCTCGTCGTTGACCGTGACATCGTCGAAGAAGGCGTCGATCGGCTGGCGGATGGACGCGAGCGCTCCCATCGCCCTGGTGAAGTCCTCCTCGCCGATCGCCTGCGTCACGACGGGCCCCGCCTTGACGAGCGCATCGGCAAGCGCCCGCTCGGCCGGTTCGAGGTCGGGATCGGACATCGCCGCAGCAGCGCTCGCCTGGCCCTGGTCGACCAGGGCAAGCGGGTCTTCCTCGCCGTCCTGCACCAGCGTGCCCGGGATCGCCCCCTGCCCTTCGACGCCTTCCTTCTTGAGGATGTTGGCGGCACGCTTGTAGGCGGCGTGGAGGTTGGCGCCGTCGTCCGTGTCCATGAACGACTGGAGCGCTTCGACCCGCGCGAGCAGGCGCACGAGATCGTCCTCTCCGCCCAGCGCGAACACCGCGTCGATCAGGTCGTGGCGAATACCCGCTTCCTTCTGCTGGACCTTCAACCGGTCGGCGAAGAAATCGAGCAGCGGATCGATGCCGGCGCGGATATCGGCGGCGAACTGGATATGTTCGAACTGCGCTTCGCGGCCCGACACGGCGCGCTGCAGCTCGCGGATGGTGGGCGAGCGGCCAAGCGCCTTGGTCAGCCCTTCGATCACCGACCGGGCGACGTCGCGACGACGCTCGTCCATGCGCTGCTGGTAAAGGTGGTAGCTCGCCCGCAGCGCCATCATGGCGAGCGAGGCGCGCATCCCGGTCTCGAGCACCTGGCGGATCACCGCGAGCGCGGCGCGGCGCAGCGCGAACGGGTCCTTCGACCCAGTCGGCGGCAGGTCGACCGCGAAGAAGGAGACGAGCGTATCGAGCTTGTCGGCCAGGCTGACCGCGACAGTGACCGGCGCGGTGGGGACATCGTCGCCCTGCCCGACCGGTTTGTAATGGTCGCGGACCGCATCGGCGATCGCGTCGGGTTCGCCCTGCGCCCGCGCGAGGTGGCCGCCGATGATGCCCTGCAACTCGGGAAACTCGCCGACCATGCCGGTGACGAGGTCGTTCTTGGCGAGCCGTGCGGCGCGTTCGACCGCGTCGGGGTCTGCCTTGACGATGCCTTCCTCGGCCATCCAGCGGGCGAGCCGCGCGACGCGCTCGACCTTGGCGGCGAGCGTTCCCAATTTCTCGTGGAAGACGATGTCGCCCAGCTTGGGCGACAGGCTGGCGAGCGGAACCTTGAGGTCGTTTTCCCAGAAGAAGCGCGCATCGGACAGGCGCGCGGCGAGCACGCGCTCGTTGCCCGCAACGACCGCGTCCGGCTCCTTGCTGTCGATGTTCGAGGTCAGCACGAAATTGGGCGCCATGCGCCCGTCCTTCCCGCGCATCACGAAATATTTCTGGTCGAGCCGCGCGGTCAGCTGGATCACTTCCTCGGGCACGTCGAGGAAAGCAGGATCGAAGCTGCCGAGCAGCGGTACCGGCCATTCGGTCAGGCCCGCATTTTCGATCACCAGGCCCTCGTCCTCGATCAGTTCGTGGCCGGCCCTGGCGGCGGCATCGGCCGCGCCCTTGCGCACGATGTCCTGGCGTTCCTCGTGATCGACCAGCACGTGGCAGGCGCGCAGTTTCTCGACATAGTCGTGCGCGCCGCCGATGGTGATCTCGCCCGGGTGGTGAAAGCGGTGGCCGAGCGTGGCGGCGCCTGACGATATACCCGTCGGAATATTCGTAAACCGCGTGTGCGTCTCGTCTCTCGTCACCTTGATCTGCTTCAGATCAACAGGAACGACGCTCTCGCCGAGGATCGCGACGATGCGGTGGAGCGGGCGCACCCAGCGCAGGCTCTCGCTCGAGGCCGAGCGCGGCCCCCAGCGCATCGACTTGGGCCAGGGAAAATCGCGAACGATGGCGGCGATGGCGGGCCCGAGAATGTCGGCGCTCGCCCGCCCCGGCTTGTCGATGACCGCGAAATAGGTCGCACGGCCTTTTACGTCGCGCACTTCGAGCTGGTCGCGCGTCACGCCATTCTTGCGACAGAAGCCCTCGACCGCTTGGTCGGGCGCGCCCTCGGGCGGCCCCTTGGCTTCCTCGCTGACGGCTTGGGTCTGCTCAGGCAGCCCGGTCGCGATCAGCGCCAGTCGGCGCGGGGTCGAATAGGTGGTGATGCCGTCCGCCTTGAGACCCGCAGCATCGAGCTGCGCCCTGAACAGGCGTTCGAGGTCGGCGCGCGCCTGCGCCTGCATGCGGGCCGGAATTTCCTCGGAAAAGAGTTCGAGCAGGAAGTCGCTCACGTGTCATACCCCATATGCTCGATCCACGCCGCGCAGGCGCCCTTGGCGAGGTCGCGCACGCGGCCGATATAGGCCTGGCGCTCGGCCACCGAGATGACGCCGCGCGCCTGCAGCGTGTTGAAGATGTGGCTGGCCTTGATCGCCTGCTCGTAGGCCGCGATCGGGACGCCGTGCTCGAGGCTGTTCTCGGCCTCCGCGGCGGCCTTCTTGAACGCGTCGAACAGGCTATCCGTGTCAGCCACTTCGAAATGCCATTTCGACATCTGCTTCTCGTTCTCGAGGAAGACGTCGCGGTAGGTCATGCCGTGATTGTTGAACTGGAGGTCGAACACGTTGTCGACGCCCTGGATATACATGGCGAGGCGTTCGAGCCCGTAGGTCAGTTCGCCCGCGACCGGCTTGCAGTCGAACCCGCCGACCTGCTGGAAATAGGTGAACTGGGTCACTTCCATCCCGTCACACCACACTTCCCAGCCGAGCCCCCAGGCGCCCAGCGTCGGGCTTTCCCAATCGTCCTCGACGAAGCGGATGTCGTGCTTGAGCGGGTCGATCCCGATCTGGGCGAGGCTCCCGAGATAAAGGTCCTGGAGGTTTTCCGGGCTCGGCTTGAGCATCACCTGGTACTGGTAATAATGGCCGAGGCGGTTGGGGTTTTCGCCATAGCGCCCGTCGGTCGGGCGGCGGCACGGCTGGACGTAGGCGGCGCGCCACGGGTCGGGGCCCAGCGCGCGCAGCACGGTTGCCGGGTGGAACGTCCCCGCGCCCATCTCCATGTCGTAGGGTTGGAGGATCGCGCATCCCTGTTCGCCCCAATAGGCGTGCAGCGTCAGGATCAGGTCTTGGAAACTCAGCATGATGGGGATGCGCTTTGCCCACGCATGCGCCCCCGGTCAAGAAACCCTTGAAATCGAGACGAAATGGAAGGTTATCGCGACATTGTGTCAGGAGTTGTTGACATTGTCAGCGAATCGCGACAATATGTCACCATTACCTGACAAAAGGACGTGATTACATGACTTCGCAAACCGGCCTGAAGCGCAACTCGCCAAAGCTCGTCGCCATCGTCATGCTCTTTGGAGCCGCGGGCATCGCCATCGGCTACGCGCTGGGCAAGCTGATTTTCTGATCCGATGAAGAACGAGCTCAGGGTCCTGCGTGCGATCGCCGGGTGGAGCCAGGCCGAACTGGCCGGCCGCCTCGACGTCTCGCGCCAGGCGGTCAACGCGATCGAGACCGGAAAGCACGATCCCTCGCTGCCCCTCGCCTTCAAGATCGCCCGCCTGTTCGAAAAGTCCATCGAAGAGATTTTCCATGACCAATGATGACAGCATGACCGGTGAACAGCGCCTCGCGGCCCGCCGCGCCCGCTTTTGGAAGACCATCCTCGCCGCCATGGCGGTCAGCTCGATCGCGGGATTCGCCACCGGCGTGGGCGCGGGACGCGGCGGGCTCGACCTCCTGACCAGCCCCGTCTTCGCGATCGCCGCAGTCCTTGTCGGGGTCGTCGGCCTCGTGGTGACGTCGATCTGGTTCTACCGCAGCGTCGACGAACTGGAGACGGCCGACAATCTGTGGGCCAGCCTCTACGGCCTCTATTTCTACATCGCCGCCCTGCCGGCATGGTGGCTGCTGGAGAAAGCGGGCCTCGTGCCTGCGGTCAACCACTGGGCGATCTACGCCGCCACGCTGGTCTTCACCGTCCTCGTCTATGGCTGGCGCAAGCTGGCCGCCCGATAAAATTCCACCAAGACCCCTTCGTAAAAAAAGGAACCACCCGACATGATCAAGACCCTTCTAGCCTCGGTCGCCTTCGTCGCCCTGAGCGGCTGCGCCACCGCCGAGACCGGCATGGACGTCACCGCGGCCGCCGAGGCCCCTGTCGTCGCCAGCGGACCCGCGATGTGGAAACTCGCCGACGAGGACACCACCATCTACCTGCTCGGCACCTTCCACATGCTGCCCGAGGGCCTGGACTGGCAGGATGCGCGCATCCGCCGGGCGATCGACGAGGCCGAGGAACTCGTCATCGAGGTCGACCTCGACCTCGACAACCCGGCCGCGGTGGCGCCCACGCTCCAGGAAATGGGCTTCACTCCCGGCCAGGCCCCGCTGCTCGAGCGCGTGCCCGCCGACAAGCGCGACCGGCTGACCACGATGGTCGCCGAGAGCGGGCTGCCGATACAGGCCTACAACATGATGGAGAGCTGGTTCGCCGCGACCACCCTCGCCTCGCTGCAGATCCAGAAGATCGGGTTCGATCCCAAGTCGGGGGTTGAGTACAAGCTGCGCAGCGCTTTCGTCGAGGCCGGCAAGCCGATCGGCGAACTCGAAAGCCTGCGCAAGCAGCTCGGCTACATGGACACGCTGAGCGAAGAAGCGCAGCGCGCCTTCCTTGCCGACGTCGTCACCGACGAAGAGGAGTATCGCACCATGATGGAGAAGATGCAGTCGGCCTGGGTGGCGGGCGACGTCGCCAAGATCGCGGAGACCTTCAACGACGACTTCGACAGTTCCGAGGAGCTGTACGACGCGCTCCTGGTGCGCCGCAACGCCGACTGGACCGACCAGCTCGAGGCGCGCCTTGCCCAGCCGGGCACGATCCTCGTCGCGGTCGGCGCGGGCCACTTCGCGGGCGAGAACAGCGTGATCGACATGCTCAAGGCCGAAGGGCTGACCGTCACGCGGGTCCACTAAGTCCCCGCGAATACGCGAAAAAGGAAGGGCGTCGCTTGCACAAAGCGGCGCCCTTGCCTATAGGCGCGCTTCGACCGTCGCCATGGTCATCCCTGGAGGCGTGGCGAGAACCGGTCGAACAACGAAATTATCTTTTGGAGACAAGCAAATGAGCGATCAGCTGACGCTGCCCGCCGAGCCGCGCGAAGGGGTTGGCAAGGGAGCCTCCCGTGCACTTCGCCGCGATGGTCGGGTGCCCGCCGTGATCTACGGCGACAAGAAGGATCCGGTTTCGGTTCACGTCGAGGAGAAGCTCCTCGTCAAGATGCTGCAGACGGGCCACTTCATGAACACCGTCGTGTCGGTGGAAGTGGGCAAGGACAAGCACCGCACCCTTCCCAAGGACGTGCAGTTCCACCCGGTCACCAGCCGTCCGGTCCATGTCGACTTCTTCCGCCTTGCCAAGGATGCGACCGTCCAAGTCGCCATCCCGGTGCACTTCACGGGCGAAGAAAAGTCGCCGGGTCTCACCCGCGGCGGCGTGCTCAACGTCGTTCGTCACGAGCTCGAGCTCATTTGTGACGCCAGCAACATCCCCGACCAGATCGTCATCGACCTGGCCGGCCTCGACATCGGCGATTCGGTCCACATCTCGGCGGTCGAGCTGCCGGAAGGCTCGAAGTCGGCGATCGACGATCGTGACTTCACGATCGCGGGCGTCGTGGCGCCGTCGGCGATGAAGTCGAGCGAAGAGGAAGAGGAAGAAGTCGCGGCTGACGAAGTTCCCGCGATGGAGCAGGATGGCGACGAAGCCGAAGGCGATGCCGAGGGCGACGCCGAGGCCAAGGCCAAGGACGGCGAATAAGCCTCCCGCCAATCCGGCACTCACGAAAAAACGGCCGTCGCCCCTGTGGGCGGCGGCCTTTTTCTTGGCTAAGGAGTGCCCATGCAATTGTGGGTGGGGCTCGGCAATCCGGGCGACAAATATCAGGCGCACCGGCACAATGTCGGGTTCATGGCCCTCGACGAGATCGCCGAGGTCCATCGCTTTTCGCCGTGGAAGAAGCAGTTTCGGGGGCTGACCGCCGAAGGGCGCATCGGGAGCGACAAGATCGTGCTCCTGAAACCGCAAACCTACATGAACGAAAGCGGCGGGTCGGTTCGCGCCGCGCTGGATTTCTACAAGCTCGACCTCGGTGACGTCACCGTCTTCCACGACGAGCTCGACCTTACCCCGATGAAGGTCAAAGTGCGCATGGGCGGCGGGCTGGCGGGCCATAACGGCCTGCGCTCGATCGACAAGCATCTCGGCAAGGATTTCCGCCGCGTGCGCATCGGCATCGGCCATCCCGGCTCGAAGGACCGCGTCACCGGCCACGTGCTCGGAAATTATCACAAGAGCGAGATCGACGCGCTCGGCCGGATGCTCGCGGCGATCGGTGCGGAAGCCGACCGGTTGGCCGAGGGCGACGACGCGCGTTTCATGAACGACGTCGCCCTGCGTTGCCAGGACTGACTATTTGGTCTTCGCGGGTGCCTTCTTGCGGCCGTCGACCTTCCTGACGGCGGGTTTCTTGTCGCCACCCGGAAGTTGGGCCTGGCCGTAACCGCCGCGAAGCTGTTCTTCGGCCGCGGCGCGCATCTTGGCGTGATTGACGACGACCTTCGCGTTGAAGGCGATCGTCACGCGCTCCTCTTCCGAGCTGTTGGGGTGCACCCAATGCTTCTGGGTCGACGGGAAAACGAGGAGCGTACCCTCGGTTGGCTTCATCGGGATCGAGCCCATGAAATGCTTGGCTTTCACCAACCCCTGCCCGGTCGGCGCGGAGCGGCAGTCGATGAACTCGATCGCGCCCGCCGAAGGATTCTCGTCCTTCTGCAGCGCTTCGGGAATCTTGACGTAATAGGCGCCCGACCAGAACGCGCCCGGATGGTCGTGCGGGATGTTGTAGCCGCCCGCCGGGTTGACGTTGACCCAGCCGTCGCACTCGAGCTTCAACTTGGCGAGCATGTCCTTCTGACCCGCGACGCGGCGGGTCAGCGCGGCAACCGCCTGCAGGATCGCCTGGGAAAGTTCGCGGTGCGCTGGCTCGGGGCGCTGGAAAAAATCGAGAGTCGAGTGCCAGCCGGCGCGGTTCGAGCGGGTGATCCCCTCCTCCGCCTTGCGCCGCACCTCGATCTCCTCGAGCAACTGCTTGTTGATCCGCTCGAAGTCCTTGATCTCGAACGCCGCGACCGGCGTCGGGAACAGCATCTGCAACGCCTTCAACTCGTGTGCCACTGAACGAAGCCCCCCTGATAGAATGTCACGCCACTATCGGCGGCGAGGGCTTGACGTTGCAAGGCAAAAAGGGATGCAAGGGCGCGCATGACCCGACTATTGTTCGCCTCGCCGCTCCACGAGGGCCGCATCGACGATCCCGACCTGCTCGACGAGCTTGCCTATTCGATCCGCACGCTCGCCGAAGACGACAACGCCGGACGCCGCTGGAGCAGCGAAAAAGGCTATAAGGGCTATACGAGCTACGCATCGCTCGACGACCTGCCGATGCGCGACCCCGTCTTCGCGGACCTGAAGAAATTGCTCGAAAAGGAAGCGCGCGGCTTTGCCAAGGAGCTTGCCTGGGACGTGCGCCCGAAAATCGACAGCCTATGGGTCAACCTGATGAAGCCGGGCGCGGTGCATTCGGCGCATATCCATCCGCATTCGATCCTGTCGGGCACGTTCTACGTCGAGATTCCGGACGGCGCGGGAGCGATCCGCTTCGAGGATCCGCGCCTGGCGATGATGATGGCCGCGCCCATCCGCAACGAGCACGCGCCCGAGCATCTGCGGCCCTTCATCGACATCGCCCCCGAGCCCGGCACCCTGCTCCTGTGGGAAAGCTTCCTTCGCCACGAGGTGCTGCCCCACCGCGGCAAGGGCGAGCGCCTCTCGGTTAGTTTCAACTTCGCCTAGCCGATCGGCGAACCCGGCGGGAGGTCGGGCAACGCGCCCGGCATGGCCAGCCGCGCGTCCATCCGCTCGCGGTCGAGTAGCAGCGCGCCCAGTCCGCGGCCCCAGCTGTCCGCCTCGCTCGACCCGGCATTGCCGACCAGCGAGGCACCCAGCGCGTGCATCCGGTCGTCGATTGCCACTGCGATGCTCGGCGAGAGCGCAGGGTCGCGTGCCGTCTTCGCCAGCGCGAGCACCGCCACGGTCGCCACGCGCCGCATCGCGGCATTGCCGCGCGTGCCGGTGAAGGCCGCACCGATCAGTCTGTCGACCACTTCCAGCGGCGCAGGGACGCTGGCATCGGCGGCATGCTGGGCTTCCATCCGGTCGAGCCGGTCGGGGGCAAGTAGCGGCGCGATCACCGCCATCGCCGCGACTTCGCTGGCTGCCATCGGGTCGAACACCGGCCCGCCGGCCGTGTCGATCAGCTCGATCGCGCGCTGGCGGTCGTAGCTCGCCTCGCTCGCCGAGAGATAGGGCAGCACGTCGGCGGGCACCGCGAGCCGCTCGGGCGTGAGCGCCGAGAGGAGGACGTCGAGCGCCTCGTGCTGCGCCGCCCCGGCCACGGTCTGCGCGCGGGCCGCCTCGCCCGCCAACGCGGTCGGGACATACACCCCGCCCAATTGTTTGGCGGCGGCTTCGGCCTGGTAGCGATGGAGGAGCCAGATCGGCACGAAGGCGCGGCGCAATTCGGCCTGGCTCGCCCCGGCCGGCACCGCCGCGATCGAGAAGCGGTCGACCGCCGCGTCGCGCACCGCGAGCACGCGCTGCAGCTCGGCGACCGGCTGGGCGCCGTCGTCCCACAATCCGCCCTCGGGATGCGCCGCGCCGAGCGGGCGCGCCACCGGATCGGCGACGAAACGCAGGCCCGCGGCGCGCGCTGCCGCGACCTTGGGCGCCGCTTCGGCATCGGTGCGCGCGCCATAGGCATAGTCGACGAGGAACTTGTCCCACGCCCCCACCCCTACGCCGTAGGCGTCGGCGAGCGAGAAGGCCCCGTCCTCGGTGAGCGTCACGCGCGGCGCGGGATAGTCCATCACCGAGTAGCGCTCCTGCGTAGAGGCGGCGAAATTGTGCGAAAAACCGAGCGCGTGGCCGACCTCGTGTGCGCCCAGTTGGCGGATGCGCGCGAGCGCGGCGTCGATCGGATCGTTGGGATCGCCCGTCCCCGTCAGCCCCGCGCCGACCAGCGCCTGGAAGATCATGATGTCCTGCCGCACGCGCAGCGAGCCGAGCTGGACGAGTCCCTTCACCAGTTCGCCCGTGCGCGGATCGAACACCACCCCGCCATAGGACCAGCCGCGCGTCGCGCGGTTGACCCAGTTGACGACGTTGTAGCGCACGTCGAGCGGGTCGGCGCCCTCGGGCAGCAGCTCGACCCGGAACGCGTCGATGAGCCCCGCCGCATCGAACGCGTCGCGCCACCAGCCGACGCCTTCGATCAGCGCCTGGCGCACGCCTTCGGGGGCAGCCGGATCGACGTAGAAGACGATCGGCTTCTTCACCCGGCTGCGCGCCGCGCCCGGCTCTTCCTTCTCGAGGCGGAAGCGGATCATCAGGTCGCGCACCATCGGCTGGCCGAGCGGCGCGGAGGCGTCGACGACCTGCGTCCCGAAACTGTAGCCGTAGGGCGCGAGGCGCGGCTGGTAGCCGGGCTCGGGCAGCGCGATCAGGCTGTGCCGCAGGCGAAAACTAAGCGTCCCGTGATCGGGTGCGATGTTGGCGATCTCTGGCTTGGGCTTGTCCGAAACGACCGTCAGCAGGCTCGAGACTTCCGCGTTCTTCGGGAAGATCCTGACCTCGTCGGCGAGGACCAGGCTGCGCTCCTTGTCGAGCGAGAAATCCCCGCCCCCGCCATCGCCCAGCGTGCGGGCGATGCCGAAATCGTCGCGCAGGAAGAAGGCGGACAGGTCGATGTCGAACGCACCGTCGGCGCGCACCTTGTCGATCTTTCCCGTCCACAACACCGACTTGGCGAAGCTGCGGTCGATCGCGCGCTGTTCGTCCTCGTTGCCGCGCGAGGCGATGAATCGGCTGTTCTGCACCTCGGCGACGAGCCGGTCGCCGACCTTGCGCAGCACCAGCAGGCGGCTGTCGCTCGTCACCCCGCGGTCGAGGACGATCTGCGCCGAGCCCAGCCCGCTTTCGAGCTGCGAGACGTAGATGTAGCGCCCGACCACGCCATCCGCGCCAGGAGCCGGAAAACGGAACAGGAGCTTGCTGTCGGCCTTGCTCGCAAGCGTCATCAGCGGCGCGTCCTGCGCCCCGGCGGGCGTTGCCAGCACCAGCGCTGCCCCCATCATCGCCGTCCCGATCAATCGCTTCATGCCGCCTGCTCCCGATGTCCTTGCGCCGGCGCAATGAACCACACGGACGCCCGCTGCGGTAGCCCCTTCATTTCCGCACCGCTTTTGGCTAGGGGCAGCGGCAACCTCCCCTTACTTTCCAGGACCTCGTTTCATGGGTTTCAGATGCGGTATCGTCGGACTGCCGAACGTCGGCAAGTCCACCCTGTTCAACGCGCTCACCGAGACGCAGGCGGCGCAGGCGGCCAACTACCCCTTCTGCACGATCGAGCCCAATGTGGGCCAGGTCGCGGTGCCCGATCCGCGCCTCGACACGCTCGCCAAGATCGCGGGGTCCGCCAAGATCATCCCGACCCAGCTCGCCTTCGTCGACATCGCCGGCCTCGTGAAGGGCGCGTCGAAGGGCGAGGGCCTCGGCAACCAGTTCCTCGGCAACATCCGCGAGGTCGACGCGATCGTCCACGTGCTGCGCTGCTTCGAGAATGACGACATTCAGCACGTCGACAATCACGTGAACCCGATCGCCGACGCGGAAGTCGTCGAAACCGAACTGCTCCTCTCCGATCTCGAAAGCCTCGAGAAGCGCGTCCCCAACCTCGTCAAGCGCGGACAGCAGGGAGACAAGGAAGCCAAGATCGCCGCCAGCGTGCTCGGTCAGGCACTGGAGCTCTTGCGCGAAGGCAAGCCTGCGCGCCTCGTCGAGCCCAAGGACGACGAGGAGGCACGCGTGTTCTCGCAGGCGCAGCTGATCACCGCCAAGCCGGTGCTCTACGTCTGCAACGTTAACGAGGACGAAGCTGCCGAAGGCAACGAATATAGCGCCGCCGTGTTCGAGAAGGCCAAGGCCGAGGGCGCCAACGCGGTGATCGTGTCGGCCGCAATCGAGAGTGAGCTCGTGGGCATGGACATGGACGAGCGGATCGCCTTTCTCGAGGAGATGGGGCTCCACGAGACCGGGCTCGCGCGGGTCATCCGCTCGGGCTACGATCTCCTCCACCTCATCACCTTCTTCACCGTCGGCCCCAAGGAAGCGCGTGCCTGGACCGTGGAAAAGGGATCGAAGGCGCCCCGCGCAGCAGGCGAGATCCATACCGATTTCGAACGCGGCTTCATCCGCGCCGAGACGATCGCCTACGACGATTATGTCGAACTGGGCGGCGAGACCGCGGCGCGTGACGCGGGCAAGCTCAGGCAGGAAGGCAAGGACTATGTCGTGAAGGACGGCGACGTCCTCCACTTCAAATTCAACGTTTGATTCAGGGCGCCCCGCGCGCCTAGCGTGCGGGCCGATGGAGATCGATCTACAACGCCAGGTGGAGCGCGCGCGGCAGGAACCCCGCCTCCTGCGCGCGGGCGAGGCGCTGGTGGCCAACGACCTTCCGGTCGCCGAACAGCTGCTGCGTCCCTACCTCAAGGAGCGCCCGACCGACGTCTTCGCCATCCGCATGATGGCCGAACTCGCCGCGCGCGTCGGCCGTCTGCCGGACAGCGAGAATCTGCTGCGCCGCGCGCTCGAACTGGCCCCCGACTTCACCGCTGCGCGCGCCAACCTCGCGACCGTCCTTTACAAGCAGAACCGGTCGGGCGAAGCGATCGCCGAACTGGAGCGGATCGAGAAGAGCGGCGAAGCGGGCCTTGGCCATCACAGCCTCAAGGCGGCGGCGCTGAGCCGCATCGGCGGCCAGGAGGAAGCGCTGGCGCTCTACCGCCTCATCCTCGACGCGCGCCCCGACGAACCCAAGTTGTGGATGAGCTACGGTCATCTCCAGCGCACCGTCGGAGAGCAGGCCGAATGCATCGACGCCTACCGCAAGGCGATCGCGCTCGAACCCACGCTGGGCGAAGTCTGGTGGAGCCTCGCCAACCTCAAGACCGTCAAGTTCGACAACGACGACGTGGCGGCGATGAATGCGGCGCTCGAGGTACCCAACCTCGACATGCAGGATCGCTTCCACCTCCATTTCGCGCTCGGCAAGGCCCTGGAGGATCGCCGCGAAGTCGACGCCTCGTTTAGTCATTATGCGCAGGCCAATCGCCTGCGCCGCGCCATCGCGACCTACGACCCGCAGGACATCGCTCGCCATGTCGAACGATCGATCGCGGTCTTCACGCCCGACCTGTTCGCCGCGCATGCCGGTGAGGGATGCGGGCGCGACGATCCCATCTTCGTTCTCGGCATGCCGCGCGCAGGCTCGACGCTGGTCGAACAGATCCTCGCCAGTCATCCGGCGATCGAGGGTACCGCCGAATTGCCCGATATCCCGGCGCTCGTCCGCCGCCTCGACGGCCGCGAGATGCGCGGCGACGACAGCGACTATCCGGAATGCCTCGTCGACATCGACGGCGCGACGCTGAAAGCACTGGGAGAGGAGTATCTCGACCGCGCTCGTATCCAGCGGTTCACCGATCGCCCCTTCTTCATCGACAAGTTGCCCAACAATTGGGCCCATGTCGGCTTCATCCGGCTGATCCTGCCCAACGCGAGGATCATCGATGCGCGGCGCGATCCGATGGATTGCTGCTTTTCCAATTTCAAGCAGCACTATGCGCGCGGCCAGCGCTTCTCCTACGACCTCGCCGACATCGGCGCCTATTATCGCGACTACGTGACGCTGATGCGCCACTTCGACGATGTGCTGCCGGGCGTCGTCCACCGCGTCATCCACGAGGATCTGGTCGAGGATCCCGAAACGCAGGTGCGCGCGATGCTCGATTTCCTGGGCCTGTCGTTCGACCCTGCCTGCCTTGCCTTCCACGAAAATCCGCGCGCGGTGCGGACGGCCAGTTCCGAACAGGTGCGCCAGCCGATCACCCGTTCGGGGATCGGGCGATGGATGCCGTACGAACCGTGGCTGGACCCGCTCAAGCAGGCGCTCGGAACGGTGCTGGAGGACTGGCGCCGCTGAGCGCAAGGCCGTTTCGCCGTCGAAAAGGATTGACGGGACACCCCCAAAAAAGACAGCTTCATGACGGGCTCTCAAGGGGGATTATCCGCATGCGCCTTTTCCAACACGATACGCAGCTTTTGCGGCGGGCCGCCACGGCACTGCTGGCCACCACCATCTTCGTGACGCCGGGGCAGGCCCTGGCGCAGGACGCGGCGCCCGCGGATCCTGCGGATTCGTCCGCCAGGGCCGACGATCGGCCGGTCGAAGGCGAGATCATCATCACGGCGCAGAAGCGCGCGGAAAACCTCCAGGACGTGCCGATCGCCATCACCGCAATCACGACCAAGACGCTCGAGGACCAGCAGGTCGACGACTTCCGCGACTATGCGCGGCTCGTCCCGTCGCTGTCGTTCAAATCCGGCGGCGGCGGCGGCAGCGCCGACGGGCCGGGGACCAACAATGTCTATTTCCGCGGGGTCGCCTCGGGCGAGAACGCCAACCATTCCGCCTCGCTTCCCAGCGTCGGCACCTATCTCGACGAACAGCCGATCACGACGATCCAGGGCGCGCTCGACGTCCATATCTTCGACATCGCGCGCGTCGAGGCGCTGGCCGGCCCGCAGGGCACGCTCTACGGCGCCTCGAGCCAGGCTGGCACGGTGCGCATCATCACCAACAAGCCGGACACGTCTGGCACGTATGGCGACGTCAATCTGGAACTCAACAACGTTGCGCACGGCGGGTGGGGCTATACCGGCGAAGCCTTCGTCAACATGCCGCTGAGCGACCGCGCCGCGGTGCGCGTGGTGGGCTGGTATCGGCACGATGCCGGCTACATCGACAACATCCCCGGTCAGCACGTGATGACCGAATATACCTACGATTCCGACCTCGGCCCGGTCCCGACCGGCAACACGCAGACGCTCGACAATGCCGCGTTCGCCGAGGAGGACTATAACGACGCCGATACCTATGGCGCGCGCGCCGCGCTCAAGATCGACCTCGACGAGAACTGGACTGTCACGCCGTCAATCGTCGGCCAGTCGCAGAAGACCCACGGTTCCTTCGCCGAGGAACGCGGCCTCGGCCCGCTCGAGACGATGCAGTTCAACCCCGAGATGACCAAGGACCGCTGGTACCAGGCGGCGCTGACCGTCGAGGGCAAGCTCGGCAATTTCGACATGACCTATGCCGGCTCGCACATGCAGCGGTCGGTCGATGCCAGCCTCGACTATTCGGATTACGCCTACTTCTACAACGAGCTGTACGGCGCCTACTGGTACGACAACAGCTATACGCCGATCACGCCCAACCAGCTGATCGACATTCGCGATCGCTACAAGAAGCAGTCGCACGAATTGCGTTTCACCTCGCCGTTCGAGAACCGACTGCGCGCGGTCGCCGGACTGTTCTACCAGCGGCAGGAACACAATATCCAGCAGGACTACCAGATCCCGGGGCTCGCCGACTTCCTGGTGGTCGACAACACGAACGACGTGTGGCTGACCAAGCAGCTTCGCGTCGACCGGGACTACGCCGTCTTCGGCGAACTGTCCTACGACATCACGCCGCAGCTGACCGCGACGGCCGGTGGCCGCTGGTACAAGTTCGACAACTCGCTGGTCGGCTGGTTCGGGTTCAACAACTTCACGGACGACGGGCTCGGTTACAGCAGCAATCCGGACTATCTGTGCGCGGCCCCGCCCGTGGTCGACGGCTCGCCCTGTACCAATCTCGACAAGCGCACCAAGGACGACGGCTTCGTCCATCGCCTGAACCTGACCTACAAGGCCAACGACGACCTGCTCGTCTACGCGACCTGGTCGAAGGGTTTCCGGCCCGGCGGCGTCAACCGACGAGGCAGCTTCCCGCCATACAAGCCCGATTATCTGACCAATTACGAGGTCGGCGCCAAGTACAGCTTCGGCCGCGGCGCGCATCTCAACGTCGCGGGCTACATGGAAGACTGGCAGGACATGCAGGTCTCGGTGCTCGGCCTGAACGGACTGACCGTCGTCCAGAATGTCGGCAACGCCCGCATCTGGGGCGCGGAAGCCGACTTGTTGCTGCGGCCGGTCCCCGGTCTGACCTGGAGCACGGGCGTCGCCTACAATAATGGCAAGTTGCGGCAGGATTTCTGTTTCGACCAGGATGCCGCCGACTGCCAGGATACGGGCTTCTACGGCGGGCTCGACCTGCTCGCACCCAAGGGCGCGAGGCTGCCGCTCACCGCGCGGTGGAAAGGCAGCAGCAGCCTTCGCTACGAGTGGGGCCTGACGGAAGCCACGAGGGCCCACGTGCAGAGCTCGGTGACATACGAGGGAACGCGCCGCCGCGACCTGAGGCCCGGGATCAACGAGATCTACGGCAACCTCAAGTCCTATGCCGAAGTCGACGTGTCGGGCGGTATCGAGCGCGGGCCGTGGAGCGTGGACCTGTTCGCCAAGAACCTGTTCGATGTGCGCGGGCAGTTGTCGAAAGGCATCCAGTGCCGCGAGGAAGTATGCGGAGACCAGCTCGGCACGACCTCGATCGGCGGCAAGATCTACACCGTGGTCACGAGGCCGCGCACGATCGGCCTGAGGCTCGGATACAAGTTCTAGTAAAGGTCGTCGGCTCCCCGTTGCGCCGCGCGCAATCCGGCGCAACAAGGGAGCCATGATCTATTTCGAGGACATGGATGTCGGCGCGCGCCACGAGTTCGGGTCGAAGACGGTGAGCCGCGAGGAAATCGTCGACTTCGCGACCCAGTACGACCCCCAGCCCTTCCATCTCGACGATGCGGCGGCCGCCATGACCCCCTTCGGAAGGCTCGCCGCCTCGGGCTGGCATACGGGGGCGATGACGATGCGGATCGTGGTTGACGCGTGGTCCGACAAAGGATTCATGGGGGTCGGTTCTCCCGGCCTCGACGAACTGCGCTGGCTCAAGCCCGTCTATCCGGGCGATACGATCCGCGTCTCGAGCGAGGTCGTCGCGAAGCGCGAGAGCCGCTCGCGCCCCAATCTCGGCTCGGTCTGGTCGGACGTTCTCGTCCACAACCAAGACGACGTGCTGGTGATGAAATATACCTCGATCGTGATGATGTTGCGGCGCCCCGCCTAGGAGCCGCAGCGCCACACGCCCAGCACGGGCTTGGACCCGGGTACGGTCAGTTCGGCGATCTGGGTTTCGATCCCCGTCTCCGACATCGCCCCGCGCGAGCCGGCGGCGCTGATCACGATCGGCATCTCGCGACCGGTAAAGGCCATGCCCCGCCGCAACGCCTCGAACCCGCCCATGCGCGAGCCGTCGACGACGCTCACCGACCCGTTAAGCTTGTAGGCGCCCTTGGCGACCGAGGTCGGCGTCGGCGCGGCGGTCGCGACGAACAGCACGCTGTCCTTGGGACTTTCGAACGCGCAGCCGGTCCCGGCGGGCAGGAGGTCCGCGAACTCGGCATAGGTCATCGGCTGGAAGGCGGGCGCGGGCGCAAGCCCCGGGGTGCCGCAGGCGGCAAGCCCGAGAACGGCGATGGCGGCAGCAGGCATACGCATGACTAGTCTCCCTCGAACGCCATCAGGCTTTTGACGGCGATACCGGCATCCTCCAGTCTGGCCGACCCTCCCAGATCGGGCAAGTCGATCACGAAACGCGCGCCCACCAGCTCGCCCCCTGCCCGCTCGACCAGCCGCGCCGCGGCCATCGCGGTCCCGCCGGTGGCGATCAGGTCGTCGACGAGGAGCACGCGCGCACCCGGCGAACAGGCATCGACATGGATGGCGAGCCGGTCGGTGCCATATTCGAGCGCATAGTCCTCGGCGATGGTGGCGCCGGGCAGCTTGCCGTCCTTCCGCACAAGAAGCAGGCCCGCGCCCAGTTCCTTTGCGAGCGCACCGCCGACCGCGAACCCGCGCGCGTCGATCGCGGCCACGAGATCGACGCGCCCAGAGACGCTGGCTGCCAGCGCCTCGATGGTCGCGCGAAACCCTGCCGGGTCGACCAGCAACGTGGTGACGTCGCGAAACTGGATGCCCGGCTTGGGAAAGTCGGGAATGGTGCGCACCAGGTCGCGCAGGTCGAGGTGGCTCTCGCTCATCCCATGACCCCTAACGAAAAACGGCCCGGTTCGCGAGGAACCGGGCCGCTTTCTTTTCCGGTTGCGAAGACGATCAGCCTTCGACGCCGCGTCCGTGCGCCGCGGCATCCGCCTTGGCGTCCTCGCGGTGGGCCATGTGCTCGGGATCGAGCGGGCCCTTGGGCGCAACCTTACGCTTCGCCTCGGCCCAGATGTTCCGGTAGGACATGTAGGCGAGGATGGTCGCGACCAGCAGGAACAGCAGGCTGGCGACGCCGGCGCGGTGACGCGATTCGAGCTTGGGCTCGGCGGTCCAGATCAGGAAGGCCGAGACGTCCTTGGCCATCTGCTCGACCGTCGGCTCGGGATTGCCTTCCGCGTAGGTCACCTGGCCGTCCGACGTCAGCGGCGGCGGCATGGCGATGTTGAGGTTGGCGAAATAGGGGTTGTGGTGCAGCCCTTCGCCCGGCGCCGCCGAGGGGAATTCCTCGAGCAGCTTCTCCGACGGCGCTTGGTAGCCCGTCAGCAGCGAATAGACGTAGGGAGCCCCGCCCTCGCGCGCCTTGGTGATCAGCGAGAGATCGGGCGGAAGAGCGTTGTTGTTGGCCGCGCGCGCCGCGACTTCGTTGGCGTAGGGGTGCGGGAAGCGATCCGACGGGATCGCCGGACGGGTCGCCGCCTCGCCCGTGTCCGGGTTGATCGAGGGGACCTCGATCTGCCAGTTGGCCGCGATCGCCTTCACCTCGGCCTCGTTGTAGCCGAGGTCCTCGAGGTTGCGGAACGCGACATACTGCAGCCCGTGACAGGCCGCGCAGACTTCCTTGTAGACCTGGAAGCCGCGCTGCAGCTGCTGGCGGTCAAACTTGCCGAGCGGGCCGTCCGAGGCGAAGCTGACCTCCTTCGGGTGAAGGTGGAATTCGTGCTCCGCGGTCGGTGCGGGCGGCTCCGAGATATACTGGGCCAGGTTGGTCACCAGCGAGATCAGGAGGACGCCGGCAAAGCCGAGACCGACGAGAAATCCGAGAATGCGAACCATGTGTCGTTCCGTCCCCTCTTAAGCGTTGTCGCTCTTGGCGAGCCCGTAGGGCGCGCTTTCCTCTTCCTCACCATGCAGCACCGAGGCCGAGATGGACGACGGCAGCGGCAGCGGCTTCTCGAACTTCGAGATGAGCGGCAGGATGATGAGGAAGTGGGCGAAGTAGTAAGCCGCGCAGATCTGGCTGACCGCGACGACCGTCGGGGTCGCCGCCGAACCGCCGGCCCAGCCGAGCAGGGCGACGTCGACGATCAGCAGCCAGAAGAAGCGCTTGAACACGGGGCGATAGTGCCCCGAACGCACCGGCGAGCGATCCAGCCACGGCAGGAAGAAGAGCAGCAGGATCGATGCGAACATCGCGAGCACGCCCCACAGCTTGGCCGGGATGATGAAGTCGACGGTGAAGGCGCGCAGGATCGCGTAGAACGGCCAGAAATACCATTCGGGCACGATGTGCGCCGGCGTCGCCAGCGGGTTCGCCTCGATATAGTTGTCTGCATGGCCGAGCGCGTTGGGCAGGAAGAACAGCACAGCCGCGTAGAGCATCAGGAAGGCGAGCATGAACCAGCCGTCCTTGGCCGTGTAGAACGGGTGGAAGGGCAGCGTGTCCTTCTCGTTCTTGACGTCGACGCCGGTCGGGTTCGACGAGCCCGGGATGTGGAGCGACCAGATGTGGAGCACCACGACGCCCGCGATCACGAACGGCAGCAGGTAATGCAGCGAGAAGAAGCGGGTCAGCGCGGCCTGGTCGGGCGCGAAGCCGCCCAGCAGCCACACGCGCAGCGGCTCGCCGACCAGCGGGAAGGCCGAGAAGAAGCCGGTGATGACCTGCGCGCCCCAGTAGCTCATCTGGCCCCAGGGGAGCACATAGCCCATGAACGCGGTCGCCATCATCAAGAGGTAGATGACGAGGCCGAGCATCCACACCATCTCGCGCGGAGCCTTGTACGATCCGTAGAACAGGCCGCGGAAGATATGGATGTAGATGACGATAAAGAAGAAGCTCGCCCCGTTGGCGTGGGCGTAGCGAAGGAACCACCCGGCGTTGACGTCGCGCATGATATGCTCGACCGACCAGAAGGCCCCGCCCGTGAAGCTGTAATAGTGCATCGCGAGCACGATGCCGGTGATGATCTGGATCGTCAGGAAGACGCCCGACAGGACACCGAAATTCCACAGGTAATTGAGGTTGCGCGGCACCGGGTAGCCGCCACCGATCGCGCCGTAGACGAGGCGCGGGAGCGGCAGGCGGTCATCCATCCAGCGACCGAGCGCGGTGGTGGGTTCGTAGGGTTTTGCCCAGGCAAAGCTCATGGTCTCTTTTCCCCGTTAACCGATCGTCACGACGGTGTCGGACGTGAATTCATACTCGGGCACTGCCAGGTTGAGCGGTGCCGGGCCTTTGCGGATGCGCGCAGCCGTGTCGTAGTGCGACCCGTGGCAGGGGCAGAAATAGCCGCCATATTCGCCGCGATTCTCGCCCTCGCCCACGCCCAGCGGGACGCAGCCCAGATGGGTGCACACGCCCAGCGTGATCAGCCAGTTCTCCTTGCCCTCCTTGGTCCGCTCGGCAAGCGTCTGCGGATCGCGAAGGTCGGACGTCTTGACCGCGTTGGCCTCGGCGATTTCCTTCTTGGTGAGGTTGCGGATGAACACCGGCTGCTTGCGCCAGCTGGTCTTGATCGCCTGGCCCGGCTCGACCTTCGACACGTCGACCTCGATCGAGGCGAGCGCGAGCACGTCGGCGGGCGGCGCCATCTGCCGCACCAGCGGGACGGCGACCGCGGCCGCGCCGACACCGGCGAAGCTGACCGCAGCAATGTTGATGAAATCGCGGCGACGAACGCCTTCTTGTCCGTCGCCTTCCTTCAGAAGCGGGTCAGCCTGTTCGACCGTTGCCATGATGATCCTTCTTGTTCCACGCTTGGGGAACGGCCCGGTAAAGACGCCCGGACCGGCTTGGCGCGCCTGATAGCGTCTCGGCACAAAGTTGCAAACGGTCAATTTCGGCTTTGCGGAGGCGCGCGCTTGTAACAAGGCCCGTTCCGACGCTATCGCGCGGCCCATGCGGATCGCCCTCTACTGCCCCGAAATCGCCGGCAATGTCGGCGCGGTCATGCGCACAGCGGCCTGTTTCGGCGTCGGCGTCGACCTGATCGAGCCGATGGGGTTCGCCTGGGAAGACAAGCGAGTGCGGCGCGCCGCGATGGACTATATCGACGCGGTCGAAGTGAGGCGCCACGCGGGCTGGATCAGTTTCCTCGAGACGGTCGGCGATGCACGCCTCGTCCTCGGCAGCACCAAGGCCAGGGCAAGCCTCTACGACTTCGCGTTCCGCCCCGACGACATCCTCTTGTTCGGGCAGGAGAGCAGCGGGGTGCCGACCCATGTGCGCGCGCGCGCCGATGCCGCCTACCGCATCCCGATCCGCGCCGAGGTGCGCTCGTTCAACCTTGCCATCTCGGCCGCCATCGCCACATCCGAAGCCTTGAGACAGACCGGAGAATTTCCCGCATGAGCCCGCTCGATCCCCAGCAACAGGCCGCCCGCGACTGGTTCGAATCGCTGCGCGACCGCATCTGCGCCGAGTTCGAGGCGATCGAGCGCGAAGCCGGCAGCGATGCGGCCTTCGAATACATCCCGTGGGATCGCACCGACGAGAGCGGCGAGCCGGGCGGCGGCGGGGTGCGCGGCCAGATGACGGGCGAAGTGTTCGAGAAGGTCGGCGTCAACGTCTCGAGTGTCGGCGGCTCGTTCTCCGAGGAATTCGCCAAGGCTATTCCCGGCGCCGAGGAGGATCCGCGCTTCTTCGCCACGGGCATCAGTCTCGTCGCGCACATGAAGAACCCGCACGTCCCCGCGGTCCACATGAACACGCGCTTCCTCACGACGACCAAGCGCTGGTTCGGCGGCGGCGCGGACCTCAACCCCGCCATCCCCTACGAGGAGGACACAGGGGCCTTCCACGCGCGCCTGCGCGCCGCCTGCGCCGCGCACGACCCGACCTATTACGAGCGCTTTTCAAAATGGGCGGACGACTATTTCTGGCTGCCGCACCGCGAGGTCGCGCGCGGGGTAGGCGGCATCTTCTACGATCGGCTCGACGCCGAGGGGGACCGGTTCGAGCCGCACTTCGCCTTCACCCGCGACGTCGGCGAGGCCTTCCTAGATGTGTTTCCCAAGATCGTGCGCGGGCGCATGGACGAGGCCTATGACGACGAGGACGTCGGCAAGCTGCTCGACTTCCGCGGGCGTTATGTCGAGTTCAACCTGCTCTACGACCGCGGCACGTTGTTCGGGCTCAAGACCGGCGGCAATATCGATGCCATCCTGATGAGCCTCCCCCCGCTCGCGCGCTGGCGCTAGCCCATCGCGCCCGTGTCGGGCACTGACGGGGTCGCGGCGGCCTGCGAATAGAGCCGCGCGACGATACCGAGGAAGACGAGGCTGAGGCCCGCCTGCACGCTCGCGGCGAGGAAGCCGAGCAGCAGCGCGGACAGGCTCATCGGTTCGGGCGGCCCGAAGGCGAGCGTCGCGACCAGTCCGAAGACCAGCCCCGCAACCAGCATCACGACCAGCGCCGCGACCGCGATCATCAGGACGAACCCGAACAGGCGCCAGAACTGGCCGCGCGTGAGCGCCCAGCTGCGCTTGATCATGGTGATCGGGTTCGACGTTTCGGTGACCGCGACCGCCGACACCATCATCATGCGCACCGCGACCGCGATGATGACGAGCACCCAGGCGAGGACCAGCATCAGGCCCGCCCCGCCCAGCTGGCCCGCCTCGAGCCGCTGGTCGAGATCCATCGCTTCGTCGGTCCCGATCGCGGCCACCAGCAGCACCATCAGGAGGAGGACCATCGGGATCACCCAGATAAGCATCGCTGCGAGCGCGGGAAACAATTTGCGAAATCCCGTCGCGATCGCCTCGCCCACGGTCGCGCCGCGCTTGAGGAAGACCGCGGTGATCGCCAGCGCACCGGCCTGCCCGACCAGCCCGACGATCAGCCCCATCAGCCCGCCGCCACCCCGTTCGGCATTGGGATTGGTCGCGGACGGATCGATCATCGCGAGAAGCGCGAAGGGCAGCACGATCATCGCGGCGGCCACCAGCACGAGGTGCTTGCCGTCCGCCGCGAGGATTTCGCGGGTCTCGTCCCAGGCGCGTCCGACCGACAGTTTCATGATCAATCCCCCTACATTTGGTTCGCGCCCTTATCGCAGCGCGCCGCGCCGAAAGGCAACGGGGTTGCGCACGCCGCGCGCGCAGCGCAAAGCCTGCCGCCATGATCGACGGTGTCGAATGGCAGGTCTCCCCCGGGCTCGTTCCCTACGATGTCGCGCTGCGCGACATGGAGCAGCGCGTCGCCGACATCCAGGCGGGCGAGGCGCACGAGCGCGTCTGGCTGCTCGAACACCCCCCGCTGTTCACCGCGGGCACCAGCGCCGACCCGGTCGAGCTGATGAACCCGCAGGGCTTTCCGGTGCACGAGGCGGGGCGCGGCGGGCGCTACACCTATCACGGGCCGGGCCAGCGGGTCGGCTATCTCAACCTCGACCTTGCCCGGCGCGGCAAGGACATCCGCCACTTCGTCCACAGCCTCGAAGGCTGGATGATCGCCTCGCTCGCCCGCCTCGGGATCGAGGCACGGCGCGAGGAAGGCCGTATCGGCCTGTGGGTCGGCCAAGGCGAGTACGAGGCCAAGATCGGCGCGATCGGGGTGCGCGTGAAGCGCTGGGTCACCCTTCACGGCTTCTCGATCAACGTCGCGCCCGACCTCGCCCATTTCGGCGGCATCGTGCCGTGCGGCATTTCCGACTATGGTGTCACCAGCCTTGAAAAGCTCGGGCTCGGCGCCGACATGGCTGACCTGGACACGGCCCTGGAGGCGGAATTCCCCGCCTTTCTCTCGGCCCTCGGCAAGGACTGACAGATGCGCAAATTCCTCCTCGTTTCCGCCTTCACCCTCCCGCTGGCCGCGTGCGGCGGCGACAAGACCGAAGAGGAAGTCGTGCCGACCGGCAACGAGGCGGTGGCCCCGATCGGCGAGGAAGGCGGCGACGTCACCGCGATCGATGCCGCGACCAATGCCGACGCCAAGCTGGTCGACGATCTGGGCATCGACGACGAGGACGAAGGTACCGGCGACGGCGCCGAGTAGCGCGTCAGGCCAATCCCAAAATCTTGTGCGTCTGGAGGCTGAGCCTCCAGCGCGGACGGTCCATCACCAGCTGGATCGCGGCCTCGGTATTTTTCTCGATCTCTTCGCCGTCCATCGGCTGAAGCAAGAAGTGGTCGAAATCGAGCGCCTCGAGCTCGTCAAGGTCGAACGGCTGCGGCCAGACGAGCTTCAGTTCGTCGCCCGAGGTCTGCACCAGCTCGCTTCCATATTTGGGGCTGACGCACAGCCAGTCGATGTCCTCGGGCGCCGAAATCGTTCCGTTGCTTTCGACCGCGATGCGGAACCCCTCGGCGTGGAGCGCGTCGATCAGCGGCGTATCGAGCTGGAGCAGCGGCTCGCCCCCGGTGATCACGACGAGGCGGCCCTGCCGCCCCTCGCCCCATAGATCGGCGACCCGCGCGGAGAGCGCGGTGGCCTCGGCGAACTTGCCGCCATTGACCCCGTCGATGCCAACGAACTCGGTGTCGCAGAACTGGCAGACCGCCTTGAATCGATCCTCCTCGCGCCCGGTCCACAGGTTGCAGCCCGCAAAGCGCAGGAACACCGCGCGGCTGCCCGCCTGCATCCCTTCGCCCTGGAGGGTCAGGAAGATTTCCTTGACCGCGTACGCCATCAGGCCGGCTCCACGCCTTCGCCATAGCGCGTGCTGTCGGCGAGCCCCGCCTCGACGAACCCCTTGTGGCGCAGGCGGCAGGCATCGCAGCGCCCGCACGCGCCGCCGTCGGGCAGCGGGTCGTAGCAGCTGTGGCTGATCGACGGGTCGAGCCCGAGCCGCGCTGCCTCGCGCGCGATGTCGGCCTTGGTCATGTGGAGGAGCGGCGCGTGGACGGTGAAGCCGTCGCCTTCGACCCCCGCCTTGGTAGCGCGGTTGGCGAGCGCCTCGAACGCTTCGACGAAGGCGGGGCGGCAGTCCGGATAGCCCGAATAATCGAGCGCGTTGACTCCCACGAACAGGTCGTGCGCCCCGGCTGCCTCGGCCCAGGCGAGCGCGAGGCTCAGGAACACCGTGTTGCGCGCGGGCACGTAGGTGACGGGAATCCCTTCTCCCACCCCGTCCTTGGGCACGTCGATATCGTCGGTGAGCGCGCTGCCCCCGAAGGCCGACAGGTCGAGCGGCAGGATGATGTGCCGATCGGCAAGCCGTGCGGCGACGCGCTTGGCGGCCTCCAGCTCGACGCGGTGGCGCTGGTGATAGTCGATGGTGAGCGCGAGCACTTCGAAGCCCTGCTCGCGCGCGAGCGCGGCGCAGACCATCGAATCCAGCCCGCCCGACAGAAGGATGACGGCCTTGCGGCTCATACCTTGAACCCCATCCGCGAGAGCATGAAGAAACTCAGCCCGTAAAGTACCAGCGTGCCCACGACCGCGATGGTCATCGCCAGCCAGAAGGTCACCCCGTTGCGCAGCATGACGGGAATGGCGATGAACATCGGCAGCGAGGGGATGATGAAGGCGAGCACCGAGGTCGACAGCGCAGCGACCCGCTCGCTGTCGCCCGTCTCGGCGTAGAGCAGGCTCATCGCGAGAATCGAGGTCAGCGGCAGCGCGGCGACCAGCCCGCCCCAGCTGGGCCAGCGCTTGGCGACGACCACGACCAGCGCGGTGACGATGCCGGCGAACGCGGCCTTGGCGAAAAAGGACAACATGCGCCGCGCCTTAGCGGGGCAAGGCGACCGTTGCTAGCGGCAGTTGCCGATGCGGCGGGCGTGGAGCACACGGTGGAAGGGCAGGCCGCGATCGATGCCCTGCGTCTCGATCCGCATCGCGCGCGGCGTCACCATCTTTAGGTGCGACTGGCCGAACCCGCCGCCGGTGCAGCTATAGTGGATCGTCGCGCCAGACGGGCCATCCGATACCGTCGTCATCTCGCACTGGCGGCGCCAATGTTCGGTCCGCGCGAGCATCGCGGGATCGGTGACGCAAAGCTGGCGATGAGCCTCGCGCGCGCCCGGTTCGGTGAGAACCCACAGCCCCGGCTCCGCCCCGCGCAGCGATTCGGGCCCGACACGCGCATCGGCGTCGGACGCTACGATTCCCGCCAAAAACAGGCAGGAAACAAGGGGCAAGGCGAAGTTCATCGTGCGCAGCATAGCGGAATTCATGTTAACGCGCGTTAAATCACTTGGCGACGTGGTCGGGCGCGATCGGGAAGCTGGTCGCGCAAAAAGCGCAATCGACGCGGATCATGCCGTCGTCGCCGACCATCTCGGCGCGCTCGCTTTCGGGAAAGCGCGAGATGACCGACGCGATATAGTCGGCGTTGCAACGGCATCCCTTGACCAGTGCCACCGGTTCGAAGGTGCGCACCTCGTCTTCCTCGTGGAACAGGCGCCACAAGAGGTTGTCGAGCGGAAGGGCGGGATCGGCCAGTTCGGAGTCCTTGACCGAACCGGCGAGGATCGCGACGTGCGGCCAGTCCGGGTGGTCGAGCTTGGTGTGGAGCCGGTCGCGCCCTTCCTCGCCCTCGGGCAGGTGCTGGAACATGATCCCGCCCGCGATCCAGCCCGTCTCCGTCTTCTCGGTCGCGAGCCGCACGACCGACGGGATCTGTTCCGACTGCGCGAAGAAGCTCTCGGCCGCCTGCGCGAGGCTCTCGCCCTCGAGCGGCACGACGCCCTGGTAGCGCTCGTCGCTGGCCGGCTGGTCGAACGTGATCGCCAGATATCCCTTGCCGAACAGCGAAAAGAGCGTCGGGTCGGCCGGCGCTTCGGCCAGCCGAACCGGATCGTGGCGAATGTAGCCGCGCAACTCGCCCGCCTTGTAGTCGCACACGAGAAGGTCGACGATCCCGCTTTCCGTCTGCGCCTGCATCGTCAGCTGGCCGTTGGGATCCTTGAGCAGCGAGCCCAAAAGCGCAGTCAGCGCCAGCGCCTCGGCGAGCAGTTTCTCGAGGACCGGGGGGTAGCCGTGGTTGGCGAGGATCTGGTCGAGGACCGGGCCGAGACGCACCAGCCGCCCGCGCGCGCCGCGCGATGCGATCATCGCGCGGATCGTGACGTCGAGCGTCATGTTCGTCCCGGCCGTCTCGCTCATCAGCCCTCGAATTCGTCAGCCGCCTTCGACAGCTTCTGGACGAACTCCTGGATATGCTCTTCCTCGATGACGAGCGGCGGCAGGACGCGCATCACGTTGTCGCCGGCGGCGACCGCGAGCAGGCCGACGCCCTCGCGCATCCAGTTGACGAAGGCCCGGCTTTCGAATTCCGGCTTCATCTTGACGCCGAGCATGAGACCCATGCCGCGCACGCTCTCGAACTTGTCGGGGTGGTTTCCGATCATCTGCTCGAGGCTCGTGCGCAGACGCTCGCCCATCGCGGTGACGTGATCGAGGAAGCCCGGCGCGGTGATCGCGTCGAGCACCGCCTCGCCCGCCGCCATGGCGAGCGGGTTGCCGCCGTAGGTCGAGCCGTGCGTACCGATGACCATGCCGCGCGCCGCCTTTTCGGTGGCGAGACAGGCGCCGAGCGGGAAGCCGCCGCCGATACCCTTGGCCGAGGCGACGATGTCGGGCTCGATGCCGTACTGCTCGTGGGCGAAGATGGTGCCGGTGCGGCCCATGCCGCACTGGACCTCGTCGAGGACGAGCATCAGGTCATTCTCGGCCGCCAGCCCCTCGAGGCGAGTCATGAATTCCTGCGTAGCGGGACGGATGCCGCCCTCGCCCTGGACCGGCTCGACAAGGAAACCGGCCGTATTGTCGTCAATCAGTGCGGCAGCCGCGTCGGCATCGTTGAACTCACAATATTTGAAGCCGGGCAGCAGCGGCTCGAACCCGTCATGCATCTTGGGGCTGTTGGCGGCCGAGATGGTCGCCATGGTGCGCCCGTGGAAGGCGTTGTTGAAGGTGATGATATCCTTCTTGTGCGGGTTGCCGCCGACATGATGGTAGCGGCGCGCGGTCTTGATCGCGCACTCGACGCTTTCGGCGCCCGAGTTGGTGAAGAAGACCGTGTCGGCAAAGGTCAGATCGACGAGCCGCTGGGCGAGCGCTTCGCCCTGCGGGCTGCCGTAGAGGTTGGAGACGTGCATCAGCTTGGCGGCCTGTTCCTGGATCGCCTTGATCAGCCCGTCGTGGCTGTGGCCCAGGAGGTTGACCGCGATCCCGCTCGCAAAGTCGAGATAGCGCTTGCCGTTCTCGCCGATGAGATAGACCCCGTCGCCTTCGACCGGCCTGGTATCGCAGCGCGGATAGACAGGCATGAGCGGCGTGATCGACATAAAATCAGTCTCCTTCGGGTCCGGGATATGGGGCGCGGCGGACCGTTGTGAAGGGGCCGCCTCCTCGCCGCCGCCTATATCGCGGGGCCGCAGGGCGGCGTCAAAGGAAAAGGGCGCCCGGTGGGGGAACCGGGCGCCCTTCCTGCCGGCGGGCCAGAGGGTTGTCCGCCGGAGTAGGTATTGGTGTCAGGCCCTAGTAGCGGCCGCCGCGATACTCCTCGCGGTCCCAGCGGCCGTCGCGCTCCCAGCGATCGTCGTCGCGGTCGTAGCGGTCGTAGCCCTGGTACCCGTAACCGTAATTGCCCCAGCGGCGCCCGTCGTGCAGCTCGCGCTGGATCGCGGCGCGCAGGGTGCGGATGCCCTGGCGGGCGTTGCGGTATTCGCCACGGCTGAGGCCGTTATAGCCCATCCGGCCGATCCGGTGCTGGAGGCGTTCGGCCTGGCGATCGAGCTGGCGCGCCTCGCGCTTCGAGATGGCGTCGATGCGGTCGAAGTGGCGGATATCGCGGCGCATCTGCGCGACGCGGTCCTGCATCTCGCGGATCTTGCCGTAGGCGAAGTGGCGTCCGCCGCGATAATCCTGGCGGTCATAGCCGCGCTCGTAACCGCGCTCGTAGCGGTCGCCTTGGTGGTTCCAGTCGCGCGCGGCGGCGGGGGTGGCGGCCAGCATGCCCGAAAGAGCGATGGCGGCGGCGGTGGGGACGATGAACTTACGCATGTGTCTCTCCTTGGGGGGGTCTTCAACGATGAATTGAAGACTGCGCCCGCCGCCTTGAGGAGAGCCTGAATGCGCTGGTTATTCGGCGTTCATCAGGGGAAATTCGAGCCAAGCCGTTGACGGGATTTCAGTTTTTGATCTTCCAGCCGCTCTTGAGGAGCGCCCAGACGCCCGCGAACAGCACGAGATTGAGCGCCAGTAAGCCCAGCGCACCGGCCATCACCGGCGAATCGGCGACCCCGAGGAAACCGTACCGGAAGCCCGAGATGACGTAGAAGAAGGGGTTGGCGTGGCTCAGCGCCTGGAAGGTCGGCGACAGGGCCTCGACCGAGTAGAAGGTGCCCGACAGGAGCGCCAGCGGCGCGACCACGAAGTTGGTGACCGCGGCGGCATGGTCGAATTTCTCCGCCCAGATCGAGGTCATCAGCCCGAAAAGCGAAAGGAGCAGCGAGCCCATCAGCCCGAACCACAGGGCGACGAACGGATGCGCCGCATGGACCGACACGCCCGGCGCCAGCCACATCACCAGCCACACGGCGAAGCCGACGAGGAAGGCGCGCGTCACTGAGGCGCCGACCATTGCCGCGATCAGTTCGCCGATCGACAGCGGGGGCATCAGATAGTCGACGATCGTTCCCTGGATCTTGCCGACGAGCAGCGAGAAGCTCGCATTGGCGAAGGCATTCTGGATCATCCCCATGACGATGAGGCCCGGGGCGAGGAAGGTCGCGAAATCGACCCCCATCACCTCGCGCCCGCCGCGCCCGAGCGCGACCGTGAAGATGACGAGATAGAGGAGCGTGGTGATCGCCGGTGCCCAGACAGTTTGCATCTGCACCTTGAAGAACCGCCTCACCTCCTTGATATAGAGGGTCTTGAGGCCTCCCCAGTTGACGCCGCCGAGGATCGGCTCGCCGGGTGGGGTGTTAATCCATCGAGGGGTCTTCTCGTTCACGCGGCAAGCGACTATCTGCTGCCGGCGCGCGAGACAATGCGGAGAAAGAAATAAATGTCCTGGACCGAAGAACGGATCGATCGGCTGAAGAAGATGTGGGCCAAGGGCTCGACCGCCAGCCAGATCGCCGAGGAACTGGGCGGGGTGAGCCGCAATGCCGTGATCGGCAAGGCGCACCGCCTGGGCCTCGAATCGCGTCCGTCACCGGTCAAGGCCGGCGAGAAGAAGAAGGCCGCGCCCAAGAAGAAGGCCGCACCCAAGGAAAAGGCCGCGCCCAAGGCCAAGCCTGCGCCCAAGGCCGCCGCGCCCAAGCCCAAGCCCGCGCCCAAGGAGCCCGCACCCCAGCCCGCCGCCGCCAAGCCCGCCGCATCCGCCGCCGCCGCGCCGCAACCCAAGCCCGCCAAGCCGGGTTCGGAGAACGTCCAGTATCGCTCGGTCGGCCCCGGCGGCTTCATCCGCCAGGGTCCCTCGGACCAGCAGGCGCCGATCCCGCCCGCACCCCCGCGCCGCCTGATCCCGGCCAAGCCGAGCGAGGACGTGGCGCACAAGACCAGCCTGCTCGACTTGAACGAACGCGTCTGCCGCTGGCCGATGGGCCATCCGGGCGAGCCCGACTTCCACTTCTGCGGCGAGCCTGCCAACCCGGGCTTTCCTTACTGCGTCGCGCATTGCGGGGTCGCCTACCAGGCCCAGCTCCCGCGCCGCGACCGCAAGCCCCCGCCCCCGCTGCCGTTCGGCGGCCCGCGGGTCCGCTGACCAACCGGTTCAAAGGAAAAGGCCTCGGATCGCTCCGAGGCCTTTTCCTTTGGGCGCCTGAAATATCCCTAGGCGTCTTCGGGTTCGCGCTGGCGTCTTGCGATCCGCTTGGGCTCGTCCTGCGAGGCGCCACTTCCGATTTCGATCGTCCGCGGCTTCATTGCTTCGGGGATTTCACGCTTGAGCGAGATGGACAGGACACCGTTGTCCATGTCCGCTCCCGTCACCTGCACGTGATCGGCGAGCCCGAAGCGTCGTTCGAATGACCTCAGGGCTATTCCGCGATGGATATAGTCGTGTCCGTCCTCGCTGGCCTTCCTGCCCTTGACGACCAGCTGATTCTGTTGCGCGGTGATCTCGATGTCGTCGGACCGGAAACCGGCAAGCGCGAGATCGATGCGATATTCATCGTCGCGCATCTTCACCAGATCGAAGGGCGGAAAATTCTCGCCCGTCTCGCCGGCACTGTTTTCAAGAAGATCGAAGAGCCGGTCGAAACCGATGGTCGACCGACGATAAGGCGAGAAATCGAATGCGCTACGCATGATAAGTCCTCCTTATGTTGAGCAACCTGGCGGGAGGAGCGCGTTCGCGAGTGAAACGTCGATCCACCCGTCGCCGGACCCTGCAAGGCATCCGGCTACCAGAATCTAGGTCACTGTGAAGACGGTTCAAGGGGTGGGCGCGTCCTCGATACGGACCACCAGGTGCGCGACGGGCTTGTCCTTCCCCATTACGTAGACGGGAGTGTTCACGTCGTCAGTCGGCAACGGCTGGGGGATCGGAAAGGATCAGCACCGGGTGCGACCTATCCCTCATCCAGATAGCAAATCGCATGCAAGCCCCGCTGCCGTTCGGCGGTCCGCGGGTCCGCTGACGGGTTCGTCACGCGTTCATCACGCACGACGAGACAAATCACGTCGCGATCACGCAATCATCACGTTTCCGGCAGGAGCGCCCGGGCCCCTGCCGGTAGGCTTCTCGCCATCAACCTTTGAAGGGAGATGGACGATGAAGACAATGGCAATCGCCGGCCTTGCGGTCTCGGCGCTCGTGCTCGGCAGTCCCGCTTCGGCACACGAGCCGACCTGTTCCGGATTCGGTACTCTCGCCAATCACGGCAACCATGTCGTGGGCGACTACGTGTCCGGGCTCGGCGGGTTCGATCTGGGGGACGGCATGGGCTGGCCGCCTCCGGGCCATGAAGTCGGCGCCGCGAACAAGGCGAATGGCGGCGCGCTCACCCCGGGTGGCCCCGGACCCGGCAGCCACTTCGAATGGGGCGGAGCGCCCGGCGCCTCGTTCTGCAACGATTCCAATTCGCCCGGATATCATTACGACGATCTGGGCTTCTAGGGCTCCATGCGAAGCTCCCGGGAGACGGTAGTCTTCCGGGGGCTTTGCCTAGTCCTCGACCTCGGCTTCGTCCGCCGCGATGCGAACCATCAGGTGCGCGTAGGGCGTGTCCTTCCACATCACGTAGACGGGATCGGCGGGATCGCTCGAGAGGCCTTCATAGGCGGCCGGATCGGGCAAGATCACCATCAGGTGCGGCCCGTCCTTGATCCACTGATTGTCTTGCGTCGGCGCGGTTTGCGTCGGATCGATGTTCGAGACGCCGGGCGCACCGCCCTCGCCCGCCAGCATGTAGGAGATGCCGAAGCTCGACCCCTCGTAGGGCTCGCCCTTCATGAACGCGCCGAGCAGCGCCATCCATGTGGCGTCATTGCACATCGGGCCCATCATCGCGCTCTCGGGCATGCAGGTGAACCCGTTGGTCCCTTCGCGCAGCACGGTGCCGTCGAGCCCGATCACGGTGGCTTCGGCGGTGACGTCGGCGGGGCCGGCGGACAGCGCGCTCTGCATCTGCTCTTCGGGATCGGGCGTGGCATAGGCGGCTGCGGGCAGCGCGGCCAGCGCAAGCATGACGTGACGAATTTTCATGGGCTTTCCCCTCCGGTGGAACGGGACGCAACTGGGGGCTTTATACGCCTCCAGCGCCCTCAAGGCCACACCGGGCCGCCCGAACACCGCCCTCGCCGCTTTGTCGCTTGGCAGTGCCGCTTTGCGCCTCCTATAGCTTGGCCACGATGTCCGACGATCTCTTCGATTCAAAAACTTCCGTCACTTCCTCCGAATACGACGCCTCCGCGATCGAGGTATTGGAGGGGCTCGAGCCCGTCCGGCGCCGCCCGGGAATGTATATCGGCGGAACCGACGCGCGCGCGCTCCATCACCTTGCCGCCGAGGTCATCGACAATTCGATGGACGAGGCGGTCGCGGGCCACGCCAGCCGGATCGAGATCGAGCTCGAAGAGGGCAACCGCCTGACCGTGACCGACAACGGGCGCGGCATCCCGGTCGACCCGCATCCCAAGTTCAAGGACAAGTCGGCGCTCGAGGTGATCCTCACCACGCTCCACTCGGGCGGCAAGTTCGAGGGCAAGGCCTACGCCACCTCGGGCGGCCTCCACGGCGTGGGCGTTTCCGTCGTCAACGCGCTCTCCACCGAGACGGTGATCGAGGTCGCGCGCGACAAGAAACTCTACCGCCAGGCCTTCTCGCGCGGGCACGCGACGGGGAGGCTTGAAGAAGTCGGCGCAGCGCCCAACCGGCGCGGGACCAGTGTCACCTTCACGCCCGATCCCGAGATTTTCGGCGACGATGCCGCATTCAGCCCCAAGCGGCTCTACACGCTGGCGCGCTCCAAGGCCTACCTGTTCGCGGGCGTCGAGATCCGCTGGAAGTGCGCGCCCGCGCTCGCCTCCGAGGATGTGCCGCAAAGCGCGACCTTCAAGTTCGACAACGGCTTGGCCGACCATCTCGCCGAACAACTCGAGGGGCGCGAGTGCATCACCAACCCGCCCTTCACCGGTTCGCAGGACTTTCCGGACGACCAGGGCAAGGTCGAATGGGCGGTGGCCTGGCCGGTCTGGTCGGAAGGCGCGCAAAGCTATTACTGCAACACCATTCCCACCCCCGATGGCGGCACCCATGAAGCGGGCCTGCGCAACGCGCTGACGAAGGGGCTGCGCGGGTTCGGCGACCTGATCGGGGAGAAGAAGGCGTCCAAGATCACCGCCGACGACGTGTTCGGCGGGATCGAGGCGATGCTGAGCGTCTTCATCCGCAACCCCCATTTCCAGAGCCAGACCAAGGACCGGCTGACCAGCCGCGAGGCGACGCGCTTCGTGGAAAATGCGGTGCGCGACCATTTCGACCATTATCTCGCCGACAACATGGACCGTGGCCGCGCGCTCCTGGGCGCGATCATCGAGCGGATGGACGAGCGGATGAAGCGCCGCGCCGAACGCGAGGTGAAGCGCAAGACCGCGACCAGCGCGCGCAAGCTGCGCCTGCCCGGCAAGCTCACCGACTGTTCGTCCGACGATGCCGAGGGCACCGAACTGTTCATCGTCGAAGGCGATTCGGCGGGTGGCAGCGCCAAGCAGGCGCGCAACCGCAAGACCCAGGCGATCCTGCCGATCCGCGGCAAGATCCTGAACGTCGCTTCGGCCACGCGCGAGAAGATCCACGCCAACCAGGAGATCGCCGACCTCAGCCTCGCGCTGGGCTGCGGGATGCGCGACCAATTCTCCGAAGACGCGCTGCGTTACGAGAAGGTCATCATCATGACCGACGCCGACGTCGACGGCGCACATATCGCGACGCTGCTGATGACGTTCTTCTTCCAGGAAATGCCCGAGCTGGTGCGGCGCGGGCATCTCTACCTCGCGCAGCCGCCGCTCTACCGCCTGACCGCGGGCTCGACCTCGGCCTACGCGCGCGACGACGCCCACCGCGCCGAACTCGAGGCGAGCCTCTTCAAGAACAAGAAGGTCGAGGTCAGCCGCTTCAAGGGTCTCGGCGAGATGAACCCCAACCAGCTCAAGGAGACCACCATGGACCCCGAGAGCCGCAGCCTCATCCGCATCACGCTGCCCGAACAGTATCAGGACCGTCATCCCGTCAAGGAGCTGGTCGAGAAGCTGATGGGCAAGAATGCCGAGCATCGCTTCCAGTTCATCCAGGCCAACGCCGCCGGACTGGAAGAGGACGCCATCGACGCCTAGCCGAGGGTTTCACCTGAGCGAAAAGCCGCCTAAGGGTACCGCCATGGAAACGCGCCGCAGACCGCCACAACTGGCGCTGCTCAAGCAGAAGTCGACGCTGGGGGTGGGCGCGCAGCTCACCATCCGCTTCGTCCTTCTGATCCTTCTGCTCGGCGTCATCATCGCCGTCCACTGGATCGAACGCGACAGTTTCCGCGACAATGTCGACGGCTCGATGAGCTTTGCCGACGTCATCTATTTCACCATGATCTCGGCGACCACCACGGGCTATGGAGACATCGTCCCCGTGACCGAGCGCGCGCGCCTGTTCGACGCGCTCGTCGTGACGCCGGCCCGGATCTTCTTCATCCTGATCCTCGCCGGGACTGCCTATTCGTTCGTGATCAAGAGAAGCTGGGACAAGTGGATCATGCGCCGACTGCAACGTACCCTTGAAGACCATATCGTCGTCGCCGGATACGGCACGTCGGGATCGGAGGCGGTCGCCGAACTGGTCGCGCGCGGCTACGACCCGCGCAAGATCGTCGTCATCGACCAGAATGGCGAGGCGCTGTCCAACGCCGAACGGCTCGGCTGCATCATCATGCAAGCCGACGCCACTCGCGACGAGACGCTCGAGGCCGTGCGCATCCGCAACGCCTCGACCATGATCGTCTCGGCGGGGCGCGACGACACCTCGATCCTCATCACGCTGACCGCGCGCCACCTATGCCCCGACCTGCCCATCAGCGTGGCGGTGCGCGCCGAGGACAACGAGTTTCCCGCGCGCGCCGCGGGCGCCACGACGGTGATCAACCCGGTGAGCTTCGCGGGTCTCCTGCTCGCGGGTTCGGCGCACGGCGCGGGCATCGCCGACTATCTCGCCGACCTTGCCTCGGCGACCGGACGCGTGCGCCTCCACGAGCGCGAGATCGAGAATTTCGAGATTGGCAAGGCGCTGAACGAGGTCGCGATCGGGCTGGGCGTGCGGATCCTGCGCGGCGGCAAGACGATCGGCTTCTGGGAAGAAGGCTCGAAGAGGCTCGAGGCGGGGGACCGCATCATCGAGATCATCCCGGGCGTCGCCTTCCCGCCCTGCCCCGTCCCCTAAGCCCCTCTCGAGACGCCTAGATTTCGCCTTGAAGTGCGCGTAAAGGCGCGCCCAATCATGGCAACCAAGATCCCTTCTCCGCCCCGCGTGGGCATGGTCTCGCTCGGCTGTCCCAAGGCGCTGGTGGATAGCGAACGCATCCTGACCAAGCTGCGCGCCGACGGCTACGACATGTCGCCCGACTATGCCGGCGCCGACGTCGTGCTGGTCAACACGTGCGGATTCCTCGACAGCGCCAAGGAAGAGAGCCTCGAGGCGATCGGCGAAGCCATGGCCGAGAACGGGCGCGTGGTCGTCACCGGCTGCATGGGCGACGAGGCCGAGCTGATCCGCGCGCGCTTCCCCGACGTCCTCGCCATCACCGGCGCGCAGCAGTACGAGCAGGTCGTCGAGGCGGTGCACGACGCCGCGCCGCCGTCTCTGAGCCCTTACGTCGACCTGGTGCCGCAGCCCGACGTCAAGCTGACCCCGCGCCACTACAGCTATGTGAAGATTTCCGAAGGCTGCAACCACCGCTGCGCCTTCTGCATCATCCCCTCGCTGCGCGGCGACCTCGTCAGCCGCCGCCCAGACGCGATCCTGCGCGAAGCGGAAAAGCTGGTCGCTGCGGGGACGAAAGAGCTGCTGATCATCAGCCAGGACACCAGCGCCTACGGGCTCGACCTCAAGCATGCCACCTATCCGCTCAAGGGCGGCGACGTGGTGCGCGCGCACATGGTCGACTTGGCCGAGAAGCTGGGGCAGCTGCGCACGCCGGACGGCGAGCAGCCGTGGGTGCGGCTGCACTACGTGTACCCCTACCCCTATGTAGACAAGGTCATCCCGCTGATGGCCGAGGGCAAGCTGACCCCCTATCTCGACATTCCCTTCCAGCATGCGAGCCCGAAGGTGCTCAAGCTGATGAAGCGGCCGGCCAACGAGGCCAAGGTGCTCGAGAGGCTCAAGACCTGGCGCGCCATCTGCCCCGACATCGCGGTGCGTTCGAGCTTCGTGGTTGGCTTCCCCGGCGAGACCGAGAAGGATTTCCAGTACCTCCTCGACTGGCTCACCGAGGCGCAGCTCGACCGCGTCGGCGCGTTCCGCTTCGAGCCCGTCGAGGGCGCGGCGGCCAACGCCCTGCCCGACGCAGTGCCCGAGGAAGTGAAGGAAGAGCGTTACCAGCGGATCATGGCGCATTGCGCCGCGATCTCGGCGGCCAAGCTCGAGGCCAAGGTCGGCAAGGAAATCGACGTCATCATCGACCTCGTCGACGAGGAAACGGGCGGCGCCACGGGTCGCAGCAAGGCCGATGCGCCCGAGATCGACGGCGAGGTGCACCTGCGCGACGCGCGCCACCTCAAGGCCGGCGATTTCGCGCGCGTGATCGTCGAGGATGCCGACGAGCACGACCTGTTCGGGGTGCCGGTCGGAGGCTAGCGCACCCTGCTAGCGCTGCGTCACCGTCTCGACGAGGTCGCCGCTGTCGATCCAGGTCGCGGGCCGCACGTCGGCCGTGGTTTCACCCAAGACGCGCGCAATATTGTCGAAATAGGCCGGCAGTCCTTCGGCGGAGAGGCCCGGGCCGGTCGCGAGCTGGTAGTGAAGGTGGGGGAAGAGCGAGGTGCCCGACATGCCCGCGCGGGCGACCTTCTGGCCCTGCGCAACGCGATCGCCGACCTTCACCGTGATCGAGCCGGTGCGGAAGTGGCCCATCTGGCTGTATTCGCCATTGCCGTGGTCGATAACGAGATAGTTGCCGAACAGCGCCGCGAGCGGATCGCGCGCGAACAGTTCGGGATCGACCCCGGCCGGCGCGTCCCCCGCCTCGTTGTAGAGCGCGACGACGGTGCCCGCGGCGGGCGCGACGACGTCCATGCCGTAGCTGTAATTGTCGTCCGGCGCGTCCGAGCCGGCGGCGTGGAAATTGCCGTCTTCGTCCGCGCGGACGAAGTCGAAGGAATAGCGGCTCGGGTTCGACGTGATCTCGAGCGCCTTCATCATCGGGCTGCTGAACGAGAAACGGCGGTGGTGGCCGTAGAAATCGTGCCCGTCCCACACCAGCACGCGCCCCTCGACCGGCAGCACGAGGCGGGTTTTCGGCGCGTAGGGCTGCGGCGAGACGGTCATCGTTTCGACGATCTCGTTCTCGTCGGCGTCGAGGAACAGGAATTCTAGGTCGATCCGGCCGATCGGGATGTCGGCGGCGAGCGTGTGGAATGGGTTGTAGAGCGTGTGCGGCTCGCCCGGCGCGAAGGAGGTCGCGGGGAGCGTCGCGATTCCCGGCGAGGCCCCGTTGTCGTTGACCTCGAGCCGCTGGACGATCGCACCCGAGGGATCGCGGACCGCAGCGCGGACCGCGTAAAGCTCGAGCGGGCCGTCGGTTTCGTTGGTCAATTCGATGTCGAAATTGATCGCCTGCCCGAGACGGGTGGTCTCGATCAGCGGTTGCGGCGGGTAGAGGCGGTGCGCGACCGGATCTGCCGCGGCGGGTTGGGTCAGGGCCAAGAGCAGGCTGGCGACGAACATCGATTACTCCAACAGTGTGTTGTGTCCCTAATACACAACTTCCAAAGAGGTGCAAGCGACCATGTCGGGTTCGTCGGCGGAAACGCGACGCTCAGGACCGCGAACAGTCAGACGACGCCCGCGATCAGGAGCAGGTCAGGCGGCGCTGGTCGAGGAAGGTCGGGACGGCGTGTTCCATTCACCGAACTTGGCACGATCCCGGGGTCGATCATGGTCGCCATGCGCGATTGGGACTGCCGAACATATGGACGTGGTTCGGAAGGGCTGATCGTGGGTCTTGCATGGAGCCTTCGCAGCCTCCACTCATTTCCCTGACATGACCGACTTCTCCCCGCTCCTGAAGGCCGACACCGGCCAGGCCGCCACCACTATCCATCTCGTCGACGAGAACAGCTTCGCCGACTGGCGCAAACACCAACCCGCCAACATCCGCGCATTGGTCGATGCGCGGCGCTACGACGGCAAGAAGGCGTATGCCTCGATGATCCTGCCGGGCGAAAAGGACGAGGACTGGTCGGTCATCTCGACTGTCGCCAATGTGAAGGAGCTCTCCCCCTGGTGCCTCGCGCGGCTCGGCGAAGTCCTGCCTGCGGGCAGCTACCGTCTCGCGGGTGATCTCACGCCCGGGCCTGCCGCGCTCGGCTGGCTGCTCGCCCAGCACAAGTTCGACCGCTATCTCACGTCCAAGCCCGAACCCGCCGGCCCGCGCGTGCTGCTGACCGGCAAGGCGGCCGACATCGACCGCACCGTTGCGCTCGCCGAGGCCACCGTCATGGTGCGCGATCTCGTCAACACGCCCGCCGAAGACCTGGGGCCGGCCGAGATCGAGGCGGTCATCTGCGACCTCGGCAAGACTCACGGCGCCGACGTCACCGTCCACCAGGGCGACGGGTTGGCGAAAGACTTCCCGATGGTGCACGCGGTCGGCAAGGCCGCCGCCGCGGGCCGCGAACCGCGCCTCGTCGAACTAGAATGGGGCAACAAGGATGCCCCCCGCCTCGCGATCGTCGGCAAGGGCGTGGTGTTCGATTCGGGCGGGCTCGACATCAAGGCGTCCAAGGGCATGCGCATCATGAAGAAGGACATGGGCGGCTCGGCCCATGCCATCGCGCTCGCGCGTCTGGTGATGACCTTGAAGCTGAAGGTGCGTCTCCACCTCGTCATCCCGACGGTCGAGAACGCCATCGACGGGCGTGCGCTGCGTCCCGGCGACATCATCGCCAGCCGCAAGGGGCTCACTGTCGAGATCGACAATACCGATGCCGAAGGCCGCCTGATCCTTGGCGACGCGCTGGCGCTCGCCGGCGAGAAGGAGCCCGGCCTCGTCATCGATTTCGCGACGCTGACGGGTGCGGCGCGCGTCGCGCTCGGCCCCGACCTTCCCGCCATGTTCGCCAATGACGACGCGGTGGCAACCGCGCTCGAGGAAGCAGGGACCGACGAAGGAGATCCGTTGTGGCGAATGCCGCTGTGGGACGGCTACGACAAGATGCTGGCCTCCGACATCGCCGACATGGCCAACAGCTCCGACAGCGGCTTTGCCGGCTGCATCACCGCCGCCTTGTTCCTGCGCCGCTTCGTCGATGCCGGAACGCCGTGGATCCACTTCGACACGTTCGCCTGGAATCCGTCCGCGCAGCCAGGTCGACCCAAGGGCGGCGAGGCGCTGGGATTGCGCGCGGCGTTCGCGTTGATCGAGGAGCGCTACGGTCGTTAGCCCGTAGTTTGTGTCGCCTGTCCGACACTTCCTCGCCAAGTGGTTGGTTTTTATCGACCAAAATCGAAATGGGAACGCAACAAAGTCGGATTTGGGCGGTTAAATCATCGTACGCGACGTGAAAGGATGGCAAGCGATGAGCGATCTCTCGCTGACCCACTGGATGCGCGCACTGATCGGTTATGTTCGTTCGGGGTCCCCGGATCTCACCAACCGCCAGATGGCGCTGCTCCTCTTGGTCTATCTTACCCCCGGGCCCCATACGGTGCGCGGCCTCGCCCGCTCGCTGGGCGTTTCGAAACCCGTTGTCACTCGTGCCTTGAATACGCTCGGCGGTCTCGGCTATCTGCGCCGCGAACGCGATCAGGACGATCGCCGCAACATTTTCATCGTACGCACACACGACGGGGCCGATTTCCTTGAACAGTTCAAACGACAGCTCCGCCTCGGCGGGAACGGATCGACCGAGCCACGGCGGGTCGAAAAGCGCGAGCCGGTCCTCGTCGCACACAACTGAGGAATTCGGGCTCACCGGTCCGTCCGCGGCGCTGCCCGATCCCCTTACGCACGCCTATCGCAAGGATCTTGCCGACGTCGCCCTCGCGGGCACCGTCATCGCGTCGCATTACGCACAGCCCGTCGCCCGGTCGCTCCGGCGCGATGCCACGCTGCGCAGTGAACCAGACGCGGCCGCCGACGCGGTCACGCAGCTGGAGGAAGGCGCACCGTTCGACCTCCTCGATTCGCGCGGGCACTGGGCGTGGGGATACGGCGGCCCGGACCGGCTTGTCGGCTACGTCCCGATCGAAGCTCTGAGCTAAGGCCCGAAGCCTACTTCCCGCGCTTCTTCCGAAGCGCCCGCCAGCGCGCCGCATTCTCGTTGTGCTCAGCCAGTGTCTTGGCGAACACGTGCCCCCCGCTTCCGTCCGCGACGTAATAGAGCGCGTCGGTCTCGGCCGGCGCCAGCACGGCCTTGAGCGCATCGACCCCAGGATTGGTGATCGGCCCCGCAGGGAGGCCCGCGATCGCGCGGGTGTTGTACGGGTTCGGATCGGCCAGTTCGGACTTGCGGATCATCCGTCCGAGCGGGCGCCCCTTCGTGATCGGATAGATTGTCGTCGCGTCCGCGCCGAGCTTCATGCCGAGCCGCACGCGGTTCGAGAGCACGCCCGCGACCATCGGCCGCTCGTCGGCCTTGGCGGTTTCCTTTTCGACCACCGAGGCCAGCGTGACCGCTTCCTGCGGCGTGGTCACGACGCTGGTCTTGGAACGCGTCGGCCACAATTCCTTCAGCGCCTCGTCCATCGCGGCCGTCATGCGGGCCAGCACCGCTTCGCGGGTTTCGCCGCGCTGGTAGCTGTAGGTGTCGGGAAGCACGCTGCCTTCAGGCGGAAGCGGCGCTTCGCCGACGAGATGGGGCGCTGCCTGCAGTTTTTCCTGCACCAGGACGCTCGGCAATCCCTCCGGGATCGTCACCATGCGCTGGACGGGCGTCGCGTGCTGGACGATGTCGAGAATGTCCGCCGGGCTCGCCGCGGCGGGGATGGCGAACTCTCCGGTGCGGATCGGATCGCTTCCCCCTAGCACGCGCGCCAGCAGGCGCCAACGATCGGGCGACATCGCGATCTGCCCGTCATTCGCCAGTTGCTGGCCGAGACCGGCGATGCTGGTCCCCTCCTCCACGACGACGACCGTCTCCTCCTCGATCGGGCCGTCACCCCACCAGCTGTTGGTGACGAGGAAGAAGGCGAGCAGCAGTAGCCCGAGACCGACGACCAGCGCGCGGATCATATAGGCGTCAGATCTTCTTCATGATCAGCGAGGCGTTGGTCCCGCCGAAGCCGAAGCTGTTATTGAGCACGGCATTGACCTCACGCTTCTTCGCCTCGAGCGGGACGAGGTCGACGCCCTCGGTGCCCTCGTCGGGATTGTGGAGGTTGAGCGTCGGCGGCACGATCTGGTCGCGGATGGCAAGGATACAGAAGATACTCTCCACAGCGCCAGCGCCGCCCAGAAGGTGGCCGATGGCGGACTTGGTCGAGCTCATCGAGGCGCCGCCGATATCGTCGCCGAACAGCCGCTTGACCGCGCCCAGCTCGATCGTGTCGGCCATGGTCGAAGTGCCGTGCGCGTTGATGTAGTCGATATCGCCAGGCTCCATGCCCGCTTTCTTGAGCGCCGCCTGCATCGAGCGGTAGGCGCCGTCGCCGTCGGGGGCGGGCGCGGTGACGTGATAGGCATCGCCCGACAGGCCGTAGCCGACCACTTCGGCGTAGATCTTCGCGCCGCGCGCCTTGGCGTGTTCGTATTCCTCGAGCACGACGACGCCCGCGCCCTCGCCCATCACGAATCCGTCGCGATCCTTGTCGTAGGGGCGCGAGGCCTCGGTCGGGCGGTCGTTGAAGCTCGAATTTAGCGCGCGTGCCTGCGCGAAGCCGGCCACGCCGATCGGGCAGATGGTCGCTTCCGCGCCGCCCGCGAGCATGATGTCGGCATCGCCGTCCTTGATCATCCGCGCCGCGTCGCCGATCGAGTGGGCACCGGTCGAGCAGGCGGTCACGACCGCGTGGTTGGGCCCCTTGAGCCCGTACTTGATCGAGACCTGGCCCGAGATGAGGTTGATGAGGCGGCCGTGGACGAAGTGGGGGCTGACGCGGCCCGGGCCGCGTTCCGCCAGCACGAGGCTCTCGCTCTCGATGCCCGGCAGACCGCCGATGCCCGACCCGATCGAGCAGCCGGCACGCAGCTTCATTTCCTCGCTCATATCCTCGAGCCCGGCATCCTCGATCGCCTGGCCCGCGGCGTCGATGCCGTAGACGATGAACGGATCGACCTGGCGCTGCACCTTGTGGTCGACGCGCTTGTCGGGATCGAACCCGTATTCATGGTCCGCCGGTTTCACCTCGCAGGCGATCTGGCATTTCTGGTCGGAAGCATCGAAACGGGTGATCGGTCCCGCGCCGCTCTTTCCGGCGAGGATATTCTTCCAGCTCGTCTCGACGTCGCCGCCCAGCGGCGTCACCAGCCCGAGACCCGTCACTACGACACGGCGCATGCATTCATCCTTCTTGGCGATAAACGAAACAGGCCCAGCCCCTCGGTCTCGCGAGAGCGCTGAGCCTGTCCTTGTCTTCCTCCTGGCCGCCCTTGATGGCAGGCCACCCCTCGTCCAGGCTCAGGGTAACGGAGAAGGGCTTAGCCCTTGTTGTTCTCGATATAGTCGATCGCGTCCTTGACGGTCGTGATCTTCTCCGCGGCATCGTCGGGGATTTCCACGCCGAACTCTTCTTCGAACGCCATCACCAGTTCGACGATGTCGAGGCTGTCCGCGCCCAGATCATCGATGAAGCTCGCATCCTCGGTGACCTTGTCGGCGTCGACGCCGAGATGGTCGACGACGATCTTCTTCACCCGATCCGCAGTCTCGCTCATAAAGATTCCTCCGTTAGAATTTGCGCCTGCCCTAGCCGCCCCGCGCGGCCACGGCAAGCCTGTCGACAGCGTGCCCCGCTTTCCCTAGCGTCGCCGCCATGTCCGACCGCCGCCCCCTCACGCCAGGCGAGATCGATCTCGCCCGCTCCATGTTCGGTGGCGAGATCGACTATGCGCGGGTCGAGATCGTGCGCAGGAAATGGTGGCCGCTCCAGCCCAGAGGGGTCGTCATGGCGCCGACGGGCAATATCCACTTCCACCCGCAATCCGAGCGCTATTCCGACGATTTCTCGAAGGAGAATCTCGGGCTCCAGGGGCTCTTCATCCACGAGATGACCCATGTCTGGCAGACCCAGCGCGGTGGCCGCTGGTTCCTCCCGCTCGCCCGCCATCCGTTCTGCCGCTACGCCTACGAGGTCAAGCCCGGGCGCCCGTTCGACCGGTACGGGCTCGAGCAGCAGGCCGAGCTGGTGCGGCATCTCTTCCTGCGCCAACGTGGCCGCAAGACGCCGCGCGACACCGAAATCGCGGTTCTCGGCGCCGATTTTCTCCCGTTTCGCGGGGTTTAGCGTCGTTTTCCGACCTGTTGCAGGAATGTGACGCGGAGCGGCGAATTAACCATTCTGTCCGAATTTGCCTTTGTGAAAAGGCCCGCGTGACTCATCCTTTCCCCCTACGCGACAAACAGGGGAGTTTCGCGATGAAGATCACCAATTTCGCAACGCGCCTGCTGGCCGGTTCGGCCATGGCGGCGCTTCTGTCGGTACCCGCGTACGCCCAGTCGACCGAAGAGCAGAAGGCGCAGGTCGCCAATACGCCCGAGGAAACCAACGAGGGCGTCATCATCGTGACGGCGACCAAGCGCGCCTCGACGGTGCAGGACGTGCCTTTCTCGATCAACGCGCAGACGGAAGAAGACATCCAGCGCGCGAACGCGTCGACCATGGAAGACCTCTCGCGCGATATCGCAGGTCTCTCAATCCAGAACCTCGGACCGGGGCAGAGCCAAGTGTCGGTTCGCGGCGTGTCGGCCGGCCAGGTCATTCGCGACCAACCGGGCGTCAAAGAGCAGGTCGGCGTCTATCTCGACGAATCGGTCATCTCGCTGTCGCTGTTCACACCCGACTTCGACCTGTTCGATCTCAACCGCGTCGAGACGCTGCGCGGTCCGCAAGGCACGCTGTTCGGTTCGGGCAGCGTCGGCGGCACGCTGCGCTACATCACCAACCAGCCCCGTACCGACCGCATGGAAGGCACGATCGAGGGCAATATCAACATGGTCGAGGAGAGCGATGTCGGCGGCCACTTGAAGGCCGCGATCAACGTTCCGCTCAGCGACACGCTGGCAGTGCGCGCAGTCGGCTATTTCCAGCAGTTCGCGGGATTCATCGATTCCGTCGGCCCGTTCAATAAGGAAAACGTCAACGACGGCAGCCGCGTGGGCGGACGCCTTTCGCTGCTGTTCGAACCGTCGCCGAACGTGCGGATCACCCCGCGCATCGTCTACCAGGAACTCAAGACCAACGGCTTCAACCGCCAGGAATTCTTCAACCTCTACTCGAACGAATTCACGACGCCGTCCTACACCTATGGCGAGCGTGAACAGTATCTGCTGGTCGAGGAAGGCTTCGACGACGAGACGCTGCTCGCGGATCTCACCGCAAGCTTCCAGTTCGGCGGTGTCGAATTGACGTCGATCTCGAGCTTCATGGACCGCGACATCGTGGTCAGCCGCGACGCCAGCGCGCTCACCGGCAGCATCTCGGTCGACTTCGGCTTCTCTGACGACGTCGTCAACCTGCCTTCGAACCTGGTCGACACGACGGATCTCAAGAGCTTCACACAGGAAGTGCGGCTCGCGTCGACCGGCGCGGGCCCTCTCCAGTGGGTCGTCGGCGCATTCCACTCGGAAGTCGATCGCGACTACGGGCAGTTCCTGCCGACCCCGGGCTATGCCGACGTTATCGATGCGGCTGGCGCTCCGGGTGACGCGGAAGCGGCCGCCGGACCGTTCGACCCGGATTCGCCGTACAACTCGGTCGTGCCGTTCGATATCCGTCAGGACGCGATCTTCGGCGAGGCGAGCTACGAGTTCGGCAAGCTGACCGCGACTGCGGGCCTGCGTTACTTCGACTTCAAGGAATCTCGCTCGCTGCTGTTCCAAGGCTTCTTCACCGGTCTTTCGGTGCTCGAACAGGAAACCTCCTCGGACGGGTTCAACCCGCGCTTCCTCTTGAGCTACGAAGCGACGCCGAACCTCAACATCAACGCGCAGGTTTCCAAGGGCTTCCGCCTTGGCGGCGTCAACGATCCGCTCAACGAACCGCTCTGTACGGATGACGACATCGCCATCTTCAAGCCGTTCGCGGGGAGCTACGAAGACGAGTCGTTGTGGAACTACGAAGCCGGGGTGAAATATTCCCGCGGCAACGTCACGTTCAACTCGGCGGCCTTCTACACCGATATCAAGAACCTCCAGACGACCATCGACGCGGGCAGCTGTTCGTCGCGCATCGTGTTCAACGCCGAAAAGGCGCACACGATGGGTGTCGAAGCGGAATTCTCCGTCAGCCCGGCCGACGGTCTCGACCTGTCGCTGTCCGGCTCGCTGGTGGAAGCCGAGTTCGACACGAGCCTGCCGGGCGATCTTCCGTCGATCACCGGCATTCGTGACGGAAACCGCCTGCCGAGCGTGCCGAAGTTCCAGATGGCGGCGAGCGCCTACTACCAGCAGCCGCTTTCGAGCCGTGCCGACTGGTTCGTATCGGCGAGCGTCCAGCACGTAGGCTCGCGCTACACCCAGCCGGCCGACCAGGAACGCAATCCCCGCGACTTCCCGCACGAACTGATGTTCAACGGCATGGACGGGACCGAAGTGACGACGGTCGATCTCGAACTGCCCAGCTACGAGCTCGTCAACTTGTCGGCGGGCGTCAAGCTCTACAACGGGCTCGACGTGTCGCTCTACGTCAACAACCTGCTCGACGAGAACGCGCTCATGTCGTTCGACCGTGAGCGTGGCGGGCGTGCCCGTCTCGGCTACAATATCGGTCAGCCGCGCACGATCGGCCTGACGGTGCGCAAGCAGTTCTAGCGTCATCCGTCACCGCGAAACGAAAGGGCCGGGGGCACGCGCTCCCGGCCCTTTTCATTTGCGATCGAGGCTGGCGGCGCGGCGAATGTCCTTGTCGCGCCCGAACATGTGAAGCAGCGCCTGGATCTCGCGGCGACCGGGCACGTACAGCGGCATGTCGCGCACGCGGATTTCCTTGCGGCTCTCGATGAAGACCCGGCCCCAGTGGTCGCCGTGGCGAACCTCGAGCCCCGCCATGAACTCGACGCGGACGGGCGGGCGCGTCCAGTGTCCGTAAAAATGCGAGCGGAACTGCTCGTGCCCGTCTCCCGCGATGTTTTGAAGACCCAGTCGTGCGAACAGCGGCTCGGCGTCGGGCTCGGCAAGGAGGATGTCGATATCCTCGACCCGGTCCTTCTCGCCGCCCTGCAATGCGACGGCGGCCGAACCGATCACCCACCAGCGCGCACGCGCATTCGCCATGGCCATCCCGGCCATGACCAGGCTTTCCTCGAGCGCGGGGCTCAGGGCTTCCTCGCCACCCCGACCATCGCCGGACGCAGCAACCGGTCCTTGAGCTTGTAGCCGGGCTGCATCTCCTCGACGATAATGCCAGGTTCGGCGTCGTCGGTCGGGATTTCCACCATCGCCTGGTGGACGTTGGGGTCGAGTTCGAGCCCCTTGGCGGGGACGCGCTCGATGCCCTGGCGCTGGAAAATGGCATCGAGTTCGCGCAGCGTCGCCTCGATGCCCTCAATGAAGCTCTTGGCGCGGCCTTCGCGTGCTTCGTCGGGCACATGGCTCAGCGCACGCTCGAGATGGTCGCGCACGCTCAGCATCTCGCGCGCGAAACCCGAGGCGGCGTAGGCGGCCGCGTCGGTCTTTTCCTTCTCCAGCCGGCGGCGCACGTTCTGCACCTCGGCGGCCGCGTAGAGCGTCTTCTGCTGCGCTTCCTCGAGCTGCGCTTCCAATTCGGCCACGCGATCGTGCTCGGCCAGCTCGGGCGAGCCTTCGGCGGTCTCGTTGCGGATTTCCTCCGCTTCGTCGTGAAGATCGTGTTCGTCGTTCATCATTGCATCCGTCTGGTAAGCGCTTCGGCGGTAAAGTCCACCATCGGGACCACCCGCGCATAGTTCAACCTCGTGGGTCCGATCACCCCGACAACGCCCACCACCTGCCCGTCGCTCCCGCGATAGGGCGCCGCGATGACGCTCGAGCCGGATAGTGCGAACATCCGGTTCTCGGACCCGATGAAGATGCGGCAGCCTTCGGCCTCGCGCGCATCGTCGAGCAGGCGCGCGATATCGCGCCGGTCTTCCAATTCTTCAAGGAGCTGGCGCACGCGTTCGAGATCGGCGGTGGCGTCTTCGTCGAGAAGGTTGGCCTGCCCCGAGACGATCAGCACCGGCCGGTCGGCCCCGTCCTTGCGCCATTCGGCGAGCCCCTTGGCGACCAAGGTGGCCGCGGCGCGGTCGAGCTGTTCGCGGCGACTGGCGATCTCGGCGGCGAGCCGCCTGCCCGCTTCCTCGAGCGTCAGGCCCGAAAGCCGCGCGGAGACGTAATTGCCGATTTCGGTCAGCGCGAGCGGGCTGAGGCCGGGTTCGACCTCCATCACGCGGTTTTCCACCTCGCCCCCCTCGCCCACCAACACGGCGAGCGCGCGCGCCTCGTCGAGCGGGACGAAGCTCAGCTGTCGCAGGCGCAATTGCTGCTTGGGCGCAGTCACCACGCCGGCGCAGCAGGACAGGCCCGAAAGCGTCTGCGTGGCGGCGCGCAGCGCCTCTTCCACGCTGCGCCCCTCGATCTCGCGCTCGATCGCCTCGCGGGCATGCCTTGGCGGCAGGCTCGCCTGCATGATGCCGTCGACGAACAGGCGCAGCCCGATCTCGGTCGGCATGCGGCCCGCGCTGGTGTGCGGGTGGGTCAGGAGACCGCGCTCCTCGAGCTGGCTCATCACCCCGCGCACCGAGGCGGGCGAAAGCTGGACACGCTCGGAAATCGCCTTCGAACCGACCGGCTGGCCGCTGTCCAGATAGGCCTCGACGACCTGCGCGAAAATGTCGCGCATGCGGGTCGTCAGGGCGGTAATCGGCTCGCTCATGGGGCCGATGTAGGGTCGGACGGGCGAATGCTCAACGCCCTGCGATCATCGCCCCGATCGGCAGGTGGCGCGGTGCCGCGCGAAGCGCCTCGAACATGGCGGCGTTGCCCTCCATGTCGCAGCCGTAATAGGCGCTCAGCCGGTCGCTTCCGCCGGAATCGGTCCAGCGTACGACGACACCGTCGAGGTCGGTCGCGATCCTGCCGTTGCAGGCGCCATCGACTAGCGACCGATCGCCGTCGGGCCGCCACGGCGCGAGGGTCGCCGCGAAGGCGTCGAACTGGCCGCGCGTGACCGTGAAATGGTGGATGCCGAGCGCGCTTACGTGCTCCTTGCCTTCGAACGTGCCCACGCCGTCGGACGATACGGTTACCTCGTAGACCGGGCAGGCACCGAAACAGTTCTGGGTCTCGTAGGAAATCACCTGCGGCCCCTCGGGGGCCGGCGGAATGGCCATGCAGCCGGCAGTCGTCGCGGCAAGGCCCAGGGCGATCAGGATACGCATTGCACTCTCCCTTCCCTCGCGAGCCTAGCGGGGCTAGGGCGAAGCGCAACCAACAAGGAGAATTGCATGCGCCCGTCTGGCCGCGCCCCCGACGAATTGAGGACGCTCACCATCGAACCCGGTTTCACCAAGCATGCCGAGGGTAGCTGCCTCGTCAGCTTCGGCGACACGCGCGTGCTGGTCACCGCGTCGGTCGAAACACAGCTGCCGCCCTGGCTGCGCGGCAAGGGCAAGGGATGGGTGACGGGCGAATACGGCATGCTCCCGCGTTCGACCCACACGCGCGGCAATCGCGAGGCGGCGCGCGGCAAGCAGTCGGGCCGCACGCAGGAAATCCAGCGCCTGATCGGCCGCAGCCTGCGCGCGGTCGTCGACCTGAAGAAATTGGGCGAGCGGCAGGTCACGCTCGACTGCGACGTGATACAGGCCGATGGCGGCACGCGCACCGCGTCCATCTCGGGCGCGTGGGTGGCGATGCGCATCGCCATCGACAGATTGCTCGAGCAAGGCGCGATCGAGCACGATCCCATCGAGACGCAGGTCGCCGCGGTCAGCTGCGGCATCTTCGAGGGCACCCCGGTGCTCGACCTCGACTATGCCGAGGATTCGAGCGCCGATTCGGACGGCAATTTCGTGCTCACCGGCGACGGCAAGATCGTCGAGGCGCAGATTTCCGCGGAAGGCGACCGGTTCGACGAAGAAGGCCTGCTCCGCCTGATGCGGCTGGCGCAGATCGGGTGTAACGAGATTTTCGAGGCCCAGCGCAAGGCGACCGGCAGATGAAGAAAATCGGCGAAAAACTGGTCATCGCGACCCATAACGAGGGCAAGCTTCGCGAAATTCGCGAACTGCTCGCCCCCTACGGCATCGATTGTGTCGGTGCCGCCGAGGCCGGGCTTCCCGACCCGGAGGAGACCGGGGTGACCTTCGTCGACAATGCCGAACTCAAGGCGCGCCAGGCCGCCGACCTGTCGGGACTGCCCGCGCTTGCCGACGATAGCGGCCTGGCGGTCGACGCGCTTCACGGCGATCCCGGCGTGCGCTCGGCGCGATGGGCCGAGGACAGCGAGGGCAAGCGCGACTTCGGACGCGCGATGGAAAAGGTCTGGAACGCCGTCGAGGATGCGGGCGACGACGCCGGTCACGACGCCCATTTCGTGTGCGCGCTCTCGCTCGCCTGGCCCGACGGGCGCATCGAGACGTTCGAAGGCAAGGTATTCGGTACGCTGTGCTGGCCACCGCGCGGCGACCAGGGGTTCGGCTACGACCCGATGTTCGTCCCCACCGGGCATGACATCAGCTTCGGCGAAATGGACCCTGCGGCCAAGCACGCGATGAGCCATCGCGCCGACGCGTTCGCCAAGCTGGTCGCCTGGCTCGACGCCTAGTCGAGCCTGACGCCGTCCTTGTTGCCGGGCGGCGAATAGCGGCAGACGAAATAGTCCTTGTCGCGCGAGGAGGCGAGCGCGCAGCCGACATGGGTGGTCGTAGGCCAGATGATCTGAGTGTAGTGGCCGACGTCGTACCAGTCGCCCGAGCGACTGTTGTTCGGGAACACGCCCGAGCGAAACAGGCGCACCTCGTCGGTGAAGCTGCCGACCATCTCGTGATAGGTGAAATAGCCGCGCTGTCCGCGCCAGATATTCTCGCCCTGCTTCTTGCGGCGCCCGGGCGTCCTGTCGTGCCCGAACTGCCCGGTGCGCGCCATGTAGCTAGCATGGCCGTAGGCCTCGTCCGCCAGCGTCTCGTCCCACTGGAGCGGCCCCAGCCCGTGCATCGCGCGGGCGCGGTTATGTTCGGCGATCGTCTGCAGGCGCAGATGGTCCTCGCCACGATGTGCCATGTTGGAAGCGGCGGCGGGAATTGCCAGCGCCATCAGTCCCAAGCCCATGAAACTCCTCGACAACATGGCCCCATGCTGGCGCGCGAGGGTTAACAAATGCCTGTTCGCGCGAGCCTTGCGGCGCTAGGGCGCGAGGCGACCATGGCCGCCCCCATCGCCCCATCCCAGGAAGAGCCGCTCGCGCTCTACGTCCACTGGCCCTTCTGCGTCAGCAAATGCCCGTATTGCGACTTCAACAGCCATGTCCGCGAGCGCGTCGACGAGGATGCGTGGCGCAAGGCCCTGCTGGCCGATCTGGCGCACGAAGCGGCGCTGACCGAGGGGCATCGACTGACCAGCATCTTCTTCGGCGGCGGCACGCCGTCGCTGATGGATCCGCGCACCGCCGAGGCGGTGATTGCGGCAGCGCGCGACGTCTGGCCGGTCGCCGAGAATCTCGAGATCACGCTCGAGGCCAATCCCAACAGCGCGGAGGCTGCGCGCTTCGCCGACCTCGCTGCGGCGGGCGTCAATCGCTTCAGCCTCGGCATCCAGCGCTTCGACGATGAAGCCCTCGCCTTTCTCGGCCGCGCCCATTCGGCCGACGAGGCGATGCGCGCCCTCGACATGGCGCAAGGCGCCGCCGACCGGGTCAGCTTCGACCTCATCACCGCGCTTCCCGGCGACACGGTGGAAGGCTGGGAAAGGACGCTGCGCCATGCCCTCTCGCTCGGCACCGAACATCTCTCCATGTACCAGCTCACCATCGAGCCCGGCACCCGGTTCGAAACGATGGTGCGCAAGCAGGACTTCACCCCGCTCGACGAGGACACGTCCGCGGAAATCTTCGAGCTGACGCAGGACGTCGCCGAGGCGGCGGGCATGCCGGCCTACGAGATTTCCAACCACGCCCGGCCCGGTGCTGAGAGCCGCCACAACCTCGCGTACTGGCGCTACCGGCCTTACGTCGGCATCGGTCCCGGCGCGCATGGACGGCGCGGCGGCATGCGCACCTTTCGCCATAAGAAACCCGAGAACTTCCTCTCTGCCGTCGCGCGCAACGGGCACGGGCTGCGCGAGGAAGAGGCGCTGACCCCGCTCGAAGCTGGGCGCGAGGCGCTGGTGATGGGGTTGCGGCTGGCCGAGGGGATCGACCCGGGCGCGCTGGCGCAGCGGCTCGGGGCGCCGCCGCTCCTCGACGAGGAAGCGACCGACCGCCTCGTGGCGCAGGGCCTCCTCGCGCGCGAGCACGGCCGGGTGCGACTGACGCCGCCGGGCCGGCTGCTGCTCGACGCGATCCTCGGGGAAATCGCCGCCTAGAAGGCGCTCGCCGCGGGGTCCGCGACCGCGGTTCCCGTCTGGGTGACCCGGCGGATCTCCAGCGCGCGCTCGGCGACATTGTCGCTGCCGAAGCGGAAGATGCCGTCGACCCCGCCGAACCCGTCCTTGTCGCGCAATTCGCCGACCGGGAAGCGCCCACCCGCGGGCCACTGGCGCGCGAGGCGCACGGTTAGCAGGACCGCGTCATAGCCGAGACTCGACAGGCGATAGGGCGCGGCGTTGTACCGTGCGCGGTACCGCGCCGAGAGCTGGTCGAATCGACCGTCGGGGACCGAAGCGTAGATCGCGCCGCGTAGCGCCGGAACGCTGCCGAGGTCGCGATCGGCGGCCCACAATTCGTTTCCGATCAGGCGGCCGGTCAGCTGCAGCCTGGGCGCGACCGACTTGGCCACCGCGCCGCCGTCACCAATCACGATCGCGTCGATTGTCGAAGCCTTGCCGTTGAGACGACCGATCGCGGCATCGATCGCGCTGCGCGAGCGCTCGTACGTCTCGAGCGCGGCGACTTCGCCGCCGCTGTCGTTGACGGTCTTGAGGAACGCGTTGACCGAGCGCTGGCCGTAGAGGCTGTTGGGAATGAGCCCCGCAAAGCGCTTGACGCCCTGCGAGCGCGCGAACTTCACCGACCGGGCGATCGACTGGGTCGGGGTGAACCCCATGATGTAGACATTGTCGCCCGCCACGCCCTCGTCGTTCGAGAAGGCGATCACCGGCACGCCGCCAGCCTTGGCGATGGGGCCGACCGCGCGGACATTTTCCGACAATAGCGGGCCGAGGATCAGGCGATTGCCCGCCGCGAGCGCCGCATTGGCCGCGCCTTGTGCGCCGCCGCTGGCCGCCGTGTCGTAGATCGTCAGGCGGATCGATTCTTCCTTGCTGTCGAGCAGCGCCATCTTGGCGGCATTGGCGATCGAATTGCCGACCGCGGCATTGTCACCGGTCAACGGGACGAGCACCGCGACGTTGTTGCGCGCGCCAGGCGTCGGAGTGACCGTGCCGGGCGTCGGCGTGGGCGTGGAGATATCCGTCTTGGGTCCCGTCTGGCAGGCACCGAGACCCAGCGCAGCCGCCGCTCCCAGACCAAGCAGAAACGACCGACGAGCTTGCCTTTTTGCCAGAGATGCCATGATGTCCTTCTTCACATGAACCAGCCTTTCCCCCCCGGCCTGTATATCGTCGCCACGCCAATCGGCAATCTTTCCGACCTCACCGGGCGCGCAGCCGAAGTGCTAAAGGGTGCCGATCGCGTGCTGGCCGAGGACAAGCGCGTCACCGCAAAGCTGCTCCACCATATCGGCGCCAAAGTGCCGATGACGGCCTATAACGACCATAGCGACGCGTCCCTGCGCGAGACTGTCGTCGCCGACCTTCACGACAAGGTCGTGGCGCTGGTGAGCGACGCGGGCACCCCGCTCATTTCCGATCCGGGCTACAAGCTCGTGCGGGCAGCGCGCGCGGCGGGCGCGGCGGTCCACACCATCCCCGGCCCCTCGGCCGTCATCGCGGCGCTGACGCTGGCGGGACTTCCCACGGATCGCTTCCTGTTCGCGGGTTTCCTGCCGCCCAAGGCGAAGGCCCGCGGCGATGCGCTCGCCGAGCTGGCGGGACTTCGCGCCACGTTGGTCTTCTACGAAAGCGGGCCGCGCCTTGCCGCCAGCCTCGCCTCGATGGCCGAAGCGCTCGGCAACCGCGAAGCCGCCGTCGTGCGCGAGATCAGCAAGCTCCACGAGGAGACCGTGGCCGGCTCGCTCGCCGAACTCGCCGAGCGCTACGAAGGCGCCCCGCCCAAGGGCGAGATCGTGGTGGTGGTTTCCCCGCCGACCGCGCCACAGGCCGCCAGCGATACGGACCTCGATGCGGCAATCGACGAAGCGCTCACCCGCCTCAGCCCGAGCCGGGCGGCCGCCGAAGTCGCGGAACGCCTCGGTATCCCGCGAAAGCGCGCCTACGCCCGCGCGCTCGAAAGGGCCGGGAACTGAACGCGCGCCGCGACGCCGAAGCGCGCGGGCGGCGCAGCGAGACGATCGCCGCCTGGTGGCTGCGCCTGAAGGGCTGGCGCATTCTCGATACGCGGGTGCGTACGCCTGCGGGCGAGATCGACCTCGTCGCGCGGCGCGGGCGCATCGTTGCCTTCGTCGAGGTGAAGGCACGGCCGACCATCGAGGAAGCCCGCCGCTATCTCGATGCACGCGCCCTGCAGCGGGTCGCGCGCGCCGCCGAAGTGCTTGCCCCCCGCTATGCACGCGAAGGCGACGACATCCGCATCGACGGACTGCTGTGCGCGCCCAAAAGCCTGCCGCGCCACCTTCAAAACGTCTGGCACGGGTGACAAGCGCCCGCTTTGGCCCTACCCGCTGAGCCATGAGCCTGACCGTCGCCGTCCAGATGGACCCCATCGAGACCATCGCCATCAAGGGCGATTCGACCTTCGCGCTGATGCTCGAGGCGCAGGCGCGCGGACACGAGCTGCTCGAGTTCCAGCCCAGGCACCTCAGCTACGAGGATGGCCGCGTCTACGCCGCCGCGCGCCCGGTCTCGGTGCAGCGGGTCGAGGGCGACCACGCCACGGTGGGCGAGCGCAAGCGGATCGACCTCGGACGGGATAGCGACGTTGTGCTGATGCGCCAGGACCCGCCCTTCGACATCGGTTACATCACCGCGACCTACCTGCTCGAGCGCGCCGCGCGCGAAACGCTGGTGCTCAACAATCCTGCCGCGGTCCGCGACGCGCCCGAAAAACTGTTCGTGCTCGATTTCGCCGACTTCATGCCGCCTACGCTGATCACGCGTTCGCTGGACGAGGTTCGCGCCTTTCACGACAAGCATGGCGACATCGTCCTGAAGCCGCTCCACGGAAAGGCGGGCGAAGGCGTGTTCCGCGTCCGCGAGGACGGCGCCAACCTTGCCAGCCTCGCCGAACTGTTCGGCACGATCTGGAAGGAGCCGTTCATCGCGCAGGCCTTCCTCCCCGCGGTCAGCGAAGGCGACAAGCGCATCATCCTCGTCGACGGCGAAGTCGCGGGCGCGATCAACCGCATCCCGGCCAAGGGCGAAATCCGCTCCAACCTCGCTGCAGGCGGGCGGGCGGAGAAAGTGTCGCTGACGGCCCGCGAACAGGACATCTGCGCTAGCCTCGGCCCGATCTTGCGCGAACGCGGGCTGCTGTTCGTCGGGATCGACGTCATCGGCGGCATGCTCACCGAGATCAACGTCACCTCGCCCACCGGCATCGTCGCGCTCGACCAGTTCGAGGGAAGCAACACGGCGGGCATGATCTGGGACGCGATCGAGGCGAAACTGTCCGCATGAGCGACTGGGTCGTCCAGCTGATCGAGCAGTCGTCCTATCTCGGCATCGCCTTCCTGATGCTGCTCGAGACCGTATTCCCGCCGATCCCGTCCGAACTCATCATGTCCATCGCGGGCATCAAGGCGGGCCAGGGGCAGCTCGATTTCGTCTGGGTTGTCGCCGCGGGCACGACGGGCGCGATGCTCGGCAACATCTTCTGGTATCTTGTCGCGCGCGCGCTCGGGCTCCAGCGATTTCGCCCCTTCGTCGAACGGTGGGGCCGCTGGCTGACGTTGACCTGGAAGGAAGTCGAGCGGGCCGAGAAATGGTTCGCGCGCCATGGCGGCTTCTTCGTGATGATTGGGCGCATGGTGCCCACAATCCGAAGCCTCGTGTCGGTCCCAGCGGGCCTCCTCAAGATGCGCTTTCGCACCTTCGTCATCGCCTCGACCCTCGGTACCGCGTGCTGGACCGCCCTTCTCGCCTTCGCGGGGTTCAAGCTGGGCGAGAATTTCGAACAGATCGACGTCTATCTCGGCCCACTCTCCAACGCGGTCATCGTGGTGCTGGGCCTAGGCTATGCGTGGCGGGTGTGGACGCATCGCAATGTCGGGAAAAAGAGCCGGAACGACTAGGTTTCCGGCGCATGTCGGCCAATTTTCGATCCCGAGAATTCATCCGTTCCGGTGATTTAGGACGGCGTTAACCCCGTGCCGCGCCAGTGGGTCTCGCCCGCTTGCGGGTCGGTCGCGTCTGGTCCCGCGATCGTTCGCGATCCCGGTGCCTGCCCGCTCCCCCGCCCGGGCACCGGGGTCGCCTTTGACGATCGCTTAGGCGCGAGGATGCGCGTTGCGCCACACGTCGAGCAGCCGCGCCGCATCCACCTTCGTATAGATCTGGGTCGAGGAGAGGCTGGCATGGCCGAGCAGCTCCTGCAGCGAGCGCAGGTCGGCGCCGCCGGACAGGAGGTGGGTCGCGAAACTGTGGCGCAGCGCGTGCGGGGTCAGCGTATCGGGAAGGCCCAGCTGGTGGCGCGCGTTGCGCACGGCGCGGCGCACCATGTCGGGCGACAATTCGCCCCCGCGAACGCCCCTGAACAACGGATCGCTTGGCGCCAGCGGCCAGGGGCAGTCGTCTGCATAGGCCGCGATCGCCTCGCGCACCGCAGGCACGAGCGGCACGACACGCGTCTTGTTGCCCTTGCCCGTCACCCGCAGCGTCGGCCCGAGGGGAAGGCAGCTGGCGCGAAGGCCGGTCGCTTCGGACACGCGCAATCCCGCGCCGTAAAGCAGGAGCAGGATCGCAAGATCGCGCTTGCCCGCCCAGTCGAGCCGGGCGAGGTCGCGTGCCTCATGGGCGAGCGCGATCGCCTCGTCGGGCGCGGCGGGACGCGGCAATGTCCTGGGGCGCTTGGGCGCGCGCGTGCGGGGCACTTGGGGCGTATTGCCGGCTTCCTCTGCGGCGAAGGTCAGGAAACCGCGCACCGCCGACATCTCGCGCGCTGCCGACGAGGCGCCCAGTCCCGACGCACGGCGGTCGGCAAGGAAGGCGCGCAGGTCGGCGGCAGAGAGCGCCAGCAGGCCGAACCGTCCGATCTCCTCGCCGCGATGTCGGCCCAGAAACTCGATGAAGCGATGCGCGGTCGCCACGTAGGCGCGCACCGTATGCGGGCTGCGGCGACGGTCGTGTGACAGGTGATCGGCCCAGCGCCGCGCGGTCGCGCGTGCCGGATGGTCATCGTCCCCGCTCAGTCGGTACCCCTCAGCCACCGCGAGATGATAGCATCGAGGCTGCGTCCGAGAAAGGCGAGCAACGCCTCGCCTTCGCCCGCGGCAAGATCGCGCCCGGCACGTTCGCCGATGAGGAGGACGCCGAAGGGCGTGCCGCAGCCGCGCTGGCCGATGCGGATCGACGCTTCGCTGGCGATGGACGCGGCATCGGGCCCGAATAGCGGGTCACCCTGTCCGCCGCTGCGCAGGAGCACGGGCGCGGCACGCTCGTGCGCCCTGGCGACCCATTCGCGTTCGAGCGCGAACGTCCCGCTGGGGTCCACACGAAACGCCTTGTCGCCGACGACGAGCGCAATGGTCGCGCAGTCGATCCCGAGCAGCCCCGGCCAGTCGCGCGTGACGACGGCGAAGGAGTCCTCAAGCGTCGGCGCGGCCATCAGCGCCAGTACCGCCTCGTGAATCGCCGCGGTCGCGCCGGCGTGACCGCGCGCGAAGGCGATGAGGTCGGCGCGTGCCGCCTCGGCCTCGCCGAGACGGTCGCGCAGGCGGGCCACCGCCCGCTCCTCGAAGGGAATCACCCGTGCCATCGCGCCAGCATGGCGCGGCAAGGTTAATTTCCGGTGCTCAAAGTCGCGCTTGCAGGGGCCGGCGCGAGATAATCCTTGACCGCCTCAAAGTTCAGCGGGCGCCCGAGAAAGGCCTCGATCATCGCATCGGGCGACCGCTTGCCGCCCGAACGCAGCACCTCGTCTCGATAGGCGTGCGCGGTCGCCTTGTCGTGCATCCCTGCCGCGGTGAAGCGCGTCTGCAGGTCGAGCGCGATCGCCTTCGACCAGTCGTAGGTATAGTAATTGGACGAATAGCCGTAGAGGTGGCCCCACATGCCGAGGAACGCCCCCTCGCCGAGCGGCACCATCAGATAGTCGGTCATCGCCTTGCGGAACACCGCCACGACGTCGACCGGAGGCGGGGTTTCGTACAGCGCAAGCGAGGCCGCGGACAATGCCAACCCAGTTCGCATCGACTGCGCACGGCCGAAACGGCGCGCGAGGTTGGCGCGCTCTACCAGCGCTTCGGGGATCGTCTCGCCCTCGGCATTGCGCGCAAAGGTGGCGAGCGTGGGATAGTCGAACGCCCATTCCTCGAGGAAGGTCGAGGGCGCCTCGCCGAAATCGCCGGGCAGCGCCGAGCGTGATTGCATCGCATAGGGCTGGTGATCGGAATACATCTTCTGCACGAGGTGCCCGAACTCGTGCAGGAAGGTCACCGCCTCGCCATGGTCCATCTGCCCGGCCTTGGAGAAATTGGTGATCAGCGCGGCGACCGGCAGGTCGCCATCGCGCATGCCCTGGCGGATCGAGAATTGCGCGGCATGGTTGAACTTGCCCTCACGCGGGTAGAGGTCGAGATAGAAGCGGCCGAGCGTGCTGCCGTCCTCGTCGCGCATCTCCCAGGTGGTGACGCTCTCGTCCCACACCGGGGTAGCCCACGGCGCGAAGGTCGCGCCGAACAGGCTTGTCATCAGGTCGAAGATGCCCTGCCGGGTCGCGTCGGTCGTGAAATATTGCCGCAGCTCGGCGGCGTCGACGCGGTGGCGCTGACGGTCGAGCTTGTCGGTGAAATAGGGGATGTCCGACCATTCGAGCGTGTCGATCGTCGGGTCGATCGTGCGCGCGAACTCGGTCAATTCGGCCAGTTCGCGCGTCGCGATGTCCTTCGATAGCGCGCCCATCTGCTCGAGAAAGTCCCATGCCCGTTCGGGCGATCCGATCATCCGGTCGGACATCGAGGCAGCGGCGTGGCTGTCGAAGCCGAGCAGCTTCGCGCGCTCGGCACGCTTGTCGATCAGCGCTTCAAGCACCGGCTTGTTCTCCGGCCAGGCGACGTCGAGCATCGCGCGGACGGCCGCGCGCCGGGTTCCGCGCAGGTCTGCGAACTGGATCACCGGCTGGATGTCGGGCGCAGCCGTGGTCACCACCACCAACCCGTCGTCGTCCGCGGGATGCGCTTCAAGCCAGTCGGCCGGCAACCCGACGAGCGCGGCCGGCGAAAATCGGATCTTGCCCTGATTCTCGGCGATGTTGCGCCCGAAGTCCGCGCCGAGCCCGGCGATTTCCTTTTCGAGCGCGGCAATTGTCGCGCGCGCCTCCGGGGCCAGCGTCACCCCCGACAATCGCATCGAATTGAGCTGGTCTTCAAAGCCGTAGCGCAAGTCCTCGGGAATGCTCTGCATCGGGATCGCCGACAGGCGCGCGTAGATCGCCGGCGACAGGAACAAGTCGGTGTCGAATGCCGCCGCGCGCGTCGAACAGGCGATCGCCGCGTCGCGGATCGCCTTGTCCTTGTTGGTCGCGCCGATGACATCGTTCTCGCCATAGACCGCCCGCACAAGTTGGAGCAGCCGGTCGTGGGCAACGAGGTCCTTTTCGAGGCTTGCCGGCCCGGTTTGCGCCTCGAGCCGCGCCTTCCCCGCCTCGAGCAGTGCCATCCCCTCGTCGCAGCGTGCGGACACTGCGGCGGCGTCCTTGGGCACCATCGGCAGCGCGGCGGTAAAGGCATCGACTTGATCGCCCGTCGCGGCGTGCGCGGACGGAACGAGGCTCGCCGAAGCGAGGAAAAGGGCAACGAGATGACGCATGGCAGACAACCCCCTGACGGCCGGGACGGCCGGATCGTCGCCAGCTTAATCCAGGTTAGGCCGATTAGCCAATGGTCTGGCCGGTCGCTTCCCAGTCCTTGAGGAAGGCAGCGAGGCCCTTGTCGGTCAGCGGATGATCGAACATGCGCCAGATGACCTCGGGCGGTGCGGTCATCACGTCCGCGCCCAGCTTGGCGCTGTCGTGGATGTGGATCGGGTTGCGCACCGAGGCGACGAGGATTTCGGTGTCGAAATCGTAATTGTCGTAGATGAGGCGGATGTCGGCGATCAGTTCGATGCCGGGATAGCCGACATCGTCGTGACGCCCGACGAACGGCGAGATGAAGCTCGCGCCCGCTTTTGCCGCGAGCAGCGCCTGGTTGGCCGAGAAGCACAGCGTCACGTTGACCATCGTCCCGTCGCCGGTGAGCTTCTTGCAGGTCTTCAGCCCGTCGATGGTGAGCGGCACCTTGATCGCGATATTGTCGCCCAGCTTGCGTAGCACCTCGGCCTCGCGCATCATCTCGTCATGGTCGGTTGCGACCACCTCGGCCGACACGGGGCCGTCCACGATGCTGCAGATTTCGCGGGTGACGTCCATGATGTCGCGCCCCGCCTTCTTGATCAGCGAGGGGTTGGTCGTCACACCGTCGAGCAGGCCCGTTGCGGCAAGTTCGCGAATGGCATCGGTGTCGGCAGTGTCGGCGAAGAATTTCATGGGGTCGCTCCCGTCTCTGGCGCAAAAGTCGCCCAAGCGATAGCGATTGGGCCTGCCCCCGTCACCCGATTCGAAAGGGAATTTTCCATGAGCGAGCATGTCCGGATCGAACGTGACGGCGCCGTTCTCGCGATCACGCTGGCGCGCCCCGAGCGGCGCAACGCCATCACGGTCGCCATGTACGCCGCGCTCGCCGAGGCGATCGAAGGCGCCAAGGGCGACGAGTCAGTCCGCCTGATCACGCTGCGCGGCGAGGGCCAGGACTTCACCGCGGGCAACGACCTGATGGATTTCATGGCCGAAATGCCGCGCGATGGCAGCGACATCCCGGTGTGGCGTTTCCTGCGCGCACTGGCCGACAACGAGGTGCCGATCCTCGCGGGCGTCCACGGCAACGCGATCGGCATCGGCACCACCATGCTGCTCCACTGCGACCTAGTCGTCGCAGAGCGCGGGTGCCGCTTCAAAATGCCGTTCACCGAACTCGGCCTCGTCCCCGAGGCGGCCAGTTCGATGATCATCCCGCAGCTGGCCGGTCGGCGCGTCGCCGCGAAGGTGCTGCTGCTCGGCGAGAGCTTCGGCGCGGACGAGGCGCTGGGCTACGGGATCGCCAGCCACGTCGCCGACGAAGGCGGGCTCGAGGCGGAATTCGATCGCGTGAAGGCGCGTTTCCTGTCGCGCCCGCCCCAGTCGGCACGGCTCACCCAGACGCTGCTGCGCAAGGTCGACCGCGACGCAGTGCACGAGCGGATGAGGACCGAGAACGGCCATTTCGCCGAGCGGCTCACCTCGGACGAGGTGCGCGAGGTGATTACCGCCTTCTTCGCGGCGCGCGCGAAGGCCTAGTTGGCGGTGTAGACGCGCTTCGACTTGTCGATGGCGACCGTCGGGCCCTCGAAGAAGATGAAGTCGGTCGGCTGCGAATAGCTGATCGCGATCGTCTTGTAGCCGTTGGCGCTATCGGTCGTGATGACAGCATCCTGCAGCGTGCCGTTGTGCGTGCCGAATTCCCGCGCGACGATATAGGCCTTGATCTCGTCGTCGGTCGGGGTGGGGTAGATGTTCGCGTAGCGCGCCCCCTCGCCCAGCGCGTGCTGCACGCCGGCATTGGCCCAGAAGACCAGGCCGAGCTGCCACAGCCCGAGAATGAAGCTCAGGAAGAGCGGGAGGGCGAGCGCGAACTCGACCGCGGCCGCGCCGCGTTCGCTGTCGCGAAGCGTCTTGAAGATCTTGCTCATTGCGTGCGGATCCCTGCGTGGCCGTTGATGTCGTAATTGCCGTTGTCGTTGGCGCCGAACACCTTGAGCGGGAACATCGGCTCGTATTCGCTCTGGATGTCGACCGACAGGTAGCGCGCGTAAGTCGTCCCCGACGTGCAGGTGGTGTCGTAATTGTCCTGGCGAACGCCGTCGCATTCGAGCCACGCATCGACGGTGACCTCGCTGGCATCGACGCCTGCAGTCGCGGCGGCCTCGGCGCGCAAGGTGCCAGTCGTCGTTCCATTTGCCGAACGCTGCATGACCTTTTCGACGGCCCGCTGCGCAGACTGCTCGAGGTTGAGCTTCTCCGAATATGCGAGGCTGAGGTCCGATACGCCGATGATCAGCGTGATCAATACCGGCGCGACCATGGCGAGTTCGATCACCGAAGTGCCGCGCTCGTCCCGCTTGAGAAGGTTGAGAAATTTCTTCATTTTCTTACCCCACCAACCGGATGTGCTGGCCCGCAAAGCTCGATGCGCCGCTGTCGGAATCGCAGGTGTTGGAAATGTCGCTGGTGCCCGAAAAATAGACGCGGCGCGCGACGAGCTGCATGCACGCCGTATTCATCCCTGCCGTACCATTTACCGTCAGCTGCTGGCTCGGGAAGTACAGCGCGCCTTCCAAGATCGCGTCAGCGTGCCCGTTGATCTTGTTGGGGCTCGACGCCGAGCTGGACGAAGTGTCGGTGGCGCGACGATCCTGGTAGATCGCAATGCCCTTGAACGTGCCGCTGTCGGGCGACTCGATCTTGTATTTGGCACCCGCGTTGATATCGACGTTGCCGATCGTCGCGGTGCTGCTCGAGCTGATGTTGGTCAGGACGATGGTGACGCCATCGGTCGCGATCAGGTCGGCCTGAGATCCAAGGTCGAAGTCGCCGCCATTGATGTAATAGATGCCGGGCTCGAACTTGGCCTTCGCGCCGATATCGATATCGCTGTAGCAACCGGGACCGAACGTGTGCCTGCCGCTGGAATCGGTAGAAATGGGCGACGCACCGCCACCGATGACGTTGCCGCTCGAATTGATGCGGATACTGCCGCCGTTGCAGGGCGTGGGCGGCGACGGATTGACGCTGGCAAACGGGTCGGGCTGGGCAACCGTGAACGGCAGGAACGTCGTATCGTCGCCCCAGTTGCCTTCCGTGTCGATGCCACCCACGGCCGCGATCGGCGAGGCGTCGACGGTCGAGGCACCAGTGGCGACCGCCGCGTCGAGCGACGTCGAATTGGTGATCATGCCGCAACCCAGATCGAGCCTCGCGCTACCGGTCGCGGTAATGCCGGTCGCACCCGTATTCTCGAGGCTGACGACGCAATATTCGCCGACCGGGACGATGGCCGCGGTCCCCGCAGCCGTGATCGTGATCGGCTCGGACAAGAACAAGGCCGTGAAGGTCAGCGGGCGCTGAACGCTCAGTTCGACGCGTACCGCCTTGCTGTAGGTGCCGGTGTCGGCGGGATAGGTGATGCCCGGCGTGCCCACGATGGCGAGCCCGGTGGTGTTGTTATGGGCCAGGTCCGTGTTGACTGCATTCGAGACGGTCTGGCCCTGCATTTCGGCGTAGACGCCCGCGAACGCGGCGGAGTCGGCAGCGCGCTGCAGCTGGCGCTTGGTGACGGTCCACTGGACGGTGTCCGTGGCAAGGCCTGCCGCACCGATCACCATCGGCATGGCGGCGGCCGTCAGGATCAGCACGTTGCCGCGCTTGTCGTTCCAGATACGCTTCAAAAGCTTCTTCATACCCACCTCCGGCGTGCGGTTTCCACGCATGGTCATCGGGCCGGATAGCGCGAACAGGGTATGTGAAGCCTTATGAGGCGTGGTTGACGAATGCCTAACCACGTTTCCGATGCGGCAGGTCTTGCAGGGACTTGTCATGCGTATTACATGGATAACACAGTGATTGTTATTGCGTTGCGCCGCCCCGCACGCCACCTTCAAGGCGAACGGGCGACGCACCGATAGAGGGACATTCGATGGAAGAGACCAAGACCGAGACCCAGACGGCGACCAAGATCAAGCTCGATCCGCCCGAGGCGCTGCAGCCGATCGCCGTCCACCAGGCGGAGGGGCTGGTGCCCTTGAAGGAGGAGGAACGCTCCGAACTCGACAAGAAGGTCGACGCCTTCATCGACGAATTGGCCGCGCTCGACCCCAACAGCCCCGAATTCGGCAAGAAGGTCGACCAGCTGACCGCAATGGGCCGCAAGGAAATCTCGGAGGCCGCAGGCGCCAGCTCGCGCTTCCTCGACCGCCCGGTCAAGGCGATCGACAGTGATACCGGCATCGGCGCCGACCTGACCGAGCTGCGCCGCACGGTCGAGGATCTCGACCCGCGCGAGAATTCCAAGGCGCTGACCGGGCGCAAGCTTCTCGGCATCATCCCGTTCGGCAAGCGCGTGAACCGCTATTTCGACAAGTATCGCAGCTCGCAGAGCCACATCAGTGCGATCCTCGGCCGCCTCCAGAACGGCAAGGACGAATTGCTGATGGACAATGCCGCGATCGATACCGAACGCGCCGGCCTGTGGAAGACGATGCACAAGCTCGAGCAGATGGTGCACATCTCCAAGACGCTCGACGGCCAACTCGAGTCCAAGGCGGCCGAGCTCGACGCCACCGACCCGGCCAAGGCCAAGGCGATCCGCGAGACCGCGCTCTTCTACACCCGCCAGCGTACGCAGGACCTGCTGACGCAGATGGCGGTCACCGTGCAGGGCTACCTCGCGCTCGACCTCGTCAAGAAGAACAATGTCGAGTTGGTGAAGGGCGTCGACCGCGCCTCGACCACCACCGTTTCGGCGCTGCGCACCGCGGTCACCGTCGCGCAGGCGATGAGCAACCAGAAGCTGGTGCTCGAACAGGTCACCGCCCTGAACACGACGACCGCCAACATGATCGATTCCACCGGCGAGTTGCTGCGCACCCAGACGGGCGCGATCCACGAGCAGGCGGCCAGCTCGACCATTCCGGTCGAGACGCTCCAGCGCGCTTTCCAGAACATCTATGACACGATGGACCAGATCGATACGTTCAAGCTCGCCGCGCTCGACAACATGAAGCAGACGGTCAACGTGCTCGAGGGCGAGATGAAGAAGTCGAAGGGCTATATCGCGCGCGCCGAAGGCGTCGAGCAGGGCCGCAAGGAGCAGCAGGCCAGCCCGTTCGAGGCGATCGAGAGCCGCTGACGCCACGATGAGCATCTCCGACCTCACGCGTACGATCGAACACCACTTCAAGGAGATGGACCGCGCCGCGGCCGTCAACGTGAAGACCGACCGTGCGCTCGCCCGCGCCGACCGCATTCTCGAGCGCGCCGACGAAGCGCACGGGGCGGCCCGGCAGGCGCGCAAACGCGAATATGAGCGCGTCATGGGCGACCTAGGCGGGCGGCTGGCGCGGATCGGGATGGCGGTCGGAGCGATCAGCCTCATCACCATCGGCATCGGCCTGTTCATGCCGATCGGCTTGTTCGGCTTCATCGCCGCGGTCGGCCTCGCCATCGGCGTCGCCGCGCTGCTCGCCATGTGGAGCCCGAACGATACCGTCCGTCCCTCGCCGGTCATCTCCGACGATCTTTCCAACGCCGAGATGGTGTCGCGTTTCGACAGTTTGCTGACGCGCGCGCGCCCCTCGCTCCCCTCGGCCGCGAGGGTCGAGGTCGACCTCATTCACGCCAAGCTGCCCGACCTCAAGAAGGCGCTGTCGCGGGTCGAGGCGATGAACGAACATGCGCAGGAAGCGCGCCGGCTGATGTCGAAGCACCTGCCCGGCCTGATCGAGCGCTATTCGCACGTGCCCCCTTCCTATCGCGACGCGATCGACGGCGAGGGCCTGACGGTGGACGAGCGGCTGGTCGACGGGCTCAAGGCGGGCCGCGAGGCGCTCGGCGAACTCGGCGAGAAGATGGCGCAGCGCGATCTCGCCGCGCTCGAGACGCAAGGCCGCTTCATCAAGGCCCGCTACAAGGGCGAGGAAGACCTCTAGCCGCTTTTATTCAGGGACCTGAATGTCCCAAGCCGCCGGCGAATGAGTGTAGAAGAAGCATGGAACCTCCGACACGCATTCGTGCCCGTGGAGGCGACCTCCGGCCATCTGGAAATAATGGCCCGGCCCCACCGCGACCCGAGTGCCTCCATCGAGAATATTGACCATCTCGCCTGAAACGAAGACGCCTTCATAGCTGCCCGAATGGGTGTGCATCGGGACACTCGCGCCCGGCGCCAAGCGCACGAACTTGCCGTGACCTTCCTTGGCCCAGTCGCCGAAGGCAGGTGCGAAATCGACCCCAGGTATGATTTCGACCCACTCCAATTCGCTGGCCGCGAGATTCTCGGGGCCGTGGGCAGCTGCCGCCGTGCCCAGCGCAAGCAGGCCGATCGCTAATGTCCTAATCATGTCATTCCCTCCTGTAGAAGGAGGAAGACTAGACCCAAAGTTGCTCCAAGTTAAGGCCGTCAGCCGACGACGCCGCGGGCGCGCAGCGCCGCGATCTCGTCCGCCTCGAGCCACCGCAACAAGACATCGTCCGAATGTTCGCCCAGCGCGGGCGGCGCGAGTTCGGCATCGGCGCGCATCCCGTCGAGGCGGATCGGCGATCCCACCATCGGCACTTCGCCCAAGGCCCCTACCCCGCGCTGCTGCCTCGCGCCGCGGTGCAGCGCCTGCGGGTCGGCGAGCGCCTGCGTGATCGTGTTGATCGGGCCCGCCGGGATGCCCGCCTCGAGCAATTCGTCGAGCCAGTCGGACGCCGGCCGGTCGGCAATCACCGCCCCGATCTTGGCGACGATCGCCTCGCGATTGGCGACGCGCGCCGCGTTGGTTGCGAAGCGCTCGTCGCTCGTCCACTCGGGATGGCCGCAAATCTCTGCCAGCCTCGCGAACTGGCCATCGTTGCCGACCGCGATCACCAGCGGCTGGTCGCTGGCCCGGAAGGGCTGGTAGGGCACGATATTGGGGTGGCCGTTGCCGAGCCGCTGCGGGTCTCGTCCCGAGACGAGCGCATTCGACGCCTGGTTGGCGAGGACCGCGAGCTGCGTGTCGAACAGCGCCATGTCGATCACCGCCCCCTCGCCCGTCCGCTCGCGCTCGTGCAAGGCCGCAAGGATGGCGCTGGCCGTGTACATCCCGGTGAAAATGTCGGCGATCGCCACCCCGACCTTGAGCGGCCCGCCGCCCGGTTCGTCGTCGGGAAGGCCGGTGACGCTCATCATCCCGCCCATCGCTTGGATGATATAGTCGTAGCCCGCGCGCGGCGCGTAGGGCCCGTCCTGCCCGAAGCCGGTCACCGAGGCCGTGACGAGGCGCGGATTGGCGGCGCGCAGGCTATTCGCGTCGAGCCCGTATTTCTCGAGCCCGCCCACCTTGTAATTCTCGACCAGCACGTCGGCATCCGCTGCCATGCGGCGCACGACCTCGGCCCCTTCGGGCGTCGCGAAGTCGAGCGCGAGACTCTTCTTGCCGCGATTGGCGGCGAGGAAATAGGCCGCGACCTTCTCGCCTTCATGCTCGTGCCAGGGCGGCCCCCAATGGCGCGTGTCGTCGCCCGCGCCAGGCTTCTCGACCTTGATCACCTCCGCGCCGAGGTCTGCAAGGAGCTGCGTGCACCACGGCCCCGCCAGCACCCGGCTGAGGTCGAGCACCTTGAGCCCGGCAAGCGGTTTCGCGCTCACGAGGCGCGTTTCCACGGCTTCATGTCGGCGAGCACCGCACGCGCCGCGTTGTGTCCCGGCGCGCCGGTCACCCCGCCGCCCGGATGCGCGCCCGAGCCGCAGAGATACAGGCCCGGCAGCGGCATGCGATAGTCGGCGGCGCCGATCATCGGGCGTGCCGAGAAGAGTTGGTCGAGCCCCATCTTGCCGTGGAAGATGTCGCCCCCGATCAGCCCGAAGCGGCGCTCGAGGTCGAGCGGCGAGTGGATCTGGCGGTCGATGACGCTTTCGGCAAAACCCGGCGCGTAGCGGTCCATGGTCGCGATGACATGATCGGCCGCCTTCTCGCGCACGTCGTCCCAGCTCGTCCCGCCCGGCAATCGGTAGCGGAAATGCTGGCAGAACAGGCTCGCGACATGCTTGCCCTTGGGCGCGAGCGTGGGGTCGAGCGTCGAGGGGACAAGCATCTCGACCACCGGCTCGTCCGACCAGCCGTGGAGCACCGCGCTGGCATGCGCGCGCTCCATGTAGTCGAGGCTCGGGCCGATGATGATGCCGGCGGTGAGGTGATTGCCGCGCCCCGGGAGCGCGGTGAAGTTGGGCAGCCGCGACAGCGCCACGTTCATGCGGAAGGTCGCGCTCTCGCACGACCAGTTGGCGAAGTGGCGCTCGACCGGCCGCTCGACCGCGCCCTCGGGCACCAGCCGTTCGAACAATAGCTTGGGATTGACCCCGGCGATGACGCGGCTCGCGCGGCGCGCCTTGCCGCCCGCGACCACGCCCACCGCGCGGCCTTTCTCGACGATGATCTCCTCGACCGGCGTGTTGAGGACGATGTCGACGCCGGCCTCGCGCGCGGCGCGCGCCATCGCCTGCGTGATCGCGCCCATCCCGCCGATCGCGTGCCCCCACGCGCCTTCGACCCCGTTCACTTCGCCAAAAAGATGATGGAGCAGAACGTAGGCGGTGCCCGGCGTGTAGGGCGAGGCGAAATTGCCGACGATCCCGTCGAAGCCGAACAGTGCCTTGGCCAACTCGCCTTCGAAATAGCTGTCGAGGATCTCGCCCGCGCTGCGCGTCGCAAAGCGGTGGAGCGTGTCGATTTCCTTCGTATCGAGCCCGACGAGGTCCTTGCCGAGCGCCAGGAGCTTCGGCAGCCCCGACAGGCCCGCGCCCGCCTCGACCGGTGCGCGCAGCAGCCACTTCTTGATCAGCCCGACGACGATCTCGAGATCGGCGATGTAGCGGTCGTAGGCGCGCCCGTCATTGGGGCGCCGCCGCGCCAGTTCCTGACGCGTCAGCCCGTCGCGCCCCGCGAGCAAGTAGTCGTGTCCCTTGCCGGGCAGGAAATTGTCGATCTTGCGCAGCACGATCTGCAGCCCGTGGCGCGCCAGGTCCATGTCGGCGATGACCTTGGGATTGAGCAGACTGACCGTGTAGCTCGCCGCGCTGTTCCGGAAGCCGGGCGAGAATTCGTCGGTGACGGCCGCGCCGCCAACCGTTTCCGCCGCCTCGACGATCGTGACCTTAAGGCCCTTCTTGGCGAGGTAATAGGCGCAGACCAGCCCATTATGCCCCGCTCCGATGACAATCGCGTCGCTCATTACCGCATCAACACCAGTTCTTCAGCCATGGTCGGGTGGAGCGCCACGGTCGCGTCGAAATCGGCCTTGGTCAGCCCCGCCTTCACCGCGATCGCTGCAGCCTGAAGAATTTCGGGCGTCTCGGGCCCGATCATGTGGATGCCGACCACCTTGTCGCTGACCGGCTCGACGACGAGCTTGTAGAGCGAGCGTTCGTGGCGGTTGGCGAGCACGTTCTTCATCGCGCGGAAGTCGGACGTGTAGGTCTTTACTTCGTTGCCGAAGCGCTCGCGCGCCTGGCTCTCGGTGAGCCCGACCGCGGCGACCGGCGGGTGCGAGAAGACCGCGTTGGGGACGAAGTCGTAGTCGACCGTGCGCGGCGCGTCGCCGAACTGCGTGTCGGCGAAGGCGTGTCCCTCGCGGATCGCGACCGGGGTCAGCTGGATGCGGTCGGTGACGTCGCCCACCGCGAACACCCCCTTGGCGCTCGTTTGGTTATACTCGTCGACCTTGATCGCGCCCTTGTCGTCGAGCGAGACGCCTGCGACCTCGCAGCCGAGATCGTCGGTCTTGGGGATGCGCCCGGTGGCGAAGACGAGCTGGTCGACTTCCATGTCGTCGCAACCCTTCATGGTCAGGTGCAGGCGGCCGTCGTCCATCTTCTCGATCGTCTCGAAGGTCGAGTTGAAGCGGAAGTCGATGCCCTTGGTCATCGAGATCTGGAGCAGCCGGTCGCGCACTTGCTCGTCATAGCCGCGCAGGATCGTGTCGGAGCGATTGACGATCGTAACATGCGCGCCGAACTGGTTGAAAATGCCCGCGAATTCGTTGGCGATATAGCCGCCGCCCGCAATCGCGACGCGCTTGGGCAACTCGGGCAGGTGGAACACCTCGTTCGAGGTGATGGCATGCTCGATGCCCGGAATGTCCGGCATGAAGGGCCACGCGCCGACCGCGACGAGAATCTTGTCGACGGTCACCGTCTCGCCGGTCGACAGTTGGACCTTGCCCCCGCCCGCGAGCCTGCCGCGCGCCTCGTAGAGGTCGACCTTGTTGTTCTGGAGTGTCTGGCGGTAGAGGCCCTCGAGCCGGTCGACTTCGGCGAGTACGTTGTCGCGCAGCGTCGGCCACACGAAGCGCTTTTCCGGGATGTCCCAGCCGAACATGGCCGCATCCTCGATGTCCTCGGCGAAATGCGCGCCGTAGACGAGCAATTTCTTGGGCACGCAGCCGCGAATGACGCAGGTCCCGCCAACGCGGTAGTCCTCGGCGATGCCAACCTTCGCGCCATGTCCCGCCGCGATGCGTGCCGCGCGCACCCCGCCCGAACCCGCGCCGATCACGAACAGGTCGTAATGTTCAGCCATCTTGTGCCTCGTTACGCGGATCGAGCCGGATCCAGCCGGCGGAAAAGTCGGTGACGATCAGGTAGTGGCGAAGAATCGACGTGCCGACGTTGATGAGGTCCCCGTCGGTCTCGTCGACCGACGCGATCAGCCCGTCGAACGTGCGCCCGGCCAGCGTCAGCGTCGGGAGCGCGACGAGGTCGCGTTCGTGCGCGCCGCCGATCCCGCCCGCCGTCTCGGTGCCCACGACCTCGAGGCCGAGGCGATCGACCAAGGCGCGCGAGACTTGCGGCCGGCTGCCGTTGCCGAGGTCGAACAGCGCGGGCACGACCACTTCGCCGAGCCGCGCCGGGATCGTCGCCAACCCTTGTGCCTCGCCGAGCGGAAGAACGGTGCCGGGACCGATCGCGTTTTCGGCGAGGGCGATGGTGCCGCCCTCGATGTCGATCGCGAGCCGCGCTCTGTCGAACAGCGAGCGGCCGACGATGAGGTCGAGCGGGCGCCCGACGAGCCGCGCCGAGACATCCTGCAGATCGATGATAGCGGCGGGTGCTTCGAGAGCGAGACCGAGCGCGTCGACATGAACGCTTTCCAGCAGCACTGCGTCCTGCGGCCCCGCGCCGGTCCCGCGCGCTTCGGTCGCTTCGCCGTCGGCCTGCAGGCCCGCGCGCGCCGCGAACTCGGGAGAGAGGATGCTGACCTCGGCCCCGCTGTCGAGAAGGGCGCGGGTCTCGACCCCGTTGACGCGCGCATCGAGGAACAGGCGGTTGCCGACCGTTTCGAGCGGTTCGGCCCCGGCCGGAGACGCGCCCAGCAGCGCAAGAAGGACGAAAATACGCTTCACAAGCCTGCCTTTTCCATGAGGGCGCGGGTCGAGGTATCGAATCCTTCGCGCGCCTCCGGGTCGTCGATGGCGCGCGCCATTTCCTTGCCGAGTTCGACCCCGAACTGGTCGAACGGGTTGATGCCGAGAAGCGCCGCCTCGACGAAGGTGCGATGCTCGTAGAAGGCGATCAATGCGCCCAGCGAGTGCGCATCCAGGCGCTCGAGCAGGATCGTCGCCGACGGACGATCGCCCGGATACGCGCGCGCAGGATCGTCATGATCGCGCCCCGTCATCAGCGCCGCCCCTTGCGCGAAGGCGTTGAGGAGCAGCTGACGGTGCTGGCGCGGGTCCTGGCTGTCCTCGTTCTCGATCACCGCGACGAATTCGACCGGAACGAGATGGCTGCCCTGGTGGAGCAGTTGGAAGACGGCGTGCTGCGCATCGGTGCCGACCCCGCCCCACAGAATCGCCGAGGTCGGGCGGTCGAGATGCTCGCCGTTGGCGGTGACGCCCTTGCCGTTCGATTCCATCACCAGCTGCTGGAGATAGGGCACGAGAAGCCGCAGCCGTTCGTCGTAGGCGAATACCGCGCGCGTCTCGGCATGGCGGTTCTGGGTGTAATAGAGGTCGCTGAAGGCCGCGATGACCGGCGCGTTCCCGGCCAGCGGGGCAAGCTTGAAATGGCGGTCCATTGCCGCCGCGCCCTCGAGCATCGCCTCGTAGGCGTCCCAGCCGAGCGCCAGCGCGATCGACACGCCGACCGACGACCACAGAGAATAGCGCCCGCCCACGCTGTCGGCGAAGGGCAGGATGCGCGTCTCGTCGATCCCGAACGCGATCGCCTTGTCCGGGTTGGCGGTCACCGCGACGACCTGCGCCGCCGGGTCCTCGATGCCCGCACCCTCGAGCCATTCGAGCGCTGATTCGAGATTGGCGAGCGTCTCGGTGGTGGTGAAACTCTTGGACACGGCGACGACCAGCGTCGTGCCCGGGTCGAGCCCGATCAGCGCCTCGTCCATCGCCTCGCCGTCGATATTGGCGAGTGTGCGCAGCTCGAGCTTGGTGCCGCCCCGCCCCAGCGCGTCGACCGCGAGCGCCGGGCCGAGCGCCGAGCCGCCGATCCCGATGTGGAGGATCGCGTCGACTTCGCCGAACGCTTCGGCCTCGATCGCATCGACCAGGCTGCGCATGCGCTGGCGCAGCATGGCAGCGATGCGGTTGTCCTCGCCCGCCCCCTCACCGCGCTCGGCGACGTGCGTGGCCGCACGCCCCTCGCTCGGATTGACGACCTCGCCCGCGAACAGCGCGCGGCGCTTGCCCTCGAGATCTGCGGCGCTTGCGAGCGCTTCGAACGCGTCGAGAAGATCGCGTTCGAGATGGGTCTTCGACCAGTCGAAGCGAATCCCCGCCGCGTCGGTGACCAGTCGGTCGAGGCGATCGGGTTCGGCGGCGAAGAGCGCCTCGATCGGCGGAACCTCGAACTCCTCGATCTGGCTCCAGGCGGCGGCAAGGCTGTCGGAATCGCTCATCGCGCTCCTCTTAGCGTTCGTCGATGCGATTGCCATCCCCGCTTGACCTTCCCGCGCGATGCGAGAAGAAGCGCCCTCCATGACCGATCAGCAGACCAGGGCGGACGAGACGCCGGAAAAGAAGGAGGGCTCGCTCTGGCGATTCCTGATCGGCCTCGCCATTTTCGCCTGGATCCTGCGCAGCTTCATCGTCGCCCCTTTCTCGATCCCGTCGGGTTCGATGCTGCCGACGATGATGATCGGCGACTATCTGTTCGTCGCCAAATGGCCCTACGGCTATTCCCGCTACAGTTTCCCGCTGCAGATCCCCTCGTTCGACGGGCGCGTGCTCGAGAATGTTCCCGAACGCGGCGACGTCGTCGTGTTCCGTCCGCCCGGGCAGGAGGACGTCGACTTCGTCAAGCGCGTGATCGGTCTTCCGGGCGACACGATCGAAGTGCGCATGGGCACCGTGATCCTCAACGGCAAGCCGATCCCCAAGCAGCGGCTCGCCAATTTCGCGATGCCGATCAGCGAGAACAGCCCGTGCCGCGTGGTCGGCAACGCGGTGCCGCAGGTGCGCAGCCTCGAGGACGGCACCGAGGCCTGCCTTTACCCCGCTTATCGCGAGACGCTCCCGGGCGGACGCTCCTACGTCGTGCTCGACCAGGTCAACACCCCCGCCGCGGACACGTACGGCCCGATCACCGTGCCAGCGGGGCACGTCTTCCTGATGGGCGACAATCGCGACGACAGCCTCGATTCCCGCTTCTCCCCCTTCCAGGGCGGGATCGGGTTCGTTCCGATCGAGAACCTCGTCGGGCGCGCGATCGGCAATTTCTGGTCGACCGACGGCAGTGCCAACTATCTCCTTCCGTGGACCTGGCTCACCGCGCTCCGGCCGGGCCGCATCGGGGTCGGCTACGGCGGATGACGAGCGCCGCCAAACTCGCTCTTGCGCTATTCGGGGTCGAACCCGCCGATCCGGCCCTGTTCGAGCAGGCGCTGACCCACGGCAGCCGCAAGGGCGACGAGAATTACGAACGGCTGGAATTCCTGGGCGACCGCGTGCTCGGGCTGGTCGTCGCGCGCTGGCTTTACGACCGTTTCCCCCACGAGGCGGAAGGCAAGATGAACCGGCGTTACGCCGCGCTTGTCGCCCGCGAGACCTGCGCCGAGGTCGCGCGCGCGATCAAGCTCGCCTCGCACATCCGCCTCTCCCAGCAGGCGCGCGAGAATCGCGCGGAGACCAGCGACAACGTGCTGGGCGACGTCGTCGAGGCTTTGCTCGGCGCGCTCTATCTCGACCAGGGACTGGCGCCGTGCGAGGACTTCATCAAGGCGCAATGGGCTCCCTTCCTCGACGAACAGCGCAAGGCGCCCGTCCACCCCAAGAACGAGCTGCAGGAACTCGCCGCCAAGCTCAATATCGGCACCCCGCGCTACGAGATGATCGGGCGCAGCGGCCCGCACCACGCCCCCAGCTTCCGCGTCCGCGTGACGCTGGCCGGAGGGCGCGAAGCGGAAGCAGACGGCGCGTCCAAGCAGGAAGCGGAGACCGCCGCAGCGGCTGCGCTGTTGGAGAATTTGCAATGACCAAGACTTGCGGCCTCGTCGCCGTGCTCGGCGCGCCCAATGCGGGCAAGTCGACCCTCGTCAACGCGCTCGTCGGCCAGAAGGTCGCGATCACTTCGCCCAAGGCGCAGACCACGCGCACCCGACTGATGGGGATCGCGATCCACGGCGAGGCACAGCTCTTGCTGCTCGACACGCCCGGCATCTTCGCGCCCGGCCGCCGGCTCGACCGCGCGATGGTCAAGGCGGCCTGGGAAGGCGCCGAAGACGCCGACCGGCTGGTGGTGCTAGTCGATGCCTCGACCGGACTCAACAAGAAGGCGCAGATGCTGGTCGAGGGCCTCGAAGGTCGTCCCGAGGCCAAGATCCTCGTCCTCAACAAGGTCGATGCCGCCAACAAGGCGGATATGCTCAAGCTCGCGCAGGACCTCCACGACCGGCTTTCGCCCGAAGCGGTGTTCTTCATCTCGGCGACGCTCGGCGACGGGGTCGACGATCTGAAGGCGCACCTCGCCTCGGTCATGCCCGAGGGGCCGTGGCACTTTCCCGAGGACCAGCTGTCGGACGCGACCGACCGCATGATCGCAGCCGAGATGACCCGCGAGCAACTCTACCGCCAGCTTCACCAGGAACTGCCCTACGCGTCGGCGGTGGTGACCGAGAAGTGGGAGGATCGTCCCGACGGGTCGACCGCGATCCACCAGCAAATCCGCATCGCCCGCGACAGCCAGAAGGGCATCGTGCTGGGCAAGGGCGGCTCGAAGCTCAAGTCGATCGGCGAGGCGGCGCGCAAGGAGATCTCCGAGCATCTCGGGCGCAAGGTCCACCTCTTCCTCCACGTCAAGGTCGACCCCAAGTGGGACGAGGACCGCGACGTCTACGAGGAAGTCGGACTCGACTGGTCAGCCTAGCAGTTCGTCGACGAAGGAGGGCACCAGCTCGCTTGCAGGGCCCATGCGACTTTCGTCGAAGAAGATGCTGCCCTGGCTCGGCTCGAGGTTGAGCTCGAGCGTCCGCGTGCCGCGATAGCGTGCGGTCTGGACGAAACCCGCCGCCGGATAGACCGCTCCCGAGGTGCCGATGGAGACGAACAGGTCGGCCTGCATCAGCGCCGCCTCGATCGCGTCCATGCCGTAGGGCATCTCGCCGAACCAGACGATGTCGGGGCGCAGCGCCGGCTTGCCGCAAGCGGGGCATGACGGGCCGTCGAGCAATGTTGCGGGGCTTCGGGCGCGCGCGTCGCAGGCGAGGCACCAGGCGCTGTTCAGTTCGCCGTGCATGTGGAGGATGCGCCTCGCTCCTGCCCGCTCGTGCAGGTCGTCGACATTCTGGGTGACGATCAGCAACTCGCCGTCCCATTCGGCATCGAGCCGCGCGAGGGCTTCGTGCGCCCGATTGGGCGCGACGCTCGCAAGGTTCGCGCGGCGCGCATCGTAGAATCGCTGGACGAGCTCGGGATCGCGGGCGAAGGCCTCCGGCGTCGCGACGTCCTCGACGCGGTGCCCTTCCCACAGCCCCTCGGGCCCGCGAAAGGTCGCCAGCCCGCTCTCCGCGCTGATCCCGGCTCCGGTCAGGACGACGATGTTGCGAAAATCACGCATCGCACCGCCATTCGCAGAAAATGGCCCGTTTCGAAACCGTCATGCTGTTGACATCAATGTCAATTATGCGATGGTTCCGACATGGTTGACGCGTATCATCACCAGATCGGCATCCGGCAGGACGACATCGATCACATGGGTCACGTCAACAATGCCGTCTATCTGAAATGGGTACAGGACGCGGTCGTGCGCTACTGGGAATCGATCGCGCCGCCCGATGCGGTCGCGCGCCACCTGTGGGTCGCGCTCAAGCACGAGATCAGCTACCGCCGCCCGACTTTCCTCGACGACGACGTCGTCGCGGACGTGATCGCCGAGAAGATGCAGGGTGCGAAAGTCTTCTTTACCACGATCATCAAGCGCGGCGAGGAAGTGGTGGCCGAAGCCAAGAGCACGTGGTGCTGTCTCGATGCCGCCTCCAGGCGCCCTGCCCGCCTTGCACGCGACGTCGCCCGGCGCTTCCTTCCCGAACTTTGATCCAGGTTAGACTCTTCGCGAAAAACGGCGCATAAGGCCGCCCGCGGGGAGACAAGGCCCCAGACAGATTGCGATCCGCCTGAGGCGTGTGCGTAGACAAGTAGCTCCCCGGGGACCCCGGGCCCGATGGCCCGGCAACAGGGAGACTGACATGAAGAACTGGATGATCGGGGCGGCCGCGGCCGCGACCCTCGCTTTCGCCACGCCTGCAAGTGCGCAGCAATGGCCGCTGGTGGGCGGCGACTATTGGGAAGTGACCGGCATCGACGTCGATGACGGACACGGCCTCGACTATGCGAACTACATCGCCAACCGCTGGATGGCGAACCAGGAATTCGCCAAGTCGCAAGGCTGGATCAACAGCTACTACGCCTTCGCCAACGTCCATAATCGCGAAGGCGAACCCGACATCTATCTCGTGACGACCTTCAACGACTGGCCCGACAATGCCGAAAGCGACCGTCGCCAGGCGGCTTACGAGGCCTACATGAAGCGCACGACCGCCCAGCTCCAGGCCGAGAGCGGCGAGCGCGCCAAGTTCCGCACCATCGGCGGTACGATGCTGCTGCGTCACCTGACCAAACGCTAAGGTTGCAAGACCGGCGACGCGGCCATCGTCGCGTCGCCGGTTGCACAACAGGGCCGAACGCGCCAATCAATCGATCATGGCCCTTTCGCTCAATCTCTTCGCCCCCGACGGCCGCATGGGCCGGGCGATCGCCGACGCCGCCCGCGAGGAAGGCGTTTCCATCGTCACCGAAGGCGGCGACGTGCTGGTCGACTTCTCCGCCCCCGACGCGCTGCGCCAGAGCATCGATGCGGCAGTCAGCGCGGGCATGCCGCTGCTGGTCGGCACCACCGGGCTCGACGAAGGACATAAGGACCTGCTCGCGAGCGCCGCGCAGGACATTCCCGTCCTCTACGCCCCCAACACCTCGCTCGGGGTCGCCTTGCTCGCCGACCTGGTCGAGCGCGCCGCGCGCGTGCTGGGCCGTGACGATTGGGACATCGAGATCCTCGAGGCGCACCACAGGAAGAAGGCCGATGCGCCCTCGGGCACCGCGCTCCACCTCGGTCTTGCCGCCGAGCGCGGACGCGACGAGGACGCCAAGGACGAGATGGGCCGCTGCGGCACCGGGCTGGCGCGCGAGACCGGCAGCATCGGCTACGCGGCGGTGCGCGGCGGCACTGTCGCGGGCGATCATGACGTCCTGTTTCTCGGCCCCGACGAGCGGCTGATTCTTTCGCACCGCGCTGAAAGCCGCGCCATCTTCGCGCGCGGCGCGATCGCGGCGGCGCGCTTTCTCAAGGCCCAGTCGCCCGGCCTCTATGCGATGAGCGACGTCATCGGCTGACATGAAGAAGGCCGACATTTTCGAATTCTATTCGCGGCTCGCCGAGGACAATCCCAACCCCGAGACCGAACTCGCCTACGGCAACCCGTACCAGCTGGTGGTCGCGGTCGCGCTGTCGGCGCAGTCGACCGATGTCGGGGTCAACAAGGCGACGCGCGCCCTGTTCGAAAAGGTGAAGACGCCGCAGCAGATGCTCGATCTGGGCGAGGACAGGCTCAAGGCGCACATCGAGACCCTCGGCCTGTTCAACCAGAAGGCGAAAAACGTGATGAAGGCCGCGCAGATTCTCGTCGACGAGCATGGCGGCGAAGTGCCCGAAGAGCGCGAGGCGCTCGAGAAATTGCCGGGCGTCGGGCGCAAGACCGCCAATGTGGTTCTCAACTGCGCCTTCGGGCACGAGACGTTCGCGGTCGACACGCATATCTTCCGCGTCGGCAACCGCACCGGCCTGGCGCGGGGCAAGACCCCGCTTGCCGTCGAGAAGACGCTCGACAAGGTCACGCCCCAGCCCTTCCGATTGGGCGCGCACCACTGGCTGATCCTCCACGGACGCTATGTCTGCAAGGCGCGCACGCCGGAATGCTGGCGCTGCGTGGTGGTGGATCTGTGCGCCTACAAGCCCAAGACGCCCGCGCCAATGCCGAAGAAAAAGTGAGCCTTCAACGATTTAGCACGACCTCGGCCTAATTGTTACAATATTGTTACGAATCAATGACATAGCCATGACTTTTCCTTTGCAATATCGAGACTCTCCTGTAGTATGTCGGGCAACGACAGCTTGAGGAGACGACCATGCGCACGATGATCCTCGCCGGTATGGCCGCCCTTCTGGCCACCCCTGCCCTCGCCGATGGCGGCGAAGTCAATTATCGCGAAGGCGCGCTCGGCTTCGATGCGATCGTTGCGCAGGATTATGAAAAGGCCGAGGCGCAGCTTCTCAAGGCCAACGGGGTTAGCCGCAACGATCCCGCGCGCCTCATCAACCTGGGACATGTCTTCGCCAAAACCGGCCGCGCTGCCGAAGCCAAGGTCATGTTCACCCGCGCCGCCGACGCACGCGATGTCGCGCTGGTACTGGCCGATGGGTCGGTCGCGAGTTCGCGCGAGCTGGCGCAGGCCGCGCTTTCACAGCTCGACGATTAAGCTCGGTTCCCCTCACCTGCGGGCGTCGCCGGATTAGCTCCAGCGGCGCCCGTATCGCGTCCCGAGACCGGTCAGCACCTCGTATTGCGACAGGCCGGCCTGCTCGGCGACCTGTTCGAGATCGAAGTCGAGCGGCAGCCAGTCGCCTTCGCGCCAGTCGGGCGAGCGGGTGATGTCGACCGCGACGAGGTCCATCGACACGCGCCCGATCAGCGGGAGGTTGGTGTTGGCGAGGCGCACGTGGCCGTGGCCCGACAGGTTGCGCGGATAGCCATCGGCATAGCCGATATTGAGGATGGCGACGGGTGTGTCGCGATCGGCGACGAAGGTGGCACCGTAACCGATGCTCTCGCCCGCCTTGAGTGTGCGCAATTGCAGGATCTGTGCTTCGGGGGTCACCACGGGCCGGATATGGCCGCGAGCTTCGGTGCGCGGAATACCGCCGTAGAGGGCGAGCCCCGGGCGGGTGAGGTCGAAGCCATAGTCGGGGCCGATGCAGGTACCGGCCGAATTGGCGAGGCTGTAACGGGCCGCGTCGAACCGCGCCTTCGCGTCGCGAAAACGCTCGAGCTGGCGCGTGTTCATCGAATGATCCTCGTCGGCACAGGCGAGATGGCTGTGGAGCGTGTCGACCGTCAGCCCCTCGACGGTCCCGAGATCCTCCAGCGACAGGCCGAGCCGATTCATGCCGGTATCGACCATCAGGTCGCAGGGCCGCTCGGGCGCCATCGCGCGCCAGCGGGAGACTTGCGCCATGCTGTTGAGGATCGGGCGTGCCGCGCTGTTCGCTGCCGCCTCGCCATCGTCCGGGCCGACGCCGTGGAGCACGGCCAGACGGACGCCTTCGGGCAGGTCGCCGAGCGCCTCCGCCTCGTCCCAGGTCGACACAAAGAAGTCGCGCGCGCCCGCTTCGGCCAGCTTGTCGAGTACCGCGCGCGCGCCAACGCCATAGCCGTCGGCCTTGATCGCCGCGCCGGCGGGCGCGCCGCCGCGCTCCTGCAACCAGCGCCAATTGGCGACAAGGGCATCGGAATCGAGGTGGAGGCGCAGCGGCTTGTGGGTCACGGCCCTGCCCTAGCCAGCGGCATCGCTGTCGTCGAGCGTCGCCTTGGCCGCATCCCAGTTTTTTCCGTCGAACTCTGTGACGTCGAGCGCGACCCCCTCGTCGAGGCAGTGCGCGTTGACGCTCCACGCGTCGGGATGGCTGCGCGGCTGGTAAAAACTCTTTACGCCGCAATGACGGCAGAAGAGATGTTCGGCCGTCCCCGTCCCGAAGCGGTAGGAGGTCAGCGCCTCCTCGCCTGACAGCAGCGCGAACCGGTCGTGCGGGACGACGAGGTGGAGAAAGCCGGTCATGCGGCACACCGAACAGTTGCAGTCGAGCACGGGGAGCGGCGGCGCGCCGACCTCGGCCTCGAACCGCACGGCGCGGCAATGGCATCCCCCCTTGATCTTCACGTCTCGTCCTTCCCGAGCAGGGTCGAATGGATGTGCATCTCGCCAAGCAGGGTGCGGTGCACCGGGCACTTGTCGGCGATTTCCATCAGCTTCGTGCGCTGATCCTCGTCGAGGTCGCCGGTGAATGCCAGCGTCTTGTCGATCGCCTCGATCCGGTCCTCGCCGCCCGCCACGTCGCTTTCGCAGTCGCGCGCATGTTCGCGGCTATGTTCGAGCTCGACACGCACCGAGGTCAGCGGCCACTTCTTGCGCTGCGCATACATCTGCACGGTCATCGCGGTGCAGGTGCCCAGCGCCGACAGGAGGAGGTCGTAGGGCGTCGGCCCGTCATCCTCGCCGCCCACCGCCTTGGGTTCGTCGGCGATGAAGCCGTGGGTCGCGGTGGTGACGTGCTGCGCGAACTTGCCGCCCGCGGTCTCGACCCTTACCACGCCCTCGAGCGGCGGCTCTTCGTCCTCATGCGGCGTATCGGCGATGTAGCGAGTCATCCATGCCGCGATCATTTCGGCGGCATAATGCGCCGCGCCATCGGCGGTAAGGAGATGGTCGGCCTCGTCGAGGCTGACGAAGCTCTTGGGGTGTCTGGCGGCCTTGAAGATAGCGCGGGCATTGTCGATCCCGACCACCTCGTCGCCCGGCGCGTGCATGACGAGCAGCGCGCGGTCGAGGTTGGCGAGCCGCTTTGCCTGCGGCTGGCCCATCGCCTGCTCGACGAACGCCTTGCCGACGGTGAATTCGCGGCCCGCAATCTCGACCGCAGCGCGGCCTTCTTCCTTCACCGCGTCTAGCTGGTCGCCGAGATGGCCGAGGACGTGAGCGGTGTCGAACGGGGCGCCGATGGTCGCGACTGCGCGGATTTCCTCGATCCGCGGCGCGGCGGCAATGACCGCGGCCCCGCCGAGACTGTGCCCGACGAGGAGGTTCGGCGCGTGTCCCGCCGCGCGCAGCGCGTCGGCCGCCGCGACGAGGTCGTCGACATTGGTGAGAAAGCCGCTGTCGGCGAACTCGCCCTCGCTCTTGCCGAGCCCGGTGAAGTCGAAACGCAGCACCATCACTCCCTTGGCCGCGAGGGCCTGGCTGATGAAGGTCGCCGCGCGGCTTTGCTTGGTGCAGGTGAAGCAGTGGGCGAAGATCGCCACCGCGCGCGGGGCCCCGTAGCGCGGGCGTTCGAGCCGCCCGTCGAGTTGTTGCCCCTCGGCGCCCTTGAAACGAAAGACTTCAGTACTGTGCATGCAGCCTCCAGATGCACAAAGGGGCGGAACCCCTCCGAGTTCCGCCCCCTCGGGAGCCAGCGATGCACTTGCCTAGCGCTTGGCGAGCTGGACCGGACGCGCCTTGGCCAGAACGTCGGCGACGACGTCGGCACGGCACTGCTTGATCGCGGGGCCGCTCATGCGGTCGGCCGAGGAACGGTCCCCGCAGGCGTCGGCGGCGGCATGCTGGGCACGCTGCTCGGCGGTTGCGCGGCCTTCGGCGCTCGAAAGGTCGAGGTCGGCGACCTGGACGCTCACGCGGACGGGTTCGGCATTCGCTACGCCCGGAACGGCGATCGCCAGGCTTGCCAGCGCTGCCATGCTCATCATCAACTTGGTCATTGGTCTTCTCCCATTTTGGGGACCGCCACGCCCGGCGACCCGATGGGGACTCCATTTACGCCTCGAATTTCACGCCCGGCAGCCACAAGATCGCCCGCACGTTCTGCATTTTTGCAGATGCGCGGACTCACGAGGCACGCTATCTTCTCGGCATGTTCGACTGGAACGACCTCAGATATTTCCTCGCCGTGGCCGAGGCGGGCAGCACGCTCAAGGCGGCGCGCGCGCTCGGCGCGAACCAGACGACGGTCGCGCGCCGCGTTCACGCGCTCGAGGCGTCGCTGGGTCACGCGCTGTTCGAGAAGCAACGGTCGGGCTACCGGCTGAGCGAGATGGGCGAACGCCTGCTCGATCTCGCGCGGGCGGTGGAGCAGGCCGCGAACGCGGTGGCCGCCGAAGCCGCGGCAAGCGCCAGAAGCCTGTCGGGAACGGTCCGCCTCACCGCCAACGAGGTCTATTCCGCAGCCGCGATCACGCCGCTGCTCGTCCGTTTCAAGCAGACGCATCCGGAGATCCGCATCGAACTCGATCATTCCTCAGCGATCCGCGACCTGGGCAAGGGGGAAGCCGACATCGGCTTTCGCGTCGACGACGCGATCAAGGGCGACGCGCTGATCGCCAGGCGCATCTGCGAGGATCGCTGGACCTTTTTCTGCAGCGCGCACTATGCGGCCGACCATGGCAAGCCCAGAAGCGTCCGCGACATCGTCAACAGCCACGTGGTCGGGGGCGGCGCGCCCGGCATCCGGGAAATCTACGAGCGCTGGCTGGAAACCCATGCACCGGGCGTCGAGCCGGTGATGACCTACGACAGCACCTCGGGCCTTCTGGCGGCGGTGCGGTCGGGCGCCGGGCTGGCTGCGCTCCCGGTCTTCGCGGTCGGCGACGACCCTTTGCTGATCCAGTGCTTCCCGTCCAATCCGGTCAAGCGCCACATCTGGCTCGTCACCCACGAACGCGTCCGGGCCGCGCCGCACGTGCGCGCGGTGATGAGCTATCTGGGCGACGAGCTGACCAAGCGCGCCCGCGCGCTCGGCCTGCCCTAGGTCACTCGACCGTCACCGATTTCGCGAGGTTGCGCGGCTGGTCGACGTCGGTGCCTTTGGCGACCGCGACGTGATAGGCGAGCAGCTGCACGGGGATGGCGTAGACGATCGGCTGGATCAGCGGGTGCGCCTTGGGCATCTCGATCGTCGCAAGGCAGCCCTCGCCCGCTTTCTCGAGGCCTTCGGCATCCGAGACGAAGATGATCTTGCCGCCGCGCGCGCGAACTTCCTCCATGTTCGAGACGGTCTTCTCGAACAAGGGTCCCGAGGGGGCGAGCACGATCACCGGCACGGCGTCGTCGATCAGCGCGATCGGGCCGTGCTTCATCTCGCCCGCCGCATAACCTTCGGCGTGGATATAGCTGATTTCCTTGAGTTTCAGCGCGCCTTCCATCGCCAGCGGATAGTCGGGGCCGCGGCCGAGATAGAGCACGTCGCGCGCCGGCGCGACGAGGTGCGCCATCGCAGCGATATCCTCGTCATGATCGAGCGCCTCGTTCATGATCTCGGGCACCTTCTGCAGCCGGTCGACTAAGTCGGCCTCCTCTTCCTCGCTCATCCGCCCGTTTGCGCGGGCGAGGTTGGCGGAGAAGGCGGCGAGCACCGCGAGCTGGCAGGTGAAGGCCTTGGTCGAGGCGACGCCGATCTCGGGGCCGGCATGGGTCGGCAGCACGATGTCCGCCTCGCGCGCCATGGTCGAGGTCGGCACGTTGATCACCGCGGCGATGATCTGCCCCTCTTCCTGCGCGTGGCGTAGCGCCGCGAGCGTGTCGGCGGTCTCGCCCGACTGCGAGATGAACAGCGCGAGCCCGCCTTTCTCGAGCACCGGCTCGCGGTAGCGGAACTCGCTTGCGACATCGATGTCGACGGGCACGCGCGCGAACTGCTCGATCCAGTATTTGGCGACCATGCCCGCGTAGAAGCTGGTGCCGCACGCGACGATGGTCACGCGGCGGATCGACGACAGGTCGAGGTCGCTGTCGGGCAGCGCCACCTTGCCCTCGTAGGGGCGCACGTAGGACTGGAGCGTCTGGGCGACCACGATTGGCTGCTCGAAGATCTCCTTCTGCATGTAGTGGCGGTAATTGCCCTTCTCGACCGAGGCGGCAGACGCACCCGACAGGACGATCTCGCGCTCGACGCGCTGGTTGTCCTTGTCGTAGATCTCGATCTCGTCGCGCGTCAGCACGACCCAGTCACCATCGTCGAGATAGGCGATGCGCTGCGACAGCGGCGCGAGCGCGATCGCGTCCGACCCTAGGTAATTCTCGCCCTCGCCATAGCCGACCGTCAGCGGCGAGCCGTGGCGCGCGCCAATGATGAGACCGGGATGGTCGCGGAACAGGAAGGCCATGCCGAACGCGCCGTGAAGGCGTGACAGGACGGCGGCCACCGCGTCGCGCGGCTCGGCCCCGCCCTCGATCTCGCGGGCGACGAGGTGCGCGACGACCTCGGTATCGGTGTCGCTCTCGAAGGTGCGTCCCTCGGCTTCGAGTTCGGCGCGCAGCGGTTTGAAGTTCTCGATGATGCCGTTGTGGATGATCGCGACCGGCCCGACGATATGCGGGTGCGCATTCTTGACCACCGGCGCGCCGTGGGTCGCCCAGCGCGTGTGCGCGATCCCCGTCGTCCCGTGGAGCGGCTTGTCGGCGAGCACGGCGGCGAGATTGTTGAGCTTGCCCTCGGCGCGGCGACGATCGAAGTCGCCTTCGTCGAGCGTGCAAATGCCGGCGCTGTCATAGCCGCGATATTCGAGCCGCTTGAGCCCGTCGAACAGGCGATCCGCCACGGGCCTGTCGCCCACGATCCCGACAATTCCGCACATGGGGCCTGCTTGCGCTCCTTCCTCGCTTGAACGGGCGCTGCTATGCACGTTGGAGGGGCAAGGCACAAGGAGGCGTTCGCCCCACATATTGCAGGGGAATTGCCATGCGTTCGAGCCTGTTTGCCGCGGTTGCCGCCCTCGCCCTTTCGGTCCCTGCGAGCGCCGATGCGCCGCCCGCTTCCTACTACGAGACGAAGGGTCGTCCCGACAGCTGGTCGGGGGGCGTCACCATGCTTCCGATCGAGACCGAGGCGGGCACCTTCAAGGTCTGGCTGAAGCGGCACGGCAACAATCCCGACTACAAGTTGCTGCTGCTCCATGGCGGCCCCGCCATGGGGCACGATTTCCTCGAGGTGATGGATGCCTATCTCCCCCAGACGGGCATCGAATTCTATCAGTACGACCAGCTCGGCTCGGGCTGGAGCGACCGGCCGGACAATGACGACCTGTGGACGATCGAACGCTATGTTGATGAAGTCGACCAGGTGCGCGAGGCGATCGACGGCGATGCGTCCAACTTCTGCCTGTTCGGAACGAGCTGGGGCGGCATCCTCGCGATCGAATATGCGCTCGCCCATCCCGACAAGGTCAAATGCCTGGTCATTTCGAACATGATGGCCTCGATCCCGGCCTATAATGCCTATGCGAAGGACGTGCTGATCCCGCAAAAGGATCCCGAGCAGGTTGCGCTCGTCCTGCAGCTCGAAAAAGAAGGCAAGACCGACGATCCGCGCTACGAGGAAACGCTCGTTCCGATGTGGTACGAGCAGCACGTGATCCGGCGTCCGCACGATCAATGGCCGCACGGCCTGCTCCGCACCTTCTCGCGCGCCAACATGCACATCTACACGCTGATGCAGGGGCCGAGCGAGATGGGAGCGAGCGGTCGGCTGGCCGACTGGGACCGCACCGCCGATCTCCACAAGATCGACGTGCCCACGCTCGTCATTTCGGGCAAGTACGACACGATGGATCCGGCCCACATGGCGTGGATGGCCGAGACCCTGCCGAAAGGCGAACTCCTCGCCACCGAGGGGAGCCACCTTTCCATGTACGACGATCAGGACACTTACTTCGGAGGCCTGATCGCGTTCCTGGAGAAGATGAAGGACTAGCCCTTCTTCGCCTTCTGGCGTTCGCGGAAGCGGGCTGCCCAGCCCTTGAGGCCGCGCTGTTCGCCGCGCGCGATGGCGAGTTCGTCGGCCTCGACATTCTTGGTCACGACGCTGCCCGCGCCGACGATCGCGCCGTCGCCGATCGACACCGGCGCGACCAGCGCACTGTTCGACCCGATGAAGGCGCCCTCGCCGATCTGGGTCCGATACTTGCCGAACCCGTCATAATTACAGGTGATGGTGCCCGCGCCGATATTAGCCTTCGCGCCGATCTCGGCATCGCCGAGATAGGTCAGGTGGTTGGCCTTGGCGCCCTTGCCCAGGCGGGTCTTCTTCATCTCTACAAAATTGCCGACCTTGGAGCTCTCTTCCATCACCGCGCCGGGGCGCAGGCGCGCGAACGGGCCGACTTCGCAGCCGCCCGCGATGCTCGCACCCTCGATGTGGCAGAAGGCGCGGATGGTCGCGCCGTCGGCGATTTCGACGCCGGGACCGAACACGACATGCGGTTCGATGGTGGCGTCGCGGCCCAATTTGGTGTCGTGGCTAAACCAGACGCTATCGGGATCGACCAGCGTTGCCCCCTCGTCGAGCGCCCGGGCGCGGCGGCGCTGCTGCCAGTCATGTTCTAGGTCGGCCAGCTCGCGGCGCGAATTGACGCCCGCGGTCTCGAACGCCTCGCCCTCGATCGCAACCGAGTGGCGGCCTTCGTCGGCCGCGACCATGACCACGTCCGGCAGGTAGAATTCGCCTGCCGCATTGTCGTTACCAACTTTGCCCAGCCAGTCGAACAGATCGCCTTTCATCGCTGCCATCATGCCCGAATTGCACAGGCGCACTGCGCGTTCCGCCTCGTTGGCGTCCTTGAACTCGACCATCTTGGAGATGCGGTCGCCCTCTCCGAGGATGACGCGACCGTACGACTTGGCGTCTGCCGGCGAGGACGCCAGCACGACCACAGCGGGATTGTCGTGCGCACACAGGCGACCGAGCATGCGGGTCAGCGTCTCGGGCGTGACGAACGGCGTGTCGCCGTAGAGCACGACGACAGGGCCCTCGAAGCCTTCGAGCGCGTCTTCGGCCTGCTGGACGGCGTGGCCGGTGCCACGCTGTTCGGCCTGCAGCGCGGTCGCGACTTCGCGACCGGCGAGCGCGGCCTCGACCTGGTCGCGGCCCTTGCCGACGACGACAACGCGCCGCGTGGCCCCCAGCCCGTCGACCGTGTCGAGCAGGTGGAGCAGCATCGGCTTGTCGGCGATCGGGTGCAGCACCTTGTGCGTGTCGGACCGCATTCGCGTGCCCTGGCCGGCCGCCAGGATCACGACGGCAAATTCGCGCATCTGGATCATGGGCAGCGCTCATGCACGGGCGCGCCCGCTTTTCCAAGCGGTTTCACGGTCGTTCCGCCGTGCGGAGCGATCGATCGGGCCTTAGCTGGCCTTGCCCTTGGGTGCGGCTTTCTTCGCGGTCGTCTTGCGCGCCGCGGGCTTCCTGGCGGCGGGCTTCTTGACTGCAGCCGTCTTGCGGGCGGTAGTCGCCTTCTTGGCGGCAGGCTTCTTGGCCGCAGGCTTCTTGGCTGCCGTCTTTCGCGCAGGCGCCTTCTTCTTCGGCGCCGCCTTCTTGGCAGCCGGCTTGGCGGCATCCTCGTCGAGCCAGTCGCCCGACATGGCGCGCTGGGCCGCATCGGCCACAGCCTCGGCGATGACCGCACCCAGCCTGGTCGCATTCTCGACCGCCGCGCTGGTCGCCTTGCTCATCTGGTCGGCGGCATCGACACCGGCATTCTTGATCTTGGCGCGCGCCTTGGGACTGGCCGCGATCATCGCGGCAGCCGCGGTCAGGCCGGCCGCGAGCATCTCGCGGCTCAGCGCCATCTTGGTCAGCTTGTCGAAATCGAAGTCGGGCTTCTTCGCACGGGTCCCGCTGGTCTTGGTGGATTTCTTAGCCATGTCACCCTCCGTCTGCTGCTTCACAAAACAAGACTATTCTAGGCCCGAAACGTTCCGTCTTGCGCCCTTTTCGATCAGACGCGGCAGTCTTCGACGACCCGCGCAAGCCTTGGCCAGGACGGGACGACGAGCGGCATGTGTCCTTCTTCGAGGAACAGGATACGGCCCCGGCTGAACGCCATCCAGTCGCCGATCGCGTCGGAAGCGTGCCACGCGGCCGGCTGAGGCAGCCAGCGATCGCCGTTGGTGGTCGAGATCAGCAGCCGGGTTCCCGGCATCGCCTGTCCGTCGAGAACGACGCTCAGTCGCCGCGTCATCTTGTCGCAGCGCACCTCGACCCGCCCGCCATAGCTCGCGACGCTCGCGAGCGGGGCAGCGGCATAGGTCCACGTACCCGGGGCGACTCCGCGGTCGCGCCACGCCTCGACTACCGGGATGTCGGCAACGAACAGGGCCAGCGCGGGCAGGATCAAAGCTTGTCGACCTTGGCCTTGAGCGCCGCCAGCTCCGCCTTGAGCGCGGCGAGTTCGGCATCCTTCGACGCCTCGTCGGCTCGTGCGGACTTGGCCGCGCCGCTGCCGCCCGAAAAGGCGCTTGCGGCGGACTGGAACATTTCCATGTTGCGCCGCGCCATGTCGGTGAAGGCCGAGGCGTCGAACGCGCCCGCGCCCATCGATCCGCCCATCATCGCCGCCTGCTGCTGCTTGAAGGCGTCCATCGCCGCTTCGAGATAGTTGGGAACCGCGCCCTGCATGTTGCCGCCATACATGCTGATCAGCTGGCGCAGGAAGGAGACCGGCAGCATGCCCGCGCCGCCCGCTTCCTCGTCGACGATGATCTGGGTCAGCACCTGGTGGGTGATGTCCTCGCCCGACTTGGCATCGATCACCTCTACGTCGCGGCCCTCGCGGATCATCCCGGCAAGCGTGTCGAGCGTGATATAGGCCGAACGCTCGGTGTCGTAGAGACGGCGGTTGGCGTATTTCTTGATGACGACCTTGTCGCCCTTTGTCTTGGCCATTCATGGCTCCTTCGCGGCATGAACGAACGAGCCTAGCCCTGCACCTTCCGCACCGCAACATAAGCCTCATGTTGCGCAACATAATCATCGCGAAAAACGCTCGGTGTAACCTTCTGCAGACCCCCAGCGAACAAGGAGCCAGCGGGGTGCTGGTGCCTCCCGCATCACAAAAGGGAGTTCGATGATGAAAACCGTTTCCACCCTTGGCGCTGCGACGGCCTTGCTGGCGCTCGCCGCCTGTTCCGACGGCGCGCCCGCCGCCAATGATGGCGAAGTCGCCGAAGCTGTCGAGCAGGCCGAAATGGCTGCCGACGCAAGCGACCAGGAGAAGTGCTATGGCATCGCGCTCGCCGGCAAGAACGACTGCGCGGCGGGCCCGGGCACGAGTTGCGCGGGCACCTCGAGCGTCGATTACCAGGGCAATGCCTGGAAATATGTCGATGCGGGCGACTGCGAAGCGAGTGGCGGCCAGCTGGAAGCGTTCGAAGGTACGGGCAACCCGGCGCAGGCGGAAGCCTGACCGGGTGGCCGGCGTCCCGCACGACCAGCCCCCGCCGCCGCGTGGAGGAATTGGCCTGAAATCTCAGCATTTCGGCGCCTGCCTCGACGCAGCGGAGCGGGGCGTCGGCCCTTCCTTCGTCGAGGTGCATCCGCAAAATTTCATGATGGAAGGCGGGCCGATGCACGATTGGCTGGGTGCGCTGCGCGACGCGCTACCCGTCAGCTTCCACTCGGTCGGCCTGTCGATGGGCGATCCCGGCGGGCTTGACGAGCCGGAACTCGAACGTCTTGCGATCTTGTGCGATCGATACGCCCCGGCCCTCGTCTCGGATCATCTGAGCTGGTCGAGCCTTGGCGGCGAAAAGGTGCCCGACCTCCTGCCCTTGCCGATGACCGACGAGACGCTCGATCATTTCGCCGCGCAGGTTGGCCGCGTGCAGGACCGGCTCGGTCGTCCGATGCTGATCGAGAATCCCAGCCGGATGACCGCCTTTCGCATGGATGCTTATGACGAGGTCGATTTTCTTCACGCGCTCGCGCGCCGTGCCGGCTGCGGGCTGCTCGTCGATGTCAACAATGTGCTGGTGAGCCAGATCAATCTCGGCATCGACGCATTTGCCTATGTCGACGCGATAGACGGCTCTCTCGTGGGCGAAATCCATGTCGCGGGGCACAGCGTCGCGACGTACGACGACGGCACGAGCCTTGCGGTCGACGATCACGGCTCACCCGTGTCGGAGGAATGCTGGTCGCTGCTCGACCGGCTCGTCTCGCGCATCGGTCCGCGCCCGGTCCTGGTCGAGCGCGACAATGCCGTCCCGTCCTTTGAGGATCTCATGGCCGAAGCAACACGCGCCAACGCGATCCTTGCGCAGGAAGTCGCCCGTGTCGCCTGACCTCCAGACCCAGATGATGCGCGCGCTGCGCGGCGGCCCGTCCTGTTTGCCAAGCGAATTGCTTTCGGGCACGCGCCGGGCCCAGCTGCGCGCGCTCAAGGCCCATGCCAATACGATCAATCATGCGCGCCGCATCGCGCTCGAAGACAGTTTCAAACGGACGCGCGAGCTGGTTGGTCACGACACATTTCACGAAGTCGCCGAGCGCCACCTCGAATCACCCGCCACAGTCGAGTTGCCGCTTCGCTCGATCGGGTGCGGAATGGCGGCGCGCTTTGCAACGCCGCGGGCACGCGATCTTGCGACGGCGGAGTGGGCCTGGCTGGAAGCGCACGGCGCAGCCCGCGCACCCGCGTTGACCCTGCGGACCATTGGCGACCAGCGACCCGAACGGCTGGTCGACATTGCGGTCCAGCCTCATCCGGCTTGCCGCCTCGTGGCGCTCGAAGACGCCGATGCCCTCCTGTGGAATCCATCCCAGACCGGCGCCGGTGACATGCTGCTCGTCACTCGCCCCGCGAACGACATCCGCCTCACGCGCATCGGAAGAAGCGCAACGCGGTTGCTGGCCCTGGCAAGGAAACGCACGACCCTCGGCCGCCTGCTCGACGAGGACGCCGCTGCCACCACGACCCTCGTGCAACAGGGCGCGCTCAGGCCCGTGCTGGAGCTGGTGTTATGAGCCGGCTTTACGCCCGCCTCGTCTCGCTTGCCGATCGGCAGCCAGTGCGCGACCTCGTTCTCCTGTTCGTGCGCATCGCGCTGGGCGCGATCTTCTGGCGTTCGGGTCGGACAAAGGTCGAAGAGGGCAGCCTGTTCGAGATTTCCGACACGACCTACACCCTGTTCCGCAACGACTATTCTTCGGTCCCGCTTCCCGCCGACCTCGCTGCGGTCGCCGCAACGGCTGGCGAACATGTCCTGCCGATCATGCTTCTCCTTGGGCTTGGAACGCGCTTTGCCGCTGCGGGGCTCATCGCGATGACCCTTGTCATTCAGCTGTTCGTCTATCCTTTGGCCTGGTGGAGCGTGCACATGAGCTGGATCGCGATGGGACTGGTGCTGCTGACCCAGGGATCGGGAAGGATTGCGCTCGCCCCGGCAATAAGCCGTAAGATGGCAAGATGATCCTCACCGACGACGATCTCAGGCGGCTGATGGCGCGGGCGCAGGACGGCGACCGCCCGTCCTACCGCGCCGCGCTCGCGGCCGCGCGCGACTGGCTGGTGCGCTATTACACGCGGCGCATCGCGCCCGACATGGTCGACGACCTCGTCCAGGACACGCTCCTCGCGCTCCATGCCAAGCGCGCGACCTACGATGCGACGCGCCCCTTCTATCCGTGGCTGGCGGCGATCGCGCGCTATCGATGGATCGATACGCTGCGCAAGCTCGAACGCGCGCCGCAGACGATCGAGGATGAGGATATCGCCGTCCGCTCGGACGAGGAGCCGGTCCTCGCGCGCCTCAGCCTGGAACGGCTGATGACCCACCTTTCCCCGACCCAGGCCAGCTGTATCACCCTCGCCAAGGTCGAGGGACGAAGCATCGCGGAAACCGCCGAAATCACCGGCCAGAGCATCGCGGCGGTCAAGGTCAACATCCATCGCGGCCTCAAGAAGCTCGCCGCCCTCGTCGAAAGCGAATGACATGAACGACCTCCTCGATCGCCTCGCCGACGATGTCCGGCCCGTCCGCCCGCTGTCGCTCGGTCATGGCCGGATTCTCGCAGGGACGGCGGCGCTCGCGACGATCGCCACGGTGCTGGTCGTCTTTGGCGTCCGGCCCGACCTTGCGGACGGAAACCCCGCGTCGCTGACGCTCCTTGTCGCGGGACTGTTCGCGCTGCTGGCCGTTGCGGCCGGCTGGAGCGCGACCCGGCTCGCGCGGCCCGCCGTCGGGGGACCGCAGGGCGGTGCGCATTGGGTGCTCGCGGCGACGTTGCTGCTGCCTGCGGTGAGTATCGTGGAATTCGTCTCCGGCAGTGCGGGGACGATGGACGTCGCCTTCGGGCTTCGCTGTTTCGCCTGGGGGCTGGCGTCGGGCCTTTTCACCGGGGTCGTGCTGACGCACTGGCTGCGACGGGGCGCCACGGTGCTGCCGGAAAAGGCCGGAACGCTCGTCGGCCTGACCGCAGGCGCGGTCGGAGCGCTGGCCATCACGCTCGAATGTTCGGGCAGCGGGCTTGCCCACCTGGGCCTGTGGCATGTCGCCAGCGTGATCGTCGCCGCCCTGCTCGGCCGCGTCCTCGTGACGCCGATCCTGCGCTGGTAGCCGGGACGCGAAAAGGGCGCCGCCGGGCAAACCGACGACGCCCTCCCTTCTGCCCTTCGGGGGATCAGAAGCCGATCGAGAGCCCGGCCTTCACGCCGTGGCTGTCGAAGCCCTTGGACATGGTCCCGTCATAGCCGATCGAGACCTTCATGCGGCCCTTGGCGTAACCGAGGCCCGCGCCCAGGCGCAGCGCATCCTTGGCGATCGGCATCGCGCCGATCGACGCGCTCGCCGGGCTGTCGGCGAATGCGATCGAGGCACTGCCCATCCGGTCGCCCCAGGCGCGGCGCAGCCCCGCCATGGCGTCGAACGACACACCGTTGGCCGATCCCGCACTGACCCGCAGCCCGGCATCGCCGAACGTCACGTCGCGGTCGAGATCGCTCACGTCCAGCGCGGTGATGCCGCCCGTCTCGGTGAGGTCGTCGAGGGACAAGGAGACATGGCTGAGCCCGACGAACGGCTCGAGCGTGATCTGCGACATCGCGAAGCCGTAGCGCGCCTCGCCATGGAAGGCGGAGACGCTGGCATCCATGTCGCCCACGACCGTTGCCGAGATCGTGCCGAGGCGCGTATCGCGGGTCACGACGCCGTCGCTCCAGCCGAACAGCGCGCCCGCAGTGACGCCGAAGCCCGACTCCGACGACCAGTCGACCCGGCCGTCGAGGAAGCTCATGTCCGCGTCCGACAGATCGAACGCATCGCTGTCCTGCCACAGCCGCCCGCCGCCCAGGCTGACGACGAGGTCGCCCGCATGGTAGCCGAAGCCCGCCGCCAGGCCGCTGCCGTCGAGATCGACTGCTCGGTAATTGCCGCGCGCGTCGGCCTTGGCGTTGGTCAGCACGCCGCGGCCCCACACGAACACGCCGTCTCCCTCGGGCGCCCCCGCGTCGAGCTGACGGCGCAGGAGGTCGGTCGTCTCGATCATTGCCGAGGCGAGCGCGGGATAGGCCTCACCGGTCAGCGTTTCGAAATCGGCCGCGACCTTGTCCTGCCCGAGGACCAAAGCGGCGTCGTAGAGCGCGTTGCCGAAGCCGAGCGCCTCGACCAGCCCGCCCACGATCGACTGGTTGGCGGTGTCGCCATATTCCGAGAAGTCGATATCGTTGCGGGTCAGCGTGAGCGTCACCGCGTTGGCGCCATAATCGAACGTCGGGTCGAGGAAGGCGAAGTTGGTGGTGACCGTGCCGAACTCGCCGGTGACGCCGTCCTCTGCGGTCAGCACCGTATATTCGGTGACTGGCGCGTAGAGCCCGTCCTCGGCAAGGATGGTCGCGGTGGCCCCGCCCAGCTCGGCCGCGCCCGTCACTTCGACGAGGTCGGCGTCGCCCGCGGCATTCACCTCGATCTCGAAGATGCTGTCCGCGTCGAGCGTCAGGTCGCCCGCGATGACGAGGTGGCCGATCGAATTGCCGGCGCCCAGCGTGCCACCGTCGACGACCACGTCGCCGACCGTGCCGTTGCCGCCGAGGCGACCGCCGGTTTCGACGAAGAAGTCGGCCTCGGTCATCGTGCCGTTGACAGCGAGCGTGCCGCCCGTGATCTCGACATCGCCCGCATAGCTGACGTCGCCGGTGAGGTTGAGCGTGCCTTCGCCGTCCTTGACGATGGTGCCCGTGCCGGTGATGTCGCCCGCGAAAACGGTGTCGATCATCTGGTCGAGAGTCAGGACGATTTCGCCGAGGATCAGCGTCCCACCGGTGCCCGACAGCGATGCGATGGTCTGCGCCCCGCCTGCGACACCCGACAGGTCGAACGTGCCGCCCACCAGGTTGAGTTCCGTCGTCTCCGCGAGCGTTCCCGACAGCGAGATGCCGCCGGCGTGGATGGTCGTCAGCCCGCTGTAGGCGTAGTCGCCGGCGAAGAAGAGCGTGCCGTCGCCATACTTGTCGAACTCGCCGCTGCCGGAGAAATCGCCCTCGAACGTGTAGTTTCCGTCACGGTCGAAGATGAAGTTGCCGTTGTTGACGAGATCGCCGGTGAAGTTTCCGGTCGCACCACCCTCGCCAAGCTGGAAGGTGCCGCCCGCGACCGTCTCGACCGTGCCCGAATAATTCGCGCCTGCCCCGGTGATGAGGAAGGTCCCGTTCTCGACGAGGACGCCGCCCGTATTGCCGATGAGGAAGCCGTTGCTGAGCGACAGCGTGCCTTCGCCGACCAGCGCCAGCGTGCCGTCGCCGGTGAGCGTCCCCGACCAGAAGTCGGACGCCTGCGCGGTGCCGGTGATGTCGAGCGCGTAGCGCCCGTCCACATCGACCGCGAGCCCGTAGACCGACGCGACGCCAGCCTCGGCGGCGACGATCAGTTCGGCGCCGTCCGCGATGGTGACATTATCGTAGCTCGATGCGGCGCCATCGGCGCGGAAGCTTCCGCTGACGACCTCGAGATTCTCGACATTGACCGTCTCGGCCACTTCGCCAACCGCCGCCGGGCCGTCCGACTGGACGAGCCGCAGCGTGTCGGTGCCGTCGCCCAAGTCGACCACGCCTTCGATATGACTGGTCTCGGTCGTCTCGACGAGGTCGTTCGACACGGTGCCGAACACGGCGCCGAGATCCCCGCCGATCAGCGTGCCCTCGTTGCGCAGGGTCGCAGCGCCCGCGGTTCCGCTCGTCGCGCCGAAATAGACGGCATATTCGCTACCGCCGGAAATCGTGCCCTGGTTGAGCAAATAGCTCGAACCGTCGGAATAGAGCGCGACACCGGTGGTGCCGCTGGTCACGCTTGCGCCCTCGCTCACCGTCATCGTCGCCGCAGTGCCGCCGTTCGCGATCGCGCCCTGGCGGATAGCGCTGGTGATGTCCCCGTTGACAGTGACGTTCGCCGTGCCGGTCGGGGAATAGGCGTAGGCGCCGTAACGGTAGGTTTCGACCGTACCGTTGATCGTCACGTCCGAAGACGTGCCTCCCTGGACGAAGGCACCGTAGCTGCTTGCCGCCGAGATATCGCCGATGACGACATCGGCCGCACCGCTGGCGAGCACATAAGCGGCGCGCCCGACGCCCGTTCCCATGAGGATCGAGTCGACCGTGGCAGAGATGTCGTGGCCTTCGGCATAGAAGTTGACGCCGTTGGTGCCGGTGCTCTCCGATACGCCGCTGTCGATCGTCACATCGCCACTGGTCACGACCGCGATGGCCGATCCACCAAGGCCATTCGTCACGCTGTACTCGCTGTTGACGGTGACGTTGCCGGTGTCCGACAGCACGAGAATGCCGTCACCGGTATACGAGCCGTTCCATCCGGTCGCTTCCGAGATGGTCGTGCCCGCATTGACCACGACGTCGCCGCTCGTCGTCTCGACGATGATGGCACGGCCTGCCGTGCCCGAGGCATAGGCGACATTGACGTCGACCGTGACAAGGCCGTCCGTGGCATTCACGCCGATTGCATCGCCGTTGTAGGCCGTCGCCGAAACCTGCCCCGCCACGTCGATATCGACCGCGCCGGTGGCGTCCAGGTACATTCCGCTGGTGCCACCGGAGATCCCGCCTTCGACGTCGCTTGAGACGATCGTGATGTCGTTGCCGTAGGCTTGAATGCCGACATTGCCGTAAGACGTGATCGAATTGGCATCGATCAGGATATTCGGCCGATCGCCGTCGGCACCGGTCGCGAAGACGCCGTAATTATTCACTGCAAGCTGGTCGACGAAGACCTGGATCTGGTCTTCGGCGCGCGCATAGATGCCGCGATTGTCGGAGCCGCCGTCGACGATTTCGCCCGCGCTGATCGTGACGCTGCCGGCATCGGCGATCCCGGCGACGATCAGGTTGCCGCTTCCCCAATGGGTCGCCTGGGTCGCCGTGATCGAGACGTCGCCGGCATCGCTCTGTCCGTAGATGAGCGTGCCGTCGTCTCCGAAGCCTTCGGCGACGGTCACCGAGACATCCGCCCCCGTCTGGCCGATCGCGGACAGGAGCGTCGAATTATATCCGTACACCTGGCCCGTGCCGATCGACGCGGTCGCGAACCCGCCGGTCGAAATGGCGGCCATACCGTCGCTGGTCCGGCCTGTTCCGTCATAGTCGGTCCCGGTTGCAGCGATGGTGAGTTCGTTCGCGATCAGCGTGACGTCGCCGCTCGAAATCCCGAGCATGCCGAACGCCTGTTCGCCGTCGAGGTACATCGTATCGACCAGGACGCTGATCGGTCCGCTGTTCGAGTTCGCGTAGAGGCCGGTGACATATCCCTCACCACTAGCCGAAATCGATCCGAACATGCCGTCGATCAGGCCCGCATCCGTTTCCAGATAGACGACCTCGCCATATTCGCCCGGTTCGAAGGTCGAAGTGATCGTGGTGACGTCGGCATCGACATAGCCGCCCGTCGAGATCAGCGAGAGCGCGGCAGGCGCGCCTTCGAGTGCTTCGGTCTGGTAGACGATGCTACCGGCCTGCGAGAGGAAATAGCCGGCCGAAGCGGGCGTCGCGCCGACGAGCAGCGGCAGCGCCGTCGTGGCAGCAAGAGTCGCGTAAAGGCCGCGGCGACCGCGGCAGGAATGATACTTATACATTCAGGTCCCCCGAAAATGGTGGCGCGAATTCGCACCTTCCTCCGGCGGGAAATACCGGCGGGAAGAAATGCCCTCGCCGGGGAACGCGCGACAGGTCGGTACTCGTTCGACCTGTCCGAATTAAATTTGCGTTATTGCCGTGTCATACCACAAATTGATTATGGTCGATGTCCGCGACCGACACGAACTGTCGCACGAGGTCGACCAGTTCGGCCTGGCGTGTGCAGTGCGTCTTCATCATCGCGTTGCGCAGCTGTACACGCACCGTCTGCAAGCTCGTCCCGCGTAGCTTGGCGATCGCCTCGGCGGTCTTGCCGTTGGCGAGATGCCGCACCACGGCTGCTTCGCTCGACGTGAGATGGAATGCCTGTGCGATCGCGCTCTCGTGCGCTTCGCCCAGCGTCTGCGGGAAATTGACGATGAGAACGGCGCGGCGGCCGAACCCCTCGGTTCCGAACGGCATCATGGACAGGACGACCGCGCTGCCGTCGGGACGCACGAAGCGCCCGCTCGTCGCCTGCGCGCCGCTCTTGCTGGTGGCGGCCTCGATCGCGCGCTCGAACCATTTGCCAGACCCGTTAAAGCCCGCGACCTTCCCGCCCGATTCGAGGAGGAGGTCGCCTTCCTTGAGGAACCGCAGGCCCGCCTTGTTGGCCTCGACGAAATGGCCTTTCTCGCCCAGCACGATCGCGGCCGCCTGGAGCCGGTCGGCGACCATCGCGAAACCCTGCTCGGCGACTTCCGAGGTGCGCAGGCGGGCGCGGGATTTCTGCAAAGTCTCCAGCGCATGTCCGAGCCGTGCCAGCTCGGCGACATCCTCGTCGGTGAAATCGCCCTTGTCCGGGCCCTTGTGCAGCGCCATCGCCCCCATGCCGAGCGGCGAGACGGCGGGAAGGCTGAGCGCGTAACAGATGTCGTATCCCCGTGGCAGCAGGAACTTGCGATACAGGTCGCTGGCCACGAAGGCCTCGGTCGGGACGTGGTCCGACATGCGCAATGCACGCCCCGATTCCAGCACCGACATCGACGCCGCCATCCACGGGTCCTTCTCGGAATAATGGAGGAAATAGTCACCCAGGTCGCTCTCGCCGAAATAGTTGGCGGAAATGACCATCCGGAACTCGCCGTCATGACCGAGCCACCCCATCAGCATCGAGGTGAGGTCGAAGCGGTCGATCAACTTGTCTGCGAGGGAAGTCAGGGCGGCATCGTCGTGCGAGGCCTGGTAGATGTGGTCGATCAACGCGTCACGCATAGTGAACTCATCATTGTTTTCGCGACGGTTCTGCCAGAAATTTCCGGCTTGAAAAGATGGATTCGCACCGATGGTTTTGCTCGAGAACCACGCGAGGGCTTGCTCCCCTTCCCCCTTCGGGTTAGGCGGCGCGAACCGGCCGGCATTGCACCCGTAGCTCAGCTGGATAGAGCGCTGCCCTCCGAAGGCAGAGGCCACAGGTTCGAATCCTGTCGGGTGCGCCAGCCGCAAGAGCGAAGGCGGGAGCGATGACGGGCGACGACGGCTTTACCGACTATTACGCCCTCCTGCAGGTCAGCCCCGACTGCGACCCGAAGATGCTCGAGGTCGCGTTCCACTATTTCGCGAAAATCTACCATCCCGACCGCGTCGAGACGGCCGACGTCGACAAGTTCACGCAAGTCCGCAAGGCGTACGACGTCCTTTCGGACCCGGAAACGCGATCGGTCTACGACAGCGCCTACATCAAGCGCGGCAACGGGCAGGCACCCAAGCCCGTCGAGGGCGTCGACTTCGACGAAAAGGCGGCCGTCGACGATGCCGAAAAGCACGCAAGGCTGCTTTTCGAACTCTACAAGCGTCGGCGCGCGAACGGGGCGGAACCGGGCCTAGGCGGCTGGCAGCTCCAGGAGAGCCTGGGTTGCAGCGACAACCAGTTCGCCTTCCATGTCTGGTATCTAAAGTCCAAGAAGCTCATCGAGACGACCGAACAGGGCACAATCGCGATCACGGTGGAAGGCGTCGACCATGTCATCTCGACCAGCCGCACCGAACAGGCGGTGCAACGGATGATCAGCCAGTCCGAAGGCTCGAACGAGGACTGAGCGCACGGCGCTCAGTCGGCCTCCCGCAAACTTTCGAGCAGCGCGGCGAGATGACGCTGCAGGGCCGCCCGGTCGCCTGCCTCCAACCCTCGGACCATATCCGCTTCGACATCCAGAATGTCCGCCGCGATCGAGGCATAGGCCGCCTCGCCCCGGGTCGTGAGGTGCAGATGGCCCAGTCGCCCGTCGCTGTCCGAGGCGCGACGCTCGACCAGACCCTTTTCGATAAGGCTCTTGACCGCTCGGCTGACGATCCCCTTGTCCATCGGGGTCACGGCAACGACTTCGCGCGCGGTGCGGCCCGGCACCTCCGCCACTGCCGCCATCACGCGCCAGTGGGATAGATTGAGCCCTTCGCGGCGTTTCACCACCGTGGCAATCCGGCGCGAGACGAGGTCGGCGAGGAGCACAAGCTGGTAGGGCAGGAATGCGCCTAGTCGGATCGCGTTCTTCGAATTGACATCCATGGCCGCCACCTAGTAAGTTGTGAATACAACCAGTTGCTTATTGCAACAAAGTGTCATTTTTCGCGGGCCAGCGCAAGTCGCCCGCCACAAGAGGACCCGCCCATGCCCGACCTGTTCGACAATCCCATCGGCCTCGACGGTTTCGAGTTCGTCGAATTCTGCGCGCCCGAGAAGGGTCTCCTCGAGCCGGTGTTCGAAGCGATGGGCTTCACCCATGTCGCCAACCACCGCTCCAAGGACGTGCAGCTGTGGCGCCAGGGCGGGATCAACCTCGTCGCCAATTACGAGCCGGGAAGCCCGGCCGCCTTTTTCGCCGCCGAGCACGGGCCGGGCGCGTGCGGCATGGCCTTTCGGGTGCGCGACGCGGGCGCAGCGATGGAACGGCTCCTCGAACGCGGTGCCAAGCCGGTCGACACCGATGTCGGGCCGATGGAGCTATTTATTCCCGCCATCCAGGGCATCGGGGGCGCGCACATCTACCTCGTCGATCGCTATGCCGACGGACCGGACGAGGATGCGCTGACGATCTACGACATCGATTTCGAGTATCTCGACGGCGTCGAGAAATGGCCGAAAGGGGCGGGGTTCACCCGGATCGACCACCTCACGCACAACCTTTACGGCGGGCGCATGAAGTACTGGGCCGACTGGTACGAGAAGCTCTTCAACTTCCAGGAAATCCGCTACTTCGACATCAAGGGCGAGTATACCGGCCTGACCTCCAAGGCGCTGACCGCGCCCGACGGCAAGATCCGCATCCCGCTCAACGAGGAAGGCGAAGGCGGCAAGGGCCAGATCGAGGAATATCTGCGCGAGTATAACGGCGAGGGCATCCAGCACATCGCGCTCATCTGCGACGACCTTGTCGGCTGCTGGGACAATCTCAAGACGTCCGGCGTCCCGTTCATGACCGCGCCGCCCGCGACCTATTACGAGATGCTCGACGAGCGCCTGCCGGGACACGGCGAGAATGCCGAGGACCTCAAGACGCGCGGCATCCTGCTCGACGGGACCACCGAGGGCGGCGCGCCGCGCCTGCTGCTCCAGATCTTCGCCGAGGCGCAGGTCGGGCCGGTCTTCTTCGAATTCATCCAGCGCAAGGGCGACGAAGGCTTCGGCGAGGGCAACTTCAAGGCACTGTTCGAGAGCATGGAACGCGACCAGATCGCGCGCGGCGTGCTCAAGGTCGAGGAGAAAGCGTGATGACCGACCACCCCGTGAAGCTCGGCGGCGTCCACCATGCCGCCTATCGCTGCAAGGACGCCAAGGAGACGGTCGAGTGGTACGGCCGCGTGCTCGGCATGGACTACACCACAGCCTTTGCCGAAGACCATGTCCCCTCGACCGGCGAATACGATCCCTACATGCATGTCTTCCTCGACGCGGGGAACGGCAACATCCTCGCCTTCTTCGAGCTGCCCAATCAGAAAGACATGGGTCGCGACGAGAACACGCCGGCCTGGGTCCAGCACCTCGCGTTCCGCGTCGGCAGCGAAGAGGAACTCGAAGCAGCCAAGGCGCATATCGAGGCGGAAGGGATCGACGTGCTCGGCCCGACGCACCACGGCATCTTCAAGTCGATCTACTTCTTCGACCCCAACGGCCACCGCGTGGAGCTCGCCGCCGACATCGGCACCGACGAGCAATATGCGGAGCTGAAGCGCGTCGCCCCGCTGATGCTCGACGAATGGAGCGAGACCAAGAAGGCGCCCAAGCACGCCGACTGGCTCCACAAGATCGCGCGCGAGGCGCACGGGCTCGAGGATACGTCGCCGCAATAGGCGCTAGGCCGCCGGCCAAGTCTCCAGCACCTCGACGAAGCGACTGAGCCACGCATTGGTCTGGTGGCCGTCGACGACGCGGTGATCGATGGTGAGCGTGACGTAGGCCATCGGGCGGATCACCATCACGTCCTGACCATCGAGTTCGCGCACGACGACGCGCTTTTCCAGCTTGCCGATGCCCAGGATCGCGGCCTGGCCCTGGTGCAGAATGATCGGGCTGGCGAGCAGGCTGCCCGAGACGCCGTGGTTGGAAATCGTGAAGCTGCCGCCCGAGACGTCCTTGCGGTCGAGCTTGCCCTCACGCGCCTTCGTCGTCAGCGCGTCCAATGCCTTGCCCGCCTCCTCGAGACTCAGCGAACCGACGTCGCGCACGACAGGAACGACAAGCCCCTTGTCACCCAATGCGGTGCCGACACCGATGTCGATGGTCGACGAAACCGCGATGCGGTCCTCTTCCCAGCGGCCGTTGATCGCGGGGGCGACCGCCATCGCTTCCGACGCGGCCTTGAGAATGTAGGCGGTGTAGCTGAGCTTCACGCCCTTCGCTTTCATCGCCGCCTTGTGCGCGGCGACGGCGGAGAAATCGCATTCGAATAGCGCGGTGACATGAGGCGCGGCGGTAACCGCTTTCACCATGTTCTCGGCGATCGTCTTGCGCATCCGGTCATGGGGGATGTCCTGCGCGGCGAACGGCTCGACCACGCGCGGCTGCGCAGTCTTGGGCGCGCCGACATGGCTGACGGTGGCGGAGGCGACCGCGCGATCGACATCTTCGAGCGTGATGCGCCCGTTCTTGCCCGTGCCCTCGATATGGCCGGGGTCGATATCGTGCTGGATGACGGCGCGCTTCACCGCGGGCGACAGGCGCGTTTCCTTCATCACCGCAGGCTTGGTCTCGCTGGCGGGCGCGACCTTGGGCGCGTCGACTTTGGCGGGCGCCTCCTCGGCCTCGGGCGTTCCGCTTGCCTCGCCCGACGGATCGATCCTGCCGAGCAGCGCTCCGGGTTCGGCCTCTGAATCGGTGTCGAGAATGATTTGCGTGAGCACGCCAGCCGCAGGCGCGGGCACTTCCTGCGTGACCTTGTCGGTCTCCAGCTCGACCAGCGGATCGTTCTCGGCGACGCTCTCGCCGACCTTGACCAGCCATGCGCGCACGACCGCCTTGGTGCCTTCCTGCTCGTCGGGAACATGGACGTCGATCACGCCTAGAACTCCAGCATTTGGGCGATTTTCGCCTTGATGTCATCGACAGACGGGACCGCCGCGTCGAGTAGCTTGGGATGATGCGGGCTCGGGATATCTGGCATCGTCACGCGCTCGACCGGTGCGTCGAGATCGAGGAACGCCTTGTCGGCGACCACCGCCGCGATCTCCGCGCCGAACCCGCCGGTACGCAAGTCTTCGTGGACGATCAGGCAGCGATGGGTCTTGGCAACGCTTTCCAGCACCATTTCCTCGTCCCACGGCATCAGCGTGCGCAAGTCGATGACATCGGCGGAAACATCCTTCGCCGCCGCCTCGCAGCGCGGCGTCATCGCGCCCCACGTGACGATGGTGATCTTGTCGCCCTCCCTCGTCTTCTTCGCGCGGCCGAACGGCAGCACGTAGCCGTCGCCCGGATAGGGCCGGCGCGCCCAGGCATCGTCGAGCATCGCGCGATGTTCGAAGAAGATGGTGGGATCGTTCGAACGCAGCGCCATGCGCAGCAGCCCGACCGCGTCTTCGGCATTGGACGGCACCGCGACCTTCCAGCCCGGATTGTGCACGAACTGCACTTCATTTGTCTGGCTGTGCCACGGGTCGCCGCACTTGAAGAAACCGCCCGGGATGCGCAGCACCATGGGGGCGGCGAAGCGGTTGTTGGTGCGCCAGCGGATCGTGCCGCAGTCGTTGATCTGCTCGGTCGCGGGCTCGGCATATTTGCGGAACTGGATTTCGGGCACGGGCAGCAGCCCCGCCATCGCCATTCCCACCGCACGCCCGACGATGCCTTCCTCGTTGAGCGAGGTATCGAACACCCGGTCGTGGCCGAATTTCTCCTGGAGGCCCAGCGTGACCGCGTGGACGCCGCCCTTGGGGCCAACATCCTCGCCGAACACGCTCATCTTAGGGTTCGCCTCAAGCTCCTGGTCGAGCACCTTGCGGATCGCGGTGACCATGTTGATGCGCTGGCCCTCTGGACGCGGGTCCTCGTGCGTGCCGTCCAGCGAGAGCCCCGCCTGCCCGCCGACCTTGGCATGGTCGCCCTCGAAATAGACACCCTTCGCCACGTCCTCGGGCGAAGAGACCCCCCTCGCCTCGGCCCGCTGGCGCGCATCGTCGACTTCTCGTTCGACCGAGGCTTCGATCATGTCCCAGTCGAGATTGTTGGCCTTCGCCTTCAGCTTGGGCAGCGGGTCGCGCGCCCATTCGGCGGCGATTTCCTCGTCGCTCTTGTAGGCCTGCGTGTCCTGCGCGCTGTGCCCCTCGAGGCGCGGCACGGTCAGACGGAGCAATGCCGGCCCCTTGCGGCCTCGGACATGGGCGAAAGCCTTTCCGATGAGGGAGGCGGCTTCTTCGGGATCGGTCCCGTCGCCGTTGAAGATTTCCAGCCCCTTGAAGCTGCCGAGATTGGCCGCGATGTCCTGCCCGGGCGTTTGGTAGGTCGAAGGCACCGAGATGCCATAGCCGTTGTCCTCGACGTAGAAGAGCAAAGGCAGCTGCTGCGTCGTCGCGATGGTCAGCGCCGACCAGAAACCGCCCGTCGCGCAGCTGGCATCGCCGCCCAGCACGACCGCGATCGCGCCCGTATCCTTCTCTCCCAGCACCTTGGCCTTGTAGGTGATCGCCTGCGCCCAGCCGGCGGCGGGCGTGTATTGCGCGCCCACCCCGCCGCACATGGGGAGCGCATGTGCGCCGCCAGGGTTGGGATAGTTGAACACGACGCCGATATCGCGCCCGTCCGAATAGCCGCCCTCGCGGCCCATGCCCGACCCGAGCGCATCGGCGAGGTCGACGCCCAGCGCCAAGAGCATCGGGCGCGAGCGGTAGTAGCCGCACGCCGCATCGCCATCGCGCAAATGCAGGCCGAGCATGACCTGCGCCATGTCGTGGCCGCGTGCGGAGAATTGGTAGAGCACTTTCTTGGCCGGGACGAGTTCCTCTTCCTCGAGCCGGTCCATCTCGCGGCTGGTGAGGACGAGGCGCGCGACGTCTTCCCAGCTAAAGGCCGGCTCGTCGGTCGAAGTGTCGTCGCGGTCGAGCACGCTAGCCATCCATCGCCTCCAGCACCGCCGCGGCAAAGCGGTCGACGTCGTGATCGCCCATACCGACCACGTTGAAGCGCCCGCTGTCGGCCATGTAGATCGCGTATTTCTCGCGCAGGCCATCGACCTGTGCGGGGGTGAGCGGGAGCATCGAGAACATGCCCTTCTGCTCGGCGATGTAGGCGAGGCGCGGGTCCTTGGCCGCGATCCGCTTGCGCAGGTCGTTGATGCGCCCGCGCATGATCTCCAGTTCGTCGAGCCACTCGGCGCGCAATTTCTCGTCATCGAGTACGGTGCGCACGACCGCCGCGCCATGATCGGGCGGCATCGACCACATCTCGCGCGCGATCTGCATCACGTGGTCCATCGCGATCTTGCCCTGGCTCTCGTCCGCGGTCTTGAAGAACAGGCAGCCGACGCGGTCGCGATAGACGCCGAAATTCTTGTCGCAGCTCTGCGCCACGATGATCTCGTCGCAGGCCGAGACCAGCCCGCGCAGCCCCGCCGCATCCTCGTCGATCCCGTCGCCCAGCCCCTGATAGGCGATGTCGACGACGGCGAGGATGCCCTTGTCGGCGATCTTGGCGCGCAGCTTGGCCCACTGGCCGGCATCGAGGTCCGCGCCCGTGGGGTTGTGGCAGCAACCGTGAAGCAATGCGACGTCGCCCGGCTCGGCCGCGTCCATCGCCTCCATCATCGCGTCGAAATCGATGCGGCGCTCGTCCTTGAGGTAATAGGGATAGCGCACGATCTTCAGACCGGCGCCTTTGATGATCGGCTCGTGGTTGGCCCAGGTCGGAGTGCCCACCAGCACGCGCGCATCGGGGCGCGCCGCCTTGACCAGCTTGAACGCCAGCGTCAACGCGCCGCACCCGCCCGGCGTCTGCAGGGAGAAGATGCGCTCGTCGCCCGCCAGTTCGTCGCCGAACACGATCGGCTTCAAAAGCTCGGCGTAACGCGTATCGCCCTTCATCCCGAGATAGGACTTTGTCTCCTGCCGCTCGTGGAGCAGCGCTTCTGCTTTCTTGACCGCGGAAAGGATCGGGGTCGCCCCGTTCGAGGAGCGGTATACGCCGACGCCGACGTCGATCTTGTCGGGACGCTCGTCGGCCATCGCCATCGCGATGAGCCTCAAGAGGCTGTCGGTTTCGATCGGCTGGAGCTGGCTCAGCAGGCCCTGTTCGTTTCCCATGCGGGCGGGCTTAGCGGGAAAGCGCCCTTTCCGCAAAGCCCCCAACGCGGCTTCACGCGTCGTAGTCGACCTTGACGCCCTCGCCCTTGGGGACCGACTGGCAGGTCAGCACGTATCCCGCCGCGATTTCCTCGTCTGTAAGGCCGTAGCGGGCGCCCATCTCGACTTCTCCTTCGGTCACCTTGGCGCGGCAGGTCGCGCACACGCCCGCCTTGCAGGCGAACGGCGCGGGCAGCCCCGCTTCGCGCGCGGAATCGAGGATATTGTCGCCGTTGAACTCGACCTTGCGCGCGCGCCCGTCGAGATTGACCCACATGGTCGTGCCCGACGCCTCTTCCTTGGCCTGCTGCATCTGCGCGGCCTCGGCCGCCGACGGGCGGCCCGCGGTGAAGCGCTCGATATGGATCCGGTCCTCGGCGACACCCGCATCCTTGAGCGCGGCTTCGGCGGCATCCATCATCGGGCCGGGGCCGCAGATGAAATAGGCATCGACCTCCTTGGGTGCGTGCACCAGCTCCTCGATCACCGCATCGCACGTCTCGCGGTCGAGCATGCCGTTGAACAAGTCGATGTCGCCTGCTTCGTCCGAGAGGAAGTGGAATAGTTCGAACCGCCCCATGTAGCGATCCTTGAGATCGCTCAGGGCGTCGAGGAAGATGACCGACGAGCTGTCGCGATTGCCGTAGAACAGCGTGAAGCGCGCGTGCGGCTCCACGCTTAGCGCGGTGCGGATCAGGCTCATCACCGGGGTGATGCCCGACCCGCCGGCAAAGCCGACATAGTGACGCGGGGGCGCGTCGGGCGCGAAATCGTAGGTGAAGCTGCCGTGGGGCGGCATCACCTCGATCGCGTCGCCGACATCGAGGTGGTCGCCAACCCAGTTGGAGAAGACCCCGCCCGCGATGCGCTTGACGGTGACCTTGAGCGCCCCCTCGTGCGGCGCGACGCATAGCGAATAGTTGCGGCGCACTTCCTCGCCGTCGATGTCCGCCTTGAGCGTCAGGTGCTGGCCCGCACGAAAGCGGAATTTCTCCGCCAGCTCGTCGGGCACGAGGAAGGAAACCGAATTGGCCTCGTCGGTTTCGGCGACCTTTTCGGCCACCGTCAGCGTGTGGAAATGCTCGCTCATCCTACCACTTCGCGTCCGGATAGGCGCGCGGCAGGAACTGCATCACCGCGAGGAGGTGGCCGAGATGCTCGCTGTGGTGGCCGTGACGCCCGCCCAGGATCGGGCGCTGGTCGTCGGGCACCGTCAGCTTGGCCTCGGCCAGCACAGCCGCGATAGCCTCTCGATATTCGGCCTCGAACTCGCGCGGGTCGACCGCGATGCCGGCGTCGATGACCTTCTGAAGGTCCTCGTCGACATGGAACAGTTCGGGGACGAAGCGCCACATCCAATCGAGCCCTTCGGCCATGCGCCGCGCGCTTTCCTCGGTGCCGTCCCCCAGCCGCACGACCCAGTCGCTCGCCAGTTCGCGGTGATAGGCGACTTCCTTGACGCCCTTGGCGGCAATGGCGGCAAGGTGACCGTCCTTCGAGCCCGCCAGCCGCCCGAGCAGCATGTGGTGCCAAGTAGAATAGAGGAATTGCCGCGCCATCGTCCGGGCGAAATCGTCATTGGGCTGCTCGACCATCAGGCAGTTGCGGAAGTCGAGGACGTCGCGGTGGAAGGCGAGCGCGTCGGCGTCCCTGCCCTCGCCCATCGCGCCGGCTGCGCCACCCAGCAGGTGCGTCGCCTGACCGATCAGGTCGAGCCCCATGTTCGCAAGGCTCAGGTCGACTTCGATCGTCGGCGCGTGGCCGCACCATTCCGACAGGCGCTGGCCGAGGATCAGCGCGTCGTCGCCGAGCATCAGGTAATAGGCGATGGTCGCTTCGTCGCGGCTTCCCGCGGTCGGCGCATCGAAGCTGCCGACGGAAGTGCCGTCTTTGGCCTTCGCCTTCGCTTCTTCTTCGGGCGAGATGGTCGGCAAGCTGGGCATCAGATGTGCTTCACCTCGTCCGGGATCTCGTAGAAGGTCGGGTGGCGGTAGATCTTGTCTTCGGCGGGCGCGAAGGTCGGGCCTGCCTGGTCGGGATCGGAGGCAATGATGTCGTCCGACTTGACGACCCACAGGCTCACCCCTTCGAGGCGGCGCGTATAGGTGTCGCGAGCATGGTGCAGCGCCATTTCCTTGTCGGGCGCGTGGACCGACCCGACATGGCGGTGCGAAAGACCGCCCTTCGCGCGCACGAACACTTCCCAAAGCGGCCAGTCGTGACCGGACATCTCACTCTCCTCGTGTCATGCAGCCTTGTTGCCCGCGCCGGTTGGCACGAGCCTTGACGACAATCAAGCCGCGGCGGCGGCGCGCTTCTTCGCTTCGTGGGCGTCGGCGGCCTCGCGGACCCAGGCGCCCTTGTCCCAGGCGTCGCGGCGTGCCTTCATGCGTTCCTTGGCGACCGGGCCCTCGCCGCGCACGACCGCGTAGAATTCCTCCCAGTCGATCTCGCCGAAATCGTAACCGCCCTTTTCCTCGTTCCAGGCAAGGGCATCGTCAGGGACGGTCAGCCCGATATATTCGGCTTGGGGCACGGTGATGTCGACAAACTTCTGCCTGAGTTCGTCATTGGTCTCGCGCTTGATCCGCCAGCGCATCGAGCGTTCGGTATTGGGCGAATTCTCGTCGGGCGGGCCGAACATCATCAGCGAAGGCCACCACCAGCGGTTCATCGCATCCTGCGCCATGCGCTTCTGCTCGGGCGTACCGGCCATCAGGTGCATCATCGCCTCGTAGCCCTGACGCTGGTGGAAGCTTTCCTCCTTGCACACGCGGACCATCGCGCGGGCGTAGGGACCGTAGCTGGTGCGCTGCAGCGGCACCTGGTTCATGATCGCCGCGCCGTCGACCAGCCAGCCGATCGCGGCGATGTCCGCCCAGGTGAGCGTGGGATAGTTGAAAATGGTCGAGTATTTCGCCTTGCCCGAATGGAGCGCCTCGATCATCTCCTCGCGGCTCGTCCCCAGCGTCTCGGCGGCGCAGTAGAGGTAAAGGCCATGCCCGCCCTCGTCCTGTACCTTGGCGAGCAGGATCGCCTTGCGCCGGAGGTTGGGCGCGCGGGTGATCCAGTTGCCCTCGGGGAGCATGCCGACGATCTCGCTGTGCGCGTGCTGCGAAATCTGCCGCACCAGCGTCTTGCGATAGGCCTCGGGCATCCAGTCCTTGGGCTCGATGAACTCGTCGGCGGCGACGCGGGCCTCGAACGCTTCGACCAGTGCCGGGTCTTCCGCGCCGTCGATCGGCGTGACGTTCTTCTTCTCGGGCTGCTTGTCGAGTTCGGTCGTGTACATGGCAGCCTAGATAGGCGGGAAGACCGGCAAATTCAATTCGCGGCAAAGTCGACCGGGCCCCCGTCCCCCAAGAGCAGGAGCCCGGTCGATGTCCGTCCGTCCTAACGGCGAGCGATGGGGCTGCCGCGATTGGGAAAGGCGCGTCCGAACTGCGAAAAACATCGGTCTTCCGCGGATTCGTCACCAAGTGATGCTTTGGTGATTTTGTCGTGATGGCAGACCGGGATCAGAGATAGTCGGCGGTGACCGTGATGACGCCTTCATAGTCGCCGGCAGCATCGGACGGCACCACGATGGTCCCCCCGACGCCGAAATCGACGCCCTTGTTGCCTGAATTGGGGAGTTGGAGAAGCGTCGGTCCGTCGGCCGTGAAGCCGATCGTCGCGCCGCTCACGGCATTGACGAGATCGGCGCCCGTCACCGAGATACTGACCTGCGCCGAATTCGACCCCATGATGTTGTAGAGGCCCGGGAGCGGCGCCCCCGAACAGCGCAGCGGCACGGGACAGGTCAGGGTTCCGTCCCGCGTCATCGTGACCGCAGTCGGGCTCGCGCCCGCTTGCAGCCCGACGATCAGGCCGAAATCGAGGTCCTGGAGCTTGGTCAGCACGACCGGCTTCTTGAGCTGCACCGAGACCTTGGCCGACGCCTTGACCGACTGCGCATGCGCCAGCGACGGCGCGCCGATCAGGAACGCGGCGAGCAGCAGTCGCAGGAAGGTGGCAGGCAATGTCATCGTGCAATCTGGTCCTTGTCGCCTGCCTTGCTAGGCGAACGAGGTAAAAACGGGGTTAACCAAGCCCACGACGCTTCGGCCCCTTGTGCGCCGCGCGAGCAGGCCTAGAAGAAGCGCCATGACCTACGAGAGCATCCGGATGGAGCGCGACGGGCATGTCGCGCGCATCACCCTCAATCGCCCCGACCGCCTCAACAGCTTCACCCGCGCGATGCACGCCGAACTGCGCGACGCCTTGTTCAAGCTGGACGATGCGCGCGTCGTCGTGCTGACCGGCGAAGGGCGCGGTTTCTGCGCGGGGCAGGACCTCAATGACCGCAACGTCGCGCCGGGCGACGCCGTCGACCTGGGCGAGACGGTCGAGGAAAGCTGGAACCCGCTGATCCGTACGATTGCAACGCTCAAGCAGCCGGTCATCGCACGCGTGAATGGCGTCGCGGCCGGCGCGGGCGCCAATATCGCGCTGGCCTGCGACATCGTCATTGCCGCCAAGTCGGCCAAATTCATCCAGGGCTTCGCCAAGCTGGGCCTCATCCCGGACAGCGGGGGCAGCTGGCACCTGCCGCGCCATGTCGGGCAGGCGCGCGCCCTCGGCCTCGCGCTGACCGACGAAACGCTGACTGCCGAACGGGCCGCCGACTGGGGGCTGATCTGGAAAGCGGTCGAGGACGAGGCGCTCGATGCCGAAGTCGATGCGCTGGCAGCAAAGCTTGCCGCCTCCCCGCCGCTCGGGCTGGCGGCCATCAAGAAATTGATCCGCACCAGCTGGAAACGCAGCCTCGACGAGGAACTCGACCTTCAGCGAGACGAGATGCGCCGCCTCGGCTTCACCGAGGATTACAAGGAAGGCGTCGCTGCCTTCCTCGAAAAGCGCCAACCCGAATTCAAGGGGAAGTGACGTGAAGACCCTCGAACTGCTCAACTATGCCCGAGACGAATGGCAGCGCGGCGACGGGATCCGCGACATTCCCAGCGCGATCGACGGCAGCACGATCGCTTCGACCGGCTCGGACGGGCTCGATTTCGCAGGGATGCTCGACCATGCGCGCAATGTCGGCGGGCCTGCGCTGCGGGCGATGACCTTCCACGAGCGCGCATGGATGCTCAAGGATCTCGGCCTCGCCATCATGGCGCGCAAGGACGAACTTTACGCGCTCAACCCGCACACCGGCGCGACCAAGGCCGACGGCTGGATCGACATCGATGGCGGCGCGCTCACGCTGCTGAGCTACTCATCGACCGGCCGCAAGAAGCTTCCCGACGCGCACGTGCTCCTGGACGGAGAACTCGAACCCCTGTCGAAGGGCGGCAGCTTCGTCGGCCAGCACATCCTCACCCCTCACCAGGGCGCGGCGGTCCACATCAACGCCTACAACTTCCCCGTCTGGGGCATGCTCGAGAAGATGGCGCCAACGCTGCTTGCGGGCATGCCGTGCATCGTCAAGCCCGCCACCGCGACCGCCTATCTGTGCGAGGCCGCGTTCCGCATCCTGATCGAGACCGGCAAGGTCCCCGAGGGCGCGATCCAGCTGATCGTCGGCGGTGTGGGCGACCTGTTCGACCACCTCACGGGCCAGGACGTGGTGAGCTTCACCGGCTCGGCAGCAACCGCAGGCAAATTGAAAAACCACCCCACGGTGCTGCGCGAGAGCGTCAAGTTCGTCGCCGAACAGGACAGCCTCAACGCCTCGATGCTGGGCAGCGACGCCACCCCCGGTACGCCCGAGTTCGACCTGTTCGTCGCCGAGGTGGTCAAGGAGATGACCACCAAGGCGGGGCAGAAATGTACCGCGATCCGCCGCGTGATGGTTCCGCATGGCCAGGTCGACGCGGTGCAGGATGCGATCACCGAAAAGCTCGCCGCGCTGACCATCGGTGACCCGCGCGAGAAGGAGACGCAGCTGGGCTGTCTCGTCTCGTGCTCGCAGCGCGACGACGTGCGCTCGAAGGTCGCCGAGCTGGTCGCAGGCGGCGCGCGCATTGTGTTCGGGGATCCGGATGCCCAGGTGGGACCCGAGGGCGGCGCGGCCCTGTCCCCCATCCTCCTGCGCGCCGACGATCCGTGGGAGAGCGATGCGGTGCACGACGTCGAAGCGTTCGGCCCCGTCGCCACAGTCATGCCCTACAAGGACATGGACGACGCCATCGCGCTCGCCAATCGCGGCATGGGGAGCCTCGCCATGTCGCTGTTCACCCATGACGAAGCGATTGCTGGCGAATTTATCCGCGGCGCGGCTGCCTTCCACGGGCGCATGCTCGTCATCAACCGCGACAATGCAAAAGAGCAGACCGGCCACGGCTCGCCCCTCCCCGTCCTCGTCCATGGCGGCCCTGGCCGCGCGGGCGGCAGCGAGGAGATGGGCGGCGTGCGCGGGGTAAAGCATTACATGCAGCGCACCGCGATCCAGTCGACCCCCTCGATGATCGCCGCGATAGCGCAGCAATACATCCCGGGCGGCCCCAAGCGGAAGCTCGACACGCATCCGTTCAAATTGAAGATGAGCGAGTTAAAGATCGGCGATACGCTGTACACCGACAGCCGCACGGTCAGCGTCGAAGATATCGAACAATTCGCCGAGTTCACCGGCGACAAGTTCTACGCCCACATGGACGAAGAAGCCGCCAAGGCGTCGCCCATCTTCGAGGGGCGCGTCGCGCACGGCTATTTGATCCTGAGCTTCGCGGCGGGCCTGTTCGTCTACGCGCCGCCAGGGCCGGTGTTGGCCAATACGGGGCTCGAGAATTTGCGCTTCCTGACCCCGCTCTATCCGGGCGATTCGATGCGGGTCGAACTCACCGTTCGGACCAAGTCGATCAAGTCGGACGAGACCGGCGTGGTGCGCTGGGCGGTGGAGATTTTCAACCAGCGCGACGAACTCGTCGCAACCTACGACCTTCTCACCGAAAACGTGCCCTAGGGCCGGGAACGTTTCCCCTTCCGTACCGGTTCATCCCTTTGAAACGAAAGTGAAAAAGGGAGTACCGCCATGCAAGTCCGCGAAGTAATGACCGCCAGCCCCAAGACCGTTAGGCCCGAGACCTCGATCCGCGAGGCCGCAAGCTTCATGCTCAGCGAAGATACCGGCTCGCTGCCCGTGTGCGACGGCGAGACCGTCCTCGGCATGATCACGGACCGCGACATCGCGGTTCGCGGCGTTGCAGAGGGCAAGAGCCCGGACTGCAGCGTCAGCGACCTGATGACCGAGCACCTGATCGTCGCGCGAGACACGGACGACACCAGCGCGATCGCGCAGAAGATGTCGGATCACCAAGTCCGCCGTCTGCCCGTGATCGACGAGAACAAGAAGCTGGTCGGAATCGTCAGCCTCGGCGACCTCGCCCGCTCGATCAAGGATAGCGATGCGAGCACCGCGCTCGAAGGCGTCAGCGAGAAGGGCGAACTGCACAATCAGTCCTAGGCGCATGACGCGCCTCTAGCGCAAAAAAAGGCCCGGCGGGATCGCTCCTGCCGGGCCTTTTTGCGTCTCGCGTCGGTGCCGATCAGTCGATCTTGGCAATCGCCTCGTCGACCATCTTCCGGTCGGCTTCGCGATCGGCCTTCTCGGCGATGATCGCGGCAGCGGCGGCCGTGGCGGCATTGGCGGCGCGCGCCTTGACCTCGGCGATCGCGGCGCGGCTTTCGGCCTCGATCTTGGCCTCGGCCATCGCCTTCTTGCGTTCGACCAGCGCCTTGGCGTCCTGGGCAGCCTTGGCGACGATCGCCTCGGCGTCTTCCTCGGCGCGGGCGACGATCGCCTTGGCGTCCTTGGCAGCAGCCTTGGCCTTCTTCTCGTATTCCGCCTTGAGCGCTTCGGCCTCGGCGCGAAGCTGTTCGGCTTCGGCAAGGTGCTCGCGGATCGCGGCGATTTTGGCGTCCAGGGACTTGCCGATCGCGGCAGGCACCTTCTTCCACAGCATGAGGACGATCACGAACGTCATCGCGATCGCGACGATCACGGCGCCATCGGTCAGATAGCCGCCGGCCTCCGCATGGGTCGCGACTTCGGGTTCGATCACGGCTTCGCCGGCATGGGTGGTGTCGGCCATGGCTTACTTCCCCTTGGCCAGAGCGGCAGCGACGGCAGCGCTCGCGGTCTTCTTGTCGACCGTGAGACCGGCAATCTTGGCCACCATGTCCTGCGCCGCCTCGGCCGCGACCGCTTCGATCTCGGCCATTGCCGCCTTGCGGGCGTCCGCCAGCTCGGCAGCCGCAGCGTCAAGCTTCTTGCCGATCGAGGCATCGGCGCGCTTCACGCTCGCCTCGGTCTTCTTCGCGGCAGTCGCCTTGGCTTCGCCGGCGAGCCGGCTAGCCTCGGCACGGCTCTTGTCGAGCGCGGCGCGATAATCTTCCTCGAGGCTGTCCGCGCGGGCGCGGGCTTCCTCGGCCGTCTTGAGGTCGGCCGCGATCTTGGCGTCACGCGCATCGACCGTCGCCTGGATCTTCGGCAGCATGCCGTAGCCCACGACGATCAGGATGAGCCCGAAGAAGATCGCGAGCCAGAACAGCTGCGATGCGTAGATTTCGCCGATTTGGGCGATCTGCGGCATTGGCCGACCCCTAGAAAGCTAGACTTGTGGCTTACGCGACGAAGAGCAGGATCATCGCGACGACGAACGCCAGCAGGCCGAGAAGCTCGGCAGCGGCGAAGCCGATGAACAGGCGACCCTGCTGGCCGTCGGCGGCCGCCGGGTTGCGCAGCGCGCTCTCGAGGAACGAGCCGAAGACGTTACCAACGCCAAGGGCGGCCATGCCGACGCCGATCGCGGCGAGACCGGCACCGAGCAATTTTGCGGCTTCTGCGTCCATGATAAAAACTCCTAGTTGAAATTCAGATTAGTGAAGGTTGATCGCGTCGTTGAGGTACAGCGACGTGAGCAGGGCGAAAACATAGGCCTGGATGGCTGCCACCAGGATCTCCAGCAGCGTGATGCCGACCATCAGCACGAAGCTGGGAATCGACACGATCAGCGCGGTCCCGGCACCCGCCGCGGCCCCGTTGATGACGAAGCCCGCCAGCACCTTGAGGAGGATGTGCCCGGCGGTCATCGCGACGAACAGTCGCAGACCGAGGCTAAAGGGGCGGACCATGAAGCTGACCAGCTCGATCACGAAGATCAGCGGGATCATCGGCAGCGGCGTGCCGTGCGGCACGAACAGGCTGAAGAAGTGAAGCTTGTGCTTGGCAAAGCCGACGATCAGCACGATCGCGAAGCTGACGATGGCGAGGACGCCGGTGATCGTCAGATGGCTCGTCACGGTGAAGGCGTGGACGCCGACCAGCGCGGTCGGGAGCATGCCCAGAAGATTGGCGAACAGGATGAACATGAACAGCGAGAAGACGTAGGGCACGAACTTGCGCCCCTGCGGCCCGATGTTGGTATCCATCATGTCGGTGATGAAGCCGGTGAAGCCTTCGACCGCCATCTGCCAGCGGCCGGGCACGAGTTCGCGCTTCATCCCGCCGAGCATGAAAAGCCACAGCACGACGAGCGTGAGAAGCATCCACGCCGCCGAGTTGGTGAAGGGCACGTGATAGCCCGCCACTTCCCAATTCTGGCCCATCAGCGGATGGACCTCGAACTGGTGCATCGGATCGATTTTACCGGATTCGCCTGACACTGTTCTTCCCGCGTCCCGTTCTATTCACCGGCCCCGTCACGCGGCCGGTTCGCAAGCTTGATAATGCTCCAGAAGCCGCCCACGGTGCCCAGCACCAGGAAGACGACGAGGAGCAGGTTGCCGGTATCGAACAGGCGATCGAGCACCCATCCGACCAGCGCACCGCCGGCAAGTCCACCGATCAGCAGCGAGAGGACCTTGTTGCCCAGCCGTTCGCTTTCGTCGGCCTTCGGGGTCATCGACCCGGTCCGCGTCGCTTCCCGTACCTGCGCGTCGCGAAGTCGCTCTTCGAGCGAATCGATCCGCGCATCCTCGGGGGTCTTCGGCGGTGCCTGCCCGGGCTCGTTTTCGACCATGTCTCTCTTCCTTGCGAGAAGCGCCAACCCATTGGAAAGGCTGGCGCGAGATGCATGGGCCTGTCCACAAGCCCGCCTAGGCGCCGCCCCTTTATGAAGGGGGCCTTATGGTGTCAACCGTTTCAAGCTGCTCTAAGGGGGCAAGTGGCCCCGTGAAGGAGTATTCGTGATGAGCCTGCGCCTGCCTCTCCTGTTCGCCCTTTCGCTCGCCGCCTGCGGTGGCCCTGCTCCGGCACAGGACGTTTCCGACGATCCCACAGAGACCGGCGATCCCGTCGCCAAGTCGGTCGATCCCGTGCCCGAGGCCGTCGAGATCACGAAGAAGGACGACCTCGTCGATTTCTCCTTCGCCTGGCCGATCGAGGCCTCGATGGAAGCGACGCTCGCGCGCCAGCTGATCGCCGAGGCCGAGACGAGCGAGGCGGAACTGCGCACCATGGCCGAGGAAGGCGCGGCCTTCGCCAAGGAGGACGGACGCAAATTCCCGGGCTATTTCACCAAGGTCAGCTATCGCCCGCTCGGCCAGAGCGAGCGGCTGCTCAGCCTTTCACGCGAGTTCGCCACCTTCACCGGCGGCGCGCACGGCAACCAGGGCACGCACGCGCTGATCTGGGACCGCGAGACGGACAGCGAGGTCGAAAGCCTGTTCGCGGGCAAGCCAAGGCGCGACGCGGCGCTGCGCAAGCGCTGGTGCGTGTGGCTCGAAGGCGAGCGGATGGAACGGCGCGGCGGCGAAGTGGTCGACGGCATGTTCGGCGAATGCCCGTCGCTCGACGAGATCACGATCATGCCGATGGACGAGGACGGCAACGGATTGTTCGACCATTTCGTCCTGATCGCCAATCCCTATGTCGCGGGACCGTGGGCCGAGGGCGTCTTCGAGACCAGCGAGCCGATCGACCAGTATATGATCGACGCGATGCGTCCCGAATATCAGTCCTCGTTCGAGGTCGGACAGTAGGACGGTAGCGGCGCGCCCGCGGAGGTGACGGGCGCCCGGCTGCCGTCGGGCATCATCACGAGCCCGCCCTCGGGAACGCGAACGAACAGCTTGCATGCGGTCGCGACCCCGACTTCGTGGGGCGAGATCTTCCGGCGCTGGGCGAGATCGACGTAGAGTGCGCGGCGGCGGATGTTGATCTCGCCCACTGCCTTGCGCAGTGCGGGCTGCGGCGGCTCGGCGAAATCGAGATATCCATCATAGCGTTCGGCGACGCGCCCGCTGCGCATCGCCTCGAAGACCAGCGCGCCGGTGTCGGCAGGGGACTGGAGGACAACGGACGCAAGGAAGAGCGCGAAGCTCATTCGCCTGCCCCCGGCGGTTCGTCGGGCACATCCTCGGGCTCGGTCGGGAAGGCCTCGGGATTGTCGGCGATGAGCGCGTCGACTTCCTGGTCGAGCCGCACCAGCACTTCCTGCTCGATCTTGACGTTGAGGTTGATGTCGATCGGCTTGTCGGGCGGATCGACCGTGATGCAGCCGCCCAGCGGCACCGCCGCCAGCACCGCCACGATCCAGCGTTTGTCCATGCTCACTTCTCCTCCTCGGTGCCGTCCTCGACGGCCTCGGTGTCCTTCTTCTCGTCCTTGACGATGACTTCGGTCGCCACGCCCGGGATCTCGTCGAGCGGTCCGGGCAGGATATCGTTGATCAGCGTCTGGGGGTCCTTGAAGCTTTGCAGCGTCGCGATCAGGCCGCGGAAGGGCCCGTTGATCGTGACGTTCATGTTGACCGGGATGTTGCTCACCGACTTGACGATCTTCGCCGCGGTGGTCTCGCCCAGCCTCACGCCGTCAATGTCCATCCGTGTCGCGAATTCGCCGTCGAGGTCGCCGTCGAGGCGCACGATCATCGCCTCGTACCGCAACGAGCGGATGATGCTCATCGCCAGCTTGGCACCCAGCGACAGTTCCGCGGTCCCGGCCTTGTATTCGATGATCCCGCCGCCGGGCCGCGCATCGAGGCGGCCGCCGGTCACGCGTCCCCCCGCATCGTCGAAGATCAGCGGGAAGGCACCGTCGAAGATCCCCGAGATGAAGACCGTCTCGTCGAATTCGAGCCGTCTGACGAACAGTTCGGCATCGAACGCCTCGACACGGAACGTCAGGCGCTTGTCGCTATCCTTCGAGAAGTCGAGCACGGTTTCCTCGAGGAACAGCGTGCCGCCCATGAAGGGCCACTCGCCATGCTCGATCTTGACCAGCTGACCGCCGAGCAGCTGGTAGGTGACGAAGCCTTCCTCGACCGGGATACCGGGGTTGAGAATATCGACCCGCATCATTTGGTTCGCCGGGGTCTGGAGGTTGAGCAGGTCGGAGAAGTGGATCGTCGTATCGAGCCCGGTGACCGGGCCGAACGGCGCGGCGAGATCGGTATCGATGATGTCGAAGGTGCCCGTCGAAACCACCTCGTCGCCCTCGCCCCACGCGATCCGTCCGTCGCCGCGCACGCGCCCGATGACGAGCGCGATGACGCCTTGCGTGATCGGGGTGAGTTCCTCGGGCTGGAGGCGCTCGTCGAACACGAGGTCGTCGACCCCGAGCAACGCTTCGCCGCGGCCGGTATCGAGATCGTGCGTCACCGCCACGTCGAGGACTTTGATCCCGCTATAGGGGTGGAGCAGGCTGCCCTTGGCCTCGATCAACCCGTCGATCATCGTGAAGGTCACCGCCTCGCTGATCAGCGGGTAGAAACGCGCCGGATCGTTGCGATCCGAGACGGTCAGTTCGCCGTCGATGAACACGTCGCCATCCGAAATGCGCCAGTTCCCGTCCATCTCGCTGACAAGGAGCGGGACGTTGCCGACCACCGCGCTTGCGCCCGAGAAGGTGCCCGACTGCCCGCCCTTGAGATTGCCGCGCACTTCTTCGGCGGTCAGCACCACCGGAGCGTCCGGGCTTCCCATGCGGGTTTCGACGCCGGCTAGCCGGAAGCCCTCTTTGCGGTCGAGCCGCCCGCTCTTCGCGGTCAGGCCGAACGGGTTGCCGCCGAGCGTACCGCGAAGGGTGATCGGGCCGCTCGCGAAGCCCATGCTGATGCGCTGGCCGGGACCTCCCGCGACCATCGAGCCGTCTTCGGGACATAGCCGGATGCGGTTGTCGACGAGGTTGAAGCTGCCGGTCGTCAGTCGCCCGATGCGCGCATCGACGCAGCGCGTCCCGATGCGGAAGACACCGCCGCGCATGATGACGCCTTCGATCGGCACGCGCAGGTCCTGCACCGCGCCGCCGGGGATCGGACCCGTCACGCGCGCCATCGTGGAGAAGCGCACCGTGCCGACGCCGTCCTCGAGAAAGCGGATGTCGCTCAGTTGCACCAGCGACGGACCGGCGCGGTAGGGCGCAACTTCGGCCCGGCCCTGCAACGGCGCGCTGCCCGGCGGATCGCTCAAGGTGGCACGCACGCTCGGCAGGTCGCCGCCCTCGAGCGTGATCCCCGTGTCGAAGCGCATCTCGCCGCCATCCATCGGCATGGCGATGCCCGCGCCGCCCGAAATGTCGAGCCGCGCCCCTGCGTCGGCGACCATCTCGGCGCGGCGTACCGTGAAGAGCCCCGGGCCGTCCTTGCTTTGTTCGACGAGAAGGTCAGCAGTCGCACCGAACGCGCGGGCATTGGCAGCAAGCGCGCGCGCGAGCTTGCGGCCGACCGGTTCGAGCGGGGTCTTCCACAGGCCCTCGGCCGCCTCCACGAGCGCGTTGCGCGCGTCATCGTCGAGCGAGGCGTCGGCCATGCGCGCCTGCGCCTCGACGCGGTAGGTGCCGCCGAGCGCATCGAGCCGATAGTCGCCGGTCAGGCGCAGGTCGTTCGCATCGAGCATCGCGATCGCGGCATCGCTCCCGCGAACGTCGAACTTGCCCACGAGGCGGTCGAACTGGCCCTTCACTGTCAGCCGCGCGTCAATCGTTTCCATCCCGTTCTCGCCGCCCAGCGCGATGCGGCCCGCCGTCAGCCGGGCATCGCCCTTGGCGCTGTCGATGGTTTCGCCGAACTCCATGTCGAGCGCGAGCGTCGGCGACGCCACGCGCACGTCGCCGCAGCCCAGTGCTGCCGCCTTGAGCGGACCGTCGAGCGAGGGCCTTCCCGCCTTTACCGCCAGGGCGAAGCGGCCCTTGGGCGCGTTGAGGCGGCATTCGCCAAACGCGAGGCCCGGAGACGACAGCGCCGCCATGCCCTTGAACCCGCCAGCGAGGTTGCCGCGCCCTGCGATCGCGGCGCCGACCGGTCCGTACGGCGTTGTCAGGCTGATGCGGGCATCGTCGAGAATGACCGCAAGGTCGGGAAGGCGGAACGCTTCGCCGCTCGGTTCGGGGAGCAACTTGTCGAGCTGTCCGAAGCTGACCGTGCCATCCTCGGCGACGCGACCCCGCAAATGCGCGCCGCGCGCCGAAACGCGATAGACGCTGACCTTGCCGGTCAGGGTCACCCGCGTCTTGATCTCCGCGAAGTCGAGCGTGAGGTCGGGATCGTCGGGATCGCCGAGCACGAGGTTGGACAGGCGCTGCGTCCTCAAACCGACGCGATCGAGCGAATAGGTCGCCTGGACGCCCTTGGATTCGAGATATTTCTCGACCGCATCCTCGGCGAGCGGGCGGCGCATCAGCCACAGGGCGAACACCGCCAATCCGACCAGCAACAGGAAGCCGATGATCGCGCGGCGCGTGTAGCGCCAGCCGCGTCGCCGGTGCCAGACCGGGCGCGCCGGAACAGATTCTTGGGAAAACTCGCGATCCATCGGCACGTCAACATCCGCAAGGGGAGACCGTTCCGTGCCCGAACCGAGCTTGATCGGCAAGCCGGTGCGCCCTAGCGTCCAACCGCATGGCAGATGTCGACCCCGAGGAGCTCAAGGGCCACCGCGCGCGGCTGCGCGAGCGGATCGTCAATGGCGATAATGCGCTGCTCGATCACGAGCTGGTCGAATATCTCCTAGGCCTCACCATCCCGCGGACCGACACCAAGCCGATCGCCAAGCGGTTGATCGCGCAATTCGGAGGGATTGGCAGGCTGCTCGGCGCCGACGCTGAATTGCTTCGCAAGGAAGGGTTGAGCGACGCTCAGATCGGCGCGGTGCAGATCGCCCGCCTCGCCGCTCGCCGCCTGCTCGAGGCAAGGGTCGCCGAAGCCGAAGTGATTTCCTCCAGCCAGGCGCTCCACGATTACCTTCGCGTCGCGATGGCGCACCGTGAAAGCGAAGAAGTGCGCGTCCTCTTCCTCGACGCGAAAAATCGACTGATCGCAAACGAGGCGATGTGGGAGGGCACGGTCGACGAAAGCGCCGCCCATGTCCGCGAGGTGATGAAGCGCGCGCTGGAGCTGGGCGCGGCGGCGATCATTCTCGTCCACAACCACCCCTCGGGCGACTCAACCCCCTCTCGCGCAGACATCCTGTTGACGCAGGACATGATCGCGGCGGCAAGACCGCTCAAGATCGAGGTGCACGACCATCTTATCGTCGGCGCGGGCGAGCCTGCCAGCCTGCGCGCGCTCGGCCATCTGTGATTGAAGCTTGGAGCCGCGCTTGCTAGGCGCTCGCCAACGTTGATCCGCCCGTTGAAGGAACGTCATGGTCCCCCGCTACGCCCGCCCCGAAATGTCCGCCATCTGGACGGCCGAGAACCGCTACCGCATCTGGTGGGCGATCGAGATTTTCGCGGCCGAGGCGATGGGCGAGATCGGGATGATCCCCGCCGAGGACGCGAAGAAGCTTCGCAAGGCGTACGACGACGACGTGCTGGGCGAGATCGACGTCCCCGCGATCGACGCGATCGAGGCGGTGACCAAGCATGATGTGATCGCCTTCCTGACCTGGGCGGGCGAGAAGGTCGGCCCCGAGCGCCGCTGGATTCACCAGGGCATGACCAGCTCGGACGTGCTCGACACGAGCCTCGCGGTGCAGCTCAAACAGGCCGCCGACATCCTCGTCGCCGATCTCGAAAAGCTGCTCGAAGCGCTCAAGCGCCGCGCGATGGAGCACAAGCTCACCCCGACCATCGGGCGCAGCCACGGCATCCACGCCGAACCCGTCACCTTCGGGTTGAAGATGGCGCAGGCCTATGCCGAGTTCGACCGCAACCTCGACCGCCTCAAGTCAGCGCGCGACGAGATCGCCACCTGCGCCATCTCGGGCGCGGTCGGCACCTTCGCCAATATCGATCCGCGCGTCGAGGAGCATGTCGCGAAAGAGCTGGGCCTGACTCCCGAGCCGACCTCGACGCAGGTCATCCCGCGCGACCGCCACGCCATGTTCTTCTCGGTGCTTGGCGTCATCGCCAGTTCGATCGAGCGGCTCGCGGTCGAGATCCGCCACCTCCAGCGCACCGAAGTGCTCGAGGCCGAGGAATATTTCTCGCCCGGCCAGAAGGGTTCGTCGGCCATGCCGCACAAGCGCAACCCGATCCTGACCGAGAATTTGACCGGCCTCGCGCGCATGGTGCGCAGCGCGGTCGTGCCGGCGATGGAGAATGTCGCCTTGTGGCATGAGCGCGATATCTCGCACTCGTCGGTCGAACGGTTCATCGGCCCCGATGCGACCATCACGCTCGACTTCGCGCTGGGCCGCCTCACCGGCGTCATCGACAAGTTGCTCGTCTATCCCGACCGCATGATGCGCAACATGGACCGCATGGGCGGCCTCATTCATTCGCAGCGCGTGCTGCTGGCGCTGACCCAGGCGGGGCTCAGCCGCGAAGAGAGCTATGCCATCGTCCAGCGCAACGCGATGAAGGTGTGGGAATCGGACGGGGAGCAGCAGCTGCTCGACCTCCTCAAGGCCGATCCCGAAGTGACCGCGAAGATCAGTCCAGAGAAGCTCGAGGAGAGTTTCGACCTCGATTATCACCTGAAGCGGATCGACACGATCTTCGAGCGGGTGTTCGGCGGTTGAACGCCCGCGCGTCTTTGAAGGCGGCAACGCAGCCCCTGCACGACCGTCTCGACGCGCATTTTTCTGGCTACGACCTTGGCGACGAGGCGCAATATCGCGCCTTTCTCCTCGCCCATGCCGCCGCCTTCCTGCCGATCGAGCAGGCGCTCGACGAGGCGGGCGCCAGTCGCCTGTGGCCCGAATGGACCGCGATGCGCCGAAGCGAGGCGCTGGTCGCCGATCTCGCCGAATTAGGTGCCGACGTGCCCCCCGCGATGGCGGTCCCGACCTTCGCGTCCGACGCCGAGATTGCCGGCGCGACTTATGTCCTCGAAGGCTCGCGATTGGGCGGGAAATTGCTCGACCGGACGGTCGGTACGCATCTCCCGCGACGCTTCCTCTCGCACCGCTCGCCGCTCGCCTGGCGAGACTTCGTTGCACAGCTTGAACGTTTTATGCCATCCAGCGTTGAACGAACTCGGGCCGCAACGGCGGCCGCGTCGGTATTCGGCTGTTTTCTGGATGCCGCGGACTAGCGTAGCGAAGGCGGGGATGAGCGAACAGGATCCGGAATTCGAGGTCGACCTCACCAACTGCGACCGTGAGCCGATCCACCTCCTCGGCGCGATCCAGCCGATCGGATTCCTCATGGCGCTGTCATCCGACTGGATGGTGATGCGCGCTTCAACCAACGTCAGCCAATATCTCCCCACGACCGCGGAAGACATGATCGGCCACCCGGCCAGCGACTTCATCACGGGCGAGGCAATCCATGCGCTGCGCAACCGGCTCGCGCTGCTGCGCGGCGACAATGCGGTCGAACGCCTGTTCGACGTCGAACTGACCGAGCAGGGCGCGCGCTTCGATGCAGCCATCCACATGAACGAAGGCGTCATCATCGTCGAAGCCGAGCCGACCAAGGAAAAGAGCTACGGCGATGCGACCGGCACCGTGCGCGGCATGGTCAGCCGGCTCGACCAGGCCGACGACATGGAAGGTTTCTTCCGCGAAGGCGCACGCCAGGTCCGCGCACTGACCGGCTTCGACCGCGTGATGATCTACCGCTTCGACAAGGACGGATCGGGCGAGGTCGTTGCCGAGGCCGCCAAGTCGGGCATCGGCAGCTTCCTCGGCCTCCATTACCCCGCCAGCGACATCCCGAAGCAAGCGCGCGAACTCTACAAGCGAAGCCTGCTACGCATGATCACCGACATCGAGGCAGAGCCCGTCCCGATCGTGCCGGCCAAGAACGCGCATGGAGAGCCTCTCGACCTGTCGCTCGCCGTGCTGCGCTCGGTCTCGCCGATCCACGTCGAATATCTCAGGAACATGGGGGTGAAGGCTTCCATGTCGATCTCGCTCATCGTCGACGGCGAATTTTGGGGGCTTGTCGCGTGCCACCATTATGCCGGTCCCCGCTGCCCCAGCTTCGAGCGCCGTTCGGTGTGCGAATTGTTCGCGCAGATGTTCGCAATGCGCATCGAATCGCGCGAACGTCAGCGGATGATGGATTACGAGCGGCGCGCTCGCGACATCTCCGACCACTTGCTCGGCTCGGTCGCCTCCGACGAGAGCCTGCTCAACGATCCGCAGTGGCTGTCCGACATCCTCACCCGCGCGATCCCCGCCGACGGGGTGGGCGTGTGGATCAACGGAAACCACGCTTTCTCCGGACAGACGCCCGATGCCGGCCAGTTCGCGCGCATCGTTCGTGCGCTCAACGGGATCGCGGCGGGCAAGGTCTATACGACCGACCATATCGGCGACCTCTTGCCCGAAGCGCACGAATTTGCGAGCCAGGCGGCCGGCATGCTCGCCATCCCGATCAGCCGAACGCCGCGCGACTATGTCGTTCTCTTCCGCCAGGAACGGATCCGTTCGGTGCGCTGGGCGGGCGACCCGCAGAAACCGGTCAGCTACGGACCCAACGGCGCGCGGCTCACGCCGCGAGAAAGCTTCGCCGAGTGGAAGGAGCTGGTCGAAGGCAAGGCCGTCGCGTTTACCGAGTCCGAGCGCCGCGTCGCCGAGACGCTGCGCGCGACGCTGATCGAGGTCGTCCTGCGGCTTTCGGACGAGGCCAATATCGAGCGCCAGGCCGCCAACGACCGCCAGGAATTGCTGATCGCGGAACTCAACCACCGCGTGCGCAACATCCTCTCGCTGATCCGCGGCCTCATCCGCCAGTCCAAGCCGCCCGAAGGCACCAGCGTCGAGGATTTCGTCGCGATGATCGACGGGCGAGTCCACGCGCTCGCGCGCGCCCACAACCAGATTACCGACGACCATTGGGGCCCGGCCCCCCTGAAGGGCCTGATCGATGCCGAGGTGGCCGCCTTCCTCGTCCACCAGAAGGACCGGCTGATGACCAGCGGGTCGCCCGTCATGCTCAAGCCGCAGGCCTATTCGACGATGGCGCTGGTCGTCCACGAACTCGTCACCAACAGCGCCAAGTATGGCAGCCTGTCGGACAGTGGCAACGTCGAGGTCGACTGGCGGCGCAACAATGAAGGCGACCTCATCGTCTCGTGGACCGAAAAGGAAGGTCCGCCCGTTTCCCCGCCCACGCGGCAGGGTTTCGGCACCACCATCATCGAACATAGCGTGCCCTACGATCTGGGCGGTTCGGCCGACCTCGATTATGCCCGGGAAGGGTTCCGCGCGACGTTTCGCATTCCCGCACGTCACCTGAGTGAAGACGGCGACGCCAAGATGGTACCGATGGCCACGCATGACCGGGACGAAGCGGTCGTCGAAACACGCAAGCCGGTGGTCGGCGACCTGTTCGACGGCCAGCATATCCTCCTGGTCGAGGACAGCCTGATCATCGCGCTCGACGCCGAGGACATCCTGACGCGCCTGGGCGCGGCAAGCGTGACGGTCGAGGGGACGGTCGCGGGGTCGCTTGCCGAAATCGAACGCAAGAAGCCCGACTTCGCGCTGCTCGACATCAACCTTGGCGACCAGAACAGCTATGCGGTCGCCGACCGGCTCGATGATCTCGGCATCCCGTTCGTGTTCGCGACCGGCTACGGCGAGCAGGCACACTTGCCCGAGCGCCACGCCAAACGCCTCGTTCTTCAGAAACCTTATACGATCGCGACGGTATCGCGGCGCGTGTCGGAGTGGCTCACTCCGCCATCGTGAGGCTGCGGTGCACGGCGGCGACGAACTGGTCGCCGCTCATGAACCCGTCTTCCCAATCATAACCGTCGGTGAGCTTCTCGGCCTGGATCGCCTCGAGATCCCGGCCGGCATCGATGCCCGCCTGCACACCGTCGCGGATCGCGGTCAGCATTTCGCCATAGGCCGCCAGCCCCGCGCGGTCGGTGACGGGGCCGTGACCCGGGATTACGACCGTGTCCGCATCGGTCATCGCCAGCGTCGCCTCGACCGCCGCGATCATGCCGTTGATCGAGCCGCCGCTGTCGATGTCGACGAACGGCCAGGTCACCTTGTTGAAGAAGGTATCGCCCATGTGGACGACCTTGTTGCGGGTGAAATGGACGATCGCGTCGCCATCGGTGTGCGCGTTCTCGACATGGACCATGACGATCTCGTCGTCGTTCCAGTGGAGCGTCACCCCGTGGAGGAAGGTGATGACAGGGAGGCCCTTGGCGCCCTCCGCGCTGCCCTCGCCCTTGGCTTCCGCCTCAGCGAGCTTCTCCTCCAGCCGCGTGCGGACATTGTCGTGCGCCATGATGAGCGCGCCGCGCGCGCCCATGTTCTCGTTGCCGCCCGTGTGGTCGTAATGGTGGTGCGTGTTGACGAGGAAGCGTACCGGCCCCTCGCCCAGCGTCGCCACTGCGGCGAGGATCTTGTCGGTCAGCGGCGCGAACTGGTCGTCGACCATGACATTGCCGTCGCCGCCCGTGTGAACTGCGATGTTCCCGCCCTGGCCGTAGAGCACCGCGACCTGCGGCGAGACCTTCTCGACCTTGATCTCGACCTCGCTCATGTCGTCCTGCGCGAGCGCGGGACAAGGCATGGCAGTGGCGGCGGCAAGGGCGGCAAGCATCGTGAACGGGCGCATCGGGTCGGCTCCTCCGGTTGGTTCGGAGGCGTACCGATACACGCTCGAACGCGCTTTGCCTAACCCTCGAACATTTCCTTGATGCGCGTGAAGAAGCCCTTGGCTGCCGGGCACTCGTCGCCCGTCTCGGTCTCGCGGAACTGTTGGAGCAGGTCCTTCTGCTCCTTCGACAGCTTGGTCGGGGTCTCGACGAGGATGCGCGCGACCATGTCGCCGCGACCGCGTCCGCGAAGCACGCTCATGCCCGCGCCGCGACGACGGATCGTCTCGCCCGACTGGGTGCCAGCCGGGATCTTGACCTCGATCTTCTCGCCATCGACGCCCGGCACCTCGATCTCGCCGCCCAGCGCGGCGGTGGTGAAGCTGACAGGACAATCGGCGACCAGCGTCGTGCCCTCGCGCGCGAAGATCGGGTGGCGTTTCATGTGGACAAACAGATAGAGGTCGCCTGCCGGCGCGCCGCGCACGCCCGCTTCGCCCTCGCCCGCCACGCGGATGCGCGTGCCCTCATCGACGCCCGCCGGGATGTCGACGGTCACGCGGCGCTTCTTGAGACCGCGGCCCTCGCCGTCGCACTTGGGACAGGGATCGGCGATCGTCTGCCCAGAACCAAGGCATTGCGGACAGCCGCGCTCGACCATGAAGAAGCCCTGCTGCGCGCGCACGCGTCCCGCGCCGCCGCAGGTGGTGCAGGTCTGGGGCTTGGACGTCCCGCGCGACCCGTTGCCTTCGCACGGCTCGCACGGCGACAGTGTCTCGATCTCGACCTTCTTCTCGGTGCCCGCGAAGGCTTCCTCGAGCGTCAGCTCCAGGTCGTAGCGAAGGTCCGAACCGCGCCCGGCATTCTGCGGCCCGCCGCGACCGCCGCCACGACGCTGCGCCTCGTCCATGAAATCGCCGAAGATGGTCGAGAAGATATCGGAGAAGTCGGCGCTGCCGCCCCCGAACGGCCCCTGCCCGCCACCGCCGTTCTGGAAGGCGGCGTGGCCGAAGCGGTCGTAGGCCGCCCGCTTTTGCGGGTCCTTGAGGCAGTCATAGGCCTCCGACACGGCCTTGAACTTGGCTTCGTTTTCCTTGCACCCCCCATTGCGGTCGGGGTGATATTCCTTGGCCAGCCGGCGATAGGCCGACTTGATGGCGGTGCCGTCGGCGTCGCGCGCGACACCGAGCAGTTCGTAATAATCGGTCTGGACGCTCATGACCTAACACTTCCCCGCGCATGGCAAGGGCGGCGCAAAGCCGATCGCTTCACGCCGCCCGCCATGTGCCCTTAGGCCTTTTCGTCTTCGTCGACTTCCGAGAATTCGGCGTCGACGACATCCTCGTCGTCCGCCTTGGCCTCGCCGTCGGCGCCGGCATTCTCGCCCGCTTCCGCGCCGCCCTGGGCCTGCTGCTTCTCGTAGATCGCCTGGCCGAGCTTCATGCCGGCGTGCGCCAGCGCTTCGGTCTTGGCCTTCATCGCTTCCGGATCACCGCCTTCGACGGCGTCCTTGGCTCCCTTGAGCGCGGTCTCGATCTCGGTCTTGACCGCATCGTCGACCAGCTCGCCATGCTCGGACAGCTGCTTTTCGGTCGCGTGGATCAGGCTTTCGGCCTGGTTCTTGGCTTCGGCGCCTTCCTTGCGCTTCTTGTCCTCTTCCGCGAACTGCTCGGCTTCCTTGACCATCTTCTCGATGTCGTCGTCGGTAAGACCGCCCGAGGCCTGGATGCGGATCTGCTGTTCCTTGCCGGTGCCCTTGTCCTTGGCGCTGACGTTGACGATGCCGTTGGCGTCGATGTCGAACGTCACCTCGATCTGCGGCACGCCGCGCGGCGCGGCCGGGATGCCGACGAGGTCGAACTGGCCGAGCATCTTGTTGTCGGCCGCCATCTCGCGTTCGCCCTGGAAGACGCGGATCGTCACCGCGTTCTGGTTGTCCTCGGCGGTCGAGAAGGTCTGCGACTTCTTGGTCGGGATCGTGGTGTTGCGGTCGATCATGCGGGTGAACACACCGCCCAGCGTCTCGATGCCGAGGCTCAGCGGGGTCACGTCGAGCAGCAGCACGTCCTTGACGTCGCCCTGGAGCACGCCCGCCTGGATCGCCGCGCCCATCGCGACGACTTCATCCGGGTTGACGCCCGTGTGCGGCTTCTTGCCGAAATACTTCTCGACCGTCTCGCGGACCATCGGCATGCGCGTCATGCCGCCGACGAGGACGACCTCGTCGATCTCCTCGACCTTCATGCCGGCGTCCTTGAGCGCCTTCTTGGTCGGCTCGAGGGTGCGCTGGACGAGATCGCCCACCAGCTTCTCGAGGTCGGCGCGCGTGATCGTCTCCACGAGGTGGAGCGGAGTCGACGACCCGCCTTCCATGCGTGCGGTGATGAACGGCTGGTTGACCTCGGTGGTCTGCGCCGAGGAGAGTTCGATCTTCGCCTTCTCGGCCGCTTCCTTGAGGCGCTGGAGCGCGAGGCGGTCCTTGCGAAGGTCGATATTCTCCTTCTGATTGAACTTGTCGGCCAGATATTCGACGATCGCCGCGTCGAAGTCCTCGCCGCCCAGGAACGTATCGCCATTGGTCGACTTCACTTCGAACACGCCGTCACCGATCTCGAGGATCGAGATGTCGAACGTGCCGCCACCAAGGTCGTAGACCGCGATCGTCTTGCCGTCTTCCTTCTCGAGCCCGTAGGCGAGCGCAGCCGCGGTCGGCTCGTTGATGATGCGCAGGACTTCGAGACCCGCGATCTTGCCCGCGTCCTTGGTCGCCTGGCGCTGAGCATCGTTGAAGTAGGCCGGGACGGTGATAACCGCCTGCGTGACGGTCTCGCCGAGATAGGCTTCCGCGGTTTCCTTCATCTTCTGGAGGATGAAGGCCGAAATCTGCGACGGGCTGTAGTCCTCGCCGCCCGCCTTGACCCACGCGTCGCCGTTGGCGCCCTTGACGATCTCGTAAGGCACCAGTTCGGTGTCCTTCTTGGTGATCGGATCGTCGAACCGGCGACCGATCAGGCGCTTGACCGCGAACACGGTGTTGTCGGGATTGGTGACCGCCTGGCGCTTGGCCGGCTGGCCGACGAGGCGCTCCCCGTCCTTGGTGAAGGCCACGATCGACGGGGTCGTGCGCGCGCCTTCGGAATTTTCGATGACCTTGGGCTTGCCGCCTTCCATCACGGCGACAGCGCTGTTGGTGGTGCCAAGGTCGATGCCGATGACTTTGGTCATAGGTGATTTCCCTCTCTAATGCCCCCGGGGTCACGCGGGTGCGCCCCCGGAATGAATTCGCTTCTCGGGGGGCGATATAGGTGCGCGAAGATGGCCATCAAGGGTTGCGGGGCACACAAAAAAGCCCCGACGCGGGCGCCGGGGCTTCGTTGATGCCGTAAGGGCAGCGCGCGATCAGGGCATCGCCATGCCGCCATTGACGTGCAGCGTCTGGCCGGTGACGTAGCCCGCCTCGTCGCTGGCGAGATAGGCGACCGCGGCCCCGATATCTTCGCCCGAACCCATCGCACCCATCGGGATTTTCGAAAGGATGCCGTCCTTCTGCTTGTCGTCGAGCGCATCGGTCATGGCCGACGTCATGAAGCCCGGCGCGACGCAATTGACGGTGATGCCGCGGCTGGCGACTTCCTGCGCCAGCGCCTTCGACATGCCGACCATGCCGGCCTTGGAGGCGACATAGTTCATCTGTCCCGGGTTGCCGGTCTCGCCGACCACCGAGCTGATGTTGATGATCCGCCCGCCCCGCGCACGCATCATCGGCTTGCACGCCGCGCGCATCAGGCGGAACGCCGCCTCGAGGTTGACAGTAATGACGTCGTTCCACTCGTCATCCTTCATCCGCATGGCGAGATTGTCGCGCGTGATGCCGGCATTGTTGACGAGGATGTCGAGCTTGCCGCCCAGCGCCTCGACCGCCTGCGGGACGAGCGCGTCGACGCTATCGCCGTCCGAAAGGTTGCAGACCAGCGTCACATGGTCGCCGCCCAATTCGCTAGCGAAAGCTTCGAGCTTTTCCTTGTTCGAGCCCGACAGAGCCAGCCGCGCCCCCTGCGCCGCAAGCGCCTTGGCAATCGCGGAACCCAGTCCGCCCGAAGCGCCCGTGATCAGCGCGGTCTTTCCGGTCAAATCAAACATTAGAGTTCCTTCGCGAAAGCTTCGATGTCCTCGATCGAGACGAGACTGGTGACGGCCGCATCGGGCGCGATCTTCTTGACCATGCCGGCAAGCACCTTGCCGCCGATCTCGACGAATTGCGTCACGCCCGCGTCGGCCATCGCCGAGACGCTCTCGCGCCAGCGAACGCGGCCCGTCACCTGCTGCACAAGCTGACTGCGGATGAGGTCGACGTCGCTCGTCGGCGCGGCGCTCACGTTGGCGTAGAGCGCAACCGACGGCGCGGCCATTGCGGCCCCCGCCAGCGCCCCCGCCATCCGGTCCGCGGCGGGCTGCATCAGCGAACAGTGGAACGGCGCCGACACCGGCAGGCCGATCGCGCGCTTGGCGCCCATGTCCTTGGCCCGTTCGATCACTCGCACGATCGCGTCGGCATGACCCGACAGCACCACCTGCCCGGGATCGTTGTCGTTGGCGACCTCGCACACCTGGTCCTCGGCACACGACTGCGCGATCTTTTCGGCCTGTTCGATGTCGACGCCGAGCAACGCGGCCATCGCGCCGACGCCGACCGGCACGGCGGCCTGCATCGCGTCGCCGCGGATGCGCAGCAGCTTGGCGGTGTCGGCCAGCCCGAACGTCCCCGCTGCGGCCAGCGCCGAATATTCGCCGAGCGAGTGCCCGGCGACGAAATCGGCCTTGTCCGACACTTCGATGCCCATCGCGGCCAGCACGGCGAGCGAGTGCGCCATGATCGCCGGCTGGGCGTTGGCGGTCATCGTCAGTTCGTTCTCGGGCCCTTCGGTCATCAGCTTGTAGAGGTGCTGGCCGAGCGCCTCGTCGACTTCGGCGAAGACGTCCTTGGCAGCGCCACTGGCGCCCGCCAATTCGAGCCCCATGCCGACCTTCTGGCTACCCTGCCCCGGAAAAATGAATGCGCGCATCTGCGCTCCCCTGTTGTTGTCGAGGCGCGGTTAGCGCGGCGCGCGCACTTTGGCTAGGCGGGAGGGTGTGCCAGCCGCGCCTGCGGCAGCTCGGCCCGGAGACGCCGCGCGAAACTGCGCAGGCACACCTCGCTGGTGCCTAGCGGCCCCGGCTCGTAGGCCCCGCTCTCCATCCCCGCCTGCACGCGCTCGATCAGCACCGTGTCCTCGGCGTTGACCTGCCGGTTGATGCGCCAGTTGAGATGGCGCGCGGCGCGCATCTCGCGGCGCTCGTCGGGCAGTGCGTAGCTGATTTCGCGGATCACCGTCTCGGTCGCGCTGACGGGCAGGAACTGCATGAAGTCGACCTGGTCGGGATAGATGTCGAAGGCGACGTTGGGGAATAGCTTGAAATAGAGCCATTTGCGCTGGTGGCTTTCGGGCAAGTGCGGCACGTGCGGGAGCAGCTGCTGGTAGGCGCGCTCGGACAGGTTGGCCGACGGCGCGTCGCGCAGGTCCCCCTCCATCTTGTCGACATGCGCACCCGCCTCGACGCGGTAGCTCTTGCCGAACAGGCGCGTGAGGCCGGGATGGCCGACCGGGATGTGCAGCCCGTCGGAATAATTGTCCGCGATCGTCTTCCAGTTGAGCCGCCGCGGGCGCAGCGTGACGCGGCCGATCGCCTCCAGCTCGGCGAAGCGGTAGGGCGCGATCTCGTCTTCGTGGGGTGCCATCATCTCAGCCACCGACGGCGCGCCGGGCTCCAGCGTGACGAAATGGAAGCCGTGCCACTCCTCGTGCGCGACCGGCTTCAGGCCCAGTCCCTCGACATCCAGCCCGGGATATTCCTCGCGGTGCGGCACGCCCCTCAAGGCACCGTCGCGCCCGTAGCTCCAACCGTGATAGGGGCAGGTCAGCACGCGATCGCAGCCGCCATTTTCGTCGACCAGCCGGCTTCCGCGATGGCGGCAGATGTTGTGGAAGGCGCGCACCTTATCGTCGTCGCCGCGCACCACGATCACGCTCTCGCCCAGATAGTCGAGCTTGCGCCATTCGCCGGGCGCGCGGATTTCGCTGTCGTGGCATACGACCTGCGGCGCCTTGCGCAGGAAGGCCGCCTTCTCCGCCTCGAAGAACGGCTCGTCGTGATAGACCCATCCCGGCAGGCTCAGATCGTCGAGCGGATCGACATCGTTGGCGAAGCGATGGTCAAGCATGGGCACCCTCCAGGCATTCGGTGACGAGCCGCGGTCGTGCCCGCATCAGCCGACCCCTCGTATAGCGCTGCAGCATCATCGGGTAGAGGTTGCCGACGAGGTTGCCCAGGCCGATCGCGGTCGCCCAGCCGTACCAACCGCCGATCGCCGCGCAGGCACTGGTGCCGAGCCCGAACCAGAACAGCACGTGGTGCGCGCGTTCCGACCGCATCCCGCGCTCGACCGCCGCCGCGAGCGCCCCGTCGCCGCGATGGACGACATAGCCCGGGTGGCGTGTCCTGACGTGTCGATTGATCATGTCCCCATCGCTCATCACCGCCCGAAATTCGCGGATGCCGAGCCGGCGGTAGAGGGCGCGGGTCTCGAAGGAACGCGGTCGGTAGTAGGACCCAGGAAGCTTTGCGGCGAGGAGCGCGCTGGCCAGGCTCGCCGCGAACAGCACGGCGACGGGCGCATCGATCGGCGTCGCATCGAACGACAGGAGCGGCCCGAACGCGCGCAGCCAGAACATCGGGAGCATGGCGAGCCACGCGCCGAACAGAGCGAAGGTGAGGTTGTTGTAGCGCATCGCCAGCTTCCTCGCCTCGTCGGCCTCGTGCGTCATCGCGCTCGATTCTCCCTCGTCATCCCCGTCCCAAGGGCTTGCCATCGCGCGGGAAATCCGGCAAGGGGCGCCCCGCAGGACCGGACGGAAGCGATTCCGCCCGAATAATCCTGTTTGAATAGGCGTCGTCCCGGCTTGCCGGGTTCACGCCAAGAATACCGACGATAGCCGGAGGGGCGCTTGCATGGTGCAGCGTCAGCGATCGGCCAAAAAGAGAGAAAAGACTATGGCTCTTTACGAGCACGTCTTCCTCGCGCGTCAGGACCTTGCGCAAGCGCAGGTCGACACGCTGACCGAGGAAGCCGGTAAGATCATCGCCGACAATGGCGGCAAGGTGGTCGAGACCGAAAATTGGGGCCTCAAATCGATGGCCTACAAGATCCAGAAGAACCGCAAGGCGCACTACGTGATGCTGCGTCTCGACACGCCGCCGGCGGCCGTCGAGGAGCTGGAACGCCAGACCCGCATCAACGAAGACATCGTCCGCTACATGACCATCCGCGTCGACGCCCACGAAGAAGGCCCGTCCGCGATGATGCGCAAGGACCGCGAACGCCGCGGCAAGAAGGAGCGCAACTAATGGCTCGCCCGTTTTTCCGCCGTCGCAAGTCGTGCCCCTTCTCGGGCAACGAAGCGCCGAAGATCGATTACAAGGACGTGCGCCTCCTGCAGGGCTTCATCTCGGAGCGCGGCAAAATCGTGCCGTCGCGCATCACCGCCGTGTCGGCCAAGAAGCAGCGTGAACTCGCCAAGGCGATCAAGCGCGCGCGCCACATCGGGCTCCTGCCCTACGTCGTGAAGTAAGGAGACAGACAATGGATGTGATCCTGCTTGAACGCGTCGAGAAGCTGGGCGGTATCGGCGATGTCGTGACCGTCAAGAACGGCTACGCCCGCAACTACCTGCTTCCGAACAAGAAGGCGCTGCGCGCCAATGCCGCCAACAAGGCGGTGTTCGAAGCCAATCGCGAGCGCATCGAGAAAGAGAATGCCGAGAAGCGCGGCGACGCCGAGAAGATCGGCGAGAAGATGGAAGGCACCACGCTGGTCCTCATCCGTCAGGCCTCGAACACCGGCCAGCTGTACGGGTCGGTCTCGACCCGCGACATGGTCGCCGGCATGGACGAGAACGGCTTCAAGATCGAGAAGGCCCAGGTCCAGCTGGTTCGCCCGATCAAGACCATCGGCATGCACGACGTGACCATCGTCCTGCACCCCGAAGTCCAGATCACGGTCAAGGCCAACGTCGCCCGCTCGCCCGAAGAGGCCGAGCTGCAGGCGGAAGGCGTCGACATCCTCGCGCGCATGTACGAGGAAGAACAGGCCGCGATCGCGCAGGCCGCCGGTCCCGTGACCGACGAGCAGCTCGAACCGGGCCAGATCGTGGGCGAGGATGGCGAGATCGAAGAGGCCGAAGCGCCTGCGACCGCTGCCCCGGCTGCCAAGACCGAGGCGGAAACCGCCGAAGTCGAAGCCGAAGACGTCGCTAGCGACGAGGCGGACACCGACAGCGAGGAAGAGAAGGCCTAAGCCTCCTCTCCTTCGACAAGACAAAGAGGCCGTCGGAGCGATCCGGCGGCCTTTTTGCATGGTTGGAACGTCGAGGCGCCCTGCCCCGTTCGGAAAGGGAAAGGAGCAGACATGTCGAACGACAAGAAGACGCCGACCAATGCCGAAACGCCCAACGAGGAAGCCCCCGCGCTCCTCAACGAGGACAAGATTGACGCGCTCGACACCGAGACGTTCGATGCGGTGAAATACCAGGAGCAGGGCCAGGGCGGCCCCGACAAGGGGCTCAAGGCCGACCTTGAGGATTAGGCGCTAGCGGATGCGGTAGAAGTCCGCGACGCGATCGAGCGCCATCACCAGCACCAGCTTGCCTGAACGCGCCGGCCAGCCGAGCGCGCCTTCGGCCTCGCGCATGCCGTCGCCCGCGCACACCACCCGCCACAAGATGTCGGACAGGCCCTTGCCGGCTTCCTCGAGCGCCCCGTCGAAGCGGCGCTTGGCCTCGACCTGCCCCATCGGTGCCTCCGAGGCGCTTGCAGACCCGCCGCGCCCCTTGGCCACCGGCGCCGCGTCCCACGCCATCGTCACGCGCGGCGCCAGCTGCGCGCGTTCGTAATCGAGCCGCAGCCGCTCGCCCGCATCGTACTGCCGCTGCGTCACGTGCCCGCGCGCCAGCAGCCAGCCGAGCGGGCTTTCCAGCCGGTTGACCGTCACGCTGCGCGCGCGACCATGCCGCTTGCCGCCGACCGTCTCGCCTTCGAGCGCGCGCTCCTCGAGCATCCTCTTGGCCATCCACATCTCCCCTGTCCATTTCCGAGTCGAAACACTCTTGCCATGTCGGCGATAATGTAGGACAGGAAGAAAACCGATTTGGTTCAAAGGGGACGATGATGATCTCTCGGATCAGGGATGTGCGCAAGGCCAGGGGCATGACGCTCGACCAGGTGGCGAAGGCCTGCAAGCCGCCCACCACGCCGCAGACGATCGGGCGGCTCGAGACCGGGATGCGGACCGTCTCGGTCGACTGGCTCAACCGCATCGCCGACGCGCTCGGGGTCGAGGCGAACGAGCTGGTCGATCACCCGCAGCGCAACGATGTCGGCGTCGCCGCGATCCTCGGCCCCCACGGCGTCCACGCGCCCAAGAAGACTGCGATCGTCCTTCCCCCCACCCCTGCCGCCGACCTCGTCGCGGTGACCGTCTCGGCGGGCATCGGCGACTATCGCGCCGGCGACGAGATCTGGTGCCGCCGCCTCGACGACGGCGATTATGGCAAGGCCCTGAACCGCGACGTCCTCGTCCCGCGCCCGGCGGGCCGCTTCCTGTTCGGCCGCATGATCGACCGCCAGGACGACAAGTTCCTGCTCCTCCCCGTCACCGCAGGCGGACGCCAGCAGGTCGTCACCGACCCGCCCTGGATCGCAGTCGCCGAAACGCTGGTTCGCGCGCTTTGAAGAGAAATGGTGGGCGGTGACGGGCTCGAACCGCCGACCCTCTCGGTGTAAACGAGATGCTCTACCAACTGAGCTAACCGCCCTTGCTGGCGCTCCCTTAGCGCGGCAATGCGCCCACGTCGACAGGATGATCGGCGATCCGCCAGCGCCCCTGCGAAAAGCGTAGCGACACCGCCTCGCCCGGCCCTGTCCTCGCCCCGATCAGCGGCACGATCGGGCGGCTGAGGCTGCGCCGCGGCGGTTCGGTGAACAGGATGGTCGAACCGTTGCGCGCCACCCCGCGGCAATAGTCGCGAAACGCATCGCCCGGCCGCACCTTGCTGGCCGCGTCCTGGCTGACCAGGTAGGTGATCTTGCGCCGCTCGACACGCGCCGCCTGCAGCACCGGGAAGAAATGATGGCTGCGCCCGCCATGATGCGATACCTGGACGATGGCGAGCGGGTCGAGTTTCCTGAGGAGCGCGCCATGATAGGTGCGTGTGCCCTGCCGCACCGGCCAGTCGCTGCACCCGCTGTCGCCGGTCAGCAGCATCCCCTCCCCGAACGCCTCGAGCCGGAAGATGAGGCTCAGCTGGTTGGATGGCGTGATGCCCTCGAGTGGCAGCGAGGTCATGTAGGCCAGGAGCTGCGCCGTCGCGCGCGGTAGCTTGGCACCATGTTTCGCCGCCAGCCAATTCGACGGACCGAGCAGGTCGATGAGGATAGCGTCGCCCTTCGCACGGACCGAGAAACGCCGCTCGGCGCGCGACCAGCCATAGCGCTTGGGTTTCCCCTTGGTGATCATCGGAAAGCGCATCGCCACGCCCTTGGCGACCAGCGCGCGCACCAGCTTGTGAAGGTGGATAGCCGTGATCGCTCCCGACGCGATCCGGCTCTTCAGGATATCGAGTTCGAGCAGCGCCTTGGCCGCTTCGGCCCGCGAGGGCGCAAAGCCATATTCGCCTTTCCACGCCTCGCCCATCATGTCCTGGAGCCGCGTCACGATACGCAGCGGGAGAGGGCGCCGGTCGATCGGCTCGTCCTCGTCGCGGTGACCGTCGGCAGCCGGGTCTTCGTAGCCGAGGAAGTCCTCCTCGCCCAACGCGCGATCGGCGAAAGGCGCCGTGCGTCCGGCTTCCCGCTCGATTGAGAAACGTTCAGCCAGCTGCCCTGCCGCCCCTTCGACCTGCGCGATCTTGTCGGCCTGGTCGCGCAAGTGACGCTGCAACGCGCTGCCGTCCTCGTCGCGGGCAAACAATTTGCCCAACAATTCGTCCGTACGCGCATCGCGCACGGGCGGGAGCCAGGCCTCGCCAATGTCGAAGGAGGGATGCGCCACGACCGGCACCAGTCCCTTGAGGTGGTCCGCGTCGTAATGCGTCCCCACGAGGAGATCGATCAACTGGCCGCGCGGCCAGCGCTGCGCCAGCCGGTCCCTCACCATGGTCACGGCAACGCCATGCCCGACCCCGCCATCGGCGAGGATGCGGATCGGCTGGTCGTCGCCGGGGTCGAGTTCGACCAGCATCGCCGACCCCAGTCCGACCGGGAACATGTCGATCGCAATCGTACCCATCATGCTACGCCGCGACCAAGGACCCCGCTTCGGCAAAATAGCGGCGCATCGCCAGGCTCGCCTCGGGCGCCAGCTCGACGAAGACGCGGCGCCCGTCATGAGGATCAGCGCGGCGCACGAACAGCCCGTTATCGGCCATCGTCTTCATCCACCGCAGCGCGGTCGTCGGTGGCACCGCTGCGGCCGTGCATAGCGCCGAGACGGGAACGCGATGCTGCGCGATCTCGGCGGCGAGCAGGTCGAGCAGCATGTCCCAGGCCGGATCGGCGAACAGCTCGGCATCGAAGTGCTTCTCGCGCAGCCGGCGCAGCTTGATCGCCCGGCGCACCGTCTCCGCGTCGACCTCGGGCACGCCTTCCTCGCTCGGACGCGGCGTCGCGCCGCGCGCCTTGAAGTCGCTTTGGCCCGCGGTCATGCGCGCCAGTGCGTCGGCGATGCGCGCCACCTCGTCGCTCAATTCGCGCAGGCGCTTCTCGTCGCTCATCGCGCCGCCGTCGCCAACCCCGCTATCGATGCGCCGTTGTAGCGCCACCGCACCCGCCAGCCTGTCGCTCGCCTCCGGGTCGATCAGCAACTCGGTGCGCTCGGATAGGACGTAGACCGCCGGGTCGATCAGCTCGGGATGGATCGAGGCGACCGCGAGAGCCCGCGCATCGGCTAGCGCTTCGTCGATCGCGCACAGCCGCTCGTAGGGGTCGCGCATTCCCTCGCCCAGCTCGAACCAGTAGGCCGCGCCGTCCATACTCGCCGGGTCGAAATCGTCGAGCAGGGTCACCCGCCCCACGCCGATACAGGCCAGGCGCAGCCCCTCGCGCGCGCGTCCGATCGCCGCCTCGTCGCTCGCGACGATGCTCACCGCGCCCTCGAGACGCGCCTCCTGCGAAGTCTTGAAATGCTCGTTCACCGCATCCCCCCAAAAAGCCGCGACTGGCGGCCGGGTGAACCGAGCAGGCTTCAGCTCATAACCGCGCGCTTACGCGTTACGCAAGCGCAACGGTCGAAATGCACCGTTTCGGCGGTGTCGGCAAAGCGGCGCAAAGCATCGCGGATGCATGGATGCGGGCATGACGGACAGGACCCCTTTGTGGAAATCGCCCCCCGCCGTGCCGCGTGCGCGCAGGCTCGCCGCGATCGAAAAGCGTATCGGGGAGGCCGAGGCGCTGCTCGACCATGCCGGCCCACACGCCAGCGCGGCGAACCTCGAGGACTTGCGAAAAAGGCTCATAGCGGCGCGCCGCGAACTGGCGATGCTGCAAGCGATTCCCGCGCCCGAGGAAATCGCCGACGCGCGCGCCTTGCTCGCCCGCTGGCGCGGCAATGACGAGGCGGCGCTCGAAAGCCCGCCCCGCCCGGCGCACGTCACACTCCCTGGGGGATGTCCCCGCCGCCGCTGAAATCGCGCATGAAGGGGCCGATCACCGGCGCCTGCCAGCCCGCAGTCGCGACGAAGCCCGGGTTGAGATAGGCCTTCTTGTCATAAGCGAGCGGCTTGCCGTCGGGCCCGTCGACGCGTCCCCCGGCAGCCAGCAACACCGCATGGCCTGCCGCCGTATCCCATTCGCAGGTCGGCGAGAGGCGCGGATAGATGTCCGCGCGACCTTCGGCGACGATGCAGAACTTGAGGCTCGATCCGACCGACACGCGCTCGGGGGAACGCCCGCCGAACGCCTGGTCGAGATAGTCGATCGTGTCCTGGCTGAGGTGCGACTTTGACGCGACCGCGACGCGCTCCTCGCCCAGCTCGCGCGTGGCGATCGGTCGGCGCGGGCCGCCGCCTTCGAGCCAGGCTCCCTCGCCGACGAGGCCGAGATGCAGTCGCTGCGTAGCGGGCGAGAAGACGATGCCCATCACCGGCACGCCGCCTGCGATCAGCCCGATATTGACCGTGTAGTCTTCGCCGCCGCGGATGAACTCCTTGGTCCCGTCTAGCGGATCGACGAGGAAGAAGGTGTCGTCGTGCGCAGGGATCTTCCCCGCCGCGACCTGCTCCTCGGCGATCACCGGTACGCCCGGCGCATGGCGCGCGAGCGCGGCCAGCAGCACCGCTTCGGCGGCATGATCGGCTTCGGTGACGGGCGACTGGTCGCCCTTCCGCTCGACGTCGAAGCCGCGACGGACGATCTCGAGGATCGCCTCGCCGGCTTCGCGCGCGGCCTCGCCGAGCGCGTCGAGTGTCGCAAGATCACTCATCGCCTTAGCGCGGCGCCATGCGGATGCCGCCGTCGAGACGGATGCTCTCGGCGTTGAGATAGGGCGTCTCGCAGATGAAGGCGGCGAGGTCGGCATATTCCTCCGCCTTGCCGAGCCGCTTCGGGAACGGGACCTGCGCGCCCAGCGCGTCCTGCACCTTTTCGGGCATCATCGCGACCATCGGCGTCTTGAACACGCCGGGAAGGATCGTGTTGACGCGCACGCCGTCATTCATGAGATCGCGCGCGATCGGCAGCGCCATGGCGAGCACGCCGCCCTTGGACGCCGAATAGGCCGCCTGCCCGATCTGCCCGTCCTCGGCCGCGACCGACGCCGTGTTGATGATGCAGCCACGCTCGCCGTCCGCGAGCTCGTCGAGCCCGACCATGCCCTGCGCCGCGTGGGCGATGCAGCGGAACGAGCCGATCAGGTTGATGTTGATGGCCAGCTCGAACTGGATCATCGGGTAGAGCAGCCGCTCGCCCGTTTCCTTGTTCATGCCGACCGTCTTGGCGGCATTGGCGACGCCCGCGCAGTTGACGAGGATGCGCTCCTGCCCGTTGGCCGCGCGCGCCTTCTCGAAGCCCGCCTTGACGCTGTCGTCGCTGGTCACGTCGACTTCGCAGAAGGTGCCGCCGATTTCGCCCGCGACCTGTTCGCCGCGCTCCGCATTGCGGTCGAAGATCGCGACCTTGGCGCCCATCGAGGCGAGTTTGCGCGCGGTGGCTTCGCCCAGACCCGACGCGCCGCCGGTGACGACTGCTGCAACTCCGTTGACGTCCATTTCTATTCCTTTTCCACTTTTGCGAGCAGCGCCTCGACCTGCACCTGCTGGCCGGCCTCTGCCGTGAGTTCGCTCACCACTCCGTCGAAGGGCGCGGTGAGACCGTGTTCCATTTTCATGGCTTCCAACGTCAGCAATCGTTGCCCCTTGGAAACCTTTTCTCCCTGCGAAACGTCGACGCTGGTCACCTTGCCCGGCATCGGCGCGAGGATCGCCCCGTCGCCTGCCGCAGCCCCCGCGACGCCGCGCGATGTCAGCGCGAATTCGGTCGCCTCGCCGCCGACGAACAGCACCACGCGCTCCCCGTCGTCGAAGCCCGCGCCCGGCAGCGTCTCCTCGACCTCGGCGAGGTCGATAACCCGCGTCTCGCCCTTGTGCGTGAGCGCGACGGAAGTGCGCGGGCTCGCGTTGAGGCGAAAGCCCGCCAGCGGCTGCGGATCGGGCTCGGCGACCGCGATCATCGCGGCGGTCTGCCAGTGTGCGTCGCTCGGGCCGCCGTCGGGGATCAAGTCGTCCTCGTGGCGCGCGATAAAGCCGGTATCGAGCTTCGCTTCGACGAAGTCCTCATGGGTCGCCGCGCGCAGCAGGAAGCCCGCATTGGTCTTCACCGGCCACACTTCGAGATCGTCGAGAATGTCGGCCAGCGCCTCGATGGCGTCGTCGCGGTCCTCGCCCCAGGCGACGAGCTTGGCGATCATCGGGTCGTAGTGCGGGCTGATCATGTCGCCCTCTTCGACGCCCGTCTCGATCCGCCCCTCGTCGCCGAGGTCGAAATGGTCGAGCCGACCGGTCGAGGGAAGGAAGCCCGTCGCGGGATCCTCGGCATAGAGCCGCGCCTCGATCGCGTGCCCGTCGATGACGAGATCGTCCTGTTCGACCGGGATCGGCTCGCCCGCCGCGACGCGCAGCTGCCATTCGACCAGGTCGACGCCGGTAATCTCCTCGGTCACCGGATGCTCGACCTGCAGGCGCGTGTTCATTTCCATGAACCAAATGCGGTCGGCGCGTAGGCCCTCGGACGCGTCGGCGATGAATTCGACCGTGCCCGCGCCCTCGTAATTGACCGCCTGCCCTGCCCGCACCGCCGCCGCGCACACGTCGCGCCGCGTTTCCTCGCTCATGCCGGGCGCTGGCGCTTCCTCGATCACCTTCTGGTGGCGCCGCTGGAGCGAGCAATCGCGCTCGAACAGGTGGATCACGTTGCCGTGGCTGTCGCCGAATAGTTGCACTTCAATATGGCGCGGACTCTCGATCCATTTTTCTAGGATCACCACGTCATTGCCGAACGACGAGGTCGCCTCGCGCTTCACACTTTCCAGCGCGTCGCCAAAATCCTTCGCGTCGTCAACCTTGCGCATCCCCTTGCCGCCGCCCCCCGCGACCGCCTTGATCAGCACCGGATAGCCGATCGCGTCGGCCTCCTTCGCCAGCGTCTTGGCCGACTGGTCTTCGCCCATAAAGCCCGGCGTCACCGGCACCCCGGCCTCGGCCATCAATTTCTTGGCGGCGTCCTTCAGACCCATCGCGCGGATCGATGCAGGCTTCGGCCCGACCCAGATCAACCCCGCGTCGATCACGGCCTCGGCAAACTCGGCATTCTCCGACAGGAAGCCGTACCCCGGATGGATCGCCTCGGCGCCGGTCTCCTTCGCTGCCGCGATGATCCTGTCGCCCTTCAGGTAGCTCTCACTGCTGGCAGCAGGCCCGATGCACACCGCCTCGTCCGCCATCCGCACATGCAGCGCCTTGGCGTCCGCCTCGGAATAGACCGCGACGCAGCGTATCCCCATGGCCTGCGCCGTACGCATGACCCGGCAGGCGATCTCGCCACGATTGGCAATGAGAAGAGTGTCGAACATCCGCATTACATCCTGAACACGCCGAACTTCGGCTGGTCGGGCACGGGCGCATTGAGGCACGCCGCGAACGCCAGCCCCAGCACGTCACGCGTCTGCGCCGGGTCGATGATGCCGTCGTCCCACAGGCGCGCGGTGGCGTGCCAGGGGTTGCCCTCGTCCTCGTATTTCTGGCGGATCGGGTTCTTGAACTCCTCGGCTTCCTCGGGCGACCACTTGTCCGCGTCGCGGTGCACGGTCGCCAGCACGCTCGCCGCCTGCTCCCCGCCCATCACCGAGATGCGGCTGTTGGGCCAGGTGAACAGGAAGTTGGGACTGTAGGCGCGCCCGGCCATGCCGTAATTGCCCGCGCCGAAGCTGCCGCCGATCAGCACCGTGACCTTGGGAACCTGCGCGGTCGCCACCGCGGTTACCAGCTTGGCGCCATGCTTGGCGATGCCTTCCGCCTCGTACTTGCCGCCGACCATGAAGCCCGAGATGTTCTGGAGGAACAGCAGCGGGATCTTGCGGTGCGCGGCGAGTTCGATGAAGTGCGCGCCCTTGCGGGCGCTTTCGGAGAACAGCACGCCATTATTGGCGAGGATCGCGACCGGCATCCCGTGGATATGCGCGAAGCCGCACACCAACGAGGGGCCGTAGAGCGATTTGAACTCGTGGAACTCGCTGCCGTCGACGATGCGCGCGATCACCTCGTGCACGTCGTAGGGCGCGCGCACGTCCTCGGGGATGATCGAATAGAGCTCTTCGGGGTCGTATTTGGGCGGGCGGGGTTCGGCGTAGTTGAGATCGCCATTCTCCGCCCCTTCCGGACAGGTCGAGAGGATGTCGCGCACGATGGTCAGCGCATGCTCGTCATTTTCGGCGAGATGGTCGACCACGCCCGACTTCTTGGCGTGGAGCGCGCCGCCGCCAAGGTCCTCGGCCGAAATCTCCTCGCCCGTCGCGGCCTTCACCAGCGGCGGCCCGGCAAGAAAGATCGTCCCCTGCTCCTTCACGATGACGCTCTCGTCGCTCATCGCGGGCACGTAGGCGCCGCCGGCGGTGCAGCTGCCCATCACGCAGGCGATCTGCGGGATCGACTTCGCCGACATGTTGGCCTGGTTGTAGAAGATGCGCCCGAAATGGTCGCGGTCGGGAAACACCTCGGCCTGGTGCGGCAGGTTCGCCCCGCCACTGTCGACGAGGTAGATGCACGGCAGGCGGTTCGCTTCCGCAATCTCCTGCGCGCGCAGATGCTTCTTGACCGTCATCGGGTAATAGGTGCCGCCCTTCACGGTGGCATCGTTGCACACGATCATCGCCTGGCGGCCGCTGACGCGCCCGATGCCCGCGATCATCCCCGCGCCGGGCACCTCGCCCTCGTACATGTCGCACGCGGCAAGCTGACCGATCTCGAGGAAGGGCGAGCCGGGATCGAGCAGCCGCTCGACGCGCTCGCGGGGCAGGAGCTTGCCGCGCGACACGTGCCGCTCGCGGTGCCGCTCGGGCCCGCCTTTCGCCGCTTCGGCGACGTCGGCGCGCAGGCGCTCGACCAGTTCGCGATTATGCTTCGCCCGCGCTTTCGCCTCGGGTCCCTCTAGGTCGACCTTGCTGTCGATGACCGGTGCACTCATGGGGCCAAGGCCCTAGCGAACGGCCATCGACTTGCAAAGCCATGTCGCCTCATTCTGGCGGCAGGTTTTCCGCGCGCGCCTTGAGGTAAGCGTGGAGCGCCGCGATCTCGTCGTCGGTGAAGTTGGCGAAGCGTCCGCGCGCCGTGACTGCCATCAGGCCGAGGTCGGGCTTGGTCTTGCCCACGCCTTCACGCATCAATTTCACGAACTCCTCGGGCTCGTACATCGCCGCGAGCGAGAGGTTGGGCGAGAAATTCTCGAACCCCTGCAGTTCGTTGTTGTGGCACTCGGTGCAGGCCGCGCCCGCGATGTAGCGCCCCTTGGCCGTCTCGGGTCCTGCATCGAGCGGGAGCACGTCCTTCCACTGGCTCGCCATCTCGGCGACGTAGGTATATTCGCCCGCCTCCTTCATCGCCTGGAGCGCCGGGCCAGGCTTGTGGGGCGGCTGCGGCTCGCCCTTCGGCTGGATGTTCGCGCGCAGCCAGGCGATCACCGCGGCAAGGTCCGCATCCGAGGCGTGCTGGAACATCTCGGAAGGCATGAAGGTCATCTCGTGCCCGTCCTTGGGGACGCCTTCCTTGAGAAGCCGCATCAATTCCTCGTCACTGTAATCGGGAAGCTTCAGGCTCGCATTGGCGGCGTAGATGTCGCCGAAAGCCGGATCGCCCTCGGTAATGTTCTGCCCTTCCATGGTGTCGGTGTGGCAGCCGAGGCAGCCCAGCACCTTCACCATCCGGCCGCCATGGGCGAGCTTGTCCGCGTCGGTCGCATAATCGCCGCCGTCGAATGTCAGCGCCGCGGGCGAAATGTCGGGCGCATCGCCCGCCCCCTTCGCCGCATCGTCGCTGTCCGCACTGCACGCCCACAGGCCGGCCGACGCCAGCAGCACCCACATCCGCTTCATCGCTTTTCTCCCCCAGTTGGAGGCGAACTGCTTAACCTGAATCAGGTTCGGCGAATAGAGTTATTGCGCGGCGCGCAGCACCAGCAGGTAGTCGACCAACGCGCTGCGCTCGGTATCGGTCAGCACCGACAGATTGCGCGCCGCGACCAGCCCCATCATCCCCTCGCCATGCGTCGACGCGCCGCCCGCGCCAGTCAGTGCCTCGAGCCCCGCGCGGTCGAAGCGGTCGGCGACCAATCCGATCGGCGGCGCACTCCCCATCTCGCCCGACAGGTCGGGTCCGTGACATTCGGCACAGGTGACCGAGGCGATGTAGCGCCCGTATCCGACCTGGTCGCCGAGATCGGGCGGCATCCGATCGCGATAGGCCTCGACCAGCTCGGGCCCGTCCTGGAGGATACCGAGCTGGAGCAGCGCCGTCGTCGTCTCGCCGTTCTGCGGTTCAGGCCAGTCCTCGCCTGCCGGCTCCAGCGCGCGCAGGAAGGCAACCAAAGCGGCCATGTCGTGGCGCGAGAGGCGCTGCAGGCTCTTTGATGGCATGTACCAGAGGTTTGGCCGACGCGGATGCACGCCCTCGCGCAACAATTTGGTCAATTGCTCGTCCGACAGGCGCGGCACCGCCAGCGTGAGGTTGGAGGCGAACACGTAACCGCCGTCGGCATCCTCGGTATAGGCGCCGCCCTGATAGCTCTCGCCATGGCACGACGAGCAAGCGAGTAGTTCGCCCAGCCGCTGCCCGTGCGCGCGCTTCGCGGCGGGATCAGACACGCCCGCCCCCTGGAACATGTAGGTCGGCCCCGGCCCCTGGACCGGATCGTGCCGCTCGCCGATCGAGCAGGCGGACAAGAGGGCAACTCCCAACAGGCAGGCAATCGCGCGCATGACACTCCTCCTCACCTTCATGCTAGACGAACAGGAATGCGCCCTTCCTTGAGCCAGATCAATCGGCGGATTTTTCCGCCCGTTGCCCCGCCAGCGCACGCACGTAAGAGAGCACGTCCATGCGCTCGTTGGCCGTCAACTTGCCGCCCTCGTGGGGGGCACCCCACCAGGCCTTGAGCACGCGTCCGTCGCGCGCGACGCTCTCGACAAGCAGGGTCTCGAATTCGTCATCGCTGTAGGCAAGCACGCCGTCGACCGGCCCGTCCGCCTCGCCATAGCCATCGAGCCCCGGCCCGTGGCAGCTGGTGCAGGTCGCCGCCGCGATATAGCGCCCGCGCTCCACATTTTCGCCCAGCGAGGGTGCGCGATACTTGGCGTAGAAATCGGCTTCCTCTTCCGCGTTGGGATAGAATTTGCGGCCATATTCCTCGATCCGCCACGCATCGTCCGGCAGGCGTTCGGCAACCGCGTCCTCGAAACCTTCGGGCGGCACCGGGGTCGGCTCGCCCGTCGGCTCGATGGTGCGCAGATAGGCGATCAGCGCGTCCATGTCGGCCTCGCTCAGGAACTGGCTGGTGCGCGATGGCATGAGGTAGATGTCGCGCTCGGGATGCACGCCCTCGCGCAGCAGCGTCTCGAGCTGCTCGTCGCTGAAATTCGGCAGCGTGCGCGAGATGTTGGTCGCCCACAGACCGTCGATCAACGGGATCAACTCGCCGAAGTCGGCACCCGAATAATCCTCGCGATGGCAACTGCCGCAGCCGAGCAGGTCGGCAATCCGCTCCCCGTGCGCGACTTTCGCGTCCTCGGTCGCATAGTCTGCCCCGTCGAAGCTCGGCGCACCTGTCGTGGCTCCCTGTTCGGCGGCCTGACTGCAGCCGGCCAGCAAGGCCGCCAGCAGTGGCACGGTCATGATCCGCATGAATTTCTCCCCATATCCAGAGGGAGACTAGCGCGACCGACGCGAATTCCTAGCCCGCCGCGCCCAGCAGTTCGCGTCCAATCAGCATGCAGCGGATGTCGTCGGGGTCGTCATCCATGGTGTAGCCCGCCTCTCACACTCGCGCCTAGTCGGGCTCCGTCCCATCCTCGACCCGACGCAATCGCGTCAGCGGGCTCCCCTCCCAATATCCGAACCACGCTTCGTCTGCATTTCCTTCGGAAAACGTCAGGAGCTTGGCGAAGAACATGTCCGCACCCGGGTTGGCGAAGGTGCGCGGCCCAATGGGCACATATCGTACCTCATCGTTGGACAACCCGCTCACGAGCAGCGCCTTGTCATCGACCCTGATCTTGATCTCAGTCTCGTCGGGCGTCCGGAAGCTTCCCGCAAACGGCGCGAGGTCGCCGACCTGCGTTGGCCCGAGCACTTCCACCCGATCTGCCAATTCCGGCCTCTTGAGCGCCACGATCCCAAGCGCCAGATCGCGCTCGAACCCCTGGTCGATGCCGTAGCCGAGATGCGCATTGGCGAGCACCGCCACGGTCAGGCCGGGATCGTCGTAACGGATCAGGTAGCTGTGAAAGCCCTGGAAGATCCCGCCATGCTCCACGATCGCCGGCCCCGCCCCATAATGGGTTTCCCAGCCATAACCGTAGCCGACGCGATTTCCGTCGTTGAGCGGCGACGCCTGCCACCAGGCGTCGTAATGCGCGGGGGAAAGAATATCGCCGCGCCGGAGCGCCTGGTCCCAGTGCGCAAGGTCCATGATGCTGAAGTAAAGCGCGCCGTCGCCGGTCCGCAGGAAACCGGGCGAGACCCATTCCTGGTTCTTGAGCACGCCATCCTCGCGCTCATAGCCGCTGGCACGATGCGGGATGATCCTGCGCTCGTCGATGATCTGCGCCGTTTTCATCCCCGCTGGATCGAACACGCGCGCGTCAACGAACTCGCTCCAGTGCGAACCCGTCAGCTTGCTCACCAGCGCGCCGAGAACGACGTAGCAGCTATTGCAGTACGCCCATTGCGCGCCCGGCTCGAACAGCAACTCGGTATCGGCGATAATCCTGACGAGTTCGTCCTCGCCATAATCCTTCCGCCAGTCGACCTTTGGATCGTAATCGCGCAGCCCCGCCGTGTGGCTCAACAGATGGTGAATGCGGATGCCGCTCCAGATGTCGGGCGCGTCCGGATAATATTTGGCGATCGGGTCGTCGAGCGAGAGCTTCCCGTCTTCCTCCAGCAGGATGATTGCCGCCGCGGTAAACATCTTCCCGAGAGAGCCCGACTGGAAGATCGTGTCGGTCGTCACCGGCACGCCATGCTCGATGTCGGCGAGGCCGTAGCCCTGCGCTTTCACCAGCTTCCCGTCCTCGAGGATCGCGATCGAGGCGCCCGGGATCCCGCGCTCGGCAAGAAAGCCCTCGACGTACTCGTCGATAGCGTCCGGCTGAATGCTCTGGGACGATGACTCACATGGGACGGCGACGGCCAGGAGTGCCGAAAGGCCGAGAAAACGATAATCCATCAAAGCATCCACCCGAATGGTTCGAGCGGACGCTAATGCAGATCAGGACTAGTGCCTAGCCCGCCGCGCCCAGCAATTCGCGCCCGATCAGCATGCGGCGGATCTCGTTCGTGCCCGCGCCGATGTCGAGCAGCTTGGCGTCGCGCATGAAGCGTTCGACCGGCCAGTCCTTGGTGTAGCCCGCGCCGCCCAGCGCCTGGACCGCCTCGCCCGCGACCTTGAACGCGCTTTCGCTTGCCAAGAGGATCGCGCCTGCCGCGTCGAAGCGCGTGGTGTTGCCCGCGTCGCAATTCTTGGCGACCGTGTAGACGTAGGCGCGCGCCGAATTGAGCGCGACGTACATGTCGGCGATCTTGGCCTGCATCAGCTGGAAGCTGCCGATCGGCTTGCCGAACTGGGTGCGCTCGCGAAGATAGGGAAGCACCACGTCGAGGCAGGCCTGCATGATGCCCAGCTGGATGCCCGCGAGCACGGTGCGCTCGTAATCGAGCCCGCTCATCAGCACGCCCACGCCGCCATTTTCGGGGCCCATCACGCGATCCTCGGGGACGAAACAGTCGTCGAAGACCAGCTCGCATGTCGGCGATCCACGCATGCCGACCTTTTCGATTTTTTGGCCAATCGAGAACCCCTCGTCACCCTTCTCGATGATGAAGGTAGTGATCCCGCGCGAGCCGTCGCCGGTCTTGGCGTAGACTACCAGCGTGTCGGCGTAGGCGCCGTTGGTGATCCAGAACTTGGTGCCGTTGAGGCGGTAGCCGCCATCGACTTTTTCCGCCTTCAGTTTCATCGAGACGACGTCGGAGCCCGCGCCCGCTTCGCTCATCGCCAGCGCACCGACATGCTCGCCCGAAATCAGCTTGGGCAGGTATTTCGCCTTCTGCTCGTCATTGGCCCAGCGGCGGATCTGGTTGACGCACAGATTGGAGTGCGCGCCGTAAGAGAGGCCCACCGAGGCCGAGGCGCGCGCCACTTCCTCCTGCGCGATGACATGTTCGAGATAGCCCAGCCCCAGCCCGCCATGCTCTTCCTCGACGGTGATGCCGTGAAGGCCCAGCTCGCCCATTTGCGGCCACAACTCGATCGGAAAGCGATCTTCCTCGTCGATCTTGCCGGCGATCGGCTCGATCCTGTCCATCGCGAAGCGGCGGGTCGTGTCGCGGATCGCTTCCGCCATTTCCCCGAGCTGGAAGTCGAGGCCGGGCATGTCGTTCATCACTGTCTCCTGTTTGGCCGCGCGCCTAGCATCGGCGCGGGCCATGAGACAAGCGGGGTCAGTCCTTGGGGCGGTCGGTGAGCGGCTCGGTCGACCCGCGGTGGCAGGTGTAGCAGGTCACCTCGTTCCTGCGCATATCGGTGACGCTCGGCGTGCCCTCGTCGGCGAAATAGCGCGCGTTGATGCCGTGGACCATCTTGAGCATATAGCGCGCGGTGCGCTTTTCCTTCTTGGCGTCCGAGCCGAAATCGTAGGTCGACAGCGGCGCGCCTTCCTCGCCGACATGGCAGTAGCTGCACCGCACTCCTAGCGCGCGGGTAAAATGCTTCATCAGCTCTGTCGTCTCGGCGCGCGGGGTCGACTTGGGGATGACCTTGACGTTCTCGTAGGGCTTCGGTCCGGCATTTTGCGCCGCAGCTCCGGCGGCCATCAGGCAGCCCAGCGAGACGACGAGGAACGCGTTGGCCTTCATCCGCTACTCCATCGGGGAAATTGTCGTGCCGACCGCACCGCACCGAACCGACAGTCCGTCGCTGCGGCAATAGCTATCGGACTTCTTGCGCGGCTGGCGCTCCGATTTCTGGCGCTTGGCGCTTTCGGTATCGTTCTCCCGGGCCGAGTCCTCGCGATACGACACGGCGAGGGTCGCAACGACAACCGTCGACGGCGCGGCTGGCGACATGGCGGCCAACAAGGCAGAAAGGAAGAACAAGTCATCACTCCCGGATACTGGCCCGCATCAAAGCCCACAGCGCCCCGACTTGCAAGGATGCCATTTCGCCCCGCCCGGCGTGCAAGCAAGCTTGGACAAGTGAAGACAAGCGCCTATGTGCAGGTGCAACAAATCTCAATTCCATGGAGCCTTTCATGTCCGACAAGACCGTCATCCTTTCCTACGCGCGCACCCCGATGGGTTCGATGCAGGGCGCGCTCGCAGGTGCCTCTGCGACCGAACTGGGCGCGGCGGCGGTCAAGGCGGCGGTCGAGCGTTCGGGCGTCGAAGGCGCGAAGATCGACCGCATCTACATGGGCTGCGTGCTTCCGGCCGGCCTCGGCCAGGCCCCCGCGCGACAGGCCGCGCTCAAGGCGGGCCTGCCCAAATCGGTCCAGGCGACCACGGTCAACAAGGTGTGCGGCTCGGGCATGCAGACCGTGATCCAGGCCGACGAGGCGATCCGCGTCGGCAATGCCGACGTCATCGTCGCGGGCGGCATGGAGTCGATGACCAACGCCCCCTACCTCCTCAAGAAGCACCGCGGCGGCGCGCGCATCGGCCATGACACGGCCTACGACCACATGTTCCTCGACGGGCTCGAGGACGCCTACGAGGAAGGCCGGGCGATGGGCACCTTCGCGCAGGACACCGCCGACGAATACCAGCTCACCCGCGAGAGCATGGACGACTATTCGATCGAAAGCCTCGCGCGCGCCCAGCGCGCCATCGCCGACGGCGACTTCGCCGACGAGGTGGTCCCGGTGACTATCTCGGACCGCAAGGGCGACATCGTCGTCGACACCGACGAGGCCCCCGGCCGCGGACGTCCCGACAAGATCCCGACGCTGCGCCCCGCCTTCAAGAAGGACGGCACCATCACGGCGGCGACAAGCTCGTCCATCTCGGACGGCGCCGCGGCAATGGTGATCGCCAGCGCGAAGACGGCCGAAGCGCTCGGCAAGGCGCCGGTGGCGACCATCGTCGCCACCGCTGCGCACGCGCAGGAGCCCTCGCAGTTTACCGTCGCCCCGATCGGCGCGATCGAGAAGGTGCTGGAAAAAGCCGGCTGGTCGGTCGGCGACGTCGACCTGTGGGAAATCAACGAAGCCTTCGCCTGCGTCGCCATGTTCGCGATGAAGGACATCGGCATTCCGCACGACAAGATCAACGTCAACGGCGGCGCGACCGCACTCGGCCACCCGATCGGCGCCTCGGGCACCCGCATCCTCGTCACCCTCGTCAATGCGTTGAAGCATCGCGGCCTCAAGAAGGGCGTCGCCTCGCTGTGCATCGGCGGTGGCGAAGCGACCGCCGTCGCGGTCGAGCTGGCCTAGGCCGGCCCTTCGTCTCGACCCAAGTTTTGCTTGTAACTTGGTTCGTATAGGCAGATTGACTCCTCACCGACCCGGGGGCCGTCGCGATCAAGCGCCCCCATTGGATGGAGTTTCTCGACGATGAAGAAGCTTGTTCTCCTCGCGGCGCTCGCCGCGCTTGGCGCCTGCAGCAGCAACGAGGCTGCCGACGATGCCGCTCTCGACAATGCCGCCGTCGACAACGCGATGGTAGCCGACGACACGGCGGCCGACGTCGACATGTCGATGGCCCCCGACGGCAAGCCCGACGCGGGCACCTACACGCTCACCAAGGACGACGGCACGGTCATGAACCTGACCATAAATGCCGACGGCACGTTGACCACCAGCGTCGACGGTGTCGAGACCAAGGGCACCTACACCAAAAAGGACTGGACCTACTGCCTGACTATGGAAGGCCAGACCGAGGCGACCTGCTACACCGACACCATGGACGGAACGACCTGGCGCACGACCAACGACGCCGATCCGACCGACAGCTACGTGGTGGTCCGCACCAGCTGATCGCCTGACGACACGCGTGCCGCTTCGCCCTCGTTCCAGGGCGAAGCGGGCGCTGTTGGAGCCGAATTTCCCGGGATTCGAACGGGCGTATCGCGTCTCCCTTCTTCGTGCTATCTGTCCGATCCCTCAACAGAGGGAGACTTCCCATGAAGATCGTTTGGATGCTTGCCAGTGTCGCGGCGCTTGCCGCGTGCGCGGACAATGACGCGGCCGACGTTGCCGCCAATGAAGCGATGACCAACGACGTGGTGATCGAGGAACCGGCGGCCGACACCTCGCTCGCGCTCAACGGGACGACCTGGGAGTTCACGCGCGAAGGCACCGCCTACGTCGAATCGATCGATGCAGACGGCAACTACATCGCCGAAACGATGGACGGCGAGCATGCCGATCACGGCACCTACGTCACCAAGGACGGCAAGGGCTGTTTCACCAGCGCGATGACCGACGAGGGCGAAGTGTGCTGGAGCCTGTCGCCGCACGAGGTCGGTGCCTCCATGGACACGACCAGCGACAAGGGCGAGACGCTGAGCGTCAAGCGGGTCGAATATCGCGAGATGGCGATGCCGTCCTGATCGGGCGACGGGGGTGCGATGACGCCCCCGTCACGATCTGCTATGGCCGCCCCTTCGAAGTAACAAGGGGACTGTCATGAAGAAACTGATCCTGCTCGCCGCGGTGGCGAGTCTTGCGGCTTGCGGCGGCAAGGACGAGGTCGCGAACGACGCTGCCGGCGACGACGTGATGATGGCCAACGAGGCGGCCACCGACACGGCTGCCGCCGATCCGGCGCAGCCCGGGACCTATGAAGTCCTTGCGGACGGGCAGGTCGTCGGCACGACCACGCTCAACGCCGACGGTACCTACAGCGACACCGACGCCGACGGCGCGGTCATGACGGGAACCTACGAGCGCACGGCCGACGGCCAGATGTGCTTCGATCCCGATGGCGATGCGGGTCCCGAATGCTGGATCGATGGTGCTCCCGGTGCCGACGGCAGCTGGGTTGCGACCAAGGTCGACGGTTCGGAAAGCGTGACGGTCCGTCCCGCGGCCTGATCACGTTCACGAAAGCAAAAGGGCGGTCCGTCGTGGCCGCCCTTTTCACGTTCAGTCGAACGATTCGTCCTCGTCGACGCCCCATAGTGCGCCCTGGACGACCCAGCCGACGCCGCGTTCCTTGCGGCCTACGGTAAAGCTGATCCGGCACCACTGCCCGTCGCACTGCGACAAGCGCCCGACCACCCCCGGGCTGAGGCGATAATGCACCGCGCTCTCGAAGTCGGCCTTGTCGTAGACGTCGATCGGAGTCTCGCCGGTGACCATCCCCGTCCGGCGTTCGGACAGGAGCGCAACCGACATCCAGCCTTCCGCTCCGCCCGGTCCCTCGATGCGCCGCCAGTTGTCGTAGCGCTTGGTCACGCGCACCGGCAGGTCGCGACGCTGGTAGACCCAGATGGTCGGATAGGTGCGCCCCGGTCCGGTGCGCATCTTGGCCTTGCCGCTCGAGATCGAGGCCCAGTAGGGCGTGCCGGATTCCTCCTGCGCTGCCGCAGGGGCGACGAGGCACAGGGCCGCGGCAAGAAAAACGCCACCCCGCATCTCGATCAGGCGCCCGTCAGGATGCGGTCGACCAGCTGCTTCACGGTCGGCACGAACCCGTTCGAATAGAAGGGATCGGACTTGAACCGATAGGCGGCATGGCCCGCGAACATCAGGTTTTCCTCGACCGGCCCGCCATGGGCGATGTCCTGCAGCGTCTTCTGGATGCAGAAGGAGCGCGGATCGGCCAGCCGCCCGGTCGAATTCTTCTCGTTGTCGGCCCAGCTCGAGAAGCTGCACTGCGACAGGCAGCCCATGCAGTCGGCCTGGTCCTTGCGGATTTCCTTCATCTCCTCGGGGGTAACGAAGACGAGCGTGTCGTCGGGCGTCTTCAACGCCTCGGTATAGCCCGCGCCATGCCATTCGCGCGCGTGCTGGAGGTCGCCCTTGGTGACGTAGAAATTCTTGCGCGTGCCGACCCCGACATCAAGCACGAACTTGTGGTCGCCCACCTCTTCCTTGGTGAAAGCGATCTGGCGCTCGCTGCGCGCCTCCAGGCCCCGCAGGAACGGGTTGCGCACGGCAGAGGAATAGAAGCCCGTCGGCGAGAATTTGTGCAGCAGCACGTCGCCCTCGTCGAGCGTCATCAGCCGCGCCTTCCACTCGGGCGGGATCGGGCTTTCCTGGGTCAGCAGCGGGCGGGTGCCGAACTGCCAGGCGATCTGCCCGACTTCCTCGTTCTCGAGCCAGTCGTTCCATTCGTCGAGGCGCCACACGCCGCCCGCCATCACGATCGGCACGTCTTCCGAGACTCCGCCTTCGCGCATCATTTTCCTCAGTTCCGCGACGCGCGGATAGGGGTCCTGCGGTTTCTGCGGATCCTCGGCATTGGACAGGCCGTTATGCCCGCCCGCCAGCCACGGATCCTCGTAGACGACCGCGGCCAGCCCTTCCTCGAACTTCGAATAGGCCCGCTTCCACAACGCACGGAAGGCGCGGCCCGAGGACACGATGGGGAGGTATTTTACCCCGTATTGCTGCGCGATCTCGGACAATTTGTAGGGCATGCCCGCGCCGCAGGTGACGCCGTCGATCAGCCCCTTGCAGCGCTCGAGCACGCCGTGGAGCACGCGCTGCGCACCGCCCATTTCCCACAGCACGTTGATGTTGATCGCCCCGCGCCCCGAGGCCAGCTCGTAGGCGCGCTGGACCTGCGCGGTGGCGCCGTCGATCGCGTATTGCAGCAGTTCCTCGTGGCGCCCGCGACGGGTCATTTCCTCGTAGACCTGCGGGATGATGCGCCCTTCGGCGTCGTAACTGTCGGCATTGACCGCGCTGACCGTGCCGATCCCCCCTGCAGCGGCCCAGGCGCCCGAGCTCATGTGATTGGTCGCGGAGACCCCCTTGCCGCCCTCGATCAACGGCCAAACTTCCTTGCCGTTGTACTGGATGGGCTTCAACCCCTTGAACACGTCATTCTCCTGAAAAGCTCGGGCACCCTATAGGCCTGCCCGCCCCCATTGCGCCAGTGCCTAGGCCTATTCGGCCATCGCATAATCGAGGCCGATGTCGACCGCTGGCGCTCCGTGGGTGATCTTGGATGTGGAAATATAGTCGACGCCGGTCTCGGCGATCGCGCGCACCGTGTCGAGATTGACCCCGCCCGACGCTTCGAGCGGAACGCGCCCCGCGACCAGCGCCACCGCCTCGCGCAGCACGCTTGGCGGCATGTTGTCGAGCAGCAGCCGATCCGCACCCGCAGCGAGCGCGGGTCCGATCTGGTCGATCCGGTCGACCTCGACCTGCACTTCGAGCCCGTGGTCGGCCGCCTTGGCGCGCGCCACGGTGCGCGCGATGTCGCTGCCGTTCACGGCGATATGGTTGTCCTTGATGAGCAGCCCGTCGTCCAATCGCATGCGATGGTTCGATGCCCCGCCCATCCGGCTGGCATATTTGCTGACCGCGCGCATGCCCGGGATGGTCTTGCGCGTATCGAGCATGGTCGCGCCCGTCCCTTCAACCGCGTCCGCGAATTTCGTCGCCATCGTCGCGATGCCCGAGAGGATCTGTAGCGTGTTGAGCGCGGGCCGCTCGGCCGCCAGCATGGCGCGCGCATTGCCCTTGAGGCGCATCAGGTCGGTGCCCGCCGGCACGCGGTCGCCATCCTTGACCAGAAGGTCGATCTCGACGTCCGGATCGAGCCGGCGGAAGAAGGCGGCAGCGATCTCGATGCCGGCCACGCTGATCGCCTCGCGCGTGTCCATCACGGCCGCGAAGCGCGCGTCGGCATCGATAGTCGAGTTGCCGGTCACGTCCCCGCCAGTGCCGAGGTCCTCCTCCAGCGCGCGGGTGACGAAATCGTCGAGGTCGAAATTGTCGATCTTCATGGGCTCCCTGTCGCCCCCCGCTTAGGCGGGCGCCGCGCGCCCTGCAAGCCGCGCCCTTGTCCGGCCTCGCCCGCCATGCCAAGCCATCGCGATGGACAGGACCGACGCCAACACGGGCACGCGCCCCGTCTCCGACCGCCTGCGCTTCGACCAGGCGCGCCTCGCGGGCTGGATGGCCGAGCATGTCGACGGCTTCCAGGGACCGCTACAGGTCGACCAGTTTAAGGGCGGCCAGTCCAATCCCACCTACCGCCTGACCGCGGAAAGCGGCCGTTACGTGATGCGCCGCAAGCCGCCGGGCAAGCTGCTTCCGGGCGCACACGCGGTCGAGCGTGAATATCGCGTGATGGACGCGCTCGGACGCCAAGGCTTCCCGGTGCCCAGAGTGCACGGCCTGTGCGAGGATGCCGACGTCATCGGCACGCCCTTCTTCGTGATGGACATGGTCGAGGGGCGCATCGTGTGGGAAGCGCATTTCCCGGACACCGACGACCGTGCCGCCCACTTCGACGCGATGAACGCGACCATCGCTGAGCTTCACGGCTACGACCCTGCCGCCATCGGCCTTAGCGACTATGGCAAGGGCGAGGATTTCGTCGCACGCCAGGTCGCGCGCTGGTCGGGCCAGTACGAACAGGACGTGGAGGCCGGCCGGCTCGAGACGATGGACTGCCTTGTCGAGTGGCTACGCGCCAACGCCCCCGACCGCTCGGGAGAACCGGTGCGCGTCATCCACGGCGATTTCCGCTGCGACAACATGATCTTCGCCCCCGAGCGGCCCGAGGTGCGCGCGGTGCTTGACTGGGAATTGTCGACGCTCGGCGATCCCGGCGCCGACTTCGCCTATCATTTGCTGATGTACCGCATGCCCTCGGCGGGTAATTTCACCGGACTTCTGGGGCGCGACACGCACGCGCTCGGCATCCCGAGCGAGGCCGACTATGTCGCCGCCTATTGCGAGCGCACGGGCCGCGAGGGGCTCGCCGACCTCGACTATCTCGTCGTCTACAACATGTTCCGGCTGGCCGCGATCGTCCACGGCATCAAGGGACGCGTGGTGCGCGGAAACGCATCGAGCGCCCACGCGGTGGAAACCGCGAAGGCGCTCGAGCCTCTGGCCGAGCTGGCCTGGGCCAACGCCCAGGCCGCCCGACTCTAACCCTATTCCTCGACCGGGAAGCCGCGGCGCTTGAGAAGCGCGTTGACGTCCGGATCGCGCCCGCGGAACTCGCGATAGGCCGCGGCACGGTCGGTCGCATTGCCAGTCGACAGGAGGAAGATGCGGAACCGGTCCGCGGTCGCGCGATCGTAGGGATCGCCCGCTTCCTCGAACGCCGCCCAGGTGTCCGCGTCCATCGTTTCCGACCACAGGTAGCTGTAATAGCCCGCCGAATAGGCGTCCGAGGTGAACAGGTGGTTGAACTGCGGCAGGCGGTGACGCATCACCGTTTCCTCGGGCATGCCGATTTTGGCGAGCGCCTGCTTCTCGAACGCATCGACGTCCACGATTCCGTCGGGATCGGTGTGGAGCATCATGTCGACCAGCGCCGATGAGAGGTACTGGACCGTCTCGTAGCCCTGGTTGAACGTGTCGGAAGCCTCGATCTTGGCGACCAACTCGTCGGGCATCGGCTCGCCCGTCTGGTAGTGCCGCGCGAAGCGATCGAGCACCGGACGGGTCAGCACCCAGTTCTCGTTCACCTGGCTAGGATACTCGACGAAGTCGCGCTGCGACCCGATCAGGCTCGGATAGTCGACGTCGACCAGCATGTAGTGGATCGCGTGGCCGAACTCGTGCCACAGCGTCTGGGTGTCGTCGAGGCTGATCAGCACCGGCTCGCCCGGCCCCGGCTTGTTGAAATTGTTGTTGTTGGTGAACAGGCCCGGCTCGTCCCCGGTCAGCTTCGAGCCGACGCGGAAGCTGTTCATCCACGCGCCCGAACGCTTGCCGTCGCGCGCATAGGTGTCGAAGTAGAACAGGCCGATATCCTCGCCCGTGCGGGTATTGGTCACCTCGAAGGTGCGCACGTCGGGGTGGAAGACGGGCACCGCGCCCGTATTCTCGACCATCTTGATCCCGTACAGCTGCTCGGCCGACCAGATCATCCCCTTCACCATGTTGTCGAGCACGAAGTAGGGCTTCAGCTCGTCCTGGGAGAGGTCGTATTTCGCCTTGCGGACCTTCTCCATGTAGAAGCGATAGTCCCACGGCTCGATCTCGGTGAGACCGTCCTTCCTGGCGAAGACCATCATGTCGGCGACTTCTTCGTCGACCCGCGCGACCGCGGCCGGCCACACCTTCATCATCAGCTCCATGGCGCGCGCCGGCGTGCCCGCCATCGTGTCCTGCATGCGCCAGGCGGCGTGGCTTTCGTAACCGAGCAGGTCGGCGCGATCGGCGCGGATCTTGACGATCTCGGCGATGATCGCGTTGGTATCGGTCGCGCCGCCATTGTCGCCGCGATTGACGAAGTCTTCCCACACCCTTTGGCGCAGGTCGCGGTTGGTCGAGAAGCTCAGGACCGGATCGACGATCGAGCGCGTGTTCTTGAGCGCATACTTGCCTTCGCCAAGCCCTTCGGCCTCGGCCAGCGCGCGCGCCGCCGAGCGGATGTCGTCCGTGACGCCGCCCAATTCGGCCTCGGTCACGGTGATATAGGTCGATTCATCCTTGATCACGCGCGAGGAGAACTCGGAGAAGAGCTCGGCCAACCGGCTGTTGTAGGCCGACAGCTTCGCCTTGCCCGCGTCATCGAGATTGGCACCGTTGCGCACGTAGTAATCGTATCGGCGCTCGAGCACGCGCAGCTGCTGCGAGGTCAGGCCGAGGCTGGCGCGATTGTCGTAGAGCGTCTTAATGCGCTGGAAGAGCGCGGTGTTGAGCGTGACCTTGTCGTCGGCTTCCGACAGCTTGGGGCTCCATTTGGCGTCGAGCGCCTGGACCTCGTCGTTCGACAGGTTCGACGTGTAGATGCCGAAGATGCTGTTCACGCGGTCGAGTTCCTTGCCCGACAGCTCGAGCGCGTCGATCGTGTTGGCATAGGTCGGCGCGTCAGGGTTGTTGGCGATGCCGTCGATCTCGGCCAGGTAATCGGAGATGGCGATCGCGTAGGCACCGTCGACCTGGTCGAGGCTGTAGAGCTGCCACTGCGGCACGCCGCCATAGGGGCCGGTCCATTCGGCCAGCATCGGGTTGGACGCGCGCGCGGCTTCTTCGAGCTGGTCGGCGGCCGCGACCGCGATCGATTCAGCAGTCGCGATGGCCGCGTCCTGGCCGAGTGTTCCGCAAGCGGTAAGGGCAAGCGGGGCAACGCCCGCAAATAGGATCTTCTTCAGCAACGTCTCTCTCCTGAACGAATATGCGGCGCCCTTCTGGCGCAGATGGAGCCGGTCGGCAAGGAAGCGCCCTGCGACCGGTCCTCAGCGTCCTACGAGATAGGCCATCACGCGCACGTCGATCCCGACGCCCTCGCTCCGCTTCTTGGCGACGAAGTCGGCGAGAGAATCGAGCGCGACTTCGTGGACGACGATATTCTCGCCGTGAACGCCGCCGCCCTCGCCGACTTTCACGCAATCGTGCGCGCGCACCAGCGTGAAGGCCTCGCTGACCATGCCGGGCGAGGAATAGAATTCACCGACCGTCTCGATCCGCCCGGCGCGGTAGCCGGTCTCTTCCTCCAGTTCGCGCATCGCGGCGCGCGCGATCGTGTCGCCCTCGCCGCCCTCATCGTCGCCGACGAGGCCTGCAGGCAGTTCGAGACACGGCGCCCCGATCGGCACGCGCTGCTGTTCGACGAGGACCAGCTTGCCCGCGACGATCGCCTCGATCACAACCGCGCTGATCCCGCGCGAGCGGCGGACATATTCCCACTGCCCCTGCTTGACGGCCGTGACGAAGCGCCCGGCCCACATCACCTGTTCGTCGTCGCTCATAGCTCGATCAGCTTGTCCGGAATCTCGTTGGTGTCCTCGCTCGACTTGGGGAAGTGCTCGGCCAGGACGTCCCCGATTTCCTCGATCGCCGCGACGATCCCGTCGGTGACGCGGCCCTCCTTCACGGGCCCCAGCAGCGCGGCCATCGCCTCGCCCCAGGTCTCCGGCGTCACCACCTCGGTGATCGCGTCGTCGTGGATGATCTCGGCGCGGTGCTCGCCCATCGACAGATAGACGAGGATGCCGGTGCGCCCGATCGTGCGCCGCTCCGCGCCTGCCTTGTAGATGTCGATCGCCCGCGCGCGCACCCGCCGCGTCTTGGTCGAGCCCGGTACCAGCTTCATGCGAAGCGGCATCCAGCGCAGAAACAGGAGCACGCCCAGGAATTTGAGCAGCGCGAAGAAGAGGAGCAGCGTCAGCAGCGCCTGGAGGCTCGGCTCCTGCCAGGCACCCAACAGCAACGCATACCAGTTCTCGAGTAGCTGCGGGAAAGCCGCGACCACGCCGAGCATGATCATGACAGCCGCGACCGCCCAGTGCAGCGCGGCGTCGTGATACTTGTCGGAATAGTCTGTAGCGACCGCGATGATCTCGCCATCGGATTTTTCTTCCGCCTTGGCGATCGCCTTCGAGACGCGTTCGTGATCTTCTGCAGTGAGCCTGTGCATCACCATCCTCCCGACGCGCCGCCGCCGCCGAACGAGCCGCCGCCGAGACCGCCGCCGAAGCCGCCGCCTCCGCCGAACCCGCCGCCGCCGCCGAAGCCACCGCCCCAGCCGCCCCGCGACCCGCGCGAGGCCGAACGCGTCGCCGCGTCGAGCCCCCACAGGAGGATCGCGAGATCGCCCGAGTCCATGCCACCGCGCCGACGCTTGCCCTTGCCGCGATAGCGCCTGCCCGAGCGGCGCCGCGCCAGGGCGAGGAAGATGAACATCATGATGAAGAAAGGCATCACCCCGCCAACCGCATAGGCTGCCGGCGAGCCGCGCTCCGCTTCCTGCGCCGCCAGTTCGTCGGCATGCGCCCTGGCCTCTTCGGGGCTCAGCGACAGCGCGTCGAAGATCCTGCTGACGCCTGCGTCGATCCCGTAGGCGAACTCGCCGCTTTTGAAAGCAGGCGTGATCGTGTCGCGAATGATGCGCCCTGCGATGATGTCGGGCAGGAACACGCGCGCGCCATAGCCGGTCTCGATCCGGATCTTGCGCTCCTCGCGCGCGACGAGGAGCAGCACGCCGTCATCCTCTTCGGCATCGCCCACGCCCCATTCGCGGCCCAAACGGTAGCCGAAATCCTCGATCGTGTGGCCCTGGAGGTCGGGGAAGGTCGCGACATAGAGTGCGCGCCCCGTCGAGTCGAAATTGTCCTGCAGCCGCCGGTTGAGCGCGAGCTCCTCCTGGTCGGTGAGGAACTCGCCCTCGTCCACCACCCACGTGTCTTCGGGCGGCGGCGGGAAGTCCTGCGCCCAAGCGGGCGTGGCGAGCGCCGCCAGCAGCAGCGCCCAGCCCGCCAGCAGCGGAGTGAGAAGCGCCCTCACCTACTTGTCGAAGTCGACCGTGACGGGCGCGTCGGCGCCCGGCGCGCTTTCGAAGGGCACCTTGGGTTCGGCGCCGTGAATGATCTTCGCGCCGATCGCATCGGGGAAGGTGCGGATGGTCGTGTTATAGTTCTGGACTGCCTCGTTGTAGTCGCGGCGCGCCACGAGGATCGAATTCTCGGTTCCCTCGAGCTGGACCATCAGGTCCGAGAAGCGCTGCTGCGACTGGAGTTCGGGATATTTCTCCATGATCACCGTGCCCAGCATCGAGCGCGCGCCGGCAAGCTGCGCCTGCGCTTCGGAATAGGCGCGCACCGCCTGCGGGTCGTCGAGCTGGTCGGTCGACAAGTTGGCCGAGGTCGCCGAGGCACGCGCCTCGGTAATCTGGGTGAGGATATCCTCCTCGCTGCCCGCGGCCGCCTTCACCGTCTCGACGAGATTGCCGATGAGGTCGTTGCGGCGCTGATATTCGGCTTCGACATTACCCCATGCCGCGTTCACCTCTTCTTCGGCGGTCGGCACGGAATTGATGCCGCACCCAGCAAGCGTCAGGGCGGCAAGCGGCGCAAGAAGGCCGAAACGGCGCAGTTTGGTCATGGATTTCCCCTCTGGTGTGTACTGTCACTAATACAGGTAGGAAGATCGTTACCCTCTTTCAATGACCGCGCGATTGCATAAAGTGTCATGAGTCCGACACAGGGGGAATCGGCATGCTGGCAGAGTTCAAGAAATTCATCGCCAAGGGGAATGTCCTCGATCTCGCGGTCGCGGTCATCATCGCCGGGGCGTTCGCGCTGATCACCGCAAGCCTCACCGACGAGGTCATCATGCCGCTGGTCGGCTATATTTTCGGCGGCCTCGACTTCTCGAACTATTTTCTGCTGCTCGGCGACTTGCCCGAAGGGTTCAAGGGCAATCCCAACAGCTATGCCGACCTCAAGGAAGCCGGCGCTGCCGTGCTCGGCTGGGGCGCCTTCCTCACCACCGTCCTCAACTTCCTCATTCTCGGCTTCATCATCTTCCTGATGGTGCGCCAGGCGAAGAAGGTGATGGAGCGCGAAGCCGCCAAGGAAGAGGCGGCGCCGTCCGGTCCGACGGAAATCGAGTTGCTTACCGAAATCCGGGACGCACTGAAGAATCGTCCCTAGCCCGTGTGGCCCTGGTTCCTCGTCGGTCTCGCCGCGCTCTATGCCGGCGCCGCCGCCAGCCGCCGCGCCAAGCGCAGGATCGCCGAACGCGCCTGGCGTAACGCGCTTCCCGCCCGCTTCGAGGACGAACTCGCAAGCATGGGCTACGCGCGCGCCGAAGCGCACCTTCTCGCCCCGCAACTCGCCGAAGTCACCGTGCGCGAGCTGATGAGCGGCTTCAACGTGCGCGACTTTTCGGGCCTGATCCACGCGCTGGCGAAAACCGGCGGCGGCAGGCAGGCGGAAATCGAGATGCGGCTGATCAACGCGCTCGTCAGGAAGCTGCCCCGCTCGATCGACCGAGGGCTGGCGCAATCGGGCGTTTCGCGCGCGTTACGTGCGGCGGGCAGCGACGCGATGCGCGCCGCCCGCCAGTCCAGTCACGTCTGAGCCCTATTTCGAGCGCCCGCTGAACCCCGCGGCCTTGCGCAGCGCATCGCCGTCCATCGCAACGCCGTCGCTGACGACGAGATCGATCCGGCGGAGCGCGCCGAGATCGGCCGACACATCCCCGTCGACGAGCAGCAGGTCGGCTTCCTTGCCGACGCGGATCGAGCCCGTCCGTTCATCCACGCCGACCACCTCGGCTGGCACGATGGTCGCGCTGCGCAGCGCTTCTTCCTTCGACAAGCCGGCCTGTTCGTACAGTTCGATCTCGCGAACAAGCTCCATCCCGTACCCGTCGGTGCCCGCCACCAGCGGCACACCCGCTTCGTGCAGGCGGTCGATCAGGCCGAGCATCTTGGCGTAGCTCGCCGCGAAATCCTTGCGCTTCAGGTCCGCAAACAGCGGATAGCCGCCCGCATAGAGGCCCCGCTCGAACACCACCGGCATCGTCCCTGCGTAAGGACCATAGGCCGGTGCCAGCGCGCGCTCGTCGCCCATCGTCATCCAGCCTTCGAAGATCATTATCGTGGGATCGACGATGGTCCCGCGCTCGACCAGTTCGGCGATGAAGGCCTTCATCTCGTCGCTGTCGAGATCGACGTCCTTGCCGTACTGCGCCGGTCCCTCGAAGCGCGCCGCCGTATTCGACACGTCGACCACCGATTGCGGCAGCGCCTGCATGATCGCGAAGTTGAGGTGGGTGATCTCGTCATAGCCCGCGCGCACCGCGTCGAGCGGGCGCATCGTCGCCGGGATATGCCCCGCGACATGCATGCCGAGTCTGTGCGCTTCGGCTGCGGCGGGCGCGATCCAGTCGGGGTTCATCGAGGTGTAGAACTTGACGCCCCACATGCCCGCATCGTGGATTTCGCGCACCGCCTCGATCGCGGCTTCCTCGCTGTCGACCAGGGTCGCGCCCTGCGCCGACAAGGGATGGACCGCATCGATGATCTGCGCCGCGAACGTCTCGGGGGCGAGGATTTCGCCTGCCTTGCGTGCCTTTTCGAGCCGCACATAGTCCTCGATGCCCATGCCGGGGCTGCGATGCGAGGTGTGGCCGTAGGCAAGGTTCTGCAGCATGCCGTAGCCGTCATCGACATGGGCGTGACTGTCCCACAGGCCCGGCACCAGGCTCTTGCCGCGCCCGTCGATCAGCCGCGCGCCTTTGACCGGCGCGATCGAACCGGCAGGCCCGACGGCGACGATCTTGCCGCCCTCGACCATCACCGCCTGGTCGGCGACGAATGCGCCGGCATCGGCATCGAACAGCATGACATTGTCGATGAGGAGCGGCTTGCGCGCCTCATCGGTCAGGAACTGAGCCGCGACCGCGCGCACCTCCTCTCCCGCAATCTCTTCCTGGATCGCCTTCAAGGAGAGGTAGTGCTCCTCATAACCCTTGGGCAGCAGCCCCATGTAGCCGACATAGGCGAAGAAATCGCCGTCCGCAGTCAGCCATACCGGGCGCGGCTGCGTGTCCAGCCCGTCGATATAATAGAGGCCGAGATGCTGGTCGCCGCTCTCGTCCTCAAGATGGATTTCCTTGGCGAGACGCATGCTGGCCGACCCGCCCGGATAAAGGTCGAGCGGCCCTTCATGGTCGTAGAGCGCTTCGGCCAGCGTCCCCATCATGATGCCGGGTCCGCCCTTGTTGAGGTAGAACTTGCCCGCCGGCGCCTCGCCATCGGCGATCCCGTCCGACCATGTCGCCGAACCGTCCGCGATCGAGAACGTCTCCGCGGCATCGCCCTCGGTGGTCACGCCGCGCACTTCGAGCGAAACCGGCATGCCGTGATCGTCGAGCCTCACCAGCGCATCGGTTTCGGTGATCCATCCGCGCAGGCTCTGCGACTTGCGATAGGCGAGCGCGCCATCGTCCGTCGTCCACATCCACTCGCTGCCATGCGTGTTGGTGGGCGAGACGACGAGATATTCCTGCGCGCTTTCGGGCGGCACCATCAGTTGGTCCTTGGGGACCGGCTCGGCAAAGGCGGCGGCAGACGTGCCGGCAAGAAGGGCGGCAAGAAGAAAACGGGTGCGCATGATCGGTCCCCCGGTTGATGCAGGTTAAGTTGCACCCCGATAGATTGTTTCGAGCCGGGAAGGAAGTGGGGGGTTTCTGTTGCCCGGTACCCCCCAAACCGCTGGAATCCCCTTCTGTTGCCCGGTGGGGTCCGACCGCGCTTATGGCTTTGTAACGTTCACCGTGAGGTTACTTGTTACGCAGCAATAGCGAGCGCCTCGTTATCGTTGGCACTTGTGAAAATGAGCCGTCACGGTGGTCTCATACCGATCGGCAACCGCGCCTTTATTGCACTCGTCGATCCTGTTTCGCCCCCATCAGCAATCCCGATCGTGGCGGGGCTGGTGGTGGAGGCGCCGGGGTACTGCCCCCCGGGTCCGAAATGCCTATTCCACGCGATACTCTACCGACATAGCCGGAAAACCGGCCCTCCCTAGATAGGCGCTGCCCTTCGCGCAGACAAGACAATTGACTTTTCGTGACGCAAGCGGAACCGTCTTTAAGTGGCCTGCGTTGGAACCGTTCTGTTGCTGAGGCTTTGACGCCACCACACGGAATGAATTGAAGGGGACTATCCAATGAAGAAAATTGCTTTTGCGATCGCCGGTGCTGCTTCGCTCGCGCTTGCCGCTTGCGGCGGCCAGGGCGACGACGCGCTCGGTGACGCCGTCGAAGACCAGTATGACGCCCAGGCGGAAAGCCTCGAGGATGCGGCCGACAACGCTGCGACCGAGGCCGAGGCCGATGCGCTCGAAGCGCAGGCCGAGCAGATGGAAGAAATGGGCGACGCCAAGGAAGAGGCGATCGACGACGCGGATCCGGTCGTCGAGTAAGTCCGTCTTTCGGGCGGGTCCGCTTTCCTCTAGGAAGCGACCCGCCCCGATTTTTTCGGGAAGGTCGGGCTCGTCCCGGCCTTTTCGTTATGTGCAGAAAGGACAATCATGAAGACCAGCTTGCGTTTTGCCATTGTTGCGGCCGGTTCGCTCGCCATCGCCGCCTGCGGCGGCCAGGGCGATGACGCCGCCGCCGACGCCGTCGAGGACGCCTACGAGAACGAGGCGGATTCGCTCGAGGCCCAGGCCGACGCCGCGATGAACGAGGCTGCCGAGGAGGCGCTCGAAGCGCAGGCCGACGCGCTCGAGGAAGCGGGCGAGAAGAAGGCCGACGAGATCGACGCCGCCGACATCCACGCCGATGGCGGCGAGACCGAGGACGTGGTCGGGCTGTAACGCCCCTGCGAACCTTGCGAGAGGGGCCGGCACGCCGCGTGGTGCGCCGGCCCTTTTCTTGTTCGCGCGCCGTGCCTATGCCGATCCTCAGATGGACGAGCCCGACTATATCCCCGCCGCCACGCTGATCCTCGGTCGCGAGCGCGGCGACCTGCCCGAATATCTCATGGTGCGTCGGACCAGCGACATGGCGTTCGCGGGGGGCGCCTGGGTCTTTCCCGGGGGACGCATCGATGCCGGCGACCACGCCCTTGCCGACGGTGATGAAATCGCGGCCGCCAAGGTCGCGGCGGTCCGCGAAACGCTCGAGGAAGTGGGAATCCCCGTCGGCCTGACGCCACTGCCCTCGTCGCAAGACGGTCGTGTGCTACAGGACGCGGTCAATGATGGCACGACACTCGCCGACCTCGTCGCCGCGCGCGGCCTGTCGCTCGATCTTGGCGGGATCGCCCCTTTCGCGCGCTGGGCACCCAAGATGCAGCTCGCGCGCCGCTTCGACACGTGGTTCATGCTTGCCCGCGTTCCCGATGGCGACTGGGACATCGCGGTCCAGCAAAGCGAACTGAGCGAGGCCTGCTGGACGTCCGCGCGCGCCATGCTGGAACGCATCGCCTCGGGCGAGGCCAGCGCGATCTTCCCGACCAAGCGCAACCTGGAACGCCTCGCGCGCTTTTCGAGCCTCGATGAGGCCTTTGTCGACGCCGCCGCCCAATCGCTCGAGCGTATCGTTCCTTGGGTCGAGGAGCGGGACGGCGGGAAGCACGTCTGTATCCCCGATGGCAGGGGCTATCCGGTCACTTCCGAGCCGCTCGACAGCGCCGTGCGGGCCTGAGGCGGTATTTCTCGCCCCCAAGAAGCCCGATTCCCCTCGTGAGTCGCGCAAAAAGAAAGGGCGCGGCAAACGCCACGCCCTTTCCAAAAACAGTCCCTTGCGGGACGGCGACTAGCTCAGATGCTTCGAGAGATGCTTGTTCATCTCGAACATGGTGCAGCGGTCGGTGCCGAACACCTTCTGCAGCTTGTCGTCGGCGAGGATTTCCCGCTTATTCTGCGGATTCTGGAGGTTGTTGGCACGGATGTGCGCCCACACCTTCGAAACAACCTCGCTGCGCGGAAGCGGATTGGACCCGACGATCGCCGCGAGTTCGGGCGACGGGGTCACCGGGCGAGCCAAGCCGCCCCCTGCTTTCCGACCAGTACCTTCTGCCATTATTTCCCTCCTGTTGTTCTGCCCTAAGGTAGAGCGCAATCCTCTCTAGTGCGCAAGGGGCTTGCCAGAGGAAAATCGCGCTTTCGTGGTTAATTTGCCCGGGAGGGCCGGATCAGGCGCTGCGCGCGCCGAACGGGACCACCCGGTTGGCGGCGTCGTGACCCACGTCGGCAGCACCCGCGAACACGACCCCCGAGCGCGCGCACCAGTCGGCGAAGATGTGACCGACATCGCTGCCGAACGGCCGGTCGTTCTCGGGGATGTCGCTCATCCGCCCCATGCGCATGCGCAGTGCCTTGCGCACGCTGTCCTGCCCGGTGACGTGGAACAGCGCGCGGTCGATCCTGTACTCGTACTCCGAGACTTCCTCGACGATGAGGTCGACGCCCGTGAAATCGGGTTCGAGTTCGGTGCCGAGCAGGTGCGACAGCACCGTGAGATTGAACGCCATCGCGGGTACGCCGTCCGACAGGCCCGGCTCGAGCGCGTCCTTCGCGCCTTGCGCCAGCCAGCCGAGCGCGCGGTCGATTGCCGCCTCGCCTCCCTCGCGAAGCGCGTCCTGCGGCATCGGGCCATGCGCTACCCGGCAGCCCGCCTTGTGCAGCCCCGCGAGCAGGAAGCCTGCGTCCGAATAGCCCATGTAGGTCTTGTCGAACGCTTCGGGCGGCAGCGCGCGCATGATCGAGTGCGCGATCCTGTTCGACCCGTAGCCACCCCGGGCGAACCATACCGCGTCGATCTCCTCGTCGGCCATCACCTCGAGCAACGCCGCGCGGCGTTCGTCGTCCGGCCCGGCGAAATGCCCGGCCTGCGAAAAACATTGCGGGTGGAAGTGAAGCTCCGCGCCGAAGCGGGTCGCACGCTCCGCCGTGCGGCGGGCGGCGACCTCATCGAGCGGGCAACTCGGCGCGACGACGGCGATCTTCATGGGTCCTCCGATTGCCTCAGCGCTCCGCATCTCGCATAGGCGGTCTTGATGACCAACCACTATTTCTTCTGCGGCATCGGGGGGAGCGGCATGCTCCCGCTCGCCGCGATCGTCGCTGCACGCGGGGCCAAGGTGTCGGGCTCCGACCGCTCGCTCGATGCTGGCCGCGTCGCTACCAAGTTCGATTATCTCGAAAGACTGGGCGTCGAACTCCACCCGCAGGACGGAAGCGGCGTAGCGCAGGGCATGACCCTCGTCGCCTCCGCCGCGATCGAGGACAGCGTGCCCGACGTCGCGGCCGCGAATGCGCTCGGCCTGCCGCGACAGACGCGCCCGCAACTCCTCGCCGAACTGCTCAACGCCGCGCGCTGCTCGGTCGCGGTCGGCGGCACCAGCGGCAAGTCGACCGTGACCGGCATGATCGGTTGGATGCTTCATGCCTCGGGGCGCGATCCGACCGTCATGAACGGCGCGGTGATGAAGAATTTCGCGAACGACGACGCCCCCTTCGCCTCCGCGCTGGCGGGCGATCCCGACCTGTTCGTTTCCGAAGTCGACGAGAGCGACGGCTCGATCGCGCTCTACCGCCCGGGTGTCGCGATCATCCACAACGTCACGCTCGACCATAAGGGGCTCGACGAATTGAGGCGCTTATTCACCGACTTCGGCAACGCGGCGGGCGCGGCCCTCGTCAACGGCGACGACGCGGAAGCGACCGCGCTGGAAATCGACGGCGCGCGCACCTACGGCTTCGGAAACGAGGGGCTCGACTATTACGGCGCGGACCTTCGCCTCGAGGCGGACGCCAGTCACTTCGTGCTCCATCACCGCCACCATATCGTCGAGGTCACCGTCCCGATGCCCGGCGCGCACAATGCCTCGAACGCGCTGGCAGCGCTGGCCGCGGCCGATGCGGTCGGCGTGCCGCTCGACGAAGCCGCCGCATCGCTTCGCGATTTCGCCGGGCTCAAGCGTCGCCTCGAAAAGGTCGGCGAGGCGTTCGGGATCACCGTCTACGACGATTTCGGGCACAACCCGGACAAGGTCGCCGCCACGCTGACGACGCTCCGGGCCAGCGGGCGCCCCCTGCACGTGCTTTTTCAGCCGCACGGCTACGGCCCGCTCCGGCAGATGGGCGAAGAGCTGGCGAAGACCTTTGCCGAATTGCTGGGCCCCGCCGACAGTCTTTATTTTCCCGACCCCGTCTACCAGGGCGGCACGGTCGACAGGAGCCGCGGCTCCGACTGGCTGGCGGAGGCGGTCTGCGAGGCGGGCGGCACGGCGACCCACATCGCCGACCGACAGGCGATCGCCACCCGCATCGTCGACCAGGCGCGCGAGGGAGACATCGTCGTCGTCATGGGCGCGCGCGACGACAGCCTGATGCTTCTTGCGAGGTCGATGCTCGACGAGATCGGCGCGCGCGGCTGATGGGGCGCGCGGTGGGCTGGATTTTGACCGACGAGAGTCGCCGCGCGCTGCTCGACCGGTTCCCGCCGCGCTACCCCAATCCGATCGCGCATCACGTGACGCTCGCAGGACACCGTGCAAACGCCCCCGTTCCCGCCGAGGCGTTGATCGAGGTCGTGGGCCACGCCGATGACGGCCGCGCGCTCGAGGCGCTGGTGGTGAGCGTCGACGGCACCCTCGACCGCCCAGACGGCAGCATCTTCCACATCACCTGGTCGCTCGACCCGCAAGCGGGCGTCGTTCCCAAGGACAGCAACGCCCTGCTGGCGACCCGCGTATGGGTCGACGTTGCGCCGCCAATATCCGTCGCGACCCGCCCGGGCTTCACGACGTGACCCGCAAGCTCTTCCTCGACTGCGATGGCGTGCTGGCCGACTTCGACGGCGGCGTCGAACGCCTGACCGGCCTCAGCCCGCACGCGCTCCAGGAGGAGCGCGGGGTCGGCGGCTTCTGGAAGGCGCTCGCGCGCGCCGACGGCTTCTACGAGCATCTCGACCCGCTACCGGGCGCCATGGAAATGGTGGACCGCGTGGCGCACCTTGATCCTGTCATCCTCACGGGCCTTCCGATCGGCAAATGGGCCGAGCCCCAAAAGCGCGCCTGGGCGAAACGTCATTTCCCGCGCCTCGAGGTGATCACCTGCATGGCGCGCGACAAGTGGCGCTACGGGTCGCCGGGCGACGTCCTCGTCGACGACCGCGAAAAGCAGCGCGCGTCATGGGAGGAGCAGGCCAGCGGCCTGTTCATCCTCCATCGCTCGGTCGAGGACAGCCTCGACCAATTGTCGGAAATCTTCGACCTCTAGGCGGCGGCGACGTCGACCTTCTCGACCCACTCGGGCCAGAAGACCGGTTCGCGGGTCGACCAGCCGGGCGCGGTGGCCGCGCTTTCGCTGATCGACTGCAGCAGCAGGCGGCGGCTCTCCGGGTGTAGATGCGGCAGCGCGGCGGCCGAGCAGAAGGCGCTGGGCAGCCACGGGCGCACTGCGGCGCCAAGCAGGCGCTCGTAGAGAAAGCGGTAGCTCGCGAAGCAGCCGAGCCGGTCCTGGCCCAGGTCGTAGGCCGACAGGGTCACCAGCATGCCGAGGAAGGGCTCGAGCATGTCGAGGCCGCTATCGTCGGGGATCTGCATGCGCAGATGGTCGAGCTGCTTGTAGAAGCGGGCCTGCGCGGTGATCGAGGCGGCCTCGATCTCGTCGCGCGCCCAGGTGGCGATGGGGTCCGTGCGACCGAAGGCGACATCGAGCGAACGGCGGATGTAGCGCTGCGTGGCTTTCTCGAAGCTCGCGAACTCCTTCATCTCGCCAATCAGCATCGCGCCGTTGGCCGACTGCTGGTTGCTCGAATATCCGCTCATCGTCACATCTCTCCTTTCGCCCCAAAGTGAGATGTACCCCCGTACCGGTTACCCGTTCGTTAACCAGTATCCCATCCCCGGTTCATCATTGAATCAGGGACACAGGTTTCAGGCAAGCACGGAAAGGCGCGCGTGAGATATTCACGGCGCCACTGTGGGTTTCGGGCAACGATCCGAAAGACTTGTTGCGGTCGCGCTACGACTTCTTCTTTTCGGGAAAGCCCGACGAAGGCACCGGCTCGTCATTGCCGCCACCCGGCTGGGTCGCGCTGATCGGGTCCGACGCATCCATGGATTCGTCCGATCCGACCGTGACCTTGAGATCCTCGTTCTCTGGGTTCTTCTCGAGCTTTTCTTCCAGCTTCTCGCTCGGCTCGTCCTTGGCCGTAATCCTGTCCTCGCCCATCGGGCCCTTCTCCTTGTCGTCGCGGGACGTCCGCCCGCCCTTCCTGCCTCAACGACGACCCCGTCGAAGGCGTTCCCGCCGCTCGTCGTTCGACGGACGGCACGCGACTTCGACCGAAGGGAGGCGATTTTCTACGAACCCGCATCCCGGCGGCTAGGATTGGCGCCCCTATGCGCCTATCAGGGAGGGATGCGACACGTTCCGATTTTGGCCCGGACCCGCCACCCGTTCGGCGACTGGCGTTTCGCGATCAAGACGATCGCGGCCATGTGGGCCCTGTATCTCGCCACCGTGGCGATCCGTGCCTGGCTCCAGGGCGACATGCTCGGCGTGCTCGTCCCGCGCCTGCCGATGGTCGTCAGCGGGATCATCCTCACCGTCTGCATCTACCTCGTCATCCAGTCGGTTGAGGAGGGTGCCGGCACGCGGCGCCGCGCGCTGATCGCGTCGATCGCCAGCCTCGTCGCCGCGATCGCACAGGCGCTGGTCGTCATCGCCGCCGCGCCGCTGATGCAGGACCGGGAGGCCAAGTACAAAATCCAGGCCCGCGAGGGCGCGGTAATCGTCCAGAAAGGGCGCGAGATCACGATCGAGCGCAATTCGGGCGAGCAGCCGCTGGTCTTCACCCTGCCCCGCATCGACGAGCTCGACGAGCTCGAGAAAGCCCGCATCGCCGCCGATGCGGCGGTCGTGTGGCTGTTCTTCTTCGCCGCGTGGAGCGCGGTCTACATCGCTGGCGTCTCCTCGGGTCAGGTCGCTGGCGCCCGCCGCCGCGCCGCCGAGGCCGAGGCCGCCGCCCATGCCGCGCAGGTCCGCGCGCTGCGCTACCAGGTCAATCCGCACTTTCTGTTCAACACGCTCAATTCGCTCTCCTCGCTGGTGATGAGCGGACGTTCGCAGCAGGCCGAGAACATGCTGATGGCACTGTCGACCTTCTTCCGCACGTCGCTCTCGCTCGACCCGGGCGCGAGCGTCTCCCTTAAGGAGGAAATCGGTCTCCAGCGTCTCTACCTCGACATCGAGAAGGCCCGCTTCCCGGAACGCCTCAACGTCGAGATCGACGTGCCAGAGGAGGTCGAGGAGAGCCAGGTGCCGGCGCTCATCCTCCAGCCGATCATCGAGAACGCGATCAAATACGGCGTGTCGGCGACGCGCGCGCCGGTCACTATCTCGATCAAGGCGCAGCCGCTCGCCGACGGGCGCCTCCAGATCGACATCGTCAACTCGGCGCCGCCGGGCGCCAAGATGCGCGAAGATCGCAAGCGCCCGGCCGGGACCGGTACCGGGCTGACCAACGTCTGCCAGCGGCTCGAGGCCCATTTCGGCGGGCGCGCCGATTGTCGCTTCGGGCCGGTCGACAATGGGTACCGCGTCTCCATCGCGATGCCGTTCGACACGAAATTGGAGGGGGAAGATGACTGAGCTGACGCTGCTGATCGCCGACGACGAACCGCTTGCGGCGGAGCGTCTCCAGTTGCTGATCGAGCGCATCGACGGGGTGAAGCTGGTGGGCGTCGCCGAGGATGGCGACGAAGCCGTTTCAAAGGCCGCCGACCATCATCCCGACGTGCTCCTCCTCGACATCGCGATGCCCGGTCTCGACGGGATCGAGGTTGCGCGCGCCCTGTCCAAGCAGGAGCGGCCGCCTGCGGTCGTGTTCGTGACCGCCTTCGACCAGTTCGCGGTCGCCGCCTTCGAAGTGGCCGCGGTCGATTACCTGATGAAACCGGTCGAGCCGGGTCGTCTCGCCGAGGCGATCGCGAGGGCCCGCGCGCTCCTGACCCAGCGCGACCGCACGGCGGCGGACAAGACGGGCGTCGAGGACGACAGCCCCTATCTCGACGAATTCTGGGCCTCCGACCTGTCGGGCCTCGTGCGCATCGCCTCGCGCGACATCGACCGCGTGTCGGCCGAGCGCGACTACATGCGCCTCCATGTCGGCAATCGCAGCTGGCTCATCCACCATTCGATGACCAAGCTCGAGGAAGGGCTCGACCCTGCCTTGTTCGTGCGCCTGCACCGCAGTGCGATCGTGCGCCGCGACTTCATCGCCGGTTTCTCGCGCAACAGTTCGGGCCGCTGGGTCGCGCGCCTCCAGGACGAGACCGAGCAGCCCGTCGGCCGCCTCTACAGCGAGAAGGTCCGCGAGATCGCGGCGCGCTGATCCGATGCAAAATGGGGCGCCGATCTCCCGGCGCCCCCTCGTTTTCCCTACGGACGGATGTTCTGGTTCACCCGGAACAGATTGTCGGGATCGTACTTCCGCTTCACCGCGACCAGCCCGTCGTAATTGGTGCCGTAGGCCGCGCGAATACGCTCCTCGCCCTCGTCTTCCATCATGAAGTTGACGTAGGCGCCGCCGTGGCGGTTGTGGCGGTGGAGCGCCGTCCAATAGTCCTTCGCCCAGTGCATCACTTTTGCCGCGTTGGCCGGATCGGGGTCGATCCCCGCGATCACCATCGACCAGGTCGCATCGCGCGTCCCCCACGCGGTCGCGTCGGCGGCCCTTTCCTGCGGGGCCCCGTCGATCGGGTAGAGATGCATCAGCGACAGGTTGGACGGCGTGTCGGTACCGAACTTGAGATGCTCCTCGATCGCGCCGTCCGACAGTTCATGGATGTAATCGCCCTTCCAATACCACTGCAGTCCCTTGGGGAGCAGCGGGTCGAATGCACCCTGCCAGTCGACGAAGGGCATCTCCATCAGCCCGTTCATCAGCGGCTCGGGAAGTTCGGCGAGCAGCGGCTCGACAACCCCGCGCGCCTCTTCCTCGGGGCCGTCGTAGCAGCAGATCAGCGCGCACACCGGGCGGTTCCAAAGCTCCTCGGGAAACCCTTCCGCCGACGGGCAGCGCTTGAGCCCGAGCGTCATCGACAGCTTGCGCGGCATCGAGGGCAGCACCTCGCGATACCAGCGCATGATCCGGGCGGTATGCTCGGTGTCGTAGAAGACCGGCCCTGCTAGGACATCCGAGACCTCGCGCAGGCGGTAGGTGAACTTCGTCACCACGCCGAAATTGCCCCCGCCGCCGCGGATCGCCCAGAACAGGTCCTCGTTCTCGCGCTCGTTCGCCGTCACGCGGCGCCCGTCGGCGAGCACCATCTCGGCCTCGAGCAGGTTGTCGATGGTGAGCCCGTATTCGCGGGCGAGATAGCCGTGACCGCCGCCCAGCGTGAGCCCAGCGATCCCGGTCGACGAGACGATCCCCGCGGGCACATGGAGGCCGTAGGGTGCGGTGGCACGATCGACCTCGCCCTGGCTGAGCCCGGGCTCGACCGAGACGGTGCGCGCATCGACATCGATGTCGATGCCGGTCATCGGCGAACAGTCGATGACGATCCCGCCGTCGCAACTGCCGAGGCCCGGCCCGTTATGCCCGCCACCGCGGATCGCGAGCAGCACATTGCTCTCGCGAGCGAAGGCGACCACTTCGGCAATTTCGTCGGCGTTGCGGCACGGCACGATCGCCGCCGGCTTCTTGTCGATCATCCCATTGTAGAGCGCGCGCGCCTCGTCGTAATTGGGGCTGGCCGGGGTGATGGCGCGGCGCGCGATCGTCTCGGGAAGCGTCTTCGTGATGTGAATGTCCATTTGTCTTCCTTTCAGAGCATGATGCCGTGGCGTAGGATCTCGAGCCTCCCCGACACGGCGATCGGCGTGCTGAGGTCGAAATAATTGGGGGAGCGGGCGAGGACGCCTTCGTGGATGGCGTAGAGCACCTCGTCGGGTGCATCGCCCGCGACCGTGACGGTCAGGTGGATCGACTGACAGCCGGGCTTGACCCGTTCGTCGATCCCCATGAATCCGCGCATGTCGAGCTCGGCGTCGGTCTCGATGAACAAGGTTTCGAGCGTCACACCCTTGAGCGCCGCGCTGGTCACCCAGCCGATCAGGATGCAGCTGTTGAGCGCGCTCATCAGCAATTCCTGCGGGTTGGGCGCGCTGTCCTGCCCCATTAGCGCGCGCGGTTCGTCGGCGACGATCTTGAAGCGCCGGTCGATCTTCTCGCCGCCGATCTCGTAATGGTCGATGACGGTCTCGCTGCGCGTCTGGCCGGTCCAGCGCGTATTGACCTTGAAGCAGAGCTTGGCGCGCGCGGTATCGGACCGAATGCGTTCGACGAGCCGGTTGAAGCCGGCGACGTTGATGCCGTTGGTACGATCCGCGCGCACCTCGCCCGTGGCCGCCAGGCCGAGGGATGGGGAGAACATGGCGGCCTCAGGCGATGGGAGCGACAGCAAGCAGCACCGAGAAGGTACCGCACACGACGGCGAGAATGCTCACCGCGACAAAGTTTCTCAGCGAAATGCAGTTCATGATCGGACCTTTCGAAATTCGTTTCTTGGCCGCGTTGGCCATGGCCCGCTTGTGATCTCGCCCAGTGGAATTCATCGTGTTAATCTGCGTTTGAAATCGACGATTTCGGGTAAGGTAGGAGATTCCACGGGTGGGCGACGGTCTGGAGCTGAAACTGCTCGGCCCCTTGGCACTGAAGCGCGACGGGGAGAGCTTGGACCTGCCCTCCTCGAAGAAGACGCGCGCGCTCCTGGCCTATCTTGCCACGCAGGAACGACCCTCGCGGCGCGAACGGCTTTGCGACATCTTCTGGGAGACGCCGGACGATCCGCGCGGTGCATTGCGCTGGAGCCTGTCCAAGCTCCGGTCCGCCTTCGCTGACGCCGATCCCGATCCGCTGGTCGCCGACCGAGAGACGGTCGCGATCGATCGGGACGTATTGCCGAGCGACTGGAACGCCCTTCGCGCGCTGGCCCATCGCGGCGATCTGCGGTCGGTCTCGCTGCAGGACCTTTTCCGCGCGGCGGGCAATGACGGCGAATTCCTCGCGGGACTCGAATTGCCGCGCTGCGACGAATACCAGGCCTGGCTGGTCGCCATGCGCGAGGACGCCAAGCGATGGCGGCTGGACGTGTTGCGCGAACTGGTCTCGCGCGATCTCGATCCCAAGCGTGCGCTCGGCTTCGCACGCAGCTGGGCGGCGCTCGACCCTTTCGATGCGGTGGCGCGCATGAAGCTGGTCGACCTGCTCGAGGCTACCGGGCGGCGCGAGGAAGCGCAGCAGCATCGCGAAGCGGGCGCGCGAAAGCTCGACGAAGCCGACCTGCCCGTCCCCCGCGAAATGCGCGGATCGCGCGCGAACCCGGCAGCGTCAAGAGACGGCGGGAGCGACCCGCTGCCCCCGCAGCATACCCGCTTCTGCATGACCGAGGACGGCACCGGGCTGGCCTATTCGATCGCGGGCGACGGTCCGCCGTTGGTCAAGGCCGCCAACTGGCTCAACCATCTCGAATATGACTGGGACAGTCCGCTGTGGCGCCACTGGATCGGCGAACTGGCGGCCTTCAGCACGCTCGTTCGCTACGATGAACGCGGCAACGGCCTGTCGGACTGGGATACGCCCACGATCAGCTTCGAGGCCTTCGTCGACGATCTCGAGACAGTGGTCGATGCAGCCGGGCTCGAGCGGTTCGACCTGCTCGGCATCTCGCAGGGCTGCGCGGTCTCGATCGCCTACGCGGTGCGCCATCCGCAACGCGTGCGGCGGCTCGTCCTCTACGGCGGCTACGCGCAGGGCTGGGCCAAGCGCGGAGACGACCCGGAGGCGCTGGCCGCGCGCGAGGCGATGATGACACTGATCCGCACCGGCTGGGGGCGCGACAATCCGGCCTTCCGCCAGATGTTCACGACCCTCTTCATGCCCGATGCCGACCCTGATGAGACGCGCTGGTTCAACGAACTGCAGCGCGTCTCGACATCGCCCGACAATGCCGTCGCGCTGCAGAAGGCTTTCAGCACGATCGACGTCATGGACATCGTCGATCAGGTCTCGGTGCCTACCCTCGTCCTCCATGCGCGCGACGACGCCGTCGTCCCCTTCTCGCAAGGACGCGCAATCGCGGCGCGGATCAAGGGTGCGGAGTTCGTCGCGCTCGACAGCGCCAACCACATGGTGCTCGACCACGAACCCGCATGGGCGCGCGCGATCGAGGCGATGCGCGACTTCCTGACGCGACCCTAGGCCCTATTCGGGCTTGCGGAAGCGCAGCAGGAAGCGGTCGGTTTTGCCGCGGATATCGGGCGCGAACACGTTGGTTTCGCGACCATCCGCCGGATTGGCGAGCAGCTCGCTTTCCTCCTCGAGTACCAGCCCTGCTGCAGTGAAGTCGCGCACGACGACGGCCGGATCGATGCGGTGATACGCCTCGACGGACTCGCGCGGCGCAGCGCCGGACTTGGCGCGGTGGTCCGCAAGCAGCAGCACGCCGCCCGGCGCCATCGCCTTGGCGATCGCGCCTGTCCATGTGGCAGGCTCCATCCGCGAAATCTTGTACTTCTCCGACTCCCAGTAGACGTCGTGATAGTCGAGGTTCATCAGCACCAGGTCGTAGCCCGATCCCAGGATCGGATTTTCCATCGGCGAGTGGATCAGCACCGTGCGCGGCTGGCGCGCATGAAAGGCCTCGAACCCCGCCTTGGCCTCGGGCGAGAGGAACTGGTTCGGATTCCAGATGACAATCAGCCCGTCGGGGCCGAGCGCGGGCGCCATCAGCTCGCTCCAGTAGAGATTGGCCCCGAACAGGTCGAGCACGCGCATCCCCTGTTTGAGCCCGCCGAACGCGAGCATCTCCACCGGGTGGCGGTTGGCATCGAGCGCGACATTGTCTTCGCGGCGGTTATCGGTGTCGGCCACGGCCGCCGCAATATCGGCGGGTTCGCCCGCGCTCGCCGCCCCGCTCCACGCCAGCGCCAGCGCGCTCGCTGCGATCGTCCATGTCTTCATCGCTCGTCTCCCTGCTGTGCGGGCGCGAGACTAGTGGCGAGAGTGGGAATTGGAAGGGGCGGTTCGACCGATGGCCGGGGAGCGACATGGGCAGGAGCGCTTGCCGGGCGAGCCCCCCCGAAACAGAAATGGGGGCCAGCATTGCTGCTGGCCCCCACTGCGCCGAGCTAAGCGTTACCGGTGTTCGCGACCTTGTCCGCCCCGGAGGGCAAACCGTCTACGATCCTGGCGCAACCGCTCAGGCGTCGCTTCCGGACCGAACGTCCTCCCCGAAGGGAGCCTCGTCTTCCTTCCGGGTGCGCCTGCCAGACTTTCGACTGGCTCCGCTTTCCCTTCCGGAGTTCCAGGCCCTCGACCCGAAGGTCTCGCAGCCATCCGGCGTTCAGCGGCCCTTCTTGGACCGGGCTCTTCGCGCCGCCGTCCGCCCCGAAGGACATCTGGCGCAGCGACCGAGCACCGGCACTTCCGGCGCCTCTGACCGGCTGGTCCGGGCTGCCCCCACATCCCGCTCCCGAAGGAACTAGATGCAGGCTTTGATGGCCACCCATCGCCTGCCGGCGGAGATCGGAACTTCCGTTTCCTTCCTCCCGAAGGAGGCCGGGCGGTCGTCCCGATCACAATTCTGTTATGCACCCCAACCCCTTGTGTCACAACGGCGATTTCGAAGAATCTGCCTGTGGATAACGGGGATATCGTGGAAAAGAGCGGGAATCGGAGGGGCAGTCCGCCATTTCAGCCGCGCCCCTACCCCCTGCCCAGACGATTCGCAACCCGATTCCGCCCCGCGACTCGCTTCCGACTCGCCCGCGACTCGCGCCGCGCCCGCCGAGTCGCCAGCGGGTTGCCCAAATGTTCTCGCGTCCCTACCTGTCGCTGGTGACCGAATCTCCGCCCCCCGCCCCCATGCCCGACGACGCGCCCTGGCTCGCCGGCCTCAACCCGCCGCAGCGCGAAGCTGTGATGACCACCGAGGGCCCGGTTCTTGTCCTCGCGGGCGCGGGCACCGGCAAGACCGCCGCGCTCACCGCGCGCCTCGCGCACCTCATCGCCACCCGCCGCGCCTGGCCGAGCCAGATCCTCGCGGTGACCTTCACCAACAAGGCCGCGCGCGAGATGAAGGAGCGCGTCGCGAAGATCACCGGCGGCGCGGTCGAGACCATGCCCTGGCTCGGCACCTTCCATTCCGTGTGCGCGCGCATGCTGAGGAGCCACGCCGAACTGGTCGGCCTCCAGTCCAACTTCACCATCATCGACACCGACGACCAGCTGCGCCTGCTCAAGCAGCTCATCGAGGCCAACAATCTCGACGTGAAGCGCTGGCCCGCCCGCCAGCTCGCCGGCCTTATCGACCGCTGGAAGAACCGCGGCTGGACGCCCAGCCATATCGACGCCGCCGAGAGCGAGGGTTTCGCCAACGGCAAGGGCGCCGAACTCTACGCCCAGTACCAGGAGCGCCTCCGCGCCGTGAACGCCGCCGACTTCGGCGACCTGCTGCTTCACATGCTCACCATCTTCAAGGCCCATCCGGACGTCCTCGAAGACTATCGCAAGCGCTTCCGCTACCTCCTCGTCGACGAATATCAGGACACCAACAGTTCGCAGTACGAGTGGCTGCGCCTCCTCGCCGCCCCCGACAACAATTTGTGCTGCGTGGGCGACGACGACCAGTCCATCTATTCGTGGCGCGGCGCGGAGGTCGCCAACATCCTGCGCTTCGAGAAGGATTTTCCGGACGCCAAGATCGTCCGCCTCGAACAGAATTACCGCTCGACCGGCCATATCCTCGGCGCCGCCTCGGGCGTCATCGCCCACAATAGCGGGCGCCTCGGCAAGACGCTGTGGACCGAGGCCGACGCGGGCGAGAAGGTTCGCGTGCTCGGCGTCTGGGACGGCCCCGAGGAAGCGCGCCGCGTCGGCGAGGAGATCGAGAACCACATCTCCAAGGGCGGCTCGCTCAACGACTGCGCCATCCTCGTGCGCGCGCAGCACCAGACGCGCGAGTTCGAGGAACGCTTCATCTCGATCGGCCTCGATTACCAGATCATCGGCGGCTTCCGCTTCTACGAGCGCGCCGAGATCCGCGACGCGATCGCCTATCTGCGCCTCATCCACCAGCCTGCCGACGACCTCGCCTTCGACCGCATCGTCAACACCCCCAAGCGCGGGCTCGGCGACAAGGCGGTCGCGACCGTCCACCAGTACGCGCGCGCCGCGGGCCAGCCGCTGCTGCTGGCCGCCGCCTCGATCCTCGACACCGACGAGCTGCGCCCCGCCGCGCGTAACAGCCTCGCGCGCTTCATCGCCGACATCGCGCGCTGGCGGCAGATGTCAGGCGAGCTTCCCGCGCCCGAACTCGCACGCGTCATCCTCGAGGAATCGGGCTACACGTCCATGCTCCAGGCGGACAAGTCGGCCGAGGCCGCAGGCCGCCTCGAGAACCTCGCCGAGCTCGCGCGCGCGATGGAGGAATACGAGACGCTCGAGGCCTTTCTCGAACATGTCAGCCTGGTGATGGACCACGACGCCGACAAGTCGGGCGAGCGGGTCACCATCATGACCATCCACGCTGCCAAGGGCCTCGAATTTCCCAACGTCTTCCTCGCCGGCTGGGAGGAAGGCCTGTTCCCCTCGCAGCGCGCGCTGGACGAAGGCGGCACCTCCAGCCTCGAGGAAGAGCGCCGCCTCGCTTATGTCGCGATCACGCGCGCGAGGCGGCGCGCGACGATCCTCCACGCCGCCAACCGCCGCATCTACGGCCAGTGGACCAGCTCAATCCCCTCGCGCTTCGTCGGCGAACTGCCGGAGGACCATATCGAGGAGGAGCAGACCATGACGGGCGGCGAGAGCCTGTGGCGCGCGCAGTGGAGCGAGCATGGCGACCCCTTCGCTCACGTCGCCCGCCGCCAGCCCGCGCGCACCCTGACCCGCGGCCCCGGCTGGCAACGCGCCAGCGAGCGCTTCTCCACCGACCAGCCCCGCATCGTCGAAGCGAAGGGCAGCGCCGTCAGCCTAGGCAAGAAGGGCCGCAGCGACCTGGAGGTCGGCCAGCGCGTGTTTCACGGCAAGTTTGGCTACGGGAAGATCGAGGCCATCGAAGGCAACAAGCTGGAGATCGATTTCGAGAAGGCCGGCAAGAAGCGGGTCCTCGACAGTTTCGTTTCGCCGGCCTGACCGCTCGACTTTCTGCGCGCGTTGAGTCACTAATTTCGCGCACAGGCTTGGGGGACGGATCGCGTGTCGGACATCTTCATCAGCTACAAGCGCGAGGATGTCTCGACCGCCGCGCGCATCGTCGCCGCGCTCGAGAATGCCGGATACGAAGTGTGGTGGGACGAGGCGATCACTCCGCACCAGGCGTGGGACGCGACGATCGAACAGCAGATCGCGGCCGCCCGCGCAGTGCTCGTCCTATGGAGCCCACAATCGGTCGATTCCGACTGGGTGCGCACCGAGGCCCATTACGGGCAGGACCATAGGAAGCTCGTCCCGGCCGTCATCGAAGAGTGCGAAATCCCCCTCGCTTTCAAGCTGCGCCAGGCAGTCGACCTTACCGGCGGCACGTTCACCACCGACGATCCGCACTGGGTCAAGCTGCTCGACTGGATCGAAAGCGTCCACACGGGCGCCAACCGACTCCCCGACGCTGCTCCGCTTTCCCCCTCCCCTGCCGGCCCCCCTGCCCCCGCCTCCGCCATGAAGGCGCCGCGCCGTCCGATGGCTGCGGTTCTCGGTGGCCTCGCCGTTGCCGCCGCCTTGCTCCTGTTGCTCTTCAAGGGGTCGCTCGGTCTCGCCAGCACCGGCACGCCCGACGTCTATGTCGACCGCTTCACCATCGTCGAAGGCCCCGGCATCCCGCCCGGCTTCGACCAGGCGTTCGCCGACGAACTCGGCGCCATGCTCGACGCCGCCTCGCGCCTGACCCCGCTCGAAGGCGACGGCAAGCGCCACCTGGACGCGTTCCAGATGAGTGGCAACATCCGCCGCGGCGACGGCAAGATCCTGCTCTTCGCCAAGATCTACGCGCCTGAGATTTCTTCCCCGATCCTCAGTCCGCGGATCGAGGTACCGAGCGAGCAGGAGGCAAACGCCGCCAAGTATCTCGGCCACAAGGTCGCGGTCCTCTTGCGCTGCATCGCCACCGCGAGCGATTCGAGCGGCAGCGACATTCATATCATCCCCGAGGCCGCCATCCGTTCTTGGGCGCAAAGCTGCAGCATCGGGCTAACGGGCGAGTTCGACCTCAAGACCGAGATTGCCCGGCTCGAGTCCGTCGTTGCCGAGGACCCGGGCTGCGCAGGCTGCTGGGGTACGCTGGCAGATTTCTACACCTTCGACACGAAGGAGGAGAGCTACAAGAACTTCCGACGCGCGCTCGAAGCCGGTCTGAAGGTCGATCCCTCCTATCCCAAGCTCAAGATGCTCGACGCGCTCGACACTCTCGGGGCGATCCGCCGCGAACAGCCGCTGCGCAACTTCGCCGCGTTCGACCGCCAGGCCGAGGAGGCGAATTCGCTACGCCCGACCGACTGTGGCTGCGAAGCGCAACTCTATCGCGACGCGCTCACCGGCATGGGCCGCCCCGAGGAGGCGATTGCCACCATCGACCGCATCTGGGCCAACGACCCCTCGGACGTGAATTCGCGTTCCGCCAAGGTCATCCTCCTGCTCGATCTCGGACGCACCGCCGACGCCGAGGCCCTGTTGAATAAGCTCAAGTCCGAGTGGCCCGGCACCCCGGGTACCCGGATCGCCGAGTTCGTCTTCGCTGCACGGACGAGCGATTGGCAGGCCCTCGACGCGGTCGTTGCCGCCTCTCCCGATCTACCCGGACGGGCACAGGTCCCCGCGCTCATCGATGCGTTGCGATCGGGTGATCGCGCCGCCATCACGACGTCGTCCGCTCCTCTCGTCTCCCAGCTCGGCCGCATCGAATGGTACGATTCGCGTCTTCCCACGCTCCTTGGTCTCGCGGGGCGCGACAAGGAGTTGGCGGACTTTTTCGTGGCCGGGGCCGAGCGAGAAAGCCTGTGGGGCCTCGTCCATGCCTGGTCGAGCCCGATGAAGGGCGCGCGTGCGCAGCCGGCTTTCCTCGCACTCGTGCGCAATCTCGACCTTCCCGGCTACTGGCGCCTCAGCGACGACCACCGTCCCGCCATCTGCGAGGCGAGCCGCGCGGAACCGGTCTGCGGACTGATTTGAGGCGTTGACCAAAACGGTCATCCTCCTGCGCGCCATCAACGCCGGCGTGCCGCTCAAGATGGACGCGCTGCGCGCCATCGCTTCCGATTGCGGCTACGCCAATCCGCGCACCTATATCGCGAGCGGAAACCTGCTGATCGACACTGATGAGGACGAGGCGGCGATCCGCGCCAATCTCGGCGCGGCGCTCGAGCGTCATGTCGGCGCCCCGGTCGGCCTTCTCGTCCGCACCGCCGACGAGCTCGACGCCGTCCTCGCCGCCGATCCCTTCCCCGACGCACCCGGCAACCGCGCGATGGTGCTGTTCCTCGATTCCCCGCCCACCCGGGCCGACATCGACGCCGCCAAGCACCGCACGAACGAAGAAATCGCGCTCGGCGCCCGCCACCTCTACCTCCACTTCCCGGAAGGCCAGGGCACCAGCCGCCTGTCGCTCCCGCTCTGGAAGATCGGGACCGCGCGCAACGTCAATACGGTAACCAAATTGGCAACCATGGCGCGTGAGGCCTGACGCGCCGGGCCGATTGGCCCGAAATGGATAAATCCTTGTCAAAGCGAAGCATTCCGGCGACCCTCTCCTTGCCGGATCGACATTATTGAGGGCCGCTTTGTCATGATCAGGCAAGACGCACGGGCGTGGCACAAGCCGCGCCTCGCAACCATACCCCTGTCCGAACTGTCGCCCGAACAGACGCGGCTCGCCTTACGGCTCGCGAGGACGACAGACACCGAGTGCAACCGATCGAGATGACGGCACCGTTCAGGACCGGAGACAACGCCTTGCCCCACAGAATGAAACCCGACGATATCGCGCGGCTCATCACCGCCGTGCTCGAAATCGCCGACCAGTCCGATCTCGAACCCACCCAGGTGGTCGAATTCATGGTCATGGCCGCCGGCGCCAATTTCCCGGAATCGCACGCTGCGGCGGGCTATCCCCTGCCCGACATTCCCAAGGTGCCCACCGGAAGCGCCGCCCCCGACATCGTCGATTTCGTCGACGCCTGGCATCACTTGAGGATGCAGCGCAACGACCTCGTCGGCGCCAACCTGTTCCGCGATCCCGCGTGGGACATGCTGCAGGAAATCTTCGTCCACCAGCTGCGCGGCCACCGCCTCGCGGTCAGCAACGCTTGCGACCTGTCGGGCGTGCCCCAGTCGACCGCGCTGCGCCACCTCCACCGGCTCGAGGAGAAGAAGCTGGTGATCCGGCGCGGCGATCCCACGGACAACCGCCGCGCCTGGGTCGAATGCCCGCAGGAAGTGCTCGACCGACTGCTCGAGATGAATGCCGACCTGATGAACCTCGCCCGCCGCGCCTGACGCGCGTGCGGCGGGCCGTTCGGCCCCGCCTTCCCTTCCGCGCCCGCCTCGCTTAGTCTTCGCCCCGAGGGTGAGACGACGGGGGACCTTGCGTGGCCGACATCTTCCTCAGCTACAAGAAGGAGGACCGCCGCATCGCCGAGCGGCTGGTCGAGGCGCTGCGCGCCGAGGGGCTGACCGTCTGGTGGGACGATGCGATCACTCCGCGCGCCGCGTGGGACGCAATGATCGAGGAGGAGATTTCGCAGGCGCGCGCGGTCGTCGTCATGTGGTCTCCCCGCGCGGTCCAGTCCGACTGGGTGCGCACCGAGGCCCATTTCGCGCAGGACCACGGCAAGCTCGTCCCCGTCATGGTCGAACCTTGCGAATTGCCCCTCGCCTTCATGCTGCGCCAGGCGGTCGACCTGTCCGACCACCGGTTCGACGCCTCCAGTGCCGAATGGCGCAAGCTGCTCGACTGGATCGAGGAAGGCGCAGGCCCCGGCGGCGACCGCGCCAGCACCGCGCGCGGCAAACGCTGGTATGCGCGCCCCGCCATCCTCGCCGGCGCGGGCGCGATCGCCCTGCTCGCCGCCACCGGCGTCGCGGTCGAGAGCGGTCTCTTCGAGGAGGAACTGGGCCCGAGCCTCATCGTCGACCCGTTCGAGATGCGCAGCGACGCGCTCCCGCCCGCCTTCGCCGCCTCCATCGTCGACGAGATGAATTCGGGCTTCACTGCCGCCACGCGCGTGCGCCCCACCGCCGGCGACGGCACGCGCGACCTCGACGCCTTCCAGGTCGCCGGCACGATCGACGCCGACGCGGATACCATCACCCTCTATTCCAGGATCTGGGTGCCCGGCATGGACGCGCCGGTGCTCTCGCCGAAGCTCGAATATCCCGCCGCCGATGCCGAGGATGCGAGCTTCTTCCTTGCCATGCGGCTCGCGCGGATCGTGCGCTGCATCGCCACCGGCGGCCTGTCGGCGGGCGGCGATGCGGTCCTGTTGCCCGCGCGGGCGGCGGTGCCGTGGGCGCAATTTTGCTACCTCGACGTGACCGAGGAAAGCCTCGACCAGCGCATCGCGACGCTACGCGACGTGGTCGACAAGGCGCCCGCCTTCGCCAACGGCTGGGCCAATCTGGGCGACATGCTCGCCGATAGCAGCCTGCCGGGCGGCGCCTCGAACGAGGAACGCGCCGCAGCGCGCGCGGCCGCCAGCGAGGCGATCGACAAGGCGCTCGAGATCGACCCGGACAATGCGCGCGCGTTGGGCGTGAAGGCCTATCTCGCGCTCGGGTTGATGGGGAGCACGGATGCCGCCGGCCCGTTCGCGCCATTGCACGACTTCGCCGAGTGGGAGGATCTCTCGAAGCAGGCGATCGCGGCCTCCCTCAGCAATTGCGGGTGCGAGGGCATCGTCTACGCGCAAACGCTGATGGCGCTGGGACGCTACGATGCCGCAATTCCCATCGCGGAGCGCTACTCGCAGGCCGATCCGACCCGCCCTGCCTACGCCATCGTCTGGGCCGAAGCGCTCGAGGGCGCGGGCGACCTGTCGAAATCGGCGCGCGTGCTCGCCGCGCTCGACAATCGCTGGGGCGAGATGCCCGTCGTGCACATGGCGATCATCTTCCATAACCTGCGCGCGAAGCAGTGGGACGCGGCGCGCGCGCACGTCGAAAAGCATCTGACTGGCCAGTACGCCCAGTTCCACCTCGACCTGATCGAGGCGGCCCAGCGCCGCGACCCAGCCAAGCTCGCCGCGATGCGCGCCGAGCTCGCCGGGATGGCGCAGTCGTCTCCTGCGCTCGCGCTACGCGGTTATGCGGTGCTCGGCGACAACGCGCAGGCCGCCGCCGCCATGCGCAACGCGCTCGTCGCCAACGGCCCGTTTTTCCTGTGGCACACCGCCAAGCCCCTCTACCGCGACGTCTGGGCAACCGACGAATTCGCTGCCATCGCGCAGGCTCTTGGCCTGTTCGATTATTGGAAGATGCCGGGCCGCAAGCCCGACATCTGCCTTGCCGGCGACCCGCCAGACTGGTGCGAACGGGTCTAGTCGACCCGCGCGTATCGATACTTGTGCTGGCTGTCGTCGAGCGTCAGCGTCGGTTGGCCGTCTGCATCGCCGATCAATAGCGCCACGCCGCGCCACATGCCGTCAGTCAGCACCACGCTCGCGGTCCCGTCGTCATGTTCGCGCAGCATCACCTTGGACGAGAAGCTCGGCAGGCGGATCCAGTAGTCCTCGCCTTCCTTCACGAGCGTCGCGCGGCCGAGCGCCGTTTCCTCGTAGGTGCCGAGCAACGCGTCCCCGCGATCGGCGTCGACCGGCACGAGCTTCGACCAGAACCGCTCGAGCCCCTCCTTGGAGTTCTTGACCGCTTCCTCGATCGCCTCGTCGGCCTTGAGCTCCTTCGCGTCGTAGACCATCTCGACGAACTTGCGCATCGCGGCGCTGTAGAGCGTGCTGCCGCTGGTGCCGTTGGTGAGGATCGCCATCGCGACGCCCGCGTCGGGCAGCGCGATGTACTGGCTGTGGTGGCCGAACACGTCTCCGCCGTGGAAAGTCGCGGGCACGCCGTTCATGTTCGCGCTCATCACGCCCATGCCGTACCAGGCATCCTTGCCGATCGGGATCGAGTGGACGCGCCGCCCGGTGACCGCGTCGGCCGCGAACACGCGCGTGCCGTCGGAGCGAACGCCCTCGGTCAGCTCGTTGGCCACGTAGGATGCGAAGTCGCCGATGTCGGCCCACGCCGCGCCCGCCGGACGCACCGGATAGATCGAGCGATTGGGCCCCGCCTCGATCGTCACCGCCTTGCCGTCGCCGTCGAGCCCGTGGAACAGCGCCGCGTTGCCGCTGGCGATCGCCTCGTCGACCTTGAACGTCACGCTGTCCATGCCGAGCGGGCCGAACACGCGCTCGTCCATCGCCTTGTCGTAGGCCGCGCCGCGATCGAGGTCGGGATAGAGGACATGCCCCGCGACGTAGCCGGCTGCGGCCGCGATGACGTTGTTGTACTGGAATACCTCGCCGAACCCGCTGGTCGGCTCGGTCCCCGCGAGCAAGTCGTAGGTCCACCCCGCGCCGGCATCGGCGGGCGTGTTGATCACCCACTCCATGTCCTTGCGCGGAAGCCCCGTGCAAGCGCAGATGAGATGGCGCACGAGGACCTTGTCGGTCGTCTCCGCGCTGCCGAGACGGAAATCGGGGTCGTAGTCGATGACCTTGGCGTCATAGTCGATCAGCCCGTCCTCGACCATCGAGGCGATCATCAGCGTGGTCATGCCCTTGGTATTCGAGCCGACCATGAACAGCGTGTCGGGATCGACCGGAGCGCCGCTCGCCAGGTCGCGCACGCCGAGCCCCTCCTCGTGGAGGATCGCTCCGTCCTTGCCGATCAGCGCATAGGCGACGCCCGGCACTTGGAGCGCGTCCATGCTCGCCTTAAGCCAGTCGCGAAACTCGGTCACGAAGGCGGTGTCGATGGCGCGCGCTTCCTTGCCCGCGAAGCTTTCCTTCTCGTAAGCGGTGGGCGCGATCGCGGCATTGATCTCGCCGATCTGTGCGCCACGCTTAGACGCGGTAGCGATGGCGAGGTCGGCAAGCAGCACGGTCCAGCGCTCGCCCTTGCGCAGCGCGACGGCCTGCGCCCCGCGCCCCACGGCGGGCGGAATCGTGTAGGCGGTCACGTAGGCCTCGTCCCAGCCGTTGCTGGTCGGCACTTCGCGCTCGACTGCGACGGGACGCTCGAAATCGGGGCTCGCCGCCATCCAGGCCGCCGCGATCGCCGCCTTTCCGTTGGCTGCCTCGCCCACCTCGACCAGGCGGATCGTGCTGTCGGCCTCGGGCGGTGCCAGCGTGACGATGTCGCCGGCGACCGTCTCGCTCCAGCCTTCGGGGACCGCATAGCGCGTGCCGCCGTCGGTCACCTTAGCGGCCTCCGCCTCCTCGACGAGGATGCTGGCGCTTGCAGGACCGGTCGCGGCCAGCGCGGACGTGGCGAGCAGCAAGGCGGTGAAAACGGACAGGCGAGTAGTCATGAAAAGCCCCTTATTGTGTTAAAATCGGCTCTAAAGCAGGATCGTTGCCTAGCAGAAATGGCCGCGAGTGGCGACCGCTGGGCTGATGCGAAGCGGTGGGATATGCGAGGAGGCTAGCCGCGGACGCGAAGCGAGGCGAACGGATCGCCGTCGCAAAGGCCGCCGCTCCTCAATTCGATCGAGGGCTGGGAGACGAGCTGGGCGCGCGGACCGCGATCGCGCGGTTCGGCGACCGGCGAGCCGCCGGGAACCGACGACGCGGCGAGGGCCATCAGCAGCATGTTGAGGCTCAGCGTCAGCTTGAACACGGCTCGTCTCCTTTCCAAGCCTCGTTCTACCCCGCTTCGATTCGAACCTCCTGAGTCCAGGGCGAAAAGATCATGGAAAGATTCTGATTCAGAAAAGGCCTTCCGAAACGAGAAAGGCGGCCCGGTCGTGATCGACCGAGCCGCCTTCTCCCCTGTGTCCCGCCCGCTCGGGCAGGTTTGTTCAGGCTTGTGCCAGTTCCGCCTTGGCTGCGGCCTCGGCCCGCATCCGTTCCTTGCGCATCTCTTCGGCACGGCGAAGCTTGTCCGCGGCGATCGCGCGGTTGGCGAGCTTCTCCCAGTTTCGCGCGGCGCGTTCGTGAAGCTGCCTGACCTTCACTAGCGTGGAGGCCTTGGCCTTGGCTTTTTCTTCCTTCATGCGCTCGATCAGAAATTCGGTCTGGTGGGCCAATCCATGTCTCCTCATGCAAGAAAGCGCGCTACCCGAGGGGTAACGCGCCGACATGACGTCAGGGAAGTTCGGGCCAAACGCCCGGAAACCGCTCCGTCAATGTTGGAATGCAGGACTCCCGCCCCTCGTGGGGGTGATGGCTCGACGGCCTCGGGGGGAGAGTGATCCTGTCGATAGGCGAATCACTCTAGAGGATGTCGGGAAAAAAGGCAAAAATCCGCCAATTTCGCCGTTTACGCTATGCGGTGCGCGCTTTCAGGAACAGCATGGCGGCCCTCAGGGCCGGAAAAAGCGGGCGCTCGAAATCTTTCTGTTTCATGCCGAACCAACGAAAACGAGCGACCTCACGACCCTCGTTTCGCCCCCGGTGGAGGCTCGGTTCGCCGCCTATCCCTTGTCGAGTTCGAGCCAGTCGCGAAATTCCAGCCCGTAGAGCATGTCGAGCAGTTCGAACTGGAGACCGGTCGGCTGGCTGGTATTCGAATTCCACAGCGCGACGATCCCGGTCTTCTTCTCCGGGTCGAACATGATCAGCGAGCGGTAGCCGTCGACCCCGCCGCGATGACCCACCACGTGGTGCCCGGAATAGTCGTAGCTACGCCAGCCGAGCCCGTAATAGGGATCATGGACGCGCTCGCGATATTTGCGCATCCGCGAATTTTCGTTGGGCGTCTTCACCAGCGCCTCGTGCGCGGTCTCGAGCACCTGCGGCTCGACGATCTCGGGCAACGCGCCGACCTGCGCCTGCAGCCAGATCGCCATGTCCTTGATGTTGCTGTTGACCCCGCCCGCCGCCGGCACGCGGTAATAGGGCTCTTTGACCTCGAGCTCGCTCGCCCAGGCCGAATGGGGGTGCGCCCAGCTCTTGGCGCCGACCAGGCCTTCGCGCGTCAGGCTGGCCGAGGTCATGCCGAGCGGGGCGAACAATTCCTCCTCGACCGCCTGCTGGTAGCTGGTGCCGGTGGTCTTGGCGACGACCTCGGACGCCGTGTCGAAAGCGACGTTCTGGTAGCTCCAGCACGTACCCGGCGGACAGGTCAGGACGAGGCTGCCCAGCTGGCGCCGGATGTCGCGGGGGTCCTGGCCGTCCTCGAGCCGGTCGTCGAAAGCGTTGCGCCACAAGCCGAGGCGATGGCTGAGCACGTCGCGGACGGTCGCGGTGACTTGCGCGCCTTGCGGAAGGAGGAGGGTCGCCGAATAGGTCGCAATCGGCGCATCGAGCTGGAGCGAGCCTTCGCTGGCCAGCTTGGCCGCCATCGTCCCGGCGACCCCCTTGGACACCGACGCCCAGCGGAACACCGTGTCGAACCGGACCTTCTCGCCGCTGTCCTTGGCGGTCTCGCCATAACCCTTGAGGAAGCTGATCCGCCCGTTTTCGACGACGCCGACCGCGAGGCCGACCATCGATCGCTCCTCGCCCACCAGCCGGCTTGCGCGCGCGTCAAGGCGCGCGTAATCGATCGGCCCCTTGGCGAAATCATGCAGCGGGGGCACCGGGATCGTCGCGCTGTCGGTCAGGACGGGGCCGTCCTCGCCGCCTGCGCCGCGTGGCAAGGCAACCGCGACCAGCGCCGCCGCCGCGGCCATCCCACCGGCAATCAAGAGTCTCGAAATCATCGGATGCGAGTATCCCTCCCCAAGCGCCCTGCTGGCAAGGGCGGCCCGGCGTTGCAAGCGGGGAATTTTTCGGGACGCGACAGGAAGTGGGATCGCTGCGGCGAAAGGCCGTGCGGGGTAGCGCGCGCCCGCCCGCTGGCCTAAGGCAGTCAGGACAAGACGCCTTGTGGAGGGGGCCGATGCAATTTCTCAAAACGCTTTTCTGGGTGCTGCTCGCGGTCGTCATCGCGATCTTTGCGACGGCCAACTGGCATGACGTAATGGTAGACCTGTGGGGCGACCTCAGGATGGCGATCAAGCTACCGCTGCTGCTGGCGATCACCTTCGCGCTCGGCTTCGTGCCGACCCTGCTCTACTATCGCACCAAGGTGTGGAGTCTCAACAAGCGGATCGGGTTGACCGAGCGCAATCTCGCGCAGTCGCCGCTGACCCCGCCGCCGCCCACCGTGCAGCGCCGCACGCCCACGCCCCAGTCCTCCAGCCCGTTCGAGGCCGAGTGATGGTCAGCCCCGTCTACGTCGCGATCGACACGCCCGATCTCGCCCGCGCCAGGGAGCTCGCGCAGCAGTGTCGTCGCCACGCCGGCGGGCTCAAGCTGGGACTCGAATTCTTCGTACACAACGGTCTGGGCGGGGTGATGGAGATTGCCGATCTCGGCCTCCCGATCTTTCTCGACCTCAAGCTGCACGACATTCCCAACACGGTCGCCAAGGCAATCCAGGCGATGAATCCGTTCGTTCCCTCTGTGCTGACCGTCCATGCGGGCGGCGGGCGCGCGATGATGGAAGATGCCAAAGCGGCTGCCCCCGTGGGCACCAAGGTCGTCGGCGTGACCGTGCTCACCAGCCTCGACCAGGACGATCTTGCCGCGATGGGCGTCAAGGGCGACCCACTCGGTCAGGTCGAGCGGCTCGCCGACCTCGCCAAGGAAGCGGGGCTCGACGGGATCGTCTGTGCCGGGCCCGAGGTCGCCGCGGCGCGCAATCGCTGGAAGGACGGCTATTTCGTCGTGCCGGGCATCCGCCCCGCCAGCGCCAAGGTCGGCGACCAGAAGCGCGTGATGACCCCGCGCGCCGCGCTCGACGCGGGGGCCTCGATGCTCGTCATCGGCCGCCCGATCACCGGATCGAGCGACCCCGACCAGGCGTTGAAGGACATCGCCGCCACTCTCTAGGGCGCGATATTTACACGCGGGGCGCTTGGCACTAGGCCCCGCCCAAAGGACATGGACAAGGACCAGGCATGAGCTGGATCGACAAGGTTCGCAACGGCATCCCCTTCCTGCCCAAGAGGCAGTCGGACGACCAGTTGTGGCACAAGTGCAAGAGCTGCGAGGCGATGGTCTTCACGCGCGAGTGGGCCGACAATGCCTATGTGTGCCCGCGTTGCGAACATCACGACCGCATCGGTCCGCAGGAACGCTTCATCCTCCTGTTCGACCGCAACGAGTATCAGCGCCTGCCGAGCCCCGAGGTCCGCGAGGATCCGCTCAAGTTCAAGGACTCCAAGAAATATACCGAGCGCATGAAGCAGGCGCGCGCCAAGACGGGCGAGAAGGACGCGCTGATCAACGCCAAGGGCAAGATCGAGGGGCGCACCTGCATCGTGGGCGTCCAGGACTTCGCCTTCATGGGCGGCTCGATGGGAATTGCGGTGGGTGCTGCCGTGGTCGCAGGTCTGCGCGCTGCGATCGCCGAGAAGGCGCCCTACATCCTCTTTACCGCGGCGGGCGGCGCGCGCATGCAGGAAGGCATCCTGAGCCTCATGCAGATGCCCAAGACGACCGTCGCGCTGGCCGAGATGAAGGAAGCAGGGCTTCCCTACATCGTCGTCCTTACCGATCCCACGACCGGCGGGGTAACCGCGAGCTACGCGATGCTCGGTGACGTCCAGATCGCCGAGCCCGGCGCGCTGATCGGCTTCGCCGGCCAGCGCGTCATCGAGCAGACCATCCGCGAGAAGCTCCCCGACGGCTTCCAGCGCGCCGAATATCTGCTCGAGCACGGCATGATCGACATGGTCGTCCACCGCCATGCGCTGAAGGACCGGCTCGGCCGCCTGGTCGACTATCTCGCGCCGGAGAAGGACGCGGCCTGATGACGGACGGGGCGACCTCGTCCCATCCGGCCGTCCAGGCGCAGCTCGAGCGGCTCGGAAAGCTTGGAATGGGCGGCGACGTCCTCGGGCTCGAGCGCGTCACGGAACTTTGCGCGCGGCTCGGCAATCCGCAGGATCGGCTGCCTCCCGTCTTTCATGTCGCCGGGACCAACGGCAAGGGCTCGACCCTCGCTTTTCTGCGCGCCGGGCTGGGAGCGGCGGGCCAACGCGTCCACGCCTTCACCTCCCCCCACCTCGTGCGTTTCAACGAGCGCATTCGGATCGCGGGCACGCTGATCGACGACGAGGCGCTCGCGCCGCTACTCGAGGAAGTGATCGACGCCGCCGAGGGCATGAAGGTCAGCTTCTTCGAGGCGACCACGGCGGCCGCTTTCCTCGCTTTCTCACGCAGCCCCGCCGATGCGTGTCTCGTCGAGGTTGGACTTGGCGGCCGGCTCGATGCGACCAACATCGTCTCGCCCGCATGTACCGGCATCGCTGGGCTGGGTATGGACCATATGCACTTTCTCGGGGACACGCTCGCGGCCATTGCAGGCGAGAAAGCGGGCATCGCGAAGGCGGGCGTGCCGCTGGTGACGATGGACTATCCCGCCGACGCCGACGCCACGATCGAGGCGCGCGCTGCCGAGCTCGCCGTCCCGCGCTACCGGAAGGGCCGCGATTGGGATATTTCCGCACGCGGTGGAGCGCTGCGCTACGAGGATGCGCTCGGCACGCTCGACTTGCCCAGCCCCGCGCTCGGCGGCATTCACCAGGTCGGCAATCTCGGGCTGGCCACCGCAATGCTCCGTCACCAGAGGGTCGTCGAGACGTTCGACATCGCCAAGGGAGCGTTGGCCGCACGCTGGCCGGCGCGGATGCATCGGCTCGGTCCGGGTCCGCTCACGCATGGGATCGAAGCGAAAATCATTCTCGACGGCGCGCACAATCCCGAGGCCGCGCGCATGCTCGCCGACAGCCTCGGCGATGGACCGATCGTGCTGATGGCGGGAATCCTCAGGAACCGCGACTACACGGCGATGCTGGAGGCTTTCAGGGACCGCGTCACGCGCTTCGCGGGCCTCCCCGTTCCGGGCCATGAAGATCACGATACGAAGGACCTGTGCGCCGAAGCCAACCGTATCTTCGGCCTGTCGGGATCCTACCCGACTGGCGATGTCGGCCAGGCCTTCGACTGGCTTCGCGACACCCCGCCCGCATCCGGCGAGACGGTCGTCGTCATGGGCTCGCTCTACCTCGCGGGCGACATCCTGCGACGCAACGAGGAGTGGCCCGTCTAGGCCAGTTCCACCTCTGGCGGCGGCGCGTTATGCGCGGTCCCCAGCCGCTTCTGCCGCGCCCATTCGATCAGGCACAGGACGACCGCGACCCCGCCCATGGCGGTGGTGATGAGGAACACGGTGTAATAGCCGATCTCGTCGATCAGCTGGCCGAGCGGCGCGCGCCCGAGCGTGCCCACCAGCAGCGCCAGCGAGGACAGCAGCGCATATTGCACCGCGCTGTAACCCTTGGCGACGATCGAGGAGAGGTAGGCGACGAAGGCAGCGCCTGCGAGGCCGACGGCAAGGTTCTCGCCGGCGATCGCGACCATCAGCTTGGCCAGCCGCGGATCGCCGCCGAGGCTGGTGACCAACGCGGAAAAACCCGTCCCGTCGGCAACCGCCTGCATCGTCGCACCGCCGATGGCGAGATCGGCATAGAGGAGGTTGGTCGCTGCCGCGAGCACCGCGCCCAGCGTCAACGCCGCCATGCGCCCGATGATCGTCAGAAGCGCCCCGCCCAATGCGAGACCGAGCAGCAGTGCGCCGACACCGAAAAATTTCGACGCCACCGCGACCTCGTCGTTCGTGTACTGCAATTCGCCGAGATAGAAGGGGTAGGCGAAGCTCCCCCAGATTGCGTCGGTGATGCGGTAGGTGAGGACCAGAGCGATGACGAGGATCGCCGCGCTTCCCAGCCGCCCGATGATCTCGGTCAACGGGAGCACCAGCGCCCGGTAGCCATAGTCGATCGTTCGATCGAACGATGTCTTCGCGGGTGCCGCTTCGGTCAGCACGTGACGCCCTTTGCGTTGCTGCGACACCAGCCAGGCCGCGATCAGGCCCGGAATGACGATCGTCGCGAGCATGATGAGCGGGCCCTGCACCGTGATGAACTCGACGGAATCCGGACGCGCCTCGGGATCGGAATTGAGCGACATCACCATGAACGTGCCGACGATGAGGAGCGCGATGCCCCACAGTGCGCCGATGACGGCAAAGGCGGTTTTGCGCACGCGCGGCGTGAGTTCCCCCGGCCGGCGCAGCAGGTCGAGCTCTTCCTCGCCCGCACCGATGCTCGCGGTCGCGGTCTTGGCATCGGGGGCCGCAAGGCCAAGCACGCCGATGACGAAGATCACCCCGCCGAACACGGCATAGGTCTCGGGCCAGCCGACACGTGCGGCGAGGAACAGGGCGCCCGCACCGCCTGCCAGCGCGGCGAGCCGGTATCCCATCTGGTAGATGGTCGAGAGGATGTCGATCGTCGCGACCTCGTCGGCGACGTCGACGCGCCAGGCGTCGATCACCACGTCCTGCGTCGCGGAGGCAAAGGCGGAGATCCCAGCAAGCAGCGAGAACATGCCGAGCGAGCTCACCGGATCGAGCTGCGACAAGGTGAGGAGCGCGAGCCCGATCATGACCTGCGCCGTGACGATCCACTGCTTGCGCTTGCCCAGCCGCCGCAGCCCCGGCAGATCGACCCGGTCGAGTGCGGGCGACCACAGGAACTTGAAGGCATAGGCCAACCCGATCAGCGAGAAGACGCCCATCGTCTCAAGATCGACCTTTTCTTCGGACAGCCACGCGTAGAGCGTGCCGAGCACGAGCGCATAAGGGAGCCCCGCGGCGAAACCGAACAGCAGCATGAAGCCGGTCTTGCGGTTGGACAGCGCCAGCCTGAGCGCCTGCCAACTCGACCTGCTGCGCGATTCGGTTGCCATGGACGGCCCTCCCTTACGTGTACGAAGCGCGCAGGCTAGCAGGCCCGCCGCTGCGGAACAGGGGGAAAACCGCGCCGCCCTTGCACGGCCCGCCGCACGGGCGCACCATTCCGGCCATGGACGCACCCGTCACCCGCCGCCCGACCGCAGGCCAGCGCGCGCTGGCCGAGGCGCTGGCACGCGGGGAAGCGAGCCTTGGCGAACGTATCGAAAGGCTCTCGACCGACCGCTATCTCGACGACTCGCGCCACGCGGCGGAGATTCGCGGCCTGTTCGGCCAGGGCCCCCTGCCCCTCGTCCCCTCGGCGCTGCTGCCCGAGGCCGCCATGGCGGTCACGCACGACGACTATGGTGAGGCGCTGATCGTTACGCGAGACATTGACGGCGCGCCCCATGTCCTCGCCAATGCCTGCCGCCATCGCGGAACGCGGCTGCTGGAGACCGACGAAGTCGTCTCGGCCAAGCGGATCGCCTGCCCCTACCATGCCTGGACTTACAAGGTGGACGGGCGCCTGGTCGGGCTGCCCCGCCCAGATACCTTCCCAGGGTTCGACAAGGCCGAGCACGGCCTCCAGGCCTATCCCTGCCACGAGAGCGCCGGGCTGATCTGGTTCTCCCGTGATCCTTCCGAGCACTTCGAAGAGGTCGACCGCCTCGCCGAGGATTTCCTCGCCATCGGTCTCGATCGCCAGAAATTCTTCCGCCGCCGCACGCACGACGTCGCTGCCAATTGGAAGCTGGTGATCGACGCCTTCCTCGAAAGCTATCACGTCCAGCGGCTTCACGCGGGCAGCATCGCCGAATTCTTCGCCGACGGAATCGCGGTCGCGGACGAGATGGGCGCGCACCAGCGTTTCGCGGTCGGTCGCGCCGACTATGCCGCCAAGATCGACCTCGACGACTGGCCGTCGGTGCGGCAGGTGATGACCTTCACCTACCAGCTGTTCCCCAATGCGGTGCTGATCTTCAGCCCCGACTACGTGAACCTGCTTGTCGTCCACCCGACGTCGGTCGATCGCTGCCGCGTGACCAATTTCATGACCGTCCCGCGCGAGGAATGCGACGGCGAGATGCGCGAGCGGTGGGAGCGCAGCTGGCGCCTCCTCGACGAGAGCACGTTCGGCGGCGAGGATTTCCGCGCTGCCGCCTTATGCCAGCAGGGCCTTGCAGCAAGCGACACGAAGGAAATGCTGCTCGGCACGCTCGAGCACGCCATCACCTTCTTCCACGAAAGGGTCGATGCGGCGGTTCAGGCCGCCGAGGGCGCGTAGAGCGTCATTCCCTTGGGCAATTTCTTGGGCTCCTCGCCCTGCAGCAACAGGTCGACTGCCTTGAGCGCGGCCATCAGCTGGCGGTCGGTATAGGGCTTGACCAGCGAGCCTACCGCGAGGCTCGAACATTCTTCGGGCGGCATGCCGGTGCAGAACAGGACGGGGACGCCGCGCGCCTTGGCTTCGCGCGCAAGGTCGATGCCGGTCCGCTCGCCCGACAGGCGAATGTCGGCCAGCACGAGATCGACTTCGTTCTTTTCGAGATCGGCGAGTGCGTCGGAAAAATTGTCGCGCGTTCCGACGACCTCGTAGCCGGCGGATTCCAGGCGCGATTCATTGTCGAACGCGGTCAGCGGCTCGTCTTCGACGACGAGGATACGCTTGACGATCCGCTTGCGCTTCGAGAACAGGCTCCGGCCCCCTCATTTGGAAAAGAACGTGACCTCTTCTAATCGCCAGAACGGCCCGCGCGGTTCCCGCTTCGGCCCCCGTGGACCCAAAAAAGTTTCGGAAGCGAAACCCGCACGCAAACCCGGTCCCAAGCCCGGCGCCGCGCGCGAGACCGGTCCCCAACGCATCGCCAAGCTGCTCGCGCGCGCCGGAGTCGCCTCGCGCCGCGAGGTCGAGCGAATGATTGCCGAAGGCCGCGTCGCGATCGAGGGAACCACGCTCGACACGCCCGCTACCCTGCTCGAAAATCTCGACGGGGTGACGGTCGACGGCAAGCCGGTGAGCAAGCCCGCGCCGACCAAGCTGTTCCGCTTCTACAAGCCCAAGGGATGCCTGACTGCCGCGCACGACCCCAAGGGCCGTCCGACCATCTACGACCGCCTGCCCGACGGACTGCCGCGCCTGATGCCGGTCGGCCGCCTCGACTACAACACCGAGGGGCTGCTGCTGATGACCAACGACGGCGAATTGAAGCGCCAGCTCGAGCTGCCTGCGACCGGGGTCGAGCGCACCTACCGTGCGCGCGCCTTCGGCGAGGTCACGCAGGAGCAGCTCGAGGCGCTCGCCGAGGGCATCACCATCGAGGGCGTGCGCTACGGCTCGATCGACGCCAATCTGGAACGCTCGACCGGGCACAACAAGTGGATCCAGCTGACGCTGGCCGAAGGCAAGAACCGCGAGGTGAGGAACGTGCTCGGCCATCTAGGCCTCGAAGTCTCGCGCCTGATCCGCACTGCCTACGGCCCCTTCACGGTCGAGGAGCTCGAGCCGGGCCGCATCCGCGAAGTGCCGCGCGAGGAGCTGTTCCACTTCCGCCGGACGCTGAAGTGAGGATTGTCGCGGGCGAGTGGCGCGGGCGCAAGTTGGTCGCGCCGCCGGGCCGCCTGACGCGCCCGACCGCCGATCGCACGCGCGAGACGCTTTTCTCGATGCTCGCCAGCCGGATCGGGAGCTTCGAGGGGTTGCGCGTCGCCGACCTCTACGCAGGCTCGGGCGCGCTCGGGCTCGAGGCCCTGTCGCGCGGCGCAGCGCATGCGACCTTCGTCGAGACCGACCGCGAGGCGCTGGCCGCGATCCGCGCCAACCTTGCCGCATTGGGCGCGACCGCCCGCGGCGAGGTACGCGCGCAATCGGCAGAGAAGCTGCCGCCCGTCACCGCGCCGTTCGACCTCGTTCTCGCAGACCCGCCCTACAAGGTCGGCAGCGGCAATGTGGTGGTCGAAGCGGTAGTCGAAGCGGGTTGGCTTGCGCCGGGCGGCTGGCTGGCGATCGAGACCGACCGCAAGGAGCCGGTCGGAGCCGGCCCCTACACGATCGAGACCGACCGCGGCGTCGGGCGCGCGCGGCTCACCATCCTCCAGGCCTAGGCGTCGCCTTCCTCGTCGTCGGCTTCGTCCTGCCTGTCGCGGGTGCGTGCCGCGTCCATTTCGGCTTTGATGCGCTTGCCGATCGCGGCAGCCGCAGCAGCGCCGGCCACCTTCAACAGGTCGCGCGAGCCTGACTTGACCCCGCGCGCGCTGGTTGCTTTCTTTTCTGCCAGCGCAGCGACTGCGGCGACCGCTCCGGCGGCTACGACATCGGCGACGAGCGGATGGTCGGCCAGTTCGGCAATCTTGCGCACCGCCTTCTCGCGCTTGCCGCCCTCTTCCTCGCGCTCGATCTCGATCTCCTCGGCGATCAGCACCTTCTTGGCCTTCTTTTCCTTGGCGGCCTTCTTGGCCTTCTTCTTTTTCTTGTCCTTCTTGGGCTTCATCGCCTTGGCGGCCTTCGCCTCCTCGACGGCTTCCGCCTCCTTCTTCTGCTTCTTCGCCATGTGCGTCGCTCCTTATGCGAACTGGGTCATCGTCTCGTCGGGAAAGGCCTTCGCCAGCGCGCAGGCCTCGTCGGTCTCGCCATCGAGCCAGCGGTCGTGGTCGTCCGCCGCCAGCATCACCGGCATCGCTTTGGGATGGACCGCGCCCACCATCGTGTTGGGCGCGCAGGTCAGGAAGGCAAAATAGGATTTTTCCTCGCCCGGCCGCCACAGGCCCGCAAAGGCGAACAGGGGCGCGGCTTCGTCCTTGAGCCCGAACCAGTGCTTGAACTTTCGGCCCGTCGAGGGATCGGGCGCGGCCGACCATTCGCAAAAGCGCGTGACGGGCACGAGGCAGCGGCGGTCGGGACGGTTGAGTGCCGAGCGCCAGAAGGGCGACGACAGATTGCGCACGTTGGTCACGGGACGCCCCTTGGCGGCCTGCGGACCGGGAAAGCCCCACTCCATCTCGTCGAGCCTGAGCGTGCCTTCCTCGCGGCGCAGCACCGGCGCCAAGCGGCCCGGATAGATCTCGTCGTAGGAAGGAAGGTTCGCGCGGTCGCCCTCGAACCCACCGAACAGCTTCTTCATTTCATCGACGGTCGCGGTCATCGAATAGAGATTGCACATGTCAGCCCGCTCCCCGTCGCCCGCGCCCGCTCCGCTCGCCGTAAACCCGGATGGTAACGGTTAACCCGCCCGTGACGGTCGGCTTCCGTTCAGGAAGCGGGACGCAGCCTTGTCGCGCAAACACGCCAAAAAGGGAAATCGTCATGCGTCCTCTTCTCACTTCACTGACCGCGCTCGCCCTCGTCTCCACCAGCTTTTCCGCGCCCGCTTTCGCCCACAAGCGCCACGGCTACCAAGGCCCGGTGTGGACCGACAGCCAGGGGCGGTACCGCTGCAAGCGCCCCAACGGCACCACCGGCCTCATCGTCGGCGCCGCGACCGGTGCGCTGGTCGGCCGCGCCGTCGACACGCACGGCGAGCGCGCGACCGGCACCATCATCGGCGCGGCGGCCGGCGCACTTCTCGGTCGCGAAATCGACCGCAACCGCAAGGGCTGGCGCTGCCGCTAGCCCCCGTCCCCGCCCGGTTTCCTTCCCCCCAACCCTGCCGGGCGGGGACCTTCCACTGTCTTATACGGGCAACACGCCAAGGTCGAGCCGGCATTCGACGAACGGCAGCTGTATTGACAATATAATACAGCGAAGCGTAGCCTCCCCGTGACAACAGGGGAGGAACATCCATGTACAGCCAGCAGGACCTCGACGACGCCGTCGCCGCAGGTGCCATTACCAAGGGCTCGGCCGACGCGCTGCGCGCCTACGTGGCCAATGCCCGTTCGGCGGCAATCGTCGACGAGGAGCAGTTCCGGCTGATCCTCGGCTTCAACGACATCTTCGTCACCATCGCGACGGTCATCCTGTTCGTCGCCGTGTCGTGGATCGGCCAGTCGATCGGCGACACGCTCGGCCTGACCGGTGGTGCGGGCAACCCCTCGCCCATCGCAGGGTTGGCGCTCGCCGCCACCGCCTGGGGCCTCGCCACCTATTTCACCGCGAAGAAGCGCATGGCGCTGCCGTCGATCGTGCTCCTCGGCGGGTTCGTCGGCGGCGTGTTCGTCGCAGTCGGCGCGACCCTTGCGATGATCGTCGATGTGGAGGCGATCGAATCGCCCTTGGTCGGCGGCCTGCTCGTCTCGATCGCCTTTGCAGCAGCCGCAGTGGCCGCCTGGTTCCATTGGAAGGCGTTCCGGGTACCGGTCACGGTCGCCGCAGGTGCGGTCGCGGTATCGGGGATTATCGGCGGCCTGATCGCCGCCGGCCTGTCGTCGGCGGGCCTCGCCGGCGAAGCGATGAACAATGCGATGCTGCTCGTCGTACTGCTGCTCGGCCTTGCCGTGTTCGCCTACGCGATGCGGTGGGACGCAAGCGATCCGGACCGCATCACGCGGCGCAGCGACGTCGCCTTCTGGCTGCATCTCGCAGCAGCGGTGATGATCGTCCACCCGGTCTTCACCCTGCTCGGCCTTCGCGACGGCGATGCCAGCATGGGCGAAGGCTTCATCGCCATCGCGCTTTACGTCGCGCTGGGCTTCGTCGCGCTGGCGATCGACCGCCGTGCGATGCTGGTCAGCGCGCTCGCCTATGTATTGTGGGCGCTGTCCGACCTGTTCGAACGCTTCGGCGCGGTCGAACTCAACGTGGCGCTAACCGCGTTGGTGATCGGCTCGGCGCTGCTGCTGCTGTCGGCCTTCTGGGCGCAGGCCCGCGCGAACGTGGTCGCGATGCTGCCCGCGTCTGTCGTCTCGCACCTGCCGAGCCTCGGCTCGCCGGTGGCCGTCAGTCCCGAACCAGCCTGATCAGGCGCCGCTCGAGCGGGGCGAGCACGTAGCTGAGCTCGTGCCCCCGCTTGAGCACCTGCCCGTGTTCGGCGACAAGCGCCCAGGCGCCTTGGCGACGCGCGAGGCGCGGTCGCTTCTCGATGCGGATCTCGGGATTTTCAGCAGTACGGCGGAATGCAGCGAACACCGCCACGTCGCCATCAACGCGGATCGCATAATCGCGCCAGTGGCCCGCCGCGACCATGCGGCCGTAGAGGTCGAGGATGGTCATGAATTCGCGCCGGTCGAAGCTCGCCAGCTGACGCCCGTCCCCGGGCCGGGGAAAGGGCGTCACGACGCTCACGCGCGCCGGCTCCGATCCTGGTCACCCGCCCCGGCTCCCCCCTGTTCGGAGAGCCGCTTGCGCAGCGCCTTGATCTCGCGTTCCATCTCGCACAGCCGGATCTGGATGGGATCGGTCAGCTCGTCGCAGGGCGTGCCATAGGGCATGAACTCGCCCTTGTGCTCGGCACTGACCGGGATCGGCCGCGCCAGCGGCCCGACGATGGTCGCGCCGGACGCGACTTCCTTGGTCACCACCGCATTGGCACCGATGCGCGCCCCCTTGCCGACGGTGATGGGACCGAGCACCTGCGCGCCCGACCCGATCACGACGCCGTCCTCGAGCGTCGGGTGTCGCTTGCCAGGGACCCCGTCGAACGGGCTCGTCCCGCCCAGCGTCACGCACTGGTAGATGGTGACGTCGTCGCCGATCTCCGACGTCTCGCCGATCACGGTGAAGCCGTGGTCGAGGAAGAAATTGCGGCCGATCTTCGCGCCCGGATGGATGTCGATCGCGGTGATGGCGCGCGCGACGTGATTGACGAAGCGCGCGAGGAAATAGAGCCTCCCGCCGTAGAGCCAGTGCGCGATGCGGTGGAAAATCACCGCCCAGACGCCCGGATAGGTCAGGATCTCCCACCGCGAACGCGCGGCAGGATCCCTCGCCTTGATACTGTCCAGATAGTCGATCAGCGCCAAAGTCGGTGCGCCCTTCGCTCGTTTGTCACTCGTCCTAAAATAGGGATTGCGCGCGCGCTTTGCAAAGTCCTTGCCCGAGGCAGCGGTTGGGGGCAGGACGAGACGTCCATTGCAAGAAGGCGCAAGCGTCACCGTGTACGACTGGTTGATGGCCGATCCCGGCCTCCTGTTCGCCTTCGTCGCGATCGGCTTCGCGGCCCAGCTCGTCGATGGCGCGCTGGGCATGGCCTACGGGACCATCTCGACCACTGCCTTGGTCTCGCTCGGCGTACCGCCCGCGGCGGCGTCGGCCGGCGTGCACGGCGTCGAGACCTTCACGACCGGCATTTCCGCGATCAGCCACATCGCCCATCGAAACGTGCTGTGGCCGCTCTTCTTCCGCATCGCGATCCCCGGCATGCTCGGCGGCATCGCGGGCGCCTACCTCCTCACCGGTCTCGACGCATCGGTCGCGCGCCCTATCGTGCTCGCCTACCTGATGGGGATCGGCTTGCTGCTCCTGTGGCGCGGCTGGCGCCACGTCCATGTCGAACGCCCCCCGCGCGTTGTCGAGCCGCTCGGGCTCGTCGGCGGCTTCCTTGATGCGGCGGGCGGCGGCGGCTGGGGGCCGATCGTCTCGTCCAACCTGATGGTCCAGGGTGGTGCGCCGCGCACCGTCATCGGCACCGTCAACAGCGCCGAATTCCTCGTCACGCTGACGACCTCGATCACCTTTCTCCTGACGCTAGGGCTCGAGGGCTTCACGGTGGCGATGGTCGGCCTCCTCGTCGGCGGCGTGTTCGCCGCGCCGTTCGGGGCGCTGGTCGCCAAGAGGGTCAAGGCCGACCGCGTACTGGTGATGGTCGGGACGGTACTCGTCCTCACCAGTGCGGCCGGCCTGTGGAGCTGGATCGGCTAGAGCGTCGCGTGCACGGTGGCTACGCCGTTCATCACCGCCGCGATGCGCACCGCGGTCTGGATGGTTTCCGCCTTCACACCGTGCTGGCCGAGCACCTTCTCGTGTGAATCGATGCACAGGCCGCAGCCGTTGATCGCGCTGACCGCGAGGCTGAACAGTTCGAAGTCGGCCTTGGCGATGCCGTGGGTGCCGATCATGTTCATGCGCAGCTTCGCGGGCATCTTCGCATAGTCCTCGTTCCCGGCGAGATGGGTGAAGCGATAATAGACATTGTTCATCGCCATCACCGCCGCCGCGCCGCGCGCCGCTTCGGCGGTCTTTTCGTCGATCTTGTCGGCGCAGTCGGCCTCCGCGGCCGCAATCAGCGGCTTGGACGCGGTGCCGTGCGCGCAGGCGAGGATCGTCCCGAATTTCTGGACGTCGGTGAGGCCCTGCTCGGTCAGCAGGCTCGACAGGTTGAGTTTGAGGTCCTTGGCATAGGCCGGCAGCTCGCCGGCAAGCGTCTTCAGTGCGGACATGGAGTGTCTCCCGGATTTCAGATGGAAAAAGGGCGGGCGCGGCCGCTGACCGCCCCGCCCTCCTCGCGTCGTTCGTCAGGCCGCGACGGGCTTGAGGACGTCGTCGCCCTCCGACCAGTTGCACGGGCACAGCTCGTCGGTCTGCAGCGCGTCGAGCACGCGCAGCGTCTCGGCCGGGTTGCGGCCGACGTTGAGGCCGTTGACCGTGACGTGCTGGATCACGTTGTCGGGGTCGATGATGAAGGTCGCGCGATAGGCAACGCCTTCCTGGCCGTCGAGGATGCCGAGCGCCTCGGCCAGTTCCTTCTTGTTGTCGGCGAGCCACGGGAAGTCGGCATTGGCAAGCTGCTCGTCCGACTTGCGCCACGCGAAGTGGACGTGGGTGGTGTCGGTCGAGGCGCCGATCAGCACCGCGTCACGGTCGGCGAAATCCTCGGCCAGGTCGCCATAGCCGACGATTTCGGTCGGGCAGACGAAGGTGAAATCCTTGGGCCAGTAGAAGAGGATCTTCCACTTGCCATCGGTCTGGCCGAGATCGAACGTCTCGTCGGAAGGCAGCGCGGCAACGCCCTGCTGGACCGGAACCTTGAGCGCGGGAAGCGTATCACCAACGGTAAGCATGTACGGAAAACTCCTGTTTTTCTCGTTTCAAATGGAAATGTTGCGACGCAGCGAATGGCGCCTTCGGAGGGCGGATATAGGGGTGCTTGCTTATCGTTCAAGACGATTATATCGATGGCATTGAACGGTTTTGTCGATGATTGTGCACCTGCCTACTTTGAAGCAGCTCCACTACCTCGTGGCGCTGCGCGAACATGGCCATTTCGGCCGTGCGGCGGAGCATTGTTTCGTCACCCAGTCGACGCTTTCGGCGGGAATCCGCGAGCTGGAATCGTTGCTCGGCACGACCCTGGTCGAACGCACGCGGCGCGTGGTGCGCTTCACCCCGCTGGGCAATCGCATCGCCGACAAGGCCGAGAAGATCCTGCGCGATTGCGACGAGCTGGCCGGTCTCGCGCGCGCCGAGGGACGACCGCTCGCTGGCGAATTGCGCATGGGGGTGATCCCGACCATCGCGCCATTCATCCTGCCGACCCTGCTGCCGCACCTTCGCGACCATTGGCCCGAACTCAAACTCTATCTGCGCGAGGAAACCAGCCAGGCCGCCTGCGAGGCGCTTCATCGCGGCCAGCTCGACTGCGTGCTGCTAGCCATGCCGTTCGCGTGCGGCGACGTCGTCGAGGAGACGATCTTCGAGGACCGGCTGTTCGTCGCCTTCCCGGCGGGCGAAGCGCCCGACACGCGGGCCATCCATCCCGACGACATCGAGGAAGGCCGGCTGCTGCTGCTCGAGGACGGGCATTGCCTCAAGGACCATGCCCTGTCGGCGTGCAACCGCCCCGAGATCCGCGCCTCGGCCAAGATGATGGGCACCTCGCTCCACACGCTGGTGCAGATGGTCGACAACGGGCTCGGCCTGACCTTCGTCCCCGAGATGGCCCTGAAGGCGGGCCTGCTAGAGCATACCGGGATCGAGGCGCGACCGCTCGATACCGCAAACGCCACCCGCCGGATCGCACTCGCCTGGCGCCGGGGCAGCCCGCGCGAGGAGGAATTCGCGCTGCTGGTCGAAACATTGAAGGGCCTAATGCGCGAGCTGGTCGAGGCCGAGTAACCAGCGATCGAGTTCGACGACGCGCACCTCGGCCCCGTCTAGGTTGCGCATCAGCTCGGCGCGATGCCGCATCACCCACTGCAACCCTTCGACGCGGCTGTCGAAGGTCGGGAATCGCTCGCGGCTAGGCCCGAGCGAACGGCGGTCGACGAGGAAGCGTGCGCCTTTCCTGCAACCGGGCGAGGCCGCCCAGTCGCGCTGCGGCGCGGTGACGGCGGGCACCCAGTAGGTGCGCCGGGGATCGAGCCCTTCGATCTCGCGTCGATGCATCTTCCCTCCCGAGAAAAGCGGACGATAGCGAGCCTAGCGAGCGTTTGCGGGTTTGTGAAATGCGGGCCTTGGTCCGGCCGTCAGTCCATGTGCTTGAGGCCGACGCGCAGGTAATCGTAGCCGGTGATCAGCGTAAGGCCCGCGGCGAGCCACAGCGTCGCGACACCGACATCGTGGATCCACAATTGCGAGGGGATCGCGCCGCCCAGGATCAGCGCGCCGAGACTCATCAGCTGGAAGGTCGTCTTCCACTTGGCGAGTTTCGAGACCGGCACCGACACGTTGAGCGGCCCGAGGAATTCGCGCAGCCCCGAGACGATGATCTCGCGCAGAAGGATGATCAGCGCGGGAATGATGGTAAGGCCTTCGATCACCGGTTCGGGTTCGTCGAGCGTCCGGCGCGTCGCCACCAGCATGATGATGACGGCGGCGACCATGATCTTGTCGGCGATCGGGTCGAGGAACTGGCCAAGACGGCTGATATTGCCGCGCGCGCGGGCTAGATAGCCGTCGAAATAGTCGGTGATCCCAACGAGGCAGTAGAGAATGAAGGTCACCGCGTAATCGAGCGGGCTGGGCTTCCACAGCAGGTAGACCAGGATCGGCACCGCAAGGATGCGCGACAGGGTCAGGATGTTGGGAAGGGTCAGCATCTTGCGCGATGTCTGGCAGGTCGGAGTCGAAACGACAATATGGATTGTCCGCCTTGCCGTAGCGGGAGGCCACGCTACAGTCGGCCCACTGCCCAGCCGGCACGCGAAAGGCGCCCGTGGAACCGACCCTCAAACTCCTCGCCCGGCGCCGTTTCGCGCCGCTCTTCGCGACCCAGTTCCTCGGCGCCTTCAACGACAATCTCTACCGCACCGCGATGGTGCTGATCGTGATCTACGGAATCTATGCCGATCCCGCTCAGGAGGCGACTTTCTCCGCGGTGGCGGGGGGCCTGTTCATTCTCCCCTTCTTCATCTTCTCCGCGCTCGCCGGACAGATCGCCGACAGCCACGACAAGGCGGCGGTCGTTCGGCGGGTGAAGACCGCCGAGATCGTCATCATGGCCGTGGGCGCGGCGGGCCTGATGTTGCAGAGCGTCCCGCTACTCCTCGCCATGCTGTTCGCGACAGGACTACAGTCCACGCTGTTCGGTCCGATCAAGTACGCGATTCTTCCCCAGCATTTGAAGGAAGGCGAAGTTCTCGGCGGCACCGGGCTGGTCGAAGCGGGCACCTATGTCGCGATCCTGCTCGGCATCGTGTGCGGCGGGCTGGTGATTGTCGCCGACGCCTCGGGCGCTCTCGAAGCCAGCTGGGGCGCGGGCGCGGTGATCGTCGTCGCCCTCCTGGGACGGTTCGCTTCGAGCGCCATCCCCCCTGCCCCGCCGCAGCCCGGCATGGAGAAGTTGCCGATCGACTGGAATATCTTCCGCTCGTCCTGGAAGCTGATGGAAAGCGCGATGACCCGTCCCCAGATCCGCCTCGCCATCATCTGCATCAGCTTCTTCTGGGCGATGGGCACACTCCTCGCTGCGCAGTTCCCGCCGCTGGTCAAGAATGCGCTCGGCGCAGACCAGACGGTCGCGACTGCCTTCCTCGCCGCCTTCTCGGTCGGGGTCGCGGCGGGCTCGATCGCGGTCAACCTGCTCCTCAAGGGCAAGGTCTCCGCGCGCTTCAGCCCGGCCTCGGCGCTCCTGATGGGGTTGTTTGTCCTCGACCTCTATCGACGCGTGATCGCCTACGACAGCGGCAGCGCGGACCTGGTCGGCCTGGCCGATTTCGCCGCGCGCCCGCAGGGGATCATGATCTTCGTCGACCTGTTTTTCGTGGCGATGATGGGCGGCATGTATGTCGTCCCTCTCTACGCCTACCTCACCACCCACGTGCCCCCAAGCGAGACAGCACGCACGGTCGCGGCCAACAATATCGTCAATTCGGGCCTGATGGTGGCCGCATCGCTCCTCCTCGCAGGTGCGATCCAGAATGGGGTCGGGGTCGCCGACACGTTATTCGTCGTCGTCGGCGCGACGATCATCTCGGCAGGGCTGGGTTGGCGGCTGGAGAAGGCCGACCGGGCGCTTACGCCAGGAACAGACTGACGAACAGGAAGCCCGCGACGAAAGTCGTGCCGAACAGTTTCAGGTCGTCGCGCAGGGACGAACGCGACGCATCGAGCGCCGGGCTGGCCGTCTGAGCAAGAGGAAACCGTCGATCCATGGCAAGATCCTAACGATCGATTCACCATGAAAGCAACGCCTGCGCACGCAAAAGGCGGCAGTTGTTCTACGTTGGGACAGGTCGGCTAGGCGCGGGAACGCTTTGCGGGTTTGGCCGGTGCCTCGGTGCGCGCTTCCGGCTCGCGCTTGCGCACAAGCTGGGCCGCCTGGTCCGAGCTCATCGGCTTGCCGAAGAACCACCCCTGCCCGAACTGGCAGCCATATTGAAGCAGCGCGCTGTGGGCGCGAGCGGTCTCGACGCCTTCGACCGTCACCGGCACGTCGATCGCGGCAGCCAGTGTTGTCACTGCGCGAATGATCGCCTCGCTCTCCCGGTCGCGGTGAAGGCTGGCGGTAAAGCTGCGGTCGATCTTGATGCGGTCGAACGGCAGCGCGCGCAGGTGTGCGAGCGACGAATAGCCGGTGCCGAAGTCGTCAAGCGCGACGCGCACGCCCTGGTTCTTGAGACTGGTGGTGATCGCGCGGGCGAGTTCGGGATCGGCAAACAGCGAGCTTTCGGTGATCTCGATGATCAGCCGCTCGGCCGGAAAGCCCGTTTCGGCAAGCAGGCGTACGATCTTCTGCGCCAGCCAGCTGTCGTTGAGCTGGGTCGCGGAGATGTTGATCGAGACGTCGACCGGCTTTTCCCATTCTGCCGCGGCGGCGAGCGCCTGGCGCGCGACCTGGTCCGACAATTCGTCGATCAGCCCGTTTTCCTCGGCCACCGGAATGAAGCGATCGGGACCGATCAATCCCGACAGCGGATGCTCCCAGCGCGCCAACACCTCGAACCCGATCACCTCGCCGGTGGCAAGGTCGACTTGCGGCTCGAAATAGGGTTTGAACTGCTCGTTCTCGAGACCGACGCGGATACCTTGCTCGATCTCGCCGTGGGCGACCAGTTCGCGCTCCATCCGCTCGTCGAACCAGACCGGGCGCGCGATGCGGCCCGCACGACCTTCGGCCTGCGCGATGTCGGCGCGGCGCAGGAGGTCGCGAATGACGAGGTCCTCGGGCGGCGTGGCGGCGATTCCGGCAAACGCGCCGACGTGGATCAGCTTCTCGTCGATGAGGATCGGGCGGATCGCGATCTCGAGCAGCGCCTGGGCAAGCGTCTCGATGCGCTCGCGCCGATCGGGCGCCATCGTCGTGAGAATCGCGAACTCGTCGCCCGCGACACGCGCGACGCGCGCATGCTCCCCAGCCGCCTCGGAAATGCCGTTGGCGATGCGCCGCAGCACTTCGTCGCCCACGTCGTATCCGTGGCGATCGTTGATCGATTTGAAGCGGTTGAGCCGCAGCGAGATGATCGTCGCGTGACGCCCCGCCGCGCGGGCGCTCTCGCGCACCTCTTCGCCCGCCTCGGAGAGGCCCTTGCGATTGAGCAGGCCGGTCATGCCGTCGGTCGAGGCGATGCGCGCCGCGCGCTCTTCGCTCTCGGCGCGGCGCTGCACCTCCTGCTGGACGTCGACATAATAGCGCCAGCCGAACAGGATCAGCGCGACGTTGAGCGTCAATGTCGTGGACGCGATCTTGAGGTCGTCGGTGAATTCCTCGCCTGCCGCCTTCATCGTTTCGAAGAAGCTGGTGCCGTTCCAGATCAGGAGCGCGACCGCACCGATCAGGATCGGCAGGACGAACAGGTCCCTGCGATGTCGCATGGATCCCAGCACCCGCCACAGCGGCGGAACGGAGGCGAGAATTCTGGTCACCTCGCGACCTTAAGGCGAGATGCTTAATTTTTTCTCCACGACGTTGCGGAAAAAAGCACGGAAATCCGTGACTGGAATCGGCCCGGTGGTGCGGACGGCGGGACTTGAACCCGCACTCGCTTTCGCGAAGCCGATTTTAAGTCGGCAGCGTCTACCATTCCGCCACGTCCGCCCTCGGGCCGGCGGCGGAGCTGCCCTTAGTCGTTGGCAGCCCCGTTGAGGTTTAACCGCTCGCGCATTTCCTTGCCCGGCTTGAAGTAGGGCACGCGCTTGGCAGCGACCTCGACCGCTTCGCCGGTGCGCGGGTTGCGCCCGGTGCGCGCGTCGCGGTGCCGCGTCGAGAAGGCGCCGAAACCGCGCAGCTCGACCCGGCCGCCTTCGGCCAGCTGGTCGGTGATGGCGTCGAACAGCGACGTCACCACGCTCTCGACCTCGCGCTGGGTGAGGTCGGGAAAGTCCTGGCAGATCTTCTGGACGAGCTCGGAACGGATCATCTGGGCTTGGTCCCCCACTTGTGAATCACTTGTACGCCATCCCCCGATGGCAGGTAGGTGCCTTGATTGTCAGGAAAAAAAGGGCGGCGCAACCCGGTTGCGCCGCCCCCAGTGCCTGAAAGGCAGATGTCAGGGGAACGCTGTGGCTCCCGTGCACCAGCCTTACTTCTTGGCGTCGTCCTTCTGCTTCAGGGCTTCGCCGAGGATATCCCCGAGCGACGCACCCGAATCCGACGAGCCGTATTCGGCCACGGCCTGCTTCTCTTCCGAGATCTGGTAGGCCTTGATCGAGTAGTTCGGCTTCTTCGAACGATCGAAGCCGGTGACCATCGCGTCGAACTTCTGGCCGACCTGGAAACGCTCCGGACGCTGCTCGTCGCGGTCGCGGCCAAGGTCGCTGCGGCGGATGAAGCCGATCGGGCCGTCTTCGCCCGCCTGCACTTCGAGGCCGCCGTCACGCACGTCGAGCACGGTGACGGTGGTCACTTCGCCCTTCTTGACGCCGCTGCCGGCCGCGGTCACGCCGCCACGCTCAAGCTGCTTCATGCCGAGGCTGATGCGCTCCTTCTCGACGTCGACGTCGAGCACGACCGCCTTGACCGTCTCGCCCTTGTGGTGAAGCGCGAGCGCTTCCTCGCCGGTGACGCCCCAGGCGATGTCCGACATGTGAACCATGCCGTCAACGTCGCCGGGCAGGCCGACGAACAGGCCGAATTCGGTCGAGTTCTTGACCTCGCCCTCGACCTCGGTGCCCACCGGATACTTCTCGGCGAACTCGCTCCACGGATTCTCCTGGGCCTGCTTGAGGCCGAGCGAGATGCGACGCTTCTCTTCGTCGACCTCGAGGACCTTCACGTCGACTTCCTGGCTGGTCGAGACGATCTTGCCCGGGTGGACGTTCTTCTTGGTCCAGCTCATCTCCGAGACGTGGACGAGGCCCTCGATGCCCGGCTCGAGCTCGACGAACGCACCATATTCGGTGATGTTCGTGACGCGACCCTTGAAAGTGCCCTCGATCGGGTACTTGGCCGAAGCGCCTTCCCACGGATCGGCCTCGAGCTGCTTCATGCCGAGACTGATGCGCTGGGTCTCGCGGTTGATGCGAACGATCTGCACCTTGACAGTGTCACCGATGCCCAGAACCTCGCTCGGGTGACCGACGCGCTTGTAGCTGATGTCGGTGACGTGGAGCAGGCCGTCGATGCCGCCGAGGTCGACGAACGCACCGTAGTCGGTGATGTTCTTGACGACGCCCTCGATCACCTGACCCTCGGTGAGGCTCTGGATGAGGCCCGAACGCTGCTCGGCGCGGGTCTCTTCGAGGATGGCGCGGCGCGACACGACGATGTTGCCGCGGCGACGATCCATCTTAAGAATCTGGAAGGGCTGCGGGATGTCCATCAGCGGGGTGACGTCGCGCACGGGACGGATGTCGACCTGCGAACCGGGCAGGAAGGCGACGGCGCCGCCAAGGTCGACGGTGAAGCCGCCCTTGACGCGACCGAAGATCACGCCCTCGACGCGGCTGTCGGCTTCGTATTCTTTCTCGAGCTTGTCCCAGGCGGCTTCGCGGCGGGCGCGGTCGCGGCTGAGCATGGCTTCGCCATTGGCGTTCTCGACGCGGTCGACATACACCTCGACTTCGTCGCCGATGTTGAGTTCGGCCTTCTGGCCGGGCGCGGCGAATTCGCGCAGCGGCACGCGGCCTTCGCTCTTGAGGCCGACGTCGATGACCGCGAGGTCGTTCTCGATGCCGGTCACCTTGCCGGTGACGACGCGGCCTTCGAAGCCTTCGTCCTCGCCACCGAGCTTTTCATTGAGGAGCGCGGCGAAATCGTCGCGCGTGGGGAATGCCGTGTCGGCCATACAGATATGTCTTTCGTCTCGATAAAGGTTCGGCCGCAACGGGACGCCACCATGGCGAACCTTCCGCAAGCGGGCTTGGTCAAACCTTGTTGCCGGGGCGGGCCCATCCCGCACCGACATCCTGAGACGCGAAGGCGCGGCGGGCTTCGACAGGAAGGGCGAAGGGGCCGGGCCACTCGGGCCGCTGCCATGTTCGCTCGCCTGGAGACGGGCCTGCCGCGAGCTCCACGCCCGCCGGACGGGCGCGCCTATAGGCGAAGAGGGAGACAAGAGCAAGTCGCGCGCGTGAGCGCACGCGGTCAGGAAATCCGCTTGTCCACCAGAGCGATGGCCGCCGCGATCGCTTCCTCGACGCCAAGGTCGCTCGTATCGAGCAGGTCGGCATCGTCCGCCTGGACCAGCGGGGCGGCATCGCGCCCCTTGTCACGCTCGTCGCGCGAACGGATGTCGGCGAGCACGTCCTCGAAATGCGCGGTGACGCCGCGCGCGAGAATTTCCTTGAGACGGCGCTCGGCGCGCACTTCGGGAGAGGCGGTGACGAACAGCTTGGCGGTGGCATCGGGGGCGATTACCGTACCGATGTCGCGCCCGTCGAGCACCGCGCCGCCCTTCTGTGCCGCGAAGAGGCGCTGGCGGTCGAGCAGGGCCGCACGCACGGCAGGATAAGCCGACACGCGGCTGGCGAGCTTGCCGACCGTCTCTGTCCGCAACTCCTCGTCGTCAGGGTCGATCTGGTGCACGCCTTCGACCGCGCGCAACGCTTCGAACTCGTTGCCGGCATCGCCGCCGAAGCGCCACAGCGCGAGCGCGACCGCGCGGTAGAGCAGGCCTGTATCCATGTGCGGCAGGTCGTAATGGCGGGCGAGCGCCTTGGCGATCGTGCCTTTGCCGCTGGCGGCGGGACCGTCGACCGCGATGAGAAGGGAGCGCTTGGCCATCGACTGCCGCTTTGACAGCGTGGGCGCGCTATGGCAAGGCGCGCGCCGACCCTGTGGCGGACCGCTCCGGCGACGCCGCGCCCGACACTTGATTCTTGAGGAAAATTCGATGGTCAAACCCGAATGGGGCACCAAGCGGACCTGCCCGAAATGCTCGACGCGATTCTACGACCTGGGCAAGGATGACCCCGTGGCCTGCATCGAATGCGGCACCGAATGGGTGCCCGAGCCGGTGCTCAAGTCGAAGCAACCCCTTCCCTTCGAGGCCGACGAGAAGAAGAAGGACGAGGACCTTGCCGCGGACGATCTCGAGGATGTGGGTGACGACGATGGCGGCAGCGCCGACGACGACGTCGATCTCGACACGGGCGACGACGACATCAAGCTGGCCAAGTCGGACGACGACGACAGCGACGACAATTAATCCCGGGCGCCCGAATTTTTCCGTTTGCAAGAGACGGAATTTTTCCTAAAGGGCGCACCCGAACGGGGCCGTAGCTCAGCTGGGAGAGCGCTACAATGGCATTGTAGAGGTCAGGGGTTCGATCCCCCTCGGCTCCACCATTCTTCAAAGGGCGTCGCGAAAGCGGCGCCTTTTTTGGTTTTTCTTCAACGAAATAGGGCGGCGCGACCCGCGCCGCCCTACATCGGGTCAGAAGCTCTTCTGCCAGCCCAGCGTGAGCGTCCAGTCGCGTTCCATTTGCGGCCCGTTGAGATCCTGAACGATCGGGAAGCCGACTTCGGCAGCGAGGCGGTGCCCGCGCGCCGCGCCCTTGGTGCCCGCAAGGTTCACGCCAAACAGGAGGTCGACCGTGTCTCCGCCATGAAAGTCGGGGTTGGCCGTCTGCACGGGCCCCATCACCGTCGCGTCCCGCCCCTCGATCCGCCCTTGCGAGGCGGCGGCAAGGCGCGTGGAGAGGCTGATCCAGTTGGCAGGCTCGTAGGCGACCCATGCGGTCGCGGCGACGCGGTCGCCCAGCGCATAGTCCGCGTCGTTCTCGCCGAGGCGAACGACCGCCGACAGCTGGCCGCCGATGCTGACCTTCTCACCCTGCCAGCGGTAGGTGGTCGAGGGCTTGAGATCCCACGTGCCCGAACCCGGCTGCATCGGGTAGGGAAGCCTGACCGTCGGCATCATCCCCATCGGCGTGAGGATATCGTCCTCTTCGGAAATCGATCCGGTCGGGATCGAGACGGCACCGGTCACCACCCATTCGCGGCGGTTCTTTTCCTTCACGAGCGGCACGATCGCGCCCACGGTCGTATCGCCGAAGCCATCGGCTTTCGTCGTGAACTCGCCGCGCACCATAGTCCCCATCCCGCCCATGTAGGTGACATGGTCCATGCTAGCGGTCCGATAGCTTCCCATCGCCATCAGCGTGACCCTGTCCGACGGCGCCCACATGATGCCGGCCATGTGCATATCCATGCGCATGTCGGTCGGCACCACGCGCAAGGTCGGCGGCTGGCCTTCCATGCCCGCGAACATGTTGGGCACCGTGGTCGCGATGGTATCGGCATCGACGCTCTCGCTTCCGATGCGGTTGCCGCCCATTTCCATGTGCATGAAGCGATAGGAAACCATCACTTCGCCCTTGGCATGGCTATGGTCGGCCATCACCCCGATCGGGGCGTGGGAGGCGGCATGCGTGCCGTCGTGCGCGAGCGCCGGAGCGCTCGCGACGAGCGTAGCGCCGGCCACCATGCAGGCGGCCCGCGCGAAAATCTTGTCAGTCATTGTCTGTCCTTGTCGGATGAATTGCATGAGCGCCGGATGGCGCGGAGAAGCAATCAGCGCGACGGTGGACCAGTCGAGGGAGGAAGGCCGAGCGCAGCCTGTCCTGCGAGGTGACTTGCCGCGACGGTGTCGCGCTCGCCCTCGATCGTGACGAAGGCCGCCAGTTCGATCGGAGGATCGAGCATGGCCGCGCCCGAAACTGCGGCAAAGGCGCAGGTCTTGGTGCCCTTCGCCTCGTCGTCGGCCGGCTCGCCGCTGGGCATCGCATGGCCCATTGCGGCATGATCCTGCGCCGCCGCGGTGTCGATCGACGACGCGACGAAGCCTGAGCAGGGTATGAGCACGACCTGTCCGTGCGCGATGGCGGGCATGAAGCCCGACGGCACCAGGGCCAGCGCCAGCAGCGCCAGCCCTGCCAGCCAATTGCGAATCATGGGAACCGAAAACGGCATCGGCGCCCCCTCTAGAGCGAGGAGACGCCGAACGCGAGGGCGAGAGCCCTGCATACGAAAACGGCGGCGTCTTTCGACGCCAGGCTCGCGTAGCGTACATACGAAAACGGCGGCGTCTTTCGACGCCGCCGCCTCGTTGCTTGCTGAACGCCGGGTCTTAGAGAACGCCCGAGACGTTACCGAACGTGTTGTTCAGCGAGTTACCGATGCCCTGCATCGCGCCAATGGCGGCGACGGCGATCAGCGCGGCGATCAGGCCGTATTCGATCGCGGTGGCACCCGACTCGTTCTTCAGCATCTTAACGAAATTGGTCATGACTGGTCTCCTAAAGGCTCCACAAAATTTTCAGGGACTTGGTCCCCAAAACCGACGCGGTCCTCACGCGTTGGATGAGGCCATTTAGGACCCAAGGAGTTGAGAATTGCTTAAGGCGGCAGGTTATTTCGCGTTAACGATAAAAAACTTCCAAGCCCCTCTAAAGACGGTCCAAAATCCGCCCGATCTCGCGCCCCAGCCGCCCCAGCGCGGAGTCCAGATCGGACCAGTCTTCGGGGACCGGTGAGGGAAGCTGCTTCTGCTCGCCCTGGTGAGGGTCGGGCAGGCGGAACTCGCGCGGCAGGCGCGGCCCGCGCGCGCCATCGACCGACAGCGCGGAGGTCATGAAATTCTTGAACACGCGCGCGGGCGCCCCGCCCCCCGTGACCGACCCGAGCGAGCTGTTGTCGTCGTAGCCGACCCAGACACCCACGACGAGGTTGCCCGCGAACCCGATGAAGACCGCGTCGCGATTGTCCTGTGTAGTCCCGGTCTTGCCGAAGGTCGGAACGCGCAGCGCGGCGCGCCTGCCCGTCCCCTCGTTGGCCGAGGCATAGAGAAGATCGAGCATCGGCGCCCATTCCTCGTCGGAATCCATCTGCGCCGCGCGACCGAGCATCGACTGGCGCGTCGGCGCGTCGAGCATCAGCCCCTCGACCTCGACCGGGTAGCGCCCCGAGGCGACCGCGGCGTAGGCGGCGGTCATCTCGAGCAGGCTGACTTGCGCGGTTCCGAGCGAAAGGCTGGGCGCATCGGGCAACTCGGCGGTAATGCCCAGTTCGCGCGCGGTCCGCATGATATTGTCGCGTCCGACCGCCTCGGCCAGCCGGACGGTGGCCGCGTTCGACGAGCGCGCGAACGCTTCGCGCAAGGTGATCGGCCCGCGATAGCGTCCGTCGGCATTGGCCGGGGTCCAGCCGTCCACCGTGATCGGCGAATCGTCGATCATGTCGGTCGGTTCCCAGCCCGCGCGCAGCGCCGCAAGGTAGACGACCATCTTGAAGGCGCTGCCCGGCTGGCGCCTGGCCTGGGTGGCGCGGTTGAAGGGCGATTTCTTGTAACTGCGGCCGCCGACCATCGCGACCACTTCTCCGGTCGGGCGCATCGCGACGAACGCAATCTGGGCATCGCCGATCGGCGCGTTGATCACGCTTCTCACCGCGATCCGCTGGAGATCGGCGTCGAGCGTTGTCGGGACGCGCGTGACGCCGTAGCCGGGCTTCAATTCCTTGCGCGCCCGCGGCGCGACCCAGTCGGCGAAATAGGTGCCTGTCGGTAGCCTGGCGCGCGTTCCGCGCAGGCGGGCGGGCGAGACCTTTGCCTCGGCCTCGCTCAGCGCCTCGGTCTCGACCATCGCGGCCAACACCTGGCGACTGCGCTCCTGCGCGCCCTTGAGGTCGCGTGTCGGCGCCCAGCGCGAGGGCGCCTTGACGATCCCCGCCAGCATCGCCGACTCCGCGACCGTAAGATCTTGCGGTTCGCGATCAAAATAATGGTGGCTCGCCGCGCGCAGCCCATACACCCCGTCGCCGAAATAGATGGACGAGAGATAGCGCGAGAGAATCTCGTCCTTTGACAGCCACGCTTCGAGCCACAGCGCGATGATCGCCTCCTGCGCCTTGCGCTTCATCGAGCGCTCCGAGGACAAGAAGCTGGTCTTCGCGAGCTGCTGGGTGATGGTCGACCCGCCCTGCGACACGCCCCCCGCCCTGGCGTTGGCGACGATTGCCCGCCCGACGCCGTACGGATCGATCCCCCAGTGCGAATAGAAGCGCCGGTCCTCTATCGAGGTAAAGGCCCGCGTAACGTGGGCCGGAAGCGCGGTCACGTCGACCGGCTCCTCCTTGATCGCGCCGCGGCGCGCGATCGACTGGCCTTCCTGGCTGACGAACAGCAAGGCAGGCTCTTCGAGCGGTTCGAGCGCACGCCCGAGCGGCGCGGTGACGATCAGCCAGATCAGCGTCGCGAAGAACAGGAAGGAGAAGCCGTAGAAGCCCCACTTGAGCCAGCGTCGACGCTTCGGCTTGCCGGTGTCGGCCGGCGGCAATCCGCTGTCGCCACCCGTCGAGGGATCGGGAGCGGCTTCTGCCTCGTTCCAGTCGAAATCACGTTCGGCCATCCCTGCGAATCGTCACCTTCAAGTCCGTGCGACACGGTTGTCGCGTCCACTCTAGCGTCTTATATGATTAATACAGCATGAGTCCATCGCTCCCCCTTGCCCTTTGCGCCGCCCTGCCCCACCCGGGCGCCATGCTGCGCCGTGCCCTTTCGCTCCTCGCCCCGCTCGCCCTGCTGTCGCTCGGTGCGTGCGGTAGCGGAGACCCGGGCGAGACGCGCGTCACGGTCATCGTCGATACCGACGCCGACGCCAAGTCGATCGCGCCTCTCGTCGATCTGGCGAGCGCGCAGGGACTGGTACGGTTCGACGCGCGCGGGGAGATCGTGCCGGGCCTTGCCGAACGCTGGCATGTGAGCGACGACGGCACGAGCTACATCTTCCGTCTCGGCGAGGCCCGTTGGGGCGACGGCGAGGAAGTCGATGCCGAAAGCGTGGCGGCGGCGTTGACGCGGATCCTGCGCAAACCCGGCCCCCAGCTCGACGAGACGCTGGGCGCGATCGACGAGATCGTCCCGATGACCGACGAAGTCGTCGAGATCCGCCTGTCGACCCCGCGCCCGCATCTTCTCCAGCTTCTCGCCCAACCCGGGTTCGCACTGCGCCGGCGCGAGGCGGGGACAGGCCCCTTCGCGCTCGGCGCGCAAGGCGAGGAAGCCGACGGCGAGGCGCTTCATTTCGTGAGAGAGGCGGAGCGCGCGCGCAGCGACACTCCCGACATCGAGCGAGTTCACCTCGAGACGGCCGAAGCGCGCGACGCCGTCGCTCGGTTCGTTGCCGGCAAGTCCGAACTCGTGCTGGGCGGCACGTTCGATGATCTTCCGATTGCGCAAGGCGCGCCGGTGCCGCGCGGAAGCCTGCGCTACGATCCCGCCGCCGGCCTGTTCGGGCTCGTCCCGCGCCGCGCGGACGGTTTCGCCGCCGACTCGGAATTGCGACGGCTTCTTTCGCGCGCGATCGACCGGAAAGCGCTGATCGAGGCGCTGGGCGTGCCGGCGCTGGCGCCGCGCGCGACCGTGCTCCAGGAGGGTATCGACCTCGACGCCTTGCCGGACCAGCCCGACTGGCTCGCGCAGCCGCTCGCCGATCGGCAAGGCGCCCTTGCAGCGGCCGCAAGACGAATGATCGGTCGGACTGACGACGACGAACCCGCGCGCCTCTCGGTCGCGCTTCCCGACGGTCCGGGCGGGAAAATCCTGTTCGACCGTCTCGCACAGGATTGGGGCGCGCTCGGCTTCGACGTCGTTCGGGCCGGCCCCGAAGAGGCCGACTTCCTCCTGATCGACGAGATCGCCCCTTCCGAGAGCGCTGCGTGGATGGTGCGCCGGTTCTCGTGTCGCCGCGTCGCGGTATGCAGCAAGGAAGCCGACACGCTGGCCGAGGAAGCGCGCCATGCGGTCCTTCTCGCGCAGCGCCGCGCGATCCTTGCCGATGTCGGCCAGCGGATCGACGACGCCCAGCTGTTCATTCCCCTCGCCGCGCCCGTTCGCTGGTCGCTGGTCGCTTCCGCCGTAACGGGGTTTGCCGAGAACCGCTTCGCGATCCATCCGTTGACCGATCTCAAGCAACCCCTTGCGGGAGCCGCCCAATGACCCAACCCGACTTCGACCGCATCGTCGCGTCCTCCCGCCGGACCGACCCGCACTCGATCCGAACCCGCGTCGAGGCGCTGGAGAAATTGCTCGAGCGCCTGTTCGTCGTGCCGGGGATCAACCAGCCGGTCGGTCTCGATGCGATCCTCTCGCTCATTCCCGGCGTGGGGACCGTGTCTGCGGCGGCGCTGGGCAGCTACATCATCTGGGAAGCGCGCAATCTCGGCCTGCCCAAGTGGAAGATGGCGCGCATGAGCCTCAACACCGGCTTTGACATGCTGTTGGGGGCGATCCCCTTCGTCGGCGCGGTGCCCGACTTCTTCTTCCGCTCCAACAGCCGCAATCTGGGTATCATCCGGCGCCATCTGGACAAGCATCATCCGCGCAACGATTTCCCCTCTTGAGGGTGCGCCGAACCGTTTTCCATGATCGCCGAGACGAAGACCGTTCCGGTCCCCGATCGCGCCCCCGCCGGGAACAGCAAATACGCTTAAGCGTTTCCGCTACAACCCGAATTTAGTTGAAAGTACAGTATCATGAAGCTGCTAGCCGTCGCGCTGGCCACGACCGCGCTCGCCCTTTCGGCGCCCGCCGGGTCGACCACTGCCAGCACCATCGAAACTCCCGAAGCCAAGGCCGCTGCGAGCGAGCTCGCCGACGAGGCCTATGACGATTTCGTCGACCGCTTCGACGCGACCGAAATCGCCCCCAACAAGTATCGCTGGAACGCCGAGGGCGCATCCGGCCCTTCGCGGGTCGTGATCTCGCTCGATCGCCAGATGGCCTTCGTCTATCGCGGTGACACTCTGGTCGGCGCCGCCTCGGTCTCGACCGCGCGCGACGGGATGATCACGCCCAAGGGCATCTTCCCGATCTGGCTCAAGAAAAAGATGCATTACAGCCGCAAGTACGACAACGCGCCGATGCCCTACATGCAGATGATCGACCAGTACGGCATCGCGCTGCATGCGGGTCACAATCCCGGCTATCCAGCTAGCCATGGCTGCATCCGCCTGCCCAAGTCGTTCGCCGCCAAGCTGTTCGCGATGACCGATATCGGCACCACCGTTCACATCGGCGCCTAGCGTCGGATTGCCGCCGGGATCAGGCGGGGCTTGCCGCTTCGCCTTCGATCCCGGTGCGCGCGCGTGCCTGCTCCATCATTTCGACGAACCGGCTGTCCTCGCGCAGCGTATCGAGGTCGGGATCGACTTCGGCGTGGAGGATGTCGGGCATCGAGGCGTTGGCGAAATAGGGCGCAAGCAGGTCGAGTGCGCGGTCCGTGTCGCCTAGCCTTACGAATGCGCACGCAAGATTGTAACGGGCAAGGAAATTGTCGGGGTCGAGCAGCAGCACCCGGTCCGCCCAGGACCGCGCCCGGTCTGCATCTCCCAGAAAGGCCGCCCCGTAAACACCCGCAGCGAGTGCCGCGCCGTTGCCCGGATCCTGGCGGATACGCTTCTCGGCGCGTTCTAGCGTCAACCGCGCAACGCGCGAGACGTCGTCGACGCGCCCTAGTGCCTCGTAGCAGGTCGTAAGCAACAGCGCGTCGTGGTAATTCCCTTCGTCCAGCGCGACGGCCTTCTCGAAATAGGGGATCGCCTCCTCCAGCCGGTCCTGCTTGAACATGACTTGCCCGGCGATGCGGTTCGCGTCGAAATTGTTGGGGTCGTCGGCCAGCGCCAGTTCGATGTGGCGGTTGGCGTCCTCCGGCTGGTTCTCCGCCTGCGACAAAAGCGCCTTGAGCGCATGCGCCTCGGCGAGGTCCGGATTGATATCGAGCGCGCGGTTGGCGGCGGGCAGCGCGTCGACCACCTGACTGAAGATCACCTTGAGCTGGGCCTGCGCGAGACCCTTCAACGTCCAAGCCTTGGCATAGTCGGGATCGAGCTCGAGCGCCTGCTCGCAGATGCGGATGACGAGGTCCTCGCGGCGCCGGTCTCCCTCGTTGCCGCCGACCCAGTAATTGCGCGCCATCAAATAGAGGTCGTAGGCGTCCGGATTGCTGGTCCCGCGCGTTTCGATCGCCTTCTGCTCCTTGGGCAGCAGGGTCAGCTTGAGCGCGCCCACGATCGCCTTGGAAATCTCGTCTTGGATGGCGAAGATATCGTCCAGTTCGCGGTCGAAGCGGTCGGCCCAGACATGGTTGCCGTTCTTCCCGTCGATCAGCTGCGCGGTAATGCGCACGCGCCCGCCCGCCTTCCGCACGCTGCCCTCGATCACGTGGGTCAGCCCCAGATCCTTGGCGAGCTGCTTGATGTCGACGATCTGTCCCTTGAAGGCGAACGCGGTGTTGCGCGCAACCACGTCGAGCGCGGACACTTTCGACAGGTCGGTGATAATGTCTTCGGTGATGCCGTCGGAGAAATATTCCTGCTCGCTGTCGCCCGACATGTTGACGAACGGAAGCACGCAGATCGTCAGCCCCTTCTTGGCACCGGGTTGCGGTTCGGACGGCGCGGTGGCGAAGGCCGGGCCGGCGAGCGAGGCGACGCTGTCGGCGACCTTGGTCCAGCCGGGATGCGAGGGATCGCCCGACCAGCCGCGAAGATCGGCGCACTGGATCTGGTTGAACGGCAGCGGCGGCACGGTGCCATCGGTCGACAGCTGGACCAACGTCCCCGCCTCGCGCGCGACGTCGGCTTCGGCGCGAACCCATTGCGAACCGAGCGCCTCGGCTGACCACACAACCACGACCGCCTTGGCCGCGCGCAGCCGTTCCTCGATCACCTCGGAATAGTTTCGGTGCGCCGGCAACTCGTCGTCGCGCCACACCTTGTGCCCTCGTGCGCGCAGCGTCTCCGCGATCTGGTGCGCGACGGCTTCGGTCGATCGCGCATAGGAGATGAAGATGTCGCTCATCCGGCCTTGGCCGCCACGCCGGTGCGCGCCTTGGCGGCCGCCATCAATTCCTTGAAGCGCGGATGGTCACGCAGCTTGTTCATGTCGGGATCGGCGTCACAATGCTGGAGCGATTCCGGCCCGATCCTGGCGAAGAAATCCTCGAGCACCTCGAGTGCGCGTTCATGCTCCTCGAGCGTGTTCGAGAGCGTGCAGCCCAGATTGTAGCGCATGATGAGATTGTCGGGATCCACCAGCAGCGCGCGGTCGATCCACTCGATCACGCGGTCGCGGTCTCCCATCTCGGCAAGACCCGCCGTGCCCATTGCCAGCGCGGCCGCGTCGCCCGGATCCTTCTCGAGCGCTTTCTTGCAACGTTCGACCAGCATCTTGGACACTGCGGTCAACTTCTCCTGGTCGCCCACTGCGCGGTAGCAGGTCGTGAGCATGCCGGGTCCGTGATAATCATGCTCGGCAAGCTCGGCCGCCTTTTCGTAAAAGGGGATCGCCTCGCGATACTGGCCGTGGCGGAAGAAGATGCGCGCGGCCATCTTGTTGACCTCGAAGCTTTCCGGATCGACCTCGAGCGCGCGGTCCATCAAGGCCTTGGCCGTGTCGTGATCCTCGCCGAAGCTCGCCATCAGCGCTTTCGCACATAGCGCCTCGGGCAGGTCAGGATCGATCTCGAGCGCGCGATCGGCGGCCGGGTTCGCGTCGACGTCCTTGGAGAAGGTCGCCATCAGATAGACCTGCGCCAGCCCCATCAGCCCCCATGCCTTTGCATAATCGGCATCGATCGCGACCGCTTGGCGGCAGATACGCACGACGATCTCGAGCGGGCGCGGGTCGCCCTCGTTCGAATTGAACCAGTGCTGCCGCGCCATCAGGTAGAGGTTGTAGGCGTCCGAGCTGGTCGTCCCGCGATGCTCGATCGCCTTTTTCTCCTTGGGCAGCAGCTTGAGGCGGAGCGCGGCGACGATCGCCTTGGAAATCTCGTCCTGCAGCGCGAAGATGTCCTTGAAGTCGCGGTCGTAGCGCTCGGCCCAGATCTGGTTGCCGTTGGTGCCGTCGATCAGCTGTGCGGTGATCCGCACGCGCCCCTCCGCCTTGCGCACACTCCCCTCGACGACATGGGAGACGCCAAGGTCGCGTGCCAGTTGCTCGACATCGACCTGCTGGCCCTTGAAATGGAAGGCCGTGTTGCGCGCGACGACATCGAGCGCGGAAACCTTGGACAGGTCGGTGATGATGTCCTCGGAAATCCCGTCCGAGAAATAGGCCTGCTCGGCATCGCCCGACATGTTCTCGAACGGCAGCACGATCAGCCGCATGCGATTGTCGGACTTGCCCGCCGCCGCGGCCGGGCTCGCCGCTGCCACCGGCGCCACCGGCCCGGTCAGCGAGGCGACGCTGTCGAGGATCTTTTTCCAGCCGGGATGCTCGGGATCGCCCGACCAGCCATTGAGGTCGGCGCACTGGATCTGGTTGAACGGGATCGGCGGGACTACCCCGTCGACCGACATCTGTACCATCGTGCCCGCCTCGCGAGCGACGTCCGCCTCGGCGCGCACCCATTGCGACTTGACCGCTTCGGCAGACCACAGGACGACCACCGCCTTGGCCTCGCGCAGTCGCTCCTCGATCACTTCGGAATAGGCGCGGTGGGCGGGTAGTTCGTCATCCCGCCACACGGCGTGGCCGGCCTGACGCAGCAAATCTCCCACGATCCGCGCATGCGGTTCGGTCGAACGGGCGTAGGAGATGAAGATATCCGCCATCAGACCCGTTGCCGTCTCCCCATGTCAGAGTGCCAAGGACTCGCCGCCAAAGGGGAGTCCATACACAAACTGGGTTAAGCTGGCGATTCCCGATTTCGGGAGAAATCAGCGGGTCGTGCCGATCTCCTTCATCAGAAAGCCCCATTCCATCGCTGCGCGCAGCGCATCGGCCTCGTTATCCGAGCCGACCGAGTGTCCGCCTTCCGTATTCTCGCGGTAGTAGACCGTGTTGCCATAGGCGGCGAGCTTGGCCGCCCCCTTGCGCGCATGGCCCGGATGCACGCGGTCGTCCTTGGTCGAGAGGTACCAGAAGGTCGCCGGGTAATCGACGCCCGGCTTGATATTCTGGTAGGGCGAATAGAGCTTCATGAACGCCCAGTCGTCGGGATTGTCGGGATTGCCATATTCGCCGACCCACGAGGCGCCGGCGAGCAGCTTGTGATAGCGCTGCATGTCGAACAAGGGCGAGCCGATGATCGCGGCATCGTAGAGGTCGGGGCGCTGGGTGATCGCCGCACCGGTCAGCACGCCGCCGTTCGAGCGCCCTGAAATCGCGATGCCGTCCTCGCGGGCGATGCCGCGCGCGATCAGGTCTTCGGCCACTGCGGCGAGATCGTCGAAACTGTTCTGGCGCTTGTCGCGCAGCGCGTCCTGGTGCCAGCGCGGGCCGTATTCGCCGCCGCCGCGAATGTTGGCGAGCACGTAGGCGCCGCCGCTTTCGACCCAGAACAGGCCAAGCGGGCCCGAACGGTAAGGCTGCGAGACGAGATAGCCCGGCAGCTGCGGCGCGCGGAACCCGCCATAGGCGTGGATCAGCGTGCCCGTCGCCTCGGTGACGTCGCCGCGCGTAACGAGGAAATAGGGCACCTTGGTGCCGTCCTTCGACGTCGCGAAATGCTGCGCGACCTTCATGCCCGACGCGTCGAACTGGGTCGGCAATTGCTGGATCTTTCTCGCCATGCCGTCGGTGCCCACCGCGTAGAGAGCGGTCGGATCGAGCATCGTGTCGACGGTCAGGAAGACCATGTCCCTCGAGCCCGCATCGCCGACGAGGGTCAGCGTCGAATTGTCGGGCAGGGCAATCATGCCGGGCTGGGTCCAACCCTCCTCGCCGTGCGCAACGAACAGCAGGCGCCCCGAAACGTCGTCGAGGACGCTGATCCACAGGCGGTTGTCGGTGGTGCGGATGCCGTCGACCGCCTGGCTAGCGCTCGGGCGGAAGACGAGGGTCGGTGCCGGGCTCTGACCGCGCGCCATCGCCGCCATGTCCCACGACACGAGATCGCCCTTGGCGAAATTGCCCATCGGCTCGAACAGGGTCGCGACCAGCTGGCCGTCGAGGACGGTCTGCACTTCGGCCGAGATCGGGATGGGCAGCTTCACCGCCTTCCCGTCGACCAGCACGTAGCGATACTGGTTGAAGAAGTCGGGGCCCGACTGGAGCAAATTCCAGCGCGTGTCGCCATCGACCAGCGCGGATGGGAACAGCCACATCTCTTCCCTTGGCACTTCCATTACCGTGACCGCCTCGCTCCACGGCGTGCCGCGGGTCCACAGCTTGGAAATGCGCGGATAGCCGCTCTCGGTAAGCGTATCGCCGCCCTCGTCCATCGAGACGAGCAGCGTATCTTCATCGACCCAGCTGACCTCGGTCTTGCCGAGCGGCAGCGCGAAACCGCCCTCGACGAACTGGCCCGTCTCCATGTCGAATTCGCGGCGCACGTCGGCGTCGGTGCCGCCGGGCGACAGCGCGATGATGCAGCGCTTGTAGTCGGGCGCCATGCAGTCCGCGCCATGCCACACCCAGCTCTCGCCCTCGGCCGCGCCCAAGGCGTCGACGTCGATCAGCGTCTTCCACTCGGGGCTCCCCGCGACATAGTCGTCGAGATCGGCGATCCGCCACAGGCCGCGCTTGTTCTTCTCGTCGGTCCAGTGGTTGAGGACCTTGTCGCCGATCACGTCGGGCGTGACGATGCGGTCGGGCGAGTTGAGCAGCGCCAGTGCGCGCGCCGCGCGTTCCTGGACGCCCGGCATGTCGGCCAGCGCATCCTCGGTCGCCGCATTCCACTCCTCGACCGCGGCCAGCGCTTCGGCGCCCTCGATATCCTCGAGCCACAGATAGGGGTCCGCGCCCTCGACCGTCTTGGTGTCCGACGGCACCACCAGCACCGGCTCGGGCGGAGGCGGCGCTTCCGACAATTCGGCGGGCTGCGCGGCGCAGGCGGTCAGGCTGAGGGCAGCCAGCGAGGTCATCAGGGCAAGACGCATCGAAGTCTCCTTGGGAGCGGAAATGTGTGAGGGAGGGACGTGTCAGTCCTTCTTGAACAGGGGTTTGCCGACGTCGCCCATGCCGACGGTGCCACCGGCCATGTCGAGCATGCGCTGCAGCGGCAGGCGCGCCGCGTCCATCAGCTCGTCGCTCATCTCGATGCGCGGTTCGAGGTCGCGCAGCGCGACGTAGAGCTTCTCGAGCGTGTTCAATGCCATGTAGGGACACATGTTGCAGTTGCAGTTGCCGTCGCCGCCGGGCACGCCGATGAAGGTCTTGTCGGGGCGAGCCTTTTCCATCTGGTGGATGATGTGCGGCTCGGTCGCGACCAGCACCGTGTCGCTGTCGGTCTCGCTGCAGAACTTGAGGATCGAACTGGTCGAGCCGACATGGTCGGCATGGTCGATGATGTGCGGCGGGCACTCGGGATGCGCCGCCACCGGCGCGCCCGGATGCTCGGCCTTGAGCTTCAGGAGTTCGGTCTCCGAAAAGGCCTGGTGGACGATGCAGATGCCCGGCCACAGCAGCATGTCGCGCCCGCTCTTGCGTGCGAGATAGCCGCCGAGGTGCCGGTCGGGCCCGAAGATGATCGGCTGGTCGAGCGGGATCTGGTCGAGGATCTGCTGCGCGCTCGAACTGGTGACGATGATGTCGGAAAGCGCTTTCACTTCGGCCGAGCAGTTGATGTAGGTCAGCGCGATATGGTCGGGATGCGCCTCGCGGAACGCCTTGAACTGGTCCGGCGGGCAGCTGTCCTCGAGGCTGCAGCCCGCGTCCATGTCGGGCAGGATGACGGTCTTTTCGGGGCTGAGGATCTTGGCGGTTTCGGCCATGAAGCGCACGCCGCAGAAGGCGATCACCTCGGCATCGGTCGCCGCCGCCTTGCGCGACAAATCGAGGCTGTCGCCGACGAAGTCTGCGAGGTCCTGGATTTCGGGCTTCTGGTAATAATGGGCCAGGATGACCGCATTGCGCTCTTCCTTCAGGCGCTGGATCTCGGCGAGCAGTTCGTCACCGGCGGGGGGCTTACCCAAGACACTCACGTCATTCTCCTCGTGCGGCCCGGCGGCGTCGCGCCTCGGCCATGGCATCTCGATACGATGTAGAAACGTCGAGCCGTTCCGTCGAGGGGTCGCCTTCGTCGGCGAAACGCGCATCGACCGTCACGTCGTCGATCCCCGCCGCGCGCAGCGGCAGCAGGAAGTTGGTCTCGACTGCGTCGCGCGCGGCGTCGCGGGCAAGCCGCATGGGAACCCCGCCCGACGCCTGTTTGCGAAGGTCGGCAACGGCTGCCTTGCGGTTTGAAGCGTCGAGGATTTCCTCGGCGTCTGTCACCGCCGCGAGCAGCCCGCCCTCGCCATATTCGCGCGCGCCGGCGAGATCGACTTCGGGACCGGCCAACTCGATCGGGGGAAGCGTCACGCGCATGGTGCGGGTCGCCGCGTCCCAGTCGAGGTCCCTGGCATCGAGTTTCGAAAGGTCGAGCTCGTAGCGCACCGTACCTGGGAGGATCAGGGTCCGCTCTGCCTCGAACAGGCCGAGCCGCCGCTGGCGCGAGGAGACGACCGACACGAAGCGCGCGCTGAACGGAACGAGCCGGTTCTGCGCCTGCATCGCCTCGAGACTGGTCGCAGCGACCGTTTCCGGGTCGGGGCCCTTCTCGATCCGGGCGAGCAGCACGAACAGGAGAAGCACGACCAAGAGTGCGCCGACCGCGACGGCGAGCCCGATCCACTGGCGGCGACGTGTCATGCCGGTTTCCATCGATCCCCTTCCATCCGTTCGACGCGCCCCTGCCGTTCGAGTTCCACGAGATGCGCACTGACGGAGCCGCCCGCGGCCGGAACGAGGCGCGGGTCGAGCCCGGGATAGCAGTTGGCGACGATCTCGCCGATTTCGCTGTCGCCCGCTTCGAGGCGCTTTAGGATCTGCCGCTCGCGCTGCATGCGGTGTCCGATCATGTGGCGCACCAGCCGCGTGGGATTTTCGATCGCAGGGCCGTGCGCGGGGTAATAGACCCGGTCCTCGCGGCGCCTCAGCTTGTCGAGGCTTTCCATATAGGACCCCATGTCCCCGTCGGGGGGCACTACCACGGTGGTCGACCAGCCCATCACGTGATCGCCCGTGAGCAGCGCACCGCCGACCGCGTAGCAGAGATGGTTCGAAGTGTGCCCGGGTGTCGCGACCGCTTCGAGCACGATCCCGTCCGCAAACAGCGTCTCGCCGTCCTCGAGAACGCGATCAGGCGCATAATCACGATCGAACGCTGCATCGGCGCGCGGTCCGGTCGCCTCCAGGCTCAGCGGCGCGCACCCGATGATCGGCGCGCCCGTCGCCGCCTTGAGCGGGCGAGAGGCAGGGGAATGGTCGCGGTGGGTGTGCGTGCAGGCGATCGCGACCAACCTGCGCTTGCCGAGCGCCTCCAGCATGGCGGTAACATGGTCGTCGCTGTCGGGGCCGGGATCGACGATGATCGCCTCTGTCTCGCCGCCGACGAAATAGGTCTGCGTCCCCGTGTAGGTATAAGGCGATGGATTGCGCGCGAGCAGTCGCGCGATGCCGTCTTCGAGCGGCTCCAGAATGGCGTATGGGGCGTCCACGGCCTCTCCCTGCCACGGACGCCCCGGCTACGCTAGGGAGCTAGGCTCCCCTCGCGCCGCTTCGAGCTATTGACGTTTGGCCTGTTCCATCTGCGTCAGCGACTGGCGGATGCTGGCTTCGGCCTGTGCGAGCGAGGCTTCCACCTGCGCCTCGATCTGTGCTTCGTTGACCGAAGCCATCGCGCCTTCGACGATCGCGTCGATATCCATCGCCTCGACCGAGGCCATGGCGGCACGGATGCTGGCCTTGATCGCTTCGGGATCGCCGCCATCGGCGATGATCTGGTCACGCTCTGCATCGATCTCTGCCATCGCCTCGGCGATCTCGGCGCGCGCTTCTTCCATCTCGCGGCGAATTTCGTCGCGGTCGATCTCGTTGCGGGCTTCGGCCATGGCCTCCGCGATCTCGGCGCGCACGTCGAGCCGCTCGCGCTGGAGATCCTCGAGCGCCTCGCGCATCTCGGCCATGCCCTCGTCGAACTCGCGCCGTTCCTCGGCGGTCATCTCGCTATACTTCTTGTGCTGGCCATCGATGAAGACGTGGCCGTCGGCCGATTGCATCGCCGCGATCGGAGCGACCGGTGCAGTCGGCGCAAGCGGCGCAAGTGGTGCCTTGGGGGCCTTCGGCGCGGCGGGCGCGGCCGGCGGCGCGGGCGGCTTGGGCACGTCGACATATTCGATGGCCTTGGTCGCGGTCAGCGGCAGGGCAAGCGCCACGCAGCCGATGACGAGCAGCTTGCCGGCCATGCGGCGGCCGCGGGTAGTGTGGTTCATCATCTCTCTCAGTCTCCGTTTGAGGGTGTTCCGGTCGTCGAGCGCCGATGCGAACATCAGCGCGCGGCCCGAAGCGGCCTTGGCGATGGCGCGTCCGTAAGTGACGCGGTCGTCGCCGGCATCGTCCAGCACCCGGGCATCGCACGCGGCTTCCTGGTCGAAGCGGAAAGCGGCGTAGGACATCCAGGCGAGCGGATTGAACCACTGGAGAGAGAGGAGGACGAAGGCGAAGAAGTTGGCGACGAGGTCGCCCGACTTGTGGTGTGCGAGCTCGTGCGCCAGCGCGAGGCGGCGCTCGTCACGCGAATAATGGTCGTTGAAGGTCGGCGGCAGCGCGATCACGCGGTCGAGAACCCCGAAGGCGATCGGGCCGTGCACCGCGTCGGATTCGACGATGCGAACGGAACCGACCTTGCCGACCTGGTGCGCGACCCCGAGGATGTGCCGACGCTCGGTCATGTAGGCGTGCATGCGGTTGGCGAACAGCGCCCCCGCTCCGACCAGCCAGGCGATCAGGAGTAGGGTCGGCCAGCCGCCCAGTTGCTCGATCAGCGAGGGCGAAGCGTCGGGAATCGCCGTCGCGGCATGCGCGGCGGGGGCCAGCGACAGGCCGACGATCGGGGTCGCGGCCGGGACCGTCTCGGCAGCGGGCAAAACAGGCGCAGCGCGTTCGACGGTATGCGTAAGGGTCGGCATCACGGCGCGCGCGGCGGGCAGCGCCCACAGCGCATAGGCTGCTCCTGCCCCGAACTGGCGACGCACCGGCGCGCGCAGCATCAGCACGAGGACCATCAATGCGGTGGTGGCGATCAGCGTATCGAGCAGCCAGTCGGTCATTTCTTGAGCCCCTGCAGCAGCTTTTCGATGTCGGCGATGTCGTCGGCGTCGAGCGCGTCTTCCTCGGCCAGCCGCGCGACGAGCGGCGACAGGCGTCCGCCAAACAGACGGTCGACGAGGCGGCGCGATTCCCCGCCGACATAGGCGTCACGCTGGATCGCGGCGCTATAGAGGAAGCGGCGGCCGTCGCGTTCGTGATCGACCGCGCCCTTGGTGACGAGCCGCGAAAGCATGGTCTTGACCGTCGGCAGCGACCAGTCGCGTTTCGTCGGGATCTTGTCGGCGACTTCGATCGCGGTGAGCTGGCGGCCGGCGCTCCACAACGCCTCCATCACCTCGAGTTCCGCTTCGCTGATCCGCTTGTCCATCGACTCGCTCTCCCGTGTTTCGATGACGGGTGTAGTCGAAACGATTACAGGCGTAAACAATCCGTTCGACGAACCGACGAACGGCGGGCGGCTAGCGTCCGCCCACTACCTCGTCGTCGACCTGGAAATCGACTTCAGGCGCCTCTTCGACCTCCTCGGCCTCGACCGCCAGGATTTCCGCCTCAAGCTGGTCGATGACGCGCGCCCGGCTGGCAACGGTGAGGTCGTCCGCAAGCGCCACGCGCTGGCGGGCACTGCGCAGCATGGTGAGGTAATCGGCAACGTTGTTGCTTCGCGCGCACAACGTCACGCGCGTCTGGCGCGGCCCGGTCTCGGTCTCGTAGTCGGCGACAACCTCGAACTGGCGGGTCGGGCATTCGCGCACCGCGCGCACCTCTTCGATCGGGACCGGCGTGCCGGCATCCTCCTCTTGGTCGCCAGTATCCTCGACCACGGCGTCCACGTCGGCCTCGCCCTCGTCTTCGATCAAAGCATCGATGATCGTGTCGTCCTCGAAGGGATCTTCGTCCACGAGCAGGTCCGGTCCGGCGTCCTCGGCGGCATCCTCCATCGCATCGAGCGTCTCTTCCATGGCGGGAAGATCGTCGAGATCTTGGTCGTCGACCATCCCGACCATCGGCTCTTCGTCGACATCCGGGCCCTCCTCGACGTCCGTGTCGTCGTCGACATCCGCAGCCTCGTCGACGTCCGCATCCTCTTCGACGTCCGGGTCCTCGACGACATCAGGCTCCTCGTCGCCGAAGGGCAACGCGAACAGGTCGGCTTCGTCCTCGTCGCTCGCCGCAGGGTCGTCGACCAGCGCGGGCTCGAGTTCGACTTCCTCCACCGGCGCGGGAACCAGCTGGGTCGCCCCGGGAGCCGCCAGCACGACCGCGAGGGCCGTCATCATCACCTTACGCATCGAAACCCTCTTCATCGCGCCCGCTTCGAGCAGGCCATCGGCACGCTAGCGCTCCCGCCCGCGCGAAGCGAGACGCGTTTTTCGACACCGCGCTTAGCAAAACGTCGGAATATTTTACGCATCACGGATCATTGCCGGCTCCATTGTCTGTATTTTTCCTAGATTTTCGCCGTTTTCAAAAACTGGCACGCGCCCTGCAATACTATTGGCGTCCACTTGGTTCCACAAACCAAACCAAAAGGGACGGTGTCGCGGTTTTCTGGTCCCGCTCCACCGTCCCTTTTTTCATGGGCCGTCGAAATGCGCGAAGGATCAGCCCTCGGCGTTCGCGCCGATCAGCTGCTGCAGTTCGCCGCTTTCGAACATCTCCATCATGATGTCCGACCCGCCCACGAATTCGCCCTTCACATAGAGCTGCGGGATGGTCGGCCAGTCGGAATAGTCCTTGATGCCCTGGCGGATCTCGGGGTCCTGGAGCACGTCGACCGTCTCGAACTCGGTCCCGACATGGTCGAGGATCGCCACCGCGCGGCCCGAGAAGCCGCACTGCGGGAAGAGCTTGGAGCCCTTCATGAAGAGAACGACGTCGTGGGCTTTCACGATGTCGTCGATGCGGGTGTTGGCGTCGGTCATGTCAATTGTCCTGGTCGGGGGTCTTGGTGGTCAACTGGAGCGCGTGGAGTTCGCCCCCCATGCGGCCGCCGAGCGCGGCATAGACCATCTGGTGCTGGCGCACGCGCGGTTTTCCGTGGAAGGCCGCGCTGGTCACCCGCGCAGCCCAATGATCGTTGTCGCCGGCAAGGTCGGTCATCTCGATCTCGGCATCGGGCAATGCCGCCTTGATCAGCGCGACGATTTCCTCGGCGGGCATGGGCATGGCGCGATCAGTCCATGCTCTCGATGAAGTGACGGCGGGCCTCGACCAGCTTGTGGTCGAGTGCCGAGCGGATCGCCGCCTCGTCGATGTCGCAGCCCGCGGTCGTGAGGTCGCCGAGCACCTTGCGCACGACGTCCTCGTCGCCGGCATGCTCGAAATCGACCCGCACCACGTCCTTGGCGTAGGCCTCGGCCTCGACGTCGCTGAGGCCCATCTTTTCCGCCGCCCACATACCGAGCAGGCGATTGCGGCGCGCATTGATCTTAAATTGCATTTCCTCGTCGCGGGCGAACTTGGTCTCGAAGGCGCGCTCGCGGTCGTTGAAGTGGGTCATGGAAGCTCCCTTTTGCTGTCACCGCCGAGATAGGCGCGCGGGCGGGCGAGCGCAATGCGCCCGCGCGTGCCCGAAGCGGGAAACTTCGAGCCTAGCTGGCGGGCGCCGCCGACGTGGCCGTCGCGACCGCCCCGGCCGACTGCGGCTCGGCGGTCGGCACGTTGCGCGCGAGCATCGCCTTGTCGAGCCCGTAGATATCGTCGGCGTAGGCTAGCTGTCCCTCGATCGCGTTGGCGGTGAGGTAGGTCACGTAGACCGGCACTGGCTCGGGGATCAGGACGTGCTGTTCGCGTCCGCCGGTGGCGGGCAGGGCCTGTCCCTGGAACAGCCAGCGCCCGAAGCGGGCGGCATCCTCGAGACGGATGCAGCCGTTAGACAACGCCCGCACGTCACGCTTGAAATATTCTTTCATCGGCGTGTCGTGAAGGTAGATGCCCTCGGAGTTGGCGAAGTCAAACTTCATGTTGCCCATCGAGTTGGCCCCGCCGGGCAGCTGGCGCACCTTGAGGTCGCCGGTCTTGGCAGCCGCGGCCCAGTCGACCGACTTGGGATCGACGATCGTCGCATCCGCCGCCCAGCGGTCGACGACTTCGTAACCGCGCGCCTTGAGATAGCCGACGCCCTGGCGGCGCACGTTGGGCGCGATCGTGTTGCGGATGAGGTGATAGGGCACGTGCCAATAGGGGTTGAAGGTGCCGTAATAGATGGTGCTGGCGATCATCGGGGTCGCGTATTCCTGCTTGCCGACGACGACCTTCATGCTGTCGACCACTTCGCCATTCTCGAACATCCACAGGCGCTGCGTCGCGCTGTCGACGAGGACGAACTTGGTGCGGGTCGGGAACGCGCGCACGCGTTCCAGGCTCGATGCGACCTTGGTGCGCGCCGGATCGTTGGCCGGCAGTGCGCTCGCGGCATGACGCAGGCGATCGTAGACCGGGTTGATCGAGGCCTGTCGCGTGACGAACGCCTCGAGCGAAGGCACGGCAAGCGCGTTCTTGAGCAGCACGCCGCTCGACAGGCGCGAGGGCCGCGCCCAGTTGTCCCCATATTCCACGCCGTAGACCGGCGCATTGAGGACATCCATGTACCCCGCGAAGGCATCGGTCAGGAAACGGTCAGCGGCCTTCCTGTCGGCCTCGACGCCGAGCTTCGCCTTATCGAGCAACGCACGCGCCTGGACCGCCATGGTCGGACCGGCGGCGAACCCTTCGAGATCGGCATGTTCGAGCAAAGCGATGAGCCGGTCGGCGGCGCGCTGCCCGTCCTCGTCCGAGGTCCAGTCGATCGCGGGCGCGACCGCCGGTGCCATCGAGGGAAGGCTGGTCGGCGCCTGTGCGGGCATCGCCTGCTGTGCAGCAGCCGCCGTCATCGGCGCGAGCGCCGCCAAGGCCATCGTCGAGAATTTTCCGATCGTCATCATTCACCCCACCTGCTTCGTGCCCACCTTAATCCAATCATTTCAATAATCGAAGCTAGTTGAACCCTGCATGACGCGCACCGGGCACGGCGTGTCGCGAAAGACACAGGGGACAGGTCAAATCACCGAACGCGGGAACCGGTTCCCGCATCCGGTGTTCGAAGCAGTCCAGGCAATCATGCAGGGGTATTTGCAATGCGTAAGTTTATTTTGGCGGCGCTCGTTTCGACGGCCCTCGCCACGCCAGCCATGGCCCGCGACGGCCAGGGCTATTTCGGCATCGAGGGCGGCGTCCTCTTCGCCGAGGACCAGGAAGCCGATCTCCTGATCGACTTTGCCGATCCTGAGCTCACCGACCAGACCTATGACAATGCCTTCGGGCTCGACTACGACACCGGGTTCGATCTCGATGCCGTGCTCGGCTACGACTTCGGCATGTTCCGTCTCGAAGGCGAAGTCGGCTACAAGCGCGCCGGCATCGGTGCGCTCGAAGTCTCGCCTTCGCTCATCGCCGACTATAACGAGGCCTTCCCGGAAGATCCGGTGGCCGCGAGCGATTTCGACCTCACCGACTTCGACGAGAACGTCAACGTGCTTTCGGGCATGGTCAACGCGCTCATCGACATCGGCGGCAATGACGGTTTCGGCGTCTATGCCGGCGGTGGCATCGGCTACGCGCGCGTCAAGTTCGCGGGCGAAAGCGACAGCGACTGGGCATGGCAGGGCATCGCGGGTCTGCGCATGGCCGTCAGCCCGAACATCGATGTCGGTTTGAAGTATCGCTACTTCCAGACCGGCAATCTCGATTACGACGTCGATCCCATTTTGGTGACGACGGATGGCACGGTCGAATTCGACGTGGACCGCAAGTTCACCTCGCACTCGATCCTGGCGAGCCTGCTGTTCAACTTCGGTGGCAACGAGGCGCCCCCGCCTCCCCCGCCGCCGCCGCCTCCCCCGCCGCCGCCGCCCCCGCCGCCGCAGACGATTACCTGCCCGGACGGGTCGGTGATCCTGGCGACCGAGGTGTGCCCGGCCCCGCCGCCGCCGCCGCCGCCGCCCGAGCCGGAGCCCGAGCCCGAGCGCGGTTAAGGCGACAAGCCAAGGAACGTACCTTGGCTTCCGCAGGTGCGTTTCCGAGGAAGGGGTCGGCAGCAATGCCGGCCCCTTTTTCGCGTCAGTCCATCGTGACGACGAGCTTGCCGATCGCCTTGCGCGCCGCCATCGCGGCGATCGCTTCGCCGCCTTTCTCGAGCGGATAGGTACCGGTCACGCGCGGGGCAATCTTCTCCTCGTCCCATAGGCGGAACAGGGCCGCGACATTGGCCGCATTGGCCTTGGGATCGCGCGCCGCGAACGCGCCCCAGAAGACGCCGCACACGTTGCAGCTCTTGAGCAATGTGAGGTTGAGCGGGATTTTGGGGATCCCGGCAGGGAAGCCGACCACCAGATAGCGCCCTTCCCACGCGATCGCGCGCAAGGCGGGCTCGGCATAGTCGCCGCCGACCGGATCGAAGACGACATTTGCGCCCTCGCCCCCGACCGCGTCCTTGAACTGGGCGGAGAGCTTCTTCTGCGCGTCCTTGTCGAACGGCCCGCGCCCGTAGATGACGCAGTCGTCGGCGCCCGCCTCGCGCGCCGCGCGGGCCTTTTCGGGGCTCGAGACCGCCGCGATCACGCGCGCGCCCCGGGCCTTGCCCAGCTCGACCGCCGCCAATCCGACACCGCCGGCCGCCCCCAGCACCAGCAGCGTCTGCCCCGCCTCGAGCCGTCCGCGGTCGTAGAGCGCGTGGATCGAGGTCGCATAGGTCAGCATCATCGCCGCGCCTTCGCGGAAGCTGCGGCTCTCGGGCAAGGGTATCGCGCTCTTCGCGTAGACCAGGATTTTCTCGGCCAAGCCGCCCCAGCCGGGCACCGCGATCAGCCGGTCGCCCTCGCTCCAGCCCTCGACGCCCTCGCCGACCGCCTCGACTAGCCCGGCAATCTCGCCGCCCGGGGCGAACGGGCGCGGCGGCTTGAACTGATACTTGTCCTCGATGATCAGCACGTCGGGATAGTTGATCGCGGCCGCCTTGACCCGTACCAGGAGCTGGCCCTTGCCCGGCACCGGATCGTCGATCGTGTCGAGCCTGAGCGTCTCGGGTCCGCCAGGCTCGTGGCTCCTCAAGGTGCGCATGCCTCTCTCCTATTCCATGCCGCGCGCGCGCGCGTCGGCGACCACCTGATAGGCGGTCATCCCGTCGAAGGTGCGGCGTCGCAGCGCCTCGACGTCGCGCTCGGCCATCCGCCGTCCGCCGACCGTGTTGAGCGCGCGGTCGAACAGCATACGGTCCTCGATCGGCAGCTGCGAGCGTGCCGCCGCCGCCGAGGCGACGAACTTCTGCTCGTCCGATCCGTCGATGATCACCGCCTGGTCGGGGGCGCAGGCGGCCAGCGCCAAAGCAAGAAGTGCGATCGCCCTCAAAGCGCGACGTCGTAGGAGGCCGTCGTCTTTTCGGCGACTTCTTCCTGCGTCACGCCCGGCGCCAGCTCGATCAGCTCGAACTTGCTGTCATGATCCTTGCGGCGGAACACGGCAAGATCGGTGATGATCATGTCGACCACGTTCTGGCCGGTCAGCGGCAGGTCGCACTGCGGCTTGAATTTCGCGTCACCGTTCTTGGAGACATGCTCCATCACCACAATGATCTTCTTGACGCCCGCGACAAGGTCCATCGCGCCGCCCATGCCCTTGATCATCTTGCCCGGGATCATCCAGTTGGCGATGTCGCCGCCCTCGGACACTTCCATCGCGCCCAGCACGGTCAGGTCGATATGCCCGCCGCGGATCATCGCGAAGCTCTGCGCGCTGTCGAAATAGGACGAGCGGTCGAGTTCGGAGATGGTCTGCTTGCCGGCATTGATGAGGTCGGCGTCGACCTCGTCCGGGTAGGGAAACGGCCCGATGCCGAGCATCCCGTTTTCCGACTGCAGCGTCACTTCCTTGCCCTCGGGGATATAGTTGGCGACGAGGGTCGGGATACCGATGCCGAGATTGACGTAATAGCCGTCCTCGAGCTCCTTGGCGGCGCGCTGCGCCATCTGGTTGCGGTCCCAGGCCATTACGCCTCCTCCCTCTCGCGGGTCGTCACGAATTCGATCTTCTTGTCGTACGGCGCGCCGCAGATGAGGCGGTTCACGTAGACGGCGGGCAAATGGATGCAGTCGGGATCGAGCTCGCCAACGGGGACGATTTCTTCGACCTCGGCGACGCACACCTTGCCGCAAGTCGCGGCCGGCAGGTTGAAGTTGCGCGCGGTCTTGCGGAACATGAGGTTGCCCGCCTCGTCCGCCTTCCAGCCCTTGACGATGGAGAGATCGGCGAAGATGCCGCGCTCCATCACATAGGTCTCGCCGTCGAAGTCCTTGTGCTCCTTGCCCTCGGCGACGACAGTGCCGACGCCGGTCTTGGTGTAGAAGCCGGGAATGCCCGCGCCGCCCGCTCGCATCCGCTCCGCGAGTGTGCCTTGCGGGCAGAATTCCACTTCGAGCTCGCCCGCCAGGTACTGCCGCTCGAACTCCTTGTTCTCGCCGACGTAGGAGGAGATCATCTTCTTCACCTGCCGCGTGCGCAGCAGCTTGCCGATGCCCTCATTGTCGATGCCCGCATTGTTCGAGACGAACGTCAGGTCCTTGACCCCGCTGGCCTTGATCGCGTCGAGCAGCCGCTCGGGAATGCCGCACAGGCCGAAGCCCCCCGCGGCGATCAGCAGCCCGTCCTCGAGCAGCCCGTCGAGCGCGGCCTCGGCACTTTCGTAGATCTTCTTCATGACGCCTCCTGTTGGCGAGCGGACTAGGCGCGATGGCGCGGCATCGTCAACCGGCGCCCATGCAGGCGCGCGCTAGAGGCGGAATTCGTCGAGTTCGAGGCCTTCGTCCTTGATCGCCTTGGCGACGGCCTTGCGCGCGATCACCCGTTCGACGTGCGCCGCCCAGTTTGGATAGCGCGAGACGTCGGCGCCGATGCGCTTGGCCCAGCGGAAGAAGACCGCGAAATAACTGTCCGCGGCGGAAAATTCCTTGCCCACGAGCCAGCCGTCGCCCGCGGCCATTTCCTCCATGCGGGCGAAGTGGACCGAAAGCCGCTTCTGGCCCGCCGTCTGCGCGGCCTTCTTGTTGCCGGCGGCAAAACGCAGCGGGCGAAAGATCATGCCGAAGCTGATGTGGACAGTGGACGCACACCAGCCGAGCAGTTCAGTCGCCTTGGCGCGGTCGTGCTTGTCCTTGACCGGTACAGAGCCCGGCTTGCCGTAATGGTCGCCGATCCAGCCGAGAATGGCGACATTTTCGGTAATCGTGCCCTTGTCGGTGACCAGCGCGGGCACCTTTCCCTGCGGGTGGATTTCGCGGTAGGCTTCGCTGCGATTTTCCTTAGCCGCGAAATCGACCTTCGACGTCTCGTACTTGGCCCCCGATTCCGCGAGTGCGATGTGGGAGACGAGCGAGCAGGCGCCCGGCGAGAAATAAAGCTTGGGATCCATGAATTACTCCGGTGGGGGTAGGTCGGGAATGATCAGCTTGGCACCGTCGGCTGACGCCGGGCGCGCGGGATCGACGGTAGGATTGGCGGCATAGCCCGACGCATCGTGCGGCACTGCCATCAGTGCCTCCGGCATGCCGCCCCCATAGACGGTAACACCGAGCTCGGCCCAGCCGTCCGCGCCCGGCGCGAGCGCGTAGACGGGAAGCTGGGACGGCCCGATCTCGTCGAGGATGCGCCAGCCGCTGCCCGCTTCGCGCAGCACGTAGAGCGAGCAGCCGCCTGTCCCGCACCACATCGGGTCGACCAGCCAGGCCAGCGCTTCCTCGCCGCCTTCCCCGTCGAGATCGGCAAAGCCGACGCGGGTCGCGGCAAGGTCGGGAACGGGATTGTCGCCCTCATCGAGCGCGGAGGCGAGCGCGGCGCGCACGCCTTCCTCGCGCGGATCGGTGTCCGGCGTCGGCAGCTCGGTGATCTGGGTGTCGGGCGCTGCCTCCTCCTCGCCGCCCGTCGGAGCCTGCTCCCCGCATGCGGCGAGCAGTGCGATGGGCGCAAGGAGGAAGAGCCGCATCAGCCGCGCAGCTTGGCGAGAACGCCCTGGAGCTGCATCGCGTTCGACATGTCGCCTTCGACCTTGAGCTTGCCGGTCATGAAGGCGGTCATGCCGTCCAATTGACCGTCGGCCATCGCCTGCCAGTCGTCCCAGGCGACCTTGATCGTGGTGTCGGCGTCGCCGTCTTCCTCGGTGACGCTGTTGCTCGCGCCGTCGAGCATGATGACGCCCTGGTCGCCATAGTCGAGCTTGACCTTCTTGCCCGGCACCCAGGCCTCGGCTTCCTGCATCTTGGCGGCGAGTTCGGACTTGGTCATCGGGGGAGCTCCTTGGAGAGTGGGTTCGAATCCTGACCTAGCTACCCGTCATCCCCCTTTCAAGGCGGCGTGTTCGCGCCTATCTGGCTTGGCATGACCTATCAGACCGATCTCAAACTCTTCATCGACGGCGCATGGCGGGCGGGCGAAGGCCGCGACTGCCACGAAGTCGTCAATCCCGCCACCGCCCAGACCATCGCCCGGCTGCCGCTGGCGACCGAGGCCGACCTCGACGAGGCGCTCCACGTCGCCGAACGCGCCTTCCCGATGTGGCGCGATACCGATGTCGAGAAGCGCTCGGCGATCCTGCGCAAGGCGGGTCGCTACCTGAAGGAGAATGCCAAGGACATCGGCGCGCTCCTGACCCAGGAGCAGGGCAAGCCCGTCAAGGAGGCGATCGGCGAAGTCTACGGCGCCGCCTCGATGTTCGCCTGGTATGCCGAGGAGATCAAACGCGACTATGGCCGCACGCTGGTGCGTCCGGTCGGCCAGCGCTCGATCGTCACCCACCAGCCGGTCGGCGTGGTCGCGACCTTCACCCCGTGGAATTTCCCGATCTACCTTCTCGCCAAGAAGGTCGCCGCGGCGCTCGCGGCAGGATGCAGCGTCATCTCCAAGCCGCCCGAGGAAACCCCGGCCTGCTGCCAGGCGGTCGCCAAGGCGCTCGACGAAGCGGGCCTCCCGCAGGGCGTATTCCAGCTGGTTCATGGCGTGCCCGACATGGTCAGCCGCAAGCTGATCGGCTCGGACGTCGTGCGCAAGATCAGCTTCACCGGCTCGATTCCAGTCGGCAAGCACCTGATGCACCTTGCCGCCGACGGCGTGAAACGGCTCACGCTCGAACTGGGCGGCCACGCGCCCGTCCTCGTGTTCGACGACGTCGATCTCGACAAGACTCTCGACCAGCTCGTACCCCAGAAATTCCGCAACGCCGGCCAGGTATGCGTCTCGCCGACGCGCTTCTACGTGCAGGAAGGCATTTACGACGACTTCGTGAAGGGCTTTGCCGAGCGCACAAAGCGGGTGCAGGTCGGTGACGGGATGGCCGACGGGACGCAGATGGGCCCGCTCGCCAATGCGCGCCGCCCCGATGCGATCCGCGAACTGGTCGACGACGCCCGCGCCAAGGGAGCCAAGGTCCTAGCGGGCGGCGAGCGCGGAAACGAAGGCTTCTTCTTCCAGCCGACGCTGCTCGCCGACGTGCCGCTCGACGCCGATATCATGAACAACGAGCCGTTCGGCCCGGTCGCAGTCGCGCGACCGTTCAAGGACATGGACGAGGCGCTCGAGCAGGCCAACCGCCTGCCCTACGGGCTGGCTGCATTTGCGTTCACGGAAAATTTGCGCCGCGCAAACATTCTGGGCGACAGGATCGAGGCCGGCATGGTCGGAATCAACGGGTTCGCGATCTCCAGCGCCGATGCGCCCTTCGGCGGCGTCAAGGAAAGCGGGTTCGGATCCGAAGGCGGCAAGGAAGGGCTCGAGACCTATCAGGTCGTCAAGGCGATCCACATGTGCTAGCCCCGATTTGTTTCGGGAACGCAACTCATGGCGTTTTGGGGCGTTCGTGCCGGGACCCAATCAACAGCAGAGGGGATTGAACATGGCAGACGGACGCAAGGGCAATAGCCTCCTTTGGATCATCCTGGTGGCAGTCGTCATCTTCGCGATCCTGTGGGCAACCGACATCATCGATTTCGCCGCCAAGGGCGATCTCGAGGCACCGGACGTCGACGTTTCGGTCGAAGGCGGCGAAGTCCCGAACATCGACGCCGACGTCGCGGATATCGACGTGGGCACCGAAACCAAGAACGTCACCGTCGAGGTTCCGGACGTCGACATCGAAGGGGCGACCCCGGACGAGGAATAGGCGACTTTCGAGTCGCTTGAATGAAGGGCGGTGCCGCGAGGCGCCGCCCTTTTCTTTTGCGACCCGCGACTCCCGCGCGCGCCGCTTCCTGTCTGCAGCATGAATGCCGTCCCCCGCTCGTCGAACGCAGACCCTGATTGGCGGATGTAGGCGGCCGCTCGTCGACCGGTCGAATGGGCTTTGCGTGTCGCCCGGGCCCCACTCACAAGGAAGCGGCCCGGTGGCGATGCCCCTTTTCCCCCGCGACACCAGCGTCGCCATCGGGTCACTCCTTACAGACAAGGGATGACGCGCGCTGTGGCCATCGCTAGAGCGAACGCCATGACCAAGGGCATCGCCACGCGGACCGGGGGCCGCATCCTCGTCGACCAGCTGCTCGCGCAGGGAGTCGACCGCATCTTCACCGTGCCGGGCGAGAGTTTCCTCGCCGTCCTCGACGCGCTCCACGACAGTCCGGAAATCGACACGGTCGTGTGCCGCCAGGAAGGCGGGGTCGCCTACATGGCGGATGCCGACGGCAAGATGACCGGGCGCCCGGGCATCGCCTTCGTCACGCGCGGCCCCGGCGCCACCAACGCCAGCGGCGGCGTCCACGTCGCCTTCCAGGATTCGACCCCGATGATCCTGTTCGTCGGCGACCTCGCGCGCGGCGACCGCGACCGCGAGGGCTTCCAGGAAATCGACATGGAGGCCTTCTTCAAGCCGGTCGCCAAGTGGAGCGCGCGGGTCGACGATGCCCGCCGCATCCCCGAATATGTCGCGCGCGCCTTCCGTGTCGCCACTGCCGGCCGCCCTGGCCCGGTCGTGCTCTCGATTCCCGAGGACATGCTGCGCGACGAGGTCGAGGCGGCGGACCGCAAGGCCGTGCCCCCGGTCGCCGAGATGCCCGATCCCGGCGCGGTCGCCGCCCTGTTCGAACTTCTCAAGGAGGCCGCCGCCCCGATCGCGATCGTCGGCGGCGCCGACTGGAGCCCGTGCGCGGGCCACCATTTCGCCAATTTCGCCTACCGCCACGGCATCCCGGTCGCCGCCGCCTTCCGCCGCCAGGACGCGGTCTCGAACGAATGCGGCGTCTATGCCGGCCAGCTCGGCTACGGCCCCAACCCCAAGTTGCAGCAGCGCGTGCGCGATGCCGACCTCGTCATCGCGGTCGGCGCACGGCTCGGGGAATCGACCACCGACGGCTACACGTTGCTCACCCCCGACCATCCCGGCCAGACGTTGGTCCACGTCCACCCCGACCCCAACGAGCTCGGCCGCGTCTACGAGGCCGATCTTCCGATCTGCGCCGACATGGGCGAATTTGCGCAGATGCTCGACGAGTGGCAGGATCCCGACCTCGTCCGCTTCTCGGCCGGCGAGCAAGCGCACAAGGAATGGCTTGACTGGTCGACCCCTGCTCCGCGCGACGGCGTGGCGATGGACCTCGGCCCCTGCGTCGGAGTGATGCGCGACAAGCTTCCCGCCAACACCATCATCTGCAACGGCGCGGGAAATTTCTCGGGCTGGTGGCACCGCTACTGGCATTACGGCCCGCAGCCGACCCAGCTCGCCCCCACGTCGGGCACGATGGGCTACGGCCTGCCCGCCGCAGTCGCCGCCTCGCTGCGTTTTGCCGACCGCCCGGTCGTGTGCGTCGCGGGCGACGGCGATTTCCTGATGAACGGGCAAGAACTGGCGACCGCAGCGAGCCGCAACGCCGACCTCCTCGTCATCCTCGTCGACAATGGCAATTACGGCACGATCCGCATGCACCAAGAGCGCGACTATCCGGACCGCGTGTCGGGCACGCAGTTGGGCGATGGCAACCCCGATTTCGTCAAGTTCGCAGAGGCATTCGGCGGCTGGGGCACGCGGGTCGAGACGACCGACGCGTTCGAGGCCGCGTTCGACGAGGCGATGGGCCGCAAGGGCATCCGCCTGCTCCACTGCCTGACCGATATCGAACAGATCACCAACGCGACCACGCTGACCAAGCTGAAGGCCAAGGCCTAGACCAGCGGAACGAAGCGCACCGGGCACAGCGGGGTCGCTTCGACCTCGCCGCTCCTCTTTTCGTATCGCACCAGCATCTCGCCGCCGGCGTCCCGCACCGGCATGACCAGCCTTCCGCCTTCGGCCAACTGGTCGAGCAAGGCGGGCGGCGGCGCGTCGCCAGTCGCCGCGACGAAGATCGCGTCATAGGGCGCGCCTTGCGGCCAGCCCTGTCGTCCGTCGCCATGGTGGAATTCGACCGTGTCCAACCCGAGCCGCGTCACGCGCTCCCGCGCCGCCTCGACAAGGCTCTCGTGGCGTTCGATCCCGATCACAAACTTGGCAACATGGCCGAGGATCGCGGCGGCATAGCCCGACCCGCTCCCCACCTCCAGCACGCGGTCCCCGGGGCCGAGCCGCGCCGCATCGATCATGGTCGCGACCATGAAGGGCTGGCTGATCGTCTGCCCCTCGCCGATCGGCAACGGTCGGTCGGCATAGGCAAGCTCGAGCCAATCCTCGTCGACGAACAGGTGGCGCGGGACCGACAGCATCGCGCCGAGCAGGCGCGGATCGGCGATGCCGCGCGCCTCGATCGTCTCGCGGACCATGCGTTCGCGCGCGTCCTGCGTATCGGTGGCCATGACGGCCCGCGATCATAGTCGCTGGGAAGAATAATCAGAAGAGCGAGGGGAAAAGGTCGCAAAGCCGCGCCTGGTCGACCTCCTCGCATTGATCGGGATCGAACATGTCGGCCCATCGCCTGCCGCCCCGCGCATCGGGATCGGCGAAAAGCGGCAGGAGATGCTGGGAGGGTTCGACGAAACTGCCATCGGTCGCATCGGGGGCGACCGGATCGCTTGTCTCGTAATGCAACTGCTGGACTGCCATGAGGCGCGCCTCCCGTGCTGCGAACGGGGAGACAATGCGCCGGAAAAGCCCGGCGTTGCGCCATTTCCGGTCCGCATCGGAGGAACCGCGAGGAGTCGCATCCACACCGGATGAAACCGCTTTGGAGCGCTCGACGGCGCGCACAAGAAAGGGGCCGTCCCTTGAGGAACGGCCCCTTTCCCAAAACGCTTCTTGCAGCGTTAGATGTCGTTACCGAGCGCGCCTTCCAGCTCGCCCTTGAGCTGCTGCTTCTCGCCCTTGATTTCCTGCTCGACGCCTTCTTCCATCAGCTCGCTGCTGTCGACGGCGTCGCCCACGACCTGCTTGGTATTGCCGATCGCTTCGTTGGTGTTGCCTTTGATCTTTTCGGTGAGTTCACCCATCGGGCATCTCCTTGACTGAGTTACTGTACACAAGGTCAACGAGCGGTCCGTGCAATCCGTGCCTCGGCTCGCCGCGCCGATGCGTCCGATGAGCGAAGCGGCTCAGATCAGGCCGGCAAGCGGGCTCGACGGGTCGGCGTAGCGGCGCTTGGCCATGCGTCCCGACAGATAGGCCTCGCGCCCCGCCTGAACCGCCAGCTTCATCGCCTTGGCCATGCGCACCGGGTCCTTGGCCTCGGCAATCGCGGTGTTCATCAGCACGCCGTCGCAGCCCAGTTCCATCGCCACCGCGGCATCGCTGGCAGTGCCGACACCCGCATCGACCAGCACCGGTACCGTCGCTCCCTCGACGATGAGGCGGATCGTGACGCGGTTCTGGATGCCGAGCCCCGAGCCGATCGGCGCGCCCAGCGGCATGATCGCCACCGCGCCCGCATCCTCGAGCTGCTTGGCCGCGATCGGATCATCGACGCAGTAGACCATCGGGTGGAAACCTTCCTTGGCCAGCACCTCGGTCGCCATCAGCGTCTCGCGCATGTCCGGGTAGAGCGTCTTGGCCTCGCCCAGCACTTCGAGCTTGACCAGGTTCCAGCCCCCCGCCTCGCGCGCCAGGCGCAGCGTGCGGATCGCCTCGTCGGCGGTGAAACAGCCGGCGGTATTGGGGAGGTAGGTGACCTTCTTGGGATCGATATGGTCCTGCAGCACCGGCTGCGAGGGGTCGGACACGTTGACGCGGCGCACCGCGACGGTGACGATCTCGGCGCCCGACGCCTCGAGCGCGGCGGCATTCTCGGCGAAGTCCTTGTACTTCCCCGTCCCCACGATGAGGCGCGAGGTGAAAGTGCGTCCCGCGACGGTCCACGTGTCGGCGTTATTGGTCACTGGAAATCCTCTGTCCTGGTTCGCGGGCGGCCTATCGGAGCAGGCGGCGTTTAGCCACCCCCGACGAAATGGACGATCTCGAACGCGTCGCCCTCCGCGACCGCGACGTCGCCCAGCGTCGAACGGGGCACGATCTCGCGGTTGCGCTCGACCGCAACCTTGGTCGCATCGAGCCCGATCGCGCCCACCATCGCGGCGATGCTCGCGCCCTTCTCGACGCGCCGCGTCTCGCCGTTGATCGTCACTGCCACCGTTTCGCCCATTGCCGTCCCTTCACGCTTTGACTTCTAATCTGGCTCCAGCGTCCATATAGGGACTGACCATGACAACGCCACAGATCCTCGTGCTCAACGGGCCGAACCTCAATTTGCTCGGCACGCGCGAGCCTCAGGTCTACGGGGCGCAGAGCCTCGACGACATCACCGTGGCGCTCCACGAGCGCGCCGCGCAGCTGCGCGTGCAGGTGACGGTCAAGCAGACCAATCACGAGGGCCAGCTGATCGACTGGCTCCACGAGGCGCACGAGCAGGAGGTCGGCGCGGTCATCCTCAACGCGGGCGGGCTGACGCACACGTCGGTCTCGCTGCGCGACGCGGTCGCCGCCATCGCGGTGCCCGTCATCGAACTTCACTTGTCCAACCCCTATGCGCGCGAGCATTTCCGGCGACAGAGCCTGATCGCGCCGGTCAGCCGCGGCGGCATCATGGGCCTCGGCCCCCAGGGCTATCTCTTGGCTCTGGACGCGGCGGCCCGCATCAGCCTAGGGGGACCGCAAAGCCCGGCGCGTGAGCGCCCGCAACAACAGAGGGAACCCGATGGCCCATCAAAAGAACAACGGCACTGACGACGCCAAGATGCGCGTCGACGGCGCGCTGGTTCGCGAACTGGCCGAGCTGCTCAGCGAGAACGAGCTGACCGAAATCGAAGTCGAGGACGGCGATCGCAAGATCAAGGTGCGCCGCGAAGCGACCGCCTTCGTCGCCGCGCCGATGGCCGCGCCCGCGATGGCCGCGCCGAGCGCGCCTGCGCCCGCAGCTGCCGCGCCTGCGGCTGCCGAAGCGTCGGCGCCCGCGACCGAGGAAGTGAATGGCGACGCGGTCAAGTGTCCGATGGTCGGCACCGCCTACATGTCGCCCGAACCCGGCGCCAAGCCGTTCATCACCGAGGGTGCCAGCGTCAAGGAAGGCGACACGCTGCTGATCGTCGAGGCGATGAAGGTCATGAACCCGATCACCGCGCCCAAAGCGGGCACGATCCGGAAGATCATGGTCGCCGACGCGCAGCCGGTCGAATTCGACCAGCCGCTCGTCGTCATCGGGTAGGCGCCGCGTGGCCAAGATCCAGAAACTGCTGATCGCCAATCGCGGCGAGATCGCACTGCGCATCCATCGCGCGTGCCACGAGATGGGCATCAAGACGGTCGCGGTCCACTCGACCGCCGATGCCGACCAGATGCACGTCCGCCTCGCCGACGAGACGGTGTGCATCGGCCCCCCGCCCGCGGGCCAGTCCTACCTCAACATCGCCAACATCATCTCGGCCGCCGAGGTGACTCATGCCGACGCGATCCACCCGGGCTACGGCTTTCTTTCCGAGAACGCCCAGTTCGCCGAGATCGTCGAGAGCCACAACATCATCTGGGTCGGCCCCAAGCCCGAGCACATCCGCGTGATGGGAGACAAGGTCGAGGCCAAGCGTACCGCCGCCAAGCTCGGCCTGCCGCTGGTCCCGGGAAGCGACGGCGCCCTCGAAAGCGTCGAGGAAGCCCGCGAACTCGCCGCCGAGATCGGCTATCCCGTCCTCATCAAGGCCGCAAGCGGGGGAGGCGGGCGCGGCATGAAGGTCGTTCCCGAGGAAAGCCAGCTCGAAAGCCTGATGGGCCAGGCGGCTTCCGAGGCGAAAGCCGCGTTCGGCGACGCCACCGTCTACATGGAGAAATATCTCGGCGACCCGCGCCACATCGAATTCCAGGTGTTCGGCGACGGCGAAGGACAGGCAATCCACGTCGGCGAACGCGACTGCTCGATCCAGCGCCGCCACCAGAAGGTCATTGAGGAAGCCCCCTCCCCCGTCATCAGCGCCGAGCAGCGCACCGAGATGGGCGAGCGCGTGCGCAAGGCGATGGCCGACATGGGCTATCGCGGCGCCGGCACGATCGAGTTCCTCTACGAAAATGGCGAGTTCTACTTCATCGAAATGAACACCCGCCTGCAGGTCGAGCATCCCGTCACGGAGATGATCAGCGGTCTCGACCTCGTGCGCGAGCAGATCCACGTCGCGCAGGGCGACGGGCTGACCGTTCGTCAGGAAGACCTTCGCCTGTTCGGCCACGCGATCGAATGCCGCATCAACGCCGAGGACCCGCGCACCTTCGCGCCCTCGCCCGGGACGGTCGACCGCTACGTCGCGCCCGGCGGCATGCACGTGCGCGTCGATAGTGGGCTTTACGCCGGCTACAAGGTTCCCCCTTATTACGACAGCATGATCGGCAAGCTGATCGTCTACGGGCGCAACCGCGACAGCTGCATCCTCCGCCTCAAGCGCGCGCTCGAGGAATTCGTCGTCTCGGGCCCCGGCATGAAGACCAACGTCCCGCTCCACCAGGACATCATCCAGACCGAGGCCTTCAGGACCGGCGAGTACACGATCAAGTGGCTCGAACAGTGGCTCAAGGATCAGGAGCAGGAGCAGGCGTGAGTGCGCTGAAGCCGGTACTGTTCGCGCAGGAATACGGCTTCGCCTCGCTCCCCGCGGTACCCGACGGTCTGGTCCCGCTGGCGACTTTCGCCGAAGCGGAGGGCCTCTCGATCATCGCCGAAACCTTGGCGCTTGCGGCGGTCGGCGTCGCGCACCAGGGCGGCCATGCGCGCATCAGCCTCGATCTGGAAAGCGCGCTCGACGGGGTCGGGCTTACCGCCGCCATCGCGGCCGCGCTGGCCGGCGCGGGCATTGCCTGCAACGTCGTCGCCGCGTTCCACCACGACCACCTCTTCGTGCCGTGGGAGCGGCGCGAAGAGGCCCTCGCTCTCATCGCCTCGCTGGAGAACCCGCTATGACCAAGACCGCCCGCATGACCTACACCAGCCGCTGCGGCACCGCGCGCAAGACCAAGGCGATCCTCGAGGAGGAAGGCTACGAGGTCGAGACGATCGATTATCTGGACGGCGCCCTGTCGCGCGAGGAACTGGCCCGGCTGTACGATCGCGCCGGCCTGACCCCGCGCCAGGGCCTGCGCGCCAAGGAGGAAATCGCCAAGGGACTGAACCTCGCCGACGCGTCGGACGAGGAAATCCTCGACGCGATGATGCAGCACCCGATCCTGATCGAGCGCCCGCTGGTCGAGACGGTCAAGGGCGTCGTGCTGGCGAGGCCGCAGGACAAGGTGCGCGAAATCCTCTAGGCTGACGCGCGATGGCGGACGTGCTCGATCCAAGGATGCTGCTGCGCGGTTACGGCGCAGGCATCTTCCCGATGGCCGACAGCCGCGACGCGCCCGACATCTTCTGGGTCGAGCCGCGCGAACGCGCGATCATCCCGCTCGACGGCTTCCGCCTGTCCAAGAGCCTTGCCAGGACACTGCGCCGCGAGCCTTTCGACGTCCGCCTCGACACCGCCTTCCACGACGTCCTGCGCTGCTGCGCGGCACGCTCGGAAACGTGGATCAACGAGACCATCGAACGCGCCACGCTCGGTCTCCACGCGGCGGGACACGCGCATTCGGTCGAATGCTGGAAGGACGGCGAATTGGTCGGCGGGCTCTACGGCGTCCGCCTCGGCGGCGCCTTCTTCGGCGAATCCATGTTCAGCATCGCCACCGATGCCAGCAAGGTCGCGCTCGCCCACCTCGTCGCGCGAATGAAGGCGGGCGGTTTCGCGCTGCTCGACTGCCAATTCATGACCGACCATCTCGCCTCGCTCGGCGCGATCGCGGTCGGGCGGGACGAGTATCTCGAGCGCCTGGCTCAGGCGTTGTCGTCAGGGACTTCCGGGGCCTCAGACGCCTCGGCGCTCGGCGTTTCCTCGGCCGGAGCTTCGTCGCCGCCCTCGCTGGTGGCGCTCGACAGGTTGGACGATCCGGTGCGGGCCGCAGGGGCCGCCGGTCCTTCGGGGAAGCTCATCGTGCAGCTCTTGGGCCAAACGTCGTAGACCGGGTGCTCGACGACGTTTAGCGACGGCGATTCCTTGTAGATCCACCCCGAAAAAACGCGGTCGTACTGGTTGCTGCCGCGCCGCCTCACGTCGAGCTGGATGAAGGCCCCAGTGAGCTTCTCGGGCTCCCACGGGGCGGTCGTCTCGCAGGCCCGCAATCGCACGATCGCATCGCCCACCCGCTGCGCCTGGCCGGGCTTCAGTTCGAGATTCTCGACAAGATTGTTGCGCTTATTGAGCAGGCCGATGACCGCGACGCGCTCGCCCATCGGGGTCACGCCCTCGGTTCCGGGGCCCGCGATCGGCGTATCGGTCGTGACCGGGCCCTCCTCGCCCGCCTCGTTGCGGTCGGGCACGCGCGCGTCGCACGCGGCCAGCGCGAAGCAGGCCGCGAGCGCGGTCAGGGTCGGCTTATTCGGGCTTCCAGGCTTCATAGTCGCCGGTCGCCGCCGGTCGCTTGCCCGCCCCGCCGAGCGAGCCGCCCGGTCGGTAGGCCGACAGCGTGCCGGTCAGGTTGGGAAGCGGGTCCTTCTCGAAGGACCGGCGCGGGGGCAGCGCCTTGTCGGGCACCTCGTCGATCGTCCCGCGCAGCCAGGCGTTCCAGCCCGGCGGCACGCGGCTCGAATCGTTCGAACCCTCGTAGATCACCCAGCGGCGCGACGGGTCCTTGGCGTGGGCGTAATAGACATTGCCCGCCGCATCGCGGCCCATTTCGGTGCCGTGGCGCTTGGTGAACAGGGTGGTGCCGAGGCTGGCCCCGTTCCACCAGGTGAAGAGATTGGCGATCATTCCCATAGCGTGGGTGCCTTTGCCCGCTGGAGCGCCCGCTGGCAAGGCGCTCAATCGTCCCAGCGGACCATGTCGCCGGGCTGGATGCCGAGTTCGGCCGACCGCCCGCCAGGGATCTCGAGCGCCGCGACGGCGGGTTCCTGCGAACTGATCGGCTGGAGCGACATCGGCAGCGCCTGTTCCTCGATCCGCGCGATCGTCCCGTCCTCGCGGATGAACACGATGTCGAGCGGGATGTAGGTGTTCTTCATCCAGAAGCCGAGCAGGTCGGGCGCGGGGTAGAGGAAGATCATCGCCTCGTTCGGCTCCAGCGACTGGCGGAACATCAGCCCGCGCGACTGCTGTTCGAGCGTGCGCGCCACTTCGGAAGTGAACACGTGCTTCTTGCCGTCCTGGGTGGTGATCGTCACGTCGACGAGATCGAGCCCTGCAGGCGACGTGCGCACTTCGGGTTCGGCCTTGCAGGCGGTGGCGGGCGCCGCGAGGCAGGCGGCCAGAAGAAGCGTCAGGGCAGGCGCAAGGCGACCGCGGTCAGCCCTTTCTTGCCCTCGGCGATGCGCGCGTCCATCCGGTCGCCCGGCTGGAGGTCCGGAATTTCGGCGACCCGCACCGTTTCCATGTGCACGAAAATATCGGGCGATTCCTCGCCCGACCTGTTCACGAAGCCGTATCCACGCACGCGATTGAACCATTTGACCTCCACCGGCTCGAACGGACCGGCATCGTCGAGAAGTGCGACGCGATCCGCCCGTTCGCCGTGAGACATGGACGGACGCGGCTCGTACGGCAAGGCCGTCGAGAGGTCGATGTCGTGAACTTCGCGCGCCTGCCAGCCTCGCGCCTGCTCGATGGCGGTAAGGTCGACCGTGGCGCCCTCGGGCAGGCTGCGCCGGTCATGGTCGGCAAGGATGGAGAAATGGACGAGGATATCGCCGTCGATGTCGTCGCTGACGACGAAGCCGAAGCCGCGGGTCGTGTCGAACCACTTGACCTGGCCGCGCACGCGCACGCCTTCCGACGCCGCGGATGGAACGGACGCCGGCACATGCCCCTCTTCGAGTCGCTCGCGGTTTTCCAATACTCTTTCGCCTACTTGCATACGCCAGGCGCCTCCCGGCCATGAATGTAGCACGCTTTTGCTCTGTCGGGAAACCGACACAGCATTGATCTGCAACTGATATTAACCGAAATTAAATCGCTTCCGCCAGTCTTTCGTGGTCGGGCTCCTCGCCAGGCGCCAGATCGACGATCGCGCGCACCAGGGCGAACGGGTGTCCGGCGCGCAGCATCGATGCGATCGCCTTCTCCCGTCTTGCCGGGTCGGGACGCTCGGACGCGTAGGGACCGACGCGCTTGCGGCGTGCGAAATGGAGCGCAGCTTCGACCGAATGTTGCTCGGCGATGCGGCGCGCCTCGCCGGCCTGCTCGTCGGCGATCCCGTCGGCATAGAGCTGCTGGTCCAGCCGGCGCTTGCCGTATCCGCGCGAGGCGAGCGAACGCGCCCGCGAGGCCGCGAAGGCGGCATCGTCGACATAGCCCAGTTCGACGAAGCGGTCCGCGATCCGGTCGGCGTCGGCGGGACGAGCCCCTGCCCAGCCCCGCTCTGCGATCTTGCGCGAAAGGTAGCGCAGCAGCTTGGCGCGGCTGGTGGCATAACGCCCCACATAATGCAGGGCCAGCGCCTCCAGCGCCTCCTCGTCCAACGGTCTGGGCGCCCTGCGGCGCGACGAATTTCGCGTCATTACGCCATGTTTGTGCCATAGTGTCGCGGCAGGTGGCTAGCTGGCTTGGAACAGGGGCCAAAGGGGACGTGTCCCCGTGCCGGACTAACAGCTCAGGAATTTCATTCGTGGTCGAACCCACCGATCTCGCGCCCGAGGGCGCAACCCCGACGACCGACACGCAGGCGCGTCGCCTGTCCGACTTTAGCACGGTCGGTGAAGCGCTCGACTATGCGGCCGAGGGACGTCGCGGGATGAATTTCCACGATGCGCGCGGGACTCTGCTGCGCACCTACCCCTATGCCGAACTTCGCGAAGACGCGCTGGCCATGGCCCAGCGTTTCATGGCGATGGGGCTCGAGCCGGGCGATCGCGTCGCGCTGGTCGCGGAAACCAACCCCGATTTCGCCGCCTGCTTCTTCGGTGCGGTCTATGCAGGCCTTTGGCCGGTGCCGCTGCCGCTGCCGACCAGCTTCGGCGGGCGCGACAGCTATACCGAGCAGCTCGACGTGATGCTGCAGTCGTCCGACCCGCAACTGTTTCTCTACCCGGCCGAACTGGAAAGCTTTACCACCGAAGCGGCCGAACGCCGCGAAGTGAAAGCGATGAGCTGGGAGAAGCTGGCCGAAATGGAGGCCGGCGACGCGCCGCTTCCAGAGGCGGACGAACACGCTATCGCCTATCTCCAGTACAGCAGCGGCTCGACCCGTTTCCCGCACGGGGTCGCGGTCACGCACCGCTCGCTGCTCGACAACCTGCGCGCGCACGGCCTCGGCCTCGACATGCAGGACACTGACCGCGTGATCAGCTGGCTGCCATGGTACCACGACATGGGCCTCGTCGGTTGCATGCTTTCGCCGATGGCGAACCAGCTTTCGGTCGATTACATGAAAACCGAGGATTTCGCCCGCCGTCCGCTGACCTGGCTCGACCTCATCAGCCGCAACCCTGGCACGACCCTCTCTTATTCGCCGACCTTCGGCTACGACATCTGCGCGCGCCGCATTTCCTCGCAGTCGCATCCCTCGGAGCGCTTCGACCTGTCGCGCTGGCGCATCGCGGGCAACGGCGCGGATATGATCCGGCCGGACGTGATGCAGCACTTCCTCGACATCTATTCGCAGGCCGGCTTCCAGGCCTCGTCCTTCTGCCCCAGCTACGGCCTTGCCGAGGCGACGCTTGCCGTCTCGCTGATGCCGCCGGGCGAGGGCATCCGCCTCGAACTGGTCGAGGAAGAGAAATTGTCGGGCGGTTCGCCTGCTCCGGGCGGCGACGACCGTCCGCAGCGCTACCGCGCCATCGTCAACTGCGGCAAGGCCGTCGAGGGCATGGAAATCGAGATCCGCGACCACGCCGACAAAGTGCTCGGCGACCATGCGATCGGCCGCGTGCTGTGCCGCGGCTCGTCGGTCATGGTCGGCTATTATCGCGACGAGGAATCGACCGCGGCCTGCCTCAGCGACGACGGTTGGCTCGACACTGGCGACATGGGCTATATGTCCGACGGCTACATCTTCATCGTCGGCCGCGCCAAGGACATGATCATCATCAACGGGCGCAACCACTGGCCGCAGGACATCGAGTGGGCGGTCGAGCAGCTTCCGGGCTTCAAGTCGGGCGACATCGCCGCCTTCGCGCTGACCAGCGACACGGGCGAGGAACTGCCCGCGGTGCTCGTCCACTGCCGCATTTCCGATCCGGGAGAGCGCGCTACGCTGCACGCCGAGATCAAGGAGCGGGTTCGCTCGATCACCGGCATCTCGCCGATCGTCGAACTGGTCCCGCCGCGTACGCTTCCGCGTACCAGTTCGGGCAAGCTGTCGCGAACCAAGGCGCGCAACCTCTATCTGTCGGGCGAAATCCAGCCGTTCGACGTCGCGGCCTAGGTCCGACCCTCAAAGGACTTGCATCGTCGCAGGCGCGCGGCTAGTCCCGCGCCTCGGCCTAGGGGCATAGCTCAGCTGGTAGAGCATCGGTCTCCAAAACCGAGGGTCGCGGGTTCGAATCCTGCTGCCCCTGCCAGGCCGTTTCGCCGCCGGTCGCAGCGCACTTTTCGCGCTGCGTCGGCAGGCTGCCAGAAAGTCGGGAAGCTGCAGGCACGAGGGGCCTGCAATCGCGTTTCCGTCTCTTGCAAAGCGCCGGTCGCGCCGCTACATCGCGACCCCATGCGGACATGGGTGTTCATGCTCCCCGACACCGGCACCGGCCGGCGGCGGGGGAAAGCTCCTACCCGAAAGCCGCGACGCGAAGAGGATTGAAGACAGTGGCCAAGGTAACCCCCGGCGAATTCATCAGGCAGGTGCGCTCCGAGACCTCGAAAGTGGTCTGGCCGACGCGCAAGGAAACCGTCACCACCGCGATCATGGTGCTGATCATGACCAGCATTCTCGCGATCTTCTTCCTCGGTACCGATTCGCTGTTCAGCGCGATCGTCCAGTTCCTCGTCGGCCTGCTCGGCTGATCGTCCCAGGAGAATTTCTGAAATGGCCCGCTGGTACATCATCCACGCTTATTCCGGTTTCGAGAACAAGGTGAAGGAAGCCGTGCTGTCCGAAGCCAAGCGCCTCGGCCTCGAGGACGCGGTCGAAGCGGTCGAAGTGCCGACCGAGACGATCACCGAGATCAAGCGCGGCAAGAAGGTCCAGACCGAGCGCAAGTTCATGCCGGGCTACGTGCTCGCCAAGCTGACCATGACCGACGACGTGTTCCACCTCGTCAAGAACACGCCGAAGGTGACCGGCTTCCTTGGTCCCAACGGCAAGCCGCAGCCGATCCCCGACGCGCAGGCCAACCGCATGCTCGACACCAAGGACGAGACCGCGGATGCGCCCAAGGTCACGATCAGCGTCGACTACGAGATCGGCGACAACGTCAAGGTGCTCGAAGGCCCGTTCGCGAGCTTCAACGGCATCGTCGAGGAACTCGATTTCGACCGTGGCCGCGTCAAGGTGTCGGTGTCGATCTTCGGTCGCGCCACGCCGGTCGAACTCGAATTCGACCAGGTCGAACTCGTCAAGTAATCGCGTCGGCCTCGCCTACAGCAGGCAGGCCGGCGAATTCCTCAATCGCTCGAACAGCGCCCCCGCCTCCTCGAGGAGCGCGGGGCTTGCGCCCATGTCGTCGCCATATTCGCTCATCGGGCGGAGCAGCATCTCGCCTTGCGCGACCGTGTCCGCATCGGGCGAAAGGCCGAGATGCGCGAGCAGCGCTGCGACCGGTTTCCCTGCGGTGAAGCGCGCCATGTCGAGAAAGCGCGCATGGTGCTGCCCTTCGAGAAAGCGGTAGGCGCAAATCCAGTAGTGCAGCCAGTAGTCGATCGTCGTGGTGGCGTGCGCCCTTGCGGCCGCATGCATGCCGGGAAACAGGATCGGGCGGTGTACCTTGCCGAATTCGAAATGGCCGATCTGCGCGGCGTAGTCGCGCGCGAATTCATGGGCGCCATGCGAGGCGATCGCGGCGCGATGCTGCTTGAGGAGCGAGCGCGCATGATCAATTGGCGCGCGCAGCGGGACCACGAAAAGCGCGTCCGGGAAAGTTTCCGCGAGCGCGTCGAGCCGTGCGATGTTGGCATTGTTCTTGGATACGTAGCGTCGGGTCGGATCGGGCTTGCCCGCGCGCGAGACGATCAGCGCGCGCATATGATCGCGCAGTCTCTCGGCAAAGGCGTCGGGCAGCCGTTCCCACGGCTTGATACCCTCGGGGTGATAATGGTTGGCCTGCCCGCGCAGCCACAGCACTTCCTCGAAGGCTTCCGGACTGTCGACGTCGACCATGATGCCGTCGCCGTGCGAGCGCTCTTTCTTGTCCTGCCGCACTTGGAACCGGCGCGTCATCCCCCGCCACACGATCGGCGAGAGAATGAAGGGCATGTCGCGGTGTGTATGCGTGACCACGGCGGGATGACGGCTCAGGATCTCGAGGAGGATGGTCGTGCCGGCACGCGCGGGCGCGGTGATGAAGATGGGCGCGGTGACCGGCTGCTCGGCGATCGCCTTGCCGTAGCGCTTTCGCTCCATGTCGAGCAGCACCTGCTGCGGCATGGTCGAGCCGAAGGCGAGCTTGTGGACCATGCGGTCCGCCCAGCCATAATCCTCGAGCGCCATCAGGCAGCCCTCCGTGCAACCTTGCGCCACGCCCAGGGCGCAGCGGCGACGGCAATCGTGCCGACCACCACGAGAGGATGGATCGTGAAGGAAAGGAATTCGGTCGGGCTGAACCAGCCGCGCACGTCCCCGAGGATGACGGGAGCGGCAGCCGCGCCGAAGACCACGACCAGCGCCAGCGAAAGCGTGACCGTTCGGATCAGAAGCTGAAGCGCGGCGCGCTGCACCGCCTTCTCCTTCTCCTCGTCGCTCATCGTCGAGCGCAGGACGGCGAATGCCTCGCGCATCCGGGCGAGGAGCGTACGGGTCAGCGGGATGATGCGCAGCCGTTCGGCCGCCACCACAAGGAGGAGGCAACTCGCGACATAGGCCGCGAGGAGGCTCATTCCTCGCCTGCCTCCGCCGCGACGACCGTGTCGTCGGACTTGGCGCGCACGCGCTTGAGCATGCGCTTGACCGGGTACCAGACGAAGCCGAACAGCATCAGCAGCAGAATGCCGAGGAAGCTCAAGGTCGAGCCGAGCGCGCTCAGGCCCGCGCCGACGCCCATATAGGCATGCGCCGGGGCGGGAAGAACGGTGGCCGCGAGGACCAGCGCCGTCATCAGCTGAAGTTTGCGTTGGGACATTTGAGGTCCACTCCTTCGTAGAAATCCGACGGCAGGCGAATGCCGAGGGAGATTAGCGAACTATAGGTGTCGTCGAAAGGCAGGCGGTAATCCCACACGACCTTGCCCGTCTCGGTCACCTCGAGCATGCGGCCCTGCATTGATTCGGTGATAAGGCGATTGCCGTTGGCGAGCAGCTGGTGCGCGCCCATGATCTCGGACGAAAAATAATCGTCCTGTCCCTTGGGGAACAACTTCTCCGTCTTCCCGCTGGCAGGGTCGAAGCGCACGATCTGGCTGCCGGGCTTGCGGTTGCCGTAGGTGCCGGGGCGATTGTTGAAGAGCTCGATCGTGCCGTCGGCCATGATGTCCGGATCGTGCTGCATCACCCACGGCCCCTCGCGGTTCCACAGGATCTTGCCGGTGTCCTTGTCCATGATGACGATCATGTGAAAATCGCGCAGCGACAAAAGGAGGTCGCCCGCTTCGACGCCGTCGATCCTGGCGGCGAGTTCGGGAGTGACGACCTCGATCTCGTTGAGGTGCGTGAGGTCGGCGAAATTGGAGCGCGCGCTGTCGAACATCGCATTCTCGAGGCCGGCCTCGTAGACCGCCTCCATCAGCGAGAATTCGCGCAGCACCTTGCCGTCGGCGCCGAGCAGCATGACGGTATCGTGGAAATAGGTATGGTGGCTGCGCTTCTCGACATCCTCCTTGGTGACCCCGTCGGGCAGGAAGATGGCGGGCGTCTCGTTGATCGGCTTGTGGCTCGGGATCCAGTAGGTGCCGTCCGGATTGGCGGTCACCGCGTGGTGCGCGGGTTTCCTCAGGCGCCACACGGGCTGCGAGCAGCGATCGAGCCGCGCCGCACCCAGATGCCCGAAATTGAGCACGATCGACCCGTCCCTGAGCGGCGCCATGCCCTGGATGAAATAATGGTTCTTCGACGCCGGGATGCGGTGCGCGGGGATGAACTCCTCGGCATCGGGAAAGATGCGGAAGAAGTCGGCGTCCCAGCGATGCAGCTCGCGGCCCTCGGCATCGATCAGGCGGATCTGCGCGCCGCCCGGAAACAGGCCTTGGATCAGCGTCGGGCCAGGCTCGACTTCGTCCTTGGCCAGCGTGATGACGCCCTCGCCGTCGTAGGTCCGCTCGATCAGCATTTCAGGATGATCGCGCAGCTGGGTATCGACCACGCTGTAGACCGTTTCCGCCTGTTCGAGCAGTCCCGCGAAAACAGGGTTGCCGGCCGCGCCGGCAACGCCCGAAAGCGCAGCCAGCGCGACGATCGCCGACATCTTGGCGACGCGGTCCATGACTGAGGTCTTTTCCATCACCGCTCACGCTAGCGGAAAAATGGTAAACGACCGGTTTATAGTCGAGGAAGTCGTGAGCGGCCCTCGCCTAGTCAATGCCGAATTTCCCGTCGACCGCGCGGGCGGCTGGAGAATGGCCGAACGCCTGGTGCTTGGGTGGGACAACGGCTTCCAAGGGGAGAACAAGGGACGGTCCAAGAAAAGCGCTGTTGCGCCAGAGGCTTGGATTCGCTAGGGGGCCGCTCGTCTTCCCTCGCGGAAGGCATTCGCGCGGGAGGCGCGCCTTCGGGCACGCCGTTCGTACCGCTTAGTCAGAGCCCTGCCGCAATGCGGGGCGACAGGATGAAAGAAAGGAACTTCTGGCATGGCCAAGAAGATTACCGGCTACATCAAGCTGCAGGTGCCCTCGGGCGTAGCCAACCCCTCCCCGCCGATCGGCCCCGCGCTGGGCCAGCGCGGCGTCAACATCATGGAATTCTGCAAGGCGTTCAACGCCGCCACGCAGGACATGGAAAAGAACATGCCGATCCCGACGACCATCACGGTCTATGCGGATCGCAGCTTCTCGTTCGTGATGAAGACCCCGCCCGCCAGCTTCCTGCTGAAGCGCGCCGCCAAGCTCAAGAAGGGCTCGAGCGAGCCCGGCAAGTCGTCGGCCGGCACCATCAAGCGTAGCGAAGTCGCGAAGATCGCCGAGACCAAGATGGCCGATCTCAACGCCAACGACATCCACGCGGCGACCAAGATCATCGAAGGCAGCGCCCGCGCGATGGGCCTCGAAGTGGTGGAGGGCTAAACCATGGCGAAGCTGACCAAGAAGCAGAAGATGCTGGCCGACAAGCTCGATGCCGACAAGCTGTACGGCGTCGACGAGGCGATCGCGCTGATCAAGGAGCTGACCAGCACCAAGTTCGACGAGACCGTCGAGATCGCCATGAACCTGGGCGTCGATCCGCGCCACGCCGACCAGATGGTCCGCGGCATGGTCGCGCTGCCCAAGGGCACCGGCAAGGACGTCAAGGTCGCGGTGTTCGCCAAGGGCGACAAGGCCGAGGAAGCGCTCAAGGCGGGCGCCGACAAGGTCGGTGCCGAGGACCTCATGGAAGACATGCAGGCCGGCAACCTCGACTATGACCGCGTCATCGCGACGCCCGACATGATGGGCATCGTGGGTCGCCTCGGCAAGGTGCTGGGTCCCAAGGGCCTGATGCCGAACCCGAAGCTTGGCACGGTCACCCCGAACCCCGCCGCGGCGGTCGAAGCCGCCAAGGGTGGTGAAGTCCAGTTCCGCGTCGAGAAGCAGGGCATCGTCCATGCCGGTATCGGCAAGGCGAGCTTCGACGCGGCGTCGATCCGCGAGAATTTCGACGCTTTCGTCGGCGCGATCGTCAAGGCGAAGCCGTCGGGCGCCAAGGGCAAGTACGTCAAGAAGGTGGCGATCACCTCGACGATGGGCCCGGGCCTCAAGATCGACCTGGCGGAAGTCGAAGGCGCGTAAGCCTTCGCCACTTCCGGCATGAAGAGGCCGGGGCGGCAACGCCCCGGCCTTTTTCATGGGCGCAAATGAAAAGGGCCGGAGCGTTGCTGCCCCGGCCCTTTCCCGTTCGATGCCTGCCGATCAGCCCTTGGGCTTGCCGGTCAGGAAGTCGATGTCCTCGATCGAGATGACCTCGGTTTCCGGACGCAGCGCTTTCAGCGGTTCGATGAACTTCTCGGCGTCGCCGACGATGATCAGCGACACGCGCGCCGGATCGATGAAGCCGGCCAGCGTCGCAGGCGCGGTGGCCGCGTCGGCGCTGTCGATCTTCTCGGCATAGGTCAGCGCTTCCTCGGGGCTCATCCCGTCGAGCACCGCGCCCAGGACCGTGCTGGCGAACCCGCCGCTCGACTGGAGACCACGCTCGAAGCGGCCGGTCAGCAGCGTGCGGCGGCGGTCGAGAACGTCCTCGCTGACGCCTTCGCTACCGATCTTGGCGAATTCCTCGAGCAGGATCTTGGCGACTTCGGCCGCGCTTTCGTTCTTGGTCTGGGCTCCGCCGAAGATATAGCCTTCGCCCTGGCGCAGCGCGACCGAGCTGTAGGCGCCATACGAAAGAGCGCGCTTGGCGCGGATCTCGTTGTAGAGACGCGCGGTGCCCGACCCGCCGAGTTCGGCGTTGGTCAGTTCGGCGGCATAGCGGCGCGGATCGTTCGCGGTCATGCCGCGCGCGACCGCGTAGACTGCCGCCTGGCCGACACCCGGCATGTCGATGACGAGCGTGCGGCGCGGCTGCATGGTGCCGTCGAGATCGGCGGGGAAGGCCGGCGCGCTGCCCGCGACCTGCCAGTCGCCGAACGCCTTCTCGGCAATCGCCTGCGCCGTCCCCGCGTCGATCCCGCCCGAGGCGACGATGGTCGCGTTGGACGGACGCCAGAAGGCCTCGCGGAAGTCGATCATGTCCTGGCGGGTCAGCGAGGCGACCGTCTCGGGCGTGCCCGCGCTGGTTACTGCGTAGGGCGCATCGCCATAGAGGACGGGGCCCACCAGCGTCCCGGCGATCGCGCCGGGATTGTTGTACTGAACCTTTAGGCCGTCGATCGTGCGCTTGCGCTCGCGTTCGAACTCTTCTTCCGGATAGCTCGCATTCTTGACGATGTCGGCGGCGATCATGGTCGCCTCCTCGAGCGTCGCGGTAGGCGCGGTGACGAACAGGTAGCTGCCGTCATTGCCCGACGAGGACGAGATGGTCGCGCCGAGGCTTTCGAGCGCAGCGGCGATCTGCTCGGCGCTGCGGGTCGGCGTGCCCTTCTCGGCGATCGAGGCGGCGAGCGCGGCGCGCCCGGCCTTGGCTGCACCGTCGAGCGCCGAACCGCCCTTGAATGCGATCCCGATCGTGGCGATCGGCACGTTGCCCGTCTCGCCCGCATACATGGTGATGCCGTTCGACAGGGTCGCGCGCTCCAACTCCGGCAGCGGCACGTTCGGGGCCTCGCCCGGACCCGGGATCGGGTCGCGCTCGCCCTCCGGCTTGAGCGCGAGTTCGGGAAGCTGTGCCGCCGGCGGCGTCGAGAAGGTCGGCAGGGGGACCGGGTTGGCGAACTCCTTCACATCGCCCTCGCCCTGCACGTAGCGCATGTCGAGGCGATGTTCGGGGCCCATCAGCGACCGGGCAGCCGCCTGCACGTCCGCCGGGGTCGCCGACAGGATCGCGGCGAGCCGCTTGTTGGCGAATTCGGCATCGCCCGACTGGACCAGCGCTTCGCCGATTTCGTTGGCACGGCCCGCGACCGTCTCGCGCAGCGACAGGCGGTAGCTGAGGATCGTGTTGCGCGCCTCGGCCATCTCGGCCTCGGTCGGCCCCTCGCGGCGGAAGCGCTCGATCGTCTCGTCGAGCGCCTTCTCGACCGTCTCGATCTCCTGCCCGCCCGCAGCCGTGGCCGACGCGTAGAAGATGCCGCCATGTTCCGCCTCGATGATCCCGGTGCCCGCCGAGGTGGCGATGCCGGTCTTCACCAGCGCGGGATCGAAGCGGTTGTTGTCACCGGCCGACAGGATCGTGTCGAGCAGTTCGAGCGCAGCGCCGTTTTCGACCGTCACCGGCGGAGTGCGCCAGGCGCGCACGACCATCGGCAGCGGGACGTTTGGCGCGGTCACCGTGATCCGGCGCGCCTCGAGTGGGGTGTCCTCGTTGGTGATCTCGAGCGACATCGGGTTGGCGCGGCGCGGAATGTCGGCGAAATACTTGTCGACCAGCGCGTCGAGCTGCGCCTTGTCGAAATTGCCGGCCACGATCAGCGTCGCGGTGTCGGGGCCGTAGAAGGCCTCGTGGAAGGCGCGCGCATCCGCGAGCGTCGAGGAATTGATGTCCTCGAGGCTGCCGATCGCCGGGCGGCGATAGGGGTGCGTGTTGTAGACGTTCTCGACCAAAGCGAGGATCAGGCGGCCATAGGGAGGCGCCATGTTGCGCTGGCGATATTCCTCCTGGACGATGTTGCGTTCGGCCTTGAACACGTCCTCGTCGATCACCGGGCGTGCCATGCGCTCGGCGTGGGTCCACAGCATCTGCTCCAGATATTCGGCTGGAACCAGCTCGAAATAGTTGGTGCGGTCGAACCAGGTCGATGCGTTGCGCGACCCGCCGACATCGTCGACCATGCGCGAAATATCGCCGTAGGGGATGTTGACCGTCTTGCGGCTGAGGATGTGCTCGAACAGGTGCGCGAACCCGGACTTGCCCGCAGGATCGTGCTTGGAGCCGACATCGTACCACATCGAGACGTAGACGTTGGGCGTAGTCTCGTCCTGGATGGCGACGACCTTGAGGCCGTTGTCGAGCACGCGTTCCTCGTAGGTCAGCGGCGGGACTTCGAGCTGGGCGACCTGAGCGGCCGTCATCGCCGTCTCGGCGGCGGCCGGCATAGGCGCGGCAAGAGCGATCGCCACGGTCGAGACCGCAGCCAAAAGGTTCAAACGCATTGATATCTCCCCGGAAACGAAAACTGGATGGAGGCGAGCCTAAGCGTCCGCCGTTCGTCGACAAGGGGGCTTCGACGAAAAGGCGCGGGGTGTCGCCATTGGGTCGCATCTGCTTGACACTGGCGACAAATTCTCTAGAGGACGCGCCGAGCCTTCCTTCGGGAGGGCCTCGTCCGAGACAGCTGCTGGGATTCGTCCCTTAATTTGCGGCCTAGACGGGGAAAGAGAGTTACCGGGCCCACGCTCGCGCCTTGTCGCGGCTCCTTGGGACCCCTGCCCTTTCATGCCCCACGGACAATCGGGATGTCGGCAATCGCCGGCGTTCCAAACCGTCTGCCGGATGGGCCGGCAGGCGGAACGATTAGGAGTAAGGCATGGATCGTTCGCAAAAAGCTGATCTGGTCGCCGAGCTGAAGCATGTCTTCGCCGATACCGGCGTGGTCGTCGTCACCCGTAACAACGGTCTGACGGTCGCCCAGTCGTCGGAACTTCGCACGAAGATGCGCGACGCCGGTGCACAGTTCAAGGTTGCGAAGAACCGGCTGGCCCTGATCGCGCTCGAGGGTTCGAAGTACAGCCCGATCGGCGACCTGCTCAAGGGTCCGACCGCTCTGGCCACTTCGGCAGACCCCGTCGCGGCCGCGAAAATCGCGGTCGAATTCGCCAAGGCCAACGAGAAATTCGAAATCGTTGGTGGCGCGATGGGCGAGACCGTCCTCGACGTGAACGGGATCAAGGCTCTGGCAGAGCTGCCGTCGCTCGACGAACTGCGTGGTACGCTCGTGGGCCTCATCCAGGCCCCGGCGACCAAGATCGCGCGGATCGCCAAGGAGCCCGGCGGCATGTTGGCGCGCGTCATGAGCGCCAAGGCCGCGGCCTGAGACTGATTAGGTTCTTATCAACAACGACAATTCGGACCTTCGATAGGGTCCACCAAGGAGTGAAAAATGGCTGATCTTGAAAAGATTGTTGACCAGCTTTCGGAACTGACCGTCCTCGAGGCGGCCGAGCTGGCTAAGATGCTCGAAGACAAGTGGGGCGTTTCGGCCTCGGCCGCGGTTGCGGTTGCTGGTCCGGCTGCTGGTGGCGCTGCCCCGGCCGCTGAAGAAAAGGACGAGTTCGACGTGATCCTCACCGGCGACGGTGGCAAGAAGATCAACGTCATCAAGGAAGTCCGCGCGATCACCGGTCTCGGCCTCGGCGAAGCCAAGGCGCTCGTCGAAGGCGCTCCGAAGCCCCTCAAGGAAGGTGCTTCGAAGGCCGAAGCCGAAGAGATCAAGAAGAAGATCGAAGAAGCCGGCGGCACCGTCGAGCTCAAGTAAGCTCTTCTGCCCTCTCGGGAAAAGGAAAGGGCGGCCCCTCGGGGTCGCCCTTTTTCTTTGCCGCCCGATCAGTCGCGATAGGCGAGCAGGTCCCCGGGCTGGCAATCCAGTTCGCGGCAAATCGCCGCCAGCGTGGAAAAGCGGATCGCGCGCGCCTTGCCGGTCTTGAGGATCGACAGGTTGGCCAGCGTCATCCCGACCCGCTCGGCGAGCTCGGTCAGCGTCATCCTGCGCGAAGCGAGCAGCGCGTCGAGGTGCACTTCGATTTCCATCAGACCGTCCCCTCGAGGTCCTCGCGCATCGCCGCGCCATGACGGAACACGCGCGCCAGCACGAACAGGACAAGGATCAGAAACAGGATGCCGGGATCGAGTTCGACGTTGACCTGGGCCTCGGGCGCGCGCGCCTTGATGAAGAAGGCGAGCAGTCCCATCACGAAGGCGATGCCGAACCCTGCGACCGCGAGCCAGCCCATGCGTTCGAGCCGGTCGGCGTTGGCGGGCACGAACGGATCGCCCTCGCCGACCGTGTCGATGATCGCAAGAAGGGTCCAAAGGAAACGCAGCGCGAGCACCAGCACGGCGATGCCGAGTCCGAGCATGGCGATCAGCGCCCAGCGCGCGGCCGGGTCAGTTCCCAGGTTCAGATCCTCGACCCCTCCAGGCCCCATGAACGGCAGGGCGATCGCAAGCCCGGCGAAGATCGCGCCCGCGATCATCAGCAGGACCATGACAGTCCAGATGACCACGCGCAGGATGGCAAGCAGGCGGTCGTCTGCAGCGGATGATGACATTTCGAACTCCTGTCCTTGATTATCGTTTCTCGATAAATCGACGGAGATTTATTGTCAATCGATAATATCGATAAACGATATTTACAGCAAAGGCGCAGGTCGATCGAGCTTCGGAATTGCACGGGTTGCCGCAGTGCCTGTCCCACAATCGTTACGGGGGCAGCTCTATTGGAACCCGGCTGCGTCTCGTCGATTGGTTCGGTCAAACAGAAACAGAAAAAGAGCCAGTATCATGAAGTCGTTAGCCCTTGCGCTTGCGGCCACGGCCTCGCTCGGCCTGGTCGGCGCCATGACCAATCCCACGCCCGCCGATGCGCAGCCTGCAAAGGACGCGTTCGAGTTCGCCGAAGCCCCTGTCCAGACGATGGATCAGGCGCTTGCCGCAGCGTCCACCACCGCGCGGCTCGTCGACACGATGGCCGACCAGCTCGGCACCACCGACCTCGCGCCCGGCGACTACGCCTGGCTCGACGCCAACGCGGTCAATGGCCGCACCGAGATCGTGGTCGACCTGTCCGAACAGAAAGCGTTCGTGACGAAGGGCGGCATTCTCGTCGGCGTCTCGACGATTTCGAGCGGCAAGCCCGGTCACGAGACCCCGACCGGCACGTTCGAAATCCTCGAAAAGAACGTCGAACATTATTCGAACCTCTACGACGACGCCTCGATGCCCTACATGCAGCGGCTTACCTGGGACGGTGTCGCGCTGCATGCGGGCCGCATCCCGGGCTACCCGGCCAGTCACGGCTGCATTCGCCTGCCCCACGAATTTGCCGAGCAATTGTTCGGCGAAACCGGGATCGGGACGCGGGTCACCGTCACCAGCTAGGAAAGCTTCCCGGCCAACCCCTTTCGGGGGGGACGGGCGTCCTACGGGACGCCCGTTTTTTGTGCGCCGCGTTCATGGCTTCGCAAGCCTTTGTCGTTAGGCAGGGCCGCAATGAACGTGAGTCAACCCGATCGCTACGACAGCGAGATCGAACGCGCCTTCCTGCGCGCGATGGTCGAGCGCGTGCGCACGTCCGTGGTCGCCAACTTTCTCGGCGTCGCGATCCTCTGCTACGTCGCCTTCGTCGCCTCGTTCGGCCGGGCACTCGCCATCGGCATCGCGCTTCGCGTCGTGGCGATCAGCATCACGGCGTTCAACACGCGCCGCATCGTCGCAGCGCTCGAACACGACCGACCGGTCACCCGCGAGGTCAACAATACCGCCTACGGGATGGCGTTCGCGGGGCTGACCTGGGGCGTCCTCTTGTGGTTCGTCCCTCCCGACGGGTCGGGCGGTCTTTCCGCCACCCTGGTCGCGGGCGTCGTCATCACCGGCGTCGCGATGATCAGCGCTACCGCGTCCCCGGTTCCGCGCGTAATGTGGGCGTTCCTGGTCGGGTTTTCGATTTCGGTGTCCGCATGGCTCGTCAAGATGACAATCGAGGTCGGATTCGAACCGGTTGCCTCGGTCCTTGCGATCGGTGCGGCCGTGGTTGCCTGCTCGAGCGGGCTCACGCGCGAGAGCCAGTCTGCGGCGCGCCTGATCGTCGAGAACCGCCAGCTGGCGGACCAGCTCGGCGCGCTCAATGCCGTGCTCGAAAGCGCCGTGGCGGAAAAGGAGCACCTTGCCTGCCACGACTTGCTGACCGCGCTGCCCAACCGCCGCGCCTTCCTCGACAGGACCGGCGCGATCCTCGAGGCCGGCGACGAGCAAAGCTGGGCGGCCATCCTCATCGATCTCGACCATTTCAAGCAGGTCAACGACAAGGCGGGGCACGCCGGCGGCGACCACGTCCTGCGCGCGACCGGCGCCCTGCTCGCCTCGATGGTCGACGCGCTTCCCGACAAGGCGATCGCCGCGCGTCTCGGTGGCGAGGAATTCGTGCTCCTCGTGCGCGGACTCGACGATCCGGGCGTGCGCGACCTTGCCGTGTCGATCGGCGCGCGCTTTCGCATCGTCCCTTCCCCCGCAGGTTATGACGGAAGGATCAGCGCTTCCATGGGCCTTGCCCGCTGGCTTCCCGGCGAAGCGATCGACCGATGCCTGCAGCGCGCCGACGAGGCGCTCTACCAGGCCAAGGCCGCAGGTCGCGACCGTGCGGTGATGGCGGACTGCCCCTTCGCAGTCGCAGCGCGCAGCGAAGCCGACGCTATCATCGCTGCCGACGCCAAGCTGCGCGCTGCCGGCTGACCCATTTTATTGATGTGGCGGGCCGCGCCCGCTTGCCCTACAGTCCGCTCCATCGAAGCGGGAGGAGACAAGGGCGATGCGGGCAGTGCGGCTTTCCTGGGCGCTTACCCTCTTCTACCTCGTCGTCACCGGCAGCATTCTTGCCGCCAGCGCGCTGATCCCGGGTTTCGTCGATTTCCTGCCGATCGGCGGTGCGGAGAACCTGCTGCGCGGGCCCGGCGACGACCCGTTCGACAGTATCGATATCGGCGCGACCCGTGTCGGCACCCTGACCGAAAGCCTCCTCTGGCTGGTATTCGCGATCGGTGGGGCGCTCCTCACCGTCCTGCCCGTCAGCTGGACCTACATGGCGAGCCGCGCGCGCAAGGAATATGACCAGTCGCTGGTCGAGACAATCATCGTGATCCCCATCGCTGTCACCGCGATCGTCGTCATCGTGCACAACAGCCTCGCCCTCGCCTTCAGCCTCGCCGGCATCGTCGGCGGCGTGCGGTTCAGGAACACGCTCAAGAGCTCGGGAGACGCGCTCTACATCCTCCTCGCGATCGGCATCGGCCTTTCGGCAGGCATCGGCGCGCTCGAAGTGGCGCTCGTCATGTCGGTGCTGTTCAACTTCACGATCCTGTTCCTCTGGCTCGGCGACTATGGCGGACTGACCGGCGCGCACCGCTACTTCCGCGACAACCACGAGGATCGGCGCGACGAAGGGGATGTCGACGACGGCGACGAGGAGACGCAGGGCTGAGCATGCGCCGCGCGCTTCTCTGGCTGCCTATTGCCCTAGCGCTCGGTCTTTCCGGGTGCGACCTCAAGCCGCGCGACCGCGTGCAGATCACCCTCCCCGCCACACTCAAGGAAGTCTCGGGCCTAGCGGTCGCCGGACCGAACAGCGTGTTCACCCACAATGACGAGCACGCCATCGTGTTCGAGGTCGACATCAGGCGCGGGCGCACGTTGCGGGTCTTTGCGCTGGGCGACCCCACCATCGAAGGCGACTTCGAGGGAATTGCGGCGGCGGGCGACCTCCTGTTCCTCATCACCAGCGACGGGCTACTTTACGAGACAAGGCCCGGAAGGCACGGGGACCGGGTCGACTACCGCGTGTTCGATACCGGGATCGGCCCGCGCTGCGAGATCGAGGGGCTCAGCCAGGCCCCCGAGCGCGACCACCTCCTCATCCTGTGCAAGCGGTTCCGCGGCGACGAGGGCGCGAAGAGGCTCGACATCTACCGCTGGGCGATCGGCGGGCAGCGCCGCCTCGAAACCGAAACGCCCTGGCTTTCCGTCCCGCTCGACGCGATCATGCCCGAGGACCAGCAGGACGGTTTCAGGCCTTCGGGACTCGAATGGGACGCATCGACCGGGCGTCTCCTGATTGTCTCGGCACGCGACCGGATGATGGTGGCGATCGACGAAAAGGGCGAACCCGTCGCGACCGTCCGGCTCGCCGCAGGACGCCATCCGCATACCGAGGGGATTGCGGTCATGCCCGACGGGCGCGTCGTCCTCGCCGACGAGGGCAGCGATACTCGCAAGGGCCGCCTGTCGGTCTACGAACGGCAGGTCTTCAGCAGCTTGCCTTCGAGCGATTCCTCGCTCGAGATATCGTCGAAGAAATCGTCCAGATAGGACTGCATCTTCTTCTTCTCGCGGGCATCGAGCCCAGCGAGCGAGGAAAGGGTCGACACGAGCGTGCCCCGCGCCGCCAGGAACTCGGGACGCGCGCGCTTGACCGCACCGTTGTGCGCGCACAGCCCCCAATAGTAACGCTGGCGCACGCTGCGGATCTTCAACTGCTCGGACGGGATCGCGTAGGGCGCGTCGACCAGCCCCGACTGGTCGAAGTCGTACGGCACCGGCGTCAGCCCCATGCGGTCGGTCACCGTGGCGCCGATCAGCTTGCTGTTGTGGCAGCAGCGCCCGCCGGGGCCCTGAAGCATCGACCAGTCGGTATTGCCGATCATGTACTGGAACAGCTCGTAACGCGCCGCATCGCCCGTATCGAGCGCGCTGATGCCGATACGCGCGACCTCGACTTCCTTGCCGCTCATGCGCTTGGCGAGGTCGTCAATGTCCTCGATAAAGAAGCCGTAGCGGGTCGCTACCTCCTTCCCGTCGGGGTCGACGTAGCGGATGTTGGCGAGCCGAACCCTGAGGCTTTCCGGCGTGAGCGCGTTGTAGAGCCGATAGGCGGCATATTCGCGCATCGCGACCTGCTGGTAGACCGAATTGTCGCGGCAGTGCGTCACGAGCTTCAGCCGCTTCTGGCCCTTCATCACCGAATTGTCGGGTGCCTTGGCCTTGAGATCGACCCGCAGCGGCGGGAAGGTGCACAGTATCTTGTTGCGCCTGGAAAGGCCGCGCGCCGAAAGCTGGATGGGCAGCGCCTCCGCGCCGACCTGCAGCGTGGCGTCATAGGGCCGCGTGGACTCCGCGGCATTCTTGGCGATCGTGCTGATCGGGCCCTTGATGGTCAGCTGGAGAACGTCGTCGCTGGCGAACAGCGGATCGTCGGCAGCCAGGGCGGGCGAAGCGGCAAGTCCTGCGGCCCCGACCAGTGCGGAAAGAAGACGCTTCATTACATGTCCCCCGGTTGGGGCAGGGTACGGCGAACCCATTCGCCGTCCTGCTTTTCGATCGCGTAGGCGTGTCCGCCGACCAGTTCGAGATAGGTACGCGGGCCGCCATAATGGGCCGAGATGCCGGTATCGATCCGCACCAGCCGTCCACCCAGGCTCGCTCCGATTCCCTTGCGGCGCGGCGTGTGCGCGACCACCAGCCGCTCCGCGCCGTACCGGTCGAGTACCAACGCCAATTCCTCTTCGACGGAAGGCCGCGGCGGCGGCGCGTCGGCAGCAGGCGCGGCGTCGGGTGCTGCCGGGGCCTCGCGCACCACGTTGCCGCGATACCAGAGCGGGCCGAGCGGGTCGGTCAGGATCGATTCAGCCTCGCCCGTCGTCATCGCTTCCGAAACGGCGACGTTGAGCTGGTCGATCGTACGCTCGCTCGCCTCAGCACTGATGCCGCCATGGACGAACAGGCTGTTCCCGATCTTAGCGATGGTGGGAAGCCCGGCCGCCCAACGCCCATAGTCGCCGCCCGGAGCCCAGGCCGCGCGATGCTCCAGCTTTCCGAGCGGGTGCGCGGCCATCCACAGGTCGCGCACTTCGTCTTCGGACGCGTCGGGTTTCTGTTGGTGGACGATCGCGGTGATCGCGCCCTCGTTGGCAGCGAACGTCTTGTCGCGCAATTTCTTGCTGTCGTCGGTGACGAAGGCGGCATATTCGCCCGGGTGGACGTAGCGCAGGTCACCGATCACGTTCATCGCCTCGTGATTCCCGGCCAGCACGACAACGTCGCCGCCAGCCGCTTCGGCCTCGGTGTCGAGCGTGCGCAGGTGCTCGATGATCTTTCGCGAAGACGGCCCTCGATCGGTGACGTCGCCCAGCTGGACGAACACCGTGCTTCCGCCCGACCAGTGGCCGTCGGCATCGACCAGGCCCGCTGCAGCGACGATGTCGATATAGGCGTCATAGTCGCCATGGAGGTCGCCGAGCGCCACGACCCGCTGCCCGGCATCCGATGCCGCGTCGGCACCGGCAGGCGCGCTCGCCAGCGCGATTGCCGCAAGGATCGTCAAGGTGATACGCGTCATGCCGACCTTCCGCTTGGGTACGTTCGCCGCAGGTTTAGCACAGGTTAAACCTGCGTGCATCGTCCATCGTCGGGAAAAGCCGTGCACGCTCTTGCACTTGGCGCCACAAGCGCTATATCGGGGTTATCCAAGACATGTGGCTCCGCCGCACGGGTTCGTGCGTCCGGGGCTTTCCTGCCTTCTCCGGGACACGGGCCAACCGCGCACGGCCTGCACGAATGGGAGAAGGAGCGCCAGGAACCGCGCAGGACTTTGAACCGAAGGCCCGCGAACCTCTCGTCGCGCCCTTCGACAGCGCAGGGAAGCAAATGGCAACCAAAGCGAAAGACGTGCCGGCGGTGAAGGCCGGCTCGACCAAGGCCCGCCGTATCCGCAAGATTTTCGGCAACATCCACGAAATCAGCGAGATGCCGAACCTCATCGAGGTTCAGCGTGAAAGCTACGAGCAGTTCCTCCGCTCGGACAAGGAAACGGGCTATGTCTCGGGTCTGGAAAAGACGCTGCGCAGCGTCTTCCCGATCCAGGATTTCGCGGGCACCGCGCACCTCGACTTCGACGGCTACGAGCTCGAAGAACCCAAGTTCGACACCGACGAGTGCCGCCAGCGTGGCCTGACCTTCGCCGCCCCGATGCGCGTCACCCTGCGCCTCACCAGCTTCGAGATCGATCCCGACACCGACGCCAAGTCGGTCATCGATATCAAGGAGCAGGACGTCTACATGGGCGACATGCCGCTGATGACGGACAACGGCACCTTCATCGTCAACGGCACCGAGCGCGTCATCGTCTCGCAGATGCACCGTTCGCCGGGCGTGCTGTTCGACCATGACCGCGGCAAGACCCACTCGAGCGGCAAGTATCTCTTCGCCGCGCGCGTCATTCCCTATCGCGGTTCGTGGCTCGACTTCGAGTTCGACGCCAAGGACATCGTCAACGTGCGTATCGACCGCAAGCGCAAGCTGCCGGTCACCACGCTGCTCTACGCGCTTGGCCTCAACGGCGAAGAAATCCTCTCCTACTTCTACGACACGGTCAGCTACGTGCGTGGCAAGAACGGCTGGGAAATTCCCTACAAGGCGGAAGCCTGGCGCGGCCAGAAGCCGGCGTTCGACATCGCCGACGCCAAGTCGGGCGAGATCGTCTTCGCGGCGGGCGAAAAGATCACTCCGCGCAAGGCCAAGAAGGCCGAGAATGACGGCCTCAAGGCACTGATCATCCCGACCGAGGAAATCTTCGGTCGCTTCTCGGCCTACGACCTCATCAACGAGAAGACCGGCGAGATCTACATCGAGGCCGGCGAGGAAGTCTCGGCCGAGAATCTCGAGAAGCTCGAGAAGGCCGGCATCGACCGCCTCGAACTGCTCGACATCGACTACGTCAACACCGGTCCGTGGATCCGCAACACGCTCCAGGCCGACAAGGCCGAGGATACCGACCAGGCGCTGGCCGACATCTATCGCGTGATGCGCCCGGGCGAGCCGCCCACCCGCGAGACCGCGGACGCGCTTTTCTTCGGCCTGTTCTTCGATCCCGAGCGCTACGATCTCTCGGCCGTCGGCCGCGTGAAGCTCAACATGCGCCTCGACCTCGACGCCGAGGACACGGTCACCACGCTGCGCCGCGAGGACATTCTCGCGGTCGTCAAGACGCTCGTCGACCTCAAGGACGGCAAGGGCGAGATCGACGACATCGACAACCTCGCCAACCGCCGCGTGCGTTCGGTCGGCGAGTTGCTCGAGAACCAGTATCGCGTTGGCCTCCTGCGCATGGAGCGCGCGGTCAAGGAGCGCATGAGCTCGGTCGACGTCTCGACCGTCATGCCCAACGACCTCATCAACGCAAAGCCGGCGGTTGCCGCGGTGCGCGAATTCTTCGGCTCATCGCAGCTGTCGCAGTTCATGGACCAGACCAACCCGCTGTCGGAAGTCACTCACAAGCGCCGCGTCTCGGCGCTTGGCCCGGGCGGCCTCACGCGTGAGCGCGCGGGCTTCGAGGTCCGCGACGTCCACCCGACGCACTACGGCCGCATCTGCCCGATCGAGACGCCGGAAGGTCCGAACATCGGCCTCATCAACTCGCTCGCCAGCTTCAGCCGCGTCAACAAGTACGGCTTCATCGAGACGCCGTATCGCGTGGTGAAGGATCACAAGGTCACCAACGAGGTGGTCTACCTGTCGGCGATGGAAGAGCAGAAGCACACCATCGCGCAGGCCAACGCCGAGCTGAACAAGGACGGCAGCTTCGTCGAGGAAATCGTGTCGAGCCGCCAGGCCGGCGAATTCCTGATGGCGCAGCGCGAGACCATCACCCTGATGGACGTCAGCCCCAAGCAGCTGGTGTCGGTCGCGGCCTCGCTGATCCCGTTCCTCGAGAACGACGACGCCAACCGCGCGCTGATGGGCTCGAACATGCAGCGCCAGGCGGTGCCGCTGGTTCAGGCCGACGCCCCGCTCGTGGGAACCGGCATGGAAGAGACGGTCGCGCGCGATTCCGGTGCGGCGATCGCCGCCAAGCGTTCGGGCGTGGTCGACCAGGTCGACGCGACCCGTATCGTCGTGCGCGTCACCGAGGACTTGCATGCGGGCGAATCGGGCGTCGACATCTACACGCTGATGAAGTTCCAGCGTTCCAACCAGAACACCTGCATCAACCAGCGCCCGCTGGTGAAGGTCGGTGACACGGTCGAGCGCGGCGAGATCATTGCCGACGGTCCCTCGACCCAGTTCGGCGAGCTCGCACTCGGCCGTAACGTGCTCGTCGCGTTCATGCCGTGGAACGGCTACAACTACGAGGACTCGATCCTCATCTCCGAACGCATCGTGAAGGACGACGTCTTCACCTCGATCCACATCGAGGAATTCGAGGTCATGGCCCGCGACACCAAGCTGGGCCCCGAAGACATCACCCGTGACATTCCCAACGTCGGCGAAGAAGCGCTGCGCAACCTCGACGAGGCGGGCATCGTCTACATCGGGGCCGAGGTCGAGCCGGGCGACATCCTCGTCGGCAAGATCACGCCCAAGGGCGAAAGCCCGATGACGCCGGAAGAGAAGCTGCTTCGCGCCATCTTCGGCGAGAAGGCGTCGGACGTTCGCGATACCTCGCTGCGTCTGCCCCCGGGAGTCGCCGGCACGATCGTCGACGTGCGCACCTTCAACCGTCACGGCATCGACATCGACGACCGCACCCGTGCGATCCAGTCGGAGGAGAAGGAGCGCCTCAAGAAGGACGCCAACGACGAGAAGGCGATCCTCAACCGCGCTACCTTCAAGCGTCTCCAGGAGATGCTCGTCGGTCAGACCGCGACCGCGGTTCCCAAGGGCATAAAGAAGGGCGCGACTATCGACGCCGCGATGCTCGAGGGTGTCGAGACCAAGGATTGGTGGAAGATTGCCGTCAAGGACGATGCTCGCCAGGCCGATCTCGAGGCGATGAAGGCGCAGTACGAAGAAGCGGCCGGGGCGATCAACGCGCGCTTCGAGGACCGCGTCGGCAAGCTGGAAGCCGGTGACGAGCTGCCCCCGGGCGTGCTCAAGATGGTCAAGGTGTTCGTCGCGGTGAAGCGCAAGCTGCAGCCGGGCGACAAGATGGCCGGCCGTCACGGCAACAAGGGCGTCATCTCGCGCATCCTGCCCGTCGAGGACATGCCGTTCCTCGAGGACGGGACCCATGCCGACATCGTGTTGAACCCGCTGGGCGTGCCGTCGCGCATGAACGTCGGGCAGATCTTCGAGACGCACCTCGGCTGGGCCGCGCGCGGTCTCGGCCAGCAGATTGGCGCGATGCTCGAGGACATTCATCATCGCGGCAAGGACGTCGCCAAGAAGGACATCAAGGAGGTTCGCGAGAAGCTCAAGGACGTCTACGGCGACGCCTACCACAAGGCGATCGACGAGCGCGACGACGACAAGGTCATGGAGCTGGCGGGTCACCTCGTCGGCGGTGTCCCGATGGGCACCCCCGTGTTCGACGGCGCGCGCGAGAGCGACGTGTCCGACATGCTGGTCAAGGCCGGCATCGACAGCTCGGGCCAGTCGACGCTGTATGACGGCCGTACCGGCGAGGCATTCGACCGCAAGGTGACCGTGGGCATCATCTACATGCTCAAGCTGCACCACCTGGTCGACGACAAGATCCACGCGCGCTCGATCGGGCCGTACAGCCTCGTCACCCAGCAGCCGCTGGGCGGCAAGGCCCAGTTCGGCGGCCAGCGCTTCGGCGAAATGGAGGTCTGGGCGCTCCAGGCCTACGGCGCCGCCTACACGCTGCAGGAAATGCTCACGGTGAAGTCCGACGACGTGGTCGGCCGCACCAAGGTCTACGAGGCGATCGTCAAGGGCGACGACACGTTCGAGGCCGGCATTCCCGAAAGCTTCAACGTGCTGGTCAAGGAAATGCGTTCGCTCGGCATGTCGGTCGACCTCGTCGACATCAGTGACGACGACGAAGACGAAGATGGCACCGCCGCCATCGCCGCCGAGTAACGAGGATTTCCGGAACCCCCGGCCGCAGTGCCGGGGGCTGAAAGGACGCTAAAGAATGAACGAGCTGACCAACTTCACCAACCCCGCCGCGAAGCCGGAAACCTTCGACCAGATCAAGATCGGCATCGCGTCGCCCGACAAGATCCGCTCTTGGTCGTTCGGCGAGATCAAGAAGCCGGAAACGATCAACTACCGTACGTTCAAGCCCGAACGTGACGGCCTGTTCTGCGCGCGCATCTTCGGTCCGATCAAGGACTACGAGTGCCTGTGCGGCAAGTACAAGCGCATGAAGTACAAGGGCATCGTGTGCGAGAAATGCGGTGTCGAAGTCACCGTCTCGAAGGTCCGCCGCGAGCGCATGGGCCACATCGAGCTCGCCGCGCCGGTCGCCCACATCTGGTACTTGAAGTCGCTGCCCAGCCGTATCGGCCTGCTGCTCGACATGCAGCTCAAGCAGCTCGAGCGCGTGCTCTACTTCGAAAGCTACGTAGTCATCGAGCCGGGCCTCACCAGCCTCGAGAAGTACCAGCTCCTGACCGAGGACGAGCTCCTCGAGGCGCAGGACGAGTTCGGCGAGGACGCATTCTCGGCCGGCATCGGCGCCGAAGCCGTTCGCCAGATGCTGATGGATCTCGACCTGGAGCGCGAGCGCGAGGACCTCATGGAGGAACTCGAGACCACCAAGTCGACGCTCAAGCCCAAGAAGATCATCAAGCGCCTGAAGGTCGTCGAGAGCTTCATCGATTCGGGCAATCGCCCCGAGTGGATGATCCTCGAGGTGATCCCGGTCATCCCGCCCGATCTTCGCCCGCTGGTCCCGCTCGACGGCGGCCGCTTCGCGACGTCGGATCTCAACGACCTGTATCGCCGCGTGATCAACCGTAACAACCGATTGAAGCGCCTCATGGAGCTGCGCGCGCCCGACATCATCGTGCGCAACGAGAAGCGCATGCTGCAGGAAGCCGTGGACGCGTTGTTCGACAACGGCCGCCGCGGCCGCACCATCACCGGTGCCAACAAGCGCCCTCTGAAGTCGCTCAGCGACATGCTCAAGGGCAAGCAGGGCCGCTTCCGTCAGAACCTGCTCGGCAAGCGCGTCGACTATTCGGGTCGTTCGGTCATCGTGACCGGCCCGGAACTCAAGCTGCACCAGTGCGGCCTGCCCAAGAAGATGGCGCTCGAGCTGTTCAAGCCGTTCATCTACTCGCGCCTCGACGCCAAGGGTCTCTCGATGACCCTCAAGCAGGCTAAGAAGTGGGTCGAAAAGGAGCGCAAGGAAGTCTGGGACATCCTCGACGAAGTCATTCGCGAGCACCCCGTACTCCTCAACCGCGCCCCGACGCTCCACCGCCTCGGCATTCAGGCGTTCGAGCCGGTCCTCATCGAGGGCAAGGCGATCCAGCTGCACCCGCTGGTCTGCGCCGCGTTCAACGCCGACTTCGACGGTGACCAGATGGCCGTGCACGTCCCGCTGTCGCTCGAAGCGCAGCTGGAAGCGCGCGTCCTGATGATGTCGACCAACAACATCCTCTCGCCCGCCAACGGCAAGCCGATCATCGTGCCTTCGCAGGACATGGTGCTGGGCCTCTACTACCTCTCGATGGAGAAGGAAGGCGAGCCGGGCGAAGGGTCGATCTTCACCGACATGACCGAGGTCCACCAGGCCCTCAACGTCGGTGCGGTGACGCTGCACACGAAGATCATCGCCCGCGTGCCGCAGGTCGGCGAGGACGGTGTCGAGCAGATGGTCCGTTTCGAGACCACGCCGGGCCGCATGCTGCTCGGCGAGACGCTGCCCAAGTCGCACAAGGTGCCCTTCGAGACGGTCAACAAGCTCTTGACGAAGAAGGACATCGGCGAGGTGATCGACGAGGTCTATCGTCACACCGGCCAGAAGGAGACCGTGATCTTTGCCGACCACATCATGGGGCTCGGCTTCCGTCACGCGTTCAAGGCGGGCATCTCGTTCGGCAAGGACGACATGGTCATCCCCGCGGCGAAGGAAAAGCTGGTCGACGAGACCCGTTCGCTGGTTGCCGACTACGAGCAGCAGTACCAGGACGGCCTCATCACCCAGCAGGAAAAGTACAACAAGGTGATCGACGCCTGGAGCCGTTGCGGCGACCAGGTGGCGAGCGAGATGATGGCCGAGATCCAGGCGATCAAGAAGGACGAGGACGGCCGCGAAAGCCCGGTCAACTCGATCTACATGATGGCCCACTCGGGTGCGCGTGGTAGCCAGGCGCAGATCAAGCAGCTCGCCGGCATGCGCGGCCTGATGGCCAAGCCGTCGGGCGAGATCATCGAAACGCCGATCATCTCAAACTTCAAGGAAGGCCTGACCGTCCTTGAATACTTCAACTCGACCCACGGCGCCCGCAAGGGTCTCGCGGACACCGCGCTCAAGACGGCGAACTCGGGTTACCTGACCCGCCGTCTCGTCGACGTGTCGCAGGACTGCGTCGTGATCGAACCGGACTGCAAGACCTCGAACGCGCTCGAGATGCGCGCCATCGTCCAGGGCGGCACCACCATCGCCTCGCTGGCGGAGCGCGTGCTGGGCCGCACCATCGCCGAGGACATCGTCGATCCCAAGACCGACAAGGTCGCGATCAAGTCGGGCAGCCTGCTCGACGAGGCGATGGTCCGTCAGTTCGACGATCTGGGCGTCCAGTCGCTCAAGATCCGCTCGCCGCTGATCTGCGAGAGCAAGCAGGGCGTGTGCGCCAAGTGCTACGGGCGCGACCTCGCCCGCGGTACGCCGGTGAACATCGGCGAAGCGGTCGGCGTCATCGCGGCGCAGTCGATCGGCGAGCCGGGCACGCAGCTCACGATGCGGACCTTCCACATCGGCGGTGCGGCGCAGCTCAACGAGCAGTCGAACCTCGAGGCGCCGGTCGACGGCACGCTCGAATATCGCGACATGCCCACGATCGTCGATGCGAAGGGCCGTCACCTTTCGCTGTCGCGTTCCGGCGAAGCCGCGATCCTCGACATGGATGGTCGCGAACTTTCGACCCACAAGATCCCCTACGGTGCGCACCTGATCTTCGAGAACGGGCACATCGTCAGCCGCGGCGACAAGATCGCCGAGTGGGATCCCTCGTTCAGCCCGGTCATCACCGAGCGTGCGGGTACCGTGAAGTATCAGGATCTGGTCGACGGCAAGACGCTGACCGAGCAGACCGACGAATCGACCGGTATTACCCAGCGCGTGGTCGTCGAGAACCAGGCCAAGTCGAAGAAGGACGACCTGCGTCCGCGCCTCACCCTGACCGGTGACAAGGACGACGAGGCGGGCGTCTATCGCCTCGCCATCGGCGCGATCGTCGCGGTCGAGGACGGCCAGAAGGTCGAGGCCGGCACGGTGCTGGCGCGTCTTCCGCGCGAAGCCGCCAAGACCCGCGACATCACCGGCGGTCTGCCGCGCGTCGCCGAACTGTTCGAGGCGCGCAAGCCCAAGGACAATGCGGTCATCGCCAAGGTCTCGGGCAAGTTCACCTTCGTCCGCGACTACAAGGCCAAGCGCAAGGTCGCGATCATCCCCGAGGATGGCGGCGATGCGGTCGAGTACCTGATTCCCAAGGCCAAGGTGATCGACGTGCAGGAAGGCGATTTCGTGAAGAAGGGCGACAACCTCGTCGCCGGCTCGCCCGATCCACACGACATCCTCGAGGTGATGGGCGTGGAGGCGCTGGCCGAGTATCTCGTCAACGAGATCCAAGAAGTCTATCGACTCCAGGGCGTGAAGATCAACGACAAGCACATCGAGGTGATCGTTCGCCAGATGCTGCAGAAGGTCGAGATCACCGACGGCGGCGACACCACGCTGCTGCCGGGCGAACAGGTCGATCGCGAGGAGATGGACGAGGCCAACGCCAAGCTTGCCCCGCGCAAGAAGAAGGCGTCGGGCGTGCCCATCCTGCTCGGCATCACCAAGGCGTCGCTGCAAACCCGCAGCTTCATCTCGGCGGCCTCGTTCCAGGAAACCACCCGCGTCCTCACCGAGGCGTCGGTCCAGGGCAAGGTCGACACGCTCAACGGTCTCAAGGAGAACGTGATCGTCGGCCGCCTCATCCCGGCGGGTACCGGCGCGGGCATGAACCGCATGCGCATTGCCGCATCGTCGCGTGACGCGGCGCTGCGCGCCCAGCAGAAGAAGCTGGCCGAGGCGATGGCGGCGACCGCCGAAGCCGAGCACGAAGCCGAACTCGCCAAGGACCCGGCCGACACGGTCAAGGATCCGCTGGCAGAGGTCGTGCCGTCGGGCGAAGGCACCGACGCCGACGCCGGCAACTACGCGACCGAGGAATAAGGGCGCGGGGGCGCCCTGCGTCCCCTCTCCGCCCTCGGGCAAAAAAAAGAGGCCCCGCAGCAAAAGCTGCGGGGCCTTTTTCTTGTGGTCGGTGCGATCCCTAGTTGATCGCGTCCTCGGTCGCATTGGCGGCCGACTGGAGGTCCTGGCCCGCTCCGCGCACCGTGTTGCACGCGGCCAGCGTGAGCGCGGTTCCGAGGAGGAGGACGGTCATGATCTTCTGCATTGGTACAACTCCGTTAGCGATGTCTCGCCCAACTCATGGCAAATCGAAACCGCCGGCGTAAAGCCTTGTTCGACGGTCCGGCACCCCTAGCTTCCCCTTCGCGACCTTGATGTCGGCTGAACCGGCCCACCGGGCAGGAAAAAGCCCCGCCGCGACGAAGCGCGACGAGGCTTTTGCTGTAATGAAAAGAAGCGGGACTAGCAGTCCTGGCCTTCCAGCACGTCTTCACCGCACTGACCGGCGGATTCGATATCCTGGCCCACGCCCTGCACGGTGTTGCAGGCGGCCAGGGTGAGCAGGCCAGTGGCCATCAGCGGCATCAGAATCTTGCGGATCATGCGACATCTCCTGTTGTGGTAGTCGCTGAACGCGAGAGGCACCGAAATAGTTTCGCTTCGTCAACAAGCGGCGGCGAAACGCCTTGTCCGTGCGACCGTCAGACCGCAACCGGTGCCTTGATGTGGGGATGCGGATCGTAGTCCTTGAACGAAAAATCCTCGGGTTCGTAGTCGAACAGTCCCTGGCCGCGATCCGCGATTACCAGCGTGGGAAGCGAACGCGGGTCGCGGGACAGTTGCTCGCGGGCCTGTTCGACGTGGTTCGAATAGAGGTGGACGTCCCCGCCGGTCCACACGAAGTCGCCGACCTCGTTCCCGGTCTCCCGGGCAAGCATGTGCGTCAGCAGCGCGTAGGAAGCGATGTTGAACGGCACGCCGAGGAAGAAGTCGGCCGAGCGCTGGTAAAGCTGGAGAGACAGCTTGCCGTTCGCGACATGGGTCTGGAACAGGCAGTGGCACGGCGCGAGCGCCATCTCGGGCTGCTCGGCAGGGTTCCACGCGCTCACGACCTGGCGGCGCGAGGCGGGATCCTTGCGGATCAGGTCGACCAGCTCGGCGATCTGGTCGACGGTGCGTCCGTTGCCGCCCTCGAAGCGCCGCCACTGCTTGCCGTAGACCGGACCCAGGTCACCCTGCTCGTCGGCCCATTCGTCCCAGATGCTGACCTTGCGGTCCTGCAGGTAGCGCACGTTGGTGTCGCCCCTGAGGAACCACAGGAGTTCGACGATGATCGAACGCAGGTGCAACTTCTTGGTGGTCAGCAGCGGAAAGCCCTTGGAGAGGTCGAAGCGCATCTGCGCGCCGAACACGGACAGGGTGCCGACCCCGGTGCGGTCGGCCTGGACCGCGCCCTCGTCGAGGATTCGCTGCATGAGATCGAGATATTGACGCATGGTCGCAGCCTAGCCGGTTGACCTTGTCGCGCAAGCGTTCAGGTGCAGGGCTCGATGTCCCGCGGCTCGGGTCGCGGCGAGGCGATCACGAAGGCCGTGAAGTAGGCGTCCGCGCCCGCGATTTCCGCACGGCGGACGGGCTTCAGCCCGAGCGCGGCGAACTCGCAATCGAGCCGCGCGGGCGGCATGCCGTGGCGCTTGATGGGCCGGTCGGCATCGACCACGATCACCTCGCCCTTTTCGGCCAGCCCCGCGCGCAGGTTCCACAGGAACTCGTAGGGCTCGGTAACCTCGTGATACATATGGACGAGGAAGATACGGTCGAAGCTTCCCTCGGGCAGCCGCGGGTCCTCGGGTGCGCCGAGCCGCACCGCGACATTGTCGAGTTCCTCGCGCTGGATGCGACGCACGAGGGCATCGCGCACCTCGGGGACAATGTCCTGCGCGAGCACGCGGCCCGTCTCGCCCACCGCGCGCGACAGGCGCACCGTGTAATAGCCCTCGCCCGCCCCGATGTCGGCGACGACCATGCCCTCGCTCACGCCCGCCAGCGTCATCACTTCCTCGGCCTCGCCCAGCCGGTCGCGCGCGTCCTCGGTCGAGAAACGATCGGAGACGATCGGCGCGACGTCGCGGCGCGGCTCGGGGAACCCGTCGTTCGCCTCGCGCGCGTCCCCGCGGCACGCGCCGAGCGCGAGCGCGAACAGCGAGGCAAGGACGAACCTAGTCGACATCTTCCACGTCGACCTTTTCGCCCGTGACGCGCTGCGACAGGGCGGCGGCCATGAACTTGTCGAGATCGCCGTCGAGAACGTCGCCAGGCGCTGTCGAGGTGACGCCGGTGCGAAGGTCCTTGACCAGCTGGTAGGGCTGGAGGACGTAGGAGCGGATCTGGTGCCCCCAGCCGATGTCGGTCTTGGACGCGTTGGCGGCGTTGGCCTCTTCCTCGCGCTTCTGCAGCTCGGCCTCGTAGAGGCGCGCCTTGAGCTGCTTCATCGCCTCAGCCTTGTTCTTGTGCTGCGAACGCTGGTTCTGGCAGGCGACGACGATCCCCGTCGGCACGTGCGTGATGCGCACCGCGCTGTCGGTCGTGTTGACATGCTGCCCGCCCGCGCCCGAGGCACGATACGTGTCGATGCGAAGGTCGCTCTCAACGATATCGATATCGATGTCGTCGTCGACTTCGGGATAGACCCACACGCTGGAAAAGCTGGTGTGGCGCCGCGCCGAGCTGTCGTAGGGCGAGATGCGCACGAGGCGGTGCACGCCGCTTTCGGTCTTGGCGTAGCCGTAGGCGTTCTCGCCCTTCAGCAGCAGCGTCGCCGACTTGATGCCCGCCTGCTCGCCCGCGTGATGGTCGATCAGTTCGACCTTCATCCCGCGCCGCTCGGCCCAGCGTGTGTACATGCGCTGGAGCATCTCGGCCCAATCCTGACTTTCGGTCCCGCCTGCGCCCGCATTGACCTCGACATAGGCGTTGTTGGCATCGGCCTCGCCTGCCAGCAGCGCCGCCACCTTGTCCTTCTCGGCGCGCGCGGCGAGTTGCTCGAGCGAGGCGACCGCATCGTCGACCAGCCCCTCGTCGCCTTCCATCTCGGCCATTTCCATCAGTTCGAGCGTGTCGGCGAGATCCTTCTCGATCGCGCGCGTCGCCTTCATCGCCTCGTCGAGGCGACCGCGTTCGCGCATCAGCTCCTGCGCCGCCTTGGGATCGTCCCAAAGCGTCGGGTCCTCGACCTTGGCATTGAGCTCGTCGAGCCGCTTCGACGCCTTGTCCCAGTCGAGGAAGCGGCGCAGCAGCGCGGTGGCTGCGTTGATCTGGTCGGCAAGGGCCTGTGCCTCGGCACGCATGGCAATCGTCTTTCGAAATTCAGGGTCGCGGGCGCGTTAGTAGATGCCGCCCTGTCGTTGCAAGAAATCGTCGTCCGCGGGCTGCGCGGGGCGCTGCGGACGCGCCTGCGGGCGCGGGTTGGCCGCATCGGGGCTGGCCCGCTTGGGCGTGTCGTCCTCGTCCTCGTCGATCCGCGCGCGCCAGCTGCGCCGCGGCTCGGTCTCGGGCTTGAACGCTTCCCAGATGACCGCCGACTGTTTTTCCTCGCTGGTCGGGAACTCGCCGAAGACCCGCAGGCCCGTGCGACGGTCGATGCGCACCATCCGGATGCCCTCGGGCGCACGGAACGGAATCTTGGGCCGATCCTTGAGGACCTTCTCGGCGAACATCATGAACACAGGCCCCGCGGTATTGCCGCCCTGCGCGTAGCCGCCAAGCTTGCGATTATCGTCATAGCCGACATAGGTGCCGGTCACGATTTCCTGGGTCCCGCCGACGAACCACACGTTGGTCGGGCCAGAGGTCGTCCCGGTCTTGCCGAACAGCTCCATGTCGAGCGCGGCAAGGCGGATCGCGGTGCCGCGTTGGACCACGCCGGTCATCACGTTGACCATCTGGAAGGCGGCCTGCGGATCGACCAGCTGGCGGGCACGGCTGGGCGGACGCGGCATCGCCTTGCCGTCATAGTCCTTGGCATTGCAGCCATCCATCAGCGCGCAGCGATTGTCGGCGCGATAGACGACCTTGCCGCGCCGGTCCTGCACGTAGTCGATCAGCGTCGGCTTCACCTCGCGCCCCTGATTGGCGAGGATCGCGTAGGCATTGGTAAGGTTGAGCACGGTCGTGTCGCCCGCGCCCAGCGCCATCGAGATGTAGGGCTCGTATTCGCCGACCCCGAGCTTCTTCGCATTGGCGACGATCTTGCCCATGCCCGTCTGGTTCGCGGTGCGCACGGTCATCAGGTTGCGCGACTGTTCGACGCCCCAGCGCAGCGTCTTGGGGCCGGCATACTTGCCATCGAAGTTGCGGAAGCATTTCTCGCCGAGCCCCGCGCCCTGCCACACGCAGAAAGGCGCATCGACGATGATCGAGGCGGGCGTGAACCCGTTCTCGAGCGCGGTCAGATAGACGATCGGCTTGAAGGCGGAGCCAGGCTGGCGCTTGGCCTGCGTCGCGCGATTGTAGGACGAGCCGAGCACGTCGAATCCGCCCTGCATGGCAAGCACCCGGCCGGTCGCGACTTCCTCGGCGACGAACCCGCCCGACACTTCGGGGATCGAGCGCAGCGCGTAGCTGCCGTTGCCGACGTCCTTGACGACAATAATCATGCCCTCGCGGAAGTGGTCGAACGCCGCGCCGCCGCCGCCGCGCTTGGGCTGGGTCGCGGCCGAGCGCGGCAGGCTCGCCGTGGTACCGTCGGCAAAACCGATCGTCGCGCGGCGCCCGTCCTTCTCGAGCACGACCGCCTTCTTCCAGTCGGGAAAGCCGGTGCCGACCGCCGCGATGCGCAGCTGGCTCTGCCAGTCCTGGCTCATGTCGATGCTCATGCCGAGATCGCGCCAGCCCTTGCCCCCGTCGAAGCGGGCCAGCTGTTCGCGCATCGCCTCGGCGGCGGCGTCTTGCATCCTTGGGTCCATCGAGGTGCGCACCCACAGACCGCCGGCATAGACGCTGTTCTCACCGTCCTTGGCTTCCTCGCCATAGTCGGCGAGCAGGCGGCGACGCACTTCCTCGAGGAAATAGCCGCCGCGTTCACGGAACGGGCTGGCAGAACCTTGCGGGATCGCGGTCAGCTCGATCGATGACGCGCGCGCGCGCTCCGCCTCGGTGATGAAGCCGTTGTCGGCCATCTCGCGCAGCACATAATTGCGCCGCGCAGTCGCCTTGGCCTTGTTGCGCACCGGGTGATAATTGCTCGGACCCTTGGGGATCGCGGCGAGGTAGGCTGCCTCGTGGAGGTCGAGTTCGTCGACATCCTTGTCGAAATAGGCACGGCTCGCCGCCTGCACGCCATAGGCGTTCCGCCCCAGGAAGATCTGGTTGAGATAGAGCGAAATAATTTCCTGCTTGGTCAGCGTCGATTCGATGCGAAAGGCGAGGATCGCTTCGCGCACCTTGCGCACCGGGGAATAGCTGTCGTCGCCTAGGAAATGCTTGGCAACCTGCTGGGTGATGGTCGACCCGCCCGGCGTGCGCCCGCCGCCGACCACTGATTTGGCGGTATAGTTGAAGACCGCCTTGATCAGCGCGGGATAGTCGATCCCGCCGTGACTGAAGAAGGTCTTGTCCTCGGCCGAAATGAAGGCCTCGACGACGAGATCGGGATAGTCCTCGTAGGCGAGACTGACGCGCCGCTCGCGCGCATAGGTCGCGATCGGGTCGCCGTCATGACCGCGCACCATCGTGGGCAGCGCCGGTTCGTACGCGAGAATGTCCTCGCTGGTCGGCAGCTTGGTGGCGATGAACACCCACATCACCGCAACCAGCAGGAACCCTGCGGCGCCTATCAGGGCGAGCCGCCGCACCCACCGACGCGCGAACAGCGGCGCGACGCGGCTACGCACACGCTCGTTGAAGGCGACGAGGTCGGGAAGGGGAATCCGGGGGACGTTCATGGCTCTCGAACAGGCTCTAGCGCCTCGTGCGGCGCGCGCAAGCTTCAGCGCGATGCGAGATCGGCCTCGATGGCGAGCGCGAGCGCCTCGACGAGGGGCGCTCGCCCTTCCTTGCTTCCCAGTCGCGCGGCGTCCGCGTCGTTCGAAATATAGCCCGCCTCGACCAGCACGCCGGGCGACTGGGCGCGGCGCAGCACGACGAAGTCGGCGAACTGGTGCGGGGTCGGGCGGAGCGGCACGCGCCCTTCGGCCCGTCGCAGGAAACGGCGCGCAAAGGCCGCCGAGGCGGCCATCTGGTCGCGCAGTGCGAGGTCGGTGAGGAGACCTTCAACCGCGTTGTCTTCGAGCGTCACGACCTGCCCCACCCGCTCGCGCTCGGCGCGAACGAGCCTCGCCGCTTCCTCGGTCGAGGCGACGTCGGCGAGTGAATAGACGGTGACCCCGGTCGCCTGCGGGTTGGGTGCGCTGTCCATGTGGATCGAGACGTAGAGCGCCGCACCGATCGCGCGCGCTACCGCCGCACGCTGCTCGAGCGAGAGGGTCGCATCGCCGGGTCGGGTCAGCGCGACGCGCACCCGCCCCGCCTCGGCCAGCCGCTCGCGCAATTCCTGCGCGGTGGCGAGCGTGAGGTCCTTTTCCTTAAGGCCGCCGGGCACGACCGTTCCGGGATCGCGGCCCCCGTGGCCGGGATCGATCAGCACGATCGGCCTGCCCGGCACGCGTGCCTCGATGATCGCAACCGGTGCTTGTGCATCGCGCAGCGCGACGGTCACTTCCCCGCGCCCCGCTTCTCCGACCATCCGTTCGCGGGCGGGCGCAGCGGGGGCATCGGGCGCCCCTGTCCCCAACCCTCGCCACGCCACGACGGCGACGAGCGCCGCCGCGACCAGAACGGTGATGATGGGCCCCCTCCGCATGGCAACATCCTTGGGCGAAGGACACCGCGCCATCAAGTCCCGTCGGTCCGGTAGCGAAACGGGACGGGAATTGGTTGCGGGCGCGAAGCGGCAATGCTAACCGGAGCGCCGGTAACGGCCTTTCGATGGCCGAAAACCGCCGAGCGGCCATTCCGGCCGTCGGTCCACGAGGTTGACGCCGCATGACGCCACAGGACGATATCCGCGCAGACGCATCCCAGCGTCGGCGCGCGTCTTTCACCGGAAACCCGGTGATGGCCCACGCGGCGAAAGCAGTTTCCGTTCAGTCCGCCCTCGCCCCCGGCATGATGCCGGCCGCGTGGGCCGCAACCATGGCGCGCCGCCTGATCGCAAGGTCGCCGCGCGCCCGGAGAATTTTGAATGTCCAAGCGCATGTTGATCGACGCGCGCCACCCGGAAGAGACCCGGGTCGCAGTGGTCGATGGAAACCGGATCGAGGAATTTGATTTCGAATCCGCCGAGCACAAGCAGCTCAAGGGGAATATCTATCTTGCCAAGGTGACCCGCGTCGAACCGTCGCTCCAGGCGGCGTTCGTCGACTATGGCGGCAATCGCCACGGCTTCCTCGCCTTCAGCGAAATCCATCCCGACTACTACCAGATCCCCAAGTCCGACCGCGACGCGCTGCTGCGCGAAGAGGCAGAGCATGCCGCCGAGGAGGCGCGCCTGCGCGAGGAAGCCGGCGACTTCGAGCCGGTCGACGGCCATCACGACGACGACGGCCTTGACGATCGCCCCGAGGAAGACGGCGTCGAGGGGGCCGAGGAAGTCGGCACCGAAAGCGACCGTTCGCCGGTCGACGAGAGCGCGGTCCACGAGGTGCGCAAGAAGCGCCAGGCGCTGCGCCGCCGCTACAAGATCCAGGACGTCATCCAGCGCCGCCAGGTGCTGCTCGTCCAGGTCGTCAAGGAAGAGCGCGGTAACAAGGGTGCGGCGCTCACCACCTACCTTTCGCTCGCCGGCCGCTATTGCGTGTTGATGCCCAACACCAGCCACGGTGGCGGCATCTCGCGCAAGATCTCGAACGGCTCCGACCGTAAGCGGCTCAAGCAGATCATGGCCGATCTCAGCCTCCCCTCGACGATGGGGCTCATCGTGCGCACCGCGGGCCTCCAGCGCACCAAGACCGAGATCAAGCGCGACTTCGACTATCTCGCCCGCCTGTGGGACGAGATCCGCGACAAGACGCTCAAGAGTTCGGCGCCCGCGCTGATCTACCGCGACAGCGACCTCGTGAAACGCGCGATCCGCGACCTCTACAGCCGCGAAATCGACGAAGTGATCGTCGAGGGCGAACCCGGCTTCAAGGCGGCGCGCGGCTTCATGAAGCTGCTGATGCCGAGCCACGTGAAGCGGGTGAGCCTGTACGACGATCCCACCCCGATCTTCCAGCGCTTCGGCATCGAAGACCAGCTGTCGGGCATGTACCAGCCGGTCGTGCAGCTGAAGTCGGGCGGCTACCTCGTCATCAACCCGACCGAGGCGCTGGTGTCGATCGACATCAACTCGGGACGCTCGACGCGCGAGCACAACATCGAGCAGACCGCGTTCGCCACCAACCTCGAGGCGGCGCGCGAGATCGCCCGCCAGCTGCGCCTGCGCGACATGGCGGGCCTGATCGTCATCGACTTCATCGACATGGAGCAGAACAGCCATGTGCGGAAGGTCGAGAAGGCGATGAAGGAAGCGCTCAAGAACGACCGCGCGCGGATCCAGGTCGGTCGCATTTCGGGCTTCGGCCTGATGGAAATGAGCCGCCAGCGGCTGCGCACCGGCGTGCTCGAAGCCTCGACCCACGCCTGCCCGCACTGCGAGGGCACCGGCTTGATGCGCACCGCATCGAGCTCGGGCCTGTCGGCGCTCCGGATGATCGAGGACGAGGCCGCGCGCGGAAAGGGCAGCAAGATCCTGCTCCGCGCCGGGCACGAAACCGCGATTTTCCTCTTGAACAAGAAGCGCGCCGAACTGGCCGAAGTCGAGGAACGCTACGGCGTTACCGTCGAGGTCGACATCGACGAGAATTTCGAGGGCGCCCGCATGAGCGTCGAGAGCCAGGGTCCCAAGCCCCAGCGGCGTCCGCAGGCCCCCAGGCCGATCGAGACTTACGAACCCGACCTCGACGAGGACGAAATCGAGGACGAGGACGAGACGATCGAAGCGTCGGACGAGGACGAGAACGAAGACGACGACGACAAGCCCAAGCGTCGCCGCCGCCGTCGTCGCGGCGGGCGTGGTCGCCGTCGCCGCGGCCGTGATGGCGAGGAGCAGGGTTCGGACGACGAAGGCGAGCCGCAGGGCGCCATGCCGGACGCCGACGCCGACGCCGACGCCGATTCCGGGGAAAAGCCCAGGAAGACGCGCGGTCGTCGCAAGAAGGTCGACGAGGAGTCGCCTGCCGCCGACGCGGCGCCTGATGCCGACGCGGACAGCGAGGACAAGCCCAAGACGCGCCGCCGTCCGCGCGCTCGCAAGGCTGCCGAGACCGAGGCCGAAACCGTGAAGGAAGAGGTCGCCGCCGAGGACAAGCCCAAAAAGGCGACCCGCTCGCGCGCCAAGAAGAAAGACGACGCCGACACGGCGGCTCCTGCGGCTTCCGAACCCGCGGAAGAGAAGCCCAAGAAGGCGACCCGTACCCGCAAGAAGGCGGACGATGCGGCCGCGAGCGAGGCCAAGCCGAAGGCAACCCGTACCCGCAAGAAGAAGGCGGACGATGAGCCTAAGGCGGAGTCGGAAGGCGACGACACCAAGAAGCCCGCGCGGTCGGGTGCCAAGAAGGCCGATACGGCGGCCAAGGCGACCGACAAGCCTGCAAGGAAAGCCGCGCCGAAGTCGGCGAAGGCCGCCGCACCTGCCGACAATGACGGCACCGCAACCGAGGGCGACAGCGACGACGGCCCGCCCCGCAGGGGCTGGTGGCAGCGTACGTTCGGCTGATCAAGACCGGGGCCGCTCCTTCACGGGGCGGCCCCTTTCATTTGCGGTTCAGCCCCCGGATGGTTCAAAAGGCCCCATGACGCGCGCATCCCATTCCGTCCGCTGGCTCTTCACGCTGCTGCTAGCCGCGACATTGTTCGCGAGACCCGCCGCCGCGCAGACTGCCCTGCGCGATGCGGAGACCGAACAGTTCGTCGACGACATCGCAAAGCCGCTGGTGGAAGCGGCGGGGCTGCGGCCCGAGAATGTCGACTTCGTCCTTCTCAACGACGACAGCATCAACGCCTTCGTCGCGGGCGGCCAGGTCGTCTACATCCACTCGGGGTTGATCGAGGAAGCCGACCATGTCGGCCAGCTCCAGGCCGTCATCGCACACGAACTAGGTCATATCGAGGGCGGGCACGTCGTGCGCATGGCGGGCGGCGCGAAAAGCGCGACCGGTATTTCGCTGGCCTCGCTGCTCCTGGGCGTGGCGGCGATTGCGGCGGGTGCAGGCGATGCGGGCATGGGCATCATGATGGCCGGCCAGCAGGCGGCGCTGACCAAGTTCCTCGCCTTCACGCGGACTCAGGAAACCTCCGCCGACATGGCGGGCGCGCGCTACTTGTCGGCGGCGGGCGTTTCGGGACGCGGCAGCCTCGAATTCTTCAAGAAGCTGCAGAACCAGGAATTCCGCCTCAACATTCCGCAGGAGGACAGCTACTGGCGCACCCACCCCTTGAGCGGGGAGCGCATCGCGTCGCTGAGCGATATCTACCAGCGAGATCCCGCGTGGGACCGCCCCGTCGACCCGTTGCTCAACGCCCGCTTCGACAGGGTCAAGGCCAAACTGATCGGCTATATCGACCCCAAACGGGCCGCGCGCGACTATCCGGCGAGCGACCAGAGCGTGCCCGCCCATTATGCCCGCGCCTACGCCTATCATCGCGGCGCCTATCCCGAACAGGCGATGGCCGAGGCTGACACGCTCGTCGCGGCCGACCCGACCGATCCCTATTTCCTCGAGCTCAAGGGCCAGATCCTGCTAGAATCGGGCCATCCCGACCTCGCCATCGCTCCTCTGCGCCGTGCGGTCGAGCTGGCGCCTGAGCAGACGCTCATATCGACGACGCTCGCCCACGCGCTCGTGTCGACCGAAGATGCGACCTACTACAAGGAGGCGGAGGGGCTACTGCGCGCCGCGGTTCATCGCGACCGCGAAAATCCCTTCGCCTGGTTCCAGCTCGGCATGATCTACGACCGCGAGGGCAACGAGGCCGGTGCCGCCCTCGCCTCGGCCGAGCGCTTCAACCTGATGGGCGAACACAAGCTCGCCCTCGCCAGCGCGCAGCGCGCCATGGCCGGCACACCCGAGGCGAGCCCGGACTGGCTTCGCGCGCAGGATATCGCCATGGTAAGCGAGACGGCGATCAAGAAAGACAAGGACAAGTAATGGCGAAAGCGGCGTGGTATGCGGGCCTGGGTGGAGGACTGCTCGGGGCGGTCGCGGGCGTGGGCATCCTGATGATGGCCGGCCCAGCCATGCTCGGCGAGCGGTTGGTGCGCGACACGATGACGGCGCATCCCGACATCCTCGTCGATGCCGCCGACGCGCTGCGGGACCAGCAATATGCGCCGCTGATCGAGAGCAATCGCGCGCTGCTGGAAACCCCGTACGGCTCCAGCTGGGACGGGGCCAAGGAGCCCGAGGTCGTTCTCGTCGAATTCTACGACTATGCGTGCGGTTTCTGCCGCCAGGCCAAGCCCGATATCGACAAGCTGGTCGCCGAGGACGAGGGCCTGCGCGTCGTCTATCGCGAACTGCCCGTGCTAGGCCCCGACAGCGTGATCGCGGCCAAGGCCTCGCTCGCCGCTTCCAAGGCGGGCCGCTTCCACGACTTCCACGAAGCACTGTGGGCGCTCGGTCGCCCCAACGAGGAAAACATCACGCAGGCGCTCACCAAGGTCGGGCTCGACCTCAAGGCGATCGAGGACCCCGCCTTCGACGCGGAGATCGAGCGCAATTACGAGCTCGCGGGTCTGCTCGGCGCGACCGGGACTCCGCTGTTCGTCATCGGCAACCGGGTGATCAATTCGGCCGACGGCTACCAGGCCTATTCCGACGCGGTCGCTGCCGCGCGGCGCGCCCGCGAGGGCTAGGCCTCTCCCGTCCCGTCGCGGTGTCCCTTGAAGCCCTGCGCGACCACGTACCATTCGCTTGAGCCCTTGCGGCTGGCGGGCGGCTTGGCATGCTTGACGCTGGCAAAGTGGCGCCGCATCTGCGCGACGAGATTGTTGTCGGCCCCGCCCGCGAGCACCTTGGCGACATAGGTGCCGCCGGGCGCCAGGATCTCGGTCGCGAACTCCAGTCCCGCCTCGATCAGCCCCATCGTGCGCAAGTGATCGGTTTGCTTGTGCCCGACCGTGTTGGCCGCCATGTCCGAGAGCACCACGTCCGCCTCCCCGCCGAGCGCGTCCTTGAGGAGTTTCGGCGCCGCGTCGTCCATGAAGTCCATCTGGAGGATGGTGACGCCGTCGATCGGGTCGGTCTCGAGCAGGTCGATGCCGACCACGCCGGCCTTGGGCGCGCGCTGGCGCACGACTTGCGCCCAGCCGCCCGGCGCGATGCCGAGATCGACCACGCCCTTGGCGCCCTTGAGGAACTCGAACCGGTCGTCGAGCTCGATCAGCTTGTAGGCGGCGCGGCTTCGATAGCCTTCCGCCTTCGCCTTCTTGACGTAAGGGTCATTCAATTGCCGCTGCAACCAGCGCGTCGAGGACGCACTGCGGCGCCGCGCGGTCTTGACCCGCTCCTTGCCGGCGCGCCCCGAGCGCGGCGAGCGGCTCACAGCTGGTACCCGTCGCGCATCATCAGCGAACGCAGGATGCCCTCGCGGATACCGCGATCGGCCACGCCCAGTTCGGACGCCGGCCAGATGTCGAGGATCGCCTCGAGGATCGCGCAGCCCGCGACCACCATGTCGGCGCGTTCGGAGCCGATGCACGGCAGGGCCGAGCGGCCGGGGAAATCGAGTTCGCTGATCAACGTCGAGATCTCGCGCATCGACCCGGTCGGGACCTTGAGCCCGTCGACCGCGCGTCGGTCGTAGCTCGGCAACTGGAGGTAGACGGAAGCGAGCGTCGTCACCGTCCCAGACGTGCCGAGCAGGCGGATATCGTCGCGGTCCTTGGGGAGCCACTCGGCGAAGCGCGCGAAGCCGCGGCGCGCGCGCTCGCGCATCCGCTCGTAGGCCTTCAAGCGGTCCGGCCCCTCGATCGCCTCGCGGCCTTCGCTTTCGGTCAGCGAGACAACCCCCCACGGCGCCGACCACCACGCGCGGATCTTGGGCGTCTCCTCGTCCGGTTCGACCAGCACCAGCTCGGTCGAGCCGCCACCGATGTCGAAGATCACCGCCGGCCCGTCGCCAGGTCCTAGCAGCGTGTGACAGCCCAGCACTGCCAGTCGCGCCTCTTCCTGCGGCGGGATGATGTCGAGCGCGATGCCCGTTTCGCGGCGCACGCGGTCAATGAACTGGCGCCCGTTGACCGCGCGGCGACAGGCCTCGGTCGCGACCGAACGCGCCAGTGCGACGTTGCGGCGCTTGAGTTTCTGCGCGCAGATGCCGAGCGCGCCGACCGCGCGATCCATCGCGTCGTCGCTGAGACGACCGGACTGGCTCAGTCCCTCGCCCAGCCGGACGATGCGCGAGAAGGCGTCGATGACGGTAAATCCGCCCTGCGTCGGGCGTGCGATCAACAGGCGGCAATTGTTCGTGCCGAGGTCGAGCGCGCCGTAATTGCGCTCGGGAACCCGCCGTGGTGGCGGCTTCTTGCCTCTTCCTCCCCTGCGGCGGGGCGGCGGCGCCTTGGCAGCATCGGGCTGCGCCATGGGCCTTGTCCATTCGTTCTTCTGCACCGCGCGAGCCATTCCGCGCGGCTGACCTGTGGACAGCCTTACCCGCTTTTGCGTGTTTTAGGCAACCGGGCGTCAAAGAGGGCGTTGACAGGGCGGCGCGTCCTTCCTATTCGGCGCCCCCGGCAGGCATTGCCCCATCGTCTAATGGTAAGACTACGGACTCTGACTCCGTCAATTGAGGTTCGAATCCTCATGGGGCATCCAGCCGCCGCCTCCCCGGAAAACCGAACGCGCTCCGCCCTCTAGTGGCTCTGCGTCTGCGTGCCCGCGATCCAGTGTTCGAGGCGCGTCCTGAGGCTCCTGCGCGAGGGAATGAATCCCGGCGCCTCCTCGTCCTCCGTCCCGTGCTCGTAGAGCAGCAGATTGTCCGGCAGCTTCTTGCGCAGCACCTCGCGCCCGCGCATCACGTCCTCCGCCGCTGCCAGTCCGCGGTGGACGTCCTCGGCGGTGAACGGCTTGACCAGGCACCCGAGCGCCAGGTCGGGCATCGGGAAGGAGGGTGCCTTGCCGGTGACGAAGAAGGTGGGAATGCCCAGATCGGCCAGCCGGACTGCCACCGCGAACCCGGTCGATCCGTGCGCCAGCTTGAGATCGACGAGCGCAAGATCCGGATCGTACCGCTCGGCCGCCTCGATCGCCCCGGCCTCGTCTTCTGCGGTCGCCACGACGCGGTAGCGCGGATTGTCCTCCACCAGATATTTGAGCGTGACGGCAAGCTGCGCGTCATCCTCGACGATCAGCATGTTGAGCATCGCTTTGGCTCCCCCCTTGAGGCAACCGGAAAAACGGCTGCGGGCCAGTCACATAAGACAGGAGCGCCACCGCTTTCCCCAATCCCCGTTGAACGGGGTTTACGGCCAGCCGTGGCGCTCCAGCGATGTCAGGAGGATTTTAGGCGCGGTAGAAGATGTGCACGCCGACCTTGGTCACCTGGTTGAGGTTGCGACGCCACGTCGGCGCGACATAGTCGGCATGGTACCACAGCACGTCGCCGCGAACGATTTCGCTTGCCCCGTCGATCGCGATGCGCGCGATCGCCTTGGCATCTTCCCAGGCCTCGTACTCGGTGACCTTGGGAAAGCGACCGTTCTTGACGAAGCTGAATTGCGCTTTCTGCTTCACGACCGAGCACCAGTCCGAGGGGTACTGGCCGCTCTCGGCGCGGTTCAGGACCACGTCGGCAACCGCAAGCTGGCCCTCGAGGCTCTCGCCGCGCGCTTCGAAGTAGACCGCGGTCGCAAGGCAGTTGGCCTCGCGATCGAGTGCATCGCCACCGCGATACTCCTCGACCAGCTGGTCGAGCGTCTTTTCTTCGCTTTCGATGGCCGCATCGGCGGCCTGTTCGACGGTATCGCGATCGAAGACCGCCTTGACCACCGGAATGTTGTTCATCGTCTGTGCCAGCGCCTGCGACCCACCGGTCGACAGCATAATACCGGCCATCGCCGGCAAGATGCCGGCCCCCCAAATCCGCTTCATGTCCGCTCAAAAACGTGCGGCCAGTCATTCGCCGTGTCGGTGGCATCGCATCCCGGGGGATGGGCCAGCGCGCGGGTAGCTCCTGTCCGTCTCGCACTCGAAAACGATCACCCTCCACGGGACCGTTTTCCCTCGCTCTTTCCGTTACAGAGCCCAGATAAGGATTATGCAGACAAACGCAAGTTTAACACTAGATCAACCGTTCCCGACTTGAGACGAACGGGGCAACCCACTGTAAAAACTGAACAAATATTCAGTTGCAGCGCACAAATCTGAATATCCGTTCAGCTTTCATCAGGCATTTTCAAGCTTGCGCGCGTGCTTCTTGCGCTCGTGCGGGTCGAGGTGGCGCTTGCGGATGCGGATCGTCGTCGGCGTGACTTCGACCAGTTCGTCGTCCTGGATGTAGGCGATCGCCTGCTCCAGCGTCATGCGACGCGGCGGGGTCAGGCGGATGCCTTCGTCCTTACCGCTCGCGCGGAAGTTGGTCAGCTGCTTGGACTTCTGGGCATTGACTTCGAGATCCTGCGGCTTGGCGTTCTCGCCGATGACCATGCCCTGATAGAGCTTCTCGCCGGGCGAGACGAACAGGATGCCGCGATCCTCGAGGCTGTTGAGCGCGTAGGCAACCGCCTCGCCCTTGTCCATCGAGATGAGCACGCCGTTCTGGCGCCCCGTGATCTGGCCCTTGTAGGGGCCATATTTCTCGAAGATCCGATTCATGATCCCGGTGCCGCGCGTATCGGACAGGAATTCGCCATGATAGCCGATGAGGCCGCGCGAGGGCGCGCTGAACGTCAGGCGCGTCTTGCCGCCGCCCGAGGGACGCATGTCGGTCATCTCGGCCTTGCGCAGCGCCATCTTCTCGACGACCGTGCCCGAGAATTCGTCGTCGACGTCGACAACGACCGTCTCGTAGGGCTCTTCGCGGCCGCCCTCGCCCTCGCGGAACAGCACGCGCGGACGCGAGATCGACAGTTCGAAACCCTCGCGGCGCATGTTCTCGATCAGCACGCCGAGCTGCAGTTCGCCGCGCCCGGCCACTTCGAACGCGTCCTTGTCGCTGCTTTCGGAGATGCGGATCGCGACGTTCGATTCCGCCTCGCGCTCGAGGCGGTCGCGGATCACGCGGCTCTGCACCTTGTCGCCGTCCTGGCCGGCATAGGGGCTGTCGTTGACCGCGAAGGTCATGCTGAGCGTCGGCGGATCGATCTCGCGCGCGGCGAGCGGTTCGGTCATCGCCGGCGTGCCGATCGTGTTCGACACGGTCGCCTTCACGAGACCCGCGATCGCGACGATGTCGCCCGCCTTGGCCTCTTCCACCGGCACGCGCTCGAGCCCTTCGAACGCGAACAGCTTGGTGCAGCGGCCTTCCTCGACCTTGTTGCCCTTGACGTCCAATGCCTTGATCGGGTCGCCGACCTTGAGCGTGCCGCTCTCGATGCGACCGGTCAGGATACGACCGAGAAAATTGTCGCGGTCGAGCAGCGTGGCGAGCATCTTGAACTCGGCCGTCTCGTCGAGGCCCGGCTCGGGGACATGCCCGACGATCTTCTCGAACAGCGGCGTGAGATCGCCCTCGCGCACGTCGTCGGTAAGGCCGGCATAGCCCGCTCGGCCCGACGCATAGAGGACCGGGAAGTCCAATTGCTCGTCATTGGCGTCGAGGTTGAGGAACAGTTCGAACACTTCGTCGAGCACTTCGGCCGGACGCGCGTCGGGGCGGTCGATCTTGTTGACGACCACGATTGGGCGAAGCCCGAGGCCGAGCGCCTTGCCGGTCACGAACTTGGTCTGCGGCATCGGCCCTTCGGCCGCGTCCACCAGGAGGATCACCCCGTCGACCATCGAGAGGATGCGCTCCACCTCGGCGCCGAAGTCGGCGTGACCGGGCGTATCGACGATGTTGATGCGCGTGCCGTTCCATTCGACCGAGGTGCACTTGGCGAGAATGGTGATCCCGCGCTCCTTCTCGAGGTCGTTCGAATCCATCGCGCGTTCCTCGATCCGCTGGTTTTCGCGGAAGGTGCCCGACTGGCGGAAGAGCTGGTCGACGAGCGTGGTCTTGCCGTGGTCGACGTGCGCGATGATCGCGACGTTGCGAAGAGTCATGATTATTTTTCCAACAGGGAGTTTTCGGGCCGCGCCCTACAGCATCGGCGTCGATGCCGCAATGCAACATGATTGAGGCGAGATGGTGGCGCGTGCAGCGCTAGAGATAGGGAAGCGCGGGCGCCGCGATTCCGAACAGGGCACGACCCGAAATGGCTGCGAGGAACAGCAGCAGCACCAGCGCCCAGACGGCAAGGATGCCGCCCGTCATCCGCCAGCTCTTGGGCGGCAGCCCCTGCGCGAGGAAGGACGCAATCCCGGCAAGGTTCACCGCAACGAGGTTCGTCACGAACAGATAGAGCGCACCGTAGGCTAGCGTCTCGTGCCCGTGCGCGAGGAATAGCCCCGCGGCTGCCAGCGGCGGGACGAGAGCGACCGCGATCATCACCCCGACCAGCGACAGCGCCCGGCCCCGGCTGAAGGCGAGCACGCCTGCCGTCCCGCTGGCCAGCGCCAGCGCGACGTCAGACGGCTTGACCGAGGCGCGCAATCTCAGTTCGTCGACGCCGGGATCGACGTCGATCAGCAGCCCGAGGAGAAACGTCACCGCGACCGCTGCCAAAGCTCCTGCCGCGAGCGCGACTGCCGCCCGCCGCGCGAGCCTCCCGTCGCCGACCGTCGCGCCCAGCGCCAGTCCCATCGACGGGCCGAGCAGCGGTGCGACGACCATCGCACCGATCACCACTGCCGTATTGCCCGCGCGCATGCCCAGCGCGGCGATGATCGCGGATAGGACGACCATGGCGAGGAAGGCGGGCGTCAACTGGACGCTCGGCGCGATATCGTCATGAAGTTCGTCGGTGCTCAGCCGGTCGCGGCTGAAGAAGGCTTCGAGCGCTGAGGGCGGTGCCAGCGTGATCGGCAACGCCGTGGCGCGGCTCTCCTCGAGCGGAGGCACCAGTGCCTCTGTCTCGACGACCACGGCCTCGAAGCCCTCGATGTTCCCGAATTGCTTCTCGATATCCTCGAGGAAACGCTCGACGTAGCGGCTCTGGACGAGGCAGCTAAATTGCTCGAACGGCCCAGGCACGCTGACGCGCCAGAAGCGGCGGCAATGGCGTTCGATCAGTGCCTTCGCGTCGGCGACCTCGGCATCGGGGACGATCACTTCGACCAGCCGCGCCGCCATCGCCCTGCCTTCAGGCCATGCGTTCGAGGATTTCGACCGCGCGTTCGATCGCGCGCAATTCCGACTGGGCGAGCCGCCTCAATTTCTCCGCGAGCGGCCCGCTGTCGAGTCCGCCATCGTCGAGCAGCAACTGCCCCGCCTCGGTCAGGCGAAGCTGGAGCCGTCGGCGATTGTCGGGATCCTGCTGCCGGTCGACCAGGCCTTCGCGCACCGCGGCGTCGACCGCGCGGCTCAGCGCGGGCGCCCCGCGCTCGGTCGCTTCGGCGATCTCTCCCAGAGTCGCGGGCTGGCGCGATGCGATGGCGTGCAACATGGCGCGCTTCTGCCGTGCCGCGCGATCGTCGTCCCGATTGACATCGAGCGCCTCGATGATCGCTGCCAGCCGCTCGGCCAGCAGGTCCGGTGATGCCTGTCCCCACATGGATATTGACTCTAACGAACATTTTCCGCGTGGCAATATTGCAGATCGAAAACTATGGGGCGCTTGCCGCTTCGGCGCTTTCCTGCTCCACCTTCCCGATGCGTCGCCCCCTTCCCCGCACGGTCTGGATCCTCGGCATTGTCAGCCTGCTGATGGACCTGTCGAGCGAGATCTATCACGCGCTGCTCCCGGCATTCCTCACCGTCACGCTCGGCTTGCCCGTCGCCGCAATGGGCGCGCTCGACGGCGCGGCGGAGGGCGCCGCCCAATTCTCCAAGCTCGCCTCGGGTCCGCTCAGCGACCGCAGCCAGCGGCGCAAGCCCTGGGTGCTGCTGGGCTACGGCCTTGCCGCGCTCTCCAAACCGCTCTTTCCGCTCGCGCAGGGCGTGCTCGCCGTGCTCGGCGCGCGGCTTGTCGACCGGGTCGGCAAGGGCATTCGCGGCGCCCCGCGCGACGCGATGATCGCGGACGAGACCCCGCCCGAGGATCGCGGCCGCGCGTTCGGCCTGCGCCAGTCGCTCGATACGGTCGGCGGTTTCATCGGCCCGCTCGCGGCGGTCGCGATGATGTGGTGGCTGGCGGGCGACATCCGCACCATCTTCTGGATCGCGGCGATCCCCGCCTTCCTCTCCTTCCTGTTTGCCGCCGCCATGCTGCGCGAACCCGCGCGAAAGGCGGCGCAGGCGGTCAAGCTGCGTTGGGGCGGTCTCGGCGACCTGGCGCCGGCCGTAAAGAAACTGCTGCTACTCGGCCTGCTGTTCGGGCTGGCGCGCTTTTCCGAAAGCTTTCTCATCCTGCGCGCGATGGACGTCGGGCTCGACCCCATCTACTCGCCAGTGGTGCTGGCGCTGTTCGCGGTGTCCTTCTTCCTGTTCGCCTACCCGGCCGGTGCCTGGAGCGACCGCGTCGCACCGACCCGCGTACTTGCCGTGGGGATCGTGCTGTTGGTTACCGCCGACCTCGTACTTGCCTTCGCCGAAGCCCTGCCGATGGTACTCGTCGGCACGGCCATCTGGGGCGCGCACATGGCGTTCACGCAGGGCATCCTCTCGCGCATGGTCGCCGACGCCGCGCCCGAAGGCCACCGCGCGACCAGCTTCGGCGCCTTCTTCTTCGTGGGCGGGATCGCGGCCTTGTTCGCAAGCCTTGCCGCGGGCCTCATCTGGGACCGCTTCGGCGCACCCGCCACCTTCTTCGCGGGCGCGGGTATGGCGCTGGTCGCGGGACTGTGGCTGGCAGCCTCGCGTAGGGTGGTCGCCTAGATCAGGGGCGCGAGGGCCACATCCGGCCACGTGCCGAGCTCGGGCGGTCGCCGTGGTGGCGAAGCGCGGCGAACACGTGGACGATCAGCAGCGCGACGAACGCGTAGACGAGAATGACGTGGAATTCGCCGATCTCGTGCGCGCTGTCCTTGTCGAAGCCGGGAATGGCCGGAATGGTGATCCCGCCGAGCAGCTCGACCTCGGGGCCACGTCCGGACACGCCGATATAGCCAGTCAGCGGCACGATCAGCATGAAGGCGTAGAGCGCTCGGTGCCCCCACTTGGCAAGCGACTGTTCCCATGCGGGATGGTCGGACGGGAATTCGGGCGCCGGCTTCATCAGGCGCTGGCCGAGACGCAGCAGCACGACGAGGAGGATGAGGACGCCCAGCGTCTTGTGCCACGCCATCATCTCGCCGCGCGCTTCCGAGCCGCGTTCGAGCACCTTGTGAAACATGTAGCCGGTCCACAGCTGCGCGGTGATGAGGATCGCCGACAGCCAATGATAGAAGGCGGCCAGCGCGGAGTAGCGTTTCCCCTGCACGCCCATCTCGTTCATCACCGTCGCCATCATGCACCTCGCTGGAAAGTCGTTTCGGTGACCATGCACAATGGCGCGGCAATGAAAAGTCCCGCCAGCGCTCTTACCGCGCCAATATCTCGGCGAACTCGCTTTGCGCGACGATCGCGTCGGCATCCTCGAGCGCGATCAGCGCCTCGATCGCGGCCCGCTTGTCCTCGGCGCGATCGACGAAGCTTTGCGAGATCCGGCGACCGATCCAGTAGCCCAGCTCGCCCGGCCAGCCTTCGGGCGGCGAGCCCGCATTGATGTGCCAGCGCCTCAGGATGGCCATCATCGGCTCGGTCGTGTCGTCCGGGTCGGCCTCGAGACGCCGCATTTCCGCCAGATCGGTCGCGAATTCGTTGAAAAGATCCTGCTCTCGCTCGCGCGCCCACTTGTCGCGCTCTCGATCGGGTGGCTGGCCGGTCACCAGCGAAGCGACATAGTCCGCCACCCCTTCCGTCATCGTCTGGCGCAACAACAGGTCGTCGTCTTCATCGCCGCGCCCCTGGATCGTGTGCACCGTCTCGTGGGCGAAGAACTTGCGCAACTGCGCGTCGAAGGCGGCACGGTCGGGCGAAGTCCGGCACAGGACTTCTAGCCCGAGAACCTGCATCCCCTCGCCCGCCGTCCCGCCACTATTGTCGGCGCCCACTACGACGGCGATACGCGGCAAGGAATGGTGCGGGAGGAGGCCCGACAACCCCAGGTAGGTGGCGCGCAGCAGCGGCGTCGCTTTCCTCGCCCATGGCAAGCAGCGCGTCACTGCATCGCGGTAGAGCCCAGGGTTGGCCGAAACGGTGGCGGCGAGATGGTCAGCATTCTCGATCCGGCCCGGCGTGAAGATGGCGATCGCCTCCCCGCCTTGCTCCAGATAGCGCGACCGGATGACCGCCGCGTCGGGAACGGCATCGCCTTCCATCAACTCGGCGAACCGCTCCGCATCGTCGAGTTCGAGCCTCACCGTCAGCGGGTCGACGCGGGCGACGAGCAAGCTCAAGGCAAGAAGAAGGGCGGCGCTCATCAGACCGATGAACGCCGCCCCCGGATCGAAGTCAATCCCGCGTCGATCAGCGGGTGAACTTCTCTTTCTTTTCGGCCTTGTCGAGCAGCAGCTTCGAGAAGCTCCAGTCGTCGCCGAGGCGGGCTTCCTGGCGCTTGAGGCCCTCGACGATCGTGTCGAGGCCCTCGCTGTCCGCCCAGTGCATCGGGCCGCCGCGATAGACCGGCCAGCCATAGCCGTAGACCCACACGACATCGATGTCGGACGCACGCTGCGCCTTGCCCTCGTCGAGGATCTTCGCGCCTTCGTTGACCATCGTGTAGAGCGTGCGCTCGACGATCTCCTGGTCGGAAATCTCGCGCTTTTCGATGCCCTTCTTGGCGGCGAAGTCGTCGATGATGGCCTGCACCTTTTCGCTGGGCGACGGGCGGCGGTTCTCGTCATAATCGTAGAAGCCCGCGCCCTTCTTCTGGCCCCAGCGGTCGATCGCGCACAGCGCGTCGCGGATGCTCTCGATGCGGGACGGATCGCGGTGCCAACCGATGTCGACACCGGCGAGGTCGGCCATCTGGAACGGTCCCATGGGCATGCCGAAGTCGACGTGGACCTTGTCGATCTGCTGCGGGGTCGCGCCCTCCATCAGCAGCTTTTCCGCCTGCAGCTGGCGCGGGATCAGCATGCGGTTGCCGATGAAGCCGTAACAGACGCCCGCGATGACCGCGACCTTGCGGATCTTCTTGGCCAGCGCCATCGCGGTGACCAGCACGTCGTCCGCGGTCTTGTCGCCGCGCACCACCTCGAGCAATTTCATGATGTTGGCGGGCGAGAAGAAATGCAGCCCGACCACGTCCTCGGGACGGCTCGTCACCGACGCGATCTCGTTGATGTCGAGATAGGAGGTGTTCGACGCCAGGATCGCACCCTTCCTGGCGATGCCGTCGAGCTTCGTGAAGATCTCCTTCTTTACGTCCATATTCTCGTACACCGCCTCGATGATGAGGTCGCATTCGGCGAGGTCATCGAAGTTGAGCGTCGGGTTCAACAGCCCCATCGCCTGGCCGACCTGTTCCTCGGTCATGCGGCCCTTTTTGGCGGTGGACTGGTAGTTCTTGAGCATGATGCCGGTGCCGCGATCGAGCGCGTCTTGGTTCATCTCGACGATCGTCACGGGAATGCCCGCCGACAGGAAATTCATCGAAATACCGCCGCCCATCGTGCCGGCACCGATCACGCCGACACGCTTGATCTCGCGCGGGGCCACGTTCTCGTCGACGCCCTCGATCTTCGACGCCTTGCGTTCGGCGAAGAAGAAATATTGCCGCGCCTTGGCCTGCGGCCCGACCATCAGTTCCATGAACTTGGAGCGCTCGACCATCACGCCCTTGTCGTAAGGCATCTCGGTCGCCGCCTTGATGCAGTCGAGATTGGCCTGGGGCGCGATGTCGCCGCGAAACAGCTTGGCGTTGGCCTTCTTGTAGTCCTCGAACACCGACGCATCGACGCCTTCGATCTTGTCGGTCCGCTCGGACGACTTGGGGAGCGGGCGCACGTCCTTCACTTCCTCGGCGAACGCCACCGCGTGAGGCAGGAGATCGCCCTCGACGATGCGGTCGACGAGGCCCGCCTCGCACGCTTCGGTCGCGCTGATCGGCTTGCCGGTGGTCGCCATTTTCAGCGCCAGTTCGACGCCTGCGACGCGCGGACCGCGCTGCGTGCCCCCCGCGCCCGGCAGCAGGCCGAGATTGACCTCGGGGAAACCGAGTTTCGCCGACGGCAGCGCCACGCGATAGTGACAGCCCAGCGCCACTTCGCAGCCGCCGCCCAGCGCCGTGCCGTGGATCGCGGCGACGACCGGCTTGGTGCAGGCCTCGATCCGGTCGACCACGGTCGGCAACCACGGCATCACCGGCGGCTTGCCGAACTCGGTGATGTCAGCGCCCGCGAAGAAGGTCCTGCCCTTGCAGGCAATGACGACGGCGTTGATCGCATCGTCGGCCTCGGCCGCCTCGATCTCGCGCACCAGCCCCTGGCGCACGGCGGCGCCGAGCGCGTTCACGGGCGGGTTGTCGCTCCAGATGATACGCACGTCACCATGGGTTTCGGACGAAATCGGGTCGGTCATCAAAGTCTCCGGTGTTTTCAGATTGCAGTGCGGCCATAGGCCTGAAGATTGAACGGGTGCGAGGCCGACAGGCCCCCGTCCACGACCAACGCATGGCCGTTCACGTAGGATGCCTCGTCGGAGGCGAGAAACAGCGCGGCATTGGCGATCTCGATCGGCTGGCCGCCGCGCTTCAACGGATTAAGATGGCCGAGCTTGTCCTCGACGCCCTTGGCGCGGGCGCGCTCGTAGACGAATTCGGTCATGCCGGTCTCGATCAGCCCGGGGCAGATCGCGTTGACGCGGATATTCGAGCCGGTCAGCTGCTCCGCCCCGATCTTGACGAGATTGATCACCGCCGCTTTGGACGCGGTGTAGGCAGGGCCGCCCGCGCCCGAACGCAACCCCGCCACGCTCGCGGTCGCGATGATCGAACCGCCCCCGCGCTTCTTCATTTCGGGCGCTGCATGCTTGATCGCCATGGCAGGCCCGATCGTGTTGACGCGCAGGATTTCCGCCCAGGCGGCCTCGTCCTGCTCGAAAATGCTGTCGAGACCGCCCGAAATGCCGGCATTGGCGAAGAAGATGTCGAGCCCGCCATGCTGCGCCACCGTGTCGGCGACTAGCCGGGCGATGGCCGCTTCGCTGCCCGCATCGCATTCGACGTCCGCGCCCTTGAGATCAGCGCCGACAACGGTGGCCCCTTCCTTGCGGAACAATTCGACCGTCGCCTTGCCGATGCCCGAGCCCGCGCCCGTGACGATCGCGATCTTGCCGTCGAGACGCCCGCTCACAGGCCCGCCCCGATGGTCGCGCCGCCGTCGACCACGATCGACTGGCCGGTCATGTAGCTTGACGCGGGCGAGGCGAGGAACACCGCCGCTCCCGCAATCTCCTCGGGTTCGCCGATGCGCTTTAACGGCATGTGCCGCGTCATCTTGGCGAGAAGGTCGGGATTTTCCCACAGCGCGCGGGCGAAATCGGTGCGGATCAGCCCCGGCGCGATGCAGTTCACGCGCACCTTTTTCGGCCCGAATTCCGCCGCGAGGTTGCGCGCCAGCTGGAAGTCGGCCGCCTTCGACACGTTGTAGGCGCCGATGGTGGTCGACGCGGTCATCCCGCCGATCGAGGAAACGATCACGATCGACCCGTCCTCGCGCGCAAGCATGCCCGGCGCGACCATCTGGATCAGCCAGTGGTTAGAGATGACATTGTTCTGGAGGATCTTCTCGAACTGCTCGTCGGTAATCCCGCCCATCGGCCCGAAATAGGGGTTGGACGCGGCGTTGCAGACGAGGATGTCGACCTGCCCGAATTGCCCGTTCGCGGCATCGACCATCGCCTGCAGCCCGGCCTTGTCGGAAATATTGGCCGCGACCGCGATCGCCTTGCCGCCCCCCGCCGCGTTGATCGCCGCCGCCACCTCATCGCAGGCCTCCTGCGTCCGGCTCGAGATGACGACGTTGGCGCCGCGTGCGGCCAGCGCCTCGGCAATCGCCTTGCCGATCCCGCGCGAGGATCCGGTGACGATCGCGGTCTTGCCGGAGAGGTCGAAGGGGTTGCTCATGCCGCGCCTCCTGCATGCTTTGCATATTCGATGCGCGCGATGGCGCGGTTGTGGACCTCGTCGGGCCCGTCGGCGAGCCTGAGCGTCCTGATGCCCGCCCAGCTGTGCGCGAGCGGCGTGTCCTGGCTGACCCCCGCTCCTCCGAACGCCTGGATGGCATCGTCGATGACCTTCAGCGCCATGCGCGGCGCCTTGACCTTGATCATCGCGATCTCGGCCTTGGCCTCCTTGTTGCCGGCCTTGTCCATCATGTCGGCGGCCTTGAGGCACAGGAGCCGCGTGCAGTCGATCTCGATCCGCGCTTCGGCGACCCGTTGCTCCCAAATCGAATGCTCGGCGATGCGCTTGCCGAAGGCGACGCGGCTGTTCAACCGCTGGACCATCAGCCCGAGCGCTTCCTCGGCCGCGCCGATGGTCCGCATGCAATGGTGGATGCGGCCCGGCCCCAGCCGCCCCTGCGCGATCTCGAAGCCGCGTCCCTCGCCCAGCAGCATGTTCGACGCCGGCACGCGCACGCCCTCGAGGCTGATTTCCATGTGGCCGTGGGGCGCATCGTCATAGCCGTAGACGCTGAGCGCGCGGTGCACCGTGATCCCGTCGGCGTCCATCGGCACGAGGATCATCGACTGCTGGCGATACTTGTGCTCGTCCGGATCGGTCTTGCCCATCAGGATTGCGACCTTGCAGCGCGGATCCCCCGCGCCCGACGACCACCACTTGCGCCCGTCAATCAAATAGTCGTCGCCATCGCGGGTGATCGCGCATTCGATATTGGTCGCGTCCGACGAGGCGACGCCCGGCTCGGTCATCAGAAAGGCCGAGCGGATTTCCCCGCGCATCAGGGGGCTAAGCCATTCGTCTTTCTGCGCGCGCGTCCCGTAGCGGTGGAGCACTTCCATGTTGCCCGTATCGGGCGCCGAGCAGTTGAAAACTTCGCTCGACCACAAGATGCGGCCCATCTCTTCCGCGCACAGCGCATATTCGAGATTGGTGAGCTGTTCGCCCTCGAACGGGAAGGTCTCGTCGACGTGCCGGAGCGCGCCGCCCGGCGGCATGAACAGGTTCCACAGCCCTGCCTCGCGCGCCTTGGGTTTGAGGTCCTCGATGACCTGGAGCGGCTGCCAGCGGTCGCCCTGGGCGATCTGCGCGTGATAATCACCGACTCGCGGGCGGACATGTTCGTCGATGAAGTCGCGGACCGAATTGCGGAAAAATTGCTGCCTTTCCGTAAGGTCAAAGTCCACGGTCTCGATCCCCTTGTTGAAATGGCGCGGTGCAGCCTGCAAAAACGGGCTAAATCCCCCACCCCCAAAGGACAAGGGTCATGACCGAACTTGACGATTTTCGCGCGCAAACCCGTGCATGGCTAGAGGCGAACTGCCCGCCCGAGATGCGCAAGCCGATGAAGTCCGAGAAGGACATCTGCTGGGGCGGGCGCGATTTCACCTTCCAGTCGGATGCGCAGCGCGAATGGCTGGAAGTCATGGGCGAACGCGGTTGGACCGTGCCCGACTGGCCGTCGGAATATGGCGGCGGCGGCCTGTCGGCAGAGGAAGCCAAGATCCTCAAGCAGGAAATGAAAGCATTGGGCTGCCGCGTCCCGCTGACCAGTTTCGGCATCTCGATGCTCGGCCCGGCGCTGCTGGCGTTCGGGAGCGAGGAACAGAAACAGCGCTTCCTGCCTCCCATAGCACGCGGCGAAATCCGCTGGTGCCAGGGCTATTCTGAGCCGGGCGCGGGCAGCGATCTTGCAGGCCTTTCGACCAAGGCCGAGGACAGAGGCGATCACTACCTCGTCAACGGCCAGAAGGTGTGGACGAGCTATGCCGACGAGGCCGATTGGATCTTCTGCCTCGTGCGTACCAGCACTGAGTCCAAGCATGGCGGCATCAGTTTCCTCCTGTTCGACATGGCAAGCGAGGGCGTCTCGACCAAGCCGATCAAGCTGATCAGCGGTTACAGCCCGTTCTGCGAGACCTTTTTCGACGACGTGAAGGTGCCCAAGGACCAACTCGTCCACGAGGAAAACAAGGGCTGGACGGTCGCCAAGTACCTCCTCGGCCACGAACGCGAGATGATCAGCGGCATGGGGCTGGGCGGCGGCAAGGGAAGTTCGCTGCTCTCCGAAGCGCTCGGCGAGGTCGACGATCCGCTGCTCGCGACCGACCTTGCGCGTTTCGACGTCGACGCGCTCGCCTTCCAGGCGATGAGCGAGGCGTTCATCGACCAGTTGAAAGCGGGCGAGGCGCATCCCGCTTTGCCCTCGATGATGAAATATGCCGGCACCGAATTGAACAAGCGCCGCCACGAACTGGTGATGGCGCTGGGCGGGTCGGACGCGCTCGAATGGGAAAGCGATCGCTCGAAGGAGGGTGCCAGGGCCCGCGACTGGCTGCGCACCAAGGCCAATTCGATCGAGGGCGGCACGTCCGAAATCCAGCTCGGCATCGTCGCCAAGCACATCCTCCAGCTCCCGGGAGCCTGACATGCTCAAGTTGAACGACGACCAGCGCATGCTGCAGGATACGGTGCGCCTCTTCATGGCCGAGAAAGGCGCGATCTCGAAGCAGCTGCGCCACTGGCGCGACATCGGCTGCAAGGACGGGTTCGGCCACTCGCTGTGGGAGGAAATGGGCAAGCTCGGCCTGACCGGCATCCTCGTCCCCGAGGCGGCGGGCGGCAGCGCGCTCGGCCAAGTCGAAGCCAACGTCGTGCTCGAGGAAATCGGACGAAACCTCACCCCTTCGCCCTTCCTGACGACCGCGGTCGCGGCCGTGCGCGCGCTCGAGGGCAGCGCGCACGCCGAAAAGTGGCTGCCCGGCATCGCCGAGGGCAAGACCGTCGCCGCGCTGGCCATCGACGAGGGCCCGCACCACGACCCTTCGAAGATCACAATGACCGCGACCCGCTCGGGCAATGGCTTCGTCCTCGACGGCGACAAGCAGTTCGTCGTCCAAGGCGCGAGCGCCGACCTGCTGCTGGTCGCCGCCGCCACCGACGATGGCCCCGCCCTCTTCGCGGTCGCGCCCGATGCGAGCGGGCTAGACATCGAAAACGTCACGCTGGCCGACAGTTCGAAGGCCGCGCGCCTGTCATTCGACAAGGTCGAGGTCGATGCCGACGCGCAGGTCGGCGAGGGCGATGCGCCCCTGAAGCGCGCACTTGCCGCGGGCCGTGCTGGGGTGGCGTCCGAACTGGTCGGCGTCGCCGCCGGCGCGTTCGAGATGACCAATGCCTATCTGCGCGAACGCAAGCAATTCGGCCAACCCATCGGCAGCTTCCAGGCACTTCAACACCGCGCCGCGCATCTCTACGGCGAGATCGAGATCGCCCGCGCCGCGACCCTCAAGGCCGCGCAATTGCTCGACGAGGGTTCCGAGCGCGCTGCGATGATGGTTCACGTCGCCAAGGCCAAGGCCGGCCAGGTCGCGCGCCTCGCGGTGCAGGAAGCGGTCCAGATGCACGGCGGCATCGGCATGACCGACGAGCACGACATCGGCTTCTACATGAAGCGCCAGGCGGTCATCGACCAGCTGTTCGGCGGCCCCGACTTCCACGCCCGCGCTCTCGCCCAACGTTCCTGACGCGTCGACAAACGGACTGGAATTCTCGCCCCTGACGGGACTAGACGAGCGGCATATCCGACCACGAAAGGACCCGGGCCATGCTGCGTACCCTGCTGCTCGCCGCCACCGCATTTCTCTCCACGCCCGCGCTGGCCGCCGACCCCGTCGATTGGAAGGCGATCACGACGGGCGATGTCGAGGCAGCCTACCGGACCTTCGTCGACAACCATCCCGGCTGGCTCGACCCGACCAATCCCGGATTTCGCGACCAGCTCGACGCCGCGCGCAGTGCCGCCCTCGCGGTTGCAAACGAGGCGGAAGGCCCGGGCGCCTATGACGAGGCGCTCGCCGCCTTCTCGACCATTCTTGCCGACGGTCACGCCAAGGTTCGCGCGTTGTCGTCCGGTACGGCCGAAGGCGGGGAAAAGTCGCTCTTGTGGCCGGGCTTCGTCGTCGCGTGGCGCGGCAACGAGGCGCGTATTTTCGACGTGGCCCCGGGCAGCGCCTTCCAGCGCGGTTCGCGCCTGACCGCCTGCGACGGCACGCCGATCAAGCAGTGGATCCGGACGCATGGCCCGGCCCTCGGCATGCGCTCCACGGCTCCGGGACACTGGTGGTCGATCACCCCGCGCCTGTTCGCGCAGTTCGACAATATCGACCCGATCGCCGAACGCTGCAGCATCGTCACGCCCGGCGGAGAAGCGAAGACCGTCGCGCTCGACTGGAGCGAAGCGCCGGCCGACCTGTTCGACCGTTTCCATCTGGCTAGCGACGGCGACGAACTCGACGTCGGCCTGACCGAGCCCGCACCCGGCATCCACTGGATCGCCCTGCCGACCTTTAATCCGGACGATGAAGACGCCGCGCGCTACGACGCGCTTTACGCAGACCTCTCGACCAAGCATGGCGCGATCGTGGCAGGGCGCGCGGTCGTCATCGACCTGCGCGGCAATGACGGCGGTTCGTCGACCTGGTCGCACCGCGTTGCCGCCTCCTTGTGGGGCGAGGATGCGGTCGCACGACGCATTCACGATTATTTCGCCAAGGTCAGCGTCTGGCACCGCGCCAGCGAGGGTAATATACGGTACCTGGAAGAAGCGCGCGAAACCTACGCGGACCGCCCCGAGATCCTTGCCTTCATAAACGATCTGTACGCCCCGATGACCGCCGCGCGCGACAAGGGCGAGGACTTTTACGTCGTGCCTGCAAGCGACCCGGAGGAAGAGGAGCAGATGCGCGGCACATCGCCTGCAAGCGACTTCGCCACCCCGGTCTTCGTGATCGTCCCGGGCCGTTGCGCCAGCGCCTGCCTCGATGCGCTCGACACGTTCACGCGGTTCGAGAACGTGACGCTGGTCGGTGCGCCGTCGGCCTCCGACACGACCTACATGGAAGTGCGCACCGAGGCGCTTCCCTCCGGGCGGGGTCAGATCGTCATCCCGATCAAGTTCTGGCACAACCGCCCGCGCGGGAGCGGCGAGGCCTATTACCCCGCGATCCGCCATGACGGGCTGGACTGGACGACCGAGGCCTTCCTCGCGCTGATCGAGAAGCAGCTCGACTAGTCGATCGCGGGCGCCTTCTCGAAGGCGCCCTGCACCACCGCGCGATCGATCATCGTTGCGACCGAGGCATGGCTGGTGACGTGCAGCCCGGTGAAGACGATGTCGGGGAGCACGTTGACGACGATGAACACCAGCATGAATTCGAGCGGGAAGCCGACCAAGGCGGCGATCGGCGCATAATAGGCGATGAAGGTCGCCGCGCCCGGGATGCCGACCAGCCCCATCTCGAGCACCATGCCGAGCAGGCCTGCGGCGACGAGCAGTCCGAACCCGACCTCGATGCCGTAGACCTGCGCCCCATAATAGGCGGCCAGCACCGCGCTTGCGGGCGAGACGATGCGGAACAGGACAGCCGCGAGCGGCACCGAGACATCGGTCGCTTCGTCGCGCACGCCCATCGCCTTGCACGCCTTGATGGTGAGCGGCATGCAGCCGGTCGAACTCTGCGTCCCCAGCGCGACCGCCTGGACGGACAGGATATGGTGCGCGAAGCGTCCGAGCGGCACGCTTCCGCGGACTGCAACCAGCACGTAGGTAATTGCCAGCAGCACCAACGCCACCGCGATCGACATCAGGATATATTGCGCGAACCCCGCGAAGATACCGAGCCCGTTCTGCTGGATGGTCGGCATGATCAAGAAGGCGACGCCGAGCGGGGACAAACGCAGCACCCAGTCGACGATGACGAACACCGCGTCTGCAATGCCGGTCAACGCCGCGACCACCACGCGGCGCGGCTCCCCGTCGTCCAGCCGCGCGATCGCGGCCCCGAAGAGCAAGGCGAATATGAGGACGGGCAGGAGCGTCGCGCCGGCCATGGCGGAGACGATGTTGGTCGGGATCAGCGACAGGAACGCGTCGGCCCAGGGGAGCGGCTCGGTCGCCACCTTGTTGCCGACCATGTGGCGCAGCGCCTCGCCGATTTCGGGCGTCACCGGCGAAATCGCGAACATCATCGGCACCATGACGAGCCCGACGACGACCGACAGCAGGTACAGGGCAATGATGAGGGCGAAGGAGCGCCGCGTGACCCTGCCGCCCGTCGCCAGCCCCTGCGAACGGATGAAGGTCGTCGAGAGCAAGGCGAACACCAGCGGCAGGATCGTCATCTGCAGCGCGTTGATCCACATCTGACCGGCCACGGCAGCCAGGGCGACCACCCAGTCGATCGTCGCATTGCTCCCGGGCGAAGGCAGCACCAGCCCGACCAACGTGCCCAAAGCGAGCGCTACGAGCACCTTCACGGCCAGATGCAGCGACAGGAGCTTCTTCATCATGCGAGCTCTCCCCCGGTATGCGGGGAAGCTGCGCCCGAAGACGACCTAGATCAAGCGCTAACGTGGGGATGCGGACGTTCGAGGAGGAAGTTGATCTGCGCCGCCGCGATCGGTGCTTGGCGCTCCTTTTGCCACGCGAATGCCTCGACGTTGGCCATGCGCCGTCCCAGCCGCTCGATATAGGCTTCGCAGATCGTGTCGCGATGGGCGCCGCCGCGCATGAAATCGGTCGTCACGGTGACCGGCTTCATGGCGACGTTCTCGTCGCCCAGCGCGCGCTTCAAGGTCTCGAATGCGGTCAGCTCGAGCAGCCCCGCGATCGCGCCGCCGTGAAGGAAGCCCGGCCGTCCCATCACCGCCTCGTGATAGGGCATGACGATGCGGAACACGCCATCCTCGTCGATGCGCGGTTCGAGCTTCAGCAGGTTGGCGTAAGGAGAAAAGCCGCTCATCCGCCTGCGATTAGCAGCGCGCGAGCGCCTCGTCAGCCCCGAGTCTTGTAGCCCGCGACGATGCCGAGCACGAACGACGCGGCCAGCGCGAGTTGCACCTTGCCGTGCGGATCGCTCCATCCGAAATAGGCCGAACCCCACCCGAACAGGGCGATGAAAATCATGGCTGCAAGACCGACGATCATGTGCTTCGCCCTCCCCGGCGAACAGGTTACAGAGACGCTTTGACGGGCAAGGCTCGCAGCAATTGGTTACCAAGTCGTAAAGCTTGCCCCGTGGGCGCTTCCCCGCCATAGGGGCGTCAACCACTTCAAGGAGGGCGAGGGCCGATGAAAGCGCGCGTGACGATCATGCTCAAGAACGGGGTTCTCGACCCCCAGGGCAAGGCGATCCACCATGCGCTGGGCGGCCTCGGCTTCGGCGGTGTCGAGGACGTGCGCGCGGGCAAGGTGATCGAGCTCGACCTCGCCGACGGCACGAGCGAGGACGAGGTCGACAGGATGTGCCGCCAGCTGCTCGCCAACACGGTCATCGAGAACTACTCGATCGAGACGGTCGACTGATGAAAAGCGCGGTCATCGTCTTTCCCGGCTCCAACTGCGACCGCGACCTTGCGGTCGGGTTCGAGACGGTGCTCGGTTCGAAGCCGGCGATGGTCTGGCACGCCGAGAGCGAGCTTCCCGCGGGCACCGACCTGATCGGCATTCCGGGCGGCTTCTCCTATGGCGACTATCTGCGCTCGGGCGCGATGGCGGCGCGATCGCCCATCATGCGCGCGGTCGCCGAGGCGGCCGGCCGCGGAGTGCCGGTGATCGGGATCTGCAACGGCTTTCAGGTGCTCACCGAAACGGGGCTCCTGCCCGGAGCGCTGATGCGCAACGCCCATCTCCACTTCACCTGCCGCAACGCCCGCCTCCGGGTCGAGACGAGCCAGTCGCTCTTCACCCAGGCCTATTCGACCGGCGAGGAGATCTCGATCCCGGTCGCGCATCACGACGGCAACTACCAGGCCGACGGCGAGACACTCGACCGGCTCGAGGGCGAAGGCCGCGTCGCGTTCCGCTATCTCGACGACGTCAACGGCTCGGCGCGGTCGATCGCGGGCATCCTCAACGGCCAGGGCAACGTGCTCGGCATGATGCCCCACCCCGAACGCGCGCTCGAACCTGCCCATGGCGGCACCGACGGGCGAAGATTGTTCGAGGGGTTGCTCGAAACGGTCGCTTAGGCGCGAAAATCGAGTAGCATCCCTCTTTCCCTTGGGCGCCCGTAGCTCAGCTGGATAGAGCACGTGCCTTCTAAGCTCGTGGTCGCAGGTTCGAATCCTGCCGGGCGCACCACCCCTCAAGGGCTCGGCCGAGCCCTTGAGGGGTGGCGTGTCCCCAAGGGAAGACGCTCGTTCGTTTCGGAGCGGCGCAAGGCCGCGGAGACGGCGGAGTGAAGCGACAATCCTGCCGGACTCTAAGGCGCCTCGTACGCCAACACCCGATAGTCGACGCTTGTCGCGCCCGCCGGTGCATTGATCAGGAACGAGATGCCTAGGAACCCGATCAGCAAGGCATCGGGAATGGTGCGCGCGATTTCCCACATTTCCATCGTGAAGAGCAGCGGCAACGAGACGAACAGCGCGCCCGCGAAGCCGCGGGCGAGGTCGCGGATCTCGACCTCGCCGGCAGCGCATTCGACATCGCCGTCGCGCACCTCCTCGTGCCAGGGCGTCGTCTCGATCACGCGCCGGCCGCCGCTCGAATCAGTTCGGGATTGGGACGCACCATGGCCACTCAATGACCAACTGCGCTGGCCGGTTCCCCCGGCTCAGGGAACGAGCTTGCCCGGGTTCATGATCCCGTTGGGGTCGAGCGCGGCCTTGATGGCCCGCATCGCGTGAAGCCGCGCGGGCTCGCCCAGCCGCGCCAATTCGTCGCGCTTCATCTGCCCGATGCCGTGTTCGGCGCTGATCGATCCGCCGTGCGCGACGACGAGGTCGTGGACGAATCGCTCGATTTCCACCCCCTCGCCTTCGCGCCAGTCATCGCTGCCGCGCGTCATCGCGCGCACGTGAAGGTGGATGTTGCCGTCGCCCAGGTGCCCGTAGCCCGACACGTCGACCCCCGGCCAGCGCGCCTCGACCTTGTCCTCGACCTCTTCGAGGAAGGCCGGCATCGCCTCGACAGGCACCGAGATATCGTGCTGGGTGGCCAGCCCGTAGACCTGCTTTTCCGCGTCCGACAGCCCGTCGCGCAGCCGCCACAGCGCCGCCGACTTCGCTTCGGTTGCCGCCACGGTCGCATCGGCGATCAGCCCGTCGGCAAGTGCCTCGCCGAGCAACCGTTCGAGCAGCGTCGCCGACGGTTCGTCGCCGTTTCCGGTCGCCTCGATCAACACATAATGGCCGTGTGCGCGCGCCAGCGGCGCCTTCATCGAAAGGTGACGAAGCCCCGCCTCGAGACTGTCGTGCGGGATCAGTTCGAATCCCTCGACCTGGTCGGTTTCCCCTTCGAGCCGCTGGAGCAGCGCCAGCGCCGCGGCGGGATCCTCAAGGCCGCACAGGGCAGTCGCATGGTCGGCAGGCTGCACCGCCAGCTTGAGACGCGCGGCGGTCACCACACCCAGCGTCCCTTCCGCCCCGATCAGCAGCTGGTCGAGCGAGAAGCCGCGATTGTCCTTCTTGAGCCCCGACAGCCCGTCATGGACGCTCCCGTCGGGCAGCACCGCCTCCAGCCCCGCCACAAGCCCGCGCATCGTCCCGAAGCGAAGCACCTGCGTCCCGCCGGCATTGGTCGACACCAGCCCGCCGATCGTCGCCGACCCCTTCGAGCCCAGCGTCAGCGGGAAGCGCAGGCCCCGCGCCGTCGCCGCCTCGTGCAGCGTCTCGAGCACCACCCCGCTCTCGCAAACGGCGACGCGCGCATGCTCGTCGAGCGACCGTATGCGGTTCATGCGCCGCAATGATAGGAGCAGCACCCCGCCTTCCTCGGGCGGGGTTGCCCCGCCCACCATCGAGGTGTTCCCCCCTTGCGGCACGAGCGGCACGCCCGCCTCGTTCGCCGCCGCGACGATCGTCGAGACTTCCTCGGTGGAGCCGGGCTGCACAAGCGCCGCCGCCTCGCCCGTCCAGCGACCCCGCCAGTCGGTCAGCCACGGCGCGAGCGCGGCGCGGTCGCTCGTCACCACCTTGTCTCCAAGGCGGCCCAGCAGCTCGTGTGCAAGGCGGTCGGCAGCGCTCGTCATGGACGCCCTCCTAACCCTTGTCGCCGCGGCTCGAAAGGTTCATTGGAAGCGCCATGTCCCGCAGGCAGCCCATCACCATCATCCTCGCGCGCGCGCTGAACGGTGCGATCGGCAAGGACAACGACCTGCCCTGGCACCTGCCGGGCGACCTCAAGCGGTTCAAGGCGATCACGATGGGCGGGGCGATGATCATGGGCCGCAAGACGTTCGAGAGCCTGCCCGGCCTGCTGCCCGGACGCCGCCATATCGTGATGACGCGCTCGGCCGACTGGGACGCGCCCGGAGCGGAAGTGGTGCATTCGATCGACGCGGCGCTCGACATCGCCGGGGCCGATCCAGTCTTCGTGATCGGCGGCGCACAGATTTTCGAGATGTTCGAACCCATCGCCGACCGCATCGAGCTCACCGAGGTGATCGCGGAGGTCGAGGGCGACACGTTCATGCCCGACCTGCGCACCAGCGAGAATTGGGATGAAGTCGCGTGCGAGGATCGTCCGGCGGAAGGCCATAACCCCGCCTACCGCTTCATCACGCTCGACCGGGTGCAGCCCTAGGGAACGTCGCGGCGGCCCTTGGAGACGACGCGCGAGCGGAACCGCTTGACCTGCTCGCCGATCACCCCGTCGACCGCGCCCGCCCAGGTCGCACCGTCTCCTGCTGGAAATCCCGTCACCTTGAAATCGAAGACGAGCTTGGAGCCGCCGGCAGCCGGTTCGAGCGACCAGCTCATGATCCCGCTCGCCGGCACGGTGCGCAGCGGTCCGAGCGGCCCCGACAACAGGATCGACTTGCCCGGCTCGACCCCGATCACGCGCATATGCTCGACGAACCCGCCATCGGGCATCGTCTCGCAGAAACAGCCGCCGGGTTTCAGCGTCATGTAGAAATTGGCCGCATCGAGCGAATAGCTATGCTCGCCATTCCACCACTGTGACGGCTGGCCGAGCAGCGCATAGGCCTCCTCCGCCGGGACGACGAGAGTCGCCTGGTGGCGGACATGGAACGCGTTGGGCGATGCGCTGACGACTTTCGCCGCTGCCGGACTGGCGATCAGAAACGGGGCGAGGAACAGGCCAAGGCGCATCGACGGTCTCCCACTTGAGTGACCGTTCAACTAACGCGAATCGGCGGCGAAGTCCACCGGGTCGGGCAAGTGCGCCTAGGCGTCGAGGATCGCGTCGATCGCCGCGGCGACCTCGTCGACCGTCCCCATGCCGTCGACTTCGCGCACCAGCCCCTGGCTTTCGTAGACGGGCAGGATCGGCGCGGTCTTGGCGCGATATTCGGCCATCCGCTTGCGCACGGTTTCCTCGTTGTCATCGGGGCGGCGCTTGAATTCGGTCGACCCGCATTCGTCGCACACGCCTTCCACCTGCGGCGGGTGGGCGGTGTCGTGGTAGAGCGCGCCGCACTGCGCGCACGTGAAGCGCCCGCAGATCCGTTCGACCAGCGCGTCCTCGTCGACCTTGAGTTCGATGACGTGGTCGAGCTTGCGGCCGCGGTCGGCGAGCAGCAGCTCGAGCGCTTCGGCCTGGTGGCCGGTGCGCGGATAGCCATCGAAGATCGCGCCCTTGCCGTTGGACTTGTCGAGGTGTTCGCCGATCAGCGCCGAGACGATCGCGTCCGAGACCAGCTCGCCGCGTTCCATCACCGCCTTGGCCTTGAGGCCCACCGGGGTGCCTGCGGCGATCGCCGCGCGCAGCATGTCGCCGGTCGACAGCTGGACCAGGTCGCGCTCGGCCACCAGGCGCTTGGCCTGCGTACCCTTGCCCGCGCCCGGCGGTCCCAACAGGATGATGTCCATCTTCTCGTATCCCCCTTACGCGACCCGCACGGTTAGCGCCGACGGCCCTTGAGCTTCGCCTTCTTGATCAAATCGCCATATTGGTGCGCGATCAAGTGGCTCTGCACCTGGGACACGAAATCCATCGTTACGTTGACGACGATAAGGAGGCTCGTCCCGCCAAGGTAGAAGGGCACGCCCGCCTGGCTCAGCATGATCTCGGGGATCAGGCAGAGCAGCACCAGGTAGGAGGCGCCGACCACGGTGATGCGGTTGAGGACATAGTCGAAATACTGCTCGGTAGCCTTGCCCGGACGGATGCCCGGGACGAAGCCGCCCGCGCGCTTGAGATTGTCCGCCGTCTCTTCCGAGTTGAACTGCACCGCAGTGTAGAAGAAGCAGAAGAAGGCGATGCCCGCGCCGTAGAGGAACAGGTAGAGCGGGCTGCCGTGCTGCAGGTAGGTCGAGATGGTGATCAGCAGCTCGCTCGACGCCGCATTGGGGTCGGCATTGCCGCCCGCCATCTGCAGTACCGTGAGCGGCATCAGCAGCAGCGAGCTGGCGAAGATCGGCGGGATCACGCCCGCAGTGTTGATCTTGATCGGCAAGTGGCTGCGTTCCTGCTGCATCAGGCCGCGCGCGGTCTGGCGCTTGGGATACTGGACCAGCACCCGGCGCTGGGCGCGCTCGACGAAGCAGATGAACAGGATGAGGCCGATCACGACGACGACGATCGTCATGATGAGCAGCGGATCCATCGTGCCGGTGCGCCCGCCCTCGAACAGCTGCGCGAGGGTACGCGGCAGCGTGGCGACGATGCCGGCCATGATGATCAGCGAGATGCCGTTGCCGATACCGCGGCTGGTGATCTGCTCGCCCAACCACATCAGGAACAGCGTGCCGCCGACGAGGCTGACCGTGGCCGCCGCGCGGAACAGCATGCCGGGTTCGACGACCGCAGCGATTCCCTGGTTGGCGCCCAGCGTCTCGAGGCCGGTGGCGATGAAATAACCCTGCACCGTGGTCAGCACGACCGTCAGGAAGCGCGTGTACTGGTTCAGTTTCTTGCGCCCGACTTCGCCTTCCTTCTTGAGCTGCTTCCACGGTTCGTGGAGCGCGGCGCCCAGCTGGATGACGATCGAGGCCGTGATGTAGGGCATGATGCCGAGCGCGATGATGCTCATGCGCTCGAGGCTTCCGCCCGAGAAGGTGTTGAAGAAGTCGAGCACGCCGCCGCGCTGGGTGTTGAACAGCGACGCCATGGCGCGCGGATCGATGCCCGGGATCGGCACGAAACTGAGGAAGCGGAACAGCACCAGCGCACCCAGGGTGAACCAGAGCCGCTTCTTGAGCTCGGTGGCCTTGCGGAAACTGTCGAAGCTGATGTTGGAAGCGAGTTGTTCGGCGGCGGATGCCATGCGTGGTGACCTTGTCGAAAGCAAACGGGCGGCGGATGGCTGCTAGAGCCCCCCGCCGCCCGATATAGTGAGCCGTTGGAGTTTGCGAACCCCTCGGGCGGCAAGAATTAGGCGTCGGCCTTTTTGGCCTTGGCGCTACCCTTCTTGGCGGCGGCCTTCTCGGCTGCCGGCACGACTTTGATGACGTCGACGCTGCCGCCGGCCTTCTCGACCGCTTCGATGGCACCCTTCGAGGCACCCGCGACGACGAACTTGGCCTTGGCCGAGATCTCGCCCTTGCCGAGCAGGCGCACGCCGTCCTTGCCGCCACGGGCGAGGCCGGCCGCCTTCAGCGCGGCGTGGTCGATGTCCTTCTTGGCGTCGAGCTTCTTGTCGTCGATCGCCTTCTGGACCGAACCGAGGTTCACCACGGCATAGTCCTTGGCGAAGACGTTGTTGAAGCCGCGCTTCGGCAGGCGCATGTGGAGCGGCATCTGGCCGCCCTCGAAGCCCTTGATGGCGACGCCCGAACGGCTCTTCTGGCCCTTCTGGCCGCGACCGCCGGTCTTGCCCTTGCCCGAGCCGATGCCGCGTCCGACGCGCATGCGGCCCTTGCGGGCGCCGTCATTGTCCTGGAGGTCGTTGATCTTGATGGTCATGTCTTAGCACTCGCTTTCGCTGGTTTCGCGCTTGGAAGGATGCGGCCCCGTCCTGGGACGGAGCCGCATTTGGTGATCTTGGGGCTTACGCCTCTTCGACGCTGACGAGGTGGGCGACCTTGCGGACCTGGCCCAGCACCTCGGGGGTCGCGGTGACCTCGACGGTCCGGTGCATCTTGTTGAGCCCCAGGCCGACGAGCGTCGCGCGCTGCGTCTTGTCACGACGGATCGGCGAACCGGTCTGCGTGATCTTGATCTTCTTGGTGTCGTTCTTCGCCATGGAATTACTCCGTCACCGCGTCCGCGGCGGCTTCCGCTTCGGCCTTGTCCATGCCGCCACGGCCGAGAAGGTCGGCGACCTTCTTGCCACGGCGCTGGGCCACCGAACGCGGGCTGGTCTGATCCTTGAGCGCCTCGAAGGTGGCGCGGATCATGTTGAACGGGTTCGAGGTGCCGACCGACTTGGTCACGACGTCATGAACGCCGAGGCTCTCGAACACGGCGCGCATCGGACCACCGGCGATGATGCCGGTACCCGCAGGCGCGGTGCGAACGGTGACCTTGCCGGCACCGAAACGGCCGTTTCCGTCGTGGTGCAGGGTGCGGCCATCCTTCAAGGGCACGCGGATCATGGCCTTCTTGGCCGACGCGGTCGCCTTGTTGATCGCTTCCGGCACTTCGCGAGCCTTGCCGTGGCCGAAGCCGACGCGGCCCTTGCCGTCACCGACGACGACCAGCGCGGCGAAACCGAAGCGCTTACCGCCCTTGACGGTCTTCGAGACGCGGTTGATGTGCACCAGCTTCTCGATCAGCTCTTCGCCTTCTTCCTCGCGGCGATTGTCGCGACCGCGACCACGACCGCGACCGCCGTCACGGCCACCGCGATTGTCGCGACCGCCGGGGCCGCGACCACCGCCACGACCGCCGCGCTTCATCTGCGCTTCGGCCTTTTCGCCGGCATTCTCGAGATTGGCGTCGGCCTGGGCCTGGGCCACCTCGGGGGTCTCGGCGACGACCGGGGTCTCGGTCACTTCTTCGGTCTGCTTTTCGTCAGCCATGATCAGAACTCCAGCCCTTCTTCGCGGGCGGCATCGGCCAGCGCCTTGACGCGGCCATGGAACAGGAAACCGCCGCGATCGAACACGACCTTGTCGACGCCGGCCTTCTTGGCCTTGGCGGCGACGGCCTTGCCGACCGCCGCAGCGGCGTCGACGTTGGCACCCGACTTGACCTTGACGTCCTTGTCGAGGGTCGAGGCAGCAGCGATGGTCTTGCCGAGCGCATCGTCGATGACCTGGGCATAGATGTGCTTACCCGAACGGTGGACCGACAGACGCGGACGACCGGCGGAGCGCGCCTTGAGCGTCGTGCGGACACGACGGCGGCGGCGATCGAAGAGGGACAGTTTTGCCATCTTACTTCTTCTTGCCTTCCTTGCGGAAAATATATTCCCCGCGATACTTGATGCCCTTGCCCTTGTAGGGCTCCGGCTTGCGCCACTTGCGAATTTCTGCCGCGAAATGGCCGACCTTCTGCTTGTCGATGCCGCTCACCTCGATGGTGGTGGCGTCGGGAGTCTTCACGTCCAGCCCCTCGGGGATGTCGATGTCGACGTCGTGGCTGTAGCCGAGCTGCATGTTGAGCGTCTTGCCCTGCACCTTGGCGCGGTAACCGACACCATTGATCTCGAGGACCTTGGTGTAGCCCTCGGTGACCCCGGTGACGAGGTTCTGCACCAGCGTGCGCTGCATGCCCCACACCTGGCGGTTGCGCTGCGCCGTGGTGATCGGGGTGACGGCGATCTCGTCGTTCGACACGTCGAACTTCACGAGGTCGTCCATCATGGTCATCGCCAGCGTGCCCTTGGGACCCTTGATCGAGAGGTTCTGGCCCTCGACCTTGGCTTCCACGCCCTGAGGCAGCACGACGGGTTTTTTGCCGATACGGGACATTAGAACACCTCCGCCAGCACTTCGCCGCCGACGTTCTGCTCGCGCGCCTCGGCGTCGCTCAGAACGCCCTTGGGCGTCGAGACGATCGTGATGCCGAGGCCGTTGCGGATCCGCGGGAGCTCCTTGGAGCCCGAGTAGACGCGACGGCCCGGCTTGGACACGCGCGCCAGGTGCTGGATCGCCGGCTGGCCTTCGAAATACTTCAGTTCGATCCGCAGGCCTGCCTGGCCCGCCAGCTCTTCTTCCGAATAGCCGCGGATGAAGCCTTCGCGCTGGAGCACGTCGAGGACGCGCGCGCGCAGCTTCGAGGCCGGCGACAGGATGCTATCCTTGCGCGCCTGCTGGCCGTTGCGGATGCGGGTGAGCATATCACCCAGGGGATCGGTCATCGCCATCCTTGTTACCCCTTACCAGCTCGACTTGGTCACGCCGGGGATCAGGCCCTTGTTGGCCAGTTCCCGAAGCATGATCCGCGAGAGACGGAATTTGCGATAGTAGCCGCGGCTGCGACCGGTCAGTTCGCACCGGTTGCGCACGCGGGTCGGATTGCCGTTGCGCGGCAGCTCCGCCATCTTCAGGCGAGCGATCAGACGCTCGGTATCGTCGAGCGACTTGTCGTTCGCGATCGCCTTCAGCTTGGCAAGCTTGGGAGCCGTCTGTTCGACGAGCTTCTTGCGCTTCTCGTTCTTGTTCACGGAACTCAGTTTCGCCATGACTTAAGTTCTCTTTCCTTTCAGGGCCGAGACTGCCTTAGGCAGCCTCAGCTTCCTTCTTTTCCGCGGGGAACGGGAAGTTGAACAGGCGCAGCAGTTCGCGCGCTTCTTCATCCGTCTTCGCGGTGGTGGTCACGATGATGTCCATGCCCCGGACCGTATCGACGTCGTCGTAGTTGATCTCGGGGAAGACGATCTGTTCCTTGAGGCCCATGGCATAGTTGCCACGACCGTCGAACGACTTGGGGTTGAGGCCGCGGAAGTCGCGAACGCGCGGCAGCGCGATCGTCACCAGGCGGTCGAGGAACTCGAACATGCGGTCGCGACGAAGGGTCACCTTCGCACCGATCGGCATGCCTTCACGCAGCTTGAACTGCGCGATCGACTTCTTCGCCTTGGTGATGACCGGCTTCTGGCCGGCGATCTTTTCCATTTCCTCGGCGGCGTTCTGGACCTTCTTCTTGTCCTGGGTCGCCTCGCCGACGCCCATGTTCAGAACGATCTTCTCGATCTTGGGCACTTCGTGCTTGTTGGCATAACCGAACTTCTCGGTCATCGCCTTCACGATGCGCTCGTTATAGTCCTGCTTCAGGCGCGGAGTGTAATCCTTAGCCATCGATCTTCTCCCCGGAGCGCGACGCGACGCGCACCTTGTTGCCGTCCTTGGCCGTCTCGAAACGGACGCGGGTCGGCTTGCCGTCCTTGGGATCGGCGATCGCGACCTTGGAGGCGTAGAGCGGCGCTTCGCGACGCTCGAGACCGCCCTGCGGATCCATCTGGGTCGGCTTCTTGTGGCGGGTGATCACGTTCACGCCCGACACGACGACCTTGCCGTCCTTGGTCAGAACCTTGGTGACTTCGCCGGTCTTGCCCTTGTCCTTGCCGGACAGGACGACGACCTTGTCACCCTTCTTGATCTTCTGCGCCATTACAGCACCTCCGGCGCGAGCGAGATGATCTTCATGTGATTCTTCGCACGCAGTTCGCGAACCACCGGCCCGAAGATACGGGTGCCGATCGGCTCTTCGTTCTTGTTGACGAGCACCGCGGCGTTGCCGTCGAACCGGATCACCGACCCGTCGGGGCGGCGAATGTCCTTGGCGGTGCGAACGATGACCGCGCGATGCACGTCACCCTTCTTCACCTTGCCGCGCGGTGCGGCTTCCTTGACGGAAACGACGATGATGTCGCCGACGCTGGCGGTACGGCGCTTCGAGCCGCCCAGCACCTTGATGCACTGGACGCGCTTGGCGCCGCTGTTGTCCGCCACGTCGAGGGTCGACTGCATCTGGATCATGGGATGTCCCTTCTACCTTGACGCAGCCTTAGGCCTCGGCGTCAGCGCCGGCCGGAGCCGCACTGACACGGTCGAGAACCGTCCAGCTCTTGGTTTTCGAAATCGGCTTGCACTCTTCGATGCGCACCGTCTCGCCCAGCGAGATTTCGTTCTTCTCGTCGTGGGCGTGATACTTCTTCGAGACCTTGATGATCTTGCCGTAGAGCGGGTGCTTCACGCGCCGCTCGACAAGCACCACCACGGTCTTGTCACCCTTGTCGGACACCACGGTCCCGGTGAGGATGCGTTTGGGCATCTTATACTCTCCTTACGCCTTCGCCGCGGCGCGGGCGCGCTCGGTCTGCAGCGTCTTGATCTGCGCGATGGTGCGACGCACCTCGCGGACCCGCGACGGCTTCTCGAGCTGGTTGGTGGCGGCCTGGAAGCGCAGGTTGAACTGCTCCTTCTTCAGCGCCGACAGGTCTTCGGCCAGCTGGTCGTCCGACTTGGTTTTGAGATCAGCGATCTTCATCTCATCGACTCCCTACTGAAAGCTCTCGCCGAGACGGGCGACGACCTTGGTCTTGATCGGCAGCTTCTCGGCGGCGCGCTCGAAGGCGGCCTTGGCGAGCGGGCCGGGCACGCCGTCCAGCTCGAACAGGATACGACCGGGCTTGACGCGGGCGACCCAGAATTCGGGGCTACCCTTGCCCGAGCCCATGCGGACTTCGGCCGGCTTTTTCGACACGGGCACATCCGGGAAGATCCGGATCCACAGGCGGCCCTGACGGCGCATGTGGCGCGTGATCGCGCGGCGAGCCGCCTCGATCTGGCGTGCGGTGATCCGCTCCGGCTCCATGGCCTTGAGGCCGTAGGCGCCGAAGTTCAGCTCGGTGCCGCCCTTGGCGTTGCCGTGGATACGGCCCTTGAAGGCCTTGCGGAATTTGGTGCGCTTCGGTTGCAGCATCTTCTATTCCTTAACGACGGTTGTCGCGCGCCGGGCGAACGCCCGAAGTCTGCGCTTCCATCATGAGACGGTCCTGCGCCATCGGGTCGTGACCAAGGATTTCACCCTTGAAGACCCAGCACTTGACGCCGCACACGCCATAGGCGGTGTGGGCTTCGGCTTCGGCGTAATCGACATTGCCGCGCAGCGTGTGCAGCGGCACGCGACCCTCGCGATACCACTCGGTACGCGCGATCTCGGCACCGCCCAGACGACCCGAGCAGGTGATACGAATGCCTTCCGCACCCAGACGCAGGGCCGACTGGACCGCGCGCTTCATGGCGCGGCGGAAGGCCACGCGGCGCTCGAGCTGGTCGGCGACGCCCTGGGCGACGAGACGGGCATCGATTTCCGGCTTACGGATCTCGACGATGTTGAGGCTGACCTCGCTGTCGGTCATCTTGGCGAGCTGCTTCTTGAGCTTCTCGATGTCCGCGCCCTTCTTGCCGATGATGACACCGGGGCGGGCCGCGTAGATCGAGATGCGGCACAGCTTGGCCGGACGCTCGATGACGACCTTCGAGATCGCCGCCTGCGGCAGCGTCTTCATGACGAACCGGCGGATCTTGAGATCCTCGAGCAGCTGCTTGCCATAGTCCTGGCCTTCAGCGAACCAACGCGAGTCCCAGGTACGGTTGATCTGCAGACGCAGGCCGACGGGGGAGCTTTTCTGACCCATTACGCTTCTTCCTGCTCACGAACCACGACGCGGATGCGCGAAAACGGCTTCTCGATCCGGGTCGAGCGGCCACGCGCACGGGTCGCGAAACGCTTCATCGTGATCGACTTGCCGACCGACGCCTCCGAGACGACGAGGGCGTCGACATCGAGGTTGTGGTTGTTCTCGGCATTCGCGACAGCCGACGCGAGCACCTTGTAGACATCCTCGCTCATCGCCTTGGGCGAGAACTTGAGGATGTTGAGGGCGTCCTCGACCTTGCGGCCGCGAATGAGACCGGCAACCAGGTTCAGCTTGCGCGGGCTACCACGAACCATGGTGGCCACGGCCAGCGCTTCCTTGTCGCCGACCTTGCGAGGGGACTTGGGCTTCGACATTAGCGCTTACCCTTCTTGTCGGCGGCGTGGCCCGGGAAGAAGCGCGTCGGCGCGAATTCACCAAGCTTCATGCCGACCATCTCTTCCGAGACGGCGACGGGCACGAATTTCTTGCCGTTGTAGACGTTGAACGTGAGCCCCACGAACTGCGGCAGGATCGTCGAACGACGCGACCAGGTCTTGATCGGCTTGGCATTCGACTGTTCCTGAGCGGCTTCCGCCTTCTTCAGGAGCGACAGTTCGACAAAGGGACCTTTCCAGACGGAACGAGCCATGGTCGTTTAGCCCTTCTTCTTCGCGTGACGCGAGCGGATGATGAACTTATCCGTCGCCTTGTTCTTGCGGGTGCGCGCACCCTTGGTCGGCTTGCCCCACGGGGTGACCGGGTGACGGCCGCCCGAGGTCCGGCCTTCACCACCGCCGTGCGGGTGGTCGACCGGGTTCTTGGCGACGCCGCGGGTCAGCGGGCGCTTGCCCGACCAGCGGGTACGACCGGCCTTGGCCAGCGTCGTGTTGCTGTTGTCGGGGTTCGACACCGCACCGACGGTCGCCATGCAGTCCGAGCGGACATAGCGGGTCTCGCCCGAGTTCAGACGGACGATGACCATGCCCTTGTCGCGGCCCACGACCTGCACGTAGGTGCCGGCAGCGCGCGCGATCTGACCGCCCTTGCCGGGCTTCAGCTCGACATTGTGGACGATGGTGCCGACCGGCATCGAGCCGATCTCCATCGCGTTGCCGGGCTTCACGTCGACCTTCTTGCCCGCGATCACCTTGTCGCCGGGCGCAAGACGCTGCGGCGCGATGATGTAGGCCTGCTTGCCGTCGGTGTAGGTCACCAGCGCGATGTAGGCCGACCGGTTGGGGTCGTACTCGATCCGCTCGACGGTCGCTTCCATGTCCCAGGTGCGCCGCTTGAAGTCGATCAGGCGATACTTCTGCTTGTGACCGCCACCGATGCCGCGCGAGGTCACGTGACCCTTGTTGTTGCGGCCGCCGGTCTTGGTCTTGCCTTCGGTGAGCGCCTTGACCGGCTTGCCCTTGTAGAGCTGCGACCGGTCGACGAGGATCAGGCCACGGCGGGCCGGGCTCGTCGGCTTATATGCTTTGAGTGCCATCGGTTAGATCCCGCTCGTGATGTCGATCGACTGGCCTTCGGCCAGCGTCACGACGGCTTTCTTGACGTCGGTGCGCTTGTAGGGCTGGCCCTTCCAGCGCTTGGTCTTGCCCTTGGTCACGATCGTGTTGACCTTGGTCACCTCGACGCCGAACAGCGCCTCGACCGCTTCCTTGATCTGGGGCTTCGACGCATCGCCGGCGACCCGGAACACCACCGCATTATGCTCCGACGCCATGGTCGACTTCTCGGTGATGTGCGGCGCCAGGATGACGTCGTAGTGGCGGTTCTCGACCGCTTTTGCCTGCTTCTTAGCCATTGAACCGGGCCTCCAGCTTCTCGACCGCGGCGCGGGTCAGGACCAGCGTCTCGTGGCGGAGGATGTCATAGACGTTGGCACCAGCCGCCGGCATCAGGTTGACGCTCGGCAGGTTGGCCGAAGCGTGCGCGAAGCCGACGTTGACGGCGTCGCCGTCGACCACCAGCGCGGTCTTGCCGAAGCCGAGCTTGTCGAGCTTCGCCGCGAGCGCCTTGGTCTTGGCTTCCTTGCCCATGTCGAGATTGTCCACGACGATGAGCTTGCCGTCCTTGGCCTTGGCCGAGAGGGCCATCTTCAGGCCGAGGGCGCGAACCTTCTTGTTGAGGCTCGAGGTGAAGACGCGGGCGCGGGCGCCGTGGGCCTTACCACCACCGATGAAGATCGGCGCGGCGCGGTCGCCGTGACGGGCGGTACCGCCGCCCTTCTGACGGCCCCACTTCTTGCCGGTGCGGGCAACGTCGCTGCGCTCACGGGTCGCGCGGGCGGGCGCCCGGCGGTTGGTGAGCTGCCAGGTGACCACGCGGTGGAGGATGTCTTCACGCGGCTCGACACCGAACACGGTATCGTCGAGCTGGATGTCGCCACCCGCCTTCGCGTCGAGGGTCTGAACCTTGACCTTCATCGCTTAGCCTTCCTTGCTTTCGTCGGCCGCCGGCGCGTTGTCGGCCGGGGCCTCGGCAGCTGCATTGTTCTGCGCCTTGGCGTCCGACTTGAGGCCGGCCGGGAAGGGCGCATTCTCGTTCTTGGGGAGCTTGACCGCGTCGGTGACCATCAGCCAGCCACCCTTCGAGCCAGGGACCGAGCCCTTGACGAAGAGGAGGCCGCGCTCGGCATCGGTGCGGACGATCTCGAGGTTCTGCTGGGTGCGGTTGCGCGCGCCCATGTGGCCGGCCATCTTCTTGTTCTTGAAGACGCGGCCCGGATCCTGGCGGTTACCGGTCGAACCGTGTGCGCGGTGGCTGATCGACACGCCGTGCGTGGCGCGCATGCCGCCGAAGCCCCAGCGCTTCATCGCGCCGGCGAAGCCCTTACCCTGGGTCACGCCCTGGATATCGACCATCTGGCCCTCGACGAAGTGCTCGGCCGAAAGCTCGACGCCGATGTCGAGGAGCGCATCCTCGTCAACGCGGAACTCGACCACCTTCTGCTTCGGCTCGACTTCGGCCTTGGCGAACGCGCCGCGCTGCGGCTTGGCAACGTTCTTCGCCTTCGCCTTGCCGGCACCGAGCTGCACGGCCGTATAGCCGTCGCGATCCATCTCGCGACGCCCGACGACCTGGACACCGTCCATCTGAAGGACGGTCACCGGCACGTGCCGGCCATCCGCCTGGAACAGGCGGGTCATTCCCATTTTCTTAGCGATCACGCCAGTGCGCATGATCCACACTCCTACACAGAGGCCCCTCCCCGCGAACGGATTGGGGCGTGCCGGCCCGTGAAACGATGCGTGCCCCCGCTTGGGCCATTCCTGCTGGAGTGCAGGATGCGGGGGACGCAGACCACGACATCCCTTGCGAGGTGCCGTGCGGTATCCCTTGAACTTGCCGGGCAACCCCGGTGCGACACCCTACAGTCAGGGTGAAGGATGCAGCGATTCTCGCTGCGGTGCCGGCCCTTTAGGCCAGTTTGATCTCCACGTCCACACCCGCGGCGAGATCGAGCTTCATCAGCGCGTCGACCGTCTGCGGCGTGGGCTGGACGATGTCGAGAAGGCGCTTGTAGGTGCGCACCTCGAACTGCTCGCGCGACTTCTTGTCGATGTGCGGCGAGCGGTTCACGGTGAACTTCTCGATACGCGTCGGCAGCGGAATGGGGCCCCGGATGAGCGCGCCCGTACGACGAGCGGTGTCTGCAATATCGCCAGTAGCCTGATCGAGCACGCGATGGTCGAAAGCCTTGAGACGAATCCGGATGTTCTGCGTTTCCATGTCCACTTACCGATGCGAAAGAGCCGAGCCCCTACCCCGATGGCGGGGGCCAACCGTATTAAACTCAAAAGAGAAGCCGCGTCCTACCCCAAGAGGCCTGAACGCAGCCTTACTCCAAACCTTTGGAACACAAGCCGGAATTGGTCCGGTCATGCCCCTCTAAAAGGCAGGCCGCGCGGGTCGGAAACGAATCACCGTCCCGCGCGGCTGGTGCCCTATATTACTTCGTGATCTCGGCGACAACCCCCGCGCCGACGGTACGACCGCCTTCACGGATGGCGAAGCGCAGACCCTGGTCCATCGCGATCGGCGCGATGAGCTTGACACCAATGTTCACATTGTCGCCCGGCATGACCATCTCGGTGCCGGCCGGCAGTTCGATCTCGCCCGTCACGTCGGTCGTGCGGAAGTAGAACTGCGGACGGTAGTTGGCGAAGAACGGCGTGTGACGGCCACCTTCGTCCTTCGAGAGCACGTAGACTTCGGCCTTGAAGTCGGTGTGCGGGGTGATCGAACCCGGCTTGGCCAGAACCTGGCCACGCTCGACTTCGTCACGACCGATGCCGCGGATCAGCGCACCGACGTTGTCGCCGGCCATGCCCTGGTCGAGCAGCTTGCGGAACATCTCGACGCCCGTGACTGTGGTCTTCTGGGTGTCCTTGATGCCGACGATCTCGACTTCGTCGCCCACGTTGACGATGCCGGTCTCGATACGACCGGTCACAACGGTGCCGCGGCCCGAGATCGAGAACACGTCTTCGATCGGCATGAGGAACGGCTTGTCGAGCGGACGATCCGGCTCGGGGATCCACTCGTCGACCGCCGCCATCAGCTTCATGATGGCTTCCTGGCCGATTTCACGGTTCGAATCCTCGAGGGCGGCCAGCGCCGAACCCGCGATGATCGGAATGTTGTCGCCGTCGAAGTCGCGCTTCGAGAGTTCTTCGCGGATTTCGAGTTCGACGAGCTCGAGCAGTTCGGGATCGTCGACCTGGTCGACCTTGTTGAGGAACACGACCATCGTGGGAACGCCGACCTGCTTGGCGAGCAGGATGTGCTCCTTGGTCTGCGGCATCGGGCCGTCGGCGGCCGACACGACGAGGATCGCGCCGTCCATCTGGGCGGCACCGGTGATCATGTTCTTCACGTAGTCGGCGTGGCCCGGGCAATCGACGTGCGCGTAGTGACGCTTCTCGGTCTCGTACTCGACGTGCGCCGTCGAGATCGTGATACCGCGCTCGCGCTCTTCCGGCGCCTTGTCGATGTTAGCGAAGTCAACCGCGGTCGCGCCGCCGGTTTCCGCCAGGGTCTTGGTGATCGCCGCCGTCAGCGACGTCTTACCATGGTCGACGTGACCGATGGTGCCGATGTTCACGTGCGGCTTGTTCCGCTCAAATTTTGCCTTCGCCATTATACGCCTCTTTTTTCTTCTTCAGGAAAGGGCGGCGCCCTATCGACGCGCGCCCATAACGCCAATTTTCGGCTTACGCCAGCTTTGCCTTCAATTCGTCGGCAACATTCTGCGGCACTTCGTCGTAGTGCGAGAACTGCATGCTGTACTGGGCACGGCCCGAGGTGAAGCTGCGCAGCTCGTTGATGTAACCGAACATGTTGGCCAGCGGCACCATGGCCTCGACGACCTGCGCGTTACCGCGGCTGTCGGTACCCTGGATCTGGCCACGGCGGCTGTTGAGGTCGCCGATCACGTCGCCGAGATAGTCCTCGGGGGTCACGACTTCAACCTTCATCACCGGTTCGAGCAGCTTGATGCCCGCGCGCTGCGCGGCTTCGCGCATCGCGGCACGGCCGGTGATCTCGAAGGCGAGCGCCGACGAGTCGACGTCGTGATACTTGCCGTCGAGCAGGGTGATGTCGAAGTCGATGATCGGGAAGCCGATCAACGAACCCGTCTCGGCGGTCTCGCGCATGCCCTTCTCGACAGCGGGGATATATTCCTTGGGAATATTGCCGCCCTTCACTTCGTCGAAGAAGTTGATGCCCTGGCCGCGCTCGCCCGGCTTGAGGGCGACCTTGACCTCACCGAACTGGCCCGAACCACCCGACTGCTTCTTGTGGGTGTAGGTCAGCTCGACCGGCTTCGCGAGCGACTCGCGATAGGCCACCTGCGGGGCGCCGACATTGGCGTCGACCTTGAACTCGCGCTTCATGCGATCGACGATGATGTCGAGGTGAAGCTCGCCCATGCCCTTGATGATGGTCTGGCCCGATTCATGGTCGGTCGAAACGCGGAAGCTGGGATCCTCGGCGGCCAGGCGGTTGAGCGCGACGCCCATCTTCTCCTGGTCGGCCTTGGTTTTGGGTTCCACCGACAGCTCGATGACGGGGTCCGGGAACTCCATGCGCTCGAGGATGATCGGCGCGTTCGGCGCGCACAGCGTGTCGCCGGTGGTGGTGTCCTTGAGACCCGCGATCGCGACGATGTCGCCGGCATACGCTTCCTCGATGTCCTCGCGGTTGTTCGAGTGCATCAGCAGCATGCGGCCGATCTTTTCCTTCTTGTCCTTCACCGTGTTCAGGACCGAGCCCTTGGCGAGCTTGCCCGAATAGATGCGCGCGAAGGTGAGCGAGCCGACGAACGGGTCGTTCATGATCTTGAACGCAAGCGCCGAGAAGGGCGCCTCGTCCGAGCTGGGACGCGTGTCGGTCTTGTCGGTGTCGGGGATAACACCTTCGATTGCGGGCACGTCGACCGGCGAGGGCATGTATTCGACGACGGCGTCGAGCAGGGGCTGGACGCCCTTGTTCTTGAACGCCGAGCCGCACACGACCGGCACGAAGGCGCGGCCCAGCGTGCCCTTGCGGATCAGCGCCTTGAGGGTCGCGACATCGGGCATCTCGCCCTCGAGGTACGCCATCATCGCGTCATCGTCCTGCTCGACGGCAGTCTCGATCAGCTTCTCGCGATATTCGGCGGCCTTTTCGGCCATGTCCGCGGGGATTTCCTCGTAGACGAACTCGGCGCCCAGGCTCTCGTCCTTCCAGACGATCGCGCGGTTGTAGACGAGGTCGACGACGCCCTTGAGCTGGTCTTCCGCACCGATCGGCAGGGTCAGGACCAGCGGGGTCGCGCCGAGGCGATCGACGATCGAGTTGACGCAGTAGTAGAAGTCCGCGCCGGTGCGATCGAGCTTGTTGATGAAGCACATCCGCGGGACCTTGTACTTGTCCGCCTGGCGCCACACCGTTTCCGACTGGGGCTCGACGCCCGCCACGCCGTCGAACACCGCGACCGCGCCGTCGAGCACGCGCAACGAACGCTCGACTTCGATGGTGAAGTCGACGTGGCCCGGCGTGTCGATGATGTTGATGCGGTGCTCTTCACCCTCGGTCTCGCCATCCTTGACCGTCCAGAAGGTGGTCGTGGCCGCCGACGTGATGGTGATGCCGCGCTCCTGCTCCTGCTCCATCCAGTCCATGGTAGCGGCGCCGTCGTGGACTTCGCCGATCTTGTAGGACTTGCCGGTGTAGTAAAGGATGCGCTCGGTCGTCGTGGTCTTGCCGGCGTCGATGTGCGCCATGATGCCGATATTGCGATAGCGCTCGATAGGATGGCTGCGGGCCATGTTTTCAGTCTCCACTTCCCCGTCGGCCCGCCGATGTGGCGGGCCCGGGTTACAATTTGAGGTCGGTTACCAGCGGTAGTGCGAGAAGGCGCGGTTCGCTTCCGCCATGCGGTGCGTATCTTCGCGCTTCTTGACGGCGTTGCCGCGGTTCTGCGACGCGTCCATCAGCTCGCCCGAAAGGCGGGCGGCCATGGTCTTCTCGGCACGCGCACGCGCGGCGGTGATGAGCCAGCGAATGGCCAGCGCCTGCGCGCGCTCCGGACGAACTTCGACCGGAACCTGGTAGGTCGCACCACCAACGCGGCGGCTGCGGACTTCGATCCCCGGCTTCACGTTGTTGAGGGCTTCGTGGAACACACCGAGCGGATCCTTCTTGAGGCGCGCTTCGACATTGTCGAGGGCACCGTAGACGATCTTTTCAGCAGCCGACTTCTTACCGTCGAGCATGATGTTGTTCATGAACTTCGACAGGACGACATCCCCGAACTTGGGATCGGGAAGGATGACGCGCTTTTCAGGGCGACGACGACGGGACATAGGAAATTCCTTATCAAGAGCGGCGCGCCAGCCTCATCGGGCGGCGCTGACCGACGATCCAGTTACTTGGGACGCTTGGCGCCGTACTTCGAACGGCTCTGGCGGCGGTCCTTGACACCCTGGGTGTCGAGCACGCCGCGAAGCACGTGGTAGCGCACGCCCGGAAGGTCGCGCACACGGCCGCCGCGGATCAGCACGACGCTGTGCTCCTGGAGGTTGTGGCCTTCGCCCGGAATGTACGAGATGACCTCGCGCTGGTTGGTCAGACGCACCTTGGCGACCTTGCGAAGCGCTGAGTTCGGCTTCTTCGGGGTGGTCGTGTAGACGCGCGTGCAGACGCCGCGCTTCTGCGGGTTCTGCTCCATCGCAGGGACCTTCGACTTGGTCACCTGCTTGGTACGGCCCTTGCGGACCAGCTGGTTGATCGTCGGCATGAAGCCTTCACCTTTCTTGCGGCCGGGACACCCCGGCGGTTACTTTGTCCAAAGCGAAATGGCGGAAGCGCCACCCCGTGATCGGGGACGGCGGTCCCGCTGTTGCCCTGGAGCAATGTTCAGCTCTTGTCCTCGTGCACGCGGGACAAATCCCGGCGCGCGTCGCGGACGAGCGGCCCCTTAGGGGGATTCGCCCGTTAGGTCAACGGGGTGCAGGTCGAGACGAGGCCTTCGCGCCCCCGCTGGCAGAAAAGGATTGGATCGAGCGCTCCGCGGCTTCACACTCCCCCCGATCGAGAACCGGGAGACCCTGCCATGACCCGTTCGTCCGCCGCCGCGTCCATCGTCGCTTTCGCGCTCGCCCTTTCGGCGTGCGGTTCGCCGCCGGAAAAGCTTCCCGAAACCGACGACCGGGCGCCCGCCGCTGTCGCCGAGCCCCTCGCCCCGCAGGCGCTGTCGCTGGACACGCTCGACGGGTTCAAGATCGTCGCCGACTACCACCCCGCCACCGCCGACCCGGTCGCGACGCTCGTCCTCCTCCACCAGGCGGGGAGCAGTGGCGGCGCCGAATATGCACCGCTCGTCGACACGTTCGCCGCCGCGGGGTTCAACCTTCTCGTTCCCGACCTGAGGAGCGGCGGCGACCTGTTCGGCGGCAACAACCGCACCGCGGCCGCGTTCGACCAGGAGGCGACGGGCTATTGCGATGCCATTCCCGACGTCGACGCTGCCATCGCGCGCGCTGCGGAGGACGGGCTTCCCGTGTTCGTGCTTGGCTCGAGCTATTCGGCCGCCCTCGCAGTTCGCGCCGCCGACGTCCATCCCGACACGGTCGCCGGTTTCATCGCGCTGTCGCCCGCAAGCGGCGAACCACTGGCCGGATGCGATCCATCGGCGCACATGGCGGCCGCACCTCGCGGTTTCGTACTTCGACCTACAAGCGAAACGGAAATCCCGCGGGTCGCCGAGCAGCTTGCGGCCTTCGAGCGCGCGGGTGCGAAGACGATGGTGGTCGAGAACGGCGTCCACGGCGCCTCGATGCTGGTTGACGAGCGCACCGACCACGACATGACCGACGTGCGACAGGCGGTGATCGATTTCGTGAAGGAGCGCGCGACCGCCCTCTAGACGCGCTTGCGTCCGAAAGCGGGACGCGCACGTGCCTGTCCCATCGCGGGCGCCGCGGGTTCGGCGGGCACCTCGTCCTTGCGGTTGGCCATGTAGCGCGCGAAGGCCTCGTCGGCGTCGAAGGCCTCCGGCTCGTCGTGCGCCGCACTGAACAGTCGCTGCGCCTGGCCGTCGACGACCGACTCGACGTGGCGATGGACCACCCCAAAGATCGCGCGGCGGAACATGAAACCGACCATCGCCACGCTTGCCCCGAACCCGCCGGCGAGCACGGTCTCGCCATCGCTGGCCAGCCCGTAGAGCCACCAGACGATGAGCAGCGCGATGACCGAGGTCGCGAATTTGCGCGCGTTGAGCTTCATGGCCCTAAAAGCTGGGCCAAAAAGCTGAAATTCCGGTTACCGGATCAGATGTGCAGCACCCGTCCGAACGCGCTGAGCACGCTCTCGTGCATCATCTCGCTTAGCGTGGGGTGCGGGAAGACGGTGTTGATGAAGTCCTGCTCGACCAGTTCGCCCTGCTTGCCGACGGTATAGCCCTGGATCAGCTCGGTGACTTCCGCCCCGATCATGTGCGCGCCCAGAAGCTCGCCCGTCTCGGCGTCGAACACGGTCTTGATGAAGCCTTCGGTCTCGCCCAGCGCGATCGCCTTGCCGTTGCCGATGAAGGGGAACTTGCCGACCTTGACCTTGTGCCCGGCCTCCTTGGCCTTTTCTTCGGTCAGGCCCACGGACGCCACCTGCGGGTGGCAGTAGGTGCAGCCCGGGATGTTCTTGGGGTCCATCGCGTGCGGATGGACGTCCTTGTTGCCCATCTCCTTGGCGATCGCCTCGACCGCGATGATGCCCTCGTGGCTCGCCTTGTGCGCGAGCCAGGGCGGCGCGGTCACGTCGCCGATCGCCGAAATGCCCTTCACGTTGGTGCGGCACATCGCGTCGGTGTCGATATGCCCCTTGGTCGTCTTCACGCCCAATTTCTCCAGCCCGATTTCTTCCGTGTTCGGCACGATCCCGATCGCGACGATGCAGTGGCTGAACTTGCGCTCCTCGACCTTGCCCTTGACGTCCTTGATCTTGGCGGTGACGCCGGTCTTGGTCGCGGCAAGGGTCTCGACCCCCGCCCCGCTGAGGATCTCGATCCCCTGCTTCTTGAGGCTTTTCTCGAGCTCGGCGGAAATATCCTTGTCCTCGACCGGCACGATCCGGTCGAGCATCTCGACCACGGTCACCTTGGCGCCCATGTCGTTGTAGAAGCTCGCGAACTCGATCCCGATCGCGCCGGACCCGATCACCAGCAGGTCCTTGGGCATTTCCTTCGGGGTCATCGCGTGGCGATAGGTCCAAATCTTGTCCCCGTCGGTCTTGGCGAAGGGCAAGTCGCGGGCCCGCGCACCGGTCGCGACGATGATGTGCTTGGCGCTCAGCTGGCTCTTCTTCCCGTCGGCGCCCGTCACGGTCATCTTGCCGGCCGCGTCGATGTGGCCGGTGCCCATGTGCACGTCGATCTTGTTCTTCTTCATCAGGTGTGTGACGCCCTGGTTCAGCTGCTTGGCGACCCCGCGGCTGCGCGCCACGACCTTGTCCAAGTCCATGCCGACGCCCGTCGCCTTCAGCCCGAACTTCTCTGCATGCTTCATGTGGTGCAATATCTCGCCCGAGCGCAGCAGCGCCTTGGTCGGGATGCACCCCCAGTTCAAACAGATCCCGCCCAGATTCTCGCGCTCGACGATCGCGGTCTTCAATCCCAGCTGGCTCGCGCGGATCGCCGCGACGTAGCCGCCCGGCCCGCTGCCCAACACGATGAGATCGTAACTGTTCGCCACTGGCTCGCTCCTGTTCGAAAGTCTGCGAGCCGCCTACCTGCCTATGCGCGCCAAGCCAAGGGTCAGCTGCGATGCCAGTTGAAGAACATGCGCGCCGCGATCGAGGTGCCAATGAAAAGCGGGATCGAGAAGAGCAGGCCCGGCGAGCGATCGAACGGCGCGATCGTCCCGTACCCCGCCCAGCTGTGCCGCCACACGCCGCCGGTTCCGCCGAAGGCGAGCGGCAGGACGAAGGCGAGGATCGCGCCGAGCATCAGCGCGCTAGTCCATTTCATGGGGATTCCTCTCCTTCCGGTCGCCGTCAGTGTCGCGGAAGCGGGTAAAGAAGAGGTTTAGGCGCGGACCGGGCGCTTCTCGTTGTCGGCCGTCGTGGCGACGAAGGTGAAGGTGCCGCTGGCGACATCGAACTCGCGATCCCCGTCGCGCTCGCGCCCTTTTGCGGTGGCGCGGATGGTCATCGAGGTCGTGCCTTCGCGCTCGAGCGTTGCGTAGACGCTGAGTTCGTCGCCCACCTCCATCGCGCCCGGAAACTGGAGGTCGGTCGCGGCCACGACCACCGCCTTGCCCTTGCTGTGCCGCGACGCCAGCGACCCCGCCGCCAGCGCCATCTGGCTCATCAGCCACCCACCGAAGATCCCGCCATAAGGATTGGTATCCGACGGCATCGCGGTCACGCGGATGAGAGGGACAGCCAATCCGGCCGTTCCGAAAACGAGCTCCTCGGCTGAAACGCCGAACGCCTCCGCATACTTCTTAGCTGCTTCGACGGGGAAACCACGTGTGCCGTTTTCATGCTGGATATACGTAGCGACAGGTACGCCTAAAGCTTCCGCCGCGTCTTTTGCGGATCCGAAGCCTGCTCGCTCGCGGGCAAACCGAAGCCGCTCGGGAGCTTCAGACAAACTAAGCCACCATCCCCAGCGGGTTCTCGACCAGACGCTTGAACGCCTGCATCAGACGCGCGCCGTCCGCGCCGTCGATGGCGCGGTGGTCGAAGCTGCCGGTGGCAGACATGACGGTCGCGATCTGCAAGCTGTCGTCGATCACGTAGGGGCGCTTCTCGCCCGCGCCGATCGCCATGATCATGCCTTGGGGCGGGTTGATAACCGCCTCGAACTGCTTGATCCCAAACATGCCCATGTTGCTGAGCGAGGCCGTGCCGCCCTGATATTCATGCGGCTGCAGCTTGCCTTCCTTAGCTCTGGCAGCGAGATCGCCCATCTCGGTCGAGATTTTCGACAGCGCCTTGTCGTTGGCGCCCGCGACGATCGGCGTGATCAGCCCGTTGGGGATGCTGACCGCGACCGAGATGTCGGCGCGTTCGTACTTGATCAGCTCGCCGTCGCCGAAGCTGACGTTGCACTCGGGCACTTCCATCAGCGCGACGCCGAGCGCCTTGATCAGCATGTCGTTGACAGACAGCTTGATCCCGCGCGCCTCGAGCCCGGCGTTCATCTCGCTGCGCAGCTTCAGCAGCTTGTCGAGCTGGATATCCACCGTGAGGTAGATGTGCGGGACCTGCTGCTTCGATTCCGTCAGGCGGCGCGCGATCGTCTTGCGCATGTTCGAGAGCTTCTCGACGCTGTGCGGGATGTCGCCCGGATCGACGCTCGCGGCCTGCGGGGTCGGCGCGCTGGCCGTCTTGGTCGGCGCGGCGGCTGCACCGCCGGCACCCTTGCCGAGGTCGGCGCGCACGATGCGCCCGCCCGGCCCGCTGCCGGTGATGCCGGTGAGATCGATGCCCTGCGCCTCGGCGAGGCGACGCGCAAGCGGGCTCGCCTTCACGCGCTCGCCATCCTTCTTGGGCGCGGGCGGCGCGGGGTCGGCCTTGGGCGCCGGGGTCTCGCCGCCACCCTTGGCGGGCGGCGCGGGTTCGGGCTTCTTGGCCTCCTTGGCGGCGGGCGCGGCCTTGGCGGGCGCGTCGGCCTTTTCGCCTTCCTCGCCGATCATCGCGATCACGGTGCCGACCTTCACGTTGTCGGTGCCTTCCTCGACCAGGATCTTGAGGACGGTGCCCTCGTCGACCGCTTCGAACTCCATCGTCGCCTTGTCGGTCTCGATCTCGGCGAGGATGTCGCCTGAGGACACCTCGTCGCCTTCCTTGACCAGCCATTTGGCGAGCGTGCCTTCCTCCATCGTCGGCGAGAGGGCTGGCATCTTGAGTTCGGTGGCCATGAAAAATCCCTTTTGTCTGGTCGCACCCCCCAAGCCCAAAGCGACGGGCGGGGTCAAGGGGGCGGCGGGCGGAAGACGCCGATTCTTGCACTTTGAAATGTTTTGACGCAGCGTCCTTGGCGTCTTTTCGGGGGAACGGCGCACACCGCCTATGCAGCAATCCTATCTCGTCATCATGAAGGACAAGCCGGAGGCCAAGGTCGCGCTGAAATTCGCCGCGCGCCGTGCCGCCAAGACCGACCGCAAGGTCGAGGTGCTGGCGGTGGTCGAACCGGCCGAATTCGCGCCCTTCGGCGGGGTCCAGGCCGCGATGGAGGAGGAGGAGCGCCACCGGCTGGAAGCGCTCATCGCTTCCTTCATCGGGCAACTGGTCGAGGAAACGGGGATCGAACCCGAACTGACCGTGCGCCAGGGCGAGCCGATCCCGGTCATCCGCGAGGTTCTTGCCGAGCGAAACGACATCGTCGCGCTGGTCCTCGGCGCGGCGCCGGGCGAAAATCCCGGGCCGATCGTCACCCACTTCACCGGCGAGGGCGCGGGCGACCTGCCCTGCCCCGTATTGCTGGTGCCGGGCGGGATGGACGAGGAAACCATCGAATCATTGAGCTAGACCATCGGGGGAGGATGGATTTGCAGGACAGGATCGGATTTCGCCGCGCGTTCGCGGCCATGGTGGCGGGCCTCGGCCTTTTGGTGGCGATGATGGTCATCGCGGCCTTTGGGGGCGCCGACACCGTCAACTGGAACGGCCGGTATCTCCATGGCTTCGCGGCCTTGCCCGCGGGCCTGATGATCGTACTGGTCGCCAGCCTCGTCATGACGGGGCTGCAGATGATCGGCCAGTGGGTGCTTTCGCTCGCCTCGCGCCTGATGCGCGAGGGGCGCGCGGACGCCTAGAGCGCGTCTGCCAGTCGCCGGCAGAGCGCTTCGCATCCGGCCTGGTCTTCCGCGTCGAAACGATCCGGATCGGGGCTGTCGAGGTCGAGCACCGCGACAAGCTTCCCGTCCTTGACGATCGGCACCACCAGCTCGCTGCGCGAGGCGGCGTCGCACGCGATATGGCCGGGAAAGGCGTGAACGTCGGCGACGCGCTGCGTCTCCATCGTCTCGGCCGCCGCGCCGCACACGCCCTTGCCGAAGGGAATGCGGATGCAGGCCGCGCGGCCCTGGAACGGCCCCAGCACCAGTTCCTCGTCGACGTTGCGATAAAAGCCCGCCCAATTGAGCCCCGGGAGCGTCTCCCAGACCAGCGCTGAGGCATTGGCCATGTTGGCGACCGCGTCGGGCTCGCCCGTCACCAGCGCGTCGAGCGCGGCGAGCAGTTCCTCGTACATCGCGGGCTTGTCGCTCGGATCGATCCGGAAATCGTACATCAGTAGTCCACCTTCCCGCGCATCTTCTTGACCGCCCCGCGCTTGACCTTGGCGTCGGTGCGCTTCGCCTTCGCCGAGCGGCTCGGCCTCGTCTTCTTGCGTGTCTTGGGCTCGAAATGGGCCTTGGCGATCATCTGCGCAAGCCGGGCGCGCGCTTCCTCGCGATTGGCCTCGCGGCTGCGATGCGTGCGCGCGGTGAGGATCAGTTCCTTGCGGTCCTTGGTCACGCGGCTGCCCGCGATGTGCCGCAACCGGTTGAGGACGCGCGGGGCGAGCCCCAGCGCTGCCAGCGTCACGCGCAGCTGGCAGGCGGTCGCATTCTTGTTGACGTTCTGCCCGCCCGGCCCGGTCGCGGCGAGGAAACTCTCCTCGAGCGCGTCCTCGGGAATGACGACTTCGTCAGGCGACATCGTCCGCCCAGTCGGCGAAGCTCTCGGGAAGCGGCGCGGTGACCGAGAGGATCGGCCCCTTCTTGCGCGGGACAGCGAGCTTCCACGCGTGGAGCAGCATGTCGCCGCCCGGAAAGCCGTAGACGCGGTCGCCGACGATCCCCGCGCCCAGCCCCTCGCGCGCGTGTACGCGGATCTGGTGGGTGCGCCCCGTCTCGGGGACGAACTCGACCAGCGTCTTCCCATCGCGGCTCGCGACCTTGCGCCAGCGCGTACGCGCCTCCTTGCCCTTGGCATCGTGCGTCATGCGCCAGCCGGCCGCGGCGCTCGACACCTTGCCGAGCGGCAGGTCGATCAGCCCTTCCTCGCCCTCGACCTCGCCGCCGAGCACCGCGAGATAGGTCTTCTCGACCGCGTGCCCTTCGAACTGCTGCTGGAACCAGCGGCGCGCGGGCTGGTGGCGCGCGAACAAGAGGCAGCCCGACGTGTCCTGGTCGAGCCGGTGCATCGGGGTCGGCGCCTGCTTGTAGTTAAGGCACAGCTCCTCGATCCGTGCCTCGATCGACGGGCCGCCGCGGCGCGGCGTGTCGACCGGGAGACCGGCGGGCTTGTCGAGGACGATCACCTCGCCGTCGACGAAAAGGATGCGCGATTCCAGATTCATAAGTCGGGCCGCGCCCTTGCACGCTCAGCGCCCGTTCACAAGGCTTCACCTAAAGTGAGTCCGAAAAGTCACGGCGATGGCGCAAATTAACTTTTTCGCGCCTTTCACTGCTTGTTAACCTTTTCCCTTCAGGAATGGCATGGTTAATGGACGCTTAGACGTCGTTAAGGCCGTGAAACTTTTTGAAAGTTGAATGACCGCGACGGACTAATCGGGGGATAGAACTATGCGCGTTTTGCTGATCGAAGACGAAGCCACCATCGCCAAGAGCATCGACCTGATGCTCTCGACGGAAGGTTTCAACGTCTACACGACCGACCTTGGCGAAGAAGGCCTCGATCTCGGTAAGCTCTACGACTACGATATCATCCTTCTGGACCTCAACCTGCCGGACATGCACGGCTACGACGTCCTCAAGAAGCTCCGCACCGCCAAGGTGCAGACGCCGGTCCTGATCCTGTCGGGCATCGGCGAGATGGATTCGAAGGTCCGGGCGCTGGGCTTCGGTGCCGACGATTACGTCACCAAGCCGTTCCACCGCGACGAGCTGGTCGCCCGCATCCACGCCATCGTGCGCCGTTCGAAGGGTCACTCGCAGTCGGTCATCCGCACCGGCAAGCTGGCGGTGAACCTCGACGCCAAGACGGTCGAAGTGGACGGCAACCGCGTCCACCTCACCGGCAAGGAATATGCGATGCTCGAGCTGCTCTCGCTTCGCAAGGGCACGACGCTGACCAAGGAAATGTTCCTCAACCACCTCTATGGCGGAATGGACGAGCCGGAACTCAAGATCATCGACGTCTTCATCTGCAAGCTGCGCAAGAAATTGTCGCTGGCCTGCGGCGGCGAGAATTATATCGAGACCGTCTGGGGCCGCGGCTACGTGCTGCGCGACCAGGAAGGCGACAAGAAGGCCGACGAAGCGGCGGCCTGAAACGAATAACCGCAGGCGAGAGCCACGGGGGAGGAAGGGCGGTGCCGGGGGGCGCCGCCTTTTTTCATGGCCGCTACAGCCACCGCTCCATCTCGTAGCGGCGGAAGTCCTGGTCGGCGATCGTCACCACCTGCTCCTCGACCACTTCGAAGCCGTGCTTGGCGAAGGCGGGATGCGCCATCAGGCTGGCGTGGACCCAGATCCGCTCCTCGCCCCGCTCCTGCGCCTTGCCCACGATCCGCGCGAGCAACTGGCGGAACAGCCCGGTGCCCTGCGCCTTGGGGCGGATATAGGCGAAGTCGAGATAGGACTTCTCGCCAAGGCTCATGAAGCCGACCATCTCGCCCTCCTGTTCGGCAACCACCACGTCCTGCGCATCGAGGCGCGCGCTCCAGTCGGCGCCCTTGCGCGGCTCCGGCACCCATACCGCCCGCTGCTCCTCGCTATAGTGGCTTTTGCCGTTGCGCACCGCGTCGTGCATCAACTCGCCCAGCGCCTCGTGATCCAAGCGCCCGGCCCAGCGGAATGTCGTCATCGCTTCCCCCATCGTCATGAAGGTGCGGGCAAATGGCGAAGCACGCGCGGCGGGTCAACCGCCTTGTCCGGAATACCGCTCTAGTCGCCCAGCCAGCGGTACATGACATAGGCATCGACCAGCCCGCGGGTGGGATGCTCGAACCCCTTGGGGATGGTCCCGACGATGCGGAAACCAAGGAGGTGCCAGAGCCTGAGCGCCCCCGTATTGGTCGAGACGACGCAGTTATATTGCATCGCCTTGAAACCCTGCCGCCTGGCTTCCTCGAAACTGTGTTCGGCCATCAGTCGCGCGACGCCCTGCCCGCGCGCGGAAGGGTCGGTGACATAGCCGCAATTGGCGACATGGCCGCCGCCCCCTCCATGGTTGCGCTTGAGAAAGTAGGTGCCGACCGCACCTCCATCATCGTCCTCGGCGATGAACGCCCGGTGGTGGAGCCATTTCTGCAGCAAGCGATCGCGGCTCATGTCGCGGTCGAAGGCATAGGTCTCGCCTTCGCGAATGACGGGTTCGAGCAAGGACCACAGCGCCTCCGCGTCGTCTCTCGTCGCGGGGCGAATGGTGACCATGGTCAGCCGACCGGCTGGCGGGTGCGGTCGATGCGCATCGGCGGAGCCTTGCGGCGTGCCTCGCGCGGGTCGGGATCGGGCATGTCCATTGGCCGCCAGCCCTCGCGCCCGAGCCGTTCCATCGGCTTGAACTTGGCCTTGTAGGCCATGCGCGGACTGCCTTCGACCCAGTAGCCGAGATAGACGTAGGGCAAATCGGCGCGCGCCGCGCGCACGATATGGTCGAGGATGATGGTCGTCCCCAGCCCGCTGCGGGCATCGGGACCGGTGTCGAAGAAGCTGTAGATCATCGACAGGCCGTCCGACTGCTGGTCGGACAGGCACACGCCGACCAGCTTGCCCGGTCGCCCGTCGACCGAAGGCTCGCGATATTCGACCATGTAGGTGCGCACCGGGGTCTGCTCGACCATGTCCGAAAAGTCCTGCTCGTCCATTTCGGCCATGCCGCCGCCCGGGTGGCGCGCGGCCAGATACTGGCGCAGGAGGTCATATTGCTCCGCGGTGGTCCACGGCTTGCAAGCGGTCACCTCGAGGTCGGCATTGCGCTTGATCAGCCGCTTTTGCGTGCGGCTCGGCTCGAACTGCTTGGCGCACACGCGCACCGACACACAGGCCGAGCAGTCGACGCAGGAAGGGCGGTAGGCGACGCTCTGCGACCGGCGGAATCCGATCCGCCCGAGCGCCTCGTTGAGTTCCGCCGCGTGACGGCCGTTGAGCTCGGTGAACACCTTCCGCTCCACCTTGCCCGCCAGATAGGGGCACGGTGCCGGATTGGTGACGAAGAATTTGGGAAAGCGGAACGGTACGCTCACCCGCGAGCTCCTTTCGAATATCCTTACCAACTCCTTTATGCGCACCGTTAACGCGCTTGAAAAGCTTTCGGAGGCGGAAAAGACGGTTAACTGCGGTTCCTGTCCCGGTCAGGGACAGGCGCAGCAGCGGTTCGAACGAGAAGAAGTCCGAGTCGGCGTCAGATGATGCTCGCGCGTTCGACCTTGAAGCCGCACTCGGTAAGCTTCTCGATCAGGGCGTCGATCGCTTCGGCGTCGCGCGCCTCGCATTCGACCTCGATCATCGTGTCCTTGGCCGGTAGCGCGGTGAATACGCGGTGATGGTTGGTCTCGATGATGTTGACGCGGCACTGGTAAAATTTCTCGGTGATCGCGGCGAGCGCGCCGGGGCGGTCCTCCGCCACGATCTTCAGTCGCGCGATGCGCCCGCACCGCACCAGCTCGCGTACCAGGACGTTGGCGAGAAGGTGCGTGTCGATATTACCGCCGCACAAGACGGTGCCGACCTTCTTCCCCTCGTAGCGCTCGCTGTCGTCGAGGATCGCAGCAAGTCCCGCCGCCCCCGCGCCTTCGACAACGCTTTTCTCGATGCCGACCAGCAGCGCGACGGCATGTTCGATCGCCGCTTCGGACACGAGGTCGATGCGATCGACCAGCCGGCCGATGATCTCGCGGGTGATCTGGCCCGGATGCTTGACCGCGATTCCCTCGGCCAGCGTGTCGCCGCCGATTTCCATCTCGCGGCCCTCGATGATGTTCTTCATCGCCGGGAACATCTCGGCCTCGATGCCGACGATCTCGATCTCGGGCTTGAGGGCCTTGGCGGCGGTCGCGATGCCGCCGATCAGCCCGCCCCCGCCGATCGGGACGACCAGCGTGTCGAGGTCGGGCGCCGCCTCGAGCATCTCGAGAGCGACCGTCCCCTGCCCTGCGATGACCGCAGGATCGTCGAACGGGTGGACGAAGACATAGCCCTCGGCCTCCTCGAGCGCGCGGGCGTGGCCGTAGGCATCGTCGAACACCTTGCCGAACAGGACGACGTTGGCGCCGTGCCCCTCGGTCTGGACGATCTTGATGGTCGGGGTGGGCTCGGGCATCACGATCGTGACCGGAATACCGAGCCGCGCGCCGTGATAGGCAACCGCCTGCGCATGGTTGCCGGCGCTCGCCGCGATCACCCCGCGCCTGCGCTCCTCCTCGGTCAGTTGGAGCAACTTGTTGAGCGCGCCGCGCTCCTTGTAGGCGGCGGTAAACTGCAAATTCTCGAACTTGAGCCAGACTTCCGCCCCGCTGATCTCGGACAGGGTGCGGCTCATGTTCATCGGGGTCTTGAGGACCGCGCCCTCGATACGCCGGGCGGCGGCGCGAATATCGTCGATCGTGACTGTCATGGCGAGCGGCCTAGCCCTTTCGGATGGGACAAACAATGCTATGCGGCGTAGCGACCCTTCTCCCCGACAGGAGCCACAGATGCGCCTTTCCCTTCTCGCCGCCACTGCCAGCCTCGCCCTTTGCGCGCCCGCCGCCGCCGACACGCTCTACGCCGACCTTGATGGCCTCCAGGCGAAGGCCGACGGCACGCTGGTGCGCTTCTCGGCCTTGCTGGTCGACGACGCCGGCAAGGTCGTGCGCACCTATTCGGCGGCCGACACGCTGCCGTCCGCTGACCTGCGCATCGACATGGGCGGCGCGCACGTCCTCCCGGGCCTGATCGACGGGCACGGCCACCTTATGGGGCTCGGCCAGACCGCGATGAGCCTCCAGCTCTACGGCACCGATTCCATCGCCAGCCTCCAGAAGCAGCTGGCCGAATTCGCCGCAGCCAACCACGACGCCAAGTGGATCGTCGGGCGCGGCTGGAACCACGAGATGTTCGCCGACGGCCGCTTCCCGAGTGCTGCCGACCTCGACGCCGTCGTGGCCGATCGTCCCGTGCTGCTCGAACGCGTCGACGGCCACGCGGTGGTCGCCAACAGCCTCGCCATGCGCATGGCGAAGATCGTCGACGACACGCCCGACCCGACCGGCGGCGCGATCCTGCGCGACGACAAGGGGAAGGCAACCGGCATGTTCGTCGATACGGCCGGTAACGCGCTCTACGCGCTCGTTCCCGCCGCCACCGGCGCCGACCTCGAAAAGGCGCTCGGCCTCGCGCAAGACTTCATGCTCTCGCAGGGCCTCACCGCGATGGCCGATATGGGGACCAGCGACACCGACTGGCACGCGCTGCGCCGCCTCGGGGACGAGGGCGGCCTCAAGGTGCGCGTGATGAGCTATGCCGCGGGCGTCGACAATCTCGAGAAGATCGCGGGCAACGGTCCGACGCCCTGGCTCTATGACGGCAAACTGCGCATGGCCGGCGTCAAACTCGTCACCGACGGGGCGCTGGGATCGCGCGGGGCGTGGCTGAAGGCCAACTATGCCGATGCCGACACTCGCGGGCTGCAGATGCTGAGCGACGACCAGCTGCGCGGCGCGATCGACCGCGCCGTGGCGCTCGGCCACCAGGTCGCCACCCATGCCATCGGTGATGCCGCCAACGACCAGCTGCTCGACGCGATCGAGGAGACCGAAGGGGCCTCCAATCTACGCTTTCGCGACGAGCACACGCAGATCCTCGACCCCGACGACCTGCCGCGCCTCGCCGCCTCGGGCGTGATCGCCTCGATGCAGCCGGTCCACCAGGCGAGCGACTGGAAAATGGCCGAAAAGCGCCTCGGCATGGACCGCCTGGGCGGGGCCTATGCCTGGCGCAGCCTCAAGGAGAGCGGCGCGCTGCTGGCATTCGGCTCCGATTTCCCGGTCGAGCACCCCAACCCGTTCGCGGGGCTCGAAGTGTCGGTGACGCGCACCGACGCCAATGGCGAGCCCGAGGGCGGCTGGCGCACCGCCGAAGCGATCACGCTCGGCGAAGCGCTCGCCGCTTTCACGCACGGCGCCGCTTTTGCGGGCCGCGCGGAGGACCGGATGGGCGGGCTCGAACCCGGCCGCTACGCCGACTTCATCGTCGTCGACCGCGACATTGCCGAGGTCGACCCCTCCGACATTTCGGAAACGAAGGTGCTGGTCACCTACGTAAGCGGCAAGGAAGCCTACCGCGCCGCCGACTGAGCGCGCTCGACAAGCATAGAGGGCGTCAGCACCTGCGGCAGTTCCTCCGCCTCGCGGCCCGGCGCGTACCATAGGTATAGCGGCACCGCGGCGCGCCCCCGCGCGTCAAGAAAGCGCGTGATGGCGGGATCGTCCTGCGTCCAGTCGGCGACGAACACCGCGACATCCGCCTGTTCGAACGCCGCCAGCGTCGCCTCGCGGTCGATGGCGCCCGCCTCATTGACCTTGCAGGTGAGGCACCAGTCGGCGGTGAAATAGACGAAGACGGGACGTCCCTCGGCCCGCGCCGCCGCGACCGCGTCCTCGCTCCACACCTCGGCGAAGTCGGGCGCGCGCGCTTCGGCCGAGGGGCGATCGGGAAGCAGCATCGCCCCCGCCACCGCCAGCGCCAACGCCCCGCCCATCGCCACCCAGCCGAGCGCCAAGCCGCGCCTCGACAGCAGCAGCAGGCAGAGCAGCAGCACGAGCGCGCCGAGCGCCAGCAGCAGCGCCTCGCTCCCCGCCAGCCGCCAAAGCAGCCACAGCGCGCCGACCAATGTCGCGAACATCGGGATGGCGAGCAGCCGCTGGAGCCGCTGCATCCACGGCCCGGGCCGCGGCAGGCGTTTCCTCAGCGCGGGCACGAAGGCGATGGCAAGGAACGGCAGCGCCAGTCCCAGCCCGAGCGCCGCGAACACGCCGATCGCGCCCGCGGGCGGGAGGATCAGCGCCGTGCCCAGTGCCGCCCCGAGGAACGGCCCCGCGCAGGGCGTCGCGACGAAGGCAGCCAGCGCGCCGGTCCCGAAATGCCCCCCGCGCCGCATCTCGCCGGCCAGCACCGGCAGCCGGTAGAGCCCCATCAAGTTGGCAGTGATCGCGCCCGCCAGCAGCACGAGGAGGAAGATTGTGCGTGGATCCTGCAGCTGGAACGCCCAGCCCGCCGCCGTCCCGCCGGCCCTGAGCGCGAGCAGCACCGCGCCGAGTAAGGCCGTGCCGACCACCGCGCCCGCGGTGTAACCGAGCGCCTCGCGCCGCGCCTCTTCCTTGTCGCCCCCGGCCCGCGCAAGATGCATCGCCTTCATCGCGAGGATCGGAAAGACGCACGGCATCAGGTTGAGGAACAGGCCACCGACCAGCGCGCCGAGGATCGCGACGAGCACTGTGCCTGCCCCGAGCCCGCCGACCGGCTTGCCGCCCGCGGGCACCTCGCCGGGGGCGGCGTCGAAGGCGAGCCCCTGCCCCTCGCCGATGTCGATCACGCCCGACAGGCGCCGCGGATCGCCCGTCCCGCGCCGCGCGAGCTCGGCCACCAGCCAGTCGCCCGAGCGCAAGAAACGCTGCGGCGCGGCATAGTCGATGACCTTGTCCTCGGCGAGGAACAGCGAGGGCTTTCCGAGTGTAGCGGACGCGGGCAGCGGCACCGCGATCCGCACCGTGTTATCGCTCAGCGAAAAGCGCCCCTCGCTCGCCAGCTCGCGCGGCAATTTCGCGCGATAGGCGTCGAATTCGTCGGTGCGGCTCGGCCCGTCGCCGACCAAGAGCGCCAGCGCGAACGTCCCCTTCTCTGGCACGCACACGATATCGGTGCAGGCGAGCCAGCGCCCCTCTCCCTCGATCCTGAGCACCGCGCGATCCGTCGGCGGCACGGTGAGCGTGACGAGGATGGCATGGTCCGACTTGTAGACATAGTTGATCAGTCCCGCCGCCTCGAGCTTGACCGGCGTGGGATAGCGCAACTCGCCGACACTCGCGCCTTCGGGCAGCCGCCACTCGATCCTGAGCGGCAGCCCTGCATCGCCCGGGTTGAGCCAGTAGCCGTGCCAGCCCGGCTCGGTTTCCATCACCAGTGCCAGTTCGACCGTCCCGCCCTCGGCAGGCACAGGGCCCTCGGCGACGAGGTGCGGCACGATATGCGTCGTCTGCGCGGCGGCCGGGGCGGCGGCGAACAGAATCGTCAGGAGAAGCATCAGGCGCGTGAACATCGCCCGGAGCGCTAGCCGCTTGTCGCGCGCTCGTCGAGATTGGGCGCGAGCCACTTCGCCGCCTGCTCGACCGGCACGCCGCGCCGCGCCGCATATTCCTCGAGCTGGTCCGCGCCGATCCGCGCAACACCGAAATAATGTGCTTTCTCGTGCCCGAAATAGAAACCCGACACTGCCGAGGCCGGCCACATCGCGAAATTCTCGGTCAGCGAAATCCCCGCCGGATCGCCGCCCAACAGCTCGAACAGGATCGGCTTGAGGCTATGGTCGGGACACGCCGGATAGCCGGGCGCGGGTCGGATGCCGCGATATCGCTCCGCGATCAGCTCATCGTTGGTGAGCGCCTCGCCCGCCGCATAGCCCCACAGGTCGCGCCGCACGTGGGCGTGCAGCGCCTCGGCGAAGCTTTCCGCGAGCCGGTCGGCGAGCGCCTTCAGCAGGATCGCGCTGTAATCGTCACCCGCCTTTTCGAAGGTCTTTGCGCGCGGTTCCGCCCCGTGGATCGCGACCGCAAACCCGCCGAGCCAGTCCTCGTCCAGCAGGAAATCGGCCAGACAGTCGTTCGACCTTCCCTCGCGCTTGGGGGTCTGCTGGCGCAGGAAGGGCAGACGCACGTCGTGCTCGACGAGGACCGCGTCGTCGCCCTCGCGCCGCACGGGCCACAGTCCCGCGACCCCGCGCGCAGCAAGCCAGCCTTCCTCGATGATCCGGTCGAGCATCGCGTCGGCGTCGGCATGAAGGCTGCGCGCGCTGGTCCCGACGACCGGATCGTCGAGGATCGCGGGATAGGTGCCCGCCAGCTCCCAGGCGCGAAAGAAGGGCGTCCAGTCGATCGTCTGCCGCAGGTCGGCGATCGACCAGTCGTCGAACCGGTGCAGCCCGGTTCGGGCGGGCGCGGACGCCTTGCCCGCGGGATCGGCGACGAAGCCGTTGGCGCGCGCCTCGGCCAGCGGCACCGGTTTGGTCTTGCCCTTGCCCGCGCGCTTGTCGCGAATGTCGGCATAGTCGGCCCCGATCTCGCCGACATAGGTCTCACGGTCCTCGCCGAGCAACTTGGCGACGACGCCTACCGCGCGGCTCGCATCGTTGACGTGGATGACGGGTCCTTCGTAGGCGGACGCGATCCTCAGCGCGGTGTGGACGCGGCTGGTCGTCGCCCCGCCGATGAGCAGCGGCATGGTCAACCCCTCGCGCTGCATCTCGCCAGCAACCGAGACCATCTCGTCGAGGCTCGGCGTGATCAGCCCCGACAGGCCGATCATGTCGGCGTTTTCGCGGCGCGCGGCGGCGAGGATGTCGGGCCAGCCGACCATCACGCCGAGGTCGGTTACCTCGTAGCCGTTGCACTGCAGTACGACGCCAACGATGTTCTTGCCGATGTCGTGGACGTCGCCCTTGACGGTAGCGAGCACGATACGTCCCTTGGCGACGCTCGCGCCGTCGCTTTCCGCCTCGATAAAGGGCAGCAGCTGCGCCACCGCCTTCTTCATCACCCGCGCCGACTTGACCACTTGCGGCAGGAACATCTTGCCCTCGCCGAACAGGTCGCCGACGCGGTTCATCCCGTCCATCAACGGCCCTTCGATAACCTCGATCGCGCGGCCCGCTGCCTTCCGCGCCTCCTCGACATCCTCGAGGATATGGGCGTCGATCCCTTCGACCAGCGCGTGGACCAGCCGCTCGTCGACATTCGCCTCGCGCCACGCGTCGTCTTTCTCCTCGGCCCGCCGCGTGCCGCCGCGATAACGCTCGGCAATCTCGACCAGCCGGTCGGTCGCGCCCGCGTCGCGGTCGAACAGCACGTCCTCGCACGCCGCGCGCAATTGCGGGTCGATCGCGTCGTAGACGTCGAGCTGGCCCGCATTGACGATGGCCATTGACAGGCCCGCCGGGATCGCGTGGTAGAGGAACACGCTGTGCAGCGCGCGCCGCACCGGCTCGTTGCCGCGAAACGAGAAGCTGAGGTTGGAAAGGCCGCCCGAAATCTGGACGTGCGGACAGGTCGCGCGGATTTCCCGCGCGGCCTCGATGAAGTCGACCCCGTAGCGGCGATGCTCGTCGATCCCGGTCGCCACCGCGAAGATGTTGGGGTCGAAGATGATGTCCTGGGGCGGAAAGCCGCTGTCGACCAGCAGGCGATAGGCGCGCTGGCAGATCGCGACCTTGCGCGCCTTCGTGTCGGCCTGCCCCTCCTCGTCGAACGTCATCACCACGACCGCCGCACCATAGGCGCGCACCGACCGCGCGCGGTCGAGGAAAAACTCTTCGCCGTCCTTGAGACTGATCGAATTGACGATCGGCTTGCCCGAGACGACCTTGAGCCCCGCCTCGATCACCTCCCATTTCGAGCTGTCGATCATCACCGGCACGCGCGCGATGTCGGGTTCGGCGGCGATGCGGCGCAGGAACAGGCTCATCGCCTCCGCGCCGTCGAGAAGGCCCTCGTCCATGTTGACGTCGATGATCTGTGCGCCGTTGGCGACCTGTGCGCGAGCGACGTCGACCGCGGCGTCGTAGTCGCCCTCGAGGATGAGTTTGCGAAAGCGCGCCGAGCCGGTGACGTTGGTCCGCTCGCCGACCATCACGAACCGGGTCGAGGCGGCGCTTGCCCTCGTCGCCGCGCGCATTTCCATCAGCTCGCCAGCCGCATCGGCTCTAGCCCCGCGAGCAGCATCGCAGGGTCGGAGTCGGGAATGGCGCGCGGCGCCGCCCCCTCCGCCTCGCGTGCGATGGCCGCGATGTGGGCGGGCGTTGTCCCGCAGCAGCCTCCGACGACGTTGACCAGCCCCTCGCCGATCCACTCGCGAACCTGCCGCGCTGTGTCCTCGGCTGCCTCGTCGTAAGCGCCAAGGTCGTTGGGCAACCCGGCATTGGGATAGGCCATCACCGGGAAGGGCGCGCGCGCCGCCAACGACTTCAGGTGAGGGCGAAGCGCCTCGGCCCCGAAACTGCAGTTGAGGCCGACCGTGATCGGATCGGCATGCGCGACCATGGCAAGGAACGCCTCGACCGTGTGGCCCGACAGGTTGCGTCCCGACAGGTCGGTCAGCGTCATCGAGAGCATCATCGGCAATTCGCGCCCGATCCGCGCCTCGACGTTGAGTGTCGCCATGATCGCGGCCTTGGCGTTGAGCGTGTCGAAGATCGTCTCGATGAGGATGAAGTCGACCCCGCCGCGGGCGAGCGCGGCAACCTGCTCCTCGTACACCTCGACCATCCGCTCGAACGTCACCTCGCGGTATGCGGGATTGTCGACGTCGGGCGAGAGCGAGAGCGTCTTGTTGGTCGGTCCGACTGCGCCGGCGACGAAGCGCCGCCCTTGCGCCGCGTCCGCCACCGCACGCACCAGCCGCGCCGCCTCCTCGTTCATCTCGGCAACGAGGTGCTCGGCGCCGTAATCGGCCTGGCTGATGGCGTTGGCGTTGAAGGTGTTGGTGGCGATGAGGGCGGCGCCCGCGGCGGCGAAGCCTCTCGCGATCTGCGTGACGATCTCGGGCTGTGTGAGATTGAGGAGGTCGTTGTTGCCGCGCTGTTCGGCTTCGAGTGGAAGCGTCCCGGCATAGTCTTCAGGGGTGAGCCCGCGATCCTGCACCATCGTTCCGTAGGCGCCATCCTTGACCAGCACACGCTCGGCGATCAGCGCGAGAAAGTCGCCGCGCGCGCTCATCCCTCGCACCCCAGCATGTGGCAGATCGCCCAGCTCAGTTCTGCGCGGTTGAGTGTGTAGAAATGGAAGTGGCGCACGCCCTCGCGGTAGAGCTGGCCGCACAGTTCGGCGGCCGCCATCGCCGAGACGAGCTGGCGTGCCTCGGGGGCCTCGTCGAGCCCTTCGAAGCGGCGGTCGAGCCAGTCGGGGATCTCGGCGCCGCAGCGTCCTGCGAACTTGCGCGTCTGGTCGACATTGGTGACCGGCAGGATGCCGGGAACCAGCTCGACCTCGCGCCCGCGCGCCGCGATCGCGTCGCGCAACCGCAAAAACGGGTCTGGGGTGAAGAAGAATTGCGTGATGGCGCGCGTCGCGCCCGCGTCGATCTTGCGCAACAGGTGGTCGAGATCCGCTTCTGGGCAGTCGGCCTCGGGATGGACTTCGGGGTAGGCTGCCACGCTCAGGTCGAACGGCGCGACCCGCGACAATCCCTCGACCAGTTCGGCGGCATTGGCATAGCCGTCCTCGCGCGCCGCAAACGCCCCCTCGGGCGGGTCGCCCCGAAGCGCGACGATGTGCCGCACCCCCGCGTCCCAATAGTCGCGCGCAATGGCGTCGACTTCCTCACGGCTCGCATCGACGCAGGTCAGGTGTGCGGCAGGCGTAAGCTCGGTTTCCTCGAGGATTCGCCTGACCGTCGCATGGGTACGCTCGCGGGTCGAACCGCCCGCGCCATAGGTGACCGAAACGAACCGCGGTCCGAGCGGCGCGAGACGTTCGATGGCGCTCCACAGCCGCTGCTCTATCGCCTCGGTGGCGGGAGGAAAGAATTCGAAGCTGACGTCGATGTCGCCGCGCGGGCGCTCGAACAGGGTCTCGCGATGTTCGAACGCCGGGCCGGTCATGCCGCCTCCTCGGTGCGGCCACGCCCTGCACCGCGTCGCGCCGTCCAGATCTTGATGACGAGCGTCCGGCCCGGCAGTTCGATCGGCGTGTCCTGCTCAAGGCCGCAGTCGGCGAGCCAGCCGCCGATGCGCTCGTCGGAAAAGCCGAGGCGCTGGTGGCCGTGGAGGCGGCGCAGTTCCTCTCGCTCGTGCGCAGCGAAGTCGACGACCAGGAGCCGCCCGCCGGGCGCTAGAAGACGCGCGGCCTCGTGCACCGCGGCGCCCGGCGCGTGCGCGAAGTGGAGGACGAGGTGGAGAATGACGAGATTCGCACTCGCGTCGGGCAGCGGCAGCGCGGTCATGTCCCCCTGGCGTAGGCTGGCGTGTCCGATTCGCGCCTCGTCCAACCGAACCCGCGCCACCCGCAACATGTCAGGGCTGCGATCGATCCCGATCGCGCGATCGACGCGGTCGGCGAACAGTTCGATCATGCGCCCCGTGCCGGTGCCGACGTCGACAAGCGTATGAATCCGCTCCGATCCCACTGCCGTATCGAGCGCCGCCTCGATCTGAGCGTCGGGCGCGTGAAGCTGGCGCAATTGCTCCCAGCGTTCCGCGCGCCGGTCGAACCAGCGGCCAGCGGCCTCGGCTCGCTCTCCACGCACCGCCTCGAGGCGCGTTGCATCGGCCTGGAAGACATCGCGATCCCGCTTGTCCTTGGCAGCGTCGATCAGCAGGCGAAGCGCAGTTTCCCGCTGTCCGCGGTCCGCCTCAACGAATACCCAGCTGCCTTCCTTACGGCGCGAGACTAGGGCGGCTTCGGCAAGAATTCGGACATGCCGGGACACGCGCGGCTGGCTTTGTCCGAGCACCAGCGCGATCTCGCCGACGGTCAGTTCCATCGAGCGGACGAGCGCGAGAATGCGCAGGCGGCTTGGGTCGCCCAAGGCGTGAAACAGGCTGGCAAGGGGTAGCTCGGCAGACATGATTTCAAGGCATAAGGAAATCTTTATGTGCGTCAAGGCGAGCGCTTGCGTGGGGTGCCTATCGACACGCGTGAAAATTTGACGATTGCGTGACGGGTCGGAACCCTTTATTTCGGGCCCCAGACCTGCCTGCGAAAGCGGCAGGTCCTATACCTTGTGCGCGCGAGAGAGCGGGCACGCATTGCAAGGGAATGAATTATCATGAAGAAGGTTGCACTGACCGTTTCGGTTCTCGCGCTCGGCCTGGCCGCTTGCGAAGCGAAGACTGACGATGCCGTCGAGAATGCGGCGATCGAAGAAGCCGTCGAAAACGACATGGAAGCTGCCGGCGACGCCGTCGAGAACGCTGTCGACGAGACCGCTGCGGCTGCCGAAGCTGCTGGCGACGAAGCCGAAGCGGCTGCCGAAGAAGCTGCCAACGAAGTCGACGCCGAGATGTAATCTCGCGTCGAAGCTTCCAAAGCTTCGAACAGATCAAGGGGTCGCACTTCGGTGCGGCCCCTTTTTCTTTGACCTGCGTTGATCGGTCATGCGCGTCTTCCTTCCCTTCCTCCTCCTGGCCGGATGTTCCGGACAGGAACCTGCGCGGCCGAGCGCGGCGGACGAGGAGAGGTTCGAGGAAATGGGCGCGATGCTCGATGCGGCCCGCAACGAAAAAGGGGCCGCGCCCGAAGACGCGGCCCCTTCCGTAGAGCCTGAGGCTGCGAGCGCGGACTAGAAGTCCATGCCGCCCATGCCGCCCATGCCGCCCATCGCCGGCGCCGCCGACTTGTCTTCGGGCAGTTCGGCGATCGTCGCCTCGGTGGTGATCAAGAGGCCGGCCACCGACGCGGCGTCCTGCAGCGCGGTGCGCACGACCTTGGTCGGGTCGATGACGCCCGCGGCCACCAGGTTCTCGTAGGTGTCGTTGGCGGCGTTGAAGCCCATGGTGGGGTCGCCACCGTCGGTGAGCTTGCCCGCAACCACGGCACCGTCGAAACCGGCATTCTGCGCGATCTGGCGCACCGGCGCTTCGAGCGCACGGCGCACGATGTCGACACCACGCGTCTGGTCGTCATTGTCGCCGGTCATGCCCTCGATCGCCGACTTGGCGTAGAGCAGCGCAGTACCGCCGCCCGGAACGATGCCTTCCTCGACCGCGGCGCGGGTCGCGTGCAGCGCGTCGTCGACGCGGTCCTTGCGCTCCTTCACCTCGATTTCGGTGGCGCCGCCGACCTTGATCACGGCCACGCCGCCGGCGAGCTTGGCGAGACGCTCCTGGAGCTTCTCGCGGTCATAGTCGCTGGTGGTGTTCTCGATCTGCTGGCGGATCGCGGCGGTGCGGCCCTCGATGTTCGACTTGTCACCCGCACCGTCGACGATGGTGGTGTTGTCCTTGTCGATGGTCACGCGCTTGGCGGTGCCGAGCATGTTCACGGTGACGTTCTCGAGCTTGATGCCGAGATCCTCCGAGATCATCTCGCCGCCGGTCAGGATCGCGATGTCTTCGAGCATCGCCTTGCGGCGATCGCCGAAGCCCGGCGCCTTGACGGCCGCGACCTTGAGGCCGCCGCGCAGCTTGTTGACCACGAGGGTGGCGAGCGCCTCGCCCTCGATGTCCTCGGCGATGATCAGCAGCGGGCGACCCGACTGGACGACGCTCTCGAGGATCGGGAGCATGGCCTGAAGGTTCGACAGCTTCTTCTCGTGGATGAGGATGTAGGGGTCGTTGAGTTCGACCTGCATCTTCTCCGGATCGGTGATGAAGTATGGCGAGAGGTAGCCGCGGTCGAACTGCATGCCCTCGACGACGTCGAGCTCGAATTCGAGACCCTTGGCTTCCTCGACGGTGATCACGCCTTCCTTGCCGACCTTCTCCATCGCCTCGGCGATCTTCTCGCCGACTTCACGGTCGCCGTTGGCCGAGATGATGCCGACCTGGGCGATCTCGTTCGAATCGGCGACGGGCTTGGAACGGCCCTGCAGGTCCTCGACGACCTTCAATACGGCCATGTCGATGCCGCGCTTCAGGTCCATCGGGTTCATGCCGGCCGCAACCGACTTCATGCCCTCGCGCACGATCGCCTGGGCGAGCACGGTGGCGGTGGTGGTGCCGTCACCGGCCACGTCGTTGGTCTTCGAGGCCACTTCGCGCAGCATCTGCGCGCCCATGTTCTCGAACTTGTCCTTGAGCTCGATTTCCTTGGCGACCGAAACGCCGTCCTTGGTGATGCGCGGCGCGCCGAAGCTCTTGTCGATGACGACATTGCGGCCCTTGGGGCCCAGCGTCACCTTGACGGCGTCGGCGAGGATATCGACGCCCTTCATGATGCGCTCGCGCGCGTCACGGCTAAATTTCACGTCCTTGGCAGCCATTGTCTGATGCCTTTCTGTTGGATAATTTCAGGAGGGGAAGTGCACAAAGTACACGGTCCCTTCGAGGTCCGCGTCAGCCTCAGGCGAGAACGCCGAGAATGTCGCTTTCCTTCATGATGATGAGGTCTTCGCCGTCGAGCTTGATCTCGGTGCCCGACCACTTGCCGAACAGGATCTTGTCGCCGGCCTTGACGTCGAGCGGGGTGACGGTGCCGTTCTCAGCACGCGCGCCCGAACCGACGGCGACGACTTCGCCTTCCTGCGGCTTTTCCTTGGCGCTGTCGGGGATGATGATCCCGCCAGCAGTCTTTTCTTCGGCCTCGACACGGCGGACGAGGACACGATCGTGAAGCGGTTTGAAACCCATGGGGCCCCTCTTGTCAGTTAGATGTTGAACCGTTCGCGACTGGCACTCCTACATCGAGAGTGCCAACGTCGCTGCGCATGTGGGTCGCGCATTCCTACTAGTCAACAGTTCAGGCCGGGATTTTTTTGCTCGTCTCGTCGCGGGTCAGCCCCAGCCGCTCGCGCATCGTCCAGCGCGCCATCATCAGCACCGAGACGATCGCAAGGCCGGAGGCGAGGCCGGTCCACAGGCCGATGCCGTCCCAGCCCGCTTCGAAGGCGAGCCAGGCGCCGACACCGATGCCGACCAGCCAGTAGCCGATGAATGCGAACACCATCGGCCAGCGCGTGTCGTGAAGACCGCGCAACATGCCCTGCCCGACCACCTGCGCACCATCGACGATCTGGAAGATGGCAGCGATGCCGAGGAAGGATGCGCCGAGCGCGATCACCTCGCGGTTGGCGGGCACGTCCTCGAGGAACAGCGTCATCAGTTCGCGCGGGACGAGCCACAGAACGACCGCCATCATCGACATGAAGCCGACCCCCATGACGAAGGCGGTCCAGCCCGCGCGCCCCATCCCTTGCGGATCGCGGCGACCGAGCATCAGCCCGACGCGCACGGTCGCGGCCTGGCTGATCCCCCACGGCACCATGAAGGAAATGGCGGCGATCTGGAGCGCGATGGCATGGGCGGCGAGCGGTTTCTCGCCGACCAGCCCCATCAAATAGGCGGCGGCCGAGAAGACGCCGCCTTCGAACCCCATCGACAGGCCGATCGGCAGGCCCAGCTTCCACATCCTGGCGTAGCGTTCCCAGTCGGGACGCCAGAAGCGACCGAACAGGTGGAAGCGGCGGAACTGGCGGTCGGTGAGGACGACGAGGACCAGCGCCACGGCGAGCAGCGCCCAAGTGATCGTCCCGGCAAGCCCGGCCCCGAAGATGCCCATCCGGGGCAGGCCGAATTCGCCGAAGATGAGACCGTAGCCGAGCAGGAAATTGATCGGGATGCCCACCGCCGAAAGCACGAACACCCACTTGGGCCGTTCGAGCGCGGAGACGAAGTTGCGCAGCGTCTGGAAGAACAGGAAGGGCAGCAGCGACCACATGTAGCCGCGCAGGAAGGTCTGGCCGAGCGCGGCAAGACGGGGCTCCTGCCCGAGTGCTTCGATCAGCCCTTGCGCATTCCACATCACCAGCCAGATCGGCGGGACCACGGTCAGCACCAGCCACACCGACTGGCGGAATGAGCGGCGCACGTCGGTGACGCTCTTCAGCCGCGCGCCGAGCGCGGTCGCCATCAGCGGCGAAGAAGCGGTGACGATGCCGAGCAGGATGAGCGTGAAGGCGAAGAACAGGTTGAGCGCGAGCGCGGCGCCCGCCAGCTCGGTCGGCCCGAGCCGTCCGAGCAGCCAGGTGTCGGTCGCACCGATCCCCGCCATCGTCAGGTTGGACAGGATCAGCGGCCAGGCGAGGTTCGCCGTCGCGCGCACTTCGTGCCCCCAACTGCCGGGCGTCCTGGTCGCTTCCCCGTTCATCGTGAGCGGGCGCTAGTGCCCCTGCCCGCCCCCGTCCAGCGAATATGGGTGCAAAGCGCCCTTGTGCGTCCCTATGTTGGCCTCAAGGTCACAGTTTCTTGCAAGGATAAGCGGTCATGGCATTCGCGCGTTGGGTCTGGGCATTGCTGGTGGGGATCAAGGACGCACTGGTCCTGCTCTTCATGATCCTGTTCTTCGCGCTGCTCTATGCGGGGCTCAAGGGCCAGCCCGATCCGGTGCACGCGGGCGTGCTCCACGTCGATCTCGACGGGGTGGTGGTCGAGGAGCCGGCCAGCGAAGACCTTGCCATGGCGCTCGGCGCGGGCAGCGGCGTGCGCCAGTGGGCACGCCGCGACGTGGTGATGGCGCTCGAGGCGGCCGCGAAGGATTCGAGGGTCGAGGCGGTGGCGCTCGACCTCGACGGGTTCGTCGGCGGCGGGCAGACCGCGCTGGGCGATATCGGCGAGGCGATCGAGCGGGTGAAGAAAGCGGGCAAGCCCGTGCTCGCCTACGCGACCGGCTATTCGGACGACCAGTACCAGCTGGCCGCGCATGCCGACGAGATCTGGCTCAACCCGATGGGGATCGTCGCTTTCGCGGGTCCGGGCGGCAACAATCTCTACTTCGCCGAGGTGATGGAGAAGCTCGGCATCACCGCGAACATCTACCGGGCGGGCGGCAACGACTATAAGAGCGCGGTCGAGCCCTATACGCGCTCGGACATGAGCCCCGAGGCGCGCGAGAATGCGCGGGCGCTGGCCGGCGCATTGCTCGAGACGTGGGAAGAGGAAGTCGCCAAGGCGCGGCCCAAGGCCAAACTGCGTCCCTACCTGAGCGATCCGGTTGCAGCGCTTAAGTCAAGCGATGGCGACCTTTCGAAGGCGGCGGTGGCCAACGGGCTGGTCGACACGGTCGCGCCGCGCCGCGCCTGGCACGAGAAGCTGGCCGAACTGGGCGGCAAGGACGAGCGCGCGGTGGGCGGCTACAAGAGGATCGCGCTCGAGGATTATGTCGCCGCCAAGGTCGACGACGACGCGGCGGGCCACATCGGGCTGGTGACCGTAGCGGGCACCATTGTCGACGGGCACGGGCCGCGCGGCACCGCGGCGGGCGCCAGCATCGCGCAGGCGATCGACGAGGCGGTCGCGGCGGGCTGGATGAAGGCGCTTGTAGTGCGGATCGACAGCCCGGGCGGCTCGGCGCTGGCCTCGGAGCAGATCCGCCAGTCGCTGGCCGCGGCGCGCGAGGCGGGCATCCCGGTGGTCGCCTCGATGGGCAACGTCGCGGCCTCGGGCGGCTACTGGGTCGCGACGGGGGCGGACGCGGTCTATGCCGAGCCTTCGACCGTGACCGGCTCGATCGGCGTGTTCGGCATCTTCCCGAGCTTCGAGCGGGCGATGGAGAAGATCGGGGTCGGCATCGACGGGGTGAAGACGACGCCGCTGTCGGGCGAACCCGACTTGCTGGGCGGGCCGTCGGAGGACGCGAACACGCTGATCCAGGCGGGGGTCGACCAGACCTATCGCCGCTTCCTCGCGCTGACCGCCGAGGCGCGCGACATGGAGGTGGCGCGCGTCCACCAGCTGGCGGGCGGGCGCGTGTGGGACGGCGGCAGTGCACGCCAGCTGGGGCTGGTCGACGGGTTCGGCGGGCTCGACGAAGCGGTTGCCAAGGCGGCCGAGCTGGCCGAGCTGGACGATCCCGGCGTGCGCTGGATCGAGCGCGAGAAGAGCTTTTCGGAGCAGCTCGCCGACCTGCTGCGCGGCGATGCGAGAGGCGGGGCGCCCGACGCCTACGCCTTCCTCAAGCGCGGGCCCGATCCCGTAGCGGCGGCGATGGCGGCAGCGCGCGAGCTGATGGCGGGACCGGTCGTGCAGGCGCGCTGCCTCGCCTGCCCGGTGGAGACCATCGCGCCGCGGCCGGCGCCCGCATCGTGGTGGGCGCGGCTGCTGGGCTAGCGCTTCCGGCCGGTCGAGAGCGGGAGCAGCACGAGCGCCACGAGCACGGTGATGAGCGAGAAGGCGGCAAACGTGACGAGCCACGGATTGTGGCTGTCCTCGCGTGTCTGGAGATCCATGATGTGGAGCCCCCAGAAGAAGTCGTAGATCCGCCACCAGCGGGTGCGGACGGCCTCGATCTCGCCGCTGTCGCGCCCGACATAGACATGCGTGCCGTCGGCCAGTGCCAGCTGCCAGGCGGCGCCGGGGCGGCGGAAGTCGAGCGGGGCCTTGCCGTCGGGAAACAGGCGGGCGGAGGTCACCGATGCGCCGCCGCGAATTCCCTTGGCGACGATGCGGCGCGCCTCCGCCTCGTCGACCGGATCGAGCGGGGCGCCCGTGGCGGCATCGTAGCGCTCGAGAGTGCCGTCGGCGCGCGCGAGCGTGGTGACCGCGCGGCCCCACTGCATCGCGGTCACGCGGCGGCGTTCGGGGGACGCTGGCGCGAGCGGGATGGCGAGCGCGGCCGGGTTGCCCGCGGGAAGCGCCTGCGGCTGTTCGATGCGCAGATGCTCGCCGCGCACCTCCTCGATGGGCTTGAGCACCATCGCAAGGCCTGACAGGGTCCACAGCAGCAGCGGGACCCCGACCAGCCAGCCGAGCCAGAGATGCCAGCGGCGCAGCGTCTTGCGCATGGCCATCGACCTAGATGTGGATCGGCTTGCCCTGCACCGCCATCGCGGCTTCCTTGATCGCCTCCGAGTGGGTCGGGTGGGCGTGGCAGGTGTAGGCGATGTCTTCGCTCGTCGCGCCGAATTCCATCGCCTGGGCGGCCTGTGCGATCATCGTACCGGCGGGGACCGCGATGCACCAGACGCCGAGAACACGGTCGGACTTGGCGTCCGAGATGACCTTCACGAAGCCGTCGGGCTCGTGGTTGGTCTTGGCGCGGCTGTTGCCCAGCATCGGGAACTTGCCGACCTTGATCTCGCCGTACTGCTCCTTGGCCTCCTCGGTGGTGAGGCCGACGCCCGCGATCTCGGGCCAGGTGTAAACCACGCCCGGGATGATCGCGTGGTTCACGATTCCGGTGAGGCCGGCGATATTCTCGGCCACCGCGATGCCCTCGTCCTCGGCCTTGTGGGCGAGCATCGGGCCGGGCACGACGTCGCCGATCGCCCAGACGCCGTCGACAGCGGTGCGGAAGTCGTGATCGGTCTCGATCTGGCCGCGCTTGTTGGTTTCCAGCCCGATATTCTCGAGGCCGAGCCCGTCCGTGTTGGGCTTGCGGCCGATCGAGACGAGCACGCAGTCGGCTTCGAGCGTCTCGGCGTCTCCGCCCTTGGCGGGTTCCATGGTGAGGGTCGCCTTGTCGCCGTTGACGGTGACGCCGGTGACCTTGGTGCCGAGCTTGAACTCGAAGCCCTGCTTCTTGAAGATCTTGCGCGCTTCCTTGCGGATGTCGCCGTCCATGCCGGGGAGGATCTCGTCGAGATATTCGACGCAGGTCACCTTCGCGCCGAGGCGGCGCCACACGCTGCCCAGCTCCAGCCCGATCACGCCGCCGCCGATGACGACCATGTGCTCGGGCACCTTGGGCAGTTCGAGCGCGCCGGTCGAAGAGACGACCACCTTTTCATCGATCTGGACGCCCGGGAGCGGGGTCACCGAGGAGCCGGTGGCGATGACGATATTCTTGGCGGTGACGGTGTCGCCGCCGACCACGACGCTGTGCGCGTCCTTGAAGGTAGCGAGGCCCTTGAGCCAGGTGACCTTGTTCTTCTTGAACAGGAACTCGATGCCCCCGGTGAGCTGCTTGACCGCGTCGCGGCGCTGCGCGTGCATCTGGTCGAGGTTGAGCCTGGGTTCGACCTCGACGCCCATGTGCGCCATCGCACCGTTCTTGGCGGCGTCGTAATATTCGGACGCGTGGAGCATCGCCTTGGAGGGAATGCAGCCGACGTTGAGGCAGGTCCCGCCGAGCGTCTCGCGGCTTTCCGCGCAGGCGGTCTTGAGACCCAGCTGCGCGGCGCGGATCGCGGCCACGTAGCCGCCCGGCCCTGCACCGATCACGAGGACGTCATAGTCGAAGTCGGCCATTTGAAATTCGCTCCACATTTCAGAATCGCGGGGGTTCGCGCCGCGCCTTAGCGAACCTCTCGCCAAGGCGCAAAGGTAACCGCCCGTTTACCGCGTTGAGATAGGGAGATGAGCACGATGAACATGCATGCAACCGTGACCGAGCGCGACGCGCACCGGCGCGACCCCTTCCGGTCGGTCCAGTACATGCGCGCGCTGGCTGCGATCGCGGTCGCGATCGGCCATGCCGCCGAGCCGTCGTGGAAATATCTCCTTTATTCGGGCGTCGACCTGTTCTTCGTCATCTCGGGCTTCGTGATGGTCATCTCGAGCGCGCACCGCGCACCGCTCGACTTCCTCAAGAAGCGCGTCTTCCGAGTCATGCCGATGTGGTGGGTGGTGCTGACGGTCGCCTTCGCGCTCGGCATCACGCACAACGAGCAATTCTGGAAGTCGGCCTTCCTCGTCCCGACCTTCTTCATGAACGGGCATATCAGCGGGGTCGCCTGGCTGGTCGGCTGGACGCTGGTGCTCGAGGCAGTCTTCTATTCCTATTTCGCGCTGGCGCTGGCGTTCAGGCGCGCCTGGCTGGTTTTCGCGATCATCCCGGCCGCGGTGCTGTTCAACGGCATGGCCGGCCATTCGCCGGTGCTCAACGCGCTCACGCACCCGATGCTCTACGAATTCCTCTACGGCGCGGCGGTCGCCTACGCGGTCAAAAGCGGACGCACCCTGCCCGGCTTCCTGCGCGTCGCGGGCATCGCGCTGCTCGCCATCGGACATAATCTGGAAGGCACGCGGTCGCTCGTCATCGGGCTACCCGTCGCCTTGTTCTTCGCCGGCGCGGTGCAGGTGAAGCTGCCGCACTGGCGCGTGCCGCACTTCCTCGGCGATGCGAGCTATTCGATCTACCTGTTCCACTGCGTCGCGCTCGAAATCGCCTGGTGGTACATCCCCGAGGCCAGCTGGTGGCCGCTGACCGCAATCGCGGGCATCGGGCTGGGCTGCCTTGCCTACTGGCTGGTCGAACGGCGCATCCTCGCCATCACCAACCCCAAGCACGTCACGCAGCAGCGCGCCGCCCCGGCCGAGATCGAGGCCGCGCGCGAAGCCGCGACGGTCTGATTTTCCAGCCTTAAAGGTCGATCAGGAGGCGCATCGGGTCCTCGAGCGCTTCCTTGACGCGCACGAGGAAGGTGACCGCTTCGCGGCCATCGATCAGGCGGTGATCGTAGCTGAGCGCCAGATACATCATCGGGCGGATGACGACCTGGCCATCGATCGCGACCGGACGCTCCTCGATGCGGTGCATACCGAGCACCGCCGACTGGGGCGGGTTGATGATCGGGGTCGACAGCAGCGAGCCGAAGATGCCGCCGTTCGAGATGGTGAACGTGCCGCCTTGCATGTCTTCCATCGACAGCGTGCCTTCCTTGGCGCGCTTGCCGAAGTCGGCGATGGTCAGTTCGATCTCGGCAAAGCTCATCGCGTCGGCCGAGCGGATCACGGGGACGACGAGGCCCTTGGGCGCGCTGACCGCGACCGAGACGTCGAGATAGTCGTGATAGACGATCTCGTCGCCCTCGATGCGCGCGTTGACCGCGGGCACGTCCTTGGCCGCGAGCGCGCAGGCCTTCACGAAGAAGCTCATGAAGCCGAGGCGGATGCCGTGCTTCTTGGCGAACACGTCCTTGTACTTGGCGCGCGCCTCCATCACCGCCGTCATGTCGACGTCGTTGAAGGTGGTCAGCAGCGCCGCCGTGTTCTGCGCGTCCTTCAGCCGCTTGGCGATTGTCTGGCGCATGCGGCTCATCTTGACCCGCTCTTCGCGGCGCTCGCCAGTGGTCGCCACCTTGGCAGCGGGTTTCGCGGGCGCGGGCGCAGGCGACGGGGCCGGCGTGGGCGCCGACTTGAGCGTCGGGGACGCATCCTTGTTAGCGGCCGCGGCGATCACGTCGTCCTTGGTGATGCGACCATCCTTTCCGGTGCCGGTGATCTTCGACGGGTCGACGCCATGTTCGAGTACCGCGCGGCGCACGGCCGGCGAGAGCGTGACGGGGTCGGACGCGTCGCTGACCCCTTCGGCAGCGGGCGAGGCGTCGGTCGCGGGCTGGGGCGCGGTGTCGGGCGTCGCAGCAGGTGCTGGCGCAGGCGCGTCGCCAGCCTCGCCGATTTTGGCGATGACCGCGCCGACTTCGACCGTGTCGCCCTCGGCAACCAGCTGTTCGGTAAGCACGCCCGCGATCGGCGAAGGCACCTCGACCGAGACCTTGTCGGTCTCGAGGCTCGCGATCGGTTCGTCCTGCGCGACCGTGTCGCCGGGCTTCTTGAGCCATTCGCCAACGGTCGCTTCGGTGATCGACTCGCCCAGCGTGGGGACGGTGACATTCGCCATGGGGTGCTCGTTTCCTTACTTCGTGGTCTGGGGGGCACTATGCCCGAGCGCGTCGGCAATCAAGGCTGCCTGCTGCGCGAGGTGGCGCTTGGCGAGGCCCGTCGCGGGCGAGGCCGAGGCCGCGCGACCCGCATAGGTCGGCCGCTTCGGCGCGACACCCGCTTCGGCAAGGCACTGCTCGATCAGCGGTTCGACGAAGAACCAGTAACCCTGGTTCTTCGGCTCTTCCTGCGCCCAGACGACCTCCTCGAGGTTGGTCATTTCCTTGAGCCGCTTGACCAGCGGTTCGGACGGGAACGGGTAGAGCTGTTCGATCCGCACGATCTGGGTGTGCTCGTCGCCCGCCGCATCGCGTGCCTCCATCAGCTCGTAGGCGACCTTGCCGGTGCACAGGACGAGGCGCTTGGTCTTTTCGGGCGCCGGCGCATTCAGATCCGACTTGATGCGGAAGAAGTGACCTTCGCCGACGAATTCGTCCTTGCTCGAAACCGCCATCTTGTGCCGCAGCAGCGACTTGGGGGTCATGATGATCAGCGGTTTGCGGAAATCGCGCTTCATCTGTCGGCGCAGCACATGGAAATAGTTGGCCGGCGTGGTGATGTTGCACACCTGCATATTGTCTTCCGCGCACAGCTGCAGGAAACGCTCGGGGCGCGCCGAGCTATGCTCCGGCCCCTGCCCCTCGTAGCCGTGGGGGAGCAGCATTACGAGCCCCGACGCGCGCAGCCACTTGGCCTCGCCCGAGCTGATGAACTGGTCGATCATGATCTGCGCGCCGTTTACGAAGTCGCCGAACTGCGCTTCCCACAGGTTGAGCGTCATCGGGTCGGCGATCGAATAGCCATATTCGAAGCCGAGCACGCCATATTCGGACAGCGGGCTGTCGCGGACCTCGAAGCGCGGTCCACCAGTGCGCATTTCGCGCAGCGGGATGAACTTCTCGCCGGTCTGCTGGTCGACCCACACGGCGTGACGCTGCGAGAAGGTGCCGCGCCCCGAATCCTGGCCCGACAGGCGCACCGGGTAGCCGTCGATGACGAGGCTGCCGAATGCGAGCGCCTCGCCCGTCGCCCAGTCGATCCCCTCGCCCGTCTCGAGCGCCTTCTTCTTGGCCTTGAGGATGCGGCCCAGCGTCTTGTGGATCGACAGGTCGTCGGGGACGTGGGTGAGGACCTCGGTCAGCTTGTCATAGCATTCGGGGTCGATCGCGGTGCCGGTGTTGCGGCGGCCGGTGACGTCCTCCTCGGGCGTGCGCAGGTTCGCCCAGCGCCCGCCGAACCAGTCGGCCTCCTTGGGCTCGTAGGCGTTGCCGGCCTCGAACTCCTCGGCCAAATGGTCGAGGAACTGCTGCTCGTGGCTCTTCGCCCAGTCGTCGTCGATCACGCCCTCGTCGCGCAGGCGCTCGGCGTAGATTTCGGAGATCGGGCGGTGCTGGCCGATCGCGTCGTACATGATCGGCTGGGTGAATTTGGGTTCGTCGCCCTCGTTGTGACCGAAGCGGCGGTAGCACCACATGTCGATGACGATGTCGCGCCCGAAGGTCTGGCGATACTCGATCGCGACCTTGCACGCCCATGTCACCGCCTCCGGATCGTCGCCGTTGACGTGGAGGATCGGCGCCTGGATCGATTTGGCGATGTCCGACGGATAGGGCGAGGAGCGCGCGAACTGCGGGCTGGTGGTGAAGCCGATCTGGTTGTTGATGACGAAGTGGATCGTGCCGCCGGTGGCGTAGCCTTGCAGTCCGCTCATCATCAGGCATTCGGCGACGATGCCCTGGCCCGCGAAGGCGGCATCGCCGTGGAGCAGGATGGGGAGCACGGTCTTGCCGTGCTTGTCGCCGCGAATGGTCATGATCGCGCGGCACTTGCCCAGCACGACCGGGTCGACCGCCTCGAGGTGCGAGGGGTTGGGGACGAGGGAAAGGTGTACCTTGTTGCCGTCGAACTCACGGTCCGAAGAGGTGCCGAGGTGGTATTTCACGTCGCCCGAGCCGCCGACATCTTCGGGGTTGGACGCGCCGCCCGCGAACTCGTGGAAGATCGCGCGGTAGGGCTTGCGCATGACGTTGGCGAGGACGTTCAATCGTCCGCGGTGCGCCATGCCGAAGGTCATCTCGGTGACGCCCATCTGGCCGGCATATTTGATCACCGCTTCCAAGGCGGGAATCATCGATTCACCACCGTCGAGGCCGAAGCGCTTGGTTCCGACATATTTGCGGGCGAGGAATTTCTCCCACTGCTCGCCCTCGATCACCTTGGCGAGAATGGCCTGCTTGCCCTCGGGGGTGAAGTGGATCTCGGCGTCCTTGCCCTCGACGCGCTGCTGCAGGAAGCGGCGCTCCTCGAGGTCGTTGATGTGCATGTATTCCACGCCCACCGTGCCGCAATAATTGGCCTGGAGGACGCCGACGACCTGCGCGATCGTGGCCTTCTGGAAGCCGAGCACCCCGCCCAGCCAGACCTGCTGCGAGAGGTCGGTGAAGCCGTGATATTCGGGCGTCAGCTCGCGCGGAAACTCGTGGTGCGCGATGCCGAGCGGGTCGAGCCGCGCGGCGAGGTGACCGCGCACGCGATAGGTGCGGATCAGCATCATCGCGCGGATCGAGGCGTCGGCGGCCTTGTGGACCTCGGCCTCGCTGACGCCGCTCGCGGCGACCGCGGTCTTCACCGCCTCGGTGACCTTCTCGATCGTCGCCTCGGTCGGATCGAGCCCGAGATTGGCCTCGTCGAGCTCGGCGATCGGCCAGTTGTCGCGGGCCCAGCTCGGGCCCTGTTCGCGTTCCACGCTGATGGCGTCCATGTGTGCCTTGTCCTGCCTCTTGAGAGGGCAATGAAGAGCGAGGTGGGAGTGTTCCCTAGCCGTTCAAGAGCGCCTTCAACGTCGTGCCGAGTTCCGAGGGGCTCGGCGAGACGCGGATGCCGGCGGCTTCCATCGCCGCGATCTTGTCGTCGGCGCCGCCCTGGCCGCCCGAGACGATCGCGCCGGCATGGCCCATGCGGCGGCCCGGAGGCGCGGTGCGGCCCGCGATGAAGCCGACGGTCGGCTTGGAGCGGCCCCTCTTGGCTTCGTCGGCGAGGAACTGCGCGGCTTCTTCCTCGGCGCTGCCGCCGATTTCGCCGATCATGATGATGGATTCGGTCGCATCGTCGGCGAGGAAGAGTTCGAGCACGTCTATGAAGTTGGTGCCGTTGACGGGATCGCCGCCAATGCCGACCGCAGTCGTCTGACCGAGACCCTCGTTGGTGGTCTGGAACACCGCTTCGTAGGTCAGAGTGCCCGAGCGCGAGACGACACCCACGCTACCCTTGGAGAAGATGTTGCCCGGCATGATGCCGATCTTGCACTCGCCCGGCGTCAAGACGCCCGGGCAGTTCGGGCCGATGAGGCGCGATTTCGAACCCGTCAGCGCGCGCTTGACCTTGACCATGTCGAGGACCGGGATGCCTTCGGTGATCGCGACAATCAGCGGAATTTCCGCATCGATCGCCTCGAGGATCGAGTCCGCCGCAAAGGGGGGCGGGACGTAGATGACGCTCGCGTCGGCGCCGGTCTTCTCGCGCGCCTCGCGGACGGTGTCGAAAACCGGGAGGCCAAGGTGGGTCATGCCGCCCTTGCCCGGGGTGACGCCCGCGACCATCTGCGTGCCGTAATCCATCGCCTGCTGCGTGTGGAAGGTGCCGGTGTCGCCGGTCATCCCCTGGGTGATGACCTTGGTGTTCTTGTCGACGAGAATGCTCATGTGTCGGTGTCCTTAGGCGAGGGTTTCGTCGAGCTGCTTGCAGGCGACCAGCAGTTCCTCAACCGCGTCGGTCGAGACCTTGAGATTGGCCGCCTCTTCTTCCGAGAGCTCGATCTCGACCACGTCCTCGATGCCGTCGGCACCGATCACCGCGGGAACGCCCACATACAGGCCGTCGAGGCCGTACTTGCCCTCGACATAGGCCGCGACTGGGAGGATGCGCTTCTGGTCGCCCAGATAGGCTTCGGCCATCGAAATGGCGCTGGTCGCCGGAGCGTAATAGGCCGAACCGGTCTTGAGCAGGCCGACGATCTCGCCGCCGCCGCCGCGGGTGCGCTTGACGATCTCGTCGAGGCGGCCCTCGTCGACACCCTTGATCTTGGCCATGTCGGCGACCGGGATACCGTTGACGGTCGAATAGGAAAGCACCGGCACCATCGTGTCACCGTGACCGCCGAGCACGAACGCGTTCACGTCCTTGACCGAGACGTCGAATTCCCACGCGAGGAAGGTGGCGAAGCGCGCGCTGTCGAGGACGCCGGCCATGCCGACGACCTTGTTGTGCGGGAGCCCCGAGAACTCGCGCAGCGCCCACACCATCGCGTCGAGCGGATTGGTGATGCAGATGACGAACGCGTCGGGCGCGTAGGTCTTGATGCCCTCGCCCACGGCCTTCATGACCTTGAGGTTGATGCCGAGGAGGTCGTCGCGGCTCATGCCGGGCTTGCGCGGCACGCCCGCAGTGACGATCACCACGTCGGCGCCGGCAATGTCGGCATAGTCGTTGGTGCCGGTGATCTTCGCGTCGAAGCCTTCCACGGGGCCGCACTGCGACAGATCGAGCGCCTTGCCCTGCGGCAGGCCTTCGGCGATGTCGAACAGGACGACGTCGCCCATTTCCTTCTTGGCAGCGAGATGGGCGAGCGTGCCGCCGATCATGCCGGATCCGATGAGGGCGATCTTCTTGCGAGCCATTAAAGGTCCTTCCGTGGGGTAGAATCGGGCCGGTCCGCGCGCGCGAACCGTCTTCGCCCGCGCACCTAGCCAAGGGGGCGCGCGGGGGCAACCGCCAAGAGGGGATTTTAGCCTAGTCGGCGCGCTCGAGCACGAAGGGGACCTGGCTGACACCGTCCTTGCCGCGCATCGTCACCGTCGCGACCATCCGCCCGAGCGGATCGCCCACGATCGAGAGACCCTTGAAGCGCAAGATGCCTTCCTCGACCCGGTCGGCCTTGAAAGTGACCCACTCGCCCTTGTCCTCCCAAGCGGTGAAATCGGCGTTGAAATGCTTGACCAGCATCTCGAGCCCGCCCTGTGCGTCGTGACGCATCAGCATGAGTTCGTAGAATTGGGGGACGCCCGCCTTCGAATAGGTGAAATGGCCGACCATCTGCCCGCCGCGCGCCGGCGACCACATCTCCTCCACCTCGCCGCCCATGCCGTAGCCGACCCAGCGTCCGACCATCCACGACGCCTCGGCAAGCGCCGGGGAAGCCTCGTTGACCGGGGTCGCGACAGCCGCCTCGTCCTGCAGCGGTACGGCGCCCGCCATCGCGCCAGCCAAGAGAATGGTCGATAACATGTGTCTCTCCCTCCTGATCCCCGACGCATAGCAGGCAAATGGCACCCGGTTAACGATAAAACGGTCTGATCTGCCGCTGAACCGTGCCGCCAAAATGGCGGATGAACGCGTTTTTCAGGCAGGATTCAGCGGGTGATGTTTAAAAGGATGGCCATGACCAACAAGCTTTTCATGCTCGGCCTCGGGGCCGTCGCCTTTGCCGCCACGCCCGCGCTTGCGGGGCCGCCTCCTCATGCCCAGGGCAAGGGGAAGGCCAAGCATCACCAGCAGGTCGCGCCTCTGGGCGCGCAGGGTTATGGCGCGGGCCACTGTCCCAAGGGACTCGCCAAGAAGAACCCGCAGTGCATGCCACCGGGCCAGTACAAGAAACAGTACGAGGTCGGCTATCGCTTCCCCTCGGGCTACAGCCAGTGGACGCCGTACGACCGCATTCCGTACGATCTCAGGCGCCAGTACGGGCTCGATCCCTACCAGCGCTACATCTACGACCAGAACTACATCTACCGCGTCGACCCGACGACGATGATCGTCTCGGAAGTACTGCGCGCCATTCTCTGATCGCCAGTCGCGTAACGGGGGCCCGTGCAACCGCCCCCGCCGGCCGTCCCGCGGGCGTCAATCCGCGGGGCGGCTTTTTTCGTCCGCGAGCCCGTGGCCTTCCTCGAGATAGTCGAGCGCCTGCATCTCCTCGAGACGGCTGACCGTGCGTTCGAATTCGAAGCTGCCGTCCCCTTTCTCGTACAGATTTTCGGGCTCGGCATCGGCGGCGGCGAGCAATTTGACGCGATGCTCGTAGAGCGCGTCGATCAGCGAGACGAAGCGCGCGGCCTCGTTGCGCATGTCGGGACCCATCACGGGGATGCCGACGAGGATCACGGTGTGGAAGCTCCGCGCGATGGCGAGATAGTCGGGCGCGCCGCGCGCCTCGCCGCACAGGCGCTTGAAGCTGAACACGGCGACACCCTTCAATGCCTTGGGGACGTGGAGGGTGCGGCCCTGCCCGACGTCCAGTTCCATCGAAGGCACGGCCTCGCGCTCGACCTCGTAGTCGGTCAGGCGGAAGAAGGCTTCGCTCAACGCCGCCGTCGCCTGCTGGCCGTTGGGGACGTGCCACAGGTCGAGGCCCTTCATGCGGTCGAGGCGATAGTCGATCGCGCCGTTGAGGGCGACCACCTGCATCTGCGCCTCGATCAGGCGGATGAAGGGCATGAACAGCTCGCGGTTGAGACCGTCCTTGTAAAGATCGATGGGCGGGCGGTTCGACGTGGTGACGACGCCGACGCCCGCCTCGACCAGGGCGGTGAACAGGCGGCTCATGATCATCGCGTCGGCGGCGTTGGTGACCATCATCTCGTCGAAGGCGAGAAAGCGGGCTTCCTCGGCGATGGCATGGGCGACCTTGAGGAGCGGCTCCTCGGCGCCCGCGTCGCGTTCGACCTTCAGGCGCTGGTGGACGTCGATCATGAAGGCGTGGAAGTGGGCGCGGCGCTTGGGGGTGACCTCGATCGCCTCGAAGGCGAGGTCCATCAGCATCGACTTGCCGCGCCCTACCTCGCCCCACATGTAGACGCCGCACGGCGCGGGCGTCTCGCGGCCGAACAGGCGCGAGAGGAAGCCGCCGCGGGTCCGCCCGAGGTCGGCGGCGAAACGGTCGAGCGCGGCGACCGCGCGGGCCTGGTCGGGATCGCGCTGGAGTTCGCCTGCCTCGACCAGTGCCGCGTAGGCCTGGCCGACGGGGCCCGGATCAGCCGCGGTCGTCATCGCCGCGGGGTTCTCGCACCTTCTTGAGGGTGCCGGTGAAGCTGTGGGTGGCCTTGCCGTCCTGCTCGCAGTGGCCCGACAGGTGGACCATCCCGCCCGGCGTCACGCCGACCAGGCGAACGAAGGCGTCGAGCGGCGTGCCGACGCGGGTGCGCGCGATGAAGTGGGTCGAGCAGTCGAGCGTGACATAATGCCCCTCGGGCATCGAACAGCAGCGCCCGCCCGCGAACAGCGCGAGATCGATGAAGCTCATCACCGCGCCGCCGTACATCGACCCGCCCATGTTAAGCATGGTCTCGTCGGGGAACATGCGGACCTGCGCGTGGCCCACTTCGTGGAGCGGGCGGAAGATGAGGCGACCGGTGCGCGAGGCGAACGAGCCGGGACGGAAGTCGCTCCAGTGCCACCAGCCCGGATTCTCGGGGTCGGGAGTGGCGCTTTTCGGCGCACGAGCGGCGATGTCCGCCTTGTTTTTGTCAATATCGGTGGTCATGTGGACACTCGCCTTAGGTGATCGGATTGCCGGCTGGCAATGCGCCTTGGGGCGGTGCCCCTCGGGGCGTGGCGATTGGGGCAACGGGGCGAACGACGTGCGCATCGGGTTTCTCTACAATCACGACCAGCCGCACCAGGTCGCCCATTCGCTGCCGATCGCGCTCGAACTGATCCGGCGCGGCGGACACGAGGTCGAACTCGCTTATTCCAATACGCGCATCCGCCAGGAGATCGACCGCATCGCCGGCCTGTTCGGGATGAGGGTCGCGGCCGAGCGCCTGAAGGGCCCCGAGCGGTTTCGGGGTCTCGTGCGGCTGGCAGACCGGTTCTGGCCCTCGCGGCGGCTGGCGGCGCTGTCGCACAATCTCGACTGGTTCGAGAAACTCGACGTGCTGGTGGTCACCGAGCGCACCTCGCTCGCGCTCAGGCGCAGGTTCGGGCTCGATCGGCTTAAGATGGTGCATGCGCGCCACGGGGCGGGCGACCGCGCGATCGGTTTCTCGCCCGACAGCCAGCAATTCGACCTGTCGCTGCTCGCAGGGCCCAAGATCCACGAGCGCTATGTCGCCGCCGGAGTGCCCGAGGAGCGGATGGTGATGACCGGCTATGTCAAGTTCGACCTGCCCGACCCGCCGCGCCCGATGTTCGATTTCGAGGACCCGGACAAGCCCGTCATCCTCTACAATCCGCACCCCTCGCCGCTCCTGTCGAGCTGGTACCGGATGGGCGAGGAGATCGTCGAGCGGATCGCCGAGGACGGTCGCTACAACCTCGTCTTCGCGCCGCACGCGATGCTGTTCCAGCGGCCGGTGCAGGCGAGCCTCGAGCGGTTCACGCTGGCGCGCGCGAGGCGCCCGCGCGCAAGCCTGTTCCACGCGCCTAACGTCCACGTCGATTTCGGCAGCCCGGCGGTGTTCGACATGAGCTACACCACCCATGCCGACATCTATCTCGGCGACGTGTCGAGCCAGATCTACGAGTTCCTCAAGGTGCCGCGCCCCGCGCTATTCGCCGATGCGCACAAGGTCGGGCGCGGCGACAGCGAGGACTACGACCATTGGCGCGCGGGGCCGCTGGTGACGCCGGGCGAGGACATCGTCGCGGCGATCGACGGGTCAGTGGCGAGCCACGCGGACTATCGCCCCGCGCAGGAGCGCCTGTTCGCGCGCACGTTCCATTCGAACGGGATCAGCGCTTCTGCGCGGGCGGCCGACGCGATCCTCGAGCGGTTCGGGTGAGCGCCGCGCTCCAGCGGGTGGGGAAGAATTTCTCGCTGATCCTGTCGGGCAAGACGGTCGGCGCGCTGTTGAGCCTCGCCTACCTCGCCATTGCCGCGCGCGTTCTGGGTCCGCGCGACTTCGGGGTGCTCGCGCTGATGCACGCGGCGATCATGTTCATCGGCGGGATCGTCGCCTTTTCGGGCTGGCAAACGCTGGTGCGTTTCGGTCAGGCCCCGCTTCGCGAGGACGATCGCGAGGGCCTCGCCTCGGTGATCCGGCTGACCGCCCTGATCGAGGCGGCGATGGCGCTCGTCGCGATCCTCGCCGCGGCGATCGCCTTGCCGATCGCGGCGCGCGAAGGCGGCTGGGGGCCCGTCGCAGAGCAGTATGCGCCCTTCTATGCGCTCGCCATCCTCGCCACCGCGCGCCAGACGCCGTTCGGCCTGCTTCAGCTGTTTCGCCGCTTCGACTGGCTCGGCGCGCATGCCGCGGTGATGCCGCTGGTGCGCTTTCTCGGCACGCTCGCCGTGGTCGCGACGGGCGGCGGGCTCGGCGCCTTCATCCTCGTGTGGATGGCGGCGGCGGCGGCCGAAGGATTGAGCCTGTGGGCGATGGCGGGCATCGCGATGGCGCGCCGGTCGATCGCCTGGCCGACGCCGCGCCGGGTCAGCGAGGCGCTGCGCCTCTTCCCCGGGATCGGGCGCTACGCCTTCGTGTCGAATGCCGATTACACGCTGGTCAACATCACCCCGCTGGCCATCCCGCTGCTTGTCGGCGCGGTGCTGGGGCCGACCGCGGCGGGACTGTTCGCACTGGCGACCCGCGCTACCAACGCGCTGCAGCAGCCGGCCCAGCTGGCCGCGCAATCGAGTTTCGAGGTGGTCGCCGACCTCGCCTCGCGCCAGCAATGGGCCGAGCTTAGGGCGATGCTGTGGAAGGGCGGCGCCATCGCGATCGGCGCGGGCGGGATCGTGGCCCTGCTGTTCGTGGCGTCGGGCGAGACGGTGATGGCCGTGTTCGGCGGGCCCGAATTCGCGGCGGCCGGGTCGATCCTCGCGCTCGTCGCGATCGCGCGTGCGCTGGCAATGGCGCAGCCGGGATTGGCGGCGACGCTCGGCGCATTGGGGAGACCGGGCGTGTCGCTCGTCATCTCGGTGTCGGTTGGGCTCGCCGCGCTGGCCGCGATGGTCGCGGGCATGCTCGCCCTCGGCCTCGACGGGGTCGGCTACGCGATGATCGGCCAGTCGCTCGCGGCGACACTGCTCGCAGCCGTCGCCACCGCAAAGGTGATCGGGATCGAGGAACGGCGCGCCTAGGCGGCGCGCTCGGCGATCATCTTCTTGGTTTCGGCGATCGCCTTGGCGGGGTTCAACCCCTTGGGGCACACGTTCGCGCAGTTCATGATCGTGTGGCAGCGATAGAGGCGATACGGGTCCTCGAGCTGGTCCAGACGCTCGCCGGTCGCCTCGTCGCGGCTGTCGGCCAGCCAGCGATAAGCCTGAAGCAGGATCGCGGGGCCGAGGAAGCGGTCGCTATTCCACCAGTAGCTCGGGCACGAGGTCGAGCAGCAGGCGCACAGGATGCATTCGTAGAGGCCGTCCAGCTTGGCGCGGTCCTCGGGCGCCTGGAGCCGCTCCTTGCCCGACGGTTCGGCCGTCTGCGTCTTCATCCACGGCTGGATCGAGGCGTATTGCGCGTAGAAATGGGTGAAGTCGGGAACGAGGTCCTTGACCACTTCCATGTGCGGCAGCGGGGTGATGCGGATGGTGCCCTTGAGATCGTCGATCGCAGTCGTGCAGGCCAGCCCGTTCTTGCCGTCCATGTTCATCGCGCACGACCCGCAAATGCCCTCGCGGCACGAGCGGCGGAAGGTCAGCGTGGGGTCGATCTCGTTCTTGATCTTGATGATCGCGTCGAGGACCATCGGCCCGCATTTGTCGAGGTCGATCGTGTAGGTGTCGTAGCGCGGATTCTCGCCCGTTTCCGGGTCGTAGCGATAGACCTTGAACTTCTTGAGCCGCGTGCCGTCCTGGGCCTTGTAGTCGCGGCCCTGACGGACCTTGCTGTTCTTGGGCAGGGTGAATTCGGCCACGATCGAAGCTTCCTTAACGCTGGAGGTTGCGCCGCCGCTAGCATGGGGCGGGGCGCGATTTCAATCGTGCATGGGGCTTTCGTGCACGAGCAGCTTGAAGACGGCGACGACATCCTCCTTGTCGAGGCCCTCCTCGCAGGCGGCGTCGACATAAGCGAGCGCGCGTTCGAGGAGCGTGTCGGCCATCCCCAGCCGGTGGGCGAGCGCGACCGCGTCGCCGCCGCTGGTGACGACATTGTCCATCTGCGCCTGCGGGCTCCAGTCGCCGGACAGGATCTTGTCGACCTTCACCTTGAGGATCGGGCTCGCCATCTGGCCCGACTTGAGCATCTCGCCGAACACGGCGAGGTCGAGCCCGGCGCGCTTGGCGAAGGCCATCGATTCGACGATGCCGAGCATCAGCGGTACGAGCATGACGTTGGAGGCGAGCTTCATCGCGATGCCGCCGGGCACATCGCCGCAGTCGATCACCTTTGCAGTGAACGGATCGAACAAGGGCAGGACGCGCGCCTTGGCGGCGTGGCTGCCCGCGATCATCGCGACCAGTTCGCCGCGCTCGGCGGGGACGCGGCTTCCAGAGACCGGGGCTTCGACATAGGCGCCGCCCGCCGCCTTGACCGCCACCTCGAGCGCCTCGCTATGGTCGGGGGAGACGGTGGCGAGCTGGACGATGGTGCGGCCCTCGATGTCAAGACCGATCGTGCCATGCTCGTCGCGCTGCAGCACCTCGTCGGCAGCCTGCTCGGTCGACAGGACGAGAAAAATCGTGTCGCAGCTTTCCGCCAGCGCTACCGGATCGAGCGCGACGGTCGCCCCCGCCTCGCCCAGCCGGGCGGCGGGTTCGGGGCTGCGGTTCCACACGACGAGTTCGGGATTGGCAGCAAGGAGGTGCCGGGCGACCGGTTCGCCCAGCGTGCCGAGGCCGATGAGCCCCGGGCGGCTCACAGCGTCTTCACCGCCTCGAGCACTTCGGCGGCATGGCCCTTGACCTTCACCTTGGGCCAGGCAGCCTTCACGAACCCGTCCTCGCCGACGAGGAAGGTCGATCGGATCATGCCCATGAACTCGCGGCCCATGAATTTCTTATTGCCCCAGGTGCCGAACGCGTCCGAAACGCGCCCGTCCTCGTCGGAGACAAGCGGGGTCGACAGGCAGTGCTTGGCAATGAACTTCTCGTGGCGCGCCTCGCTGTCGCGCGAGACGCCGATGACCCGGGCGCCGGCGGCCTCGAACTCGGGAAGGAGGCCCGAGAAATCGATCGATTCGGTGGTGCAGCCGGGGGTCATGTCCTTGGGGTAGAAGAACAGCACCAGCTTGCCGCCCGGCGCGGACAGGTCGAGCGGCTCGCCCCCGATCGGCTCCACCTTCAGGCTCGGCACCTTGTCGCCCACTCCCATCATGTCGTCTCTCCGGTCGATTTCCAGTAGTCCGACACCCTTTGCCGCGCCGCGTCGTGCGCTTCAAGCAGCGCGTCCCAATCGGCGTGGCCGGTCAGCTCCGCCATCAGCGCGCGGGCGGCGCGCGCGGGACGGCGCACGTCGGGCGCGACGAGGCGCATCACGACGAGCATGCGGGTAAGAAGGCGGTGGTCCTCGACGAGGCTCGCAGGCGCCTCGCCCGCCGCGACGAGCAGCTGCACGGCCTTGTCGAGATCGGGGTCGAAATGCTGGCCCAGCATGAGCTGGCGCGTGTGAACCGCGAATTCGAGGTCGACCAGCCCGCCTGGGCCCAGCTTGATATCGAGATCGCCGGTGGGCGGTTTGTGCTGGGCGATCTCGGCGCGCATTTGCCGCGCGGCCTCGAGCGCGGCCACGCGATCGTGCGGGGCGGCGAGGATCGCCTGGAGGTCGTCGAGGAGGCGCTTGCGGCGCTTCTTGGGACCGAAAAGCGGGCGCGCGCGCGCCATCGCCATATGCTCCCACGTCCACGCCTCGCCTTTCTGGTAGGCGAGGAAGGCGTCGATCGGGACGGCGAGTGGGCCGTCCTTGCCCTGCGGACGCAGGCGCGTGTCGACCTCGTAAAGCGGGCCCGAGGCGGTCGGCACGCTGAGCGCGGCGGTGACACGGCTGGCAAGGCGGTTGAAATAGTCGAACGGCCCCAAGGGCTTGCCGCCGCTCGACTGGCCGCTTTCGGGCGCGTCGTAAAGGTAGACGAGGTCGAGGTCGCTGGCGTGGGTCAGCGCTTCGCCGCCGAGCCGTCCGAGGCCGAGGATGACGAGCCCGTCATGATCCTTGAAGCGGCCGTGGACGATCTCGAACTCGCGCACCGTGCGGCGGGCGAGCGCGCGGATCGCGCCCTCGGCGACGGTGGCATAGTCCTTGGCGGCTTCGAGCGGGTCGACCTTCGCATCGACGAGGCGCACGCCGATGCCGAAGCGTTTCTCGTTGATCGAGCGGCGCGCGCGGTCGAGCGCGACGTCGTAGGCGAGCGGGGCCATTTCCTCGCGCAGGCGGCGGGCGAGAGTCTTGGCCTTGGCAGGCGCGTCGAAGGCCGAGCGGTCGACCAGCCCGTCGAGTAGCCCCGGGCGGCGCGCAAGCTGGTCGGCGAGCGCGGGCGCGGTCGAAAGGATGCGGGCGAGCTGGCGCGCGAGGTCGGGGCGCGCGTCGAGCAGGCGGTAGAAATTGATGCCGCTGGGCACATGGTCGACGATGTCGGCGAAGCGGTTGAGTGCGTGACCGGCATCGGGCGCCTCGGCGATCGCACCGAGCATGGTCGGCAGCATCGCCTCGAACGCGTCGCGCGCGGCGGCGGAACGCAGCGAGCGGGCGCGGCCGCTGCGCCATTGCGAGACGAGGCGGACCGCGGTCGAGGGGTCCTCGAAGCCCATGTCGGCAAGGCGCGCGGCGAGGCGCTCCTCGTCGCCGGGGAGGCGGCCGCCCCCCTCGCCCGCGATTGCGTCGAAGCGCTCGCCGGTGGCCTCGACATGGGGGCGCAGCGTCTCGAGCCACACCTTCCCGCTGTCGGCGCCGTCGAGTGCGGCGACGGCTTCGAGCGCCTCGCCTTCGGGGACACAATGGGTCTGGCGGTCGTCGATCATCTGGACGCGGTGTTCGGCGGTGCGCAGTGCGCGGTAGGCGTCGGCGAGGCTGGCGGCGGTGTCGTTGTCGAAATGGCCCGCAAGGCTGAGCGCGCCGATCGCGTCGAGCGTGGCGGGCTGGCGCAGCGCGGGGTCGCGCCCGCCGTGGATCATCTGCTGCGCCTGGACGAAGAATTCGACCTCGCGGATGCCGCCGCGCCCGCGCTTGAGGTCGTAGCCGGGGCCGAAGCGCTGCCCTTCCGAAAAATGATCGCGGACCTGGTTGCCGAGGCTGCGGATTTCCTCGACCACGCCGAAGTCGATCGCGCGACGCCACACGAAGGGCTGGATCGCGTCGAGGAAGCGCTGGCCGAGGACGATGTCGCCACCCGCGGCACGCGCGCGGATGAAAGCGGCGCGCTCCCACCCCATCGCGGCGCTCTCGTAATGGCCGATAGCGGCCTCGACGGGGAGCACGATCGGGGTGACTTCGGGCGCGGGCCTGAGGCGCAGGTCGACGCGCGCGACGTAGCCGTGAGGCGTGCGCTCCTGGAGAAGCGAGACGAAACGGCGGCCGAGGCGCACGGCTTCCTCGGACGCGTCGCGATGGGAGGCGCGCGGCAGGCGCTCCGGGTCGTAGAGGAGGATGAGATCCACATCCGAAGAATAGTTGAGCTCACGGCTGCCCAGCTTGCCAAGTGCCAGCACGGCGAGCCCTTCGAGCGGGGCGCCGGGGTTGCGTTCCTCGATTGCCGCGGCGAGTGCGCGGTCGATGGCGCGGTCGGCAAAGTCGGACAAGGTGCGCGTGACCGCTTCGAGCGGCAATTCGCCCGACAGGTCGCCGAGCGCCACGGCCAATGCGAGCCGTTCGCGCTGGCGGCGGAGCATCACCGCGACGTCCTCGTCGCGTGCTTCGAACACCTCCGCGATGGCCGCGCCTGCACCGGCGGCGAGAAAGATTTCCGCTACGTCATGCTGGCGTTGCCCGGCCGCACGCAGGAAGGGCGAATGCGCGCGTGCCCGTTCAAGGGCGCTCTCTCTGTGCGCGGTTCGGTTCATCGCATCACCCTGCCCGTTCGTCGGCATTTTTCGCAACCTTAGAAGCGACGGATCGTTGTTCGGCCAAATGACTTATGCACCCGCCAGAAAGGCGGGCACGGAAACTGAGATGGACCGCCGTTTGATTCAGGTCGATTTTCCGCCTGCCCATGCCGGAATCGCCGCAGCCCTGCGCCGCGCGTTCGCCGATGCCGCGCGCCCGCGCGTGGCGGAGGATGACGTCGCGCAGGAGTTCGACGACCTGCTCGCGCGTCTCAACTGACGCGCGTCACTTCTCTCCGCTAAGGTCGTCGACCTCTTCCATGATCGCCTGCAACGCCGACTTCTCGGGGTCGGTCTCGTGCTGGCGCCGCGAGGGAAGCGTGTCGCTCTGCAGCAGATTCTCGAGCGCGACGCGCCCGCGCGCGACGCGGCTCTTGATCGTGCCCACCGCGCAGCCGCAGATCTGCGCCGCTTCCTCGTAGGCGAAGCCCCCGGCACCCACCAGGATGAGCGCCTCGCGCTGCGGCTGGGGAAGCTGGAGCAGCGCGCGCTGCATGTCGCCGAGGTCGACATGCTTGTCCTGGTCCGCAGGTGCGGCGAGAATCTTGGCGGCGGTGACGTCGTCCCATTCGCCCTTGAAGCGGGCGCGGCGCATCTGGGACAGGAACAGGTTGCGCAAGATGATGAAGGTCCAGGCGCGCATGTTGGTGCCGGCCTGAAAGCGCTTGCGCGCCGCCCACGCCTTGAGGAGCGTTTCCTGGACGAGATCGTCGGCCGTGTCGCGGTTGCCCGAGAGGGATCGGCCGAAGGCGCGCAGGTGCGGAATGACCTGCGCAAGCTGGTCCTTGAACTCGTCGTCAGGGAGCGGCACCGGGTCGGGCCGGCTCTCTGCCGGTGGTTCGTCCTGATCCTTCATGGCCACGCGGGTCATCCCCCCAAACACAACCGACCGTTCATCGTCGATCCCGCGCCGGTCGGGCACGCCGGGATTCGATACGCTCGTGGAATGTAGGACGCACGGGGCATCGCTACAACCTGCCTGATGGTCCCTCGTTCAGGCGGCCGGAACGGTCGCCGCGTCGAAGAACAGCGCCTGGCTGATCGCCGCCTTCACCGTCGCGCGCTGGAACGGCTTGGTGATGAGGAAGGTCGGCTCTGGTCGCGAGCCGGTCAGCAGGCGCTCCGGGAAGGCCGTGATGAAGATCACCGGCACCTTGAAGTCCTGGAGGATGTCCTTGACCGCGTCGATGCCCGAACTGTCGTCGGCAAGCTGAATGTCGGCGAGCACCAAGCTGGGCGGGTGCGAGCGGGCCTGCGCAACCGCCTCGTCGCGCGTGACCGCGACGCCGGTGACGTTGTGGCCGAGGTCGCGCACGATGGTCTCGATATCCATTGCGATGATCGGTTCGTCCTCGATGATGAGCACGTCGGCTCGGGTCTGCCGCTCGATCTCGCTCATCGCTTCGGAGACGAGGCTCTCGACATTGTCCGGGCTGGTGTCGATCAGGTAGGCCGTGTCCTCGTTGGAGAAGCCTTCGAGGCTGGTCAGCAGCAGCGCCTGGCGCGAGAGCGGCGTGATGCGCGACAGGCGCGCCTGCGCGATGCTTTCGGCCTCGCCGGCGCCGGCGGGATCGACCGTATCTTCGACATGGGCGGTCGACCAGATGGCGTGGAAGGTACGGTAGAGACCGAGCCTGGGATCGACGTCCTTGGGGAACTCGTCGGGATTCTCGACGATCGCCTCGAGCGCGGTGCGAACGAAATTGTCGCCATGGGCCTGACTTCCCGTCAACGCACGCGCGTAGCGGCGCAGGAAAGGAAGATGCGGGGCGAGTTCGTCTCCAAGCGACATAGAATACTCCTGTTCGGCCGTCCGCTCGTTGTGGGAGCGGAACGGCCCCGGTTCAACCCTCAATCGGGCGGGGCTCCGGTGTCGAGTGACAAAATGGAGACAGTCCCGCCCGCTTGCTTTCAGGAGGGGGAACAAAGAAGTCCGCTTTTGGTTTCCCGCCTTGTCCGACGAATGCAACGATAACGTCATTTCGGGCCCACGGCGGCCAATCGTTGACGCGGCAAGGAGTTGGACGGTAGGTGCTACGGGCGCAGCGCACCGGATGGTGATGGTTCGCGCCGTTTTTGGAGTTCTATCGATGGCGCGAGAGCACCCGCGCGAGGGGGACGAGAGGTTGAGTGGTCGCGACAACATGCCACCCGGCAACAACAGTGATGCGTCCCCGTCCGAGGGTGGCCTGGCCAAGCGCGCGAAGGGCGACCATCTCGGTCGTGCCCTCAAGTCGGTCTATGACGACACGCTGCGCGAAGACGTTCCCGACGAATTCAAGGACCTCCTGGGCAAGCTCAAGTAGAGCGGGAGCGCTGGCTTGACGAGCGACCCCAAGCCCCACCGCTTCGCGTCCCTGTCGACGCCGCTGGCGCTGTTCCTCGCCATCCTGCTGGCGTTGCTGCCGATCGGCGGCCTGCTCCTCTATTCGACCTACCAGGAAGTGCGCGAAAGCGAGGAGACCGCACGCGGCGAAGCGGCGGGCATGATGCTCGTGGGTGCACGCGCCGCCGAGGCGCTCATCGCGCGCAACACGCTCGCGCTGCGCGTCGCGGCCAACGGTGCGCTCGAGGCGGGTGCCGACGATCCTTGCGAAAGCGCGCGCAGAACGCTCGATGTCGCCCCCGCGCTCTCGCGCGACTTCTCGATCACGGGCGAGAACGGCCTTGCCATCTGCGGCAACGAACGGTTGCTCGGTCCCGAAGCCGGCGATCCGGTGCGGGCCGGCGACGTCAAATTGTGGGTCGATGAGGACAGCGAAGGCATCCTGATGCGCGTCGCGGTCGCGGGCGGCACCGCGACGAGCGCGATCAGCGCGATGGAACTGGCCGACGCGATCGAGGATGTCGCGCCAGACCTCGTCGATTTTACCATCGACGACGGCGAGCGCCAACTCGACCTGTTCCCCGACAAGCGCAGCGCGACCGGTACCGACGCGCGCCTCACGCTCGAGCTGGCGGGCGGGCGGCTGAAGGCGATCGCGGCGGTGTCCTATGTCGACGAGCGCGGCGTGGACGGGCTGCTGCTCCTCCTTCCCGTGCTGATGTGGATCCTTGCCGCGCTGATTGCCTGGGCGATGGTGCACTGGCTGCTGTCGCGACCACTCAGGCACTTGCGCCAGGCGGTCGTCGACTACGATCCCGACGAGGGTCATTTCGAGCTACCCGACCGCCTCGGCCCGGCCAGCGAAATCCGCGATCTCGGCGAGGCGTTCGTCGAGACGGTCGAGCGGATCGAGCACAGCGAAAAGCAGCTGCACGGCGCGCTCGAAGGCCAGCGCAAGCTGGTGCGCGAGGTGCACCACCGCGTGAAGAACAACCTGCAGGTCGTCGCCAGCCTGCTCAACATCCACAGCCGCACTGCCGAGGGCGAGGAGGCGCAGGCCGCCTATGCCGGGATCGGGCGGCGCGTCGAGGCGCTCGCTGTGGTCCACCGCAACCACTTCGCCGAAGTCGAAGAAAGCCGCGGCATCCAGCTTCGCCCGCTCGTCACCGAGCTCGCTGCGAGCTTGCGCGCGAGCGCGCCCGGTGGCCGCGCCTCGCCGATCCAGGTCGAACTCGACAGCGCCGCGACGACACAGGACACGGCCGTCGCCGCCGCCTTCCTGATTACCGAAATCGTCGAATATGCGATGTACCGCGACACCGGGGCGCCGATCGACATCTCGCTCAGGCGCACGAGCGAACTGACCGCGCGCCTGTCGGTTTCGGGCGAGGCGCTGATCGTCGACAAGGATCGCGCCGCGCTCCCCGAGCACGTCCAGTTCGAGCGGATTCTCGACGGGCTGGCGCGCCAGCTGCGTTCCATCCTCGACCGGAAGGTCGGAAGTTATGCCGTGGAATTGCCGATTTTCCCCGAGAATTGACGGGCCGAACGGTCTTCAAAAAAAATTTATCGCAGCGGTGGAACCCAAGAGGAAAATGCGGCGTTGACGACTTTGGATAGTGACCTTTTGCCCCCCCGCTCTCGCTATCCGCTCAAATGGGCCCGGAACCGCCAACCCTCCCCCCCCCCGGTGGCGTTTCCGGGCCCACATTTGTCTGGGCTCCGGACGCAGGGCCGGCAGTCTCGGGGGTTTCCTTCGACAGCTTCGCTTCCGCTTTCGCGCGCCGCCAATGGGTGATGCGGATCGCGATCAGCGCGAATTCGTATAGCGCGATCAGCGGGATCGCGAGCATGAACTGGCTGATCGCATCGGGCGGCGTGAGCACGGCCGCCGCGGCGAATGCGCCGACGATCATGTAGCGGCGCCCCTTAGAGAGCTGCTCGCGCGTGACGAGGCCGGCGCGTTCGAGGATCATCAGGAGGATCGGCAACAGGAAGCTGAAGCCGAAGCCGAACAGGAATTTCATCGAGAAACTGAGATAGTTGCCGATCGCGGGGAGCGCCTCGGTCTCGACCCCGCCGATCTCGCCCTGGAAACTCAAGAGGAACTTGAGCGCCCACGGCATGGCGACGAAATAGGCGAACGCGGCACCCGCCGCGAAGAAGAAGGGCGTGAGCAGCAGGAACGGCAGGAAGGCGCGCTTTTCCTTCGCGTAGAGGCCCGGCGCGACGAACTGCCATAGCTGGGTCGCGAATACCGGGAAGGCGATCATCAGCGCCGAGAAGAAGGCGACCTTCACCTCCACGAAAAAGGCTTCGAAGATGTTGGTGAAGATGAGCTTGCCCTCGCCCGCAGCGATCAGCGGCTGGACCAGCACCGCGAAGATCGGCTTGGCGTAATAAAGGCAGACGAAAAAGGCGACGAACAGCGCCGCGAGCACCCACAGGAGGCGGCGACGAAGTTCGATCAGATGGTCGAGCAGCGGCGCCTTGGTGTCGTCGATATCCCTCACGGGCAGCCCCGTTCCTCGGGCGGCAGATCCGCCTCGTCGTCACCAAGCGGGAGGTCGCTTTGCGCCTCGTCGGACGGTTGCCGCTTGATCGGCGGCATGTCGTCGGCGCCGGGATACTGGGCCATGATGCGGGCGTTCTGCTCGGCCCACTCCTTTTCCATTTCCTCGAGCTCCGCCTCGCGCATCATCGCCTCGACGCCGGCGTTGAAATGGCGCGCATAGCCCCTCACCTTTCCGATCCAGCGGCCGAGCGTCCGCAGCGTCCCCGGCAATTCCTTGGGGCCGATGAAGACCAGCGCCGCGATCGCGACGATGAACAGTTCGATGCTGTCGACGCCGAACATCGGGCGGGAGGGTCCTGCCTAGGCCTCGTCGCGGTCGGTGGTGCGCTTGGGCTCGACGTCGATCGGGTCGGCGTCGCTGCGCAGCTGGCGCGGTTCGGAGGGCTTGGGTGCCTCTTCGTCTTCCGCGAGGCCCTTCTTGAAGCTTTTCAGCCCCTTGGCGACATCGCTCATCATATTCGAAAAACGGTTGCCGCCGAACAGCAGCAGGATGACGAGGCCGAGGACTAGCCAGTGAATCAGGCTGAATGAGCCCATGATCTTTCTCCGAAGAAACGCGTTCGGGAGCGAATCTAGTCGCTCTCGCGCTCGGTTTCCACCTCCTCGTCCTCATATTCGTCGCCGGGCTCGTCGTCGCCGAGCGACAGCTGCAGCGCTTCCTCGTCGAGCGGGTCGAGCAGGCCCGCCGCCTTGAGGTCCTCGATGCCGGGCAGATCGCGGCGGGTCTCGAGCCCGAAATGGGTGAGAAAGTCGGTGGTGGTGAGGTAGGTCAGCGGGCGGCCGGGCGTCTCGCGGCGCTTGCCGGTCTTCACCCAGCCCGCCTCCATCAGCACGTCGAGCGTGCCCTTGGAGATCTGGACGCCGCGAATCGCCTCGATCTCGGCGCGGCTGACCGGCTCATGATAGGCGATGATGGCCAGCGTCTCGGTCGCGGCGCGCGACAGGCGGCGCGGCTCCTCGCGCTCGCGGCGCAAATGATGGGCTAGGTCGGGGGCGGTCTGGAAGTGCCAGCGCTTGCCGCGCTCGACCAGCTCGATGCCGCGGCCGTCATAATGGGCTGCCAGCGTCTCGAGCGCGGCGGCGACATCGCCCTCGCCCGCGTGCGCGGCGATGTCCTCGAGGGACAGCGGTTCCTCGCTGGCAAACAGGATCGCCTCGATGGCGCGGGCGAAATCGTCCATCAGGCGGCCTTGATCCGGATGTCGTCGAACGCCTCGTCCTGGTCGAGTTTGAGCCGCCCCTGCCGCGCCAGTTCGAGCGCGGCGAGGAAGGAGGAGGCGAGACAGGACTTCCGGTAGGCCGGGTCCTTGGTGACCGGGAGGAAGGCTTCGAGCGTGGTCCATTCGATCGCGGTGCCGAGCAGCGAGGCGACGCGGTGGATGGCGTCCTCGAGCGTCATCACGCGGCGATCGTGGACGACGTGCATCGCGGGCTGCGTGCGCGCACGGACGCGGCCATACGCGGCGAACAGGTCGAAGGCGTTGGCCTGCCAGGCGGTCAGGCGGGTGACGCGAAGGCCCTCGGCAGCGCTACGCGCGAAGACGTCACGGCCCAGCCGGTCGCGGGCGAGGAGGCGCGCGCCCGCCTCGCGCATGGCGTCGAGCCGCATCAGCCGCTGCTGGAGGCGCAGCGCGAGTTCCTCTGGGCTCGGATCGGCTTCCGGGTCCTTGGGCAGCAGCAGGCAGGATTTGAGGTAGGCGAGCCACGCCGCCATGACGAGATAGTCGGCGGCCAGCTCGAGCTTCAGCGCGCGGGCATTCTCGATATAGGCGAGATATTGCTCGGTCAGCTGGAGGATCGAGATGTGGTGGAGGTCGACCTTCTGGTTGCGCGCAAGGCTGAGGAGCAGGTCGAGCGGGCCTTCCCAGCCGTCGATGTCGACGTGCAGTTGCTCGTCTTCGCTCGGCCTCGACTGGAAAAGCGGGTCCCCCATGCGAGCAGCCTAGCCGCAATTGCAGCCCGCGCAAGAGGATCAGGCGAGTTCGAGAAGGGCGTCGCGCTTCTGGACGGCGGCGAGGAAGTCGAGGTCGCCCGTGTCGGGGGCGAGGATGGTCGCCATGGCGCGCGCCAGTCGCGCTTCGCCCTCGGCGGTGAGCGCGGGCACCGCATTGGCGACGAGGATCATTTCGTCGAGCTTGCCCGAGCAGTGGAGCGCCGCGTCGCAGCCTGCGGCGACCACGCCTGCAGCCCGCTCGCCCATGTCGCCGTCGAGCGCTTCCATGTTGATGTCGTCGCTCATCAGGAAGCCGTCGAAGCCGATGCGCCCGCGCACGATGTCGCGGATGACAGTCTCGGACTGGCTGGCGGGATGATCGGCGTCCCAGGCGGTGTAGACGACGTGCGCCATCATCCCCATCGGCGCCTGCGCGAGCCGCTCGAAGGGTTCGAGATCGAGCGCAAGATCGTCCTCGCCGGCGGTGACGACGGGCAGTTCCTTGTGGCTGTCGACCATCGCGCGGCCATGGCCCGGGATATGCTTGACGACGCCCACGATGCCTGCCGAGGCGAGCCCGTCGAGGACCGCGCGTCCGAGGGCTGCGACCTGCATGGGTTCGGCACCCAGCGCGCGATCGCCGATGATGTTGTCGGCGCCTTCCTGGCGCACGTCGAGCAAGGGCAGGCAGTCGACGTTGACTCCGGCCTCGGCGAGCATCAGCCCTATCGCGCGGGCGTTGACGCGCGCTGCCTCGATCGCCGAGCTCGGCGCGGTGTCGTAAAGCGCGGCAATGCGGCCCATGGCAGGGAAAGCCGGCCATTCGGGCGGCTGCATCCGCTCTACCCGCCCGCCTTCCTGGTCGATCAGGATGGCGACGTCGTCGCGGCCGTGGATCGCCTTCAAATCGTCGGTCAGGCGCTTCAATTGCGCAGGATCGGCGCAGTTGCGCTTGAACAGGATGTAGCCTGCCGGATCGGCGTTCTTGAAGAAGGCGCGCTCCTCGTCGGTCAGGACCGGCCCCGACAGGCCGAAGATCGCGCTCATCATGTCAGTTGACCCGGATGCAGTTCTCGCCCGCCGCCTTGAGTGCGGCACAGGCGGCCCCGGCAGCGCCCCCGCTGGGAGCCACGGCCCGCAGGCGATAGAGGGTGCGCCCGTCGACGCGCGCCTCGACGATACGCTTCTCGAGCGCGGCAACCTCGGGGAAGCGCGAGGAGAGCAGCACCCAGCCGGTTTCGGCCTTGGCGCGCGTTCCGTAGGCGCCGAGCTGGATCGTCGGGCCCGATGGCGCGGCTTCGGGCGGGGTGGCGGGCGCCGGGGTCGGATCGGCAGCCGGCGCGGGCGTCGGCCTTGGTGCGGGCGCCGGTGCTGGTGCGGGAGCGGGCGCGGGCGTATCAACCGCGATGCGCGGAGCCTGGGCGAGCTTGTCGGGATCGAGCTGGGCGTCGGGATCCTCGCCCGCCGAGGTCGCGAAAGCGGTGTCGCTGTCGCCGGCGACGTCGAGCCCGCCCGGATCCTCGGGCTTGACCTTGTAGGGTTCCTCGGGCGCTTCGATCAGGATCGGCTTGCCGTCGGCGGAAGGGCCGCTGCGACCGAGATAGAACATGCTGGCCGCGACCAGCGCCGCAGCGCCGAGCACGACGGCAAGGCCGGTCGCCATCTTGGCGGTGGAAATCCCCCGCGGCGCATCCTCGTCATCGACTGCTTCGAGCCAGGGAAGCCGCTCTTCCTCCGCCATCAACGCATCTCCTCGGCAGCCTCCACCCCCATGATGTCGAGGCCGTTGCGCAATACCTGCCCGATCGCGCGCGCGAGGTCGAGACGTGCCGTGGTCGTGGCGGGGTCATCCTCGAGGATGAAGCGCTTTTCCGCGTGATCGTTGCCGCGATTCCACAGTGCGTGGAAGGCCGCGGCGAGGTCGTAGAGATAGAAGGCGATGCGGTGCGGCTCGTGCGCGTTCGCTGCCTGTTCGACGACGCGAGGGAATTGCGCCGCGTGAGCGACCAGCGCGAGTTCCTCGCCATCGAGCAGCGACAGGTCGCCGCCCGCGGTCGCCATACCGAGACCTTCCGCCTTGCGCATCACGCTCGAGATGCGGGCATGGGCGTACTGGACGTAGAAGACCGGGTTGTCCTTCGAGGCTTCGACCACCTTGGCGAAGTCGAAGTCGAGCGGCGCGTCGGCCTTGCGGGTGAGCATCATGAAGCGCACCACGTCCTTGCCGACTTCGCGCACGACGTCGGCGAGGGTCACGAAATTGCCGGCGCGCTTCGACATCTTGATCGGTTCGCCCGCGCGGAACAGGCGCACCATCTGGACGAGCTTGACGTCGAGGTCGACCGCGCCGTCGGTCAGCGCCTTTACCGCCGACTGGACGCGCTTGACCGTGCCGGCATGATCGGCGCCCCAGATGTTGACGAGATGGTCGGCCGCGGTGCCCGAAGCCCAGCCGCGGGCCTTGGAACGGTGGTAGGCGGCATCGGCGCCGAAATAGGTCCAGCTGCCGTCCGACTTCTTCATCGGGCGGTCCTGGTCGTCGCCGAACTCGGTCGACTTGAACAGGGTCAGCTCGACCGGCTCCCAGTCGTCGGGCGTCTCGCCCTTGGGCGCTTCGAGCACGCCTTCGTAAACGAGGTCCTTGGCGCGCAGTTCATCGAGCGCCTTGTCGACCTGGCCCGATGCCTGGAGGTCAGCTTCCGAGGCGAAGGCGTCGTGGTGGATGCCGAGCAGCGCGAGGTCGGCGCGGATGAGGTCCATCATCGCCGCGACGGTCTTGGTCTTGAACAGTTGGAGCCATTCGCTCTCGGGCTTGCCGACCCACTTGTCGCCGAACTCGTCGGCGAGCAGCTTGCCGACGGGGACGAGATAGTCGCCCGGGTAGAGGCCCTCGGGAATTTCGCCGATGTCCTCGCCGAGCGCCTCGCGGTAGCGTAGGTGCGCGGAGCGGGCGAGCGTGTCGACCTGGCTGCCCGCGTCATTGACGTAATATTCCTTGACCACTCCGTAGCCCGCCCATTCGAGCAGCCGCGCGAGCGCGTCGCCGACCACCGCACCGCGGCAGTGGCCCATGTGCATCGGGCCGGTCGGATTGGCCGAGACATATTCGACGTTGACCGTCTCGCCCTCGCCCCTCGTGGAACGGCCGTAGGCGGCGCCTTCGGAGAGGATCGCGGTCAGTTCGTCCTGCCAGACCGTCTCGCCGAGCCGCACGTTGATGAAGCCGGGGCCCGCGATTTCGACCTTCGACACGCCGTCCAGCGCCTCGAGCTTGGGCGCGATGGCCTCGGCGAGCGCGCGCGGGTTGGTCTTCGCCTGCTTGGCCAGCACCATCGCGGCATTGGTCGCGAGATCGCCGTGCGAGGGATCGCGCGGCGGCTCGACCGCGACGCCCTTGCGGTTGGCATCGGCAGGGATCGTGCCCTCGGCGACGAGCGCGTCGAGGATGCTGTCGAGATCGGCGGAAAAACGGGCGTAGAGGCTCACGGGATTATCGGTCCATCAACACAGTGGGGAACAGGGCATGCGCCCTAGCGCAGCGCGCCGCGCGCGTCATCCTTTTGTGTGAAGGCGCAGCGCCTAGTCGGTCGACTTGGGCGCGAAGACGATGCGCCATTCGGTCGGCTTGGCACCGTCACGGACGATCGTCGCCATCGGTCGCGCGGGCCCTTCGGCACCGGTCCCGAACGCGAAGTGGCTGTGGTCGCCCTCGTCGAGGCTCTCGATCAGGCGGTAGCCTGCGGCGCGAAAGGCGGCGGCGATCTGGTGATGGCGCACGCCCGGACGCCGTGCGATGTCGATGGCGCGATTCTTGAGGTGGAAGCTGTTGGGCACGCCGCCGACGCGGCGGTTGTGCGCGGGGCTGCGATAGGTCGAGGTGACGACCCCCCACTGGCGCCCGATCGCGCTGATCGCGCCCATGTCGACCGGCATAATCGCGCCGAGCATCGGCTGGGGCGCGGCCGTGAGGCTGGGAAGTTCACGCACGCCGAAATCGGTCGTGCCCGAATTGTCCGAGCCAGACACCAGCATCGCTGCGACCATCAGTTCAAGCATGCCCACCTCCACCGTCTGATGACGCGTATAACATGGGTTAACCGAGTCGCCCAAATCGGCGGATTTGCCTGTCCCCTATCGGGCCAGTTTGCGGATTTCCGCATTGTGGTGGACGAAGGTGCCGGGTGCGGTCTCGTCCATCGCGGCGCGCATGGCGGACGCGACCAAGGCGGCATCGATGGCCTGAAACTTGGACAACCTGCCGCGCAAGGCGAGGTTGATCGCGGGCGAGAGAAGGATGCCGAAACGCTCCTTCATCCGCCGCTCCTTGCCGCGCTCGCCGCGCAGCAGGCCGGGGCGGAACAGGTCGACGCGCGCGTAGCCGAGGTCGGACACGTCTGCTTCCATGCGGCCCTTGATGGCCAGATATTCGCTCCTGCTACCCACGTCCGCGCCGACCGAGGAGACGACGATGAGCTGGCGTGCGCCCGCCTCGCGCGCGGCTTTGGCGAAATTGGCGACGGCGTTGCGGTCGATGTCCTCGAACGTCGCCCAGTCCTTCGCCTTGGCCCAGGTCGTGCCGATCGCCGCGATTGCGATGTCGAGTTGCTCGCTTTCGAGCATGGAGGGCCACACCTTCATCTCACCGACCTTCTCGCGCCAGCCCGCGCGGCTCGGCAACGTGGCACGGCGGGCGAGCGAGAGGAGCTGCTGGCCCTCGAGCATCGGCACCAGTTTCGAGCCAATGAGGCCGGTCGCGCCGATGAGGGCGATGCGCGCCATCAGAAGCGGTCCGGCAAGTGGACGGGGCCGACCAGCTCTTCGTGGCGGCGGATCGCGAAGGGATCGGTCATGCCCGCAATATAGTCGGCGATGCCGCGCAGGCGATGGGTTTCGGTCTCGCCGCGTTGCCAGCCTTCGGGGAGGAGCGAGGGATCGTCGATATAAGCGCGGGCGAGGTCCGAGACGATGCGCTGCGCCTCGCGGCGGATCGGCTGGAGCGGCGCGCTGTCGTAGAGATGGGCATAGAGGTGGCGCTTCAAGGTGCGCTCCTCGGCCTGCAATTCGGGCGAGAAGCCGACCAGCGGGACGCCCGCGGCACGCACGTCTTCGATCGTCGCGACCCCGGCATCGGCCACGCGGCGGCGCGTTTCCGCGAGCACGTCGCCGACCATCGTGCCGATCATGTCGCGCACCAGCGCGCTTTGCTTGCGCGACGCATCGAGGCCCGGATGGCGCCGCTCCATCGCGGCCCAATGCCGCGCGACTAGCGGGACTTCGGCGATCAGCTGATCGAGATCGAGGATCCCGGCGCGCAGCCCGTCGTCGATATCGTGATTGTCGTAGGCGATATCGTCGGCGATCGCGGCGAGCTGCGCCTCGAGGCTGGGCCAGGAATCGAGGTCGAGCCCGTGCACCGCGTCGGCCTCGGCGAGCGCCCATCCGGGCTCGGCGACGGGGCCGTTATGCTTGGCGAGGCCCTCGAGCATCTCCCAGCTGAGGTTGAGGCCTTCGAAATTGGGATAAGGCGTCTCGATCAGGCTGACGAGGCGGATCGAGTGGCCATTATGATCGAACCCGCCGGCGGCCGCGAGCGTGCGCGACAGCGCGTCCTCGCCGCCATGGCCGAAGGGCGGGTGGCCGAGGTCGTGGGCGAGGCATAGCGCTTCGGTCAGGTCCTCGTTGAGGCCCAGCGCGCGGGCCATGGCGCGGCCGATTTGCGCGACTTCGAGGCTGTGGGTCAGGCGGACGCGGAAATGGTCGCCGTCGGGCGCGACGAATACCTGCGTCTTGTGGCGCAAGCGGCGGAAGGCGACCGAGTGGATGATGCGGTCGCGGTCGCGCTGGAACGTGTCGCGGGGTCCGCGCGGGCCGCGGTCGTCTTCCGCGTGGGCACGCCCGCGCGATCGCTCGGGTCGAGCGGCGAGCGCATCGCCAAGCCTCATGAAAGTCCCCTTACAGCTTCTCGATCTTCAGCTGTGCGGGGCTACGCGTCCAGACGAAACTGTCAATGCCGTTGCCGCGAAGTTTGTTGACCAGCGACTGCGCTGTGTCCTTCGAGGAGAAGGGGCCGATGACGAGGCGGAAATAGTCGACGCCCTGCGTGACGTGACCCGATTGGCCGTCGAGCAGGTTGCCTGCCTTGCCCTGCAGCCGCCTCCATTCGCGCGGCATGCCGTCGGCGCGCGACCCGCCGGCCAGCTGGATCCAGGTCGTGCCCTCGACGCCGATATCGGGCTTCCTGGGCGCGGGCGGCGGGGCCTTGGCCTCGACCTTGGGCCTGGCCTCGTACTTTGGCGTGGGCGCGGGCGGGACCTCGTATTTCGGCGTCGAAGCCGGCGGCGCGGTCCCGAGCGCAGTCTCGTTCGAGGGACTGCCGCTCTTCAGCAGCTTGTCGATGCTCGCCAGGCGCGTCCCGGTCGTCTCGGACGGCGTGGGCGCGGGGGGCGGCGCATAAGTCTCCTGGCTGCGCGCCGGGGGGAGCGAGACGCTCTCGACATTTCCGCGCGGCGGCTCGATCGGGGTGCTCGTCGAAGGGAGACGGAACCCGACATCGACCTCGCGCGGCGCGGCCTGCCCCGACGCGGAGGTCGCTTCCGCCTGTCCGATCGGAGTGCGTACGACGTCGACGCGCTTGCCTACGGCCGGCTTCTTTGCGCTCTTGTCGCGGCGGGACTTGCCGGCCGGTTCGGCCTGCTGGCGCGAAGGCTGGCGCGCCTGCTGCCTGGGGGGCGGCGCGGCTTCCTGGCGCTGGGCAACGGGAGGCGGCGCGGCCTCGGCAAGCTTGATCTCGCCCTCGCCCGGGAACAGGCCGAGATGCACCGCCGCGGCCTTCTGGCGCTTGTCGATGCGCGGCAGCTTCTGGAGGAAGGGGCCGATCTGGTCGGCGGCACCGGGCATCGCGCTGTCGATCGCGCGGCGCGCGCCATCGAGGTCGCCGGTCAGCGCGAGCACGAACGCCTGGGCGCGGCGCGCGGCCGGATCGCCCTGCTGGAGCAGCGGGGTCAGGAAGGCCATCGCCGCGGTCCGGTCGCCGGTGATGGCAAGGCTCAGGGCCAGGCGGCGGCGCGCCTTGGCATCGTCGGCGCGGCCGAGCGCGAGGCGATAGTCGGCCTGCGCCTTGTCGGTATCGCCGAGAAGGTCGTGCGCGAGCCCGCGGTCGGCAGCGAAGGTTTCGGGCCGCCCGCCGCGGCGCGCCGCTTCGTCGAAATAGCGCAATGCGGGCACGGGATCGCCCATCGCCACCATCATCCTGCCCATGCCGGCCTGCGGCTCGGGGTGCCCCGAACGCTCCTCCTCCGCGCGGCCAAAGAAACCGGCGGCAGTGGCGAGATCGCCGATTTCGACCGAGGCGTTGCCGGCCTCGATCAGGGCGTCGAAATTGTCGGGATCGTTGGCGAGGATACGCAGGTTGCGCGACAGCGCCTGCCCCGGCGTCTCGTCATAGGGTTGCGCCGCTGCCGCCGCGGGCATCATGACCCACGCGGTCGCGGCGAGCAGCCCCGCCTTCGCCGCCCCGCTGAGGAATTTGGTTCGCATGGAAAGGCTCATGCCAGATTTTGGCTTTCGCGAAGCTGACAAGAGGTAAAGGTTCGGCGGGCCGTGCGCGTCACGCGACGAACGGCCCGCCCGAAATTAAGTTTCTACTGATTATTCTGACGGTTAAGGAAGCGCGGAATGTCGATCGGCTCGCGGAAGCCCGGACCGTCGGCGAACCCGCCTTCGGCTGCGGCCGTGCCGCGAGCGATGTTGGACATGCGCTCGAACAACGTGCCGCTCTCGACCTGCGCACGGGGCGTCTCGTCGGCGATGTCGGCCGCGATCTCGCCGTCATCCTCGTCATCCATCGGCGGCGCGATCGGCGGGGCACCGACCGGCTGGGTCAGTACGTCGTCCGAACCGAGCAGAAGCTCTTCGCCATCGTCGTCGATATCGGCTTCTTCGGTGAGGTCGAGCGCCTCGCCGTCATCGTCGGCGTCGCGCGACGCCGGTTCGGCTGCCGCGGGCGCCGCCGCAGTCATGGTCTTGCCGGGAAAGGCGAACACCTTGCCCGCATTGCCCATGCCGGTCGAAGTCGACTGGCCGGTCGGCATGGTCGCTTCCTCGCCATCGATGCCGGTGGCGACCACCGAGACGCGGATCTTGCCGTTGAGGTCGTCGTTGAAGGCCGATCCCCAGATGATGTTGGCGTCGTCGTCGACCAGTTCCTTGATGTGGCTGGCCGCCTCGTCGACTTCCATGAGCTTCATGTCCATGCCGCCGGTGATCGAGATGATGACGCCCTTCGCGCCCTTCATCGACACGCCGTCGAGCAGCGGGTTGGAAATCGCCTTTTCGGCGGCTTCGATGGCGCGGTTGTCGCCTTCGGCTTCGCCGGTGCCCATCATCGCCTTGCCCATCTCGCCCATCACCGAGCGGACGTCGGCGAAGTCGAGATTGATGAGGCCGGGCATGACCATGAGGTCGGTGATGCCGCGCACGCCCTGCTGGAGCACCTCGTCGGCCATCTCGAACGCTTCCTTGAAGGTCGTGTCGGCATTGGCAAGGCGGAACAGGTTCTGGTTGGGAATGACGATCAGCGTGTCGACGTGCTGCTGGAGCTCCTCGAGCCCGCTTTCGGCCGAGCGCATGCGGCGCGCGCCTTCGAAGGCGAACGGCTTGGTGACCACGCCGACAGTGAGAATGCCCTTGTTGCGCGCGGTCTTGGCGATGACGGGCGCGGCGCCCGTGCCGGTGCCGCCGCCCATGCCGGCCGCGATGAAGCACATGTGCGCGCCTTCGAGTGCGCGCTCGATCTCTTCCATCGTCTCTTCGGCGGCAGCGCGACCGATTTCGGGGCGCGAGCCGGCACCGAGACCCTGGGTGATCTTCATGCCGAGCTGGATACGGGTGTCGGCGTCCGAGGCGTTGAGCGCCTGGGCGTCGGTGTTGGCGACGAGGAACTCGACCCCCTGCACGTCCGAGCGGATCATGTTGGCGATGGCGTTGCCGCCCGCGCCGCCGACACCGATGACGCTGATCCTCGGGCGAAGCTCGTCGACTTCCGGCCGCATCAGATCAATGCTCATATGATCCCCCATTCCCTCTCAAGACTTTCTACTTGTTGCGATTCTTGCACATCATGAGTCCCGACCCCAAGCAAAAAATGAGGGCGAAACCAAAAAAGTGAACAAGTGATTCAGAATGGGACGCAAGACGCGCCTCACCGTGACTTTTAAGACTCGGTCAAGCGCCCTTCAGGACACGGATCAGGCGGCGCAGCAGCCCCCCGCCGCCCTGTTCGCGCAGCGCGCCCAGGGCAAGGTCGCGAATGTCGCCGCTTTCGGCCGACGCGAGCCGCGCAAGCCCGACCAGCGTCGCGAAGCCCGGCCCCTGCATGGCTTCGGGTAGGCCGGGGATGCGCCGGGGACGGCCGACGCGGACCGAACGACCGAGCACGCCCTGCAGATAGTCGGCGATATTCTTAAGTTCGGCGCCGCCGCCGGTGACCACGACCTGCCGCCCGACGGGGCCGGCAAACCCCAGGTCCTTGAGCGCGCCGTCGACGAGGCCGGCAATTTCCTCGATCCGCTGGCGGATGACGGTGACGAGCTGGGCGCGGGTGATGCGCACCGGTTCGCCGCCATTGCCGACCGCCGCATCGATCATCTCGTGATTGTCGCGCGGGCTTTGCATCGCCGACCCGTAATAGCATTTCATCCGCTCGGCCTCGCGGCGCGGGACTCCGAACGCCATGGCGATGTCCTCGGTCACGTCGCGCGCGCCCAGGGGAATGGTCTTCAGGCCGACCAGCATGCCGCCCATGTGAAGCGATACGTTGGTGATGTCGGCGCCCAGTTCGACCAGCGCCACGCCGAGATCGCGCTCGTCGTCGGTCAGGCAGGCGGTCCCGCTGGCGACGGGGGCGGCGATGATCGCGCCGACACCGAGATGCGCCGAGCGGATCGCGTAATCGATGTTCTTGAGCGGGGCCTCGTCCGCGGCGACGACGTGGATGTCGACGCCGAGGCGGGTGGCGTGGAGTCCGAGCGGGTTCTTGACCCCCTGCACCCCGTCGATCGTGTAGAGCGCAGGATGCGCATGCAGCGTGACCTGACCCTCGCGCTCAGTTGCCTCGCGGCCTGCGGCGAGGAGCTTGTCGATATCGTCATGCTCGACCGCGTGCCCGCCCAGTTCGACCTCGACCGCGACGAGGTCGGAAATGAGCCCGCCCGCGGCAAAGCTCGCCCACACGTCGTCGATGGTCGCACCGCTCATGCGCTCGGCAAGGTCGACCGCCTCGCGCACCGCGACCTCCGACAGGTCCATGTCGACGATCGCGCCGCGCCGGACCCCGCGGCTTTCGCGCTGGCCGGTGCCGAGCACGCGCAGGCTCCCCTCGGCGTCCTTTTCCACGATCAGCGCGGACACCTTGGACGAGCCGATGTCGAGCGCGGCGATAAGCTGTTTTTCGGATGGCGCAGCCATGCTTAGTCTTGTTCCCCGGACAGGCCGGGCACGCGCGCGATCGCCTGCCCCGGCACGCGCAGGTCGTAGCGTTCGATTCCCAGTCCGAGAAGAGGTGTTGCGCGGTCCATCTTCATGAATTTCGCGAGCGCGGCGCGTGCATCGTCCTCGCCTTCGGGAAGGAGGATGATCTCTCCCGACTGGACGTTGAGGTCCCAGCGCCGCCCGCCGACGCGGCGCGCCGAAGCGAGCTGGGCGCGGAGCGCCGGTTCGCCGTCGAGCAAGCGGACGAGTTCGGGATAGGCCTGGTTGGCGCCATCGCCGAACAGCAGCGGCAGGTCGGGCATGTCGCTGACCGGCACGCGGTCGAGCAGCACGCCTTCCTCGTCGATCAGGAACAGTCGGTCCTTGCCTTGCCACAGCGCGGCAGGTTCGCGTTCGAGGATATCGACCACCAGCGTGTCCGGATAGCGGCGCGAGACGCGTGCGTCCTTGACCCAGCCATAGTCGAGCAGGCGGCCGCGGATGCCCTCGACATCGACGAGAGGAAGCGCGGAGGCGCGCTGGTCGAGCGCAAGCGCGTAGACGGGCTTGCTGTCCATCCGCTCGATGCCGACCACGTCGACGCTTTGCACGCGAAAGCCCATGTCGCCGAGCGTCTCGCCCGCAGCCTGTCCGATCCGCGCCGGGACGCCGAGCGCGTAGAGCACGGCCAAAACGACGACGAGGATGAGCGCGGCGAAGGCGCCGCGCGCGACCTTGTCGGCCTGGCTCTGTTCGACGCTGAGGGTCTTGGAAATCGTCTTCGAGACCGCAGCCGTCTTGGGACGGGCCTTGGCGGCCCGCCGCTTGGGTGCGGATCTCTTGACGTGCTTGGCGCTCACCCCTCCAGCGCCTCCTCGATGATCTTCTCGACCAGCTCGCCATAGGAAATGCCGATCGCGGCGGCCTGTTCGGGCACGAGGCTGAGCGGCGTCATGCCGGGCTGGGTATTGGTTTCGAGCAGGAAGATGCCGTCAACGCCCTTCTCGTCGTCCCAGCGGAAGTCGGAGCGCGAGACGCCCTTGCAGCCGAGAATCCGGTGCGCGGCGAGCGCATGGGCCTTCATCGCCTCGGCGATCTCCTCGGGCACGTCGGCGGGGCAGACATGGTCGGTCTTCCCGTCGGTATACTTTGCCTCGTAGTCGTACCAGCCGGCCTTGGGCTTCAATTCGGTGACGCAGAAGGGCGTGTCGCCCATCACCGCGACGGTGAGTTCGCGACCCTCGATATATTTCTCGGCGAGCAGGCGGTCGAAATCCTGCCACGGGCCCTTCGCCCTGGACGAGATGGGGTGGCCGTAATTGCTCTCGTCGGTGACGATCGCGATGCCGACCGAGCTGCCCTCGTTGACGGGCTTGACCACGAACGGCCGCGCCATCGGATCGCCTTCGTAGAGCGAGGCGCTGGTCACTACCTTGCCCGGCGGCATCGGGATGCCATGGGGTTCGAGCACCGACTTGGTCAGTTGCTTGTCGATCGCGACCGCGGAGGTCTCCAGGCCCGAATGGGTGTAGCGGATGCCCATCAGGTCCATCATGCCCTGCACCGTGCCGTCCTCGCCGGGCGAACCGTGAAGCGCGTTGAAGACGATGTCGGGGCGCAATTCCTCGAGCACGCGGGCGATGTTGCGGTCCATGTCGACGGGGGTGACGTTGGTGAAGCCGCGTTCGCCGAGCGCCTCGATCACGCCCTTGCCGCTCATCAGCGACACGTCGCGCTCGGCCGACCAGCCGCCCATCAGCACGACGATATGAATGTCCTTGTCCACGCTCACCTTTCCTTGCGCCCCACTCTTAGGATTTCCCATTCGAGTTCAACTCCCGAATGGGCCTTGACCCTTCTCCTCACCTCTTCGCCGAGGCCTTCGATGTCGGCCGCGGTCGCATCGCCCGTGTTGATGAGGAAATTGGTGTGTTTCTCGCTGACCTGCGCGCCGCCCATCTGCAGCCCGCGACAGCCCGCCGCGTCGACTTCCTTCCAGGCGCTCGTGCCCGGCGGGTTCTTGAAGGTCGAGCCGCCGGTCTTGGTGCGCAGCGGCTGCGATTGCTCGCGCGCTTCGGCGATCCGGTCCATCTCGGCCTGGATGGCTTCGGGATCGCCCTCGCGGCCCTCGAACAATGCCGAGACGACGATCGCGCCCTCGGGCAGTTCGGAGTGGCGATAGGAGTAGCCGAGGTCGGCGTTCGACAAGGTCTTGAGCGTGCCGTCGCGCAGCACGACGTCGGTCTCGACAAGGACGTCGCAGGTCTCCGCCCCGTAGGCGCCGCCGTTCATGCGGACATAGCCGCCGACCGTGCCCGGGATGGAGCGCATGAATTCGAGACCCGCAATGCCCGCGTCGCGCGCACTGCTCGAGACGAGGATGCCGTGCGCCGCGCCGCCGCAGCGAAGGCGATGCCTGTCGAGCGCCTCGACCTTGGCGAAGGGCTTGCCGAGCTTGATGACCACGCCGGGCACGCCGCCGTCGCGCACGATCATGTTCGAGCCCAGGCCGAGCCCCATGACGGGAATGGCGGGATCGAGGTCGCGAAGGAAGGCCTGCAGGTCCTCTACGTCTGCGGGTTCGAACAGGACGTCGGCCGGGCCACCGACCTTGAACCAGGTGAGCTTGGAAATGGCGGCGTCCCGGGTCAACTTGCCGCGCACGGCGGGCATCGAATTCACTTGTCGGCCCTCGCCCTCTGGATGCCGTCGGCGAGGCGTGCGGCCCAGCCGGTGATATCGCCCGCACCCATCATCAGGATGATGTCGCCGGTCGCGGCGATGTCGCGCAGCGCGTTGGCGAGGTCGGCTTCGTCGGCGACGGTACGCACCATGCGGTGCCCGCGGTCGCGAAGTCCCTGCGCGAGCGCCTCGGCGTCGACGCCTTCGATCGGGTCCTCGCCCGCGGCATAGACCGGAGTGACCATGACGATGTCGGCTTCGTTGAAGGCGGTCTGGAACTCGTCCATCAGATCGCGAAGGCGGGTGTAGCGGTGCGGCTGGGCGACCGCGATGACGCGCCCGCCTTCCTCGACCGCATCGCGCGCGGCCTGCAGCGCGGCGCGGATTTCCACGGGATGGTGCGCATAGTCGTCGATGACCACCGCGCCGCCCACCTCGCCAACCTTCGAGAAGCGGCGCTTGACCCCGTCGAAACTGTTGAAGCCCTCGCGGATCTGCTCCTCGGTCACGCCGAGCTCCATCGCTGCGCCGATCGCGGCCAACGCGTTCTGGACGTTGTGGCGCCCCGGCATGGGCACGAAGATGTCGGCCATCGTCGAGACATTGCCGTCGCGATCGGTATGGACCACGTCGAAGCGCGTGCCGCCCAGTTCGGGGCGGACATGGTCGGCGCGAAGGTCGGCCTGCGCCGAGAAGCCGTAGGTGCGGATGCGGCGGTCCTGGACCAGCCCGATCACGTTCTGCACCTCGGGATGGTCGATGCACATCACCGCGAGCCCGTAGAAGGGCACGTTCTCGACGAACTGGCAGAAGGCGGCCTTGACCTCGTCGAAGCCGCCATAATGGTCGAGATGCTCGGGATCGATGTTGGTGACCACCGCGATCGTGCCGTCGAGGCGCAGGAAGCTGCCGTCGCTCTCGTCCGCCTCGACCACCATCCAGTCAGATTTGCCGAGGCGGGCGTTCGAACCGTAGCGGTTGATGATGCCGCCGTTGATGACGGTCGGGTCGATCCCGCCCGCATCGAGCAGGGCGGCGATCATCGAGGTGGTGGTGGTCTTGCCGTGGGTGCCAGCGACCGCGACGGTCTGCTGCATGCGCATCAGTTCGGCGAGCATCTCGGAGCGTTTGACCAGCGGCAGGCGGCGCTCTGCAGCGGCCTGGACCTCCGGGTTGGTGCGCTTGACGGCGGTCGAGCAGACGACGACTTCCGCATCGCCCAGATTCTCCGGCGCGTGGCCGACATGGACGGTGATTCCCGCGTCGCGCAATTTCTGCACGACCGGCCCGTCCTTCATGTCGCTGCCCTGCACGGTGTAGCCAAGCTGGTGCATCACTTCGGCGATGCCCGACATGCCGATGCCGCCGATGCCGACGAAGTGGATGGTGCCGAGGTCGCGCCCGAGTGCCTTCATCATGCCGGCACCCCCATCCCGCTGGGCCGCGGGGTCGGGCGTGCGGGAGCGCCGACGGGGTCGGTGGGAAGCGGGTTGTCGCCCGCGCCGATGGCCAGGACGAGATCGGCGAGTTCCTCGGCCGCATGGGGCTTGCCAACCGACAGGCTGCGCCCGGCCGCGTTGGCGAGCGCCTGCGGGTCGGAGCAGATCTCGGCGACCTGCGCGGCAAGCGTCTCGGGCGTGAAATCGGGCTGCTTGATCATGCGCGCACCGCCCACCCGGGCCAGCTCGCGCGCATTGGCGGTCTGGTGGTCGTCGGTGGCGATCGGCAGCGGCACGAGGATGGCGGGGCGGCCCGCCGCGGTCAGCTCGGCGATGGTCGAGGCGCCCGCGCGCGCGATGACGAGATGCGTGTCGCCGATGCGGCGCGGCATGTCCTCGATATAGGTCATCGTCTCGGCCGGGATGTCGAGCTCCTTGTAGCGCTGGCGCACGCGTTCGATGTCCTCGGCGCGGCACTGCTGGACGATGTGGAGGCGGTGACGCAGCGCATCGGGGAGAAATGCCATCGCTTCGGGAACCACCTCGCCGAGCACGGTTGCGCCCTGGCTGCCGCCGGTGACGAGGATGTTGAGGGGCGCGGTGTCATCGAAGGCCGGGAAGGGCATGGTGCCGAGCGTGGCGACTTCCTGGCGGACGGGATTGCCGACGAATACGGCCTTGGACTTGTCGGCGAGCCGTTCGACGCGCTTGTAGGCGGTGGCGACAGCCCTCGCCTTGCCCGCCAGCAGGCGATTGACGCGGCCGAGCACGGCATTCTGTTCGTGAAGGACGGTGGGCACGCCCTCCGCGCTCGCCGCGAGTAGCGCCGGGAAGGCAGGGTAGCCGCCGAAGCCGACGACGACGTCGGGGGTGAAGTCGCGGTAGAGGCCGCGCGCGGCCTTGCGGCCTTTGAGCACGGCGAAGAAGGCTTTCACCAGCCCGAGCGGGCCTCCGCCGAGGCGCCCCGCGGGAAGCACGTGGACCGGAACGTCGTCGAAAATGGCGGGCACTGCGGCGCCGCGCGCGTCGGTCACCAGCATCACGCCGTGCCCGCGCCGCTTGAGTTCGACGGCCAGCGCGTGCGCCGGCACCATGTGACCGCCGGTGCCCCCGGCGGCGAGGGTAACATTCATGATCGGCTCCAACGAACGACGTAGGGCGAACGGTTGAGATAGGGGTTCGCGCGCGTGAAGGCGAGCAGCAATCCCATCATCACCGACAAGGCCAGCATGGACGAGCCGCCGTAGGAGATGAAGGGCAGCGTCATGCCCTTGGACGGGGCGATCTGGACGTTGACCGCCATGTTGATGAAGGCTTGAAGCCCGAACATCAGGACAAGCCCCGAACCCGCGAGGATCGCCATGCGGTCTTCCTCGTCGAGCAGGCGGATGAGGACGCGCGCGACGATGGCCAAGTAGAGAATGGCGACGAACAGGCAGGCGATGAGTCCGAATTCCTCGCCGATCACCGAGAAGATGTAGTCGGTATGCGGTTCGGGCAGCGAGAATTTGCGCACCCCGGCGCCCGGCCCCGCGCCGAACAGCCCGCCCGACGTCAGCGTGCGCATCGCGTTCTCGGTCTGGAAATTGTCGCCCTCGCCGAACAGGAAGGCGTCGATGCGCACCGTCGCGACGGGATAGAGGAAATAGGCGGCGACGATGCCGATCACCCCGGCCACGCCGAGCCCTGCCAGAATGCGCAGGTTGACCCCCGCGAGCGCCAGCATCGCGACCCACATCGTACCGAAGATGATGGTCGATCCGAAGTCCGGCTGGAGCATCAGGAAGACGGCGATCGCGCCGACCAGGGCGCCCGAGAGAAGCGCCGCCTTCTCGAGGCTGTAGCGGCTGAAGAGGTAAGCGAGCGCGACGATGTAGACCGGCTTGAGGAATTCGGACGGCTGGAAGCCGAGCACGCCCAGGTCGAGCCATCGCTGCGCGCCGTTGCGCTCGAACCCGAAGAGGGGAACGAGCATCAGCGCGACCATCATCGCCGCGCAGCCGATCAGCGAAAGGCGCAGCGCGGTGGCCCGGTCGAGCATCGAGATGACGACCATGAGCGGCACGCTGATCGCGATCCAAGCCAGCTGGCGCGTGAAGAAATAAAGCTCGGGGAACTGGACGTTTCCGCCCGACAGGCGCTGCGCGGCAGCGGGCGAGGCCGCGGCGACCGCGATCAGTCCGAAGCCGATGAGGACCGCGAGCAGCAGCAGCAGCACCTTGTCGACTTCCCAGAACCAGCGGCCCAGCGCCGAACGGTCGGCGCGGCCGTATCGGCCGGGTTCGTTCCAGGGACGCTTGGCGTTCACAGGGCCTCCACCGCGGCGCGGAACGCATCGCCGCGCGCCTCGAAGTCGCGGAACTGGTCGAAGCTGGCGCACGCCGGCGAAAGGAGAACGGTCTCGCCCGCCTTCGCATCGGCGGCGGCGGCCTTCACCGCCTCTGCGAGAGTGCCTGCAACCATCGTCTCGACATGACCATCGAGCAGCCTCGAAAACAAGGGCGCGGCCTCGCCGATGAGGTAGGCCTTGGCGACGCGGCCCAGGTGCGGGAGCAATTCGTCGAGGTCCTCGCTTTTGGCCTGGCCGCCCGCGATCCAGCGGATGCGGTCGTAGGCGGACAATGCGGGCGACACGGACGCGGGGTTGGTCGCCTTGCTGTCGTTGACGAACAGGACGCCGTCTTTCTCGGCAACGCGCTCCATGCGGTGCGGCAGGCCGGGAAAGGTGGCGAGGCCCTGCTCGATCTGCTCGCGCGAGAGGCCGAGCGCGGAGGCGGCAAGAATTGCGGCAACCGCGTTCTGGGCATTGTGCGCGCCCTGGAGCGCGGGCCAACGTGACGTGTCGATCCCGCTGCCGTCGGGCTCGCGGATAGCGATCCCCTTCTCGCCCTGCATCGAGAACAGTCGCTCCTTCGAAGCGCGGTAGGCGTCGAAACCGTCATAGCGGTCGAGATGGTCGGGGGTGACGTTCAAGAGCAAGGCGACGTCGCAGTCGAGGGTCTGCGTGATGTCGATCTGGTAGCTCGACAGTTCGAGCACGTAGACGCCGCCTTCGGGTAGCGGATCCTGCGCGAGAATGGGGATGCCGATATTGCCGCCCATCGAGGCGGGGACGCCGGCTTGCTTGAGGATATGGGTGACGAGTGCGGTAGTGGTCGACTTGCCGTTGGTGCCGGTGATGCCGACGACCGCGTGCTCGGGAAGACCGGCACGGGCGCGAGCGAACAGCTCGACGTCGCCGATGATATCGCAGCCGGCTTCCTCGGCAGCCATGCGGATCGGGTGGCGGTTGAGCGGCACGCCGGGAGAGACGACGAGGCTGTCGAAGCCTGCGAGCCCATGCTCGAGAAAATCCACGCGTTCGGCAAAGGGGGAGGCCTGGTTTCGGGCTTCCTGGCGGTCGTCCCAGCAGGCGACCTTGGCACCCGATCGGACCAGCGCCTCGACGCTGGCGAGCCCCGAGCGGGCGAGACCGTAGACCGCGTAGCGCCTGCCCTGCCAGGCCTTCGAAAGGATCACCGCAGCTTCAGCGTGCTGAGACCCGCCAGCGCCAGCACGAAGCTGATGATCCAGAAGCGGATGACGACGGTCGGTTCGGACCAGCCCATCTGCTCGAAATGGTGGTGGATCGGGGCCATGCGGAAGACGCGCCTGCCGGTGCGCTTGTAGAAGAAGACCTGGATGATAACGCTGACCGCCTCGAGCACGAACAGGCCGCCGATGATGGCAAGGACGAATTCGTGATGGGTAGCGACCGCGACCGCGCCCAGTGCCCCGCCGAGCGCGAGGCTGCCCGTATCGCCCATGAAGACAGCGGCGGGCGGCGCGTTGAACCAAAGGAAGGCGAGCCCCGCGCCGCAGATGGCGAGAAGTAGCACGGTAAGGTCGCCGGTGCCCAGCACGTGCGGGATGCCGAGATAGGAGGCGAACACCGCGTTGCCGACAAGATAGGCGATGAGCGTGAAAGCGACGCTGGCGATGATCACCGGCATGGTCGCGAGCCCGTCGAGGCCGTCCGTGAGGTTCACCGCGTTGCCGAACGCGACGATCACGAACGCGCCGAACGGGATGTAAAGCCATGAGAGGTCGACGACCGCGCCCTGGAAGAAGGGAAGGAACAGCTCGGTTCCCGACACGCGCACCATCAGCCAGGTGGCGAGGCCCGCGATCGAGAATTCGAGGAACAGCCGCATCTTCGCCGACAGGCCCGCGCTGCTCGCCTTCTTCACCTTGTCGTAGTCGTCGAGAAACCCGATCAGGCCGAAGCCCGCAGTCACCAGCAGCACCGACCAGACGTAGACGTTGGTGAGATCCATCCACAACAGCACCGAGACGGCGACCGAGATGAGGATCAGCAGGCCACCCATGGTGGGCGTGCCGCGCTTGGCGAGGTGCGACTGCGGTCCGTCGGCGCGGATCGGCTGGCCCTTGCCCTGCACCTTGCGCAACCAGGCGATGAATGCCGGGCCCAGCAGCAGGCCGATGACCAGCGCCGTCGCGGTCGCCGCGCCCGCACGGAAGGTGATGTAGCGGATGAGGTTGAGCGGGCCCGCGAAATCGACCCATTCTGCGAAGAGGTAAAGCATTAGGCCTGCCCCCCTGCCACCGACGCCACGAGCTTGGCAAGTCCCACGGAATTCGAGGCTTTTACGAGAATCGCATCGCCGGGGCGGATCGTCGACAGCAGTGCCTCGGTAGCCTGGTCGGCATCGGCCACACGGGTCATCGCGAGCTGGCCCGAAAGCGCGTCTTCGAGCGCCTTCATTTCGTCGCCGACGAGGACCAGCTGGTCGACCCCTGCGGCGAGAATCGGTGCGGCCAGCGCGGCATGGAGCGCGGGGCCTTCCTCGCCGAGTTCCTTCATCGCGCCGAGCACCGCGACCTTGCGGCCCTTTTCGGAGGCCAGCGTCTTCAGGGTCGCCTCCATCGAGGCGGGGTTGGCGTTGTAGCTCTCGTCGATCAGCAGCGCCTCGCCGCCATTGACCGGGACCGCGTGCCGCTGTCCGCGCCCGGCGAGCCCGCCCATGTCGGCGAGCGCCAGCCCCGCGACCGCGACATCGCCGCCAGCGACCCCGACCGCCGCCAGCACGGCAAGCGCGTTGGAAACCCAATGCTCGCCCGGCTGGGCGATGGTGAAGGTGAGTTCGCGGCTCGGCAGCCGCGCGGTCACCAGCGTGCCGCGGCGTGCGGGTACCGCGTGAAGCACGGCGGCATCGCCTTCCTCGCCGCCGAAGGTCAGCGTGCGTTCGGCGAGGCCGCGTGCGGCGCGCACGAGGCGGTCGCGCTGGTCGCTCGCCTCGGGAACGATCGCGGTGCCGCCGGGCTCGAGCCCTTCGAAAATCTCGGCCTTGGCGTCGGCGATCGCCTCGATCGAGCCCAGATTCTCGATATGGGCGGGCGCGATCGCATTGACGACGGCGATGTGCGGGCGGACCATGCGCGTCAGCGCGGAAATCTCGCCGGCATGGTTCATACCCATCTCGAACACGCCGAAGCAGGTCTCGCGCGGCATGCGCGCGAGGCTCAGGGGCACGCCGGTATGATTGTTGTAGCTCTTGACCGAACGGTGCGCGGCGCCGTGGCTGGTGCGGTCCAAGGCGGCGTAGAGCGCCTCCTTGGTCGAGGTCTTCCCGACCGAGCCGGTGACACCGATCACGACCGCCTTGTCGTCGAGGCGCGCGCGGGCGGCGCGGCCGAGCGCCTCCAGCGCTTCGTCAACCTTGTCGACGAGGACGTGCGGGTGGTCCTGCGGCTCGGACACGAGGAGGCCCGCTGCGCCCGCGTCGATCGCCTTGCCCACGAACTTGTGGCCGTCATGGACGGTGCCGGGCATGGCGACGAACAGGTCGCCCTCCTGCACCTCGCGGCTGTCGAAGGTGACGCCGCTCACTTCGAAGTCGGCGCTGACGGTGCCGCCGGTGGCTTCGGCGATCTCGGCCGATGTCCACAGCGCGCTCACGCGGCGCACTCCCGTGCCACTTCGGCGTCGTCGAAAGGATGGGTGACCTCGCCGATGATCTGGCCCTGTTCGTGACCCTTGCCGGCAAGGAGCACGATGTCGCCCGCCTCGGCCAGCGACAGCGCCTTCTCGATCGCCTCGCGGCGCCCGCCAATCTCGATGGCGTCGGGTGCACCGCGCATTACCTCGGCGCGGATCGCGGACGGATCTTCGGAGCGCGGATTGTCGTCGGTGACGATCACGATGTCGCTGCTCGCCGCAGCCACTTCGCCCATCGGCGCGCGTTTGCCGGTATCGCGATCGCCGCCCGCACCGAATACGGTGATCAGCCGCTTTTCGACATGGGGACGCAGCGCCGCGATGGCGGCCTCGAGCGCGTCGGGCGTGTGGGCATAGTCGACATAGACCGGTGCACCCTTCTTGGAGATGACAGCGCGCTCTAGCCGGCCGCGCACTGGCGACACGCGCCCCATCGCGGCGAAAACGTCGTCCCACCCGGCGCCGGTCGCGAGCATCAGGCCGGCGGCGGTAAGTACGTTGGCGGCCTGGTAGGCGCCGATCAGCGGAAGCTTGAGCAGCCGCGTCTCGCCGTCATGGGTGATCGCCATCGCCTGGCCGAGCGCGGTCGAGCGGCGATCGCCGAGCCGGATTGTCTCGCCGCGCTCGCCTACCGTCATCAGTTTGAGCCCGCGCTGCTTGGCGCGCGCGATGACCGCATCGGAACTGGGATCGTCGGTCCACACGACCGCGGTCCCATCCTCGGCGACGACCTCGTCGAACAGGCGCATCTTGGCCTCGAAATAGTCCTCCATCGTGGGATGGTAGTCGAGATGGTCGCGGCTGAAATTGGTAAAGGCGGCGGCGGCGACATGGACGCCTTCGCTGCGGTGCTGGTCGAGGCCGTGGCTCGATGCCTCGTAGGCGACATGGGTAACGCCCATCCGCTCAAGGCCGGCCATGTTGTTGAGGAAGGTGACGATGTCGGGCGTGGTCAGCCCGGTCTTGACCTGGTCGTCGGCGGTGGTGACGCCGAGCGTCCCGATCGAGGCCGAGCGCTTGCCCATCATGCGCCACATCTGGCGGCACATCTCGACCGTGGACGTCTTGCCGTTGGTCCCGGTTACCGCGACGATGGTGTCGGGATAAGGCGCATAGAAGGTCGCGGCGATCCGGGCGAAAGTCTCGCGCGGATTGTCGCTCTCGATCCGGAAGGCGGTTCCGGTATCGACGCCGGGACGGCACACGATCGCCACCGCGCCGCGCTCGACGGCCTCGGGGATGAAGTCTTCGCCGTTGAAGCGCGCACCTGCAAAAGCACCGAAGACGTAGCCCGGCTCGATCTTGCGGTGGTCGATGGCGAAACCGGTAACACGCTGTTCCCCGCCGCGGCGGACGAGGTCCTGGAGGAGCATTCGATCAATCCTCGTCTTCGTACACGTAGGGCAGCACCTGGCTCATGTCGGGCTCGCGGCCCATGTTGGGGCGCACGCCGAGCATCGGGGCGACGCGCGCGATGGTCCGGCTGACCACCGGCGCGACGTTCCAACCCGCCGTCCGGAAACCGAACGTTTCCTTGGTGCCCTTGGGTTCATCGAGCATTACGACCGCCACATAGCGGGGTTCGTCGATCGGGAAAACGCCCGCGAAGCTGGTGACCACGACCTGCTTGGAATAGCGACCGTTGATGAGCTTCTCCGCAGTGCCGGTCTTGCCGCCGACGCGGTAGCCGGGCGCGTCGGCCTTCTTGCCGGTGCCCTTCATCACGACGAGGCGCAGGAGCGCGCGCATGCGGTAGCTGGTCTGTTCAGTGAAGACGCGCTTGCCCTTGGGTAGCTCGGTGCCTTCCTCGACCTTGAGGAAGGTCGGCGCGCGGTAGAGGCCGCCGTTGAACAGCGTCGCATAGCCCGAAGCGAGGTGGAGCGGGGTGACCGCGATGCCGTGCCCGTAGCCGACGGTGAGCGTCTCGATCTCGCCCCACTGGCGCGGCGCCAGGGTACGCCCGCGCTCCATCAGCTCGATGTCGGCGCGGTCGAGAAAGCCCATCGCCTTGAGGAATGCGCGCTGCTTTTCCGCGCCGAGCTGCTGCGCGATCTGCGCCGTGCCGATGTTGGAGCTTTCCATCATGATCTCGGCGACCGAGCAGGCGCGCCCGAACGGGTGCGTGTCGGAAATCGTGTGCCGCCCGACGGTCAGCGACTTGGGACAATTGTACATCTGGCCCATCGATCGCACGACGCCCGCGTCCATCGCCATCGCGACGGTGAACGGCTTGAAGGTCGAGCCGAGCTCGTAGACGCCCAGCGCGGCGCGGTTGAAGCGCGCTTCGGGGCTGCCCTCGCCTGCCACGTTGGGGTTGAGCTGCGGCAGCGAGGTCATCGCGAGGACTTCGCCGGTGTGGATGTCCATGATGACGCCCGCCGCGCCAATCGCGGAAAACTGGTCGACCGCCGATTGCAGTTCGTGTTCGAGCGCCTGCTGGACGCGGCTCGAGACCGACAGGACAATGGGTTCCGCGCGGCGCGCGGGATCGGCCAGGCGACCCTCGAAGGCGCGCTCGGCGCCCGCGACGCCCTTGCCGTCGAGGTCGGTGTAGCCGACCACGTGCGCAGCGAGGCTCAGCTGCGGGTAGAGGCGATCGGGCTCGCGGGTGAGTTGGATGCCGGGTTCGCCGATGGCGTTGACCGCCTCGACCAGGCTCGGCGATGCGCGGCGCTTGAGATAGATGAAATTCTTCTTCGAGCGCAGCATCTCGAGGAAGTCCGCCTCGTCCTTTTCGGGCATCAGGCGGGCGAGTTGGCGCGCGAGGTCGAGCTTGTTGCCGATCACCTTGGGCGGCTGGATGGCAATGGTCCACGCATCGATCGTGCGCGCGAGCGTCTCTCCCTCGCGGTCGACGATGTCGCCGCGCGGGGGAATGTAGTGGGAGGCAAATTCGGCGCGCCCCGCGCTGTCGCCGAAGATGGCGAGCCAGCCGATCCGTAGGCCGATCAGCGCGACACCCCCGAAGAACAGGAGCAGCGCGACCATCAGGCGCTGGTGAGTCAGGGCAAGAAGGCGGCGCTTCTGCCCGACCAGTCGCAGGCGCTCTGGGCTCGCGACAAGGGCGGGCTGGGGCGCGTTCATGGCGTCGACGGGGCCTCGGTGTCAGGGTGGGCGGACTTGTCGGCACCGGTCGGCGCCGCTTTCCTTTTGGCCGGGGTCGCGCCCGCGGGCAAGGGGGCGAGCGGGTCCGCGACGGCAATTTCGGCCTTGCGACGAACCGGTTCGTCGGAATCGGTGGTCATCGAAGCGGTGTGGACCAGCCCGGCGAGCGTGTCGGCGGCCTCGTCGCGGTCGGCGGAGGCGAGCACCACCGGCGCTTCGATCGCCTCGCGCTTCTCGGGCATGGCGAGCGCTGCGAGCGCGAAGCCGCTGTCGACGAACTGGTCGGCGCGCGGCGCGGACAGGCGCAGGAAGCGGACGTTCCAGCGTTCGAGCTGGGCAAGGCGGCCGCGCGTGCCGATCTCTGTCTCGAGCGTGCGAATGTCGCGGCTGACATAGGCGATCTTCTGCTCGATCCCCTCCAGTGCGGCGCGCTCGGAGGCGACGCGCAGGCTGATGAGGTAGCAGGACAGGCTCGCGACCAGCACGAGCGCGGCCATGATGACGGGGCGGAAGCTGCGCGTGCGGGTCATGCGGCCAGCTCCTGGTCCCACGCGGGCGCCTCGGTGCGGACCGCAGAGCGGAGCCGCGCCGAGCGCGCGCGCGGGTTGCGGTGAAGCTCGGCCTCGGACGGCGAGACCGGCTTGGCAACCGAAGTGAAAGTGGGGGCGAGCCCGTCGTCGGCGACGGGACGATGGCGCGAGCCGCCGGGCGCCTTGCCGCCGCGGTCGCGCAGGAAGCGCTTGACGATGCGATCCTCGAGGCTGTGGAAGGTCACCACCGCGAGGCGCCCGCCGGGCTTGAGGACGCGCTCGGCGGCGCGCAGGCCGGCTTCGAGTTCGTCGAGTTCGGCATTCAGGTGGATGCGGATCGCCTGGAAGGTGCGGGTCGCGGGATCGGACTTCATGCCCTTGTGATGACCCAGCGCGCGGCGCACGACCTCGGCCAGCTCGCCGGTGCGGGTGAGCGGGCGGGCGCGGACGATGGCGGCGGCGACGCGGCGGGCGCGCGGCTCCTCGCCATAGGTCTTGATGACGCGCGCGATCTCGGCCTCGTCGGCATGATTGAGGAAATCGGCGGCGCTCTCCCCCGCCTGGCTCATGCGCATGTCGAGCGGGCCGTCCTGCGAGAAGGAGAAGCCGCGATCCGCCTCGTCGAGCTGCATCGAGGACACCCCGATGTCGAGCACCACCCCGTCGACTGGGACAAGGTCGCGTTGGGCGAGCTCGACATCGAGGGACGAGAAAGGCGCCTCGATCAGGGTCAGAGCGGAACTGGGGACGCGTGTCGGCCCGGCGCTCACCGCGTCCGGATCGCGATCGAAGCCGATCACGCGTCCCGCCCCCGCTGAAAGGATCGCGCGGGTGTAGCCGCCCGCGCCGAAAGTGCCGTCGACGATGACGTCGCCGTCGGTGATGGAGAGCGCTTCGACCACCTCGTCGAGGAGGACCGGGACATGGGGAGCGCTCATGCCGAAAGCCCCCGCTCTTCGAGCCGGAAGCGCGCGATGTCCTTCATGTCGTCGGGAATGCGCTCGTCGGCGAGGAACAGGGTCGGGTTCCAGATCTGGAAGGTCTCGCCGACACCGAGGAAGAGTGCGAGTTCCTCGACCTGTCCCTTGCGGCGCATCATGGGGGGAAGAACGATGCGGCCGGACTTGTCGTAGGGCACTTCCTCGGTGGCGGCGAAGGCCATCATGTTGGCCTGCATGTAGTCGAGGTCGGCGCCGATCGCGCTTTCGCTCTTCTCGGCGCGGCGCTCCATCTTGGCGTGCTTCAGCGCGGCGTAGGCGGGATCGTACGCGTCGAGGCAGGCGAACAGCGGGTTCTTGGCGAGGACGATGGTGCGGGCATCGCCGCGACGCTCGATCGTCGAGCGCAGGAAGGCGGGCACGGAAACGCGACCTTTCGCGTCCACCGCGTTCAAAGCACTGCCTTGGAACAGATGCTCTAGAGCCACGCCGCTTCCCCTGCGCCGGGCAGACCTTCCCCGTTTCCGGGTGAGCGACATCGTCGCCCGGACACCGGATCATCGCACCATGCAATGGGTTGCCCCGCGCTACAGCCCTTGTTGGTAAACCATCCGAGGACGGGAAACAATGGGTTTTGATGCCATTTCGTGGGTTTTAATGCCACAGCGCGGATTTCTGCGGTTTTTTGATCCAGTTTGGTGGCGCAAGATACCCTGCCGCGATGGGCATGACCCTGTGGATAAGTCTGTTGGAATGTCGCGTTTGCGCGACTCGGAGCGGGTTAGCGAAAAGTTACCGCGCGAGGCTCGCGAGCTCGTTCAGGATCAGCGCGATCCCGGGATCGCTCGCGGCCAGGTCGGCGTCGGCAATGACCGTCACGGCCCCCTCGCCCACCCGGCAGCGCGCGACGAAGCCGTCGTCGTGCAGCGTGCAACCCGGCGAGTCGGAAGAGAGCCTGCCCGGCGCGGTCGCGCCGAGCGCTGTCGCCGCGCCCGCCTCGCCAGCGTCCAGCGGGCCGTCGAGCGTCAGCCCCCAGTGCCCGAGCAGGCCCGTATCGGCGAAGAATGGCGGCGGCGCCTGCGGGTGGCCGAGCGGGAGGCCCGTGTCCCAGGCGAGGCCCGGATCGGCGAGCAGCAGGACATGGCCGCCTGCCCGGACCCATTCGTCGAGATCGACGAGCGCGTCGGCGGGCTGCGCGAGCGGGTGCGCCATCAGGAGCAGGTCGTGGCCTTCGAGACTGGCGGCGTCGGCGACCGCAATCGCCTCGATCTCATGGCCGTCCTCCAGCGCGTCGACCAGCGGGGCGCGCTGTGCGTCGAGGTCGAAACCGGTCCCGAACAGCAAGGGCAGGCTCGACAGGAGGAGGAGGTCGGTCGGGTCGCGGGGCGCGAGCTCTCCCGCAGCCGTGTCCGGCGCATGCCAGCTGGTGCCGACCGCGACCGCGATGCCGCCCACGGCGAGGAACCCCGCCAAACCGCCAAGGAGAAGCGAGCGGTTCATTCCTTTTCGAGCGGCCGCGCGATCTCGTCGACCACCACGTCGGTGGCGGTGCCGTCGAGCGCGGGATCGGGCGGCGTCGCCGGCTGCTCGACCGCAGCCTGGCCCGGCGCGGCGCCCAGCTCGGCAAGCGGCTCGGCCGGCTCGTCGGGCTTCTTCTCGACCACGCCCGTCTCGACCACCGCTTCCTCGCGCGATCCGCCCACCGCGGTACCCAGCAGCACCAGCAGGAAGACGAAGGCGAGGCCGGTGAGTCCGATCCTGATCCGCTGGATCCGCTCCTGTCTGGCCGTCATGGTCATGCAAGAATCCTTATGCATCAGACGCCTGAAGTGCAATCCGGCCTTGACGGAAAGAGGTCGAGCCGCGAAAGGACGCGCATGTTCAAGAAGACCCTCCCCCTGCTTCTCGTCGCCACGCTCGGCATCGCCGGCTGCAACCAGAAGGACGAAGTCATCGAAGTCGGCGGCCCCGCCGATCCGATGAAGGACGAACTCGCCAAGGCCCCGCCGATCGACCCGTCGATGGTCCCGGTGATGGTCGGCAGCGACGACTATCGCTGCTCGGGCAGCAACGCGCTGATTCAGGTCGACTGGATCAAGACCGGCGAAGTCCTCACCGCGCGCGTCACGCCGCAGGGCGAAGCGGGCGTCACCTTCACCCAGGGCGAAGGCGGCGGCTTCACCAGCGAAACCGCCGGTGCCAGCCTGTCGGGCAGCCCGGATGGTGACACGGTCACCTTCAACGGATCGTCCTGCAGCCGCTAAGGCTCGACCCGAAGAGAAACGAAACAGCCCCCCGCAGCACGCCGCCGCGGGGGGCTTTTTTTACCCCGCCACACGCTCTAGAGCACCGCCATGACCGACCAGACGATCACCGCGCAAACCGTCGCCGAACACGGGCTCTCCCCGGAAGAATATGACCGCATCCTCGAGGCGCTCGGGCGCGAGCCCAACCTCGTCGAACTCGGCATCTTCTCGGTGATGTGGTCGGAGCACTGCTCCTACAAGTCCTCCAGGCTGCACCTCAAGAAGCTGCCGACCGAGGCCGCGTGGGTGATCCAGGGGCCGGGCGAGAATGCGGGCGTCATCGATATCGGCGACGGCGATGCGGCGATCTTCAAGATGGAGAGCCACAACCACCCCAGCTACATCGAACCCTACCAGGGTGCGGCGACGGGCGTGGGCGGCATCCTTCGCGACGTCTTCACGATGGGCGCGCGGCCGGTCGCCAACATGAACGCGCTGCGCTTCGGGCGGCCCGACCATCCCAAGATGCGGCACCTGATCGCCGGCGTGGTCGCGGGGATTGGCGGCTATGGCAATTGCGTGGGCGTGCCGACGGTCGGCGGCGAGACCAATTTCGATCCCGCCTATGACGGCAACATCCTCGTCAACGCGATGACGGTGGGCACCGCCAGGACCGACAAGATCTTCTATTCCGCAGCGACCGGCATCGGCAATCCGATCGTCTATGTCGGCTCGAAGACCGGGCGCGACGGCATTCACGGCGCGACCATGGCGTCGGCGGACTTCGACGAAGGCATCGAGGAAAAGCGCCCGACCGTGCAGGTCGGCGATCCCTTCACCGAGAAATTGCTGATCGAGGCGTGCCTCGAACTGATGGCGACCGACGCGATCGTCGCCATCCAGGACATGGGCGCGGCCGGCCTCACCTCGTCGAGCGTCGAGATGGCCACCAACGGCGAGACGGGCCTCAGGCTCGACATGGACAAGGTGCCCCAGCGCGAAGAAGGCATGACGCCCTACGAGATGATGCTTTCCGAGAGTCAGGAACGCATGTTGATGGTCCTCAAGCCCGGCAAGGAAGCCATGGCCGAGGCAATCTTCCGCAAGTGGGAGCTCGATTTCGCAGTGATCGGCGAGGTGACCGACACCGGGCGCATGGTGCTCGAGTGGCAGGGCGACGTAGTGTGCGATATCCCGCTCGGCCCGCTCGCCGATGCGGCGCCCGAATATGATCGCCCGCACCTTTCGCAGGACGACTACAAGGCCTGGGCCAAGGTCGCGCCGCTGGGCGACATTCCCGCCTGCGATCCGGCGAGCGATCTCGTGAAGATGATGGGCAGCGCGCATTTCGCGAGCCGCCGGTGGATTTTCGAGCAATATGACAGCCAGGTCGGCGGCGACACGGTGCAGACGCCGGGCGGTGATGCCGCGGTGGTGCGCGTCCACGGGACGAGGAAGGCCATCGCTATCTCGACCGACTGCACCCCGCGCTATTGCTATGCCGACCCGGTCGAAGGCGGGCGGCAGGCGATCGCGGAGGCCTATCGCAACCTCTCCGCAGTGGGCGCGACCCCGCTCGCGGTCACCAACTGCCTCAATTTCGGCAATCCCGAGCGGCCCGAGATCATGGCCCAGTTCGTCGGCTGCCTCGAGGGCATGGGCGAAGCCTGCCGCGCGCTCGATTTCCCGATCGTGTCGGGCAACGTCTCGCTCTACAACGAGAGCAAGGCGACGGGCGGCGGCTCGGCCATCCTCCCCACGCCCGCGATCGGCGGAGTCGGTCTCCTCAAGGACTGGGAGAAGAGTGTCGGCATCGGCTTTGCGGGCGAAGGCGAGGACATCCTCCTCGTCGGTCCCGACAGCCGCCACCTCGGCCAGTCGCGCTGGCTCGAGATCGTCCACGATCGCCGCGAAGGCGCGCCGCCGCCGGTCGACCTTGACGCCGAGCGTGCCTCGGCCGAATTCGTGCGCGGCCTCATCGCCGAAGGCGTCGCCACCGCGGTTCACGACCTGTCGGACGGCGGATTGGCGATCGCGCTGGCGGAGATGGCGCTGGCGTCGGACATGGGCGCTGCGACCTTCGAGATGGATGCCGGCCAGGCGTTCGGCGAGGGCCAGGCGCGCTACGTCGTCACCACACGCGCGGGCTGGATCGACGGCCTGTCGGAAGCGCCTGTTCGCTTGCTGCGGATCGGTCGGACCGGCGGCGGCGAGCTTCGCATCGGCGCCTCGGCGGTCTCGCTCGACGCGCTTCGAGAGGCGCACGAGGGCTTCTTCCCCGCTCTGATGGCGAGCGAACTCTAGGCGCGCTTATGAAAGAGGTGCCGTCCGTTCCCTATACCCAGCTTCCCGACCTGACGGACGTGGAGCGGGTCGCGGCGGCGCGCGCCTTCTACGAGACGATCCGCGAGCGGCGCTCGTGCCGCATGTTCGCCGACACGCCCGTCCCGCGCGAAGTAATCGAGGAAGCGATCCGCGCCGCGGGCACCGCGCCCAACGGGGCCAACCACCAGCCGTGGCATTTCGCGGTCGTCGAAAGCGCCGAGCTCAAGCACCGCATCCGCCTCGCCGCCGAGGAAGAGGAGGCCAACTTCTACGCGGGCAAGGCGGGGCAGGAATGGCTCGAAGCGCTGGCGCCCATCGGTACCGACGAGGACAAGGAATTCCTCGACATCGCCCCTTACCTCATCGTCGTGTTCGGACAGCGCAAGGGCGGGATCGAGCCGGGCGAGAAGAAGCAGAACTATTACGTCACCGAGAGCGTCGGCATCGCCTGCGGTTTCCTCCTTGCCGCGCTTCACCAGGCGGGGCTGGCGACGCTAACCCATACGCCCTCGCCGATGGGGTTCCTGCGCGAGATTTGCGGGCGTCCCGACGACGAGAAGCCGGTAATGATCATCGTCGCAGGGCTTCCCGCCGAAGGCGCAACCGTGCCCGTCCACGCGACGAAAAAGAAGCCGCTCGAGCAGATCACCAGTTGGCTCTGAGCGCAGGAAGCGCTTGCCAAGGGCTTGACCGAAGTTAGGCTCCCTCCTCGACAGTGGGGGGAATATCCATGGCGACGACTTCACCGATCAGGATCGTCACGCTCGATCTCGTCCGCGGCATCGCGGTGATGGGAATCTTCTCGGTCAACATCGTGGGCATGGGTCTCTACGGACCTGCCTATTCCCACCCTCCCGCTTTCGGTTTCGAGGGGCTCGGCGACAAGCTGATGTGGCTTGCCAACTTCATCCTCGTCGACGGCAAGATGCGCACGCTTTTCACCTTGCTGTTCGGCGCCTCGAGCCTGCTCGTCATCGAGCGTTCGATCGAGGCCGGGCGCAAGGCGGGCCGTGCCCATTATGCGCGCATGATCACCCTGCTCCTGTTCGGGCTCGCGCACTTCTACCTCGTCTGGCAGGGCGACATCCTGACCGAGTACGCGCTCGGCGGATTGCTCATCTTTCTGTGGCGCAACCGGAAGACCAAGACGATCCTCATCTGGGCGGTCGTGCTGCTCGTCATCAACGCGGGCCTCGTCAACAGTTTCCCGGTGCCCGACCAGTTCCGAGCGGCCGAGGAACTACGCTCGGGCACGCTCGAGGGCGACCGGCGCGAACAAGTCGAGTCCATGCTCGAAAGCCTCGATCCCTCGCCCGAGCACATTGCCGAGGAAGCGGAGAAGGAAGAGAATCCCGCCGCCTATCTGCGCGACGGGATCGGGCAGGGATGGCAACCGCATCTCTCGATCCTGTTCTGGGTCGGCGAACTGCTGGGCACGATGCTCGTCGGGATGGCGCTCTACAGGATGGGCTTCTTGTCGGGCGCAATGCGCGACAGCGTCTACCGGCGCTGGGCGATCTGGGCCGCGGGCGGGGGGATCGTGCTGTCGGCGGCGCTCGGCCTCCTCGTCTGGCAAAAGGACTTCGGGTTCGAATGGACCTTTGCGGCGCGCAACGCCTGGCAGACGCTGTTTCGCGTGCCGATGGCGATCGGCTATGCCGCGCTGATCATCCTCCTCTTCCGCCGGGTCGGGGCGCTCGGAGAACGTATCGCCGCCGTGGGCCGGACGGCGTTCAGCAACTATCTAGGCGCCTCGCTCCTGATGGTCCCTGTTTTCCAGGGCTGGGGGCTCGGCCTCTATGACGAATTGAGCCGCGGCCAGCTTTGGCTGTTCTTCGTGCCGGCGGTGTGGGCGCTGATGCTGCTGTGGTCGCCGTGGTGGCTGCAGCATTACCGGTACGGGCCCCTCGAATGGCTGTGGCGCAGCATCGCGCGTGGGCAGGTCCAGCCGCTTCGTCGAGCGCAGCCCGCAGCCTGACGCCGTCTTGCGCCCGTTCGGCCATCCGTCGAACGGGCGGCGCGCATGGCGGCGCAAGAGCCTATGAAGGCCGCGGAAGCGCAACAAGGGAGGGGCCCTCATGGCCACCACGCAACCCGACCGGATCATCTCGCTCGATCTCATCCGCGGCCTCGCGGTGCTCGGCATTTTCTCGGTCAACATCATCGGCATGAGCTTCATGCAGGGCGTCTATTTCGTCCCCACGCTCCAGGGCTTCGACGGCCTTGGCGACCACATCATGTATCTGGTCAATTTCGTCCTCGTCGACGGCAAGCTGCGCAGTCTCTTCTCGATGCTGTTCGGCGCCTCGATGCTGCTGGTGGTCGACCGCGCGGTCGCGGCCGGGCGCTCGGGCGCCAAGGTCCACTATGCGCGCATCTTCTGGCTGCTCGTGATCGGCCTCCTCCACTATTACGTGTTCTGGTGGGGCGACATCCTCTCGCACTACGCGCTGATCGGCGGGATCGCCTACTTCTGGTGGCGCCGCAGCGCCAAGGTGCTGCTGATCTGGGCCGCGGCCTTCCTGACGTTCAACCTCGGCTTCTCGATGTTCATGGGATACCAGAACTATCAGCAGATGCAGGCCGAACTGGCCAAGGCGCAGACCGAGGCTATCGAGGCGGGCAAGCCCGCGCCGACACTCGAGGAGATGATCGCGAAAGAGGATGGCGGACCGCCCCGGGAGGTCTTCGACGAGGCCAAGGCGATCCACGCCAACCTCATCACCCACACCGAGGAACAGGTGTCCAATCACCTTGCCCAGCCGTTCATGGTGTCGGTGTTCCTTCTGCCCGAAACGCTGGGCCTGATGCTGCTCGGCATGGGTCTCTACCGCGCCGGTTTCCTGACCGGCGAGCGAGACGAACGGACCTATCGCAAGTGGGCGCTGTGGGGCTGGGGCGGAAGCGCGCTCTTCACAATCGCGGTCGCCGCCTGGATCGCGGCGGGCAATTATTCGCCGATGCACACCGGGGTGGGGCGCAGCCTGCTGACGCTGCCGACGCGGCCGATCATGGCGATCGGCTATGCCGCGCTGATGATCCTGTGGATCCGCGGCGGCATGAACTGGCTCTCGACCCGTCTCGCGGCCGCCGGGCGCATGGCGTTCACCAACTATCTGGGCGCGACGCTGGTGATGACCCCGATCATGTTCGGCTTCGGGCTTGGCCAGTTCGGCGAACTGACGCGCGGCACCGCATGGCTGTACTTCGTGCCGGTACTGTGGCTGGCGATGCTGGTCGGTTCGAAGTGGTGGCTCGACCGCTACCGCTACGGTCCGCTCGAATGGGTGTGGCGCAGCCTCGCGCGCTGGGAAATCCAGCCGATGCGCAAGGCCGCCCCTGCCCTCGCCGCACCGGCTGCCGCCCAGTAAACTCGCAACGCTCGGAAAGAACCTCATGGCGACCACGACGCGCGACCGGATCCTGACTCTCGACATCGTGCGCGGGGTCGCCGTGATGGGCATCCTGGCAATGAACATCTATGCCTTCGCCGGACCGGAGGCGATGTACTTCAACCCGACCGCCTATGGCGGCGATTCCGGTCTCGACTGGTTCGCCTGGGCGTTCAACTTCGTGATTTTCGACAGCAAGATGCGCGGGCTCTTCTCGATCCTGTTCGGCGCTTCGACCCTGCTGGTGATCGAACGCGCCAAGGCGTCGGGGCGCGCCCCCGCACTGGCGCATTACAGTCGCATGATCTGGCTGCTCGCGTTCGGGTGCGCGCATTTCTGGTTCATCTGGTGGGGCGACATTCTCGCGCTCTACGCGATCACGGGACTGCTCCTGTTCCTGTGGCGCAACAATAGCGTGAAGGTGCTGCGCAACTGGGCGCTCGGGCTGCTGACCGTCGGATTCCTGTTCATGGGGCTGCAGAGTTTCGGGCTGACCATGGCGGAGGCCGGGCGCCTCCCGCCCGAACAGACCCAGCAGGCCGAAAAGGGTCTCGACAAGCTCGAGGAATATTTCGGCGACGATCAGCGCAAGGTGCTCGAGGATCTCGACCACTACCGCTCGGATTACGCGACCATCACCCACCAGCGTTTCGTCGAATGGCGCTTCAAGCCGTTCAAGAACGCGATCGGCATGCTGCCCGAGACGCTCGGCCTGATGCTGATCGGGATGGCGCTGTTCCGCTCGGGCATGCTGACGGGCGAATGGTCGCGCGAACGCTATCGCCGCTGGGCGATCGTGGCGTTCGGCATCGGGGTCCCGATCCTCTCGATGCTGGTATGGCTGCAGGTCGCCTCGGGCTATGCGCCGGTTACAGTCTTCATGTCCTCGATGGTGCTCTCGATGCCGGCCGACGTCCTGATGGCGATCGGCTGGGCGGCACTGATCATCCTTCTCGCCAAGCGCAACCTCCAGGGCGGGATCGCGGCACGCGTGGGAGCGGCGGGGCGGATGGCGTTCACCAACTACCTGACGACCTCGATCGTGATGACCACCATCTTCTACGGGCAGGGTCTCGGCCTTTACGGCAACTTCTCGCGTTCGGCGCTCTATTTGTTCGTGCTGGGCATGTGGGCGCTGATGCTGTTGTGGTCGAAGCCGTGGCTCGACCGGTTCCACTACGGACCGCTCGAATGGTTGTGGCGAAGCCTTTCGCGTTTTAGCGTGCAGCCGATGATCAGGAAGATCGGCTGAGCCGAGCCTGACAGAAGGGGGAATACGACATGGCCACGACGTCGCGGCAACGCATCCTGACGCTCGACATCGTTCGCGGGATTGCCGTGATGGGCATCCTCGCGATGAACATCTACGCCTTCTCTCTGCCGATGGGCGCCTACTTCAATCCCAATGCCTATGGCGGGGACAGCGGCATCGATCTCGCCGCCTGGTACGGCAACTTCATCCTGTTCGACGGCAAGATGCGCGGACTGTTCTCGATCCTGTTCGGTGCCTCGACCCTGCTCGTCATCGAACGCGCCCAGGCCAGCGCGCGCAGCAGCGTCTTCGCGCATTACAGCCGCATGCTCTGGCTCTTCGTGTTCGGTATGATCCACTACTGGTTCATCTGGTGGGGTGACATCCTCGCCATGTACGCGATGGCGGGCGTGCTCCTTTTCCTGTGGCGCAACAACAGCGCCAAGGTGCTGCGCAACTGGGCGATCGGCATTCTTGCGGTCATGTTCGTCTTCTCGATGGTGCAGATGATGGGCCTCGTCGCGGTGCTCGCCAACCCCGCCATGGTCCCGGCCGAGCAATTTGCCGAGATCGAGAAGAGCATGAAGCTCATGGAGCGCTTCTTCGGCACCGACACGAGCGGGATCGCGGCCGAGATCGCGCGCATGAAGGGCGACTACCAGGGCATCATGGAGCATCGCTTCATCGAGGAACGATTCAAGATGCTGACCCTGTCCGCGCAGGGCCTGCCCGTGACCATCGGCATCATGCTGACCGGCATGTGGCTGTTCCGGAACGGCTTCCTCACCGGCGCTTGGGAAAGTGCGCGCTACCGCAAGGTGATGATCGTCTGCCTGGCGATCGGCCTGGGCGGCTCGGCGCTGGTCGGCCAGTACATGATCGGCGCGGACTTCACCCTCGAGGCGATGATGCTGGGCAACACGTTCTCGATGCCGCTCCAGATCATCGCGGCCGTCGGCTGGGCGGCGCTGGTCATCCTGCTGGCCAAGCGCGCGATCGAGGGCGAGCTGGCAAGCCGCATCGCGGCGGCCGGACGCATGGCCTTTTCCAACTATCTGGGCACCTCGATCGTGATGACCAGCGTCTTCTACGGCTATGGCGGCAACTTGTTCGCGGAGTTCTCGCGCGCGAGCATGTTCCTGTTCGTGCTGCCGATGTGGGCACTGATGCTGCTGTGGTCGAAGCCCTGGCTCGAACGTTTCCACTACGGGCCGCTCGAATGGATCTGGCGTAGCCTCAGCCGTCTATCGCTGCAGCCGATGGTGCGCCGCGAGGCACCACCGCTCGCGGTCGAAGGCTGATACGAAAAGGGCGCCCCGCGGGGCGCCCTTATTCGTTGCGGGTTCCGGCGGGTCAGGTGCCCGCGCGGCCGAAGCTCGAATTGGCGACGCGACGACCGAACCCGCCACCGCGCTGCGGGCGCTGCTGGAGCGGGTTGGTGGCCTTGTCGAACAGGTCGACGGTCTGTTGGAACAGGCGCTTGAGCTGGACGACGTCGGGAATGAGTTCGTCCGGGAAGCGTCCGGTTTCGACGCAGTGGCGGGCGACGTTTTCGATCTTTTCGGCCACATCGGACATGGGAATCGCGCCGAACTGGCGGCTTTCGCCCTTGAGCGTGTGCGCCGGGATGATCAGCGCGACCGTGTCCTCGGCGTGCATCGCGCGCTCGATCGCCTCTAGGCTCTTTTCGCCATCTTCGCGAAAATAGCCCAGAATCCGGATAAAGCCGGGACCCAGTTCGGACCGGCTGCGCTCGAAATGCGCCCAATCTACAATGTCGTGGCCTTCGTCCACTCGTCTCACCTTGTCGTGCCCGCCGTCACGCGGGCTGGTTCCACATGGCAAGGGCTACGCCCGAAGGGTAAATTTTAGGTTGATCGCGCGCGCTGGTGGTACGGGTTCTTCTGCATGCGCAGATTGACGCGGATCGGCACCGGGCCGAGCTGGAGGTCCTTGCGCATCGAATTCTCGAGATAGCGCACGTAGCTCGCCGGGAGCATGTCGAGACGCGTGCCAAAGATGACGAAGGTCGGCGGACGGCTCTTCACCTGCGTGATGTAGCGCATCTTGATCCGTTGCCCCTTGGGCGCGGGTGGCTGGTGCGCTTCGATCGCATCGTCGAACCAGCGGTTGAGTTCGCCGGTCGGCACGCGCTGCGACCACTGGTCGCGCAGCACGAAGGCGGCCTCCATCATCTGGTCGACGCCCTTGCCGGTCTTGGCCGAGACCGCGAACAGCGGCACGTCCTTGACCTGGCTGAGCCCCTCGACCAGCGCAGCCTTAACCCCGTTGAACAGCGCCGAAGCCCCCTCGGCAATGTCCCACTTGTTGATCGCGATCATCAGCGCGCGGCCTTCCTGGAGGACCTGGTCGGCGATGCGCAGGTCCTGCGCCTCGAGCCCGCGGGTCGCATCCAGCAGCAGCACGACCACCTCGGCCATGTCGATCGAGCGCTTGGTGTCGGCGGCCGACAGGCGTTCGAGCTTGTCGTCGACCTTGGCGCGCTTCCTGAGGCCGGCCGTGTCCACCAGCTGGACCTTGCGCCCGTCCCACTCCCAGTCGAGCGTAATGCTGTCGCGGGTAATCCCGGCTTCGGGGCCGGTGATCATGCGATCCTCGCCGATCATCCGGTTGACCAGCGTCGACTTGCCGGCGTTGGGGCGCCCGACGATGGCGAGCTTCAATGGGCCGGTCGGCTTGGCGAACGGGTCCTCGTCCTCGGCCTCGACCGGCTCCTCGTCCTCGCGTTCGAGATGTGGACGCAGCGCGTCGAACAGGTCGACGATGCCCTCGCCATGTTCGGCCGACAGCGCGAACGGCTGGCCGAGCCCGAGGCTGTAGGCCTCCATCGCGCCTTCCATCCCGGCCTTGCCCTCGGCCTTGTTGGCGGCGACCACGATCGGCGTGTCCGAGCCGCGCAGCCAGCGGGCGATTTCCTCGTCGAGCGGGGTCACGCCGGCGCGCGCGTCGACCACGAACAGGGCGACGTCCGCCTCGGCGACGGCCGCCTCGGTCTGCTTGCGCATGCGACCGGGAAGCGTGTGTTCGTCCTCGTCCTCGAAGCCCGCCGTGTCGATCAGCTTGAAGTCGAGCCCGAGCAGGTGCGCGTCACCCTCGCGCCGGTCGCGCGTCACGCCCGGCCGATCGTCGACGAGCGCGATGCGCTTGCCTACGAGGCGGTTGAACAGGGTCGACTTGCCCACATTGGGGCGTCCGACGATGGCGACGACGGGTTTGGGCATGATGAGGCAGCGCCCTGCCCGCCCCGCAGGTTCCCGTCAAGCGCGAGTTGGAGCGATCAGCGCCAGGCCTGCAGCGTGCCGTCGTTGCCGAGCACGTAGAGCGTCTCGTTGGCGACCACCGGCTGGAGCGTGACCTCGATGCCCATGTCGCGCTGGGTGAGGAAGCTGCCGCTGTCGGGATCGATCTCGATCAGCGCGCCATTGTTGCCGACCAGCACGAGGCGACCGCCCGCCAGGATCGGGCCTTCGTAGAAGAGCGCGCCCTTCTTCTTCTTGTCGTTTTCCCAGCGCGGCAGCTGGTTGATCCAGCGCACGCGCCCGGTGCCGCGATTGATGGCAATGACCTGCGCCGCCTCGGTCACCGCGAACACCCATTCGCCCGCGACATAAGGCGTCGACATGCCCGCGATGTTGAGTTCCCACATGCGCTGGCCCGACAGGATGTCGAGCGCGACCATGCGGCCGCCCTGCCCGATCGCGATGACCTGGCCCGAATCGATCACCGGATCGGCGTCGATGTCGGACAGCGAGGAAACCGAGGTGGAGATGCGCGTACGCGTCAGCGTGTCCTGCCACACCGCGCGGCCATTCTCGTAGCGATAGGCGGTCAGTTCGCCCGACGAAAAGCCGGCCACGACCGTGCCGCGTGCAATGGCGGGCGTGGCGGTGCCGAACACGCCCGCGATCTCGAGCGCGGCGGCGTTGGTCCAGCGGACCGTGCCGTTCGAGGCGTCGAGCGCGACGATCTGGTTGTCCTGCGTCATCGCGTAGAGCGATCCGTCGGCGTAGCCCGGCGCGCCGCGCAGCGGTCCCGACGGCTTGACCTGCCAGGCGATGCCGCCGTTGGAGGGGTCGAGCGCGACGACATGGCCGAGACCGTTGGTCGCGAAGACATAGCCGCCGCCATAGGCGAGACCGCCGCCGTAGACCGCGGCTTCACCGCCCTCCTCGATCCCGAACGGGGTCGCCCACTTCGGCGCGCCAGTGGCTGCATCGAAGCCGCGCACGACCGAGCCGGTGTCGATCGTGTAGACGGTGCCGTCGACCACGATCGGCGAGGCCGCGAGACGTTCGGAGGAGCTGTTGCCTTCACCGATCGAACGCGACCAGGCGAGACCGAGCTCGCGGCCCAAGGCAAGGTGGCCCATCGAACTGGCGGCGTTGCCGCCCGACTGTTCCCAGTTGGCATTCACGCTCGGCGCCGCGAGCGCCATCGGCAGCGCCGTGGTCCCCGCGTCGATGCCGATATCCGCCTCGGTGTTGAGCACCGCGATGCGGTCTCCGAGGACCGGGGTCGACTTGGTCCCCTTCTTGAAGACGCCGCAGCCCGAAAGCATGGCGGCGGCAAGGGTGCAGGCGATGGCGTTGCGCGTGAAGCGGTTCATGGGCGTCTTCTCGTCCTATTGATTCTGCGATTGCGGGAGCGCGGCGGTGGCATCGACGCCGAGCGTGCCGGCGATCTGGACCGCGCGGCTGCGCAGCGTGGCGGGAACGGTCTCGTCCTCGGCAATGCTGGCGAAAAGCTTGCCGGCATCGGCCTTGCGGTCGAGCTTGAGCATGGCGATTGCGGTCAGCTCGCCCGCGGTGCCGAAGAAGGGTTCGCCCGGCTTGGCGAGCGGCTGGAGGCGCGCGATGACCTCGGCTGGTTCGACGCGGTCGAAGTCTAGCATCGTCTGGCGCAGCAGCGCGACGTCGCGATAGGGAGCGGGCAGGTCGTCATCGGCCGCGAGCGTCTTGTAGAGCTCGACCGCGCGATCGCGATCCCCGCCCTCGACCGCAATCGCGGCTTCGGTGAGCATCGCCGCGGCGCTGGTGGCGCCGTCGGATTCGTCGGCCAGCGTCACGAGACGGTCGGCAAGGCCGTCCTTCTCGCCGTTGGCGAGCGCAGTGTGGATCTTGGCCAGTTCCTCGCTGTGCTCGGCCGCCTTGCTGTCGCGCCGTTCACCGTACCAGATGATCGCGGCGGCCGCGGCGAGGAACAGAACGACCGCGATTGCGATCCATCTGCCGTATTTCTTGCCGAAATCGGCGAGCTGGTCGCGGCGGAGATTTTCGTCGACTTCGCGCTCGAAACTTGCGCTGTCCTGCGGGGGGAGGGCCAAGTGTTACCTCTGAATAATCTTGCGGGGTCGGGAGCCTGCCGCTCCCTCCCTGAACGGTGGATGATTTCCCCTAGCGCGGGCCTGCACGAAAGGCAAAGCTACTTCTTGGCGCGGTAGAGCTGGTCCTCGCGCGGGAAGCAGTTCGAGCGGACCTCGTTGGCGTAGGTCTCGACCGCGTCCGAGATCTGGTCGGCGAGGTCGTGATATTTCTTCACGAAGCGCGGCACGCGTTCGAACAGGCCGAGCATGTCCTCGGTGACCAGCACCTGCCCGTCGCAATCGGCCGAGGCGCCGATGCCGATGGTCGGGATCGGAACCGCCTTGGTGATGTCGCTGGCAATCTCTTCCATCACCCCCTCGATGACGAGGCAGAAGGCGCCCGCGTCGGCGACCGCCTTGGCATCGCGCATCACCTTGTCGGCCTCCGCATCGTCGCGCCCACGCGCACGGTAGCTGCCGAGCACGTTGATCGCCTGCGGGGTGAGCCCGACATGGCCGATCACCGGGATGCCGCGCGAATTGAGGAAGTGGATCGTCTCGGCCATCGCCTCGCCGCCCTCGAGCTTGACCGCGGACGCGCCGGTTTCCTTCAGGATGCGCGCGGCGGACGCGAACGCCTGCTCGGGCGACTGCTCGTAGCTGCCGAAGGGCATGTCGACCGTGACCTGCGCGTGCCACGAGCCGCGCACCACCGCCGCGCCGTGGGCGATCATCATGTCGAGGCTGACCGGCACAGTGCTGTCGAGCCCGTAGATGACGTTGCCGAGGCTGTCGCCGACCAGCAGCATGTCGCAATGCTTGTCGAGCAACTGCGCCATGCGCGTGGTGTAGGCAGTCAGCATGACCAGCGGCTCCATCGCGATTCCGGGCCCACGCTTCATCGAGCGGATCTTGGGGACCGTCATGCGCTTGCCGGGCGCCGGGTTGGGATGGGCGCGACTGGTATCGGTGTCGATGGTGATCTTGGACATGGGCGAAGCTTCTAGCGGGCGCGCGCCGCCTCCGCTAGTTTCGCGCACGAAAGGAGCCGAGCATGGGCGAGGAGAAGGATGTCGCGGGCGTGCTCGCGCCGCCGCCGCTGATCTTCGGGGTGCCGCTGGTGATCGGGCTGGTTCTGCACTCGCTCGACCTCGGTCTCGACTTCACCGAACTGTGGCCGGTGCGCGCGATCGGGGGCGGCGCGCTCGCGGTGCTGGGCGCGACCTTTATCGTGCTCGCGCTCTTGCGCTTCCGCCGCGCGGACACGCCTCCCCAGCCGTGGGAGGAGACGCGCGCGATCGTCACGAGCGGCGTCTACAAGGTCACGCGAAACCCGATGTATCTCGGCATGGCGCTGATCTTCCTGGGGATCGCGCTGATCGCGGGCTGCTACCTGATGCTGGCGCTTCTCGGTCTCGCGGTCGTCACGGTCGACCGCGGCGTCATTGCGCGCGAGGAAGCCTATCTGACGCGCAAGTTCGGGGCCGCCTACACCGACTATCGCAAGGACAGCCGGCGCTGGCTCTAGCCTAGTTGTCGATGCCGCAAAGGACTTCGTAGGCGGTCGAATCGTAGCCGATGATCGGGCTGTCGCCGCCCTCGACGATCGGGCGCTTGATCATCTCGGGGTGCGCCGCCATCAGCATGATCGCCTTGTCGCCGTCGATGTCCTGCTTGAGCACGTCGGGCAGGCCGCGGAAAGTGGTGCCGCGCTTGTTGAGGATCGGCTCCCAGCCGAACTCGAGCACCCACTCCTCGAGCTTGTCCTTCTCGATGCCGGCCTTCTTGTAGTCGTGGAAACGATAGGCGATCGAACGCTTCTCGAACCAGTCGCGGGCCTTCTTGACCGTGTCGCAGTTGGGAATGCCGTAAAGGACGATCTCGCCCATGACGCTACGCTCCTGAATATTCGTCTGTCGGATGGTTGCGCCGCCCTATGGCAAAGAGTGCGCGATTTGGGAAGATGGCGAGCGCAGGCGCGTGTCGTTTCGGGGCAACTGCCCCCCTTTTCAGGCAATCATTCCCACTCGATCGTACCAGGCGGCTTGGACGTATAGTCGTAGACCACGCGGTTGATGCCCTGGACCTCGTTGATGATCCGCGTCGCGACGTTCTGGAGGAAAGCGCTTTCGAACGGGTAGACGTCGGCGGTCATCCCGTCGACGCTGGTCACCGCGCGCAGCCCGCACACGCTGTCATAGGTGCGCGCGTCGCCCATCACGCCGACGGTGCGCACGGGGAGCAGCACCGCGAACGCCTGCCAGATCGCGTCGTAAAGGCCGGCGTTGCGGATTTCCTCGAGGTAGATCGCGTCGGCCTTCCTCAAGATGTCGCAGCGCTCCTTGGTGACCTCGCCCGGGATGCGGATGGCAAGGCCCGGGCCGGGGAAGGGATGGCGCTGGACGAAGGCATCGGGAAGGCCGAGCTCGCGCCCGAGATCGCGCACCTCGTCCTTGAACAGTTCGCGCAGCGGCTCGACCAGCTGCATGTTCATGCGCTCAGGCAGGCCGCCGACATTGTGGTGGCTCTTGATGGTCACCGACGGGCCGCCGGTGAAGCTGACGCTCTCGATCACGTCGGGGTAGAGCGTGCCCTGCGCGAGAAAATCCGCGCCGCCGATCTTGGCGGCCTCGGCCTCGAACACGTCGATGAAGGTCTTACCGATGAACTTGCGCTTGGCCTCAGGGTCGGTGACGCCTTCGAGGCCGGAGAGGAACATTTCCTCCGCGTCAACGTGGACAAGCGGGATGTTGTAGTGGCCGCGGAACAGCGAGACGACCTCGGCCGCCTCGTTGGCGCGCATCAGGCCATGATCGACGAACACGCAGGTCAGCTGGTCGCCGATCGCCTCGTGGATAAGCACCGCGGCGACCGCGCTGTCGACCCCGCCCGAGAGGCCGCAGATGACCTTGCCGTCGCCGACCTGCTCGCGGATCGCGCGGATCTGCGCGTCGCGATAGGCGGCCATCGTCCAGTCGCCCGAAAGCCCGCACACGTGACGCACGAAATTGGCGATCAGCCTGCCCCCATCGGGGGTGTGGACGACCTCGGGGTGGAACTGGGTGCCGTAATATTTCTTCTCTTCGTTCGCGATCACCGCGAAGGGCGCGCCGTCGGACTTGGCGACGATCCGGAAGCCGGGTGCGAAGTCGGTGACCTTGTCGCCATGGCTCATCCATACCTGGTGCCGCTCGCCGACCTTCCACAGCCCGTCGAACAGCGCGCAGTCCTCGGTCACGGTCAGGAAGGCGCGGCCGAACTCGCCGCCCTCTCCGGTTTCGTGACCGGGACGGACCTCCCCGCCCAGCTGCTTTGTCATCACTTGCTGGCCGTAGCAGATGCCGAGGATCGGAAGACCGCTGTCGAACAGCATCTGCGGGGCGCGCGGGCTGCCTTCGGCGGGGACGCTGGCGGGCGAGCCCGAAAGGATGATGCCCGAGGGCGAAAGCTTGGCGAAGGCTTCCTCAGCCATCGAGAAGGGCGCGATCTCGCAATAGACGCCGGCCTCGCGCACGCGGCGGGCGATCAGCTGGGTGACCTGGCTGCCGAAATCGACGATCAGGATCGTCCCGCCCAACTCGTCTGCCAGTTCCATCGCGCTTCGTCCTCGTGCCCTCGGGAGATGTTGCCGGTGCGATAGGAAAGGCGTGCGCGCCTGTCCACCGGCGAGCGCGGCGCGGTACGCAAAAAAGAATGGCGCGGTACTCCCGGAGGAAGACCGCGCCACCCTATGTCCACGGGTGAGGTGTGGACTAACCCTTTGCCCCCTCGATCCCGCGAAGGACGCGAGAGCACATGGCCAATGTTAACGAAAATTTAACCTGAATTATAGCCCCGGGATACGCGCTCGATACAGAGGCGATTTGCTGCACTGGGCAAACTCCAAAGCGTTGGAACAAAAAGAAAATATTCTACCGCGGAGAATTGGAAGAACAGCCGTTGCGACTTTTCCGTCCGAAACGGTCCCGACGGTAGGGCCCCTGATGCGCCAGCGCGCCTATCCTGTGCCCGCCCGAGTCGTTTCGATCGAAGGAGGCCCGCCATGGCGCGCATCATCATTGCCGAGGACGATCCCGTGGTGGCATCGCTCGTCACCGCGCTGCTCGAGAAGGAGGGGCACGCCGTGGGACGGCTCGAGGACGGGGTCGACGTGGCGCGCGTCGCGGCGGCCAAGCGACCCGACCTGTTGATTCTCGACTGCGGGATGCCCGGCAAGTCGGGGCTCGACGCGCTGCGCGAAATCCGCGCGGGCACGCTCGGCACGTCGCTGCCGGTCCTGATCCTGACCGGGCGGACGGGCGCGCGCGACGAATTGATCGCGATGCAGGCGGGCGCCAACGACTATCTTCGAAAACCCGTCGATCCCGACCTGCTCGCGGTGCGCGTGGAAGCGCTGGTGGCCGGATACTGGGCATGAAAAAGGGCGCGCCACCCGAAGGCGACGCGCCCCATTTCCTCACCCGTGGAAATTCCTAGCGACGCTCGATGTCGAGGTCGCGAATGCGACCGTAACGGTCGATCTCGCAATTCCACTTCAGGTCCGGACGCTGGCCGTAGCCGTAGCCGGTGCGGCCGTAGCTGCCGTAGCGCGTGGCGTACTGACCCGACATGGCGACGCCCTTGACGCGCAGGCCGTAGCTCTTGCGATCGACGCTCGTGATGCCGGCGATGCGCGCCTGGCCGTAGCGGTTGCCATAGTTATAGTCGTAGGTGCCGTAGCGCTGGCCATAGGTGCCGTAGCTACCGTAATTGCCATAGCGCGAGCCGTAGGCGGCGTTGGTGCGGCGATTGATCTGGTCCTCGACCACGCGGGCACACTGGTCGACCGCGGTGCGCTCGTTCATGTAGCCCTGCTGGCCGTAGCCGTAATTGCCATACGGGTAGCGGCCGTAATTGCCGGCACCCAGCACGCCGCGGATGATCGCGCCGAGCACGGCATCGCCCGAATTGTTGTAGCCGTAGCCGTAGTTGCGGCTCGGATAATATTGCGCCGACGCCGGCATCGCGAAGCCCGCCGCGGCGATGAGGCCTGCACCGGCCCCGATGAGAAGTTTGGACTTGGCGTTCACTGGCCATCTCCCGTCTGGTTACGCTTGTCACACCGTCATTCTCGGCGATGTTGGGCCCGGTGTAACAGCGACGCCATGGCCTCAAGCTGAACGCGCCTGCGGGGCGCCGTTCATGTTTCCAACGCACGGGCGAAACCTTCCGTGCCTCGGTTCGTCTTGCCTTTATGGGCGCCCAATTCTCCAGCTGGTGGCACGGCAAGACCGGTCCGGGACCGATCATCGCTACCGCCATCCACGACGGCCACGCGCTGCGCGCCGAGGTCGAGCGAGCGATGATCCTGTCGGAGGAAGACCGACTGCGCGAGGAAGACCCGTTCACGGGTCACGCGGTCGCGGGCCAGCCGACCTATCGCATCGCCGACCGGTCGCGCTTCGAGGTCGATCTCAACCGGCCGCGCGACAAGGCGGTCTATCGGACTCCCGACATGGCGTGGGGCCTCGACGTATGGGGCGGCGATCCCGGCGACGAACTGGTCGAACGCAGCCTCGCCATCCACGATGCCTATTACGACGAGCTCGGCCGGCTGACCGACATGGTCGCGGCGCGGCACGGCAAGTTCGTGTTGCTCGACGTCCACAGCTACAACCACCGCCGCGAAGGACCCGACGCGCCCCCTACCCCGCAGGAGGAGGCGCCCGACATCAACATCGGCACCTTTTCGATGCCGCGCGAGGAATGGGCGTGGCTGCTCGATCCGCTGATCGACGAGATTGCGGCATTCGACTTCTTCGGGCGCAGGCTCGACGTGCGCGAGAATGTCGCCTTCCAAGGCAAAGGCGAGCAGACGCGCTTCGTCCACGAGCGGCATCCTGGGGTCGGCTGCGCGATCGCGTTCGAGTTCAAGAAGATCTACATGGACGAGTGGACCGGCCAGTCCGATCCCGAAATGGTCAAGGCGATGCGCCGGCTGATCGACCGCGTCGCCGACAAGGCTCGCGACTTGCTCGAGCGATGAGCCACGCGACCGCCGACCCGCTCGACCTGGCGCTCGAGCATGGCGACCTCGCGCAGGCGTGCGACATGGCAGACCGTGCGCTGGCCGGGGTCGCGGACCGGTTCGACTATCTGCTGAGCGTTTCCCCCGTGAACACCCAGGAAGCGATGCACCGCTGGCTCGACGGCGGGGCGGACGGGACACCCGACTTCCTCTACCGCGACGTCGGGTTCGACGTCTCCTCGCTGCGCAAGGAACTGCACCAAATCGAGCTCACCCACCTGCACGAACCGCTGGTCGAAGGACTGCTGCTCGAAAAGCGGCGCGAACTCGACAAGCAGCTCGAGCTGATCGAGCAGCGCTGCACAAGCGAGTTCCGCGCGACCTCCGAAGAGCTTTACGGCGCGGTGTCCGAGCCGCTGCTCGAGGCGGCACGGGCGATCCTCGAGAGGGTCAAGTATGCGCCGTGCAGGGTCCAGCGCGTGGGCGCCGAGGAGCTTCGCGAACATGCCGCGATGCTGGTCGAGACCTATCGCGAGGAAGATGCCGAGTTCGCGCCCGTCATCGAGATTCGCGACGACGTGACCGGACTGCTGGTGAGCTACCCCAAGCTGATGATCGATGCGGGCGCCTCGGTCAGCGTGCGGCGAGTCGACCCGCTCTTGAGCCACGAACTCTCGATCCACATGGTGACCGGCTTCAACGGCGCGCACCAGCCGCTGTCGCTATTCGCCTCGGGGCTGGCGGGTTACGAGGAAATCCAGGAAGGGCTCGGCGTGTTCGCGGAGTGGGCGGTAGGCGGCCTCTACGCCAGCCGCTTGCGGCTGATCGCGGCGCGGGTGGTGTCGGTCCACTGCATGCTCGAGGGCGCCGACTTCACCGAATGCCACCGCGAACTCGTCCACCATTGCGGGGTCGGGCAGCGCACCGCCTTCAAGATCTGCGCGCGCGTCCATCGCGGCGGCGGATTCGCCAAGGACGCGATCTACCTGCGCGGCTTTTTCCGGGTGATGGATTACATCGCCGATGGCGGCGAACTGTCGCCCTACTGGGTCGGCAAGATCGCCCCGGTCCATGTCCCGATCATCAAGGAACTGGAAGCGCGCGGGCTCGCCGTGCCCGCGCGGCTCACCCCCGAATTCCTTTCGCGCGAGGACGCGAAGGCCCGCATCGCCGACTATGTCGACGACCCCTCCCCCGACAAGTGGCTCAGCCCCGAGCCCGACCATGAAAGTGCCGCGTGATGAACATCGCCTTCTTCGTCAACGACCTCGCCACCGAGTATCCCAACTACGCAACGACCTTCCTCGCCTGGCAAGCGCGCCAGCGCGGGCACGATGTCTATTACGTCACGCCGGGCGATTTCCTCCTGCAGGGCAATGACGACCTGTGCGTCCATGCGCGCCAGGTGCCGTCCGGCAAGTCGAAGGACCACACGTTGTTCTTCAAGACGCTGCGTTCGAAAAGCTCGAAGCGGGTCATGCTCAACGTGCGCGAACTCGATGTGCTGATGCTCAGGAACGATCCTGCCAACGACGTGCAGGACAAGCCGTGGGCGGCCGAGGCGGGCATCCTGTGGGGACGCGAATGCGTCAAGCGCGGGGTGCTGGTGATCAACGACCCCGACAGCCTGAGCCGGGCGACCAACAAGCTCTACTTCCAGTCCTTCCCGCGCGAGGTCCGCGCCGAGACGATCATCACCCGCCACGCCGACGACGTGAAGGCGTTCGCCAAGAAGCACAAGAACGAGATCATCCTCAAGCCGCTCCAGGGATCGGGCGGGTCGGGCGTGTTCAAACTGGGCAAGGACAACAAGACCAACCTCAACCAGATGATCGAGGCGATCACGCGCGACGGCTATGTCATCGCGCAGGAATATGTGCCCGCCGCCAAGCGCGGCGACATCCGCCTTTTTATCATGAACGGGCATCCGCTCGAGGTGAACGGCAAGTATGCCGCGCTGCGCCGCGAACAGGCCAAGGACGATATCCGCTCGAATATCCACGCCGGCGGCAAGGCGGTCGAGGCGCAGGTCACCGAAACCGAACTCAAGGTCGCCGAGATCATCCGTCCCAAGCTGGTCGCGGACGGCATGTTCCTGGTCGGGATCGACATCGTGGGCGACAAGATCCTCGAGGTGAACGTCTTCTCGCCCGGCAACCTCGTCACTTGCTCGAAGATGGCAGGCGAGGATTTCTCAGCCCCGATCATCGAGGCACTCGAGCGCAAGGTCGCGATCAAGCGCGACTATGCGCACGATTTCGACAACCGCCACCTCGCCATCATCTGACCCTGCCCCGGGTGCCGTGTTGACACGTTTCCGCCCGATTGCGGACAATGTCGCGCGTTGACACGGGCGAGTCTCATGCACGTGGCATGAGCGAGCGCCTTCCAATCGAGGAGAAGCCCGCGCGCCTTTCGCGCCGACATCGACAGCCAAGGGGAAAAGACATGACCAGCCTGCGTATCCGGACCGCCATCGCCGCCCTTGCGGCTACTGCGCTTACTGCCGCTCCCGCCATCGCGGAAAAGGCCAACCAGCTGGGCACCCTCGTCGGCCTCGATGCATCGGGCGCCGAAAGCGCGCTCCATTCGCGCGGTTTCAAGCATATCTCCTCACGCGAGACGGCCATGGGCTATTCGAACAGCTATTGGTGGGATGGCGGCGATCGCAGTTGCGTCGTCGTCGAGGAATATGGCGCCAAGGTCATGACCATCAACGACGGGGCCGCTTCCGATTGCGGCCACTCGGAGAGCGGCAGCGGCGCCGGTGCGGCGGTTGCGGCTGTGGCCGGGGCTGCGATCCTCGGCGCGATCCTGAGCCACAAGTCCGACCATCACTCCGACGGGAAGCACCACAGCGATGCCGCCATGGAAGCCGAGTATGACCGCGGATATACCGACGGGCTTCATGGGGCGTCCTATCACAATTACGGGCGTAGCGACGCCTACTCGGACGGATATTCGGCGGGCGTGGACCAGCGCGAAGCCAATCTTTCGCACCATCATCGGCGCGGCGGCTACGTCCAGACCGCAGCGTTCGCCGACCTCCAGGGCGCGCGCGCGTCCGCGATCGACCAACTGTCGGCGCGCGGCTTCCGGCAGGTCGACAATTTCGTGTCGGGCACCGCGCGCTATTCGATCTGGTCGCGGCCGTCCTCCAATCAGTGCCTCCAGGTGATCACTGCCGACGGTCGGCTCGAGGATATTCGCGACATCGGTCGCCATCCCAAGTGCCGCTAGGAGACAGGCGATGAAGATGATCGCGGGATGGGCCGTGCTGGCGCTGGCTGCGTGCGGTGGCGGCGAGGCGCAGGATACGAGCGAACCCGACATGAGCAATGTCGAGGAAGTCGCGGTGATCGGCGACGACCTCGCCCCGTTCGGCGACGGTTATCCGAATGCCGGAGACCCGTGCCGTCGGCTCGGCGAGAGCGAGAAGACCGCCAACTGGCTCGACGACAGCGCGACACTGGTGGGCTGCCCGACCGAAGCGAGCGCCGAGGCGCTGGGCGGCGAGATCGTCGACAATGTCGGCGGTGTCCGGATCGTGTCGGTTCCGATGTCGACCGACCAGCGCGCGGCGGCGCAGGCGGAATTCGTGGAAAGCGAGGATGTGCTCGTCCCGGGCACCGACTATAGCGCGACGACGATCATGGACTGCGGGTTCGGCGGCAAGCCCCCGACCCAGTCGTGCAACGCCGGGATCAAGCGCAACTGGGGCGAGAAGGGCGAAGCGCTGATCGAAGTGATGAAGCCCGACGGGCGCAAGCGCGCCATCTTCGTCAAGGGCCTGGAACCCTATGGAGCCGACAGCGCGCAGGCCGACGGGTCGGCCGGCTGGGACTTCAAGACAAGCCGCGAGGGCGACCGCGTGACCGTGAAGTTCGGCCCCGAAACCTACGTGATCGTCGACGCGATGATCGAGGGCGGCTGATTTTGGCGGAATATCGCGGTTAAGCGGCCTTTTTCGGATTGTCCCGATCCGGGACTGGCCGTCCCTAAGTGACTGATTTCTAACATCCGGGTCGATAAGGTGACTGCGGGCAGCGCGGCTACGCCCCTGTGCCCGCGTGGGGCCGGCTCTCCGGCCGGTCCCTGCCCGCCCCTGCCCGATGAGCGAGTGTCGCATTCGTCCAATCGCATCGCGCGATGGCCTGCTATCGTGCGTGGCAGGTAAGGACAGGAGTGCAGGCATGCGTACCATGACCGAGGACCGGGGTCTGGCCTTCCGGCGCTACCTGATGGTGGCACCGTTCGCTTTCGTAGCGGCGGTGGTGGGCTCGGTCTTCTCGCGCTTCTTCCTCATCTACGGCACCGACACGCTTCTCGTGGCGCCCGCCGCGATGGGCGCGATCATGCTGGTCACGCGCCTGTTCGACGGGGCGAGCGATCCGGTCATCGCCTGGCTGAGCGACCGCAAGGCGCAGCCGAGGCGCAAGCCGCTGATGCTGTGGGGAACGCCGCTATTCCTCCTCATCATCCCGCTAATGTTGCCGCCAGCGGGTCTCAGGGGGATGGCGCTGGTCGCCTACCTCCTCTTCTTCTACCTCCTGTTCGAACTGGGACAGACCTTGCGGCAGGTGCCCTCGGCGGCGCTCGGGTTCGAGGTGGCGAGGACCGCATCGCGGCGCACGCTCGCGCGAACGGCGATGATGGTCGTGTCGATGATCGCCTCGATCCTCGCGATGGTCTTCATCCAGCAGCTGATGACGTCCGAGGACCCCCGCGCGCTGCTCGAACCCGCGCTGCTGATCGGGACGCCGCTGGGCGCGCTGCTCTATTTCATCGGACTGTGGCGACTTCGCGAAGTGCCGACGCCGCACAGAAGCGAGGAACGGCCGCCCCTCAAGATGTTCGCCGAGGTGCTCAAGAACCGCTACCACCGCCAGTATATCGGCGTGCAGATCGCGGAGAGCGTCGCCTATGCGGGCATCTTCACCTCGGTCTTCTACGTCATCCGCTACGTGATCGAGCGGCCCGAGTGGACCTTCATCCTGTTCCTTGCCTACACGCTTGCCTCGATCCTCGGCATGGGGATGTGGTGGCGTATCGTCGGGCGGCTTGGCACGCGTCGGACGTGGATCGCGGGACAGCTGACCTGGCTCGCGACGTTGCTGCTGTGGCCGACCGTCCTCGCCTTTGGCGCGCCTGCCTATCTCGTACTGGTGATCCTCGCGGGGCTGGCGAGCGGGTGCGGGCGCACGGTCGGCTATGCGATGCTTGGCGACATTGCCGACTATGACGCGCGTGAGAGCGGACGGCAGCGCCAGGGCGTCTATGCGACCATCTACAGCCTGATCGACAAGATCGTCGCGGCGCTGATCGGCTTCCTGTTCGGGCTGATGCTACAATATGTGGATTTCGTGCCCAACCAGGCGCAGGGCGACGACTTCACCATGGCGATCAGCCTGTCGACCTCGATCCTGCCCGCCATCTTCATCTTCCTCTCGATCCGGCTCCTGAAGGGCTTCGACCTCTACGAGAAGGAAGGCATCCCGGACGGGCGCGAGGCGCGCGCGGTGCGGCCCAAGCTCGCGCTCGGATAACTTGCCTGCAACTTCTGGCGAGCTAGTCTCGCCGGGATGCCGGTACATGCCTTCCTGCCCCCCGACGAATTGCGCGAGACCGTCCTGCTCCTCGCGATCGTCGATGCGCCGGGGCATCGCCAGCACCTGCTGCGACCTTCAGCGCTCTACATCGCGCTCGATGGGGAAGGCGTGCGGGTCGATGGCCAGCTGCGCCGCGAGCCGGTGCTGGCCTGTCACTTCCCGAGGCCCGCGCCGCTCTTCCAGCTCAAGGGCCGCGCCTTGTTCGTCGACCTGGCGATCGGCGCCTACTCGAGATTGCTTGGGATCGATCCGGCGACCCTGGGTCCCGGGGTCACTGCGCTGGAACGGCCCGACCTCATCGCGTTGGCCGAGCGCTGCGCGGCGGCTGGCGATCCGGTCGCGGCGCTCGAGATGGCGGAAGCGTACCTGATGCAGCGCGCGCGCAGCCTGCCGGGCGATGGCCTTGCGGAACAGGCCCGCGCCCTGCTCTACGGGCGGCGCGAGCGGCTCCCCATCCCGATACTGGCGACGATGCTGGGCACGACCCCGCGTACCATCCAGCGGCAGTTCAAGGCGCGCTACGGAATCACGCCGTCGCGCTACCAGAGGAGCGCGCGCGCCTTACGCTCGCTGCTCAGCCCGCGGGTCGAATGGGCCTCGGTGCCGCCCAATTGCCATTATGCCGACCAGTCGCACTGGCTGCGCGACCTGCGCGAACTGTTCGGGCTGAAGCCGTCGGCGCTCGAGCGTGACGAAACCGACTGGCTGTTCTACCCGCCCGGATCACGCGATCCGGCATCGGCCATGCTCAACGGCTACCCGCAAGCATGGCTCGACGCCTTCGCGGCCGTCGCGCCGCGCCCTGTCACTCCGCCTGCGGGTTGAGCCCCGTGTAATAGGCCATGAAGGCTGCCTTGTCGGCGATCTCCTGGATGATCTTGTCGGTCGGCTTGCCGCTGCCGTGGCCCGCGCTGGTCTCGATCCGGATGAGGATCGGGCCGTCGCCATCGCCGGCTGCCGCCTGCATGGCCGCGGCATATTTGAAGCTGTGGCCCGGCACGACGCGGTCGTCCGTGTCGGCGGTGGTGACCAGCACGGCGGGATAATCCGCCTCGGCGCGAACATTGTGGTAGGGCGAATAGCCGAGCAGGTAGCGCAGCATCTCGGCGTCCTCGGGATCGCCATAGTCGTTGATCCAGTAGACCCCCGAGGTGAACTTGTGGAAGCGGGTCATGTCCATGACGCCGACTTCGGGCACTGCGGCCGCGAACAGGTCGGGACGCTGGTTGAGCACCGCGCCGATGAGCAGTCCGCCGTTGGAGCCACCCTGGATGGCAAGCTGCTCCTTCGTGGTGACGCCGCTGGCGACCAGCGCTTCGCCGGCCGCGATGAAGTCGTCGAACACGTTCTGCTTGTTGAAGCGGCGGCCGCCGTCGTGCCACTTCTTGCCATATTCGCCGCCGCCGCGAATGTTGGCGAGGACGTAGACGCCGCCCGCCTCGATCCACGACATGCGGCTGGTCGAGTAGGACGGCGACATGGTCGCGTCGAACCCGCCATAGGCATAGAGCAGCGTCGGCGCAGGCGTGGTCACGTCCTTGCGCTTGACGATGAACATGGGCACGCGCGTGCCGTCCTTCGAGGCGTAGAAGACCTGCTCGACGCTGATCGCGTCGGGGTCGAAGTTGAGCTTCGGTGCGGTCCACTGGGTGACGCTGCCGTCGGTCAGGTCCATGCGATAGACACTCGGCGGCTGGTTGAAGCTCGAATAGCCGAAGAAGGTTTCGGTCGCGTCGTTCTCGCCGCCGAAGCCGCTGGCTACGCCGAGCCCGGGCAGGTCGACCGTGCCGCGCGCCGTGCCGTCGGCATCGAATACGCGCACTTCGGTCTTCGCGTCGACGAGGTAGCTGGCGAAGAGCTTGCCGCCGACCATCGAGGCGGAGGATAGGCGCTGCTCCTGCTCGGGGACGACGGTGACGAGGCCCTTCTCGGGCGCGGCCATGTCGTAGGCGACGATCTTCTGGTTGGGCGCGTCTTCCTCGGTGGCGATGTAGACGATGCTGCCCTCGTCGCCGAACGGGTAGGCCTTGTGGTCGAAGCTCTCGTAGATGTAGGTCTGCGGGAGCGTCTCGTCGGTGAGGTCGAGATAGCTCAACTCGTAGCCCGGACTCTTGCCGTCGAAGCCGATCAGGAAGAGCGTGTTGCCGTCCTCGCTCAGGCCACCCTGGTAGAGAATGTTGGGCCGCTCGGGGTCTTCGAAGATCAGGCGATCGTCGGCGGGATCGTCGCCGAGCTTGTGATAGAAGATCTTGGCATCGCGAATGACCGCCTGGAACGCCTCGCCTTCCTTGGGGGCGGGGCGGCGGACGTAGTAGAAACCCTCGCCCGTCTTGTCCCAGTTGAGCCCGTAATCCATCGCCCATTCGATCTCGTCGTCGAGGATCGCACCGCTATCGACATCGAGGACACGCAGCGTGCGCCAGTCGCTGCCCGCCTTCTGGATCGAATAGACGAGCTTGGTGCCGTCCTCGGAGATCACGCTCGAGGCGAGCGCGGTCGTGCCGTCGCCTTCCCACTGGTTGGGATCGATCAATACGCGCGGGGCGCCGTCGAGTCCTTCGCGGACGTAGAGCACGTCCTGGTTCTGGAGACCGTCGTTGCGGCTGTAGAAATAGCGTCCGCCCTTTTCTTCGGGCACGCCGATGCGTTCATAGTCGATGAGGGCGGCGGTCTTCTTCTCGAACCAGTCGCGCGCGGGAAGCGCGTCCAGCACCTGCTCGGTCACCGCGTTCTGCGCCGCAACCCAAGCCGCGACCTCGGCGTCCTCGCGCACGTCGTTTTCGAGCCAGCGGTAGGGATCGGGAATCTCGATGCCGGCCTGCGTGTCGACCACGTCGACGCGGCGCGTCTCGACATAGGCGGGGACCGCGATGGTTGCGGAAGGCTGAGTGGTGGCGCTCGCGGTCATCGGTTCCTCATGATCGGTGGTGGTGCAGGCGGCGGTCGACGCCATCAGCAGGGCAAGGGTGAAGGCGCGCATGAAAATCTCCCGCAGACACGAAAAAGGCGGGGATGGATGAACCATCCCCGCCTCTTCTTGTCCAGTCGGGAGAGACGAAGGCTTAGCCTTCGAACTCTTCCTCCGTCATGACCGGGCCCGAATCCTGACCCTTGGCGTCGACATCGCGGTCGACGAATTCGATGACGGCCATCTGGGCGGCATCCGACGCGCGGATGCCGGCCTTGACGATACGGGTGTAGCCGCCGTTACGGTCCGCGTAACGCGGCGCGAGAACGTCGAACAGCTTCTTGAGCTGCGCATCGTCCATCATCTTGGCGTGGGCCAGACGACGGTTCGACAGGCCACCCTTCTTGGCGAGGGTCACCAGCTTCTCGACGTAGGGGCGCAGCTCCTTCGCCTTGGGAAGCGTGGTGGTCACCTGCTCGTGCTTGACGAGCGCGGCGGCCATGTTGCGAAGCATGGCGATACGGTGGCTGCCGGTACGGCCGAGTTTGCGATGGCCAACACGATGGCGCATAATTCTTATCCTTCGTTCGTGGCGGGACCGTGCGAGGTATCCCGTCCCAGGCGCTGGAATGGGGCAGCGCCAAGACCCCTTGAAACCGGGAAGCGCCCGAGGGACGCTTCCCGAACCTTGCTAGCCGAGCAGTTCCTGCTCGAGCTTCTTGGCCATTTCCTCGATATTCTCGGGCGGCCAGCCGGGGATTTCCATGCCCAGGCGAAGACCCATCGAGGCGAGGACTTCCTTGATCTCGTTCAGGCTCTTGCGGCCGAAGTTCGGGGTGCGGAGCATCTCGGCTTCGGTCTTCTGGACGAGGTCGCCAATGTAGATGATGTTGTCGTTCTTCAGGCAGTTCGCCGAACGGACCGACAGTTCCAGTTCGTCCACCTTCTTGAGGAGGTAGCGGTTGAGCTGGTTGGCGTCCTGGCCGTCCTCGCTCGCACCGGCCGACTGGGTCGGCGCCGGAGCGATCGCGCTGTCGTCGAAGTGGACGAAGAGCTGAAGCTGGTCCTGGAGGATGCGCGCGGCATAGGCCACCGCGTCTTCCGGGGTGACGGTGCCGTCGGTCTCGATGGTCAGCGACAGCTTGTCGTAGTCGAGATCCTGGCCGACGCGGGTGTTGTCCACCTTGTAGGCGACCTGACGGATCGGCGAGAACAGGCTGTCGACCGGGATGAGGCCGATCGGGGCGTCCGCCGGACGGTTCATCGCCGCCGGCACATAGCCCTTACCGACGTCCGCGGTCAGTTCCATGTTGAGCGTCGCGCCCTCGTCGAGATGGCAGATGACGAGATCGGGGTTGGTGATCTCGATATCGCCCGGGCACGCGATCTGGCCGGCGGTCACTTCGCCAGGGCCGGTCGCGGAAAGCTGCAGGCGCTTGGGGCCCTCGCCTTCCATCTTGAGCGCGATCTGCTTGATATTGATGACGATGTCGGTGACGTCCTCGCGAACGCCCGCCAGCGACGAGAATTCGTGCAGCACGCCCTCGATCTTGATCGAGGTGACCGCAGCACCCTGGAGCGAGGAGAGAAGGACGCGGCGCAGCGAGTTGCCGAGCGTCATGCCGAAACCGCGCTCGAGCGGTTCCGCGACGAAGGTCGCCTTGCGCTTCACGTCGGCGCCGGCCTTGCGGTCGAGCGCCTGCGGCTTCTTCAGTTCCTGCCAGTTCTTTGCGTTGATCGACATAGGTTTCCCTGCCCTGCGGCGGAGCGTCCTCCGCCTTTTTCCTCAAATTCAAATCCGGTGGGAGTGACGTCGGGTCCCACCGGGATACGATCAGCGCGAAGCGTCAGACGCGGCGGCGCTTGGGAGGACGCACACCGTTGTGCGGGATCGGGGTCACGTCGCGGATCGAGGTGATGGTGAAGCCCACCGCCTGGAGCGCGCGAAGCGCCGATTCGCGGCCCGAACCCGGGCCCTTGACCTCGACCTCGAGGGTGCGAACGCCATGTTCCTGCGCCTTCTTGCCCGCGTCTTCGGCGGCAACCTGCGCGGCATAGGGGGTCGACTTGCGCGAGCCCTTGAAGCCCATCATGCCGGCGCTCGACCAGCTGATCGCATTGCCCTGCGCATCGGTGATGGTGATCATGGTGTTGTTGAACGAGGCGTTCACATGCGCGACGCCCGCGGTGATGTTCTTGCGTTCCCGGCGACGAACGCGCTGCGGTTCACGTGCCATTGTTTCTCTATCCTACTGGAAGCTGTATCAGCGAAAAGAAGGCCCGAAGGCTTACTTCTTCTTGCCCGCGATCGGCTTGGCCTTGCCCTTGCGGGTGCGCGCATTGGTGTGCGTGCGCTGGCCGCGAACCGGCAGACCCTTGCGGTGACGCAGGCCGCGGTAGCAGGCCAAGTCCATCAGGCGCTTGATGTTCATCGCGGTCTGGCGACGCAGGTCGCCTTCGACGGTGTAGTCCGCGTCGATCGTCTCGCGCAGGTGGAGAACCTCCTGGTCGGTGAGATCGGAAACGCGGCGCTCGGGCGCGATGTCCAGCTTCTTGGTGATCTCACGGGCGGTCGTGTGACCGATGCCGTGAATGTAGGTCAGCGCGATTTCGACGCGCTTGTTGGTCGGGATGTTGACACCCGCAATACGTGCCATGAACGTGTATCTCCTCGGCTCCACGGACGACCGGCACTAACGGGTCGCCCATCTCGTAGCGTTGCCCCGCTGCAAACGAAAAAATGGCGCGCGCACCCAGTGCGCCGCCGAGTTCCGTCCTCGCGGGATGCGCGCCATGTAGGAAGGGGCCGCGCGAGAGTCAAGCGCTGCAGTGCAGCATGGCGCGGGCACGTTCGCCTTGCACGATTGCCGTAGAGTTCAGAGCGACGCCCGCTTATGCAAGGGCGAATGAGCGCGCAACCCTTCACCCTGTTTCGTACCAAGGTCGCGCCCGGCAAGCGCACGGCGATCGACATCCCTGTCAGCCGCGATGCCGCAGACAGCGTGGTCAGCCTGCCGGTGCGCGTCATCCACGGACGCAAGGAAGGCCCCGTCCTGTTCGTCAGCGCGGCAGTCCACGGCGACGAGATCAGCGGGGTCGAGGTCGCGCGGCGGCTGATCCGAAAGGTCAGCCCCAAGAGCCTGTCGGGCACGCTGATCGTGGTGCCGGTGGTCAATGCCTTCGGCTTCGTCGCCAACAGCCGCTACCTTCCCGACCGCCGCGACCTCAACCGCAGTTTCCCGGGGCGGGTCGACGGGCCGCTCGCCAGCCGCCTCGCCTACCTGTTCCGCACCGAGATCATGGAACGCGCCGATTTCGGCATCGACCTCCATTCGGCCGCCATGCACCGCTACAATTTGCCGCAGGTCCGGGTCAGCAACGAGAGTCCGCGCGCGCTCGAACTCGCCCGCGCCTTCGCCCCCCCGGTGATCATGACCTCCAAGCTGCGCGAGGGCTCGATGCGGGCGATCGCCCACGAGATCGGGGTCGAGATGCTGGTATTCGAGGCGGGCGAGGCCTTGCGCTTCGATCCGATGTCGACGCGCATCGGGGTCAACGGCGTGCTCAGGACCATGCAGGCGATGGGGATGCTCGCGCTCAAGAGGCCCAAACGTTCGCCGCACCCCACGCTCGAGGCGAGCCGGTCGATGTGGCTGCGTGCCCCGCGGGGCGGCATTTCTTCGATCCGCGCCGAATCCGGCCGCATCGTCAAGGCAGGGCAGACACTCGCCATCGTGCGCAACCCGATGGGCGATGAGGAATTCGCGGTCACCTCTCCCGTCGACGGGATCGTCATCGGCCATTCGCGGCTCGGTGTGGTCAATCGCGGCGACGCGCTCATCCACCTCGCGCAGATCGGCGAGGCGGACACCAGCCTCGATCCGGACACCGAGGAATGGTTCTCGGGCGTGATGCTCGACGAGCACGAGGTCGTATGAGCCTTGATCGCACGCGCGAGGCGGGTAAGGCCTGAAGTCCCATGCAACGGCTGACCCTTTCGACCCCGGTTCCCGACGCGTTTCGCGGCGCGGTGGTGGCGCTCGGCAATTTCGACGGCTTCCATCTCGGCCACCAAGCGGTGGTCGGGCGCGCGGTCCAGCGCGCAGCGCACGAACGTCGGCCCGCCATCGTGGCGACCTTCGACCCGCACCCGGTGCGCCACTTCCGGCCCGACGCCCCGCCCTTTCGCCTGACCACGCTCGACCAGCGCGAGGCGCTGTTCGCCCATGCCGGCGCGGATGCGATGCTGGTGTTCGCGTTCGGCGATGCGCTGGCGGCGACGAGCGCGGAGGATTTCGTGACCAGGCTGCTCGGCGACGAGGTCGGCGCGGCGGCGGTCGTGACCGGCGAGGACTTCACCTTCGGCAAGGGCCGAGCGGGCAATGTCGAGGTGCTTCGCGACCTTGGCGCCAGGGTCGGGATCGCGGCGGAGACGGTCGGTGCGGTGACGCTGGAGGACGCGGTCGTCTCTTCGAGCCGCATCCGCGAGGCGCTCCAGGCGGGCGATCCGCACATGGCGACGCGGCTGCTGACCCGGCCCTATGCGATCGCGGGGACGGTGGTGCATGGCGACAAGCGCGGGCGCGAACTCGGCTGGCCGACCGCCAATGTCGAACTCGGCAGCTATCTGCGCCCTGCCTACGGCATCTACGCGGTGCGGGTGAACCTGCGCGACGGGAGCCGCCATGACGGGGTCGCGAATCTCGGCGTGCGTCCGATGTTCGATCCGCCCAAGGAACTGCTCGAAGCGCACCTGTTCGATTTCGACGGCGACCTTTACGGGCAGACGATCGAGGTCGAGCTCGTCCATTACCTGCGCCCCGAGGCGGCGTTCCACGACATGGACGCATTGAAACGCCAGATGGACGCCGACGCCGCCGAGGCCAAGCGCCTCCTTGCGGCGGGCAGCGCGAGCGAATAAGGCCCCGCCCGACATGTCCGACAAACCGAATTACAAAGACACGGTCTTCCTGCCCAAGACCGACTTCCCGATGAAGGCCGGTCTCCCGCAGAAGGAGCCGGGGATTCTCGCACGCTGGGAAGAGGGCGACCTTTACGGCCGGCTGCGCGCGGCGCGCGAGGGCGCCGAGAAGTTCATCCTTCATGACGGCCCGCCCTACGCCAATGGCGATATCCATATCGGGCATGCGCTCAACCATGTGCTCAAGGACATGGTCAACCGCACGCAGACGCTGCTCGGCAAGGACGCGCCCTACGTGCCTGGATGGGACTGTCACGGCCTGCCGATCGAGTGGAAGGTCGAGGAGCTCTACCGCAAGAAGAAGGTGAGCAAGAACGAGGTGCCGGCGACCGAATTCCGCGCCGAGTGCCGCGCTTATGCGCAGAAGTGGGTCGATGTGCAGCGCGAGCAATTGAAGCGGCTGGGCATCCAGGGGCGCTGGGACAAGCCATATCTCACCATGCGCGCCGAGGCGGAAGCGGACATCGTCGCCGAACTGTTCAAGTTCGCCGAAGGCGGCCAGCTCTATCGCGGCGCCAAGCCGGTGATGTGGTCGCCGGTCGAAGAAACCGCGCTCGCCGAGGCCGAGGTCGAATATGAGGACATCACCTCGACCCAGATCGACGTGGCGTTCGAGATCGTCGAGGCGCCGAATGCGCCCGGCCTCGTCGGCAAGCATGCGGTGATCTGGACGACGACGCCGTGGACGATCCCGGTCAACCAGGCGCTCGCTTACGGCGCCGATCTCGATTACGTCCTCGTGCAATCGGTCCACACCTTTTACTATCACGGCGATCGTGATTACCCGATGCCGAAGACGCAGTATCTCGTTGCCAAGCCGCTCGTCGAAGCCTTCACCAAACGGATTTCCCGCTTCGACACCGACGAGTGGGAAATCGCGGGCGAGTTCAAAGGCACCGACCTCGCCGGCGCGAAGGCACGCCACCCGATGCACGAACTGGGCGGCTTCTATGCCGAACCGCGCCCGCTGCTCGAAGGCGACTTCGTCACGACCGACAGCGGCACCGGGCTGGTCCACATGGCGCCCGACCATGGCGAGGACGATTTCGAACTGTGCCGCCAGCACGGCATCGGCCCCAAGTTCGCGGTCGAGCGCGACGGGCGTTATCGCGACGACTGGCCGTGGCTTGGCGGTGACGACGAGCGTCGCCGCAGCGTGATCAACAAGCCGTTCAACGCGCCCGAGGGCCCGATCTGCTCGGACCTCAAGGAAGCCGGCGCGCTGCTGTCGGCGAGCGAGGACTATCCGCACAGCTATCCGCACTCGTGGCGGTCGAAGGCCAAGGTCATCTACCGCTGCACCCCGCAATGGTTCATCGCCATCGACGAGCCGATTGCGCATCTCGAGGGTCGCACGCTGCGCGGGATCGCGATGGACGAGATCGGCAAGACCCGCTTCGTCCCCGAAAAGGGCCGCAACCGCCTGTCGGCAATGGTCGAGGGGCGCCCCGACTGGCTGATCAGCCGCCAGCGCGCCTGGGGCGTACCCATCGCGCTGTTCGTCGAGCGCGAGAGCGGCCAGCTGCTGGTCGATCCTCAAGTCAATGCGCGCATCACCGCGGCCATCCGCGAAATGGGCATCGATGCTTGGGAAGCGGAACGGATCGCCGAATATCTCGGGCCGGACCGCAACCCCGACGATTACGAGATGATCACCGACATTCTCGACGTCTGGTTCGACAGCGGCTCGACCCACGCCTTCTGCCTCGAGAGCGACGAGTGGCCCGAGCTGCGCTCGCCCGCCGATCTGTACCTCGAAGGCTCCGACCAGCATCGCGGCTGGTTCCAGTCGAGCCTGCTCGAAAGCTGCGGGACGCGCGGGCGCGCGCCTTACAAGGCGGTGCTGACCCACGGCTTCACGATGGACAGCGCCGGCAAGAAGATGTCGAAGAGCCTCGGCAACACGGTCGATCCATTGAAGGTCATGGAGACCTATGGCGCGGACATCATCCGGCTGTGGGCGTTGTCGGTCGACTATACCGAGGACCATCGCATTGGCGACGAGATCCTGCGCGGCGTGGGCGACCAGTATCGCAAGCTTCGCAACAGCTTCCGCTATCTGCTCGGCGCGCTCGACGGGTTCACCGACGAGGAAAGGCAAGCGCCCGCCGACATGCCCGAGCTGGAGCGCTACATGCTCCACCGGCTCGCCGAAATCGACGCGGTGATGCGCCAGGCGACCGAGGATTTCGATTTCAACAGCTACACGCGTACGCTGGCTGATTTCGCGAACGAGGAGCTGTCGGCCTTCTTCTTCGATATCCGCAAGGACTGCCTCTATTGCGACGATCCTGAGGGCACGAAGCGCCGCAGCTATCGTACCGTGCTCGACATCCTGTTCCACGCGATGATCCGCTGGGCCGCGCCGGTGCTGGTGTTCACCGCCGAGGAAGTGTGGGGCACGCGCTATCCGCAGGGCGGCAGCGTCCACCTGCTCGAATGGCCCGAGATCGATGCCGCGTGGAAGGACGAGGCGCTGGCCAAGCGCTGGGATGAGCTGATCGCGCTGCGCGAAAGCGTGACGGAAGCGATCGAACCCTATCGCAAGGACAAGGTCATCCGTTCCTCGCTGCAGGCCGAGGTCGGCGTGCCGTCCGACGAAGATGCCGACTTCCTCGCCGAACTGTTCATCAGCGGCCCGGTCGGACACGCCGATGCGGTCACCATCAAGCCGACGACCCACGCCAAGTGCGGGCGCTGCTGGCGCCATCTGCCGGAGGTCGAGGAAGACGGCGACCTGTGCGATCGCTGCGCCGGGGTGGTCGAATGATCCCGCGGCGTGCGCTGGCGCTCGCGCTCGGCATCTTCATCCTCGACCAATTGGTCAAGTGGTGGGTGGTCGGCCCGCTCGCGCTCGAGGCGAAGGGCAATGTCGAACTGCTTCCCTTCTTCGACTTCACCTGGGTCGAAAATTACGGGATCAGCTTCGGCCTGTTCACTGCGGGCAGCGAAGTGGGCCGCTGGGTACTGGTCGGCGTAACCGCCTTGATTGCCATCGCGGTCGCGATCTGGATCCCGCGCGAAGAGCGCTGGGGGGACCAGGCAGCCCTGTCGCTGGTGTTGGGCGGCGCGCTCGGCAACATCGTCGATCGAGCCCGTTTCGGCTACGTGGTCGACTATGCCGACCTGCATATCGGCACGTTCCGTCCCTTTTTGGTCTTTAACATCGCCGATGCCGCGATTAGCATCGGTGTCCTGATATTGCTGCTGCGGGCATTCCTCGCCCCGGCCAAGGAGAAAACCGACGATGCATAAAGCCGCCATTCTCACCGTCATGACGCTCGCGCTGGCTGCGTGCGGCGGCCGCGAGGGCACGCTCGACGAATTCGCGGTGACGCGCAACGCGCCGCTGATCATCCCGCCCGACTATACGCTCGAGCCGCCGGTGGCCGGCACCGTCTCGACCACCGCCAGCGACGCGCAGGCGAGCGCGATCGAGGCGCTGTTCGGTGGACCGGCCCAGCGCAGCGGCGGCGAAATGGCCGTGATCGACGCGGCCGGCGCCGATCGCACCAGCATCGGCGCGCGCTCGACCGCCGGCGATCCCGCGACCCGCGTGGTCGACAAGGGCGCCGAGACGCAGGCGATCCTCTCCGCGCCCGAGGGCGACGGCCAGGACGCGAGCGCGGACTCGCCGCAGTAATTCGAGGTTGAAGGGGGCAGGCTGATGGCAGCGGACCAGATTTCCACCAAGCTCGTCGATATCGAGAGCCAGCTCGACAAGGCGCGCAAGCGGCTGGAAGACGGTCTCTCGCTCGTCAACGAGGCGCAGCACGCGCTCGCCGAGATCCAGCAGGCAGTGCTCGGCACGCCCGTGCGCATCAGCGCCGAGGATTCCGACGAGGTTGCCTCCAAGCTGCTCGACAGCCTCAAGCGCCAGGGGCAGGACATGCCCGAGACGCTGTGCGGCGGCCGCCTGTCGGTCGACCCCGTCCAGCGCCTTATCCGCATCGACGGTCACCCGATCGGCATCACCGAGATGGAATATCGCGTGCTCGAACTGCTCGCCTACGCGCGCAACAACGTCGTCACCCGCAACATGCTGCTGAAGCATCTCTACCGCCGCGCCGACGACCAGCCGCAGCCCAAGATCATCGACGTGTTCATTTCCAAGCTGCGCAAGAAGCTGCGCAGCGCGTCGAACGGGGCGGAATTCATCGAAACGATTCCGCAGCGCGGCTGGATCCTGCGCGACCTCGACAGCGCCCAGGCCTGATTTCGGACGCAACGATTCACGGCTCCTTTACCACGGTCGTTTAGGCCGGGGGCATGATCCATTTCCTGCCCGAGTCGCACGACACCGCGCCGATCGCCCACGACCCCTACGGGGAAGCGGTCGCGCGATTACGCTCGCTCGGCCGGGCACTGAACGCGATCGAAGGTGCGCGCGGGGCCGACCACGAGCCGGTCGCGACGCAGGACCTCAAGTCGGCGTGGAATGCCGCGAGCCCGGCGCAGCGCCGCTGCTTCGACGCGCGTTCCGAAGAATTGGCGGCCGCAGCCGCGGCGGGTCTCGAAGCGGTCACCGCAGCGCAGGCCGCCGGCCTCACCCCGCACCCGCACAGCCTCGATGCGCTGTCCAACGAACTGCGCGACGGGATCGCGCAGCTCGACCGGCTGATGAGCCTCTAACCCTTCTCCTTGGGCGTGTCGGGATCGGCGCCCCATTCGGACCAGCTGCCGTCGTAGAGCCGCCCCTTTTCGCCACCCAATCGGTGCGCGGCGAACAGGATAGAACAGGCGGTCACCCCCGAACCGCAGCTGGCGGCAAAGTCGGCGCGCGGATCGATCCCTGCTTGCTCGAACAGTCGCGCCAGTTCGGCGTCGGACTTGAGGCACCCTTGCGCATCGTAGAGGGTCGAGACGGGAAGGCTCGCCGCCCCCGGGATATGGCCCGACGCCATGCCCGCGCGCGGTTCGGCGGCCTCGCCGGTGAAGCGTTCGCGGGCCCGCGCGTCGACCACGCGCGGGGCATTGCCGGAGAGCAGTTCGGCCTTGTCGACGATGCGCGCTGGATCCGTCTCGGCGGCGAAGCGTGCGCCGCCGCCCGGTGAGGCAGGACCCCGCTCGACCGGCCGTCCCTCGCGCATCCATTTCTGAAATCCCCCGTCGAGGATCGCGACGCGGCGCGCGCCGTAGTGGCGCAGCATGAACCATCCGCGGGCGGCCGTACGCAGGTCGCTATTGTCGTAGACGACGATGCGGTCGCCCTTCGAAATCCCCATCGCTTCCATCGCGCCGGCGAAGCGAGCGGCGGTCGGAAGCATGTGCGGCGCGGGATGGTCTCGGTCGGCGACCTCGTCGATGTCGAGGAATACCGCGCCCGGGATGTGCGCCGCCTCGAACTCGGCGCGAGGGTCGCGGCCGGTGGTTGGCAGGTGCGCGCTCGAATCGACAATCTTCAGGTCGGGTTCGCCCAGCTGCGCTTCCAGCCATTGCCCCGTCACAAGCTCGTCCATGAAATTCGCTCCCGTCCTGTTTTCCAAAGGGATAGTCTCGCGGGCGCGCGGCTGCTAGAGGCGCGGCCCATGACCCCGAAGCATCTCGGCCAGACCAGCGCGCTCCCCGCTTCTCCGCAAGAGGCCGAGCTCGACTACGTGCCCAATCCACGCGGCGGCGAGCTCTATCTCGTGCGCTTCGCCGCGCCCGAATTCACCTCGCTGTGCCCGGTCACCGGCCAGCCCGACTTCGCGCATCTCGTGATCGACTACGCGCCGGGCGAGACGATCGTGGAGAGCAAGAGCCTCAAACTGTTCCTCGGCTCGTTCCGCAACCACGCGGCCTTCCACGAGGATTGCACGGTCGGGATCGGCAAGCGGCTGTTCGACGAGATGAAGCCGAAATGGCTGCGCATCGGCGGCTACTGGTACCCGCGCGGCGGCATCCCGATCGACGTGTTCTGGCAGTCGGGCACGCCGCCTGAGGGGCTGTGGCTCCCCGACCAGGGCGTGCAGGGTTACCGAGGCCGCGGTTAGCGACTAGTCGCTGTCCGGCGTGGCAGCGGCGACCTGCTGCGGAGGCTCGGATGGCGAGCCCTTCTTGCGGTCGAGCTCCCAATAATCCTCGTAGCGCATCTTGGCGCGGTCGCGATAATCCTCGATGTCCATCGTGGCATAATCCTTCGCTTCGGCGCGCTTGGTGCCGTTGGCGACATCGAAATCGACCAGCGCCTTGACCAGCATGGCCTCCTGCCCCTTGCAGGCCATGTCGACCGCCGAGGCATAGCCCCTGGGCGGCGTATCGTCCTTCTTGTGGCTCGCCTCAACGTCGGCGAGGCATTCTTCGAACGCTTTGCGCGGTGCCACCAGCACCGACGGATCGGGGGCCAGCATCAGCATGGCCAGGCCGGAAACAAGCATATCCCTCTCCCGCGACTCGTTTCGGGAGCGGGAAGCATGACTCTTTTCGTGGCGCTTGTCCAAAAACGGACAGGCGCGGGCGGTCGCCTCAGCGCTTGCCGACTCCCACCGGAATGGCGGAGGAATGACGGCGCACGACCTGCCAACGCCCCTCGACCTTCACCCAGACGTCGGTGAGCAGGACGCGCTCCTCGATCAGCTGGCCGAGATAGCGGACCGTCCAGCAAGCCTCGACGGTGGCGACGAGCGTGTCGCCGAGATCGACGCATTCGCTCACCTTCACGTCGAGATTGGCGACGTCCATGTCCTTGAGCGCGGTCAGCCAGCCGTCGGCATCGACCGCCACGAACCCGCTGGCGCGGACCCCGACCAACTGGAAGCGCGGGTGGAGGATGGCCCGCAATCGCGCCTCGTCCTTGGCGAACAGCGCGTCGCGCCATTCCGCCTCGAGATCGGCGACGAGCTTCTCGTCATCGACCACGGAAAAGCGCCTTCACAAACTTCGACAAAGCCACCCCTATTCCGACAGTTACACCAGCAGCAATTGCCTTGGAGACATCATCGCCAGAGCTTCTCTTTTGCTTCTTGTTCCCAATCTTCTCTCGAACGTAAAAACCTTCACGGCCCGCGTGAGTGTAAGCGTCGCCCTCTGCGTCAATCCCCACTCTCGCTCCCTTGACCCCAACGGATCCTCCCACGCCTCTTTTTGACAGGTTTATCCTTAGAGGTCCGATCTTCACGCTCTTCCTCAGATACCAGCCCAAGGCGCCCTCCTTTGCTCATACTTCCAAGTATGCCTCTCAGGATCGTCTTCCCAATTTCGCGTCCGATCTTACCCGTAATCGTCCGTCGCACTGTGTTTATAATGTGATCGGTGTCGCTCATCCTCTTGCGGCTTGAGGTTTGTGAGCTAGTTCGAGCGTCTTTCGCCTTTCGCTTTTCAGCCTCAGCATCCTCCGCCTCGCGCGCTGCCCGCTTCGCAGCTCGCTCGGCCCGCTCGGCGAGCAGTTCCTCGGCGCTCACGCGGTCGACGACCTCGTCGTAGCGGCTCCCGATCGCGTCCGAGGCGATCACCGCGGCGCGCTCTTCCTTGCTGAGCACGCCCGCGCGCGAGCGGGGCGGCTTGACCAGCGTGCGTTCGACCGGCGTAGGGGCGCCGTCCTCGTCGAGCGTCGAGACGAGCGCCTCGCCAACCTTGAGTTCGGTGATCACGTCCTCGACCTTGATCGCGGGATTTTCGCGGAAGGTCTCGGCAGCGGCCTTGACCGCGCGCTGGTCGCGCGGGGTGAAGGCGCGCAGTGCGTGCTGGACGCGGTTGCCGAGCTGGCCCGCGACATCGTCGGGAATGTCGATCGGATTCTGGGTGATGAAATAGACGCCCACGCCCTTGGAGCGGATTAGGCGCACGACCTGCTCGACCTTCTCGAGCAAGGCCCGCGGCGCGTCCTCGAACAGAAGATGTGCCTCGTCGAAGAAGAAGACCAGCCGGGGCTTGTCGGGGTCGCCGACCTCGGGGAGCGTCTCGAACAGTTCGGACAGGAGCCACAGGAGGAAGGTCGCATAGAGGCGGTGGCTCGCCATGAGCTTGTCGGCGGCGAGGATGTTGACGAGGCCCCGGCCCTCCTCGTCGGTGCCGATGAAGTCGTGAAGGCTGAGCGCGGGTTCGCCGAAGAACAGGTCGCCGCCCTGGCTGCGCAGCTGGAGGAGGTCGCGCTGGATCGCGCCGATCGAGGCGGTCGAGACGTTGCCGTAGTCGAGCGTCAGTTCCTTGCGGCGTTCGCCGACATGACTGAGCAGCGCCTGGAGGTCGTCGAGATCGAGAAGGGCGAGCCCTTCCTCGTCGGCGAGATGAAAGGCGATCGTGAGGACGCCTTCCTGGGTGTCGGAGAGGTTCATCAGCCGCGAGAGGAGCAGCGGGCCCATCTCGGTCACGGTGGTCCGGATCGGGTGACCCTGCTGGCCGAACAGGTCCCAGAACTGCACCGGGAACGCCTCGTAGGCGTAATCTTCGTAGCCGATCTTGGCGGCGCGCTTGGTGAAGGGTTCGTGGAGTTTGTGGGTGGGCGAACCCGGCATGGCGAGGCCGGCAAGATCGCCCTTCACGTCGGCGACGAAGGTCGGGACGCCTGCCTTGGAGAAACCCTCGACGAGACCCTGGAGCGTGATCGTTTTGCCGGTACCGGTGGCGCCCGCGACGAGGCCGTGACGGTTCGCCTTGTCGAGCCTGAGACCTTGCGGACGACCGTCCGCGCTGCCGATGAAAATCGTCTCGCTCATTCGCTCTCCCGCTTCCCCCGTTAGGTCGTCGGGCGACCTTGGGGGAGCGGGGAGCGAGAGGCAAGCGGCTTAGCGGGCGAGTTCGATCCCGACGAAGGCCTCGGGCGAATTGCCCCGCTTGATGAGCATGAGAACGCTCGAGCGACCCGCAGCGCGCGCGGCGGCGACGGCGTTCGCGACACCCTCGACCGTCGTCACGCGCTGACGGTTGACCGAGAGGATCACGTCGCCGCGGCGAAGTCCCTTCTCGCCCGCCGCGCTTCCCGGTTCGACGCCGGCCACCACCACGCCCTGGAGGTCGCTCGGCAGGCGCAGCGCGCGGCGCACGCTGTCGTCGACAGGCTGGAGGACCATGCCGAGCTGGCGATCCGCTTCGGTCGCGTTCTCGTCTTCCATCGGCAGGCCGTCATCCTCGCCCGACTGGCGCGCGAGTTCTTCCTCGGTCGGACGCTCGCCCACCGTCACGCGAACGATCTGGCGCTTGCCGTCGCGATAGACTTCGACGGGCACGGTCGACCCGACCGCGGTATTGGCGATGAGATAGGAGACTGTCTGCTGCGGGTTCACCTCGCGACCGTTGATCGAGAGGATCACGTCGCCCTGCTGGATCCCCGACTTGGCTGCCGCCTCGCCTTCGACCACGGTGCGCACGATCTCGCCCTTGTCCTTGGGCAACCCGAGCCCGTCGGCGATGTCCTCGTCGAGCGGCTGGAGACCTACGCCGAGATAGCCGCGCTGCGGGCGTTCGCCGCGCTTGAGCGCCTCGATGACCGGGCGCGCCGCGTCGGCGGGGATGGCAAGGCCGATCCCCACGCTCGCGCCGGTCGGGCTGATCAGCGCCGAATTGATGCCGACGACGTTGCCGGCCATGTCGAACATCGGGCCGCCCGAGTTGCCGCGGTTGATGCTGGCGTCGGTCTGGATGTAGCGGTCGTAGGCGCCGACCCCCGTGATGTTGCGCTGCATCGCCGAGACGATACCCGCGGTCACCGTGCTGCCGAGACCGTACGGGTTGCCGATCGCGATGATCCAGTCGCCCACGCGCACGCGGTCGCTGTCGCCCCAGTTGACGTAGGGCAGGTTCGACCCCTCGATCTTGAGCAGCGCGAGGTCGGAGGCGGGATCGCGGCCGATGATGCGCGCCTGGTACTCGGTGCGGTCGGTGAGCGTGACGATCACCTCGTCGACGGTGCCTCGGCCGCCCTGACCCTCGATCAGGTGGTTGTTGGTGACGATGTAGCCGTCGGGCGAGATGATGAAGCCCGAGCCGAGCGAGCCGGCTTCGCGAGTCGGGCCCTCGCCTTCCTCGCCCTCCGGCTGCTGCTGGCGCTGCGGCGCGCCGAAGCGGCGGAAGAACTGCTCGAACGGGTCCATCTGGTTGCGCACCGGCACGCGCTGGGTGGTCGAGATGTTGACCACCGCGGGCTGGAGCCGCGCCGCCAGGTCGGCAAAGCTTTCGGGGGCGCCGGGTCGCGGGACGGCCGAGACCGGCTCGTTCTGCGCGACCTGCCCGAGAGCCGTCCCCGTGGTCATCGAATAGGCGGCGCCGCCCAGGAAAAGGGCCGCGGCGACCCCGTAAGCGTAGCGCACAGTCGAATACTCCCTCAGCATGCCTCGTCCTTCAGTCTATCAGTCTTCGTCCACAGGCTAAATCGCCAGTCTGAACGCCTATTGAATGGGTGTCCTAGCGGCCGATGAATTCGTCCAGATATTCGTTGTCGGGCGACAAAATGATGCTGGTCTGCCCCTTGGGCGCTTCGCCATCGCCGACGAAGGTCGTCTGGTAGCTCTGCATCGCCCGGTAGAAATTGTAGAAGTCAGGGTCCTGGCCGAACGCCTGCGCGTAGGTGCGCGCGGCTTCGGCGTCGGCCTCGGCGCGGATGATCTGCGCCTGCTTAGCGCCCTGCGCGCGGATCGAGCGGGCTTCCTGCTCGCGCGCGGTGCGCATGCGCTGGAACGCCGACTGCAGCGGCGTGCCGTCGGGCAGGTCGGCGCGCTTGATGCGCACGTCGATGATCTCGGCGCCGTACTGGCGCGCGACACGGTCGAGGCCGCGGCGGATATTTTCCATCACGCCTTCGCGCTCGGGGCTGAGCAGGGTCGCGAACGGCCGCTTGCCCAGTTCGTTCCTGAGCTGCGAGCCGAGGATCGGACGCAGCGCCGCCTCGACATTTTCCTCGGTGCGCGCGGCGATATACATCTGCACGGGATTGGTAATGCGGTAGCGCGCGAAGGCGTCGACCTCGAGCCGCAGCTGGTCGGTCGAGAGAACCTGCTGCGTGTCCATGTCGACGTCGCGCACGCGCTTGTCGATCCACACGATCTCCTCGGCGAACGGGATTCGCGCGGTCAGACCCGCGCCCGCGCCGCCGAACACCGCGCCCTCCTGGAAGCGGTTGATGGTGCGCTCGGGCTTGCCGAAGCGAACGACGATCCCCTGGCGCGTCTCGGGGACGATGGCGAGCGTCGAGGTGACAATCACGAGCAGCGCGAACAGGAAGAAGACGAGGCGCATGGGATGGGCTCTCAGGCTGGCGAACATCACTGGCCTCCCTGGCTGGCGCGCGGACGCGCCTTGCCGACTTCGTTGAGCGGAAGGTAAGGCGTCACGCCCGGCGTCTCGACGATCGTCTTGTCGACGTCCTTCAGCACGCGCTCCATCGTCTCGTAATACATGCGCCGCTTGGTCACTTCGGGGGCGAGGCGGTATTCCTCGTAGACCTTGTCGAACGCGGTCGCCTCGCCCTGCGCCTTGGCGGTCAGCTGGAGCGCGTAGGCGCGCGCCTGGTTGATGTAGCTCTGCGCTTCTTGCTGCGCGGCGGTGACTTCCTTGAAGGCCTCGTTGACCGCGGCCGGGGGGTCGGCCTGCTTGATCGCGATGCCCTGGATGAGAATGCCCGAGCGGTAGGCGTCGAGCGTTTCCTGCATCTCCTGTTGGACGCGCGCCTCGATCTCGCCGCGGCCTTCGCCGATCGCGTCCTGCAGGTTCACCTGCGCGACGACCTGGCGCATGGCGCTCTCGGCGACTTGGCGGATGGTTTCCTCGGGATTGGCGAGCTCGAACAGATATTGCTCGGGATCGCGGATGTTCCAGCGCACCTGATAGGCGATGTCGATGATGTTCTCGTCACCTGTCAGCATCAGCGTCTCGTCATTGTCGGTGCCGACATTGACTTCGCGGATGTTCTCGACGTCGACCTTCTGCACGCGGTGGATCGGCGCGGGAAGCGTGAAGCCGATGCCCGGCGACAGCGTCTCGACGTAGCGGCCGAAGCGGGTGATCACCCCGCGCTCTTCCGGCGCGACGCGGTGCACCATGGTGAACAGCAGCACGATCAGCAGGAACGCCGCGATGCCCCACATCACCAGCCCGCCCGACGGACCGCCCCCAGCGCCCGGCCCGCCGAAGCGGCCGCGATTGCGCTTGAGCCACTCGTCGAGCGAGGCGACATTGCCGAACTGCCCGCCATTGCCGCCCGGCGTCGGTCGAGGCTGCTTCCACGGACCCTTGGGGCCGTCCTCGGGGGGCTTCTTGCCGCCGCCGTTGCCATTGCCGCCTTCGGGCGCAGAGCCCCACGGCCCCTTGTTTTCGCTGAACAGGCCACGTCCCCGTGCGGCCCAGCCGGAAAAGATGCTCATGGGGTTGTTATAGGAAGAAGCGGCGCAAAAAGAAGTGGCGTTGGTCGAAAATCCGCCTTAGCCCGCGCGCCATGACCGACCTGCTCGCCCCGCTCGACGCCCACCCCGAGGCCGACCGCATCCGTGCCAGGGTCGTCAAGGACGCCCGGGCGAGCCTGATCGTGGAGGCGGGCGGCCTGTCGGGCGAGGCGCGCGACGCGCTCGAGAAGAGCCTGCGCGAAGCCGCCCTCGCCATCGACGGGATCGACGAGGTGCAGGTTGCGCTGACTGCGCCGCGCGTGCAGCGAAAGATGGTCGCGATCGGGTCTGGCAAGGGCGGGGTCGGCAAGTCGACCCTGTCGGCCAACCTGGCGGTCGCGCTCGCGAAAAAGGGCGTCAGGGTCGGGCTGATCGATGCCGACATCTACGGCCCCTCGCAGCCGCGATTGCTCGATGCGCAGCGCAAACCCGAGGCGCGCGAGAAGCAGCTTATCCCAGTCACCACGCGCGACGGGGTGAAATTGCTGTCGGTCGGGCAGCTGGTCGAGGCGGACAAGGCGCTGGCGTGGCGCGGGCCGATGGCGACGGGCGCGCTGACCCAGCTGATCGAGGCCGATTGGGGCGACACCGAACTGATCCTCGTCGACCTGCCGCCCGGGACAGGCGACGTGCAACTGACGCTGGTCCAGAAGGCCAAGCCGCAGGGCGCGCTGGTCGTCTCCACCCCGCAGGACCTCGCGCTGATCGACGCGACGCGCGCGATCGACCTGTTCGAGAAGACCGGCGTTCCGGTGCTCGGCGTGGTCGAGAACATGGCAGGCTACACCTGCCCCCATTGCGGCAAGGACAGCGACCCTTTCGGGCAAGGCGGGGCGGAAGCGTCGGCGAAGCGGCTGCGAGTGCCGTTTCTCGGACGTCTGCCATTGTCGAAAAGCCTGCGCGAGGCGTCGGACGCGGGTCGCCCGCCCGCTGGCGGCGACGGCCCGGCAGCGGACGCGTTCGCGACGCTCGCCGATGCCCTGGTCTCGCAACTGGAAACGATCGCGCACTGAAGCATTGGTGGGGCGAAGGAGAGCCCCATGCCGCTGACCCGTGACGAGGACATCAAGGCACTGCTCGAGGAGACGCGCACCATCGCCATGATCGGCGCGTCCGACCGGCCCGACCGCGCGAGCTACCGCGTGATGAAATTCCTGCAGGACCAAGGCTACCGGGTGATCCCGGTGAACCCCACCATCACCGGCGAACATGTCCACGGCGAATATGTCTGGCGCGATCTGTCGCAGGTCGGGGTCGAGATCGACATGGTCGACATCTTCCGCCGCTCCTCGCATGCGGGCGAGGCGGTCGACGAGGCGATCGCGGCCGGCGCCAGGTCAGTGTGGATGCAGATCGGCGTGATCGACGAGGCCGCAGCGGCGCGCGCGGAAGCCGCCGGGATCAAGGTCGTGATGGACCGATGCCCCAAAATCGAGATCCCCCGGCTGGGCGCGAAAGTCCTGACTTCCCAGTGATTTGACATAGATTAGGAAAAAGCGGACCTTGTCTCCTTGCGCGGTGAGGCGCGACTCGCCGGACCGCGTGTGTAACGAGGGGACGGGACATGAAAAAATCAATCATTCTGGGCGGCGCGGCGGCGCTCGCACTTGCCACGACCAGCGCATCTGCGGGCACGGGTCATCAATGGGCGGATCTTAGATGGGACATTGGCGGCGCGACGCCGGGTGCCGATGCGCTGCAGATGAAAATCTCGCATGTTTTTGCGCCTCCATCGGGGACTGGTTGGTCAGGGACTTGGGATAAATATTATTCGCAGGCAGCTTCACCTACCCAACGTCCCGGCGCTCTTGAGAAATGGCAGAGCGATTTCAGCACGGACCTTCCGTCGCCGATCGTTCTGACGGAAATCACCACCCAGTCGCCAAGGTATGTCGACGGATACGATCCGGAAACGGGTGATCCTGTTACGAACGCGGAAGTCACTTCGTCGCTGTGTCCCGGTATTCCGGGTGAGGTGCTGGTGTGCTCCGACCATTATTCGACCGATGTCGGTTGGGTCGGCATCGCCAATATCGATTACGACCCGTCGACGTTTCACCTTCTCTGGGCCACAGCGCGGATCAACGACAGCTATTTTCGCGATGCGCGCTATTCGAGTGCCTATGACGATGAGGGTCAGCGCGAATTCGTGATGTGCCACGAAATCGGCCACACATGGGGCCTCGGCCATCTCGACGAGGCCTTCTACAATCCGAACAAGGGTAGCTGCATGGACTATACCGCCAACGCCTATGGCGACGGAAAGCGCAGCAAGGACAACCGTGATCCCGGCAAGGTCGACTACGAAGTGCTGCTTTCGACGACCATGTATGGCGACCTGACCTCGACCAAGGGTGGCGGTAAGAAAGGGGGTGGCGGCAGGCCCGGAAACCTCGACCCCTTCCAGTTCCGCGAAGTCGGCGCTGTCGCTCCCGCAAGTGCGGGCAAGGGCCGCTACGGGGAGATCGTCGGCTTCGACAGCGAAGGTCGCCCCAACGAATACGTCAAGGTCATCAATTCGCGGCGAGCCATACGCACGTTCGTGACCTGGGCAAGAGGCTATCGGCCGGAGGGTTCGCGCTAGTCCGGTCAGGTACCATCGAACGAGGGCGTCGCCTGCGGGCGGCGCCCTTTTCGTGTCAGGCGCTGGCGACCGTCATTTCGGGGACCATCAGCGTGGGCGCGTCCATGCCGCGCCACAATTCGAGATCGCTGCCGGGGACCAGCGAGGCGAACATGTCCGTAAGGTTGGACGCGATGGTGATCTCGCTGACCGGGTGGACGATCTCGCCGCCCTCGACGAGGAAGCCCGCCGCGCCGCGCGAATAGTCGCCGGTCACCCCGTTGACGCCATGGCCGATCAGCTCGGTGACGAGGATCGCGCGCGGGACGCTCGCCATCAGTTCGGCTTGCGATTTCTCGCCCGCCGCGAGGTAGAAGTTGCTGGGTCCCGCACCGGGGCTTCCCGCAGGCCCGCGAATGGCGTGGCCGGTGGGCGCGATACCGAGCTGGCGGGCCGCGGCAGAGGCAGCGAACCAGGTTTGCAGCACCCCGTCCTCGACGATGTCCATCCGTTCTACCGGGAGTCCCTCGCCGTCGAACGAGTGACTGCGCAACCCTCGGTCGCGCAAGGGGTCGTCGACGATGCGGATGCCGGGTGCGAAGATGCGCTCGCCCATCTTTTCCTGAAGGAAGCTCGAACGGCGCGCGACCGCAGCGCCGCTGAGCGCGCCTGCCAGGTGGCCGAGCAAGGTGGTGGCGACCCGCGGGTCGAAAAGGATCGGGTAGGTGCCGGGCCTGATCGGCCTGGGGGACAGGCGGGCGGCGGCGCGCGTGCCGGCAAGGCGTCCGATCTCGGCGGGGTCCTTCAGGTCCTCGAGGTGACGCGCGCTGTGCCAGTCATAGTCGCGCTCCTTGGCCGACCCCTCGCCCGCGATCACGCTGACGGAATGGCCGTGTCCGCCGCTCCGGAAGGCACCGCAGAAGCCGTGACTGGTGGCAAGCGCGAAAACGTGCCCCGATGCCGACGCGGATGCGCCCGAACTGTTGGTGATCCCCTCGACGGCCAGCGCGGCGGCCTCGGTCTCGAGCGCGCGAGTCCTGAGGGCATCGGGATCGGGTTCGAGGCCGTCACCGAGATCCAGCGCGGGCGGCTCGCCCTTCAGCAGCAGTTCTTCGGGCGCGAGCCCCGCATAGGGATCCTCGGACGCCTCGCGTGCCATCGCCGCGAGCCGTTCGACCAGCGCATCGAGCGAGGCGTTCGAGAAGTCGGAAGTCGACGCGGCGGCGACCCGGTGGCCGAGAAGGAACCGCATGCCGATGCGCTCGCCCTCCGAGCGGCTGACATCCTCGAGCGCCCCGTTTCGCACGGTGACCGAGGAGGAGCGCTCGCCGACATAGGCGGCGTCGGCACCATCGGCCCCGGCCCTGGTGGCGCGTTCGATGAGGGACTGGACGGCCTCCTGGGCCTCGGCAGGACTTTTCATGGAATGCGAGGTAGGGGCTCAGCCGCCGACCGACAAGCCGACGGTGAGGCAGGCCGCGAAGACGAGCAGGCCGGTGAAGCGGTTCGAGCGGAACAGGCGCAGCGCCCCTGCCCCGTCGGCGGGGTCGATGCGCAGCGCCTGCCAGCCGAGATGGAGCGCGGCCGGAAGCAGCGCGACGACAGCCAGCCAGTGCGGCTTGGCGAGGTGCAGCGCTGCGCCCCACAGGAGGAGCGCGGCAAGGTAGAACAGCGCGACTACCGGGCGGGCGCGGCTCCCCAGCGCTCGGGCACTCGACTTCACCCCGACCAGCGCGTCGTCCTCCATGTCCTGGATCGCGTAGATCGTGTCGTAGCCGATTACCCAGAAGACGGTGCCCGCCCACAGGATGATGGAGGGGATGGCGATCATGCCGGTCACCGCGGGCCAGCCGACCAGCGCGCCCCACGAGAAGACGAAGCCGAGCCATGCCTGGGGCCACCAGGTGACGCGCTTCATGTAGGGATAGGCCGCGACCAGCGTGACGCTGCCCAGCGCCAGCCACTGCGCCATCGTCTTGAGCTGTAGCAGCACGAGGAGCCCGACGAAGCACAAGCCGATGGTCAGCGCCCATGCGCCCGCCAGCGGAACGCGGCCCGAGGCGAGCGGGCGCAGGCGGGTGCGTTCGACCTGCCGGTCGAGATCGCGATCGACGATGTCGTTATAGGCGCAGCCCGCGGAGCGCATCGCAAAGGCGCCCAGCAGGAACCAGGCGAACAGGTCCCAGCGTCCCCCGACGCCCGCCAGCGCGACGCTCCATGCGCACGGCCAGAACAACAGCCACGTCCCGATCGGCCGGTCGAGCCGCATCAGCGAGCCGTAAGGACGCCAGGCACGCGGAAGCGCGCCGATCAGGCCGGTGCGTTCGCTGTCGGGGACGAGATCGGTAGCCATCGCGCTTTCCCTTTACTATCGGGGGGCATGGTCGCAACCCCCGCCTGGCCGCCCAAGTCGACGCCGCGCCTGTTCGTCGAGCAGGCGCTGGGCGAAGGCATCGGCGTCACTGTCGAGGGCAACGGCGCGCACTATCTCGCGAAGGTGATGCGCAAGAGCGTCGGCGATCCGGTGCTGCTGTTCAACGGGCGCGACGGGGAATGGCTCGCGACCATCGGTGAAATTCACAAGAAGCGGCTGCTGCTCGCGCCCGGGCACCAGACCAGGCCGCAGGAGACGGTGCCCGACCTCACCCTCGCCTTCGCGCCGATCAAGAAGGGACGGATCGAATTCCTCGTCGAGAAGGCGGTCGAACTGGGCGTGGCGAAGCTCCAGCCGGTGATCATGCAGCGTTCGGTGGTCGACAAGGTCAATCCGGACAAGATGCATGCCCATATCGTCGAGGCCGCCGAGCAATGCGGGCGCACCGCGCTTGCCGAACTGCTGCCGCCGTTGAAACTCGGCGCCTTTCTCGACCGGCGCGACGCGGGCGTGCCGCTCTACTTCTGCGACGAGGAAGGCGGCGCGCCCGCCCTGTCCGCGTTCGAGCCCGCGCCATCGACGATCCTGGTCGGCCCCGAAGGTGGGTTCACGGACGAGGAACGCGCCGCCGTGCGCGCCGCGCCGGGGGCGGTCGCGATCTCGCTGGGACCCCGCATCCTACGCGCCGAAACCGCCGCGCTCGCCGCCGTCGCCGCCTTCATGGCGGGCGCCGGGGATTGGAAATGACTTTTCGTTGCATCGCGCAACGCGTATGCGCGCGGCGATGACCACGCGCACCGATCTCTCCGAGAGCCCGACCGTCGAAAGCCGCGACGACCTGCTTGCCGTCTTCTCGGGCGGAGAAAAGCCCGAGGAGCGCTGGCGGATCGGCACCGAGCACGAGAAATTCGTCTATCGCGTGAGCGACCACCGCGCGCCCAGCTGGGAGGAGGAAGGCGGGATCCGCGACCTCCTCACCGCGCTCACCGAGTTCGGCTGGAATCCGGTGATCGAGGACGGCAAGCTGATCGCGCTGACCGGCGAGGACGGGACCGTCAGCCTCGAACCTGCAGGGCAGCTCGAACTGTCTGGCGCCGCGCTCGACAATCTACACCAGACCTGCGCCGAGGCCGCACGGCACCTGAAGCAGGTGAAAGCGGTAGGCGAAAAGCTCGGGCTCGGTTTCCTCGGGCTGGGCATGTGGCCCGACAAGAAGCGCGAGGATCTCAGCTGGATGCCCAAGGGGCGCTACGGGATCATGCGGCGCTACATGCCGACCGTGGGCAGCCTCGGGCTCGACATGATGCTGCGCACCTGCACCATCCAGACCAACCTCGACTATGCGAGCGAGGCGGACATGGTGCAGAAGTTTCGCGTCGGGCTTGCGCTGCAGCCGGTCGCGACGGCGCTGTTCGCCAATTCGCCCTTTACCGAGGGCAAGCCCAATGGCTTCAAGAGCTTCCGTAGCCACATCTGGGAAGACACCGACCCCGACCGCACCGGCATGCTGCCGTTCGTGTTCGAGGACGGGTTCGGTTACGAGCGCTGGTGCGACTATGCGCTCGATGTGCCGATGTATTTCGTGATGCGCGAGGGCAAGTATCACGATGTAGCGGGCAAGAGCTTCCGCGATTTTCTCGACGGCAGGCTCGAAGGCTTCGAGGGCGAGAAGCCGACGGTCGCCGACTGGACCGATCATCTTTCGACCATCTTCCCCGAAGTGCGGCTCAAGAGCTTTCTCGAGATGCGCGGCGCCGATGGCGGACCGTGGGGCCGGATCTGCGCGCTGCCGGCGTTGTGGGTCGGCCTGCTCTACGACCAGGGTGCGCTCGATGCGGCGTGGGACCTCGTCAAGGACTGGTCGATCGAAGAGCGCGAGGCTGTGCGCCATGCTGTCCCGCGCCAGGCGCTCGACGCCGCCGTGCCGGGCGGGCGCATGATGCGCGAGTTCGCCGGCGAAGTGCTCGATATCGCGGCGCAGGGCCTCGCGGCGCGCGAACGCTACAATGCGGCAGGCGACAGCGAGGTCGGCTTCCTCGATCCGCTGCGCGACGTGGTGGCGAGCGGGAAAAGTCCCGCGGACCGGCTTCTGGAGCGCTATCACGGCAAATGGGGCAGCGCCATAGATTGTATCTATGAAGAGGAAAGTTTTTAGGCTTCCCCGCGATTTAGCGAAAAATTTGTCGCCTGCTCGACACAGGGCGCGTGAATTCTTCACGAGGGTGACAAGCTCACATTGACTCCGGGCGGCCGGTCAGTAGACGGCCCGAAGCATCGGGGCAGGCGCGGGGGCCTGCTCTTTCAACGAAACATGAAGGTTTCTACCGATGCGCCGCACCCAGCTTCTCACGACCGTCGCCATGGCCGCTGCCATGACGCTTTCGCCCGCCACCGCCTTCGCCCAGGCGACCGGCGACACCGACACCAACGTCCAGGACGCGACCGAGGGGCTCGACGAGATCGTCGTCACCGCGACGCGCCGCAGCGAGAACCTGCAGGACATCCCGCTGTCGGTCGCGACCGTCGGCGACGACACGCTGGCCGCGGTCAATTCGGGCGGCGCCGACATTCGCGGCCTCGCGGGCCGCGTGCCCAGCCTCAACATCGAGAGCTCGTTCGGCCGCACCTTCCCGCGTTTCTACATCCGCGGTCTCGGCAATACCGACTTCGACTTGAACGCGTCGCAGCCGGTCAGCCTGATCTATGACGAAGTCGTGCTCGAGAACCCGATCCTCAAGGGTTTCCCGGCCTTCGACATCGACCGCGTCGAAGTGCTGCGCGGGCCGCAGGGCACGCTGTTCGGCCGCAACACGCCGGCCGGCATCGTCAAGTTCGACAGCGTCAAGGCCGGCGAAGGCCGCAACTACGCCAAGGTCAGCTACGGCAGCTTCAACTCCATCAACGCCGAAGCCGGCGTCGGCGGCGCGCTCAGCGACACGGTTGCGATCCGCATCTCGGGCATGTGGCAGCACCGCGACGACTGGATCGACAATGTCGACGTCGACGGCGACAAAAACCTCGAAGGCTATGACGACATGGCGCTGCGCGCGCAGCTCCTGTTCGAGCCGACCAGCGCACTCAAGATTCGCCTCGTCGGCCAGATGCGCGACCTCGACGGCGATGCGCGCGTGTTCCGCGCCAACGCGCTGGAAGCCGGTACCGGCAAGCTGATCGGCATCGACGGCGGCGAGTTCAAGCGCGACGAGACCCGCGCCGACGGCCTTAACTTCCAGGACCTCAACGTCGAGAACGTCTCGGGCACGATCGAATACGACTTCGGCGCCGCCACGCTCTACTCGGTGACCGGCTACTGGCATGGCAAGCTCGAGAGCCGCGGCGACATCGACGGCGGTTTTTCGGACGCGTTCAGCGATCCCAATAGCGGCCCGGGCTTCATCCCCTTCGCCGCGCAGAGCCAGGACAACATCCCCTCGCTCGACCAGTTCACGCAGGAAGTGCGCGTCGCCTCGAACAATACGGGCGGGCTCGGCTACCAGGCCGGCATCTTCTACTTCAACGAGAAGCTGGACATCGAGAGCTTCGACTTCGGCTCGCCCACCGCGACCGATCCGTCGGCGATCGTCAACCAGATGCAGGACGCCGAGGCGATCGGCATCTTCGGCTCGCTCAACTACGCGTTCGACAACGGCCTCACCCTGCAGGGCGGCCTTCGCTGGAACCATGACGAGAAGACGCTCGTCGCCGAGCGCCTGTTCGACGTGCGCCCGCTCTTCGTCGGCGGCGGCCCGGTCGGCGAGACGACGACCAGCGTCGAGGACAGCGTGCTGACCTGGGACGTATCGGCGATCCAGGAACTGAGCCAGGAGGTCAACGTCTACGCCCGCGTCGCCAAGGGCTACCGCGCCCCGGCGATCCAGGGCCGCATCCTGTTCGACCGTGACGTGACCACCGCCGACAGCGAAAAGACGATGAGCTACGAAGCGGGCATCAAGACGGTCCTGTTCGACCGCCGCGTTCGCTTCAACCTCACCGGCTACTATTTCGAGACCGACGACCTCCAGCTTTCGGCGGTCGGCGGTGCGGCCAACGCCAACCTGCTGCTCAACGCCGACAAGGTGAAGGGTAAGGGCTTCGAGGCGGAACTGCAGGCGCGTCCGGCCCCGGGCTTCACGCTCGGCGCGGGCCTCAGCTACAACGACACCGAAATCGACGACAGCGACCTCGTGGTCGAGACGTGCGGCGCGGCCTGCACCGTGCTCGACCCGATCTTCGCGCCCGCCGCGCCGTTCCAGCCGGCGATCGTCTACATCGACGGCAACGCGCTGCCGCAGGCGCCCAAGTGGACGCTCAACTTCTCGGCCGGCTACGAGCATCCGGTCGGTCCGGGCTCGGTCTACGTGTTCACCGACTGGTACCACCGTTCGAAGATCAACTTCTTCCTCTACGAGGCGGCCGAGTTCCAGGACGAGCAGCTGACCGAGGGCGGTCTTCGCGTCGGCTACAAGACCGACCGGTTCGACATTGCGGGCTTTGTCCGCAACATCACCAACGACGAGAGCGCGGTCAGCGCGATCGACTTCAACAACCTCACCGCGATGGTCAACGAGCCGCGCATCTGGGGTGTCGAGCTTGGCGTGACCTTCTAACCGGAGGCGTACGCGACAACGGGGCGGTCGGTCCGAGAGGACCGGCCGCCCTTTTTTGTGCTATCAGCCCTTCTGCCAAGGAGGGCGCGATGACCGATCCCTATGCCGTCTTCGAGGGCGAGCTCCCTGCGCATTACGATGAGGGGCTCGGCCCGGTCCTGTTCGAACCGTTCGCGCAGGATCTTGCGCAGCGGATCGCGGGCGAGGAAGCGGCGCCCGCCGAATTGCTCGAACTGGCGGCCGGCACAGGCATCCTGACCCGCGCGCTTGCGCGGGCACTTCCCGCGACGATGATCCTCGCTACCGACCTCAACCTGCCGATGCTCGCGCTCGCCAACGAGCGTGTCGGAAGATCGAAGACCGTGCGTTTCGCCGAGGCGGACGCAATGGCGATCGGACTGAAAGATGGAAGCGTCGACGCTCTCGCCTGCCAATTCGGTGTCATGTTCTTTCCCGACAAGGTCGCCTCCTACCGCGAGGCGAAGCGCGTTCTCCGGCCGGGGCGGCCCTACTGGTTCAACTCCTGGTGCGGACACGACGCCAACCCGTTCGCCGCCATCGCGCAGGACGTGTGCGACAAAGCCTATCCGGGCGATGCGCCGAGCTTTTACCGACACCCCTTCTCCTATCCGGAGGCCGACCGGATCGCCGACGATCTGGCGCAGGCAGGTTTTGCAGACATCCGCCTCAAGCGGGTCGCGATCGATTCCCCGGTCGCCGACTGGGACGCATTCTCGCGAGGGATCGTCTACGGCAATCCGCTCCACCACGAGATCCTTGAACGCGACGGACCTTCACCCGAGGAGATGCGGCTGCGTATTCGTGACCGACTGGAAGAGGCGCTTGGAAAGGCGCCGACGGAGATGCCGCTGGCCGCCCACGTGGTGCGTGCGTCGGCCTGACGGGTTTCGCTTGGCCTCGGCCCGACGGCGCGGCTAGGGAGAACGAAACACAGGGGAGCCCATCATGTCCGAGCGTCGCACCTTCTACCCGCCGATCGAGCCGTTCGAGAGCGGGCATCTCGATGTCGGCGACGGGCATTCGCTCTACTGGGAGCGGTGCGGCACAAAAGGCGCCAAGCCGGTCGTGTTCCTGCACGGCGGGCCGGGCGGCGGGATCGGTCCCGACCATCGCCGCCAGTTCGACCCCGACCTCTACGACATCCTGCTGTTCGAACAGCGCGGCTGCGGTCGCTCGACCCCGTTCGCGAGCCTCGACGACAACACCACCTGGCACCTCGTCGCGGACATCGAGAAATTGCGCGAGATGTGCGGCCACGAGCAGTGGATGGTGTTCGGCGGCAGCTGGGGCTCGACGTTGAGCCTGGCCTATGCCGAGACGCATCCCGAGCGTGTCACCGAGCTGGTGCTGCGCGGCATCTTCCTCGCCAGCCAGAGCGAATATGACTGGCTGTTCCGCTACGGAGCGTCGGAAATTTATCCGGAGGAGTGGGAACGCTTCCTCGCCCCGCTGCCCGAGGACGGCCGCGACGATCCCGTCACCGCCTATCGCGCGATCCTCACCGGCGAAGACCGCGACGCGAAGCTGGAAGCGGCCAAGGCTTGGAGCCGCTGGGAGGCAGCGACCGTGACGCTCCTGCCCCAGCCCGCCGTGATGGAGGAATTCACCGAGCCCGAACACGCGCTCGCGGTAGCGCGGATCGAAAACCACTATTTCAAGCACGACTGCTGGCTCGAGGACGGGCAGCTGCTGCGCGATATCGGCAAGATCCGCCACATCCCGGGCATCATCGTCCAGGGGCGCCACGACAGCTGCACGCCGCCGTCGGCGGCCTGGGCGCTCAAGAAAGCGTGGCCCGAGGTCGAGCTCAACATCGTCGACGACGGCAGCCACCTGTTCAACGAGCCGGGCGTGCTCGACGGGCTGATCCGCGCGACCGACCGTTTCGCTGGCAAGAGCGCGCTCTAGAGGTCGGGGAGCACCTGCTTCGCCTCGCCCCAGCCGGCGAGGTCGGTATGGCGCTCGAGCAGTTCGGGAAGGTCGGTGACCGACCAGATATTTCCGCCTTGCGCCTTTGCCAGTTCGTCCCACGTGACGGGCGCTGCGACGGGGGCACCTTCTCGGGCGCGCGCCGAATAGGGCAGCACCGCGGTGGCGCCGCGCTGGTTGCGAAGCCAGTCGATGAAGATGCGCCCCTCGCGCTTTGCCTTGCGGATATTAGCGGTGAAATGGTCCGGATCGTCGGCGGCGAGCGCGCGGGCGAAACGGTCGGCGAAGCTCTTGACGGCGGGCCATTGGGCCTTGGGCTCGAGCGGCACGATGACGTGGACGCCCTTGCCGCCGGTGAGCATCGGGAAGCTTTCGAGCTTCATGGCCTTGAGGATGTCGCGAACGCGCGCCGCAGCATCGCAGACGGCGGCGAAGTCGAGACCCTCGTCGGGGTCGAGATCGAACACGAGGCGGTCGGGCTTCTCGATACTGTCGATGCGGCTGCCCCAGCCGTGAAATTCGATCGTGCCCATCTGGACGCAGGCGAGCAGCCCTTCCGCCGCTTCGGTCCACAGATAGTCGGCCGTCTCGCCGTCCTTTTCGGTGACGGGAACCGTCTTCACCGCCTCGCCCAGCCCGCCATGATCGTGCTTCTGGAAAAAGCATTTCTTTGCGCGCCCCTGCGGGCAGCGCACGAGGGTAAGCGGGCGGCGCGCGGCGGTCTCGAGCATCGCGGGTGCGATGGCGGCGTAATAGTCGGCAAGCCCGCCCTTGGTAATCGCGGCGTCGGGAAAGATCAGGCGGTCGGCGCTGCTGATCCTGATGCCGAGCGAGGCGGCGGTGGGCAGGCCCGGCGCCTCGCGCACGATCTCGCGGGCGGGCTTGTCGGTGCGCAGCCCGATGAAGCTGGGATGGCGCAACGTTCCCGCGCGGGTAAACTCGGTGAAGGCGATCTCGGCGACAAGGTCGGGGGTGACCCAGTGCGCGTCTTTCGCATCGCTTTTGGGGACGTCGAGCGGCGGGGTCTTGCGAGACAGGCGGTCGAGTTTGGCGCGGATGTCGTCCATCAATTCCTGTGTGAAGCCGGTGCCGACCTTGCCCGCATAGCGCAGCGCGCCGCCTTCGTTGACGGCGAGCAGGAGCGACTTGAAAGCGCGCGCGGGCTTGTCGCTCTTCGCCCAGCCGACGATCACGAATTCCTGGCGCGCGATGCACTTGATCTTGAGCCAGTCGCGCGTGCGGCGGTGGCGGTAGGGCGCGCTGGCTTTCTTGGCGATGACCCCCTCGCCGCCCTCGGCGCAGATCGCCTCCAGCATCTTCTCCCCCGCGCCGGTGACATGGTCGGCGAAATGGAGCGGCGGCCCGGCTTTCTTCATCAGCGCGGCGAGGCGCGCCTTGCGCTCGACGTTGGAAAGGCCGGTCACGTCCTCGCCGCGATCGACCAGCAGGTCGAAGGCGAAAAAGGTCAGCGGTGCCAATCCGTCGTCCTTAAGCGCACGCTGCATCGCGCCGAAGTCGGGCTTTCCGTCCTTGCCGAGCACGACTGCTTCGCCGTCGACGAGGCAGCCCGGGGGGAAGGTCTTCGCCGCGGCCTCGACCAGCACGTGGAAGCGATGCGACCAGTCCTTGCCGTTGCGCGTGTAGGCGACGGCACCTTTCTCCCCGGTCGCGATCAGCAGGCGGTAGCCGTCATATTTATATTCGAACATCCAGTCGTCCCCCACCGGCACGCGGTCGGCGAGGGTGGCGAGCTGGGGCTTTTCGAAGCGCGGCGCCTCGGTCACGGCTTGATTCTCGCGCGACAATTGTTTTTTTCGTGCAACGGTTGCATCACGAGAATCAACTTGCCTTGCCGCCGGCAGCCTTGCGTTTGGCGGGCTTTCCGGCGGGTTTCCGGTCGCTTTCGAGGCTCTTCTTCAGCGCCGCCATCAGGTCGACGACATTGTCGCCGCCCACCGGGCGTTCCTCCTCGCTGTCCCCGATCACGCGCTTGCCCTTGGATTTCAATTTCTTGTCGATCAGGTCGCGCAGCGCCTCGACATAGCGGTTCTCGAACTCGGATGCGTCGAATTCGCCCTTCTTCTTGTCGATCAGGCTGACCGCCATTTCGACCAATTCCTTGTCGGGCTTGGCCTCGCCGATCTCGCGGAAATAGGAGGATGCCTTGCGCAATTCCTCCTCGTAGCGAAGCGTCTCCAGCACCATGCCGTCGCCGCACGGCTTGAGGCTGACGACATATTCGCGCCCGCGCATGGCCAGTTGGCCGATCCCGACCGACTTGGTCTTTCGCATCGCCTCGCGCAGCACGATGAAGGCCTCCTCGGCGACATCGTCCGCGGGCACCACGAAATAGGGCTTGTCGAAATAGATCGGATCGATGCCGTGCAGGTCGGTGAACTGGACGAGGTCGAGCGTCTTCTTCGATTCGAGTTTGACCGCTTCGACCTCCTCGGGCTCGATCAGCACGTATTCGCCCTTCTCGACCTCGTAGCCCTTGACGATCTCGTCGCGGTCGACGGGGCCGATGCCCGGCACTACCTTCTCGTAGCGCACGCGCTGTCCCGAGGGTTCGTGCACCTGGTGGAATTCAACAGTCCGCCCGCTCTTGACCGCGGGATAGATTTCGACCGCGATCGAGACGAGCGCGAGCTTGAGATGTCCCCGCCAGGACGGACGCGCGGGCATGAGCTTTCCTTCGTTGGGTCTCCGACGAGAAGGCCAATCGACAAGGGGGCATTCGCGTTCCGGCTTGACCGGCGAGCGGTCGCGGTGGCAAGGCGCTCTTCCGCGCATCCGGGCGGGTATAGTTCAATGGTAGAACATCAGCCTTCCAAGCTGAATACACGGGTTCGATTCCCGTTACCCGCTCCATCCTTCGCCCACCGGGACGAGGAAAATGCGCCGGTCGCGAAACGGGTGGACGACAAGCGGTTGACACGAGGCCGCTTGCCCGCCAAATGCGGCCCCGCCTTGCACCTGTGGACAGGTGGCCGAGTGGTTAAAGGCAGCAGACTGTAAATCTGCCCGCGCAAGCGTACGCTGGTTCGAATCCAGCCCTGTCCACCACCCTTCATCACATCCCTTGCACAAAGAAGTGCCCTCGCCGCAAAGTGACTCCGGGCGACTAATCGACTAGTTAGTCATTAATTCGGCGGAATGAACCGATTGATAACGGTCGTTGCGTGTGCGTAATGGGGGTGCTGAATGGGTTATGCAATGATGAAAGACGATGAGGGCCAAGAGGACGTCGTCGCGCTCGTGTCGCGGCTGACATCGGGGCAACTCGAATGCCTGCTGCTCGTCGCGGAACACCTGTCCTCCAAGGAAATCGCGGCGGAACTCGACATCTCCCCGCACACGGTCGACCAGCGCGTTCGCGGTGCGCTCGCCACGCTCGGCGTCGCCCGACGCCAGCAGGCCGCGCGCCTCGTCGCCCAAGTCCACGGCCCATATCAACGCTTGATACATCAACCGCCGCACGTTGCCGCAGCCCCGGCTCCCATCCAGCAGGAAGGGGCGATCAGCAATCAGATTCGGCACGCTGATCGTGCAGGGGGGACCGTCACTGCGGGGTCTCAAACCGAGCAGGACATCGCTTTAAGACGGTCCCTTCTGCCTTTGCCGTTCGCAACGAGGAGCCAGCCCCGCAACGAGATGAGCGTCGGCTACCGACTGCTCTGGATCGTCCTCATCGCGATCGGCGCGACTTTCTCCGCCGGCATGTATCTCGCCGGTCTCGAGAGCCTCGCGCGGTTGCTAGGGAACTGATCACCCGGAACGGGGCCTCCATAGTGACAAGCATTGCCCGGCGCGTGCGTCGGAGGAGGAACAAGTCATGCGCAAACAAGCCGTCGAAACCGCCGCCTGGGAAGTCGCAAGCCAGATTCGTACCGTCGAGGAACAGATCGAGGAAGCGATCGCGCAGCTCGCCGAGTTGCAGACTCGGATGATCCGCGCCCGTGCAACCGCCAACGTCAATGTCGCGCTGGGCCACGAAGCGCTCGCCAAGGTCGCCAGTTCACTGACCGGCATGGTGTCGGCGCGCGGCGACATCGCGCTCGCCCACGCCATCCTCAAGGAAACCGCCCAGCACGTGCCGGGCCTGCGCACCGTGAGCTTCGGCGACACGACCGAAACCCCGCCGCCGACGCAGGGCGTCGCCGACCTCCGCGTCGTCGCGTAACGGAGCTTGACCGGGCCACGCCCCGCGTGGTCCGGTCTTTTCCGCCATGGCGCCATCGCTCTTCTGGATCCTCCTGTTCGGCATCGCGGCCTACGCCATCGTGCGCGGCGATCGGGAGTTGCGGACGGTTTCGGTCGCCTGCGTCGTGGCGACGGTCCTTTCCCACCTCATCCGCTCGCCGATGAACGATGCCTATAGCGGATATCGCCACGTCGAGATCGGAGTGATGGCCGTCGACGTCGCTTTGTTCGCGCTGTTCCTGGTCATCGCGCTGCGCTCGTCGCGTTTCTGGCCGCTTTGGGTCGCAGGCTTGCACATGGTCACGGTCATCTCGCACTCGGTCAAGGCGCTCCGGATCGACCTGATGCCGTCCGCCTATGCCATCGCGGCCCAGTTCTGGGGGTATCCAGTACTCATCGTGATTGCCGTCGCCGCGTTCCGACACGGCCGGCGATGCGCGCATTCGCTGCCGCCCGGCGACCACGCCATCCTCTAGCCGCCCGCGCCGAGCCCCGCTATCGGTGGCCGCGATGGCAGACACGAACCTCCTTCTCGAAGCGATCGAAGAACCCGCGCTCCTGGTCAGCGGCCAGCGGCTTCTCGCCGCCAACGGAGCCGCGCGCACCGTGCTCGGCCAGCGATTGGTCAACAGCGACATCCGCCTCGTGATCCGTCATCCCGCCGTGCTCGACGCGATCGCCCGGGGCGAGAAGCGCACGCTCGAGGTCGAGGGGATCGGCGGGGTCGACCGCCCGTGGCGCGTCCGGGTGACGCCGATCGACGACGGCGAAGTCCTCGTCCGCCTGACCGACCGCGGCACGGCGCGCGCGACCGAACGCATGCGCGTCGATTTCGTCGCCAATGCGAGCCACGAACTGCGCACCCCGCTGACCACCATCCGCGGCTACGCAGAAACGCTTGCCGACGAAGGCAAGATCGACGTCGAGATGCGCCGGAAATTTGCAGGAATCATCGAACAGGAATCCAAGCGGATGATCCGGATCGTCGAGGATTTGATGAGCCTGTCCCGGATCGAGGCCGACCGCTTCGTGCGACCCTCGCAGGAGGTCGATCTTGGAAAGCTCGTCGAGCGTGCCGTCGAGGCCAATGACGGGCTCGCCCAGCGGTGCGAGTGCGCGATCCGCGCCGATATCGAAGAAGACCTCCCGGCAATCAGGGCCGACGAGGGACAGATCCTCCAGCTGCTCGACAATCTTATCGGTAACGCGGTTCGCTACGGCTGCACGCCGGACAACTCCGAGGTTGCCGTCACGCTGACCCGCCAGAGCCGCGCGCTGCGCCTGTCGGTCACCGACAAGGGTCCGGGCATCTCGCCCGACCACCTGCCTCGCGTGACCGAACGATTCTACCGTGTCGACGAGGCGCGCAGTCGCGAGACGGGTGGCACCGGGCTCGGCCTCGCCATCGTCAAGCACATCGTAGAGCGCCATCGCGGCTCGCTCGACATCGCCAGCATTCGAGGTGCGGGCACTACCGTTTCAGTCGAGTTTCCGCTCGAAACTTGAGCGCGACGGAACGAACGTCGGGCCTGCGGCGTCATCAAACTGTAATAAAAGCGTCACAGGGAGCACCGGACTCGGCGTTAGTGCGTGCCTCGTGGTTTCCGAAAATTTGCACCCACAAGGGAGTTCGAATCTGATGAAGAAGATGCTTTTTGCGCTGCCGCTGGTTGCGCTCGTCGCGGCCTGCGGGTCGGGTGGCTCGGGCGCGGATGCGACCAGCCAGATCAAGATCGTCGGTAGCTCGACCGTCTACCCGTTCACCACCGCGGTGGCCGAGCAGTTCCAGCGCGCCAACCCCGGCACCAGCGTGATCGTCGAATCGACGGGCACGGGTTCGGGCATGAAGCTGTTCTGCGGCGGCGTCGGCGAGCAGCACCCCGACATCGTCAACGCCTCGCGTCGCATGAAGAAGTCTGAATACGACATGTGCGCCGCGGCCGGCGTTAACCAGGTCATCGAGATTCCCGTCGGCATCGACGGCCTTACGATGATTGCTGCGCAGGGCACCGATGCGCTCGACCTCACCGTCGAGGACATCTACGCCGCTCTTGCCAAGAACCCCTACGGCAAGGACCAGGCCGCGCAGAACTGGTCGGACATCCGTCCCGACCTTCCCAACCAGAAGATCCGCGTCCTCGGCCCGCCGCCGACGTCGGGCACGCGCGACAGCTTCGCCGAGTTGATCCTCGAAGCGGGCTGCAAGTCGAACGCCGACATGAAGGCGCTCAAGGACAGCGACGAGGATGCCTTCAAGGCGACCTGCCACACCATCCGCGAGGACGGTGCCTACGTCGAAGCCGGCGAGAACGACAACCTGCTCGTCCAGAAGGTCGCGGCCGATCCGGGCACGCTCGGCGTGCTGGGCTACAGCTTCCTCGAGGAAAATGCCGACAAGGTGCAGCCGGTCTCGATCGGCGGCGTGACCCCGAACGAGGAGACGATCTCGAACCTCTCCTATCCGGGCGCGCGCATGCTCTACATCTACGTCAAGGGCGAGCACGTCGCGGCCAAGCCGGCCATCAAGGACTTCCTCTCGGCCTATTCGGCCGCTTGGGGCAAGGGTGGCATGCTGGCCAACCGCGGCCTCGTGCCGATGGGCGATGCGGACATGGCCACTTCGGCCAAGACCGCGAGCGAGCTGACGCCGCTCGACGGCTCGGTCCTGAAGTAAGAAGGGGACGCGACGAGAATGTCGTTAACGATCGCTCTCGTCGCCGTTCTCGGCGTCGCCGTCCTCGCAGCCCTGTTCGCCTTCCGGCGGGCCAAGGGACTTCGCGGGGGCGGCGCGCGCCTCAACAGCCTGCCATTCTATCACGCCGCCTACACGTTCCTGTGGGCCGCGCTTCCCGCACTCCTGTTCCTGGCGATCTGGTCGCCGGTACAGCAGGGCCTAGTCGACACGGCCGTGCTCGCCACGCCGCAGGGCCAGGCGCTGCCCGACTTCGACCTGCAGCGTAACGCGATCCTCGGCGAAGCACGCGACATCGCGCTCGGAAATCGCAGCGTCGGCTTCAACAGCGAAGCCAGCGTCATTGCCCCGATCTACGCCTCGGCCATGGCGCGCTATGCGGCGGTCGGCGGCGGCATCGCGCTGCTGCTTGCGCTCGGCGGCGCCTTCTTCGCGCTGCGGCGCATCGGCGTCGAGTTCCGCGCCCGCACCGGGGTCGAGCGCTGGATCATGGGGCTGCTCGTCGCCGCCTCGCTGATCGCGATCCTCACCACGCTCGGCATCGTCCTCTCGCTCCTGTTCGAGAGCATCCGTTTCTTCGGCATGGTCAGCCCGACCGAATTCCTGTTCGGCACCCAATGGTCGCCGCAAATGGCGATCCGTGCTGACCAGGCCGGATCGTCGGGCGCGTTCGGGTCCGTCCCGCTGTTCTGGGGCACCGTGTTCATCGGCGCGATCATCGCCATGATCGTGGCGATCCCGCTCGGCCTGATGAGCGCGATCTATCTCACCCAATATGCCCACGCCAACGTGCGCGCCTGGCTCAAGCCGATCCTCGAGATCCTCGCGGGCGTGCCGACCGTCGTGTACGGCTATTTCGCCGCGCTGACCGTCGCGCCGGTGGTGCGCGACCTCGGCATCTCGCTCGGCATCTCCTCGGCCAGTTCGGAAAGCGCGCTCGCCGCGGGCCTCGTCATGGGGATCATGATCATCCCGTTCGTCTCCTCGATGGCCGACGACAGCATCGCCGCGGTTCCGCAGGCGATGAACGACGGCAGCCTCGCGCTGGGCGCGACCAAGTCGGAGACGATCAAGAAGGTCGTGCTCCCCGCCGCGCTCCCGGGCGTGGTCGGCGGCATCCTCCTCGCGGTCAGCCGCGCGATCGGCGAGACCATGATCGTCGTCATGGCCGCGGGCCTTGCCGCCAACATGACCGCCAACCCGTTCGAGAGCGTGACCACGGTCACCACCCAGATCGTCCAGCTGCTGACAGGCGACCAGGAATTCGACAGCGCCAAGACGCTCGCCGCCTTCGCGCTAGGCCTGGTGTTGTTCGTGATCACGCTGATCCTCAACCTCATCGCGCTGCGCGTCGTGCGCAAGTATCGGGAAGCTTATGAATAGCACCGCCCCCTCCTCTTCCGGCGCGAGCCGCTGGACCGACGGGTCGATGTCGGCGCGCGTCAAGAAACGCTACGCCGCCGAGAAGCGCTTCCGTGCCTTCGGGTTCACTGCCGTGGGGATCAGCGTCGCCTTCCTCGCCTTCCTGCTCGTCACCATGGCGGCCAAGGGGCTGGGCGGCTTCACGCGCATGGAAAGCGAGCTGACGCTCGACTTCCCGCGTTCCGACGTCGTGCTCGATCCGCGCGCGCTGACCGGCGCGCAGGCCGAAAGCGCGGTCGCCAATGCCGGGCTCGGCGGGCTCATCCGCGATACGGCGGTCGCGACATATGGCGAAGACGCGCGCCGCCTGTTCGGCGCGGGCGCCAACCGCGAACTCGGCCAGCTGTTGATCGACGATCCGGAAATGCTGACCCGAAAAGTGACGGTCTCCTTGCCGGTCGCCTCCAAGATCGACATCGCTGCCAAGGGAGATGGCGACGCGGCGAGCAAGGCGCTGGTCGCCAAGGTCGAAGCAGCAGGCGGCAGCTTCTCGCGCCACTTCAACGAGGATTTCCTGACAGCGTCCGATGCGACCGACCCGAGCGCAGTCGGCGTATGGGGGGCGCTCAAGGGCTCGCTCCTCACCATCCTCGTGACGATGGCGTTGGCCTTCCCCATCGGCGTGCTGTCCGCGCTCTACCTGGAGGAATTCGCGCCGCGCAATCGCTGGACCGACATGATCGAAGTGTCGATCAACAACCTCGCTGCGGTGCCTTCGATCATCTTCGGCCTGCTCGGCCTCGCGGTGTTCTTGAACTTCATGCACCTGCCGCGCTCGGCGCCGCTGGTCGGCGGCCTCACGCTCGCGCTGATGACCATGCCGGTGATCGTCATCGCCGGGCGCAACGCGATCAAGGCGGTGCCGCCCTCGATCCGCGACGCTGCGCTGGGCGTAGGTGCCTCGAAGATGCAAGTCGTGTTCCACCACGTCCTGCCGCTCGCGCTGCCCGGCATTTTGACCGGCACGATCATCGGCATGGCGCGCGCGCTGGGCGAGACCGCGCCGCTCTTGATGATCGGCATGCGCGCCTTCATCGCCTCGCCGCCCGAGGGGATCACTTCGCCCGCTTCGGTGCTACCGGTGCAGATTTTCCTCTGGTCCGACGAAGTCGATCGCGGCTTCGTCGAGAAGACCAGCGCCGCCATCATCGTCCTGCTCGTCTTCATGCTGTTGATGAACGGGCTCGCCATCTATCTCCGCAACCGTTTCGAACGCCGCTGGTAGGCAGACATGCTCATGAACGACACCACCGCTCCCGAGGCCCAGATGCCGATTGCCCCGTCCGACCTGGACAGCGGCAAGACGCCCAAGATGAAGGCCGAGAACGTCAACGTCTATTATGGCGAGAAACACGCCATCAAGGACGTGTCGATCAACATTCACGACGACAAGGTCACCGCCTTCATCGGCCCGTCGGGCTGCGGCAAGTCGACCTTCCTTCGCACCTTGAACCGGATGAACGACACGATCCCGATCGCGCGCGTGACCGGTCATATCGAGCTCGACGGCGAGGACATCCACGCGCCCCGCATGGACGTGGTCCAACTGCGCGCGCGCGTCGGCATGGTGTTCCAGAAACCCAACCCCTTCCCCAAGTCGATCTACGAGAACATCGCCTACGGCCCGCGCATTCACGGCCTCGCCTCGGGCAAGGCCGAGATGGACGCGATCGTCGAGAAGTCGCTGAAGCGTGCCGGCCTGTGGGAAGAGGTAAAGGATCGCCTCGAAGATAGCGGCACCGCCTTGTCGGGCGGCCAGCAGCAGCGACTGTGCATCGCGCGCGCGATCGCGGTCGACCCCGAAGTCATCCTGATGGACGAGCCCTGCTCGGCATTGGACCCGATCGCCACTGCCAAGATCGAGGAGCTGATCCACGAACTGCGCGGCAAGTATGCGATCGCGATCGTCACCCACAACATGCAGCAGGCCGCGCGCGTCTCGCAGCGCACCGCCTTCTTCCACCTCGGCGAGCTGGTCGAATACGGACGCACCAGCGACATCTTCACCAACCCGCGGGCCAAGCGCACGCAGGACTATATCACCGGTCGCTACGGCTGATCGGGGGAGTGCATACGATGGACAACGGTACCGGACACACGCTCAAGGCGTTCGACGACGATCTCAACCGCCTGCGCGCGCTCATCTCGGAGATGGGCGGGATGGCGGAGCACGCGATCCGCGAGGCGATGCGCTGCCTCGTCCAGCGCGACGAGGAAACCGCCAAGCAGATCGTCACCGACGACAAGAAGATCGATGCGCTCGAGATCGAAACCGAGCGCCGCGCGATCCAGCTGATCGCCTTGCGCGCGCCGATGGCCGCCGACCTTCGCGACGTGGTCGCCGCGCTCAAGATCTCGGGCGTTGTGGAGCGCATCGGCGACTATGCCAAGAATATCGCCAAGCGCGTTCCCGAAATTGAGAACCGCACCATCGAGCCGCTTTCGCTGATGCCCGAAATGGCGCGCATCGCGACCGAGATGGTGCACGACGTGCTCGACGCCTTCGTCGCGCGCGATGCCGAGGCGGCACGCGAGGTGTACGAGCGCGACAAGAAGGTCGACGATTTCTACAATTCGATCTTCCGCACGCTGGTCACCCACATGATCGAGAATCCCAAGCAGATCAGCGAGGCCGCGCACCTGCTGTTCGTCGCCAAGAATCTCGAACGGGTCGGCGACCACGCCACCAATATCGCCGAGATGGTCTATTACGCGGCCACCGGCGAGAACATGGCCGAGCGGCTGGGATAGAAAGCGAAAAAGGGGGACCCTGGCTATGATGCAGACCAAGCGCCTTCTCCTCGTCGAGGACGACCGGACGCTGGCCGACCTGATCGGGTTCACCTTCGACCGCGCCGGCTACGACGTCACTCGCACCGGAGACGGCGAGGAAGCGCTGATCCTGGCCGATGAGATCAATCCCGACATCGTCATCCTCGACTGGATGATCGAGGGGATCAGCGGCATCGAGGTGTGCCGCCGCCTGCGCCGCCGCCAGGACACGGCCAACCTGCCGATCATCATGCTCACCGCCAGAGGCGAAGAGGACGATCGCATTCGCGGGCTGGAGACGGGCGCGGACGATTACATCACCAAGCCGTTCAGTCCCAAGGAACTGGTCGCGCGAGCGAGCGCCGTTTTGCGCCGCGTGCGCCCCGCCATCGCCGCCGAGAAGCTCGATTACGCCGGCATCGAGATGGATCTCGCCGCGCACCGCGTACGCCGCGACGGCGAGCCGATCGACGTCGGGCCCACCGAATATCGCCTGCTGCGTCACTTCCTCGAGAATCCGGGTCGCGTCTTCTCGCGCCAGCAACTGCTCGAGGCCGTGTGGCCGCACAGCGAGGATATCGAGCTGCGCACGGTCGACGTCCATATCCGCCGCCTGCGCATCGCACTGGGCGCCAATGGCGGCAGCGACCTCATCCGCACCGTGCGCAGCGCCGGCTACGCGCTCGACGCCGAGGGCTCGGCCTAGCTTGCCAGCGACGCCGCGAGGCGGCATGGGGCGGCCATGGCCCGCAAACGCAAATCCCGGGGTGGCTCGAACCCCAATCGTCCCCGCTTCTGGGGCAAGCACGCCGTCGCTGCCGCGCTCGACAATCCGGACCGCACGGTCCTGAAGGCCTGGGCGACGCGCGAGGCGGCCAATTTCATGCAATTTCCCCCGCACGTGCAGGTCGTGATGGCCGAAGCGCCCGACCTCGCGCGGCTCGTCCCAGCCGACGCGCCGCACCAGGGCGTGGTGATCGAGTGCGAGCCGCTCGAGGAAATGTGGCTGGGAGACGTGCTCGCCGAAGCCGGCGACGAGGCAATCATCCTCGTCCTCGACCAGGTCACCGATCCGCACAATGTCGGCGCGATCCTGCGCTCGGCCGCCGCGTTCGACGTCGCTGCGATCGTCACGCAGGACCGCCACGCGCCCCCCGAAGGCGGCGCACTGGCCAAGGCCGCGTCGGGAGCGCTCGAGACGGTGCCGTGGGTGCGGGTGGTCAACCTCAACCGCGCGCTCGAGGAAATGGCGGAAGCCGGCTTCTGGCGGATCGGGCTGACGGGCGAAGCGACGCAGACGCTGGCCGAAGCGCTCGGGCCGCAGCGGGTGGCGCTGGTGCTGGGCGCGGAAGGCCCCGGCATGCGCGCCAATGTGCGCGACCATTGCGACGCACTCGCCAAGCTGCCGATTTCCGACGCGATGGAGAGCCTCAACGTGTCGAACGCGGCCGCCATTTCGCTCTACGCCGCGCGCGTCGCCCGCTGATGGTCGCCACGCAGGCCAGCCTCGACAAGTGCCTCGACGCGCTGGCCGGGTGCGAGCCGGCGTTCGCACGGGCGATGGAGACGCACGGACGGCCCGAGCCTCGACTGCGTCCGACCGGGCACGTCACGCTGCTGCGCACCATCGTCGGGCAGCAGGTCAGCGTCGCGGCGGCCAATTCGATGTGGAACAAGCTCGTCGCCCGATATGGCGAGGATCCCGACCTTGAAGCCATTTCTCTCGCCAGCGACGAGGAGATGCGCGCGGCGGGTCTTTCGCGGCAGAAAGCGGGCTATGCGAGGAGCCTCGCAGGGCTCGTGCACTCGGGCGAACTCGACCTCCACTCCCTGCCCGCGGACGACGAGGAAGCGATCGCCCAGCTCACCAAGATCAAGGGCATCGGCCGCTGGTCGGCGGAAATCTACCTGCTGTTCGCCGAAGGGCGGCCGGATGCGTTTCCCGCAGGCGACCTTGCCGTGCAGATCGAACTGGGACGGATGCTCGAGCGGCAGGAGCGCCCGCCCGAGAAGCTGGTGCGCGAATGGGCCGAACCCTGGCGTCCGCATCGCGGGGCTGCCGCAATCCTCGCCTGGCACAGCTATAATGCGCCGCCGCTGACTTGAGGCGCGCCGCCTACTGACGGCGAACGTCGAGGTCGCGGAAGATGCGCGGGCCCTTGTCGGCGCGCAGCGGCGCCATGCGCCCCCCCTCCCCGCCCTTTCGCCCGACGAGGAAGACGCCGCGAGCTGCGGGCTTTTCGGCAGGCGACTGGCCGGCGTGGCGGATCGCGAAGGCAAGCATCGGAAGAAGCAGCTGGCGCCCCTCGACGACCGCGATCTGGGCCTGGGCGAGCGCGAGGCGCGCCGTTCCGCGCAGGGCGATGTCCGAATAAGGTTCGATGACCGGTGCGGGCGGCTTGCCCTTGCCGAGATCGGGATGGCCCAGAAAGGCCTCGATGGCCTGGTCCTGACGGGCGCCGGCCATGATCAGCGCGACGTCGATCGTCGGCGCGCGTGCCGCCCCGGCGCCGCGATTGGCGATCATCAAGTCGTAGTCGATCAGCAGTTCGCTCTCGGTCAGCGTCGCACGGGTCGCTCGCGCTTCGACATGGAGTTCCGGCAGGATACGCGTCGAGATGAGGCCCGAGGTTGCGGGTTGCGCGGGAGCGGGCGCCGGAGCCGGCGCAGGCTCCGGGAGCGGCGCGGCGACTCGCTCTGCGATCGAGGGGCCCTCGAACGCCAGTTCCTCGCGCTTCCGGCGCGAAAACCACCAGTATCCGGCAGCGCCCGCCGCCAGCAGCGCGGCGATCCACCACCACGTCACAAACGCGCTTTCGGGTCCCATCGTCGCATCGCTTTCGGTTCCGGCGAGGCCAGGCTGCCCCGACATCGGCGCATCGAGCAGGTCGTCGTCGAGAACGGGCGGTTCGAGCGGGGCGGGCGCGACTTGCGAACCGTCGCTGGAGACCGGCGTATCGGGCGCGATGACGGGTGAGGGCGTCGGAGCCGAACTAGCCGGCGCGGGCGCGGGAGTCGGCGCACTGGAGGCTGGGTCCGGCCTTGCAGGCGTCGGCGCAGGGCTCGGCGCGGGGGCGGGGGCCGGCGCGGGCGCGGGGCGCGGCGTCCGGGCCGGTGTCCCGCCGAGCGAGAAGTCGCGCAGGCTGTCCGGACCGACCGCGTCCTCCGTCTGCTGCTGTGTCCCGCTCCCGGGCGCGGGGATGGCGACGACATTGCCCTGCCCGGCGGGCGCAGCTTCCTGCGCGGCGAAGGCCGCCGGAACGGCGGTCATGCCCACGGTGGCCAGCGCGAGCCGGACCGCCCAAACCCTAGTCGACAACTTCAAACCCTCCCGGAAAACGAATTGGCGCTGCCCTCGCAGGGGCGGTGCGCGCGAGTCAATCCCGTTGCGGCCTAGCGAGCGTCGACAAGGACGATTTCCGCCTCATCTCTCTGCGATTCGACGCGAATTTCGGTCTCGCCCGTGATCGCGACGCCGTCGCGCGGCCCCGCCTCCACCCCGTTGACCCGCACCGGTGCAGACGCGACGAGATAGAGGTGGCGCGACGGGTCGGCCTCGTACGTCACCGCGCCGCCGCCCTTCACCGTTGCACCAAGGATGCTGGCGTCAGCATGAATGGTGAGAGCGCCGTCGTCGTGGGTCCCGCTGGCGAGCAGTTGGAATGCGCCCTCGCGCTCCTCCTTGGGAAAGGGCATCTGGCCCCATTGCGGCGACGCGGACGGCTTGTCGGTCTCGATCCAGATCTGGAACAGCGTCGTCTCCTCGTCCTCGAGGTTGTATTCGGCATGCATCACGCCGGTGCCTGCGCTCATCACCTGCACGTCGCCAGCGCCGGTGCGGCCCTTGTTGCCCATCGAATCCTGGTGGCTGATCGCACCGGTGCGGACATAGGTGACGATTTCCATGTCGCGGTGCGGGTGGGGGGGAAAGCCGCTCCTGGCCGCGATGCGGTCGTCGTTCCACACGCGGATCGCGCCCCAGCCCATGCGCTCGGGATCGTGATAGTTGGCGAAGCTGAAATGGTGGCGGGCGTCTAGCCAGCCATGGTCGGCGTGGCCGAGCGAGGCGAAGGGGCGGATGTCGATCATGGCTGGAGAGATGGGGACGCTTCCCCCTCGCCTCAAGCCTCGCGCAGCTCCGCAGCGTAACGGGCGGCCTTTTCGGCGTAGTGGGCGGCGGACACGCGCAGCATCTCGACCTGCTCGTCGGTGAGCGTGCGCACGACGCGGGCGGGCGAGCCGACGATGAGGCTGCGCGCGGCGAATTCCTTGCCCTCGGTGACCAGCGCACCTGCGCCCACGATCGACTGCGCGCCGATCACCGCACCGTTGAGGATGCGCGCCCCCATGCCGACCAGCGCCTCGTCGCCGATGGTGCAGCCGTGGAGGATCGCCTGGTGTCCGACGGTCACGCGAGCGCCGAGGGTCAAGGGCGCGCCCGGGTCCGAATGGCCGATCGCGCCGTCCTGGAAATTGGTCTCCTCGCCGAGGATGATGGGGGTGTTGTCGGCGCGGATGACGGCACCGAACCAGACGCTCGCGCGCGCGCCCAGCCGCACGTCGCCGATCAGGTCTGCCGAAGGTGCGGCCCAGGCGCCCTCGCCCAGCTGCGGCGCGTCATTTCCGATTGCGTAGAGCGTCATGCCCAACCCCTAGCCGCGCGCGCTTCCCGAGTCCAAGCCGGAACGGGCCCGCCGTTAACCCTATTTTTGCGATCTGCGCGCTAGATTGTTCCGGCTCGGGATCGAAATCGCGTCCCGCAGAGGGTGCGCGTTGGAACCGACAAGGGAGCGGCCCGATGAATTTGTCCAACGGACGCCAGACCGAACGCCAGACGATGAACGGCGACGTGCGCCTGCGCGAGCCGGGGCGTCCGCGCTACCCGGCATCTATCCTCGACCTGTCGACCGGCGGTTGCCGCATCGAGATCGCGCGCACCATGCAGGTGGGCGATCATTGCTGGATCGGCCTGCCGGGAATCGAGAGCCTCCCGGCGCGCGTCCGCTGGACCGACGGCTGGACTGCAGGCGTGTCTTTCGAGCACACGCTGCACCCTTCGGTGCTCGCGCTGATCGCCAGTCGAATGGGCTGCGGCAGCTAGAATCGCCCGTCGACTCGTTGCGAAGAAATGGTGCCCAGGAGAGGACTCGAACCTCCACGCCCTTTCGAGCGCCGCCACCTGAAGACGGTGCGTCTACCAATTCCGCCACCTGGGCACAGGAGCGTGATCGCTAGGTAGGGGGCGGCGCTTAGAAGGCAAGCCGCGCTTGTGTCAACACGCATTCGCTGCCGCATCCCCCAAAAGTGCAGATTTGCCTTTTCCCGCCCGCGCTTGCATCGTCGCCCTTCGCTCGGGGGACTTCGCGATGATCCTGGATCAGAACAAGTGGCTGCGCCTGTCGATGGTGCTCGCTTTCTATTTCACACAGGGCGTGCCGACCGGCCTGTTCCTGACCGCCGTTCCGGCCTGGATCGCGTCCAATGGCGGCTCGACCATCGCCACCGGACAGGTCGTCTCGGCCTACATGCTGCCGTGGATCTGGAAGTTCCTCACCGCCTTCGTGATGGACCGCTACACCTATTTGCCGATGGGCCGCCGGCGCGCCTGGATCATCGGCGCGCAGAGCCTGCTGGTCCTCGTGTTCCTCGCCAGCGCCGTAATCGAGCCCCCGGTCGGCAACGTCGCGCTCCTGTCCGCCATGGCACTCGCGGCGGGTTTCGCTGCCTCGACGCAAGACGTCGGGATCGACGGCCTGTCGGTCGACATCCTGCGCGAAGAGGAACGCGCGGTCGCCGCGGGCCTGATGTTCGGCGCCTCGACGCTCGGCATCTCGGCAGCCGCCTTCGCGGGTGGGCAACTGATCGCAAACGTCGGCATATCGGCCGCCTACGTGGCCGCGGCCGTGACGGTGGGCACGGTGCTCGTATTCGGCATGGTCGTGCGCGAGCGCGAGGGCGAGAAGCTTCTCCCCTTCTCGCCCGGCTCCGCGCACCCGCGCAACCTCCATATCCAGGTCGAGGCGTGGTGGCCGCTGCTCAAGCATAGTTTCCGCGCGCTGCTGAGCGTGGCGAGCATCGCCTTCCTCGCCGTCTTCATGATGAGCTCGATGCCGTTCGGGGTCGCGGAGACGTTCCACCCGGTCCTGACGACGCAGACCGGCGGCTGGTCGCAGACCAACTACACCAATACCGTGTCGGCGGCCGGGCTCGCCTCCGGGCTCGTCGCGATGGTGGTCGGCGGGTGGAGCGTGTCGAAGATCGGCGAGAAGAACGCGCTGATGATCCTGTTCGTCCTGCTGGCGATGCTCGCGGTAGGGTTCGGCTTCCTCCACGAGCGCTGGGACGAGAAGGCCATGCTGACCGCCATCATCTGGGGCATCGAGGCGATCGGTCTGATGCTGATCGTCGCGGGCATCCCCATCGCGATGCGGCTGTGCAACCCGTCGGTCGCGGCGACCCAGTTCACCATCTACATGGCGCTGAGCAATCTGGGCCGTCCGATCGGCGCGGCGATGACAACCGGAATCATCGCGGTCAGCGTGCCGCAGAACGTCTATTTCGCGCTGGGCGGCGTGAGCGTCTTGGCGCTTGTCATCCTGTGGTTCACTCGCTTGCCGGCCGAGGCGCCCGAAGCCGTCGCAGCGATCGAGCGCGACCTGCCGGTGGTCGAGGAGGAACCGGTGCCCGACCTGCCGGGCGGCTGACATCGGCCCTTGCCAGCACCCCCCGCTTGGGGCCAAGGGAGCGGCACGCATTCACCCGTTCGACAAGAGATGGACATGACCAACGACCCTCGCATCGTCACCCTCATCGGCGGTGGTGGCTTCATCGGCCATTATGTCGCCGAGGCGCTGCTCAAGCGCGGCGTGCGGCTGCGCGTGGCGCAGCGTCGCCCCAAGCGCGCGCACGACCTCCAGCCGCTCGGCAATGTCGGGCAGGTCATGCTGATGGCCGCCGACATCCGCAATCGCGAGAGCATCGCGCGCGCCGTTCAGGGCGCCGACGCGGTGGTCAACCTCGTCGGCACGTTCGACATCGGCCAGAGCGAGGCGCTCCACGCCGAGGGCGCGCGCATCGCCGCCGAGGAAGCCGCCAAGGCTGGCGCCAAGGCGTTCGTCCAGCTGTCGGCGATCGGTGCCGATCCGCATGCCTCGTCAGTCTATGCCTCGACCAAGGGCAAGGGCGAGGAAGCCGTCAGGAAGGCCTTCCCGGGCGCGACCATCCTGCGTCCCTCGACCGTGTTCGGGACCGAGGACGAGTTCACCAACCGCTTCGCGCAGATGGCGGGCCTGCCGATCCTTCCCGTGATCGCGCCAGCCACGAAATTCCAGCCGGTGTTCGTGCGCGACCTCGCCGAGGCGATCGCCAAGGCCGCGCTCGAGCCCGAAACCTATGCCGGCACCAGCTTCGACATCGGCGGACCCGAGGTCATGACCATGCGCCAGCTTAACGAGAAGGTCGCCGCGATGGCGGGCCGCGATCCCGAGATCGTCGAGGTGCCCGACTTCATCGCCTCGGGCATGGCGAGCCTCGGCTTCCTGCCGGGCGCGCCGCTGACCCGCGACCAGTGGGCGATGCTCCAGTCGGACAATGTCTGCCATCCGGATTGCCGCGGCCTCAAGGCGTTCGGCGTCCCCGCAACCGCGATGGAGGACGTCGCGCCGCGCTGGCTGTCGCGTTACCGGAGCGGCGGCCGCTTCGCCGTGTCCGCCTGATCCGACGGAGCGTTCATGTCCACGGTCCTGCTCGTCATCATCCTCGGCATCGTCGAGGGCCTGACCGAATATCTCCCCGTCTCCTCGACCGGCCACCTCATCCTCGCGACCGAGCTGATGGGGTTCAGGGCGCAGGACTGGGCGCTGTTCAACGTCGCGATCCAGCCGGGCGCGATCCTCGCGGTGGTGATTCTCTACTGGAAGACCTTCTGGGGCGTGCTCACCGGCCTGTTCGAGCGTAGCGCGGGGGCGATCGCCTTCACGCGCAACCTCCTCGTCGCCTTCTTCCCGGCGGTCGTGCTCGGGCTCGCACTGGGCGAACAGATCGACAATCTCCTCGAGAATGCCGTGGTCGTGGCCTGGGCGCTGATCATTGGCGGCATCGCCATCCTCGTCATCGAGAAATGGGCAAACCCGCCCGCGCGCCCCGACATTCCCGAAGACCAGGTCGGCGGCGCGGTCGCCACGATGAGCCTTGGCAAGTCGCTCACCGTCGGCCTCGTCCAGTGCCTTGCGATGATCCCGGGCGTGAGCCGATCGGGCGCGACCATCATGGGCGCGATGGCGCTCGGCATCGACCGCAAGACCGCCGCCGAATTCAGCTTCTTCCTGGCCGTCCCCACGCTGACCGGCGCGACCGTCCTCCAGCTCTACAAGGCGCGCGACGCGGTCACCGTCGACGGGTTGCAGTGGATCGGGCTCGGCGCTTTGGTCAGCTTCGTCGTCGCCTACGTGGTGGTGAAGGCCTTCATTTCGATCGTCACCCGTTACGGATTTGCACCATTCGCCTGGTATCGCATCGTCGTCGGGGTAATCGCGCTTGTCTGGCTCGGCGCCATCTGATTTGGTGGGCGCAACCGAATCCTGACTTTTTCCGGGGGGAAAGAATGAAAATTGTGAGCCTGGGCGCCGCGGCGCTCGCCCTTTGCTGTGCCTCGCCGACGCTGGCGCAGTCCGGTCCGAGCGAGACCGACCTCGCCACCGGCGTGGTCGAGGCGATGTGGCCCGACGGCACGACCGACAAGATGATGGACCAGATGTTCGGCCAGATGATGGACCAGATCATCGCCGCGCAGCTCGACGCGGGCGGCGAAGTGGTGATCGAGATGGTTCGCGCGCGCGCCGAGGCGGCGGGCGAGGACCCGGCCGAGATGGAAGCGATGCTCGAGGGCATGAGCGTGCGCGAGATCATGGAGATGGTCGACCCGCATTACGCCGAACGCATGCAGATCATGTCGCGCATCATGGGCGAGGAGATGCGCCCGATCATGATCGAGATGGAGCCCGGCATGAAGGCGGCCTTCGCGGGCGCGCTGGTGCGTCACTACGAGGTCGAGGAACTCGAGGCCGCGCACGACTTCTTCACGTCGCCGATGGGCAGCCGCTTCGCCAACAAGATGATGCTGGCCTACATGGACCCCGACTACATGAACGCGATGATGAGCGAGATGATGCCGCGCCTGATGCAGATCATGCCCGATGTCGCGAAAAGACTGGTTGCCGAAACCGCTCATTTACCGCTGCCCGGCAATGAGGGCGGCATCCAGACCCTGCCGACGGTACCCAACACGGAGAACGACCAGTGAAGACGATCCTCAAGACCAGCCTCGCCGCGCTCGCCCTGACCATGGCGACCCCGGCGCTCGCCGCCGACATGGGCGAAGCGACCGAGATGCAGGCGATGGACGATGCGCGCCTCGCGCTGGCGCATGACGCTGTCGACCTGTGGTGGCCAGAGGGCACCGCCTACGGCTTCGTCGATTACATGGTCGGGCCCTTCGCGGACCACATGCTGACGACGCCGATCGCCCAGCTTGCCGAGGAATTCGGCGCGGCGGACATCATCGCGAGCTTTATGGAAATGGGACAGGCGATGAAGGAGCTCGAGGGCCCGGAAACATGCGAGGAGGGCGAGGAGTGCCCGGCCAAGCCCGAGCTGACGCCCGAGCAGATGGAAGCGACCGCGAACATGATGATCGCGATGATGGGCGACAAGACGCTTAAGGACATCGTCGCGGGCAAGGATCCGCATTTCGAGGAGCGCGTCACAATCTTCCGCGACGTGGTGCGCGAGCAGCTGCCCGCGATCCTCGCCGATGCCGAACCGATGGTGCGTGACGGGCTGGCCCGTGCCTTTGCCGGACGATTCACCGACGCCGAACTGAAGTCGATCGCGACCTTCGCCAAGACGCCCGCGGGCAAGAAGTTCGCGAGCGAAATCTGGAAGGTCGGCTTCGCGCCCGAATATTTCGGCGGGATGATGAAGGCGATGCCGACGCTGGTGAAGGGCATCAAGCCGATGGGCGAGACGCTCGAGGCGCGCATGGCGCACCTGCCGCCGATGTTCCCCGAGCCCGAGCCCGATTGCGTCAGCGAGGAAGACGCCGCCGAGATGGCCGATGACGAGGATGCGGCCGAGGTCGAGATCTGCGTCGACGAGGTCGAGGAAGAGGAGGTCGTCGAGGACGACGCCTGAACGCGTTCAGCCACGATCAAGGCACACCCTTTCACTCTGCTCCCGAGATTTTCTCCAACGATTCGGGAAGGTTGTCGATGGACAGGGTGAAATGGGTCGCCGGTGTGCTGGCGATGGCGAGCATGGCGCCAGGCGCGGCGCTCGCCGAAACACGAGATGACCGGCGCGACGAAGTCGTGGCCGAGATGTCGGACGAGCTCGGCACGATGCTCGCCGATCCGGCGCTCCCGGACCGCATGGCGGCGATGACGCTGGTGCTCGCCAAGATGCTCGAGACGATGCCGGTCGGCGAGATCGAGGCCGCCATCGAGGGCCGCGAGCCGACCCCCGAGGAACGCGCCGAGCGGCTCGAGGTCGATGGCCCCGCCATGGCCGACGAGATGCGCACCGCGCTCGCCGACAACCAGGATACGCTGCGCGCTTCGGCGCGGGGCCTGGCGCTGGCGATGCCGCATCTCTTGGCCGCGATCGACGAGATGCGCGCCGCGGTCGAGCCGACGCTCGACGACGACTAGGCTCGCCTCGCCCGTTAACTTTCGATTTCTGGGGATAAGTCGCGCGTGCCTTATGGACGCGCGCGGCAGGCCTTTTTATGGCTTGGGGCCATGTGGCAGCTCTTCCAGTTTCCCCTGTGTCCCTTTTCGCGGAAAGTCCGGCTCGTGCTGGGCGAGAAGGGCGTCGCGCACGAGTTGAAGCGCGAGAACCCGTGGGAGCGGCGCGACGAGTTCGTCGACATGAATCCCGCGGTCGAGACGCCCGTGCTGGTCGAGGACGAGCAGGGCATCACGCTGATCGGCTCGCAGCCCATCGTCGAATATTTCGAGGAAACGGTGGACAAGGCGCCGATGCTCCACGGCAATGCCGCCGCGCGCGCCGAACAGCGCCGGCTCGCCGAGTGGTTCGACCAGAAATTCTACCGCGAGGTGGTCGGGCCGCTAATGCACGAGCGCATGATGAAGCGGCTCGTCGGTCGCCAGTCACCCGACACCAACGTGTTGCGCCACGCGATGCGGGTGGCCAACGGCCACCTCGACTATTGCGACTATCTCCTCGACCACCGCCGCTGGCTGGCGGGATCGAGCCTCAGCCTCGCCGACTTCACCGCAGCCGCGCATCTCAGCGTGATCGACTATCTCGGCGCACTCGACTGGCGCGGGCACGAGCAGACCAAGAACTGGTACGCGGTGATGAAATCGCGCCCCTGCTTCCGCCCGCTGCTGGGCGAGCGAATGGACGTCATCGTCCCCCCGCAGCACTACGACAAGGTCGACTTCTAGGGCCGCGTGGCGCTGAAAATGTAATTCAGCCGCAAATCCTCGCTCAGGTGCAGCCCCTTCATCGGGCTGGCCGCAATCCCCATGATCTCGCCCATCTCCAGCCCCGCCGCGGCAAGCAGGCCGCGCATCGCTTCGGGGTCGATGAACTGGTCGTAATCGTGCGTGCCCTTGGGGATTTTCCCCATCCCTTCGGCGAGCGTGATGGTCAGGAATCGCGACCATTCGGTGCGATTGGGGGTCGACATGATGAGGAGGCCGCCCGGCGCGAGGTGCTTTTTGAGCGCCTTCACGAACGCCGCGGGGTCGGCGACATGCTCGATCACCTCGAGGCAGGTGACGAGGTCGAACGTGCCGGCGAGTTCATCGAGGTCGCCCGCGCGATAGTCGATCGACAGGCCCATGCCGGCCGCGTGCGCCTTCGCTGCCTCGATCAGTTCGGGCGCGGCGTCGATCGCGGTAACCTGGGCGCCGAGCCTCGCCAGCGGTTCGGCGAGAAGGCCAGCGCCGCAGCCGACGTCGAGCGCGCTGCGCCCGGTCAGCGGGCGGAAGCGATGTTCGTCGAGGTCGAAGTGGCGGTCGATACAATCGCGGATGAACTGGAGGCGCACCGGCTGGAGCTTGTGCAGCATCGCGCTGTCGCCGTCCGGGTCCCACCAGTCGCCCGCGAGGCTGCCGAAATGCGCCGCTTCCGACGCCACGATGCTTGTCTTGCCCATGCCAGATGCCCTAGCAGGACGCGCCCGCAACGACCATGAGGAAAGACGCCGCTTCGCCTATGCCCCGTATCGTGATGAAATTCGGCGGCACGTCGATGGCCGGGATCGAGCGGATCCGCCACGTCGCCCAGCTCGTCGAGCGCGAGGCCGAAGAGGGCAACGAAGTGCTCGTCGTCGTCTCGGCGATGGCGGGCGAGACCGACCGGCTGGTCCAGTTCTGCAAGGAAGCCGCCGCCTCACACGATCCCACCGAATATGACGTGGTGGTCGCCAGTGGAGAGCAGGTCACCGCGGGGCTGCTGGCGATGACGCTCCAGAACATGGGGCGCAAGGCGCGCAGCTTCATGGGCTGGCAACTGGTGCGCGCAAGCGGGGTCCACGGCAATGCGCGCGTCGACAAGGTCGAGAGCGACCTTCTCTCCGAAGCGCTGACCGGCGGCACGATCTGCGTCATCCCGGGTTTCCAGGGCGCGACCGAGGACGGGCGCCTCGCCACGCTCGGGCGCGGCGGTTCGGATACCAGCGCGGTCGCCATCGCGGCCGGCGTGGGCGCGGATCGCTGCGACATCTATACCGACGTCGACGGCGTCTACACGACCGACCCGCGCATCGTGCCCAAGGCTTCCAAGCTCGCGCAGGTGACGTTCGAGGAGATGCTCGAACTGGCAGGCGCGGGCGCGAAAGTCTTGCAGGTGCGCTCGGTCGGGCTCGCCATGCGCGAGAACTTGCCGCTGCGCGTCCTGTCGGCGTTCGAGGACAAGACGGGCACCGAAGTGGTCGCTCAACTGGGAGAGGATATGGAACGCACCGCCATCGCAGGCATCGCCGCCGATCGGAACGAGGCGCGCGTCACCCTGACCGGCATCGCCGATGAAACCGGGTCGCTCGCCAAGGCGATCGCACCGCTCGCCGAAGCCGCTATTCCCGTCGACATGATCGTCCACGCAGCCACGCAGGGCGTGGGCAAGAGCGACCTCAATTTCACCGTGCCGCGCGCGCAGCTGGCCAAGGCGCTGGCGCTGCTCGAGGCGCGCAAGGACGAGCTCGGCTTCGAGGGCATCAAGAGCGACGACCGTGTCGCCAAGGTTTCGATCGTGGGTGTGGGGCTGCGCTCCGACCCGGCGCTCGCCTCGCTGATGTTCGAGACATTGGCCGAGCGGCGCATCAACATCGCCGCCGCCTCGACCGGCGAAATCCGCGCCAGCGTGCTGATCGACGAGAATGACGTCGAACTGGCGGTGCGCGCACTCCACAAGGCCTACGGGCTGGACGACGATAATCAGGGGAATTGACGAATGAGCGGTGAAGGGCTGATCGCCAAGACGCGCACCATGCACGGCACCTCGGGGCATCTGCGCCTCCAGACCTTGATGAAGCGCGGAACCGATTTCCTCGGATGCGAGCACGCCATCCTTGGCGGCGCGATGAGCTGGATTTCCGAGCGCAACCTCGTCTCGGCCATCTCCAATGCCGGCGGGTTCGGGGTGATCGCGTGCGGCGCGATGCCGCCCGACCTGCTCGACAAGGAAATCGCCGCGACCAAGGCGATGACCGACAAACCCTTCGGCGTGAATCTCATCACCATGCACCCCGATCTGGACGAACTGATCGACATCTGCGCGCGCCACGAGGTCGGCCATGTCGTGCTGGCGGGTGGGTTGCCGTCGGGCAAGTCGATCGAGCGGATCAAGGCAAGCGGCGCCAAGCTCATCGCCTTCGCGCCCGCGCTGGCGCTCGCCAAGAAGCTGAAACGCTCGGGCGTCGACGCGCTGGTGGTCGAGGGCATGGAAGCGGGCGGCCATATCGGGCCGGTCTCGACCAGCGTGCTCGCGCAGGAAATCCTCCCCGTCATGGCGGAAGAGATGCCGGTGTTCGTCGCAGGGGGCATCGGGCGCGGCGAGGCGATCGCGGCCTATCTCGAAATGGGCGCGGTCGGCGTCCAGCTCGGCACCCGCTTCGTGTGTGCCGACGAGTGCATTGCGCACGAGAATTTCAAAAAAGCCTTCCTCCGCGCCTCCGCCCGCGATGCGATCCCCTCCGTCCAGATCGACCCGCGCCTGCCGGTCATCCCGGTGCGCGCGATCAAGAATCGCGAGATGGAGAATTTCGCCGCCAAGCAGCGCGAGGTCGCGGGCCTGCTCGACGCGGGCACGATCGAGATGGCCGAGGCGCAACTCCAGATCGAACATTATTGGGCCGGCGCATTGAAGCGCGCGGTGATCGACGGCGACGTCGAAAGCGGCAGCGTGATGGCGGGCCAGTCGGTTGGGATGGTCAAGCGCGAGGAACCGGTCGTCGACATCATCGCCGAACTGGTCGACGAGGCGGCCGCCGCGCTCGAAGCCCGCGGCTAGGCGGCACGCGGCGCGCGCACCGGACAACGCACCGGCTTCGGGCCTTCGCCACTGTCCCTGCCGATCCCTGCAAGCAGTTCGTCCTCGCGATCGAGCCAGGCCCGCAGTTCTCCGAGCATCAACCGCGTCTCGATCCTGAAGCTGCTGCGGTCCGCGCGGATATGCTCGCCCCCGCTCCAGCGGCGGGTGAAGACGTGCGCGATCCCCGAAAGGCCCCTCGCCTCGCCGCGCAACCGTTCGACCAGCCGACGACCTTCGGCACCGGCGCATTCGCCCAGGACCGGGTAGAGATGTTCGCCGTTGCGCGCGAGGTGGCGGGTGACGAGCCCCATCAGCCGCGCGATGTCGAGCGCGAGGATGGCGCAATCCGCCTCATCGGCGCGCTCGACCCGGACATCCTCGTCCAGCCGTCCTTCCACGTGGTCGATGAGGTGCGCGAGCGCGAGGTGGCGTTCGTGGACGAGGAGCGCGGCCTCGTCGCACGCCAGCCGCTGCCCCCTTGAGAGGAGGGCCGAAGAGTCGCTGGAAGGCGAATGGCTTGCCGTCTGCATGATCGACCCCAACGCACGGGCTGCGGCAAGTTTCGCGATTATCCGAACCGATACGGATCAATCCGCGCGCACATTTCACCGAAAGATCATGCGGCCCTCATGGCTTTCACCACATCATCGGCAAGGCTCCGGGCTCGTTCAATTTCCATGGAGTCACGACGATGCGAATCCTCACCTCCCTTTCGATCACGGCGCTAATGCTGGCGACCGCCGCGATCCCGGCACCGGCCGGAGCGTCCCGCCAGGCTGTCGCATCCGCGGTCCGCGACGACGCGGCGATCCGGGCCGAGCTCGCAGCGATTCTCGCCGATGCCTACGACGTCGACGGGCCCGGCGGGGCGGTGATCGTCACCAAGGGCGGGAGGACGATCTTCCACGCCGCTCGGGGAATGGCGGATATCGAGGCCGGCCGGCGGATGGTCCCGACCGAGCGCTACTTTCTTGCCTCGATCAGCAAGGCGATCAGCGCAGCGACGGTCGCGAGCTTGGCCGAGGACGGCCTCCTCTCGCTCGACGACCCGATCGGCAACCATGTCGGCGGCTTCAATCCAAAGGTGGCCGGCGCGACGATCCGCCAACTGCTCAATCACACATCGGGAATCACCGACATCACCAAGCAGCCCGGCTGGATCGAAGAGAACAAGCATCGCTCCTTCTCCAGCCAGCAGATCGTCGACATGCTCTCCGCGCTGCCGGCGAAATCCGAGCCCGGCGAGCGGTTCGAATATAACAATAGCGGCTACATGCTGCTCGGCGTGATCATCGAGAAGGTCACCGGCAAGCCTTGGACCGAGGCCATGGCGACGCGCGTCGCGGGCCCGCTGGGGCTTACGTCGCTGATGGAAAACGAGGTGACCATGGTCGGCTATGACGGCCCCGACGCGTCGGCGGCGGCGGTGCCGGCGTTCGAGGACAAGGGCATCGCCGGGGCCGCGGGCGGGCTCAGCGGGTCGCTTGCCGATCTCGCGACCTTCGCAAACGCCCTTTATCACGAGAAATTGCTTGGCGCGGAGATGACACGCGAAGCGCTGGCCATGCCCCGGCTGGCGAGCGGCGAGGAGTCCCGCTACGGCTTCGGCTTCCGCATCGGCCAGCTCTACGGCGGCAAGACCTATTTCCAGGGCGGCGCGATGGACGGGGTGCGGACCGAAATGCTCTACGTCCCCGAAGGCGACGTGGTCGTCGCGGTCTTCGCCAACAGCACCAGCCCCAAGAGCCAGCCCCGCGCGCTTGCCGAGCGCATGGCGGCGGCAGCGATGGGGCGGCCGTTCCCGATATTCGTCGAAGAGCCGCTCGACATCGCACGGGCCAAGCCGATGATCGGCACCTACGAGGTCGAAGGCCGCAAGATCCAGTTCCTCGAACGCGACGGCAAGCTGTGGTTTGCCGCCGAAGGATCGAGCGCGCTCCCGGTGACCTATTTCGGCGAGCGCCGCTTCTTCTTCGAGAAGGAGCGTGGCGACTGGTTCGAGTTCGTGCGCGGGCCTGACGGCGGGCCGATGCTGCGATTCCATGACGCAGCCTACGAAGAGCCGGTCGACGCGCGCCGGATCGGCGGTATCGAGGAAAGCGTCGTCATCGATCCGGGTCGGCTCGCGGCCCTCGTCGGCGCTTATCGGATGGAAACCGACGTCGTCGTCCATGTCGAGAAGGATAACGAGGGCAAGCTCACGTTGCGCCAGGACGGCAAGGAGGAATCCATGCCGCTGCGGGCACTGGACCAGGCCATGTTTGCCGTCGACGGCACGCCGATGAAGCTGGAATTCATCGGTGAGGGCAGCAGGGTCGAAGAGGTGAAGCTCTATCGTGGTGCGCGGGAGATGACGGGACGCCGTGTCGAATAAAGACGCGGCCCTCGCTTCGACCGCGTGACAGCGGTGGCGGCCGTCTGCTAGCGCACATCCATGCCGCAGACCGCCGCCTCAGCCGCCCGCGAAATTCTTACCGGTCTCCACGACCTGATGGCGAGCCGCGGCTCGACGCAGGCGAAGCTCGACAAGGTCGTCGACATCATCGCCGAGGCGATGAAGAGCGAGGTCTGCTCGATCTACGTCCTGCGCGACAACGCGCTCGAACTTTACGCCACGCACGGCCTCAACAAGGGCGCGGTCCACGTCACGCGCCTGCGCATGGGCGAAGGCCTCGTCGGCACGATCGCCGAACAGGGGCTTATCCTCAACCTCGACGAGGCGTCGAGCCATCCGCAATACGCCTATCGTCCCGAGACCGGAGAGGAAGATTTCCACAGTTTTGCGGGAATTCCGATTGTTCGGCGGGAGGAGCCGATCGGGGTGCTTACCGTGCAACACGAGGACACGCGCCGCTACGAGGATGTCGAGATCGAGGCGCTCCAGACGGTGGCGATGGTGCTTTCGGAACTGCTCGCGAGCGCGGGGATCGCGGACGGGACACGCGGGCGCGCGCGGGACACGGGGGCACAGACGCTGGTCGGGCTCAAGCTGGTCGCGGGCATGGCCAAGGGCGCCGCGGTGTTCCACCAGCCCAAGGTCACCGTCGAGCACACCGTCGCCGAGGACACCGAAGCCGAGCGCGCGCGGGTCTATGCCGCGTTCCGCAAGATGCGCGACCAGATCGACCACATGACCCGCGAGGCCGAATTCGGGGTCGCCGGCGAGCACGAGGAGGTCCTCGAGACCTACAAGATGTTCGCCTACGACGAGGGTTGGGCGCGGCGGATCAACGAGGCGATCGACAGCGGCCTGACCGCCGAGGCCGCGATCGAACGCGTCCAGCAGCGCACGCGCGCGCGGATGCAGGAAATCGACGATCCGTTGCTGGCCGAGCGGATGCACGACCTCGAGGACCTGTCGAACCGGTTGATGCGGATCGTCGCGGGCCGCTTCGGGACTGCAGCCCAGCAGGGCCTCAAGGAGGACACGATCCTCATCGCGCGCAACCTCGGGCCGGCCGAACTGCTCGACTACGACCGGCGCCGCCTGAAGGGGGTCATCCTCCAGGAAGGCTCGCTGACCGCACACGTCACCATCGTGGCGCGCGCGATGGGCGTGCCGGTCGTCGGCCGCATCGACGACATCCGCCACATCGCGTCCGAAGGCGACCCGATCCTGGTCGACGGCGACCAGGGCTCGATCGTGGTGCGCCCCAGCCGCGCGGTCACCCACACGTTCGACCAGCGCATGGCCACGAGCCAGAAGCGCCGCGCCGAATTCGCCGCAATCAGGAACAAGCCGGCCGAGACCACCGACGGCAAGCGCGTCACGCTGATGGTCAATGCGGGCCTGTCCGAGGACGTCGCCCAGCTCGATATCGTGGGGGCCGAGGGCATCGGCCTGTTCCGCACCGAATTCCAGTTCCTCGTCGCCGCGACCCTGCCCGGACGCGAGAGCCAGCTGAAGCTCTACAAGGAAGTGCTCGATGCGGCGGGCGACAAGCCGGTCGTGTTCCGCACGCTCGACATCGGCGGCGACAAGGCGCTGCCTTACCTGCAGGACGTCAAGGACGAGGCCGAGAACCCGGCGATGGGCTGGCGCGCGCTGCGCCTGTCGCTCGACCGTCAGGCGCTGATGAAGGCGCAGGCGCGCGCCTTGCTCGAGGCAGCGGGCGGGCGGCACCTCAAGGTGATGTTCCCGATGGTCTCCGAACCGTGGGAGTACGAGGAAGCGCGCGCCCTGTTCGAGGAACAGGTCGAGTGGCTGCGCAAGAAGAAGCGGATGCTGCCCACGGTCACCGAATATGGCTGCATGCTCGAGGTGCCGAGCCTTGCCGAGATGCTCGACATCCTGCTGCCGCGCCTCGACTTCCTGTCGATCGGCACCAACGACCTCACCCAGTTCCTGTTCGCCGCCGACCGCGCCGAGCCGCGCCTTGCCGAGCGCTACGACTGGCTGAGCCCGGCCATCCTGCGCTTTCTCAGGCGCATCGCGGTCCAGGCGAAGGAAGCCGACGTTCCCGTGCGCGTGTGCGGCGAAATGGGTGGTCGCCCGCTCGAGGCGCTGGCGCTGATCGGCATCGGCATCGAGAACTTCTCGATCACCCCCGCCGCGGTCGGTCCGATCAAGGCGATGGTCCGCTCGCTCGACGCGGGCGAGGCGAAAAAGGAGCTGGACCGGTTGCTCGCCAAGCCCCCGCGCGACCTGCGCAAGACGCTGCTCGCGTGGGCGAAGCGGCACGACGTGGTCCTGGGCTGACGAAACCCGCGATTTCACAGGCGGTTGGCCATTGACTGGCGGCGCGCTCATGTCGATTGTGCGTGCCGGGCGTAGCCGTGAATCTGCGGGGAGTGGGGTATGGACGACGACAGCGTGATGCAGGACGAGCTTCCGGGCGTGGTGCCCGTGGGCGAGAGGCTGCGCGAGGCCCGCGAGGCCAGGAAGCTGTCGGTCGAGGACCTCGCGACCAGCACCCGCATCCCCAAGCGCCACTTGCAGAGCCTCGAGGCCAGCGACTGGGAGAAGCTTCCCGCGCCGACCTATACGATGGGATTCGCCAAGTCCTATGCCGCCGCGGTCGGGCTAGACAAGGAAGAGGTTGCCGCCCAGCTGCGCGAGGAATTGGGCGGGTTCCGCCCGGTCCAGCACGACATCGAGGGTTACGAGGTCAGCGACCCCAAGCGCGCCATGCCGCGCTGGCTGCTGGTCGCCGCCGTCCTCGCGGTGATCGCCGCGATCGTGCTGTTCAGCTGGCTCAACGACCGCCGCCTCGCGGGCGAGGACGTGCGCGCCGACGAGGTGCTCGAGGCGGCGACCGCCGACCCGCAGACGGCCTCGCTCCAGCAGGCCGACAACGTTCTTATCATCGCCAACGAGCCGGTCGACGTGCGCATCGTCAACGGCAGCGAGGTGCTTTACGAGGGACGGCTGGCGAGCGGGGAAAGCTTTGTCGTGCCCGCCGACGCCGCCGCGCCGATGCTTGACGCGTCAGACCCGGCGGCCCTGCGCATTGCGGTGGGTACCGCCGACGCCCCCGCCATCGGTCCGTCGGGGAGCCCCGTCAGCGGCGTGAGCCTGCTCGGCACCGACCTGCTCGCAGGACCGCAGGCGCAGGCCGCCCCTTCGACCACGCCCTCGCCTGCGCCGGCGACGACGCAGCGCGCGCCGGTTCGCCCCGCTGCCAATTCTCCCTCGCCGACTCGCTCGACGCCGCCGCCCGCCCCGGCCCGTCCGGCCACGCAGCAGGGATCGACGACCCCGCCGTCGGCGACCGCCACGCGCCCGGCCAACAGCCCGACGTCGAGCCAGTCGGACACGTCGCCGCCCGCCGCGCCGCCGCCGTCGCCTTCGCAGGGCGCGAGCGACACCGCCGGCGAATAGGTTCATCGGCGGGCAAGCCCCGCCGCGCCACCATCGCACCACGTTCAAGAAGACCCACCAAGGACCCGTCATGAAATTGAAGACTCTCGTTCTCCTCGCCGCCTCGTCCGCGCTGGTCGCGCAACCCGCTCTCGCGCAGGACAGCCAGAGCAAGCGCGAACGCGAGAATCGGGAGCGCGTCGAACGGCTCGAGAAGCAGGTCCGCCAGATGCAGAAGAAGGTCTTCCCGGACGGCCAGCCGGCGGACACGGCGGGTTTCTACGACGAGCCGGTGGCGACCCGCTCGTCGGTCGACCTGTTGACCGGGCGCATCGATGCGCTCGAACGCCAGATGGCGACCCTCATCCGCAATTCCGAAGAAGCCCAGTACCGCCTGGGGCAGATGGAAGCCGAAGTCGCGCGCCTGCGCGCCGCGCAGGAAGTGGCCGCGACCCGCGCCGCGCTGCCCCCGGCCGAGACCGCGCCGCCGCCTGCCGAACTGATCTCGCGCCCGAAGGTCGAGACCGAGACCGCCGCCCTGCCCGCCCCCGCGCCCGCGACGACGCCCGCCATGGAATCGAGCGATCCCGATTTCGAAGCGGCGGGCGAGGATGCCTACGACCGCGGCTACCAGCTGTGGAATTCGGGCAAGTATGACGAGGCGATCACGGTTCTGCGCGCGATGGAGAACGCCTTTCCCGGTCACCGCCGGGTGAGCTGGGCGCGCAACCTCGTCGGGCGTTCGCTGCTCGACAAGGGCCAGGCGCGGGCCGCCGCCGAGGCGCTTCTCGCCAATTACCGCACCGACCCGCAGGGCGAGCGCGCCGCCGACAGCCTCTATTTCCTCGGCCAGGCGCTGATGAAGCTGGGCCAGGCGGGCCAGGCCTGCAAGGCCTATGACGAACTCGCCGACGTCTATGCCGGCAAGATGCGCTCCTACCTCGTCGAGCGGCTCCCGGGCGCGCGCGCCGAGGCGAAGTGCGGCTGATTCCGTGCCCATCTCCAAGGCTGCCAAGGAGCGCTTCGAGACGTCCGTCTCGAAGCTGCTGAAGGACGACGAGAAGCTCGGCCTTGCCGTCTCCGGCGGTCCCGACAGCCTCGCCCTGCTCGCGCTCGCCCACGCGGTGATGCCCGACCGCATCGCCGTCGCGACGGTCGATCACGGCCTGCGCGCGGAGGCGAAGGACGAGGCCGCGATGGTGGTCGAGCTGTGCGAGAAGCGGGGTATTGCCTGCGAGGTGCTGACGGCCAAATGGGCAAAGCCGCCCAAGACCAACGTGCAGGCGCGCGCCCGCCACCAGCGCTATGCGCTGCTCGCCGACTGGGCGCGGCGCGAGAAATTGCCGGCCATCGCCACCGCGCACCATGCCGACGACCAGGTCGAGACGTTGCTTATGCGGTTGCTGCGCGGCGCGGGCGTCTCGGGCCTGTCGGGCATCAAACGGGTGCGGCGTCTGTCGCCTTCGCTGCGCATCGTGCGCCCGCTGCTCGATTTCCCGCGCGAGGACCTGCTCCAGGTGGTCAAGGCGGCGCGCATGACGCCGGTCGAGGATCCGTCCAACGAGGACGACCATCATGACCGCGTCCGGCTGCGCAAGGCGTTGTCCCAAGCCGACCTTGGCGACCCGATGCGGATCGCGGCGACTGCGCGCTACCTGGCCGAGGCCGACCGCGCGCTCGACTGGATGACCAACGGGCTCGCCGACATCCGCCTGACGGGCGAAGGCGACGCGCTGCTGCTCGATCCCGAGGGCCTCCCCCGCGAGATCATGCGCCGCCTGATGCGGATGGGGATCGCCCGGCTCGGCGACCGGCCGCCGCGCGGGCCCGAGCTCAACCGGCTGATCGTCGGGCTCACGCAAGGGCGGACCGCAACGCTGGGGACGCTCAAGTTCTCGCCCGCGGGCAAGCAATGGCGGATCGAGAAGGCCCCTGCGCGCAAGGGCTGATTCGACCGGCGGTCATTGTCGGGAAAGCTTGCGCGCCCTATCTTGTGGTCAAAGGCCCCGCGAAGGCGGCCGCCCACTGACCGAGAAGTAGCCGCAACCCATGGAAAACAAGCCGCAGGACCCGAACAACCCGCCGCCGCCGCAGAACAGCTGGACGAGGTCGCTGTTCGTGTGGATGGCGATCATCTTCGGGCTGGTGCTGTTCGTGCAGGCACTCTCGCCCTCCGATCCGGCCGAGACCGGCGAGGCGATCGCCTATTCCGACTTCATCACCCGCGTCGACGACGGCGACGTGCGCTCGGTGACGATCGCGGCAGGCCCGACCGGCAATGCCACGATCGCGGGGACGATGGACGGCGGCGAGAAGTTCAAGACGGTCGCGCCGGCCGACGCCAACGTCACCGACCGGCTGCTCGGCAAGGGCGTGGCGGTGCAGGTGCGCGAAGAGGAACAGTCGAGCTTCTGGCTGATCCTGCTCTACCAGTCGCTGCCTTTCGTCCTGATCCTGGGCATCAGCTTCTTCGTCATCCGCCAGATGCAGAAGAATGCCGGCGGCGGCGCGATGGGCTTTGGCAAGTCCAAGGCGCGCATGCTGACCGAGAACAAGCAGAAGGTGACGTTCGAGGATGTCGCGGGCATCGACGAGGCGCGCGAGGAGCTGCAGGAGATCGTCGAATTCCTCAAGGATCCGGGCAAATTCGCCCGGCTCGGCGGCAAGATCCCCAAGGGCGCGCTGCTGGTCGGCTCGCCCGGCACCGGCAAGACGCTGCTCGCACGCGCCATCGCGGGCGAGGCGGGCGTGCCCTTCTTCACCATCTCGGGCTCGGACTTCGTCGAGATGTTCGTCGGCGTTGGCGCGAGCCGCGTGCGCGACATGTTCGAACAGGCCAAGAAGAACGCGCCGTGCATCGTCTTCATCGACGAGATCGACGCGGTCGGGCGCCATCGCGGCGCGGGCCTGGGCAACGGCAATGACGAGCGCGAACAGACCTTGAACCAGCTGCTGGTCGAGATGGACGGCTTCGAGGCCAACGAGGGCATCATCATCATCGCGGCGACCAACCGTCCCGACGTGCTCGATCCCGCGCTGCTGCGCCCGGGCCGGTTCGACCGGCAGGTGGTCGTGCCGCGTCCCGACATCGAGGGCCGCGAGAAGATCCTGCTCGTCCACATGAAGAAGACCCCGCTCGCGCCCGACGTCGACGCCCGCGTGATCGCGCGCGGTACGCCGGGCTTCTCGGGCGCGGACCTCGCCAATCTCGTCAACGAGGCGGCGCTGATGGCCGCGCGGCGCGGCAAGCGCCTCGTCGCGATGAGCGAGTTCGAGGACGCCAAGGACAAGGTCATGATGGGCGCCGAGCGCCGCTCGATGGTGATGACCGAGGACGAGAAGAAGATGACCGCCTACCACGAGGCGGGGCACGCGGTCGTCGCGCTGCACGAGCCGGCTTCGGACCCGATCCACAAGGCGACCATCATCCCGCGCGGGCGCGCGCTCGGCATGGTCATGCGCCTGCCCGAACGCGACAGCTATTCCTACCACCGCGACAAGATGCACGCGAACATGGCGGTCGCCATGGGCGGGCGCGTCGCCGAGGAAGTCATCTTCGGCCATGACAAGGTCTCGTCGGGCGCGAGCGGCGATATCCAGTACGCGACCAAGCTGGCGCGCGACATGGTCACCCAGTGGGGCATGAGCGAGGAAATGGGCCCGATCCAGTACGAGGAGCAGCAGGGCGAGACCTTCCTCGGCTACTCGCAGAGCCAGGGCATGCATGTCAGCCAGGAGACCGCCAAGAAGATCGACGCGGAGATCCGCAAGCTGGTCGAGCAGGGCTACGCGCGCGCCAAGCAGGTATTGACCGACCATGGCGACGAGCTCGAAACACTTGCGCAGGCGCTGCTCGAATACGAGACGCTGTCGGGCGAGGAGATCAAGACGTTGCTGGGCGGCGGCGAGATCGATCGCGGCGGGCCTTCGCAGCCCGCATTGCCCTCGGCAGGGAGCTCGATCCCCAAGGCCAAGCGGCCCAAGCCCGGCGGCATCGGCGGCCCGGCAACCGCCTGAGTGTTCGCCGGCTCACGAAACAAGGGGCGGTGCCGTGCGGCATCGCCCCTTTTTCGTCGCGTCAGCTGACGACGCCGATCAGCAGCATCAGCGCTGCGAACATGGCCAAGACCGCGACCGAGAAGATGCTCAGGAGGAAGGTTCGCGCGATCGCGCCGCGACGCGACAACTGGTAGGCACCGCGCAGCTGGCGATACATGTGGAACGGCGGCACCAGCAGCAGGAACGGGATCAGCCCGCCCCCGATGCCGACCGTCACGAGCAGCCAGGCGACGAGGACCAGGAGCATCATGAAGCTGAGCGAATAGGTCACGAAGACCGCGTGGTCGTACATCTTGAAGCGGCGGTTGAACGGAAACAGCAGCCACATGAAGGGCAGCGACAAGGGGATCAGCAGCCAGCTCAATTTGTAGGCCTTGGTCTGCACCTTGTAGAGGTAGAGGCTCGGGTTGGACTCCGCTTTCTGGATCTGCTCGTCGAGCACGTCCCAGCCGCTCATGCCGAAGGTGATCTTCGGGGATTTTTCGACCGGCTTCTCGCCCTTGAGTTCGGCGAGGTGGGAACGCGCGCGCGACAGTTCGGCCTTCACGCCGGTCCTTGCGCCCGAAATGCCCGGGAAATCTTCCTTCTCCAGCTCGGCAAGATTGGCCTCGATCTCGGCGACGACCTTCTCCTGCGCTTCGACGCTGGTCGCGACCGTCGCGGGGGAGCCGATGCCGGATTCGTCGATGTCCACGTCGCCGATCGAGACGACGAAGGCGAACATCGCGACGACGGTGAACAGAAATACCGCGATCGGCGAGATGTAGCGCGCGCGCTGGCCGTGGACGTAGCGGCGGGTCAACTCGCCCGGATGCCACAGCAGCATCGGGATGGTGCGCCAGAACTTGCCGTCGAAGTGGAGGATACCGTGAATGAAGTCGTGCGCGAGGCCCTTCAATGTGCGGTGGACATGCGCCTTCTGGCCGCAATGGCAGCAGAAATTATGTCCTTCGAGCGGGCTTGCGCAGTTGAGGCAGTCGCCGGGGCCCGGGATCTTCTCCCCGCCCTTGCCGTCGGCCACCGGTTCGATCGCCCGCCCGAGCATGCCGCCGCCTACCAGTTCGCCGGCGGCTTCGAATTCGCCCATTCCCAAAATCCCCCTCGTCGCGTCTTGCCCCAATACTACACCCAAGCGGTGGCGCGGGCCAAGGCCCCATGCTAGCCAACCGCCATGGCGCGCATCGGACTTTTGGGCGGCAGCTTCAACCCCGCGCATCGCGGGCACCGCAGGATCAGCCTCGACGCCGCGCGCGCCCTGGGGCTCGACGAGGTATGGTGGCTGGTCTCGCCGGGCAATCCGCTCAAGCCCGCAAAGGGCATGGCCCCCTACGAGGCGCGGCTCGCCTCGGCGCGCGAGATGGCCAAACGCTCGCGCATCCGCGTGTCGGATTTCGAACGCGAGGCAGGCACGCGCTATACCGTCGACACGCTCGACGCACTTCTCAAGCGGTATCCGGCGCACGATTTCGTGTGGCTGATGGGCGAGGACACTGTGGCCCAATTTCACCAGTGGAAGGACTGGCGCAAGCTTGCCTCGACGGTGCCGATTGCAGTGCTATCGCGCCCGGGCTATGATGACGATGCCCGCGCGGCGCGCGCGATGGGCTGGCTCAGGTGGTTCGTCCGTCCCTCGGCCATGGCGAAAAAGTGGACCGAATGGAGTGTTCCGGCGATTACCTTCCTGAGGCTCCCGCCCGATCCGACCTCCGCTACCCGCCTTCGCGCGCAAGACCCGACATGGCATCAACGCTACGCCGATGCGCCCGCGCATCGCGAGAAGGAGTGACCTTGGCCCAGACCGATACGGCGCCAGCCGGAACCACCGCCCGGCCCCCGGCCGACGCGCAGAGCATCGAGAATCTTCACCAGCTCGTGCTCCAGAGCCTCGACGACGATCAGGCCGTCGAAGTGGTGACCATCCCGCTCGCGGGCAAATCGACCATCGCCGACCACATGGTCATCGCCAGCGGCCGTTCGACCCGCCAGGTCGCCGCGATCGCGCAGAAGCTGGCCGAACGGGTCAAGAAGGAAACCGGCCGCCCGGTGCGGGTCGAAGGTCTTCCGACGGCCGACTGGGTACTGATCGACATCGGCGACGTGGTCGTGCACCTGTTCCGCCCCGAAGTGCGCAGCTTCTACAACCTCGAACGCATGTGGGCCTTCGACGACGAGGCCGCGCCGGCGCCCGCCGGCACCGCCTGACCCTCGGACGGGGGCGGCCATGCTGTTGCACATCGTCGCCCGCGGAAAGATCGGCCGGTCCGCCGAGGCCGAGCTGGTCGAGCGTTATCTGAAGCGCATCGCCTGGAAGACCCGGGTGACCGAACTGCCCGACACCGGCGGCAACATCCCCGAGGCGACCTTGACCCCTGCCCGCACCGTCGCGCTCGACGAACGCGGCAAGCTATTGTCCTCCACGCAGTTTGCCGAGCTCGTCGGCCGCTGGCGCGACGAGGGCGTGCGCGAGGTCCGTTTCCTGATCGGTGCCGCCGACGGGCATGACGAAGAGACCAAGCAGGGCGCCGACCTCCTGTTTTCCTTCGGCCCCGCGACGTGGCCGCACATGCTGTGCCGTGCGATGCTGGCCGAGCAACTGTTCCGCGCGACCGCGATCCTGTCGGGTCATCCCTATCACCGCGAAGGCGCGCGCTCGTGAGGCCGCTCGCCGCCGCGCTCGCCGCGCTGCTGGTCGCGACCGCGGCGGGCGGCAGCACGCCCTCGGGAATCGACGCGCGGCTTGCCGCGGTGCGCAGCGAGGCTCGCGACGCGGAGAAGAGCGCGGCGGCGCTGGAGCGCGAGGCACGCGCGGCGCGCGACGAGGCGACGCGGCTCTCGCTCGAGCAGCGCGCACTCGCCGAAACGATTGCCGCCGAGGAAGCGCGCATCAGCGAGGCCGTGATCGGGCTGGCCGCGACGCGGCGCAGCATCGCGGCGCACGAGAAGAAACTGGCCGAGGCCAACGCGCCGGTCGCCAAGCTGCTCGCGGGGCTGGCGACGCTCGGGCGTCAGCCGCCGATTGCCGCGCTGGCCGGGGCGGACACGGTGGACGAGCTGGTGCGGATGCAGGCGCTGATCGACACCAGCCTTCCCGCGATCCGAGCGCGCACCGCGCAACTGCGCGCCGACACCGATCGCCGCCGCAATCTGGCGCGCCAGGCCGAGGCGCAGCTTGCCGAACTGACCGAACGCAAGGCGCGGCTGGGGCGACAGAAGATCCGCTTCGCCGAGGCCGAGGCGCGCGCGCGGGCGACGTCGAGTGCGCTCGCCGGGGCCGCGTTCGGCGCCGAGCAACGCACCATTGCGGTGCGCGAGGAGCTGGCCGAGCTGGGCGAGACCGCCGAGCGCCGCGCCGCCGCCCGCCGCGAGGCGCGCGCGCTGGCGGAATATCCCTCAGCCCCCCAGCGTCCTTCACGCCGCGGCAGCGCCCCCGCAGTCACGCCTTCCTTCGCCTACCGCCTGCCGGTCGATGCCCCCGTCTCTGCGGGGCTCGGCAGCATCAGCGCCGACGGGATCCGCTCGCGCGGGCTGGCGATGGCCACGCGGCGCGGAATGCGCGTGTCGGCGCCTGCCGACGGCCGCCTCGCCTTCGTCGGCCCGTTTCGCGGCCATGACGGCGTGGTGGTGATCGACCATGGCGATGGGTGGACCAGCATGCTGACCGGGATCGTCAGCAGCCTGCCGCGCGGGGGGCGTGTCGCGATCGGCGCGCCGCTCGGCCGGGCGACGGGGCCGGTCACTCTCGAGCTGTGGCACGAGGGACGCCCGCTCTCCCCCGCCCTCATCGCAGGTTCATCTCGCCCGCTGTCCAATGAGGCGAAAGCGGGCTAGAGTCGTTTTGAAGATCGTCATTTCCATGCCGGAAGGTCACGCATGAAACCGTTCGCGAAATTCCTCCCCCCGATCGCCGTGCTCGGCGCGCTCACGCTCGTACCGGTGACCGGCGCCCAGCTCGCCGCGCAGGACGTCGACACCTATCGCGAGCTCGAGAACTTCCTGACGGTGTTCGAGCGGGTGCGCGGCAACTATGTCGAAGAGGTCGACGACCACGTGCTCATCAAGGGCGCGATCGACGGGATGCTTGCCGCGCTCGACCCGCACAGCTCCTACGTCGAGGCGAGCGACTTCCAGACGATGCGGCTGACCACCGACGGCAATTATGGCGGGCTCGGCCTGACCGTGGGCATGCGCGACGGCGCGGTCGTGGTGGTCGCGCCGACCGAGGACACGCCGGCCGACAAGGCGGGCATGAAGGCCGGCGACTACATCACCCATCTCGACGGCAAGCTGCTCTACGGGATGAGCCTCGACGAGGCGGTCGACGAGATGCGCGGCGAGCCTGGCACCGACGTCACGCTGACGGTCGTGCGTCCGGGCCGCGACAAGCCGTTCGACGTCAAGATCACCCGCGCCATCATCGACCTGCGCCCGGTCAAGTGGGAGGTCGAGGACGGCATCGGCATCATCAACATCAACAGCTTCTCGGCCAATGCCGGCGCCGAGGTGGCCGAGGCCATCCGCGGCATCGAGAAGTCGCTCGGCGGGCGTCCCAAGGGCTATGTCGTCGACCTGCGCTCGAACCCGGGCGGGCTGCTCGACCAGGCGATCGAGATCAGCGACATCTTCCTCGAGCGCGGCGAGATCGTTTCCGAGCGCGGGCGCCGCAAGAGCGACATCGAACGCTTCTACGCGACCAAGGGCGACATGGCCGACGGCCTGCCCGTGATCGTGCTCGTCGACGCGGGCTCCGCTTCGGCCTCCGAGATCGTCGCGGGCGCACTGCAGGACCATCGCCGCGCGGTGGTGATGGGCGAGCGGTCGTTCGGCAAGGGTAGTGTGCAGACCGTGATCCAGACCGGCCCCGACGCCGCGCTGCGGCTCACCACGGCGCGCTACTACACGCCTTCGGGCCGGTCGGTGCAGGCTGGCGGGATCGAGCCCGACATCGCCGTGCCGCAGCTCAGCGATCCCGATTATTTCGAACGTCCGCGTTTCCGCGAGGCGGATCTTCGCCGCCACCTGGTCGCGCAGGAAGGCGTCGAGGACGACGTGCTCGAGGAGGACGGCAACGACGATCCGCGCTACGCCGAGACCGCCGAGGGCCTCGAGGCGAAGGGCATCGACGACTACCAGCTTCATTATGCCTTGAAGGCGATCCAGCGGGTCGCGATGGCGGGCTCGCCGGGGCTCGCCGGGGGCCGCCGATAATATGCTGGCGCCGGCCCGCCCCGCTCCCTTCCTGCGCCTCGAAAATGCCCGGCTGATGGCGCTGGGCATCCCGGCGGCACTGCTCGCGGGGGCGATCGGATCGCAGTATCTGGGCGGACTGGCCCCGTGCGAGATGTGCTACTGGCAGCGCTATGCGCACGGTGCGGCAATGGTGCCGGCACTGCTCGCGCTGGCGACCGCGGGGCGGCCCGCGACCAGCCGCCTCCTCACGCTGCTCGCCGCATTGGGCATCGCCGTTTCGGGCGCGATCGGCATCTTCCACGCCGGGGTCGAAGCGGGCCTGTGGGAGGGCGTCACCACCTGCACCAGCAATGCGGTCAGCATGGAAGACATCCTCGCCGCGCCGCTAGTGCGCTGCGACGAGGTGCAATGGTCGCTGCTAGGCATCTCGATGGCCGGATGGAACGCGATCGTCTCGCTCGGCAGCGCCGCGTTGATCGCGCTCGCCGCGCGCCGGAGCCACGCATGAGCGAGATGCAGGGAACCGCTCGGCCCGACACCGGCTCGATGATCCGCGTCGACCAGGCGGGCGAATATGGCGCGACACGCATCTATGCCGGCCAGATGGCGGTGCTCGGCAAGTCGTCGGCCGCCGCCCACGAGATCGCCCGTATGGCCCAGCAGGAAGAGCGCCACCTCGCGCGCTTCGACCAGCTCATCGCCGAACGGGGCGTGCGCCCGACCGCGCTGCAGCCCTTCTGGAACGTCGCCGGATTCGCGCTGGGCGCCGCGACCGCGCTGATCGGCGAGAAGGCCGCGATGGCCTGCACCGACGCGGTCGAGACCGAGATCGATCGCCACTATGCCGAACAGCTAGAGCAATTGGGCGACAGCGATCCCGAACTCGCCGCCGACATCGCGCGCTTCCGTGAGGAGGAACTCGAGCATCGCGACACGGCGCGCGCGCACGGGTCGCAGGAAGCGCCCGCCTATCCCCTGCTCAGCGGCGCGATCCGCGCGGGGTGCCGGCTGGCGATCGAATTGTCGAAGCGGTTTTGAACGGATAAGCCTGCGCGAGCGTTGCTCCCGCGAGTGAAAGGAAATGACGATGTCGAAGATGGTGTTGCTTGTCGCGGGAACGCTGGGCGCAGTCGCGGCAACCGGGCTGGAGGCGCCGGCGTCGGCGCAGGGCCGTCCGGTCACGGAGATCGTCGTGTTCGGCGAGGACCCCTGCCCGCGGTCGACCGACGACGAGGTCGTGGTGTGCGCCCGCAAGCCCGAGAGCGAACGCTTCCGCATCCCCGAGACGATGCGCGACACGTCGAACCGCCAGTCGAACCAGAGCTGGGCGGCGCGCGCGACCTATCTCGAGACGGTCAACGAGACCGGCATCCAGAAATGCTCGCCGGTCGGCGAGGCGGGCTTTACCGGCTGCATGGAAGAGATGCTGAATCAGGCCCGCCGCGAGCGCCGCGCGCTCGACAAGTCCGAGACCGCGCCCGACCTCTAGGCGCCGCCCGCCAGTTCGGCCGCGATCCATGCATCGACCTGTGCCTCGAGCACGTCGAGCGGCACCGAGCCCTGCCCCAGCACGACGTCGTGGAAGGCGCGAAGGTCGAAGCGGTCGCCCAGTTTCTCGCTGGCGCGGGCGCGCAACTCGCGAATCTTGAGTTCGCCGATCTTGTAGGCGAGCGCCTGCCCCGGCCATGAGATGTAGCGGTTCACCTCCGCCTCGATGTTGGCGGCGGTGAGCGCGGTATTGTCGGTCATGAAGTCGATGGCCTGTTGCTTGGTCCAGCCCTTCGAATGGATGCCGGTATCGACCACCAGCCGTGTCGCGCGCCACATCTCGTAGGAGAGGCGGCCCATGTCCTTGGCCGGCGTGTCGTAGAGTCCCATCTCGATCCCGAGCCGCTCGGAATAAAGGCCCCAGCCCTCGACGAAGGCGGTGAAGTACATCTGGCGCCGCCACTCGGGCAGGTCGATTTCCTGCTGCAGCGCGATCTGGTGGTGGTGGCCGGGCACCGCCTCGTGAACCGACAGTGCGGGCACTTCCCACAGCGGGCGCTGGTTCAGTTTCGAGGTGTTGACGTAATAAGTCCCCGCGATGCCGTTCTGGGGGCTGCCCGGATTGTAGTAAGCGGTCGTCGTCCCTTCCGCGATTTCGGCGGGAATCTCCCGGATGCCGTAGGACAGGCGGGGAAGCTTGCCGAACAGGGTCGGCATCATCCCGTCGATCGTCTTGAGCTGGCGCGCGACGACCTGCATCAGTTCCTCGGGCGTTTTGGCGTAATAGTCGGGATTGGTGCGCAATTCCTCGATGAACGCCTCGCGGGTGGCGAACCCGGCGGACTTCGCGACCGTCTCCATCTCGCTGCGGATCCGCGCGACCTCGTCGAGGCCGATCTTGTGGATCTGGTCCGCGGTCAGGTCGGTGGTGGTCATCTGCCGGATGCGGAAGTCGTAATAGTCCGCGCCGCCCGGCTGGCTGGAAATACCGACTTCCTTGCGACACGCCGGCAGGTAGTCGCGTTCGAACCAGGCGAGATGTTCGGCGTAGGACGCGCGTAGTTCGCCGTCGATCAGCGCCTTGGCGCGCGCCTGGAGCGAGGCCCAGTCCGCCTCGGCGATATTGGTAGGGCGGTCGGACGCGAAGGGTTCGTAAAGACGGCTCTGCGTCGCATCGGCGGGGATGACGCCCATGATGCCCTTTTCGAACCCGTCGAGAACGACGCACGGAAGAACGTAGCCGCCCTCGAGCGCGTCGGCCGAGACCGCGAGCGCGGCCTTGTTCTGCGCGGGGTAGGCGGCAAGGCGCTTCAGGTAGTTCTCATAGTCGGAAAGCTCGCGAAACGAGAGGTTGCTGCCGAGCCCCGCCATCGACTGGTGCCAGCCCGAATAGGTCGAGAACAGCATCAGCCGCTGGCCGTATCGGTTGCTCTCGATGCTCTCGGCCAGGCTGCGCGCGAGGATTGCCTTGGAAATGCGGCTGGTCTCGTCGAGCCCGGCGTCGGGAATGGCCTCGAGCGACTTGAGGAACGCGGCCTCGCGCGCCGCGCGGCGGTCCATGGCGGCGACCGAATAATCGTAAAGCCGGTCGTCATAGTCCCTGAGGCCCACCGACGAGGCCAGCGTCGGGCTCTCCTCGAGGCTCCACGCCCAATAGGCGTCGGTCAGCGCCTCGAAATCCTCCTGGGGTCCGGCAAGCGCCGGGGTCGCGAAGGCGAGGCTGGCGGCGGCAAGAGCAAGAAACGAAGCGCGCATGGAAATCTCCCGTTTGTCGCGCGCGACCGTAGGGCCGCCCCCGCGCCCCGTGAAGATTTTTTCGACATATGTCGGGTGGGAGTCTTTCATCGCACGCCGCGAGAACGTAAAGTGAACATATGGCACGGCTCGACACGCGTGAAAAGCTCGGCATCCTCGCCGACGCAGCAAAATACGACGCCAGCTGCGCGAGCAGCGGCTCGTCAAAACGCGACAGTCGTGACGGCAAGGGCGTCGGCTCGACCGAGGGGATGGGCATCTGCCACGCCTATGCGCCCGACGGGCGCTGCATCAGCCTCCTCAAGATCCTGCTGACCAACAGCTGCATCTTCGACTGCCATTATTGCATCAACCGCAAGAGCTCGAACGTACGCCGTGCGCGCTTCACGGTCGAGGAGGTCGTCCAGCTCACGCTCAATTTCTACAAGCGCAACTATATCGAGGGCCTGTTCCTCTCGAGCGGGATCATCTCCTCGTCCAACTACACGATGGAGCAATTGGTTGAGGTCGCGCGCCAGCTTCGCGACGTCCATGATTTTCGCGGCTACATCCATTTGAAGACGATCCCCGACGCCGATCCCGAACTGATCCACCAGGCGGGGCTTTACGCCGACCGCGTGTCGATCAACGTCGAATTGCCGACCCGCGAGGGGCTGACGCGCCTCGCGCCCGAAAAGGACGAGAAGCGGATCGAGACGGCGATGGGGAGGACCAAGGCCGACATCGCCGACAACAAGGACGCGCGAAAGAAGTACCGATCGGCCCCGCGCTTCGCCCCGGGCGGTCAGTCGACCCAGATGATCGTCGGCGCGGACGATGCCAATGACGGTGCCATCGTGACGCGCGCGCGCGGCCTTTACGACCGGTTCGGACTGCGCCGCGTCTATTACAGCGCCTTTTCGCCCATCCCCGAACCGAGCGCGGTGCTGCCCTTGAAGCGCCCGCCGCTGATGCGCGAGCATCGTCTCTACCAGTCGGACTGGCTGATGCGCTTCTACGGTTTCAAGCCGTCCGAAGTGGTCGCGGCGACCGACCACAAGGGCATGCTCCCGCTCGACATCGATCCCAAGCTCGCCTGGGCACTGAAGTTTCGCGACGCCTTTCCCGTCGACGTCAATCGCGCGTCGAAGGAAGAGCTGCTGCGCGTGCCGGGGCTCGGCACCAAGGCGGTCGGGCGGATCGTCTCCTCGCGCCGCTTCCGCACGCTCCGGCTCGAAGACGTCGCGCGCCTCACCGTCTCGGTGAAGAAGGTGCGCCCGTTCATCGTGACTGCCGACTGGCGCCCCACCCTGCTGACCGATCGCGCCGACCTGAAGTCGCTCGTCGTCGCGCCCGCCGCGCAACTCGACCTGTTCGCCGATGGTGGACCAAAGGCGGCCTGAACCGAGACGCGCACGGCGCGTTGATGGGCCGAAGACATGGTTCAAGGAGGCATTCGCATGGCACAGGATATTTTCGATCGTCTCAAGGAAGATCACGAGAAGCATCGCGCGCTGATCGACCAGATTAAGCAGACCACGGGCGACAGCGAGGATCGCCGAAGGCTATTCACGCAGTTCAAGAACGACGCGATGGGACACGCGGCGGCCGAGGAGGAAACCCTCTACGCCTCGATGCTCAAGAAGAGCGAAATTCGCCAGGATGCCAACCATTCGGTATCCGAACATGCCGATCTGGGCATGATGTTCGTCGAGCTCGACGAGATAGACATGGGCTCGAGCGGCTGGCTCAACAAGTTCAATCACCTCGCCGAGGAATATATCCACCACATCGACGAGGAAGAGGAAGAGAAATTCCCCAAGGCCAAGGAAGAGCTCGACGCTGCCAAGGCCAAGGCGCTCGCCGACGAGTTCGACAAGCGCAAGCCCGAGGAAGTCGAGCGTGCAAGCGAAGGCGCGGACCTCGAGGAGATCAAGCACATGATCAAGGAAGAAGGCGGCGACAAATAAGCGACGACGTCCTCCCCGAAGGCCCCGTGATGGCGGCACATCGCGTCACGCTGGCCGGGGAGGACGATTTCGACGGCTGGCGCGATGCCGCGCGCGGCCTGGCTGAGGCGGGCGTTCCCGCCTCCGCTGTCGTATGGGAGGTGGAGGGCGGCGAGGCCGACCTGTTCGGCGCGGGCGATGCCACTGCCGCGCCAGCGCCCACGGGCGCGAGCTTTTCGGTGCCGCGCGATTTCGTCAGCCTTGCAAAGACGGTGGTCTGCCACCGCGATCCCGAACGCTTCGCGCTGCTCTATGCGATGCTGCTCAAGCTGCGCGCGAACAAGCGCGCGCTTGGCGACCGCGCCGATCCGCTGGTCGACCGGCTGAAGGCGATGGAGAAGGAAGTGCGCCGCGACGCGCACAAGATGCATGCCTTCGTCCGCTTCCGCGAAGTGGAAGATGACGACGGCGAACGCTTCGTCGCCTGGTTCGAACCCGACAACCATATCGTTCGGCGCGAGGCGGGCTTCTTCGTGCGCCGCTTTACCAATATGCGCTGGTCGATCCTGACGCCTGAATTGTGCATCCACTGGGACGGCGAGACGCTGACGCAGAGCCCGGGGGCGACCCGAGCGGACGCGCCCGACGGCGATCCTGTCGAGGAGACTTGGAAGACCTATTACAAGTCGATCTTCAATCCCGCGCGCGTGAAGGTGAAGGCGATGACCGCCGAGATGCCGCGCAAGTATTGGAAGAACATGCCCGAGACCGCCGCGATCGGCGAACTGATTGCCGGGGCGCAGGCGCGCGAGGCGGCGATGATCGAGAAAAGCCGCAGCGTGCCCGCCGCGCCCAAGGCACCGCCGCCCTCCAACCGCGAGGCGGCGTGGGCGGCGCTACGAGACGAGGCAATGGGCTGTACGCGCTGCGACCTCCACTGCAACGCCACGCAGACCGTGTTCGGCGAAGGGCCGCTCGATGCGAAGATCCTGTTCGTCGGCGAGCAGCCGGGCGATGCCGAAGATCTTGCCGGGCGCCCGTTCGTGGGTCCTGCCGGGCAGCTGTTCGACGAAGCGCTGGCCGAAGCAGGGATCGAGCGCGCTTCGACCTACGTCACCAATGCGGTCAAGCATTTCAAATTCGTCCTGCGCGGCAAAAGGCGCATCCACCAGTCACCGGGGGCGGGCGAGATCCAGGCGTGCAACTGGTGGCTCGGGCAGGAGCGCGACCTCGTCCGCCCGCCGCTCACCGTCACGCTGGGCGCCAGCGCGGCGCGCGCCGTGTTCGGCAAGGCGGTGACGATCGCGTCGCTTCGTGGCCAGCCTCGCCTTCTGGCGGACGGCAGCGAAGCGCACGTCACCGTCCATCCCAGCTATTTGCTTCGACTTCCCGACAAGGACGCGCGACGCATCGAACACGCCTTGTTCGTCGAGGACCTGCGGCGCGTGCGCGAGCGGGCCGAGGAGTTGACCGCCTGAGCGAGATCGACTGTTGCAATTGAGAATGGTTCGCATTAGCTAGGCTCCAGCAACACCGATTCTTCAGTAGGAATTTTCATGACCCGCAAGATTCTGGTCGCCCTGTCGGCGGCCTCCGCATTCGCACTGCCCCAGGCTGCCCACGCCGACGAGAACGTCTTCGCCTACAGCTACGGCAGCGAGACGCTGCCCAAGGGCGGAACCGAACTCTACGTCTGGGCGACCGACCGCCGCGGCAAGGGCGAGGGCGAATTCAACGCGCAGGACTATCAGATCGAGCTGGAGCACGCGCTTACCAACCGCTTCCAGGTCTCGCTTTACACGACCTTCGCCTCGGTCCACTCGGAGGGTCTGGAACCCTCGATCGACGACATCGACCGCGACTTCGCCTTCAACGGCATGAAGGCCGCGTTCAAATACTCGCTCCTCAGCCCCTACACCGACGGCATCGGCGTCGCGCTCTATATCGAGCCCGGCTACGCGCGCTACAGCTCGAGCTCGGGCGAGCGCGAAGACAAGCGCTTCCTCGAAGGCAAGCTGCTCCTCCAGAAGAACTTCGCCAACGACAAGGCGATGTGGGTCGGCAACATCGTCGTCGAGAAGGAATGGGAGAAGGAGCCCGAGGACAGCGAGTGGGAAGCCGAGACCGAGTTCGAACTCTCCTCGGGTCTCGCCGCGCGCGTCGCCAAGAACGTCCACCTCGGCGCCGAGGGTCGCTACACCAGCGTCTACGAGCATGGCGAGCGCGAGAAATGGGCGCTGTTCGCGGGCCCGACCGTGCATGTCGCCGCGGGCCGCTTCTGGGGCACGCTCAGCTACCAGCACCAGCTCGACGGGGCGCCGAACACGCGTTCGGACAGCCTTAACCTGGGTAGCTACACCAACCGCGAAATCCGCATGAAACTGGGCTACAACTTCTAGCATGACGCAGGCGGGCCACTGGTTTGTCGCAGTGCCGGTCGCGGTGATCGCCGCGACCGCGCCCGCCCCCGCGCATGCCGAACGCTACCTGAGCGTGGCCGAGGCGCAGAAGCATTTCTTCCCCTCGGCCCGCCAGTTCGTCGAGCGTCCGCTCGATCTTAGCGAGGCGCAGCGCAAGGCAATCGGCAAGATCGCCGGCACCAAGCCGCCCAAGCGCCAGCCACTGTTCGAGGCGCGTGGCAGCGGCGGTCGCCAGGGCTGGATGTTCGTCGACCGCGTGCTCGGCAAGCACGAATATATCACCTATGCCGTCGCGCTGTCGCCCGAGGGCCAGGTGCGCGGGGTCGAGATCCTCGACTATCGCGAGACCTATGGCGGCGAGATCCGCCGCCCCGACTGGCGCAAGCAATTCGTCGGACGTCGCCCGGGCCAGAGCCTCAAGCTCGGCAAGGAGATCAAGAACATCTCCGGCGCGACCCTTTCCTCGCGCCACGTGACCGACGGGGTGCGCCGCCTGCTCGTCACCTTCGACAAGCTGGTCGCGCGCGACTGATGCGCCGCGCCCGCCCGCTGCTCGGCACGTTCGTCACGATCGAGAGCGAGAGCGAAGCGGCGATCGCGGCGGGCTTTGCGGCGGTCGAACGGATCCACGCGCTGATGAGCGCGCACGAACCCGAAAGCGAATTGTCCCGGCTCAATCGCAGCACGCCGGACGAGCCGATCGCACTCTCTCCCGATACGCTCGCCGTACTGACTCGTGCGCGCTTCTGGTTCGAGGCGAGCGACGGGGCGTTCGATCCGGTCCGAGCCGGCGCGCGTGCGATCGCCGACGGCGCGATCCCGCTCCACGCGGGCCAGCCGGCACCCGATCCCGAAGCGGACTTTTCCGCTTTGACGGTAGAGGGGACAAACGGATGGCTGGCGCGCCCGGCGACGATCGACCTCGGCGGGATCGCCAAGGGCTACGCGGTCGATAGAGCGCTGGATGCGATGCGCACCGCAGGAGCCCGCGAAGGCTTCGTCAATGCCGGCGGCGACATGGCGAGTTTCGGCGCGCCGCAGCCGATCGTCGTCACCGACCCGCTGACCGGTGCGGCGCGGCTCGAACTGACTCTCGACGGGCGCGCACTTGCGACCAGCGCGGCGCACGAGGGCGAGAACGGCCCCGACGCGCGTCACCTGCCTGGAAGTTCGGCCTACCGGTCGGTGACGGTCGAGGCGGCGCGGGCGATCGACGCCGACGCATTGACCAAGATCGCCTGGAGCGGGCATGGGCGGCTCGCCGACCTGTTCGCGCTTGCCGACGCGCGTGCTGTCGGGATCGCGGCGGACGGCCGCATCGCCGAACTGGCCATGGAGACCGACGCGTGAAAAGCCCGAAACCCAAGTCCCGCCCGACGCGCCTGCCGCGCTGGCAGGAGTGGTCGGTCTACGCCACGCTCGGCGCGCTGATCGTCACCGGATTGCTGTGGCTCGGTCTCGACGAATTCGTTCGGATCGAGGGCGAATTCGGCCCCGAACATCATCCGGGTCAGGCGCTCTCGCTGATGCTCCACGGCATCGCGGGCTACGCCTTCCTCGTCATCGGCGGGGCGATGATCCCGGTGCATATCAAGCTCGGCTGGCATTTGCGGCGCAACCGCAGGAGCGGGCTCATCCTCTCGCTGACCTGCCTGTTCCTCGCGCTCAGCGCCGTCGCGCTTTATTATGCGGGCGCAGAAGGCTTTCGAAGCATGGCGAGCCTCGCCCACTGGCTAGTCGGGATCCTGCTGGTTCCCGCGCTCCTGTTCCACGTGATCCGCGGGCTGCGCGGCGCGTAGGCCTCATTCGGCCGCGAGCAGCTCCTCGGCGGCTCCGAGATCGACCGAAACAAGGCGGCTGACCCCCTGCTCGATCATGGTGACGCCGTAGAGACGGTCCATGCGGCTCATCGTCACCGCGTTGTGCGTGACGATCAAATAGCGCGTGTCGGTCTCCTTGGTCATCCGCTCGAGCAGGTCGCAGAAGCGCTCGACATTGGCATCGTCGAGCGGCGCGTCGACTTCGTCGAGCACGCAGATCGGCGCGGGGTTGGTGAGGAACAGCGCGAAGATCAGCGCGACCGCGGTCAGCGCCTGCTCGCCACCCGACAGCAAGGTCAGGCGGGTCAGCTTCTTGCCCGGCGGCTGCGCGAAGATCTCCAGCCCGGCTTCGAGCGGGTCTTCGCTGTCGATCAGTTCGAGATGCGCCTGCCCGCCCCCGAATAGGGTGGTGAACAGGCTCTTGAAATGGTCGTTGACCGTCTCGAACGCCGCCAGCAGCCGCGTGCGGCCCTCGCGGTTCAAGTGACCGATCGAGCCGCGCAGCCGCGAGATCGCCTCGCCCAGCTCCTCGCGCTCCTCTGCGCTTGACGCCTGCTCGCCTTCGAGCTCGGCCAGTTCCTGCTCGGCGACGAGGTTGACCGGCCCGATCCGCTCGCGCTCGGCGACCAAGCGGTCATGCTCGCCTTTCTCGTCTTCGGCCTTGTCGAGCGCGTCGAGATCGAACCCGAATTTCTCGGGCAGCATGACGGGCGGGCAGCCGAACGCCTCGCCGGCCGCGCGGGCATGATCGGCGCGGCGCTGTTCGGCAGCTTCGGCGCGCGCCAGCGAACCGGCGCGTCCCTCGCGCGCCGACGCGAACGCCTCGCCCGCATCGGCCAGCACCGCCTCGGCAGCGCGCAATTTCTCATGTGCCTCGCGCTCGGCCTCGCTCGAGGTGCGGATGCGCTCCTCGCTCGCGCCCGAATCCTTTTCCTGCTCGGCGATCCTGGTGCGCAGCTGGCCCGGCACGTCCTTAAGTTCGGCGCGCTCCTGCGTCTGTCGTTCGGCGCGCGCGGCCGTCTGTTCGAGCCGCTTTTCGGCATCGCGCGCACGGGTGCGCCAGTCGCCCTGCTCTCGCCCGGCGGCGGCATGGCGTTCGCGCGCTGCCTGCATCTCGCGCTGCTGGGTCGCGGCAGCCGCGCGCCGTTCGGCGACCTGCTGGCCAGCTGCAGCGGCCATCGAGCGCGCCTTGTCGAGCTTGGCGGCGAGCGCTTCCGGGTCGGGCAGGCGCTTCAATGTGTCGCGCGCTTCTTCGAGCCCCTCGTCCGCGGTCTTCATCAGCGGCTCGAGTTCCTCGCGCCGCTGGACAATGCTTTCCTGGCGACTGGCGATGCGTTCGATCGCGGTCTTCGCCTGGTCCGCAGCGCGCGCCGCCTCGCGCCCGCGCCGCTCGGCCTCGGCCATCGCCTCGCGCGCCGCCTCGCCTGCCTTGCGCTGCGCGTCGACTTGCGCGGCGGCGTCAGCCAGTTGCGCTTCCGCCTTGGCGACCGCCCTCTCCAGCCCCGGCAATTCGCGTCCGATCGCGTCGCTCCGGTTGAGTCGCACCAGCCGCTCGGCGGCTGCCGCGCCGCCGCCGCGCACCACGAACCCGTCCCAACGCCGCATCGTGCCGTCGCGCGTCACGAGCCGCTGGCCGGCCTTCAGGCGCTGCCCGTCGTCGCGGTCGACCACCGCAACCTGCTTGAGCCGGCGTAGCAATTCGCGCGGCGCCTCGACCCGCGCGGCAAGCGGCACCAGCCCGTCGGGGAGCGCGGGATCCTCGCCCTCGCCCGGATCGTCCCAGCGGCGTGGCCCGTCGCCGCCCAGTTCCGCCTCGATATCGTCGCCGAGCGCGGCCGCCAGCGCCTGCTCGTAGCCCGGGGTCGCCTTCAATCCTGCGATCGCACCATGCCCGCCCTCGGACAAGGCCCGCTTGAGCGCCTCGGCCTCCGATTTTGCCGCCGCCAGCGCGGCCTTGGCCGCCGCCAGCGCGCTCTCGGCAGCGTCGCGCGCCTCGACCGCCTTGCCGCGTGCCTTTTCCGCCGCCGCCATGTCGCGCTCGGCCTTCTCGGCGTCCTTGGCTGCGTCCTTCGTCGCCTTCTCGGCCTCGGCAAGCGCCGACTTCTCGTCGCCGCCGTCACCCAGTTCGGCTTCGAGCGAGGCGACCCGGTCGAGATCGGCGCGAATGCGCGCGGCCTGCGCCTCGGCGCTTTCGAGCGAGGCCTTGGCGACGCGGCGTTCGGCGCGCATCGCCGCCTCGCGCGCGAGCAATCCAGCAAGCTCGGCCTCGCGGTCGCTCGCCAAGGTCTCCGCCTTGCCCAGCGCCTCGGCCAATTTCGACGCCTCGTCCTCGCTGCCCGCCAGCCGCTGCTCGATCGCGGCGCGTTCCTCGTCGAGCGCGGCGATGGCGCGTGCGGCATCCTCCTTGAGCGCTTCCTCGCGCGCGGTCTCGGCGGCGAGGTCGGTGTAGGCGCGGTCGAGTTCGGCGATGCGGCGCACCGCCGTGTCATGTTCGGCGCGCAGCGTCGCCAGCCGGTGGGCAAGCTCCTGCCCCGCGCTCCTCGCATTGACCGCCTCGTCGCGCGCGGTGGCGAGCGTCTTGGCCGCCACCGCCTGCGCCTCCTGCGCGGCCTTGCGTTTCGCCTCCAGTTCCCCGACCCGCGCGGCGGCCTTTTCGGCTTCCTCGCGCGCGGCGATCGCGGCGCGGTCGGCATCGCGCCAGGCCGCAGTGATCATCTTGGCTTCGTGATAGCGGATCTGCTCGGTCAGCTTGCGGTAGCGTTCCGCCGCGCGCGCCTGGCGCTTGAGGCTGGCGGCGCGCGCTTCCTGTTCGCCCAGCAGCCGGTCGAGCCGTTCGAGATTGGTCTCGGCGGCGCGCAATTTCTGCTCGGCATCCTTGCGCCGCGCGTGGAGCCCAGAAATGCCCGCCGCTTCCTCGAGCATCTGGCGGCGTTCGGTGGGCTTTGCTGCGATGACCTGCCCGATCTTGCCCTGGCTCACGAGCGCGGGACTGTGCGCGCCGGTCGCCGCGTCCGCGAACAGCAAGGCGACGTCCTTGGCACGAACGTCGCGCCCGTTGAGGCGATAGGCCGAACCCGCGCCGCGCTCGATCCGGCGGGTGACCTCGGTCTCGCCCTGGTCCTCGCCGGCTTCTTCTTCGGTGCGTTCGATGAGGAGGGTGACTTCGGCAAAGTCGCGCTGCGGCCGCGAGGCGGTGCCGGCGAAGATCACATCCTCCATGCCGCCGCCGCGCAGCGACTTGGGGCTGCCTTCGCCCATCACCCAGCGGATCGCTTCCAGAAGGTTGGACTTGCCGCAGCCGTTGGGGCCGACCACACCGGTCAGCCCCGGCTCGATCCTGAGCTCGGACGGCTCGACGAAGCTCTTGAAGCCGCTGAGTTTCAGCCGCCGGAACTTCACCTCGTAGTCACTCCCCCCATCGTCGCGTCATTACCCTCCGACGACCGCCTTGAGCTTGGGCTCGAGGCCCGGCCACTGCGACGCTTCGACCGGCAGCGTGGTCCCGTTGAGGATGAAGGTCGGCGTGCCGTTCACTTCGTGATCGGTGGTCGCGATATTGTTCATCTCGATGAGCTTCTGCACCGCCGCCTCGTCGGCAAGGCAGGCGTCGGCCTTGGCCGGCGACACGCCGCGCTGGGCCACGAACTGCTTGAGCCCCGACTGTTCGGCGATCGTCTTGAACTGGTCGGCCGGGGCCATCGCCTGCACCGCTGCGCGATTGGCGTTGAGATAGTCGGCAGCCTTGCCGAACCAGTCGCGCTGGTTGGCGAACAGTGCCTCGCCGATCGGGAAGAAGCTGCTGTCGGCGCCACAGCGCGCGAGCAGCGACGCGGTCACGTCGACCGGATCGCGGACGTAGTTGCGGAACTCGAACGAGACGCGGCCCGACTTCACATAGGTGTCGACCAGCGGCTTCATGCCGCTTTCCTCGAACTCGGCACAGTGCGGGCAGGTGAAGCTGGCATATTCGACGAGCTTCACGGGCGCGTTGGGGTTGCCCATCAGGTAGCCGCCGTCGGCAGTCTTGGAGACGATCTCGCTCCAGTCGCCGCCGTCGGGGGCGGCGACCGATGCGACGGGGCCTTCGGGCGCGTCGATCTTGCCGGGCTTCTCGGCGTTGCACGCGGTCGCGCCGAGCGCAGCAGCCGTCGCGATCATCAGGGGAATGGACTTCATGGCGTTCACTTACTCCGTTTGGAATTCTGGTTGAGGACGGGCGGACCGTCGGAGGCGGCAAGCCCCGCGGCCAGCGATTCGAGGCAGGCGCGAAGGCCCGGGTCGGCAATCTCGCGCAGCCCTTCGCCCAGTTCCTTGGGCACGGGCTGCGGGCGCGGACGCTCGGGTCGCGGCGCGGGGGCGGGCAGGCGCCCCTGGCGGAACACGACCCGCTCGATCGCGGGATAGCCGAAGAAGGTATTGACCTTGTCGATGATCATCGGCGCAAGGTGCTGGAAGAGCGGGGCCTGCGCGCCTTCGACGAGGAGGGTCAGCGTCCCGCCCGACTTGCGGCCGGCGGGAAAGCGGATCGATTCGGGAAGGCTCGCGCGGGCATATTTCTCGCCCACGATTTCGGGCCAGCGCTGGATCACCGCGCCCTGCACGAATCCGAATTTCTTGAAGGCGAGCCCGGCGATGTCGCCCGCGATCTCGCCCGCGCGCCGGACCTTGCCGATCCGTTCGCTGGTGTCGCCCTTGCCGGCTTTTCGAGAAGCTTGCGCCTTCGTCATCGGCGGAGACCATGCCATAGGCAATGCGTGGGAGCCAATCACCAGAATCGCCTGCTCGAATTTTATCGCGAGAATGCACGCGCGCTGCCGTGGCGCGCGCGGCCCGGGAGCAACGTGCCCGCCGATCCCTACCGCGTGTGGCTTTCCGAGGTGATGCTGCAGCAGACGACGGTGGCGACGGTCACCCCGCGCTTCTCCCGCTTCCTCGAAAAATGGCCGCAAATAGAGGATCTCGCCGCCGCGCCGCTCGAGGACTTGCTCGCCGAGTGGGCGGGGCTCGGCTATTATGCGCGGGCCCGCAATCTCCACGCCTGCGCACGCGCCGTGGTCGCCAATGGCGGCTTTCCCCAAGACGAGGCGGGGCTGCGCGCATTGCCCGGCATCGGCGCCTATACCGCCGCCGCGATCGCCGCGATCGCCTTCGAGCGCGATTCGGTCCCTATCGACACCAATGTCGAGCGCGTCGTCGCGCGGCTCGAGGGCATCGAGGGGCCGCTCGCCGAGACGCGTCCGAAGGTTCACGCCGCCGCGCGTGCGCTGTGGCCCGCGGGCAGGGCTGGCGACTACGCGCAGGCGATGATGGACCTCGGCGCGACCATCTGCCGCCCGAAAAATCCGCGCTGCGACGTTTGTCCGATCTGCGAGGATTGCGCGGCCTTCGCGAGCGGCGACCCCGAAGCGATCCCCGCCCGCAAGGCGAAAAAGGTCCGCCCCGAGCGTCGCGGTACGGCCTGGTGGATCGAGAAGGACGGCGCGGTGTGGCTGGTGCGAAGGCCGGGCAAGGGCATGCTGGGCGGGATGGCGGCGCTGCCTGGCACCTCGTGGGAGGACGGCGCGCCGAACGACATCGACGCCCCCCATGTGCGCCACGTCTTCACCCATTTCGCGCTGACGCTGGCGGTCGAACGCCGCGCCTCCCCGCCCGGCGGCGAGGGTTGGTGGCAGCCGCTGTCCTCGCTCGGCGACGCGGGGCTTCCCACCCTCTACGCCAAGGCCGCCGCGCTGATGACCGGGCAGCCCGTGCGCGCCTGAGCCCGCCCGCGCCCGCGAAGCGCTTGATGAATGGGAATGAGCGCCTTAAAGGGGCGGCCACGCTTTCATTCAATGGCAAGGCCGCACGGGGTTTCATGCAAGACCGTAACAACACGATCGCCGGCTGGGTTCTTTTCGCCGGCATTGTCGCCCTGGGCGCGACGCTGGTGACCGGCGAGGCGTTCCATGGCGAACGTCCCGAGGAAATGGGCTACCCGATCGAGGGCGTCGAAGCCGAAGGCGGCGCAGAAGCGGCCAAGCCGGTCGCCTTCTACCTCGCCAGCGCCGACGCAGCCCGCGGCGAGAATGTCTTCAAGAAGTGCGCGGCCTGCCACAATGCGGCCCCGGGCGGCGCCAATGCGCTCGGCCCCGCGCTCTACGGCACGATGGGCAACGCCATCGCCGGTCACCCGGGCTTCGCCTATTCGGACGCGCTCAAGGGCGTCGGCGGCAGCTGGGATTGGGAAAAGATGGACGCGTGGCTGGCCAGCCCGCGCAACTTCGCGCCCGGCACGAAGATGACCTTCGCAGGCCTCGGCAATCCGCAGGATCGCGCCGACCTGATGATGTATCTCAACCAGCAGACGGCGAGCCCGATCGCGGTGCCGCCGCCGCCGGCAGAGGAAGCCAATGCCGACGCCGAAGCGACCGTCGGTGAGGACGCCGAGAAGGCCGATGACGTCGAGGTGCTGACCGAAGCCGAATCGGAAACGGGTGCGGGTTCGAGCGGCGGCCCCGAGGTTCCCGAAGCCGAGTAAGGGTTGGCGGCGATGGTCAGCTCGAAAGCCACGACCGTCGCCGACTATCTCGCCGAGCTGCCGGACGAGCGGCGCGCGGTCATTTCCGACATTCGAGACCGCGTCAACGCGGCCATTCCCGCGGGCTATCGCGAGACGATGGCATGGGGGATGATCACGTGGGAAGTGCCGCTCGAGGTGAGCGGGCCGACCTACAACAAGAAGCCGCTGATGTACGCCGCGCTCGCCGCGCAGAAGAACCACAACGCGCTCTACCTGACCTGCGCCTATGCCGAGCCCGAGCGCTACGCGCGGCTCGAACAGGCGTTCGAAGAAGCCGGCCTCAAGTTCGACATGGGCAAGAGCTGCCTGCGCTTCAAAGGCGCGGAAGAGCTTGCCTGGGACGCGATCGCCGACGAACTCGCCACGTCGAGCCCGGAAGAATTCGTCGCCTATACCGATGAAGCGCGCGCCAGCGGGCGGCGCTGCTGATCCTTAGGGCTGGTGGGCGCAGGCGTCGTAGACGCGGCACACTTCCGTCCAGGCATCCTCCGCCGTCTCGCACCAGGTGATGAGATCGAGGTCGTGCTTGGAGATCGTACCTTCGAGCGCGAGCGCGTCGAAGTCGAACACGCGGTCCCAAAACTCTTCCTTGCCGAACACGAGGATCGGGATCGGGCGCGTCTTGCCGGTCTGGATGAGGGTGAGCAGTTCGAACAGTTCGTCGAACGTGCCGAACCCGCCCGGGAACACCGCGACCGCGCGCGCGCGCATCAGGAAGTGCATCTTCCTCAGCGAGAAATAGTGGAACTGGAAGGAGAGGTCCGGGGTGACATATTCGTTGGGCAGCTGCTCGTGCGGGAGCACGATGTTGAGCCCGACCGATTCCTTGCCCTCGTCATGCGCGCCGCGATTGGCCGCTTCCATGTAGCTGGGGCCGCCGCCCGAGCAGACGACGAAGTGACGCTCGCCATCCTCGCCGACCGGATAGGTGCTGGCGATGCGCGCGAGCTTGCGTGCCTCGTCATAATATTTCGACTTGGCGACGAGGCGCTCGGCGACCTTCCTGTCCCAATCGGTCTCGGCCCTTTCGAGCAGTTCCTTCGCCTTGGCCGGTTCGGGGACGCGCGCCGAGCCGTACATCACGAATAGCGAGGCGATATTCGCCTCGTTCATGAGCAATTCGGGCTTGAGGAGCTCGAGCTGGAAGCGGACAGGCCTCAGATCGTCGCGCAGCAGGAAATCGGTGTCCTGGAAGGCGAGCTTGTAGGCCTCGCTCTCGGTCTGCGGGCTGGTCGGCACCGTCCTGGCGGCGGCGGCGTCGGTCTTCGAGGAGGGGAAGATCGGATCGGAAGGCTTGTGATGATCGGACATGGAGGCCCGCTTAGCCGCTCGCCCCATGACTGACTAGACAAACTTGGCGCAAGGGAGCGGGCCGGCGCCGCTCCCTTGCTGTGCGCGCCTGCTAGGCCTCGACGTCGCTACGGCGAGACCAGTCGAGATTGCGGGTGACGTACATCACCGCGGCCAGCGCCATGAAGATGAGCAGCGAGCCGATCAGCAGCGCATAGGCCTCGAGACCGAGGAGGATGTAGAGCATCGCGTAGAGGATGCCGAGCATCGCGCCGACGATGCCTGCGCGGCGCCAACTGCCGAGCACCGCGGCGAGATAGGCGACGACCAGCCCGATGATCGCGAGGCTGGCGACGAGGTAGGCGGAAGCGAAGCCGATCACCTCGGCAAAGGCGAGCAGCAGCACGAAGAACAGCACCAGCGCCGCGCCGACGAGGAGGTAGGCGACCCCCGCGATGCGCCGACCGCCGACGATGTCGAACATTAAGAGCGCAAGGAAGGTGAAGCCGATGTGCAGGAAGCCGTATTTGGTCGCGCGGTTGACCCGCGAATAGAGGTCGACCGGCTGGATCAGCTCGACCACCGCGAGGTTGCCCTCGGGGCCCGCGCGCATCTCCGGCATCGGAACGCCGCGCTCGCGCTGGCCGTCGGTCGCGACCAGCGACTTGCCGAGCGCGAGGTTGCCGATCCGCCAGGTCGCGGTGAACCCGCGTTCGGAGACGCCGCGATCCTCGGGCAGGAAGCTGCCGGTGAAGCTGGGATGCGGCCACGGCGATGTCACCTTCCAGCGCGTCTCGCCCGCCACCGGGTCGAGGCCGATGGCGCGATTGCCGCGAACGGTGAAGGCGAACTCGGTCTCGAGCGGGCCGCTGCGCAGCGCGCTCGCATCGATGAAGGCAAAGAAGCCCGTGCCGCCGTCGCTGCCGCCGCCCGGCTGGAGGCGGACCGCCTCGCCGCCGACTGAGACGGTCGGGTTGGCGCCGAGGCCGCGCGGGTCGGCGATGCCGAAGCGCAGTTCGGCGCGCTCGAGCAGCAGGTCTTCGGGCGCGATCCCATAGCGGTCCAGGTCGCGCGGGAAGGCGAAGCGCGCGTTGCCTTTGGCCTCGGTCTCGTAGACCACCGCCTCGTAGATCGAACGCGAGCGGCGCTCGGGATCGACCGCGGTGTCGAGGTCGAGCAGTTCTGGGGCGAGCGTCATCTCGAGCACGACGTTGCGCGTCGTCGTCACGCGGCGTCCGTTCTCGACCACCGATTCTTCTCGGGTCGCGCGGTACGGGATGGCGATCAGCGGGCCGGTCAGCGTTTGCGAGCCGCCCCACCCTTGCGTGATCGATTCCTCGGCCGTGCGCGATTGGCTCTGCCGGTCGTAGACCAGCGCCCAGACCGAGAAGAGCGGGATGGCGAGGAGCGCGCCGATGAGGATGGCGATGACCAGTTTCGCCTGCGGGGTCCGCTCACTCCGGCTACGCAATTCGATCGCCATTCATCCCTCCATTCGTCGCTATTTTTGCACGGTTCAACGACTCATCTACAGAAATGCACGGTTCGTCGTCAAGTTCCACGGCTGATTGCGCACGGAAAAGAGTGCGCCACCAAGGTGACGCGCCTCAATGAACCGCTGGTGAGCAGCTAGGCCATCGCCCTGGTTTCGACGCTGAAAGTCTCGTCGACCCCGTCGGCGTGCGGGGCAAACCCTAGCTATCTGGCGTTAGGAGCAACTCATCCTTCGCCTTGGGCGGCAGCGGCTGCGGGTTGAGGAGGACCGGCGAAACGTCGTCGGCCTTGGGCGGCAGCGGCTGCGGGTTGAGCAGGACCGGCGAAACGTCGTCGGCCTTGGGCGGCAACGGCTGCGGGTTGAGCTGGACCGGCGAAACGTCGTCGGCCTTGGGCGGCAGCGGCTGCGGGTTGAGCAGGACCGGTGCCGGATCGTTGACCGGCTGACGAACGTCGACAGTCGCGACCGATGCGACCGGAAGGGCAGGCCCGACCTTGCCGCATATATTCGGACGCTCGCGGCGTGCGGCGTGAGCGCCGGTCGGCTTGGCGGCGACGCGCTGGCCGCAGCGGTCCTGCGCGACGGGCACGGTCTCCTGTGCCTGTAGAATTGTTGCCGCAAGCGTCCCTAGCAGGATCGCGAGTATTGCACGGAGAATGTTCATGTGACGTCTCCCCGAATTATTTCACGATCGGGCCTGGCGCATCCATGCGACGAGAAGCCGCCGCGCGATTGTCGGCTTTCACCTTGTCGCGGCGGGCAGGTGGCACGCATACGAAGTCCTCGGCGATTGCTTCACGCCAGACGAACCCGCTCAGACAGGGCTGCGGAGCCATCGTTGGCGCGCTCGCGCAGGCCGATGGATTGATACAGACGGAAGATAGCTGGACGACGCGCTTGTCCAGCGGGACCGTTCTCTCACCCGCAAGCTGCTTGTCGACCTTGACCTGCGCACGTTCTTCCGGGGTGACGCACACCAGGTCGTCGGACTTGATCTGTCGCCAGACGAAGCCGCTCTGGCAGCGATTGTCGACGATCTTGTCTCCTGTCCCGAGCAGGACGAGGAACATGTCGCCGGGAGCGTAGCGCGTCTCGATCACGCCGAAGCCGCGATTGCACGCCGCCGCACGTAGCGGCGCGAGCACCGTGTCGGGAACTGCCGCGGCGAAGCCCCGGTCGCTCTGCAGCGCGTTGCGCAATTTCCCTTCGAGCAATCCATCGACGAGCGGATAGACGAATTCGACGATGTCCCCGGTGACGTTTTGCCCTTTGGGCGCGGAGATGTTGGTCACGAGAACCGAGCCCTGAACCTGCGGATCGCACAGAGATCCGGGTCGCGGCATTGCCAGCGAGGCGACGACTTTGATGTCGAACGTCACCGAAAGGCGCGGATCCATCGACTGCGAAATGACCGGTGCAGTGACGTTCGTGGTGAACCGGTTGCCGATCAGGTCGAGATGGATCGCGAGCGTATCGGTCCCGGCAAAATAGGCGCGCGCCCGGCACGGCGCGATATCGGTACGGTACCGGACGAGCGTGAAATCCGATCCGGCCTGGCGGTGCAGCTCGCCGTTCGCCTGGACCACGGCATCATTGATCGCGTCCTGAATGACAGGACGCTGATTGTCGAATGCGGCACACAGACTCTCTTGCGAGAGGAGCGACGCAGAATCGAACAATACCTGCGGTGGGGCTTCGATACGCAGCCCGTTCACCGACGTGCCAGGACCGAAGCCCTGCGAGGCCGCGACTTGAGCGGGAAATCCGAGCGAGAGAACCAGGAACGGCAAGAAGCGAAGGAAATGCATGACCATTGCAGGTCTCCAACACGCCTGAGTCGCATGACTTATAGGTGTTATTGATCTGTATTGCATCCACATTCGGCGCATTTGCCAGTAGCGCACACGAAAAAGGGCGCGCCACCAAGGTGACGCGCCCCGATGAACCGCTGGTGAGCGGTCCTTAGTAGACCCGCTTCTTGGGTTCGATATAGCCGATGTCGTCGGTCAGCGTGTAGTCGTGGACCGGGCGGTAATCGATCTTGGTATTGCCGCCCTTGCCGCCCCAGCCGTCGACCCAGATGAGCGAGTGTTTCATCCAGTTCGCGTCGTCGCGATCGGGATAATCTTCGTGCATGTGCGCGCCGCGGCTTTCCTTGCGGTTGGCGGCGAGGTGCATCGTCGCCTTGGCCTGGCCGAGCATGTTGTCGAGCTCGAGCGTTTCGACGAGGTCGCTGTTCCAGATGAGCGAGCGGTCGGAAACGCGCACGTCCTGCATCCGGGTGAACACCTTGTCGATCCGCTCGACGCCCTCGGCGAGGGTGCGCTCGGTGCGGAACACCGCGCAGTCCGACTGCATGGTGCGCTGCATCTCGTCGCGGATCTCGGCGGTCGAGCTGCCGCCCTCAGCGTGACGGAACGTGTCGAGCCGGGTCAGCGCCAGTTCGCTGTCGGCATCCGTGATCTTGGCCTGCGGCGCGCCGGGCTTGATGATCTCGGCGAGGCGATGCCCCGTCGCACGGCCGAACACGACGAGATCGATGAGGCTGTTCGAGCCGAGGCGGTTGGCGCCGTGGACCGAGACGCAGGCCGCCTCCCCCACCGCGAACAGGCCGGGCACGACCGCGTCGGGGTTCCCGTCCTTCAACGTCACGACTTCGCCGTGATAATTGGTCGGGATCCCGCCCATGTTGTAGTGCACCGTCGGCACGACCGGGATCGGCCCGCGCGTCATGTCGACGCCCGCGAAGATCTTCGCGGTTTCGGTGATGCCGGGGAGCCGCTCGGCGAGGATCGCCGGGTCGATATGGTTGAGGTGCAGGTAGATGTGGTCCTTGTGCTCGCCCACCCCGCGGCCTTCGCGGATTTCCATCGCCATCGAACGCGACACGACGTCGCGCGAGGCGAGGTCCTTGGCGCTCGGCGCATAGCGTTCCATGAAGCGCTCGCCCTCGGCGTTGGTGAGGTAGCCGCCCTCGCCGCGCGCGCCCTCGGTGATGAGCACGCCTGCGCCATAGATGCCGGTCGGGTGGAACTGGACGAATTCCATGTCCTGCAACGGGAGCCCCGCACGCAGCACCATCGCGTTGCCGTCACCGGTGCAGGTGTGCGCGGAAGTCGCCGAGAAATAGCAGCGCCCGTAGCCACCGGTCGCGAGCACCACGGCCTGCGCGCGGAAGCGGTGGATCGACCCGTCGTCGAGGCACAGCGCGACCAACCCCTTGCACTCGCCGTCCTCCATGATGAGGTCGAGCGCGAAATATTCGATGAAGAAGTCGGCGTCGTACTTGAGGCTCTGCTGGTAGAGCGTGTGAAGCATGGCGTGGCCGGTGCGGTCGGCCGCCGCGCAGGTGCGCTGCGCCGCCGGGCCCTGCCCCATGTTCTGCGTCATCCCGCCGAACGCGCGCTGGTAGATCTTGCCGTCCTCGGTGCGGCTGAACGGCAGGCCGGCATGTTCGAGTTCATAGACCGCAGCGGGCGCCTCGCGGCACAGATATTCGATCGCGTCCTGGTCGCCGAGCCAGTCGGAGCCCTTGACGGTATCGTACATGTGCCAGGTCCAGTGGTCCGGCCCCATGTTGCCGAGCGAAGCGGCGATGCCGCCCTGCGCCGCGACGGTGTGGCTGCGGGTCGGGAAGACCTTGGTCACGCAGGCCGTCTTGAGGCCCTTCTCGGCCGCGCCCATGGTCGCGCGAAGGCCCGAGCCCCCGGCGCCGACGACGACGACATCGTAGACATGGTCGATGATCTTGTAGGCGCTCATGGGTCAGGCGGCTCCGAAGGCGATCTTGGCCAGGGCGAACAGCGCCAGCGCGGCGCCGCCGATCGCGGCCATGGTGAGGATGAAGTGAAGGGCAATGCGGTTGCCCTCGTGATGTACATAGTCGTCGACGACGACCTTGAGCCCGTCGAGGCCGTGCATGAAGGCAGTGATCACGAACAGCGCCATCGGCACCGCGCCCATCGGGCTGCGCAGATATTCCGCAAGCGTGCGCTGGTCGAGGTCGGGCAGCATGAGCAGCGAAGCGAGCAGCCAGGCCGACAGCAGCAACAATGCGACCGCACCGAAGCGTTCGGCCAGCCAGTGATTGCCGCCCTCGTGCGCGCTGCCGAGGCCGCGCACCTTGCCGAGCGGGGTGGAAGACTTGCCCGTGCTCATCACAGCATCCCCATGAACATCGCCCAGCTGAGCGCGGTGAAGAAGAGAGAGGCAGCGATCGTCATCACCGCCCAGAAGCGATTGACCTTGAGCTCGTAGCCCGCGCCGATGTCGAGGACGAGATGGCGTAGGCCGGAGAAGAGGTGCTGCCAGAAGGCCCAGGTCAGGCCGACGAGCACCAGCATGCCGAGCGGATGGGTGGCCGCCGCGACGAAGCGCGCGTGACCCGCCGCATCGCCCGACAGCGCCACCAGCCACCATACGAGGATGGCCAGCCCCGCCACGGTCAGCGCGCCGCCCGTGATGCGGTGCAGGATCGAGACCAGCATGTGCGGTCCCCACTTCCAGATGGTGAGATGCGGCGACAGCGGTCGCGGATGCTTTGGAGTCATGAATTTCCTCTTTCCCCGTCGGGCGCCGCCCCGCTTAGGCAAGGCGCGCCAAAGAGGCAAGATCGTGTGCCACGGCTAACCCGCCCTTAACCATTTCAGGGCAAGGAGGAAGCCAAGCGTAAACCCCACCAGTGTGAAGAGGGCTCAGACAAGGACATGGCGACCGTGATTCAGGGTGACAGCATGGGCGAATACGATCTCAAGCGCGGACTTCGGTTCTACGACCTTACCGACGACTTGGCCGACAGGGCCAAGCGCCTCTACGCGGCCATCGAGGGTGCGGAGCACGAAATGGCGCGCGAATTCTGGCGCCGCTACGCCAAGTCGCCCGAGATCACCGACGCATTTCCCGAGGAAAAAATCGAGCGGCTGGCCGACAAGATCGTGCCCTATATCCGCAACAAGTTCCTCGGCATCGCCGAAGAGGAGTGGATCCTCCAGTCGCGCGACTATGTCGAAAACGCCTTGAAGGGCGGGGTTAGCCTGTCGACGCTGCTCGCGGGCGTATCGGCCGAGACCGAGGCCGCCTTCATCGCCATCCGCAGCGCCGACATTTCCGAAGAGGATATCGTGCTGTTCGCGCGCACCCTGTCGGAAGTCCAGGCGATCGAGATCGACTGCTTCATCCACTACGCCATCGCCATGACCCGCCGCGAGAGCGAGATGCTCCAGTCGCGCCAGGCCAGCGAATTCAACGACAAGGTCTTGGGCGTCGTCCAGAACTGCACGACCGAGAGCGAGGCCTTGAAGAGCCAGGCCCAGTCGACCGCCGCCTCGGCGCGCGGCATGCTCGGTAAGACCAGCGAAGTCGCTGCTGCTGCCGAACAGTCGGCCGTCGCGATGCGCGAAGCGGCACAGACCGCTGCCGGCCTCATCCGCGCCATCGAGGATGCGCGGGGCGAAGTGGAAGGCGCTGCCGACGTCGCCAGCCGCGCAGGCGCGCAGGCGATGGACGCGGTGACCGTCAGCCAGGCGCTGTCGGGCCATGTCGAGGCGATCGAATCGATCCTCGGCCTCATCCGCGACATTGCCGGCCAGACCAACCTCCTCGCGCTCAACGCCACCATCGAGGCGGCGCGTGCGGGCGATGCGGGCCGCGGCTTCGCGGTCGTCGCGCAGGAAGTGAAGTCGCTCGCCAGCCAGACGGCGCGCGCGACCGACGACATCACCACCAAGATCGCCGCGATTATCACGGCGACCAAGCAGACCGTCGACAGCAATGCCTCGATCCAGAAGACGGTCGAGGAAGTGCAGTCGTCGGCGGAGAAGATTCGCCAGGCGATGGAAGCGCAGGCCCAGACGGTGACCACCATCACCGCCGCGGTCGACGAGACGGCGCTCGCCGCCGATTCGATGAGCACCACCATCGCCGCCATCCGCGAAGATACCGAAAACGTCGCCAAGGACATCGACAGCGTCGAGCAGGGCTTCGGTCGCTTCTCGCAGCAGATCGCCGCCTTCCGCGACACGACGAGGGACTTCATCGCCCGCTTTGCCGCCTGACGGGCGGCTCGGCGGGCCCCTCGGGGGGGACTGACCAATGGGCCGGAACGAGACTGGATTGCAGCCGCTGAGCGACCAGCAGGTCGCCAACCGCGTCGACGCCTACCTGGCGGACGGACGCTTCACTGCTGCCCATGCGCGTATCTGGCCCGCCCTTGAAGACGAGATCCGCGGTGCCGCCAGCGAGACGCTCGGCGAGATCGGCGAGAATTTCGTCGCGCGCCTGTTCACCGGGCCGGTCGATGCCGACTGGATCCGCAGCGTCGGCGAGATCGGCCAAGCCATCTTCCTCGACGGGACCAGCGTGCCGCACTGGAACGTCAAGCGCGTCGCGATGACCCGCAGGATGCTCGAAGCCGCCGACGCACGCTGCGGCGGCGACGCGCCCGCGATCCGCGACGCGATCCTCACCACCATGCTCTATTCGGCCGACATCATCCTCGCACAGGTCGCGGTGTGCGAAGCGCACCAGGCCGCCGAGGAACGCGGCGCGCATGGCGATACTTTCCAGGAACGCGTTCGCGCCATCAGCGCGCGGGCGACCGATAAGGCGCGCGCGGTGCTCGGCAAGGCCAACGCCACGTCCGCCTCGGCACGCGGCATGCTCGGCAAGACCAGCGAAGTCGCCGCCGCCGCGGAGCAGTCGGCGGTCGCGATGCGCGAGGCCGCGCAGACCGCTGCCGGGCTCATCCGCGCGATCGAACAGGCCCGCGAGGAAGTCGAGGGCGCGGCCGGGATCGCGCACCGCGCCGGCGAGGAAGCGCGCGACGCGGTTGCCACGTCCGAGGCGCTGTCGGGCCATGTCGAGGCCATCGAATCGATCCTCGGCCTCATCCGCGACATCGCCGGGCAGACCAACCTCCTCGCGCTCAACGCCACCATCGAGGCGGCGCGCGCGGGCGATGCGGGCCGCGGCTTCGCGGTCGTCGCGCAGGAAGTGAAGTCGCTCGCCAGCCAGACGGCGCGCGCGACCGACGACATTACCGCCAAGATCGCCGCGATCACCGAGGCCACGCGCCGCACCGTCGCCGGCAACGCGTCGATCGAACGCACCGTGCGCGAGGTCGAGAAGTCCGCGGAAGGGATCCGCAAGGCGATGGAAGCGCAGGCGCAGACGGTCACGACCATCACCGCGGCGGTCGACGAGACCGCGCTCGCCGCCGACTCCATGAGTTCGACCATCGGCGCGATCCGAGAGGACACCGAACAGGTCGCCAGCGACATCGACAGCGTCGAGAAGGAATTCGGCGACTTCACCCGCCAGATGGACGATTTCTCCAGCGCCAGCGCCGAATTCGCCGCCAACGTCGCGCGCTGACCCCTTCCCCAATCGTGCCTGCCCGGTCTAGGGCTTTGCGATGCACATCCTCCTCACCGGAGCCAGCCGCGGCATCGGCGCGGCGACCTACCAGGCGCTGAGCGCTGCAGGACATCGATTGGCCGGCCAGTCGACGAGGGGCGGCAACGGCCTCATCGCTGCCGATTTTGCCGACAAGGACGCGCCGCGCCGCCTGTTCGAGGACGCGTTCCACGCGCTCGACGGGCGGATCGACGTGCTGATCAACAATGCCGGCATCTTCGAACCCGTCGCCGACAATGCGGGGGACGAGGACTGGCACGGGGCCTGGGGCCGCACGCTGCAGGTCAACCTGCAGGCCGCCGCCGACCTGTCGCGTCTCGCCATCGCCCACTGGCGCAGCCGCATCGACCTTGGCGACCGGCCGGAGGGGCGCATCGTCAACGTCGCCAGCCGCGCCGCCTATCGCGGCGACAGTCCCGAGCACTGGCATTATGCCGCCTCCAAGGGCGCCATGGTCGCGATGACCAAGTCGATCGCGCGCGGCTACGCGAGGGAGAACATCCTCGCCTTCGGGGTCTGCCCCGGCTTCACCATGACCGGCATGGCCGAGGACTATCTCGACAGCCGTGGCGGCCCCTCCTTGCTCGCCGACATCCCGCTGGGGCGCGTCGCCTCGCCGCAGGAAGTCGCCGAGACCATCCGCTGGCTCGCCCTCGACGCCCCGCCGTCGGCGACCGGCACCATCCTCGACGTCAATGGAGCCAGCTATGTTCGCTAGGATTACGCTTGCCGCCGCCGCATTTTCGCTGGCTGCCGCCCTGTCCGCGCCCGCCGAGGCGAAGCCCGCCAAGCCCGAAGAATGGGCCGCGGCCTGCGGGGATTGGGACGAATGGGCCAAGCCCGCGCCGCCGGTGCACGTCTTCGCCAACGTCTACCAGGTCGGCACGTGCGGGATCAGCGCGATCCTCATCACCGGCTCGGTGCCCGAGGGGATGAATTACGGCGGCAAGGAAAAGCATATCCTGATCGACGGCGGCCCGGCCGAGGCGGCCGACCTCGTCCTTGCCAATATCGAGCAGGCGGGCTTCGACCCCGAGGGCATCCACGTCATCCTCTACAGCCACGAACATCTCGACCATGTCGGCGCGCTGGCGAAGATCCGGCAGGACGCGAAGGCGGCGCTCTACGCGCATCCGCGCGCGCTGACCGTGATGCAGACCGGCGAGACCGCCAAGGACGACCCGCAATACGGCGCGATCGACAATTTCCCGGGCGCGCGGGTCAGCGCCCCGTTGCGCGACGGACAGACGATCGGCGTTGCCGACAACGTCATCCGCGTCCTCTTCACCCCCGGCCACACCAAGGGCGCGATGAGCTACACGTGGCGCGCCTGCGACTATGAGGACTGCAAGACCATCGTCTATGCCGACAGCCTGTCGGCGGTCAGCGCCGAGGGCTATCGCTTCACCGACCACCCCGAAGTGGTCGCCGACTTGCGCCGCTCGATCGCGCTGGTCGGGTCGCTCGAATGCGACATCCTCCTCACCCCGCACCCCTCCGCCAGCGAAATGCGCGACCGCTTCGCCGGCACCCGGCCGCTGGTCGATCCGACCGCGTGCAAGGCCTACGCCGACGCCGCACTCGCCAAGCTCGAAGCGCGCATCGCCAAGGAGCAAGGCGGGCAATGAGCTGGCGAGTCACGCTCGATTGCTCGAAGGCGGAAGCCGAGGCGGTCTCGGTCGACGGCGACGCGCTGTTCGCGCTCCACGACAGCCCGCCGGTGCTGGTCGCCGAGGAACCCGACGCCAACCAGCCCGAAGAGTGGCGCCTCCACGCCTATTTCGACCATGAGCCGACCACGCAGGAGCTGGTGCTGCTCAAGCGCCTCGCCGCCCACGGCGAACCCGAGGTCGAACATCTGCCCGACACGACCGACTGGGTGTCGATCAGCCAGGCCGGGCTCGATCCGATCCGCACCGGGCGCTTCTTCGTCCATACCCCGCTCCACTTCCGGGACCGACCCGACGACACGATCAATTTCGAAATCGACGCGGGGCTCGCCTTCGGCACCGGCCAGCACGACACGACCGCGGGCTGCCTCGCCGCGCTCGACCGGCTCGAGACGTCGGGGCGGCGATTTGCCAACATCGCCGACATCGGTACCGGCACCGGCCTCCTCGCCTTCGCCGCGCTGGCGCTGTGGCCCGAAGCCAAGGGCATCGCGACCGACATCGATCCGGTCGCGGTCGCGGTGAGCGAGGAGAATGCACAGATCAACGGGGTGACCATCGGGCACGGTGCGGGCGAACTGCTGCTCGCGACCGCCGACGGGATGGATCATCCGATGCTGCAGGCGCGCGCGCCGTTCGACCTCCTCATCGCCAACATCCTTGCCGGCCCGCTGCAGGAACTCGCCCCGGGCTTCGCCGCCGCGCTCGCCCCGGGCGGCGTCGTGGTGCTCGCGGGCCTCCTCGACACGCAGGCCGACGCGGTCATCGGCGCCTACCAGGCGCAAGGCCTGACGCTGCTCGAAGGCGGCGACGGCGAATGGCGCGTGCTGGTGCTGGAGAAGCCGGCCTAGGCCTTCGCCACCTCGGCGAGCCATTCCTCTTCGGTCATGGTGCGCACGCCCATTTCCTGCGCCTTCTTGAGCTTGGAGCCCGCGCCGGGCCCAGCGACGAGGAGGTCGGTCTTCTTCGAAACCGATCCCGCCGCCTTGGCGCCCATGCGTTCGGCCTGCGCCTTGGCCTCGTCGCGGCTGACGCTTTCCAGCTTGCCGGTGAAGACGATGGTCTTGCCGCTCCATGCGGTGTCCTGGACGTCCGACACGTAGTCGGCGGGCGCTGCGCGTTCGAGCAGGCGCGCGACTTCCTCGCGATTATGCTCCTCGTGGAAGAAGTCGACGACCGCCTGCGCGACCACTTCGCCCACGCCATCGACCGCGCTCAGTTGCACGATCGCGTCGTCGCTTCGCGCGACCCGTTCGAGCGTCGCGACATTGGTGAAGGCCTTCATCAGGTCCTTCGCGGTGACCGCGCCGACATGGCGGATGCCCAAGCCGAACAGGAAGCGGCCCGGGTCGAACCCGCGCCTGGCGTCGATCGCGGCAAGCAAATTGTCGACCGACTTCTCCTGCCAGCCCTCACGGCCCAGCAGGGCGTCGCGATGGTCGCGGAGGATGAAGATGTCCGAGGGCTTCTCGACCCAGCCGAGCGCGAGGAATTCCTCGAGGCTTTTCGCGCCGAGCCCGTCGATATCCATCGCCCCGCGGCTGACGAAATGTTTGAGGCGCTCGAACCGTTGGGCGGGGCAAATGAGGCCGCCGGTGCAGCGCACGTCGACCTCGCTTTCCTCCGCGACCGCCTCGGAGCCGCATTCGGGGCAATGATCGGGGAAGATGTAGGGCGCGCGCTTCTCGTCGCGGGTGAGATTCTCCACCACCTGCGGGATGACGTCGCCCGCGCGCTGGATCCTGACCCGGTCGCCGACGCGCAGGCCCAGCCGGTCGATCTCGTCGCGATTGTGGAGCGTGACGTTGGAGACGATGACGCCGCCCACGCCGACCGGCGCCAACCGCCCGACCGGGGTCAGCTTGCCCGTGCGCCCGACCTGGATGTCGATCGCCTCGAGGGTGGTTTCGGCCTGCTCGGCCGGGAACTTGTGCGCCAGCGCCCAGCGCGGGGCGCGCGCGACCTGGCCGAGACGGTGCTGCCAGTCGAGCCGGTCGACCTTGTAGACAACGCCGTCGATGTCATAGGGCAGCGCGCCGCGTTCACGCCCGATCGTCTCGTAGACGCCCAGCGCCTGCTCGACCGTCTCGCAGCGCGTGAAATGGTCGGCGACGGGGAAGCCCAGCTCCTCCAGCCAGCGCACCATCGCTTCCTGCGTCGGCTTGGGCTCGGCGGAAATCTCGCCCCAGCCGTGCGCGAAGAAACGCAGGGGCCGCGCCGCGGTGACGCTGGCGTCCTTCTGGCGGAAGCTGCCCGCAGCAGCATTGCGCGGGTTGGCGAAGATCTTGCCCCCCAGTTCCTCCTGCCGCGCGTTGAGCGCCGCGAAATCGTCCTTGGCCATGTAGACCTCGCCGCGCACCTCGAGCACGGGCGGCGCGTCTTCGAGCACCTGCGGGACGTCGGAGATCGTGCGCGCATTGGCGGTGACGTCCTCCCCCACGCTCCCGTCCCCGCGCGTGGCGGCGAGCACCAGCCTGCCGTCCTCGTAGCGCAACGAACAGGACAGGCCGTCGATCTTGGGTTCGGCGGTCAGCACGACCGGCTCGTCCGGCCCGAGTGACAGGAAGCGCCGCATGCGCCCGACGAAATCGCGCACTTCCTCGTCCGAGAAGGCGTTGTCGAGGCTGAGCATCGCCTGCGCGTGCGTGACCTTGGACAGCGGCGAGGACGGCGTGTGTCCGACCTTCCGCGACGGGCTGTCGTCGCGCACGAGATGCGGGAAGGCGGCTTCCAGCGCGCGGTTCTCCGCGACGAGCGCGTCGTAATCCGCGTCGGAAATCTCCGGATCGTCGCGGTCGTGGTAGAGTTTGTCGTGCTTCGCGATCTCGCGCGCCAGCCGCATCAGCCGATTGGCGGCCTCGGCCTCTGACAGGGTATCGGGGTCCACTAGCGCATCGTCTCCGCGAGCAGGTCGCAGAAGCTGTCCCAGCTGCGCGAGGCGGCATTGGCATTGTGCGCGACCCCGTCGATGCCGAGCTTGGATGCGTTGGGGTTCGTGAAGGCGTGGCCGACGCCGCCATAGGCATGGATCTGCCAGTCGCACGCGCCCTGTTCGGTCAGCTCCTGCCCCAGCGCGACGACATCGGCAGGCGGCGCCATCGGGTCGTCCCAGCCGTGGAAGACCGCGACCTTGGGCTTGATTTTCCGCGTGCCGAAATCGGGAATCTTGAGCAGGCCGTGGAAGCTGCCGGCGACCTGGAAATCGGCGCCCGAGCGCGCGAGGTCGAGCGTGCACAGCCCGCCGAAGCAGAAGCCCATCACCGCGACCTTGGTGCCATCGATACTGTCCTGCGCCTTGGCGAAATCGAGGATCGCCTGCTGCTGTTTCACGTAGGCGCCGCGGTCTTCCATCTTGGCGTTCATCGTATCGAACGCCTTCTGCTTGTCCTCATCCTTGCCGACGTCGAGGCCGATCATGTCCTTGCCGAAAATGTCGGCGACCAGCACCGAATAGCCGAGATCGACCAGCCGCCCGGCATAGTCCTCCTCGACCGCCGCGCGGTTGGCGAAGCTCGGCAGGATCACGACGCCCGGACGCGCCTGCCCCGAGCCGTCGTCCATCACCAGGTGGAGCAGTTCGGTGCCATCGTAGGTCTGGCTCGTCTCGGCGGTGTTGATCATGCTGCCTCCATCAATTTCGCGGCCTGCGCGCGGGCTTCGTCGGTAATGTCGGCCCCCGAAAGCATACGCGCGATTTCCTCGCGCCGTTCCTCGTCCGACAGGCGCGACACCGAGGTGCGCGTCACCTGCCCGTCGCTCGCCTTGGCAATCCGGTAATGATGCCTGGCGCGTGCGGCCACCTGCGGCGAATGGGTGACGACCAGCACCTGCGCATCGCCCGCCAGCCGCGCCAGTCGCTCGCCGATCGCGCTTGCTACCGCGCCGCCGACGCCGCGATCGATCTCGTCGAAGATGATCGTTCCGGCATGACCGACCTCGGCCAGCGCGACCTTGAGCGCGAGAATAAAGCGCGACAATTCGCCGCCCGAGGCGATCTTGGACAAGGGGCCGAACGGTGCGCCGGGATTGGTCGAGATGGTGAAGCCGACATGGTCGCAGCCCGAGGGTCCGGGCTCGGCACCGCCGATGTCGGTGCGGAAGCGCGCCGCATCGAGCTTGAGCGGGACCAGTTCGGCCTCCACCCTGGCGTCGAGCGTCTGCGCCGCCTTCACGCGGGCCTCGTGAACCCGGGCGGCCTCGGCATCGTAGGCGCCCTGCGCCGCGTCGATCGCCTTTTCGAGTGCTGCGAGCCGTTCGGCACCGGTCGAGACCCGTTCGAGCTTGGCCTGCATTTCGGCGAGAAGGCCGGGCAGCGCATCGGGATCGACCCGGTGCTTGCGCGCGAGCCCGCGGATCGCGAACAGCCGCTCTTCCGCCGAGTCGAGATCGGTCGGGCTGTGCATGAGGTCGCGCCGCGCCTCGAGAATCTTCTCCTCCGCCGCGTCCGCCTCGATGATCGCGCGGTCGGTTGCCGACAGCGCCTCGGCCAGACCGGGATGGACTTCGGAAATGCGCTGCAGCCGCCGCGCCGCCTGGCGCATCTGCGACAGCGCGCCTTCGGCCCCCGACAGGAGCGGGTCGAGCGCATCGAGATCTTCCTCGATTCGGGCCGCGTCCTTCATCCGCTGGCGCATCGAGGCGAGTTCCTCCTCCTCGCCCACCTGCGGCGCGAGCGCTTCGAGCTCCCCCACCGCATGGTCGAGAAAATCGCGATCGGCTTCGGCGGCGTCGACTTCGGCGCGGGCTTCCTCGAAGGCCTCGCGCGCCGCGCACAGGGCGCGCCACGCGCTTGCGACCGACGCGGTATCGATCCGCCCGAATTCGTCGAGTAGGCGGCGATGGCCTTTGGGATCGAGCAGCCCGCGCTCGTCATGCTGGCCGTGGATCTCGACCGCCGCCTCGCCGACTTCGCGCAAGGTGCGCGCGGCGACCGCGCTGCCCGACAGGCTTGCGCGGCTGCCGCCGTCAGCCTTGACCGTGCGCTTGAGGATGATGGGTTCGCCGTGCTCGCGCTCGATGCCCTCGTCGTCGAGCGCGGCGAGCGCAGGATGGTCGCCCGGAAGCTCGATCTCGGCGCTGGCCTCGGCGCGCTCGGCACCGCTTCTCACCAGCGCACTGTCGGCGCGGCGGCCCAGCGCGAGGCCGAGCGCGTCGAGCAGGATCGACTTGCCCGCCCCGGTTTCGCCGGTGAGCACGGTCAGCCCGTCCTCGAACTCCAGTTCCAGCCGCTCGACGAGGACCACATCGCGGATGGCGAGTTGCCTCAGCATGGCGGCCCGGGTCTCCTAGCTCGTCGCGCCGTGCTTCTGCATCAGCGCGTAGGAACGCTCATACCATTCGCTGTCGGGATAGTTCTTCCCGAGCACAGCGGCGGCCTTGAGCGCCTCGTCGCGCACGCCGAGCGCGAGATAGCTTTCGACCAAGCGATGCAGCGCCTCGGGGGCGTGCGCGGTGGTCTGGTAGTTGTCGATGACGTGGCGGAAACGCATCGTCGCCGCGAGCCACTGGCGCTGGCCTTGGTAGAAGCGACCGACTTCCATTTCCTTGCCCGCCAGCTGGTCGTTGACGAGGTCGAGCTTGATGCGCGCGTCGGCGGCATAGCGGCTCGAGGGATAGCGGCGCAGCAGTTCGGAAAAGCTGTCGCGCGCGTCCTGCGTGATCGACTGGTCGCGGGTCACGTCCTCGATCTGGCGATAATAGGACATCGCGATCAGATAGTGGGCGTAGGGCGCATCCTTGTTGCCCGGGTAGATGGTGAGGAAGCGCTGGCCCGCATTGATCGCGTCCGAATAATTGTGCGCCATGTAGTGCGAGAAGGCGCCCATCAGCTGCGCGCGGCGCGCCCACACCGAATAGGGGTGCTGGCGCTCGACCTCGTTGAACAGCTCGGCGGCACGCTTGTAGCTGCCATTGTCGAGCCGCTCCTTGGCAAGCGCGTAGAGCGTGTTGACGTCGCGCGCGACATAGTTGGTGTCGAGGCCCTTGTCCTTCTTGCCGGCACAACCGGCGAGCGAGGTGGCGAGAGCAGCGGCGACGAGGACCGCGGCGGGTCGGAAATTCTTCAGCATGACCTCTCCTTAACCTGCACCATTGCCTCCGCCAAGCGCCCTGAACGGGCGCTTGACGAATTGATGGCTCAGGCTGCCCCGCCGGGCCGCGCGGGGCCGACGGCGGGAGCGTCATCGTGGACGAAACTGTCGGGCGTGACCCCCGTCATCACCAGGATCGGCGCGGAGATGTAGATCGACGAATAGGTGCCGATGAACAGGCCGAGGAAGATGGCGATGGTGAGCCCGAAGATGACCTCGGGGCCAAGGAGGAGAAGCGCGCCGATCGCGAGCAGCAGCGCGACCGAGGTGGTGATCGTGCGGCTGAGCGTCTCGTTCAACGAGAAATTGATCAGCTCGACGATCCCCATCTTGCGATACTTGCGCAGGTTCTCGCGGATGCGGTCGTAGATGACGACCGTGTCGTTGAGCGTGTAGCCGACGACCGTCAGGAAGGCGGCGACGATGTTGAGGTCGACCTGGAGCTGGGTCCAGGCGAAAAATCCCAGCAGCAGCGAGATGTCGTGGAACAGGGTCGCAAGCGCGCCCACGCCGAACTGCCATTCGAATCGGAACCAGATGTAGGTCGCGATCCCGATCATCGCGAACAGCAGCGACAGCGCGCCGTCCATCGCGAGTTCCTCGGACACGTTGCCCGATACCGACTGGCCCGAGCCGACGTCGACGCCGGGATAGGCCTGTTCGAGCCCGGCGCGAAGGTCCGAGACGACCTTGTTCGCCGCGCCCTCGTCCCCGTCGGGGATCGGCAGGCGGATCTGGAAGGTGGTGGGCGACCCGAATTCCTGGATCGAGGCATCGGCGAGGCCGAGCCGCGCGACGTTGCCGCGCAGTTCCTCGATGTCGACCGGCTTTTCGAATTCGGCCTGGACGACCTGGCCGCCGACGAAGTCGATTCCCAGGTTGAGGCCGCGATAGGCGGTGAAGATCAGCGAGGCGACGGCCAGGCTCATCGTGATGACGATGGCGACCTTGCGCCAGCGCATGAAGTCAATGTTCGTGTTGTCGGGAACGAGCTTGAGCAGTTTCATGTCTTACAGTCCCGTCAGATCTCGAGCGTCTTGGGACGCGCCTTGCGCACCCACAGACCGACCAGCATGCGCGTGAAGTTCACCGCGGTGTAGACCGAGGTGATGATGCCGATCAGCAACACCACCGCGAAGCCGCGGATCGGGCCCGAGCCGAAATAGAGCATGATCACCGCCGCGATCGTGTTGGTGATGTTGGCGTCGAAAATCGCGGTCGAGGCTTCCTTGTAGCCGCTCTCGATCGCGTCGAGCGTCTTTCGCCCTCGTCGCTGTTCTTCGCGGATGCGCTCGTTGATCAGCACGTTGGCGTCGACCGCCGCGCCGATGGTCAGCACGAAGCCCGCGATGCCGGGCAAGGTGAGCGAAGCGTTGAACACCGCCATCACGCCCAGGATCAGGAAGGCGTTCACCACCAGCGCCATGTTGGCATAGACGCCAAAGCGCCCGTAGGTGACGAGCATGTAGAGCAGCACCAGCGCGGTCGCGACGACCGAGGCGAGCACGCCTTTCTCGATCGAGTCCTTGCCGAGATCGGCAGAAACGGTGCGCTCCTCGATGACGTTGAGCTTGACCGGCAGCTTGCCCGACGACAGCGCGATCGCCAGCTGGTTGGCGCTGTCGACCGTGAAGTTGCCCATGATCTGCGCCTGGCCGCCGAGGATCGGCTCGTTGATGTTGGGGGCGGAAAGAACCTGCCCGTCGAGAATGATCGCGAAGGGCTTGTTGACGTTTTCCTGCGTGACGCGGCCGAAACGGCGCGCACCGGCTGCGTTGAAGGTGATCGACACGGTCGGATTGCCGTCCTGGTCGAACGCCTGCTTGGCATCGACCAGCTGGTCGCCCGAGACCATCACGCGCCGCTGGACGGCGATGGAGGCGGTGCCGTCGGCCATCGGAAGCACTTCGGAGCCCGCGGGCGCACGGCCCTGCGCGACCAGCGCGGGATCGGCAGACATGTCGACCAGCTTGAATTCGAGGCGTGCGGTCTGGCCGATCAGGTCCTTGAGGGCCTCGGGATCCTCGACGCCCGGCACCATCACCTCGACGCGCTTCTCGCCCGAGGTGCGCACGGTGATTTCCTTGGTGCCCGACGGGTCGATGCGGCGGCGCACGACGTCGCGCGCGACGGTCATCGCGTCCGAGATCGCGGCGCGCGCGCCTTCCTCGGTCGGGGTCACGGTGACGCGGGTCGAATCGACCACCGCCACGTCCCAGTCGCGGCGCCCGGTCAGCGCGACCGGCTGGGTGATGGCGCGCAGGCGCTCGACCGCCTCGTCTACCTGCGCAGGGTCGCGGACCATGAACGAGACACGCCCGTCCGACGTCGACACGTCGCCGATCCGCACGCGCGGCTCGTTGCGGCGAAGCTCGGTCTGGATAGTATCTTCCATCGCCTGGAGGCGCTGCTTGGCGGCGTCGGGCTCGTCCGCCTCGAGCAGCAGGTAGCTGCCGCCGGCGAGGTCGAGGCCGAGGCTGATGCGTGCGGAAGGAAGGAAGCCCGGATACTGCTCCTCTGCCATCTGCTTGGGCATCAGGCTGGGGATCGAGAGAAGGATGCCGAAGAGGATGATCCCCCAGATCGACAGGACCTTCCAGCGCGGGAAGTCGAGCATCAGTCGTTCGCCGGCTTGGAGCGCGCACCGACGACCGAGTTGAGGGTCGCCTTGACCGCAGTGACGCGCGTGCCGCCACCCAGATCGATCTCGACCTCGTCGTCGGTGACCCGCACGACCTTGCCGATCAGCCCGCCGCCGGTGACCACCTTGTCACCCTTCTGGACCGCGGCGATCTCGGCCTGGTGCTCGCGCATGCGCTTCTGCTGCGGACGGATGAGCAGGAACCAGAAGATCACGAAGATCAGGACCAGCGGGAACATCTGGACGAAGAAGGCGGCGGCGCCCGACGGCTGGCCGGTGGCCGCACCGAGCGACAGGGAGACGAGGTCGAAGGTCATGGGAAAGGCGATTCTCTTGTTTCCGGGCGGGCAGGAAAATCCCTGCCCTCAAAGACATCGGCGGAGCGCCTATCACGCCGCCCCCCCGACTTACAAGCATCTGGTGCTTGCATGGGACGGGTTCAATGGCTAGAGGCGCAACCGCACCGCAGCCACCCATAAGGCTGACCGGTCGGTCGGGGAGTAGCGCAGCCTGGTAGCGCATCACACTGGGGGTGTGGGGGTCGCAGGTTCGAATCCTGTCTCCCCGACCATTTTTAACACGCTTGCATTGACGGGACGCTTCGGCAGGGTCGGGGCATGACCCGTCGTCGGCGCAAGCGCCCCTCGCGCGCCAAGCGCATCCTCCTTGCGATCCTCGCGCTGCCCTTGGTCTACGGGGTAGCCGCGCTGATCGGTGCGCTCGTCCCGGTCAACGCCAACTGGGAAGAGCCCGATGAAGGCATCCCGGTCTACATCGCCTCGAACGGCGTCCATCTCGATTTTATCCTCCCGGCGAGCGCGGGCGGGCGCGACTGGCGCGGCGATTTTCCGCCCGGCGATGTCGGCAACCCGCAATGGGCCGCGGCCGACTGGGTGATGATCGGCGCCGGCGATCGCGGCATCTATCTCGACACGCCGACCTGGGCCGACCTCGAGCTCGACACGGCCGCAGAAGCGATGGTCGCGGGCGAGCGCGTGATGCACGTCCAGTGGGTGTCCGCACCCGAAGCCTATGCGGTCGCCGCGCTGCGCCTGCGCCCCGAGGAATATCGTCGCCTTGCCAGCGCGATCCGCGCCGATTTCGATCTGTCGGCCGAGCGGCTCCCGCAGCGGATCGACCATGACGGCTACTGGGACAGCGACGCCTTCTACGAGGGACGCGGCAACTTCAACGCGGTGAGGACCTGCAACCAGTGGGTCAACGCGAAGCTGAGGATCGCGGGCGTCGAGGCGAGCCTGTGGACGCCCTTTTCGACGGGACTTACCTGGCGCTTTCGCCCAATCCCAGAAGGTCGAGAATAAGGTCGGTCCCATTCTCGCCGTTGGTCGTCACGACCATTCCGTCCCCGGTTTGGGGATCGAACATCGCGAGCGAGCGATACTGGCCGTTATTGCCGGTGTGGGCGACGAGGTCGCGGCCGCCCAGCCTGACCGTGCTCCAGCCGATCAGCCGCGCGGTGGGAAGCCCGACATCCTCGTACCAGTCGGACTGGACCGAGAGCATTTCGGCATGCGCTGCCGTGCTCAGCCCCTCGCCGCGGCAGACCCTGGAGACGAAGTGCGAAAAATCCTCTGCCGTCGTCAGGAGCGAGGCCGCCGCGACCCCGTTGCCCTCGACCTGCATCAGCGGACGGCTCGACCCGTTGCCGTACCCCCTGCTGGCACGGGCGCCTGGCGGGACCGGGCCGGCGAACTGGCTATGCGGCATGTCCGCGCCGAGCAGAGCGCCGAACAGGTCGGGGAGCGTGCGCCCGGTCTTCCATTCGACATAGGCCTGGAGCAGTTGGATGCCCTCGCCCGAATAGACGTAGGTGCCGACCGGCTCCTCGAACTCGATCGGCGGCGCTGCCCCTGCCGTCAGCGGGTTGCCCGCCCAGTTGGGCAGGCCCGATCGGTGCGACAGCAACAAACGGGGCGTCAGCTTGGCGTAGGACTGCTGGTCGACGATGCGCGGGTAGGCGAAACCGTCGGTCGCCAGCGGGCGGTCGAGGTCGATCACGCCATCATCGACGAGGGTCATCACGAGATAGGCGAAGACGGTCTTCGACAGCGACGCGGCCTCGAACAGCGTATCGCGCGCGACCGGGGTCGCATTCTCGACGATCGCCGTCCCCGCCTCGAGCGCGGCAACCGGCCGACAGGCTTCGAGGTCGACCAACTGCAGCCCGGGTACGCCATGCTTTTCAAGGAGCGCCTCGACCGCCGCGCGCCGCGCGGGATCAACGTCGGCAAGGCCCGCAGGCGCCACCACGGCATCGCCCACGCTCGCCATCGGTCGGGGCGCGCACCCCGTCACGGCGAGCGCCGCCACCATCATCGCCAGCTTCCCGTCCATCTTCCCCCCGTCCGCTACAGTTAGAGCACGTAGCGCGACAGGTCGGCGTTCCGGGCGATTCCCGCAAGCTGCTTTTCGACGAAGGCGGCGTCGACACGGATCGTCTCTCCGGCCCGTTCCTCCGCCTCGAAGCTAATGTCCTCGAGCAGTTTCTCCATCACCGTCTGAAGGCGCCGTGCGCCGATATTTTCGACCGCCTCGTTGACCTCGGCGGCGATGCGCGCGAGTGCCTCGATCCCGCCGCGGTCGAACTCGACCGTGACGCCCTCGGTGCCGAGCAGCGCGCGATACTGATCGGTCAGGCTGGCGCGGGTCGATTCGAGGATCGCCACGAAATCCTCCTGCGTCAGCGCCTTCAATTCGACGCGGATCGGCAGGCGGCCCTGCAGTTCGGGAAGCATGTCCGACGGCTTGGCGACGTGGAACGCGCCCGACGCGATGAACAGGATGTGGTCGGTCTTCAGGGGCCCGTACTTGGTCGAGACCGTCGTTCCCTCGATCAGCGGCAGTAGGTCGCGCTGGACGCCCTCGCGGCTGACCGAGCCGCCGCGCACGTCGCTGACCGCAATCTTGTCGATCTCGTCGAGGAAGACGATGCCGTTGGCCTCGGCATCCTCGAGCGCGGTGCGGTTGACGTCGTCGAGGTCGAGCCTCTTGTCCGCTTCCTCCTCGATTAGCTTCTCGAGCGCGGATTTCACCTTGAGCTTGCGCCTCTTCTTGGGCGCGCCGCCGAACGCCTTACCCATCATGTCCGACAGATTGATCATCCCGACCTGCCCGCCGCCCGGCATCTCGAACGGCATCGAGGGCTGTTCGGCGACCTCGATCTCGACCTCGGCCTCATCGAGGCTGCCGTCGGCGAAGCGCTGGCGGAAGCTGGCGCGCGTCGCCTCGCTCGCACCCTTGCCGGTCAGCGCATCGAGCAGCCGGTCCATCGCCGCTTCCTCGGCCGCCTGGCGCACCGCCTCCCGGCGGCGGTCGCGTTCGAGCCGCACGGCTTCCTCGACGAGGTCGCGCACGATCTGTTCGACGTCGCGCCCGACATAGCCGACCTCGGTGAACTTGGTCGCCTCGACCTTGACGAATGGCGCATCGGCGAGCTTGGCCAACCGGCGCGAAATCTCGGTCTTGCCGCACCCAGTCGGCCCGATCATTAGGATGTTCTTGGGCGTCACTTCGGCCTTCAACTCGTCATCGAGCTGCTGGCGGCGCCAGCGGTTGCGCAGTGCCACCGCGACCGCCTTCTTGGCGTCGGCCTGGCCGATGATATGCTCGTCCAGTGCGGCGACGATTGCCTTGGGGGTGAGGGCCTCGGGCCCGTTACGCACGATCTGGAAATTCTGGTTCACTTAGACGGTCTCGATGGTCAGCTGGTCGTTGGTGAAGACGCACACTTCGGCGGCGATCGCCATGGCGCGGCGGGCGAGTTTCTCGGGGTCGGGCTCGTATTCGGTCAGCGCGCGCGCGGCCGCGAGCGCATAATTTCCGCCCGAGCCGATCGCGGCGATCCCGCCCTCGGGTTCGAGCACGTCTCCATTGCCGGTGAGGATCAGCAGGCTCTCCGCATCGGCGACGATCATCATCGCCTCGAGGTTCCTGAGATACTTGTCCGTTCGCCAGTCCTTGGCCAGTTCGACCGCGGCGCGCATCAGCTTGCCGTTCGAGGCCTCGAGCTTCTTTTCCAGCCGCTCGAAAAGGGTGAACGCATCGGCCGTCGCTCCGGCGAACCCGCCGATCACGTTGCCGTCCGCGCCGATGCGCCGAACCTTCTTCGCGTTGGGCTTGATCACCGTGTTGCCGAGACTGACCTGCCCGTCACCGGCGATGACGGTCCTGCCGTCCTTCTTGACGCCGAGGATGGTGGTTCCGTGAAACTGTTCCAATCGCCTCTCCCTTGGGTACGGGATGCCATGTGGGGAGCGCGCGCACCGGCTGCAAGTTCAGGCGAGCTTGTCCTTCAGGAAGGCGATCATGTCCTCGACGAACGGATATTTGGTCCGGAACAGCGGCGAGAAGCTCTTCACCGGGTCCGAATGGACCGCGCCGCGATAGAGCTTCAGCGTGACGTCCCCGCCTTCCTTCTCGATCGCGTGGGCAAGCTGCTGCGAGTTGCGCGCGCGCACCGTGATGTCGGCGGTGCCGGTCTGGATCAGGATCGGCGGCGCATCGCCGCGCGCGAAGCGGATCGGCTGGGTCTCGAGCGGTTCGGGCCAGTGACCGAAGGCGGCGATTGCGCGCGGGTCCTTGAACGGAAGGAAGTGGGTCGGCGCGCTCATCAGCACCGCCGCGCCCACCACGCCCGGATCGAGCCCGAGTTCGCCGAGGTAACGGCGGTTGAGCGTGAGCATCGCGGCCAGATGTCCACCCGCGCTATGCCCCGCGACCGCGATGCGCGCGGGATCGCCGCCATATTCCTCGGCATGGTCGATCAGCCATTTCACCGCCAGCGCCCCGTCCTCGATAAAGTCCGGGAACTTGGCCGACGGCGCGAGGCGGTAGTCGGGAAGCACGGCGAGGAAGCCCTGCGCCGCGAGCGCGCGTCCGACATAGCCGAACTCGCCGCGCTCGCCCCCGACCCAGCCGCCGCCGTAGAAGAAGACCACCACCGGCAGCGGCCCGTCGACCTGGCGCGGGGCCCAGATGTCGAGGCTCTGGCGCGGCTCGTTTCCATATTGCTTGCCCGCAGCGAGGCAGTGCGTGTCCTTGTCGCCGAGGAAGCGGCTGGTCGTGTCGAGCAGGGCGACCGGCGACAGGCCGACCCGTTCGAGCGCCCACAGCGACGCCTCGCCCGCCGCTCCGACGCGGCGACGCATCCGCTTGACGCGGCGCTTCATCTTGGGCGCCTTCCAGTCGATCAGCGCTCGACTCCCTTCACCTTCCCCCACGTCCTTGCCGCCGTGTAGCCAAGATAACCGGTGCCGAACAAGGCGTAGAGGCTCTCGGGAATGCCGGAGAGGTAGGCCGTCATCCCGCTGGCGATCGCCTCGGCGGTGGCGCGGTCGGCGGCGCTGATCAGCCCCATCGGAATCGCGAACAGGATCAGCGTGTACATCACGTACATGAAACTGGGGCGCGCGCGGCTGGTCCACGGATCCGCCGACTGCGCCTCGGCCACGATCGCCTGCATCTGCACCGCGATGGTCTCGAGTTCCTGCGAGCCCTGCAGGCGGATGAGTTCGAGCTGCGCCTTGGCGCGCGCTTCTTTGTCGGGGATGATCTTGTCGATCAGCTTGGCGAGCGGGCCGATGATGGCGTCGACGAGGGCCATGATAGTCTCCTGTTGCTAAAGGTTGATGCTGTCGATCTGGCCGATCCGGTTGGCGAGCCATCCGTAGAGAAAGGCCTCGTTGGCGGGGCGGCGCTCCGCGAGACGGAGGTAGCGTTCGCCCTGAAGCGCCTCGAGGGCGCGGCGCAGCACGGTCTCGCCCCCCTGCCCTGCGCGCACTGCGAGATAGGCGTCGAGCGCGGCCAGCGTCTGCGCGCCCACCCGCCCGTCCGGGACGAGATCGGCATAGTCGCGCTGCTCGCGGTTCAACGCGTTCAAGGCACGCTGGAGAAACGTGATCGCGACCGCGGGCCCCATGTTGACGCCGGTGTCGAACAGTTCGGCGGCGATCAGCGGCAGGCGCCGCGCGATGCGGTCGAGCCCCGGGCGAAGCCAGTAGAGGCGGCGATAGATGGCACGTGCCTCCTCGCGCGGCAGGTCGCGCATGTCGGCCATGTATCCTTGCGCGCGGGCGACCTCCTGCGTGATCCCAAAATTGGTGGGACCGCCGCGGTCTGCGGGGTGATGGACATATCCGCCCTCTCGTTCGATCAGCGCTTCGACCAACCCGTCGGCGAGCGTGGCGATGCTTTCGGGGGTGGCAAGTTGGGGTCGGGTCATCGCGCATTCTCCTGTCGAGTCGCACTGGATTAACCGATTTGGCACATTGTAGGACAGCGATTTTCTCCAATCGCTCGCATTGCGCTGTTGCCGAGTGCTGCTAGGCTGCCGCCATGTCCCGCCTCGCCCTTGCCGCGCTCTTCGCCGCCTTTGCCCTCCCCGCTCCCGCCGCCGCGCAGCTTTCGCCCGCCGAACGGACCATGATCGAGACCGTCGATGCCAAGCAAGACGAGACGGTCGACCTCCTCGCGCGGATCGTGAACATCAATTCTGGAACGATGAACCACGAGGGCGTGCGCGCGGTCGGGCGCGTGATGGCGAAGGAATTCGACGCGCTGGGCTTTGCGACCGAGTGGGTCGAGGCGCCGGGCACCGACCGTGCCGGCCACCTGATCGCGCGCCACGCCGGCGACGGAACCGGCAAGCGGCTCCTCCTCATCGGCCATCTCGATACCGTGTTCGAACCCGACAGCCCGTTCCAGCGCTGGGAGCGCGACGGCAATTTCGGGCAAGGGCCGGGCGCGGGCGACGACAAGGGCGGCATCGTCACCATGCTCCTCGCGCTGCAGGCGATGAAGGCGGCGGGCACGCTCGATGGTGCCGACATCGTCGTCGTCCTGATGGGCGACGAGGAGGATTCGGGCGAGCCGCAATCGGTTTCCCGCGCCGCGCTGATTGCGGCCGCTGAAGCGAGCGACATCGCGATTGGCTACGAGGGCCTCATCGTCGACGACGGCAAGGACATGGGCTCGGTCGCGCGCCGCTCGGCGGGCAGCTGGACGGTCACCGTCACCGCGCGCTCGGGCCACAGCTCGGGCATCTTCTCCGACTATCTCGGCAACGGCGCGGTGTTCGAGGCGGCGCGGATCATCGACGATTTCCGCGAGAAACTGCGCTACGGCGAGGATCGGCTGACCTACAATGTCGGGCTCATCGTCGGCGGCGAGGAAGCCGAGATCGACGCCGACAAGATCCGCGGAACGGCGCGCGGCAAGACCAACATCATCGCCCCCATCGCCTACGTGCGCGGCGACATGCGGGCGATGACGCTCGACCAGATCGAACGCACCCAAGCCGCGATGCGCGCCATCGTCGCCGAGAACCTACCGGGCACCGAGGCGGCCATCGAGTTCGACGAATATTATCCGCCCATGCCGCCGACCGCGGGCAACCGCGCGATCCTCGACGCGCTCAACGAGGTCAACGCCGATCTCGGCCTGCCCGCGATGGACGCGCTCGACCCGCTGCGGCGCGGCGCGGCCGACATCAGCTTCGTCGCGCATCTCGTCGACGGGCTTGCCGGCATGGGCCCCGCGAGCCGCGGCGACCACACGCCCGAAGAAGCCGTCGACATCGCCTCGATCTGGCGCCAGGCCAAGCGCAGCGCGATCCTGCTCAGTCGCCTGGCCGACACGCCGCGCTGAGTTTTCCGCCAAATATAACAAATGTTGTAGCATTACTGTCACGCGCCACGTGACTTCGACGAACGGCACCAAAGTCGGGGTTGCGACCCCGCGCCCGCGCACGCAATCCCGGTAGCGTTTCGAAACCCGTGCCCGCCCGGGCGACGCTAGGAGTGCATTTCTTTCATGACCAAGACCCGTTTGCTTGCGGCGAGCCTTCTCGCCACCGCGGCGATGATGCCGCAGGCCGCCCATGCCCAGCGCATCGACCGCATCGTCGCCTTCGGTGACAGCTATGCCGACCAAGGCAATGCCTTCGAGATCATCGACGCGTTCGGCGACATTCCGGCCTCTGCCAAGCTCGCCTACCCGACCGGTCGCTTCTCGGGCGGGACCAACTATATCGACACGCTCGCCCAGCTGCTCAACGTCGACGTCGACAATTTCGCGATCGGCGGCGCGCTAACCGACAACACCAACACCAACGCCGGCCTGCCGGGCTTCGCGACCGAATGGAACGTGTTCCTCGGCGGCGGCGGCGACGTGTTCCCGGCGCCTACCGTCTTTCCGGAAGTCAGCGGCACGTTCGGCGAGAACGACCTGCTCGCCATCTCGATCGGCGGCAACGACGCGCGCTTCTACCAGCAGAATGGCGGCTTGCTCGCCAACGCGCCGCTGGCCGGTGCGGTCTCGGCAGCCTACGCCACTGCCGGTCTCGACGCGCTTGTCGCGGCGGGCGCGCAGAACATCTCCTATCTCGCGGGCAACACCGCCAACCTTCCCGAGGTGCAGTACCAGCCCGACCCGGCCGCCGCCTTCGCGGTTCGCGATGCCTATTATCAGGCATTCGACGCGCAGATGCGCGATACGCTGGCCGGCTACGCCGCCAATGGCGTGATGGTTCACTATCTCGATCTGAACGCGGTTCTCGGCAACCTCGAATCCAACCTCGCCGCGTTCGGCTTCCAGGGCATCGCCTGCCCGCCCTTCCTGCTCGACACGATCTGCATCGCCGACAAGTCGGTCGCCAACAGCTACGTCGTCTACGGCGACCAGCTGCACCTCACCTCGGCGGGCTTCGAGGTTGTCGCCAAATATGTCGCCGCGCAGCTCCAGGCGCCGCTTTCGATGACCGCCAGCTCGGACCTCGCGATCGACAATGCGCGCCAGTTCGGCCGCGTGATGACCCAGCGCATGGACGGCACCTCGCCGCGCGACGGCGACATGGCCGAGGGCCTCAAGGTCTATGTGGGCGGCGACGCGATGAGCCGCTCGATCGACATGACCCAGACGCAGGACCCGCTCAAGGTTCGCACCGCCGGCGTCCACGGCGGCATCGAATACGGCTTCGGCAACGGCGTCGTCGGCCTGATGGGCCGCTACTCGATGCCCGAGGCCGAATATGCCGAGGGCTATGCCGAAGCCGAGGCGACCTCGCTTCAGATCGGCGCGTTCGCCGGCTACGCGATGGGCCCGGCGTTTGTGCAGGCCTATGCGGGCTGGGGCACCGACGACCATGAAGTCGAGCGCGAGGGCATCATCGAGGATCTCGCCCGCTCGGCGGAGATGGACGGCGATCACCTCGTCCTCGGCGCGAAGGCCGGCTACCTCGCCAATGTCGGCAAGCTGCGCGTCGGTCCGGTGCTCGCGCTCGATTACGCCACCGTCGACGTCGACGGCTACACCGAGAGCGGCGATCCGGCGCTCAACCTCAACGTCGATTCGATCGAGTACAGCTCGCTTCGCGGCGCGGTTGGCGTCGAACTGCGCGGCGACTTTGCCGGCAGCGGCGTCCAGCTTCGTCCGCACGCCAGCCTGATGCTCGAAAAGGATCTCGACGGCGACGGCCGCGTGTTCAGCTTCTCGCAGACTGCCAGCCCGACCATCGTCAACAGCTTCGATGTCGGCGAAACCCCCGACGACCTCTACGGTCGCATCTCGGGCGGCTTCTCGGCCCAGATCTTCTCGAGCGTCCGTCTCGACGTCGCCGCCAACGCGACGATCGACAAGACCGACGGCGACGAGACCGGCGCCAGCGTCGCGCTGAGCTTCGGCTTCTAAGCGCCGCACGCTCGGCAGATGGGGGCGGTGGACCTGGGTCCGCCGCCCCTTTTCTTTGCCGGCCGGATGTCCCACACACGGCCCCGATGAACGAGACTGCCGACACCCGGTCCGAACAGGAGGCCGACGCCGAAACCCTCATCGCCAAGCGGGAGCGGCTGCGCATCTACGCGTCGATCCGTCAGTGGTGGCGGCGCAACTTCGTGCGGACCGTCGACCAGACCGAGGCCTATCGCCGCGTGCGCGAGGAAGGCGGGCTCGACGGGCGCTACATCTTCATGACCTCGATGTCGGCCGGCATCGCGGTACTCGGGCTGATCCAGTCCTCCCCTGCGGTCGTCATCGGCGCGATGCTGCTGTCGCCCCTGATGGGGCCGATCATCGGCTCGGGCCTGGCGCTCGCCATCGGCGACATCCGCTGGCTGCGCCAGACCGGCAAGACCCTGCTCTACGGCGTCATCGCGGGCGTGCTGATCAGCGCGTTCATCACCTACCTCTCGCCGATCCAGACGGTCACGCCCGAGATCGCCGGGCGCACGCGCCCGACGTTGATCGACCTTGCCGTCGCGCTCTTTTCGGGCCTCGCGGGCGCCTACGCGATGATCAAGGGGCGGCAGGGCACGATCGTCGGGGTCGCCATCGCGACCGCCCTGATGCCGCCATTGTCGGTCGTGGGATTCGGGCTCGCGACGTTCAACTGGACCGCGTTCGGCGGCGCCTTGATGCTGTTCATCACCAACCTGATGACCATCGCGCTGACCACCGCCGTGATGGCGCGGCTCTACGGCTTCCGCACCAACCTCTCCAAGAAGCAAACGCAGATGCAGGTCGCGGGCATCGTGCTCGCCTTCGTGGTGCTGGCCGTGCCGCTGAGCTTCTCGCTGCGCCAGATCGTGTGGGAGGCCAACGTCACCCGCCAGGTCAACCAGGCGCTCGCTCGCGAATTCGACAAAAGGGCGCGGGTCAACCAGGTCGACATCGATTTCGATGCCGAGCCGGTGCGCGTGACCGCGACCGTTCTTACTCCCGATTTTCGCGACCAGGCAGACGTGCGCGCGTCGGCGGCGCTGAGCGACACGATCGGACAACCGGTCGCGGTCTCGACCGACCAGTTCCGCGTCGGCGCGGAAGGCGGCGATGCCGAGGCCGCCGAACTGGCCGCGGCACGCGCCCAGCAGCAGGCCGAGGCTAGCGAGCGCCAGATCCGCGAGATCGTCGCCGAGCTGGCCCTCGTCGCCGGCGTCAGTCGCGAGGAAGTCACCGTCGACCGCGACAAGAAACGCGCGATCGTCAAGGCGACCCCGATCGAAGGCGCGACACTCGGCGCCTACCGGACCCTCGAACGCCGCGTCGCGCGCTCGGCCGAGGGGTGGGACATTCGATTGATCCCGCCCGCGCGCCCGCTCCCCGCCATCCCGCTCGACAAGGAAGGCAATCCCGACGGGATCGCGATCGCGCTGATCGCCTGGGCGCAGCAGCGCATCGACGCACCGATCATGCTGTCGGGCCCGCCCGAGGCGACGAGCAAGGTGCGCGGCGCCCTCGCCGCGGCTGGCACCCGTGCGTCGCGCATGGAGGAGGCGCCCGGCGACACCGTCACCGCCCGCTGGCTGGCGCCGGGAAGCGCGAACTAGGCGGCGGGTTGCGCCTCGTCGTCGTCATTGCGGGCCGGCGCGGCGGGTCCGAGACAATTGTCGAGAACCATGCCGACCTCGGGTCCGCCCGTCAGAACCAGCGGCTCGGCGCCGGTCGTGCTGACGTTGACCGGATCGGGTCCGCGGAACACCGCGCCAATGCTCTGTGCGAGCGCACCCGGATCGAGCGTCGCCGACAGGCGTCCGCCCGGACGCCCCTCGTTGGCCTCGGCAACCACCGGCACGCTGGCGATCGCACCGTTGCCGGTCAGCGTCAGCGTCCCCGCCCCGCTCGGCACCGTCGGCAGGAAGCGCGAGACGACCAGCGCCTTCTCGCCGCCATCCTCGTCGCACCGGAGCATCAGCTGCGCGGACGCGCGGTCGGCCCCGTAGAGCGCGGCATTGGCCGGTTCGTCGATCTCCCAGCGCATGCCGGGCGTCAGCGGAAGCGCTTCGCGTTCCGCGTCCTCGGCGGGCAGCGCAGCCGGGACGTCGGCCTTTTCGACCACATTGTCGGTGATGGGTTCGGTGCGCGCGCAGCCGGCAAGCAGCAACGCGGCTATTAAGGGAAGGCTTTTCATCTGCATGGCTCCATCATGCGCGAGCTTGGCGGTCACCGCCAGCATTATCCCGGCGCACCCGGACGTTCCATGTGCAGCGCTCGTTCGACCGCCGTGCCCCGGCGCTTGACAGATGGCAGCCGATCCCCGCTCATACGCGCGAGGGGTGATCGCGTAGAAATCGAACAAGGGGGTATCATGGACACGACTGCAAAGACGCCGGTGCACCTGTGGATCGTCGGCATCGTCTCGCTCTTGTGGAATGCGGGCGGCGCGTACGACTATCTGATGAGCATGACGCGCAACGAGGACTATCTCGCCATGGCCGGGATCCCGGTCGACGAGATGCTGGACTGGATCGACGCCTTCCCGGTCTGGGCGGCCGCGGGCTGGGCGCTCGGCGTGTGGGGCGCGGTGGCCGGATCGGCGCTGCTCCTGATGCGCAACCGCCACGCCGTCACGGCCTTCGCCATCTCTCTCGTCGGCATCGCCCTGTCGTCGATCGCGCAATATCTCGTGGTCGACACGCCCGCGGCGCTGCAGGGCGCGGGTCACGACTTTTTCGCGCTCTTGATCATCGTCGTCGGGATCGCGCTCTTCTTCTACGCTCGCGCCATGCGCGCGAAGGGCGTGCTTCGCTAGGAGGCAGCGGGATGACCATGCGCAAACCGACTCCGGCGCATCTCTGGATTGTCGGCCTGCTGTCGCTCGTGTGGAACGGGTTCGGCGGCTACGACTACTGGATGACGCGGACGCACAACGAGGCGTACCTGTCGCAACTGCCGCTGCCCGTCGAGGAGACCGTCGCCTACATGGAAAGCGCCCCGCTCGTCGCGGACATCGCCTGGGGCCTCGGCGTCTGGATGGCGGTGCTCGGCTCGATCCTGCTCCTCTTGAGGAAAGGACACGCGGTCACCGCGTTCGGTCTTTCCCTGATCGGGGCGGTGGTCGGGATCGGCTACGATCTCGTGTTCGCGGACAAGCCCGAGGAACTGACCGGCGGGGTCTTCACGATCATGCCGATTGTCGTCGTCCTCGTTGCGCTGATGCTGTTGATGTACGCGCAACGACAGAAAGCGGCCGGCATCCTCGCTTGAGTTGAACGATCAATCAAGTTGCGGTAAGCGGGGCTCATGACCGAGCCTCGCAACCGCGACACGCGTACCCGGATCGTCGAGGCCGCGCGCGACCTGTTCTGGGAAAAGGGGTTCAACTCGACCTCGATCGCCGACATCCTGTCGCGCACGCAGGTCCACTCGGGCAGCCTCTATCATTTCTTCCCCGGAAAGCAGGACCTGCTCGTCGCGGTCCTCGAATGGTATCGCGACGGGATCGAGGAGAACCTCCTCGCCTACGCCTGGCACGGCGTCGATGACCCGATCGAGAAGGTTTTCGCGCTTCTCGACGGCTACCGGATCCAGCTCCTCGCGAGCGACTTCGCGCACGGCTGCCCGATCGGCAATCTCGCGCTCGAGATCAGCGAACCCGACCCCCGCGTGCGGGAACTGATCGCGGCCAATTTCGCCCAGTGGGCGGATGCGGTCGAGGCCTGCCTCATCGATGCCGGGGAACGGCTACCCGCCTCGACCGACCGCCGCGCGCTGGCGGAGTTCATCCTGACCGTGATGGAGGGCGGCATCATGCAGGCCCGCACCCACCGCGACATTTCGCTGTTCGATCGCAACGTCGCGATCTTGCGCGATCACTTCGCCCTGCTGACTCGTCAAACGCAGGCCGCCTGAGAGGGGATTGGAATGGACACGAGTGGACGAGTGAGGCGCATGGCGGGCGTGCTGGCGGCCGCGATCCTCGCCGCGCAGGTGCCTGCCACTGCGACCGCCGCCGCCGGTGAAGAGGACACCGTTCTTATTGGCAAGGACGGGCAGCTTTTCCTGCGACAGGAAGTCGTGCTCGACACCGACGTCGCGTCGGTATGGGCGCTGTGGACCACGGCCGAGGGCGTGCGCTCGTGGATCGCTCCCGTCGCCGAGGTCGACCTGCGTCCGGGCGGGGCGATGCGCTCCCATTATGACGCGGACGCCAAAATCGGAGATCCCGGCACGATCGAGACGCGCATCGTCAATTATATTCCCCAACGACTTCTCACCCTTCAGGCCGATCTCGAACCGGTCGAGGCGGACTGGTTGACCGATGCGATCCGCGTCGAGGCCGCCAACCTCTACAACGTCGTCTCCTTCGAGCCTCTGGGGAGCCACCGCACCCGCATCGTCAGCTGGGGCATCGGCTATCGCGACACGCCCGAATGGCAGCCGATGATCTCCTTTTTCACCCGCGCCAATCGCTGGACGTTCGGCGAACTGGAAAAGGCTGTCGCCCGTGCCAGGCCCGAAACGGCGGCAGTCGAGGATCGCCTCGCACCCTTGCGCTTTCTGGCGGGGAAATGCTGGCGGGGCACGTTCGGCGACGGGCCTGCCTACGACGTGCTGTGCGCCGACGACATGGCGGGCGGCCACCTGCGCACGCGCCACCTCGTGCGCGGAGTCGACACCGATTATCGCGGCGAGACGATCTACCATTTCGACGGCGAGGCGCAGGCCATCGGCTTTACCTATTACGCCTCCTCGGGCGGGGTGACCGAGGGGCTGACTTCGCTTGAGGATGACGGTTCGCTGCGCTTCCTCGAAGCCCGATACCAATATCCCGACGGCAGGTTTCACCGCGTCCGCGGCCGAACCATGCGCCTTGCCGACGGCACCTTCCGCACGGAGAGCGCGATGATGCGCGAAGGCGAATGGGAAGAGCAGCCGATACTGGACATGAGACCGATCGCCTGCGCCGACTGGGACGCGGTCGAGAAAGGCTGCGACTGAGCTTAAAAAGCGAGGCCGCGCTGGCCCCAGCTCTTCTCCCAGCCGACCGCCATGCAGCCGGTCCAGCCGCCCGGCCCGACGGGCGCGCAGCGCCCCATCCGGTCAGGCATCGCCTCGGTCAGTCGCGAGCGTTCCTGCATCACCATGATGTCGCCGCGGCTGTTGAGCGGCGGCGGTCCCATTTGCGGCATGCGCAAGTTCGTCTCGCGCCGGCCGCACACGGTGATCTCCGCGTCGGGGTCGGGCGCGCAATCGGTCACCGCGCGTCGTTCCTCGGTGATGCGCGGCATGGGCGGCACGTCAGGCTCCAGCCCCGGCTGGCGCGGCAAGGCGGCGGCCTGCATCCCGAAGATGGCGATCACGCTCCACATGCGATTTGCTTAGCGCGCACCGAACGCAGTCCCAGCGCGCTTCGACCAACGGGCACGGATTCGACCAAAGGATCGCAAATGCGTATGCTGCCGCAGGTTAAGCGTAACAGGGGAGAGTCAAATGAAAGGCGTATTTCTTTCGACCGCGCTGGTGTGCCTGATGGCCTCGAGCGCTTCCGCCCAGACGACGTCGGTCGCCAAGCCACAGGTCAAGGTGCCGGTCCCGGTGATCAAGCCGGTCAAACCCACCGCACAGGCAGTGACCACGCTTCGCCGCGAGGGCCCCTGGATCGGAAGGCTCGATTGCTACACCGGCGGCAATTTCCGTTTCTACCCATTCACGAATAATCGTGGCGAATTTCTCTCGCTGGATCTCTACTTCGAGTGGGCAGATCCGAATGGTCCGAACGAACAGCCCGGCACCTGCATTCGGCCTAATGGCATGACCGATTTCGAGGCGCGGTATCCCGACAAGTTGTTGCGCTTCGACTTCACATTGCCGGTTCAGATCAGGAAATATGAGCGCAACCCGACCTTCAAGATGACCACCGAGCCATCCGATACGGGCGTGTGGATGACCGCGGTCATGCGCCCCGGCGCCTATTTCGTCGTCGACGCCGAGCAAAAAGGCAGCGTCTTCACGGTGACTAACGTCGACGATCGACCGTTCTAAGGCCGCCCACCCATCTTTTTGTAGCGGGTCTTGCCGAAGCGTGTCTTTCGGGTCCCAGGGCGCCCGGCGTTCGAGTAGCCGACACGCGGCGCCGCGCGGTCGGCGTCGGGGATGCCGAGTTCGTCTTCCTCGAGCTTCCTGATCTCGTCGCGTAGCCGCGCCGCCTCCTCGAACTCGAGGTCGGCGGCGGCCTTGCGCATCTTCTCTTCGAGTTCGCCGATATAGGCGCGCAGATTGTGGCCCTGCATCGGCGGCGTATCGGGCACGCCCGCAATCGCCTCGCCGTCCTTGTCCTTCACGTCCTTGAGGAGGTCCGCGATCTCGCGCCGCGTACTCTCGGGGGTGATGCCGTGTTCCTCGTTGTAGGCGACCTGCTTCTCACGGCGGCGCGTGGTTTCGGCCAGCGCGCGCTCCATCGAGCCGGTGACGCGGTCGGCGTAGAGGATGACCTTGCCGTCGACGTTGCGCGCGGCGCGGCCGATGGTCTGGACCAGCGACGTCTCTGAACGCAGGAACCCTTCCTTGTCGGCATCGAGGATCGCGACCAGCCCGCATTCCGGAATGTCGAGCCCCTCGCGCAGCAGGTTGATGCCGACCAGCACGTCGTAGACGCCCACTCGCAGGTCGCGGATCAGCTCGATACGCTCCAGCGTCTCGACGTCCGAATGCATGTAGCGCACCTTTAAACCCTGCTCGTGCATATATTCGGTGAGGTCCTCGGCCATCCGCTTGGTGAGCGTCGTGACGAGCGTCCGGTACCCCTTCTGCGCGGTCAGTCTCGCCTCGTTGACGAGGTCGTCGACCTGGTCCTCGACCGGGCGAATGTCGACCGGCGGGTCGATCAGCCCGGTCGGGCGGATGACCTGTTCCGAGAACACCCCGCCCGTCTGCTCGAGCTCCCAAGGGCCCGGCGTCGCCGAGACGAACAGCGACTGCGGGCGCATCGCGTCCCACTCGTTGAAACGCAGCGGGCGGTTGTCGATGCAGCTGGGCAGGCGGAAGCCGTATTCGGCGAGCGTGATCTTGCGGCGGTGGTCGCCCCGCGCCATCGCGCCGATCTGCGGCACGGTCTGGTGGCTCTCATCCACGAACAGCAGCGCGTTGTCGGGGAGATATTCGAACAGGGTGGGCGGCGGCTCGCCCGGAAGTCGCCCGGTGAGGAAACGCGAATAATTCTCGATCCCCGCACAGCTGCCCGTCGCCGCGATCATCTCGAGGTCGAAATTGGTGCGCTGCTCGAGCCGCTGGGCCTCGAGCAGCCGTCCGTCGGCTTCGAGTTCCTTCAATCGTTCGGCCAGCTCGTGCCGGATCGCCTCCGTCGCCTGTTTCAAGGTCGGGCCGGGCGTGACGTAGTGCGAGTTGGCGTAGATCTTGACGCTGTCGAGCTTGGCGCCCGGCTTGCCGGTCAAGGGATCGAACTCGAGGATTTCCTCGATGTCGTCACCGAAGAAGCTGATCCGCCACGCCATGTCCTCGTAATGCGAGGGGAAGATTTCGAGATTGTCTCCGCGCACCCGGAAGCTGCCGCGCACGAAGTTGGTGTCGTTGCGCTTGTATTGGAGCGCGACCAGCTTGCGGATGATCTCGCGCTGGTCGACGACCTGGTCCTTCTTGAGCTGGAAGGTCATCGCCGAATAGGTCTCGACCGAGCCGATGCCGTAGAGGCACGAGACCGACGCTACGATGATCACGTCGTCGCGTTCGAGCAGCGAGCGGGTGGCCGAGTGACGCATCCGGTCGATCGCCTCGTTCACCGAGCTTTCCTTCTCGATGTAGGTGTCCGAACGCGGCACGTAGGCCTCGGGCTGGTAATAGTCGTAATAGCTGACGAAATATTCGACCGCATTGTCCGGGAACAGCCGCTTGAACTCCCCGTAGAGCTGGGCCGCGAGGATCTTGTTGGGGGCGAGCACGAGCGTGGGACGCTGGAGCGTCTCGATCACCTTGGCCATCGTGAAGGTCTTGCCCGAGCCCGTCACGCCCAGCAGCACCTGGCTGACCTCGCCGTCGTCGCGGATGCCCTCGACGATCTCGCGGATCGCGGTCGGCTGGTCGCCCGCGGGTTCGTAGTCGGACTGGAGCACGAACTTGCGCCCGCCCTCCGCCTTGTCGGGGCGCGCCGGACGGTGCGGGACGAAGCTCTCGCCCGTCTCGGGTTCCTGGAGGGTGGTGCGAATCTGGATGGCCATCGTCACCCTAATTGGGGACGCGGGCAAAAAGTTGCCACCCCTCGCCGCTATTGCGCACGCGCGCGGCGGTGATAGGCTCGCGCCGACCAATCGAGGGGAAGTCTCATGCGTATGCTCATCTCGTTGCCGCTCGTCGCCATCGGCCTCGCCGTCGCGGGGGCCACGGCGGGCTCCGAGATCCAGCCCGGCAAGTGGCAGGGCGAAGGCACGATCGTCGAGGTCGACGCGCCCGACATGCCGCCCGGCGTCGCGAACATGATGAAGGGCAGCCCCACGAAGTTCGACTATTGCGTGACCCCCGAGCAGGCCGCCGACAGCCCCAAGGCGATGTTCGACCAGACGGGCGGCAAGTGCAGCTACGACAGTTTCGCGATGACCGGCGGCAAGCTCGACGCGAAGGCGACCTGCAAGCACGACATGGGCACCATGAAGATGCACATGACGGGCACCTATACGAAGACCAGCTACGCCGCGAAGAACCGCATGACGATTGCCAGCCCGATGGGGTCGATGACGATGATCGCGGACGTGAAGGGGAAGCGGATCGGCGCGTGCTGATCCGCTCCGGACATTAAGGGGGACCGATGGACCGCACCACGCCGCTGGACGCAGACGAGCCTCCTGCCACCTTCCTCGGCCATCCCAAGGGCCTCCTCTTCCTCGCCTTCACCGAGGCATGGGAGCGCTTCTCCTTCTACGGGATGCGCGCGCTTCTCGTCCTCTACCTTGCCGACGAGCTGCTGACCGCGGGCCATATCGAGAATGTCGCGGGCATGGGGGCGTACCGCGCGCTCGTCGAAAGCATCTTCGGTCCGCTCTCGACCGTCGCGCTCGCCAGCCAGACGTTCGGTCTCTACGCCGGGCTCGTCTATTTCACGCCCCTGTTCGGCGGCCTCCTCGCCGACCGCGTGCTGGGCGCCAAGCGCACCGTCATGCTCGGCATCGCCCTGATGACAGCGGGCCATTTCGCGATGGCGTTCGAGCCACTCGTATTGCTCGCGCTGGCCCTCCTGATCCTGGGATCGGGCTGCCTCAAGGGCAATATCGCCGCGCAGGTCGGCCAGCTCTATCCGCCCGACGCCGAAGGCATCCGCTCGCGCGGCTTCACCCTGTTCACCCTCGGCATCAATGTCGGTGCGGTGCTCGGCCCGCTGGTGTGCGGCTGGCTTGCGCAGGAATATGGCTGGCATGTCGGCTTCGGCACGGCCGGCATCTTCATGCTCGGCGCGGCGATCGTCTACTTCACGGGGCTGCGCCACTACGGGGCAGACCGGCCACGCGGCAAGGATCGCGAGGTCGCGCCCGCGATGACGCCCAACCAGCGCCGCCTCCTCGCGCTCGTCCTCCTTGTCATGCTGGCAAGCGTGCTACAGAGCCTCGTCTTCGACCAGATGTTCAACATCGGCATGATCTGGATCGACCAGCGCGTGTCCCTCGACAGTTTCCTCGGTCCGATCCCGGTGCCGTGGTTCAGCTCGGTCGAGCCGGGGGCGGAAATCCTCCTCATCCCGGTCCTCTTCTGGCTGTGGCAGCGGCAGGCCGCGCGCGGCAGCGAACCCGACGACCTGCGCAAGATCGGGATCGGCGCGACGCTCCAGGCGCTGGGCGCACTGGTCCTCGTGTTCGGCGAAATGGCGGCAGGCGGCGGCAAGGTTGGCCTCGTCTTCCCGCTCGTCGCGATGGTCGTGACCGCGATCAGCTTCCTCTACCAATGGCCGACTTTGCTCGCCTTCGTCTCGCGCCGCGCACCCGCTCCGGTCCAGTCGCTGATGATGGCGGCGGTCTATCTCACCGCCTTCTTCTCGGGCACCGGCTCGGGGATCGTCGGCACGCAGTACGAAACGCTCGGGCCGACGGCCTTCTGGTCGCTCCATGTGGCGCTTTCCGGTGCGGGTGCGGTCTTCTTCCTGCTGCTGGGACCTGCCTTGGGTCGCGCGATGTCCCGGCTGGAGACCCCGACCACCCCATGAGCGACGGCCAGCCCTGCTGGCTGTGCGGGAGGCCGCTCGGCCATCGGGTCGAGTGGCACCACCCCGTCCCCAGGTCGCAGGGCGGCCGCGAGACGGTGCCGCTCCACGCGATCTGCCACCGCACGCTCCACGCCAGCCTCGACAACAAGGCGCTTGCCGCGTTCGGCGACGACCGCGCCGCACTAGTCCGCGACGGGGCGATCGCCCGCTTCTTGCGGTGGATCGCGAACAAACCGCCTGACTTCCACGCTCCGACCCACCGCGCGGGGCCAGACCGACGCGTCTGACCTGCCGGGTTGCACTCGCCCCAAGCCTTGCTAGGCTGGCTTGGTCGCAATCGGGGGAGGCGCCAACATGCCGCGAACCATCCACCTGCTTTCGGGCGCCGCACTGGCGCTGGGGCTGGCCGCCTGTTCGAGCGAACCGGCGGTCGAGGGCGAGAACATGACGGCAGAACAGGTCGCCAAGGAAATGCGCGATGCGGCCGCGACCGGAAGCTTCTTCCGCGCGGGCCAGTGGGAATCGACCGTCGAGATCAAGGCGATGGAGATCGACGGCGTAGCGCAGGGCATGGACAATTCGATCCGCGACGCGATGGGCCAGCAGACATTTTCGGTCTGCCTCACCGAAGAGGACGTCAAGCAGCCCGACGAGGACTTCTTTACCGGCGCGGACAGCGACTGCACCTACGAGAATTTCTCGCTCAAGGGCGGCAAGATGAACGCCAAGATGCGCTGCACCTCGGGCGGCGCGATCCAGGACATGACGATGAGCGGCACCTACGATGCCGATAACTACGCGATCGACGTGTCGACACTTGCCAGCGGGACGCCGGGCGGCATGTCGATGGACATGGCGATCCGGGCCAAGCGGGTCGGCGACTGCGCCGCGGCGGAGGAATTACCAGGGGGAGAGTGAGAATGAACGCATATTGGTTGGCCGCAGGATGTGCGGCACTGGCGCTGTCGGCGTGTGGCGGCGGCGGCGACACCGCGGCACCCGAGGAAAAGGCCGGTCCGGTCGACCTGCTGCTCCCGGGCGAATACGAGATCACCACGATCGTCACCCAGCTCGACAGCTCCGACGGTTCGACGCCCGCCACGTCCGCGACGCTCGACACTAGCCGCACGCACACGGTTTGCGTCGGCGAGGACGGCCTGCTGCCGCCCGAGACGTTCGGCGAGGACGGCGACACCTGCACGATCGAGAACCCGTATTTCCGTCGCGGCAAGATCCGCCAGCAGCTCGCGTGCCAGCGCGAGGCCAATGCCGGGCAGATCCAGCTCCAGGTCGATGCAGAATTCACCGCTGAGGGCGTCGACGGCACGGTGAAGTCGGGCACCTATTTCGCGGGCGACGGCGACTATTCGATGACGCGCAGCCTGTCGGGCAAGCGCGTCGGCGACTGCACGCTTGCCGAGGCCGCCGAGGAGCTCGAGGGCACCAAGATCGAAGAATGATGCGATGATCGGCTATGTGACGCTGGGTACCGACGACCTCGAGCGGGCACGCGCCTTCTACGACGCGTTGCTCGAACTGATCGGCGTCCGGCGTCTCATGACCCTCGACAACGGGTTCACCATCTATGCCGAAAGCGCCGACGAGCCCGCTATCTGTCTCACCCGCCCGCAGAACGGGGAGCCGGCCACTGACGGCAACGGCCAGATGGTCGCGCTGAGGCTCGACAGTCGCCGCCGCGTGCGCGAACTGCACGAAAAGGCCCTGAAGCTCGGCGGCCTCGACGAAGGCGCGCCCGGCTATCGCGAACCCGAGGAGATGGGTTTCTACGCTGCCTATTTCCGAGACCCCGACGGCCACAAATTGTGCGTCTACGCGCTGGTACCCAAAGCCGACTGACTATTCGGGCGTCGCGGCCCACATGTCTTCGGCCATCCGCCACTTGCCGTCCTCCCCGCGCTTCCACACGACGAGGTAGCGCCCGGCGAAGACGCGCAGCGTCCCGTCCTTCTTCGAACTCCCGCGATAGGTGCCACGGTCGATCGCCACGTCGCCTTCGATCCGCAAGTCCTCGCTGACCGTCTCGTGATCCTCCACCTCGACGCCGTCGGGGACGGTCCAGTAGCGCCGGAGCGCCGCCTGCCCGACGATTGCACGACGCCCGCCCGGCATTCCGACCGCACTTTCGGTGTAGAAATCCATCAGCGCGTCGATGTCGCCAGCGACATAGGCCGCCGAGAACGCTTCCGCGCGCGCGGCGATCGCCTCGGCCTCGCGCGCGTCGCGGTCCGGATCGAGACTCTCGAACAGCTGCACCATGTTGCCGGCAGGATCGCGCAACAGGAGGAAGCGGATGCCCTGGTCGTCGGTGACGGGCCCGTAGGCGATCGCGATGTCGCGGTCGACCAGCCAGCCGTGCGCCGCCTCGAAATCGGCCGCGACCAGCCCGAACTTGAACGGTCCCGCGGCGATTCCCCCGCCGGCAGGGCGCGATGGCGCCGGCCCACCCGCGGGCACCAGTTCGAGCGACAGTCCGCCGCATTCCAGGATGTGGACGATGGGCCCTTCTTCCCCGCCGAGCCTGGCGCGCCGCTCGAAGCCGAGCAAGTTCACGTACCAGTCGGCGAGCCTGTCCGTGTTTTCGGTCGCGAGGGCGGCACTCGCGCGCGGCGACGACTGCCCGCAGATCGGCGAGATGGTGGCCGGCGGAAGCGGCGCGGCGAGGAACGCGATGGCGACAAGCGGACTCAAGGCATTTCTCCCGGCGACCGTGACATTCTTGCAGCTTTCACTGCCTGCCCCGACCTGTAAAGACGGGCTCGACGAGCGGACGTTCGCGCGCGCCCTCTGTGCGCTGCAGCGCAGCAAGATTCCGGTCCCGAAATGGCACGCGAATCCGGGCAAAAGAAAAAGCGTGGAAGCGCGCGGATTTAGCCCCGCGCAACCCCAATTTTTTCATTTCTCGTTAATTTTGGCCTTGCGCGCGGACTCGCGGTTGGACACTATAGGTTGTGTAGCGACAGGGGACGCAGCCCAACCACTGGTATGGAGGGCCCGGAATACCTATTTCCGGGAACGGGGAAGCTGTGTGTAACGGGGATAGCGGGGATGCCCGCTCTGATGCGTCCCCTGGAGCTTGTGGGGAAAGCCGGTGAACGGACTCGCAAAACCGGCTGAACAAAGCTAGAACATCGAGTCCCGACCGGACCGAATCACGGGGAAGCACCATGGACCTTTCGACTGGAACCAACGTCACTGCCGACGACGTCACCGAAGAGGTGTCGGATTCGAAGAAGGTGCATGAGCGTCGCTTCAAGATCGCGACCGATTCGAAGCGCGATGCAAAGCTCACCGAGTTCGGCAAGGAAACGCTGCGCGACCGCTACCTGCTCCCGGGCGAGAGTTTCCAGGATCTCTTCGCGCGCGTCGCCTCGGCCTATGCCGACGACCAGGAGCATGCCCAGCGCATCTACGACTATATCTCGAACCTGTGGTTCATGCCCGCGACGCCGGTCCTCTCGAACGGCGGCACCGGTCGCGGCCTGCCCATCTCGTGCTACCTCAATTCGGTCTCCGACAGCCTCGACGGCATCGTCGGCACGTGGAACGAGAATGTCTGGCTGGCCTCGAAGGGTGGCGGCATCGGCACCTACTGGGGCAGCGTGCGCGGCATCGGCGAGCCGGTCGGCCTCAACGGCAAGACCAGCGGAATCATCCCCTTCGTGCGCGTGATGGACAGCCTCACTCTCGCCATCAGCCAGGGTTCGCTGCGCCGCGGGTCGGCCGCCTGCTATCTCGACATCTCGCACCCCGAGATCGAGGAGTTCCTCGAGATCCGCAAGCCATCGGGCGACTTCAACCGCAAGGCGCTCAATCTCCACCACGGCGTGCTGATCACCGACGAGTTCATGGAAGCGGTCCGCGACGGCAGCGAATTCGAATTGAAGTCGCCCAAAACCGGCGAGGTGCGCGGCAAGGTCAACGCCCGCAACCTGTTCCAGAAGCTGGTCGAGACCCGCCTTGCCACCGGCGAGCCCTACATCGTGTTCGCCGACACGGTGAACAACTCGATGCCCAAGCATCATCGCGACCTCGGCCTCAAGGTCTCGACCTCGAACCTGTGTTCCGAGATCACGCTGCCGACCGGCAAGGATCACCTGGGCGCCGACCGCACCGCGGTCTGCTGCCTCTCCTCCTTGAACCTCGAGACCTGGGACGAGTGGAGCGGCAACAAGCGCTTCATCGAGGACGTCATGCGCTTCCTCGACAACGTCCTGTCCGATTACATCGCCCGCGCCCCCGACGAGATGGCGCGCGCCAAGTATAGCGCGGAACGCGAGCGTTCGGTCGGCCTCGGCGTGATGGGCTTCCACTCCTTCCTGCAGGCGCGCGGCCTCCCGTTCGAAGGCGCGATGGCGAAGAGCTGGAACATGAAGATGTTCAAGCATATCCGCGCGCAGGCCGACGAAGCCTCGATGATGCTCGCCAAGGAGCGCGGCCCCTGTCCCGACGCTGCCGACATGGGCGCGATGGAGCGCTTTTCCTGCAAGATGGCGATCGCGCCGACCGCGTCGATCTCGATCATCTGCGGCGGCACCTCGGCGTGCATCGAGCCGATCCCGGCCAACATCTACACCCACAAGACGCTCTCGGGCTCCTTCGTGGTCAAGAACCCCCACCTCGAGGCGCTGCTCAGCGAGAAGTCGAAGAACAGCGACCAGGTGTGGAACTCGATCCTCGAGAAGGGCGGCTCGGTCCAGCATCTCGACTTCCTCTCCGAGGAGGAGAAGGCGACCTACAAGACCAGCTTCGAGATCGACCAGCGCTGGCTCCTGGAACTGGCCGGCGACCGCGCCCCGATGATCGACCAGGCGCAGAGCCTCAACCTCTTCATCCCGGCCGATTGCGACAAGTGGGATCTGCTGATGCTCCACTTCCGCGCGTGGGAGCTGGGCATCAAGTCGCTCTATTACCTGCGCTCGAAATCGGTGCAGCGCGCGGGCTTCGCGGGCGGGGTCGAGGCGGACAACACGCCCGAGGCCGCCAAGTACGAGCTGCCCACCACCGATTACGACGAGTGCCTGGCCTGCCAGTAGGACGATGAACCGCCATGCCCCCCGTTTCGACCCCGGTCGCCACGATCATCATCGCGGCAGCGCTGGCGCTCGGCTGGGGCATGACCTTCCGCACGACGGCGCTGATGCGCTGGCAGCGGCGATGGATGCTGAGGCAGCTCCGGATGATGCGCTCTGCGCGTGCCGCGACCTTCGTGAAGCTCTATGGCGCGCTCTTGCTCATACTCGCGACGATGGCGGGGCTACTGCTCTTTGTGCTGGTGACGGCTGGGAGATGAGGCCGTGAACACGACCATGTTCGCCGTAGCGCTCGCCGCCTTCGTCACCGGGCTGATCGTCCTCGCCCGTCGCGGCGGCGGGCCGGAGAAGGCCACGCCACGCCACATCTTCGGGATGATGGCGGTGGCACTCGGCCTCTTCCTGTTCGTTTTTTCCATCGGCCTGGGAGGCACCGCCTGATGCGCGCCTCCCTCACTTCAACCTCCAACCTTTTCACTCTCGGAGCCTGACATGTCCCTGCTCGAAGCCCGCAAGACCTACAAGCCGTTCGAATATCCGTGGGCCTACGAATATTGGAAGCGCCAGCAGCAGGTGCACTGGATGCCCGAGGAAGTGCCGCTGGGCGAGGACTGCCGCGACTGGGCGCAGAAGCTCACCGAGCACGAGCGCAACCTCCTCACGCAGATTTTCCGCTTCTTCACCCAGGCCGACGTCGAGGTGCAGGACTGCTACCACGAGAAATACGGCCGCGTGTTCAAGCCGACCGAGGTCAAGATGATGCTCGCGGCCTTCTCCAACATGGAGACGATCCACATCGCGGCCTACAGCCACCTGCTCGACACGATCGGCATGCCCGAATCTGAATATTCGGCCTTCCTCCAGTACAAGGAAATGGCCGACAAGCACGACTATATGAACCAGTTCGGGGTCGAGACCGACGAGGACATCGCCAAGACGCTGGCCATGTTCGGCGGCTTCACCGAAGGCCTCCAGCTGTTCGCCAGCTTCGCGATGCTGATGAACTTCCCGCGCTTCAACAAGATGAAGGGCATGGGTCAGATCGTCAGTTGGTCGGTGCGCGATGAATCGCTCCACTGCGAGGGCATCATCCGCATGTTCCACGAATTCGTGAAGGAGCGCGATTGCCTGACCCAGTCGGTCAAGGACGACATCGTCGACTGCTGCCAGAAGGTGGTGCGGCTCGAGGACGCCTTCATCGACCTCGCCTTCGAGATGGGCCCGGTCGAGGGCATGACCGCCAAGGACATCAAGAAGTACATCCGCTACATCGCCGACTGGCGCCTGGGCCAGCTGGGCTTCAAGCCGATCTACATGGTCGACGAGCACCCGCTCCCCTGGCTTGCCCCGCTCCTCAACGGCGTCGAGCACGCCAACTTCTTCGAGACCCGCGCGACCGAATATTCCAAGGGCGCGACGCGCGGCGACTGGAAGGACGTCTGGACCAACTTCGACCGCCGCATGAAGGCCAAGGCCGGCGCGAAAGAGGTCGAAGCGGAGGGCGAGGCGGATATGTTCGAGGGGGCTGCGGAGTAAGGGTGGCGACAAAAGAAACTCTTTAGTCGTGGGTTACGGAAGCCCTTCACGCTTCCGGACCCGCGACGGTTACTGAAGTCGCAAAGTTCATCTGGGAAAACCACGAAGATGATCTCAGGAACTCTGGTGACCTGTTTTACACTTGGCAATACGACATGCGTTGGGCAGCGCAGTCTCTCCAGGACAAGAATATAGTGAGAAAGAACGGCCCCAACAAAATGTGGAGCTTGGTTGGTTAGTTAGCGACCAAGTCGTTTCGCCTTACCGCCCTCTCCACCGTTTGCGGCGCTTCTGCTGGCGCACGGCACGCATTAATTCCTTCTGCTCGAGCGGGTGATTGCGCAGGTCGCGGTTGCACGAGACGTGGCAAAGCACCTTGTTCGACAGCGCCGAACTTCCCCCGCGAGATAGCGGCACGAGATGCTCGATCGACGGGGCCGCATTGCTGTTGGGCCGCGCCTCGAACTGGATCGCGCCGCCGCACAGCCAGCAATGGTCGCCGTCGCGGCGACGGATGACTTCGCGGTCGCTCGGCAATTCGCCATTCGAGCGACGCCACCGGCCTGCGATACGCATCAGGTCGAGATGGATACCCATGCCCAATCATTGCCCCGAGATGCTTTCGGAAGCGTTAGCGTGGGGCCGAGGCAAGGGCGGCCTTGCCTCGTCGAACGGGTTCGGCTGCGCCGACCCGCCGGCCGGCCGCAAGCCATCTCTTCGCGCTGCTCCGGCGACGCGTCCCGCGTCGGCGTCGCTGCGCTCGGTGGCTTGGGCTGTTTACCTAACGTTTACTGATCTGTGTTTAATTCTCGCATACCCACCGCCCATTCATGGGAGGAAGTGATGCTCGACCTGTATATCGTCCTGCTGCTGATTGCCGTGCCGCTGCTGCTCGTCGCCACGCGCTGGCGCGACGAGGTGGCGCCGCTCATCGACCGTCTGTTCGAACGCTTCGACCTGCCCCAGCGCCGCCGCGACTTCGACCCCGACGCCCGTTAGGCGACCGCCGAACCCGCCTGCGGCATCGCCGGTGCCGGACGCTTGCCCGCCTGCCAGCCGAGCCAGCTCGTCGCCGCGCCGATCGCGACGCCCAGCGCGACCATGCCGACGCTCGGGATTCCGCCCACCACGCGCAGCACGTCGGCGATCCACGCGACGTCGCTGGTCGTCGCCATCACCGCCATCTGCAACCCGACGAACGCGCCCGTGACGAGGAACGGCCGCGCGCGCGGCCCCACCCTGGCGTAGACGATCAGGCAGAAGGCCAGCGCCACCGCGTCCGACCAGACGATCGAGGGCATGATCTTCCCGAAATCCTCGGGCCCCCGCACCGCGAAGGCGGGAACGCCCAGGATATCGACCAGGCGGCTGAACGGGCTCTCGAACAGGATGATCGGCGTGCCCAGCAGGTAGCCCGCGTGCGGCCACACCTTCCGCCGCTCCTTGAGCGCGCGATAATAGAGCGTCACGTAGGCAGCCGCCGCGACCAGCATGCCGGTCAGGAAGGCGGGGCCGTGCATCATCGTCACGGGATTTTCCGCCGCGTCGCCCACCACGAAATTCTTGGCGGTGACGTCGATGATGCCGAACAGGCCGCCGATCAGGAACGGAAACAGGAACAGGCTCGCCTGCCCCGTCGCGCGGTGGAGCGGGAGCTGCGTCTTGCGATGCGCGGTCCAGCTCTGCGTGAAGACCATCAGCACCCATACGCTGGCGATCACCCCGTGCAGGTGGAACTGCCAGCGCGACGTGCCGATCACCGACCAATAGCTCGGCCAGAAGCCGCCCAAGATGACCGCGATGCACAACAGCACCCACCAGTGCGCGTGACGATAAGGCATCGAGACCCCCTTTTCCCGTTTGCGCAGGAGTAACATGGATCAATCCCGCGGGGAAAGCGCGAACGATCTTGTGCCCTTGGGGCAATACTGTACTAGTACAGCAATACAGTAGCTCAGGAGACAGTCGATGCCGCTCAGCCTTGCCCTTCTCGCCACCCTCGCCGCCGCCGAGCCGGCGCCCTTCCCCGAGTACAAGGCGATGCGCGCCATGATCGTGAAGGCCGACGCCGACCTCTTCTGGGGGGCGTTCGAGGGCTGCGATCCCGACCTGGTCGAGGCGCAGATGCTTCCCGACTTCCGCATGATCCACGACAAGGGAGGGCTTGCCGAGGAGAGCCGCGAGGCGCTGGTGTCGGGCGTGCGCCGCCGCTGCACCGAAAATCCGGGTTACAAGAACCGCCGCCTCCTCACCCCGGGCACCCGCGTGATCCGCCCGATGGGCGATTGGGGCGCGCTCGAGGAAGCCACCCACACTTTCTGGGAATTTCACGAAGGCGAGTGGCAGCTGACCGGCGGCGCGCGCTACATGCACGTGTGGCAATGGATGCCCGAGGAAGGAAAATTCCGCCTGTCCGAGAGTCTCAGCTACGACCACGGCGCGGTGAGCCCCTACCCGCCCAAGGCCGACTAGCGCTCGATCGGGTCGCCGGGCCTCAGCGCGCGGGCACGCAGGTCGACGAAGCGTTTCGCTTCGGCCAGCCCGCACCCCGCGTCCTGCCGCGCCACCCGGATCGCCTCGAGCTTCTCTCCCCGCGCGATCAGCGCGTCGATCCGCGCCAGCGCGTCGCTCGACAGCCGCGCGGGATCGAGCGGCTCGATCGGCGCGCCGCCCCCGCTTTTCTTGCCCAGCGAGAAGCCGAGCCAGAACAGGCTGACCCAGATCAGCAGGTCGAGAAATTCGATGTCCATGCCCCCTTGTCGCGGTGACCGGGGGCGCGCGCAAGTCTTCGAACTGTCACCCGCGCCACTGCGCCGAGTCATGTTCGCGCGCTAGAGGGAAGCTGTCCGCTACCACGGGGAGGGGAAAATGGCCTTCTGGTTGTTCGTCGCGACGCTTGCTGCTGGCGCCGTTGCCGCTGTTGTCAGGCTGCGTCGTTGTCCGGTGATGCGGCTGGTCGGGCTCGGCTTTTCGAGCATGGCCGGCCGCGAGCGCCGCCGCCGCCCGCTGCCGCCCACTTATTCGCCCGTTCCCGACTACGCACCGCCCCGGATCGAGCCGGCCACTGTCGCCGCCGCCCGCCGCGTCGCCTAGTCCTCGCCAAACGGCGCGATCGGCTTGAGCAGCGCGAATTCTTCGTCGAGCGGCGCGTGGCCCAGCGATGGCCAGTCGATCGTTTCTTCGGGCACGTGCGTGTCGGGCAGCCGGTCGAGCAGGTCGCGGATGAGGGTCAGCCGCCCCAGTTTCTGGTCGTTATAGTCGACCACCGTCCACGGCGCCCAATCGGTATGCGTTGCCGCGAACATCGCCTCGCGCGCCTTGCTGTAATCCGCGAACCGCGTCCGCGCCGCGACATCGATCGGCGAGAGCTTCCAGCGCTTGAGCGGATCGGCGAGCCGCTCGGCGAAGCGCTCCTCCTGATGCGCCTGGTCGCAGCTGAGCCAGTATTTGAACAGCCGGATGCCGTCCTCGACCAGCATCTTCTCGAACCTGGGCGCGGCTTCGAGGAAGGCGGCGACCTGGTCTTCGGTCGCGAACCCCATGACCCGCTCGACGCCCGCGCGGTTGTACCAGCTGCGGTCGAACAGCACGATCTCCCCCGCGGTCGGCAGGTGCTGGACGTAGCGTTGGAAATACCATTGTCCGCGTTCGGTCTCGCTCGGCTTGGACAGCGCGACGGTGCGGCACTGGCGCGGATTGAGCCGCTCGGAAATCGCCTTTATCGTCCCGCCCTTGCCCGCCGTGTCGCGGCCCTCGAACAGCACGCAGATGCGCTCGCCCTTCGCCTTGGCCCAATGCGCCATCGCGACCAGCTCGTGCTCGAGCGGTTCGAGCAGTTCCTCGTAGACTTCGCGCTTCATCAACGACCTCCGAAACACCATTCCGCCTTGCGTCCGAGATAGGGCTCGGCGAGCCCCGCGTCGACCAGCCGGTCGCCGATCGACACGGTGCGCCCGTCTTCCTCGCGCTCGATCCGCATCAGCTCGCGCCCGTAGCGGTCGCGCTCCTCGCGCCGGTCGCGCACCATCTCGAACGGTCCGCGGTTGAGTTCCTCGAGCAGGATCGCGGTAGCGCGTTCGGCAAGGGCCCTCTCCTCCATGCAGCGCGGCTCGGCCAGTTCGGGCGCGTCGATGCCGAGGAGGCGGATCTTGCGCCCGTCGATGCGAAACGTGTCGCCGTCGTGGACGCAGGCGCGGTTGGGCCCCGAACCGCAGCGCACGAAGCGCGCCTCGACCCTCTCGCGCCCCGCGACCAGCGGCCCGATGGCCGGCACGATCCCCGGCGTCGCAAGAGCGTACGCTGCGACGAGCACTACCATTAGCAACACCGTCCGGATCGTCCCCCAACCCAATTTCGCGCTCCCTCGCATCGTAAATCAGATGTTAACCAACGCAGGTTTACAAGCATTCTCGAAAGCTTCTCGCTTTCTTCATGATGTTCCCGATCATTCCTCGGGCCGGCCCTGCAACGCAAGGCCGGCCCTTTTTTCATGCGTTGACGATCCGGCGGCCAGCCTTCATGCGAAGCGCGATGAGCTTTTTCTCGGACAATGCGGCCCCGGCCTGCCCTGCGGTGATGGACGCCCTCGTCGAGGCCAACCGGCTCGACACCGCCTACGATGGCGATCAGTGGTCGCAGGCGATGGACCGGGCCTTTTCCGACCTGTTCGGAACCGACGTCGCTGCCCTTTGGGTGGCGACCGGGACCGCGGCCAATTGCCTTGCCCTGCAGGCGCTGTGCCCGCCCGACGGCGCGATCCTGTGCCACCGCTATGCGCATATCGAGATGGACGAGGCGGGCGCGCCCGGCTTCTACACCCACGGGGCCAAGCTCACCCTGCTCGATGGCGACGGCGCCAAGATTTCGCCCGATGCCATCGAGGAAGCGGTGGCGCGGGTGCGCAAGGACGTCCACCAGGTCCAGCCGCGCGCGGTCTCGATCACCAACGCGACCGAGTACGGGCTCACCTATTCGCCCGCCGAAACCGCCGCGATCGGCGAGGCGTGCGAGCGGCTCGGCCTTGCCTTCCACATCGACGGCGCGCGCTTTGCCAACGCCGTCGTCAGTACCGGTGCCGATCCGGCCGACTTGACCTGGCGCGCGGGCGCCAAGGCATTGTCGTTCGGTTTCATCAAGAATGGCGGGATGAACGCCGAGGCGCTGATCCTGTTCGACCCTGCCATGGCCGACCAGGTCCGCCGCGCGCGCAAGCGAGCCGGCCACCTTTCGTCCAAGGGTCGCTTCGCCGCCGCCCAGATCCTCGCCATGCTGGAAAACGACGTGTGGAAGGACAATGCCCGTGCCGCCAACCGTGCCGCCACGACGCTGGCCGAGGCGTGCGGCGACAGGCTCTTCCTCCCGGTCGAAGCCAACGAACTGTTCGTGCGCATGAGCGCGGAGGAAGCGGCCAGCCTTCGCGACCAGGGGTTCGACTTCTACGACTGGGGACCGGGCGAGATCCGCCTCGTCACCAGCTGGGACCAGGACATGGAGGCGGTCCGGCGCCTCGCCGACGCGATCGCCGCGCTGTGAACGAGGATGGCACCGACCGACTGAAAACGGTCGTCATTCCCTTCATCATCTTCACCGCAATCTGGGGTTCGACCTGGATCGTCATCCGCGACCAGTTGGGAGTCGTGCCCGCACAATGGTCGGTCGCCTACCGTTTCATGATTGCTGCCGTGGGGATGGCTCTGGTCACGCGCTGGAAGGGTCATAGCCTGATGCCCAGCCGCGACCTGCTGATCGCCGCAAGCGTGGTCGGGATCGCCCAGTTCACGCTCAATTTCAACGCGGTCTACATGGCCGAACATTATGTCACCTCGGGCCTCGTCGCGACCGTGTTCGCGCTGCTTATGGTACCCAACGCGCTGCTTGCCTGGGCGGTGCTCGGCCAGAAGCCGACCGGTCGCTTCCTCCTCGCCAGCGCCATCGCGGCGTGCGGCATCGCGCTCCTGTTTCTCCACGAATGGCGCTCCAATCCAGATGTCGACCTCGATGGTCTGTGGCTCGGCATCGGCTGGACGCTGTTCGCGATGGCCGGTGCGACGGTCAGCAACGTCTATCAGGCGCGCGAACAGGTGAAGCATCTCTCGCTATTCGCGCTGCTCGCCTGGGCGATGGCGATCGGCGCGGCCCTTGACGCGATCATCGCCCTTGCCATCGCCGGCCCGCCCGTCATCGAGACGCGCGTGGGATACTGGCTCGGCCTGCTGTGGCTCGCGCTGGCGGCGTCCGTCGTCTGCTTTTCGCTCTATTACCCGGTCGTGCGCCGCATCGGTCCGGGCAAAGCCGCTTATTCGTCCGCCATCGTGCCGATCATCGCGATGGCACTCTCGACCCTGTTCGAGGGTTTCCAGTGGACTGCGCTGTCATTGGGCGGCGCGGCACTGGCGATTGGCGGCACCGTTCTAGCCATGCGGGCCCGCCGTCGCCCGCAAATGGTGACCAATCCCGACGCGGCTTGAGAGAGTGCTGGTATGGCCGATACGCGAATGAACCCGGAAGCGCCGCCCGCGCCCGAACATGCCCCCATCTTCCGCAAGGATTACGAGCCGCCGCGCTGGTGGGTGCCCGAGATCCATCTCGACCTCGACCTCTCCGCGGCAAGTACACGCGTCACCGCCACGCTGGAAGTGACTCGCAACGGCGATCATGACGAACCGCTGCGGCTTGCGGGTGACGAGCTACGCCCACTCGCGGTGCGCGTCGACGGGAAGGACGCCGCCTGGACGCTCGACGGCGACGACCTCGTCGTGCCAATCGAGGGCGACAAGGCGACGGTGGAGACGCAAGTCGAGATCGCGCCCGAGAAAAACAGCCAGCTGATGGGCCTGTACGCGTCCGGCGGCCTGCTCTGCACGCAGTGCGAAAGCGAGGGCTTCCGCCGCATCACTTTCCACCCCGACCGGCCCGACGTGCTGTCGCGCTACCGCGTAACCATGCACGCCGACAAGGCGCGCCATCCCGTCCTCCTCGCCAACGGCAACGAGGTCGAGACGGGCGACGAGGAGGACGGACGCCATTACGCCGTGTGGGAAGACCCCTTCCCCAAGCCGTCCTACCTGTTCGCACTGGTCGCGGGCGATCTCGCCGCCAACCGCGACCACTTCACGACCATGAGCGGGCGCAAAGTCGACCTTGCCATCTGGGTGCGCGAGAAGGACCTGCCAAAGACCGCCCACGCGATGCAGGCGCTCAAGGATTCGATGAAGTGGGACGAGGAGGTTTACGGGCGCGAATACGACCTCGACCTGTTCAACATCGTCGCGGTCGACGATTTCAACTTCGGCGCGATGGAGAATAAGGGCCTCAACATCTTCAACTCGCGCTACATCCTCGCCGACGAGGATACCGCGACCGATGGCGACTTCGACAATATCGCGGGCGTCGTCGCGCACGAATATTTCCACAACTGGTCGGGCAATCGCGTCACCTGCCGCGACTGGTTCCAGCTCTCGCTCAAGGAAGGCTTCACGGTCTTTCGCGACCAGTGTTTCAGCCAGGACATGGGCTCCGAAGCGGTCAAGCGGATCGAGGATGTGCGCCTGCTCCGCGCCGTCCAGTTCCCCGAGGATAGCGGCCCGCTCGCCCATCCGGTGCGTCCCGAATCCTATATCGAGATCGCCAACTTCTACACCGCCACCGTCTACAACAAGGGCGCCGAGCTCATCCGGATGATGCACACCATCCTCGGCCCCGAGAAATTCCGCGCTGGCTCCGACCTCTATTTCGACCGCCACGACGGCGAAGCGGCGACTTGCGAGGATTTCGTCAAGGCAATGGAGGATGCGAGCGGCGCCGACCTGTCGCAATTCCGCCTGTGGTACTCGCAGGCCGGCACCCCGACCGTCACGGCGCATCTCGACCATGACCCGGCATCGGGACGCGCGGTGCTCAGGCTGCAGCAGGAGGTACCCGACACGCCGGGTCAGACCGACAAGCAGCCGATGGCGATCCCGCTGCGCGTCGCGCTGCTGTCCGAACAGTCGGGCGAGCCGATCGGCGAGGAGCGGCTCGTCATGCTCGGCGAGACCCGGCAGTCGGTGACCTTCGAGGACGTCAACGAGCCGCCGCTCCTGTCGATCAACCGCGGCTTCTCCGCGCCGGTGACGATCAAGACCGATCGCGACGACCGCGAACTGCAACTGCTCGCCGCGAGCGATCCAGACCCCTTCGCTCGCTACGAGGCCGGGCAGGACCTGATGATGCGTGCCCTCCTGTCGGCGATCGACGGCGAGCCGCTTCACACCGATGCGGCCATCGAGGCGGCGCGCGCGACGCTCGCCGACGACAGTCTCGACCCCGCCTTCAAGGCCGAAGCGCTGATCGTCCCGTCCGAGAGCATGATCGGCGAGAGGCTCGACAGCATCGACCCCGACAAGGTGCACGGTGCCCGCGACGCGCTGCGCAAGGCGATTGGCGAGGCGCTCTCCGATCCGCTCCGCGCGGCGCAGGCCGACGGCGCGCCGGGCGCCGACCGGTCGGGCGAGGGGATGGGCAAGCGCAAGCTGCGCGGCGTCGCGCTGGCGACCCTCGCCGCCGCCGATCCGGCCGAAGGCGCCCGCCTCGCCAAGGCGCACTACGATGCCGCCGACAACATGACCGACCGCAGCCACGCGCTGGGCGTGCTGGCGAGCCTCGACGCGCCCGAGCGCGACGCTGCCTTCGCCGATTTCTACGCGCGCTATCGCGAGGACAGTCTTGTCCTCGACAAATGGTTCGCGCTGCAGGCGATGGCGCAGCGCGAGGCCGCGCTCGACGAGGTCGAGGCGCTCGCCTGCCATCCCGATTTCTCGATGAAGAACCCCAACCGCCTGCGCGCATTGGTCGGCAGTTTTTCGGCCAACCAGTGGGTGTTCCACCACGCCTCGGGGCGCGGCTACAAGTTGCTCGCCGACATGATCGTGGCGGCCGACAAGCTCAACCCGCAGGTCGCCGCGCGCATGGTCCCGCCGCTAGGCCGCTGGCGCCGGTTCGAGCCGGGCCGCGCACAGCTGATGCGCGAGGCGCTGGAGCGGATCGCGGGCGAGGCGGGACTTTCGAAGGACGTGTTCGAACAGGTCTCGAAGAGCCTGACCTAGCCGCCGATCCAGGTGGCGACGTCGACCGCGACCTGGTTGGCCGCCTCGTTGAGAGCCGCCGCGGTTCCGGACGCCATGCCATCGGCGGGACGGCGCGCTTCGAAGCGCCGTGTCTCGACCGCGGTGCCGTCCGAACGAGCGATCGCGGCATCGTAGCGCACCACGACCTCGCCCGACCGGCTGTCATAGTCGAAACGCGACAGGCTGCCCGTCACGCGCAGGCCGGGATTGAGCATCGCCTGGCCCGGGTCGAGCACCACGCGCCCCGTCAGCCGCGACAGGCTTTCCGAGAGCATCTGCTGGAACAGGACGTCGGGTGTGTCGACCCACACGAGATCGGTCACGTAGGCGATCGCCGTGTCGCCGACCTTGACCGGCACGCGGTCGGTGTCGAGCGCCTGCGGGATGAGCGGCAGCAGCACGGTGACGGCGTCCTCGCGCGCCGCGCTCCGCGCGCCCGGTTCGATTTCGGGCGCGGTCGAAGTCAACGTCGCGAGCGTGTCCGGCAGGTCGCGTCCCCCACCCAGGCAGGCGGAAAGCGCAAGCGGCAAGGCGAGCACGGCAATGAGGCGCATCAGCGGTTCCTTCCGGGCTTGTAGTCGGGCAGCTTCTTGGGCTTCATCGCGCCCCCGATCCCGTCATTGTCGAGACGGGTCGTGAAATCGTTGAGGCTGTCGGTCAGCTGGCGCAGGTCGCGCACCAGCCGGTCGGCCTCGGGCAGCGTAGACTGCGAGAAGTTCTCGAGCCCCGGTCGCGCCGCGCCGACTGCGGAATCCAGGTTGTTGGCCGCGCTCTCGACCGCGCCGATCGCTTGTCGCAGGTCGGCCATGGCGGGTCTGGCCTCCTGGTCGATCATGCCCTGCGTCGACTGGGCAAGGTTGCCGACCTTCTCGGCCGCGATCCCGGCCTGGCGGGCCGCGACGCGCGCATCGGAAATGGCGTCGGCAAGGTCGGGTGCGCGATCGGCCAGCACCGCGGTCGAGCGCTCGACATTGTCGAGAATGTCGGCGACCGCGTTCTGGTTCTCGTCGCTGAGCAGTTCGGTCAGCCGCTCGGTCAGGCGCTGGATACGGTCGATCAGTTCGGGCGCGCTGTCGAGCACCGCCGACAGGCCGCCGGTGCCAGCCGGGATCACCGGGCAGCCCTGCGGCCCCAGCTCGGTGACCGGCTTGGCGCCTTCGACCGCGCCGTCAAGCACGACTTCCGACACGCCGGTGAAACCGACGCCGTTGATCGTCGCCTGCGTGCCCTGGAGGACGGGCGTGCTGGCGTTGACGCTGATGCGCACCCACACGAATTCCGGACGCTCGGGCAGCAGGTTGATCGATTCCACTTCGCCCACGGGCACGCCCGCGAAGCTGACGTTCGAGCCGCGATTGAGGCCCGCCACGCCCTGGCGGAAATAGACGTCGTAACAGGCCTTGGCGCTGGACGAGAGGCCGGCCAGCCAGACGACGAAGACGAGGAGACCGATCATCAGGGCGAGCGTGACCGCCCCGACCATCACGTAATTCGAGCGCGTTTCCATCTAACTCGCAGCCCCCCCATGCAGTACGTCGTGACCCTTGTGGACGGCGCGTCCGCGCGGGCCGTTGAAATATTCCTGGATCCAAGGATGGTCCAAAGCGAGCAATTCCTCAATGGTTCCGACCGCGATCACCTTCTTGTCGGCAAGCACCGCCACCCGGTCGCAGATCGCGTGGAGCGTGTCGAGGTCGTGGGTGATGAGGAACACGGTGAAGCCCAGCTTGCGCTGCAGCGACTTCAGCTGCTCGTCGAACGCCGCGGCGCCGATCGGGTCCAGTCCCGCGGTCGGCTCGTCGAGAAACAGGAGTTCCGGGTCGAGCGCGAGCGCGCGCGCGAGGCTCGCACGTTTCCTCATGCCGCCCGACAATTCGCTCGGATACTTGGTCGCGGCCGATGCCGGCAGCCCCGCCATGATGATCTTGTAGGCCGCGATCTCGTCGAGCAGCGCGCCCTTGATGTAGGGGAAATATTCGCGCAGCGGCACCTGCACGTTCTCGGCCACCGTCAGCGTGGAGAACAGCGCGCCGTTCTGGAACAGGATGCCCCAGCGCCGCCGGACGTTGTGCGCCTCGGCTTCGTCGCGGTCGATCATGTTCTCGCCAAGGACCTTGATCGATCCGTCGACGGGGGTCTGGAGCCCGATGATCGAGCGCATCAGCACCGACTTGCCCGCGCCCGATCCGCCGACCACGCCGACGATCTCGCCGTGGCAGACGGTGAGATCCAGATTCTCGTGCACGACCTGATCGCCGAAGGCATTCTTGAGCCCCTCGATTTCGATCACCGGGATGCAGTTCTTGGGGGTCTCCATCAGATCCACCCCACCTGGCTGAAGAAGACCGCGAACACCGCGTCGAGGACGATCACGATGAAGATCGAGTGGACCACCGCGGTCGTCGTGCGCATGCCGACTTCCTCGCTATTGCCTTCGACCTGCATCCCCTGGAAGCAGCCGACCAGCGCGATGAAGAAGCCGAATACGGGCGCCTTCAACAGGCCGACCCACAGGTCGGTCAACGGAGTCACTTCCTGTAGGCGCTGGATATAGCTCAAGGGCGGGATATCGAGCCCGAGCCAGACGAACAGGCCGCCGCCAAGCAGGCTCATGAACATCGCCCAGAAGGCAAGAAGCGGCATCATGACGACCGCCGCCAGCAGGCGCGGGAGCACCAGCGCCTCCACCGGAGAGACGCCGATCGTGCGCATCGCGTCGATCTCCTCGGTGATCTTCATCGTGCCGATCTGCGCCGCGAACGCGCTGCCCGAACGGCCCGCGACCATGATCGCGGTCATCAGGGTGCCCAGTTCGCGCACCGTGATGCGACCGATCAGGTTGATCGTGTAGACCTCGGCGCCGAACTGCTGGAGCTGGACCGACCCCTGCTGGCCGACGACGATGCCGATCAGAAAGCTCATCAGCCCGATGATTCCGAGCGCGCGCACCCCGACGAGGTCGAAGCGCTGCACGACCGCGTTGAAGCGAAATTTCTTGGGGCGGCGCATGACGTGCGCGATCGCCAGCAACACCGCGCCGAAGAAGCCAATGAGCCGCACCATGTGGAACCCGAACTCGATCGTCCAGCGACCGAGATCCTCGATCAGCTTCCTGGGCGTGATCGGCGGGTCCTCGTGGATCTTGGGTTCGGCCCGGTCGGCATCGGCGACCTGCTTCATCAGCGCCGTGATCTCGTCGTGCGCCCCGGCAATGGTCGCGTTCCGGTCGCGCACCGCCCGGTGGAGCAGCCAGGCACCGACCGTGTCCATATGGTCGACGTTGGTCACGTCGATGACCAGCGGATCGGCAGCGTGCTCGATGTCGCGTTCGACCGTCCCGGCCCGCGAGATGGTCAGCGGGCCATGGATATCGATCCTGCCGCCGGATGTGCTTCCGGCGGGGTCGCGGGTTGTCTCTTCCCCCATGCGAGCCAACCCTTGCGCGAAAGCGAAGCCCGGGACAAGACCAAGCGGTGAAGAAGGAAAACGGCCGCCAGCCGCTCGCGCAGGCATCGAACGAGGACGCAGACGCCCGCCCCGCCTTGTTCGTGCCCGTCGGCGAGAACCCGGTGCACCTGTTCGGCCAGCACGCCGCGACCCGTGCCTATCGTCTCGCCGCGGCGGCGGGAATGGACCCGGGACGAGCCGACCGCCTGTCGGACGAGGGAGGCCGCTCGGTCGTCCTCGCGGACATGGACTTCGTGTGGGACCCGGCCTGGCTTCCGATCCTGCTCGAACAGCGGGGGCGCGTCCTCGTCGCCAACGAGCGCATCGTGCTCGCCCACTGCACAAGGCCGGCGGAGCGCGAAGCGGTGATGACGGCGATGGCGCAGGATCGTCTCGTCCCCGATCTCGGCATGGACATCCTGACGCCGGCCGATCATCCGCGCCGGTTCGTGATGCCGCTCGAGGAGGAAGAGCGCATCGCGGCGGGCAAGGCCGCGTTCGTGGCCGGGTGCGATCCCGTTACCGACGTGGTCACCAACTTGCTGCGCGCCGGTCCCGCCTTCCACCTCGCGCGCTGGAGCGCGATTGCCGGAATCGGCCCGGCCGGCATGACGCTGATCGGACTGGCGCTCGCCGCGCTGGCCGCCTTGTTCTTCTGGGAAGGGTGGTTCGGCGCGGGCCTGCTGTTCGGCGTCCTCTCCGGGATCGCCGCCACCGCGGGACGCGGGCTGGTGCGGGTCATCGGTCGCCCCGCTCCTTGGCGTGCATTACACGGCATGCTGTCCGGGCTTCTCGTCCCGGCCCTGTGGTGGATCGGGTGGGCACACGGGCTCGCCGACGGGACCTTCGAACCCGTCTATCTCTCGGGGCTGGTACTCGTGACGGCGGGCGGGCAGGTCGCCGACTCTGCTGCGCGCTTGTGGTTCCGCACCCGCTTCGGCTTCCCGCTCAGGCGCTGGCGCCCGATAGACGGCACAGTCCGCCTGGTCGCGGCCGGGCGCAACGTCGGGCTCCTCATTCTCGCTGCCGGCTGGCTGGTCGGCCTGCCCGCGCACGCATTCGAATCGCTCGCGCTCTGGACGCTGGTCTCGCTGATCGTTACCGCCGTGCGCCTGACGCAAGCGGAGGGACGGTCCCTGCGCGGGCAGAAGCTGGAGAGCTGGATTCGTTGACCGAGTGGACTGCCATCCTGCTGGCGGGCGCACGGCCCGGCCATGACCCGTTCGCCGCGGCGCACGGCACCGATCTGAAGCCGCTGATCCCGGTCGCGGGCACGCCGATGGTGGCGCGGGTCGCAACCGCATTGCTCGAAGCGGACGGGTTCGGCCAGATTCGCGTCCTCACCCAACAGCCGGAGCGGATCGGCGAAGCGCTGCCCGCCGAAGCGCGCCTCAAGCTCGGCCTGTCGGACGAGACGATCGCGGCGACCATCGACCGCGTACTCAAGGACCCGGAAACCCGTTTCCCCGTACTCGTGACGACCGCCGACCACGCGCTGCTGACGCCCGCCATGCTCGGCGACTTCATGGCCAAGGCAGCGGGCGCCGACGTCGCCATCGGTCTTGTCGAGCGCGCCAACCTCCTCCAGCGACTGCCCGGCTCGCAGCGCACCTGGCTCAAATTCCGCGGCGGCGCCTATTCGGGCGCCAACTTGTTCGCCTTCTCCAGTCCCAAGGCAGCAGAAGCGGTCGCGCTGTGGCGCTCGGTCGAGCAGGACCGCAAGAAGGGCTGGAAGATGATCGGCGCGCTCGGCCCCGCCATCCTGATGGGTGCGGTGCTGCGCCTCAAGACGCTCCAGCAGACGCTCGATACGGTCGGAAAGCGCCTCGGCCTCACTGTGCGCGCGGTCGAAATGGACGATCCCCTGGCCGCGGTCGATGTCGACAAGCCTGCCGACCACAACCTCGTCTCCGCCATCCTGGAAGGAAAAGCATGACCGATCTTGCGATCTACGACATGGACAAGACGGTTACGCGGCGGCCGACCTACACGCCGTTCCTGATCCACTGCGCGATGCGGCGCAACCCGCTGAGGCTGGTCTTCTTCCCGCTAGTGATCCTCTCGATGCTCGCCTACGTCGCGAAGCTGATCGACCGGGGAACGCTCAAGGAGATCAACCACCGCCTGCTGCTCGGCCACCGCCGCAGCCAGGCCGAGCTGAAACCCTTGGTCGACAGTTTCGCCGAAAAGACGATCGCCCACAATATCCGCCCTGGCGCCCGAGCCGCGATCGCGCGCGACAAGGCCGAGGGGCGCATGGTCGTCATGGCGACCGCGAGCTACCGCTTCTACGCCCAGGAAATCGGCGCGCGGATGGGCTTCGACCATGTCATCGGCACCAACACCATCTTGGGGCTGGACGAGGAAGTGCATGCCAAGATCGACGGCCAGAATTGCTACGGTCCCGCCAAGATGGCGATGATCCTCGACTGGGAAAGCCAATCGGAAATCGTGCGCGGACACGTCCGCTTCTACTCGGACCACGTCACCGACCGACCGGTCTTCGAATGGTCGGACGAGCCGGTCGCGGTGAACCCGCACGGCAAGCTCGAGGAACTCGCCAAGGAGCAGGGCTGGCGCATCGAGGATTGGGGCTAGTCGCAAGCCGCCGAGCGTAGCGTAGATTTCGCCAGCGAAATCCTAGCAGCGCGGAGAGACGGCGCAGCGCGGACGGCCTGCGGCGAAGCCGACAGGTCCGACGGGGTCAGGCCGCCCTGACCCCCTTCAGCGCCTAGATCGCGTCCAGCGCGTTCGAGAAATCCGCGATCAAATCGTCGGGCTTCTCGATCCCGATCGACACGCGCACCAGATTGTCCTGGATGTCGAGCGCCTGGCGCCGTTCCTCGGGCACCGACAAATGCGTCATCGCCGCGGGCGCGGAGGCGAGCGTCTCCGTGCCGCCGAGGCTGACCGCGAGTTTCGCGAGCTTCAGCGCATCGAGGAAGCGGAACGCCTCCGCTTCGCCGCCCTTCACGAACAGCGAGAAGGTCGAACCCGCACCGGTGCAGTGGCGATCGTAGATATCCTTCTGCCGGCTGCCTTCCTCGAGATGGCCGAGATAGCCGAGCCGCTCGACCTTGGGATGGTCCTTGAGGAAGTCGCACACCGCGCGCGCGCTTTCCGCGGCCCGCGTCATGCGCAATTCGAGCGTCTCGAGGCTTCGCAGCAGCATCCACGCGGTATTGGCGTCGCAGATTCCGCCCAGCGTGTTGCGCATCGGAATGATCTTGTCGATCAGCGTCTTCTTGCCCGTGATCCCGCCCGCGATGAGATCGCTGTGACCGCCGACATATTTGGTCAGGCTGTAGACGCTGAGGTCCGCGCCCTGGTCCTGCGGCTTGGCGAAGATCGGGCCGAGGAAGGTGTTGTCGATCGCGATCGGCGCGTCGGGCAGCTTGGCCTGCCGCGCGGCGTGCACCGCCTCGACGTCGACCAAGGCGTTGGTCGGGTTGCCCGGGCTCTCGAGATAGATCAGCGAAACCTTGCCGCCCTTTTCCTCGGCCATGGCCTTGGCCTCGTCCATCTTCGCCTCGATCTCCTCCCGCGTCGCCGAGGCGGGGAAATCGACATAGGAAATGCCGAACTGCGGCAGGATCTTCATGATGATGCTCTCGGTCGCCGCGTAGAGCGGGCCGCTCATCAGGATCACATCGCCCGGGCGCGCCATCGAGAGGAGCAGCACCGAAATCGCGGTCATCCCGCTCGAGAAGACCAGCGCGTCCTCGGCGCCTTCCCAAAGTGCGAGGCGGTCCTCGAGGATTTCCTGGTTGGGATTGTTGAAGCGCGAATAGACGAGCCCGCCCGCGCCGCCCGGGCGCTTGCCGGTGATGCCCTCGAAGAAATGCTTCCCGTCGGCGGCCTTCTGGAAGACGAAGGTCGAGGTGTGGAAGATCGGCGGCTTCAATGCGCCCTCGGACAGATGCGGGTCGAACCCGTAGCCCATCATCAGCGTGGCGGGGTCGATCTGGTGGTTGCCGATCTTGGTGTCGTTGCTCACGGGAAAACTCCTCGGGGAAAGTGTCGGGCGCGGCTTAGCGCGTCTTAGGGGCAAGGCCAATCATGCTGATCTGGCGGCCATAGGTGGGCGCGTTCTCGTGGGTCGCGCGGCGATAGGAATAGAAGCGGTCGGGTAGCGCATAGGTATCGAGCCCCGCGGCCCACACCTGGCGCACGCCCGCCGCCGCGACGCGCGCCGCGACATAGGCTTCAAGGTCGAAATGCGGCTTGTCGGCGGGTCCTTCGAGGAAGAAGCGCGCATTGTCCGGGTCCTCGGCGAGGAACGGGTCGGGAAAGGCGTAGTCGACCTCGTAGCTCGCTCGCCCGATGCACGGGCCGACCGCAGCCGTGATCTGTTCGATCTTCGCGCCGAGCTTCAGCATGGCGGCGATCGCGGCATCGGTGACCCCGCCGATGGCCCCGCGCCAGCCGGCATGCGCCGCGCCCACGACGCCTGCCTCGGTGTCGGCGAGCAGCACCGGCGCGCAGTCGGCGGTGACGATGCCCAGCAGGAGGCCGGGCCGGTCGGTGACCAGCGCGTCGGCATGCGGGCGCTCTTCGATCGGCCACGGTTCGGTCGCGACGACGCAGGTTGCGCTGTGCACCTGATGGACCGAGGCGAGCGGCGCCCCTGCGATCAGCGCGTCGGCGGCGAGGCGGCGATTGGCGCGCACCATCTCGGGATCGTCTTTGGCCCCGAACCCGCAATTGAGCCCCGCGACCGCGCCCGCCGACAGGCCGCCCGTATGGCCGAAAAAGCCGTGTGGGACGCCGAGCGTGGGCGCGGTGACGATGTCGAGGTTCATGCCGGAAAGCCCGCTGGTGCGGGCCAGCCGGGCGCGTGGACGGCCATCACCTTGAACAGGGTTCCCATCTGCGCCTCGTCGCACAGGCGGCGGCGGTCGGCGGCGATCGCCTCGGTGCGATCCGGGTTGGCCGCCGCCAGCGCCATCGCGCGCGCGCCGATGCCGAGATTTTCGAGCCAGCTGCCCTGCGCGATCATGCGGGTGAGCGACGCGCCCTCGCCTGCAGCCGCCTTCGCCAGCGCGCCGAAATCGACATGGGTGGTGAGGTCGTTCTCGCCCGGGTCGGCGAGCGGGTCGGCATGATCGTGCGCGCGCATCGCCTGGAGCGTGTCCGCGCCGCCTTCCCAGAATCCGTAATCGATGACGAGCGCGACGCCGCCATTGGCGACGAGATGCCGCGCGAGCGAAGCCATCGTCGCCTCGCGTTCGGGACTTTCCTCGCGGTCGACATGCGAGGTGGTATAGGTGAATCGGCCGGCCTCGACCTGCACCTTGCGCTCGCCTTCGGGGCCGAATTGGCGGGTCGGCAGCGCGTCGAAAAATTCGTTGGCGACGCACAGGAGAGGGCGCGTGGGCAAGTCCTCGATAGACACGTGATGCACCGCGCCCGGCACCGCTTTGGCCTGCATCTCGCGGAGCACCGGGCTGGTCTCGACAAGGTGTTTCCCGCCCTCGAACCGTGCCTTGGCCAGCAGGCGCAGCGCGTCTGACGCGAGCGTCCCTCGACCCGGGCCGAGCTCGGCATAGACCGCCTCAACCGGCGCCCCGGCGCGCAGCCACGCATCGGCCAGCGCCGCGCCAACCAGTTCGCCGAACATCTGGCTGATTTCGGGCGCGGTGGTGAAATCGCCCTCCTGCCCGAGCGGATCGCGCGTGCCGTAATAATGCTGGTTGCAGGCGGTCATCCAGCGGTCGATGCCGACCGGCCCGTCGCGCTCGATTTCGGCCTTCAGCGTGTCCTGAAGGCTCATGCCACGCTTTGCGTGCCGACCGTAGGCTCCACCCGCACGCGACGGCCCTTGGCGGTCGCCATCAGGTAGAGGCCGCCCAGGATCATCGGCAGGCTCAGCCACTGGCCCATGTGCAGCCCCGTCGCCATCGCGAAGTCGGATAGGTGCGCGTCGGCCTCGCGGATATATTCAAGCCCGAAGCGGAACGCTCCGTAGAAGAAGATGAACGCACCGACGAGCTTGCCCGGCTGGTAGCGCGCGTCGGTTCGCCAGAACATGAAGGCGAGGATCAGGAACAGGAGGATGCCCTCGAGCCCCGCCTCGTAAAGCTGGCTCGGGTGACGCGGCGGCCCGAGCATCCACTGCCCGTTGAGATATTCGGGGAACCGGATCGCCCAGGGCACGTCGGTCGGCGCGCCCCACAATTCCGCGTTCACGAAATTGGCAAGCCGCCCGAAGAACAGGCCGAAGGGCACGGTGCAGGCGACATAGTCGTGGACGCGCAGCCAGTTGAGCCCCTGCGAGCGGGCGAACAAGATGATCGCGAGTGTGGTGCCGAGTACCCCGCCGTGGAAACTCATGCCCCCGTCGCGCAGGTTGAGGATCTGGAGCGGGTGATCGAGGTAGTAAGCGAGGTTGTAGAACAGCACGTAGCCGACGCGCCCGCCAAGGATGATGCCGAAGGTCGCCCACAGGATGAAGTCGTCGGCGTGGCGCCGCGCCATCGGTGCGCCCGGCTGCTTGAGCAGCTTGAGCAGGTACCAGTAGCCGACGACGATCCCGGCCAGGTAAGCGAGGCTGTACCAGCGCAGCTCGTAGAAGCCGAAATCGATGGCGACCGGATCCAGACCGAGGTCCGGAAAGGCGATGCCTTCATCATTTTGAATACGGTCGTTCGTCATGGCTTCCCTCTTGTTCCCCTGCCTCATAGGGTGGACATCCCCAAAGGCAAAGGAGTGTTGGATGCCGAGTGCGCTCGATCAGCAATATGAAGCGGTATTGGAGAAGCTGACCGGGCCGGACGGAATGCTCCAGCTGGCCGAGACGCCGGACGGCAAGAAATACGTCTCCAACTTCCCGCCGACTCTGCCCATGCTGTTCGACGCCTTCGCGATGATGAACGCCGACAAGGTCGCGGTCATTTCGGGCGAGGAGCGGCTGACCTTCGCCGAACTGAACGCGCTGTCGACGCGGCTCGCCAAGGCGTTGGTGGCGCGCGGCACCAAGAAAGGCGACCGCATCGGCATCGCGATGCGCAACTGCACCGCGTGGATCGTCGCCTACCAGGCAATCCTCAAGGCAGGCGGGGTCGCGACGCTCATCAACGGCTGGTGGCGCGAGGAGGAATTGCGTCACGCACTCGAACTCACTTGTCCCGCGATGGTGATCGCCGCCAAGCCTCATACGCAGATGGTCGCGGGCCTCGATCTGGGTATCGCGGTGGTCGACGTCGACATTTCGAAGCCTGCCGTAGAGGCTTTCTCCTCGCTGCTCACCGGCGGGCACGATGCGATCGCGCTGCCGACCGTCGCACCTGATGACGATGCGACGATCCTATTTACCTCGGGGTCGACCGGCGATGCTAAGGGCGCGCTCTCGACCCACATGCAGGTCTGCCAGGCCGCCTATATCTACACCGTCTCGCTGATGGTGCTGAAGGGCGTGCTCGAGAGCCAGGGGCGCTACAAGGACCTGCCGCTGCGTGCGCTGGTCTCGGTCCCCTTGTTCCACGTCACCGGCGAAGTCCCCGTCATGCTCACCAGCTACGTCATCGGACGCGCGCTGGTGCTGATGCCCAAGTGGGACGCCGAGCATGCGCTCCAGCTGATCCAGGACGAGGGCGTCACCCATTTTACCGGGGTTCCGACCATGGCGATGGAGGTGATGAACCATCCAAAGCGCGACGACTACGACCTCTCCTCGATGGGCTATATCAATTCGGGCGGCGCGCCGCGCCCGGCCGCGCACGTGCTGCGCCAGGCCGACGAGATGCCCGAGGCGCAGTCGATCCAGGGCTATGGCCTGACCGAGACCAATGCGGTCGGCTGCGGCATCTTCTTCGAGAATTATCTCGACAAGCCGACGTCGACCGGCCGCGAGCAGGTGCCGTTCGTGGAGATCGCTATCCTCGGGGAGGACGGCGCCCACCTTCCCAAGGGCGAGACCGGCGAGGTCGCGATCCGTTCGGTCGCGACCATCAAAGGCTACTGGGACAACCCGCAAGCCACTGCGGCCGCCTATACCGAGGACGGCTATTTCCGCACCGGCGACATCGGCTATCTCGACGAGGACGAATATCTGTTCATCGTGGATCGCAAGAAGGACATCATCCTGCGCGGGGGCGAGAATATCGCCGCTGCCGAGGTCGAGGCCGCGCTCTACGCCTGCGAAAAGGTCGACGAGGTCTGCGTGTTCGGCGCGCCCGACGAGCGCCTGGGCGAAGTCCCGGTCGCGGTCGTCCATTCCGCAGAAGGCATCTCGGAAGACGATCTGCGCGACTTCCTCAGGACCAAGCTTGCCGCCTTCAAGGTGCCCGAGCGCTTCATCTTCGCCGACGGGCCGCTACCGCGCCTCGGCACCGGCAAGATCGACCGCGTCGCGTTGAAGGCGGCCCATGCCGGCTAGGCCATGGCGCGGCTGACCCGCCGCGACCTGCTCGTCGGAGGCGGCGCCGGCGTCGGGCTGGTCGTCGCCTACGCGCTATGGCCGCGCGGCGCCCCGCCGCCCCGCTTCGGCAGTCTGTCCGGCGGCGGTGCGAGCTACGGTCATTACCTGCGCATCGCCGAGGACGGGCAGGTCACGATCGCCGTCCCGCAGGTCGAGACCGGCCAGGGTATCTGGACCGCGCTCGCCGCGCTGGTCGCAGGCGCGCTCGGCGCTGATCCGGCGTTGGTCGGGGTGGAGCCGCTTCCCGTCGGCGCGGGCGGAGCGTCCAATCCGCTCCTCGCCGATGTCGCAGGCGTCGACGAGTTCCGCGCCACCGCTGCGGCCACCTCGGTGCGCGCTTTCGAGGAAGCAATGCGCCTGTCGGGCGCGACCGCACGCGCGATGCTTCTCGCCGAGGCCGCCGACCGGATGGGCGTCGAACCCGAAGAATGCAGTCTCGACAAGGGTTGGGTGTCGGCGGGCCCCAAACGCGTCTCGATCGGCGATCTCGCCGCTGCCGCCGCCGACCGCTCTGTCCCGAACGTCGAGCTCGTCGACGCCCCCGCCTTGCCGCTCGCGCGCCTCGACGGCCCGGCCAAGGTGCGCGGAAGCTGGCGGCTGGCAGGCGACGTGCGCTTGCCCGGGCTGCTCTATGCCTCGGCGCGCCTCGCGCCTCGCGGAGGCTCCATCCTCGGTCTCGACCGCGCCGCTGCGCGCGCGCGTCCCGGCCTCATCGAACTGGTCGAGCGCGAGGACTGGATCGCGGCGGTCGCCGACACATGGTGGGCGGCGGACCAGGCGATGCAGGCCGCCGACATCCGCTATCGCGCGGCGGGGCCCGACGGCGCGTCCATCGAACTCTCGCTTACGGACCGGCTCGGCACCAGCGGCGACACGCTGGTCGAAGAAGGCGATGCAGCGGGCGTCCTCGCCGATGCAGACCGCGTACTGCGCCACGACTTCCTCTTCGCCGCGACCCCGCATCATGGGCTCGAACCGCTCACCGCCACCGCGCGCCCGACCAGCGAGGGCGGGATCGAAGTGTGGGCCCCCAGCCAGGCCCCCGAAGCGGTTCGCGACGCGGTGCGGCGCGTCACCGGCCTGCCCGGCGAGAAGGTCGCCGTCTTCCCGATGCCCGTCGGCGCCGACGACGGACGCGCGCTCGAGGCCGATGCCGCCCCCATCGCCGCAATCCTCGCCATCCAGCTGGGGCGCCCGGTCCAGCTGACCCTTCCCCACGACCATGCCGCCTTGTTCGATCCGCTCCGCCCGCCGCTCGCGATGCGTATCGCCGCCGTGCCCGGCGAGGGCCGCATTGCCGCCTGGCACGCGCGCTATGCGAGCGCGCTGGGTACGACCGCCGCGCTGCGTCGCGTCGCGGGAAAATCGGGCGGCGGCCTCGACACGGACGGCGCGGTCCCGCCCTACGGCATCGCCGATATCGCAGTCGAAGCGCACGAGGTCGACCTGCCCATCCGCACCGGCTACCTGCGCGGCGGCACCGGTGCGCTCACCCGCTTTGCCGGCGAGGTCATGGTCGATGTGGTCGCGCGCGCGATCGGCGCCGAACCGCTCGGCTTCCGCATCGGCATGCTCGGCCACGACCCCGCGCTTGTCGCCAGCCTGCGCCGCGTCGGCGAACTTTCAGGCTGGGACGGCGGCGGCATCGGCAGCCGCATGGGGATCGCCGCCGCGCGCATCGACGGCAGCGCGATCGCCCTCGTCGCCGAAGCCGCCCGCGCGCCCGACGGCGGCGTCGAAGTGCACAAATTGACGGCCGTGTTCGACTGCGGCCGGGCAGCGCACACAGCACTTGCCGCGCAACAGGTCGAAGGCGGACTGCTTTCCGCGCTCGACCATGCCACCGCCCCTGCGCCAGACTGGCGCGCCGGCTTGGCGCATCCCGGTCGTCGCTCCGCCACCCCGACGAAGCTCCCGGCCGTCACCGTCGAGCGTATCGCCAGCAGCGCGCCTCCGGGCGGGGTCTCGCAGCTCGGAGCCTCGGTGCTCGCGGCCGCGATCGCCAATGCGCTCGCAGCGGGCGGGAGCGAACCCGTCACCCGCCTGCCCTTCACTGCCACCATCTAGGAACGCCCCATGCCCGAAGCCTATATCGTCGCCGCCCGCCGCACTGCCGGGGCCCGCCGCAAGGGCGCGCTGCGCGAATGGCATCCCAACGACCTCGGCGCCGCCATTCTCGACGCGCTGGTCGACGACACGGGCATCGACCCGGCTGCGATCGAGGACGTGGTCATGGGCTGCGTCAGCCAGGTCGGCGAACAGAGCTTCCACATCGGGCGCAGCTGCGTGCTCGCCTCCTCGCTTCCCGACAGCGTCCCTGCGGTCAGCATCGACCGTCAGTGCGGCAGCTCGCAGCAGGCGCTCCATTTCGCCGCGCAGGGCGTGATGAGCGGGACGCAGGACGTCGTCATCGCCGCGGGCGTCGAGAGCATGACCCGAGTGCCGATGGGCAGCCCGACCATGCTCGCGCTGCAGGCGGGCGTCGGCACAGGGCCGTGGAGCCCGGCCCTCCTCGAACGCTACGGCGTCACCCAATTCAGCCAGTTCACCGGCGCCGACATGATCGCCGAGAAATACCAGTTCTCGCGCGAGGAACTCGACGCCTTCGCGCTCGAAAGCCATCGCCGCGCCGCTGCCGCGACCGAGGCCGGTGCGTTCGACCGGGAAATCCTCGCGCTCGACGGCCTCGACCGTGAGGGCAGGACGATCCGTCATGACACGGACGAGGGCATCCGCTTCGATGCCTCGATGGAAGGGCTCGCCGCGCTCGATGCTGTCACGCCGGGCGGCAAGATCACCGCGGGCAATGCCAGCCAAGTTTGCGACGGGGCGAGCGGGGTGATGGTAGTCTCCGAAGCGGCACTCAAGCGCTTCGACCTGACCCCGATGGCGCGGATCGTCAGCCTTGCGGTGACTGCGGGCGACCCGGTGATGATGCTGTGGGAGCCGATCCCGGCGACCGAGCGCGTGCTGACACGCGCCGGCCTCACCCACGAGGACATCGGCCTCTACGAAGTCAACGAGGCCTTCGCCCCGGTCCCCCTCGCCTGGCTGCGCGAGACAGGCGCCGACCCCGACAAGCTCAACGTCAATGGCGGCGCGATCGCGCTCGGCCACCCGTTGGGCGCGAGCGGTACCAAGCTGATGGCGACCCTCGTCCATGCCTTGAAGGCGCGCGGGCAGCGCTACGGGCTGCAGACGATGTGCGAGGGCGGCGGCATTGCCAACGCCACCATCGTCGAGGCGCTCTAGGACCAAGTCCCGTCCTTGCCAGCCGGCGAAAAGCGTGGAAATGGCGGCAAGGATGGAGCGCCCAGACGATCATCCGCAATTTCCCGCGCCGAGGGTCGGCGTGCTTGTCGCCAATCTCGGCACGCCCGACGCGCCGACGCCGGGCGCGGTCAAACGCTACCTCAAACAATTCCTGTCCGATCGCCGCGTGGTCGAGATCCCTCCCATCGCCTGGCAACCGATCCTACGCGGCATCATCCTCAACACACGCCCGAGGAAGAGCGCGGCGGCCTATCGCGAAGTGTGGACGAAGGACGGCTCCCCGCTTGCCGCGATCACCCGCCGCCAGGCCGAAGCGCTGCAGCAGGCGCTGGGCGATGCCGCGATGGTCGAATGGGGCATGCGCTACGGCAATCCGTCGATCGATAGCGCGCTCGAACGCCTGTGGGACAAGGGCGCGCGCCGCATCGTCTTCATGCCGCTCTACCCGCAATACAGCGCCGCCACGACCGCGAGCAGCCACGATGCATTGTTCGCGGCGGTCGCGAAGCGTCGCTGGCAGCCCGCCATCCGCACCCTGCCCGCCTATCACGACGACCCGCTCTACATCGACGCGCTCGCGGACGACCTCACCCGCCAGCTTTCCGCGCTCGATTTCGAGCCCGAGCTGCTGCTGCTCTCCTATCACGGCATGCCCGAGCGCACGCTTCAACTCGGCGATCCCTATCACTGCCATTGCCGCAAGACTTCGCGGCTGTTGTCGAACCGGCTCGACATTCGCGTCGAGACGAGCTTTCAGTCGCGTTTCGGCCGCGCCAAGTGGCTCGAGCCTGCCACCGACACGATGCTGAAACAGTTGGCCTCTAGCGGGACGACCAAATTGGCGATCGCAGCCCCCGGATTTGCGGCCGACTGCCTCGAGACGATCGAGGAGCTGGGCATTCGCGGGCGCGAAGATTTCCTCGCCTCGGGCGGAACTCATTTCGCCCGGCTCGATTGCCTCAATGACGGCGCGGCGGGTATCAGGATGCTCGAAGCGCTCACGCGACGCGAACTGGCCGGCTGGATCGACTGACCCGCCGGCCCCAACAGGGGATGACGAACATGGCACGGGTAGCAGTGGTGACGGGTGGCACGCGCGGGATCGGCGAAGCAATCGCGGCGCGCCTCAAGGACAAGGGGATGAAGGTCGCGGCGACCTATGCCGGCAATGAGCAGAAGGCTGCCGAATTCACCGAACGCACCGGAATTCCCGCCTACAAGTTCGACGTCGCCGACTTCCAGGCGTGCCAGGAAGCCGTCAGGCAGATCGAGAACGACCTCGGCCCGGTCGACGTCCTCGTCAACAATGCCGGCATCACCCGCGACGCGACCATGAAGCGCCAGAGCCACGACCAGTGGCAGGAAGTCATCGACACCAACCTTGGCGGCTGTTTCAACATGGCCAAGTGCGTGTTCGAAGGCATGGCCGAGCGCGGCTACGGGCGCATCGTCAACATCGGCTCGATCAACGGGCAGGCCGGCCAGTACGGCCAGGTCAACTATGCTGCCGCCAAGTCGGGCATCCACGGCTTCACCAAGGCGCTGGCGCAGGAAGGGGCGCGCAGCGGCGTCACGGTCAACGCCATCGCGCCCGGCTATATCGACACCGACATGGTCGCCGCGGTCCCCGACAACGTGCTCGAGAAGATCGTCGCGCGCATTCCCGTCGGACGCCTCGGCAAGGCCGACGAGATCGCGCGCGGGGTCGAATTCCTGACCAGCGAGAATGCGGGCTTCATCACCGGCTCGACCCTGTCGATCAACGGCGGGCAGCACATGTACTGATCCGATGGACGACGTTCCCCTTCCCGCCTCGCCGCTCAAGCGCTCGGTGACGATCGCGGGGCACGAGACCTCGATCAGCCTCGAACCCGTCTTCTGGGAAGCGCTCTCGCAGGCTGCAAAGGCACGCCGCCTGCCCTTGAACGCGCTGATCGCGGAAATCGACCTGTGGCGCTTTTCCGGCGGGGCGAGCGCGCGCACCAACCTCGCCTCGGCAATCCGCCAGTGGATCTATGCCGACAGCATGGCTCTGATCGACGAGACGAATGCCGCGCCCTTGTTGGGGGCGTAGCGCAGGAACAGGTCGGGCTCGACCAGTTCCAGCTCCATGATGCGCGGGACCTCGCCGTCCTCGACGATGTCGACGCGCGCGTAGGCGGTTTCGGCAGGCGCGGCCGCGAGCGCGGCCTCGGCGAGTGCCACCATCGAGGCCGACGGTTCGACCTGCTCTTCGCTGCCGCCGAATTCCGGCTGGACGCGATAGTCCCCGGGCTTGGCTCGCTTGGTCGCGGCATGGCTGTAGCGCCCGCCGAAATAGACTAGCGAGGTCTCGCCCTTGTCGAGGATTGCGGGAAGGAACGGCTGAACGAGCAGGCGCCGCTCGCGCAATTCGTCGGGAAGCACCGCGCCGGGCGCGAGCCGGTAAGTGCCCGCGGCCGAGGCCGACACCATCGGCTTCACCACGAGTTCAATATCGCCATATTCGCTCCGCGCGCGCTCGAGCAGCGCGGCGCCTTCTCCGCCATGGCCGACGATGCCCGGCACTGTCGCGACGCCCTTCGCGTCTAGTTCGCCCAGATAGGCCTTGTCGCTGTTCCAGCGCAGCACCTCGACCGGGTTGGCGACCGGCACCTTGCGGAAGGCGATCCGGTCGAGAAGGTCGAACCAGCGCCCCGGATCGAGGTGATAGCCCCAAGCGATCAGCGGCAGCACGCCCTCGACGCTTCGCAGCACCGCGTCGTCGCACTGCGACCAGACGGTCGGCACGGCCTCGATCCCGCCCTCGCCCAGCATTTCGACCATCCGGCCGAGCTCGTGGAACTGCGGGTCCCACGACGCGGGCGTGAGGAGCGCGACCTTCATCGAAACGTCGTTCAGCGGCCGAGCAGGATACGCGCCTGGTTGGCGATCTGGGCGAGCATTGCCGAGGTCGCACCGCCATGGTTGCGTGCCCGGTCGACCAGCTTCCTGAACTGCTCGATCCGCGCGCCGTTGCGGTCGACCCAGCGCGCCACGTTGGCGTCGGGTTCGTCACCACGCTGGCGCGACAGGAAGTCGATCCGCAACTGTTCGAAGTCACGCGCGAGACCCGCGACGAGCAGGCGCTCCCAGTGATCGGTCGGCACGTAGCGGACCAGCTGGTGCTGCGCCCAGTCGAGACCGAGCGTCTCGCCAAGCGCCGTATAGGCCTTGGTCAGCGGCAGCGGGTCGATATGCTTGCGCGCGGCCAGCGCCGCCAGCCCGAAGATGCCGTCGAGCTGGTAGAGACGCACGAGGTGCTCGACCAGCGCCTCGTCGGCGCCCAGCCCGATCAGCGCGACGCGGCGCGCCTCGGCCTCGGCCCGCACTTCGGAGCGGATGACCTTGGACGCGGCCTTGTTGATCGCCTTGAAGCCGGGTTCGAGCATCTCGACCAGCTTGGTGATGCTGGTTTCCGAGCCCGCCGAGCGAAGGATGTCCGACAGGTGGACGCGGATCGACTTGGCCGCGGTCGCGAACAGTTCGATGCGCGCCTGCTCGTCGATCTGCGCTTCCTCGATCCGCTTCCACAGCGTCTTGAGGTCGAGCAAACGCTCCGCGACGAGGAAGGCCGCGACGACCTGGCCCAGTGCGGCGCCTTCCTCCTCGGTCATGTCGAGCGCGACCGACGGGCCGAGCCGGTTGACGAGACGGTTGGCGACCTTGGTCGCGATGATCTCGTTCTCGAGCCGGTGATGCGCCACTGCGTCCTTGTGCTTGGCGATCATCGGCTTGGGGAAGGCCGCGAACAGTTCGGCTTCCATCAACGGATCGTCGGCCAGCCCGATATGCTCCGCGGCATCCTGCAGCGCGATCTTCGACATCGACAGTACGACCGCGAGTTCGGGCCGCGTCAGGCCGCGATTTTCCTGGGCGCGGCGAAGCAGCGCGTCGGACGAGGCCAGCCCTTCGACCTTGCGGTCGAGACGACCGGAGGCCTCTAGCATCTCGATCGTCCGCACGAAGCCCGGCAGGCCCGCCGCCCCGCGCGCCTCGGCGATCGACAGCGCCAGCGCCTGGAGGCGATTGTCCTCGAGCACGATCGCGGCCACGTCGTCGGTCATCTTGGACAGCAGCGTGTTGCGCGCGTCCAGCTTGAGCCTGCCCTCGCGCATCTCGCGGTTGAGCGGAATCTTGATGTTGACCTCGTTGTCCGAGCAGTCGACGCCCGCACTATTGTCGATGAAGTCCGTATTGATGCGACCGCCGGCCATCGCGAACTCGATGCGGCCGGCCTGGGTGATGCCGAGGTTGGCGCCCTCGCCGATCACTTTCGCGTTGAGCTCGACCGCGTCGACCCGTAGCGCGTCGTTGGCGGGGTCGCCGACATCGGAATGGGTCTGCCCGCTCGACTTCACGTAGGTGCCGATGCCGCCGAACCAGATGAGGTCGACCGGCGCCTTGAGAATCATGCTGATCAGCGTGCGCGGCCCGACCGTCTCTTCCTCGATGCCGAGCGCCGCGCGCGCTTCGGGGGAGAGCTTGATTTCCTTCTGGTCCCTCGGGACGATCATTCCGCCCTTGGAGAGGAGCTTGGCGTTATAGTCCTCCCAGCTCGAACGGGGCAGGTCGAACAGGCGCTGGCGCTCCTTCCAGCTCTTCGCGGGATCGGGATCGGGATCGATGAAGATGTGGCGGTGATCGAACGCCGCGACCAGCCTGATCGCCTTCGACAGGAGCATGCCGTTGCCGAACACGTCGCCCGACATGTCGCCGCAGCCGATCACGCTGACCGGATCGGTCTGCACGTCGATCCCCATTTCGAGGAAGTGGCGCTGGACCGAGACCCATGCGCCGCGCGCGGTGATCCCCATCGCCTTGTGGTCGTAGCCGTTCGACCCGCCGCTGGCGAAGGCGTCCCCGAGCCAGAAGTTGCGCTCGAGCGCGATCGCGTTGGCGACATCGGAAAAGCTCGCCGTGCCCTTGTCGGCGGCGACCACGAAATAGGGGTCCTCGCCGTCGTGGACGACAACACTCTCGGGGTGGACGACCTTGTCGTCGAGAATGTTGTCGGTGATCGAAAGGAGCGAGCGGATGAAGATGCGGTAGGCCTCGGTGCCTTCCGCCAGCCAGCCGTCGCGGTCGACCGCCGGGTTGGGCAATTGCTTGGCGTAGAAGCCGCCCTTTGCACCAGTCGGGACGATCACCGCATTCTTGACCAGCTGCGCTTTGACGAGGCCGAGGATCTCGGTGCGGAAATCGTCGCGCCGGTCCGACCAGCGCAATCCGCCGCGGGCGATCGGCCCGCCGCGCAGGTGGATACCCTCGATGCGCGGGCTGTAGACCCAGATCTCGCGCCACGGCACCGGCGCCGGCAGCCCCGGGATGTTCTTGCTGTCGATCTTGAACGCCAGCGCTTCCTCGGCGGCGGGCGAAAAGGCGTTGGTGCGCAGCGTCGAGGCGACCACGCTACGCATCAGGCGGAAGATGCGGTCGTCGTCGATCGCACGCACCTTGGCGAGCGCGGCATCGAACCGCTTGAAGGCCTCCGCCGTGGCGGCGTCGCGGCCGTTCTTCGCCGCCGGATCGTGCGCAGCGGTGAAGGCGTCGATCAGCGCGCGGGTCGCCTCGGGCGAGCGCGCGAGCGCCTCGACCACGGTGGCGAGACCGAAGGCGACGCCGGTCTGGCGCAGGTAGCGGAACCAGGCGCGCAGCCACACGACCGCGCGCGGTTCGAGCCCGGCGAACAGGACGAGTTTGTTGAACTCGTCGCTTTCTTCCTGGCCGCCCATCACTTCGGCGATGGCGCTTTCGACCATGGCCGCGCGCGCGAAGATCGCGTCGACGTCGGTGCCGACCGGCAGTTCGAGGTGGAAATTGTGGATGTAGCCGAGCGCCCCGTCGGCCAGCGAGGTCGGGATTTCTTCGAGCACCCGGAACCCGAACTCCTCGAGCACGGGGACCGCATCGGACAGCGGGATCAACCCGCCGCGGCGATAGGTCTTGAGGTGCAGCTGGTGCGAATCATCGAGATCCGAACGATAGAGCCGCGCATCGCGCGCGTCGGAATCGGCAGGCAGCGAGGAAATGCGCAGGATATCGCTCGCCCCTTCGGACGGCTCGGTGCGGGTGCGATAGCCCTCGGGCATCGCGGCCAGATAGGTCAGCGCGAGCCGCGTCGCGCGCCCGGGCCCGACCGCCTCGATGAGGTCCGCCTCGACCGCTGGCGCCCAGCCGCGCACCATCTCGACGAGCGCGGCGTCGAGCGCTTCGACGTCGGGCAGCGGCTCATTGGGGTCGGTCGCCATGATGAAGCGCAGCAGCGCCAGTTCGCCGTCGCCCAGTTCGACCGCCCAGCTCGTGATGGGCGAGCCGACCTCGTCCTCGAGCATCATCTGGATCGCCTTGCGGCGCGAGGTCGACAGCTCGTCGCGCGGCAACCACACGAAGGCATAAAGATGCCGCCGGATCGCGCCCTCGAGGATCATCAGCGTCGGGCGCGGCCGGTCGGCGAGCGACATGGCGGTCAGCGCGGCCTGGCGCACTTCATGCGGGTCGAAGCTGATGACGAGATCGTGCGGCAGGGTCGAGATGGCGTGGACCAGCGCCTTGGCGCCATGGCTCGACGGCGCGAAGCCCAGCTCCTTGTCGAGCGCCGAAAGGTGCTGGCGCAGGATCGGCACCTCGTCGGCAGGCGCGCGCAGCGCCGCCGACGTCCACAGGCCGCAATGGATCGACACGCTACCGTCGTCGTTGGCGACGAGGATCACGTCGAGCGGCACGCGGCGATGCACCGGCGAGATGCGGTCGGCCTTCATGATGAGGAAGGGTCGGTCCTTGCCGACTTCCTCGATCGCGGCCCGCGTGACGGTTTCGTCCCACAGTTTCAGTCCGCCGCGCAGGATGCCCAGACCGGACGAAAACTTGCCCTTGGCATCGAGGTCGGCATGACCGAGCAGCGTGAAGTTGTTGTCGCCGAGCCAGCGCAGCAGCGCGGCCGCTTCGGGCGCGCGGTTGGCGATGGCGTCGGCGTCGTCCCCGAGCTTGGCGACCATCTTCTTCCAGTCGGAAACCGCGGCACGCACATCAGCAAGAACGTCGCGCAGTTCGACCGACAGGTCGTGGCGCCCGCGCGCGTCGGCGCGGTCTAGCTCGATGTAGATCAGCGATTCGGGATGGTCGCCCGCATAGTCGAGCAGCTTTCCGTCCTTGTCGCGCGTCGCGGGCAGGATCGGGTGGAGCAGGCGATAGACCGACAGGCCCTTGGCCGCGATCGCGCCGGCGATGCTGTCCACGAGGAACGGCATGTCGTCGTTGACGATGGCCAGGCGCATGCGGCGATGACCCGCCTCGCCGCCCATCGATTCCAGCGCGAGCGCCAGTTCGCCGGGCCTGCGCTTGGCAGCGACGTCGGTGACGAAACGCGCGGCCTCGTCGAGGCCGGCCTTGTCGAGGCCTTCCAATTCTCCAGGTAGTGCGCCCTTGCGCAATGCATTGCGGAGAGTGTCGGCGAGCGCCTCGTCGACGAGCGTTGCAGCAGAAGCCATGCGAACTCGCTTGTCCCTTTTGTCCCGTGACCGGTCGGGCGCGGGCTATAGACCCGCTGTCACAGGGCCTCAAGCGCGAGTTTGGGAAAAGTGGACCCTAGCGGGCGGCCTTGATCAGCGCGCGGTCGAGCAGCTTGTCGTCGACGACGCGCGCGATCACCTCGTGGCGCCCGTCGGGCGTGCGGCGGGTGACGACCAGGGCGAACTCGTCGTTGGTACTGATCTCGGACAGGTCGATCGCCGGGACGCCGCGCAATTTCTCGCGGGCCAGCGCGGCCTTGTCGATCGTCGGTGCTGCACCGCGGCGCGCCTTGCGCTCTTCGGCGACGAGCCCCTTGAGGCCGCCGTCGCTTTCCTCGACGAACTTCGTGAAGCCGCCGAAATCGACGTCGCTGCGATGCGCGTAGCTGAGCGCCGCGGCGAATTCGGTCAGGCGGGTCTTGTCGTAGTCGATGCCGAAGACGAGCTTGACCACCGGGGTCATCGGCGCGCGTTCCTGCGCCTTCACGCCGGCATCGGACAGGATTTCCTCGTAGTCCTCGGGCCGGCGCTTGGCCGCGACCGAGAAATCGTAGGCCATTGCCAGCGCCTTGTAGAGCGCGGCGCGGCTGCGCCCGTCGGCCTGCTTGCAGACCTCGGCGCTTTCGCGTGCGGCACACAGCCAGTCGGCGAGGCCGTCGTCCTCCGACGGGCCTTCTGCCTCGAGCAGGGCGTCCTCGTCGTCCATGTCGAGCCCGCCCACGGTGATCGCGTCGGCCAGCGCCGCGACCGCCACCGGATCGGCCTCGGCCGCCGCTTCGGCGAGCGGGCCGTCTTCCCATTGCGGGTGCGACCCTGCCGCGACGAAACCGGGCGAGGGCACGGCCTCGACCGGATCCTCAAGCGGCGGCAACGCGGCCTTGATCGGGGTATCGGCGGCAACCTCGTCGCCGCGATCCTTCCAGTTGATTACGCCATAGATGAAGTCGATCGTCTCGCCGTCGGAGCTGAACGGCATCATGATGCCGCGGTAGCAGATCTCGTGGTTGCGCTGGTTGACGAACTCGGCCTCGAAGCCGACCGGCGCGCGGTTGGCGATGATCTGCATGTAATGGTCGGTCAGGCGGGACAATAGCGAGCGCGGCGGCACGTCACCGATCCGCTTGATGTCAGATTCGAGCCCGCATTCCTCGCGGATCGCCTCGCCGATATAGGGGGTCGCCGGATTGTCGATGCCGGCGGTGAAGTCGAGCAGCACGCTATGCGGGCCGAAATCGCGGATATCGCCCGGCTCGAGGTCCTCGATCGAGGGATAGTCGCGCCCTTCGAGCAGCGAGCACCAGTAATTGTAGGCGCGCACGTGCATGCGGCGTTCGTCGGTGCCGATCGCGTCGGCGACGTCGGCGCCCGGTGCGACCTCGTCCGCGACGTCCGCGTCATAGCCCTGGCTCTCGGAATAGCTGTCCATGCGAATCCCGCCCGTTAAATCTCCAAATCGAACGGAAAATGCCCGAAAGCGTTAAAGAAACCGTTAAGCATGATGGGCCGCACGCAGCCGCTTGTGCCGGACGGCAGAGCCTGTTAGATGCGCCGCGCTTCGTCGGGCGATGCGCCCGATCCGGATGCCGCTTTAGCTCAGTTGGTAGAGCACCTCATTCGTAATGAGGGGGTCACAGGTTCGAGTCCTGTAAGCGGCACCATTCTTCCCATCCCGTCAGACGAAAACGGCCGCCGCGACGGGATGCGGCGACCGTTTCCTGCGTCCCCCGTCCGGCACCGCCGGGGGCATGGCGGTGTCCGAAGGGTACGAGGGACCTACTCGGTGACGAACGTGATAGTGCGCAGCTGCCCGCCGCCGATCGCGAGGCCCGCATACTTGGACAGCTTGTCCTGCATGCGCGCAAATTGCAGCTGCCGCTTGGCATCGGCCGTGGCGTCGCTGCGGCACTGGTCGAACCCGCCTTCGCGCACGCTCTGGTGGTCGGCGCTCGAGCAGACGATTTCGATCGCGTTGGCAACCCGGCCCTTGAGCGCGGAGAAGTCGCTCGCCTCGGTGAGGTCGAGATCGGCATAGCTCACCTCGACGATCGGGGCGGACTCGCCCTCGACGATGACGGGATCGGCCTGCATGGCCATCGCGTTGCCGGAAATCAGGAGGCTGGCACCGGCCAGCATGGTCAGGGTCTTTTTCATCGCTCTTCCTTCCCTTCGAAAAGGTTCGTTTTTCCGCGACCAACCCTGATCCCAACCTAGCGAGACGGGGCGCGAAAGCACGTCCGCTTCGACGGCGCTCAGGGGCGCGAAAAGCCGAACGGGGGAAAGCGACGACGAAGCGCGTTCGCACATCGACGAAACGGCGAGGGCGGCCTCAGCGACCCTCGTTCGCCGCGACCATCGCGGCTGCCGCATCGGCACGCGCCTCGAGCGTTTCGTGCCGGTCCCACACTGCGAAGAGCGCGTCGTACCACGGTTTAGACTCGCCCCCTGCCAGCCCTACCGCGACCGGATAAGGGACGTAATCGTCGCCCGGCACGTCCCGCGCCGCCATCGCCGAGGCGGTGAAGAGGAGGTGGTGCCAGAAACGCTCGTTGGCGAGACCGTGACGGGCCAGCGCCGCCTCCGCAGCGGCCTCGAACCGGTCGCCCAGCGGCGCGCGGTGCGAACTTTCGTGAAACACCATCTCAAGCGGGCGGGCGCGCATGTCGGGATCGAGCGCGGCGATCACTATCCGCCGCTGCGAGGTATAGGCGCCCGCCCGCGTCGCGTAGGGCACGAGGTCGACGCGGATCGGAAGCTCGCCCCACTCGCTGCCGAGACTGTCGGCGAGGATGGCAGCCATGCGGTCGCCGCGGCGATCGAGCGCGCCCTCGAGGTCGTTCTTCATTGCCAGCGCCTCGGCCTCGTGCCGCGGCCAGAAATGCGTCCGGTAGACGGGCATGAACGCCTCGAGTGCCTCACGAAGCGCGGGATCGAGTTGCGATCGGTCGAGCGAGGCGGCCAGCCCGATCCCGTACAATTCCTTCGAGAATAGGGGATGCATATCGAAAGTGGGCGCATAGGCGGCGGCAAGTGGCGCGAAGGCCTGCGCGATGTCGGGACGCTCGAGCAGCGCACGGTCGACGTCGTCGATCCTCGCGCGGCTTCGCAGCTTGAGCCCCGACGCGTTGCGCGCCGCATTCCAGGCAAAGCTGTGCAGGGAGAACCAGGGGTCGACATGGACGTCGTAACGCGCGGTGCCGACCGGCGCCGCGACCGATGGCGATGAGGCACCTGCGCGCTTTGGGGAACAGCCGGTCGTCATCAGTGTGATCGCCGCCGCGGCGACTGCCGCCCATGTGCTTGCACGCATCGCGCCCTCCCCTTCGTGGAGAGGCACGCTATCGGCACGTTCGCGAAACGAAAACCCCTAGCCGCGCGCCGGCAGTACCTGGCCGGCGCATTTGCCGAACCCGATCGGGACCGCGCCGTCCGCCTCGCAGCGCGCCACCAGCGTCACCTCGTCGCCGTCCTCGAGGAAGGTGCGCGTCTCGCCGTTGGGCAACGCGATCGGCTGCTTGCCCGCCTTCGAGAGTTCGAGCAGCGAGCCGAACCCGTCCTCGTCCGCCATCGACAGCGTGCCCGTGCCCAGGAGATCGCCCGGCTGGAGGTTGCAGCCGTTTGAGGCGTGGTGGGTCACCACCTGCTGCGCAGACCAGTACATGGCGGCGTCGGCCTCGCCCTTGCTGAGGCGATAGGGCGCCTCGCCCGCCTCGCGCATCTTCGCGGTCGTCAGCAGCACTTCGAGCCGGACGCCCAGCGCGCACTTCTCCTCGCCGCCGGTGAGGTAGGGCAGCGGGGCGGGATCGCCGTCGGGGCGCGGCTTCATCGGCTTCATGAAGGGCGCAAGTGCCTGCGGCGTGATCACCCACGGGCTCACCGTCGAGAGGAAATTCTTGGCGAGGAACGGCCCCAAGGGCTGGTATTCCCAGCCCTGAAGGTCGCGCGCGGACCAGTCGTTGAGCAGCCCGTAGCCCGCGATATGCTGTCCCGCTTCCTCGATCGGGATCGGTTCGCCGAGCGCGTTGCCCTCGCCGATCCAGATCGCCATCTCGAGCTCGTAGTCGAGCCGCGCCGAGGGCCTGCGCACCGGCACCTCGGCGTCGGGCGCCTTGACCTGCCCCGACGGGCGCACCAGCGGATGGCCCGACACGCGGATCGAGCTGGCACGGCCGTGATAGCCGATCGGCACGTACTTGTAGTTGGGCAGCAGCGGATTGTCGGGACGGAACACCTTGCCGACGTTGGTCGCGTGATGGATGCCGACGTAGAAATCGGTGTAGTCGCCGACATGGGTCGGCAGTTGCATCTCGGTCGCGTCCATCGCCACGAGATGCGGTTCGACTTCGGCGCGGTGGGCTTCGTCCGACAGCAGGACCGACAGGCGCGCGCGCAGGTCCGCCATCGCGTCGGCACCGAGCGCGAAGAGCGCGTTGAGCACGCGGCTGCGCAGCGCTTCGGCGACATCCTCGTCCTCGATCAGCCCGCGTTCCGCGATGGCCCTCAAATCGAGGATCTTCTCGCCGATCGCGGTCCCGATCCGCGCCCCCTTGCCGGCCGTCGAAAAGACGCCCAGCGGCAGGTTCTGGATCGGCCATTCCGGGTGGCCGTCGGCGCTCTCGACCCAGCTCTTGAGATCGGGATCGTGGGTCGCGTCGAGGGTCATGCCGGGCTCCGTCGGTTCTTGGAAGGATGGGCGCGAGGTGGCGGCTTGCCACGCGCTTGTCAATTCGGGCGGGCGCGACGCGTCAGTCGTCGATCGCGGGCGGTGTCGGGGACGGTTCCTCGACATCGATCCGGTCGGGGATGTCGACCTCCATCGTCGGAGTCCCGATGCCGAGTTCCTCGCGGAACATGAAGACGAGCAGGAGGATCGCGACGATCAGGAGGACGACGGCGATGATCCCGCCGCCGCCGACGGAATCCTCGAATGGATCGTCGGTCACGTCGTTCGGATCGTGTCCGATCGGGTCGTCGATCACCATGGCCTTCTTTCCTTGCCTGAATCTCGAACGGGCTCGTGCTTTGTCAGGTTCCAGACATTAATCGGAAACGGCGGAATTCCGCCACCCTCATTCAAAGAAGACCCAGATCGCCACCGTCAGGATCGCGGCACCGGCGGCGATCCCGTAGGCGGCGATCCGGAGCCCGCCGCTATTGGGCGGATCGACATGGTTCGAGGACAGGCGCTTGATCGCGTGGCAGGCACGCCGCTGGGCGCTGATCACGACGACGATGGCCAACACCATGAAGAAGGTCGCGATGAGCCGCGGCAGCCAGGGCGGCTGGACTTCGCCGAAGATGGCGCGAAAACCGAGGCCGACGCCGATCGCGCCCATGCTCGCGCCCATCCAGCTCGCCATCGTCCGCTCGACCGCCATCAGCGTGCGATCCTCGGCAAGATCGGTCCGCTCCTCGGCCAGCTCCTGCTTGTCGACCGGTGTGCCGTCGCGTGCGCTCACAAAGACTCCCCTTTGGATGGAAACATGGACCTTGCCGATCCGTTACGTGACCATAACCAACAGGAGGGCCAGTCGTTGCGTTCGCATCCTTTCGCCTACGGGATTTTCGTCGTCTTCTGCGCACTGGGCTTTGGGGCTCGATGGGCGATCGGCAGCGTCTATTCGGCCGGCGAGGCGCTCCAGCTGGTCGATGCGCTGGCCTCCTCGGGCCTCTATCTCGGCTCGGCGAGCGCGACCGCGTCCGCGACGATCCTTGCGCTGATGCTGACGCTGACCGGCTTCATCCGGCGGGTCGATCAGGACTTCGACGAGGACGTGTGGTGTTCGGTCAAGCGCGTCGCGCAGGTCGCGACGACCTCGCTGATGGCGAGCCTCTTCCTTCTGCTTGCGCTGGTCTTCCCTATCGGCGAATTCGAGAAGTTGCCGGCCCAGTGGTATTTCTGGCTCTACAACATCCTGTTCGGCATCACCGTGCTGGTGATCGCGTTGCTCGCGATGACGGTGGCGCTGCTCTATTCGACCATCCGCGCGGTGATCCACGAGGTCACGCCCGACTTCTCGTCGGACGATGAGGATAGCGAATGAAGGCTGGTGCTGCCGGAGAGATTTGAACTCTCGACCTCTCCCTTACCAAGGGAGTGCTCTACCCCTGAGCTACGGCAGCATGCGCGGAGAACGGCGCGCCTATGACCATAGCGCCCTGTCCAAGTCAACCCGGCTTGGCAGTGCAAAAGCAATTATTTAGAGGCAGGTCATGACCGCCCCCAAGGACGACCCCAAAGACGACAGGGCCAGGCGGCTCGCCGAGGCTCTTCGCGCCAACCTGCGCCGCCGCAAGGCGCAGGCGCGCGGCGGCGCCGACGAGCCGAAAAAACCCGATTCGAAAGAGATTTAGAGCGGCGCGCAGGCGGCGACGAGCCAGTCGCGCTCCTCGCCTTCGAGCTGCGGCGCGATCTTCTCGACCACCTCGACATGATAGTCGTCGACCCACTGCCTTTCGGCCGGGGTCAGCAGCGACACATCGATCAGTCGCCGGTCGATCGGCGCGAAGGTCAGCGTCTCGAAGCCGAGCAGTTTCTTGTCGGCCTCGGGGGCCGCGCCCTCGACCTCGACCACGAGAACGAGGTTCTCGATGCGGATGCCGTATTCGCCCGCCTTGTAGTAGCCGGGTTCGTTCGAGAGGATCATGCCAGCCTTGAGGGGCTCGTCCGCGCCCGCATAGGCGCCGCCCGGGGGCGAGATGCGCTGCGGGCCTTCGTGGACCGCGAGGAAGGCGCCGACGCCGTGCCCGGTGCCGTGCCCGTAATCGAGCCCGACCTGCCACAGATATTGGCGCGCGAAGCTGTCGAGACGCCCGCCGCTGATGCCTTCGGGGAAGCGCGCGGTGGCGATCGCGATATGGCCCTTGAGCACGCGCGTGAAGCGGTCCTTCATCTCCGCACTCGGCTCGCCCACGATCACGGTGCGGGTGATGTCGGTCGTGCCATCGAGATACTGCCCGCCCGAATCCACGAGATAGATCGAGTTCATCTCGAGCTTATGGTTGCTGTCCTCGTTGACGCGGTAGTGCGGCAGCGCGCCGTTATGGCCCGCGCCCGAGATCGTGTCGAAGCTGAGGTCCTTGAGCTCGCCGGTTGCCTCGCGCAGCTCGTAGAGCTTGGCCGCGACCGACAGTTCGTCCTGCCCGCCCTTGGGCGCTTCCTCCTCGAGCCATTTGAGGAACTTGGCGATCACCGCGCCGTCGCGCGCCTGCGCGTCGCGGTGGCCCTGCACTTCGGCCTCGTTCTTGATCGCCTTGGGCAGCACCGCCGGGTCACGCCGCGCAAGCACGCGCGCCCCGCCCGCCTCGAGCGCCTGCTCGATCGCGGCGACCGAGCGATCGGGATCGACCGCGACCAGCTTGCCCTTGAATTCGCGCGTCAGGAACGCCTCGAAATCGCTGCGCTCGTGGATCCGGATCGCGCTGCCGAGGAAATTCCTGAGTTCTTCATCGACCTTGTCGCTCTCGACGAACAGGTCGGCGCTAGCATCGTCATGGACGATGAGGAACGCGAGCGCGACCGGCGTGTGGGTCACGTCCTTGCCCCTTATGTTGAGCGTCCAGGCGATCGAATCGAGTGCCGCGATCACGCTCGCGTCGGCTTTCTCGGACTTGAGCCAGTCGGCGATTTCCTTGCGCTTGCTCTCGCTGCTGCGCCCGGCGAGGTTCTGCGAATAGGGTTCGAGCCGCGCCTTGGACGGCTCGGGCCGTCCGGCCCAGACCGCGTCGATCGGGTTGCGCTCGACCGCGACCAGCTCGGCCTTGCCGGCCAGCGCCTTCGACGCCTGCTTGACCCACGCGCGCGTGTGCAGCCACGGATCGTAGCCGATCCGCCCGCCCTCGGGCGCGGTATCCTGCAGCCACTTGGCGATCGAGGTCTCGGGCACCGACTGGTAGGAGAAGAGGTCGCCGTCGACCTGGTCGCGCACCTGGATCGTGTAGCGCCCGTCGACGAAGATCGCCGCTTCCTCGGGTAGCACCGCCGCCGCGCCCGCCGATCCGTCGAAGCCGGTCAGCCAGGCCAGCCGCTGCGCGTAGCTTCCGACATATTCGGACATGTGTTCGTCGGTCAGCGGCACGACGAACCCGTCGAGCTGGTCGTTCCTGAGCTGCGCGCGCAGCGCGTCGAGGCGATCGGCATGGGTGGACATGAGTGACAAAACTCCTTTTCGCGGCCCCTTTAGCGATTCTTGGGGCTGGACGCGACCGTCTGCGAGGTTACACCTCTCGCCACACCAGAAGGAGTCTTCACGATGAAGCGTTCCACGCTGACGACCGCCGCCATGGCGGCCGCCCTTATCGCCTCCCCCGCTCTTGCCCAGAAAGACGACATGCTTCCCGATCCGCCCGTTGCCGAGCAGCGCCCCCACAGCTTCACCACCCACGGCATCACCGTCGAGGACCCTTACGCCTGGCTCAAGGACGCGAGCTACCCCAAGGTCGATGACGAAGACGTGCTCGATTATCTCAAGGCCGAGAACGCCTATTTCGAGGCCTGGAAGAAGCCGCACGAGGCGTTCATCGAGTCGCTCTTCGAGGAGATGAAGGCGCGCATCAAGGAGGACGACAAGACCGTTCCCATCAAGGACGGAGACTATCTCTACTGGTCCGAATTCGCGCCCGGCACGCAGTATCGCCTGTGGTACCGCAAGCCCGTCACCGGCAGCGACGCCGACATCAAGCCCGAAAACGGCACGCTCATCTACGACGAGAACAAGCAGGCCGAGGGGCTCGACTATTTCCGCCTCGGCGGCTTTGCGGTCAGCCCCGATGCGACCAAGATCGCGACCCTGACCGACAGCAACGGGTCGGAGCGCTTCGTCCTCAAGGTGCGCGACATCGCCACCGGCAAGGATCTCGAGACGATCACCGAAGTCGGCATCGGCCAGCCGGTATGGGCGGCAGGCTCCGACGGGCTCGTCTACACCGAGGTCAACGACAACTGGCGCAGCTACCGCGCGCTCTACCACTCGCTCGGCGCGAACCCGGCGGACGACAAGGTGATCTACGAGGAGACCGAGAACGTCGCCTTCTCGGTCGGCGTCGGCCAGACCACCGACGAGAAATACATCCTCATCGAGACCGGCGAGAACAGCTCGAACGAGGTCCGCTTCGTGCCGGCCGACAACCCGCTTGCCGAGCCCGTGCTGATCATGCGCCGCCGTCCCGACATCCAGTACGACGTCGACAGCGCGCACGGAAAATTGTGGATCGTCACCAACGACAACCACGTCAATTTCCGCCTCGCGGAGGCCGACCCGGCCAAGCCCGGCGTGTGGAACACTATCATCGCGGGGGCGGACGACTTCTACCTCCAGGGCGTCGACACGCATCGCGACCACATGCTCGTCGAGGGCCGCCGCGACGGGCTCGACCAGCTCTACCTGCGGCATTACGACACGGGCGAGATGGAGCGCGTGCCCTTCGAGGAGGCCGCCTATTCGGCGAGTTTCGCGGGCAATCCCGAATTCGCCCCCGCCTCGTATCGTGTCTCGTACAGCTCGATGGTCACGCCCGGCACGGTCTACGATTACCACCCCGAGGACGACCGGCTCGAGACGCTCAAGGTCCAGGAAATCCCGTCGGGCTACGATCCCACGCTCTACACCGTCGACCGGCTGATGATCGAAGCGCGCGACGGCGCCAAGGTCCCGGTCTCGGTGCTGCGCCGCAAGGACTTCCCGCTCGACCAGTCGGGCAAGCTGTTCGTCTACGGCTACGGTGCCTACGGCATCGCCATCCCGCCGAGCTTCTCGACCTCGAAGTTCAGCCTGGTCGATCGCGGCTTCGCCTACGCCATCGCGCACATCCGCGGCGGCGACGACATGGGTTACCAGTGGTTCCTCGACGGCAAGCTCAAGAAGCGCACCAACAGCTTCAACGACTTCGTCGACGTGACCAGGGGCCTGATCGAGGCGGGCTATGCCAAGCCTGGCATGGTCGCGGCCGAGGGCGGTAGCGCGGGCGGCGAGCTGATGGGCGCGGTGGTCAACCAGGCCCCCGAACTCTACGGCGCGGTCGCCGCGCACGTTCCCTTCGTCGACGTGCTCAACACGATGCTCGACGACACGCTGCCGCTGACGCCCGGCGAATGGAACGAGTGGGGCAACCCGATCACCGATCCGGACGCCTTCACGCTGATCCGCAGCTACAGCCCCTACGACAACGTCACCGCGCAGGACTATCCGGCGATGCTGATCACCGGCGGCCTCAACGATCCGCGCGTGACCTATTGGGAGCCGGCCAAGTGGACCGCCAAGCTGCGCGCCACCAAGACCGACGACAACCTGTTGCTCATGAAGATCAACATGGGCGCGGGCCACGGCGGCAAGTCGGGTCGCTGGAACCGGCTCTACGAAGTCGCCGAGGCGTACGGCTTCATCCTGACCCAGCTGGGCGGCGCCGACGAATGATCGCGTGGCTCGCGGCGCTGGTCGCCCTCCTCGTCCCTTCGGCGGCGAGCGCGACCGGCGCCCAGGTCACCCTGACGCGCCACGGCGACGACTGGGTCGCCCATTACGTCCTGCCTTCCGACGAGGAAGGCTGGTCGTTCCAGCGCTCGTCGACCATCGCGGGCACCGACCGCCCGTGGCGTCTCGCAAGCTGGACGCCGCACCCCGACGACGCGCGGCTCGCCCGGATCGGCGACGTCGACGTGCTGCTTCCGCCCGACGGTCGCGCCACCGTGCCGCGCGACGTGCGCATCGCCTTCCGCCCCTACGAAGGCGGCCTCAACGCGGACTATGCCCCCGCGCTCGCCTTCACCGACGGGGCGCTCGCCTTGTTCACCGGCCATTTTGACGTCCAGCCCTGGTCCCGCGCGGGCGGCCCGGACGAGGACCGAAGCTTCCATGCCTCGGTCTCGCTCGAGGCGCCGGGCGACACGATCCTCGTCGGCGGCACGACGCGGCGCGACCGCGCGCGTGTCGAGGGTGCCCCGACCTACGCCCTGCTCGGGGCGTCGACGCCCCTGTCGAGCGACTATCTGACCGCGTTCGTCGACCCCCAGCTTCCGGCGTGGCTGCGCGAGGAGCTGTTCGACTTCATGCCGCGCACGCTCGAACTCTACGCCGAGCGGATGGGGCCGCGCCGCGGGACGGCGAAGCCGACCGTGATGATCGACTGGGACGGCCCGACGCCAGGGCGCAACAGCCTCGGCGGATCGACCCTCGAAGGCCTCGTCGTGATGGCGATGGAGGGCGATGCGGTGCTCGATCGCAACCAGGACATGCTCGATCGCATCCACTGGTTCATCGCGCACGAAAGCGCCCATTTCTGGCTCGGCCAGACGGTCCAGTATGCGCAGGAGAAGGACGCCTGGATCATGGAAGGCGGGGCCGACCTCGCCGCCATCCGCGCCTCGCTCGACAGCGATCCGGCATATGACAGCGCGACCTGGCTGGCGCGCGCCTGGAACGACTGTCGCCAGACGCTCGCAGGAGGCTCGCTCGAGACCGCCCGCGAGCGCGGCGACTATCGCGGTCCCTACGCGTGCGGCGCGGTCCTCATGATGGGAGCGGAGAGCATCGAGACCGCGCGCGGCGGCGACTATTTCAGCTTCGTGCGCAGCCTGATCGAGCGCCATGACGACCCCGCGACAGGGGTGGACGGCGACGAATGGCTCGCGGCCTTCGCTAGGGCGGGTGCGAGCAGGCGGGCGGTCGATCTTGCGCGCGCCATCATCGAAGAGCCCGGCGATAACCCGGCCGCCCTCCTCGCCGATTTTGCCCGCGCGAGCGGAATCGTGACGCTGTTCCCGCCGCCGATCGCGACGCCCGACGCGCGATGACCCCCGTTTTCGAACTGCCGATCACCGCCGAGGCGCGCCACATCGACGAGCTCGGCCACGTCAACAATGCGGTCTGGGTGCAGTGGATCCAGGACGTCGCCGTCGCCCACTGGTCGAGTGTCGCCGAGCCATCCCACCAGGACGACTATGTGTGGGTCGTGGTGCGCCACGAGATCGACTATCTGCGCGCCGTCCACGAAGGCGAGACGGTCACCGCGCGCACCTGGGTGGGAGAGGCGCCACGCGGCGCGCGCTTCGCCCGCCACATGGAATTTCTCGGCGAGGACGGAAAGCCGCGCGTGCGCGCCCTTACCCAGTGGGCGATCATCGACCGGAAATCGGGCCGCCCGATCCGCGTGCCCGAAGAGGTGGTGAGACCGTTTCTTTCCCGCACCGATTGACGAACAGCCCGTTCGCGTTCCAATCTCCCGCTCCATGACGCGACCCGTCCTCTACGACTATTTCCGCTCGTCGGCCTGCTACCGCGTGCGCATCGGCCTCAACCTCAAGGGGGTCGACTATCACATGGAGAAGGTGAACCTCGTCGAGGGCGACCAGAAGGGCGAAGAGTATCGTGCGGTCAATCCGCAGGGCCTGGTTCCCGCGCTCCATGTCGAGGGCCACCCGGTGATGACCCAGTCGCTCGCCATCCTCGACTGGCTCGATGCGACCTATGGCGATCCGCCCTTCCTGCCCGGCGACAAGGACCAGCGGGTTCACGTCCTCGCCATGGCGACGCTGATCGCGTGCGACATCCACCCGCTCAACAATTTGCGCGTGCTCAGATATCTGCGCGCCGAACTGCGCTGCGCGGAAGCCGCCAAGGACGATTGGTACCGCCACTGGATCGAACAGGGCTTTGCCGCGCTTGAGGAAATGGCGCGTCCGCACGCCGGCGCCTACCTGTTCGGCGACCAGCCGACCCTCGCCGACATCTGCCTCGTGCCCCAGCTCTACAATGCGCGGCGCTTCTCGATCTCGGTCGCGGACTATCCGACGCTGCGGCGCGCCGACGAGACCGCGAGCGGCCATCCGGCCTTCGCCGCCGCCCACCCCGACAAGCAGGAGAGCCACGCATGACACGCGCCGAAGGCATGACCAGGGGTCTGGAAAACGCCGACCGGCTCGCCAGCGTCGAGGTCCCCTCGCTCGAGGGCAAGGTCAGCGACGAGGAATGGAAGGTCCGCGTCGATCTTGCCGCCGCCTACCGCCTGATCGCGCATTTCGGGTGGGACGATCTCATCTTCACGCATCTGTCCGCGCGCGTGCCGGGGCCCGAACATCATTTCCTGCTCAACCCCTACAACCTCACCTTCGACGAGATCACCGCGTCCTCGCTGGTCAAGGTCGACAAGGACGGGATGCCGGTGGGCGAGACCCCGTTCGCGACCAACCCTGCCGGCTTCACCATCCACAGCGCGCTCCACATGGGGGTCGAGGACGCCCATGCGGTGATGCACCTTCACACCGCCCACGGCATGGCGGTCAGCGCGCAGGAAGAAGGCCTGCTGCCCCTCACCCAGCACGCGATGCTGGTGCTGGGCGAGATCGCCTATCACGAATATGAAGGCGTCGCGGTCGACCATGACGAGCGCGAGCGCATCCTCGCCGATCTCGGCGACAAGTCGATGATGATCTTCCGCAACCACGGCACGCTCTCTACCGGCCGCACCGTGGGCGAATGCTTCCTCAAGCTCTTCTATCTCGAAAAGGCCTGTCAGGCGCAGGTGATGGCGCAGGCCGCCGCCTGTTCCGTGCCGCCGCAGGGCGCGCCCGAAGTCGCGGCGCAGCAGGGCATGGCCGGATTGCAGATCATCGCGGCCGTCAACTGGCAGGCGATGCTGCGCAAGGCCTACCGGCTCGACCCCTCTTTCGCGACCTGAACTAGCTGGCCAGCGCGCCGCGCAACTGGTCGACGACGCTCTTGAGGTGCAGCCGGTCGGTTTCGCTCTCGGCCTCGGTGAAGAAGTCGCGGCGCGGGCCGGCCCCGTCGTCCCACTCGACCGCCAGCACCCAGCCGCCCTCCTCGACGATGAGGTTGGACAGGCCGTGGATCAGCGACGTGCGGCGGCGATAGAGCGCCATGAAGGTTTCGAGCGCGCCGTAGCCGGCATCGTCTTCGCCCAGATGTGCCGCGAGCTGCTGCGCGCGTTCGCTGGTGTGGAGCGGAATCTTGCCCTCGCCCTGGCGGCGCCGCAGCGCCTTGGCGATCAGCATCTCGCCGCGCGCGAACAGGTCGACCATCGCGCCCCGCCACTGATTGGCGTCGCTGAGCGCTGCGTTGCGCAGGCTCGGGGGTTCAATGGCAAACGGCGCGTTCATGACACCTGCCTACAACCAAATCATAAAAAAATGCTTATCCGCGGGGGCGATCCCCAACGCTGCCGACGTCGATCCACAGCGCGCGCGCAAGGGCGATCGCATGGCCCGCCTCGTCGTGGATCACGCTTCCCGCATGATATTTGCGCCCCTCATGCTCGAGCGGCCAGGCCGTCACGGTGAGCTTTTCGCCCGGCGCGATGGGCCGTTCGATCCTGACCGCGAACCCGGCGAGCAGCGCGGTCCGGTGTGTCCGCCCGAGCGCGAAATAGGTCGGACAGTCGAGCGCGGCATAGACGTAGCGTGTGCGCACGTGCCCGTCGGACCCGGCAAGATCCTCGTTCGGCACCCAATCCGCCACCGACACGTCTCGGTGCGTGCTCTCGCCCGCGAAGATGCACAGGGCGTCCTCGGGGTCGCGGTCGATGCCGCAGACGAAACAGTTGGGGGCCATATGCTCGTCGGCCCCGGGAAAGCGCCCGCTCGCCACCTCGATCTCCTCTTCGGTCGGCTTGGCGGGAATTGGATCGAGGTCGAGCGGCTTGCCGAGCGGTTCGGCCTCGACCAGCACGCGCCCGTCCTTGAGCAGCCGCGCGATGCCGTCCTCGACTTCGAGGTGGAGATCGGTTTCGAGCGGGGTCGGCGCGTGGAGGCGGCACTTGGTCGGCCCGCCCACCGCCTCGGACACCAGCCCGGCGACATAGCCGCCATTGCCGATCCCGTCGGGACCGGTGAAGCGCCGCGACACGCGGATCGGATCGTCCTTGTGCATCGAGGCGTTACTGCCACGAACCACCTCAAAAGGAAACGGACACGCCATGAACATCCTCATCGTCCTCACCAGCCACGACAAGCTCGGCGATACCGGCGAGAAGACCGGCTTCTGGCTCGAGGAGCTGGCCGCTCCCTATTACGCGCTCAAGGATGCCGGCCACGATCTCGTCCTCGCGAGCCCGAAGGGCGGCCAGCCCCCGCTCGATCCCAAGTCGGACGCCCCGGACGCGCAGACCGAGGACACCAAGCGCTTCAAGGACGATCCCGAGGCGCAGGCCCGGCTCGCCACTACGCGGCTCCTGTCGGACGTCTCGCTCGACGAGTATGACGCGATCTTCTTCCCGGGTGGCCATGGCCCGCTGTGGGACCTCGCGCAAAGCGTGCGCGTGAAGGAATTGATCGAAGGCGCGCTGGCGGCGCAGAAACCGGTCGGACTTGTCTGTCACGCGCCCGCGATCCTCAAGAACGTCTGCGCTGCCGACGGCGGCCCGCTGGTCAAGGGCCGTAAGGTCACGGGTTTCACCAATGCCGAGGAAGAGGCGGTCGGGCTGACCGATGTGGTGCCTTTCCTGCTCGAGGATGCGCTCAAGGAGCAGGGTGCCGACTTCAGCGAGGCCGGCGTCTTCCAGCCGCACGTGGTGACCGACGGACTGCTTGTGACGGGCCAGAACCCACCCTCGAGCGCGCCGACCGCCGAGGCGCTGATGCGCGTGCTCGAAAAGGAAAAGGCGTCCGAAGACGCCTAGAGGAAAATGGTCGGGGAGAGAGGATTCGAACCTCCGGCCCCTGCCTCCCGAAGACAGTGCTCTACCAGGCTGAGCTACTCCCCGACTTTTGCTCGGATGCGGAACCGCGTGCGGACCGGGGCAAGGGCGAGGGCCTGTTAGCCGCGCGCCCCTCGCGATGCAAGCCGCAAAAGCTCAATGGCCCAGGATGCGCAGCATCTCGGCGGGATCGACGATTTTCTCTCTCGGGGAGCCGGCGCGCGCGGCAGCTTCCTCGGCCGCCTCGATCTTGCGCCAGTCGGTGAAGCTGGTCGCGGCCACGTCGCGCTCGCACAAGAGCGAATCGAGCCCCTCGCCGCCTGCCTTGCCGCCGTCCGAACCGACCGCCATCGCTTCCTCGATCTGAGACGCGACATCGTAGCCGTCGGGACGGTTGGTGCCGATCGTGCCGGTCGGCCCGCGCCGCGCCCAACCGACCGCGAAAAAGCCTTCGTCGATCCGCCCCTCGTCATTCTCGTAGCGGCCCTTGGCGTGGTCGTAGGGGACGCCCGGGATGTGTGGGCTCGAATAGCCGATGCAACTCACCACCAGCCCCGAAGGCACGTCGTAGGTCTTGCCCGTGCCGACGCACTTGCCCCCCTCGACCCGCGTTTCCTCGACCACGACCCGCTCCGCCTTGCCGTCGCCCTCGATCCTGAGCGGGCGCGCGAAGAAGTCGAACACGACCGTTTTCCGCTTCTCCTGAGGCTCGGCCGCGAACTGGCGCAGCAAGCCAACCGATTTTGCCAGCCCGCGATCCTCGAGCGCCTCGTCCGTCTCCGCGGGCGGAAGGTCCGCCGCATCGACATCGGGTGCGGCCTCCTCGAGACGGCCCAGTTCGCCCAGCTCCTTGGGCGTCATCGCGATCTGGTGCGGCCCGCGACGCGCAAGGATGGTGATCGTCTCGATACTCGATCCCATCAGGCGCTCGAGCGCGTGGCCGACAATGTCCGAACCTTCGAATTCGACCCTGGTTTTCGACAGGATGCGCGCCACGTCGAGCGCTACATTGCCCGCCCCGATGACCACCGCATGACCCGCATCGAGCGGCGGATCGAGGTCGGCGAAGTCGGGGTGGCCGTTATACCAGCCGACGAACGCCGCCGAACCGACCACGCCTGCAAGTTCTTCGCCCGGAATGCCGAGCTTGCGGTCGTGCGGCGCGCCGGTTGCCATGACCACCGCGTCGTAGAGCCCGCGCAGCTCCTCGACCGAGACCGCATCGCCCACCGCGACATTGCCGACGAAGCGCACATTCTCGCTCTCGGCGACCTTCTCGTAGCGCCCCGAGACCTTCTTGATCGACTGGTGGTCGGGCGCGACCCCGAAACGGATCAGGCCGTAGGGAACGGGCAGCTTGTCGATGATGTCGATGCGCGCGCTGTCGCCATAGGCCTTGGCCAGCGCCTCGGCCGTGTAGAACCCGGCCGGCCCCGAACCGACGATCGCGAAATGCCGCATCAAGCCCACTCCCGCTGTTGGTTGCGGGAAAGGCTAGGCCATCGCCGCGCGCGCGCCTAGTCCTCGCTGCGATCTTCGAGCAGCAGGTCGTCCCCGCGCGAGCGCAGCATCGCCTCGATAGGTCCTGCAAACAATGCGAGCATGCCCGGCAATTCGATCCGGCAGTGGACGTTCTTCTCTTGCACGTCGATCAGCGCATTGACCTCCTGGCCCATTGCGCCGACGACAAGCTTGAGCCGGTCGCCCTCCCAGTCCGCCTTCACGTCCGCCACCCCGCCCGGGATATGGTCGGACAGGGTGTGCATGTTGCCGGAGATCCGGCGCTTGGCTTCGTCGCGACCCAGCTGGTGCGGAAGGTCGACTTCAATCGGTCGTTGCATGGGGGTAATGTGTTGGTGCGCGGGAGCCTTTGCAACCGCCATTCGTCGAAAGCGAGATGATGCGTCTTCTGGTCCTGTTCCTCGCCGCCCTGTTCCTCGCGGCCCCCGCCCCCGCACAGCGCAAGGTCGACTGGCACTGGCCGGCGAGCGACTATGTCGAGCCCGGCCAGGACGAAATCGGCTTCGCGCGCTGGCTGAGGAGCGATCCCGCCAACTGGCGCGAGTTCAAGCGGTTCGAAAGCTTCCTCATCGCGCAAGGCGTCGCGGACGTCGTGCCCAGCTGGCAGCTGACCCGCACCGCGAGCGACTGGCGCAAGTGCAATGCGTCCGCGTTCGAGGTGCCGCCCGAAACCTTCTGGGTGAACATCGTGCGGACGCTACGGTTTACCAAGAATTCGGTGCTGCCCACGACCGGCGATCTCGACGCGGTGTCGGTCTATCGCAACCCCCACCTCAACAGCTGCGCGGGCGGCAGTGCGCGCTCGGCGCACCGCAGCAACTTCGCGATCGATTTCGTGCCGCGCTGGAATTTCGAGCGCGGCGACCTGATGCGCCGTCTGTGCGCGGTCCATCGCCGCGACGGCCAGCCGCTCGAGATCGGCTTCGGATTCTACCAGGGTATCCGCTTCCATCTCGACAATGCGGGCTATCGCCTGTGGGGGATCGATCCCGAATTGGGCGGCGCGCATTGCCGCCTGGCGCTGGCCGCCCGCGAGGCTGCGCGCGACGCGCAAGCTCCCTGAACCCCACCCCCGGTCGAAAGTCCGATTGATTCCGGCTCGCGGCGCTTTAGCGTCGTTGGCGAACAGCAACTCTCTCCCGAGGTCAATTCCATGCGTTTTCTTGCAGCCGCGCTCGTCGCCCTGTCGGCCACCAGTGCGATCGCCGAAGTCCCGTCGTTTTCCGCCGACCGAATCGAGGCCGATGTCGCCTTTCTCGCCGACGATGCGCTCGAGGGGCGCGAGGCGGGCACGCGAGGCTACGACCTCGCCGCCCTGTTCGTCGAAAGCCGGATGCGCGCCCTTGGCCTCAAGCCCTCGGGCGATCCGGGCTCCTATCTGCAGAAGGTCAATTTCGTCCGTTACCGCGAGAACGAGGACGTCGCGCGCACGATGACTATCGGCGACAAGGTCATCGAGAATCGCGACGGCGTTCTCGTCGGTTCGAGCCCGCTCCATCTCGATATCGACGGCAGCGCGCCCGCCGTGTTCGTCGGGCGCGGCCTGGTCGATCCGACCTTCGGATACGACGACTACGAAGGCCTTGATGTCGAGGGCAAGATCGTGGTCACCGTGCAGGACATCCCGGAAGAACTTCCTGCCGACGTCGCCGCGCACTTGCGCAACTCCACGTCGGTCAATGCCGCCAAGCGCGGAGCGATCGGCATGGTGTCGCTATGGACGCCCGCGCGCGAGAAACGCTTCGCGTTCGAACGCATGACGAAGGGCGGCGGTCGCGACCGCATGACGCTCGCCGATGCCGACGGCAAGGCGGTCGAACGCGCCCCAGAACTGGTCATCGGCGGCGTCATTTCGGGCGACACCGCGCCACTCCTGTTCGAAGGCAGCGGGCACACGTGGGACGAGATCGTCGAAGCGCTCGAAAAGGGCACCGAACTGCCCCGCTTCGCGCTGTCCAAGTCGATCGGCACGCGCGCCGCGACCCTCGTCGAACCCGTCTCCAGCCACAACGTCATCGGCATGATCGAAGGCAGCGATCCGGTCCTGAAGAACGAGGTCGTCCTCCTCACGGCCCATCTCGATCATCTCGGCGTGCGCGAGCGGCGCGAGGACGACGAGGAAGGCGCGGATCTCATCTTCAACGGTGCGATGGACAATGCCAGCGGCGTGGCGACCATGCTCGAAGCCGCGCGCGCGTTCGCGACGAGCGACAAGCGGCCGCGTCGAAGCGTCGCGTTCGCCGCGCTGACCGGCGAGGAGAAGGGCCTCCTGGGCGCCGAGCATCTCGCCTCGAACCTCCCGTTCGACGAAGGCATGAAGCTGGTCGGCACGGTCAATCTCGACATGCCCATCCTGACCTACGACTACGACGACATCGTCGTGTACGGCGCGGACCACTCGACGCTCATCAAGGCGGTCGAGAAGGCGGTCGCCGAGGTCGGCGTGAAGGTCGTCCCCGACCCCCAGCCGCAGCAGGGCTTCTTCGTGCGTTCGGACCATTACCGCTTCGTCCAGAAGGGCTATCCGGCGGTCTCCTTCGATCCCGGCCCGGGCGGAGACGGGGCCGAGAAGAGCGAGGATTTCCTCGAGCATCACTATCATGAGGAAAGCGACGACATGTCGCTTCCCATCGACTGGGAAGCCGGCGCCAAGTTCGCGCGGATGAACTACCTCATCGCGCGCGAGATGGCAGACGCGGACGAGGCGCCGCTGTGGTATGCCGACAGCTTCTTCGGCAACGCGGTCGCGCCCGACGCGCCCAAGGCTGAGCGCTAGGGCAAGCGGGCGGCGGCCCTACTGGCCGCCGCCCTTGCCCGCCCGCTCGACATTGTTCTCGGCCCCGCCCAGCGTCGGCCTCGGCGGCAGCACCCACACGGGCAACCGCATCCGGAACCGGCGCGGATCCGCCGTCGGACTGCCCGACGCCGCCTCGGGATCGGGATTGACGACCAGCCCGCCAGTGTCGAACTTGAGCCGCGGCGCCTCCGAGATTCCGTCAGGATCGCCCGGGTTGATCAGGATGACGCCGACCTGGACTTTCTTGCGCGATTCCAGCGCCTTCTGCATCTGCCGCCGACAAATATCGAGGCTGAGAGGGCAGAATTTCCCGCCGCCATTGGCGTCCGAGGGCTGGTACCCTTCGAGATAAGGATTGGGCGGCGGCACATCCCCCGAATCCGTATCCGTATCCGTATCGGTGTCAGCGTCGGCTTCCTCGCGTTGCCGTTCGCGTTCGGCTTCGCGCCTCTCTCTCAGCTCCTGGCTCTCTTTCTCGATGCGCCTGTCGTGTTCCTCGCGCGTCTCGCGGCGAACTTCCACATGGCCGTCCTTGTCCATGTTCTTGGTCGTCACGGTGCCGTTGCCATTGTCGTAGAAGACGGTTCGGCGGCTCGTGATCACGCCGTCGCGCTCGATCCGGCCGGTCGACTCGATATTTCCGTCCGGGCGATAGTGCACCGAGTAGGATCCATACACCGTCTGGTCCCAGCTCTCCGCTTCCCAGGTCCAGCCATTCTCGAACTTGGTGACGACGGCGGTACCGACGATGTCACCGTCGATGATCCACAGGTCGGCGGGCTGCGTGACCCCGTCGCCCGATGCGATCCCGCCGAACGAGGGGAAGGCTGAGACGAAGTCGTTGCCGGGCCAGTTGCCCGGGTCCAACAGGTTCGGCACCAGTCCGTTGGGGCCGATTCCACCCGGTGTCACCAGACCCGGCACGAACTCGATCGCATCGATGTTGAGGCCTGCATAGTCGACCAGCTCGGCCAGCTCGCGAAACGCGCGCGCGGCGTCCGCGTCGCGGATCGCCGCCGACCCTTCGGCGAAGGCGTCGTTGCGCTTGTCGAGCGTGGCAAGGTGCGCCGTAACGGCGCGCTGGATGCCGCCGACGTCTTGGAATCCCTCGATCAGCGCACCCGACTGCTCCAGTGCCGCATAGTCGACCTGCGTATCGCTCGGCGGCGCTTCGTCCTTTTGCTGGCAGGCTGCTAGCATCGTGACGGCGACTGCCGCGAGGAGGCTCTTGCGCATGGTGTTCTCCGATCGTCCCCAACCAAACGGCAAGCGTACACCAATCTGCACTCTTAAAGTAGGTTAAGATTCGGTCCTGAAAAGCCACGAAAAACGCCATTCCTTTTCAGAGAGATGAAGGGAAAGATAACGGCTTGGCGGTGCGCGTCGGTGGGAATGTCGCCGATCGGTCGGCGGGCGTTGGTGGTGAGTCGCACTCGCGCCATCACACCCCTTGTGTTGCCCGCCTAACACACCATATGTCGTGCAAACGCACAGAATTTCGAGGGGCATATGAACCTGGAACAATTGACCGAACGGGCGCGCGGGTTCCTGCAGGCAGCGCAGACCATCGCGGCGCGCGAGAACCACCAGCAGATCACCCCGCAGCATCTCGTGAAGGCGCTGCTCGACGACGAGCAGGGCATGGCCGCGGGCCTCATCCAGATGGCAGGCGGCGACCCCAAGGCGGCGCGCAAGGCCATCGACGCGCTGGTCGACAAGTTGCCGACCGTGACCGGCTCGGGCGCGAGCCAGGCGCCGGGCGTCGACGGCAACACGATGCGCCTCCTCGATAAGGCGCAGGAGATCAGCGAGAAAGCCGGCGACAGCTATGTCACGGTCGAACGGCTGCTACTCGCCGCGACGATGGGCAAGGACGCGGTCGGCGACGCGCTGGAGAAGGCCGGCGTCAAGCCGCAGGCTCTGAACGCTGCGATCGAGCAGCTGCGCGGCGGGCGCAAGGCCGACAGCCAGAACGCCGAAGACCGCTACGACGCGCTCAAGAAATACGCCGTGGACCTCACCGAACGCGCGCGCGCGGGCAAGCTCGACCCCGTCATCGGGCGCGACGAGGAAATCCGCCGCACCATCCAGGTGCTTGCGCGCCGCACCAAGAACAATCCGGTCCTCATCGGCGAGCCCGGCGTCGGCAAGACGGCGATCGCGGAAGGCCTGGCCTTGCGCATCGCCAATGGCGACGTCCCCGACGGCCTCAAGGACCGAAAGCTGCTGAGCCTCGACATGGGCGCGATGATCGCGGGTGCGAAATATCGCGGCGAGTTCGAGGAACGCCTCAAGGGCGTGATCGACGAGGTCAAGCAGTCGGACGGGCAGATCATCCTGTTCATCGACGAGATGCACAACCTCGTCGGCGCGGGCAAATCCGAGGGCGCGATGGACGCGGGCAACCTGTTGAAGCCCGCCCTCTCGCGCGGCGAACTGCACGTCATCGGCGCCACCACGCTCGACGAATATCGCAAGCATGTCGAGAAAGACGCCGCGCTCGAGCGCCGCTTCCAGCCCGTCATGATCGAGGAGCCGACAGTCGAGGACACCATCTCGATCCTGCGCGGCCTCAAGGAGAAATACGAGCTACACCACGGCGTGCGGATCACCGACGGCGCGATCGTGTCGGCGGCGACCCTGTCCAACCGCTACATCACCGAGCGCTTTCTCCCCGACAAGGCGATCGACCTGATGGACGAGGCGGCCAGTCGCCTGCGCATGGAGGTCGAATCCAAGCCCGAGGAAATCGAGGGTCTCGACCGCCGCATCATCCAGCTCAAGATCGAGCGTGAGGCGCTGAAGAAGGAGAGCGACGCGGGCTCGAAGGACCGGCTCGGCAAGCTCGAGAAGGAACTCGCCGACCTCGAGCAGCAGTCGGCCGAGCTGACCCAGCGCTGGCGCGCCGAGAAAGAGAAGATCGACGCCGAGGGCGACCTCAAAGGCGAACTCGACACCGCGCGCATCGAGCTCGAAAAGGCGCAGCGCGAAGGCGACCTCGCCAAGGCCGGCGAATTGCAATACGGGCGCATCCCCGAACTCGAGAAGAAGCTCGAGGAAGCGTCCGCCGCGACCGAAGGCGCGATGCTGCGCGAGGAAGTCACCGAGGACGATATCGCATCGGTCGTGTCGCGCTGGACCGGCGTCCCGATCGAGAAGATGCTCGAGGGCGAGCGCGAGAAGTTGCTGCAGATGGAGGATCTCCTCGGCAAGCGCGTGATCGGCCAGGAAGAGGCGGTCCGCGCGGTCGCCAAGGCCGTGCGTCGAAGCCGCGCCGGCCTGCAGGATCCCGGCCGCCCGCTCGGCAGCTTCCTGTTTCTCGGCCCGACCGGCGTCGGCAAGACCGAGCTGACGAAGGCGCTCGCCGAGTTCATGTTCGACGATTCATCCGCAATGGTCCGCATCGACATGAGCGAATTCATGGAGAAGCACTCGGTCGCCCGCCTGGTCGGCGCGCCGCCGGGCTATGTCGGCTACGAGGAGGGCGGCAAGCTCACCGAAGCCGTCCGCCGCCGCCCCTACCAGGTCGTGCTGTTCGACGAAGTCGAGAAGGCGCACTCCGACGTCTTCAACATCCTCCTCCAGGTGCTCGACGACGGCCGCCTGACCGACGGACAGGGCCGCACGGTCGACTTTACCAACACGATCATCATCCTCACCTCGAACCTCGGCAGCCAGTATCTCGCCAGCCAGGGCGAGGACGCCGATCCCAAGGAGGTCGAGGAACAGGTGATGGAAGTCGTGCGCGGCCATTTCCGCCCCGAATTCCTCAACCGGCTGGACGAGATCATCCTGTTCCACCGCCTCAGCCAGACCCACATGGGCCCGATCGTCGATATCCAGGTCAAGCGCCTGCAGAAGCTGCTCGACGACAAGAAGATCGTGCTCGACCTCACCGACGGCGCGCGCGGGTGGCTCGGCCGGGTCGGTTACGACCCGGTCTACGGGGCGCGGCCGTTGAAACGGGCGGTGCAGAAATATTTGCAGGACCCGCTCGCCGACGAGATCCTTGCCGGCCGCATCCATGACGGGATGACGGTCAGGGTCGACGAAGGCGACGGCAAGCTGGAAATCGCCCCCGCCTAGGCGTCCTTGCCGTAAGCCTTGAAGAACGGGCCCATCATGTCGCGATAGGGATCGGAAACCCCGATCCCCTTGCGATTGATGGGCTCGCGAACCTGCGCCGCCGACGCCGTCGTTACGCGCCGCTCGACCTGATGCGGGCTGGCCTGCTGGGGTTCGACCGCGAGGCCGCAATGCGCGCCGATGGCCTCGATCCACCTTTCCGGCTCCTCGACGAGGTCGCGGTACGGGACGACGAGGATGCGATCGCCCGCGACCGCGGTCCAATGATCGAGCAAGCGGTCCTCGTTACGGAAATAATGGCCGACCCCTTCGAGCGAACCGCTCCAGTGGGCGCCATTGGGAAGCATGGTCCGGAACACCGACCAGGCGCAATCGGCGGGATCGCGGCGCACCCAGACGACCGGGGCGTCGGGAAACAGCGACAGTTGCAGACCGAGATAGCGGCTCGCGCCGAGCGACTTGTCGACGACGCGCCCGGTCCCGGGATAGCGTTGCCCCATGAGACGGAGGTAGAGGTCGCGCAGCGGGCGCGCCGACCCGTGGGCGGCCATCCATCGCTGCCAGTCCTCGACGGCAAGGCCCCCCATCTGCTCGCCGACCTGGAGAAAGAGGTTCAATTCCTCGCCCCCGTCGACGGCCGAGTGCGCTGCCAATATCTGTTCGACCAGGGTGGAGCCGGTGCGCGGCAGGCCGGTCACGAACAGCGGGCGCGGCGTCGGTTCGTCGCCAAGGGCGCGACGCGCCTCCTCGATCCGCTCGCGGGTCCAGAAGGCGATGGCCTCGTCGCACAGCTTGTCGTCGAGGTCGCGGTCGAATGATCGGATCGCGTCCATTGTCGCTGCCGACCGCGAGAAGGCGTCGAATGCTGCCGCGGGATCGCCGCGGCGATGGTGGACCTGGCCGACGGCGTTCAGATATTTCGCGCGCTCGCCCGGGTTGGGATGCCCTTCGAACAGGTCGGCGCGCTCGAGCAGCTGCCGGGCATCGGCCTCGTCATCGCTCGTCTCGATGAGGCCCAGCCACGCCTGCCCAGACGTGTCGTTCGCGCGGATCGACCGACGAAACTCGCTCGCGGAGCGCTCGAAATCACCCTCGATGCGGGCCTGCACCGCCTTGTTGTAGGCGTTGGCGGCGGCATTCGGGCAGTCGTCGGGAAGCGCGTCGAGCGCGGCGAGCGCCTCCTTCGAGCGGCCTGCCCGCGCCAGCGTCATCGCGCGCACGAAGAAGGGAATGACGTTTGACGGCGCGATGGTCGCGACCCACCGGTCCGCCATGGCCAGCGCGAGATCGTGCTCCGCGAGCATCTGCGTGTCGCGGACGAGCTGTTCCCACAGCGGATCGGGCAGCCGTGCCTGCTGCGCAAGGGCGCTTCCGGCTGCGATCATTTCGTCGCGGTCGAGCTGCTGGAAGGCGGCGCGGAAGCGCTGGACCGTCATCTGGTCTATCGGGTTGACGAACGCGACCATCTAACGACCCTCCCCCTCGTAGACGTCGAAGAAGGGCGCCATCCACTCGCGGTAGGGACCCGCAACGTCGAGCCCCTTGCGATTGATCGGTTCGCGCACCTGCGCCGCGCTTGCGGTGGCAACGGTCCGTTCGACCTTGTGGCTCTCGAGTTGTGCGACTTGAGGTTCGAGTCCGAGGTGACGCGTGATCCGCTCGGTCCACGTCGCGGGCTCCTCGACCAGGTCGGCATAGGGCACGACCAGCATGCGTTCGCCCATCTCGCGCGACCAATGTTCGAACAACTTGTCCTCCAGGTTGAAATGGCGCGCAATGTCGTCGAGCCGCCAGCCCCAGTCGACGCTCTTCACGAAGAAGGTCCGGAAGGTCGACCAGGCGCAATCGGCCGGATCGCGGCGCATCCACACGAAGTTCGCCTTTGGATAGAGCGCTGCCACCAGGCCCATCGTTCGGCTGAGGTAGAGCGTCTTGTCGACGACGTGACCGCCTTGCGCGAACCGCTCGTCGAGCAGGTGGTCGTGCAGGTCACGCAGCGCATCGAGCGTGCCGCCCCGCGCCAGATAGGCGTCGAGCGCCTCGGGCGAGTTGCCGCGAAGATCGTGCTCGAGCTTGGTCATCAACCCAAGCTCCCCGCCGCCCGCGACATCGCTGTGCGCGGCGAGGATCTGTTCGACCAGCGTGGTGCCGGAACGCGGCAGGCCCGACACGAACAGGGGCCGGCTGTGCTCGCGCGGCGTCAGCGTCGCGGCGAGCGCATCGATCCGCTTCCGGTCGAACTGGATCGCGTTCTCGAAGTTGCGCACGTCCTGCTGCGGATCGGACTTGCGCTCCGCCGCCATCATCTCGCCGCCGGCGCGATAGGCCTCGAACGCGGCACGATGGTCTTGCTGCCGTTCCTTCCAGCGCCCCAGCGCGAACTGGTAGGCAGCCCGCTCCACGACGGGGGCCTGCGCGAACGCGTTCGACGCGGCTTCCAGCCTCGCCCCGTCGGCTTCGTCCATCCGCCCGGTCATCGCCAGCGCCAGCCAGCTCTGTCCGGACGAGGGCGCCGCGGCGACGGCCTCGCGCAGATAGTCGGCGGCAAAGTCGAGATTACCGAGGTCGGTCGACAAGGTACCCTTGAGATAGTTGATCGCCAGTGGGGAGACGCCCGTCAGTTCGATCTTGCGCACGATCTCCCAGGCTTCCTTGGGATCGCCCGCTTCCGCGAGCATGCGCGCCCGTTCGCACAACACGGCGGGCGAGGCGCCGACTTCGTGCTGCCATTGGTCGAGCACGCGGCGCATCAGGGCATACTCGCCGTTGAACTGGGTCAGTTGCGCCATCGCGCGCCACTGGTTGCCGAGCGGGATTCGCCGCCTGACCATCACTTCGATGAGACGGTTGATCTTCGCGCGGTCGCGATTGGCCATGGCCTGCTTGAGCAGTTCGAGCAGGTCGCGCGGCTGCATCCGTTCCATCGCGTCGTCCACGGGCGACGGCGCGGGCGAAGGAGCCGGTGTCGGCGCGTTCGCCTTCGGCGACACCGCGATGCCGTCGGACAGCGGGCCGAGCCAAGCCCGATACGGTTCGGCGACCCCGATCCCCTTGCGGTTGATGGGTTCGCGCACTTGCTGCGCACTCGCGGTCGCGACCGACGAGGGGGCGAGGTGCGGCGTCAACTGCATCGGCTCGAGAACGAGCCCGCAATGGCGCGCGAGCGTGCCGATCCACCTTTCGGGATCCTCGATGAGATCCCGGTAGGACAGGACAAGGAGCCGGTCGCCCAATTGCTCCTGCCAGTGGGCGAGCAGCTGATCCTCGATCTTCATGTGGTCGGCGATATCCACGAGCGACCAGCCCGCGACCACGTTCCCCGAGAACCACGAGCGGAAGATCGACCATCCGTTGTCGAGCGGATCACGCCGCATCCACACGATCGGCGCATCCGGGAACAGGGCCGCCAGGGGGCCGAGCGAGCGGCTCTGGTTGAGGCTCTTGTCGACGAACATCCCGGTGCCGGGCAGGCGTTCGGCGGCAAGCCGGAGATAGAGGTCGCGCAGCGCGAGCGCCCCGCTGCCCGACGCGAAACGGTCGAGGTCTTCAGGGGCGAAGCCGCCTGCGGTCGCTTCGAGGTGCAGCGCGAGGCCGAGCTCGCCGCCCCCGTCGACGGCCGAGTGGGCCGAAAGGATCCGCTCCACCAGCGTCGTGCCGCTGCGCGGCAGTCCGGTGACGAAGATCGGCGTTCGCGGGCTGTCTGCCTTCAGCGAGAGGCGATCGAGCCAGGCGCGGTCCCAGCGCATCGCGACCCTGGCGGAGGCGCGATTGTCCTCGCCGTCATAATGCAGTTTCTCGCCTTGGATCTCGGTCGCGCGGGCGAAGTGGGCGAACGCGGTCTCGTGGTCGCCGCTCTTGTCGGCGAGAATGCCGAATGCGTTCTCGATCGCGGCACGATCGATCATGTCGCGTACCGCGCCGCCCTGCGCGAGTTGGCGCAGTTGCTTCTCGTCGGTCTCGGTCGCCCGCCCGTCCTTGACGATTTCGATCCATGCCCGCCCCGCCTCGGGGTGAAGCGCGATCGTGCGACGGTAATGGCGCTCGGCCTCGTCGCCCTTGCCGAGCGCAGTCGCGATCGAGCCGCGCAGGTAGGCGTTGGCGAAGGGGGTGGGCGTTGCGTCGGGAATGGCGTCGAGCAGCGCCTGCGCCTCGGCGGAGCGGCCGACCAGGGCCAGCAGAACCGCCTTCTCGTAGGCCGCCTCGTCGGCCGTGCCGTCCTGCTGTCCCCACAGGTCGAAGGCCGACAGGGCCTTTTCCACCTCCCCCCATTGCTTGAGGTGGAGCGCGACGTCGAGCCACTGGCGACCGAGCGTCGCTCGCCCTTTGATCAGGGCGGTGGCGGCGGCAACGAGGGCGGAACGGTCGCCCGCCTTGGCGGCGCGCCGGAAGCTCTCCGCGGTGACGTTCAAAATGTCGGAATTCATGGCACGGACCTAGCAAAGAAAAAGGGGCGGTGAAACACCGCCCCTTCCCCTTTTGGCTGTCGGTTACCCGACGGTGAGGACTTACTTGTCCTCGCCGAAGCGCATGGCCAGCGTGAAGCGGACCGAACGCGGAGCCTGGTAACCGGTCACACGACCGTAGCTCTCGTTGATACCGCCGTAGCTGACATCACCGAACTCGTTGAAGTCGAGCTTCTGGTCCCAGTTGAAGATGTTGAACACGTCGATACGGAACTGCGAACCCGGCAGCGAAAGCGGCGCGAGGTCGAACGACAGACCGAAGTCGACACGCTTGTTCCACTGCGATTCGAACGCCGTGCCGCGCGGGACGAGGACCGAACCGGTGCCCGCACCGTCAGCCGCCGTACCCGACGACAGGCCGTCACCACCGAACTCCGCCTGACGGCAGTAGTAGGAAGCGGCGCCGTACGAGTATTCGAACGTGCTCGAGTCGTTCTTGTAGTTACCGATACAGCTGAACTTACGCGGCGATTCCACGATGATGTTCGTCGAGATGCCGAGCCATTCGATGGGCTGCACGTAACCGTAGAACTTGAACGAGTGCTTGCGTCCGTTGGCGAGATCGCCAAAGGCACCATCCAGGAAGCCCGGCTGGTCGAAGTCCTGCGTCAGACCGGTGTCGGTCTGGTTGTTGTCGGACTTCACGCCACCTTCGAAGTTACCGCGCAGATCGGTGTACGTGTAGTTCGCATTGAACTGGTACAGACCGTTGAACGCCTTATCGATGGTGAACTGCACCGCGTCGTACTTACGAACGGCTTCCGGATAGCCGATGTCTTCCGCGTTCAGCGTCACGACATCGCACTGGCCGTCGATCGTGCAATCGCCGTCCAGGCGCACCGTCACGTCCGAACCCGGATTGATCAGCACGTACTGGTGGAAACCGGTCCAGACCGAAGCGCAACCCGTCACGCCGTTGGCGTCGCAGTAAGCGAGCACACCGGCGTCGATGGCGGCGTCTTCGAGCGTCTGGCCGAGGCGACGGTTCACGTAGTCGACACCGAACGTCCAGTCGCCCATGCGGTGCGACAAGCCGATCAGCCATTCGTCCGACTTCGACGGCTCGAGGTTCGAGCTGACGAGAGCGTCGGTCGCGGCAAGCGTACCATCGGCGAAGATGGCGCACTTCTCGCCCGCCTTGCCGGTGAGGGCAACGTAGGCATCCGGACAGTCGCTGCCGTAGAAGCCGGTGCCGTCGAAGTTGGTGACGTCACCATTCTCGTTGATGATGTAGTTGTCCGGGATGCCGTCGCCGTCGGCGTCGACAATGCTGCCGGTGCCGTAGAAGTCGACCTGCTGGACGTAGAGTTCTTCACCGGCGAGACGAAGGTTGGTGTTCGTCGCGATCGGGAGGAAGTAACGACCCCAGAAGACGTTCAGCTTGGTGCGCTTGTCACCGAACACGTCGATGGTCGCGCCCAGACGCGGAGCCCACAGATCGCCCGAGTCATAATAGAGCTCGTCGAACTTGGTGTAGTTCCGGAAGCGATCGTTACGGACGCCCAGCTGCAGGTTGATGCGGTCGTTCATGAGCGACCAGCTGTCCTGCAGGTAGAAGGCCCGCATGTTGGTGTTGAACTCACCGTAGTTGCTGTACAGGCGACGCAGCGTCAGGTTGCGACGGAAGTCGTAACGATAGCCGTCACCAGTGTACCGCGTGGCTTCACCCGCGAACAGCTTCTCGTAGTCGAAGCCGGCACGGAAGTGGTGCGAACCCATGAAGTCGAGATAGAGGTCCGCATCCGCGCGGTAGATCTTGCGGATGTTGATGTCTTCGACGTCGCCGGTAACCGTACCGTAGACGTTGTAGACAGGCGCCGCGAGACACGAGCCGAGCACGGCGCAATCGCCGATGCGCGAGATGCCCTGCGCGATGTTCGGCACAGCGTGCTGCGTCGACACGTCGCGGTTCTCACCATAAGCGAGCGACAGGGTGAACCAGTCGGTGAACTGACCGGTGTAGCTGGCGATGAAGTTGTCGCCACCGTCGTCGTTTTCGACGTTACCGCGAAGGACGCCGAGACCGTTGTAGACGTAGTCCAGGCCACCTTCCGGATCGACCGTGTTCGGGGCCGGAGCCGTCGCACGGGTCAGATCGATGGTGTTGTACGCCGTCTTCACGGTGCTCTTGTCGTTGAAGTAGGTGAACTCGAGGCGATGACCGTCGAACAGGATCGCGTCGAGCTTACCGCCCCAGAACGCGTCGTCCGAAGTCGAGCGCGTACGGGTTTCCGAGCTGGCGCCCGTGTTCTCGGTCTCGAACCAGCCGGGGCTGTAGATGCCGTAGAAGAACAGGCGGTCCTTGATGATCGGGCCCGACAGGTAAAGGTCGGCACCGACGTTCATCGAGTAGTCGAGCTCGTTGATCGACAGGTAGGTGTTGGGCGAATCTTCACGCAGCCAGTCCGGCGAGTAGGTGATGATCGCGCCGCCCTTGAGGGTGTTCGAACCCGACTTGGTAACAGCCGAGGTCACGCCGCCGAGCGCACGACCGTATTCGGCCGGATAGCCGCCGGTCTTGACGTCGAAGGTGCGGTAGAACTCGAACGGGATGTCCGACTGGCCGAGGAAGCCACGGAAGTCGGTCACGTTCAGGCCGTTGATGTAGTAGGCGTTTTCCGCAACCGTCGCACCCGAGATCGAGGTGAGGTTGCCGAAGCCCGCGTCACCCGCGGTCGTACCCGGAGCGAGCTGGATCAGCGCGTTCGCGTTGCGCGAAACCGGAACGGTCTCGGCCAGTTCCTGCACGTCGATCGTGGCACCGGTCTGGGTCGAGGCAAAGTCGTCGACCTGGATACGGGTACCGGTAACGACGATGACGCCGTCCGGCTGCTGATCGACGGCAGCTTCGCCGGCGATGTACGAGAAGGTGTTGTTCTGACCGGCGACGACGGTGACGCCACGGTCTTCGACCTGCACCTGGCCGTCCTTTTCGACGATCACGGTGTAGGTGCCGCTCGCGAGAGCGACGACACGGAAGTTACCGTTGGCATCCGTGACGGTGGTCGACGAATAGCCCTGCTGGTTGTTGGTGACGGTGACGGTCGCGCCGGCCACCGGGGTACCGCTGGCGTCCTCGACGGTGCCAACGATGTTACCGCGCGTATAGTCCTGCGCCGCCGCCGGGGCGGCCGCGATAAACGCGGTCGACGCACCAGCGCCGAGAAGCGCAAGAGCCTGCCAAGCGGCAGTCGCGCGCAAAGTTGCTTTCTTCATTACAGTCTCCTGAAATTGGTGGCCTTTTGGCCTCCCCAAATTCTCGCAGGCGCAATTCACCCCCACGTGGGGACGTTGTTAACGGGAAATGAGGGGGGTGTGTAAAGCGTCGCCAGAGGGGAAACGGGCTTTTGTGACTCAACTGTGTCACGAATGTCACATGGCCGACGGAGCCCTTTAACGGGGGTCAATATTGGCCGCGCGGCGCTCCGCTTCGAGGCTCGCGGCGGCGTCGAAATAGGCCTCCTGGCGCGCCACCGACCAGTAGCGCAGTTCCGACAGGAGAATCGACTGGCCGGTCACCGCGCAGCGCACGTGATCGCCATGGCCGAGCACCCGGAACGTCCCGTCGAGATAGTGCAGTTTCGCCTCGCGGCCGCCGCGGTTGAGCATCAGTCGTCTCCCTGGGCGCCGGGATCGTCGAACAGGCCGGGCTGCGGCGCCGAGGGCGTGCGATAGGGCCTGCGTCCCCGGGGCGCAACCGGGGCCTTGGCCGCGCTCGCGGCGCCGTCCGTGCGCGCGTCCACCGACCCGTCGCGAAAGTGGAGCGTGACCTCGACCGCGCGGCGCGCCGCCTCGGCGGACGTCACGCTCGCCCCGTCGCCGGCGCTGACCCGCGCGAATCCGCGATCGAGCGGTCGCTCGGGATGCGCGAGGTCCGCCAGCCGCCAGAGCGAGGCCAGCCTTTCCGACCTCGCCGCGAGATAGCGATCGGCGCGCGGCATGCGCCGCACCAGTTCGAGCAGCCGCGCCTCGCCCTCCCTCGCCCGCTTGCCGAGCAGTCGCCCCGCATCCAGCCGTCCGGTCCATTCGGCCAGCCGTCCGCCCGCCTTAAACAACTGGCCCGACAGGCCCTGCCCCAGCCGCCGCGTCAACTCGTCGACCCGCTGTTCGCGCTGGTCGACGAGGCTGGCGGGCTCGGGCAATCGCTCGGCCGCCAGCGCGAACCGTTCCGCGCTCCGGTCGAGCCGGCGGGACAGGCCCTTGCCCGCGCGCTGCGCGAGATCGCCCACGAACGCGACGAGGTCGCGGCGCACCGGCACCGCCATTTCGGCGGCTGCGGTCGGAGTCGGCGCGCGGCGGTCGGCGGCGTGGTCGATCAGCGTGACGTCGGTCTCGTGCCCGACCGCGCTGATCAGCGGGATCGAGCAGTCGGCCGCCGCGCGCACCACCGCTTCCTCGTTGAAGGCCCAAAGATCCTCGATCGACCCGCCGCCGCGTGCGACGATCAGCAGGTCGGGGCGCGGAACCCGCCCGCCGCTCGCGGGTAAGGCGTCGAAGCCGCGGATCGCGCTCGCCACCGCAGGCGCCGCCGCTTCGCCCTGTACCGGCACCGGCCACACCAGCACGTGGGTGGGGAAGCGGTCCTCGAGCCGGTGGAGGATGTCGCGGATGACCGCCCCCGTCGGACTCGTCACCACGCCGATCACGCGCGGCAGGTAGGGCAGGTCCTTCTTGCGCTCGGACGCGAAGAGGCCTTCTGCGGCCAGCGCGCGCTTGCGTTTCTCGAGCAGCGCCATCAGCGCCCCCTCGCCCGCCAGTTCGAGGCTGGTCACGCTGATCTGGTATTTCGAGCGCCCGGGATAGGTCGTCACCTTGCCGGTCGCGATGACCTCGGCCCCGTCCTCGGGCGAGAAAGCGAGCCGCTGCGACTGGCCGCGCCACAGCACCGCGTCGATGCAGGCATTCTCGTCCTTCAGGGTGAAATAGCAGTGGCCCGAGGCGGCGCGCTTCCATCCCGAAATCTCGCCGCGCACGCGCACGTGGCCGAACGCGTCTTCCACCGTGCGCTTCAAGGCGCCCGACAGGTCGGAGACGCTGAGCGGCGCCGCGTTGTCGCCGGCAGCCGACTTCGCTAACAGGCCGGGGGCTTCATCTTCGGGGAACGACATGCACATCCTGGTACTGGGTTCGGGCGGACGCGAGGATGCGCTGTCCTGGCGACTTTCGCAATCGCCGAGCTGCGACAAGCTCGTCTGCGCGCCGGGCAATCCGGGCATGGCCCGCTGGGCCGACCGCCTCGCCGCAATCGACCCGTGCGACGCGGACGCGGTGATCGCACTGGCTCGCGAGGAGGCGATCGACCTTGTCGTCGTCGGCCCCGAAGCGCCGCTGGTCGCCGGCGTCGCCGACCGGCTGCGCGATGAAGGGATCGCCACGCTCGGCCCGTCGGCCGCCGCCGCGCAGCTCGAGGGATCGAAGGGCTTCACCAAGGATCTGTGCGCACGCGCGAACATTCCGACCGCAGGATACGAACGCACCGCCAGCCAGGCCGCCGCCCTGGCCGCGCTCGACCGCTTCGGCGCCCCCGTCGTGGTCAAGGCCGACGGGCTCGCCGCGGGCAAGGGCGTGACCGTCGCGATGACCCGCGAGGAAGCCGAAGAAGCCATCCGCGAGGCGGGCGACGCCCCGCTCGTAATCGAGGAATTTCTCGAGGGCGAGGAAGCCAGCCTGTTCGCTTTCGTCGCGGGCCGCGAAGTGCGCTTCATCGCCTCCGCGCAGGACCACAAGCGCGTGGGCGAAGGCGATACTGGCCCCAATACGGGCGGCATGGGCGCCTATTCGCCTGCCCCCGTCCTCACCGACGCGCTGCGTGACCGGGCGATGGACGAGATCGTGCGCCCCACCGCCGAAACGCTCGCCGACGAGGGCACGCCCTTCAACGGCATCCTCTATGCGGGCCTCATGCTGACCGCCGACGGCCCCAAGCTGATCGAGTATAATGTCCGCTTCGGCGATCCCGAATGCCAGGTGGTGATGCCACGCATCGAAGGCGACTTCGCCGAGATGTGCCTCGCGGTCGCCGAGGGCGAACTCGCTGACCTGGAGATCCTGCTCGAAGACGCGCACGTCATGACCGTGGTCGTGGCCGCCGACGGCTATCCGGGCACGCCGAGGACAGGCGGCGCGATTTCGGGCATCGAGGAGGCCGAGGAAGACGGCGCGATCGTCTTCCAGGCCGGCACCGCCGAAAAGGACGGAGAGCTCGTCGCCTCGGGCGGGCGCGTGCTCGCGGTGACGGCTGCCGGCGGCACGCTCGCCGAGGCCCGCGACGCGGCCTACGCCGCGCTCGGGAAGATCGACTATGTCGACGGTTTCGCGCGCCGCGACATCGGCTGGCGCGAACTGGAACGCGCGGCAGGATAGGTGCTTGCGGGGCTCCGCGCGATCATGCCACAGGGAATACGATGAAGCCGCGCCAGATCGTCATCGCCGGGATCGCCGCCGTGATGGCCTTTGCCGCGCTGTGGCACGGTCCGCTCGGCCAGGCCGGCGTGCGGTTCGCCGCCAGGGCGGAAGCGCTGACGCGGCTCAACCTCGATTATTACGACATGGACGAGATCGACGGCTTCATGCAGCGCGGACCGCTGACCCGCCGCATGTGGCTGGCGGGCCCCGCCGACGACTTCCAGCGCGGCGAGCTCGACCGCATCATCGGCGGCGTACCCGGCGTGGTCGATGTGCGCTGGTGGCGCCCCGGCGGCGGCACCGTCACCGCCCCCATCGTCCTCCCGCTCGTGGTCGAAGCGGAACTTGTCGCGCTTGGCATGTTCGCACTCGGCTTCATTATCGCCTATCTTGTCGCGCTGCGTCGCCGCGCGATCGCCTGGTCACCCATCTGAGGGAGCACTTCATGGACGCCTTTCTCGCTGCCTACTGGCCCATCCTTCTCGTCGCGCTGGTCGTCGGCATGGTCGTCGGCTTCCTCGTCCTCCGGCCCAAGCAGACGGTGCGCCTGTCTGACGACACGCCGGTCCGTCCGCACATGGTCGCCGACGGTCGCAGCCGCGAAGGGCGCGGGATCGTCGACGAGGCCGCCGCCGCGGCGAGCGACGTGGCCGGGCATATCCTGCGCTCCGACGTGCACGAGCACCTCCCGGGCGCCGTCGGCGCGCCCGACGATCTGCGCAGACTCAAGGGCGTCGGTCCGAAGCTCGCGCGCATGCTCGGCGAGATGGGGATCGTGCGTTTCGACCAGATCGCCAAGCTCTCGCCCGGCCAGGTCGACGCGATCGACGCGCAGCTCGGTGCTTTCCGCGGCCGTTTCCAGCGCGACCGGATCGTCGAGCAGGCCGACTATCTCGCGCGCGGCGATACCGACGGCTACGAGGCGAAGTTCGGCAAGCTCTAACCGTCGGCGACGGGCGACTGGGCGGCCTTGCGCTTCTTGCGCTTGGGCGCCGCGATCAGCTTGTCGATCTTGCGCCCGTCCATGTCGACCACCTCGAACGTCCAGTTTTCGCTGGAGAATTTCTCGCCTTCCTCGGGAAGCCGCTTGAGCACCGACAGGGCGAACCCTGCCACGGTCGAATAGTCGCGCTCCTCGCCGAGCCGCATGCCGAGACGATCCTCGAGCACGTCGGCACTGGCCGCACCGGAAATGAGGTAGCTACCGTCGTCGCGCGCGATGACGGGGTCCTCGCCCTCCTCGTCGCTGATGAAGTGCCCGGCCAGCGCGACCAGGATCGAACCAGGCGTCACGATCCCGTCGAGATGACCATATTCGTCGTGGACCAGCGCCAGCGGGACTTCCGCGGCGCGCAGCACGGCCAGCGCATCCATCGCGTCCATCAGGTCGGGAATGACCGGCGCGGGCCGCGCCAGCGAGCGCAGGTCGAGCGGCTTGCCGTCGAGCTGGGCGGCCAGAAGGTCGCGCGTCGAGACCACGCCGATGATCTCGTCGACCGACCCTTCGGCCACGGGCAGGCGGCTGTGCGGGCTCGCGGAAAGGGCCATGCGGATGTCCTCTCGGGTGCAGCCAGCGTCGATCCAGTCGATCTCGGTCCGCGGTGTCATCACCTCGCGCACCGGTCGGTCGGCGAGGCGCACCACGCCCGAGATGATCGCACGCTCCGATTCCTCGAGCAGTCCGGACGTCTTCGCCTCCGCGACGACGAGATGGAGTTCCTCGGCGGTCACGACCTTGTCGGCTTCGCGCTTGAGGCCCGCCAGCTTGAAGATCAGCGCGCTGGTCTGGTCGAGCAGCCACACCAGCGGCGCGGTCAGTCGCGCAAGACCGCCCATCGGGCGCGCGACGAGCGCGGCGATCGGCTCGGGGTTGCGCAGCGCGAACTGCTTGGGCACGAGCTCGCCGATAACGAGGCTGACGTAGGTGGTCAGGACGATGACGATGCCGAAACCGACTGCCGATGCCGTCTCCGGATCGACACCGAGGAGCGCGACGCGCTGTCCGACCGGCTCGCCCAGGCTGGCACCCGAATAGGCACCGGCGAGGATGCCGATCAGGGTGATCCCGATCTGGACCGTCGACAGGAATCGCCCGGGCTCCGCACCGAGGGCCAATGCGCGCTCGGCCCCCTTGCTGCCGTCACGCGCCATCGCCTTCAGCCGCGCCTCTCGCGAGGACACGATGGCCAGTTCGCTCATCGACAGCAGCCCGTTCATCGCGATCAGCGCGATAATCAGGAGGACATCGATCCAGGGGATGGGAAGCAAGGTCTCGCTCATGGGCGTCTTTGCCCCTCATGCCGCCAAAACGGCGGCGCGACAAGCGGGTGCGATGAAGCGTGCAAATCCCGTGCTGGCAGCGGAACAAAGGGCGCCGCGGGGCGATTGAGCCGGAGAACAGCAAGACTCAGGAGTTTTCTTCTCATGCGTATTTCAAAGTTTCCCGTGATTCTCGCAGCGGGCGCCATGGTTGCGACCGGCGCCTGCACGACGGACGCCATGACCGGACAGAAGCGGATCTCGACCGAGGCCGGCGTCGGCACGGTGCTGGGCGCGCTCGGCGGCTACCTGCTCGGCGACGTGATCGGCGGCAAGAACGACCGTACCGAACGCATCATCGGTGCCGGCATCGGCGCCGTCGCGGGCGGCGCGATCGGCGCCTACATGGACAAGCAGGAGCAGGAACTGCGCCGCGAGACCGAAGGCACCGGCGTCGACGTCATCCGCCAGGGCGACGATCTTCTCCTGCGCATGCCCGCGGGCATCACGTTCGGGTTCGACAGCAGCGAGGTCCAGCCCGAGTTCCGCTCGACCCTCAACGAGGTCGCGCAGACGCTCACTGCCTACGAATCGACCTTCATCGACGTGATGGGGCACACCGATTCGGTCGGCAGCGACGCCTACAACCAGCAGCTCTCGCAGCGCCGTGCCACGGCAGTCGCCGACTATCTGACCATGCAGGGCGTCAACCGCGCCCGCATCGCCACCGTCGGCTATGGCGAGAGCCAGCCGATCGCGAGCAACGACACCGAGGAAGGCCGCGCGCAGAACCGCCGCGTCGAGATCAAGGTGACACCGGTGAGCCAGCAGGACGTCGGCGCCGCCGGTTACTGATTTTCCATCCTGTCCCCCCACCCAAGGATGGACGAGAGGGCGACCCTGCGTATCAGGGCCGCCCTTTCTTTTTGGGTAGAGAAGCGCGCGGCTAGCGGCGCGCTGCAAAGAAATCCCTGAGCTGGCGCGCGGCCTCGGCCTCGCCGAGCCCGCCCATCACCTCGGGCCGATGGTGACATGTCGACTGGGTGAAGACTTTCGCGCCGTGCACGACCCCGCCACCCTTGGGGTCCTCGGCGGCGAACACGAGCTTGTCGATCCTCGCCAGGGCGATCGCGCCCGCGCACATCGCGCACGGTTCGAGACTGACCCACAAGGTGCACCCGTCGAGCCGCGAGGTCGCAAGCGCCTCACCTGCGCGACGGATCGCCAGCATCTCGGCATGGGCGGTCGGGTCGCTCCCGCCGCGCATCGCGTTGCGCGCCTCGGCCACGATAGTCCCCGCGGGGTCCGTGATCACCGCGCCGACAGGCACTTCGCCGTCGGCAGCGGCCTCGTCGGCCAGCGCCAGCGCGCGCCGCATGGGTTCGGGAAGAGGAAAGCCGCCGGTCATCGCCCACCCGCTAGCGCGGGGGCGGGCCCGGGGAAAGGGTCAGCCTGCAGGCTTCGACTTGGTGGAGCCGCTCGCAGGCTTCTCCTTGGCCGGCTGGACGTCGAGCGTCGGCACGGTCACCGCCTTGGTCTCGCTGCCGACCGAGATGGTCCCGGTCTCCACGTCGAACGCCGGTTGGCGACCGCCCTTGGCCGCGATGCCGTTCTCGTCGGCGTGGAATTCGGGAACCTTGGCGGCCTGAGTCTGGCGGATGTCGACCATCCCCGTGCCGATCACCGCGATCAGCGCCACCACAACTAGAATGAGAATCACAATGATCGTACGCACGGTTCGCGCCCCTACAGTCCTTCGTTCCCTTCATTGACCCAACGCGCGAGCCTGTGTCGGGTTTCCGACATGGCGCGAGAGAATGGCCGGGAATGGCGAACCGGTTGACGATTGGCGCATCAGCGGGTATCGGGCGGCGCTTTCCGGGCAATGCTGCCCGCAAGAGATCAGGATAAGAATCATGTCGCGCGTTTGCGAACTGACCGGCAAGGGCCGGCAGGTGGGCAACAATGTTTCCCACGCCAACAACAAGACCAAGCGGGTTTTCCTTCCGAACCTGCAGAATGTCACGCTGATCAGCGAGGCGCTCGACCGCCGCGTTAAGTTCCGCGTGTCGACGCAGGGCCTGCGCTCGGTCGAACATGTCGGCGGCCTCGACAACTGGCTCACCAAGACCAGCGACGACAAGCTCTCGGCCAAGGCCCAGAAGCTGAAGCGCGAGATCGCCAAGGCGAAGACCGCGGCCGCCTAATCGGCGGAGCGGTGCGGGGCGCCCTCGAGCGCCCGCGCTTCCACGTCCCAGGCAATCAGCACGCTGGCCAGCGCGGCCAGCCCGTTGTCGTCGGACACCAGCCAGAGCCGCAGGTGCCCATGCGCCAGCGGCTCTACTGCTATGCCCTCCATGTTGGCGTTGGACGGGGTCGCTAGCGGTACGATCCGCTCGACCCGAACGGTGTCGCCATCGACTCGGCCAAGCGCGAGCGAGGACGAGAATCCCCGCACCCCCAGATGGCGCTGCAGCAGCAGCAGGCGCCCGTTCCCAAGGGTCGCGGCGCCGGTGACCGGGCCGGTAGCGCCCGTCACTTTCACCCGGCGCCAGCGCTCGCCGACCCGGATCGCTCCGACCCGCCCCGATTCGCCCAGCAACAGCGGCGCACCCCCGACCATGGCGATCGCCTCGAACCCGCGATTGGGACGCCAGGGCGGGCGTCCCAGCCGCATCGTCGCGACGAGCGATCCGTCATCGCGATAGAGATTGGCACCGTGGGACTGCTCGACCGCCACGCGCCAGCGGCCACCCTCGCGCACCACGCCTTCGGCATCGGCGGTTCCCCGCGCACCGGGACCGCGCCCCAGCGTCAGCGCCCGCGCGATCGCCGTCCTGTCCCCCGCCGCCGGCGTCTTCATCCGCACCATCGCCCCGATGTCGCTGACCATCACGAGATCGCCGTCGTCCCAATCCATGCCCGACAGGCCGACCAGGCGCGGGTCCGCCTTTGCGCCGATCTTCCATGCCCCGTGAAGGGTCCAGCCCGAGGGCGCCGGACCGGGGTCGAACGACCGCAGCTCGACTTCGAACGATGAGGGGGAAACCCCCTTGAAATCAGGCCTTTCGCGCAGGAACGGCCAGGCGGCCAGAATAGCCACGGACAAAGCAAAAAAAGGTAATGATCTAAGTCGGTTAGCCGACATATGAAGCTGAATGGATGCTGTCATCGGCATTCAGCAAATCTGCACCGCGAGTCACTTATAACCCATTGCATAGGCGGGGTTTTCCCCTTTTCCCCGCCGCTTGATTCCCTCGCGTCGCGTAACGAGGGGGGCCCGGCATGGCGTAAATCGTGCCGGGCCCAAGTTTTTTCAGGCCCCATCGAAGAGGCTCGCAAGCTGTTCGACCAGCGCGCCGCCCAGTTGCTCGACATCCATGATCGTCACCGCGCGGCTGTAATAGCGCGTGACGTCGTGCCCGATCCCGATCGCCGCCAATTCGACCGTCGAGCGCGTCTCGATCCAGTCGATCACGCTGCGCAGATGGCTTTCGAGATAGGTGCCGCCATTGGCCGACCCGGTCGAATCGTCGACCGGCGCGCCATCGGAAATCACCATCAGGATGCGGCGCTCCTCGGCGCGCGCGATCAGTCGCTGGTGCGCCCAGAGCAGTGCCTCGCCGTCGATATTCTCCTTGAGCAGCCCCTCGCGCATCATCAGCCCGAGGCTGCGCCGCGCGTGACGATAGGGTTCGTCGGCCTGCTTGTAGACGATGTGCCTCAAGTCGTTGAGCCGCCCCGGGCTGGCCGGCCGTCCCGCCGCGAGCCAGTCCTCGCGCGATTGTCCGCCCTTCCACGCGCGCGTGGTAAATCCGAGAATCTCCGATTTCACCCCGCACCGCTCGAGCGTGCGCGCGAGCACGTCGCCGCAGATCGCCGCGATCGAGATCGGCTTGCCGCGCATCGAGCCCGAATTGTCGATCAGCAGGCTCACCACCGTGTCCTTGAATTCGGTGTCGCGCTCGATCTTGTAGCTGAGGCTGTGCGCGGGGGAGACCACCACACGCGCCAGTCGCGCCGCATCGAGCAGCCCCTCTTCCTGGTCGAACGCCCAGCTCCTCGCCTGCTGCGCCATCAGCCGCCGCTGCAACCGGTTGGCGAGCCGCGTAACAGTGCCCGTCATCGAACCCATCTGCTGGTCGAGATAGGCGCGCAGCCGTTCCAGCTCCTCCGCGTCGCAAAGCTCCTCTGCCTCGACCACCTCGTCATGCGCAGTGGTGAAGGCGCGGTAGGGGACGGGCGGCCCATCGGCGAGATTGCGGCGCGGCTGCGGCGCGGGGCTGAGCTCGTCGCTGGCATCGCCCGACTGCGTCTCTTCCTCGCCCGGCTCGTAGTCGCCCGGCTCTCCAGCTTCCTCGCCGTCGCTTTCCTCGGGACGCTGCTCGGCGTCGCCCTGCTGGTCGCCGGCCTCGTCGTCCTCGCCTTCCTGGTCCTGGTCCTGGTCGCCCGATTCCGGATCCTCGCCGTCCTCGTCAGGTTCCTGCTCCTCGGCACCCGGGTCCTCGACGGGCAGGTCGAGATCCTCGATCAGCCTGCGCGCGAGCGTCGCAAAGGCCTGCTGGTCGTCGATCGTCAGCGCCAGCGCATCGAGCTCGGCCCCGGCCTTTTCTTCGATCCAGTCGGCGACAAGGGCCAGCCCATTGCGCGCCGCGACAGGCGGCTCCTCGCCCGTCAGTCGCTGGCGTGCGAGCAGCGCCACCGCGGTATCGAGCGGTACTTCCTCGCGGCTCCTCGCGCGGATGATCGCATCGCCCTTTATCCGCGCCGCGAAGGCCGCATCGAGATTGGCGCGCACGCCCGGATAGGCCTTGGCGCCGAGCGCCTCGACCCGCTGCTCCTCGAGCGCCGAGAAGACCGCACCGGCCTCTTCGTCGCGAGGGGCGCGGGCGCCGTGGATCGAGGGATCGTGGTGCCGCCTGACCAGCGCCGCCGCATCGGCCGCCCCGCGCGCCTCGGCCACCGCGCGCGGATGAAGATCGTTGCCGGGCAGCGGGACGCTGGCGCGCGACAATGTCCGGTCGCGCAGCGGGTCGGAGGAAAAGCCGAGTTCCAGTTCCGCATCGCGAGCGATCGCCCGCGAGGCGCCGAGCAGCGCGCGGCGGAAGCGATCGAGAGAGTCGGGCTGGCTCATCGCGCACGGCTCTGCCGCGCCAGGCAACGAAAAGCAAACCGTCCCACCCGTCCCGATCCGGGAAAATCGCACTCCAGAGTCCGCTTCCAGACTCAAAAAGTGACCTCGAAGACACGATTTTCCGGTGGAGCAGAAAAATTGGTTAATGCCGTATTGACGTTTACATTCAGCAGCTTCCACGCTGCGAAATTACGGAGGCCGCGGGTGTCACCGCGGGGGTGCTCTCCCTGACATCGATGAACAGCAGGCAGGAGACTTGTCTTGGGTAAGGCTTTTCACAACCTATTGGACCGCGACGGGCATGATCACGATCTTTCGGGCCTTCCCGGTCAGCCGCGCGCGGTCGACCGCGGTCATCAAATTCTGGACCGCAGCGATCTCACGTTAGACAACTTTCCCTATTTCGGAGTGAACGGCGCCAACGGTCTTCCGATCCTCGATCTCGATGGCGTGGTCGAACAGATCAATGGCGAAGGCTACAAGATCGACGCTTCCAACGGCGTCATCACCTACAGCTTCTTCGATGGGCCCGTATTGACCGGCCTCTACAACCAGCAGAGTGGATCGAAGGACGGGTACGGGTCGCAGGGTCTCTCGCCCTTCACGCCCGCACAGGAAGCCGCTGCGCGTGAGGCGATCCAGATGTGGGACGATCTCATCCCGCAGACCTTCGTCGAGAAGAACGGCAACGGCGCGGACATCCTGTTCGCCAACAATCTGATCGCGGGTCAGGCGTACGCGTTCCGTCCGGCCTACCAGCAGGGGTACAAGTTCCAGAGCGACGTGTTCGTCATGGATCCCGAGTACAACCCGAGCAATAAGTGGTTCTCGCCCGGCGGCTATGGCAACACGACGCTCATCCACGAGCTCGGCCACTCGCTCGGCCTCAGCCATCCCGGCGGTTACAATGGCGACGGGACCTATGGGGGCGATGCCGAATACGCTCAGGACACGACCCAGTTCTCGATCATGTCCTATTTCGACCAGCCCAATTCGGGCGCCTTCGCGCTCAACTGGAATCTGTTCATCGCCGTGCGCGATGCGAACGGGAACCTCCTTTACCGCGACCCGCTGATCACCTTCGCGCAGACGCCCCAGCTGCATGACATCTACGTCATCCAGCAGGCCTACGGCGCCGATCCGACCACGCGCGCGGGCGACACGACCTATGGCTTCGGCAGCAATGCCGGCCTTTGGGTCTACGACTTCGAGCAGAACCCCTATCCCGCCATCTCGATCTACGATGCGGGCGGCGAGGACACGATCGACGCTTCCGGCTTCACCGTGTCGCAGTTCATCGACCTGCACGAGGGCTCGTTCAGCTCGATCGGCGGTGCGCCGCCGACGGCGGACGAACTGTATGCGGCGACCGTATCTGTCTACTTCGAGACCTATAGCGAGACGCTGGGCGGGGGCTATCTCTTCCAGTATCTCACGAGCCAGGCCGAGATCGACGACGCCTTCGATTTCTATTCGAACTACTTCGCGGCGAACCTGGCGCAGGATACCTTCTTCCTGTCTGTCGGCGCGGTCCCTGGCTACGAAGGCACGACGCCGATTACCGGCCTTCTCACCAGCCAGTACATGAACGTCTCGATCGCCTATGGCGTGACCATCGAGAATGCCATCGGCGGCCAGGCGCGCGACGGCATCCTGGGCAACGAGGCCAACAACTTCCTCGACGGCCAGGCGGGCGACGACGTGATCTTCGGCTATGGCGGCGACGACACGATCGTCGGCGGTCTCGGCGCGGACGAGATGACCGGCGGCGCCGGTTCGGACACGTTCGTGTTCGACGATCCCGACGCACCGGGCATCGTCGACATCATCACCGATTTCTCGGGCGAAGACTTCATCGACCTGTCGGGCCTCGGCGACGACAGCCTCGGCGAGCTCGCGTTTATCGGTGATGCCGGCTTCTCGAACACGGCGGGCGAGGTCCAGTACCTCAACGGCATGCTGTCGGTCGATCTCGATGGCGACGGCGCTGCCGACGTCCAGATCCAGCTGACCAACATGCCGACCCTCGACGAGGCGCAGCTGATCCTCGACGCGGGCACGTAACACCCGCTCAAACACGAAAGAAAAGCCCCGCTCCGGTCCGTCCGGGGCGGGGCTTTCTTTATGCCTGCGACGCGAGCCTACTCGGCGCGGTGCGCGACGCTTTCGGGCAGGTCATCGCCGAACACGCGCTGGTAATATTCGGCGATGATCGTCCGCTCCGCCTCGTCGCACTTGTTGAGGAACGACACGCGGAAGGCGTAGCCGACGTCGCCAAAGATGAGCGCATTCTGCGCCCAGCTGATGACGGTGCGCGGGCTCATCACGGTCGAGATGTCGCCATTGACGAAGCCCTGCCGCGACAGGTCGGCGACCTTGATCATCTTGCTCACCGTCTCCTTGCCGTCGGGCTTGTCATATTCGCCCGACTTGGCAAGCACGATCTGCGCCTCGGTCTCGGCCGGCAGATAGTTCAACGTGGTGACGATGTTCCAGCGGTCCATCTGCCCCTGGTTGATTGCCTGGGTGCCGTGATAGAGGCCCGTCGTATCGCCCAGCCCGACCGTGTTGGTCGTCGCGAACAGGCGGAAATAGGCGTTGGGGTGGATCACCTTGTTCTGGTCGAGCAGGGTCAGCTTGCCCTCGGTCTCGAGGACACGCTGGATCACGAACATCACGTCGGGTCGCCCCGCGTCATATTCGTCGAAGACGAGCGCGACCGGGTGCTGGAGGCACCACGGCAGGAGGCCTTCCTTGAATTCGGTGACCTGCTGCCCGTCCTTGAGCACGATCGCGTCGCGGCCGATGAGGTCGATGCGGCTGATATGCGCATCGAGGTTGATGCGGATGAGCGGCCAGTTGAGCCGCGCCGCGACCTGTTCGATGTGGGTCGACTTGCCGGTGCCGTGATAGCCCTGGACCATCACGCGGCGGTTGAACGCGAAGCCCGCCGCGATCGCCAGCGTCGTGTCCGGATCGAACACGTAGGCGGGGTCGAGATCGGGGACGCGCTCGTCGGCCTCGCTGAACGCGGGCACTTCCATGTCGCTGTCGACCCCGAACGCCTCGCGCACCTTCACCATCTTGTCAGGAGCGGCGAGGATCGTCTCGGCGCGGCTCGCTTCGTTCGTGTTGGGCAAGTCGGTCATGCGCCGCTCTTAGGCGAGAGGCCCGCGCGGCTCAACAAGAGTCACGCCCCGACCTTAGGCGGCAGGGTGAACAGCGACAGGAATTCGCCCGCCGCCGCCACATCTCCCTCGATCTCGACGAGCTCGCGCGGCGCCCCGCCATAGACCACGGCAGCGAAGTTTTCGGGCGCGCCGCGAATTACGAACTCGGCCTCGTCGTCGGCTCCTTGCGCGAACGAAAGCGCGCCGCCCTCGAGCCGCCCGACGAACTGCTGGTCGCCCATCTCGATGCCGAACCGGCGGTCCAGCCCGGCCGCGCGCTCGGGCACGATCATGGTGCGGAAGGAGAGGATGATCGAGACCGCGCTGACCGGCAGGCTCGGGTCGTGCGAGGGGCTTCGCGCAGCCCAGCGGCCGAGTTCCTGCAGGATCGGTTCGGCCTCGAGCCCCCATTCGGTCGCCTCGTAAGCCTGCACGCTGGCCGGCGGCGGCAGGGTGACGCGGCGCACGACGCCGCGCTCCTCCAGTTCGGCCAGCCGCTGCGTAAGGACACGCGCGCTGATGCCGGGAAGGTCGGACCTGAGCGAGGAGAAGCGGCGGGGGCCGAGCATCAGTTCGCGCAGGACGAGCATCGTCCAGCGGTCGCCGAGCAATTCGAGGCCATGAGCGGCGCCGCAGGCATCCTCGTAGCGGCGTCTGGGTGCGGGATCGAAACTCATTGTTACTTAATGTAACCTATTTGTTGTAATTTTCAACTCTTGCGGTATGCATAAGGCGACTCGCGAAGGAGAGACCTCATGTCCAAGATGATTTTCGTGAACCTGCCGGTCAGCGATCTCGAAAAGTCGAAGGCTTTCTACGAGGCGGTCGGCTTCGTCAACGAGCCTCGCTTCACCGACGACACCGCCGCCGCGATGCAGTGGAGCGACACAATCGTCGTGATGATCCTTTCGCACCCCAAGTGGAAAAGCTTCACCGACAAGGCGATGGTCGACGCGAAGACCCACGCGCAGGTCGCGCTGTGCGTGAGCATGGACAGCAAGGATGCGGTCGACCGCATCACCGAGACCGCGGGCGCGAATGGCGGAACCGCCGATCCCAACCCGCCGCAGGACTACGGCTTCATGTACGGTCGCAGCTTCGAGGATCCCGACGGGCACGTGTGGGAGCCGATGTGGATGGACCCCGCGATGGCCGAAAGCGGACCGCCCGACATGGTCGAGGCGGGAGCGGGCGCATGAGCTATGTCGACGGCTACCTGATCCCGCTGCCGCAGGGGAAAGAGGACGAATATCTCGCCATGGCGCGCGACATGGCCGGGCGCCTCAAGGACTGGGGCGCCAGCCGGGTGGTGGAAGCGATCGAGGACGATTGCCCCGTCGGCAAGCAGAACGATTTCCACACCGCGGTGCTGGCAGAGGATGGCGAGAGGACCGTGTTCAGCTTCGTCGAATGGCCGTCCAAGGAGGCGCGCGACGAAGGATGGAAGAAGATGGAGGAGTGGATGGAGAATGAGCCACCCCACGCTCCGCCCTTCGACGGCAAGCGCATGATCTATGGCGGCTTCAAGCCGATCCTCGACCAATGAGCGGCGCCTTCATCTGGTACGAGCTGCTGACGCCCGATCCGGCGGCAGCCAAGGCGTTCTACGACGCGGTCGTGGGCTGGGACATCGCCACCGACCCGGTCGCGCCAGGGCTGGAATACCGCATGATCGGGCGCAGTGACGGCGGCAATGCCGGCGGGGTGATGACGCTCAACGAGGAGATGCGGGCGAACGGCGCGCGGCCGGTATGGCTCGGTTATGTTCACGTCGAGGATGTCGATGCGACCGCCGCGGCGATCGAAAAGGACGGCGGGACGATCAGGATGTCGCCGTGGGACCAGCCGGGCGTCGGACGGCTCGCGATGGTCACCGACCCGTCGGGCGCGCCTTTCTACCTGATGGATCCGATCCCGCCCGAGGGACAGCCTGACGCGGTCAGCGACGTCTTCTCGGTCGACCGGCCTCAGCACGTCCGCTGGAACGAACTGTCGTCAACCGACCAGGATGGCGCGATCGATTTCTACACTCGCCGTTTCGGTTGGGTACAGGACGGCGCGATGCCGATGGGTGAGATGGGCGACTACAAGTTCATTCACCATGATGGCACCGCGATCGGCGCGATCATGAAGAAGCCCGACGCGATGCCCGTGTCGCTGTGGACATATTATGTCGGGGTCGACGATATCGATCGCGCCGAGCGGGCGATCAGCGAGGGCGGCGGACAGGTCGTCCAGCCGCCGATGCAAATCCCGGGCGGTGAATATTCGCTGGTGGCGATGGACCCGATGGGTGCAAGCTTCGGCCTCGTCGGCCCCCGCAACTAGGAGCAAGCGATGAGCGATCTGAGACCCTGCCTGTGGATCGACGGGGACATCGACGAAGCGGCACGCTTCTACGAGGATGCCTTCCCGGACAGCCGCATCGCCGACATCGCCACCTCGCCCGCCGACTATCCCGGCGGCAAGGCGGGCGATCCGATCACCGTCGACATGACGATCGCGGGCACGCGCGTGATGCTGCTCGCGGGGGGCACGCATTTCGCCCCCAGCGCAGCGACCAGCCTGATCGTGATTACCGAAGACCAGGCCGAGACCGACCAAGCCTGGAACGCGATCCTGGCCAAGGGCGGCCAGCCGATGGCGTGCGGGTGGATCACGGATCATTTCGGATTTGCCTGGCAGGTGACCCCGCGCCGCCTGCTCGACCTGATGGCCGATCCGGCCACTGCAGCGGCGGCGTTCGCGGCGATGCAGAACATGGTGAAGATCGACATCGCCGCGCTCGATGCCGCAGTGGCCGATGCGTAGCATCATCGGTGCCGCATTCGTCTCGCTCGACGGGGTCATGCAGGCCCCGGGCGGGCCGGGCGAGGACAACCAGGGCGGCTTCGACCAGGCCGGCTGGGTGTTCAAGATGTGGGACCCGGGGATCGAGGAGACGCTGGGCACGGTCTTTTCGGGCGACTACGACCTCCTGCTCGGACGGCGAACCTACGACATCTTCGCCGCCTACTGGCCCTATGCGGAGGGCGACAACAAGCCGATGAGCGAAGCCTTCGACCGGGCGAACAAATAGGTCCTCACGCGCGGCGACCAACCGCTCGAATGGCAGAACAGTCATCGTCTTGGCGGCATCAACGAGGTTGCGGAGCTGAAGAATGGCGAGGGACGCAGGATCGTCATCCAGGGATCCTCGACCCTCTATCCGCCCCTGCTCGACGCCGGGTTGATCGACGAGTTGATCCTGATGACCTATCCGGTCACGCTGGGTTCGGGAAAGCGGCTGTTCGGCGAGGGCACGCCAGTGGGCCGGCTCGAGATGATCGACCACAAGGTCACTGACAAGGGGACGGTCATCACGCGGTTACGGCCCGGCGGCGATCTTCCGCCTTACCCGCCCGAAGCGCCTATCCCGATCATGAGCGAACGCGAGATCGCGCGGCAGAAGCGGCTGGCAGACGGCACCTGGTAGCGCTTGACGCTCTGATGTTATAGTATAACATCCGACGCTCCCCATCAGGAGAGTGTCCATGCGTATCCTTGCCATCCTCCCCGTCCTCGCCCTTGCCGCCTGCCAACAGGCCGGGGCCGATCCGCGCGGCGTCGACCGCGACGAGACCCTGCTCACCGTCAGCGCCACCGGCCAGGCAGAGGCCAAGCCCGACGAGGCGCGCTTCACGCTGGGCGTCGATACGCTGGCGGGTTCTGCGCGCGAAGCGACCCGGCTCAACAACGAGAAGACCAGCAAGGTGATCGCCGCGCTGATGGAGCTCGGCGTCAAGGAAGAGCAGGTCCAGACCCGCACGCTCAACCTCGGGCGCATCGATTATGGCAAGGATCGCGGCCGTTACCGCGCCTCCAACATGGTCGAGGTGCGTATGGGCGCGGTCGAGAAGGCTGGCGACGCGGTCACCGCCGCGACCGAAGCCGGCGCCAACGTGATGCGCGGCCCGCAGCTGGTCGTGTCCGATCCCGAGGCCGCGACCAAGTCGGCCTATGCCGAGGCCTATCGCAACGCACGCATCCGCGCCGATGCCTATGCCGAAGCGGCAGGGCTCAAGGTCGGGCGCATCCTCACCATTCGCGACAATGGCGCCTATGGCGGCGGCTATCCGCCCCCGATCGTCTCGATGGACGCGGCGATGAACGAAAGCGCAGCCGTTGTGCAAACCGCGCCCGCGCCGCCGCCCGCGCCGTTCCAGCCGGGCGTCAATCGCCAGACGGTCAGCGTCTCGGTGGCCTTCGCGCTCGAGCAAGCCTCCTAGGCGAACGCCTTCGCCTTGCGGAGCGTCTGCCAGGCCTCGATGACCCTGGTCAGCCGGGCCTCGTGACGCCGGTCGCCGCCATTGCGGTCGGGGTGATAGCGCCGCACCAGCTCCGAATAGCGCCCGCGCACGGCGTGGAGATCGGTGTCGCTCTTGAGGCCGAGCACGTCGAGCGCGGCCTGCTCGGAACCCGAGAAGCGCGATGATGCGCGCGCCTCGCGTAGCGATCCGCTTTCGCGAAAGCGCGCCGCGATCGCATCGAGCGGGTCGTCGAAATCGGCCCAGGCCGGCCCCGGATCGCTGTCCTTGGCGAACGAGAAGGCGCGCGCGCGGCGCGGATGCTTGGGGATCGGCGACTGGGCCTCCCAAATCTCCTCCGCGCTCATCCCGGCGAAGAAGTCCCACTTGGCATTATGCTCGCGGATATGGTCGAGGCACAGCAAGCGGTATGCGCCCGGCCCGTCGAAATCGCCCGCGCTCAGCGGCGCGCGATATTCGCCCGGCGCCTCGCACCCGGCGACCGCGCAGGCGCCCTCGGCACCCTCGACCCGTCCGTCATAGCTCTTGCGTCCCATGCTCCCTATATAGTCGTCATGACCGAGACGACCACCACGCGCGGCCCCGTCGCCGCCGAGATGATCCGCCGCCTCACCGAGGCCCTCGCCCCGACCCTGCTGAAACTCGACAACCAGTCCGACCAGCATATCGGTCATGCCGGCCATGACGGGTCGGGCGAAAGCCACTTCGCGCTCGTCGTCGAAAGCACGGCATTTGCCGGACGGAACCGCGTCCAGCGCCAGCGACTTGTCTACCAGGCACTGGGCGACCTGATGCGCGAGAAGGTCCACGCGCTCACGATCAAGGCGCGCGCCCCCGGGGAGGAATGATGGCCGACACAATCGAGATCACCCCCACCGTCCACGACCTCGGCGCGTTCAAGGTGCGCCGCGTCCTACCCAGCCGCCCGCGCACCATGGTCGGCCCGTTCATCTTCGTCGACGAGTTCGGCCCGGCGCAGATGGAAACCGGCCACGGCATGGACGTGCGCCCCCACCCGCACATCAACCTCGCCACGGTCACCTACCTGTTCGAGGGCGCGATCCACCACCGCGACAGCCTCGGCAGTTCCAAGACGATCCGCCCGGGCGCGATCAACCTGATGACCGCGGGCCGCGGCATCGTCCATTCCGAGCGCAGCCCCGAGGAAGAGCGCGCCGCGGGGCCGAAGCTCTACGGCATGCAGACCTGGCTCGCGCTGCCCGACGGCAAGGAGGAGATCGACCCCGCCTTCGACCATGTCCCAGCCGACAACCTACCCGAGATCTCGGACAAGGGAGCGGGCGCGACCGTCCTGATGGGGACGCTGTGGGGCGCGAGCGCCGCGACGCCCCAGCACAGCCCCACCATCTACGCCGACATCCGCCTTGCCGGCGGCACGCTCCCGATCGAGGCCGAAGCGGACGAGCGCGCGGTGCTCGCGACCGAGGGCGAGGTTACGCTCGACGGCGCGCGGCTCGACAATTTCACGCTCTATATCCTCGCCCCCGGGCACGAGGCGGCGATCGGCGGCAGCGGCCGCGCGATGCTGCTGGGCGGCGCCGCCTTTTCGACCAAACGCCACGTGTGGTGGAATTTCGTCTCCTCCAGCCGCGATCGCATCCGGCAGGCCAAGGAGGACTGGCAGGAGCGCCGCTTCCCGCTGGTCCCGGGCGACGAGCAGGAGCGCATCCCGCTCCCCGAGGTGCCCAAGACGGTCAGCTATCCGTGAACCAACAGCGCATCGCGCTCTCGACCGGCGTCACGCTCAACGTCGCGACTGCGGGGCCCAAGGGCGGCAAGCCCGTCATCCTCCTCCACGGCATGCCCGAATCGCACCGCACGTGGCGTGCGCTCGCGCCATTGCTCGAAGACGAATTCCGCCTCGTCATGCCCGACCAGCGCGGGTTCGGCGCGTCGGACAGGCCCGACGACGTCGACGACTATCGCGCCCATGTCGTCGTCGCCGATCTCCTCGCGCTCGCCGACACGATGGGGATCGAGCGGTTCGCGCTGGTGGGCCACGATTTCGGCGGCGCGGTGGCATGGGCGGCGGCGATCCGCGGCGGCCCGCGCATCGAGCGGCTCGCAATCATCAACGCGCCCCACCCGCTTATCTTCCAGAAGACGATCATCGACGATCCCGACCAGCGCGCGGCCAGCCAGTACATGCGCCGCTTCCGCGAGACGGGCATGGAGGACGCGGTCCGCCGGATGGGCTTCGACACCTTCTTCGAAAAGAGCTTCGGGCCCCATGTCGATCTTGCGACCATCGCGCACGAGGAACGGCAGCGCTACATCGACCAGTGGAGCGCCGATGGTGCGCTCGAAGCGATGTTCGACTGGTACCGCGCCTCGCCGGTGCTCGTCCCCGCGCTCGGCGAAGAGGCACCCTATCCCGACTGGGTGCTAACCGGTGTTCCCGACATCCACGTCCCCGTGAAGATCGTATGGGGGATGGACGACGTCGCGCTGCGGCCGTGCCAGCTGGATGGGCTCGACGGGCTCATCGACGATCTTCAGATCGACCGGCTCGAGGGCGTCGGCCACTTCGCGCCGTGGCAGTCGCCCGAGAAAGTCGCGGCTTCGCTGAAGCCTTTCCTTGCCGCCGCAGACCTTTAGCGGCTAAGGGCGCGCCCATGTCGAGATCGCAATCCCGTTCCGCTGCCCGCCTCGCCGCGGTCCAGGCGCTCTACCAGCAGGAAATGGAAGGCACGCCCACGGCGCAGCTGATCCACGAATTCCACGAGCATCGCCTCGGCGCGACCATCGAGGACGTCACCTATGCCGAGGCCGAGGTACTGTTCTTCGACGATATCGTCGCGGGCGTGCTCGCGCGCCGCGAGGAGATCGACGGCAAGATCGGCGACAAGTTATCCGAAGGCTGGACCATCGAGCGGCTCGACCGCCCGATGCGCGCCATCCTTCGCGCGGGCACCTACGAGTTGGTCGCGCGCCCCGACGTGCCCCGCGCCAGCGTCATCAGCGAATATGTCGACGTCGCCGACGCCTTCTACGACAAGAAGGAAAAGGGCTTCGTCAACGGCCTCCTCGACGCGATCGCCAAGGACGTGCGCGGCTGACGCGCGGCCCCAGCCTCGAAGCGCAGCTGATTGCGCGGATCAGGCGCAAGGCCAGCCATCCCGACGCGCGCGGCCTGCTCGACGACGTCGCCACGCTCGGCGATCTCGTTCTCACCCACGACACGATCGCGCAGGGCATCCACTATCGCGCCGACGACCCGCCCGAGAGCGTCGGGTGGAAGCTCGCAGCAGTGAATCTTTCCGACCTCGCCGCCAAGGGCGCCGAACCGGTGGGCGCCCTGCTCTCGCTGACCCTCGCCCCGCCTGCCGATGGCGAGGAGCCGGGCGCGTGGGAGGAAGCCTTCATCACCGGCATCGAGGCGGCGGGCGAAAGCTACGGCCTCCCGCTTCTGGGCGGCGACACGATCGCGCTTCCCGCAGGCGCACCGCGCGTGCTCGGCCTCACCGCCATCGGGCGCTCGATCAATGGCGTTCCATCGCGCTCGGGCGGCAAGCCCGGCGACGAGCTGTGGCTGGTCGGCGCGATCGGCGACGCGATGGCCGGGCTCGCCTTGCTCGAGACCGATGCCGAAGCGACTGGCCCGCTGGTCGACATCTATCGCCGCCCGGTACCCCAGCTCGCCGCGGGACGCGCCCTCGCCCCGCTCGCCCATGCGATGATGGACGTGTCGGACGGGCTGTTGCTCGACGCCGACCGCCTTGCCGGGGCGAGCGGGTGCAGCGCGACCATCGACCTCGACTCGCTGCCCTTGTCCGCCGCGTTCCGCGACGCGCGCGGCGTGACGCGCGATGCCCGCCTGTTCGCCGCGACCGGCGGCGACGATTATGCCCTGCTCGCCGCCATCTCGTCCGAAAGGGCGCAGGCGGTAAGACAATCTTTACCATCCGGTACCATCTTCACCCGGGTCGGGACGCTCGGGTCCGGCGAGGGACTGTCCCTCGTCGCGGGCGGAAAACCCGTCGAATTGCCGGAGACCCTGGGTCATGAACATCGCGCGACATGATGCCCGCCAATGGCTGATCGGACTTGCCGGCCTCGTCTCGGGCATGGCCGCCGCGCTGCTGCTTCACTGACACTCGTCGTTGCCGCGGTGCGCGCGATGGGTTGCCACGCGCGCTAGGAACATTACACCTTCCCTTCCACTCGTCGGTCGACGGCCGGATCCCCCGGCACGGAGACCGCTTCGAAAATGGGGGAATTCAATCACATGAACCTGGTTCTCATTGCGATTGCCTGCGGCATCCTGGCGGTGCTGTACGGCATGGTGACCAGCCAGCAGGTGCTCAAGTCGCCTGCCGGCAACGAACGCATGGTCGAGGTGGCCGGCGCCATCCAGGAAGGCGCGAAAGCCTACCTGCGCCGCCAGTACACCACCATCGCCATGGTCGGCGTGGTCGTCGCCGCGCTCGTCTTCTTCTTCCTCGGCGGGCTCAGCGCCATCGGCTTCCTGATCGGTGCGATCCTGTCGGGCGTCGCCGGCTTCATCGGCATGAACATCTCGGTCCGCGCCAACGTGCGCACCGCCGAGGCGGCGCGTGTCGGCCTGCAGAACGGCCTCACCGTTGCGTTTCGCGCGGGTGCCGTCACCGGCCTCCTCGTCGCCGGTCTCGCCCTGCTCGCCATCGCGGTGCTCTACTGGTACTTGACCGGCCCCGCCGGCTTCGCTGCCAACGACCGCACCGTGGTCACCGCGCTGACCGCGCTCGCGCTGGGCGCCAGCCTCGTGTCGATCTTCGCGCGTCTGGGCGGCGGCATCTTCACCAAGGCCGCCGACGTCGGCGCCGACCTCGTCGGCAAGGTCGAGGCGGGCATTCCCGAGGACGATCCCCGCAACCCGGCCGTGATCGCCGACAACGTGGGCGACAATGTCGGCGACTGCGCCGGCATGGCCGCCGACCTGTTCGAGACCTATGTCGTGACCGTCGGCATCACCATGGTGATGGTCGCGCTGCTCGTGTCGGGTCCGCTGCTCGCCCCGATGATGGCGCTCCCGCTCCTGATGGGCGGCGTGTGCATCGTCACCTCGATCATCGGCACCTACCTGGTGCGCCTCGGCAAGGGCGGCTCGATCATGGGCGCGCTCTACAAGGGCTTCTGGACCGCGACCGTGCTCGGCGCGATCGCCATCTATTTCGCCACCAGCTACGCGTTCGGCGGCGACATGGGCCAGGCGATCGAAGTGTCGACCGGCGCTACCTTCCCGGTGATGAACCTGTTCTGGTCCTCGCTGGTCGGCCTCGCGGTGACCGCGCTGATCGTCTGGATCACCGAATATTACACCGGCACCAACTATCGCCCGGTCAAGACCATCGCAAAAGCGTCGGAGACCGGTCACGGCACCAACGTCATCCAGGGCCTCGCGATCAGCCTTGAATCGACCGCGCTGCCGACCATCGTCATCATCACCGGCGTGATCGTCAGCTTCCAGCTGGCGGGCCTGCTCGGCGTGGCCTTCGCGGCCTCGGCGATGCTCGCGTTGGCGGGCATGGTCGTGGCGCTCGACGCCTACGGCCCGGTCACCGACAATGCCGGCGGCATCGCCGAGATGTCGGGCCTCGAGGACGAGGTGCGCCATCGTACCGACGCGCTCGACGCCGTCGGCAACACCACCAAGGCGGTGACCAAGGGCTACGCGATCGGTTCGGCGGGCCTTGCCGCGCTGGTGCTGTTCTCGGCCTATGTCGAGGACCTGCGCGTGTTTGGCTCGGAGATCGGCGTGACCACCGACCTCGACAAGATGTTCTCGCTGTCGAACCCTTACGTCATCGTCGGCCTGCTGCTCGGCGCGCTGCTCCCGTACCTGTTCGGTGCGATGGGCATGACTGCGGTCGGGCGTGCCGGCGGCGCGGTGGTCGAGGAAGTGCGCGGCCAGTTCCGTGACAATCCGGGCATCATGGATGGCTCGGCGCGTCCGGACTATGCCCGCACGGTCGACCTCGTCACCCGTTCGGCGATCCGCGAGATGATCATCCCCTCGCTGCTCCCCGTCCTCTCGCCCATCGCGGTCTATTTCGTGATCGGCGCGGTCGCGGGCCAGGAGAACGGCCTCGCCGCGCTGGGCGCGATGCTGCTCGGCGTGATCGTCTCGGGCCTGTTCGTCGCCATCTCGATGACCTCGGGCGGCGGCGCCTGGGACAATGCCAAGAAGTATATCGAGGACGGCAATCATGGCGGCAAGGGCAGTGAAGCCCACAAGGCCGCGGTCACCGGCGACACGGTGGGCGACCCGTACAAGGATACGGCGGGCCCGGCGGTCAATCCGATGATCAAGATCACCAACATCGTCGCGCTGCTGCTGCTGGCCGCGCTCGCCGGCCACGGTGCGATGTAAGGGTCTTCATTTCTGACCAATCGGGAAGGCGGGGGCAGCGATGCTCCCGCCTTTCCTTTGAGCGCATTTCCCTCTAAGAGCCTGCAACCCGAAACGAACGCACAAGGAATTACATGGCCAAGGAAGAACTTCTCGAGATGCGGGGTCGGGTGGTCGAGCTGCTGCCCAACGCGATGTTCCGCGTCGAGCTGGAGAATGGCCACGAGATCCTGGGTCACACCGCAGGCAAGATGCGCAAGAACCGCATCCGCGTGCTGACCGGCGACGAGGTGCTCGTCGAACTCACCCCCTACGACCTTACCAAGGGTCGCATCACCTACCGTTTCAAGTAGTGTCATGAAGCTGGTGCTGGCCTCGGCAAGCCCGCGCCGGCGCGACCTTCTCGCGCGCATCGGCGTGGTGCCGGACGCGATCGACCCTGCGGACCTCGACGAGGAGCCGCTCAAGGGCGAATTGCCGCGCCCGCACGCCCAGCGTCTCGCCGAGGAAAAGGCCGCCGCGGTCGCCGCGCGCCATCCGGACGCGCTGGTCCTTGCCGCCGATACGGTCGTCGCGGTGGGCCGCCGCATCCTCCCCAAGGCGGAGGACGAAGCCACACTGCGCGCCTGCATGAAGCTGCTTTCGGGACGGCGCCACCGCGTGATGACCGGCGTCGCCCTCGTCGGCCCTGACGGCCGCAAACAGTCGCGCGTGGTCGAGACGATGATTGCGATGAAGCGCCTTAGCGAGGCGGAAGTCGACTATTACGCGGCCCACGGCGAATGGAAGGGCAAGGCCGGCGGCTATGCGCTGCAGGGATATGGGGAGGTCTATGTCCGCCACATCGCGGGCAGCTATTCCAACGTCGTCGGGCTGCCGCTCGCCGAGACCCGCCACATGCTCAAGGCAGCGGGGTTCCCCATTGCCTGAGTGGCTGATCGAGGACGGGATCGGCGAGACCCGCGCCGCCCTGGTCGAGCCTGACGGGACCATCCTCGAAGCCCGCGTGCGCCGCGAAGGCGTCACCCCGGCCGGCACGATCCTCGAAGCCAAGCTGATCGCGGTCGCCCCGCGCGTGACCGTCGAGGCGGGCGGCGAACAATTCCTTCTTCCGCGCGGCGCCAGCGGCATCACCGAGGGCGGCAGGCTCTTTGTCGAGGTCACCCGCGAGGCGCTCGGCGGCGCCGAACCGTGGAAGCGCGGTCTTGCGCGCCGCACCGACGAAGCCCCCCGCCCCGCCCCACCGCTCGCGGAAGGGCGCCATGCGAAAATCGAGGGCTGGGACGACCTGCTCGAGGAAGCGCGCAGCGGTCGTGTTTCATTCGACGGCGGCGAACTCCGGATCGAGCCGACCGCCGCGATGACCATGATCGACATCGACGGCTGGCTGCAGGCCGACAAGCTGTCGCAGATGGGCGCATGGGCGAGCGCGCTCGCCGTTCGCCGCCTCGACATTGGCGGGCCGGTCGGCATCGACTTCCCTGCCCCCGAAGGCAAGGACGCCAAGAAGGAAGTCGGCGGGATTCTAGATCACTATCTCGACAAGCCGTTCGAGCGGACCGCGATGAACGGCTTCGGCTTCGTCCAGCTCGTGCGCCCGCGCTCCCGAGCCTCGCTCGTCGAACTGGCCGCGGACCGCGCGGCCTTCGAGGCTCGCGCGCTGATGCGCCGTGCATCGCGCGAGACCGGCGCGATCGCGCTTCATGCCCATCCGGCGGTGCTCAACGTGATACCGGCGGGCTGGACCGAGCGCCTCGCGCGCCAGGTCGGCGGCGCGGTGACCTTGCGTCCGGAGCCAGGCCTCGCCATGTCAGGCGCCCATGCCCAGAAAGTCTGACCCTTCCTGCCCGCTTTGCGGTGCGCCGTCAGCCCCCGAATTCAAGCCCTTCTGCTCGCGCGGGTGCAAGGATCGCGACCTGTTGAACTGGCTCGGCGACGGCTATCGCATCCCCGGTCCGCCGGCCGACAATCAGGGGGTTGCAAGCGAGGATGAGGGCGGCTAGACGCCCCTTCGCTAGAGCGAGGCGCCAATCTGATTTGACGTGCTCGCGACCGGTGCGCCTAGGTAGCTCAGTTGGTAGAGCATGCGACTGAAAATCGCAGTGTCGGCGGTTCGATCCCGTCCCTAGGCACCATCCCCCAAATTCGCTGGACCGAGGTCCCCGAGCCTAGACGACGTCGCGCCAGAGCCCGCCCGACAGGCGCAGGTTTTCCGGCGCGTCGCGCATCGCATTGCGCAGGTGGCCGAGGAACGCCTCGCGCCACGCGTCGAGGAATTCGTCGAGGTCGCGTGCCCGTTCCGGGTCCGGCATGTGCGCGAGGTCGAACTCGATCCGCCCGTCCTTCCAGCGCGGCTTGGCCCAAACCGACGGCGCCTTCTGCTTGAACGACAGGCGCGCGGCGAACGAGGAGTAGGTGATCATCTGCCCCTCGAACTCGACGCGCGGCGCGTCCATGCTCATCGCCCCGTCGATGGCGACGGTCAGCACCTTGCCTTCCGACAAGGCACGCATCGACTGGCGCACCACCTGCGCCTCGGTCTGGTCGACCGTGCTGATCAGCTGGTCGGCAAAGCCCAGCGTCGGGATCGAGGGCACCGAGGCGAGCCACTTGTTGTCGTAGCCCAGCAATTCGAGCGCGAGCGGCCCGGCGAACATCAGCCCGATATGGCCCGAAGCGACGATCAGGCCCTTGCCGCGATCGAGCAGCGGCTGGAGCGTACGGCCCGCCGCGTCGAGATCCTCGATCAGCGGCAGCGCCTCTTCGACGCGGTCGGTGCGGCATTCGAGCCAGTTATAGAGCAGCTTGTCGGCAAGCGCGCCCCACTTGGCACGCGCCTCCCATTCCTCGCGGTCGCTCCAGGCGTCGGCATCGCGCAGGCTCCAGGCCCAGTCCATCCGGCCCTGCGGCAGGCTCAATCGCGCCGAGGCGTCCCAAAGATCTTCCATGCCCTTGACGAGATCGTCGGGAAGCCCCTCGTCGCGCTTCTCGACGAGGCTGTCGTAAATCGCGATCGCCTCGTTGTTGCGCCCCGCCTGGTTCAGCCCCGCGACCGCGAGCTTGCGGATCGACTCGTTGGCCGGCTCGAGCGCGAGCGCCTCGACGAACAGGTCGGCGGCCTGCTCATAATCGCCTGCCGCCTTGAACGCGCGGCCCAGCGCGACGCGCGCCTTGTTGAGATGCGGCGCGAGCTGGAGCGCGAGCGAGAGGTCGGCGATCGCCGCCTCGCCATTGCCGAGCGAGAGATGGAGTTCGCCGCGCCGCAGCACCGCGCGCACTTGGCGCGGGTCCTGCGCGACCGCAGCGTCATAGGCGGTCAGCGCTTCCGCATGGCGGTCGGAGCGCTCGAGCGCATCGGCCAGTTCGACGCGAAGCGCCGCGCTGTCCGCACCCCCGGCGCGCGCCTGCCCGGCGAGCGCGATGGCCTCGTCATAGTGTCCGGCCTCGTTGAGCAGCCGCATCCGCGCGACGGCCTCGGCGGGGGACGTCGGCATCGCCTGCGCGTCGGTCATCGCGGCCACTTCCTCGCGCATGCCGCCCCGCGCGAGCGCCTTGGCGGCCAGCGTCTGGAGCCGGTCATCCTGCGGCCAGGTCCGCCAGTTCGCGGCGAGCGCGGCCGCGCATTCGTTTTCCTGCCTCAGGAGCAAACGCGACAGCCCGAACGCCATGATGTTGGCGTCCGCGCCTTCGGCCACCAGCCCAGCCAGGGCATCGACCGCGCCCGGGTCGTCGGCCTCGTTGAGCAGGCGCGCCCGCTCGAGCCGGTCGCGCGGCCCCGAGAGCGGACTACGACACAGGATGCCAAGCAATTCCGCCGCGCCCGCCAGATCGCCTTCGGCGATCATCGCCGGCACGACCGCGTGGCGCCAGTGCGCGTACGCGACGCGGCTGGTCGAGACGAGCTGGACGCTCGGAAGATCGATCTGGTCAGGCATCGTTGTCCCTGCGGCGGCGAAGCATGGCGTAGCGGACCGCGATATAGAGCGCGAGCGCACCGGCGAGCGCCAGCGACATGTCGAACAGGCGCGAACGCGTCGGGCCCTCGGGCAGCATCGGCTTGGCAATCACGACGAGATACTTGCGCTGGTCGACCCCGCGCACGCGGGCGCGATCATAAGTCTCGCGCGCCGCGGCAAGCGCGGTCTCGGCAGCGACCTTTTCGGCCTGCGCATTCTCGAACAGGGCGATCGAGCGCTGGACCGTATTGCCGTCACGCGCCTGGACGAGGCGCGCTTCCTGGCGTGCGATCTGAGACTTGAGCGCCGCGATGCGGGCGTTGATGCGCGGCAGGAGCGGGCTCTGGTCGAGCCCGTTCGAAAGGATCGCGGCGCGCTGCGCTTCCTGCTCGGCAAGATTGGTCTCGAGCTCGTTGATGATCGTGAAGATGCCCTCGGCCGACATGCGCGGATCGATCTCCGAACGGGCGACCTGCAGCGTCTGCAATTCCTTGAGCGCGGTCTTGAGCTGGCGTTCGCTGTCCTCGACCTCGTCCTTGAGAAGCGCCAGCTGGTCTTCCTCGATCTGCGCGGCGATCTCGCGCACCTTTGCCTGGCCGAGATCGAGCAGCGCGTTGGCGAAGCGGACGCTGTCCTCGGGCGTGCGCGCATCGACGCGCAGCGCGACGATGCCTTCCTGCTGGTCGACCGTCAGTCCGATCCGGTCGCGGTAGAATTCGAGCGCGCCTTCGCCCTGCGACTTGTCGAAATGGTCGAGGAACTTCTCCTGCTTGTCGACCAGCGCCATCGCCTCTGCCGACCGCAGATATTCCTTCACCGTGTAGCTGTCGGTGAGCTGCGGCCCGAAGCCGATCCCCATCATCGACCCGGCCGGACCGGCATCCGATTCCCCCGCCGAAAGCACGCTGAAGGACGAATAGCTCTGGAAGTAATGCGGGGCGACGAGACCGAGATAGGCGGCCAGCAACAGCAGCGGCAGCAGCGCGTAGAGCGCGATCCGCTGCAACCGTGCGCGACCGTCGGCATAGGCCGTCTCGACCAGCTTGCGCCGCTGCGCGGCCAACGCCTCGTCGTCGGGAAGCAGGTCGTTGAGGCGACGCGTATCGCCGTCAATGCGCGCGGCGGCGGTCGCAGCGCGCGGCGGCACGGGGCCGGCGCGCCGCGGCGATGCCCCGGGCGCTGCGGCGGCCAGTTCGGCTGCGCTCGGCCCTTCGTATTCGGAGGCCTGCCGCGTGGGCGGCGCTTCGGGCAGATCGACGGGGTCGACGGTGCCGGACTGGTGCCCGATGCTGCCGCCTTCGGCTTCCTTCTTCTTGCGCCACTTGGCGAGACGTTCGCTATTGTCCATCGTTCTTTCTCTAGCCCATCGCCTCAGATACCGAAAAACCCGTCCAACACGAAGGACAGGTCGTCCTCGCGCTGGTTGGCGCTTTCCAGCCAGGCCTTCGCCGCCACGAAACTCGCGACCGGCTCGAATTGTCCTTCCTCGAGGACGTAGAATTTCTCGCCGTACTTTTCCGCCTGACGCGGCGCGCTGGTGATGAAGAACATCCCGGCATTCTCGAGCTTGCGCTCGAACGCGACTTCCGCCTTGGCGCGAAAGCTGGGCGAACCCGAGCCGACGACCGTGTCGACGACGTAGGTTTGCGCCGGCATCGCGATCGACAGGCTCGTGGCGAGCTGACCGCGCATGGTCGACGAATAGGTCTGCAGCGGGTGATCGAGCACCTCGCCAAGCCCCGAGAATTCCATCACGTAGGCAAGCAGGTCCGCGCGCGGCACGCCCGCCAGGTCGGCGATGATCTCGACATTGTCCGCGCCCGAGATCGCGGGATGCATCACGCCCGAGAAGCCGATCGGCCACGACAGGCGCGCATCGCGCAGCACGTGGCCCTTCTGCGGTTCGGCGAAGCCCGCCATCAGATGCGCGATGGTGGTCTTGCCCGATCCCGCGGGGGCCATCACGCACACCTTCTCGTGCGGTTCGAACAGCAAGGTGGCGTCGCGCAGGATCTGGCGACGGAAGCCCTCGTGGACATAGGCCATCGAGACGCGGTCGAAGCCGATCATATCAGCTCCTCCTCGCTCTCGCCCTCGAAGGGCAGGCTCTCGGCGTTGAGGACGATGAGCCCGAGCGCAAGACACGCGCCGATGAAGGCGACCGGAACCCAGCCGTTGGCGAGTACCGAGTGATAGCCCGCGAACATGCCTTCGCGCAGCAGTTCGACGGCGTGGAAGAGCGGGTTCCACGAGATCGCCGTCAGAAAACCGAGCGGCAACTCGTTCGCGACGAAGAACACTCCCGAGATATAGAAAAGCGGGCGCAGGAAGATGGGGTTCGATTTCGGGATGACCGGGCTGATCCGCGCGAGGGCGACGAGCAGGAACCCGAATGCGCCACCGCTCCCGATGGCCAGGAAGAAGCCCCACAGGACGAGCCCCGGATCTGCCATCTCGAAGAAGCCGAACACCGCGTAGTTGAGGAGAAGCAGCCCGGAGAACATGGCGATGCCGTTGGCCAGCTCGAGCAGGAAGATCGAGAAGATGACTAGCGTGATGTCGACCTGCGGCAGGATCAGGATGTGGCGGTAGGCGGTGCGCGCGCGCACGACCGCGTTGATCACGAAACGCGTGCCGAGATAGGGCAGCACGCCCGAAAGGAGGAAGCTCACGATGTCGGTATCGATCGGGGAAGTCCGGCCGAAGGCGATGAAGGCGAGATAGATCACCGCCATCCACGACAACGGGAAGATGTAGGCCCACAGGTAGCCGACCGTGTCGCCGGCATAGCGCGAGCCGATCTCGCGGCGCATGATCGCGCGCATCCGGCGGATTTCGCCGAGCGCATCGAGGCGCGCGCGCGGCTTCATCGCGCGATCTGGGCTACCGAACCGCCGACGCTGATCGTCCCGCTGATCGCACGCAGCACCTTCTGGGTCTGCGCGAAACTCGTGTAGCTGACGTAAACGACGTCGCCGTCGCGAAGCGCGAACTCGCTGCCCGCGACGATGTCGAGCGGGTTGCGCATGTCCATGTGGTAGATGGCGGGGGCAACCGGTGCGGTCGCGTCGCCATGCCCGGGCCGGAACAGGAAGATACCCTTGGGGTCGGCGGCATTCCCGTCGAGCCCGCCAGCAGCGCCCAGCGCCTGGACGAGCGACAGACCGCCCGCGGGCAGCGTCACCAGCTGGCCCCGCCCGACCGAGCCGAGCACGGTGATCTGGCTGACCGTGCGCGCCAGCCGCACGACATCGCCGGGGGCGAGCGCGACGTCGTAGGCGGGATCGCCCATCACCAGATCGTAGGGCAGCGAGACTCGTTCGTCGCCGCGGCGAAGCTCGACCGCATAGGTCGCGTCTTCCTTGAGGGCAGTGCGGCTCGCCGCGATCACGGTCGCAAGGCTGTCGCGCCCCGAGGAGAGCGTCACCTGTTCGCCGCCCGCGTCGCCGACCACGGTCACCGTGCGCCGGTCCGAGCCGGTCAGCGAGACCTGCACTTGCGGACGATAGAGGATCGAATCGAGGCGACCGGCGATGCGCGCGGCTGCCTGCGAGGCCGACAGTCCCTCGACGTCGAGCGTGCCCGCGTAGGCGACGCGGATGCTGCCGTCCTCCTCGACCCGCACCCCGTCAAGCGTCAGCGGGGCGGCAAGCGTCTGCAGGAAGGCGCCGTTCGAGGCGGATTCGGCGATGAGGATGCGCAGTTCGTCGCCCGGGCCGAGCCGGTCCGATGCGTAGGCAGGGGCCGCGTCGAACCAGGCCGGCAGCTGCGGGGAGACGGCCGCCTGTCCGTCTGCTTCGAGGACAGTCGAGACGGGCAGGATGACGAGCCCGCTATCGCTGTTCGTCACCTCGCCGAAGCTCGGACCGGTACGCGGCACGGCGCACCCGCCGAGGAGGAGAATCGCCATCAGCAGCGGTAGAAAACGCGACGTCATCGTCAAACCCCTTGTCTCGTGGCCGCCGGGACACCGGACGCCAGCAGTCCACCGAAGACCTCGACGGCCCGGCGGTCGGAAAAACTCGTGCGGACGAACTCGCGTGCACGGTCGGCCCGGCCGGGATCGCGCGCAAACCGTTCGAGGATCGCCAGCACGCGCGCGCAGGCCTCCTCGAGATCGGGATTCTCCGCGCAGCCCAGAATGTGCCCCGTCTCGCCCTCGAGGAAACATTCGGCCGCGCCGCCTGCAGGCGTCGAGACGACCGGCGTTCCCACCGACTGCGCCTCGATCAGCACGTTGGGCAGTCCTTCGTAGCGCGACAGCAGCACCTTCACGTCCATCTTGTCGTACCAGTAGCCGACGCTCTTTGAATGGCCGACGAGCAGCAGCCGGTCGGCGATGCCGTTTGCCCGCGCATAGTCTTCCACCTTCTTGCGCAGCCGCCCGTCGCCGACGATCACGAAGCGCGCGTCGGGCCGCTCGGAAAGCAGCATCTTGGCCATCTTGAGCCAGCGGATCGGCTGCTTGTCGGATTCGAGCCGGAACACGCCGCCGATCGTGACCGCGTCCGTGCCGGTGCGCGCCTCGAAGTCGGCCCATTTGGCCTGGTCGAGCGTAGTCGCTTCCTGAATGCAGGGCGAGACCGCGTTGTAGAGCACGTCGATCTCCGCCTCGGGCAGGCCGAGCCAGGCGGCATATTCGCGGGCCACGACATGGCTGTTGGTCACGAACCGCACCCCGGGGATCTTCGCGAGCCCCTTGAACAGCACCGGATACTCCGCGCGGTTGCGTTCGCGGCGGATGTTGGGGGGCAGACCGCGGAAGACCAGCTGGACCTGCCCGACCCCGGCGAACAAGGCCGCGAGCCCGGCGAACAGCACGGCCCCGTCCTGCCAGATGCTGGCCACGTCGAACTCGCCGTCGCGCAGCACGGGCGCGAGACGGTTCAGGCCGAAATGCACCGCGGGAGGGAGCATCGAGTATAGGATCGCCTCGTCCTCGCCCATCGCGACCTGGCGGTCGGCATGGACCGGCTTCATGCGGTCGACCTGGCGCACCGGAATGTCCGCCTCTTCGAGCACCGGCAGAAAGAAGTCGGAGGCCTTGAGCTTGCTTTCATGCGAGCGCACGATCACTTCGAAGTCGTTGCCGCCGACGTCCTTCATCAGGCGCGTCAGCTTGGTCAGCTGCCGTTCCGCACCGCCCGCGCCGAGCGTTCCGGTGATCATCGCCACCTTGCGCGGGCCCTTGCCGGGCGCCACGGAGCGCCCTTCGAACGTGCGCAACACCAGCTCGAGCGCGATCAACCGGCAATCCTCGCCATGAAGGTCGCGCTCGGCGGGCAGCACGCGCTCCAGGCAGGACAGCTTGACCTTGCTGTCCTCGAACAGCGCCTCGCCTTCCTCGCCGAGCGGCCCGATCGCCGCCTCGCAAAGCTCGACCGCCTCCTTGAGGCGCCCCAGCTTGACCAGGCTCTTGGCATAGTCGACGCGAAAACGCGGTTCGGCCGGATAATGGTCGACCAACTCGCGGAACAGCGCGAACGCCTCGTCGTGGAGCTTGATGTCGTCGAGCAGCTTGGCGCGGAAATGGCGCGACAGCCGGTCCTGCTGCTCGTCGCCGATCTCGGGGCAGGCCCGCTCGATGATCGCCATCGCCTTGTCGAAATCGCGCACGCGGTAGAGCGAGACGACCTTGTAGCGCACGACCACCGGATCGTCGGGACGTTCCGCATAGAGCGCGGCCCAGCCCGGCCCGGTTTCCTCGCCGAGCCCCGCTTTCTCCATGAGCTGGAGATGGATCAGGCGAATGTCGAACAGGTCGCTGGCAGCGGCAGTCGCGCCGTAGCGGTCGAGCGCCGTCTTGGCGCCCGCGACGTTGCGCGCCTGTTCGAGCGCCTCGGACAATTCGGCGACGAATGCACGCTCGTCGGCGGCCGGGGAGAGATTGGGACTGGCCATTACGCGGCTCGTTCGATCATCAGTTTGCACTTCTTGATGTTGCGCTCGACCTGGTCCTTGTTCTCGGTCAGCGGACGCATGCGTTCGAAATAGGCAAGCGCGTCTTCATAGCGCTTGGCGCGCAGCGCCGCCATGGCGGCCGCGCGCGCCCCGAATTCGGACTGGGGATCGAGCGACAGCAACAATCTCCCATAGTCGAAACGACGGTCATGGTCACCCGGCGCGAGTTCCTTGATGCGCAGGCGCAGGGCGCGCTGGTTGGCCTTCATCGCGCGTTCCACCCGCCCGTCCAGCGCATCCGCCCTGAACGCCTTGCCGAGAAGACGGTGCGCCTCCTCGAACGAGCCCTCCTCGGTCAGCGTGCGCGACGCCTTGAGGAGATGGCCCGCGAGGCTGCGCACCTGACGTCGGCTCTCCGCCACCTGCTGGGGGTCGGCTTCGTCATGTTCGATCAGCGCGAGGTGGGCATCGACCGCGAGGGCGGGATCCCCGATCTTGGTCGCGGACCGCGCCAGGAGCCGCAGCATGAACGCGTCGGCGTCGTCCTTCGTCAGATGGTCTGACAGCAGGCGGACCGCCTGTTCGAAATCGCGCGCATTGTAGGCGGCGCGGCCGGCCGCATCGTGCAGGTCCTCGAGTTCGATATCGGCCGCCCTTGCCGCCGAGACGAATTCCAGCGCGCCGCGATGGTCGCCCGACGCCAGCGCGTCCTGCGCCGCCTTGCGGATGGCCGCGGTCAGCGAACGCAGCCCCTCCTGTGCGTCATGGTTCGCGGGCTTGAGAACGAGGACGGCGCGGACCAGCTGGGCCGCGATCGCGAAGTCCCGCTGCCCGAGGGCATCAAGGCCGCGCTCGAGCCAATCGTCGAGGCGGTCGACGGCCCATTGGCGTACGGGGCCGATTGCCGGCGCATGCTCGACCAGCAGCGCGACGGAATAATGCAATCCGGCGTCGGCTCCTCGCTGCGCGAGCGCCAGTCTCGACGCATCGTCGAGCTTGCCGGAAAGCGCGGCCAGCCGCCCCAGTTCGGGAAGATCCCGCGCCTCGAGCGCCAGCTCCCACAGTTTCTCGACCGCGCCCGGATGATCGGCAACGCGGCGCAACACGCGCTGCGCCCAACCGCGAAGATCGTCACCGTCGGATACGCCGCCAGCCACGAGGTCGAGGATGGCATGGCCTGCCTCGACCACTTTGTCGCCGCCGTAGAAGAGCCGCTTCCACAAGGTCATGGCCTTTGCTTCGTCACCAAGGCGATGAGCGGCGATCGCGCTCGCCCGGACGATGTCCGCCGTTTCCGCCTCGTCGCCGATCAGTCGTTCGCCGAGCCGGAGCGCGGCATCGTAGCGTTCGAGCTCGACCAGCGATCCGATCAGCGCCTCGTGATCCGACGCACCGAAGAAGCGACCGCTGTCGAGGGAATCGTAAAGCGAGACGGTCGTCTCGTGATCGCCCAGCCGGTGTTCGAGCCGCGCGAGCGCACGCACGAGGCGGTCGTTCGGGTCGGGCTGGCGCAATCGGTCGCGCAGCAGGCGCGACGCCGCGAAGACGTCGCCCTGTTCGAGCAGTCGCTCGTGTTCGGCGAGGAGTTCGCGCGTGGCCGCCTCGTCCTGCGAGACCGCAAGCACGCCGCCCAGGATGGTCTCGTTCCAGTCGAGCAGCAGCCTGTCGGCGAAGAGGTCGGTATAATGGGTCAGGTCGAGACCGGCCTTTTCCATCGCACGCGACTGGCCGAATTCCGTCATCAGCGCGGTCGGATTGTAGACCGGAACGCCGAGCGCGGCGGCCTGCGCCTCGACCGACCGGATCAGGCGATCACGGCTCTCGACGCGTTGTCCTTCGGCATTGAGTGCGTTGACGTGGGTCACGAAGGCGACCCTGTCCTTGCCCGTCATGGCGATGATGTCCGTCATCGCGGCGCGCATGTCGTCGTCGTCGGCGAAGTCGAGACGGATCGAGCGAACCAGCGCCTTGTCGTCGTCGGACAGCCTGGCGAAGGTCGGCTGCTCGTCGAGCCATGCGTCGAGTGCCGCGCGATCGTCACCACCCGCCAGCCGCCAGAAGGCGCGCGTTCGCTCGGTATCCGAGAAGAACTCGCCGAAATGGCGGTAGAGATAGTTGATCTGCACGCAGACCTCTCCGACCCGCACCAGCTTGGCCGAGCTGATCTCGACAATGTAGAGATCGGGTTCCTCGAACCGCTGGTCGGCGATCCTTCGTTCCTCGTCCTCGGACCGCAGCAGGATCGGCCGGACCGCTTCGGGAACGGCGAAGTCCCCGTGCAGGTAGCGCAACTGCTGGACGGCCTCGCGCGCCGTGTGGGTGAAGCCGTAATTGCGTGCCAGACGGACGTCGATGTCGAACGATTCCTGCGCCCGCGACAGCGGGATATGAATTCGGCAGGTCCCGATCGGTACGACGGAGAACATCGCCTGGCCTCCTAGAGCGACCAGTAGTTGTAGGTGCCCTCATACTCCTTCGGATCGAGCACCGACTTGATGTCGAGCAGCACGCCGCGCGGCTTGAGCTTCTGGGCGATGAGGTCCTTGAGACCGTCCATGTAGGCATCGTGCGGCACCGCGAGGATCAGCGCGTCCATGTCGCCGAACTTGTCGAGATCGACCAGCGCGTGCCCGTATTCCTCCTCGAACTCCTCGGGATCGGCGTGCGGATCGGCGATCTGGACGCTCATGCCGAACTTCTCGATCTCGATCGCCAGTTCGGCCGACTTAGAATTGCGCACGTCCGGGACGTTCTCCTTGAACGTCGCGCCCAGCATGCCGATGCACGCGCGGCGGATCGGAAAGCCGTTGGTCGCCAATTCCTTCAGGAGCTCGGTTGCCACGAAGCGGGGCATGTTGTCGTTGATGCGGCGCCCGGCCAGGATCACCTGCGGGTGATAGCCCAGCTGCTCGGCACGCGAGGTCAGATAGTAGGGATCGACGCCGATGCAGTGTCCGCCGACCAGGCCCGGCGTGAAGGGCAGGAAGTTCCATTTGGTCGAAGCGGCTTCGAGCACGTCCTTGGTGCGGAACCCCGCGAGCCGCGAGATCATGGCGACCTCGTTCATAAGCGCGATATTGATGTCGCGTTGCGTGTTCTCGAGCACCTTGGCCGCTTCGGCGACCGCGATCGAGGAAGCGCGGTGGACGCCGGCATCGATAATCGTTTCGTACATCGCGGCGACCTTCTCGAGCGTCTCGGCATCCTGGCCCGAGACGACCTTGACGATCTTCTCGATCGGGTGCGCCTTGTCGCCCGGGTTGATGCGCTCGGGGCTGTAGGCGAGCTTGAAGTCGACGCCCGAGGTCATGCCCGAGGCCTTCTCCAGCGCCGGCCCGCAGATTTCTTCGGTTGCGCCCGGATAGACGGTGCTTTCGAACACGACGATCGCGCCGCGCTTGAGATTCTTGCCCACCGACTTGCAGGCGGCGCGTAGGATCGAGAAATCGGGCGAGCGGTTGGCATCGACCGGGGTCGGCACTGCGACCACGATGAAGTCCGCGTCCGCGATGCGCGCGGCATCGTCCGTGAACTCGATCGCGACCTCGTCCAATTGCGCCCGCGTGAGCTCGCCCGTGCTGTCGTGGCCCTTGCGTAGCTCTGCGATGCGCCCGGCCGAAACGTCGAAGCCGATGACGCCTGAGAACTTCTTGGCGAAGGCATGCGCTACCGGCAGCCCGACATAGCCTAGACCCACAACACAGATCCGGTCGTTCAAACTCACGAATACCCTTTCACTGATAGTCCCGGAGCCTCAGCACCCCGGCATTCCCGCTCCGCAAGCAATGAGGCGCCTAAATCGCTCTTATTATGGCCTTTTCATGACCGGCCATGGCCGTATTGGACATATTGCAGTCGATGCGCCGGCACCCGCTCCGGATAGCGTGCGCGCTCATGTCATGCTTAACCTTGTTAGGCAACCCTGCTCGGCCCCGCGAAGAGCACAACAAAGGTGAATGTTTACTGTATCTTGCAGCCGCCAATCTAAACCATAATTCGCCGGACGCGGCGGCGTGGCTAGGCGCGGCGTCGAAGCTGCGGTAGACCGCCGCGCCATGCACCTGTTCGTCGTCACGCGCGGTTACCCGTCCGAGGAGCGCCTCTATAATCACGGCTTCGTGCACCGGCGCGTGCTCGCCTATCGCGAGCGCGGCATCCGCACCACCGTCTTCTGGCTGCGGCGCCAGAAGGAGCTGACGCGCTATTCCTATGACGGCGTCGACGTGATCGTCGGCCCGACCGAGGCCTGCCTCGAACAGATCGAAAAAACCCGCCCCGACGCGGTCGCCGCCCACGCCCCAGCCGACGATTTCGGCGACCTGTTTCGCGCGCTCGCCGGCAAGGTGCGCACCGTCGGCTGGATTTACGGCTCGGAGATCATGCCCTTCTACAAGGTCACCGAACGCGAGGCCGACGATGCCGCGCGCTGGGACAAGGCGAAGGCGACCTTCGAGCGCCGGATCGATTTCTGGCGCGACTTCCTGTCCGAGCCCGAACCGGGCTTCACCCTCGCCTTCGTGTCGCATTACGCCCGCGCCACCGCCGAGCAGGCGGTCGGCTTCCCGATCCGCAATTCGGTCGTGCTCCCCTCGCCGATCAACACCGACCTCTACGCCTTTGAGCCCAAGTCGCCCGAACAGCGCTTCGAGATCCTCTCGGTGCGTCCGTTCAGCGACTGGCGCTACGCCAACGACCTGTCGGTCGCGGCCATCCTCCAGCTGCGCGACCACCCGCGTTTCGCCGACATGCATTTCCGCTTCGTCGGCACCGGCCATTTGTTCGAGCGCACCCTCTTGCCCATCCGCGACCTGCCCAACGTCACGTGCGAGGAGAGCTTCGTCCCGCAGCAGGAAATCGCGCGCCTCCATCGCGGTGCCGGCATCTTCCTTTGCCCGACCCGCGACGATGCGCAGGGGGTCGCGCGCGACGAGGCGATGAGCTCGGGGCTCGTCGTCGCCACCAACCGCGTCGCCGCCATTCCCGAATTTGCCGACGACGACTCCGCCATCCTCGCCCCGCCCGAGGACGCGTCCGCGCTGGCCGAAGGCATCGCCCGCCTGGTGGACGACCCGTCCGAATTCGAGCGTCGCAGCCGAAACGCCGCGATGCGCATCCGCGCCACCATCGCGATGGACCTCGTCATCCCGCGCGAGCTGGAATTGCTCGCCGCATCAAGCACCTAGCCAGCCGCGCGCCGCTCGGTTAGGGAGCCGCCCGCAATCCCGAAATCCCCCGAGTCCCGAAGGAATGTCGATGGCCACCTGGTTCGAACGCGAAGACCAATCCAGCCTTGCTGAGGCCGTGCGCGCGACGCGTCGTCGCTGGCTGGTCACCGGCGCGGCCGGCTTCATCGGCTCGAACCTCGTCGAAAGCCTGCTCCAGCTCGGACAGGACGTGGTCGGCTTCGACAATTTCGCGACCGGCCACCAGCGTAACCTCGACATGGTCGCCGACATCGCCGCGGGCGCGCCCGGAACGCTGTCCTTCATCGAGGGCGACATTCGCGACCGCGAGGCCGTGGCTGCCGCGCTCGACGGGGTCGACCTCGTCCTCCACCAGGCCGCGCTCGGTTCGGTCCCGCGTTCGATCGCAGACCCGCGCACCAGCCACGACGTCAACGTCTCGGGCTTCCTCAACATGCTCGACGAGGCGCGCCTGCGGGGCGTCACCAACTTCGTCTACGCCGCGTCGAGTTCGACCTATGGCGACGAGCCCAACCTGCCCAAGGTCGAGGAGCGGATCGGCAATCCGCTGTCGCCCTACGCCGGTACCAAGCTGTTTAACGAGATCTATGCGGACATCTGGTCGCGCAACTACGGCTTCGGCTCGACCGGTCTTCGCTACTTCAACGTGTTCGGACCGCGCCAGGACCCGGACGGCGCCTATGCTGCGGTCATCCCGAAGTGGATCGACCGGATGATCAGTGGCGACGAGGTGGTCATCAACGGCGACGGCGAGACCAGCCGCGACTTCTGTTTCGTCGACAATGCCGTGCAGGCCAATATCCGCGCCGCGCTTTCCGAAAATGACGGCTCGGCCAAGGTGTTCAACGTCGCGGTCGGCCAGCGCACCAGCCTCAACGAGCTGTTCACGCGCATCCGGACCGAACTTGCCGACTACCAGGTCCATTACGACCGCGAGCCGACCTATGCCGATTTCCGCCAGGGCGACGTGCGTCACTCGTTGGCCGCGATCGACAAGGCGAGGGACGCGCTCGGCTACGCCCCCACCCACACTGTCGGACAAGGCCTCGGCGAGGCGATGCCTTACTATCTCGACTTCAGCCGCAACCGCTAAGCTCTCGACTTTCGAGCGCCCGCCTGTCTATCAGGCGGGCCATGGCTTCGACCCCAAAGCAGATCCAGGCGCAGGAGAAGCTCGCCGGCCTCGTCCTCATCGGCGCCGCCGCGCTCGCGCTGGTCTTCGCCAACACGGGGCTCGCGCACCATTATCACGACCTCCTCGCGTTCAAGTTCGGCCCCAGCTGGCCTCGCTTCGGCCAGTTCAGCGTGGAATACTGGATCGTCGACGGATTGATGGCGATATTCTTCCTGCTCGTCGGGCTGGAAGTGAAGCGCGAGTGGTATGAGGGACGTCTCGCCACGCCCGAGGCGCGCCGCCTGCCGATCATCGCGGCGCTCGGCGGCATGGCGATCCCCGCACTCGTCTACCTGCTCGTCACCGGCTTCTCGCCCCCGCTCCAGTCGGGTTGGGCAATCCCCGCGGCGACCGACATCGCCTTCGCGATCGGCGTGCTCGCCATCCTCGGCCGCTATGCGCCCGCCTCGATCAAGCTGCTGCTGGTCACAATCGCGATCGTCGACGATATCGGCGCGGTAGCGATCATCGCGCTCGTCTATACCGCCGACCTCAACGTCCTCGCGCTGGCCGCCGCGCTCGGCACGACCGCCATCATGGGCACCATGTCGCTCTATGGCGTGCGCAAGCTCACGCCCTTCATGATCGGCTTCGCGATCCTGTGGTTCTTCACCCTCGCCTCGGGGGTCCACGCCACCATCGCGGGCGTGCTCGCCGCGCTCACCATCCCGCTCGGCCGCGGCGAGAAGCGCAGTCCACTCCGCAAGCTCGAACATGACATCCACCCCTGGGTGATGTTCCTCATCGTCCCCGTGTTCGGCTTCGCTGCCGCGGGCGTGCACGTGCCGTCTGACATGGGCGCGATCCTTTCGCCGCTGCCGCTGGGCATCATGCTCGGCCTGTTCGTCGGCAAGCAGCTCGGCATTTTCGGCGCGATCTACGTCGCCATCCGCTTCAAACTCGCCTCGCACCCGCACGGCGCGCGCTGGCGCCAGATCTACGGCGCTGCGATCCTGTGCGGCATTGGCTTCACCATGAGCCTGTTCATCGGAAAGCTCGCCTTCCCGGGCAATCCGGAAGCGGTCGACGCGGCCAAGATCGGCACGCTCGCCGGCTCGCTCCTGTCGGCCCTCGTCGGCTTTATCGTGCTGCGCCTCGGCCATCCGCGCCCGTCGGCCAACGCCGACATCGAAGAGATGCGCGACGTGCTTCACCCCCGTTCCAAGCTCGAAAAGGGCGAAGTGCCCGACTGACAAGGAGACCGCCATGCGACTGTCCGTGATTGCCCTCGCCGCCGCAAGCCTCGCCGCCTGCGCCGCAGAGCCCCCCGCGACGAGCATGGCGCCGCCGGCCCCGACCCTCGACACGATCGCCGAGGCCTATGTGAAGACCAGCCTCGAGATCGGCACCCACGAGGACGGCTATATCGACGCCTATTACGGCCCCGCCGAGTGGCGCGCCGCCGCCGAAGCCGATCCGCGCCCGATCCCCGCACTGAGGGCCGAGGTCGCCAGCCTGCGCGCCGCGCTCGCCGCCATGTCGCCGGTCGACCCGATGGACGCGGCACGGCGTGCGTCGCTCGACGCGAACTTACGCGCCGCCGATGCGCGCATGCAGATGATGGAGGGCACGCGTTTCCCCTTCGACGAGGAAGCCCGCCTCCTCTACGGCGCCGCGCCGCGGGTTCGCGAGCTAGCCGAATTCGATCCCGTCCTCGAACGGCTCGACGCGCTCGTCCCGGGCGAAGGCACGGTCGGGGATCGTGTCTCGGCCTATCTCGGCCGCTTCGTCATTCCCGACGACAAGGTCGAAGCCGCCATCCTCGCCGCGACCGCCGACTGCAAGGCGCGTACCGCACCGCATATCGACATGCCCGAGGGCGAGGCCTTCACCCTCGAACTCGTCCGCGACAAGGTGTGGAGCGGCTACAACTGGTACAAGGGCGACGCGCAGAGCCTCATCCAGGTCAATCTCGACAGCGAGGTGTCGCCGCACCGCGCGGTCACATTGGGCTGTCACGAAGGCTATCCCGGTCACCACCTCTACAACGCGCTGCTCGAACAGGAACTCGCCGACGGCAAGGGCTGGGTCGAATACCAAGTCTACCCGCTTTATTCGCCGCAGTCGCTGATCGCTGAAGGAAGCGCCGACTATGGCGTCAAGCTCGCCTACCCCGGTAACGAGCTGCTGCCGTTCGTGCGCGACACGCTGTTCCCGATCGCCGGGTTCGATCCGGTCGAGGCGGAACGCTACCTCGCGGTCGTCGAGGCGATGGACGGGCTCGAGGAAGCCAACCCGATGATCGGCCGCGCCTATATCGACGGGCACATCACCGCCGCCGAGGCCGAAGCGCTGCAGCGCAAGTACATGCTGCGCTCCGAAGCGCAGGCCAAGCGCACCGTCGCCTTCGCCGACGCCAACCGCGCCTACATCATCAACTATGTGACCGGCGAGCAGCTGGTGAAGCAGTGGATCACCGAGCGCGTCGCCGAGGGCATGAGCGAATGGGACGCGATGGAGCTGTTGCTGACCAACCCGGTCGTCCTCACAAACTAACACGAAAAGGGCCGCGCGCTTCGACAGCGCGCGGCCCCTTCATGATCGATCCGGGCAGCGCCTAGAGCTTCTCGGTCAGCTCCGGCACGATCTTGAACAGGTCACCGACTAGGCCGATGTCCGCGACCTGGAAGATCGGCGCTTCCTCGTCCTTGTTGATCGCAACGATGGTCTTGCTGTCCTTCATCCCCGCGAGGTGCTGGATCGCGCCCGAGATGCCGATGGCGATGTAGACTTCCGGGGCCACGATCTTGCCGGTCTGGCCGACCTGGTAGTCGTTGGGGGCATAGCCCGCATCGACCGCCGCGCGCGACGCGCCGACGGCAGCGCCGAGTTTGTCGGCAAGCGGGTCGAGCAATTTGTGAAAATCCTCGTTCGAACCGAACGCGCGCCCGCCCGAGACGATCACGCCCGCGCTGGTCAGCTCGGGGCGATCGCTCTTGCTGACTTCGGCGCCGACGAAGTCGGACTTGGCGCTGCCCGCGCCCACGTCGATCGCCTCGATCGTGCCCGAACCGCCCTCGGCGGCCGCCTTAGCGAAGCCGGTCGAGCGCACGGTAATGACCTTCTTGGCGTCGTTCGACTTGACCGTCGCGATGGCGTTGCCGGCGTAGATCGGACGCTTGAACGTGTCGGCGCCCTCGACGGCGATGATGTCGGAGACCTGCATCACGTCGAGCTTGGCGGCGACGCGCGGCGCGACGTTCTTGCCCGTCGTGGTGGCGCTCGCCATCAGCACGTCGTGGTGGCCCATCTGCGCGATCAGGATCGGCGCCACGTCTTCGGCCAGCTGGTGTTCGAGATGCGCCGCGTCGGCGACGTGGACCTTGCCCACCCCGTCGATCTTCGTGGCGGCATCGGCTACCGCGCCGACATCCTTGCCCGCGACCAGCAGGTGGACCTCGCCACCCAGTTCCTTGGCGGCGGTGACGGTGGAAAGGGTGGCGTCCTTGATGGCGGCGCCGTCATGTTCGACGAGAACGAGCGTCTTCATCTTAGGCAACTCCCAGGGCTTTGAGTTTCGCGACCAGCTCGTCGACCGAGCCGACCTTGATCCCCGCTTCGCGCTTGGGCGGTTCGGAGACGTTGAGCGTTTCCAGCCGCGGCGCAATGTCGACCCCGACCTCGTCGGGCGTCCTGGTCGCCAGCGGCTTCGACTTGGCCTTCATGATATTGGGCAGCGAGGCGTAGCGCGGCTCGTTCAGGCGAAGGTCGGTGGTGACCACCGCCGGCAAGGCGAGCTTGACTGTCTCGAGACCGCCATCGACCTCGCGCGTCACGCTGACGCTGCCGTCGGCCGGTTCGACCTTGGAGGCGAACGTGCCCTGCGGCCAGTCGAGCAAGGCGGCGAGCATCTGGCCCGTCTGATTGCTGTCGTCGTCGATCGCCTGCTTGCCGAGGATCACCATGTCGGGATTTTCCTCCGCGGCGAGCTTGGCGAGGATCTTGGCGACGCCGAGCGGTTCGACCTCGTCGTCGGTCTGCACCAGGATGGCGCGGTCGGCGCCCATGGCCAGCGCGGTGCGCAGCGTTTCCTGCGCCTTGGCCGGGCCGATCGAGACCGCGACGATCTCGGTGGCGGTGCCCTTCTCCTTGAGGCGGATCGCCTCTTCGACGGCGATTTCATCGAACGGGTTCATCGACATCTTGACGTTGGCGAGGTCGACCCCGCTCCCGTCCATCTTCACCCGGGGCTTCACATTATAGTCGATCACCCGTTTGACGGCGACGAGCAGCTTCATGGGAAACATTCTCCTTGCGGGAGGTGTGGAATTTCATGGGCCATATGGTCGGACGGACAGCGCGCGTCAAATGGGCAAAGTTCCGTAAGGGCACGCTTGCGCAACGAATGAAGCTGTCGCTTAGTTGTCGCCACCATGAGCGTTCATTTCGGCACCGGACGATTCGGCGTCCCCCATTCAGTGGGCGACGTGCTGCGCTGCCTCGAGCAGCTTGCCGCGGAACAGGGCTCGGTTTCGATCAGCGACGTGGTCGACGCGCTCGGCACGCGCACCTACGGTCCGATGCTGATGGTCCCGGCGCTGATGGAGATTACGCCGATCGGCGCGATTCCCGGCGTCCCGACCTTCCTTGCTTTCATCATCGCCATCGTCGCGATCCAGATGCTGGTCGGTTCGCATCGCATCTGGCTACCGAGCGTGATCGAGAAGCGCTCGATCCATTCGGACAAGCTGGACGCCGCCAGCCGCAAGCTCGAACCGCTCGCGTCGAAACTCGACCACTGGTTTCACGGCCGCCTGCGCTGGCTGACCCACGGCTTTCCCGTGCGCATCTCCGCACTGGTCGTGATCGGTCTGTGCGCGACCGTCCCGCCGCTGGAATTCCTGCCGTTCGCCAGCAGCGGCCCGATGCTTGCCATCGCGGCGTTCGGGCTGGCGCTGCTGGTGCGCGACGGCGCGCTCATCCTCGTCGCGATCGCGATCGGGACGAGCGCCGCAGCGCTCGGCATCTATTCGCTGATGGGCAGCGCCGCCTAGGCGGGCTGCTTGACCTCGGCGACGATCTTGCGGGCCGCATCGCCCAAGTCGTCCGCCGCGATGATCGGCAGGCCCGAATTGGCGAGGATGTCCTTGCCCTGCTTGACATTGGTGCCCTCGAGGCGAACGACCAGCGGCACGTCGAGATCGACTTCCTTGGCCGCCGCGACGATGCCTTCGGCGATCGTGTCGCAGCGCATGATCCCGCCGAAAATGTTGACGAGAATGCCCTTCACCGCCGGGTCCGAGAGGATGATCTTGAACGCCGCGGTGACCTTCTCCTTCGAAGCGCCGCCACCGACGTCGAGGAAGTTGGCCGGGAAGGCGCCGTTCAGCTTGATGATGTCCATCGTCGCCATGGCGAGGCCCGCGCCGTTGACCATGCAGCCGATGTCGCCGTCGAGCTTGATGTAGGCGAGGTCGTACTTCGACGCCTCGACTTCCATCGGGTCTTCCTCGGTGAGGTCGCGCAGTTCGGCGATGTCCGGGTGGCGGAACATGGCATTGCCGTCGAAGCCGACCTTGGCGTCGAGGACGAGCAGGTCGTCGCCCGACACGGCCAGCGGGTTGATCTCGATCTGCGAGGCATCGGTACCGAGGAACGCCTTGTAGAGCGCCGTGGTGACCTTGGCCGCCTGCTTGGCGAGGCTGCCGGTGAGGCCGAGCGCCGCAGCGACCGAGCGCCCGTGGTGCGGCATCAGGCCGGTCGCGGGGTCGATCGTGAAGGTGTGGACCTTTTCGGGCGTGTCGTGGGCGACCTGCTCGATGTCCATCCCGCCTTCCGGGCTCGCGACGATGGCGATCCGGCCGGTCGCGCGGTCGACCAGCATGGCGAGGTAGAATTCGCTGTCGATGTCGACGCCGTCGGTGATGTAGAGGCGCTGGACTTCCTTGCCCTCTTCGCCGGTCTGCACGGTCACCAGCGTGTTGCCGAGCATGTCCTTGGAGTGCGCCTCGACTTCCTCGAGGCTCTTGGCGAGGCGGACACCGCCCTTCGACCCTTCGGGCAGTTCCTTGAAATGGCCCTTGCCGCGCCCGCCGGCGTGGATCTGCGCCTTGACCACCCACAGCGGCCCGGGAAGCTTCTTGGCCGCCTCGACGGCTTCCTCGACGCTCATCGCGGCGTGACCGGCGGGCACCGGCGCACCGAACTTCGCGAGCAGTTCCTTGGCCTGATATTCGTGGATGTTCATGGGGCTGTCCTGATGAAAAGATCCTTGGGAAGAGTCGCCGCGCCCTAAAGCATATCGGGCGCGAGGTGAAAAGGCGCTAGGAAGACCGACGTGACGCTTTCGCCCGATTCCCGCTTCGATCCGGCCGACCTGCCCGAACCCGGCGCCGACGGGCGCAAGGTGATCCATGTCGACATGGACGCCTTCTTTGCCAGCGTCGAACAGCGCGACAATCCCGACTTGCGCGGGCGCCCGGTCGCGGTCGGCGGCGGGCATCGCGGCGTGGTCGCGGCGGCGAGTTACGAGGCGCGCGAATATGGCGTGCGCTCGGCCATGCCCTCGGTCACCGCCAGGCGCCGCTGCCCCGACCTCGTGTTCGTCAAGTCGCGCTTCGACGTCTACCGCGCGGTCTCCAGACAGATCCGCGACATCTTCGCCTACCATACCGACCTCGTCGAACCGCTGAGCCTCGACGAGGCCTATCTCGACGTCACCGAGGATCGTCACGGGCTCGGCACCGCCCGGGCCATCGCCGAGGACATTCGCGCGCGTATAAGGGCCGAGACCGGGCTGACCGCGAGCGCGGGCGTGTCCTACTGCAAGTTCGTCGCCAAGCTCGCCTCCGACCAGAACAAGCCTGACGGGCTGTGCGTCATCCCGCCTCATCGCGGCGCCGCCTTCGTCGAGGCGCTGCCGGTCAAGCGCTTCCACGGCATCGGGCCCAAGACCGCCGCGAAGATGGAGACGCTCGGCATCCTCACCGGCGCCGATCTCAAGGCATGGCGCCACGAAGACCTGCGCCGCCAGTTCGGCAGCAGCGCCGACTGGTATTACCGCATCTGCCGAGGCATCGACGAGCGCCCCGTGCGCAGCCACCGCCAGCGCAAGTCGGTCAGCGCCGAGCGCACCTTCGACACCGACCTCACCGACCGCGACGCGCTTCTCGCCGAGTTGGCGCGCGTCACCGACTATGCCTGGGAGCGGATCGAGAAGGCCCAATTCCGCGGCCGTACCGTCACGCTCAAGGTCAAGTTCGCCGACTTCACGCTCATCACCCGCTCGACGAGCTTCGCCGACACGGTCGCCGACAAGCCCCGATTCGCGGCTGCGGGCGTGCGCCTGCTCGACGCGCTGCTGCCTGTGGAAAAGGGCATCAGATTGTTGGGACTCGGCCTCTTTTCGCCTTCCGAGTCGCCCGAGGGAGGGCCCGAACAGCTGGGACTCGCAATCTGAGGCGTTTTTTGTTATAATTCAGCCACAAGCCGTCGCCCTCTCGCGGCGGCATCATCATAGACGGACTGGACGCAACATCTGGAACCCTGGCCGGGGGGTCGCTGTTTGGGGGGCGATACGGCGGGAAGGTTCCTGAAGGCGTCCGAGTTAGGCGAAAGGTTTCTACCATATGGCGAGCAAGGCAGTGAGTTTCGACGTCGGCGACTACGTGGTCTACCCCAAGCACGGCGTCGGAAAAGTGATCGAACTGCAGTCGACCGAGATCGCCGGCATCAGCCTCGACCTCTACGTCCTTCGTTTCGAGAAGGAAAAGATGACCCTGCGCGTTCCGGTCAACAAGGCCGAATCGACGGGCATGCGCAAGCTGTCCTCGGACAAGGCGATGAAGGACGCGATGGAGACCCTCAAGGGCAAGCCCAAGGTCAAGCGCACCATGTGGTCGCGCCGCGCCCAGGAGTATGAAGCGAAGATCAATTCGGGCGACCTCATCCAGATCGCCGAAGTGACCCGCGACCTGTTCCGCGCGGACGACCAGCCCGAGCAGAGCTATTCGGAGCGCCAGATCTTCGAAGCGGCCTCCTCGCGCCTGGCCCGCGAACTCGCGGCGATGGAAAAGACCGACGAGAAGACCGCGCTCAAGAAGATCCTCGAGATCCTCGACAAGGCGGCCAAGATCTGGAACGCGGAAAAGGAAGACGCCTAAGAGCGTCCGGGGGACGATCGGCGCGTTTTCCGACGCCTAAGTCTCCCTTTTCGCTAGCGACATAAAAGGGCGTCGGGAGTGATCCCGGCGCCCTTTTGCTTGCCCCCTTGCCATCGCGCCCCTCGTAGGTGTATTAGGCGATCAATACACATTGAACACCAAGGGGTTGACCATGATCATGAAAACTTTCGCCTCGATGGCCGCACTGATGACCGGCGCGCTGGGCGGCTGCGTCGACATGGGCGGCGACAGCGTCGACATGTCGGTCGGCGCGGCGACCAGCCAGGTCGTGCAGGTCGAAGGCTTCGACCGTCTCGAAGTCGCCGGACCCTACGACGTCACGGTCACGCCCGGCGACGCGCTCGGCCTCACCGCAGATGGGCCCGAGAACGTGATCCGCTTTACCGAGTTCAAGGTCGAGGACGGCAAGCTGACGATCCGGCCGATGAAGAAGGAAGGCGACCGCATCCGCTGGGAGGGCAACGCGGTCGTCAAGATCGCCATCACCGGCGCGATGCTCAAGGCCGCCGGAATCGCCGGTTCGGGCGACATCGACATCGCGCAGGTGTCGGGCGACCGCTTCGACGGCGATATTGCGGGTTCGGGCTCGCTGATGGTGCGCCAGCTCGCGGTCAAGACCGCCGAATTCGACATTGCCGGCTCGGGCGACATGGCGATGGCCGGAACCGCCGACTCGATCGATGTCGATATCGCCGGGTCGGGCAGCTTTGCCGCCAACGAACTCGTGTCGAAGGCCGCGCAGGTCGAGATCGCAGGTTCGGGCGATGTCGCGACCTCGGTCACGGACACTGCGGACATCTCGATCGCGGGCTCGGGCGACGTCGCGATCAGCGGCGGCGCGAAGTGCACCGTGTCCAAGGCCGGGTCCGGCAACGTCGTCTGCAGCTAGGCATGACTTGTTAACCATGATGCGCGATGGTGCGGGCATGAAACGCCCCGCCATCGCCTTCCTTGCCCTCGGCCTCTGCGCGCCCGGCCTCGCTGCCGAACGCAACTACACCGTCACCGGGTTCGACAAGGTTCGCCTCGAGGGTCCGGTGCGCCTCGTCGTGCGCACCGGCACGCCGCCTTACGCCAAGGCCAAGGGGCCGACCGCCGCGCTCGACGGCGTCATCGTCGACGTGCGCAACCGCACGCTCGTCGTTTCCTTGCGCCAGGGAACCGGCCGCGAGGCGAACTCCGCGCCGATCGAGATCGAGGTCGGCACGCACGAGGTCGAACGGGCCTCGGTCAACGGCACGGGCAGCCTGCTCGTCGACGGGGTGGAAGGGCTCGACTTCACGCTCAGCCTCGGGGGCACCGGCTCGGCCGACCTCACCGATATCGACGTCGACAATCTCTCGGTGACGATGGTCGGCGCGGGCATCGTGCGCGCCTCGGGCGAAGCGAAGAAGGCGCGCATGATCCTGCGGGGGATGAGTTCGCTCGAAGCCTCCGCACTCGAAGTCGGCGACCTCACCATGCAGGTCGGCGGCCCCGCCTTCGTCCATGCTTATGCCGAGAACAGCGCCGATCTCGTCATTCGCGGCGCCGCGGACGTCACCCTCGGTGGCAGTCCCGCCTGCAAGATCGATCTCGAGGGATCGGGCCGCCTGACGGGCTGCGCCGACTAGACCAGCGCCAGCGCCGCCAGCTTCATGTAGAGGCGAGGCGGCAATTCATCGAGCCCCGACCCGTCGCCCTCGGTTCCGGGCGCGTTCTTTTCCTCGAGGTAGCGCCAACCCTGGTGCGCGCGCTTGGGGAGCGCGGCGACCATTTCGAGCTTGTCCGAACAGACGATGTCGATGCGCCCGTCCTTGCGGTCGTCGAGCCTGAGGATCGGAGAGCGGGCAATGATGCGATGCTTGACGATCCAGTGGAGCGCGCCCCCCGCGACGACCTCGTCTGCGCGCTTGGGACGCATGCGCGTGACCACCTTCACCTCGCCCCCCGACGCACGGCGGGCGATGCGCTTCTCGAGCGCGGTCAGGCTGGCGCAGCCATAGGCGACCTTAGTAAGATGAACGCACGGCACGCCTTGCTAACTGGCGGCGCACGCGTTGGGTTTCAAGGGGTTAGCGCAATGGTGGCGAGCCCGAGGAAGGCGAAGAAGCCCATCGTGTCGGTGACTGTCGTCACGAACACCGAAGAGGCGACCGCGGGATCGGCCCCGGCCCGTTCGAGCGTCACCGGCACCAGCACGCCCGCGAGCCCGGCGATGACGATGTTGAACAGGATCGCCGCCGCGATCACCCAGCCCATGGTCGCATCGAGCGTAAGCCCCACGCCCAGCCCCAGCAGCACCGCGATGGTCAGCCCGTTCATCAGCGCGACCTTGAATTCGCGCCGCACCGCGCGCCACCGGTTGGACCCGGTCAGCTGGTTGGTGGCGATCGCGCGCACGGTCACCGCCAGCGCCTGCGTCCCTGCATTGCCGCCCAGCGCGGCAACGATCGGCATCAGCGCGGCGAGGATCGCGATGCGCGCGATCGTGTCTTGGAAAAGCGAGATGACGAAGGTCGCGATCAGCGCGGTGCCGAGATTGGCGATCAGCCAGCGCACTCGGTCGCGATAGGCCTCGCGCACCGGCTCGTTGATGTCGCCTTCGCCCGCACCCGAAAGGAGCAGCGCGTCCTCGCTCGCCTCCTCCTCGATGATGTGGACGATGTCGTCGACCGTGATCATCCCGACCAACCGTCCCGACGGGTCGATCACCGCGGCCGAGATAAGCGCGTATTTCTGGAACTTGAGCGCCACTTCCTCCTGGTCCATCTCGACCGGGATCAGCGTCTGTTCCTCCTGCATGATCTCGCGCACCGGCACGTCGCGCTTGGTGCGCAGCAGGCTCGACAGCTTGGTCGTCCCGACCGGGTGATGCTGCGGCCCGACCACGAACACTTCCCAGAAATCGTCGGCCAGCTCCTCGTCCGAGCGCAGATAGTCGATCACCTGGCCGACCTTCCAGTGCTCGGGCACCGCGATAAGGTCGCGCTGCATGATGCGGCCGGCGGTCTCCTCGGGGTAGGACAAGGCTTCCTCGACCGCCACGCGGTCGTCGGGCTCCATTTCCTCGAGGATCGCCTTCTGGTCCTCTTCCTCGAGATCCTCGAGCATGGCGACCGCGTCGTCGGTCTCCATGTCCGCGGTGATGCTCGCCGCGATCGCCGGGTCCATTTCCTCGATGACGAGCTCGCGGACGTGCTCGTTCATCTCGGCATAGACGTCCGCGTCGACCGCATCACCAAGCGCGCTGATCAGGTCGGGGCGGTCCTCGGCGGGCGCCAGTTCGATGAGATCGGCGATGTCGGCGGGATGGAGCGGCTCGACGAGGTCGCGCGCATCGTCAGGGCGGCCTTCCTCGACCGCCTCGAGCACGTCGCGCACATATTCGGGAAGGAGGCGGTCCTCCTCGTCGTGGATGCCGTCTTCCTCGGGAAGGAGCGTGGTCGTTTCGGTCATCGCGCGTCCCCTCCGGTGCCTTGCTCCTCCCTATGCGCAAGCGGGGCGGGGGCGCAACTACAAGCGCACTATTGTATTGCTGCACTAATACACTATGTTGCCTGTCGGACAGACAGGGAGGAAATCGATGATCCGACGTTTTTCGATGCTTGCGTCAGGGCTGGCCATGACTGCCGCCCTCGCGGCGCCCGCTCTCGCAGGGGCAAGCGAGGGCGATCTTCTCATCAGCAACGTGACCGTGATCGACACCGAAACCGGGACGGTCGCAGGCGGGCAGGACGTGCTGATCGACGACGGACGGATCGTGCTCGTCGCGGCTCACGGCGCCGCGGATGCGAAGGCCGACGAGGTCGTCGACGGTACCGGCAAGTATCTGATGCCCGGCCTGTTCGACATGCACGCGCATTCGAACTTCGCGCCGATCCATCGCCAGACGCTGGCGATGATGATCGCCAACGGCGTGACCGCGGTGCGCGAGATGGGAAGCGACTGCGTGAAGCCCGGGGGCATGGGCATGTGCATCGCCGACATGCGTGCCTCGCAGGCGTCGATCGACGCCAACGAGATGCTCGGCCCGCGGATGCTCCAGTTGGCGACCGCCAAGATCGACAGCAACCGTTCCGAGGACGCCGACGCACAGGAAATCGCCTATCGCCCGACCAGTCCCGAGGACGCCCAGGAGACAGTCGACTTCATGATCGCGCGCGGCGCCGACATCCTCAAGACCAGCCAGGAATTCGAACCCGAGACGTTCCGCGCCTTTGCCGCCGCCGCCAACGCGCGCGGCATCCCGTTCGGCGGGCATATCCCGATGATGTTCTCGGTCGCCGACGTCTCGAAGATGGGAATGAAGTCGATCGAGCACGCGCGCGACCTGCCGCTCGATTGCTCCACCGCGGGCGCCCCGTTCCGCGCGCAGATCATGGCGATCATGAAGGGCGAAAGCCAGGAATGGCCCGACCGAAAGGCGGTTCCGGGTGCCGCCGTCGCCGGCTTCGACGAAAAGCTGTGCGCCGAACAGATCGCCGCGATGGTCGAGAACGACGTCTATTACGTTCCCACCCACCTCACCCGCGAGATGGACTATCGCGCCGGCGACAAGGACTATCGCGAGGATCCGCGCCTCGGCTTCATCTCCCCGATGCAGCAGCGCCACTGGAACGGCGACCTCGACCGCACCGCCAACGGGACCGCCGATATCCGCGACGACCTCGAAGCCTTCTTCCTCCTCGGCCTCAAGACGACCAAGCTGGCGCACGATGCCGGGGTCAAGGTGATGGTCGGCACCGACGCCAACGACACGATGGTGTTTCCGGGCTTTTCGATCCACGACGAGCTCGGCCACCTCGTGAAGGCCGGTTTCACGCCGATGGAGGCGCTCCAGGCCGCCACCAGCGTGCCGGCCGGCTATTTCGGGCGGACGGAGGATTTCGGCGGGATCTCGGCGGGCAAGATGTCCGACCTCGTGCTCCTGACCGACGATCCGATCGCCGACATCGGAAATTCCAACCACATCGCGATGGTGATCAAGGGCACGCGCACCTACGACCGCGCCACGCTGGACGCGATCCTCGAGGAGGTCCGCGCCTTCGCCACCGCCCCCGAGGCCGCCGGCGACGCGGAATAATGTCGCCACGGGCGGGCTAGCCACGGCGCGGCCCGCCCCCTAAATGGCGGCGAACCCCATTTTCAGGAGACACGCCCCATGGCCGACGAAACCCTCACTTTCACCCTCTCGACCGGCGGCGACGTCGTCATCAAGCTGCGCCCCGACCTTGCGCCGGGCCATGTCGAGCGCATCACCAGCCTCGCCAAGGACGGATTCTACGACGGGGTCGTCTTCCACCGCGTGATCCCGGGCTTCATGGCGCAGGGCGGCGATCCGACCGGCACCGGCACCGGCGGCAGCGACCTGCCCGACCTCAAGGCCGAATTCTCGAACGAGCCGCACGTGCGTGGCACCTGCTCGATGGCCCGCACCGCGGTGCCCGACAGCGCCAACAGCCAGTTCTTTATCTGCTTCGACGACGCCCGCTTCCTCGACGGCCAGTACACCGTCTGGGGCGAGGTCACCTCGGGCATGGACTATGTCGACCAGCTGCCCAAGGGCGAGCCGGTCCCCAACCCGGGCAAGATCGTCAAGGCGACCGTCGCCTAGTCGTTCGCGGCTTTCGATACGGCGAGGCGCATCGGTTGCGCCTCGCCATAGGTCAGCGAGCGCCACACCCATTCGAGCGGCCCGAAGCGGTAGCGCGCCAGCCACCAGCGCGAGAACAGGATCTGCGCGAAGAAGATGGCCAGCGTAATCGGCACGACCGCAACGAACGGAACCTTGCCCATCAGCCCCGCGCCCCATCCGAGAAACAGGACGGAATTGAGCACCGACTGGGTGATGTAGTTGGTCAGCGCCATCCGCCCCGCAGGCGCGAACAGCGTGAGAAGCCCGTTCTTCCCGGCGCTCCACGCAAGTCCCGCGAGCGAGGCATAGGCCAGCGTCAGCGCGGGCGTTCCGAACCCGTAGCCGACAGCGCCGAGGAATTCGCCGGTCGCGGTCCGATCGAAGATCCACCCCAGCGTGATCGCGCTCGACAGCGCTGCCATCGGCAGCCCGACGACCAGACCCCAGCGCGCGACCTTCTTCATGAGCGGTCGGAAGGCCTCGAGATTGGACGGGATCGCGTGACGCCCGATCCAAAGGCCGACCAGGAACAGGCCGAGCACCTTGGTATAGCGCATCTGGTAGAGCAGGTCGGTGTAGCGCAGTAGCAGCTCCGGGATGTGCGCGCGCAGCCCCTCGCCGAAAGTCGCGGTCGTGTAGAACTGGTACGGCCCTCCGCCGTTCATCGGCGCACCGACAGCCGCCCCGACCTCGCGGATCGTCGGCATGAAGGCGGTCCATGGAAACCATTCGGTGAGGATCATGAATGCCGACCAGGCGATCGTGAACAGCCACAACCCCGCCGCCCAGACCAGCAGCGTGCGGTCCGACGCATTGCGGAACAGCAGCAGCGGGAACCCCAGCAGCGCGTAGAGTGCGACGATGTCGCCCATCCACAAGAGCAAGAGGTGGGCAAGCCCGATCAGCAGCAGGATGAACAGGCGGCGCATGTAGCGCGCGACCCCCTCGCCGCGTTCGCCCAGCCGCTTGATCTGGAGCGCGAACCCGATCCCGAACAGGAGCGAGAAGAGCCCGTAGAACTTGCCCACAACGAGCCAGTCGAGAAGGAAGTCGAAGACCCGATTGGCGCCGCCCATCGGCAGCGCGGCCCTCTGTGCCTCATCCATGAAGAACCAGCCGCTGAACACCGCCATGTTGGCGATCAGGATTCCGCACAGCGCCAGCCCGCGAAGCCCGTCGAGAAAGAGGATGCGCTTGGCCGCATCGATCGGCCCGGCAGGCCGGTGGACGGTGTCGTTCATGAATGAGCTCCCCAGTTGCCCCGAACGCCCCTTAACATGGATCAACGCGTCTGTCGCGCCATCGACTTTCGACCGCGCGCAACTCCCCATCGACGATCCGCGTTGCTATCAGCGACACATGACCAGCCCCGTCACCCTCGTCACCGGCGCCTCGGCCGGACTCGGCGTCGAGTTCGCCCGCCGCTATGCCGCGCGCGGCGACCGCCTCGTCCTCGTCGCGCGCCGCGCCGACCGCCTCGAAGCGCTCGCTGCCGAACTCCCCAATGCGCGCTGGTTCGCGCTCGACCTGTCGCAGCCCGGCGCCGTCGACACGCTGATGGCCGACCTGGAGGGCGAGGGCGAACATGTCGAGACGCTGATCAACAATGCGGGCTTCGGCGTGATCGGCAAGCTCGCGCACGCCGACCGCAGGCGCCAACGCGAGATGGTCGACCTCAATTGCGGCGCGCTGGTCGAACTCGCCCAGGCGGTGCTTCCGGGCATGATCGAACGCCAGTCAGGCGGCATCATGAACATCGCCTCGACTGCCGCCTTCCAGCCGGGCCCCGGCATGGCCGTCTATTTCGCCACCAAGGCCTTCGTCCTCTCTTTCTCCGAAGCGCTCCACGAGGAAGCCAGACCGCACGGCGTCCACGTCAGCGCGCTGTGCCCGGGCCCGACGTCGACCGAGTTCGGCGACGTCGCTGGATACAAGGGCAACAAGGGCGTCGAAACGTTCAAGATGGAGGCCGCCCCGGTGGTCGACGCCGGCATCAAGGGGCTCGACGCCAACAAGGCGGTGGTGGTGCCGGGCGCAATGAACAAGGCGACCGCGGCGCTCTCGAGCCTTCTGCCTAGCAGCCTCACCCGCAAGATCGTCGCCCGCGCGAAATATTGAGCGGTCGCACAATTCGCACTTGCACAAAGAATGTTGCGGTGCGATAACGATCCTGCCTGCAAAGGCATCCTCTCCTGAAGGGCCCGGCGCTCCCCCGCGCCGGGCCCTCTCTTTTATCTCGCGCCGTCCACCCCATCTGGGGACGAACGAACCCTTTTGCGCGGCCCGCCGTTCAAGGACTGGGCGTAGCGAGAGACGAGAGGACTGCATGGCGGACGTCGAGACGAAGAACAGGGTCCAGGTCGCAAGCCTTCCCCCGGGTGACAGCGGGCGCGGCATTGCCCGCCTCTCCGCCGCCTTGATGAAGGAATTGAAGCTTGCCGAGGGCGACGTCGTCGAGATTCGCGGCAAGCGCATGACCCCGGCGCGCGCGCTCGCCCCCTATCCCGACGATACCGGGCTCGACATTATCCGCATCGACGGGCTGCTGCGCTCCAACGCGGGGGTCGGCGCGGGCGATTTCGTGACCGTCGCCAAGGCCTCCTCCAAGCCCGCCAAGCGCGTCGTCTTCGCCCCCGCCCAGCGCAACGTGCGCCTCGCCGGCTCGTCGGAAGCGCTCCAGCGCAGCTTCGCCGGCCGCCCGCTGACCGAAGGCGATCTGGTCGCCACTACCGCCCAGCAGCGCATCAACACCGACATGCCCGAGGCGCTGCGCCAGATGCTTGCCGCCCCCGCCTTCGCGCTCCAGGAAATCCGTCTCAAGGTCGTCGAGACCCAGCCCGAGGGCATCGTCCATATCGATGCCGACACCGAGGTCGCGCTGCTGCCCGACAGCGAAGTGCCCGCGGGCGAGCGCCGCCGCGACGTCACCTATGACGACCTGGGCGGCATGACGGGTACGATCGACGCGCTGCGCGAGATGGTCGAGCTGCCGCTGCGCCATCCCGAACTGTTCCAGCGCCTCGGCGTCGACCCGCCCAAGGGCGTGCTTCTCCACGGCCCGCCCGGCACCGGCAAGACCATGCTCGCGCGCGCGGTAGCCAACGAAAGCGATGCGAAATTCTTTCACATCGCGGGACCCGAGATCATGGGCTCGGCCTATGGCGAATCCGAAAAGAAGCTGCGCGGCCTGTTCGAACAGGCCGCCAAGGAGGCGCCCTCGATCATCTTCATCGACGAGATCGATTCGATCGCCCCCAAGCGCGACCGCGTGTCGGGCGAAGCCGAAAAGCGGCTCGTGGCCCAGCTCCTGACCCTGATGGACGGCCTCGAGCCTCGCCAGAACACGGTCGTCATCGCCGCCACCAACCGGCCCGACGCGATCGATCCCGCGCTGCGCCGCCCAGGCCGCTTCGACCGCGAAATCGTGGTCGGCGTTCCCGACGAGGCCGGGCGCCGCGAGGTGCTCGGCATCCACACGCGTGGCATGCCGCTGGCCGAGGATGTCGATCTCGACGCGCTCGCGCGCCGCACCTACGGTTTCGTCGGGGCCGACATTGCCGCCCTGACCCGCGAGGCCGCGCTCGAGACGGTGCGCCGCATCATGCCCAAGCTGACCTTCGGCGACACGGGCATCCCGGCCGACGTCCTCGAAAGCCTGTCGGTAACCAGCGACGATTTCTCCGAGGCCCTCAAGCGCGTCCAGCCTTCGGCGATGCGCGAGGTGATGGTGCAGATGCCGCGCATCGGCTGGGAGGATATCGGCGGGCTCGACAAGGCGCGCGACAAGTTGCGCGAAGGGATCGAGCTTCCCCTCAAGCATCCCGACGCCTTCAAGCGGCTCGGCATCCGCCCGGCAAAGGGCTTCCTCCTTTACGGGCCGCCGGGCACGGGCAAGACCCTGCTCGCCAAGGCTGCGGCGCGCGAGAGCGAGGCCAATTTCATCGCGACCAAGTCGTCCGACCTCCTGTCCAAATGGTATGGCGAGAGCGAGCAGCAGATCGCGCGCCTGTTCGCCCGCGCACGCCAGGTCGCGCCCACCGTCATCTTCATCGACGAACTCGACAGCCTCGTCCCTGCCCGGGGCGGCGGGCTGGGCGAGCCGCAGGTTACCGAGCGCGTGGTCAACACGATCCTCTCGGAGATGGACGGGCTCGAGGAGCTCAACAACGTCGTCCTGATCGGCGCGACCAACAGGCCCAACCTGATCGACCCCGCATTGCTCCGCCCGGGCCGCTTCGACGAATTGGTCTATGTCGGCCCGCCCGACACGGCGGGGCGCCGCCGCATCCTCGCTATCCACACCGAGAAGATGCCGCTTGCCAAGGACGTCGATCTCGAGGCGCTCGCACAGCGCACCGAGCGCTTCACCGGCGCCGATCTGGAGGACCTGGTGCGCCGCGCCGGCCTCACCGCGCTCCATCGCGGCGCCAAGGAGCCCCGGGTCACGATGGCCGATTTCGAGGAGGCGCTGAAGGAAACCCGCGCCTCGGTGACGGAGCAGATGCTCGAGGAATACGAGCAGATTCAGGACACGCTCAAGGCCGATGCCTTGAAGCCCAAGGGCGGGATCGGGTTCGTGCTGCCCGGAATGCTCGACCCCGAAGGCCGCGCCGACAAGGGCAAGAAGGAAGACTAGAGCCGGGTGCGGTAGAGGAGCGGCGGCAGCGCGAGCAGGACCGCGCAGGCCAGGAATGGCAGGTGCATCTCCCAGCCGTAGAAAAGCAGGCCCAGCGTCGGCGCGAACACGAACGCGAACCCGTTGACCGAGGTGATCAGCCCCGCCACCGCGCCCTGTTCGACGAGCGGCACTGCAAGGCTGGCCCCCGCGGTGAAGCCGGGCCGCGTCAGCCCGAAACCAAGGCAGGCAAGCCCGTAGGCGAGCACCAGCGCGTGGAGGCTGGCCGAGAACATCAGCGCGAGCGTACCCACCATCGCGACCGCCGAGCCCCACAGCACCAGTTGTCGCGGGCTCCAGCCGCTGCGCGGAATGATCCCCCACTGCGCGACCAGCGTCGCCGCCGCACCCGCCATCAGCACCAGCCCGACCTGCTCCTCGGCGCCGACCGGGGCGAGGTCGAGGCGATCGATCGTATAGAAACCCACGACCGTGATCAGCGCCGCGAGCGCGTTGTTGGTGATCGCGCCTGCCACGATCCAGTCGCGAATGCGCGGGTCGTTCCACTTGAGGTGCGCCGTGCTCGGCAGGCTCGTCGCCGCCTTGACGCTGGCTCCCGTCGGGCTGGCGGAGGGGTAGCCCATCGCCGCCGCGCGCGCCGCGCGGACGCGGTCGCGGTCGTCGGGCAATTGCATCGCGACCGCCGCGAGCACCACGATCCCCGCCGCCGCGAACACGAACAGCGGTCCGGTCAGGCCGAAGAAGGGCATCACGAACAGGGGCGCGAGCGCGGGGCCGATCACCGTGCCCAGGCCGAAGCTTGCCGACAGGTTGCTGAGCGCGCCGGTTCGCGCGCCGCGCCGCGTGCGCGCCGCGAGATAGGCCTGCGTTCCCGCCGGAGTCGCGCATCCCAGCAAGCCGTAGAGCAGGCGCACGCACGCGAAGGCGACCATCGTCGCGGCCGCCCCCAGCCAGCCGTTGAGCCCCAACCACAGCGCGATTCCGCACAGCAGCGTCGAGACCACGAAGCCCGTCAGCCCGACGAGAATCAGCGACTTTCTCCCGTGATGGTCCGACCGCCGCGCCCAGATCGGCGCGAACACCACCCAGGCCAGCGCCGACGTGGTGAAGGCGAGACCGATCCACAGGTCGGCGATGCCAAGCGATCGCCCGATCGAAGGGATCACCGATTGCAGCGCGGTGTTGCCCGTGGCGGTCACCAGCATGGCGACGAACAGCAGCAGGAACTGGCGGCTCGTGAGGGCCGAGCCGGCCACCTTGCCGAAGGGCGTGCGCATCGTCATGTCCGCCTGATGTGGCGTGGCGCAGGCGCGGTCAACGCCCTTTCCCTCGCTTGTGCGAGGCGCGGCGATCTGCCACCACGTCGCGATTACCTTTCGAGGATGCGTAGCCGCCTATGTCCCAGCGCCCCGCTTTGCCCAAGTGGCACTTCCTGCGCGGTTTCCTGAAGCACCCCCGCATGGTCGGCTCGGTGATCCCGTCGAGCGACCGGCTGATCGCCAGGATGCTCGCGCCGGTCGACTGGGCCAACGTGCGCCTGTTCGTCGAATACGGCCCCGGGGTAGGCACCTTCACCCGGCCCATCCTCGACCGCCTCGGCGCCGATGCCGCGCTCGTCGCGATCGACACCAATCCCGATTTCGTCGCCTTCCTGTCGCAGACCATCGACGACCCGCGCTTTCACGCGGTTCACGGGTCGGCAGCCGACGTCTCCTCGATCATCGCGGAGCGTGGTTTCGACGCGGCCGACTACGTCGTCTCGGGCCTGCCCTTCTCGACCCTTCCCGACGGGGTCGGCGCGGAAATCGGCGCGGCGACCGCGGGCGTGATCCGCGACGGGGGCGCCTTTCTCGTCTACCAGTTCAGCCCCAAGGTCCTCGACTATATCGCCCCGCATTTCGAGCGGATCGAGCGGGGATTCGAATGGGTCAATGTCCCCCCCGCGACGCTGTTCTGGGCGTGGCGCGACCGCCAAGGCCAGGTGCGCGCGGCCTGATCCCTATTCGCCGGTGAGCGGGAAGTTGAGGCGCCGCGACACGGTGTAGTCCATCGTCGTCACGAGCCAGCGCGACACCCGCCACTTGATCCGCCGCCACAAGGTCGCGCGTTCGTTGTGAATCTTGCAGGTGATCTCGTTGCTCGCGTTCATCTCGCAGCGCGCGAAGTCGTGCATCGCCTTGGCGAACGCCTCGTCCTCGATCCGGAGCATCAGCTCGAGATTGATGTAGAGGCTGCGGAAATCGAAGTTCGACGAGCCGATATAGGCCGCGTCGTCGACCACGATCAGCTTCATGTGCAGCCGGCACTTGCAGAATTCGAACATCTTCACGCCGCGCCGGAGCAGCCGCGTGTAGGTGTAGCGCGCCGCCGCGATGGTCGCGTTGTTGTCGGACTTGGCCGCCGTCAGCACCGCCGCTTCGCCGCCCCGCGCCGCGATGTCACCGATCCGCCGCAGCATCGAGCTCGAAGGCGAGAAATAGGCCGCCACCATGTGGAGCCGTTTCGCCGCCGACAGATCCTTGACGATCGAGGCGAGCATCGGGCTGATGCGCGGCCGAGGCCCCCCGAACAGCCAGCGCAAGCGCCCTTCCGTCTGGCTGAACTCGCAGATGAGGTTCATCAGCGCGGTGGTGCTCTGCCGCTTGTCCTTGGTCCACTTGTCGAGCGCGTCGAAATAGTCCGCCGCGTGCGCCACCGTCGGCCCGTCGATGTGCAGCCACAGGTCGCGCCAGCACGTCTCCTTGCCGTCCGAGAGATAGTCGTGCGCCAGGTTCGCGCCGCCGATCAGGGCGCGCTGCGTATCGGCGATGGCGAGCTTCTGGTGGTTGCGGATGAAATAGCGGCGCCCGAAGCGCGGATGGAAGACGCAGCTGTCGCCCCCGGCTTCGTTGATCGGGTCGAAGAAGTCCTTGGGCGCATTGTTCGAGCCGAAATCGTCGACGATCATCTGGACCCGGACCCCGCGCCCGGCGGCACGCGCCAGCGCGTCGCGCACGCGAACGCCTTCCTCGTCGTCCTCGAAGAGGTAGAAGAGCAGGCGGACGCTCTCCTCGGCGTCATCAATCAGCTTGACGATCGCATCGACGCGGTCCGCGCCTGCCGGGATCAGGCGCAGCGCGTTGCCCTCGACCTCCGCTTCGACCGGGGTCGCCTTGTTCTCGTGCTCGATGGTACGCTGTTCCTGTGCGTCGGCCATGTGCGCTACCCTTGGGGCGCGAAGGCCGCGCTGGCAAGCCGTGATGATTGACTCTTCGCCCTCGCGTCCCTATTTCGCCCGTTCCTCGAAGAACTTGTTTCTGAAGCTGAAAGCGGAGCGACCATGGCGCGCGTGACTGTCGAAGATTGTGTCGACAAGGTTTCCAATCGTTTTGACCTCGTCCTTCTGGCGGCGCAGCGTGCGCGTCAGATCTCGGGCGGTGCCGACCTCACCATCGATCGCGACCGCGACAAGAACCCGGTCGTCGCGCTGCGCGAGATCGCCGAAACGACGGTCAAGCCCAAGCATCTCGAGGAAGCGGTCATCTCCAATCTCCAGCGCGTCCAGGTCGACGACGACGACGAGATCGATGAACTGGCCGGCCTGTCGGAAAGCGCCGAAGCGCTGCGCCTGACCGCAGCCGCGCCGCCGCGCCCGACGCCGAGCGCGGCCGACAAGTAAGGCTTCGCCTATACGATTCGAAAGAGGCGGCTCGCAGGGGCCGCCTTTTTTGTGCCTAGAGCTTGGCGTCCGACGCCTGGTGGCGCCGGAGCGTTGCGCCCGTACGCCGGTCGATCCACATGAGATCGGACAAGGCCAGTTCGCGCCCGTCCTCGGCGCGAAGCCGCAGCGTCTTGACCGGTTTTCCCGTCTGCTGGTCGGCAAGCTGGATGTCGGACGGGCCGTGGCACCATTCCTCGCCCCACTGGCGCAACGCCACCACCACCGGCAGCAACGCCTCGCCCTTGTCGGTCAGCGAGTAGATCTTCTTGCGCCCGTCGGCCGGATCGGAGGCGCGCGCGAGGATCCCGCCATCGACCATCTTCGAGAGGCGGTCGGACAGGATGTTGCGGGCGATGCCGAGGCCCGCCTGGAACTGTTCGAAATGCTGGAGGCCGTTCAACGCCCCGCGCAGGATGAGGAACGCCCACTTCTCCCCGATCAGCTCGATCGCCTCGGGGAGGGGACAACGAAGCGCTGCAGCCCGGAACGCTTCGATATCGGGTTCAATACCGCTCAAGACTCGACACTTTCCTTCCCTCTCTGGGGGTTAGCCATAGACCCCCCCGGGACAAAAGAATAGTTGCGTATTGAAATCTATCTGATAGGTAAGTTTCCGAATGCAACCTTATCAGGGAGTTCCTTCCATGCGCTTCGTTCCCGTCCTCGTCGCCGCCGCCGCCTTCGCCGCCCCCGCGCTCGCCGCCGCCCCCTCGATGACCGCCACGCCGGCCGCCGCGCAGCAGGGCCGCATCCTCACGAACGGTGCCGCCTGGGCCTGCGTCGGCGCCACCTGCACCGCCTCGTCGGCCGCCAGCCGCCCGGCCATCCTGTGCGAGCGCCTCGCCAAGGAAGTCGGCACGCTCGAGGCCTTCGCGGTCGACGGCAAGGCGTTCGACGACAAGGCGCTCGCCCGCTGCAACGCCAAGGCGAGCTAGGCGCATTTCCCTGCGAGGGCTTTTCGCTCTTGCACAATGACCTCCACGCCCCCCATTTAGGGGGCGTGTTGAGGCAATATGAACTTGTCGAGAAGGTCCGGGCCTACGATCCCGAAGCCGACGAGGCGCTGCTCAACCGCGCCTACGTCTTCTCGATGAAGGCGCACGGCGCCCAGGTGCGCGCCTCGGGCGACCCCTATTTCAGCCACCCGATCGAGGTGGCCGGCATCCTCACCGATCTGAAGCTCGACGACGAGACGATCGTCACCGCGATCCTCCACGACACGATCGAGGACACGGTCGCCACCCATGACCAGATCGAGAACCTGTTCGGCCCCTCCGTCGCGCGCCTCGTCGACGGGGTCACCAAGCTCTCCAAGATCGAGGCTCAGTCGGAAAACGAGCGCGCCGCCGAGAACCTGCGCAAGTTCCTCCTGGCCCTGTCGGACGACATCCGCGTGCTGCTGGTCAAGCTTGCCGACCGTCTGCACAACATGCGGACGATCCACCACATCCCAAAGCCCGAGAAGCGCCGCCGCATCGCGCGCGAGACGATGGACATCTATGCCCCGCTCGCCGAGCGGATCGGCATGTACGAGATGATGAAGGAGATGCAGACGCTCGCCTTCAGCCAGATCGAGCCGGAAGCCTACGATTCGATCGTCAAGCGGCTCGACCAGCTCAAGAACGAGGGCGGCGACCTCGTCAACCGCATCGGCCTCGGCCTCCAGCTCCACCTTGCCGACAACGGGCTCGATGCCGAGGTGACGGGCCGCGAGAAGCATCCCTATTCGATCTGGAAGAAGATGGCCGAACGGCACATCAGCTTCGAACAACTGTCCGACGTGATGGCGTTCCGCGTGATCGTCGAGGATGTCGAGGACTGCTACCGCGCGCTCGGCCTCATCCACCAGCGCTGGCCGATGGTGCCGGGCCGCTACAAGGACTTCATCTCGACGCCCAAGCGCAACGGCTATCGCTCGCTGCACACTTCAGTCATCCACGATTCGAACATGCGTATCGAGATCCAGATCCGCACGCGAGCGATGCACGAACAGGCCGAACGCGGGCTTGCCGCGCACTGGGCCTACAAGGAAGGCAAGCCCGCCGCCGACGTGAAGGTGCCGTGGATTTCAGACCTCGTCGAGATCCTCGACCACGCCGCCAGCCCCGAGGAGCTGCTCGAACATACCCGCATGGCGATGTACCAGGATCGCATCTTCGCCTTCACGCCGAAGGGCGAGCTGATCCAGCTTCCCAAGGGCTCGACCCCGGTCGACTTCGCCTACGCGGTGCACACCGATCTCGGCGACCAGACCGTCGGCGCCAAGGTCAACGGGCGCGTCGTTCCGCTGCGCACGATCCTCGAGAATGGCGACCAGGTCGAGATCTTCGCTTCCGAGGCGCAGCATCCCCAGCCGTCATGGCTGCGCTTCGTCGCCACCGGCAAGGCGCGCGCCGCGGTGCGCCGCTTCGTGCGCCACAAGGAGCGCGACGAGACGATCGCGCTGGGGGCCAAGATCTTCGAGGAGATTCTCGACCGGCTCGAAGGCAAGCCGCCCAAGAACGCCGTCAAGCGCGCCTTGAAGGCGCTCAAGGTCGAGGACGAGGACGCGCTGATGATCGCGATCGCGCGAAAACGCCTGTCCGACGAGGCCGTGATGGAGGCGATCGTCCCGGGCTCCACCGCCGACCGCTCCAAGAAGAAGGGCGCCGCCAAGGGGCCCAAGCGCCCCTCCGCCCAGCGCAGCGCGATTTCGATCAAGGGCCTGACCGCGGGGGTGGCCTACAACCTCGCCGATTGCTGCCACCCGATCCCGGGCGACCGCATCGTCGGCCTGCGCCGCGAGGACGAGGGCATCGAGGTGCACGTGATCGGCTGCGACCAGCTTGCCAGCGGGGTCGACAGCGACTGGCTCGACCTCGCCTGGGGTGACGGATCGGACGGCGGCACCGCGCGGCTCGCGCTGATCCTGCGCGACGTGCCGGGCGCGCTCGGCAAGATGGCGGGCATCTTCGGCGCCAAGGATGCCAACATCGTCAACCTGAAGCTGGTCCACCGCGACGGCAGCTTCCAGACCTTCCACGTCGACACCGAACTGCACGACCTGGCGCATCTTCACGCCATCATCGCCGCGCTGCGCGCTAGCGATGCGATCAGCCAGGCCGAACGGATCTAGCCTCTAGCCGATCGCGTCGCGCGCCGCCGCGACCGCCGCGCTGGGCGCCCCGCGCCGGATCGAATCCGCCCCGCCCGCCGCCAGCACCGCCAGCGTCACGAGGTCGCTCGACGTTGCCGTCATCGGCGCGATCTGCACCGGCAGGCTCATCCCCATCAGGTAGGGGCCGAGCACGTTCTCGCCGCCGACCGCCTTCAAGAGTTTCGCCGAGATGTTGGCCGACTGCAGACCCGGCATGATCAGGATGTTGGCCGGGCCGCTGAGGCGCGAGAAGGGATAATATTTGCGCTGCGCCTCGATGTTGAGTGCCACGTCCGGCCCCATCTCGCCCTCATATTCGAAGTCGGTGGTCATCCGGTCGAGCACCTTCACCGCGTCGCGCAATTCCTCGATATGCCGCCCCGGCGGGTTGCCGAAGGTGGTGTAGGACACGAACGCCACGCGCGGCTCCTGCCCCATGCGCCGCGCGAACGCCGCCGAGCGGATCGCGATCGCGGCCAGCTGCTCGGCCGACGGGCGTTCGGTCACCGACGTGTCGGCGATCATCACCGTCTGGCTCTTGCCGACGACGACGTTGATCCCGAACGGCTCGGCGCCATGTTCGTCGTCGATCACCGTGCGCACCTGCGCGAGCGACTGGCTGAACGGGCGCGTCGTGCCGGTGATCATCGCGTCGCCTTCGCCCAGCGCGAGCATCGCGGCGGTGAAGTAATTGCGATCCTGGTTGACCATCCGCTCGACCTGGCGGCGCAGCATCCCGCTGCGCTGGTGCCGCTCGTAGATGAAGTCCACCGCCTTGGCGACCAGCGGCGAATTGCGCGAGTTGAGAACCTCGTAGTCCTGCGGGTTCTCGACCCCCAGCTCGGCCAGCTTCTCGTAGGTCGTCTCGCGCCCGACCAGCACCGGAATGCCGTAGCCACCCTCCTTGAAGGCGATCGCGGCGCGCAGGACATTTTCTTCCTCGCCCTCAGCGAACAGCACCCGCTTGGGATTCCGCTTTGCCGCCTCGTAGGACAGGCTCAGCACCGAGGCGGTGGGGTTCAAGCGGCTCGCCAGCTGCCGACGATAGGCGTCCATGTCGGCAATCGGCTTCTGCGCGACGCCCGTCTCCATTGCAGCCTTGGCGACAGCGGCCGGCACGACCTCGATCAGGCGCGGATCGAATGGCGCAGGGATGATGTAGTCGGGGCCGAAGCTGCGCGCGATCCCGCCATAGGCCGCCGCGACCTCCTCGGGCACCGCTTCGCGGGCCAGTTCGGCGAGCGCGGTCGCCGCCGCGATCTTCATCTCGTCGTTGACCGCGGTCGCGCGCACGTCGAGCGCCCCGCGGAAAATGAAGGGGAAGCCGAGCACGTTGTTGACCTGGTTGGGATAGTCCGACCGCCCGGTCGCGACGATCGCGTCGGGGCAGGCCGCCTTGACCTCGGGCGGGGTGATCTCGGGATCGGGATTGGCCATCGCGAAGATGATCGGCTGCTTGGCCATGTTCTTGACCATGTCGCGAGTGACCACGTTGCCGACCGAAAGGCCTAGGAACACGTCGGCGCCGACCAGCGCGTCCTCAAGGCTGCGCGCCTTGGTGACGATCGCCTGCGCGCTTTTCCACTGGTCGAGGTCGCCGCGGCCTTCGTAGATGACGCCCTTGCGGTCGCACATCGTGACGTTCTCGCGGCGGACGCCCATGCACTTGATGAGATCGCTGCACGCGATCGCCGCCGCGCCCGCGCCGTTCACCACGACCTTGACGTCCTCCATCTTGCGACCGGTGATCATGCAGGCGTTGATGAGGCCGGCCGCTGTGATGATCGCGGTGCCGTGCTGGTCGTCGTGGAACACCGGAATGTTCATCCGCTCCTTGAGCGTCTGCTCGATGATGAAGCAGTCGGGCGCGCCGATATCCTCGAGGTTGATGCCCCCGAAGCTCGGCCCCATCAGCGCGACGGCCTCGATGAACTTGTCGCAATCCTCGGTGTCGAGTTCGAGGTCGATCGAATCGATGTCGGCGAAGCGTTTGAAGAGGACGCTCTTGCCTTCCATCACCGGCTTGGAGGCGAGCGCGCCCAGATTGCCCAGCCCGAGGATCGCGGTCCCGTTCGAGATCACCGCGACGAGATTGCCCTTGGCGGTCAGTTCGTAGGCGCGGCCCGGGTCCTCCGCGATCGCGCGCACCGGCACGGCGACGCCCGGCGAATAGGCCAGCGCGAGGTCGCGCTGCGTCGCCATCGGCTTCGAGGCGACGATCTCGATCTTGCCCGGGCGCCCGCGCGCGTGGAAATCGATCGCCTCGGCTTCCGAGAACTTGACGTTGGCTTCACTCATGACTGCATCCTCTCGAGGCGGGCCAATAGGGGATCGGACTTGGCCGAGTCACGCAAAAATCGGGGTTCAGAAAGGGATGCCGGGGCGCAGGATCAGCTGGAATCCGGCCAGCAGCACGCCCGTGGCGACCAGCCATTTCAAGGGCAGCGGGTTGAAATTGCGCGCCGGGGCGACCGCGCGCTCGTCGGCGCGCATCATCCAGCCCAGCGCAATCATCCACAACATCCCGCACGCCGCCATGATGGCCGGGTTGACGATCACCCGATCGAGCTCGCCCGGCAGGCGGAACAGGGCGATCAGTGGAAGACCCAGAAACGCAGGCAACAGCACCACCCGCACCATGCGCCGCGTAGGCCGATTGACCGGCTGCGGTCCGACCGCGAGGAAGTCGGGCACGATTGCGCGCATCACGACGGGAATGGCTAGCAATCCGACCAGCCCGATCAGCGTCTGCACGAACGGCGACAATTTAAGGTAGGCAAAGGCCCTTGCGATGTCGTTGCCGGGATCGAGCACTCCTGAAGGCAGCTGGATCAGCGCCATGATCCACGCCCAGAAGGTCACCCACGACAGCAGCAGGCGCGCACCCGCATGACGCGGCGGATCGCGCTGCAGCACAAGCATGGCGACGACGCCGAGAACGAGCAACGCGGCGACGCCCCCGCCCTGCATCAGGTCGGCGACCGGGTCGGCGGGCGTATAATTGTGGTTGTTGTGGAAGAGGACGGGGTCGAGCCCCGGCACGAACGCCTTGGGTACGACCAGCCCCAGTTCCTGCACCAGGAAGACGAGGTTGAACGCGATCGCGAAGGCGAACGTCGACTTGAGCACCCGCCGTGCGCTCACCCGCGGCGCGTGCGCTCCGCGCCGCCCCTGCTGCGCGCGGATCCCGAACGCGAGCAGGAGGACCGGCGCGACCAGCAGGACGACCGGGATGGCGATCGCCAACACCAATGGGATGTCGTGATCCATCAAGCCCTCTCCGGCCTAAGCGCTAACAAAGTTGCGGACCGAACGCCATGCCCCCATGGCATCGGCTCGACGAAGGGGCTACCGTCGGGCGCAAATGGCACGTGACGACACCAGCAAGATGACGCCGATGATGGCGCAATATTTCGGCTTGAAGGAGGAAGCGGGCGACGCGCTCCTCTTCTACCGCATGGGCGATTTCTTCGAACTGTTCTTCGAGGATGCCGAGGTCGCGTCTGCCTGCCTCGACATCGCGCTGACCAAGCGCGGCAAGGAGAAAGGCGAGGACGTGCCGATGTGCGGCGTGCCGGTGCATGCCGCCGAGACCTATCTCGCCAAACTGATCCGCGCCGGCCACCGCGTCGCCATCGCCGAACAGGTCGAGACTCCCGCCGAAGCCAAGGCACGCGACGGCTCCAAGGCGCTGGTCAGGCGCGCCATCATCCGGCTCGTCACACCGGGCACGCTGACCGAGGAGAGCCTGCTCGAATCGGGCAGCGCCAACTGGCTCGCCGCGATCGGCAAGGCGGGCGGCGACTATGCGATCGCCGCGTGCGACATCTCGACCGGCCGCTTCGAACTGATTGCCTGTGCACCCGGCGACCTGCGCGCCGAACTCGCCCGCCTCGATCCCGCCGAGACCATCGCCGCCGAGCCTGTCGCGGGCATCGAAGCGCGCTGGGGCCATGACGGGTTCGACAGCGCCAGGGGCGAGGCCGCATTGAAGGCCCGCTTCGGGATCAGGAGCATGGACGGGTTCGGCTCGCCTACCCGCGCCGAACTCGCCGCGGCCGGCGGCCTCCTCGCCTATCTCGACGCGACCCAGAAGGAGGCCGCGAGCTTCCTCGCCGCCCCGCGCCGGATCGAGCGGGCGCGCCGCATGGCGATCGACCCCGCCACCCGCGACAGCCTCGAGATCACCCGCTCAGCACAGGGCGGGTACAAGGGCAGCCTGCTTCACAATCTCGACCGCTGCGTGTCGGCGGGGGGCAAGCGCCGTCTTGCCGAGGACGTTGCCGCCCCGCTCACCGACCGCGCCGCCATCGAGCGCCGCCTCGCGCTGGTCCAGCACTTTGCCGAAGACCAGCTCACCCGCGAAGACGTGCGCCGACGCCTCAAGGCGATGCCCGACATCGCCCGCGCGCTCGCCCGCCTGGTCGCGGGGCGCGGCAATCCACGCGATCTCGGCCTGCTGCGCGACGGCCTCGATGCCGCGCGTAATCTGGCCACTGAGCTGGACGGTGCCGACCCCGCGCCCGACCTTCTCGCCAGCCTGCTGCCCGACTGCCGCGGCCACGACGAGCTGATCGACCTGTTCGCCAGCGCGCTCGTCGCCACCCCGCCGATCGACGCGGCCAAGGGCGGCGCCATCGCGCCGGGCTTCGATCCCGAGCTCGACCGGTTGCGCGAGACCGCCGCGGGCGGGCGCAAGGCGATCGCCGCACTCGAGTCCAAGTATCGCGAGGCAACCGGCATCTCGGCGCTTAAGATCCGCCACAACAACGTCCTCGGCTACCATATCGAGGTGCCCGCCAAGCATGCGCCCAAGCTGATGGACGAAGGCTCGGGCTTCACCCACCGCCAGACCATGGCCAACGCGGTGCGATTCAACTCGCCCGACCTTCACGAGGAGGCTCGCGCGCTCACCGAAGCCGGGGCCGAGGCCCTCGCGCGCGAGCACAAGCATCTCGCCGACCTCACCGACCGCGCCGTCGCCGACGCCGCCCGCCTCGCCGTCACCGCCGAGGCCGTCGCGCGCATCGATGTCGCCGCCGCGCTGGCCGCGCGCGCCATCGAGGGCGGCTGGACGCTGCCCCATCTGCTCGACCAGCCCTGTCTCGAGATCGAGGGCGGGCGTCACCCGGTGGTCGAAGCCGCGCTCGAGGCCGAGGGCGACCGCTTCGTCGCCAACGATTGCGCGCTCGGCCCGCCCGACCGGCTGTGGCTGATCACCGGCCCCAACATGGGCGGCAAGTCGACCTTCCTGCGCCAGGTCGCGCTCGTCTGCCTGCTCGCCCAGTCCGGCAGCTATGTCCCGGCATCCTCGGCGCGCATCGGCGTCGTCGACCGCCTGTTCAGCCGCGTCGGCGCGTCCGACAATCTCGCGCGCGGCCGCTCGACCTTCATGGTCGAAATGGTCGAGACGGCCGCCATCCTCGCCCAGGCCACGAAGGACAGCCTCGTTATCCTCGACGAGATCGGGCGCGGCACCTCGACCTATGACGGGCTCGCCATCGCGTGGGGCGTGGTCGAGGCGATGCATGACGACATCAAGGCGCGAACGCTGTTCGCGACCCACTATCACGAACTCACCCGCCTGGCCGACCGGCTCGACGCGCTCTCGCTGCACCATGTCCGCGCGCGCGAATACAAGGGCGAACTGGTGCTCCTCCACGAAGTCGCCGACGGCCCCGCCGACCGCAGCTACGGCATCGCGGTGGCCAAGCTCGCGGGCCTTCCGCCCAAGTTGTTGAAGCGCGCCCGCGCGGTCCTCGCCAAGCTCGAGGAAGGCCGCGAGGCGACCGGCGGCATCGCTGCGGGCCTCGACAGCCTGCCACTGTTCGCCGCCGCCCCCGAGGCCGAGCCCGGCCCCTCGCCGCTCGCTGAAGCCCTCGCCGACCTCGACCCCGACGCGATGAGCCCGCGCGAGGCGCTCGACGCGCTCTACCGCCTCAAGAAACTTGCCGACGAGGACGCGGGATGAACCTCCAGCGCCTCCCGCTGGTCGAGGATCGTCGCGACATCATCGATCGTCGCCGCCTCGCCGACCGGCTGATGGCGCTCGAGGGCGGAGTTGACGCGCAGCGCGCCGCCGCGCTCGACATCCTCGTCGAGGCCAACGACGTCGCGCGCGCCGAAATCGCGATCCGACTTGCCGCCGAGCCCAATCGCGGCCGCGTCGTCGCCGCCTCCTACGCCTTTCTCGCCGACCAGCTCGTCCGCCTCGCTTGGGACTTCGTCACCCAGCGCATGTCCCCCGCCCCGGCCGACGATCTCGCCCACCGCGTCGCCATCGCCGGCGTCGGCGGCACCGGGCGCGGCGAGATGGCGCCGTTCAGCGACCTCGACCTGCTTCTGATCGTCCCCGAGACCCGCGCGCCATGGTGCGACGAAGCGATCGAGGCCCTGCTCTATCTCCTCTGGGACCTCCAGCTGAAGGTCGGCCACGCGGTCCGCACGCCCAGCGAGATCGTCGCGCTGTCCACCGAAGACATGGCGATCCGCACAGCGACGCTCGAAGCCCGCTATATCTGGGGCGACGAGGCGCTCTACGAAGGCGCCATCGCCCGCTTTCGGGCCGAGGTCGTCACCGGCAGCGCATCCGAATTCGTCGCCGCCAAGATGGAGGAACGCGATGCCCGCCACGCGCGCATGGGCGACAGCCGCTACCTCGTCGAACCCAACGTCAAGGACGGCAAGGGCGGGCTGCGCGACCTCCACACGCTCTACTGGATCGGCAAATATCTGTTCGGGGTCGAGCGCCCCGCCGACCTCGTCGCCAAGGGCCTGTTCGACGCGCGCGAGTTCCGCCGCTTCGAGCGCGCCGAGCGCTTCTTGTGGTCGGTCCGCTGCCACCTCCACCTCGTCGCGGGCCGCGCCGAGGACCGCCTCGGTTTCGACCACCAGAAGGCGATTGCCGAAGCGATGAATTATGCCGACCGCCCGGGAAAGTCGGCGGTCGAGCGTTTTATGCAGTTCTACTTCCTCAATGCGAAAGCCGTCGGCGACCTCACCGGCGTCTTCCTCGCCCAGCTCGACGAGCAACTCGGCAAGTCGGGCCGCCGCTTCGCGCTCCCCACCGTGCGCCGCCGCCCGCGCCGTCTCGACGGGTTCGCGCTCGACCGCGGCCGCCTCACCATTCCCAAGAAGGACTGGCTCAGGCGCGACCCGGTCCGCCTCGTCGAGATGTTCCGCGTCGCCCAGCGCGAGGGGCTCGAAATCCATCCCGACGCGATGCGCGCCGCCGCGCGCGACGCCCGCCGCGTCGACGAGGTGCGCGACGATCCGCGCGCCAACGCCCTGTTCGTCGAGCTGCTGACCGGACGCGACGACACCGACACGGTGCTGCGCTGGATGAACGAAAGCGGCGTGTTCGGGCGCTTCGTGCCCGACTTCGGCCGCGTCGTCGCGCAGATGCAGTTCGACATGTACCACCACTACACGGTCGACGAGCACACCATCCGCGCGCTCGGTCTGACCGCCGCCATCGACCGCGGCGAGATGACCGAGGACCACCCGCTTGCCTCCGCGCTCATCAAGCAGCTCGCCAGCCGCCGCACCCTCTATGTCGCGGTACTGCTACACGATATCGCCAAGGGCCGCGGCGGCGACCATAGCGAGCTCGGGGCCGACATCGCGCGCGAGCTCGGCCCTCGCTTCGGGCTCGACGAGGGCGAGGTCGAGACCGTCGCCTGGCTCGTCCTCCACCACCTCCTGATGAGCCGCACCGCCTTCAAGCGCGACCTTGCGGATCCCACCACGATCGAGGATTTCGTCAAGGAGGTGCAGAGCCCCGAGCGTCTGCGCCTGCTGCTCATCCTCACCGTGGTCGACATCCGGGCGGTCGGGCCCGGCACCTGGACCGACTGGAAGCGCCGCCTGCTCCGCACGCTCTACGAAGCCGCCGAGGAGCGGCTGCGCCTCGGGCACAAGCAGCACGGTCGCGCCGAACTGGTCGCGGCGAAGAAGGAGCGTCTCGTCGGCAGTCTCCACTGGCAGGCCCGCGCCGCTGCCGCGCATGCACGCCGCCTCCCCGACAGCTACTGGCTCGCAGAACCCCTCGACTGGCAGCTCGCCAACGCGCGACAGGTCGCCGAAGCCGAAGCGCGCATCGGCGAAAGCGGCCCGAGTATCGTCATCACGACCGACAAGGATTCGGGTGCGACCCGCGTCAGCGTGTTCGCCGACGACCGCCCCGGCCTCTTCTACCGCGTCTGCACCGGCCTCGCGCTCGCGGGTGCGAGCATCATCGACGCGCGCATTCATACGACCAGGGACGGCAAGGCGCTCGACAACCTCCTCGTCACCGACGCGCAGGGCCGCGCCTACAAGGATACGCGCCGCCGCAAGCGGCTCGACAAGGCGGTGCGCGATGCACTGGCCGCCGACATCGCGCCGAGCCCGCCTGCCTACGCCTCGCTCAGCCCGCGCCAGGAAGCCTTCACCATCGCGCCTTCGGTGCTCGTCAGCCAGGCGGCCTCGAGCCGGATGACCGTGGTCGAGATCAACGGGCGCGACCGCACCGGTCTCCTCGCGCGCCTCGCCCAGGCCATCTTCGAAGCAGGCGCGGTGGTCCACAGCGCCCACGTCGCCACCTATGGCGAGCGCGCGGTCGACACCTTCTATCTGACCAGCCCCGAAGGCCGGAAGCTCGACGGCGACAGCGCCGAGGCGCTCCGTCTCGCGCTGCTCGACGCCGTCCGGCCATAAAAAAGGGGCCCCGCCGAAGCGGAGCCCCTCCCCCTTTTTAAGCGGGGTGCTGCGGGACCTAGAACTTGCCGCGCAGCGTGATGCCGTAGGTCCGCGGTTCGCCGAGGAACGCGCCGAACAGCTGGTTGGCGATCGGGTAGAGACCCTCGTCGACGCCGCGCGACGTGTTGGTAGCCCGCGACCCGTTGAGGCCCTGCAGCGGCGCATCGAACGCGACCTGGATGTAATCCTTGTCGAACACGTTGTTGCCCCACAGCTCGACCGCCCATGCATCGTCGGGTCCGCGCACGCCGACGCGCGCGTTGAACACCTCGAAGCTCGGCTGGATCTTCTCGACGTCGAGGTCCGAACCGGTGTTGAGGCTGCTCATGTGGCGACCGCCGAAGTAGAGCAGGCCGGTCAGGCCGCTGTTGCCGAGTTCGGGCGTGTACGAGATCGAGCCCGTCAGCGTCAGCTGGTTCGAGTTCGAGATGCGGCGCCCGGGCAGCTGGAACAGCTGCGGCGAGACCGCTTCACCCGTCGCGCCGACGATATTGTCGCGATACTTGGTGTCGACGTAGGTGCCGCCGAACTGCAGGTTCACGTCGCGGATCGGGCGGGCGAAGACTTCCCATTCGACACCCTTCGAGATCACGCCGCCGCGCAGGTTGCCGTCGCAATTGCCGGTGGTGGCATCGGCGTCTTTGTCGCCGCCGTCGACGTCGAGCTTGGTGCAGCTGTTGATGTTCTCGACCTCGAAGGCGATGCCGTTGAACTGGTTCAGCTGGAAGCTCTTGAACGTCTGGTGGAACGCCGCGACGTTCACGTCGAGACCGCGACCGTTATACTTGAAGCCCAGCTCGAACGCGTTGTTCGTCTCGGGGGCGAACTTGAGCGCCTCGAGATCGGTCGTCGGCAGGATCGCGCCGGTCAGGCCCGAGCGGTTGAGCGGCGTACGGTCGAGGTTGAACCCGCCCGCCTTGTAGCCGCGCGAGTAGCTCGCATAGGTCAGCAGCTGGTCGACCGGACGGAAGCTCACCACCGCGGTCCCCGACAGCTTGCCCTCGGTCTTCTTGTCGCTGACGGTCAGGTTGCCGCCGGGCGTCGCCGGGACGATACACGGAAGCAGCTGCACCGAAGGCAGCGCCGCCGAATAGAACGAACACAGGTTCGCATCGTCGTTGAGGTTGGCGTCGAGCGTCTTGCGCTCACGCGTGTAGCGCAGGCCGACCGTGATATCGATCTTGTCGTTCACCTCGAAGATGTTGTGGGTGAACAGCGCCCAGTTGGTCGACCGCTGTTCCCACAGGTCGTTCACCGTCGGCTGGTAGTTGAAGGGCACGAACGCGCCCGGGTTCATCGGGTCGAAGGTGAACGCGTTGGCGAGGTTCACGTAGCCCGAGTTGCCGAAGATCGGCCCCGCCCCGAAGTCGGGGAACTGCCCGCCCGGGATACCGAGATCGATCGCGCCGAGACGCGCGAACGCGCTGATCGCGGCGATGTTCGTCACCAGCGAGGTGACCGCCGGGTTGGTCGGGTCGGTCAGCAGCAGGTAGTTGAGCTGCTCGACGAGACCCCAGGTGGCCGGCGGATCGACGAGGATGTTGGCTCCGGTGCTGCGCACCTGGCTCGCGACCGCGCTGTTGAAGCAGGTCGGGCTGTCGGGCGCGATGATCGCGCTCGGCACGCCGGCCGACACGAAGTTCAGCGCGGTCAGGCAGTTCGCCCATTTCGGGAAGTCCGCGCCGATCGTGAGGTTGTCGCTGACGGTGAGGTTCTCGCGGGCGAAGTAGCCGCCGACGAGCCAGTCGAGCTTGCCGCCCATCGCCTCGCCCTGCAGGCGCAGTTCCTGGCTGAAGGTCTTGAACTTGTTGAACGCGCCGCCGTCATCGTCACGATAGAGGATATCGAGCGAGTTGAAGTCGGCATCCTGACCGCGGACATAGTCGTTGACGCGATAGGCGGTGATCGAGGTCAGCTCGGCGCCGCCAAAGTCGTAGACCAGCTCGCCCGACAGGCCGTAATCCTCGACGTCCGACCGATAGGAACGGCCCGGCGTGATTTCGGTCTCGCGCACGAACGTGTCGTCGTTGATGTTCGCGCCCATGCCCTCGAGGAGATACTTGAAGGTCGAGGGGGCCGAACCGATGCCCGAGATATAGTCCTGCGCGGGAAGATAGGTCGCGCCGCAGCACTCTTCGTCGCGCTTGGCGTAGTCGGCGACCAGGCGGAAGCTGACATCGCTCGACGGTTCGAACAGCACCTGGCCGCGCAGCAGCCAGCGGTCGCGATCGTTGATATCGCGGCCCGAGATGGTGTCGGTGAGGAATCCGTCGCGCTTCATGTAGACGCCGTCGATGCGACCGGCGACCGTGTCCGAAAGCGGGCCGGTGACCGACAGCTCCCCGCGGCGATAGTCGAAGTTGCCATAGGTGAGCGAGCCCGACGCCTGCGCATCGAAGCGCGGCTTGGCGGTGATCACCGAGATGAGGCCAGCCGAGGCGTTACGCCCGAACAGCGTGCCCTGCGGTCCGCGCAGCACCTCGATGCGATCGACCGGGCCGAGCTCGGTCAGGCCGACGCCCGTGCGGCTGCGATAGACGCCGTCGATGAACACCGCGACCGAGCTTTCGAGGCCGGGGTTGTCGCCGACCGTGCCGACGCCGCGGATACGCGCCACGCCCGCGCCGGCTTCCGACGAGGTCGAGGAGACGAGCAGCGAGGGGCTGACCTGGGTCAGGTCGCGGATGTCGTTGGCGCCCGCGTTCTGCAGCGATTCCGCGGTCACCGCCGAGACGGCCAGCGGCACGTCGCTCAGCGCCGCGTTACGGCGCGTGGCGGTCACGACGATCTCGCTCGTGTCCTGGTATTCGTCGGTCTCGACCGCATCGTCCGACACGGCGGCGGCCTCGGCCGTCGCGCCCTGCGTCGCTTCCGCGCCGCTGCCGTCGGTATCGGTTTCCTGAGCGTAAGCCGGCACCGAAAGCGCCATGAGGCCCGCCGACATCATCCATACGGACTTGCGCATCACTGTCTCCCCTGTGGAAATTTGCAAGAATGTCAGTCGGATTCCTTAGTGGAGCCGAGACCGGTTGCAAATCAATCCGAAGGTCCATCATCGCCTATTCGACGAACAGTGCGGCAAAAACGCAACAATCTGGCCGCAGAACCTCGTGTTGCAGTGCGAAATAGGTTTCTTGTCGCAACCAATACTGCACTGCACAAAGTAAAACGCCGCCGGTTTCCCGACGGCGCTTAGTTGGTCCTGTGGCGGGCCTACTTGGGCGCGACCACCATCAGCATCTGCCGGCCTTCCATGCGCGGGCGCTGTTCGACCTTGGCGATTTCCGCCGTGTCCTGCTCGACGCGCTCGAGCACGGCCATGCCGAGCTGGTTGTGCGCCATCTCGCGGCCGCGGAAACGGATGGTGAGCTTCACCTTGTCGCCATGTTCGATGAACTCGACGACCTTCTTCATCTTCACCTGGTAATCGTGGTCGTCGATATTGGGACGCATCTTGATCTCCTTGATCTCCTGCGTCTTCTGGGCCTTGCGCTTGGCGTTGGCCTTCTTTTGCGCCTCGTACTTGTGGCGCCCGATATCGAGGAACTTCGCGACCGGCGGGTCGGCGTTGGGGGAAATCTCGACGAGGTTGAGGCCAATCTCGTTGGCCTGCTCCATCGCCTCGCGCGTGTACATCACGCCCAGATTGTCGCCGTTTTCATCGATCACCCGGACCTTCTGGGCCTGGATGAAATTGTCGTAGCGCGGGCCGGTCAGCGGCGGGGGCGTCATCGGGCGGCGCATGCGAGGCGGTCTTATCGTCTTTTCTCCATCAGAGTCGTTTCGTTTGCGCCGAGGTAGGGATTTTCTCCCCTCTTGAAAAGAGCGCGCCGCCGAAAAGCGGGACGGAACGCTCCTTAAGCCGCCTTGAGTCCCGCGATGAAGCCCTCGACATCGACCCGGACCGCCTCGGCGAGCCGCGACAGTTCGCCCGAAGCGCCCTTGACCTCGCTGGCCGCGGCCATCGCTGCGGCGGCGGTCTGTTCGACCTTGGCGGCGCGTTCGGCGACGCGCCCTGCTATCCCGGCCGCGCTTTCGACGCCGCCCGAGAGTTCGTGCGTGGCCATCGACTGCTGGCGGATCGAGGCGGCGATCGCGGTGGCGGCCTGGCTGACCCGCTGGATCGCCTCGTCGACCTCGGCGAAACCCGTCACCGAATGCTCGATTGCGTGGACCATCTGCCCGACGGTCTCGCCCGCCCTGGCGGTCGCCTCGCCGGTCTGTTCGGAAAGGGTCTTCACCTCGCCCGCGACGACCGCGAAGCCACGCCCGGCCTCGCCCGCCCGCGCCGCCTCGATGGTGGCGTTGAGCGCGAGAAGGCTGGTCTTCTTGGCGACGTCGTCGATCATCTCGACCATCTGGCCGACCGCCTGGGTGGCACCCGACAGGTTGCGCACCTGGCCGGCGGTCATGCTCGAACGGTCGGCAGCCGCACCCGAGGCGCCGCGCTGTTCCTCGACCCGCGCCGCGATGTCGGCGATCGCCTGGCGGATCTGCTCGGCGGCGGCGGCGGCGGCATTGACGTTGGCCGATGCCTCGCTCGTCTCGCGGCTGACCGCGCCGAGCGCGCCGGTCGTCTCCGACAGGTTGGTGACCATCAGGTCGGCGGTGGCGTTGAGTTCGTCGGCTGCGGCCGCGAGCGCGCTGACCGCCTCGTGCATCTGGCGGCTGAACGTCTCGGCCGTCTTCGACAGCGCTTCGGCGCGAGCCTCGCGCTCCTCGACCGCACGCGCCTCGCTTTCGAGACGGATGCGGCGTTCCTCGGCCTGCGCCTTCTCGGCCTCGGCCGCCTCGCGGGTCAGCCGCTCGCGCGCATCCGCCGATTCCTTGAACCGCGCGAGCGTGATCGCCAGCTGGCGCACCTCGAGGGCGCGAGCCCCGGTCGGCAGTTCGACATCGTACTTGCCCTTGAGGATGCGGCGCGTCGCCCGATCGAGCATGTCGAGCGGGTTCGCGATCTCGCGGCGCACCACCCAGACGAGCCCGATGCAGGCGAAGACCGCGAGCGCGGACATGAACGTCTGGAAGGCGATCGCGAAATTGGCGGCGCGGGCGCGGGTCGCGGCGATGTCGGCAGCGACCGATTCGGCGACCGAAGTGATCGCGATCAGCGAGCCGATCGCATCGGTGGAGCGGTCGAACCACTGGTAGGCCCCGACCGGATAGCGCAGGCCGGCGTCGCTCGCGCCGTAGACCTGGCCGCGCAGCTGGTCGTAGTCGACGAAGAAGGACTGGCGGGCCTCGTGCATCGCGTCCGCAAGGCGCGGATCCGGGAAGGCATGTTCGACCGTCGCGCGCGCGGCGTCCCACGCCTCGAGCACGCGGCCGCGATTCTCGATGATGGTAGCACGCGCCTGCGGCGAGATCGGCTCGCGCGCGGCGATCGCGCCGGCGACCAGCGCCCGCTCGCGCCCGGCATATTCGCTCATCACCCAGGCCTGCTCCTTGAGCTGCAGCAGGTAGGCGGTCGAGCCGTCGGCCTCGCCCAGGTTCGCAGCCATCGCGCGGCGCAATTCCTGCGCGGCGACGATGCGCGCGGTGGCGGCGGCCAGGTAGCGATCGGCAAGCGCCGGATCGCGCTCGGCGACCGGGCGACGCAACGCGCGATCGGCGACCTTGCCGATCTCGTCCTCGGCAGCTTCGAGCTCGCGATAGACATCGAGCGCCTTGGTCTCTCCCGCCCCTCTGGGATCGAACCCCTTGAGCGCCTGCGCCATGTAGCGGTCGCCCGACGCCCGCGCCGACAGGATGGTCGTGAGCTGTTTCTTGCTGGGTCGCGCAGGTGCCTTGAGCGCCAGATAGGTCAGCCCGCGCGCCTCGGCCCAGTCCTCGCCCGCCTCGATCACCAGGGTCGTGCGGCTATCGGCCTCGTCGAACCGCTTGGCGAGCGTGCGTTCCCGATACCCGTCCCACAACATCGACATGGCCATGCCGAAGATGATCAGGCCCATGATGGAAATGGTGATGATGACCGCGCGGCTGACGGCGAACTCGCCGTTGCGAACGCGCCGGATGGTCAGCATCGACTGCGAAACGGCATTGGACAGGACGGACAAACTGGCCTCCATTCGAACAGGTCTGGAGGCCGGCGTGCCACGAGCACCCCTCCCCCGGTCGGAATCGGGGTTAGGGCACGGGTTCAAAAGAAATGGTTAACGCGGCCTACACCAGTGCGAGGGCCACATTTGCGCGCCTAACGAAGGTCGGGCGGGGTCGCCTCGTCGCGCATCATCGCGATCAGCTCGTCGAGCTTCATCACCTTCTGATGCTCGTCCGAGCCTAGCCGGCGCAGCGCCACGGTGCCCTCCTCCGCCTCGCGCTTGCCCACGACGAGCAGCAACGGGACCTTGGCAAGCGAGTGTTCGCGTACCTTGTAGTTGATCTTCTCGTTGCGAAGATCGCTCGTCACGCGAAAACCTTCGGCTTCAAGGCGCGCGCGCACCTCGTTGGCATAGTTGTCGGCGTCCGAGACGATCGTCGCGACCACCGCCTGCGTGGGGGCCAGCCACAGCGGCATCTTGCCGGCATAATGCTCGATCAGCATGCCGATGAAGCGCTCGTACGATCCGAAGATCGCGCGGTGGAGCATCACCGGCCGGTGGCGCTCGCCATCCTCGCCGACATAGCTCGCGTCGAGGCGCTCGGGCAGCACGCGGTCCGACTGGATCGTGCCGACCTGCCAGGTGCGCCCGATTGCGTCGGTCAGGTGCCATTCGAGCTTGGGCGCGTAGAAGGCGCCTTCGCCCGGCAGCTCTTCCCAGCCATACTCGTCATTGTCCATGCCTGCGGCCTTGACCGCGTCGCGCATTTCCTGCTCGGCCTTGTCCCACATCGCGTCGGTGCCGAAGCGCTTCTCGGGGCGCGTCGCCAGCTTGACCGAATAGGTATAGCCGAAGTCCTTGTAGATGCGGTCGGCGAGGCGGCAGAACTTGTGGATTTCCTCCACCACCTGCCCCTCGGTGCAGAAGATGTGCGCGTCGTCCTGGGTGAATTGGCGCACGCGCATCAGCCCGTGGAGCGCGCCGTGCGGCTCGTTGCGGTGACAGCAGCCATTCTCGTAGAGGCGCAGCGGCAGGTCGCGGTACGACTTGATGCCCTGGTTGAAGACGAGGATGTGCGCCGGGCAGTTCATCGGCTTGATCGCCATCCAGTCGGCATCCGGCGCCACGTCGGGCGCGGCAGCCTCCTCCTCGCTCTCCACGTTGGGGACGATGTCGGGGACCGCGAACATGTTCTCGGCATATTTCCCCCAGTGGCCCGAACGGGTCCACTGCTTGACGTCCATCAGCTGCGGGGTCTTGATCTCGCGATAGCCGCCCTCGTCGATCGCGCGGCGCATGTAGGCCTCGAGCGCGCGCCACATCTTGAAGCCCTGCGGGTGCCAGAAGACGCTGCCATGCGCCTCCTGCTGCAGGTGGAACAGGTTCATCTCGGCGCCCAGCTTGCGGTGGTCGCGCTTGGCCGCTTCCTCCAGCCGGTGGAGATGTTCGGCAAGCTGTTTCTTGTCGAGCCAGGCGGTGCCGTAGATGCGGCTCAGCATCGGGTTCGACTGGTCGCCGCGCCAATAGGCGCCCGACACGCGGGTCAGCTTGAACGCCTTGGGGTCGAGATAGCCGGTCGAGGGCAGATGCGGCCCGCGGCACAGGTCCATCCAGTCGGCCTCGCCATGCCCGGTCTTGTACATGGTGATCGGCTCGTGTTCGGGCAATTCCATCACCCACTCGGCCTTGAAGCTCTCGCCGTGGTCGAGGAAGAACTGGCGCACCTTTTCGCGGTCCCACACTTCGCGGATGAGCGGCTTGTCGGCGGCGATGACGCGGCGCATCTCCTCCTCGATCGCAGGCAGGTCCTCTTCGGTGAACATGCCGCGGCCGGGGGCGGGGGCGAAATCGTAATAGAAGCCGTCGTCGGTTGCGGGACCGAAGGTGATCTGGGTGCCGGGATAGAGATTCTGCACCGCCTCCGCGAGCACGTGCGCGAAGTCGTGGCGCACCAGTTCCAGCGCATCCTTTTCGTCGCGCCTGGTGACGAGCGCGAGGTTGGCATCGCCGTCGAACGGGCGCTTCAGGTCGCGCAATTCGCCGTCGACCTTGGCGGCGATCGCCGCCTTGGCAAGGCCGGGGCCGATCGCGGCCGCCACGTCGTAGGGGGTCGCGCCCTCGGGCATTTCCTTCACGCTGCCGTCGGGCAGGGCGATTTTCAGCATCTCGGTCATGCCCACTCACCTAGTGCAGTGCAGCAACCCGTTCAACCAAAAGGACAATTCAAGCGTCCTTGTCATGATGTCAATGTCGCTTGACAAAAAGCGAATCATGTGTCAAATACCCTTTACAGATTGAAAAGGGAGTTTGACTGATGGACAAGTTGCAATCCGGCGCGCTCGGTTACGCGCTTCTCATGATCATCGTCGCGTTCGCGATGCTCGGCGGCCTGATGGGCAGCGCAGCCGCCGCGGCCACCCTGCTTCCCGCCTCGCTCGTCATGCTGGCCGTCGTCGTTCGCGAACGGCGCGCGCGCGCCTGATTTCACAAAAAGGAATACATCAATGTGCACCAATCCCGCCCGCCCGCTCTTCTGGGGCTGCGCCATGATCATGCTGTCGCTCGTCGCGGTCTATGCCGACTGGAATGACGGCGCCTTCTGGGCCGTCTTCGCCGCCTTCCTCGCGATGGCCGTCGGGGACCTGCGTCGTCATGCGAGGAGCTGCTGACATGGCGACCAATCCCAACCGGGCCGCCGCGCGCCGCTACACGATCCGCCTTTTGGCCGTCATGACCGTCTACGTCGCCGCGCTGGTCGGTGGGCAGCTGGCGATGAAGAATGGCCTCCTGCCCGACACTGCGGCGATCGCGATCGCGCTCGTGTGCGGCCTGTGCATCGCACTGACCTTTTTCGTGATGGGCCGTTTCATGGTCGAGATGCAGGACGAGTTCCTGCGCATGCTGATGGTCCGCCAGACGCTGATCGCTGCCGCCTTCGCGCTCAGTCTCGCCGCTTTCCACGGCTTTCTTTCCGACTTCGACGCGATCCCGCGCGTCGATGCCTACTGGTGGCCGGTCCTGTTCTTCATCGGCCAGTTCATCGGCCAGGTGTCGAACCGTCTCACATACGGGACGTGGGGATCGTGCAAATGAAGAACCGGCTGAAAGTCCTGCGCGCCGAGCGCGACTGGAGCCAAGGCGACCTTGCCGAACGGCTCGAGGTCTCGCGCCAGAGCGTGAACGCCATCGAGACGGGCAAGTACGACCCCTCGCTCCCGCTCGCCTTCACCATCGCCGAGGTCTTCGGCCTCCCCATCGAACAGATTTTCGACCCGAAAGGATAGACTCATGAAATCGCTGACCATCCTTGCCGCCGCGCTCGCGGCTACCGCCCTCCCCTTGCCCGCGTTGGCCGCCCCGGCGCAGCCCACGACGGAGGCGCAGACCCTGACCCACGACCATATCCGCACGACGCTCCACGGCACGTCGGGCCCGGTCGCGGTCCTCATCCCCGGCATGTCGACCCCCGGCGCGGTCTGGGACGATACGGTCGAGGCCTTTGCCGGCGACCACCGCCTCCTCGTCGTCACCGTGCGCGGCTTCGACGGCGAGCGCGGCACCGCCAACGAGGCCGAAGGCGCAATCCCCGGCATCGTCGCCGACCTTGCCGCCGACCTCGAGCAGCGCGACCTCGGTCCCGCGACCATCGTCGGGCACAGCCTTGGCGGTCTCCTCGCGCTCAAGTTCGGGCTCGACCATCCCGAGCTCGCGACCAACCTCCTTATCGTCGACGCGCTGCCCTTCTTCGGCACGGTGTTCGATCCGAACGCCACGCTCGAGAGCGCCGAACCGCAGGCGATCCGCATGCGCGACATGATGATCGCGGGCGCCGAGATGATGCGCGCGATGGGCGAGAAGGGCACCGACAGCGGCCAGGGCGCGATGGGCATGTCGGTCGACGAAGCCACCCGCGTGAAGATCGCCAACTGGTCGATCGACGCCGAGCCGCTCGCCGTCGCGCAGTTGGTCTACGAGGATACGATGATGGACCTGCGCCAGGACATCGCCGCGCTCGAGATGCCGGTCACCGTGCTCCACTTCGCGACCGGCGAACATGCCGACATGGCCAAGGCGCGCTACGCGACCGACTATGCCGCGCTCGACGGCGTACGCATGGTTCCGGCCGACAATAGCGCCCACTTCGTCCAGCTCGACCGGCCCGACCTGTTCCGCGCCGAGCTCGCCGCGCTTCTGAAACGCTGACGCGCAGTCTTCTTCTTGCTAGTCGGGGGGCGATGACCACGCCCTCCGACGCCCGATTCCACGATCTCGCCGATGGCCGCCGCCTCGCCTTCCGCCTGCGCGAAGGCCATGCGCCGACCCTCCTCTTTCTCCCGGGCTATGCCTCCGACATGGACGGCGGAAAGGCGACCGCGCTCGACGACTGGTGCGCCCGCAACAGCCTCGCCTGCCTGCGCTTCGACTATTCGGGCACCGGCCTGTCGGACGGCGAATTCGCCGACGGCACACTCGCGCGCTGGCACGACGAAGTGCTCGCGATGATCGACGAGGTCGCGCCCCCTGGCCCGATCCTTCTCGCCGGTTCCTCGATGGGCGGCTGGCTCGCGCTCCACGCCGCCATCGCGCGTCCCGATCGCGTCAAGGCGCTGCTCGGCATCGCCGCCGCGCCCGACTTCACCGACTGGGGCTTCACGCCCGAGCAGAAGGCGACGATCCTTTCGACCGGCAAGCTCGAGGAGCCCAACCCCTACGGCCCCGAACCTTACGTCACCCACAAGGGTTTCTTCGAGGCGGGCGAGGCGATGAAGCTGCTGGGCGATGCCATTCCGTTCGAAGGCCCCGTGCGCTTCGTCCATGGCGCAGCGGACGCGGACGTCCCCTACCGCATCGCCATCGCCGCGATGGAGCGTCTGGCCACCAGCGACGTTCAGTTGCGGCTCATCAAGAAAGCCGGACACCGCCTTTCCGAACCCCATGAAATCGACGCGATCCTGTCGGAAGCGTCGGCACTGCTGGATACGATTGCATGATCACGACCCTTCTCCTCTCGCTCGCCCTCCAGGACGCCGACGTCGCCGGACCACCGCGCATCGAGGCGCCTGCCGAGCTGTTCAGCTGCGGGACCGACGTCAGCGCCCGCAGCGCGCTGTGCCGTGCCGCCACTGCCGAGGGACAGGGCCGCTATGCCGATGCCGCCGAAGGCTTTGCCGAGGCAGCCACGTTGTCGGTCGACGATACGCTCGACCGCGTCGTCGCGGAGATTGCCGCAGCCAACATGTGGCTCGCCGCCGGCGAACCGGGCAAGGCCGACGCCGCGCTTGCCCGCGCGATTGCCGAGGAGGCCGTTCTCGATCCCGTGCAGCAGGGCCTCGCGCGCATCGACCGCGCCCGTGCCGCGCTCGCGCTGGGCGAACCCGACCGCGCCCGCATCCTCCTCGCCGAGGCCGAGACGCTGGTCGACGAGGATCCGTTCCTCTTCTGGATGAAGGGCACGCTGGCGCTCGACGCGGGCGATGTCGCCGAGGCGCGCGCAGACGTCGACAAGGGCCTGATGCTCGCGGCCGACAGTCCCGAACTCCTCTACCTTGCGGGCCATGTCGCGCTCGCGGAGGGCGACGCCGCCAGGGCGCGCAGCGAGTGGAGCGTCGCTGCCAAGTTCCTCGGCAACCCGTCGGGCAAGGCCGCCGCCGACGCGCTCGCCGAACTCGACGCGCCCCAGCAGGGAGCCGGCAATTGAACTTTCTCCACACCATGCTGCGCGTCACCGATCCCGACGCTACCGTTCGCTTCTTCGAACTGCTCGGCCTCGAGGAGCGGCGCCGCCGCGATGTCGAGGCGGGCCGCTTCACCCTCATCTTCATGGGCGTGCCGGGCGAGGAAGCCGAGGTCGAGCTGACCCACAATTGGGACGGCGAGGCGGACGATTTCGGAGGCGGGCGCAACTTCGGCCACCTCGCTTACCATGTCGATGACATCTACGCCCTGTGCGCCAAGCTCCGCGACCATGGCATCACCATCAACCGCCCCCCGCGCGACGGGCGCATGGCGTTCGTGAAATCGCCTGACGGCATCTCGATCGAACTTCTCCAGAAGGGCGGCGCGCTCGATCCCGCCGAGCCCTGGGCCTCGATGGACAACGAGGGCAGCTGGTGAGCGGGCCCGCCCGCCTCGAGATCGCCTGCGTCCCGGCTTTTGCCGACAATTACCTCTGGCTGCTCCACGCCCCCGCGACCGGCGAGACCGCGGTCGTCGACCCGGGTGACGGCGAGGCCGTGCTCGCCGCCGCGAAGGAACGCGGCTGGACCCTGACCCATGTCCTCAACACCCACTGGCATCCCGACCACACGGGCGGAAACGTGCGCGTGAAGGAGGCCACCGGCGCGACCATCTACGGCCCCGCGCCCGAGGCGGAAAAGATCCCCGGCATCGATCACGAACTCGGCGAAGGCGACCGCCTCTCCTTCGGCGGCGAGGACGCCGAGATCTGGCACGTCCCCGGCCACACGCTCGGCCACATCGCCTATGTGTTCCGCGGTGCAGGGTTCGCCTTCGTCGGCGACACGCTGTTCGCGATGGGCTGCGGCAAATTGTTCGAAGGCACGCCCGAACAGATGCACGCCTCGCTCCAGCGCTTCACCGACCTGCCCGCCGACATGAAGCTCTATTGCGCGCATGAATATACGCTCTCCAACGCGCGCTTCGCCGCCCATGCCTTCCCGGGCGATGCGCCCATCGCCGACCGGCTCGAGGCGGTCGCCAAGGCGCGCGAGGCGGGCGAACGCACCGTGCCCACGACCGTGGAAAAAGAAATCGCGACCAACCCTTTCCTGCGCGCGAAGAACGCCGAAGAATTTGCGCAACTGCGCGCCGCAAAGGATCGTTTCTAAGGCAAGGAGACCTGTCATGACCCGCCTCGCATTCGCCCTGCCGCTGCTCGCCGCAGTCGCCGCATGCAGTGCCGACGACCGCCCGTTCGAGCGAAGCCCGCGAGCCGCCGACCGGCTCGCCAGCGCGCTCGAAGGCTACGCCCCCAGCGAGACGAAGAAGTGCATCCCCGACACGCGCTTTCCCGACATCGAGGCGATCGACGAGAAGGCGATCCTGTTCAAGCAGGGGCGCACCATCTGGCTCCAGACCCCCGATTTCGGCTGCGCGCGGATCGGCAGCCCGGGCTACGCGCTCGTCACCGAATCGCGCACCGGCCAGATGTGCGCGGGCGACACGGCCAAGATCCTCGACACCGCGACCGGGATGATCGCGGGCACCTGCGCCTTCGGCGAGTTCACCAAATACGAAAAGGCCGACTGACCCCTAGCGCTTGTAGAGCGCGGCCAGCCGGTCGCCATAGACCTCGCCGATCTTATGGCGGCGGATCTTCATCGAGGGCGTGAGCATCTCGTTGTCGGTCGTGAATGGCTCATCGGCGATGATGAAGCGCCGCACCTTCTCGATCACACTGAGGTCCTTGTTGACCCGGTCGACCGCCTTTGAGAGCGCCTTCCTCAATCCCTCCTCGTCGCCCTTGTGCTTCGCCAGCACTTCGGGGTCGGGAACGAGCAACGCGACGAGGTTGGGGCGGCGGTCGCCATAGACCATCGCCTGCGCGATCTCGCTCTGCAGCGTGAGGATGCCCTCGACCCGCTGCGGCGAGACATTGTCGCCCTTGTCGAGGACGATGAGGTCCTTCTTGCGGTCGGTGATGACGATCCGCCCCTTGTCGTCGAGATGGCCGACGTCGCCGGTCAGCAACCACCCGTCCGACAGCACGCGCGCAGTGTCCTCCGGGTTGCGCCAATAGCCCTGCATGACGAGCTCGCCTTTCACGCAGATCTCGCCATCCTCGGCGATCCTGACCTCGGTATTGCGCATCGGCGGCCCGACCGTTTCCATGCGAATGCCGGCTGCGGGACGGTTGCAGCTGATCACGGGGCCCGCCTCGGTCTGGCCGTAGCCCTGCAGCATGGGCAGCCCCATCGCCTGGAAGAACAGGCCGACGTCGGGATTGAGCGGCGCCCCGCCCGAGACCATCGCCTTCATCCGCCCGCCGAACTTCTGCTTCACCTTCTTGCGCAGCGTGACCGACAAGAGCCCGTCCATCGGCAGGTCGAGCGGGTTGGATTTGCCGTGATAGCGCTTGGCCTCGATCGAGACCGCGCGATCGAGCAGGTAGGCCGCAAGCCCGCCCTCCTTCTCGATCGTCTTGAGCATCTTAGCGCGCAGCATCTCGAACAGGCGCGGCACGACCACCATGATGGTCGGCTTCACGTCCTCGATATTGGCCGCCAGTTTCTCGAGGCTCTCGGCGTAATAGATCTCGCCCCCGATCGCGACCGGGAAGTGCTGGCCGCCGGTATGCTCGTAGGCGTGGCTGGCGGGCAGGAAGGACAGGAACACTTCCTCGTCCCAGCCGAAATCGTTGGCGATGATGTCGACGCAGCCTTCGACGTTGTGGAGGATCATGCCGTGGTGCTGCATCACCCCGCGCGGCGCGCCGCCGGTGCCCGACGTGTAAATCAGGCAGGCGAGATCGTCGCGCTTCACCTTCTTGGCTTCTTCCTCGAACTTGATCACGTCCGCGTCGCCGCCGACCAGGTCGCTCCAGTGATGGAACTGGGCGACGTCGGGCGATTGTCCGGTGATGATGTCGTCGATCGAGATGATGTGGTGGCACTCGCTCGCGAACAGGACCGCCGGGATCAGCGGCTTGGCGAGGTTCTGCGTCGAGACGATCACCGCGCGCGCGTCCGAATTGCCCAGGATATGCTGGTGGTCGCGGGTCGTGTTGGTGGTGTAAGCGGGCACGGTCACGCAGCCCGCGGCCATGATCGCGAGGTCCGAGATCAGCCACTCGGGCCGGTTCTCGGAGACCAGCATCACCCGGTCGCCCTTCTTGAGTCCGAGATCGCGAAGCGACTGGGCGAGGCTCGCAACCTGCCGGGCGGCCTTCGCCCAGCTGATCGATTGCCACTCGCCGTCTTTCTTCGCCCACAGGAAGGGCTTGTCGCCCTTGGCCCTGGCCCGCGTGAAGAACATCGTCACGAGGTTGGGAAAATGCTCGAGCTGCAGGGTTGCGCCAGCCATGAAGTCTCCTCTCGCGCCTCCGATCCGCACTTTCGCCGGTCGCAGGCATCCGGCGCTTGATAATGATTTTTGCGGCCAGCGCCAGATGGACGCGGCCGCGCCTGTTGCCTAGACGCATGGCCATGCCCCTACGCTCCCTGCTGGTCCTGTTCGCCTTGCTGCTCGGCTCCTGCGCTACCGTGCCCGCGTCCGCGCCGAACCGCGAAAAAGCCTTCGTCATCGCCGCCAATCCGCTCGCGGCGAAGGCGGGCATGGACGTGCTCGAACGCGGCGGCAGCGCGATCGACGCGGCGGTCGCCATCCAGGCGATGCTGAGCCTCGTCGAACCGCAATCCTCGGGCGTCGGCGGCGGCGCCTTCATCCATTATCTCGACGCCTCGTCGGGCCGCGCCATCGTCTATGACGGACGCGAGGTCGCCCCTGCACAGGCGACTGCCTCGATGTTCCTCGACGCGAACGGCGAAAAGCTCGACGCGAAGGGGGCGGCGCTCACCGGCCGCGCGGTCGGCGTTCCCGGTGCCGTCGCCGCACTCCACCACGCGCACCGGCGTCATGGCCGCCTTGCCTGGAACAGCCTGTTCGGCAGCGCCATCGCCGCCGCGCGCGACGGCTTCGTCGTCTCCCCGCGCCTGGGAAGCTTTCTTCCTCGCAGCGACATCCTCCAGCTGACCCAGCCCGACGCGATCGCCTATTTCTCGGACGGCCAGGGTCGGCGCCTGGAGACCGGCGACCGCCTCGTCAACGCCGCCTATGCCGACTTCCTCGAGCGGCTCGCAGCGCAGGGCCCCGACGCGCTGCTCAAGGGCGAGACCGCCGCGCGCATCGTCGAGAAGACCCGCAGCGGCCCGCTCGGCGGCACGATGACCATGGCCGATCTTGCCAACTACAAAGTGGTCGAGCGCGAGCCGCTGTGCACCTGGTACGAGGCCACCCGCATCTGCGCCCCGCCCCCGCCTTCCTCGGGGGTCGGTTTCCTCCAGCTGATGGAATTGCTCGAGCGCACCGCGATTTCCGAACTCGGTCCCGACGATCCGCGCGCCTGGTACCTGTTGGCCGAGGCCAGCCGCCTGATGTACGCCGACCGCGACCATTTTGTCGGCGACAGTCCCGACGTCCCTGTCGCGGGCCTGCTCGATCCTGCCTATCTCGACACGCGCGCCGACCTCATTGTCCCGAGGGCCTCGGCGAACGTCGTCCACGGCATCCCGGCCGGCGCCCCGACGCACGCCCCCGACGCGACCCGCGAGATGGCGGGCACCAGCCATTTCATCGTCCGCGACGCCGCCGGCAATGTGGTCTCGATGACCACGACGGTCGAGGCCGTGTTCGGCTCGGGCCTGATGGTCGACGGCTTCTTCCTCAACAACCAGATGACCGATTTCGATTTCTCGCCGGTCGACGAGGACGGCCACCGCTCCTCCAACGCGGTCACGCCGGGCAAGCGGCCGCGCTCCTCGATGGTCCCGCTCCTTCTCTACGATGCCGATGGAAATTTCGCGGGGGCGGCAGGTTCGGCGGGGGGCAGTTCGATCCTCGCTTATGTCGGCAAGTCGCTGGTCGCGGCGCTCGACTGGGGCCTGCCCATGCAGGACGCGATCGCACTTCCCAATCTCGTCGCGCGCGACAACGAGACCGGCGCCGAGGCCACGCTCGATCCGAGGATCGTGCGCGACCTTTCCGCACGCGGCCTCGTCGTCACCGATCTCGGCGGCGAAGGATCGGGGGTCCATGCCGTCCTCGTCCGCGAGGATGGCCGCATTGACGGGGGCTACGATCCACGCCGCGAAGGCGTGGTGCTGATCGCCAACTAGGCGTCGATCCCGATCGCCTCGGAAATGTTGGAAAGCCCGGCGCGTTCGAGCCGCAGCGTGAGGTCACCCGCGATCCGCATCGCCAGCCCCGGCCCTTCATAGACCAGCGCCGAATAGAGCTGGACGAGGCTCGCGCCCGCGGTGATCCGCCTCCACGCGTCCTCGCCATTCTCGATCCCGCCCGCCGCGATCAGCGGGATGTCGCCCCCGGTCGCGGCGCGGAACGCCTTCAGTGCCTCGAACGCCTTGTCCTTGAGCGGCCGCCCCGACAGACCGCCCGCCTGCCCCGAGAAAGGCGAGCGCAGGCTCTCGGGCCGCTCGATGGTGGTGTTGGAGACGATCAGCGCGTCCATTCCCTCGTCGATCGCGACGCGCGCGATGCGCTCGGGGTCGTCCGCCTCGAGATCGGGGGCGACCTTCAGAAATACCGGCGGTCCGCCTTCGGGCCGCGCCTCGGCCACCGCCTGCAGCAGGTCGCGCAGCGCGGCTTCGTCCTGCAGTTGCCGCAGCCCCGGCGTGTTGGGCGAGGAGATGTTGACCGTCAGATAGTCCGCCACGCCCGCCATCGTCTTCACGCCCGCGACATAGTCGGCGATGCGGTCCTCGCTGTCCTTGTTCGCCCCGATATTGACGCCGACCACGCCCATCGTGCGCCGCCGCCCTTCGAGCCGCGGGATCGCCGCCGTCTGCCCGCCATTGTTGAAGCCCATGCGGTTGATCACCGCGCGGTCCTCGCGCAGCCGGAACAGGCGCGGGCGCGGATTGCCGCCCTGGGGGCGCGGGGTGAGCGTGCCCACCTCGACCGAGCCGAAGCCGAAGCCCAGCATCTCGCGCCACACCTCGGCATCCTTGTCGAACCCGGCCGCCAGCCCCACCGGCGAAGGGAAGCGCAATCCCGCCACGTCCTGCTTCAAGCTGTCGTGATGGAACGGCACCCGCTTGCTCGGCAACCGCTTCAGGGCGGCGATGGTGGCGCGGTGCGCGTCTTCCGCATCGAGCGCGAAGAAAGCGGGTCGGAACAAGGAATAGAGGCCCATGGCCCGCCCCTTAGCGCAGACCGCCCCCCGATTTCACCCCCGCAGTTGGTGGAAAACCCCATTGGCAAGCCGCGTCCCAGCCGTCAGGGTCGCGCGCGAAACGACCTTTTCAGGAGAAACGCCCATGACCCGCCTCCTCCTCATCGCCACCAGCAGCCTCGCGCTCGCCGCCTGCACGACCACGACCACTGCACCCGTCGTCCTCGCCCCCGCCGCCGAGACGAGCGAGCCCGCCGCCTCCGCCGAACTCGCTCAATTGTTCGAGCGCTACGACGCCGCCGACCTCGCCCTGAGCCCGATGAGCAAGTCGTATCGCGGCATCATCGACGACGATTATGCGCGCTGGGGCGACTTTTCCGACGCCAACCAGGCCGCGAGCCTCGAGCTCAAGCGCACGACCGCCGCCGCGATGAAGGCCGCCTTCGACCCCGCCACCTTGTCGCAGCAGGACCGCCTCTCCTACGAAATCTTCCTGCGCGACCTAGCCGACGCCGAGGCGAACCGCCCGTTCGACCGCCATGGCTACATCTTCAACCAGATGAGTGGTCTCCAGTCCGCGCTCCCCGCCTTCCTCATCAACATCCACCGCGTCGCCGAGCCCGCCCACGCCGAGGCCTATATCGGGCGCATCGCCGACATGGGCCGCCTGCTTCACGAGCGCATTGCCGAATCGAAGGCCCGCGCCGAGATGGGCATCGCGCCCCCCGACTGGGTCTATCCATTCGTCATCAACGACATCGACAATCTCGTCTCGGCGGGCATGGACAATGCGGTGCTCGAGGACTTCGCGGCCAAGGTCGACGCGCTGTCGATCGACGATGCCGCCAAGGCCGACCTCAAGGCCCGCGCCGCGCTCGCCTGGGACGGCAAGGCCCTTCCCGCGCTCGCCGCGCTCAAGGCCGAGATGGTTCGCCAGCAGGCCAGTGCGCGCACCACCGACGGCGTCTGGGCGCTCCCCAACGGCGAAGCCTATTACGCCGCGCAACTTGCCAGCTACACCAACAGCGACATGACCCCCGACGAGGTCCACGCGATCGGCCTTCGCGAGGTCGAACGGATCCACGGCCTGATGCGCGGCATCATGGCGAAGGTCGGCTATACCGGCACGCTAGCCGAATTTTTCGAATTCACCCGCACCGACCCGCAATTCTTCGCCAAGAGCCGCGAGGAGTATCTGGCCAAGGTCGACGCGGCCTACGCGGCGATGACGCCCGCGCTGAAGGACTATTTCGGCATCCTCCCCGCCGACCCGCTGGTGGTGAAGCCGGTCGAGGCGTTCCGCGAGAAGAGCGCGGGCAAGGCCTTCTACCAGTCGCCCTCGCCCGACGGCACGCGCCCCGGCACCTATTACGTCAACCTCTACGAACTCGATTCGATGAGCCTCAACGAGCTCGAGGCGCTCGCCTATCACGAGGGCGTCCCCGGCCATCACCTCCAGCGCTCGATCCAGACCGGGCTGGACGGCCTGCCCGCCTTCCGCCGCTTCGGCGGCTGGACCGCCTATACCGAAGGCTGGGGCCTCTATTCGGAGGAGCTGGGCAAGGACATGGGCTTCTATCAGGATCCCTATTCCGACTTCGGCCGCCTCGGCATGGAGCTGTGGCGCGCCGCGCGCCTCGTCGTCGACACCGGCCTCCACCACAAGCGCTGGAGCCGCGAACAGGCGATCGACTATCTCCTCACCAACACGCCCAACCCCGAGGCCGATGCGCGCAAGGCGATCGAGCGCTACGCCGTCTATCCCGGCCAGGCGACCGCCTACATGATCGGCAAGTTGAAGATCATGGAACTGCGCGAGCAGGCCAAGGCCGACCTCGGCGACAAGTTCGACTATCGCGACTTCCACGATGCGGTGCTCGCGCCGGGCCCGGTGCCGCTCGACATTCTCGAGGAGAATGTGCGCACCTACGTGGCGGCGAAACTGATGGACGACGCGATCATGGAGTGACGGCGCGCAGCCGCCTTTGCGGTTGATTTCCCGCCAGAACTCCCTATCTGGCCAATTCGGAACGGATAAGTCCGAATATGCGCCTGACCCATCTTGCCGATTACGCGGTCGTGATGATGACCGCCGCTGCCCGTCGTGGCGGCGATGCGCTGCTGTCCGCGGCGGCGCTGGCGGAGGAGACGGGCGTCCCGCTTCCGACCGCGCAGAAGCTGATGCAGCGTCTCGGCAGCGCCGGCCTGCTCGAGGGCCAGCGTGGCGCGAACGGCGGCTACCGCCTCGCGCGCGGCGCGGACGCGATCAGCCTCGCCGACATCGTCGAGGCGGTCGAGGGCCCGTTCGACATGACCCAGTGCAGCGGGGTGGAAGGCCCCTCCGACTGCGCGCTCGACAGCCACTGCCGCATCAAGCCGCACATGGGCATCGTATCGCAAAAGGTGCGCGGCGCATTGGACGCCGTCAGCCTCGAGGAATTGAGCCAGTGAACGACCAGCGCGACCTGACCAAGCGCGAGGAAATGAACCCTGAGGCGCGCGAGCATCTCTCGAAGGACTACGAGTGGGGTTTCTCCACCGATATCGAGCAGGAATTCGCGCCCAAGGGCCTCGACGAGGACACGATCCGCTTCATCTCGGCCAAGAAGGACGAGCCCGAGTGGATGCTCGAATGGCGCCTCAAGGGGTACCGTGCCTGGCTCGAGATGGAGGAGGTCGACTGGGCCAAGCTCAAGATCCCGCCGATCGATTTCCAGGACGCCTACTATTACGCCGAGCCCAAGAAGAAACCGACGCTCAAGTCGCTCGACGAACTCGACCCCGAAATCCGCCGCACCTACGAGAAGCTCGGCATCCCGATCGAGGAGCAGAAGGTGCTCGCGGGCGTCGAGGGCGCGCGCAAGGTCGCGGTCGACGCGGTGTTCGACAGCGTTTCCGTCGCCACCACCTTCCGCGAGGAGCTCGAGCGTGCGGGCGTCGTCTTCATGTCGATTTCCGAAGCAGTGAAGAAACATCCCGAGCTGGTGAAGAAATATCTCGGCTCGGTCGTCCCCCAGCGCGACAATTTCTACGCCTGCCTCAACTCGGCGGTCTTTTCCGACGGCACCTTCGTCCACGTCCCCGAGGGCGTGCGCTGCCCGATGGAACTGTCGACCTATTTCCGCATCAATGCCGAGAATACCGGCCAGTTCGAGCGCACGCTGATCGTCGCCGAGAAGGGCGCCTACGTCTCCTATCTCGAAGGCTGCACCGCGCCGATGCGCGATGAAAACCAGCTCCACGCCGCGGTGGTCGAGATCTACGCCCACGAGGATGCCGAGGTGAAATACTCGACCGTCCAGAACTGGTATCCGGGCGACAAGGAGGGCAAGGGCGGCATCTACAATTTCGTGACCAAGCGCGCGTTGTGCGCGGGCGCCCGCTCGAAGGTCAGCTGGACGCAGGTCGAAACCGGCAGCGCGATCACCTGGAAATATCCCAGCTGCATCCTCAAGGGCGAGGGCAGTGTCGGCGAATTCTACTCGGTCGCGCTGACCAACAATTTCCAGCAGGCCGACACCGGCACCAAGATGGTGCATATCGGCGCCAACACCCGCTCGACGATCATCTCCAAGGGGATCAGCGCGGGCAAGTCGGACAATACCTATCGCGGTCTCGTGCGCGTGCTTCCCAAGGCGGAGAACGTGCGCAACTTCACCCAGTGCGACAGCCTGCTCCTGGGCGGCGAATGCGGCGCGCATACCGTGCCCTATATCGAGGTGAAGAACCCGACCGCCACGATCGAACACGAGGCGACCACCTCGAAGATTTCCGAAGACCAGATGTTCTACGCCCAAGCCCGCGGTCTCGACGAGGAAGAGGCAGTCGCGCTGATCGTCAACGGCTTCGCCAAGGAGGTCCTCAAGGAGCTCCCGATGGAATTCGCGGTCGAGGCGCAGAAGCTGCTCGCATTGTCACTGGAAGGGAGTGTCGGATGATCCGTTACGTACCCAAGGACCTCGCCGGCGAGGTTGCCACGTTCGTCGAGAAGAATTGCAAGGACACGGCCGTTCACAAGGACGACAAGACTGGCCGCGTCGCGATCGCGAGCACGTCGGAAAAGGATCTCGAGAAGATCCGCAAGAAATTCGCGGAAAAGGGGTTCGTCGTTTGAAGAGCGCTAGTGCCTTGATCGCGCTCGAGGTGCGGGGCGGCTGCGCCCAGGCCGACGCCAACAGCTGCCGCGTCCACGAGGATCGCGCGATGGCCGCGACGCAGGAGATCATCCGGCGCGCGCCCGGTATCGCTGCGCAGGCGGGCAACCCCCGCCAGCCCAATCCCGAGGCGGTCGCGAAGGCGCGCGCGATGCACGACGACATGCGCGAGGTGCTCGTCACCTTCCAGCGCGAGGCCAAGGACTGCACCGGCCCCAGGCGCGGCGGCGCCTACAAGGGCTTCTACGAAGACGTCCCACCGGCCATCGAATTCCCCCCTTACGAGTGAACGACACGACCATGCTCAAGATCGACAATCTCCACGCCACGGTCGGCGACAAGCCGATCCTCAACGGCCTCTCGCTCGAGGTCCCGGCCGGGGAAGTCCATGCCATCATGGGGCCCAATGGCGCGGGGAAATCGACCCTTGCCTACGTGCTCGGCGGCAAGCCCGGCTACGAGGTGACCGGCGGCTCGGCGAGCTTTGGCGGGCAGGACCTCCTCGCCATGGAGCCGCACGAGCGCGCCGCCGCGGGCCTGTTCCTTGGCTTCCAGTACCCTGTCGAGATTCCGGGCGTCTCGATGCTCCAGTTTCTGCGCGAAGGCCTTAATGCCCAGCGCAAGGCGCGCGGGGAAGACGCGCTCTCGGGCGCCGACTTCATCCGCCTCGCCAAGGACAAGGCGAGCCTCCTCGGCCTGCCCGCCGACATGCTCAAGCGCCCGGTCAACGTCGGCTTTTCGGGCGGCGAGAAGAAGCGCGCCGAGATGGTCCAGATGGGTATCATGGACCCCGCCTTCGCGGTCCTCGACGAAACCGACAGCGGGCTCGACATCGACGCGCTCAAGGCCGTCGGCGAGGGCATCAACGCGATCATGCGCCAGGGCGACAAGGGCGTCCTCCTCATCACCCACTACCAGCGGCTCCTGAACTATGTCCGCCCCGACAAGGTCCATGTCCTCGTCGCCGGGCGCATCGTGAAGAGCGGCGGCCCCGACCTCGCGCTCGCGCTCGAGGAAGAGGGCTATGCGGAGGTGCTTGCGTGACGGTCCTGCCCACCCGCAAGGACGAAGCCTTCCGCTACGCCGACATCGAGGCGCTCGGCGAGGTGTGGGACGATCTCGCCCCGCCCGGCGAAATCCGCGTGGCCGAGGGCGAGACGCTTGCCCAAACGCGCCTCCCCTCGGGCGATGCGATCGACGTCGCGCGCCTCTCGGTCACGCTCGAAAAGGGCGCGAGTTTCCGCTTCTACGCGCTCAACAGCGCCGCGCGTTACGGGCGCCTCGAACTTGACGTGACCCTGCACGAAGGCGCCGACTTCGCCTTCCACGCCGCCAACCTGGGCAGCGGCGAGGCCACGCTCGAAATCGTCACAACCGTGCGCCACGAAGGCCCCGCAGCGACGAGCCGCCAGGTCGTCCGCTCGGTCCTCGGCGACACGGCGACCGGCTCCTATCTCGGCAAGGTCGCGGTCGCGCGCGCCGCGCAGCGCACCGATAGCGAGCAGGACGTCAAAGCGATGCTGCTGACCCGCGGCGCCACTGCCAACGCCAAGCCCGAACTCGAAATCTACGCCGACGACGTCGCCTGCGCGCATGGCGCCACGGTCGGCGAACTCGACGCCCAGCAGCTCTACTACGCCGCCGCGCGTGGCCTCCCGCCCGAAGCCGCCAAGGCGTTGCTCCTCGAAGGCTTCATCGGCGGTCTGTGGGACGATCTGGGCGAGGACGCCGCAATCGCTGCCGAGGCCCGCGACGGCTTGAGGACGTTGGTCGGATGAACGCCCTGGCCAACATCGCCGCGCTCGACGTGCGCGCCCAGTTCCCGGGGCTGCCCGAGGGCTGGCACTATCTCGACAGCGCCGCCACCGCGCAGAAGCCGCAGGCGGTGATCGACGCGATCACGCGCGCCTACGCCCACGACTACGCCACCGTCCATCGCGGCGTGTACGAGCGCTCGGCCGCGATGACGCGCAGTTACGAGGAAGCCCGCGGCGCGGTGGCAAGCCTCGTCGGCGGGAGCGCGGAAGGTCTCGTCTTCACCCGCGGCGCGACCGAGGCGATCAACCTCGTCGCCGCCAGCTGGGGGACGACCAACTTGAAGGCGGGCGACCGCATCCTCCTCTCGCAGCTCGAACATCACAGCAATATCGTCCCGTGGCAGCTGCTTGCCGACAAGGTCGGCGCGGCGATCGACGTCTGCCCGATCACCGCCGAGGGCCGCATCGATCTGGGCGCGCTCGAAGCCATGCTCACCGAAGAGCACAAGCTCGTCGCGCTCGCCCACGTGTCCAACGTTTTCGGCTCGGTGCTGGACGCCGCCGAAGCCACCCGTCTTGCACATTCGGTCGGGGCGAAGATGCTGATCGACGGCTGCCAAGCGGTCCCGCGCATCGACGTCGACGTGGCCGCGATCGGCTGCGATTTCTACGCTTTCTCCGCGCACAAGGCCTATGGCCCGACCGGGATCGGCGCCTTGTGGGCGAAGCCCGACCTGCTCGACGCCATGCCCCCCTACCAGGGCGGCGGCTCGATGATCGACCGGGTCACTTTCGAGGGCACGACCTACGCCCCCGCCCCGACCCGTTTCGAAGCGGGCACCCCGCACATCGTCGGCGCGGTCGGCTTCCACGCCGCCGCCGACTGGCTGACCGGGCTCGGCCGCGAAGCGGTCCATACCCACGAGGCCGGGCTCGTCGCCTTCGCGCGCGAGGAACTCTCGAAGATCGAGGGCCTCACCCTTTACGGGCCCGACGACAGCGCGGGCATCGTCAGCTTCAATCTCGGGGACGTGCATGGCCACGACGTCGCGACCATCCTCGACGATGCCGGCGTCGCGGTGCGCGCGGGCCACCATTGCGCCCAGCCGCTGATGGATCATCTCGGCGTCCCCGCCACCGTGCGCGCCAGCTTCGCCGCCCATTCGGGCCCCGAAGACGTCGCCGCGCTGGTCGAGGGACTCCACAAGGTCAAACGGATTTTCGGATGAGCGATACGCGCAAGATCGAGATCGAGAAGGTCGACAGTGTCGAGACGCCCCCGCGCGCCCGCGTTGCCGACGAGACGCCTGCGGAAACGATGGAGCGCAAGCGCGACTATCTCGCAGGTTTCCTCTCGAAGACTCCCGACAGCGTCCCCGCGACCGCGCCGGGCGGCGACCTCCAGGAAGCGGTCATCGAGGCGCTCAAATCGATCTACGATCCCGAGATCCCAGTCGACATCTACGAGCTTGGCCTGATCTATGACGTCGCGATTTCCGAGGATGGCGACGCCGTCGTCACCATGACGCTCACCACCCCGCACTGCCCGGTCGCCGAATCGATGCCGGCAGAAGTGGAAATGCGCGTGCTTTCGGTCCCCGGCATCCGCGATGCCGAGGTCAAGCTCGTCTGGGACCCGCCTTGGGACCCGTCGAAGATGAGCGACGAAGCCCGCCTCGAACTGGGAATGCTCTGATGGCCGAAATCAACCGCCCCGAACGCCCCGCCGCGATCAGCCTGACGCCTGCCGCCGAGCAGCGCGTCGCCGACCTGATGGCCAGGGCCCCCGAAGGCGCGATCGGCGTCAAGCTGTCGACCCCGCGCCGTGGCTGCTCGGGGCTCGCTTATTCGGTCGACTACGTTACCGCCGAAAGCGCATTCGACGAGAAGATCGTCACCCCCGGCGGCACGTTCTACGTCGACGGCGCGTCGGTCCTCTATCTCGTCGGGTCGGTGATGGACTGGAAGGAAGACGATTTCGCCGCCGGCTTCGTGTTCGACAATCCCAACGCCAAGGGCGCATGCGGCTGCGGCGAGAGCTTCACCGTCTGATTTTTGCGACTCCCTGCGCGATGGGCTAGGCTCCCTTTGTCGCGAAGAGAGGGAGGCCGAGAATGTTCAAGTTCGTCCTCGTCGCCGCAGCGCCGTTGATCGCGCTCGGGGTCGCCGAGCCGCTGACCGAAACCCCCAAGCCGCAGCCGCTCAAGTCGGCCCAGTGGACGCCCAAGAAGGCGTGCCCCGACGCAAGACTGTCGCAGGCCGAAAAGGGCGAACGCCCGATCCGGGTCGACCGGCTCGCCGACCTGCCGCCCGCGCGCCACGAAAAGGCGGTCCACTACAGCGAGGACGGCTGCGTCAAACCCGTCGTCGTCAGCGAGAATGTCGAGAAGTCCCGCCGCTGATCCTGCGCAAATTTGGGCGCTTGAACAAACGGTGTTAACGTTCCCCTCGCTCAACTGGGGGAGAGCTTCAAATGACCCGTGCACTGGCGCTGATCTACGCGCTCGCGGCCTACCTGGCCTTCTTTCTCGTCTTCCTGTGGTTCGTCGCCTTTGTCGGTGACATTCGCGAAGTGGCGGGCATCTCGCCGCCGACCACCGTCGATCTCGCGCCATCGAGCGCCTCGATGGGCATGGCGATCTTGATCAACGTCGCGCTGGTCGCCGTGTTCGGCATCCATCACAGCGTCGCCGCGCGCATGGGCTTCAAGGACAAGCTGACCCGCACGGTTCCAAAGAGCGTCGAGCGCTCGACCTACGTGCTGGTCGCGAGCCTGATCCTCGCCGCGGTAATGTATTTCTGGCACCCGATCGATATCACCGTTTGGTCGATCGGCGGGATCGGCGCGACCATACTCTGGGCGCTGTTCGCAATCGGCTGGGTCGTCCTGTTCACCTCGACCTGGCTGCTCAACCACTTCGAGCTGTTCGGCCTCCAGCAGGCCTGGCACCACGGTGACCCCGACGGTCCGCCGGTCCAGAAGATGCGCACCCCGCTCTTCTACAGGCTGGTGCGCCACCCGCTCTACCTGGGCTTCTTCATCGCGCTGTGGGCGACGCCCGAAATGAGCGTCGGCCACCTCGTCCTGTCGGCCTCGCTGACGGCCTACATCCTCATCGGCATCCACTACGAGGAAAAGGACCTCGTTGCGCATTTCGGCGCGCAGTACGAGGATTACCGCCGCAAGGTGGGAAGCCTCATCCCGGGTCTCGGGCGGCGCTGACAGGCACCGCCCTTACCCGATCCTAGAAGCCTTTCGAGAAGCGGACCGCCGCGCCGACATCGGCCGGCGCGTCCGCGATATGCCCGGGCTGGCGACGCAGATAGGCGTTGGCGCCGAGGCTGCCGCCCCACACGCGGGCCGAATAGCCCATTTCGCCGACCAGCTCGCGGCCCGAGGGGCTGAGCGAATATTGCTGCCAGCCCATCGTCGCGCTTTCGGTCGAATAATCCCACGCCAGCGCGGACCACAGCGAGAAGCCGCCCGTCTCGACGCGCAGCGGCTGCGAGACCCGGAAAGCGAGCGTGTCGCCGGCCCGCAAGAGGTTCGTGCGCGAGACGTCGAACGCGTAGGCGCCCGTCTGGAAGGCGCCGCCCCCGAAGACGGTCCAGCCGCGCCGCGCGTTGAGGCCGAGCGAGAAGCCCTTGCCCATGTCGCGGCGGAAGGCCGCGTCGACGAAGTGGGTCTTCGCGCCCGTGCCGGCATCGCCGAGCGCGGCCGAGAATCCGCCGCCCAACAGGGTCTCGCGCTCGTCGAGCAGAGAGACGCCGAGCGAGGCGTGGGCCTTGCTGCCGAACGCCTTGTCGAGGCTCGCGCCGTAGAGGCTGTAGGGCGCGCCCGAACCGAGCGCTTCGACGCGAGTGAACACGTCGCCGGTCTCGCCGGTCAGCGTCATGCCGAAACCCTTGCCCAGGTCGCGGTGGACGCCGAACGCGCCGTCGCGGTCGGCCTGGAAGCCGAGCGAGGCACCGCCCTGCTTGGCGACGAGGAAGGCATCGCCCGCGACGCCCGACAGACGGCGCTGGAGCGCATCGGCGCTTTCCGCGAAGCCGAAGCCCGCCAGCGTCTTGGCATCGAGGCGCGCGATCGCGCTGCCCGCGACCAGCCGCGCCCGTTCGAGGTCCTCGGGCCCGATGTGGAGACCGTCGATTTCGGCCTTGGGGGCCATGCCGAGCAGCTGTTCGCCCGGCTTGATCGTCATCGCCAGCGAGAGCGGTCCCGCCGTGAAGCCGCGATTGCGAAGCGCGGCGCCCGACAGCGCGTCCCTGAGCGGCGTCGCGCCTTCCGCGCGGGCCAGCGTCTTGCCGACGTCGAGCGTGTAGGCGCGGTCGTACTTGTCGGTGAACAGCATCTGCATCGCGCCCTGCGTCTGCAGCGCGTCGCCCGCTGCGGCGGGAAGCTGGCCATTGCTGCTCGTCGAGAGCGGCGTGGAGGTCCCCGCCACCGTGGTCGCGCCCGACGGCATGAACGCCGCCGCGATATTGAGACGGCCGTGACCGAAGACGCTGTCGTTCCCGGCAGCCCCGAGGTCGGTCGCGCTGTTGAACAGGATCTCGACGATTTCCTGGCCGGTCAGGCTCGGAAAGGCTTCCGCCATCAGCGCAACGGCGCCGGTGATCACGGGCGCCGAAAAACTCGTCCCCGACCACAGGAAGGTGGTGCCTTCGTGATCCGGCGCCTGCATCTGGAAGCCGGGCGCGGCGAGATAGTAGGCCGCCCCCGTGCCCGCCTTGTTCGAGAAGGAGGAAAGTACATCCCAGCCGCTCGTGTCGCCGACCGAGCCCGCGATGATCACGACCCCGCCGGTCGTGTCGAGCGCGGCCTGCAGCGCGAACGCGTCCGGATTGGCCCGTCCGTCGTTGCCCGCCGAGATGACGATCACGATGCCCGCGTCGGCCGCACGCTGGAGCGCGTCCGACAGCACCGTCGTGGGCGCGCCGCCGCCGAGCGAGAGGTTGATCACGCGCACGTCGGCCGCGATCGCGGCATCGACTGCGGCGGCGATCGCGGGATCGCTGAACTCGCAATCGCTCGGCGGCGTGCAGCTGCCGAGATCGTCGACGCGGTAGTTGACGATGGTCGCACCGAAGGCGACGCCGAGGATGCCGGTGCCGTTGGCAGCGGCTGCCGCGACCGCCGACACGGCAGTGCCGTGCCCGTCCTCGTCGGAGATACCGCGCGAGCCGACCATGTCGCCGCTGTTGACGAGGTCCACGCGGCCGGTGAATTCGGACAGGTTGGGATTGATGCCGGTGTCGATCACCGCAAGCGACACGCCCTTGCCCGACGTACCGGCGTTATAGGCCGCGATCGCGTTCGACACTTCCGCGCCGTCAGAGCGCGCATATTCGGTCGAGCTGACCTTGATCCCGCCCGTCGGGGTGGGCGTCGGCGTGGGCGTAGGTGTGGGGGTCGGGGTCGGAGTCGGCGTCGGGGTCGGCGTGGGTGACGGCGTCGGCGCGGGGGCCGGCGCGGGCGTCGGGGCCGGGGTCGGAAGCGGGCGCGTGCTCGTTCCGCCACCGCCGCCACCACCGCCGCAAGCGGCCAGCGACAGCGCCAGGCCAACGGCCGTCATCGTCTTCATCCCACGTACCTTCATTGCCCAATTCCCCGCAAATCTCTGATCTGAAACCCGTTTCTGAACTTTTATAGTGAAGAAAAACTTACATTTTGCTGAAAGACGGACTTGAGGCTAGGAGCAGGGCACCGATGGACCCGCGCTTCGCCCATATCCGCGACTGGATCTTCGATCTCGACAATACGCTCTACCCGGCGTCGAGCGGACTGTTCACGCTGATCGACGCCAGAATGAACGCTTATATCCGCCGGCTGCTCGACGTCGACCATGCCGAGGCGCACCGCGTGCAGAAAGCGCACTTCCGTGACCATGGGACCACACTGGCGGGCCTCATGGCCGAGCATGGCGTCGACCCGCACGATTTTCTCGCCGACGTCCACGACATCCCGCTCGACCGCATCGCCCACGACCCGCAACTCGCGCGCGGCCTCGGACGCCTGCCGGGGCGCCGCTTCATCTTCACCAACGGCGATGCGCCTTATGCCCGCCGGGTCCTCGGGCGGCTGGGGATCGAGGAGCATTTTCACGACCTTCACGACATCCACGCTTCGGACCTCAGGCCCAAGCCCGATCCCCACGGCTACGAGCTGATGCTCGACAAGTTCGCCATCGACCCGGCGCGCGCGGTGCTGGTCGAGGACATGGCCAAGAATTTGAAACCCGCCAAGGCGCTGGGCCTTACGACCATCTGGGTCGACAACGGCTCCGAACAGGCGCATCACGCGCCCGACCCAGCCATCGTCGACCATCGCATCACCCATGTCGGCGACTGGCTGACCCAAATCCTCGACGGAGAGACCGAATGAGCGACCTCAAGACGACCATCGAACAGGCCTGGGACGCGCGCGACAGCATCGACGCGTCGACCTCGGGCGCGGTGCGCGAGGCGGTCGAGGCAGCCATCCTGCGCCTCGATTCGGGCGAAGCGCGCATCGCCGAGAAGGTCGACGGCGACTGGCAGGTCAACCAGTGGCTCAAGAAGGCAGTGCTGCTCTCCTTCCGCTTGAACCCGATGGAAGCGATCCCTGGCGGGCCCGGCGGCGCGCCCTGGTGGGACAAGGTCGAGAGCAAGTTCCTCGGCTGGGGCGAGGATGCGTTCAAGGCCGCGGGCTTTCGCGCGGTGCCCGGCGCGATCGTGCGTCGCGGCGCCTATATCGCCCCCGGCGCGGTGCTGATGCCGAGCTTCGTCAACCTCGGCGCCCATGTCGGCGAGGGCACGATGGTCGACACCTGGGCGACCGTCGGCAGCTGCGCGCAGATCGGCCGCAACGTCCACATTTCGGGCGGCGCGGGCATCGGCGGCGTGCTCGAACCGCTCCAGGCCGGCCCGGTCATCATCGAGGACGACTGCTTCATCGGCGCGCGCTCCGAAGTCGCCGAAGGCGTCGTCGTCGAACAGGGCGCGGTGCTCTCGATGGGCGTGTTCCTCGGCGCCTCGACCAAGATCGTCGACCGCGCCACCGGCAAGATCATGTACGGCCGCGTGCCCGCCTATTCGGTCGTCGTGCCCGGCACCTTGCCGAGCGACAAGGGCGGCCCCTCGCTCGCCTGCGCGGTGATTGTGAAGACGGTCGACGAGCGCACGCGCTCGAAGACGGGCATCAACGAGCTTCTCAGGGACTAGCGCGCTTCGCCAAGCAGCGTCGCGGCTTCCTCGCCGGTCCAGTCGAGATCGCCGACATAGCGCCAGATCTCGCGCCCGTCCGAGCCGTAGAGCACGGTCGTCGGCATCACCTGCACCGCCAGCGCGTCGGTCATCGCCATCGCGGGATCCTGCCATGCCTCGATGCCCTCGAGCCCCTTCTCCTCGATGAAGGCCTCGACCGAGCTTTGCGGCCCCATGTCCTGGTTGAGCGTCAGCACCGCCGGCGCTCCCTCGCGCGCGGCGAGCGCCGCCAACGTCGGCAGTTCCTCGACGCACGGCGCACACCAGCTCGCCCACAGGTTGACCAGCAGCGGCTCACCCCCGGCGATGTCGGCCAGCGGCACCTGTTTTCCGTCGGGCGTGGTCACCGAGATCGCGGGCAGCTCCGACCCGACGAACTCGCGCTGCAATCCGGCTCCGGCGAGCGTCGGCGTCGGCGTCCCGTCATGGCCTGCATCACAGGCAGCGAGCGAGAAGGCGGCGAGCAGCATCAGCAGGAAACGCGTCATGGCTGACGGGCTAAGCGCCGCGGTGCCGTCATGCAAGCTTGGCATCGCGCCAAGCCTCGGGCTAAGCCCGTAGCGATGACCCGCAAGTTCCTCCCGCTCGTCACGCTTCTCGCGCTTGCCGCTTGCGGGCGCGCCGGCGAATTGCGCCCGGCCGACGGACAGGACCTGCCGCCGCGTCCCGCGATGGCCGACCACACGCCCGACGCCGCCGAGCTGCTCACCCCGCCGCCTTATGCGCGACCCGAACGCGTCGACGAGCTGGTTCGCCGTTCGACCCCGCGCGAGCCCGATCGGTTCGACCTGCCCCCGCCCGAAGGCGGCATGGCGCCCGAGCCCGACCCCGTATCCGACATCGACGACGCGTCCCACGACGAAAGCGACATCACCGGCCCCGACCCCGTGCCCGAAAGCGACGAGGAACAACCCGAATGACGCACAAGGTACGCAAGGCCGTCTTCCCGGTGGCGGGGCTCGGCACGCGGCTGCTGCCCGCGACCAAGACGATGCCCAAGGAGATGCTGACGATCGTCGATCGCCCGCTCATCCAGTACGCGGTCGACGAGGCGCGCGAGGCGGGTATCGAGCAGCTCGTGTTCGTCACCGGGCGCGGCAAGGCCAGCCTGGTCGACTATTTCGACATGGCCTACGAACTCGAACGCACGATGGGCGAAAAGGGCAAGGCGCTCGACCCGCTCGCCTCGAGCCGCGCGGGCTATGGCGAACTCGTCACCGTGCGCCAGCAGCAGCCGCTCGGTCTCGGCCACGCCGTGTGGTGCGCGCGCGAAGTGATCGGCGAGGAACCCTTCGCGGTCCTCCTCCCCGACGACCTGATGGTCGGCAAGCCCGGCGCCCTCAAGCAGATGGTCGACGCCTACGCGCGTCTCGGCGGCAACATCGTGTGCGCCGAGGAAGTGGCCGCCGAGGCGACCGCCAGCTACGGGATCGTCGATCCTGGGGCGACCGAGGGCAACGCGACCGAGGTCAAGGGCCTGGTCGAGAAGCCCGACCCCGCGTCCGCGCCTTCGCGCCTCGCGGTGATCGGCCGTTACATTCTCCAGCCGCAAGTGATGGAGGAACTGTCCGCCCACGAGACCGGCGCGGGCGGCGAGATCCAGCTCACCGACGCGATGGCCCGGCTGATCGGCAGACAAAGCTTCCATGCCGTCAAGGTCGACGCCACGCGCTACGATTGCGGCAGCAAGGCCGGCTTCGTGCTCGCCAATTGCGCGCTCGGGCTTGCCGATCCCGACATCGCGCCGCTGCTCAGGGAAAGACTCGGCTAGGCCTTCTGGCCGCGCTCGAATGCGGCGAGGCGATCCTTCAGTTCGCCGATCTGGATCGAGCGTTCGACCACGCGCGCGTCGAGCGTCGCCTTGTCGCGCTTCAGCTCGCCCAGCGAGCGCGCCCGTGCGAAGCGGCGCTTGATGCGCGCCACCAGCACGTCGGTGTCGAACGGCTTGGCGATGACATCGTCGCACCCGGCCTCGTAGCCGAGCACCGCGCCTTTTCTGTCCGACCGCCCCGTGATCAGCATGACGTGGAGATCGGCCAGCGCGGTCTCGTCGCGAATGAGCCTTGTCAGTTCCAGCCCGTCCTTGCCGGGCATGCGCAGTTCCGACAGCACCAGGTCGACCCGGTGGCGATGGAGCATCGCGAAGGCATCGATGGCATTGTCGGTGGGAAGGACCTTGAGCCCCGCTTCCGACAGGCGGCGCGCGAAAACGCCCAGCGCATTGCGCTTGGGCTCGACGATGAGGACGGTCGGCGCGACCGTGGGATCGAACATCTCGAACATGGCGGAAATCCTAGGCCCGCAATGGTTAACGACCGGTTAGGATCAGGGCTCGAGTTCGACGTCCCAGTAAAGATAGTCGTGCCACGTATCGTGCAGGTAGCCCGGCGGGAAACTGCGCCCGTGATCCTGCAGCTGCCAGCTGGTCGGCCGGATCGGCGAGCGACTCATCGGCATGCCGGCCTGTTCGGGCGTGCGCCCCCCTTTCCTGAGGTTGCACGGCGCGCAGGCGGTCGCGACATTCTCCCAGCTGGTGCGCCCGCCCTGGCTGCGCGGCACGACATGGTCGAAGGTCAGTTCCTTGCCCGATCCGCAGAACACGCATTCGAACCGGTCGCGCAGGAACAGGTTGAACCGGGTGAAGGCCGGATATTCGTTGGGCTTCACATATTGCCGAAGCGCGATCACCGAGGGCAGCTTGAGCGCCGCCGACGGGCTGTGCACTTCGCGGTCGTAATGGGCGACCACGTCGACCCGCTCGAGGAACATCGCCTTGACCGCGGTCTGCCACGGCCACAGGGAGAGCGGGTAGTAGGAGAGCGGCGTATAGTCGGCGTTGAGCACGAGCGCCGGGCAACTCTCTGGGTGTCGAAGGAGATCCGGATGGTGGTACAAGCAAAACCCTCCCGCGTGTCCGTCTTCGGACGCCGCCCCCGGGCCTGTCGCACTCGTCCGCGGGAGACTGGCAGCCGAAGCCCGTCTTTCCGTTTAACGTGCACCCGGATGCCAACCCGGGATGACGTACGCATGACACCATGGCGCGACTCGCCGGGTCAAGAGTCACTTTTGCAACACTGCTGAGTCATGCCGGTCACCCGTTTCGCCCCCTCGCCCTCGGGCCGCCTCCACCTTGGCCACGCCTTTTCCGCCGCGATGGCGGCGGACGCGGGCGGCGGCAGCTACCGCCTGCGCATCGACGATCTCGACCCCGCGCGCAGCCGCGAGGAATTCGTCGACGGGATCTTTGAGGACCTTCGCTGGCTCGGCCTCGACTGGTCGGGCGAGGTAATGCGCGAGAGCGAGCGGCTCGCGCGCTACGATGCCGCGCTCGAGACGCTGAAGGCCGATCGCCTCGTCTATCCCTGCTTCTGCACGCGCGCCGACATCGCGGCGGTGCTCAGCGCGCCTCACGGCGACCCGGGACATCAGTATCCCGGCACCTGCCGCGGCCTGCCCGACGATCCGGGGCGACGGGCGTCCAGCCCGCACAGCTGGCGGCTCGACCATCGCCGCGCACTCGAACGGATCGGCCTTCCCTCATGGACCGAACGCGACGGGAGACATTTCTCAGCCACGCCCGACCAGCTCGGCGATGCTATCCTCGCGCGCAAGGACGCACCGTCCTCCTACCACCTCGCCTGCGTCCTCGACGATGCCGACCAGGGGGTGGAGATGGTCGTGCGCGGCGCCGACCTGAGACCCTCGACCCCGATCCAGCGCCTGTTGCAGCACCTTCTCGGCCTGCCCGAGCCGACCTATTTCCATCACGAGCTCGTGGGGCACGCCGACGGCCGCCGCCTTGCCAAGCGCGACCAGGCGCCGACGCTTGCCGCGATGCGTGCCGACGGCGTCGACGGACCCGCGCTTGCTGCATCGCTTACGGCCCGAAGTCTGCCCTTGGGCTTTGCCTTCATCGCGCCTACATAAGGGCCATGAACACGCTCCTCATCATCGCACTCGTCGCCGCCATGGGCGCGACCGCCTATGTCCTCGTTCGCGGCGTCATGGCCATGGCCTCGGGCAAGGACCTCTCGGGCGAGAAGCAGCAGGGCTACATGCAGAAGCGCGTGCTCTTCCAGGGCATCGCCATCCTCATCGTCGCCCTGATCCTCGCGCTCGCCGGCAAGGGTAGCTGAGCTGGTCAAGCTCAACCGCATCTACACCCGTACCGGTGACGAAGGCACGGCCGGCCTCGTCGACGGCAGCCGCGTTTCCAAGGCGGGGGTCCGCATGGCCGCGATCGGCGAAGTGGACGAAGCCAACAGCGCGCTCGGCGTCTCCATCAGCGCGCTTGAGGCGGGAGGCCACGACGCGACCGCCTTCCGCCGCATCCAGCACGACCTGTTCGACCTCGGCGCCGACCTCGCCACGCCCGAGGGGATCGACGGCGCGCTGCGCATCGTCGAGACGCAGGTCCACCGGCTCGAGGCCGAGATCGACGATGCCAACGCCTCGCTCGAACCGCTGACCAGCTTCCTGCTTCCCGGCGGCAGCGCGGGGGTCGCCCACCTCTATTACACCCGGGCCGTCGTGCGCCGCGCCGAACGCGCCGCCGTCGCCCTGAACGAGGTCGAGCCGGTCAACGCGCACGCGCTGGCCTATCTCAACCGCCTGTCCGACCACCTGTTTGTCGCCGCGCGCGCGATCGCCGCGGCGGAAGGCGGCGATATCCTGTGGACTCCCGGCGCCAACCGCGACTGACACGAAAAGGGAACGTTGCGGCTCCACAACCGCTCCCGACCTGTTAGAGTGGAGAAGTCGTGGCCCGTTCCGACGAACCATCGAAGGCGAATCTCGCCGACCGCTTCCGCGCCACGCGGGGCCTGACGCTCGACCTCGCGCGGCCGCTGTCGGACGCCGATGCGACCCTCCAGCCGCATCCCGACGCGAGCCCCGCCAAGTGGCACCTCGCGCACACGACCTGGTTCTTCGAGACTTTCATCCTGCGCGACCACGTGCCGGGCTATCGCCTCCACGACGAGAAATGGCCGTTCCTCTTCAACTCCTACTACGAGGGCGAGGGCGAAAGGCAGGCGCGCGCCTGTCGCGGCATGATCAGCCGACCCTCGCTGGCCGAGATCGCAGGCTACCGCGTCGCCGTCGAAGAGACGCTGCTGGCCGCGCTCGACAGCCTGTCCGACGAAGTGAAAGCTTTGGTCGAACTCGGCATCCAGCACGAACAGCAGCACCAGGAACTGTTCCTCACCGACATCCTCTGGACGCTGAGCGAGAACCCACTCGATCCGGCCTATCTCGACGGCCCGCCGATCGCGGCCGGCGACGCGCCGGCGCTCGGCTGGACGACCTTTGCGGGCGGCAAGGTCGCCATCGGCACGGACGCGGGCGAGCCCTTCAGCTACGACTGCGAACGTCCGCGCCACGACACGCTGCTCGCCCCCTATGCGCTTGCCGACCGCCTCGTCACGCAGGGCGAATGGGCCGCCTTCATGCTCGACGGCGGCTATTCGACCCCCTCGCTATGGCTTTCCGACGGCTGGGCGTGGGTGCGCGAGAAGGGGATCGAGGCGCCCAAATATTGGCGCCGCGACGAGGACAATGCCTGGACCCGATTCACGCTAGCGGGCCGCCGCCCGATCGAGCCGTCGCGCCCCGTCACCCACGTCAGCTATTACGAAGCCGATGCCTATGCACGCTGGGCCGGCGCGCGCCTCCCGACCGAGGCCGAGTGGGAAGCCGCCTACGCCGACGCCGATCCCGATGCGGGGACCCAGCTCGACACCGCCGCAGCGGTCATGCCGACGGGCGGCACCTCCCCCTTCGGCGACTGCTGGCAATGGACCCAGTCGGCCTATCTTCCCTACCCGGGCTTCACCCCCGAGGAAGGCACGGTCGGTGAATATAACGGCAAGTTCATGTGCGGGCAGTTCGTCCTCAAGGGCGCATCCTGCGCCACCCCGCGCGGCCATTCGCGCGTCACCTACCGCAACTTCTTCTACCCCCAGCAGCGCTGGCAGTTCACCGGAGTCCGCCTTGCCCGAAACGCTTGAGGCGCCCCCCGCCCCCGACGTCGATCCCGCCTTTCGCAAGGACGTGCTCGACGGCCTCGCCGCCCCCATTCCCGCCATCCCCGCGCGCTGGTTCTACGACCGACGCGGTTCGGAACTGTTCGACGACATCACCCGCCTTGACGACTATTACCCGACCCGCATCGAGACCGGCATCCTCACCGAACGCGCCGCCGAGATCGCGGACGCAGTCGGCAAGGGCGGCGCGCTGATCGAATTCGGCGCGGGTTCGGCGACCAAGACCCCGCTCGTCATCGATGCGATCAAGCCCGAACATTACGTCCCGATCGACATTTCGGGCGACTATCTGCGCGATGCCGCCAAAGCGCTGATGGCCGATCATCCGGGCCTCGCGGTCGATCCGGTCGAGGCCGACTTCACAAAACCTTTCGATCTCCCCCACGAGATCGACGGCCTCCACCGCGTCGGCTTCTTCCCGGGTTCGACCATCGGCAATTTCGTCCCCGCCAGCGCGACCGACATGCTGCGCCACTTCCGCGCCATGCTCGGCGACGGCGCGCACCTGATCATCGGCATGGACCGCGTCAAGCCGATCGAGCGCCTCAAGCGCGCCTATGACGACAGCGAAGGCGTCACCGCCGCCTTCAACAAGAACCTCTTGAAGCGCATCAACCGCGAACTCGCAGGTACCATCCCCGAGGACGCGTTCGACCACGAGGCGCGCTGGAACGAAATGATGGGCCGCATCGAGATGCACCTCGTCGCCAATCGCGACGTCGATTTCACCGTCGAGGGCCGGCCTTTCTCCTTCGCGAAGGGTGCAAGCATCCACACCGAAAACAGCCACAAATACGGCAAGCGCGCTGCCCGCGCCCTGCTCGCGGCGGGCGGCTGGACCCCGATCGCGGAATGGACCGATGCGGACGACGACTTCGCGCTGATCCTCGCCGAGGCGCAGCCCCCGCGCACCGCCCCCTAGGCCCTGCGCGCGCCCTAGTCGTTGCGGCGATGCAGCAAGGCGGCTAAGCCTCCCTCCATGATTTTCGCCCTCTTCCAGATCGTCGACATGCTGCTGCAGGTCCTGACGTGGATCATCATCGGCCAGGTCATCCTGTCCTGGCTGTTCGCCTTCAACGTGATCAACCCGCATTCGGGCTTCGTGCGCACCCTCGTCGAGGTGCTCGAGCGGATCACCGCGCCCTTCTACCGGCCGATCCGCAAGTTCATGCCCGACTTCGGCGGGCTCGACTTCTCGCCGCTCGTCCTGCTGCTCGCCATCTACATTGTGCGCCAGCTGCTTTACGGGGTCGCGCTCGAATTGGGGCCGACCGTCCTGTGAGCCTGATCGACGGCAAGGCCAGCGCCGCACAAGTTCGCGCGCGCGTCGCGCAAGGCGTCGCCGCCTTTCGCGAGAAGACGGGCCGCGCGCCCGGCCTCGCCGTCGTCCTCGTGGGCGAAGACCCCGCCTCGTCCGTCTATGTCCGCTCGAAGGGCAAGGCGACGCTCGAGGCCGGCATGGAAAGCTTCACCCACCGCCTTCCCGCCGACACCGACGAAAACACGCTCCTCGCGCTCATCGACCAATTGAACGGCGATCCGCGCGTCGACGGCATCCTCGTCCAGCTGCCGCTTCCCGGCCATCTCGATGCCGACAAGGTCATCGCCGAGATCGATCCCGCCAAGGATGTCGACGGCTTCCACGTCATCAACGCGGGCCGCCTGTCGGTCGGACAGGACGCGCTCGTCCCGTGCACGCCCTACGGCTGCATCCACCTGTTGAAACAGCAGCATGGCGACCTGTCGGGCCTGCATGCGGTCGTCGTCGGCCGCTCCAACATCGTCGGCAAGCCGATGGCGCAATTGCTCCTATCGGAAAACGCCACCGTCACCATCGCCCACAGCCGCACGAAGGATTTGCCCGCCCTGGTCCGCCAGGCCGACATCGTCGTCGCAGCGGTCGGGCGCGCGGAGATGGTCAAGGGCGACTGGATCAAGCCCGGCGCGACCGTCATCGACGTCGGCATCAACCGCCTCGATCCCGCGCCCGGCGAAGACAAGGGCCGCCTCGTCGGCGACGTCGCCTTCGCCGAGGCCGAACCGCATGCGGGCGCGATCACCCCGGTCCCGGGCGGGGTCGGCCCGATGACCATCGCGATGCTCCTTCGCAACACGCTCGTCGCCGCCCACCGCCGCGAGGGCCTCGCCGATCCGGAGGGCCTGTGATCCTCGCCGCGCTCCTGCTTGCCGCCAGCGAACCGGCCAGCGAACCGGCCAGCGTCATCGACGCCGAGCGCGCCTTCGCCGCCGACGCGCAGGAATTCGGCCAGTGGACCGCCTTTGCCAAGTGGGCGCGCGAGGACGGCGTGCTGGTCGGCCGCAGCGTGGTCAACGCCAAGGAGTTCGCCGGCGCGCAGGAAAATCCCGCGCAAGCGCTGCGCTGGTGGCCGGTCAGGAGCTTCCAGAGCTGCGACGGCAAGATGGCGGTCAATATCGGCGGCTGGGAAGACCCGGAAAGCGGGCATGCCGGCCGCTTCCACACCGTCTGGTCGCTCGGCGAAGAGGGCTGGCGCTATGTCGTCGACCTCGGCGCGACGGGCGCTGCCGCCCTTCCCGATACGGGCGGCGTGGAAATCGAGCGCGCGACGTGCCGCAATCGCGAAAATGCCGCGATGGACAAGATGGCCCCACCGTCGCTCGATCCCCTACGCGGCGCCTCGGACGACGGGACGCTGCTGTACGTCGCGGGTGTCGGGCCCGACGGCGACAAGCACCTCATGATCACCCTGTGGGACGGGGACCACCCCGAACGCGTCTACGTGTTCGAAACCCCGCGCGGAAAGCCTGCCCAATGATCGAATTGTTCACCACCGCGCTCATCACCTTCATGGTGATCGTCGATCCGCCGGGCAACGCGCCGATCTTTGCATCGCTGACGCGCCACGCGAGCGCCGAGCAGAAGCGCCGCATGGCGATCCGCGCCGCGGTCGTCGCCTGGTGCATCCTGCTCTTCTTCGCGCTTCTGGGCGAACCGATGCTGGCCGCGCTCGGCATCAGCCTCGACGCCTTCCGCATCGCCGGCGGCATCATGCTGTTCATGATCGCGCTGGACATGGTGTTCGAAAAGCGCACCGAGCGCCGCGAGGAACGCGCCAAGGAAATCGAGGGCACGCCCGAGGCCGAGGACGTGTCGGTCTTTCCGATGGCGATCCCGATGATCGCGGGCCCCGGCACGATCGCAGCGACCATGCTGATGACGGGGCGCGCCGCAGGCACGACCGAGTGGCTGATCGTGATGGGCGCGCTCACGCTGACCATCCTCGTCACGCTCCTCGCCTTGCTCGCCGCAGGCCCGCTGATGCGACTGATCGGGGCCAAGCTCGAAGCGATGATCACCCGCCTGCTCGGCGTCATTCTGGCCGCGCTTGCCGCCCAATTCGTGGTCGACGGGCTGCGCGCCGCCTTCGGCCTCTAGCGCAGCTTCCAGACCCGGTTCGGGTTGCCCTCGGGCAGCGCGATCTCCTCGAGCCAGTCGAACCGCTCGCCTGCCGAAAGCCTGGCGACCAGCGTGCCCCTGGTGCGATCGCTTTCGCGGTCGAACAGCGCGATATGCGCGCGGCACAACAGCAGATAGTCCGCCTTCGCATCGGCCAGCCTCGCCCGCGCTTCGTCGGGCTTCGCGCGCAGCGTCTCGAACACCGCGACGATCTCGTCGTCGTTGCGATGGTAGGGCCCGGTCACCGTCGTATGCGGGGTCATCACCACCAGCCGCGGCGCCATGTCGATAAAGGTGTAGACATGCCCCGCCGGCAGCGCCGCGATCGGCGCCATGTTCGTACGCGTCGAGCAGGCCTTGCGCGACACCGAGCCCGCGGCCGCTTCCTCGACTTCGGTCTGCTCGTCCTTGGACTTGGGCAGATATTCCCCGGCCAGCAGCGGCAGCGCTCCGAGGCCCATGACCGCCACGACACTGGTGCCGAGCACGCGCACCAGCGCCCGTTTCGAGGTCCATGTCATCGGCACCAGCATCCACAGGAAGCCGACCGCGCCGGGCAACGCGAGCAGCTGCGCCGCCGCCACCACGCGCACCTGCCAGAATGCCAGCAGGAAGCCGAGCAGTGTCGCCAGTCCGATCGCGATCGTCGAGCGCAGGGGCCGCCCTTCCCGCCGGGCGCGCAGGAACAACAGGACATAGCCAGTCACCCCGATCAATGGCAGCGACATCAATCGCATCTGGCTCGACAGCGACATGTCGAAGGCGGGCTTGGCTTCGCGCACGTTGGACAGCCACAAGCGGTCGGCCGCTTCCGAGACGCCTTCGAGCCGCTGCAGGCAGTGCGGGAAGGCGAACGCGTGGAAAGCGGCGAGGACCATGGCGGCACCAACGGCGAGTGCGAGGCGTACCTGCCAGCGCGCGGACGATTTCCATCCGATCGCGACCAGCAACGCGCCGCCGACCAACGCATCGGAGAGCCATACGCTCGACAGCGCATCGCAAACCGCGCCCCGGTTGGCTTGGGACGCGAATACGAGATAACTCACCGCGGTTCCGCCTGCAGTCGCCGCGCCATAGGCCAGGAGACGACCGCGCTGTTCCGCGAAGAAGGTCCAGCTCATGACCGCGCCCGCACCCAGCAACGCGAGAAACAGGATCATCTCCAGCCCGACGCCCAGCGAGAGCGCGGTGGCAAGGCCAAGGACCGCACCGCCGCGCGCCGGATTCCGATCGGACAGGCCTGCCATGGCGAGCGCGAGGAAGGCGAGCTGCCAGTTGTGGTGGTCGATCCTGAGCGGCATGAAATTGGTGCTGACCGCGCTCGCAAAGAACAAGGCGACCATCGCCAGCGGCCATGCCTCGGAAGCCACCAGCCGTCGCACTGTCAGCGCGATCGCGAACGCGGCGATCAGCCCCGGCACGAACGGCGCCAGTGCCACTGCCCATTGCTCCGCAAGAACGCCGCCCAGCATGGGCGACAGCAGCAGGATCAGCCCCGCGATCGGCAGGTCGGCCAGGCGCGACCAGTGGATGTTCGCCCCGCCGGGCGGCTCCATCCGGTACTGCCTGAGGTCGTACCAGCCCTGACCGCCCAGCCAGTCGCGAACCTGCGCGAGGCGCGTATTGTCGTCCGTATCGCCCAGCTGAAGATCGGCCAGCCAGTGATAGCGCAACACGAGCATCACGACCGCGAACAGCAGCCACAGGAGCAGCACGCCCGCCATCCAGTGACGCCGCGTCCACTCGATCACCCGTTGTGTCATACCCTTCCCCCTCGCTCGCCCTTGCTGTAGCGAACGGGCAAAGAGGGGCAAAGGGAAACACGATGCGACGCCACATCGAAGCGCTCGATCCGGAGCATCGCGAAGTCGCCGGCCAGGTCGTCCGCTACGCCATCGCGGGCCTCGCCATCACCGTGTCCTTCGCCTTCGTCTACTGGCTGGTCACCGAGCTGACCGGGATCGATCCGATGATCTCGCTGACCATCGTGTTCATCGCCTTCAGTTTCCTGAGCTACGCGGTCCACGGTCGCTTCAGCTTCCGCGGGCACGGATCACGCGACCGCCCGCACGTGCGCACCGCGCGCTTCTTCGTCACCAACATCACGGGCTTCCTCGTCAACCAGTTCTGGGTGTGGTGGCTGGTCCACCGGCTGGGCGGCGAAACCTGGTGGCCGACAATCCCGTTTGTCCTCGTCACCCCGTGGGTCACCTTCTTCCTCCAACGCAAATGGGTCTACGCGTAAACTTTCCGTTCAACGGACAGTCAGAAAGGGAGGCCTAGCCTCCCCGCCACCGAAACCAGTGGGAGACAGGAACATGAGGTTGAGGTCCCTGATCATGATGACCGGCGCGGCTTTCGTCGCGCTGCCCGCCGCCGCCGCGCAGGACGAACCAGGCGAGGACAAGGTGATGCGCCACGAAGTGCGCGCCTTCGCCTTCGCGGGCGCCGACACGCGCGAGGAAGCCGCCAAGCGCGCGGGCGAGCGGTTCGACCGCCGCGACAAGAATAAGGACGGCTATCTCGACGCCGAGGAACGCGTCCCCGCGATGCTGCGCCACCGCGAGCGGATGGCCGGCATGCCGCCGATGCCGCACGCGATGGGCATGAAACACGACCCGGCCGAGATGTTCGACAAGATGGACACCGACAAGAACGGCGCGATCAGTCGCGAGGAATTCGACGCCCATCACGAGGCGATGAACGGCGAGCACGGCATGCACGCCATGATGCTTCCCGACGCGGACGGCGAGGGTCACAAGCGCGTGATGATCCGCACGCTCGAACTCGACGGCGATGCCGACCTCGACGAGGAGACCGACCGCATCGTGTCGCAGGTCATCGAGGATGAAAATCTCGAGCCCGGCGAGAACGTGATCGTGCGCCGCATCGAAGGCGGCAAGGACGGCACCTGGCACGGCAAGGACGGCGGCAAGCATCGCATGATGCGCCTCGGCCGCGCGATGGAGCGCTGGGAAGACAGCGACACCGACAAGGACGGCCGCATCAGCCGCGACGAGGCGATCGCGACCGCGCTCGCGCGCTTCGACGAGGCCGACACCAATGGTAACGGCAAGATCGACGAAGACGAACGCAACGTCGTCGTCGAGCGCATCGTCAAGCGCGACTGACGCGCCACACCGGCGTCCCAATACGGGCCGGGCACACCGCCGGGTGTCGCCCGGCCTTTACGCATGAGGGCAATGCGGGTCATACTCCGCCCCTGTTGCGTGATGGCCTTTGGGGGGCACGATGGACGTCAGCTTGCATCGCCAGATGGCGAGGACCGACGAGGTGCACTGGTGGTATCGTGCGCGGCGCGCGATCCTGGCCGACTTCATCACGCGCCGTGTAGAGCTGCCGGCTGCCGCCCGCCTGATCGAGATCGGCACCGGCACCGGACACAATCTCGGGATGCTCTCCCGCTTCGGCCAAGTCGACGCAGTCGAACTAGAAGCGGAATCGCGAGCAGTTGCTCAGCAGCGCCTCGGGAGACCAGTGATCGATGCCGCGATGCCGGACCTGGAGGGAGTTCCTGACCGAGCCTACGATCTAGCGTGCCTGTTCGATGTGATCGAACATGTCGAGCATGACATTCCAGCCTTGTCGGGGCTTCACCGGCTTCTCAAGCCCGGCGGAACCGTCGTCGTCACAGTGCCTGCATACCAATGGTTGTGGAGTGAGCATGACGAAGTGAACCAGCATTTCCGCCGCTATACGCGAAGGCGACTGATCGACGCAGCAAACGCAGCAGGATTCGACGTTTCCTTCGCGAGTTACTTCAACACCTTTCTGTTTCCAGCGGTGGCTGTAGCGCGCATCGCCTCGCATGCGAAAAAGGGGGCTGCCGTCGGCACCGAGTTGCCTCGTCCCTCTATCAATCGCCTCTTGCATTTCATCTTTTCGTTGGAGCGACCCTTCGCGGGCCGCCTTCCACTCCCGTTCGGTGTTTCGATCGTCGCGCATCTCGTGCCGCGACAAGCGTGACCTCAGGAGTAATCTAATGGAACTGAGCATCATCGTGCCCGTCAAAGACGAGGAGGCGTCGGTCGCCCGCTTCGTCGATCACGTCGTGCCGATCCTCGAGGCGCTGGACGATCCGGTCGCCTCGTCGTTCGAGATCATCTTCGTCGATGACGGGAGCGGCGACGACACCTTGCCCAGGCTGGCCGACCTCCATGCGCGCGATGCGCGCGTCAAGGCGATCAGCCTGTCGCGCAATTTCGGCAAGGAAGGCGCGCTGGCCGCCGGCATCGAACATTCGCGAGGCCGCGCTGTCATCCCCATCGACGTCGACCTGCAGGACGACCCCAAGGCGATCCCTGCCATGATCTCCAAGTGGCGAGAGGGCGCGGACATCGTCTACGGCATCCGTGCCAATCGCGAAGCCGACAGCTTTTCCAAGCGCATGACCGCCGATCTCTATTACCGCACCCACAACATGATCAGCAGTGAGAAGATCCCGATGCATGCCGGCGACTATCGGCTGATGGATCGCAAGGTGATCGACGTCCTGCGGTCGATGCCCGAACGCAATCGCTTCATGCGCGGCCTGTCGACCTGGGCCGGTTTCCGCGAGGAGGCCGTCGAGTTCGTCCGGCCCGACCGCGAAGAGGGAGAGAGCAAGTATAATTACCGGCGCATGTGGATGCTCGCGATGGACGGGATCACTTCGTCCTCGACCCTGCCGCTTCGCGTCTGGAGCTTCCTCGGGGCCGGGATCGCCACCCTCACTTTGCTCTACGCCGCCTTCATCGTCGTGCGGACCCTGATCTTCGGTCGTGACGTCCCGGGTTATGCCTCGCTCATGGTCGCGGTCCTGTTCTTTGGCTCGATCCAGCTCATTTCGCTGGGCGTGCTCGGCGAATATGTCGGGCGCATCCTCGTCGAGACCCGCCGCCGACCGCTCTACATCGTGCGCGAAGGGATCGGGATCGACCTCGACGATCCGCGCGTGGCTCGCAGCTTCGATCGCCGCCTCTAGCGGTCGACCTCGAAAAGCGTCATCGACCCGCGCCCGGCCACCGGGCGCAGGTCCGGGCTGGGCTCCACCGGCATCTCGCCCACGACCAGCACATTGTCGAACGCGGCGCGCGGGAAATTCGCCATCGACCATTCGAACGGCCTGGTATCCTTGCGGCCGCACGGGGCGTGCTTGGTCACCTGACTGGGATCATTCTGCCATTCGCCCGCAGGAAGATGAGAAATTTCGAGCCCGTTCGCTCCCCCCATCTTCCACTGATCGTTTGAGAAGCCGTCATTCAGTGCGACATTGAAGGCCCCAAGATGGCCTGACCGCGGCAGCGCCCAGATGTTTCCGCAATCGGGCAGCGTCAGTTGCAGCAGTCGCGTGCCCTGCGGCAGCGGCTCGATCAGCGCGATCGCATCACGTTGATCGCGTGTCGCGATGGCGCCGCTCGCCGCAAGCAGCCCGACCCTGACCGCCAGCAAGCCGAGGATGCCCCATGCGAACAGCGCCTCTCGTCGCTCGTCCCGCTTGCCGGCCGCCACGATCGCCAGCAGGCCCAGCGCCAGCGCAAACTGGTAGATGCGCATGTCGGCATAGTTCGACCCGAACACGATCCGCGGGAGAAGGAGGAAGACGAGGAACATGATGCCTGCAGGCAGCGCGAGTTCGCCGTCGAACCGCACGCCCTTGCGCCGCGCGGCGAGATACAGGGCCAGCAGCGGGACGGTGAAGAGGTAGACGTCCGCCAACAGCCAGCGGTCGCGCAAGGGGGCTACCAGGAACATGCCCTTGGTCTTGAGGTCTGCCCAGTAGGCGATTTCGGCGCTCGCGCCCGCCCGCCAGAAGACGAGCTGTGCCAACGGAAGGCACAACGGAAGACAGTCCATTCCCGCCTTCCATGCCGCCGCGATCCACCCCGCTCCCTGCGCACGGTGACGCATCAGCTGGTGCGAACCCACCATCAGGCCGAGGACGCCCCACGCGTAGACGTGCGAGAAATAGACGATCAGCGATAGCGGCACGATCAGGAGCGCACGCAGCCACCCCCGCCCGTCCAGACGTATCCATAGCCAGAAGACCCAAAAGGCCAACGCGATCCCCAGCGCGAAGTTGACGAACCCGAAGATGAAATGATGGCCCGTCACGAACGGGATCGCGAGCAGGGTGAAGGGGTGCAGGCGCCCGTGCACCTGCCTCGCCACCGCCCAGAACCCGGTGACGGTCAATGGCGGGATCGCCAGCACGGTCCACTTGACCGTCGCCAGCAGGCCGACGTGCGGCGCGAGCGCGAGCACCACGAGGTCGACGCCGAGGTTGCCGACCGGCGCCATGCTGTAGCGATACCATTGGGACAGGGTCGCGGACTGCCCGCCGTCGAGCATGACCGCATAGCGCCCGACATGGCCCGGCAGGTCGGTCAGCGGCGGGATCGGCGCGAACGCGAACGGCAGGGCGAAGACTAGCCCGAGCAAGAGCCAGGTCGACCCGCGCTCCCACCAGTCGTGCGTGTCGCCCGCCGGCATTGCCCTATCCCGCCAGCCGCTCGCGGTAGAGCGCTTCGGTCTCGACCATGTAGTCGCGCGTGATCGGCAGTGCGCGCCGGTCGCGCACGTACTGGACCTGGTAGTTGCACGCCGCCCCGTCCTCGAACATCACGATCCCGCCCGACAGGTAGAAGCACCACATCCGGTAGAAGCGCTCGTCGTACAGCCGGATCACGTCCTTGCGATGCTTCTCGACCCGCTCGAGCCAGTGCCTGAGCGTATAGGCGTAATGCAACCTGAGCGTTTCGACGTCGCTCGCGATCAGTCGCGATTTCTCGCTCGCCGTGCACATCTGCGAGAGCGAGGGGATGTGATAGCCCGGGAAGATCCATTTGTCGGTGAACGGGTCGGGCGCGCCCGCGCTGCCCAGCTTTCCGATCGTATGCAGCAGCATCACCCCGTCGGGCTTGAGCAGCCGCCGGCACGCCGCGTAGAATTCATCGTAATGCGCCTCGCCGACATGTTCGAACATGCCGACCGAGACGATCCGGTCGAACTGCCCCTCAAGCTTGCGATAGTCGACCAGTTCGAACTTCACCTTGTCGGCCACGCCCGCCGCCTCCGCCTTGGCGCGCGCGTAGGCGAGCTGCTCGGTCGACAGCGTGATGCCGGTGACCCTGACGCCCGCGACCTTGTTGAGTGCCAGTGCGAGCCCGCCCCAGCCCGAGCCGATGTCGAGGACATGGTCGCCTTCGCGCATATGCAGCTTGGCCGCGATGTGCGCGAGCTTGTCGCGCTGCGCGGTCTCGAGGTCGTTGTCGGGGTCGGTGAGGTAGGCGCAGCTATACTGGCGGCGCTGGTCGAGGAAGAGATCGTAGAGATCGTTGCCCAGATCGTAGTGATGCGCGACGTTGCGGCGCGAGGCGGCGGGCGAGTTGCGGCGGATCCAGCGCTTGACGCCGGTCAGCTTGCCGCGCGCGAAGAAGCCGCCAGACGCCTTGCCTTCCTCCCAGCGATTCGACTTCTGCACGATTTCGAGGAAGTCGAGGATCGAGCCGTTCTCGATCGTCAGCCGCCCGTCCATGTAGGCCTCGCCCAGCTTGAGGCGCGGGTTGAGGACCAGTTCGCGCGCGACCTTGCGGTCGTGAAGCCGCACGACGAGCGGCTCGCCCGAACCCTTGCCGACCTCGTGCACCTCGCCGTCCGGACCGACCAGCTTCAGCCGTCCGTCGGTCAGCAGGCCGTCGACCAGCTTGGACACCATTGCGAGCATCATCGTCTCCCCTCGAATTGATCGCGACCCTGCCCGCTGCGTTCGCGCGGCGCAAGCGCACTCGCGATTGCCCCAGATCAATTCGAAGCGTAATGTCCGCTCCACGACACAAAGGGGGAGGGTCTCATGGAAGACCAGCTGAAGACCGGCGCCGCGCCGGTCACGTCGGCCGAGCGTATCGGCGAACTCGACGTGCTGCGCGGCTTCGCCCTGTTAGGCGTTCTCCTTGCGAACCTCGGCTGGTTCGCATTTACCGGCAACACCGCCACCGGCGAGCAGCGCGAGGCGTGGCTGGCCGCAAGCGACAACCGCGCCGCGCTGCTCGGCCTGTCCTGGCTCGTCTCGGACAAGGCCAACACCTTGTTCGGTACGCTGTTCGGCATCGGCTTCTGGGTGATGATGGAGCGGCTTCGCGCCAAGGGCGCGGACTTCGAGCGAATCTACCTGCGGCGCCTCGTCGTCCTGACCGTCTTCGGCTTCATCCACATGTTCTTCATCTGGCCGTGGGACATCCTCCACATGTACGCGCTGATGGGCTTCGCCCTGTTCGCGCTGCGCGGCCTTTCGATGAAGGCGATGCTGTGGGCAGGGCTGGTCCTAGGCCTGTTCGCCAAGCCGACGATCGACTGGATCCGCAAGATCACCGGGCTCAAGGACTGGTCGGAAGGCGTCGTGTTCAACGATAGCGCCGAAGCCGCTCGCCAGCAGGTCCTCCATGGCGGCGATTACGGCGCCTGGGTCGCCAACTATTACGAGGTCGCCAAGTACGAATACGTGCTCGGCGCGCTGGTCGTCGGCTGGCTGCTCTACGTGCTCGGCCGCTTCCTCGTCGGCGCGTGGATCGCGCGCAAGGGCTGGTTCCAGCGCATGGGCGACCTGCTCCCGCAGGTGCGCCGTCTGTGCATGGTCACCCTGCCGCTGGGTCTCGCGATGGAGGCGCTTTACACGGCGATGGAGTTCGACTTCCTGTCGGCCCCCGAACCGCTCCCGCATTTCCTTCACTATCTCGGCGTGCCGATCCTCGACATCGGCTATGCGACCGGGCTCATCCTTCTGTTCCACTCGGGAAGCTGGTCGTTCCTCGCAAGGATGTTCGCACCGGTCGGGCGCATGGCGCTCACCAACTACGTGATGCAGAGCTTCCTGCACATGTTCGTGCTGACCGGGATCGGCCCGGGCCTCGCGCTAGCCGGCCGCATCGGACCGGCGCAGGTGATGGCGCTCTGCTTCGCCTTTTTCGCGCTGCAGATCGTCTTCTCGCACCTGTGGCTCAAGGCCTTCCGCTTCGGCCCGCTCGAATGGGCGTGGCGCGCGCTGACCTACGGGGAGATGCCGGCGATGCGGCGCCTGGCTCAGGCCTGACCGGCCGCCGCCTCGCGATCGATCTGCGCGCGTGACTTCTTCTCGGCCGCGGTCTTCAATTGGCCGCACGCCGCATCGATGTCGCGGCCGCGGGGCGTGCGCACCGGCGCGGAAATGCCCGCTTCGAACACGATGTCGCTGAACCGCTTCACGCGTTCGGGGGTCGAGCATTCGTAGGGCGCGCCGTCCCACGGGTTGAACGGGATGAGATTGACCTTCGCGGGCAGCTTGTAGTGCTTGAGCAGCCGCACCAGCTCGCGCGCATCCTCGTCCGTGTCGTTCTTGTCCTTGAGCATCACATATTCGAACGTGATGCGGCGCGCATTGTTGGCGCCAGGATAGTCGGCGCACGCCTGCAGCAGTTCCTCGATGCCGTACTTCTTGTTGATCGGCACGATCTCGTCGCGGATTTCCTTGGTCACCGCGTGGAGCGAGACGGCAAGGTTGACGCCGATCTCGTCGCCGCAACGCCCCATCATCGGCACCACGCCCGATGTCGACAAGGTGATGCGGCGCTTCGACAGGCCGAGCCCATCGCCGTCCATGACGATGTGAAGCGCCTGGCTGACATTGTCGAAATTGTAGAGCGGCTCGCCCATCCCCATCATCACGATGTTGGTGAGCATGCGGCCTTCCGGACGGCTCGGCCATTCGCCCAGCGCGTCGCGCGCCAGCATTACCTGCCCGACGATCTCGTTGGGTTCGAGGTTGCGGACAAGACGCATCGTGCCGGTGTGGCAGAAGCGGCAGTTGAGCGTGCACCCGACCTGGCTCGACACGCACAGCGTCCCGCGGTCGGCATCGGGGATGAACACCATCTCGTAGTCGTGGCCGTCATGCGTGCGCAGCAGCCACTTGCGCGTGCCGTCGGTCGAGACCTGCGCCTCGACCACGTCGGGACGGCGGATGGTGAAGCGCTCCTCGAGCCACGGCTTCTGCGCCTTGGCGATATCGGTCATCGCCTCGAAATCGGTCGCACCGCGATTGTAAATCCAGTGCCAGATCTGCTTGGCGCGCAGCTTGGCCTGCTTCTCCGCCATGCCCGCTTCGATCAGGACCGTGCGCAGCACCTCCTTGGGCAGGCCGACGAGGTTGATCCGCCCGTCTGCCATGGGCTGCGGGGCCCGCGCGACAGGCACGGGATCGACTTGGCCGGGAATCGGCATCAGGTTGGTATCGGCGCTCATGAGTGGGCGCCACATAGGGGCAAGCCCCTCATTTTTCCAGTGAATTCGCGCACGCTGCCGCGGCCGCGTCGATCGCCGTATTGACCCCGTCGAGGGGGTAATAGTCGGTGAAACGCCCGCCCGAGGTCGCGTGCCCCGTCACCCGCATCCGCGCGCCAGTGCGCAGCGCATCGACGATCGCCAGCCCCTGTTCGCCGTCCTTGGTCCACGCCTGCCGCCCCTCGCCTTCGAGAAGGAAGCTCGCTTCGTCGACCGCCAGCATCACGCTCGATCCGGCCCGCTGCAACCGACGCAACTGGACGTTGAGCCCGACCATCCGCCCGCTTTCGTCGAACACGAAGCGGGCCAGCGGTTGGCGCTCCTTGTCCGTCAGATGCCGCCAAGCGCGCCCGCGCGCCTCGCACGTCCCGTCGTCCAGCCGGAAGGCAGCCCAGCGTCCGTCGGCGGCCACCGTCTCGGGCGCCACCAGCGCTGCGAGCAGCGCCGCGATCATCACACCAGTCCGCGCTCGAATGCGGCCATCAGCAGCGAGCCGGCCGCCACCGCGACGCCGTAGCTGACCATCCGGCCGCGCTTCTTCTCGCCCAGCCCGACGCCGCGCGTGACCATCGTGACGATGACCAGCACCGCCCCCGCCAGCGCGATCGCGGCCAGCGTCTGCAGCGCGCCGATGACCGAGAACCAGACGAGCGCCGCCACCGTCAGCTTGACGTCGCCGCCGCCCATCCAGCCGGCCGAGAACATGAAGGTGCCGAGTGTCAGTCCGACGACGAGGATGGCGAGGTTCTTCCACGCGTCGACCTCGAAGCCGACCACGAAGATCGCCGCCACTGCCGCGACCAGCAGCGCGAGCACGGTCCAGTTGCTGATCTTCATGCGCCACACGTCCTCGACCGCGGCGGCCAGCAGGAGCGCGGCGAAGATGGCGGCCAGCCAGTCGGGCACCATTGCGATCAAATTCATTTCTTCCCCCCGATCCGCGCCAGATTGTCGGCGGCGCGCTTGTACCATCGGCTAGAAGCTTCGAGCGCGCGGGTAAAGGCGGCGACGGCCTTGGGCTTGTCCCCCTGCGCCGCCGCGACCACCCCCGCATCGTTGAGGCGCGCGGCATAGTTCGCCCCGTTTTCCCCCGGCCTTCGCACCGGCAATTCCGCGCTCATCGCCATGCGGGCCAGGTCGCGATTAGCGAGGATTTTCGGGTTTTCGGGTGCCAACCGCGCCGCCGCCTCGAGCGGGACGAGCGCATCGGCCCATTGCCCCTGCAGCAGCAATGACCAGCCGAGATTGTTGAGCAACTTGGGTTCTTCGGGCGCCATCGCCAGCCCCGCGGCATAGGCCTCGCGCGCGACCTCGTAGCGCCCGTCCCGGTCGGCCATCACTCCCATCGCGTTGAGCGTTGTCCAGCGCGTCGCCTGCGCGATCGAGAGGCGCGACAGGAGCGCACGCGCCTCGGTCTCCTTGTCCAGTTCGAGCGCCGAGATCGCGGCGCGTTCGATCAGGATCGCGTCGTCGGGATTGGCCGCGAGCAGCTGGCGATAATAGGCCAGCGCGCGCTCATGCTTGCCTTCGGCAAAGTCGAGGTCGGCCATCAGCCGGTCGAGCGGCTCCCCGCGCGCGCCTTGCCGCACTGCTTCGGCCAGCATCGCGCGCGCCTGAATGGTCCGCCCCATCGAAAGCGCATGCGCCGCCTCGTCGAGTTGGGCGCGCACCTCGGTCGGGAGCGGCTGGGCCGCCCCCAGCGCGAGGGCCAGTGCTAGGATCATCAGCCGCGAACGGCCGGCTGCCAATCGAACCCGGCAGCATCGCTACCGAGGTGGAGCACCATCTCCGTGACCGGCCCCGGCTGCGCGACGATGCGGAAGCCGAAGCGCCGCGCCAGTACCAGCGCTTCCTCGCGCCGACCCTTGGGATAGAGCAGGATCGAATGGCGCCGCGCGGTGGGCGACCGGTCGATCGTGACGTTGGCCAGCCCCTGCGCGTCGAGATGCTCGCGCGCCAGTTCGGCAACCCGCGTCGATTGGCCCGCCGCGACCAGCAGGACGGGCGCGGGCTCGACCGCCGAGCGTGTCAGCGCAGGCGGGTTGAGCAGCGGCCGCGCGACCTTTGGCATGTCGAGCAGGGCGACCTTGTCGCTGCGGATTTCGAGCGGACGATCAGCGGGAAGTTCGGGCCTTTCGGGCGCGCTCGCCAGCGTCACCACCGGCGGCTCCTGCCAGATCGGATCGGCACTGGTGACGAGCGCCACCTCGCCCCCGCTCAACCGCTCGAGCCGCGGGCCCGGTGCGGCCACCGGCGCGGCCACGGCGACAAGATCGGGCTCGGGCGCGGCGATGCGCTGCGGCGCGAACTCGACCGTCTCGGTCACGAGCGAGCCCGACACGACCTTGGTGCGCACTCCAGGCGCCTTGGGCGCATTGGCCATCACCCGCGCGGGCGCGGCAACGCGTTGCGGCATCGGCCTGGCGGCGGCGGCGGGCAGGCGCACGGTCACGCCGGACGCGCGCAGTGGCTCGGGCACGACCGCAAGCGATCCTGCAACCAGTTCGGGCCGCGAGGGCGGGCCGAGAAACTCGACCGGGCGTTCGGGAAGGCTCGCGAGCGCCTTTTCGGCCGCGGCCAGCGCCTCGCGCGCCTCGATCGCTTCTGCGGCGAAATCGGGACGGGCGTGCGCCGCGGCCAGCACGCGCTCGCGCTCCGCCGTCAATTCGGCTTGGTCGAATTCGGGTTCGGCAACGGGAGCCGGCATCGGGGCCGGCGCCTCGGTCTCGGCCTCGACCGACGCCATCGTCGCCAGCGCCTCCTCGCGAGCCGCCAGCGCGGCCGCACGCGTCTGCGCTTCGGCCATCACGCGCGCGGCGTCGACCGGGCGACCCTGGCGCTTGAGCGATGCTGCGAGCATCCGGTAGAGCCGCGGCTCGTCGGGCCGCAGTGCCAGCGCTTGCTGGTAATGGTTCATCGACAGGTCGAAGCGTCCCATCTGGTCGTAGGCGCGCGCGATGCCAGCATGCGCCCCGACACTGGTCGGCGAGGTGCGCAGCGCCTTCCTGTACGATTCGAGCGCCAGGCCGATATTGCCGAGCCGCATCTGTCCGGCCGCTTCCGCGAGCCGGTCAGCGACCGCCATGTCGCCCTGCTGGATGGGCGAGGCGATCTGACGGATCTCGATCTTGTCGGATGCACAGGCCGCGACCGCCAGGGCGGTGAGCGAGCTAGCAGCGAGCGTGAACGTACGGGTCATGGATCATTCTCCCCCCAATGCAGGCAGCATCACGCGCACCATGCGGATCACCGCGGGCACCATCAGCACGCCGATCATCACCGGCAGCATGCAACCGACCAGCGGCACCGACAGCAGCACCGGCAGGCGGTGTGCCTTTTCCTCGGCGCGCATGCGGCGTTTGTCGCGCATTTCCGCAGCATAGGTGCGCAGCGTCTGCGCGACCGACGACCCCAGCTTGGTCGACTGGATCAGCAGCGTCGCGAAGGCGCGGATCTCGTCGACGCCGGCGCGGTCCGCCATGCGCCTGAGCGCGTCCTCGCGACTGCGACCGGCGCGCAACTCGAGCACGACCGCGCCGAACTGTTCGGCGAGCAGCGGGTGCGATCTTGCCATTTCCATGCCGACGCGGCTGAAGGCCGTCTCGATCCCGAGCCCCGCTTCGACGCACACTAGCATGAGGTCGAGCGCGTCGGGAAACCCATTGATGATGGCTTCGCGCCGGCGGTCGGCCTTGGCACGAATGAACAAGGAGGGGACGTAAAGGCCAGCGGCTGCGGAGATGATCGTCGCGAAGTAGAGTTTGACGAGGCTCGGACGCTCGCCGAGCAGGTAGGTGTAGGTGATGACGAGGATCGGCAGCACGATCACGGCAGTCAGCCGGACCAGCGTGTAGACGCGCGGGGCGACCGGCGACTTGTAGCCCGCTGCGATCAGCCGTTTGCGCAGCGTTTCGTCCTTCGTGTCGACGAGGTTGACACCGGCTTTCTCGACCGCGTTGACAAGATCCACCCAGCGCCCGCGCGTGACGTCCGCACGCAGGGACAGTCCGTCGGCGTCGACTTCATGTTGGCCGGCCGCGGCGTCGAGACGCTCTCGCACCGCCGCTCGCCCCGTCACCGACTGGCCGACGAAATAGACCAGCGCGACGACCGCGAGAAAGAGAAGGGCGAGGACGACCAGGCGCGCGCCGTCACTTTCTAGGATCAAGTCGAACATCGGCTACACCTTGAGGTCGATCATCTTGCGGATCATCATGACGCCGATCACCCACATCAGGATGAGAACGCCGAACGAGGGAATGAACATCGGGTCATCGGCGACGTCGAGGAAGAAGGACGAGTTGCCGAGGAAAGTGATTACCAGCGCGACCAGCGGTAGGACCGAGAGCATCAACGCGGTCATGCGCCCCTCGCTGGAGAGGGCGCGGACCTTCATCACCATCGCCTGACGTTCGCGGATCACCTTCGTGAGGTTCTCTAGGATCTCCGCCAGATTGCCGCCCGTCTCGGACTGGACCGACAGCGACACGACGAACATGCGGATGTCCTCGATGTCCCAGCGGTCGGCCATCTCATCGAGCGCGTCACGTAGGTCGGCGCCATAGGTCACCTCGTCGACCACGAGGCCGAATTCGCTGCCGATCGGGTCGGGCATTTCGGTGGTCAGCAGTTCGAGCGCGGCCGCGACCGGGTGGCCCGCGCGAAGTCCGCGCACGAACACGTCGAGCGCCACCGGGAACTGTTCGCCCATCCGGCGCCGGCGCCGCGTCGCCATGACCCGCAGGATCGTCATCGGGAAGGCTACCCCGAGAACCGCCGCGACCGTTCCCAGAAGCAGGATGCGTCCCGGGGAAATCACGTACCCGGCCAGCGAAAAGAGCAGGACGAAAGCCAGGAAGATCGCCAGCGGCAACACCATCAGCAGCACGACGATGCGGCCCGCCCCGGTCGTGATCCCTGCCTGGACCAGCAACTGGTGAATCCAGCTTGCCCACCCGCCCAGAATGCTCGGCATATTGCTGCGCGGATCGTAATCGCCGCGACGCAGGATGAGCATGGTCTCTTCGTGCGTCGCACCCTTGGCGATCATGTCGAGGCGCTTGTTGATCGCCCCACCCGCCGCGCGGCTGCGGATCACACCGCCGACGATCCGCTCGACGATGATCAGCACCGCCGCGAAGACGAGCGCCAGGATGAGGGCGCGCAGCCAGATATCCATCAATCGAACCTCGTGTCTGGCCGGAAGAGTTCGGGCGACAGGTCGACGCCATGCGCCATCGTCTGGTCGAGGAAGCGGGGCCGGATGCCGGTCGCCTCGAACACGCCCTTGACGATGCCCTCGCTATCGATACCGGTCTGGCGGAAGCGGAAGATCTCCTGGAGCGTGATGACGTCGCCTTCCATGCCAGTAATTTCCGACAGGCTGACCAGCTTGCGACGGCCGTCGGACAGACGCGAGACCTGGATCACGACGTTGATTGCAGACGCGATCTGCTGGCGCGCGGCCTTGGCGGGAATGTCGATCCCGCTCATGCCGATCATCTGCTCGACGCGGCTCAGACTGTCGCGCGGCGTATTGGCGTGAACCGTGGTCATCGATCCCTCGTGACCCGTATTCATCGCCTGGAGCATGTCGAATGCCTCCCCGGCGCGCACCTCGCCGACGATGATGCGGTCGGGACGCATGCGCAGCGCGTTCTTGACGAGGTCGCGCTGGGTTATTTCTCCGCGCCCCTCGATGTTGGGCGGGCGGGTCTCGAGCCGAGCGACGTGATCCTGCTGCAGCTGGAGTTCGGCCGAATCCTCGATCGTGACGATACGCTCGCTGTGGTCGATGAACGCGCTCATCGCGTTGAGCATGGTCGTCTTGCCCGAACCGGTGCCGCCCGAGATGAGCACGTTACGGCGTGCCTTGACGATACCCTCGAGCACTTCGGCCACCTGTTGCGGCACCGAGCCGATCTCGACCAGGCGGTCGAGGCTGATCGGTACCTTGGCGAACTTGCGAATGGAGAGCAGCGACCCGTCGAGCGCCAATGGCGGCACGACCGCGTTGACGCGGCTTCCGTCGGCGAGGCGCGCGTCAACCAGCGGTGAACTTTCGTCGATGCGGCGGCCGACCGCCGAGACGATCTTCTGGATGATACGGATGAGGTGACGCTCGTCCTTGAACCGCACCTTGGTCGGCTCGAGCACGCCGTAGCGCTCGACGTAAATGCGCTCGAACCCGTTCACCAGAATGTCGGTGATGGTCGTGTCCTTGAGGAGCGGCTCGAGCGGGCCGAGCCCGAGCAGTTCGTCGAGCACGTCCTCGACCATCTGCTTGCGCTCGGCAGCGTTGAGCGCGTGCTCGGTCCTGGCGAGCTCCTCGGCGACGAGGTCGCCGATCTCGTCGGCGATCTGCTCGCGCGACATGCTGTCGAGGGCGGAAAGGTTGATGCGGTCGAGCAGCCGCTGGTGCAGTTCCACCTTGAGGTCGGTGTGGAGGTCGCGCTGCGCAAAGGCCCCGGCATCGCCGGTGGTCATCAGTTTGCGGGCTTCCTCCCGATTGCGCCTGGCGAAATCGTCGTTGGCGCTGCCGTCATGGGCGTCTTCTGCGGTCATGCCCTTGGATTTCTTGATCTGCCACATCGTCTAGCGCTCCAGTCCGAGACCGGCGGCCAGCCCGCCGTCGAGCAGGTCGAGATCCTTGCCCAGGGCGCTGCGCCGCTTCACGTGCGCGATGGGCACCCCGCGCTCCAGCGCCTCGCTCATCGTCGCATGGTCGTTGCAGACAGTGTAATCGACCTGTCGGCCCAGCACATGCTCCGCGTCCGCGCGCGTCAGTTTCTTGAACAGTCCCTTTTCGAACCGGTTGACAACGACCCGAACGTCGATGTTCCCGAGTCCCTGTTCCGAAAGGAGATCGAGCTGGCGTCGCGCCCGGTTGAGCGACGGGATCGACAGTTCGGTCACCATCACGACGATGTCGGCGCGCCCGACCAGAGACAGCGACCAATTGGTCCAGTTCATCGGCAGGTCGACGAATACCGTTCCGAACTCGCGCTTGGCCAGATCGAGTATGCGAAAGGCGTGGTCGGCGTCGAGCGCCTCGAGCGGCAAGATCTCGGGCGGCGCCGCGACGATCTTGAGTCCGCTGGGATGGTCGGTCGCGGTCGACCGCAGCAATTCGCCGTCGATCCGGTCGCCGGCTTCCACGAGATCCGCAAGGGTAAGTCGCGGACGCAGGCCGAGCACGAAGGCGGCATCGCCGAACTGCATGTCGAGATCGAGCAGGCAGACTTCGCGCCCTGCCGCAGCCTCGCTCTCGGCAAAGCGCGTCGTGAGCTGGGACAGGAGCGAGGTCGCTCCCACTCCGCCCTCGGACTTGATGAACATGACGGAGCGTTCGTGGCCGGACGCCTGGCTGCGCTTGCGAGCGGCAAACTCTTTCGCCAGCGGATGGATCGATGCTTCAAGGTCGGCAATATCGAGCGGGAGCGGAACGACGTCGTGGGCGCCCGCGCGGATCAGCTGGCGGACGAACGCCAGCGGCGGCTCGAACGCGGCCGCCAGGAGCGGGGTCGACGTCGCGGCTGCGATCTCGGCGAAACGCTGGATGCCCTCGTCATCGTCCGGCCGGATCTGGATTACCGCCGCCGCCGCGCCGCGTAGGTCGTTCGGGCCAAGCTCCGTCTTGTCGTCGATGATCGAAAGCTGGAGCGGAAAGCCGGCCACTTCGACGCCGGCCAGTGCCCCGGGATCGCCCGCCGCACCGGTCAGGAACAGCAGCACCGGCGGGTGGTGTCCGCCTGCGTGCCATCCCTTGCGGTCGTGGGCATTGGGATCGATGATCGACATGACGCCTTACGCTCCTAGTGACTCTGAGTGCCCGATATGTCCTCGGCGGTCAGCGAGGCGCGTTCGGTCGGAAGGGTAAACGAGGTCAGCAGCATCGCCGTGACCGGCTGGAACTCGAGGCCCGAAACGGTCACCGTGACCAGAGGGGAGATGTCCGGGCCGCCAGGGTTTCCTGCATAGCCAAGGCCCGATCCTGAATAGGTGACGGTGACATTGTCGGCGGCGATCTGCGGATAATGGAGTCGCATGCGCGCCACGATCGCGTTGAACGCCGCCGAACTGTAGGTCGTCCCGCCAAGCGGCGAGCAGGTGCCCGTGCAGGTGCAGCTCGTGTCGTCGCACACGACCTTGCCCAGCCCGGCTGCCGGAATCCGGTCTCCTTGTGTCAGCGTGACCCCACCCACCGTCTTCCCGACATAGTCGGCCGACGCGAGCTTGCCCTCGACCGGGTCGGTGACGATGGCGAAGCGCACGCCCTGCGCCGCGGCCTTCTTCACCTCGTTGAGTTCCCACATCATGCGGCCGGCATCGATGATGCCGAGCATGAACAGGGCGAGCAGCGGCACGACCATGGCGAACTCGGCGGCACCGGCGCCGCGCGTGTCGAGAAGGAGGCGGCGCAGCGTCATATGCCCATCACCGCGGCTTGGCCCCGGGCATTGAGCTGGGTCATCGGGTCGAACCCGAACAGGACGAACACCGACTGGTGCGGGATCGATGCACGCACCGTGACGACCGGTGCCCCGCTCGTAGAGTCGGCGTAGATTCCATCCATCGTGACATTGTTCCCCGAGTAGGAGACCGCGCTGACGCAGCTGAGCGTCATCGTGAAGCTTTCGCCTGTCTCACCCCAGCCCCACAGGAGATCGGGGTCCGAACTGTCCAGCGAACCCTTCTGGACGATCCGCTTCGTATTGGTCGACAGCGTACTCGACGGCGTCCAGCCGGAGCAGGTCGCGAATTCGGAAAAGGGTTGGCGCGACGCATAGCGAGCGCCGTCGCGCACGGCCTCGACCAGACGATGCTCGCTGTAGAGATAGAACCCCAGCTCGATGGCCCCGGCGAGGATGACCATCAGCAACGGCAGCGCGAGCGCGAACTCGGCCGCCGCCGCGCCGCGGCGGCACTGGCGAAGTCCGCGGTTCTTCATTTGAGGAGATACGGCGTGTCGCGCCGCACCGGCAGGTTGTTCTCGCCATTGCTGACGTCGATCTTCTCGACGAATTCGACGTAGAGATCCTTGTCGCGAGTCCACAGGTCGGATTCGTTGCCGGTGCCGCGCTTGAGCGTCGGCTCGACCATGAAGACGTTGATCCAATCGGCTACCTCGACATTGGTCGTCTTGCCCTTGACCACGAGCGCCTGGCAATTGAGCACCGCGATCGCGATCAGGCGGCGATCGGGCTGACTCGCACTGAAATCGACACCGCCGACGCCGGAGGCGGGACGCGAATGGGCGTAATTGCTGCCCACGGCCTGAGCGTTGTCGATGCCGACGCCGCTGAAATTGGGGTTCGAAAGCTCCCAACGATAGACGTCGTAGCGGCGCGGGAACGTGAAGGTGGACACCCCGGTGTCGGGATCCGTGGTCGTGAAATAGGTCTTCCACGTCGCCGAATCCCAGCCGTAATTCACCCGGAAATAGGCATCGGCGTCCCATTGGCCGTTGCCGGCGATCCCGCATGTGAACTGGCCGATTTTCCCCGAGTGGCAGTAGTCGTGCGGATAACCCATGATCGCGGGGTCCATCGAACCGTCGCTCGGGAGCGCGCCCTGCACCGTCGGCGTGGACGCATCCGAGTCATGATCGACGAAATTGGGATTGTAGGGAACGTGCTGCCACGCCCCCGTGCAGGCGAGGTCAGACCCGGGGCACGCCAGGTCCTTGCGCGTATTCATCGCAGGCGAGCAAACCCCGCCCGGCTGGCTCGGGCAGTTGTTGCCGTTTTCCATCACGTCGAAACGAGTGTTGATGGCGGTCAGCACCGAGGTTGTCATGCCAGGCTTGGTCGTCACGCCCGAGGTCGGCTGACAGTAGCCAGGCGGACTGTTGTAGCCGAGCGAACCCTTGAGCGCGTTGGCCCCCGTGCCGATCCCGGATTCGAGCCAGCCGAAATTGCCCGGCACCGTTGCATCGCCCGTCACGAGGCGCAATCCGGCACCCCTGGCCGGATTATAAGACAGCGTCTCGCTCGTGTTGGTCGGAGGCTCGTCGGGATTGCACAGCATGATCGGCGGGGTCTTGCAGATCGCCGAGCCCAGCCCGGCGACCGCGACGCCCGTCGCGGTACCGCGAAACGCCCCGACTACGGGCGTCAGCGCGAAGTTGGCTGTGCGCCCGACCGTTTGCACACACACGAAATGCGCGTCGGCATCGGTCGTCACCTTGTTGGCGCTCGGGCATGCGTTGCCGTTCGCGACCTGCGCATGGGCGGCCGTGGCGTAGAAGGACACCGACGCGATGCCGATCGCACGCGCACCGCTGTCGTTGGACAACAAGGTACGGTTCTCGATCAGGCGGTTGGCGGCGGCCGTCGCGCGGGTGATCGTCCCGCTATTCTGGTCGAGTTGGGTCGCGGCGGCGAGCGCCGCCTGGTCGGCCGCGCTTTGCATTTCGGTATCGAGGGTCGCCAGCCGGGCATAGTCGAACGCGACGCCGCCGGCTGCGACGAGCAGGAAGGCGGTTAGCCCGATGGTCGGGGCGACTGCCCCGTCCTCATTACGCCAGAACTTTTCATACCGAGCCATGATCCATGTCCTTCAGACCTATCTAGGCCCCCCGCTGCTTCCACCTCCGACTCCGCCGCTCGCACTTTCGCGCGACGGCTGCTTGACGCTGTCGTCGCGATAGCGCTGCACGGCGTCCGAGCCATGTTCGCCGCTGTCGCCGGGCTGCGCGCCCCCAGCCGGATAGACCGGCGCGGGATTGATCGTCTGGACAGCGGTATTGTACTTCACCGCCTCGCCGTAATGATGCGCGACAGGCGCGCACGCGCCGAGCAGTGCGACGAGGCCGATTCCGGCCAGCGGCTTAAAGGTCGTGGCCATAATCGTCCTCCAATGCATCGGGATCGACACCGCCCATGCCGGGCGCCTGGCTCGTTGGCGGTTCGCCGATCGGGTACCACACGCCCTCGGGCTGCTTGGTGGGCAGGCTCAGCGCAGGCACGCCGCTGTCGGTCTTGCCGAGCAGGAACAGGTCGATCTCGTCAGGCGGCAGCGCTCCGTCGGTCGGAACCTTGAGCGAACCGGCCGGAACCGGACGCACCAGCCGCGGCGTCACGATGATCACCAGTTCGGTTTCCTCGCGCCGGAAATTGGTCGACCGGAACAGCGTGCCGATGATCGGCAGCGAGCCGAGGATCGGAAACTGGTTGACCGTGTCCTGGAAATCGGTGCGCAGCAGTCCGGCAAGCGCGAAGCTCTCTCCGTCGCGCAGTTCGAGCACCGTCTGTGCGCGCCGCGTCGACAGTCCCGGGACCACCAGCCCGTTGATGGTGACGGACGCGGACGTGTCGATCGAGCTGACCTCGGGAGCCACGACGATGTTGATTACCCCGTCGGCCAGCACCGTGGGCGTGAAGGCCAGGCTCACGCCGAACGGCTTGAACTGGACCGTGATCGCGCTTCCCGATCCGGTCGAATTCTGCGCAACCGGGATCGGGAACTCGCCGCCCGCGAGGAAACTCGCGGTTTCGCCTGACAGCGCGACCAGCGTCGGTTCCGCCAGAGTCGTCACCGCGCCCTTGCGCTCCAGCGCGTCGAGCGCGAGGCTGATATTGGCCCCCAGAAGCGGGAAGTCGCCAGTGAACACGCCGAACGCGTCCGTGATCGAACTCAGTCCGAGTACGCCGTTGCCGAACCCCGAGTTGGAATCGGAATCGTCGCCCGGCGTCAGGCTGGCGCCGCTGCCGATCGAACCCTGAACGTCCTCGTCGGTGACGAACATGCCGATACCGAGATCCTTGAGCGCGGTGCGTTTGACCTCGGAGAAGCGGACCTCGAGCAGCACCTGCTGCGACGAGCCGATCGAAAGCATGTTGATGACGCGGCCTGGCGCATAGGCCTCGGCCAGCTGCACCGCGCGGTCGGCGGCGACCGCCGACGACACGATACCCTCGAGCACGATGCTGTCGTTGACCATCCGTGCGCCGAGCGTATCCCCCGGCATCAGGTCGGACAGCTGGCGCCGCAACCCGGTCACGTCGGGCCCGACTGCCACGTCGACCACTGCGATGAGGTTATTGCGACCGTCGTAAAGCGTGAGGCTCGTCGTCCCGACCGACTTGCCCAGCACATAGAGCGACTGGTCGGTCAGCGGCAGGACGTCCGCGATCTCGGGATTGCCGATCAACGCCCTCTGGAACCGGCGGTCGGTTCTGAGCACCTGGCTCTTGTTGACCGGGACTGCCAGTTCGCCGGCATGAACCCCCTCCGCCTCGGCGACGATCTGCGCCGACGCAGGCGCGGCGAGGACCGCGGTCGCGGCCATCAGGCCGGCGGCGAGGCCGGCCATCCATTTCTTCTCAGCGCGCATATTCCCCCACCTCATATTCGCTGGACTGGGTACCGCGCGTCACCTCCACCTTGTTGGCAGGGGGAGGCGGCGGCGACTGGCGAACCGTTCTTGCCGGACGCCGCACGACCTGTGTGCGCGGCCGCGGCGCAGGTGCGGCCGCTTCGGTCGCAGCGTCGCCGTCGCGGCGATAGGCGTTCGACAATTCGTACCGAAGGTCGGTCAGGCTGACCGTCTCGACGATCGGAATATTCTCCTGCTCGCCCGGCTTGCGCAGCACCAGGCTGAGCGAGCCCAGCTGCTGGCCGAGCACGAGCTTTTGCGCGTCGACCGGCGTGACCTCTAGCGTTGCGGTGCTCGAGACGTTGGCCGGCGAATTGGGATCGTCCTTCGCATTCTGGTCCATCGCGATGACGCGGATGTTCTGGAGGAGGACGTCGGTGACCTGGCCTCCGGCACCGGCATTCCCGAGCGGCTGGCGCGTGATGAGCACGTCGACCGTGTCGTTGGGCTTGATGAAGCCCGCGACGCCGGAGACGGCGTTGATCTGGACGGTCGTGGCGCGCATCCCCGCCGGAAGGATCGCCGCGATCGAGGCCCCTTCGCCTTCGCCGGTCAAGTCGGCCGCCAGCATCGGCTGGTTGATCTGCACCGGGCGAAGCACGTGGCGCGCCTTGCCCGCAGGCAGCAATTCCTCGAGCGACGAAAAGGTGCCTGGCGGCAGCGCGTCGGCCGGATAGTTGGCGAACTTGATATGTTCGGGCTTAATCTCGAATCCGTAATTCATCGGCACCGCGGCAACCGCGATGCGCTGCGTTCCGGAGTTTGCGGCCTCGATCCGCGCTTCGCGTGCGGAAAACCAGCTGTTGGCAACCCATACGGCGACCAGTCCGAGGACGACCGCGATGGCGATGGCAATGAGCGACTGTCGTTGCATTGGCGCCTCACCCCCCTGTTTGGGCTTAACCTATATCAGTCCTCTGGCAGTTTTCCTAGCTTTCCCGTGTGACAGACGTGTCACACTCGCCGAATGCAGAGGCCGGAAGTAGAAACGGCCGGCCGTTTGAAGGGCCGGCCGTCTCTTTTTGCATGCCCCGATCGGGGCGCCGGATTAGCAAATGGAAGTGGTCGCGTTCTCGCCGGCTTCGATGCAGTTGGTGGTGTCGTCGATCGCATTGCCGATCGCGCCGCCCAGGGCGACCGCGGCAATCGCGAGCGTGGCACCAATGATCGCAAGGATCAGCGCGTATTCGGCCGCCGAAGCACCCGACTCGTCTTTGATCATCGAAATGAACTTGTTCATGTCCTGTCCCCTATCTCACCCAATACTTGTACGATGCGGATGCCCCGTCAGGGACGCCCGTCCGTCACCTCATGCCCTGTGGAAAACTAGGCTCATGCCCGAAGGCGCCTCACCCGTTTCCGCACGGCGAGCAGTCCGCGTCGGATGAGTGGAAGCTGACTCCGCTTTAACTTTGAGTCAACCAATCCGATTTAACGCGTGTTAATTCCGCAGCCGTTTCCAAATTCTTTACAGGCCGCGGAAATCGGCCGAATTCGGCGAAATATCGGGGTTAACGCAGGTTAAGCTCTGCGCTCAGAATTGTCCCGAATCTGGACTCTCGTCTTGCTGAAATGGCGGCACGGAAGCTCCGAGCCGTTCGTGTCAGGCGCACGACTCGGCCACGAAAATCGGCGTTTGGGCAGTTTGCGACTCGGTCTGTGGACTAAATCTCGACGCGGCGGCGGTAGGTGACGTTCACGCGGCGCGAGAGGATCAGGTAGGGCGCCCAGATGGCCGCACTGATCAGCACCTTCTTGCCGTTTCCGTCGAGCAGCGTGTGAAGCGGCTCGGCAACACTCGCCGGGAGGCCCTGCGCGGCGACCATCTTGGCGATGACGAGCTGCATCGCGATGTCGACGATCCAGATCGAGACCAGCAGCCGCGGGAAGATCGGGGCACGCTTGAGCGCCGCGACGAACGCGATCGAATAGAGCGAGCAGAGCAGCACGACATCGAGCGTCGCCATCAGGTGGAGCGTCGACAGCCAGGTCGGCACGTCCACCGCGATCGCGGGAATCGCGACGAGATATTCCATCATACGCACCGGCACGTTGAGCAGCATCCCGATCAGCAGCGAGACCATCAGGCCGCCCGCACCGAACAGCGGATGCGCGCGCGCTTCCTCGAGCGACACGTCGCGCCAGTGGCCGTAGCGCGCCAGGCGCGTCTTCGGCCCCTGCATCTCCTCGCCCTGCGCGAACCACTTGAGCGCGAAGCCCATCGACACCAGCGGCGCGATGGTCACGAGAATGTACGGGAACGCCGTCGTCAGCCCGGTCGCCCCCTTGCCCGCGACGCCGAGCCCGACGCGCAGGCTGCACGCCGACATGGCCAGCAGCAGCCACACGGTCATGATCCGCGGCAGGCCCACTTCGAGTCGCGACAGCAGATGCGCTGCACGGCCTTGCAGGGTGAGCGTGACGGTCTGGATCATCGGGCAGTCTTTCGAAGTCGGAACCAAAGCGGCTGCCCCAAGCCAATAGTCCCTTAACCTTACTGCCCCGTAAATATCCTGCCGACTGGAACTGTTCCGTCCGATATGGACGCGAAACGAACAGGTCTTGTCGTTTAACTTCCGTTATGACAAGAAGTCGCTGCTCGGATGATTCTCGCGGGGGGACGCGAATGACCCGGGCTCCAACTTTCGACGACTTGAGCTGCGCGCGGTGAACATCGCGTCGCTCTTCGCCGCCTTCGCGGGCGAGCTTGCCCTATTCGCTGCGGTCGGCTTCTTCGTCTTCGCGCTCGACGACCTTCTCGTAGACATTCTCTATTTCACGCGCCGCCTGTGGCGCTCGGCGACCGTCTACCGCCGCCACCCGCGCGCCTTTGCCGACCGCATGGGTCCGCCCGCGCGCCCCGGCTGGTTCGCGGTCCTCATCCCCGCCTGGGACGAAAGCGCGGTGATCGGCGACATGCTCCGCTCGACGCTCGAGCGGTTCGGCGAGGCCGACTACCGCCTGTTCGTCGGTCATTATCGCAACGACGAAGCGACCGCGGTCGAAGTGATGAAGGTCGACGATGCGCGCATCCAGCTGGTCGAGATCGACGCCGACGGCCCGACAAGCAAGGCCGACTGCCTCAACCATCTCTACGACGCATTGGTCGCACTCGAATGGGGCATGGACCGGCCCGCCAAGGCAGTCGTCCTCCACGATGCCGAGGACCTCGTCCACCCGCTCGAACTCCCGCTGTTCGACCGCCTGGTCGAGCGCGCCGCCGCGATCCAGCTGCCCGTGGTCCCGCTGGTCCACCCGGACTCGCGCTGGATCAGCGGCCATTATTGCGACGAGTTCGCCGAGGCGCACGGCAAGGAGCTGGTCGTGCGCGAGGCGGTCGGCGCCGCGGTCCCGCTCGCCGGGGTCGGCTGCGCCATCGAGCGCGGCGCGCTCTCCCAGCTGGCCGCGCAGCGCGAGGGCCGCCCCTTCGCTGCCGACAGTCAGACAGAGGATTACGAGCTCGGCCTGCGCCTCGGCGCCATGGGGCACAAGACATTGTTCGTGCGAATTCCCGCCATTGCGGGCGAGGAAGCGGTGGTCGCCTCGGCGGGGCACTTCCCCTCGACCCTCGACACGGCCGTTCGCCAGAAGGCGCGCTGGATCGGCGGCATCGCGATGGCGGGCTGGGACCGGCTCGGCTGGTCGGGCTCGCTCGGCGAGCGCTGGATGCGCATGCGCGACCGCCGCGGTCCGCTCGCAGCCTTCCTCCTCCTCGCGGGCTACGCGGCCGCGTTCCTGTGGGCGCAGCTGTGGTTCGCCCGCGCCCTGGGTGCACCCATCGCGCTCGAGATCGATCCCCTCCTCGCCGCCCTGCTCGGATTGAACGGCATGCTCCTGATCTGGCGGCTCGCCATGCGCATGCTGTTCACCGCGCGCACCTACGGACCGTGGCAGGGGCTGCTCGCCGCGCCGCGTCTCGTCGTGGGCAACCTTATCGCCATCCTCGCCGCCTGGCGCGCCTTCCGGCTCCACGCCTCGGGCAAGCCGCAGCGCTGGGACAAGACGCGTCACATCTTCCCCGGAAAGGTTTCCGCATGAGCCATTCGGTCCGTTTCCTCGCCGCCGCCATCGCTACCTGGGCAGGCGTGCGGGCGATCAGCCTCGGCCTCTATCCCGGCGCAAACGCCGAAGCCGCCGTCCTGCCCGACCCGCTGACCGCGGCGCCCGCGGCTGCGACCGCAGCCCTCGCCGCCTCCGCCGAAACCCTGCCGCCGGGCCAGCGCATGAGCCCCGCCCAGCCGCTGGCGGGCCAGCCTTACGCTCCCGCGTACGCCTTGCCTTATGGCGCACTGCCACCGGGCGCGATGCCGGTGCCCGCTCCCTATTACTACTACCCGCTTCCCGTGCCGGTCCGGATGGCCGCGGCGCCGACGCTGCCCCCCACGTCGTATGCCAGTGCTCCGGCATCGGGGGGCGGGGCATGGTTCTCGCCGGGCGGCGAGATCATGCCCCGCCCCATGCCCTCCTACGCGCTCCCCGCGACGGCATCGACCGCCGCCGCCGCTTCCCTCCCCCCCGAAAAATCGCCCAACCTCGGCAAGGCGGCGGCGGTGGCGCCCGGCAAGCTCGACCGCTGGAAACTCCACGCCTGGTCCTATTATCGCTCCGAGCGCGGCGGGGCGCCCGCCACGCCCTCGCTCGCCAGCGCCGGCATGCTCGGCGGCAGCCAGGGCGGCGCGCGGCTCACCTGGTTCGCGACCCCGCACCTTGCCGCGAGCGCGCGCGTCACATCCTCGCTCGGCGCGATCCGCGGCACCGAGGCGGCATTGGGCTTGCGCTACCAGCCCTTCGCCAAGCTCCCGCTCGCCTTCACCGCCGAACGCCGCGAGCGGGTCGAGGGCGTCGGCCGCTCGGCCTTCGCCGCCTTCGCCGAAGCCGGCGCGTGGGGCGTCCCGCTGACGGGCAAGTTTCGCGCCGACGGCTAAGCGCAGGCGGGGGTCGTCGGGCTCGACAGCCGCGACTGGTTCGTCGATGCGCAGCTCGCCGCCACCCGCCCGTTTGTGAAGAATGTCGACGGCGGCTTCGGCGTGTGGGGCAGCGCCCAGCCGGGCCTCTCGCGCCTCGATGCCGGCCCGCGCCTGTCGATGCCGCTCGGCAAAAGGATGCGCGTCCACGCCGACTATCGCTTCACGCTGGCCGGCAACGCCCGCCCCGGCTCGGGCCCTGCGGTCACCGTGGCGGGAGACTTCTAAGCCCCCGCTTGGCCTCGTGCCCGCACCCCGCTAGTGCGGCACGAGGCCCATGGACATCTATCTCCCCATCGCCGGCATGTCGGTCGACGCGCTCCTGATCGTGGCGCTGGGCCTGCTCGTCGGCATCCTCTCGGGGCTGTTCGGCGTGGGCGGCGGCTTCCTCACCACGCCGTTCCTCATCTTCTACGGCATCCCGCCGACCGTCGCGGTTGCCTCGGCCACCACCCAGATCACCGGCGCCTCGGTGTCGGGCGCCGCGGTCCACTACCGCAAGGGCGGGGTCGACCTGCCGATGGCCGCGATCATGATCGCGGGCGGGCTCGTCGGCTCGCTTGGCGGCGCCGCGCTGTTCCGCCTGCTCCAGGCCTCGGGGCAGGCCGACCTCGTCATCGGCTTCCTTTACGTCATCATGCTCGGCGCGATCGGCGCGCTGATGCTGCGCGACGCGCTCGTCGCGCTCCACGTCATCGCCCCGCCCGCCAAACCCAAGTCGCGCCGCCGCCACCATAAATGGATCGCGGCGCTCCCGCTGCGCTGGCGCTTCTACGCGTCGGGTCTCTACCTCTCGCCGCTCGCCCCGCTCGGCCTCGGCGCGGTCGCGGGCGTCCTCACCGTTCTGCTGGGCGTGGGCGGCGGGTTCATCCTCGTGCCCGCGATGATCTACCTGTTCGGCATGGCCGCGCGCGTCGTCGTGGGAACCAGCCTCGTCGTCATCCTCGGCGTCTCGGCCGCGACCACGCTCGTTCACGCGCTCACCACGCAGGCTGTCGACATCGTGCTCGCCACCCTGCTCCTCCTCGGCAGCGTCGTCGGGGCGCAATACGGCGCGGTCCTCACCCATCGCCTCAAGCCCGACCTCCTGCGCCTCGCGCTCGCGGTCATGATCCTCCTTGTCGCGCTGCGCATGATCCTCGGACTCGCCTGGCAGCCCGACGAGATCTTCACGCTGAGGTCGCTGGCATGATCGCGCGCCTCGTCCTTGCCCTTCTCGCCTTCGCGACGCTGACCGGCGCGGCGGGCCCCAAGCTCGTCCCCGACGTCTCGAGCCGGGCGATCGAGATCCGCTATTCCTTCACCGGTGCCGAACTGCTGCTGTTCGGCGCGGTCGTCTATCCGGGCGGCCGCGTCCCCGAAACGCCGGCCGACGTGCTCGTCGTGCTCAAGGGGCCGACCGAGCCGATCCTGATGCGCGAGAAGCAGAAGATCGCGGGCATCTGGATGAATGCCGACAGCCACCGCTTCCGTTCGGTCCCGGGCTTTTACGCGCTCGCCAGCGCGAAGCCGGTCGGCGAGCTGGTCGACGAACGCACCGCGGCGATCTACGAGCTCGGCCTCGCCAACCTCTCTTTGTCGCCGGGGGCGGGCAGCGAGCCCGAAAAGCAGCAGCGTTTCGAGGCCGGCCTCATCGACCTCAAGACCCGCCTCGGCCTCTATTCGGAGCAGCCCGGCGGGGTCGAGGTCACCGACGGGGTCCTCTACCGCGCGACCATCGCCATCCCCAGCCGCGTGCCGGTCGGCACCTATACCGCCGAGACCTTCCTCGTCGCCGACGGACGCGTCCTCGCCGCCGCCACGCGCGATATCGAGATCGGCAAGTCGGGCTTCGAGCGGTTCGTCACGCTCGCCGCCGAGCGCCAGCCCCTGCTCTACGGGCTTGCCGCGGTGCTGATCTCGCTCACGCTCGGCTGGATCGCGGCGGCCTTCTTCAAGAAGCGTGTCTAAGGAAAAATTTACCCCTTCCCCGTAGGTTGCGCGCCAATAGTCACGTGTAACGGAGACGGGATCCCCGATGAACGACCAGCCCAACGTCCACCAGTTCGCCAGCGAACTGTCGCGCTTCAGCCAGGATGAGACCGAAGCGGTCCAGGCCCCCGCCGCGGCGCCCGGCCCGGTCGAATCGCCGATCGGCCTCGTATCCGAGATCGCCGGGTCGAGCTCCTCGATCATCCTCGACGCCGAGCGTCTCCACCAGCTCGTGGGCAACACCGATCCCGCGCTCGCCATGTCGGGCCAGGTCGGCAGCCAGGTCAAGATGACGGTCGGCCAGAACTGGCTGATCGCCAACGTGCGCACCATGCGCGCCGGCGACAACGGCAAGGTCATCGCCAATGTCGACTTCCTCGGCGAGGGCAAGCGCGAGGAAGGCACCGGCAAATTGTCGGCGTTCCGCCGCGGCGTGACCCGCTTCCCGATCCCGGGAGCCGAAGTCCACCCGGTCACCACCGCCGACCTTCGCTCGGTGTTCGCCGCCGACAGCCGCCCCAACGTCGAGATCGGTACCGTCTATCCGACCGACGACATTCGCGGCGCGCTCTACGTCGATCCGATGCTGTCCAAGCACTTCGCGATCCTGGGCTCGACCGGTACCGGCAAGTCGACCTCGGTCGCGCTCATCCTCCACCGCATTTCCGAGCTCTCGCCCGAGGGCCACATCGTGATGATCGACCCGCACGGCGAATATTCCGCCGCCTTCAAGGGCTGCGGCGAGATCTTCAACGTCGACAACCTCCAGCTCCCCTACTGGCTGATGAACTTCGAGGAGCATTGCGAGGTGCTGCTGACCAGCTCGGACGACGAGCGCCAGCGCGACGCCGACATTCTCGCCAAGTGTCTGCTCGCCGCGCGCCAGCGCAACAAGATGTCCGAGCAGTACGGCAAGGTGACCGTCGACAGCCCGATCCCGTATCTGCTGACCGATCTCAACGCGATCATCGTCAACGAGATGGGCAAGCTCGACCGCGCCGGCGACACCACCCCTTACCAGCGATTGAAGACCAAGCTCGACGAGTTGAAGGCCGACCCGCGCTACAGCTTCATGTTCTCGGGCATGATGGTCACCGATTCGATGGGCAAGTTCATCGCCAAGATGTTCCGCCTGCCCGCCAACGGCAAACCGATCAGCATCGTCGACGTGTCGGGCGTTCCGTCCGAAGTCACCTCGACCGTGGTCAGCGTGCTCGCGCGCATGGTGTTCGACTACGCCATCTGGAGCCGCACCGAGGCGCAGCGCCCGATCCTCCTCGTGTGCGAAGAGGCGCACCGCTACGTCCCCAAGGACGAGAGCGGCGGCAACCAGGCCGTCCGCGTCATCCTCGAGCGTATCGCCAAGGAAGGCCGTAAGTACGGCGTCAGTCTCGGCCTCATCACCCAGCGCCCGTCCGATCTTGCCGAGGGCGTGCTCTCGCAGTGCGGCACGATCCTCTCGATGCGCCTCAACAACGATCGCGACCAGGCGTGCGTGCGCGCCGCGATGCCCGAAGGCGCGCGCGGCTTCCTCGACGCCATCCCCGCGCTTCGCAACCGCGAGGTGATCGTGTGCGGCGAAGGCGTGTCGATCCCGATCCGCGTCAGCTTCGACAATCTCGAACCCGAAAAGCGCCCGGCCTCGTCCGATCCCAGCTTCGCCGACATGTGGCGCCAGACGGGTGACGAGGAAGGCATCATCAACCGCACCATCAAGCGCTGGCGCGGGCACGGAAAGTAAAGGCTGGCACCTACAGGTTTCCAGTTGGACGGAGAAAGGCGTCGCCCCCTCGGGCGGCGCCTTTTGACTGTCAGGCGTTCGGGCTGCCCACCGGCAGGCGGCGGAAGGCGGCGAGGCGCGCCTTGAAGCGCTCGAGTTCGGGCCCTGCGAGCGTGCGCGTGGTCGACATGCGGATGCCGCGCGGGTCGACCGGCCGCCCCGCGAGGCGCACCTCGTAGTGGAGATGCGCGCCGGTCGACAGGCCCGACGAGCCGACATAGCCGATCAACTGGCCACGCCTGACCGGCATGCCGTCGCCGATCGCGATCCGGCTCATGTGCGAATAGCTCGTCACCATCGCATTCTCGTGCGCGATCTTGACCTGGCGCCCCGATCCGCCCGCCCAACCGGCGCGGGTCACGCGTCCGTCGGCGGCGGCATAGATCGGCGCGCCGTACCCGGCCGCGAAGTCGAGACCGTTGTGCATGCGGTTGATCCTCAGGATCGGGTGGCGGCGCATGCCGAAGCCCGAGCTGATCGGTGCCGACACCGGCCAGCTCATCCCCTCGTCCTTGGCCTGGCCGGTCGCGTCGGCGCCATCGATCCACTCGCCGTCGCCCTTGCCCCACCTGACGAGGCTGAGGTCGGATGCGCCCTGGCGTTCGATCGCGGCATAGAGCAAGCCGCCCGGCACTGGGGCGCCATCGGCAGTACTGCGCTGTTCGAGCACGAGGTCGAACACGTCGCCGGCACCCACTTCGCCGACGTCGATCCGGCTCGCCAGCGCCTTCAAGTAATCGCTCGCCACGCGCGGGCTCGCCCCGGCTTCGCGCAGGCCCCAGTAGAGCCCCGCACCGACGCGCCCGCGCAGCCGCACCGGCACGCGGTCGACCTTGATCGCCTCGCGCGCGACGACGAACCTGTCGCCCTCGCGCCGTAGCGCCACGGCCAGATCCATCCGTGCGCGCAGCGATAGCGCCTCGAGCGGGCGGCGTCCGTTCGCGGCGGCCCGGCCCAGCCGTACCTCGACCCTCGTGCCCGGCGCGATCTTTCCTCCGGCGGCCGCCGCGACCGCCTGCGCCGCCGCTTCGGCATCGCCCGGCGCCACCCCGGCGCGCGTCAGCGAACGGTCGAGCCGCCCGTCGGGGCCGATCGTCGCCAGCAGTTCGCGGGTCGGGCGCTCGGGCACGTCGGCCACCGCGACCACCCTGTCGGTCGGCGCCATGCGCGCGCCGCTGACCGAGCCGCGCGCAGCCGGCGCGATCCCGATCGCGTTCATTTCGCGCAAGGCGTCGCGTCCGTCCGGGGTCGAGGCCCGCGCGGCGAGCGGCTCGATCCCGGGGACCACCAGCAGCAACCCGCCGACCAGCACGCCCAGCGTGCCCGCCCCGCGCCACCAGCGCGGCGAGAAGACATCCTCGCGCAGGTCGACCACGATCCCGCGCGGCGCGTCGGCAATCGCCTCGGGCGCGCGCGCGCGTAGCCCGCGCATGCGCGCGGTCATGTCGTCGGCCGTCGGATTGCCTGTCGTCATCGTCAGTGAGTCCTACCCGCAACATGGTTAATAATTGTTACCGTATCGGGCCACAATCACGCTTGCCAGCGCGCCTTGCGATCCGCATGATTCCACCCATGCCTTCCCGGCACGAGACGATCCTCCGGGCGATCCTCGGCCCGACCAACACCGGCAAGACCCACTTGGCGATCGAACGGATGTGCGCCCATTCGTCGGGCGTCATCGGCTTTCCGCTGCGCCTGCTCGCGCGCGAGGTTTACGACCGCGTCGTCGCGATCAAGGGCGAGAGCCAGGTCGCGCTGGTCACGGGCGAGGAGCGCATCGTCCCGCCCCACGCGCGCTACGTGCTGTGCACTGCCGAAAGCATGCCGATCCCCGACGAGGAGGCCGGCCCCGGCGATCCCGGCGACCTGCCGCGCGACTTCGCCTTCGCCGCCATCGACGAGGCGCAGCTCGGAATCGATCGCGAGCGCGGCCACGTCTTCACCGACCGCATGTTGCGCGCCAGGGGCCGCGAGGAAACGCTGATCCTGGGGTCCGACACGCTGCGCCCGGTGATCCGCGACCTGCTGCCGGAGGCCGAGATCATCGGCCGCCCGCGTTTCTCGACCCTCTCCTATGCTGGCGCGACCAAGCTTTCGCGCCTCCCCACGCGCAGCGCCATCGTCGCCTTCTCGGCCGAGCAGGTCTACGCGATCGCCGAGATGCTGCGCCGCTTCAAGGGCGGCGCGGCGGTCGTGATGGGCGCGCTCTCGCCCGCCACCCGCAACGCGCAGGTCGCCATGTTCCAGCGCGGGGAGGTCGACTATCTCGTCGCCACCGACGCGATCGGCATGGGGCTCAACATGGACGTCACCCACGTCGCCTTCGCCGACCTCTACAAGTTCGACGGGGTGCGCGAGCGCCGTCTCACCGTGCCCGAGATGGCGCAGATCGCGGGGCGCGCGGGTCGCCACCAGCAGGACGGGAGCTTCGGCACGCTCGGCGTCGGCGGAGAGGCGGGCCCGATGTTCACTGACGAGGAGATCTCGGCGATCGAGGCGCACCGTTTCCGCCCGCTCGACCACCTCTACTGGCGCAACGCCGACCTCGACTTCGAGGACGTCACCGCGCTGATCCGCAGCCTCGAGCGCCGCAGTACCGACCCGCTCCTGCGCCAGGCCCCCGAAGCGATCGACCTCGCGGTCCTGCGCACGCTCGCCCAGGATCCCTCGATCGCCCACACGCGCGGCGCCAGGGCGCGGACCCTGTGGGCCTGCTGCGGCCTGCCCGACTTCCGCAAGGTCGGCGCCAATCATCACGCCCGCCTCGTGCGCCGCGTCTACGGCTACATCGCCGAAGGCGGCCATGTCGCGCAGGACTGGTTCAACGCCGAGGTCAACCGGCTCGACCATGTCATGGGCGACATCGAGACGCTCGCCGACCGGCTCGCGGGGATCCGCACCTGGGCCTATATCGCGCAGCGCAAGGACTGGCTGAAGGATCCACAGCGCTGGGCCGAAAGGACGCGCGCGGTCGAGGCGCGCCTGTCCGACGCGCTCCACGCCGCACTGACCCAGCGCTTCGTCGACCGCCGCACTGCCGTGCTCGTGCGCGACATCGGCGCGCACGGCGCCGATGCGCTCCCCGTCACGGTGGCCGCCGACGGCGAGGTCTCGGTCGGCCCCGAGCCGATCGGACACCTCGAGGGCTTCGCCTTCAAGGTCGACCCGGCCGCGCGCCACGCCGACAAGCGCCTGCTGCTGGCCGCCGCCGAGCGCCGTCTGGGCGATGAACTCTCGCGCCGCGCCAAGGCGCTGATCGACGCGCCCGACACGCGCTTCGAACTGGTCGAGGACGGCACGCGCGGACTGGGCGTGGCGTGGGAAGGCCACCTCCTCGCGCGCCTCGCGCCGGGCCGCTCGCTGCTCGAGCCCGCACTGCGCACGACCCGCGACCTCGACCGCCTCTCGGCCCCGTTGCGCGGCGCGCTGCGCGCTCGCCTCGAGGCCTGGCTCGAGACGATGATCGAGCGTCACCTCGGCGCCCTGAAGACCCTCGCCTCCGCCGCCAGCGACCCCGCCATGCCATCCGGCGTGCGCGCCTTGTCGGCCATGCTGGTCGATGCCGGCGGGCTCGTCTCGCGCAAGGGTGTTGCCGACGCCATCCAGCATCTCGACAAGGCCGACCGCGCCCAGCTCCACAAGCTGCGCGTACGATTGGGCGCGCTCGACGTGTTCATCGCCACGCTCCTCAAGCCCGCCGCCCAGTACTGGCGCGGTGCGCTGCTCGCGGTGCGCGAGGATCGCGGCATGCCGATCCTTCCCGCGCCCGGTGCCGCCACGCTCGGCGACGATGCCGACCCGCACGGCGCCGAACTCGCCTATCGCCATCTCGGGGAAAGCTGGCTTCGGGTCGACCTCGCCGACCGCCTCGCGACCCACGCCCACCAGGCCCGCCACAAGGGCGAGGACGACGTGCTCGACCGGGCCTTCGCCACCAGCCTCGGCCTCTCCGACCAGGCGGTCCGCCGCCTGATGGCCGAGATCGGGTTCATCCCGCAGGGCGAGGCGTGGAGCTGGCGCGGTCGCCGAGAACGGCCCAAGCAGCCGCACCCGCACAAGCACCGCCAGCGCCGCCGCCCGCACAACGCCTTCGCCGAAGCGCTCGGCGATCTCGTCGCCCGCAAGGACGCCCCCCCGCCCGCGCGCAAGAAGAAGCGCCCGCACCGCCGCAAGGGGGACGCGCGCTGAGGCTCGACCTGTTCCTCTACCGCATCCGCCTGGCGCGGACGCGCTCGATGGTCCAGCGCCAGCTCGCCGACATGCCGGTCCGCCTCGATGGCCGCCGCGTCGTCAAGCCCTCGACCGAGGTCCGCGTCGGCCAGGTCCTCGTCCTGCCCTTCCACGGCCGGGTCGAGGTGTTCGAGATCCTCTCGCTGCCCGAGCGTCGCGGCCCGGTGGCGGAGGCCAAATCCCACGTCCGCGCCATTTCGCGGACCTTTGGGCAATTGACAGGCACTGGCGCTGACGCCTAGCGAACCGATGAACGCCCACTCGAAGGAACGAGACGCCCCATGACCTATGTCGTCACCGACGCCTGCATCCGCTGCAAATATATGGACTGCGTCGAGGTGTGCCCCGTCGACTGCTTCTACGAAGGCGAGAACATGCTCGTCATCAACCCCAACGAGTGCATCGACTGCGGCGTGTGCGAGCCCGAATGCCCGGCCGAGGCGATCCTGCCCGACACCGAGAACGGCCTGGAGAAATGGCTCGAGCTCAACACCAAGTTCTCGGCCGAATGGCCCAACATCACGGTCAAGAAGGACAGCCCGGAAGACGCCGACGAGCACAAGGGCGAAGAGGACAAGTTCGACAAGTATTTCTCGCCCGAACCCGGGACGGGCGACTGAGCCCCAAGGGAACTCCAACCCGCTTTCACCGCTTCAACCCCTCGAACGACAAATTCGAGGGGTTTTTTCATGCGTCACGTCCTGGCCCTCGCGGCCTTCGCCAGCTTCGCCGCGCCCGCCTTCGCGCAGGACGGGGGTCTCGACGCCGTCCCCGATGCCGAAACCGTGGTCCCGGGCGACATCGTCACGATCGGCGTGGGCGCAGCCTACGGCCCCGACTACGAAGGCTCCGACGACTATCGTTTCCTGCCCGGCGCGTTCCTGCGCGCCGATGTCGGCGGCATCGGCATCGTCACGCGCGGCCTCTACCTCTACGCCGATGTCGTGCCCGACGGCGACGGCAAGATCGGCGTCGACGCCGGCCCGATCGCGGGCTTGCGCTTCTCGCGCACGCGACAGGTCGACGACCCGCTGGTCGATGCGCTGCCCGACCGCAAGACCGGGATCGAGGTCGGCGGATTCGCGGGCGTTTCGGTCAAGGGGCTGACCAACCCTTACGACAAGCTGTCCTTCCGGCTCGACGCGCTGACCGATGTCAACGGCGCCTGGGACGGGTGGAATTTCGGCCCGGACATCACCTTCGCCACGCCCCTGTCGCGCAAGACCTTCGCCAGCGCGAGCGTCGGCATCGACATCGTCAGCGACGACTTCGCGCGCACCTACTTCGCGGTTTCGCCCGAAGAGCACGCGCTCGTCCCCGCCTTGCCGGTCTACGATCTCGACGGAGGCGTGAAGAGCTGGGACGTCGGGCTGCTCGTCGCGCAGGCGGTCACCGGCGACCTGCTCGGCGGGTTCCAGCTGTTCGCCAACGCCAACTACAAGAAACTGCTCGGCGACTTCGCCGACAGCCCGCTGGTCGCCGAGCGCGGCAGCGCGTCGCAATGGTTCGTCGCGGCGGGCGTCGGCTACACTTTCTGACCACGGTCACTCGCCATTCATGTTGAACCCCGTTAGCTTGGCGCCCGCAACGTTCAAGTATCAGGGGAGACTTCCACAGTGTTGACCATCATCGCCGCCATGCTCGCGAGCACCGCGCCCGCCGCGCAGGACAAGGCCGCCGCGCCGCAGCCGGTCACCAAGGCCGCCTATATCAAGGCTGTCGACGCGCGCTTCGGCGGGCTCGACGCCGACAAGAACGGGTCGCTCACCGCGACCGAGATCGTCGCCGCCCAGAAGCGGCTCGCCGACCAGCGCGCGGCCATGCTCAAGGAGCGCCGCACCAACACCTTCAAGGCGATGGACAAGGACGGCAACGGCCAGGTCAGCCTCGCCGAATGGGAAGCCGCCGCGCCCAAGCCCAAGCCCTTCAAGGGCGACGGAAGCGAAGTCGTGAAGCAGCTCGACGCGAACAAGGACGGTTACGTCACGCTCGCCGAGTATCGCGCGCCGCAGATCGCCAGCTTCGACAAGCTCGACGCCAACAAGGACGGCTCGCTGAGCCCGGCGGAGCGCGCGCCCAAGCGCTGATCCTCCTGCCGATCGGAAAACGAAAAGGGCGGGGTGCCGAGATGGCGCCCCGCCCTTTCCTTTTGGCTTGTCCGTGTCGGGGCGGAAGACCGAGCCCTCCGCCCCGTTCCCAGTGGTGGGAAGCTTAGAACCCGAACGTGAAGCCGGCGCGGATGCCGGTCTTGCCGCCCTTGTTGAAGCCGGTCGAGATGCCGAGGTTGACGGCGCTGCTCTCGCCGACACGGGCCGAGACCTGCATCGCACCGGCATGGGCGCCGCGATACGTGCCCCAGTTGGCGGTGATGTTGACCGACTTGCCCGGCAGGAAGGCCTGGCCGCTCATCGCGATGGCGACGGCAGTACCCGCGGCAGCCGCCTGGTCGACGCGGTCGATCTCCTGGCTCAGGTTCGACACCGAGAAGGCGACGAGGTCCTCGAGCGCGGTATCGGCAGCCATGCGCGACTGCTGCTCGGCGTAGAGCTGCGAACCGTTGATCGCATCGGTCGAGTCGGCGCTGACCTCGCCGTCGGCGACGCCCGCGATGGTGCGGTTGCCGACATGGACCTGGTTGGCCGCGGTGTTGATCGAGCCCGCGCCGATGGCGACCGAGTTGGCGAATTCGGCGTTCGAGGCGCCGTTGCCGATCGCGACACCGCCGGTGCCGTCGGCCATCGCCATGTTTCCGATCGCGACCGCGCCGTCCGAGGCGGCGACGTTCGCATTGCCGAGCGCGACCGCACCGGTGCCGGTGGCGGTGTTGTCGGCACCGATCGCGACCGCACCGTCGCCGGTGGCCGTGTTCGGGTCACCGATGGCGACCGCGCCGTTACCGGTAGCCGTCTGGCCGACACCGATCGCGACGGCGTTGACCGAGGCTTCGGAATCCGCGCCCATGGCGATCGAATCGCCGGTCATCGCCTCGACGATCTCGTCGACCTGGCCCTGCAGGATGGCGTCCTCGGCCATGCGCGCCGTGACCTCGGCATCGATGTTGGCCTGCAGCGTCACGTCGGCTGCCGCACGCGCAGTCGCTTCGGCGTCGATGTTGTTCTGCAGCGTCGTGTCGGCCGCAGCGCGAGCCGCCGCTTCGGCATCGACGTTCGCCTGCAGCGCGAGGTCGGCGTTGGTACGTGCAGTCACTTCGGCGTCGATATTGTTCTGCAGCGTCGTGTCGGCCGCAGCGCGAGCCGCCGCTTCGGCATCGATGTTCGCCTGCAGCGCCAGGTCGGCGTTCGCACGCGCGGCGGCTTCGGCGTCGATGTTGTTCTGCAGCGTGGTGTCGGCCGCAGTGCGCGCCGCTGCTTCCGCATCGATGTTCGCCTGCAGCGCCAGGTCGGCGCTGGTACGTGCAGTCACTTCGGCGTCGATGTTGTTCTGCAGCGTGGTGTCCGCAGTCTGCAGCGCCAAGATGTCGGCGTCGTTGCTGTCGATACGTCCCGAAAGCGCCGTATCCGCAGCCTGGAGCGCCGAGATATCCGTGTCGTTGCTGTCGATCTGCGCCTGCAGCGCGGCGTCCTCGCTGGCGCGGGTCGTCGCTTCGCCCGAGATCGCGGTCGCGTTGGTCGAGATCGCCGTGGTGTTGGTGCCGATCGCGGACGTGTTGTTGCCGACATCCGTCTGCAGCGTGGCGATGTCACCGTCGTTGGCGGTGATCTGCGCCTGAAGGTTGGTGTCCGCGGTCTGCAGGGCCGAGATGTCGCCGTCGTTGGCGGTGATCTGCGCCTGCAGGTTGGTGTCTTCGGCGATGCGCGCCTGCTGCTCGTCGTAGAGCTGGCCGCCAGTCACCGCATCGGTGCTGCCGCTCGACACGTCGCCGTCGGTCACATGGACGATCTTGCGCGTGACCTCGCCAAACCCCTCGTCCGGCCTCCCGACCGACACCGTGTACGCCTCGTCAGCGAGAGAGCTTTGGCCCAAGGCAACACTGCCCTCGGCGCCGATAGCGGTATACGCGTTCTCGCCAATCGCGGTCGAATAGTTTCCGTACGTCGTGGCGTAGTAACCAACGGCCGTCGACGAGTCCCCGGAAGCCAGCGACTCGTCGCCTACCGCGGTCGCGCCCCAATTCGAGGCCGTCGCGTTTTGGCCGCACTGGAGCGATCCCGTGCTGGTACCGGCGGCGCAAGCCTGCGCCTGTGCCGGGGCAGCGAACGCCACCGACAGGCCGACGACGCCGACCGACGAAAGAAGAATCTTTTTCATGAATATCCCTATTAGTCTTACGCGCACACGCAGCCCCTCGCGGGGCCGCCACGCACTTCATTACCACTGGAAAATGCCCTCCGGAGGACCCGGTCGACGCGCCCGTTAAGCCCATTGCGGTTTACCGGGCGCTAAAGCCCTAGGGTTAACGGATTCGTGAAGAAAGCCCTTTTTTTGGCGGGAATCCGACATTTCGATTCATGCCATTGAGGTTGATGGACTTTTTTTTCGCCCCCGCGTAAACCGCTCGCATCCCCGGGGGAGCGCTGTCGGCGCTTGAGAGGCGGGCACGAGCCCGCGACCCGTCGAACCTGATGCCGCTGACACGGTCGTAGGGAGAGGATTGGCCCGCCCCCGCGGCGCGCGCCCGTCCCTCCCCGCCCGGTCGGCCGAAGGAGCGTGACACGATGAGCGAACCCCAACTCACCGGCTGGCTGCTGGTCGGCTTCGGCCTCTACAGCATTGCCGCCTCGATCGGCGAGCTGCGCCACCCGGGCCGCTGGAAGGCGATGATCGAGGAACTCAACGCCAAGCCCGGCTTCGCCTTCATCGTCGGCCTGCTCGTCTTCTCGCTCGGCTTCGCGTTGAGCCTCGTCCACCCGCTCGCCCCAGCGGACGGCTGGCGCAGCGTGCTGGTCACCCTCATTGCCTACGGGATGGTGCTGGAAGGCCTCTCCTTCCTCGCCTTTCCCCAGTCCATGTCGGGCCTTGCCGCCCGGCTGATGACCGCGGCCAACCCGCTGTGGGTCGTCATCGCCGCCATCCTCGGCCTCCTCTTCCTCGTCGCCGGCTTCCCGCTGGTCTTCTAATCTTTCGAAAGTCCCCACCCATGGCAGACCGCGACCCCAACATCTCGCACCCCACCGTCACCACCGGCCCGATCCGCGGCTCGAAGAAAATCTACGTCGAGGGCCGCGATGGCCTCCGCGTGGCGATGCGCGAAGTCCATCTCGAGCCCTCCTCGGGCGAGCCCCCCGTCCCGGTCTACGACCCGTCCGGTCCCTACACTGACCCCGACGCCGCCATCGACATCGAGGCCGGCCTTCCCGAGCTGCGCCGCGACTGGATCCGCGCGCGCGGCGACGTCGAGGAGAAGACCCAGCGCGCGGTCAAGGCTGAGGATAACGGCCAACTCGGCCCCGACCGCTCGGGCGGCGTCAAACCCTTCCCCAACGTGCGCCGCCGCGTGCTTCGCGCGAAGCCCGGCATGAACGTCACCCAGATGCATTACGCGAAGAAGGGCATCATCACCCCCGAGATGGAATATGTCGCGATCCGCGAAAATCTCGGCCGCAAGGAAGCCCTCGGCACGCCCCGCGACGGCGAGAGCTTCGGCGCCGCCATCCCCGACTTCATCACGCCGGAATTCGTCCGCGACGAAATCGCCCGTGGCCGCGCCATCATCCCGGCGAACATCAACCACCCCGAGGCCGAGCCGATGGCGATCGGCCGCAACTTCCTCGTCAAGATCAACGCCAACATCGGCAACAGCGCGGTGGCCAGCGACGTCGCCAGCGAAGTCGACAAGATGGTCTGGGCCACCCGCTGGGGCGCCGACACGGTCATGGACCTCTCCACCGGCCGCAACATCCACGACACGCGCGAATGGATCCTGCGCAACTCGCCCGTCCCGATCGGCACCGTCCCCATCTACCAGGCGCTGGAGAAGGTCGGCGGCATCGCCGAGGACCTCACCTGGGAAATCTTCGCCGACACGCTGATCGAACAGGCCGAACAGGGCGTCGACTATTTCACCATCCACGCCGGCGTCCGCCTCCCCTACGTGCCGCTGACCGCCAAGCGCGTCACCGGCATCGTCAGCCGCGGCGGCTCGATCATGGCCAAGTGGTGCCTCGCCCATCACCGCGAGAGCTTCCTCTACGAGAAGTTCGACGAGATCTGCGAGATCATGAAGGCCTACGACGTCTCCTTCTCGCTGGGCGATGGCCTCCGCCCCGGCAGCATCGCCGATGCCAATGACGTGGCGCAGTTCGCCGAACTCTACACGCTGGGCGAGCTGACCAAGAAGGCGTGGGCGCATGACTGCCAGGTGATGATCGAAGGCCCCGGCCACGTGCCCATGCACAAGATCAAGGAGAACATGGACAAGCAGCTCGAAAGCTGCGGCGAGGCGCCCTTCTACACCTTGGGCCCGCTCACCACCGACATCGCGCCCGGCTACGACCACATCACCAGCGCGATCGGCGCCGCCCAGATCGGCTGGTACGGCACCGCGATGCTTTGCTACGTCACCCCCAAGGAGCATCTGGGCCTCCCCGACCGCGACGACGTCAAGGTCGGCGTGGTGACCTACAAGCTCGCCGCCCACGCGGCGGATCTGGCGAAGGGCCACCCGGCCGCCAAGGTCCGCGACGACGCCCTAAGCCGCGCCCGCTTCGAATTCCGCTGGCGCGACCAGTTCAACCTGTCCTTGGATCCCGACACCGCCGAGCAGTACCACGACCAGACCCTCCCGGCCGAAGGCGCCAAGACCGCCCACTTCTGCTCCATGTGCGGCCCGAAATTCTGCTCGATGAAGATCACGCAGGAGGTGAGGGACTTCGCGGCGAAGCAGGAAGCTGGCGTTCTAAATTCGCTCTCACCCGAGCCGCACGCCCCCGTCGACGGCAGTAAGGTCGACGACGCCGAGGATGGCATGGAAAAGATGAGCAGGCTCTATCGCGAAAAAGGAGAGAGACTTTACCTTGACGAAGAAGAGGTGGAGTGAACGAAGAAACTCTTTGGCAATCGCAAGAGGGTGCGCGAGTTGTAGTCTTCGATATTTGAAGTCCATGTTAGAGTTGGCGTGGAGGGCAAGCTGAAGCATTTTATTCTGGACGATCGCCGGATTTGGCTTCGCGCCTTTTACGGATTTGACCCCGAGAGTGCGGGGTATATCGGATTCACCAATCCTGGCGACCAAGCCACGATGCTTGATCGAATGGCGTCAGGCGATCTCGTACTAATTTATGGCGCAGTGGAAGACCTCACTCGAAAGGATCTACGAGCACAAGCATTAGGGTTCTTAGAAATCGAAACAACTCCATGTGTTGATCAAGACCGAATGTCTGACAAAGCCATCAAATGGAAAGTCGAACGAGGTTTCCAAGAAAGGTGGACCAACGGGATTATTGTCCGTCGCGCGTGGCATGTTACCAACCGAGTGGGGATTCGTACGATCGCGCCCAAGGCCTACCGGTCGGAACACAGATTCGAGCGCACGACGCGGGCAATCTTATTGGAACCCGAAGAACGATTGAGAGCGCTTAGCCACCACGTTCGAGAGACGAATGTTTATGGTGAAAAGCCAATCGACGATGGCGAGCAGTCGAGCGGCACATTCACTACCTTGTTGAGGCCATCGAAAGGCATTCCTCCAAGGTATGGCAAGCGCGAGCATCAATGCGAAGATGGAGAAAACGCCACGTACCTTATGACCTTCAACGGGCGAGCCAGTCTTCTGTTGGGTTCGGAGGTTAACCCGACCTTGTGCGTTGCCAAGGTAGGTCGATCAAACGATACGAAACGGCGATTAGGCCAAGTTAACTGCGGATTCCCAGTGCCATCTCAGGTCGGCTGGAGGGTTATACAGACCCATAAGTTCGAGAATGGAGCTACTGCGCACGATTATGAGGATGCTCTCAAATCAGCGTTTGAGAAGAGATTCAGGTCGCTAGGCGGTGAATTTTTTCTCGGGAGACGAGCGGAGATGGAGGCAGAGTTTACTCGTGTATGCTCAGTGGGAAAAGCCGTCATCCTCGGAGCGGCGGCGAAAGCGCAAGGCGCCAAATAGGATTTCTTGCACAATGCAGCAACTAACCGTCCGGGGCTTCGCGCCTCTCGGTCGAGTTCGCTCGCTGTCCTACGCAGTCTTTGACCTCGGCGCTACGCCCTCACCCAGCTCTTCGCCTTATCCAGCTCCGCGACCGGGAAGGCCTTGAAGGCGTAGGGCATCATCGGGGCGAACAGCTTTGCGGCGCGGGTGAGCCAGGTGGAATCGGTCACCAGCGCGACGCGGGTGAAGTCGGTGACGTGGGACAGGCCGAACTTCATGTCCGACCACGCCGCATCGCCCGAGAAGGTGGCGTAATCCTCGTCGAGGACGAGCAGCATCTTGAGCTTGTCGTGCTCCTTCAACTTCTCCTCGACCAGCGGGACCAGCGTCTCCTCGTAATCCTCAGCCGTGATGATCCCGACCCCGCGAAGCGCGACGACGTCGCGCGGCAGGCCGTCGATCGGCTCGAACCGGCCGGGGTCGTCGCCCTCCGCCTTCGCCCACGCCTTGGCCTCCTCGAACTTGTCGGCGGGGAAGCGGCGGATCTTGCTCGCCACGAACGCGTCGGCGATCGCGGGGGCCATCGACAACAGCATGTTGTCCCCCACCACCGCGACCTTGCGCACGATCTTGGAATGCACCGACACGAAATGGACGTGCCGCCCGAGCGCGGCGATGCTGTCCCAGTGCGGCAAATGGTCGAGCCGGATCACCAGGCTGGGCACCACGTCGTTCTCGTTGATGCTGCCGTCGATCGTGCTGGTCAGCGTGGCAAAGTCCTCCTCGCTCAGCGCGCCCTCGGGCTTGAGGATCGCCAGCGAGGGGTCGTTGAGGTCGATATGGATCATGGCGTATCTCCTTGGCGGAACCGCTCGCCCCCGCAGCCTTCCTGTCATGCCTTGCCCGCTCACGCCTTGACCGCGATCAAGCGGATAGGGCCCCGGACTGAAAATCCTGTCCTACGGACAATTTCATCAGCTACACCCGTCCCCATGACGCCAGCCGTCGCCCAAGGCCTGCACCGCCATCCCGCGCGCAGGCCTTTTTCATGCCTCGCGCGGGGGCGGCTGACCACCGTGGACTTTGTGCACTTCCCCTCGGGAAAAACTCCTACGCCGCCGCGCGCGGTGGCACCGCGGCAAGGGCCGCCGCCCGCCGAATAACACGCGCCATCTACGAGACTTTAACCCCTTCGCTTTACTGGCGATTCGACAGACCGGAAAACTGTGCGTGGGGAAATGATGGATTATCCGAGCGGCGGGGGTGCCTGGCAGCACCCCAATCATGTCGAGATCCCGGATGCGGCGACCGAGGGGATGCGCCGCTACAGGGAACCCGACCAACCGCATCCGCTCCAGCTCGCCTTCCTCGAACCGGAGGGCGAAGCCGCCTATGTCGCGGGCGTGCGCGACCTGCTCGTCGCCGGCCGGTTCGACGAGGCGGCCGCGAAACTGGAAGCCGACCTTTCGGGGTTCGAGGGCCGCACCGCGCGCATCGCGCTCGCCTGCCGTCCAGAAGAAATCGCGATCGAAGGCTGGGACGATCTCGCCGACATCCTCGCTGAATATGAAGGCCCGCCGATCACCTGCATCACCGCCGGTCTCGCCAACGATCCCGACCTCGTCTTCGCGCCCGGCGCCGACCATGAGCCCGACCTCATGTTCAACCTCTATTCGGACGACGAATTCGATTTCACCGCGCAAGACGACGCTGCCTTGCTCGCCGCCTGCGAGGACGAATGCCCGGGCTGGATCGGGCACGAGGAGGACGTCGAATTCTATGTCGGCATCGAAGGATTGGCCGCGCTCAACAGCGCGCTCGTCCAGTGCCGCCACCGCAATTACCTGCGCGACGGACACGAAGACGTCGAGGGACGCGCGCCCGGCGGCTATGTCGAATATGTTCTCGCCTGCTGGCTGCGTTGCACCCGCTTCCTCCAGGCGATCGCGCGCGCGATCGACGCGCACGGTCTTCCCGAGGGCGTCCGGCTGGTAGTCGGGACCGTCGGGCTCAACACCGATCTCGCGACGCTGCTCGGCACCCGCGCCGGCCCTGCACCGCGCGAAGCGGCCGGCCCCGCCATGGCGTCCCTGACGCTCGGCAATTGGGAACGCGGGCAGGCGCTCGAAGAGGAACCGCCAGCGGCACCCAGTGGCTCGTCGCTACGCCAACGGATCGACGGGGCAAGCGCACTCGCCTCCCCCCCGGTTGCGAGCGAAAACGAACCCGCTCCGACGCCTCCTGTCACGGAAAGGCGCGATGCGCGCCGCTTTTTCGCCAAGCTTTTCGGCTCTTGAAAACGCTCCGGGCGTTCCCAGCTAAACGAACAGGGTGGCCCTTGGGCTAATCTATGTTAGTTTGCGGAACGCGGTAAAAGGCGCGTGGAGGGCCAATGCTGCTCGATTTGAGAGCGTGTGAGAGTACGTACGAGACACAGGCGCAAGTCTGCATCGTTGGTGCGGGGGCGGCAGGCATCACGCTTGCCCGGCGTCTTGGCGAGGCGGGGATCGACACGATCCTGCTCGAAACGGGCGGGGCGGATCACGAAGATGCCGTCCAGTCGCTCGCGCGCGGCAAGAATCTCGGTCACGACTATTGGGAACTCGAGGAATCGCGCCTGCGCTTCTTTGGCGGCACCACGGCCATCTGGGGCGGCCGCTGCGCCGAGTTTGACCCGATCGACTTCGACCGCAAGGACTGGGTCGCCCACTCCGGCTGGCCGATCTCCTACGACGACCTGGCCCCCTATTACGCCGACGCGCGTCGGCGCCTCGGACTTCCCGCCAAGCAGGAAGCCTCCGAGATCTGGCAGTCGCTGGGCGAGGTCGCGCCGGCCTTCGCGCGCGGCAACCTCACCACCGACTTCTGGCAGTTCACGCCCGAAACCGAACAGTTCACGCTCCGCAAGTGCGACGATCTCGTCGCCTCGCCGCACGTGCGCATCCTGCTCCACGCAACGCTGACCGGGCTCAAGACCGACGACGCGCGCGAGACAGTTCGCACGGTTGAGGCCTCCGACATCTCGGGGCGCCGCGCCCGCATCGCCGCCAGGCACGTCGTGCTTGCGGCGGGCGGGATCGAAAATGCGCGCCTGCTGCTCGCCTGCAATCTGGGCAACCGCCACGACCAGGTCGGCCGCTACTTCATGGAGCATCCGCATGCTCGTGGCGGCGAGATCGTGAAGGGCGAACTGTGGCAGCTGCTGCGCCAGTTCGGCCGCCACGTCCGCGACCCGCAAGGGAACAAGCATGCCGCGCTGATCAAGCCGTCGGCAGAGATGCAGCAGCGCGAGGGGATTCTCGGCAGCGCGTTCAACCTCGGTGCCGTCCAGAAGGAACAATCGCGCCAGATCGCGACCATGCGGGCCTACAATGCGCTGCGCCACGACCTGTCGCCGAGCGCGCGCAACCGCGCCTTCTGGCTCAAGGCCAAGAAGACCGTCCTGCGCCTTCACGAATGGGTCGATCCCGCGCGCTCGCGGATGCTGGTCGCCGGCGGCTGGAGCGCTGCCGCGGTAATCCGCGCCGAGCAAGCGCCCAATCCCGACAGCCGGGTCATGCTCGGTCAGTCGATCGACGCACTCGGCATGCGCGAGGCCGCGCTCGACTGGCGCTTCAGCGAGATCGACAAGCACACCATCGCGGTGATGATGAAGGCCTTCGCGGGCGAGTTGCAGCGGCTCGGCCTCGGCCGGTTCGACCCGGCCCCGTGGATCGACGAGGCGGAAACCCTGTGGCACACGGACCCGCTGATCTGCACCCATCACAAGGGCGGATACCATCACATGGGCACGACCCGAATGTCGGGCTCGCCGCGGGAGGGTGTGGTCGATGCGGAGTGCCGCGTCCACGGCATGAACAATCTCCACGTCGCGGGCAGCTCGGTTTTCTCGACCTCCGGCTGGGCCAACCCGACGCTCGGCATCGCCGCGCTGGGGCTGCGGCTTGCCGACCGCCTCGAGAAGGATCTTGCGGGGGTCGCAGACGTCGAGACGGGCCTGCGCCGCGCCTCGGGCGACTACTAGGTCAGGCGCGCGGCACGCCCGCGCGGTCGAGTTCGGGGCCGAGTCTGCCGGCCAGGGCAAGGCCCCACATCCTGAAATCCGCGATCAACGACCAGAGCGGGTAGGTGAAGGTCGCGGGGCGGTTCTTCTCGATTCCGAAATGGGCGACCCAAGCGAAGAAATACCCCGCCACCGGCATCGCGACGGCGAGCTGCCAGCGTCCTGTCAGGACGAGCAGGAAGGCGAGCAGCACGACGAGGGTAGTGCCGACATAATGGAGCGCGCGCGTCTGCGGGCGCGAATGCTCGCGCAGGTAGAACAGCCAGAATTCGCCGAACGTCTCGATCCGCTGACCCAATGTTCAAACCCCTTCCCGGTCCCGCGCCCTACGCGCCGCCAGGGGACCAATCATCGTCCGCCAATTCGAAACCGTCAAATGTGAAGCCCGGGGCGACGATGCACGAGACGAGCGAATAGCCGGCCTGTCCGTCGAGCGGACGCGCCTGTTGCCAGGCCGAGGCAGGCACGATCGCCTGGTAGGCACCGTCGACACCGAGCACGACGCGGTCAACCGGGCCGGTCTTGCCGACCGCGGTTTCCAGCTCGAGCGGATCGCCCTCGTGCCACAGCCATATCTCGTGGCCGTCGATGCGGTGCCAGTGCGAACGCTGGCCCGCCTCGAGCAGGAAGTAGATGGCGGTCCCGACCGCCCGTTCCCCCCCGAGCGAGGGCGCGCGCCACGTCTCGCGATACCAGCCGCCCTCGGGATGAGGGACGAGCCGCAATCGCTCGATCAGGGCGCGCGCCGACACGCCTAGTAGAGGCCCGGCACCTCGTGCTGGGCGGCCGTCATCTCGTCGAGTTCCGGCTGCAGGGCACGATAGCGCTCCTTGAGCGCCTGCGGCTTGAGACCCGACGAGGAGATCGGGGTGCAGCTGCGGCCGCCGAGGAAGTCGAGCGCGGTCGCGATCATGTCCTCGTCTTTCGAACCGAGCTGCGCCGACAGGTCGTCGGTGGCCGCGCACGTGTTGGGCATGACGCCGGCGAGACCGCTGAAATATTCGCCCTCGTTGTCGGCGTTGACCGTCTTGAAGGCGACCACGCGGAGGCGGTCGTCGCACGGTGCAAGATCGCGCGCCACCTGGCCGACCGGCTTGCCGTACGTATTGCCGCCGACTAGCGCGAGGTTGGTGCCGACATAAGGCTTCATCGCGTTCGCGACGAGCTCGCTCGCCGACGCGGTGTTGCCCGTGCCTATGAACGCGATCTTGGTCGGGCTCACCGAGTTGCTGTCGGGATTGAAGCGATAGGTGCTGTTGTAGACCGACTTCGACGAGTTGAAGGTCGTGTGACTGAAGACCTCGTTATCCCAGCTGCCGCCGAGCAGGTCGCCGATATGCTCGGCGACCGACACCAGGCCGCCGCCATTGTAGCGGAAGTCGATGATGAACTCGTTGATCCCCTGCGACTTGAAGGTCGCGAAGGCGGTGCTGAGCGGCGCGTTGGCGGTCGAGATGAACGTGCGAAGATTGATGTATCCGACCTTCTTGCCGCCGTCGTCGAGGACCTTGTAGCCGTAGCGCGACGAAACCGGGTCGAGCGAATAGTCGGCCTTGGTCACGACGACGCTGACAGGGCCCGCCCCGTTGTCGATGGTGAAGTACACGGTGACGCCTTCCTCGCTCGGCCCGAGCGCGGCGTTGAGCGCCGCCGAACCGCCGGAGGCCATGATCGAGGACACCGACTTCTTGGTCGAGGCGCTGTCACCGATCTCGAGGATCTCGGTCCCGCGGTCGATGCCCTGCGCATAGGCGGGGCCGGATTCGAACGCTTCCATGATGAACAGGCGGTTCGAGGCATCGAGCGTCAGGCGCACGCCGAACCCGGCAGTCGAGCCCGAGCTGTAATAGGCCTCTTCCTCGGCGATCGAGGTGACGTAGGTGAAATGCTTGTCCTTGTTCTGCGCACGCGCCTGGGCGACCAGCGCGTCGATGTAGGACTGGAGGGTCGAGTGCGCGGCCTTGTTCACGCCGGTGTTGAGCAGCGTGTCGAACAGGTACCAGCTCTCCATCTCGCCAAGCGCCCAGTCCTGCCGCGCGCTCAGCGAACAGGCGGTGCTGGTCGGAGTCGGCGTGGGCGTCGGGGCCGGGGTCGGCGACGGGCTGGGGGTGACCGAGGAGGTGGGAGTACCACCACCGCCACTACCGCCACCGCACGCGGACAGCACGGCGGCAAGGGCAATCACTCCGGTCATACGCGACGGACGCATCAGCAAATCTCCATGTCGAGAATACAGGGGCTGACAGGACTTTGCCGACCTCTCCCCGCGACACAAGTTCGCTAGCCGACTCTTATTGTCGGTTTTCAATTCATTGTGTCTTTTTAGACACTTAAACCACGTTAGTCGGCGAGGGCGCGGACCGCGGCGAGGGTACGTGCGACATGCTCGGCATAATCCATCTGCGAATGCACCATGACGATCGTGCCGTCGGTATCGATCACATAGGAGGTGCGGTCGGACATCGGCGTCACCGTATCAACGACCGGCATCGCGACGTCATAGGCCTTGACCATCGACGGGGTGGCGCGGGCCATGGGGACGACCGAGCGGCAAACCTCGGTCGAGAATTTCTCGAGCGTTTCGAGATCGTCGGTCGACAGGCCGACCACCCGCGCGCCCGCCTTGCGGAAGTCGGGCATCGCGTCGGCGAACGCCTTGCTCTCCAGCGTGCAGCCCTTGGTGAAGGCCTTGGGGAAGAAATAGAGCACCAGCGGTCCGTGCTGCAGCTGTTCGGAAAGGTGCAGGCGGAAGGTCTTGCCGCCGACCGCGCCCATCGTCTTAAAGTCGGGCGCCTTGCTGCCCTGCGGAAGTTCGGCCGCGGCCGGGGCGGCGATGGACAGCGACAAAAGGGCAGCAACGAGAAAACGCGGACCGGACATGACGAGGCTCCTACCAGGCTTCACGATGATAGGCGCGCGGCGCGCTTTGTCACGCCGGACTTTCGGGCGGCTCCGGATCGTCGGGAAACAGCGCCCGCTCGGGGTGCCGCGGTTTCAGCGTGCGGAAGAAGGCGATCATTTTCGCCAGGTCGGCCTCGTAGTTGCCGCTGGGATGGATGACCGGCCCGATCACCCCGCGGCGGCGTTCGTAGTCCGGCCCAACGCACACGATCGGCACGCCTGCCGCCTCGGCGATGCGATAGAAGCCGCTTTTCCAGTGGCGCGTGGGCGAGCGCGTCCCCTCGATCGCGACGACCAGCGCGAACTCGTCATGGGCGGCGAACTGGTCGGCCATCTGCGCCACCATGTCCTTGCGCGCCGAGCGGTCGACCGGCACGCCGCCGAGCCCGCACATGAACTGCTTCATCGGCCAGCGGAACAGCGTGTTCTTGCCCATGAATCGCGGGCGGATTCCGAGCTCGTCGGTTACGCCGAGAAACACGATGAAGTCCCAGTTCGACGTGTGCGAGGCACCCGCGAGAACGAACTTGCGAATGTCCGGAAGGCTGCCGTCGATGGACCAGCCGCGCAGGCGGTAGAGCCCGATCAGCAGCCAGCGCACGAGCCGTGCGGCGAGGCTCAGGCGGGCATTCGGATCGCAGCGGATTTCCCCCATGGCCCACCCTTCGGCGCTCGGCACGCAATTGGCAAGCCCGGCAGCCGTGTCAGGGTGCCGCCGGGCGAACGAGGCGTGACGTGCCGTGCAGGTACGCCTGTCCGCCGACCAGGCTGTAGACCGGGGCAAAGCGGGCGTTCGCGGCGGCGCTCCGCACCCGCCCGTCGTCATCGAGCAACTGCCACCCGCCCCCGCTCCGCACGGCGGCGATGGCATGATCGCCGCGCACCGCATCGGTGCCGACGACGAGCGCGAGCCGATCGTGGGAAAAGCCGAGGCTGGCCAGCGACGCGAGCTTGAGGATGGCGATGTCCTCGCAATCGCCCGCACGCCTGGCGAGGGTTTCGCGGGGCGACGCCCAACGGTCGCTCGACGCATAGAGTTGCGCATCGCTGCGCCACGCGATCATTTCCCCAATCACGGCCTGCACGTAGGCAAGCTGGCGCGCTTCGGTCAGGCCCTCGACCGGCTGGACAAGGCGCGCGACGCGCGCATCGGTTGCGATCATCGCCTCGAACGATCGCCCGCGATCGGCGATCGCTCCGCGCTCGATGGCGAGCCCGGCGCCGAACGGCAGGTCGACGGGCGCCGCGTGCGCCTTGGCCGCCACGGTGCCGATCGTCATGGCCAGAAGAAGCAGCCCCAGGACGAGGCGCTGCATTGCGCAACCCACGAAATATTACTCGAATTCCCCGCGACGTCAGGACGATGCCGCCTCCCGCGCCGCATCAGTCCCGCCGGGTCGACTCGGCGCAAGCCGCTGGTAAACGGGAGTTTTCCTGTTGGCGGCGAAGTGAGGGTCAGGCGCGGCGAGCCGAGCTGTCCGTCATGATTTCCTGCTGTGCCAAGAGAGGGATCAGCCGGTCCACGGCCTGTGCCGCCTCGCGGGCCGCCGCCATCAGGTTGGCCTCGAACTGGTCGACGCTGTCGTGATCGACCTCGTCGCTGACCGAGCGCACCCCCGCCCATGGCAGGCCGTGCATCGTCGCCACCTGAGCGACCGCGCCGGTTTCCATGTCGATCAGTTCGGCATCGAGGAGCGCGCCGAGTTTGAGCGCATAGTCGCGATTTTCGATGAAGCGGTCGCCGGTCAGAATACGGCATTGCGGGAGGTTCAGACCCGGATCGGGAATCGCGCGGTACGGATCGAGCCTGGGCGGGCCGAACGGTAGGCTGCCGGCGCGAAAGCGGGCGAACCCGTCGCTGCGTTCAGCTCCATAGTCGTGCTGGAGGGCTTCGGTCAGCCAGTGCGCACCGCGCGGTCCGGCCGCGATGCGGCCCGCCACGCCCATGCTCACGAGCAGGACGCAACCGTTCATGATCAGCCAGGAGGCGGCCATCGCCGCGTTGACCTTGCCGATCCCTGCGCAAGCGACGGCGAAGTCCTCGCCGTGGCGGCAGTAGAAGGGGCAGTCGCCCTCGATCGCGCCCGTGCCGGGCCGGAAGGCGTCCGCCTCCTCCATCAAGCCGGTGATGATCCCCACCCTTTGTCTTGTCTGGGACACGGGAGGTTCCTTGAAATCGGCCATCGCGGCCGAGTTTAGCCGAGCATCAGCCGAAAATCGACGGGATCAGCCAGACGAGCGACATGGCGATGACAATGAGGACGAGCGAGACGCCGAGGACCCAGCGCATCACGTGCGGCTTGCTGCCACCGGTGGCCTCTTCCTCGTTGAGATGGACTTCATCGCCGATTTTTTCCATGCGGCCGTTCCTGCCTTTCCTGCCTCGTCCAACCTACGGGAGCGGGCATAGGTTGCAGCAGAAACCGCGCATTCGCGCCCGTCAAGACCAAAGTCCGTATCCCGACACAGGAAGGCGCGAGCGCGGGGGCTATATTTCCGCGCAAGCCCCGCATAATGTCGCCGGCGTGACAGTGCGCAACCATCGACGGGGGGGCTGACCGGTGATCGCGCTTCCCAGCCTTCATGCCGCGCTCGCCATGCTCGTGGCGGTCGGGATGTTCGTCGCCTTCGCGTCCAACCGGTTCCGCGTGGAAATCGTCTCGCTAATGACGATCGGCGCGATCGCGCTGATGCTCTACCTCGTGCCTCTACCCGGCACCGCCCCCAAGGACGGGCTCGAGATCGCGTTCGGCGGATTCGGCCATACCGCGCTCATCACCATCTCCGCACTGATGGTGATGGGGAGGGGCCTCGTCGTCACCGGCGCGCTCCAGCCGGCCGCGCGCGCGCTCGCGGGAATCTGGAGGATCGGCCATCATCTGGGCCTCCTCGTCACGCTGGGCCTCGCCATGGCGGCGAGCATGGTCGTCAACGACACGCCGGTCCTCGTGCTCCTGATCCCGATCATGGTCCAGCTCGCCCAGCAGGGCGCGATGCCGGCGTCCAAGACGCTGATCCCGCTCAACGCCGCCATCCTCATCGGCGGCATGGCGACCACCATCGGCACCTCGACCAACCTGCTGGTGGTGGCGATCGCGGCCGACCTCGGCCTGCCCGAACTGCCCATCTTCCACTTCACCCCGATTGTGCTGATGGCGGCGCTCGTCTGCCTGCCCTACATCTGGCTGGTGATGCCGCGGCTTTTGCCCGACAACAGCGTCGAGGCCGGCCATGAGCCCCGCCGGTTCATCGCGACGCTCAGGGTCGGCACGTCGAGTTCCTATCTCGGCGCACCGGCGGAAGAACTGACGGACAAGCTTCCCGAACAGTTCGATTTCCTCAGCCCGCCCGACGCGCTGCAGCCGGGCGCGCGGATCCCGGTCTTCGCGACCCCCGACGCGCTGCGCGAGGGCGCACGCAAGCTCGGCGCGACCGCGGCGCCGCGCTGGCTGGTCGACCGCCTCCACAAGGAAAGCGCCAAGTCGGGCGAGGACCTGATCGAGGCCGAGATGGCAGTGTCGGGCGACAGCCGCCTGGTCGGACGCACGCTCCAGACCGCGGGCATCAAGGGCGTCGCGGTGATGGGCGTCGCGCAGGCACCGAGCCGCGGCTTCGCGCCCCCGCGCGAGATGAGCGCCGAGGCACGGCTCGCCGAAGGCGACATCCTGCTCGTGCTCGGTCGCGAGCGCGCCCTGCAGGAATTCGCGCAGGGCGAAACGCTGCTCCTGCTCGACGGCGCCAAGCCGCTGCCGCGCACGTCCAAGGCGCTCACCGCGATCGCGATCATGGGAACCGCAGTGCTGCTCGCCTCGCTGGGCATTGTGCCGATCGCCATCTCCGCGCTGGCGGGCGCGGTCGCCATGTTCATCACCGGCTGCGTCCATTTCGAGAAAGTGGGAAGGGCGCTTTCGGCCAAGGTGATCGTGCTGGTCGCCGCGTCGATCGCGATCGGGCGACTGATCCTGGATTCGGGCGCGGCGCAATATCTCGGCACGTCGCTCGCGGCCGGCATGGAAGGCCTCGCGCCCTCGATCGTGCTCGCGCTGATCATGCTGTTCGTGACGTTGCTCACCAACTTCGCTTCGAACGCGACCGCGGCCGCGGTGGGCACGCCGATCGCCTTCAGTCTGGCGGGACAGTTGGGATTGCCGGTGGAGCCGCTGGTGCTGGCCGTGCTGTTCGGCTGCAACCTGTGCTACGCGACGCCGATTGCCTACCAGACCAACATGCTGATCATGGCCGAAGGCGATTACGAATTTAAGGATTATCTGAAGACGGGGATTCCGCTCGTCTTCCTGATGGTGGTCAGCCTGTCGGTGATCCTGTCGCTGACCTACGGGCTCTGACGAGGACCCGGTAAAGCGAGGCCCGCCCCTTCGCGATGAAGGCGCGGGCCTGCCGAGCGTGGCCTCAGGCGGCGTCCGCCAGCAGGCCGGTCAGGATGTAGAAGACGATGACGATACCACCGGTCAGCAGCGTCGCGCCGACGAGGCCGAGGCGGATGAGGAGCGCGTCGACGCCGGTGTAATCGGCAAGACCCGCAGCGACACCCATGATCTTGGCTTCGCTCTTCTTGACCAGGAATTTGTTGGCCATGGAGTTCTCTTTCGGTTCGAGTGAGTGGATTTACGCGATCGGCAGCGGGCTGATGGCAGCACTCACGAAGAGGGCGGCGGAGATCAGCGAGAGCGCGATCGAGGCGATGGCATTCTGTTTGTCGAGCGAGAGTTGCATTGTTCTGTTTCCCTTTTTGCGAGCCCACCATTGGGCTCGCCTTAACCAATGCACAAGCCGTGCCAATTTTAAAAAGCCATGTTTTTCAATGCTTGAGACGCTGCGCGTCGAAGAGTTGGTGGGATTTCCCGCCGATCGATAGGGATATTTCCCAACGCCGCGCGTGCATCTTGCCGCCTCGTTCACCAATCCCTACTTCGCCCCCATGCGACGGGGCGGCCCTTCCAGCGTGAAAGACACCAAGGAGCGCGGAAGCTTCGCCATCCTGTGGCGATTCCTCCCGATGCTGTGGCCAAAGGACGCACCCGCATTGCGCGCACGCGTGGTAGCGGCCTTGCTCCTCGTGCTGGTGGGCAAGGCGGCGATCCTCACCATGCCTTTCTTCTACAAGGGCGTTGTCGACGGCATGTCGGTCGAGCGCGAGGCATTCGCGATCGTGGGCGGGCTGGTGCTGGCCTATGCCGGGATGCGCTTCGGCTCGGTCCTGGCTGACAATCTGCGCAACGCCTTGTTCGAACGCGTCGGGCAGGATGCCGCGCGGCGGCTGGCCCAACGCCTGTTCCGCCATATTCATGCGCTGTCGCTGCGCTTCCACCTCGAGCGGCGCACCGGCAGCCTCACGCGCATCGTCGAGCGCGGCACCAAGAGCATCGATTCGATGCTCTACTTCCTCCTCTTCAACATCGCTCCCACCGCGATCGAGCTGACCGCGATCTGCGTGATCTTCTTCGTCAAGTTCGGTGCGGGAATGGTGCTGGCGACGCTGGCGATGGTGGTTGGCTACATCTTCTTCACGTGGAAAGTGACCGAGTGGCGGGTCGCGATCCGGCGCACGATGAACGACGAGGACAATGTCGCCACCCAGCGCGCGGTCGACAGCCTCCTGAATTACGAGACGGTCAAATATTTCGGCGCCGAAGAGCGCGAGGCGAAACAGTACGACCGCGCGGTGGCGAGCTTCACCGACGCTGCGGTCAAGAACGAGACCAGCCTCGCCTGGCTCAATGTCGGCCAGTCGCTGATCACCAACCTGATGATGGCGGGCGCGATGGGCTTTACCGTCTGGGGCTGGAGCGTCGGGCGCTTCACCCCGGGCGACGTGGTGCTGGTCAACGCGCTCTTGATGCAACTCTTCCGCCCGCTCGACATGCTCGGCTGGGTCTACCGCTCGATCAAGCAGGGGCTGATCGACATGGAGCAGATGTTCGAACTGCTCGATACGCCTGCCGAGATCGTCGATGCAGCCGATGCGCAACCGCTTCTCGTCACCGACGGCGCAGTGCGGTTCGAGAATGTGCGCTTCGCCTACGAGGACGGGCGCGAGATCCTCAAGGGCCTCGACCTCGCTGTCCCCGCAGGCACCAGCCTCGCGGTGGTCGGCCCGTCGGGCGCGGGCAAGTCGACCCTCGCGCGGCTACTCTACCGCTTTTACGATCCCACTTCCGGCCACATTGCGATCGACGGGCAGGACATCGCCGGCGTTACGCAGGCGAGCCTGCGCGAGGCGATCGGGATCGTCCCGCAGGACACCGTGCTGTTCAACGATACGATCGGCTACAATATCGGCTACGGGCGCGAGGCCGCGACGCCCGACGTGATCGAGGACGCCGCGAAGGGCGCCGCGATCGACGGCTTCATCGCGCAGCTTCCCGAGGGTTACGACACCAAGGTCGGCGAGCGCGGGCTGAAGCTGTCCGGCGGCGAGAAGCAGCGCGTCGCGATCGCGCGCACGCTGGTCAAGGACCCGCCGATCCTGATCCTCGACGAGGCGACCAGCGCGCTCGACAGCCGCACTGAGGAGGCAATCCAGTCGACCCTCGACCGGGTGATGAAGAAGCGCACGTCGATGGTCATCGCGCACCGCCTGTCGACCATCACCGGTGCCGACAGCATCGTCGTCCTCGACGAAGGCCGCGTCGCCGAGCAGGGCACGCACGACCAGCTGCTCGCCAAGGGCGGACTCTACGCCGAACTATGGGCGCGACAGGCCGCCGAGCGTGCGCTCGAGGACGCAGCAGAGTAGCTACGCGGCCGCGGTCGCCCAGCCCAATGCGGGGATCGCAATCGAGCGCTTGCCGCCGAGATCGGTGCGCGTGACGATGAGGTCGCGGCTTTCGATGTAGCTCAGCAGGCGGCGCGCGCGGCCGAGGCTGGCAGTGCCGTAGCTCGTCGCGATATCCTCGTCGCTGGGACAGGGCGCGCCGTCGCGGGCCGCGCGGGCGACCAGTAGGAACGGGCCGAGCATGTCTTCGGGCAAGTCCTCGGCGGCCTCCAAGGCGGCGCCCCATTCCTCGTCGAGCGCACAGAAGATGCCGGCGCGCGCGGCGGACAGGCGGCGGGTAAAGCCGGGCAGGTCGAGCGGCGGCTTGGATACGCCTGCCATGCGGCAGCGGACCGAGAAATCCTGGTAGAGCAGGCTCGCCGAGCGCCCCGCGCTTTCCTCGTCCTCGACGATCGCTTCGAGCACGGCGGCGATCACCCCCTCGATCTCGGCGGGGTCGCGTTCCGCGGCCGCTGGCTCGTCGTCGCGCTTGGCCTGCACCGAGGCGGCGAGCGCTTCCATCATCGTCTCGGACGGCAACGGCTTGGGTTCGGGCCTGGGCGGCGGCGCGGGGACCGGCGCGTCCTCGAGCCCGTCGAACAATAGCGCTTCGACATCCTCGGGCGCCGCCTCGGGAAGCGGCACGAGCTTGGGCGTGCCTTCGCGCGGGCCGGTTTCGACCGAGCCGATCATGACCTTCAAGGGGCGGCGCGAGACGGCCGGGCCGAGTCCGAGGAATTGGCCGCGCTCAAGGTCGCGGATCTGCTCCGCCTGGCGCCGCTCCATGCCGAGCAGGTCGGCCGCGCGCGCCATGTCGATGTCGAGGAAGGTGCGGCCCATCAGGAAGTTGGACGCTTCGGCGGCCACGTTCTTGGCAAGCTTGGCGAGGCGCTGGGTGGCGATGATCCCGGCGAGCCCGCGCTTGCGGCCCCGGCACATCAGGTTGGTCATTGCCGACAGGCTCGCGCGGCGCACTTCCTCGGGCACTTCGCCGCCGCCGGTGGGGGCGAACATCTGCGCTTCGTCGACCACCACCAGCGCGGGATACCAATGTTCGCGCTTCGCATCGAACAGGGCGTTGAGGAAGGCGGCGGCGCAGCGCATCTGCCCGTCCGTCTCGAGCCCTTCGAGGCTGAGCACGACCGACAGGCGGTGTTCGCGGATGCGGCCCGCGAGCTTGGCGATCTCGGTCTCGCTGTGCGCGGCAGCCTCGATCGCGACGTGACCGTATTTGTCGGCGAGCGTGACGAATTCGCCCTCGGGATCGACGATGACCTGCTGCACCTGCCCCGCACTCCTTTCGAGCAGGCGGCGCAACAGGTGCGACTTTCCGCTCCCCGAATTGCCCTGGACGAGCAGGCGGGTCGCAAGCAGTTCTTCGAGATCGAGGTGGACGGGCTTCGAAAGGGGATCGAGGCCCATGTCGACGGAAACGGTCATCGCGGCCGACTGTGGCAGCGAGGGGACTCGGCGCGCAAGGGCGGATCGCGTGGGTCCTGCGCTTTAGGCGCGCAGGCGTGTCACGCGTGCATCAATTCAGGCGGTCACCTTGGCGGCATAGCGCGCAGGGCTGCCCTCGGGGCGGCATTCGGCAACGATGCGGTCGTCGCCCAGCGCCTCGAGGATTTCGCCGCGCGAGGCCATGCAGCTCTGCTCGCTCGCATAGGCGGCAGGAAGTGTGGTGATCGGCTCGCAGGTCGCGCCGCCGTCGACGCAGCCCAGCAGCACCATCACGAAGGGAATCGCATCCATCTGATCGTCTCTTGTTTCCAGTGCGGATCACCCGCCTTGGCTCCGGTCCCTATGGCGCTTCTGTTACGTCTTGATGGCACCGCCCGTCATGGCTTGCCGGGCGGGCGCGCTTCGCCCATTGAAGGAGCCCGTGCGCGACATTCACAGCCTCCTCCATGACGTCTTCGGCTTCTCTTCCTTCCGCGGGGTGCAGGAAGACGTCGTCGCGCGCACGATGGACGGGCACGACACGCTTGCGGTGATGCCGACGGGGGCGGGCAAATCGCTTTGCTACCAGCTCCCCGCGATCGCGCTCGACGGCACGGCGATCGTCATCTCGCCGCTGATCGCGCTGATGCAGGACCAGGTCCGCTCGGCGCGTGCCAACGGCATTCGCGCCGCCTCGCTGACCAGCATGACCGAGGACTGGCGCGCGGTGCAGGACGCCTTCCGGCAGGGCGAACTCGACCTTCTCTACGTCGCCCCCGAACGCGCCACGACCGACGGGTTCGGGCGGCTGCTCGAGGAAGGGCGCATCGCGCTGTTTGCGATCGACGAGGCGCATTGCGTGTCCGAATGGGGACACGACTTCCGCCCCGACTATCGCCTGCTGCGTCCGCTGCTCGATCATTTCGGCGCGCCGCGCCTCGCCCTGACCGCCACTGCCGACAAGCGCACCCGCATCGACATTTGCGACCAGCTCGGGATCGAGCGCGAGGGGATGATCGTCGCGGGCTTCGACCGGCCCAACATCCGCTACCACGTCGTCCCGCGCCAGGGACTGCCCTCGCAGCTGAAGCGGCTGGTCGCGGCGCACGAGGGACCGGGTATCGTCTATTGCCCGAGCCGCGCGCAGACCGAGCGCGTCGCCGAGCAATTGCGCGAAAGCGGGCGGCCGAGCGCGGCCTACCATGCCGGGCTCGACAAGAATGTGCGCGAGGGCAACCAGGAGCATTTCGTCGAAAGCGAGGAGATGGTGATCGCGGCCACGGTCGCGTTCGGCATGGGGATCGACAAGCCCGACGTGCGCTTCATCGCCCATGCCGGCGTGCCCAAGTCGATCGAGGCCTATTATCAGGAGACCGGACGCGCGGGACGCGACGGCGATCCGGCCGAGGCATGGCTGTTCTGGGGCGCCGAGGATTTCGCGCGCGCCCGCCGCCGCATCGAGACCGAGGTCGAACCCGAACGCCGCAATGCCGAGCGCGAGCGGCTCAACGCGCTGGCGGCGTTCGTCGAGGCGGCGACCTGCCGCCGCGCCATCCTGCTCAGGCATTTCGGGGAAGATCCGCCCGAGACGTGCGGCAATTGCGACAATTGCCTCGCCCCGCCCGAGACGATCGACGTCAGCGTGGTCGCGCAGAAGATCCTGTCGGCGGCGTTCCGCACCGAGATGCGCTTCGGCATCGCCTATCTAGCGCAGGTGCTGGGCGGCGACGATAACGAGAAGGTGCGCATGAACGGGCACCACGCGATCTCGGTGTTCGGCATCATGGACGCGGACGAGTTGAAGCTGGTGCGGCCGGTGGCGCGGGCACTGATCGCGCGCGACGCGCTGCGCGCCGACGATTTCGGTGGCCTCTCGTTCGGCCCCGCTGCCAAGGCGATCCTCAAGGGCGAGGAACAGATGGTCATCGCGCGGCCCCCGGCACGCGCCTCGCGGCGGCGTTCGCGCGACAGGGCAGACTATCCGCACGACCCGAAATTCGAGGCATTGCGCGAATGGCGGCGACAATTGGCGAAGGAAGAGGGCGTCCCGCCCTACGTCATTTTCCACGATTCCACGCTGCGCGCGGTCGCCGCGATGCAACCCGACAGCCTGTCCGCGCTTTCCACCATCGACGGGATCGGCGAAAAGAAACTCGAACGCTTCGGCCCCTCGCTGCTCAAGGCCGTGGAGGAACTGGCATGTTGAACCTCAAACCCCTCAACGATCGCATCGCGGTCGCACCGCAAATCGCGCCCGAGGACATGAAGGCGCTGGCCGAACAGGGCTATACGCTGGTCATCAACAACCGTCCCGATGGCGAGGAGCCCGGCCAGCCGACCAGTGCCGAGATGAAGGCTGCCGCGCAGGCCGCGGGGCTGACCTATGCACACGTCCCGGTCGAACGCGGGATCGGGCCGAGCGATGTCGCCGACATGCAGGAAGCGCTCGCGCAATGCAGTTCGGGCAAGACGCTCGCCTTCTGCCGCTCGGGTACGCGCTCAACCATGTTGTGGGCCGTGGCGCGCGCCGACAAAGGCGACGACCGCGCCGAGCTCGAACGTTGCGCCGAAAGCGCGGGCTACAGCCTCGCGCCGGTCAGTCACCTTCTCTGAGGATCGCGGCCGCCTCGTCGGCCTCGCTGTCATCGACCATCAGGCGGACCGCGACCAGTCCGCCCCCGCCGAACACATTGTTCATGCCGTCGTCCATGAGGAAGGCGGCGATGCCTTCGTTCGCGAGCGCGAGGCGCGCGAGGTCGGCCTCGACCCGGGTGGGAAAGCGCGCCAGCTCGACGAGGCTCATCCCGCGTCGGTGCCGCCCACGGTGAGCGCGTCGACCAGCATGGTCGGCTGGCCCACGCCTGCGGGGACCGATTGGCCGCCCTTCCCGCACATGCCGACGCCCTCGTCGAGGGCCATGTCGTTGCCGATGCCCGAGACGCGGGTGAGCACGGTCGGACCGTCGCCGATCAGGGTCGCACCCTTTACGGGATCGCCGATCTTTCCGTTCTTCACTCGGTATGCCTCGGTGCAGGAGAAGACGAACTTCCCACTGGTGATATCGACCTGCCCGCCGCCGAAGCTCTTGGCGTAGATGCCGTCCTTGACGCGGCTGACCAGTTCTTCCGGATCGTCCTCGCCGCCCAGCATGAAGGTGTTGGTCATGCGCGGCATGGGCGCGTGCGCATAGGATTCGCGTCGCCCGTTGCCCGTCGGCTCCATGCCCATCAGGCGCGCGTTGAGCCGGTCCTGCAGATAGCCCTTGAGGATGCCGTCTTCGATCAGCACCGTGCGGCTCGTCGGCGTGCCTTCGTCGTCGATCGACAGCGAGCCGCGACGATCGTCGATCGAGCCTTCGTCGATCACGGTCACGCCGGGCGCGGCGACGCGCTCGCCCATGCGGCCCGAAAAGGCGCTGGTGCCCTTGCGGTTGAAGTCGCCTTCGAGCCCGTGCCCGACCGCCTCGTGGAGGAGGACGCCGCACCAGCCCGGCCCCAAGGCGACCTGCATCTCGCCCGCGGGCGCCGCGACCGCGCGCATATTGACGTCGGCCTGTCGCACCGCCTCGTCGACCATGCGATTCCATGCCTTGGGATCGAACAGGCGATCGTAGAGATAGCGGCCGCCGAACCCGTGACTGCCGGTTTCGCGGCGCTCGCCATCCTTCATCACGACCTGGCAGTTGAGCCGCACGAGCGGGCGAATGTCGGTGGCGACGAACCCGTCGGCGCGCACGATCTCGACCACGCTCCAACTGCCCGACAGCGACACGGCGACCTGGTCGATGCGCGGATCGCGGGCGCGCGCGGCGGCCTCGATCTCCTGGCACAAAGCGACCTTCTTCGCGAAGGGCACGAGGCTCATCGGGTCACCGTCGGTGTAGAGCGCGCGGTTGGTATACTGCGGCGCGGGCGACCCGCCCCGGTTCGAGGGATCGAGCAACTGCAGCGTAGCGGCAGCGCGGTCGATCGCCGCGGCGCTGATCTCGTTGGCGTGGGCGAAAGCAGTGGTCTCGCCCGACACGCCGCGCAGCCCGAAGCCGCTGCCGGTCGAATAGTCGGCGGTCTTCAGGCGGCCGTCGTCGAAGACGAACTGCTCGCCGGCCGAATATTGTAGATAGAGTTCGCCATCGTCATGGGCTGCAAGGTGCCGACGGGCGAGCGAGATCGCGGTGTCGGGATCGAGCATCCCGTCGCGATAGAGGAAGGAGCGCGGGTCCATCCCTTAAGAGTGGGTGTCGGCGGGCCCGCCTTCAAGGACGAAGCGACGATCGCAGTAGCCGCATTCGACATAACCGTCGTCGTCGATGTGCAGGTAGACGCGCGGATGGCCGAGCGCGGGGTCGATCTCGCCGCCGCCGTCACAGGCGACGCGCAGGCTCTTGACCTTGATGGTCTCGGGCGGGGGAATGTCGGTCATGTCCCGCCCGTTAGCAGTGCAAAAGGCGTGCTTCAATCGCCGGATGACGCTGACGGGGGCACCTTGCGGAAGGTGAGGCTGCGGAATTGGAGCGCGGTGACGGTGCCTTTCTCGTCGCGCACGATGTCGAGCAGCTGGTTGTCCTGCGGCAGGTAAAGCTTGTCGCCCGCGATCGCGATGCCTCGCTCCGTGCTTCCGTCGTCATCGAGCAGAACGAATTCGTCGCCGCTGATGCCCAGCACATAGTCCGTGTCCTCGATCCGGTAGGTGCCGGCGACCTCCGCCAGGCCGTCGAAATCGAGGGACGCGCGCTCGAGCCTGCGCGGCTCGAAGCCGCCCCAACCCATCTCCTTGGCGGCAGTCAGCAGGGCCGACACGAAGATCGACGAGCCGCGGTCGCCGTTGGTCAGCACGACGATCCCGTCGCCCGTTTCGGGAAACAGGAAGAAGACCGACTTGAACCCGGCATTGGAGCCGCTGTGGGTGAAATGGACATCCGCGCCCTCGCCGCCCGTCCCGATCCCGAGCCCGTATCCGTCCATCACCGGGGTCAGCATGGTGCGCGCCATCTCCGGCTCAAGCGGAAGACCTTCGTCCCCCTTCGACGCGCGTCCCAGCGCGATCGCGAAGCGGGCGATGTCGTCGGACGTGGTCCACAAGGACGCGGCGGCCTGTTCGGGGTAGCGATGGTAGAGACCGTCGAGGAGTTTCCCTTCGCCATCGTGAGCGTGGGCGATGGCAACGTCCTCGCCGAACGTGTCCGCCATCGCGAAGCTCGAGGCATCCATTCCCAGCGGCGCAAAGACGAGGCGCTCGGCGATCCGGTCGAGTTGTTCGCCGGCGCGGTCTTCGGCAGCTAGTTCGGCGATCGTGAAGCCGCCCCCCGAATAGCGGTTTTGTGCGCCCGGTTCGAGCACGACGCGCACCGCCTCGTTATTGGCGGGTGGCACGCCGTCGAGGATCTGGACGGTGGTCGGCAACGCGTCGGTTGCCCCGTATCCCGCGAACCCCCAGACCGATGTCCCTGCGGTATGGCTGAGGAGGCGCCGGAGCGTCACTGCCGCCTCGTCCTCGAGGTCGGGAAGGCGCCAGCTTTCCAACTGGCTGTTGATCGGGGCATCGAGGTCGAGCGTGCCCGCCTCGACCAGCGCGAGCATCGCCATCGTCGCCACCGGCTTGCTGATCGAGGCAGCCTGGAAGCGCGTGGTCGGCGTATTCCCGCGGCCGCTTTGGGCATCGGCCAGGCCATAGGCGCGCGTGGCGACGATCTTCCAGTCGTCGATCAACGTCACCTGCACGCCCGGCACGTGGTTGTGGGCCATCAGCGCCTCGATGCTGCGCGCTGGCGGTTCCTCTCCCACGACGATGGTCCCGGGGATCATCGCCTCGAACCACCCGTCGACGGGATGCGGCTGGTGCGCAGCGACCTGCGCTGCGAGGAGAAGGCTCAGGATCATGGATTGCCCCCGGTTGAAGTCTGGCGCGACCCTAACGCGCCCCGGGAGCGCTGACGAGAGCTAGCGATATTCGGCGTAGAGGTTGAAGGTGCCCTCGTAGACCCCGTCGGGCTGGTCGGCGGCGACCGAGATGATCCCGCCCACACCGACGAAGATGATACCGGTGGTGAGATCGGCGTAGCGCAGATTGGGCCCGTCCATGGTCATGGCATCGACCGTGATCGAATTGCCGTTGCCGTCGTCGAGCGTCGCCGGCGGGGTGAGGAGGAAAAGGACTTCCTGCCCGCGCGTCGCCGCCGTCGCGAAGCGCGCGCGAAAACCGACATCGCTCGGCAGCGGCGTCACGCCGCCCGTGGTCGAGCGCGCACTGCCGTTGGCGGGGATGATGACCGTCCCGGGCGTCGAACCCGCGACGATGGTACCGAAATCGAGATCGTCGATCTTGGTCAGCTCGAGCGGAACGAGGATCAGCGCATGGCCGCGCCCGTCCGCGCTTGTTGCCTGGGCGGCAGCAGGCGTTGCGCAAAAGAGCGCCGCCGCAGCCAATGCCGCCTTGCAAGTGTCGGTCCTGTCCACTGGTCCGCCCCACGAAGTTAATTTCGGCGAAATGATTAACATCGCAGAAGTCACCACCGCCCTCATGCGCGTGGTGTCGGGGTTGTTAACCTAGTTTGGTGCGGAAATGGATGCGTCAGGGGTACTGGATCTCGACGTTGAAAGTACCCTCGTAAAGCCCCTCGACCTGGCCGTCCTCGACATGGAGCGTGCCGCCGACCTTGAAGTCGAAACTTTCAAGCGCGGCGAGGGTCTTCTTGTCGTTCCCCTCGACGGTGAAGTCGCTGATACGCATCTGCTCGGTACCGCCCTGACGGGTCATCAGCACATCCTTCTTGGGCACGCGGATGATGACCACCGTCTTCTTGACCGCCGCACCGCCGAATTTGGCGGCATGCGCGTCGCTCCCCACCGAGAGCGGGCCGGTTGCAGCGATCGCCGCGACCCCGTCTTCGTTGGGATCGATGGTGATCGTGCCCGCGCCGGCCCCGGTGACGGTGACCGTCCCGAAGTCGAGATCGTCGAGCTTGGTGACCGACAGCGGCTTGATCAGCTGGACGTGGGCGCGCCCGTCCGGGTTGCTCGCCGCCTGCGCATGCGCGGACGACGACAGCAGGGCTGCGCCGAGCGCTACGAGCGCGGCAAGGAGAAAGCGGTGGGCCACCCCTCTCCCATAAGAGGGTTAATGCGAAATCCACCTTCACGATTAAGGTAAATCGGGCGTTTACCATCGCACTTTGCCCTCGAGGAAAAGCGCGGCTATGCGAATTTCCATGGAAACCGAGCCCGCCATCCGCATCGAATCGCTCTCCAAGACTTATGCGGGAGGCAAGCAGGCGCTCGACAATGTCAGCTTCGACGTGCCGCGCGGGCAGATCTTCGGGCTGCTCGGCCCCAACGGCGCGGGCAAGTCGACGCTGATCAACATCCTCGCCGGGCTGGTCGTGAAGACGGCGGGCCGCGCCACCGTGTGGGGCTTCGACATCGACAGGAATCCGCGCAACGCCAAGCGTTCGATCGGGATCGTGCCGCAGGAAATCCTGTTCGACCCCTTCTTCACGCCGAAGGAAGCGCTCGAAATCCAGGCCGGGCTGTACGGTATCCCGAAGGAGAAGAGGCAGACCGACGCGCTGCTCGAAGCGATGCGGCTGACGGACAAGGCTGACGCCTATGCGCGCACGCTCTCGGGCGGCATGAAGCGCCGCCTCCTGGTCGCCAAGGCGATGGTCCACTCGCCGCCCATCCTCGTCCTCGACGAGCCGACCGCAGGCGTCGACATCGATCTGCGTCAGCAGCTGTGGGACTATGTCCGCAAGCTCCACGCGCAGGGCGTCACCGTCGTGCTCACCACCCACTATCTCGAGGAAGCCGAGGAGCTTTGCGATCGCATCGCGATCATCAACCACGGCCGCCTCATCGCCAACGAGCCGACGCGCGACCTGATCGCAAAAGCGCAGGACAAGGAAGTGGTCGTCACGCTCGACCGCGACGTCGCGAACCTGCCGGAGAACCGCTGCTTCGAGCGGGTCGAACAGGTCGGCGCGCAGGAGATCGCGATCACCTACTCGAAGGACCGCGTGAACGCCGGCGAGGTGCTCCGCGCGCTTGCCGAGGGCGGCTACGGGATCATCGACGTGAGGACGCGCGAACCCGACCTCGAGGACGTGTTTCTCTCGCTCACCCGCGCGGACGCCGCCGCATGAGCGCGCGCCGCTTCGACGTCATCGTCATCGGGTCGGGCGCTGCCGGGCTGACCGCGGCGCTCAACCTCGCGCAGCAGTTCAAGGTCGCCGTCCTCGCCAAGGGCAAGCTCGGCGGCGGGGCGACCGAGTGGGCGCAGGGCGGCATCGCCGCGGTGCTCGAAGAGGAAGACAGTTTCGAAGCCCATGTGCGCGACACGATGATCGCGGGCGCCGGGCTCAACGACCGCGAGGTTGTCGAATATGTCGTCTCCAAGGCTCCCGCGGCGATCGCGCGGCTGGCCGAGCTTGGCGTGCCCTTCAACCTCGACGAGGACGGCGACTGGCACCTCACCCGCGAGGGCGGGCACAGCCACCGCCGCATCGTCCACGTCAACGACGCGACCGGCTGGGCGGTGGCGCAAGCGCTCGAGAATGCCGCCGAGGCGCACCCCAACATCACGCTGGTGCCCGACATGGTCGCGATCGACCTCGTCACCGGGCGCCATACTAAGGAATTCTCGACCGAAGGCACGGTGCACGGCGTTTACGCCTACAATCGCAGTTCGGGCGAGGTCGACACATTGCTCGCCAAGGCGACCGTGCTGGCGACCGGCGGGGCCGGGCGCGCCTACCTCTTCTCGACCGCGCCGCGCGGGGCGACCGGCGACGGGATCGCGATGGCGTGGCGCGCGGGGTGCCGAGTGTCGAACATGGAGTTCATGCAGTTCCACCCGACCTGCCTCTACAATCTCGAGGTCAAGAATTTCCTCATCACCGAGGCGGTGCGCGGCGAAGGCGGCATCCTGCGCCATCCCGAGACCGGGCACCGCTTTATGCCCGACTATGACGAGCGCGCCGAGCTCGCCCCGCGCGACATCGTGGCGCGCGCGATCGATGCCGAGATCAAGCGCGACGGGCTCGACTATGTCCACCTCGACATCGCCCACAAGGGCGAGGAATTCGTGAAGCATCACTTCCCGACGATCTACGAGAAATTGATCGGGCTGGGCATCGACATCACCGCCGAACCGATCCCGGTCGTGCCCGCGCAGCATTACACGTGCGGCGGCGTACTGGTGGACATTCACGGCGCGACCGACGCGCCCGGCCTCTACGCCGCGGGCGAAGTCACCCAGTCGGGCCTCCACGGCGCCAACCGCCTCGCCTCCAACTCATTGCTCGAATGTTTCGTGTTCGGCGACGCGGCGGCCGAACATATCCGCGCCAACTGGGACGGCTTTGCCGACATTCCGGACGTGCGGCCGTGGGATGAAAGCCGCGTCACCGACAGCGACGAGGAAGTCGTCATCCAGCAGGTGTGGGGCGAGATCCGCCGCTTCATGTGGAACTTCGTCGGCATCGTGCGCACCACCAAGCGACTGGAGCGCGCCCAGCGTCGGATCGACATGCTGCGCCAGGAAGTGGCCGACTATTACGGTGCGTTCCGCGTCACCCCCGACCTCATCGAACTGAGAAACCTGCTCGAGGTTGCCGACCTCATCGTCCGCTCCGCACTCCACCGCCACGAGAGCCGCGGGCTGCACTTCATCCTCGACTATCCCGAGACCGAAAAGGACGCGGTCGACACGGTTCTCGCACCCTAGCCGGACGAAAACGCGGCGCCTTTTCCGTACTGGGGGTGACGAAAAAGACGCCGCGCGTTCCCCGCTCGGGGAATTGGGGTCAGGCGATGGCGGCGATGATCGCGGCGGCGAGGCCCCAGCACAGGATCAGGATCGGCAGGGTCAGCACCTGCGCACTGGCCGCGCCCGCACTGCACTTGCCGGTCTCGGTCATGATGCCGAAGCGCGACAGTTCGTCGAGCCGCAGCGCGTGCTTCGCCTTGGCCGGGTTCATCCGCACCCACGCCATCGGCACCGCGAACGCGGCCACGATGAAACCCGCGAAGACGACGTACGGAATGACGAGGTCGGGGCTGGAGAAGGCACTCGCCATCACGCCGATATAGGCAAGGAACAGGCCGAAATAGCCCGCGAGCAAGGCGGTCGGCAGCTCGAAGCTGCGGTCGATTTCCTGGCGGATGTGGGGCGCGAGCACGACTTCCTCGCGCAGCGCGGCCTCGGTCTGGGTCAGCGGACGGGACATTCACTCTCTCCTCGAATCTCGGGTCGAGACGAGGAGTGGCAGAGGGTCGCAATGCCCGCTTTGACGCGGGTCAAATGCTAGTGAACGTCCTCGACCGGCTGGCCTTCGTGCGGCGGGAAATGGCCGCGCACCAGGTCGAGCTTGCGCAGCACCCACGGCATGGTGATGCCTTGGACGAACAGCGAGAAGGCGACGACGAGGAAGGTCGCCGAGATGATCGCCTCGCGCTCTGGCACGCTTTCGGGGATGAGCAGCGCCAATGCGAGGCTGAGCGCGCCGCGAAGCCCACCCCAGAACAACACGTGCTTGTAGCGGAAGGGGATGGCGAGCTTCGTCCTGATGAAGGCGAAGGTGACCGGATAGACTGCCACCGCGCGCCCGCCGAGCGAGAGCAGGGTCGCGATCACCGCGACGGGGATGGCGGCGAGCAGGCTGGGCGAGGCCTCGCCATCCCCGATCAGGATGAATACGAAGCTGTTGGCCACGAACGCGGCATAGTCCCAGAAACTGAGCACCGCGCCGCGGCCCTCGTCGCTGATCGACCCGAGCCAGCCGTAATTGCCGACGAGGATGCCGGCCGCGACGGTCGCGAGCACGCCCGACATGTGGAAATGCTCGGCCGCGAGGAAGCTGCCGTAGGCGGCTAGCATGGTCAGCGAGATCTCGACCAATTTGTCCTCGGTGCGGCCCGCGATGACCAACAGCACGCCCGCCACGAGGAGGCCGACGAGCACGCCGCCGCCCGCGATGCGCAGGAGGTCGAGCCCGACTTCGGCCGGCCCCAGTCCCGCACCCGCCGCGACCCCGACGAGCAGCGCGAACAACAGGGCCGCGACCCCGTCGTTGAGCAGGCTCTCGCTCTCGACGAGGAGGTGGAGGCGGTGGTCGACCTTGTTCTCCTTGAAGGTCGCGATGACGCTGACCGGATCGGTCGCGGCGATTAGCACGCCGAAGAAGGCGGCGCCGAGCCAGCCCCAGCCGACGAGGTAATGCATCCCCACCGCGACCAGCGCCGCCGCCAGCCCGACGCCGACCGTCACCAGGGTCAGCAGCAGCGGCAACTCGCGCCGGAAATTCTTCCACGGGATCTGGATCGCCGCCTCGAACACGAGCGGGGGCAGCAGCAGCTGGAACACGATCGCGGGAGTCAGCTGGAGGTCGATCCCGACCGGGGTGAGCGCGAGGATGAAACCCGCGATGACCAGCCCGACGCTGTAGGGCATGTTGATGCGCCGCGTCCCGATCGCGACCAGCATCGCGACGAACAGGACAAGGCCGAGCGTGGTGAAATCGAGCGGGGCTTCATGCATGGCCGCCTTGTGGCGTGCGCGCCGCGCGCGATCAAGGCGTCAAGCCGCTGGAATCGCCGTCCCATCCTGCTAAGGCAGGTGCCCTGATGGCGAACCACCTCTATCTCGTCGACGGCTCGAGCTACATTTTTCGCGCCTATCACCAGCTTCCGCCGCTGACCAACCGGCACGGCACGCCTGCCGGCGCGGTCTATGGTTATACCGCAATGCTGTGGAAGCTCGCCGACAAGCTCAACAAGGAGGAGGGGCCGACCCACCTCGCGGTGATCTTCGACGCGTCGGGCAAGACCCACCGCGACGAATTGTTCGATCAGTACAAGGCCAACCGCCCGCCCGCGCCCGAGGACCTCGTCCCGCAATTCCCGCTGACGCGCGAGGCCACCCGCGCCTTCTCTCTGCCGTGCATCGAGGAAGAGGGGCTCGAGGCCGACGACATCATCGCCTGCTATGCGCGCGCGGCCGCCGACGAAGGCTGGAAGGTCACCATCGTCAGTTCCGACAAGGATTTGATGCAGCTGATCGAGACGCGCGATAACGGCGCCGAGATCGACATGCTCGACACGTTGAAGGACAAGCGCATCAAGCGCGAGGACGTGATCGAGAAGTTCGGCGTCGGCCCGGAGAAGGTCGGCGATCTCCTCGCGATGATGGGCGACAAGGTCGACAACGTACCGGGCGTTCCCGGTGTCGGCCCCAAGACCGCCGCGCAGCTGCTCGACCAGTATGGCGACCTCGAGACGATCCTCAATTCGCTCGACGAGATCACCAAGCCCGCCTTGAAGCGCAACCTCACCGAACATGCCGACGCCGCGCGCCTGTCGCGCGAATTGGTCGAGCTGGTGTGCGACGCCCCGCTGCCGCAGCCGCTCGACAGCCTGAAGCTCGACGGCATCCCGGCCGAACCGCTGCGCGCATTCCTCGAGGACCAGGGGTTCAAGGCGCTGCTGACGCGTATGGGCGGAGGCTCGAAAAGCGCGGAAGAACGCGAAAAGTCGGGTGACGCCAAGACGTCAGCACCGATGCTTGACCCCGGCCCCGCCGAACCGCCCGAACCCGACGAGATCGAGCTCGACCGCTCGCAATACGAGACGGTGACCGACATGGACGCGCTCGACCGCTGGATCGCCGAGGCGCGTCACCAGGGCTACATCGCGGTCGATACTGAGACCGACTGCCTCGATTGCGTCGAAGCGCGACTGGTCGGCGTCAGCCTCGCCACCGCCGACAACAAGGCCTGCTACGTCCCGCTCGACCATGTCGGCAGCGATCTCCTCGCCGAGCGGCCCGAACAGCTCGACAAGGAGGCGGCGCTGGCGCGGCTCAAGCCGATGCTCGAAGACGATGCGATCCTCAAGATCGGGCATAATTTCAAATACGACCTCGTCCTGTTCGCCAAGCACGACATCCGCGTCGCGCCCTATGACGACACGCTGGTGATGAGCTTCGACCTCGACGCGGGCCGCGGGCTTGGCGGGCACGGCATGGACGAACTTGCCAGGAGCCGGCTGGGCCACGAATGCATTCCGTTCAAGCAGGTGTGCGGGACGGGCAAGAAGCAGATCACCTTCGACGAGGTCGCGCTGGGTCCGGCGACCGAATATGCCGCCGAGGATGCCGACATCACGCTGCGCCTGTGGAAACGGATGAAGCCGCGCTTGGCCAAAGAGCGGGTGACGCGCGTCTACGAGATGGTCGACCGGCCGATGGTCGAGGTGCTGGCGCGCATGGAGGAGCGCGGGATCAAGGTCGACCGCGACTATCTCGCGCGTCTTTCCAAGGACTTCGCCGAGGACATCGCCGCGCTCGAGAAGAAGATCTACGCGGCGGCGGGCGAGGAGTTCACCATCGGCTCGCCCCAGCAACTGGGCGTGATCCTGTTCGACAAGCTGGGTGCCAAGGGCGGGCGCAAGGGCAAGACCGGCAACTATTCGACCGACGTCACCGAGCTCGAGCGGCTCGCGGGCGAGGGGATGGAGGTCGCGCGCCTCGTCCTCGACTGGCGCCAGCTGGCCAAGCTCAAGTCGACCTATACCGATGCGCTGCAGGACCAGATCAATTCGAAGACCGGGCGCGTCCACACCAGCTACAGCCTCGCGGGCGCGCAGACCGGGCGCCTGTCCTCGACCGACCCCAACCTCCAGAACATCCCGATCCGCACGCCCATCGGCGCCAAGATCCGCGACGCCTTCGTCGCCGAGCCCGGTCATGTGCTGATGAGCGCGGACTATAGCCAGATCGAGTTGCGCCTTGCCGCGCACATGGCCGACGTGCCGCAGCTCAAGGACGCCTTCGCCAAGGGCGAGGACATCCACAACCGCACCGCGACCGAACTGTTCGGCGAGGTGACCAAGGAGACACGCGGAAAGGCCAAGACGGTCAACTTCGCGATCCTCTACGGCATCTCCGCCTTCGGGCTCGCGGGCCGTCTCGAAATCGAACGCAGCGAGGCGCAGGACATCATTGACCGCTATTTCGCGAGCTTCCCGGGCATCAAGAACTATATCTCGGAAACGCTCATCAAGGTGCGCGAGACCGGCTACACGACCACCCTGTTCGGGCGGAAGACGCATTTCCCGAACATCCGTTCGAAGATGCAGAACGTGCGCGCCGGCGCCGAGCGCGCCGCGATCAACGCGCCGATCCAAGGCACCAGCGCCGATCTCATCAAGCGCGCGATGGCGCGGATGGACGCGGCGCTCCACGATGCCGGGCTCGATGACGTCAGGATGCTGCTCCAGGTCCACGACGAACTGCTGTTCGAAGTGCGCGAGGGCAAGGAAGAGGCCGCCGCCAAGGTCGTGCGCGACGTGATGGAAGGCGCGGCCGGGCCGCTGCTCGACCTCGACGTGCCGCTCGACGTCGAAGTGGGCTGGGGCGCCAACTGGGGCGCGGCGCACTGATGGCGACGCCTCCCGCAGCCGATCCCGCCGATAAGGGCCCGGGCGACCTCGCGGCGCTGGCCCGTGGCGGGCGGATCAACTTCTTCGGGTTCGTGCTGCGCCTGATCGCGCGCATCCCGTTCCTCCTCATCGCGGGCCAGTTCTACGGGCCGGAAGCGCTCGGGCGTTTCGCCTACGCGCTGATCGTGGTCGAATTCGCCTCGCAGCTCGGCACGTTCGGATTGAAGCGAGGGCTCGCCAAACAACTGTCGCAGTCGGGCGAGCGCAGTCACACGCACGTGTGCTATGACGCGCTGATCGTCGCCGCGGTCGGATCGGGGATCATGATGGCGATCCTCATCGCCTTCCCGCAGGCGATGTTCCCCAACTCCGAGGTGCGCGGGCTCGAACGCCTGCTGCCCTTCACCGTGCTGGCGCTGGCGTGGACCGAGATCATGCTCGCCGCGCTGGCCTACCGGCACAATATCGGCGCGGCTGTCCGAGCGCGCGCGATCGTCGAGCCGTGGGTCATCTCGTTGGTCGCGGCGGCCTGGATCTTCGTCAGCCTCGATGACGGGCTGATCGTCGCCTACGTCGCCTCGATGATGGCGGCGGTGATCGCAGCAGCGATCCCCTTTCTGCGCGAATACGGCCTACCGCACGGCTGGAGCCCGCATCCGGTGAAATTGTGGGAGATGGCGCGCGCCAACTATCCGCTCGCGGTCGCCGACACGGTCGAATGGGGCACGCGCCGCGTCGACATCGCGGTGCTCGGCCTGTTCTTCGCGCCCACCGTGGTCGGCATCTATTACGTCGCCCAGCAGGTCGCGTCGCTCGTCTCCAAGCTCAAGACCAGCTTCGACCCGATCCTCGGGCCGGTCATCTCCAAGAACGTCGCCGAGGGCAATTACGAGGCGGTCGCGAGCCAGGTGCGTCAAGTCGGCTTCTGGATCATCGCCGCACAAGCGGCCGTCGCGCTCGCGCTCGGTATCCCCGCGATGGCGGTGATGAACCTGATGGGCCCCGAATTCGGGGTCGGCTACCTGATCCTCGGCATCCTGTTGGGCGCAGAGGTCATCGCCGCGACCGCAGCCGTCAGCGAAGCGGCCCTCATTTACCTCGCGCGCCACCGCAACATGCTGCTCAGCCTCACGCTGATCGGGGTCGAGGCGGCGCTGGGCGCGGCGGCCATCCTCGTGCTGCGCAGCTTCGAGCTGCCGACCATGGTGCAAGCGATGGGCCCCGCGATCGGCCTCGCCCTCGCGCTCGCCTTCGGCGCGACCGCCAAGGCGATGTTGCTCTCGCGCATCGTCGGCGAGCCGGTCTCGGGCTGGCGCTGGTCGCTCCTGTGGGCGGCGGGCGCGGCGCTCGTAGTCGGCTTCTTCGCCGTCATGCTGCCCGACTGGGGCCAGCTAGTGATCGGCGGCCCGCTGATCATGGTCGCGTTCGGCATCGTCATCTGGAAGCGCGGCTTCGGTCCCGAGGACCGCGAGCTGTTCAAGATGCGCAAGCGCAAGGTCGTGGCCGACCCACCCGCCTAGTGGCGGAAGTGCCGCATTCCGGTGAAGACCATCGCGAGGCCTGCCTTGTCGGCCGCCGCGATCACTTCCTCGTCGCGGATCGACCCACCCGGCTGGATGATCGCGGTCGCTCCCGCTTCGGCCGCGGCCAGTAACCCGTCGGCGAACGGGAAGAAGGCGTCGGACGCGACCGCGCTGCCGACCGTGCGCGGCTGGTCCCAGCCATAGGTCTCGGCCGCCTCGGCAGCTTTCATCGCGGCGATACGGCTCGAATCGCGGCGGTTCATCTGGCCCGCGCCGATGCCCGCGGTGGCGCCGTCCCTGGCGTAAACGATCGCGTTCGACTTGACGTGGCGCGCCACGGTCCAGGCGAACAGGCAGTCCTTCAGTTCCTGCTCGGTCGGCGCGCGCTTGGTGACGACCTGCAGCTCCTCGGGCGATACGGCGAGATTGTCGCGCGTCTGGACGAGGAGGCCGCCCGCGATGACGACCTGGCTGATGCCCGGGCGGCGCGGATCGGGCAGGCCGTCGGTGATCAAGAGGCGCAGGTTCTTCTTCTTCGCGAACGCGGCGCGCGCTTCCTCGTCGGCGCCCGGCGCCACCACGACCTCGGTAAAGATCTCGCAGATCGCCTCGGCCGTCGGCCCGTCGAGCGGCACGTTGGTGGCGACGATCCCGCCGAACGCCGAGACGCTGTCGCACGCGAGCGCGGCCTTCCACGCCTCGACGAGGCTGCCGGCCTGCGCGACGCCGCACGGGTTGGCGTGCTTGACGATCACCACCGCCGGATCGCCGCCCGCGAACTCGGCAACGAGCTCGAGCGCGGCGTTGGCGTCATTGTAGTTGTTATAGCTCAGTTCCTTGCCCTGCAGCTGCTCGGCCTGCGGGAGGCCGGGTGCCATCACGCGTTGCGGCACGTAGAGCGCCGCCTTCTGGTGCGGGTTCTCGCCGTAGCGCAGGGTCGAGACGAGACTCGAGGCCATCGCGCGGCGCTGCGGGAAGAGTTCGCCCTGGTCGGCATAGGCGAACCACTGGCTGATCGCGGCGTCGTAGGCGGCGGTCAGAGCGAACGCCTTGGCCGCGAGCATCTTGCGGAATTCGAGCGTCAGCCCGCCATGCGCGTCGAGCTCGCCGATCACCGCGTCATAGTCGGCGGGGTCGGTCAGGATCGCGACGTCATGATGGTTCTTGGCCGCCGAGCGAACCATCGAGGGCCCGCCGATGTCGATATTCTCGATCACCGTGTCGCGGTCTGCCCCCTTCGCGACGGTCTCCTCGAACGGGTAGAGATTGACCACCACCATGTCGATCGGGCCGATCCCGTGCTCGTCCATCGCCCCGGCATGGTCGGGATTGTCGCGCACCGCGAGGATGCCGCCATGGACCTTGGGGTGGAGCGTCTTCACGCGCCCGTCCATCATCTCGGGAAAGCCGGTCAGCTCGCTGACATCCTTCACCGCGTGTCCCATCTCGCGCAGCGCCTTGGCGGTGCCGCCGGTCGAGACCAGTTCGGCGCCATGTTTCACCAGCGCGGCGGCGAGCGGTTCGAGCCCGGACTTGTCGGACAGCGAGACGAGGGCGCGGCGGATCGGCTTGTGCGGGGTCACGGGGGGTCTTTCTAGCTGGAGCGGCGGAATTGCCAGGCAATGTCGGAGCCGTGGCGCGAGACTTCGCCCACGACGACAAGTTGCTGCGACGCGCGCGCGTCGCCGCGGCCGTCGACATGGAGGCTCTCCTCGAGCGTCAGCATCGCGCCGCGGCAGCGGAAATTCCACGGCGGCGCGCCCTCGGAGCGCAGGATCGCGCCCATCCCGTCGGCGGTCGGCGTCGCTTCGATGCCGGGCGCGAGATGGAAGCGGATCGCGAAGGGGAGGTCGTCCTTGATCTTGCGGCGGCCCTTGGGGACCATGCGGTCCTCGCCGCGCAATTCCTTGCCGTCGTTGCCGAGCGACAGGCGGCGTGTGTGGAGCATACCGTAGCGCTTCTGGTAGCCGTCGTGCGTCGCCTCGATGCGGCTCGCGTCATTGTCCTCGATGCGGTCGATGGCGACGTCGGTCACTCCGCGCCCCAATTTACCGTCGGGCATGATCGCGGTCGAGTTGTGATCGTCGAGCACCAGCGTCGAATGCGCCGCGGTCGAGCGCAGCGCGGCGACCAGTTCCTCCGGCAAGCGCGAGGCGAACGGGCCGGGCCCGCCGCAATTGACGATCAGCCGCTGCTCGCCGTCCGACATCTCGAAGGCGAGGGTCGAGGCGCAGCCATGGTCCGCCATCGCCGCGAGCGGGGGCGGGGCGGCATCGAGCGAGACCACTGTGCCGAGCGCGGACAGGCGCTGGTAGCCCCAGCCGCGCGCCTGGCGCAGCGGACGCGCGCGCATCCCGCACCCTTCGACGATCGAGGCAATGTCGGCGACGTTGCCGGGATGGCCGCCCTGCCAGCTGGCGAGCCGCCCGTCGCCCATGGTGACGCCATGAAGCGCAGCGAGCGCGGCGGCGGCCGCGCTGTCGAAACTGTCGGGAATGGTCTGCTTGGCCGCGAAATAAGCGGCGCGCACCAGGCCCAGCCGATCGACCAGGAGAAGCTGTTCGGCGGGCGAGCGGCTCATCAGCCCGCCATCGTCGAACTGCGCCTGCGCCAGCGCGCGCATCAGCCCGGATTCGGCACGCGCGACGCGCGGCACCCCGCCCTCCATGGTCAGTGCGGCGACGGTCAGTCCGGCCCAGGCGGTGACGCGATCGAGCCCGGGACGCGCGCGGTCGGCATTGGCGTCGAGATGCCGCGCGCCGCGCGCGAGCGTGTTGAGCAGCGCCGAGCGATAGCCGCTGTCGCGAGAGGAGAGGATGTAGGGGGCATAAGCGGTCCAGAAAAGCAGCCGCTCGCCCCACAGCGGCGGGTCCCATGCCGCATCGGCCTTGGTCCCGTGCGCGACCAGCCAGCGCCCGGCGATCGCCTCGGCAAGCGGCGCACCCTGTTCGCGGCTGGCGGCAGCGCCCAGGTCGCGCAGCCAGGCGAATCCCTGCAGGTGGCGCGCGGGCGGCGTGTCGGTCCCGATCGCATGCCAGTCGAGATCGCCGAGGTCGAGCTGTGTGCCGCCATGGACGAGGATGCCGCGCTGGAGCGCTTCGCCCCGGCGCCGATTGCCCTCGACATGGTCGCGGGGGACGGCGGCGAGCCGGAGCGGCGCACGTCGGCCGCCGAGCAGGCGCCGGGCGATGCCGCCCTTCGCCAGCCGGCCGACAATGGCGCGCGCTTCGGCCCCCTGTTCGTCCATCAGGCCCCCTTGAGTGCGGCGATGTTGGACGCGTAGGCGTCAGGGCCCCCACGGAACACTGCGGTACCCGCAACGAGCGCCGTGGCGCCCGCATCGATGCAGCGCGGCGCGGTATCGGGATCGACCCCGCCATCGACCTCGATGATGACGTCAAGCCCGCGCTTTTCCACCTTTTCCGCGATTTTCTCGATCTTTTTCAGCTGCGAGGGGATGAACTTCTGCCCGCCGAAACCCGGGTTGACGCTCATCACGAGGACGAGGTCGGCCTCGTCGAGGAGATAGTCGAGCGCGCTCTCGCTGGTGCCCGGGTTGAGCACCACGCCCGCCTTCTTGCCCAGCTGGCGGATGCGCTGGAGCGTCCTGTGGCTATGGGCGCCCGCCTCGGGGTGGATGGTGATGATGTCGGCGCCCGCGTCCGCGAAGGCGTCGAGGAAGGGGTCGACCGGTTCGATCATCAGATGGACGTCGAACGGCTTTTGAGTGTGCGGGCGCAGCGCCTTCACCACGCCCGGGCCGATGGTGATGTTGGGGACATAGTGCCCGTCCATCACGTCGACATGGATCCAGTCGGCACCGGCATCGTCGATGGCGCGGATTTCCTCGCCCAGCTTGGCGAAGTCGGCGGACAGGATGGAAGGGGAAATGATCGGTTGGGCCATGGGTCCGATTAGACGGGATTAGGGGGCGCGGACAAGGTGCGCCGCGAAGAAACCGTCGAGCCCGCCCGCCTCGTCGAGCTGGCCGGGCAGGATGCGCCACCAGCCCTCGCGCGACGCCGCGATGCCAGGGAAGGGCGCGGGGTCCTGCACGAGGCTCCAGCCCTCGTGGCGATCGAGGAAGGCGCGCACCTGCTCCTCGCCCTCGGCGGGTTCGAGGCTGCAGGTGGCGTAGACAAGGTGGCCACCGGGCGCGACGAGCGCGGCAGAGGCGTCGAGCAGCCGCGCCTGCACCCCGGCCATCGCCTCGACAATGTTGGGGCGTGCGCGCTGGAGCACTTCGGGGTGACGTCGGAACGTCCCGCTCGCGCTGCACGGCGCGTCGAGCAGCACCGCGTCGAACGGGGCATCCGCGCGATAATCGGCAAGATCGGCAACGACGATGTCCGAAGAAAGCCCGGTTCGCGCCAAATTTTCGCGCAGTCGTTTAAGACGACTTTTCGACAGGTCGAGCGCAGTGACCTCGTGTCCGGCGGCGGCGAGCTGCATCGTCTTGCCCCCCGGCGCGGCGCAGGCATCGAGCACGCGGCGGGCCGATGAAGGCACCAGCCGGGCGGGAAGCGAGGCCGCAAGGTCCTGCACCCACCAGTTGCCCTCCTTGTAGCCCGGCAGCTTCTCGACCGCTCTGCTGTCGAGGCGGCGGTGACGAGGGGCGAGAATGACGCCATCGGAGAAAGCGGCCGCGGCGTCCTCGGCCTTGAAGGCGAGGTCGAGCGGGGGGCGATGGGCGAGCTGGCGCGTGGCTGCCGCGACAACTTCGGCGCCCCACGCTTCCTCCCAGCGCGACGCGATGTCGTCGGGGAGCCGCGCCTCGTCGGCAGAAGGCAAGTCCCGCTTGAACAGGGTTGAGAGCACGCCGTGCACCAGCCGGCGCGGGCCGCCGTCGACCAGCGGCAGCGCGGTCGCGATTGCCGCATGTTCGGGCGTGTCGAGCGCGATCCGCTGGGCAAGCGCCATCCTCAACACCATTCGCGCCTTGCTGTCGTCGGGAAGCGGCTGGCGGGTCGCGCCATCGATCAACGCGTCGAGCAGGGGCAATCGGCGCAGCACTTCGCCCGCGATCGCCTGCGCCAGTCCCGCATCCGACGGCTCGAGGTCGCGCGCATAGACATGGCCGGCATGATCAAGCGTCTCGTCGCGGCGCAGCACCGCATCGAGCATCTTGAGCGCAGCGCGCCGCGCGTCCGTTCCGACCGAATCCCGTCTTGGCATGGCGCCCCATAGCGAGCATTGGGGGCAGATGAAACGCCCTGACCACGTCAAGCCGCCCAAGCATCTCTCGCCCAGCCCGCCCGTGCCCGAGCCGGCAAAGGTGAAAGAAGCCGATGCGCCCGCGGGCGAAGAGGAGCGGCTCGACCCGACCCGCTATGGCGACTGGGAGAAAAAGGGGATCGCGATCGACTTCTAGGCGGTCTCGGGCCGCGGCGGACGGCTGAGCATTGCTTCGAACACGTTGTCGATCCCGGTCTCACCCTTGAGCAGCGACGTCACCGCCGCGACGATCGGCATGTCGATATTCTCGCGTTCGGCGAGGTCGTTGAGCACCGGCGCGGTGTGCGCGCCTTCGGCCACGGTGGTGCGATCCTTCATCAGCGCGGCAGGGTCCCTGCCCTCGCCGATGGCCTTGCCGAGCGCGAAGTTGCGGCTGGCGGTGGAGGAGCAGGTCAGAACCAGGTCGCCGAGACCCGACAGGCCCGCCAGCGTCTCCTCGCGCGCGCCGACTGCCGCCCCGAAGCGCTTCATCTCGGCAAAGCCGCGCGCAATGAGCGCGGCGCGCGCATTTTGGCCCAGCCCCTTCCCCTCGACGATGCCGCAAGCGATGGCGAGCACGTTCTTGATCGCCCCGCCGACCTCGGCACCCGCGACATCGTCGGTCGTGTAGACGCGAAAGCTCGGCAGGCTGATCCGTTCGCGCAATTCCTCGGCAAGGTCGAGATCCTCGCACGCCAGCGTCACCGCGGTCGGAAGCCCCGCCGCCACTTCGTGCGCGAAGGTCGGGCCCGACAGCACCGCAATCGGCGAGGTCGGGCAGACGTCGCGGGCGACATGGTGGAGCAACTTGCCCGACGACTGCTCGATGCCCTTCGAACACAGGATCAGCGGCATGTTCGGGCACGGCGATCGGCCGAGCACCGCGCGCATGTGCTGCGCGGGCGTGACCACCAGCCAGGCGTCGGCTCCGGACAGGTCGGAGAAATTGGCGGTCGCGCGGATGGTGGGGGAGAGCTTGAGGCCCTTCAGGTAGACCGGGTTTTCGTGGATGCGATTGACCGCGCTGACGACATCGTCCTCGAGCGCCCACAACATGACGTCATGTCCCTCGCCCGCGGCGACCTGCGCTAGGGCGGTGCCCCACGCACCCCCGCCGATGACCGCCAGTTTCTCGATCGTCATGCCTTTACTCCTGCACCACGCACCTTGTCGGCGTCCTCGTCGAGCGGCCAGCGCGCCCGCGCCGGCGTGTCGAGCGGATCGACCAGCCCGGCCGCGAACCGCTCTGCACCCGCCCAGCCGATCATCGCCGCATTGTCGGTGCACAGCCAGCCCGGCGGCACCGAGAAGGCGCGGCCATGCTCGCCCGCCAGTTGTTCCAGCGCACCGCGCACCGCCTGGTTGGCCGCAACGCCGCCCGCGACGACGAGGCTAGGCGCGTCGCTTTCTTCCAGCGCGACCCGCGTACGGTCGACGAAACAGTCGACCACGGCCTGCTGGAAGCTCGCGGCGATATCCGCGGGGCGATGCGCGCCCGAAGCGACCGCGCGCTGCACCGCACTCTTGAGGCCTGCAAAGGAGAAATGCGGCTCGCCCGACCCGACCATCGGGCGCGGCAGCGGTACGGCGTTGGCGTCACCCTCGCGCGCCAGCGCCTCGACCGCGGGACCGCCGGGATAGCCGAGGCCCAATTGCTTGGCCGCCTTGTCGAAGGCTTCGCCCGCCGCGTCGTCGATGGTCGTGGCGAGGCGACGATAGTCGCCCACGCCGCGCACTTCGAGCAGCTGGCAATGCCCGCCGCTGGCCAGCAACAGCAAGTAGGGAAAGTCGAGCTTCGGGTCGGCAAGGCGCGGCGAGAGGGCGTGGCCTTCGAGATGGTTCACGGCAACCAGCGGCTTGCCCGACGACAGCGCCAGCCCCTTGCCCGCGAGCAATCCGACCATCACGCCGCCCACCAGCCCCGGGCCCGCGGTCGCGGCGACGGCGTCGATGTCGCCCATCGCGACGTCCGCTTCGAGCAGCACTTGGCGAACGAGGTCGGGCAGGATCTCGACATGGGCGCGCGCAGCGATTTCGGGGACGACCCCGCCATAGGGGCGGTGGCGGTCGGCCTGGCCGACGACGGCCTGCGCGAGGATCTGCCGCTCGCTCGTGACCAGGGCGGCCGCGGTATCGTCGCAGGAGGATTCGAGTCCGAGGATGATCGTCATCACCGGCTCCCTTGCCCCAACGCGCGCAAAAGCGCCAGTCGCGGCGCCAAACCCCTTGCCCGCCGCGCTGCGAGGCCGCATGGGCTGGCGCGATGGAACGGCGTTTGAAACTCGGCACGCGCGGCTCGCCTCTGGCGCTGGTGCAGGCGCGGATGGTCGCCGCCGCACTCGAGGCCGCGCACGGCTGGGCCGACGGCACGGTCGAGATCGTCACGCTCAAGACCAGCGGCGATCGCATCCAGGACCGCCCGCTCGCCGAAATCGGCGGCAAGGCGCTGTGGACCAAGGAGCTCGATCGCGCGCTGCTGGCGGGCGAAACCGACCTGTCGGTCCACTCGATGAAGGACGTCGAAAGCGTGCGTCCCGACGGGCTCGGCATCGCAGCGATGCTCGAGCGCGCCGACACGCGCGACCGGCTGATCGGGGCGGACAGCGTCGCAGCACTGCCCGAGGGCGCGCGCATCGGCACGTCGAGCCCGCGCCGCGCCGCACAGCTCGGAAGCCTGCGCCCCGACCTTCTTGCCCAGACGCTGCGCGGCAATGTCGCGACACGCCTCGCCAAGGTCGAAGAGAAAGCGGTCGACGCGACGCTGCTGGCTGCGGCAGGGCTCGAACGGCTAGGCATGGACGTCGGCGCGCCGGTCCCGCACGACGTCATGCTGCCCGCTCCCGCCCAGGGCGCGATCGGCATCGACGCGCGAAGCGACGATGCCGAGCTGCGCGACTGGCTGGCCGCGATCGATCATCGCGACACGCACAACGCGGTGCTGGCCGAACGCGCGTTCGTGCTGGCGCTGGGCGGCGATTGCCACAGCCCCGTTGCCGCGCTCGCGACGGTCGAGGGCGACGAGATCGTCATGCGTGCCGAGCTCTATGCCGCGGACGGCAGCGAGAAAGTCTCGGACGAGGCACGCTTCGCGCGCGATGACCGCGAGACCCCCGCCGCCATGGCGCGCACCATGCTGGACCGCGCGCCGCAAAGCATCCGGACGCTGTTCTCCACATGAAGCCGCTCGTCATCCTGCGGCCCGAACCCGGTGCCAGCCTGAGCCTCGCCCGCGCCGAGAAGATGGGTTTCGACGAGATCGCGCGCATTCCTCTGTTCAAGGTGCAGCCGGTCGACTGGTCGCCGCCCGACCCCGACCGGTTCGACGCGCTGCTGCTGACCAGTGCCAATGCGCCGCGCCACGCGGGCGAGGGGATGGAAGCATACAAGAGACTTCCGGCGCACGCCGTCGGTGACGCCACGGCCGCCGCCGCGCGCACGGCCGGACTGATGGTCGACCGCATCGGCGACGAGGGTGTCGACGCGCTACTTTCCGAGTTGCCGGGCGATCTGCGGCTGCTCCATCTGTGCGGCCAGCACCGCCGCCAGCCGCGCGAGGCACGACAGACGATCGTGCCGGTGCCCGTCTACGCCAGCGTAGCGCGCGACCGTCCGGAGCATCTCGACCGCCTTCCCGGCAGCGTCGCCTGCGTCCACAGCGCGCGCGCGGGCCAGCATCTCGCCGCCCTCGTGGACCGCGCAGGTTTCGACCGCTCGACCATCGCCATCGCCGCGATCAGCGAGGAGGCGGCACGAGGCTGCGGCGAGGGCTGGGCCGAGGTCGCATCCTCGCGCAGCCCCGAGGATGCGAGCCTGCTGGCGCTCGCCAAGCGTCTGTGCGAGGATCGCGCCGCGAGGGCGTGAAGGGCGACACGATGACGATGCAGGCAAGAATGCTGTGGGGACTGGCGCTGGTGGTCGTCGGCGCCGCCGCCGCCATCTGGACTCTCGCCCGCTGGCAGGGCGCCGCGGAATTCCTCGGCGTGCGCGAGGAGGCACCGGTCGCAGCCATTGCAGGCGACGGCCCGGCGATGAGCCCGGCGAGCACGCCCGCACTGCAGTCGCTCGTCCCCAATGCCGTGACCGACAACAATGCCGCCGTCGCTGCCGCCGCCGAGAACGCGCAGGCGGCGATCGACGAGATCGACACGCTCGAGGAGCGGGTAAAGCGGCTCGAAGCGCAAATCCGCCGCGCGGAAGGCTCGGCGGGACGCGCGGACGCGCTGCTCGTCGCCTTCGCGGCGCGGCGCGCGGTCGAACGCGGCGTCGCGCTCGGCTATCTCGAGCATCTTCTCGTCGACCGCTTCGGCGCCAATTACGAACCCGAGGTGGCGCAGGTCATCACCTCGGCGCGCGATCCAGTCCGGCTCGACGACCTGATCGCGCGCTACGAGCGGCTGGGCCCGACCCTGCGCACCGGCAGCGAGGACGTGGGGGCCTGGCAACGCGTCAAGCGCGAGCTGTCGAGCCTTGTCGCCATCTACCCCGCCGGGCAGCCCAACCCCAAGCCGCGGGCACGCTACGACCGCGCTCTGGTCGAATTGCGCCTCGGCGACGTCAGCGCCGCGCTCGCCGAGACGATGCGCATGCCCGGTGCCGATTCGGCGGGGGAGTGGATCGAGGACGCCCGCCGCTACGTCACGACGCGCCGCGCGCTCGACCGGCTCGAGAGTGCCGCGCTGCTGTCCCGAGAGGAAAATGCGACCAACGGCTGAATTGCCCCCTTTCATCGCAATCAGCACTCGTTCATCAACCAATTGTTAACGAAGCAACGCTTTGTTTTCGGGGGATTAAGGACAAACAGGCTTCATGACGTCACGGGTCGCGTTTATTCCGCTTTTTCTGGGGTTGTTCGGCATAGCCGAACCGGCCCCCCTTCCTGTCGCCGCACAGGGCCTCTCGCCGACACCGGCTGCACAGCCCTATGTCGCGCCGCGGCCCGAGATCGAGGCGCTCAACGCGCAACTGCTCGAGCGGGTGCGCAGCTTCAACGGAACTTCGGGGATCGCCATCAAGTCGATCGACGAGGGTTGGGAGGCCGGCTGGCGCGAGGATCGCCTGTTCCCGCAGCAGTCGGTCAGCAAACTGTGGGTGACTTTGACCGCGCTCGACAAGGCCGACAAGGGCGAGATCGACCTTTCCAAGCGGGTTACGATCGGGCGTGACGACCTGACCCTGTGGTCGAGCGGAACCGCCGCGCGCGTTCTCAAGAGCGGCTGGACGACCAGCCTCGACAATCTCATGCACGAGGCGATCACCAAGTCCGACAACCACGCCAACGACAAGCTGATGTGGTCGGTCGGCGGGCCAGACGCGGTCCGCGCGATGATCGCCGAGAAGGGTCTTGGCGCGATCCGCTTCTACAATGGCGAACGCGCGCTGCAGTCCAAGATCGCTGGCCTGACGTGGCAGCAGAGCTATTCGGTCGGCAACAATTTCTCTCGCGCGCGGGCCAGCGTTCCCGACGCGACCCGGCGGCAGGCGTTCGAGGCCTACGTCTCGGACCCCTATGACGGCGCTGCGCCGATCGCCATCGCGCGCGCGCTCGCCCGGCTCGAGAATGGCGAGCTTCTATCGCCCGCCTCGACCGCCAAGCTGTTGACGACGATGGGCATGACCTCGACCGGCAAGCTGCGCGTGCGCGCGGGCCTCAAACCCGGATGGACGTGGAACCACAAGACCGGGACCGGCCAGAATTATCGCGGCCGTGTCGGCGGTCTCAACGATATCGGCATCCTCACCGCCCCCGACGGCAAGAGCTATGCGGTCGCGGTCATGACCGTGCCCTCGACCACCGACGGCAGCGCGCAGGAGCTGATGCGCGACGTCGCCAAGATGGTGATCGACTATCACGAGCGCTACGGCTCCGATGGTTTCCAGCTCTGAGGTCAGGGACAGGCTGCGCGCCGCCCATGGCGTCCAGGCGCTGCCGTCGAGCCGGCTCGACCTGTTCCAGGTCCCGGGCTTTCTCGATGCCGACCGCTGCGCAGCGATCACGAAGCTGATCGACGCCGACCGGCAGCCTTCGACCCTTGCCAACGATTCCGGCGAATACGGCTTTCGCACCTCGGAGACCTGCCATCTCGACGACGCGGTCGAGGTCGTCGACCATGTCGAGACGAAGCTGTCCGACCTGCTCGGCATGCCGCGCGAGTTGGGCGAGCAGATCCAGGGACAACGCTACGCGCCGGGACAGGAATTCAAGCCGCACACCGACACGTTCACGCCCGGCACGCCCGATTTCTACAGGCATTGCGCAGCGCAGGGGCAGCGCACGTGGACCGCGATGCTGTTCCTCAACGAACCCGAGGCAGGCGGCGCGACGCGCTTCAAGACGATCGGCAAGATCGTCCAGCCCGAGACGGGCAAGCTCCTCGTGTGGAACAACCTGCTCGACGACGGCCGCCCCAACGAGGCGACGCTCCACCAGGGGATGAAGGTACGCAAGGGCACCAAGTACGTCATCACCAAGTGGTATCGCGAACACCCTGCCCCCTAGGCCGCCTTCCCGTTTGCGGCGCAAGCCGCTAGTCGGGACGCCATGGACCGCTTCTTCTTCGACGCGCTGAGCCGCGCCGCGCGCGATGCCATCGAAGGCGCGGCGCGCGAGCCCGAGAACAAGGCTGTTAGCGGTTACGACCCCGTCACTGCCGCGGACCGCGCCGCCGAGCGCGCGATGCGCGTTCTGATCGAGGGGCGTTTCCCCGACCACGGCATCTGGGGCGAGGAATATGGCTGGACGCGCGAGGGCGCGCGCTACCACTGGAGCCTCGACCCGATCGACGGAACGCGCGCCTTCGTCTGCGGCCTGCCGAGCTGGGCGGTGCTGGTCGGCCTGCTCGACGAAAATGCCCATGTCGCCGGCATGATCGACCTTCCCGCGCTCGACGAGCGGCTGGTCGCGGTCGATGGAACGACCCACCATCTCACCCGCCATCGTGACGAGGCCGTGCGCACAAGCGGCTGCGACAAGCTCGACGATGCCCGTCTCGCCACCACCGATCCCGGCCTTTTCTCCGACGAGGAGCGCGCCGGTTTCGAAGTGCTCTCGGGCACCGCGCGGCTGACCCGATACGGGCTCGACGCGATGGCCTATGCGCGCATTGCCACCGGCGGGATTGACCTCGTCGCAGAAACCGGCCTTCACCCGCACGACCGCGATGCGCTGGTGGCCGTGGTGCGCGGCGCGGGCGGGCATGTTGGCAACTGGAAGGGCGGCGACGACCTGTCGGGCGGCGACGTCGTGGCGGCGGCGTCGCCCGCGCTTTACATCCAGGCGATCGAGCGGTTGCGCTAGGCGGCTTCGCCCGCCGCCACCCCCGAGGCCCAGGCCCACTGGAAATTATACCCGCCGAGCCAGCCGGTCACGTCGACCGCCTCGCCGATGCAATAAAGGCCCGGCACCTGCTTCGCTTCCATCGTGCGCGAGGAGAGTTCGGCGGTCGAGATGCCCCCGACGGTCACCTCGGCCTTGGCGAACCCCTCGCTGCCATTGGGTTCGAAGCGCCACGCGGCAAGGCGGGCCTCGGCCTCCTCGAGCGCGCGGTCGGACTGCGCCTGGAGCGGACCCGCCAGCCCGAGCTGGTCGGCCAGCGCCTCGGCAAGGCGTTCGGGCAGCTTCTCCGACAGCAGGCGGGAGAGCGTGCGGTTGGGCGCCCCGCGCTTGGCCCCGACCAGCCAGCCGGTCGGTGAGTCGGGGAGGAAGTCGACACTGATCCCTTCCTTGTTGCCGCGCCAATAGCTCGACACCTGGAGGATGGCGGGGCCCGACAGGCCGCGATGGGTGAACAAAGCCGCTTCGCGAAAGGCGGGCCCGCGCTCGGCGATGGCGACGACCTCGGCCGAGACGCCCGACAGGTCGCGAAACAGCGCTTCGCTCCCCGGCAGGGTCAGCGGAACCAGCGCAGGGCGCGGCTCGACGATCTTGAGGCCGTGCGCGCGGGCGAAGTCGTAGGCGAAGCCGCTCGCGCCGAGCTTGGGGATGGAGGGGCCGCCCGTCGCGAGGACGAGCGAAGCGGCCCGGTAGGTCTTGTCGCCGAGCGCGACGTTCCAAGCCTCGCCGACGCGCGAGACGTCGGGTTCCTCGCCGAAGGCGTACTCAACGCCCGCATCGCTGCATTCGGCCATCAGCATCGCGACGATCTGCTTCGCCGAGCCGTCGCAGAACAATTGGCCGAGCGTCTTCTCGTGCCACGCGATGCCGTGCTTCTCGACCAAGGCGAGGAAATCGGCCGGCGTGTAACGCGCCAGCGCGGACTTGGCGAAATGCGGGTTGGCCGAGAGATAGCGCTCGGGCGCGACATCGAGGTTGGTGAAGTTGCAGCGCCCGCCGCCCGAGATGAGGATCTTGCGCCCCGGCTCGCCATTGTGATCGACCAGCAGCACGCGCCGCCCGCGTCGACCTGCGACCATCGCCGCCATCAGGCCGGCGGCCCCTGCGCCGAGGATGATCACGTCGTGGCTCATGGCTGCGCGCCAAAGGCGTTCGCGGGCGCGGCGTCAAGCCTCGTGGCGGCGGGCAAGTTCCGCGGTGACTTCGTCGAGGCCGACCCCCGACGCTTCAAGCAGCACGGTCAGGTGGTAGAGGAGGTCGGCGCTTTCCGCGATCAGTTCCTCGCGGTCGCCGGCCGTGGCGGCGAGCGCGGTTTCGACCCCTTCCTCGCCGACCTTCTGCGCGATCCGCCTGGTGCCCTTCGCCAGCAGCCGCGCCGTGTAGCTTGCGTCGGCATTGCCCGCCGCAGCGCGCTGCGACACGATCCTCGCAAGCGTGCCGAGAAAGCCGGCAGGCGGCAGTCCGGTCGCGAAACAGTTGGCGTCGCCCTTATGGCAGGTCGGGCCTTCTGGCCGTGCGCGCACCAGCAGCGCATCCCCGTCGCAATCGACGTCGAGCGAGACGAATACGAGCCCGTTGCCGCTGGTCGCGCCCTTTTCCCACAGCGCCTGTTTCGACCGGCTCCAGAAGGTGACGCGGCCCGACGCCTTCGTTGCCTCGAGCGCGTCGCGATTCATGTAGCCGAGCATGCGCACTTCGCCGCTGTCGGCATCCTGCACGATGGCGGGGACGAGCCCATCCATCTTGTCCCAGTCGATGGTCACGTGCGTACCTCGAGCCCGCTCGCCGCGAGATGTGCCTTCAGGTCGCCGATCGCGATGCGCCGGTCGTGAAACACGCTCGCGGCCAACGCGCCGCTGCACCCGGCCTCGAACGCCTCGCGAAAATGGTCGGGGGTTCCCGCGCCGCCCGAGGCGATGACGGGCACCTCGACACATGCGGTGAGCGCGCCCAGCTGGGCGAGGTCGTACCCCCGGCGCACCCCGTCGCGGTTCATGCAGTTGAGGACGATCTCGCCCGCACCGCGCGCCGAGCCCTCCTTCGCCCAGTCGAGCATCGCGCGCCCGCTGTCGCGGGTCGCCTCGGGGCGACCGGTGAACTGCTTGACGCGCCAGGTGCCGTCCTCGTCCTCGAAGCTGTCGATACCAAGCACCACGCACTGACGTCCGAACGCGTCGGCGAGGTGGCCGATGAGGTCGGGATCGGCCAGCGCGGGCGAATTGACCGACACCTTGTCGGCCCCTGCCGCAAGGCAGGCCTCGGCGCGCGCGACGCTGTCGATGCCGCCCGCGACGGAAAAGGGGATGTCGATCACTTCGGCGACGCGGTGAATCCAGTCGGTGTCGAGGCTGCGCCCGTCCGCGCTCGCGGTGATGTCGTAGAAGACGAGCTCGTCCGCGCCCTCGTCGCGATAGCGCGCGGCGTGTTCCACGATGTCCCCGATCACGCGATGGTCGCGGAATTGAACGCCCTTCACCACTTTCCCGTCGGCAACGTCGAGGCAGGGAATGATCCTAGCCGCGGGCAATGGATGCCCCTTCCGATACGGTGAAACGCCCGTCCCAGATCGCCTTGCCGACGATTGCGCCCCCGATCCCCGATTTGCGCAGCAGCTCAAGGTCTGCAAGCTCGCCGACGCCGCCGGAGGCCTGCAATTCGACCATCGGCGAGGCGGCGACGATGGTGCGATAAAGGTCGATATTGGGGCCGCGCAGCATGCCGTCGCGGCCGATGTCGGTGACCAGCAGGTGGCGCACGCCTTCGAACCGCGCGAGCACGTCTTCGAGTGTCTCGCCGCTGTCCTTTTCCCAGCCGTGGGTCAGCACACGCGCCTCGCCGCCCGAGAGCCGGACGTCGAGCGCGAGCGTGATACGCGCCGCACCGAAGCGGTCGAGCAGGGAAAGAAAGGCATCCGGATCGGTCAGCGCGAGACTGCCGATCACGACGCGCTCGGCCCCCGCATCGAGCATCGCGGCGACCGTGTCGGCGTCGCGAAACCCGCCCGCGGCCTGCACCGGCCCCCGCGCCGCCATGCGGGCGATGAGCGCATGCTGGCGCGGCTTTCCGACCCGCGCGCCGTCGAGATCGACGACATGGACCAGGTCCGCGCCATCGGCGACGAAGCGCTCGACCGTCTCTTCCGGATCGGCCGGATAGGCCGTCGAGCGCGAGAAGTCGCCCTGCTCGAGCCGGATCGGACGACCGCCCAGAAGGTCGATGGCCGGATAGAATTTCATGACGCGAGAAACGCCTCCAGGTAGCGGGCGCCGGGCGCTGACGAGCGCTCCGGGTGAAACTGGGCACCCCACAGATTGTCCTTACGCACCGCCGCCGCGTGGCGTCCAGCATAAAGCATGGACGCTACGGAATAAGGCGATTCCGGTGCTGCAAAGCTATGCGCGAAGTAAAGTTGTTCATCCTGTTCGAGCCCGACGCCCGCGGCAACGTCCTTCACCCTCGTCCACCCCATATGCGGGACCGGCGTAGTCGGCGACGATGACAGTGCGGCGACACGGCCCGGCAATAGACCCAGTAGCGGGCGCTCGCATTCGTCCGAGGCCTCGAACAGCAATTGCATGCCGACGCAGATTCCGAGCGTGGGACGCACGCGCGCCTTGAGCGCGTCGACCAGACCGTGCGCCTCGAGCCGCTCCATCGCGTAGCCGGCATGGCCGACCCCGGGCACGACGAGCCGCTCGGCATTTTCCACTGCCCGCCGGTCGCGCACCAGCACGGGCTCTGCCCCCAGCCGCACGAAGCCGAGCCGGACCGATTCGACGTTGCCGTAGCCGAGATCGAGGATGGCGAGCGCGCTCACAGGCTGCCCTTGGTCGAGGGAATCCCCGCTCCCGCCCCGGTCGCGAGCCCCTGCCGGAGCGCGCGGCCGAACGCCTTGAAGCATGCCTCGACCTTGTGGTGATCGTTCTCTCCCTCGACACGCACGTGGATCGCCGCGCGCATGCTGTCGGCCAAGCTGCGAAAGACGTGCGCGGTCATCTCGGTGGGAAACCCGCCGACCGACGGCGCGGCGAAATCGCCCTCGAAGCGGCTGTAGGGTCGACCCGACAGGTCGATGCGCACGTCGGCGCTGGTCTCGTCCATCGGCAGCGCGAAGCCGAAACGGCCGATGCCTCGGCGATCACCCAACGCCTTGTCGAGCGCGCTCCCTAGCGCGAGCGCGACATCTTCGATCGTGTGATGCGCGTCGATGTCGGTGTCGCCCTCGCACGAAAGCGTCAGTCCGAACCCGCCATGCGCCGCGACCTGGTCGAGCATGTGGTCGTAAAAACCGATGCCCGTGTCGATCCGTCGCGGCGCACCCGGCGTGTCGAGGTCGATCTCGAGCGCGATGCGGGTTTCCTTAGTGTCGCGTGTCAACGCGGCACGGCGGGGAGCCGGGCGCTCTGGGGCGATCCCGAATACGGCGAGGACGGCGTCGTTTTCCGCCTCGGTGCCGACCGTGATCCGTACCGCGCCGGGCGCTGCCGAGGGGCGGAAGCGAACCTTCACGCCCGCTGCGGCGAGGCGGCGGGCGAGGGTGGCGGGGTCGGCGACGTCGAGGAAGAGGAAGTTGCCGCCTTGGCGCAGCGAGCGGATTTCGTCGACCGCCGCCAGCCGCTCCGAAAGGCGCGCGCGATCCGCGATGAGTCTCGCGATGCGCCCGGCATGCAGCGGCATGCGCTCGGGCGCGAGCGTCGACAGCGCCGCCTCGATCGAGGGGAGCGGGAGCGGGTAGGGCGGCGAGACCTTCGCGATCCACGTCACGATGTCGGGCGACGCGATCGCGCACCCGATACGCGCGCCTGCCAGCCCGTAGGCCTTGGACAGGGTCCGCAGCACGACGAGGTTCGGGATCTCGCCGGCCTCGGGCGCAAGGCTCTCCTGGTCGGCGAATTCCCCATAGGCCTCGTCGGCGACGACCAGCGTCTCGGGCAGCGCCGCCGCGATGCGCTTCACCACGTCGGGGGCGACGGGCGTCCCGGTCGGGTTGTTGGGCGTGCACAGGAACAGGAGTTTCGGCGCAGCCTCGCGCGCGGCGGCCAGCGTCGCTGCCTCGTCGAACAGAAAGTTCTCGCCCATACGCACCGTCTCGACCGACGCGCCCTGGATCCGCGCGAACTGCGCGTAGGCGGAAAAGGTCGGCTCGACGACGAGGATCTTGTCCTCGCCGGGGCGCAGGAAAGCGCGGCAGAGCAGGTCGATCGCATCGTCGCTGCCGCGCGTGACCCACAGCGAGGTGGGATCGCACCCGTAAAGCGCGGCGAGGCGCGCGCGCAGGGTGGCGGGTTGCGGCTCGGGATAGCGGTTGATCCCCGTTCCGCCGCCGAGCGGTTCGAACGGGTTCTCGTTGGCGTCGAGGCGGATCGTGCCGGGCACCGGCGCTCCTGCAAGGTCGGGGGCAGGCAGGTCGGCAAGATCGGGGCGTCCGAGGCGCGCGGCGAGGCTCACGAAACCGGCTCCGCCATGGCGCGGGCCTCGGCGGCACGCGCGTGCGCTTCGAGCCCTTCGAGCCGGGCCAGCGTCGCGGCGGGCGCGGCCAGTTCGCGCGCCGCCTCGTCGGTGACGCGCTGGACACTGATCGTCTTCATGAAACTGTGCACCGTGATCCCGCCGCTGTGGCGCGCCGCGCCGTCGGTCGGGAGCACGTGGCTCGACCCGGCAAGATAGTCGCCCAGCGTTTCGGCGGCGGCGCGCCCGACGAAGATCGCGCCGGCATTGGTGATGCGCTCGGCGACCCGCTCGGCCGATTTGTCGCCAAGCGCCAGCGACAGGTGTTCGGGCGCGTAGGCGTTGGCGATCAGGGCTGCCTCGTCGAGGTCGGCACAGGTCAGCGCGCGAACCGGCGCGAACCCGCCGCCCATCGCGCGCGCCTGCTCGCCGACCTGGCGCATCGCCGCCTCGGCAAACGCCCGGTCGGTGGACACGAGGATCGCCTGCGCGTCGGCATCATGCTCGGCCTGGCTGAGGAGGTCGGCGGCGACGATCCGCGGGTCGGCCTTCCCGTCGGCGATGACCATCAGTTCGGACGGGCCCGCGGGCAGGTCGAGGGCAGGGCCGCCCGGCCGCGCCGCGACCATCGCCTTGGCGGCGGCCACCCAGGCATTGCCGGGACCGCACACGAGATCGACCGCGGGAATGTCGCCCGCGCCGAAGGCCATTGCGGCGATCGCCTGCGCGCCGCCCACGGTCCAGATCCGTTCGATCCCCGCCAGTTCGGCAGCGAAGGCGATCGCCGGATCGAGCCCGCCGCCCTGGCGTGGCGGGGTGACGCAGACGAGTTCGCCAACGCCGGCGCAGCGCGCGGGGAGCGCCAGCATGAGGAGCGTCGAGAAGAGCGGCGCGCGCCCGCCCGGCACGTAGAGCCCGACCCTGTCGAGCGGGACCCAGCGCTTGGTCACCGTGACGCCGGGCATGGTCTCGACCGTCGTCGTGCGCGGGATGGCGACGCGGTGGAAGCGGTCGATGTTACGGCGTGCCAGCTCGATCGCCGCGATCGCGTTGGCGGGCAGCGTGCCGCGCGCCTTGCGCGCTTCGGGCGCGACCTCGACCGCCACCGGTGCGACGCCGTCCACGTCGCGCGCGATGCGGCACAGCGCGTCCCAGCCGCCCGACGCGACCTCGTCCGCGATCGAGGCGACACGCGCGGTCATCGCGCCGTCGCTGCGGCGGGCAGGTCGGGCGAGCATCGCATTGCGCTGGGCCTCGTCGGCGGCGCTCCAGTCGAGTATCTCGCTCACAGCATCATCTTTTCGATGGGCATGACGAGGATCGCGCTGGCCCCGGCCTTCTTCAACTGTTCGAGCGTCTCCCAGAAGACCGATTCCTGGCACACGGCCTGGACCGCGACATGGCCCTGCCGCCCGACCAGCGGCACGACGGTGGGCGCCTCCGCCCCCGGCAGGATGCGGCTGATGTCGGGGAGCGCGCTTTCGGGCGCGTTGAGGACGATATATTTGCTCTCCGCAGTGGCGATGACGCCGTCGATACGGGTCGTCAGCTGGTCGAGCTGCGCGGCGCGATCGGGGTCGATCGTCTTTGCGGTGCGCACCAGCACCGCCTCGCTGTCGAGCACGGTCAGTACGGGTTCGAGCCCGTTCGCTTCGAGCGTCTGGCCGGTCGAGACGAGGTCGCAGACATAGTTGGCGATGCCGAGGCGCGGCGCCAGTTCGACCGCGCCGCGCATCGTCACGACTTCGGCCGCGATCCCCTGTTCGTCGAGGAAGCGTCGCGTCAGGCGCGGATAGGAGGTCGCGATGCGGCTGCCCTCAAGGTCGGCCAGCGCGAAGGCCTGTCCGGCGGGCGCGGCCAGCTTGAGCGCGCAGCGTCCGAAGCCCAACCGGGCGATCACCTCGACGCCGACCTGCGGCTGTCCGAGCGCATATTCCTCGAGCACGTTCAATCCGACGATGCCCAGTTCGCACACGCCGTCCGCGACGAACGTCGGGATGTCGTCGTCGCGCACCAGCATCAGGTCGAGCGGGAAATTGGTCGCGCGCGCATTTAGCTGGCCCTTGTGCGCCTGGATCTTAAGGCCCGCCGATTTGAGGAGGTCCCGGCTCTGTTCCGCGAGGCGGCCAGACTTCTGGATCGCCATGTGGAGGCGGCTGCGGTCGGTCATTCGTCGTCGCCGTTCATACGGTCGAGGAGCGCGCGGTACCCGGCATTCTCCTCCTGCTTGAGGAAGCGTGCGACGCGGGTGATGGTCGTCGTCGAGACTCCCGTTTCCTCGTGGATCTGGCGATAGGTCCGGTCGCCGCGATCGAGCAGGCGCGCGACATGCCAGCGCTCGGCCAGCACGTGAAGTTCGGCGGGCGTGCACAGGTCGGCAAGGACCGCGCGCGCCTCGGACGTATCGGCGATCGACGCAACTGCCTCGGCGAGTTCGTCGATCAGCTGGGCGCGTGATTGCGCAAGGGGTGACTGGGTCATGAGCCTGTTACAACGTGTTAGAACGATGAAACGCGGATAGCGACGCGGTGCCGTGCTGGCAACCCCCGTTCGCTACGGCAAAAAGACCCGTTGACTTGGAACCCGATCCGGCCAAGTCTCGCATGCATGCGTGAGACCCGCCTCTCGACCCAGCTCGACCGCACCGCCGTTGCCGGCGGCCTGTGGTGGTGGCGCACGCCCTTCCTTTCGGCGGCGCGATGGCGCGGTCGGTGAACCTCATTCACCACCGATGACCTCTTGAAGACCCGCCGCAACCCGGCGGGTTTTTTGTTGCCCGAAAGGAAGAATAATCATGTTGATGACCGCTACCGCGCCCGCCGGCGCTGCCCGCCTGCCCGCCGACCGCGGGCCCGTGCCCAATCCGCTGCCGCGCCTGCTCGAAGGCGAATCGCTCGGCGACGAGGACGCGCAGCTATTGTTCGAGCGGCTCGTGCTCGGCCTGCTCGAGCCAGCCGAAATCGGCGCGATGCTGATCGCGCTGCGGATGAAGGGCGAGACCGCCGCCGAAATGGCGGGCGCCGCCCGCGCGCTCCAGTCCGCCGCGACCCCGTTCGAGCGGCCCGACTATCTGTTCGCGGACTGTTGCGGCACGGGCGGGGACGGGTCGGGGCTGATCAACGTCTCGACCGCCACCGCTCTGGTCGCCGCCGCGTCCGGCCTGCCAGTCGCCAAGCACGGCAACCGCTCGGTGTCCTCGCGCTGCGGCTCGGCCGACGTGCTCGAGGCACTGGGTGCCAGGCTCGATCCCGCGCCCGCTCGGTCACGCGAAATGCTCGATGAACTCGGCTTCTGCTTTCTCTACGCGCCCGCCTTCCATCCCGGGATGAAGCATGCCGCACCGGTCAGGCGTCAGCTCGGCGTGCGCACGATCATGAACCTGTTGGGCCCGTGCGTGAATCCCGCGCGCCCGCCCGTCCAGCTTCTCGGCGTTGCCGACCCGGCCCTCCTGAACCGGATCGCGGCGACGCTCGCGGCGACCGGCGTGACCCACGCGCTGGTGCTGCACGGCGCGGGTCTCGACGAAGTCGCCCTCCACGGCGAGACCCGCGCCCTCCTGCTGCGCGACGGGCGCACCGAGGACATGACGATCCGTCCCGAGGATGCCGGGCTCGAGCGCCAGCCGCTCGACGTCGTCACCGGCGGCGATCCTGCGACCAACGCGAAGCGGCTGCGCGCCCTGCTCGACGGCACGGGCGGGCAGGCGGATCGCGCCATCACCATCCTCAACACGGCAGCACTGCTGATGACGGCAGGCGTCGCTACAGACCTTCGTGACGGCGCGGCGAGAGCGGCCAATACGATCGACAGCGGCGCGGCCGGACACCTGCTCGACCGATTCGTGGAGGCGAGCCGTGGTTGACGTCCTCGCCCGCATCGTCGCGCGCAAGCGGCAGGAAATGGCGTCACGGCTCGGCGGCCAGCCGGTCGAGGCCGCGCCGACGCATCGCTCGCTGAGGGCGGCGCTTTCGAAGCCGGGCGTGCGCTTCATCATGGAGATCAAGCCGCGCTCGCCTTCGGGGCACCGCGCGCTCCACCACGAACGCGACGCGCTCGCCGCCTACCGCCCGGTTGCCGACGCGATCAGCGTGCTGACCGACGAGGAGGATTTCGGCGGCTCGCTCGACTTGCTCGAAGTCGTGCGGCGCGACTTTGACGGGCCGATCCTCGCCAAGGACTTCATCGTCGACCCCGCGCAGGTTTCCGAGGCGCGGCGCGCGGGCGCCGACGCAGTGCTCGCCATGCTCTCGGTCCTCGACGACGAGCAAACGAGGTCCGTCATGGCCGAGGCGCGGCGCTTGGGCATGGACGTGCTGGTCGAGGTGCGCGACGAGGACGAACTGGGCCGCGCGCTCGCGCTTGGCGCGATCCTCGTCGGCATCAACAATCGCGACCTTGCGAGCCTGCGGGTCGACCTCGCCACCACCGAACGGCTCGCCGCGCTCGTCCCCGATGACGTCATCCTCGTCAGCGAGAGCGGCATCGCCGGGCGACGCGACGTCGAGCGGCTCGCGCCGATGGTCGACGCCTTCCTTGTCGGCTCGGCGCTGATGGCCGCCCCCGACATCGACCTCGCCGCGCGCGCGCTGGTCCACGGACCGATCAAGTTGTGCGGGCTGACGCGCGAAGAAGATATCGCGCTCGCGTCACGCCAAGGCGCGACCCATGCGGGGCTGATCATGGTCCCGGGCACGCCTCGCGCCGTCGCGATCGACCGCGCCGCCACGCTGGCCGAGACCGCGCGCGCCTCGGGCCTGAAGACGGTGGGCGTGTTCCGCGACGAGGGACCTCGCGCGGTGGCGGACGCTGCCAGCCGGCTCGGGCTCGACGCGATCCAGCTTCACGGGCGCGAAACGGGCGCGATGATCGAGAGCCTGCGCCGCCACCTCCCCCGGTCGAGCGAAATCTGGACGCTGTGCGGGGTAGGCGACCACGCCGCCCCACCGCGTGGCGGCGACCGAACCCTGTTCGACACAATTGCAGACGGGCGCAGCGGAGGCACGGGTCACGCCTTCGACTGGAAAGCGATCGCGGGACGGCCGGACCTGCGAAAGGCGTTCCTCGCGGGCGGCATCGGTCCCACCAACGCGCGCGACGCGGCGAGGCTCGGCGCCTACGGGCTCGACATCGGATCGGGAATCGAGGCGCGCCCTGGCGAGAAGGATGCGGGCAAGGTCGCCGCCCTTTTCGCCGCGCTGCGCCCTGCCGACCGGAGGGCCGCGCGATGTTGATGCAGACCCGCTTCGGCGATTTCGGCGGCGCGTTCGTGCCCGAAATCCTGCTGCCCGCGCTCGAGCAGCTCGAAGCCGCCTTCCTCGACGCGCAGTCCGACCCGGCCTTCGCCGCCGAACTCGAGCACCTCCTCACCACCTATGCCGGGCGCCCGACCCCGCTGACCCGTTGTCGCAACCTCGGCAGCGAAAAGGTGCGCCTCTACCTGAAGCGCGAGGATCTGCTTCACGGCGGCGCGCACAAGACCAACCAGGTGCTCGCGCAGGCGCTGCTGGCGAAACGGATGGGCAAGTTGCGGCTGATCGCCGAGACGGGCGCGGGGCAACATGGCGTGGCGACCGCGATGGCAGGCGCGCTGATGGGGCTCGAGACGCGCATCTACATGGGCGCCGAGGACGTCGCGCGGCAGCAGCTCAACGTGTTCCGCATGGAGCTGATGGGCGCCGAGGTGGTGCCGGTCGAAAGCGGCGGGCGCACTCTCAAGGACGCGGTCAACGAGGCGCTGCGCGACTGGACCGCGAGTTTCGAGGACACGCATTACCTGCTCGGCACGGTCGCGGGCCCGCATCCCTTCCCGACGCTGGTGCGCGACTTCCAGAAGGTGATCGGCAAGGAAGCGCGCGAACAGATGCTCGCGATGGAGAGCCGCCTGCCCGACGCGGTCGTCGCGTGCGTCGGCGGCGGCTCGAATGCGATCGGCATCTTCACCGAATTCGTGCCCGATGCCGAGGTCGCGCTGATCGGCTGCGAGGCAGGCGGCGACGGCAAGGGGCGTGACGGCGCGACGATCGGGCACGGCAAGCCCGGCATCCTCCACGGCGCGCACACGATGCTGATGCAGGACGAAGACGGGCAAGTGGTCGACAGCCATTCGGTCTCGGCGGGCCTCGACTACCCCGCGGTCGGCCCCGAGCATGCGCACCTCGCCGCGACGGGCCGCGCCACTTATGTGCCGGTCACCGACCGCGAAGCGCTCGACGCGTTCCGGACTCTGGCGCGGCGCGAAGGGATCATTCCCGCCTTCGAAAGCGCGCACGCGGTGGCCCATGCGCTCAAGCTCGCGGACCAGGCCGAACGCGAGGGCAAGGAATTGGTGCTTCTCGTCAACCTGTCGGGGCGCGGCGACAAGGACATGGCGCAGGCGCAGGCGCTCCTGGGAGGCGGCGCATGACCCGCCGCTATGACGCCATGTTCGCCGCCTGCCGCGAAGAGGGACGCGGAGCGTTCGGCGCCTTCCTGATGATCGGCGATCCCGACCTTGGCGCCAGCGAGGCGATGATCGAGGCGGCGATCGCAGGCGGCGCGGACATGCTCGAGCTCGGTATTCCCTTCTCCGACCCGGTCGCCGACGGACCCGTCATCCAGGCGGCTGCTTGCCGCGCATTGGGCGCGGGGACGACGCCGAGCAAATGCCTCGAGGTGATCGCGACCATCCGCGCGCGCCATCCCGACATCCCGATCGGCATCCTCACCTACGCCAATATCGCGGTCGCGCGCGGGGTCGGGCAATTCGCGGGCGAACTGGCGAAGGCGGGCGTCGACAGCCTGCTCCTCGCCGACATCCCCTCGCTCGAGGCCGCGCCCTTTGCGGCTGCGATCCGTGCCGCAGGCATCGCACCGGTCCTGATCGCGGCCCCCAATACGCCCGACCAAGCCCTCGCGGCCATCGCTCGGCTCGCGGGCGGCTACACCTATTGCGTGGCGCGCAAGGGGGTGACGGGCGCGAAGGACGACATGGAACTCGACCATACCCGCCTGTTCGAGCGGCTCGCCGCCCTCGGCGCCCCGCCGCCTGTCCTGGGATTCGGCATCGGCACGGCAGCACAGGTCCGCGCAAGCCTCGACGCGGGCGCCGCAGGCGTGATCAGCGGGAGCGCTATCGTCGCGGCGGCGGCAAAGTCCGGAGACCATGCGGTCGCCGTCGAACGAGTCGTCGAAGACTTGGCCTCCGCAACAAAATCCAAACGGGCACCTAGACAGGCGCAGGCCTGTGCAAATTGATCGAATGCAAGGAAAAATGGAGCGGGCGAAGGGATTCGAACCCTCGACCCTCACCTTGGCAAGGTGATGCTCTACCCCTGAGCTACGCCCGCTCACTGGCGGACCGGATTCGCGTGGACCCGGTCGGGTGGAGGGGCAGATAGCGGCGAGCGTGCATGCGTGCAAGACCCTTCTTGGCTGCGCTTGTGCTTTTTGGCTGCTGCCCCATATGAAGGGCACGAAACGACAGGCGAAGGAGCGGGACTTGGTTGCACAGCTGGGCATGAGCGAAGCGGAACGCGAAGCGATCGAAGCGTTTCAGCGCGACGTGCTCGAGCCGTCGATGGACAGCCTCGTCATCCTCCAGTTCACCGCCGAGTGGTGCGGCCCGTGCAAGCAGCTGACCCCGATCCTCGACCAGGTCGCCGCCGACTATGCCGACAAGGGCGTGGTCCTCAAGCGCATCGACGTCGACACCGACAAGATCATCGCCGCGCAGTTCCGCATCCAGTCGGTGCCGACCGTCTACGCGCTGTTCCAGGGCCAGCCAGTCGCCGACCTCACCCAGTATCGAACCCCCGGCCAGATCTCCCAGGCGCTCGACCAGATGCTCGGCCAGTTGCCGGTGAAGGGCGAAGCGCAGGACCGCGCCGCCGAGGTCGAGCCGCTGATCGCGATGGGCGAGGACGTGCTCGACGGCGGCGACGGGGAGCGCGCGACGGGCATTTTCGCGCAGTTGATCGAGATGGACCCGGGCAACCCGAGGATCGTCGGCGGACTGGCCCGCGCATTGCTCCTCGCCGGAAAGGCCGACGAGGCGACCGCATTGCTCGATGCCCTCGACGAGAAGCTTGCCAACGACCCCGCGGTCACCCGCGCCCGCGCGATGCTCGACATCGCCGATGAGGGCGAGGAAGCGGTCGACACATCGGCCTATGTCGCGCGGATCGAGGCCGAGCCCGACGACCACGCGGCGCGCTTCGAGCTCGCCAAGGCGCTGATGGCCAAGGGCGATCGCGACGGCGCCGCCGACCAGCTGCTCGAAATCGTCAAGCGGGACCGCGACTGGAACGAGGGCGCGGCGCGGCAGAAATTCCTCGCCCTGCTCGAGGCTTCCGGGCTCGAGGATCCGTGGTCGGGCGCCCAGCGTCGCCGCCTCTCGGCGCTGCTATTCACATGATGGGGTCGCGTCCCGCACGGGTGAAGATCTTCCCGCTGGCCGGCGCGCTCCTGTTCCCGCGTGCGCAATTGCCGCTCCACATCTTCGAGGACCGCTATCGCGAGATGGTCGAGCATGCGCTGGAAGGCGACCGCCGCATCGCGATGATCCAGCCCCAGCACACCGACGAGGGCGCGCCGCTCCACCAGGCCGGCTGTCTCGGCGAGATCGTCGGCGTCGAGGAGCTCGAGGACGGGCGCTACAACATCATCCTCCAGGGCACCGAGCGGTTCCGCATGATCCGCGAAGCGGAAAGCGACGAGGCCTATCGCATGGCCGATGTCGACCTCGCTGCCTTCGACGACGGCGACCCCGATCCGCTTGCCATCGCGCAGCGCGCCGCGGTCGAGGACGAGGCGCGCGCGTTCGGCCGGGCGCTCGGGCTCGAGGTCGATTGGGAATCGGTCGGGCGGCTCGACGACGAGACGCTGGTCAACGCGATCGCGCAGGTCGCCCCGTTCGACATCGGCGCCAAGCAGGCGCTGCTCGAATCGCAAGACCTGTCGGACCGCGCGTCGCTCCTCATCCAGCTGATGCAGTTTCAGCGCCTAGCGCCCGGCGGCGCGGACAGCGACCAGACCTTGCAATAGCGTCCCCCTTCGCCATGCTGGCGTCCGGGGGAGACAATCATGGCACTTTTTGAACGCGTCTTTCGCTGGCTCTACGCCGCCTGGTTCATCTTCTGGGGCGGGTCGAGCCTGACCATGCGGCTGTGGGGCGTAGGCGTCGCACCGCCCGCTTCCCAAGGCGAGGCCAAGGCGCTGATGGACACCGTCAACGCGAGTTTCATGGGGCCGATCGCGGGCGTGTGCTTCGTCATCGGCGGTCTCATGCTGCTGCGCGCACGTACCGCGCCGCTGGGGATCGCGATCCTCGCCCCGTTCGTCACCTACATACTCTTCTTCCACCTGCTGCTGACCGGCAACGCGGGCTGGGGGATCGCATGGTTTGCCGGATGGGCCGCGCTCGCCTGGTGGCATCGCGGCGCTTTCCGCGCGCTGGTTGGACTAGATCGGCAGCCCGCGTAGGAGAAGCGGCAGGTCGCCCGAGGTGCCGCGCGCCTCGGCCATCAACCGGTTCTTCAAGGGGCCGATCCGCTCGACCATGCCCATGCCGAAGCGGCGCACCTTCGAGGCGAGCTTGCCCGGCACGCCGTAGAGCCGTGTGAGCCCGTCGGTCGCCATCGACACCATCATGACGTCGAGCGACCGCCAGCGCTGGTAGCGGTCGGCAAGCTGGGAATCGCCCAGGTCCATGCCCAGCCGCGCGCCTTCGACCAGCACCTGTGCGAGCGCGGCCACGTCGCGATAGCCGACATTGACGCCCTGTCCCGCGATCGGGTGCATCGCGTGCGCGGCATCGCCGACGAGGACGAGCCGCCGGTCGGTCATGCGTGCGGCATGGTGAAAGCCGAGCGGATAGGAGGAGCGCGGCGCGATCATCTCGACCTTGCCCAGAAAGCCACCCATCGCGCCGACAGCCTCGGCGGCGAATTCTGCGTCGCTGAGCGCGAGATAGCCTTCCGCATCCTCGCGTGGCACCGACCAGACGATCGCCGAGCGGTGGCCGTTGGCGTCATCGTTCATCGGCAGCGTCGCGAACGGGCCGGACGGATAGAAAATCTCCCACGCCACGCCCTCGTGCGAGCGCTCGTGGCGGATGGTGGTGACGATTGCGGCATGGTCGTACTGCCAGCGCGCCATGCGGATGCCCGCCGCCTCGCGGCTCGGCGAGTTGCGTCCTTCAGCACCGACCAGCAGCGGCGCGGCGACGATGCTACCGTCCTGCAGGGTGACCACCGCGCGAAACTCGTCTCGCACGACTTTTGTCGGGGTCGACTTCCACTTTAGCGTGATGTTCGCGCCCGCTTCCGCCCGCGCCAGCAGCGCTGCGCGCAGGTGGCGGTTCTCGTGCATGAAGCCGAGCGGTTCGCCGTCTTCCCCCTCGCTCGGATCGAAGCACAGCCCGCCCGGCTGGAGCCCGTCGGCGACCTGGATCTTCTCGATCGGGCTGCCGGGTTCGGGAAGGTGGTCGGAAATGCCGATGACGTCGAACATGCGGTGCGTCGAGGAGGAGATGGCGGTCGTGCGCCCGTCGAAACTCGCGTCCTTGCGCAGGGCCGGGTCCGCAGGGTCGATGACCACGCTGCGCAATCCTCCGCTGTCGAGCGCGGCGGCCAGCGCGAGGCCGACCAGCCCCCCGCCGAGAATGATGACGTCGGTCTGTTCCATCTCCCCTCGATAGAGGCACGCCCGCAACGAGGAAAGATGGCAGTCGCGCCATTCGCTTGACCGGGGAGTCCGCCGGGCGGCATGATGGGCGCGAAGACCGGGAGGGACGAACACGAGATGGCAACCGCCGCACAGCGCGCGCGCAAGCGCGACATCGGGCCGGACTGGCGCGACAGCCTGAAAGCGTCGGCGCGCGCCTTCCTGCGCCGGATGGCCGGGATCGTCATGCTGGCGGGGACGCTGGCGCTGGGCGTCGCGCTGGCCACGCACGATTCGACCGATGCCTCCTTCTCCACCGCCGCCGGCGGACCGCCTGCCAACTGGATCGGCGGGGTCGGTGCCTACGTCAGCGACCTCGTCCTGCTCCTGTTCGGGCTGGCCTCGATCCTCGCCCTTCCGGTGCTGGCGATCAACGGACTGCGCATGGCGCGGCTTGCCCAGCCGGGTCATGCGAAGCGATCGTTCGGGCTGACCCTGCTGTCGCTGGTCCTTGTCGGGATCGGGATCGGCCTGTTCGCGGGCGACGCCGTCAGCGGCCTTCCCGCAGGCTATGGCGGTCTCATCGGCATGGCGGGCGCGACCGGGATCGACGGCCTCGTCGGAATGGTCGGCGATGCGGCGGCCGAGCAGGCGATCGGGTTCGCGCTGGTCGCCATCTTCGCAATCCTGGGACTGGCGGTCGGCGTCAAGGCACTCGATTTGCGGGAGGAAGAAAAGGCGTGGGTGGCCGACCGGCTGGCGCGCGATCCCGACGCGGAGCCGCGCGCTGCCGCGGCCAGTCTCAAGCGCAAGCCGCGCGACCAACGCGTCGCCGAACCGCCGCGTTCGAAGCCCGAGGTCGCCGTCGCCGAGCCGGCGCGGCCCGTGGTGCGCGCCGATGCCGCCAAGGGGCGCGGCAAGGCCAAGCCGGCGCCCGGCCAGGCCAGCCTCGCGCTCGGCGACAATTATGCGCTTCCCCCGCTCGACCTTCTCGCTCCCCCGCCGGAGGACGGTCACGACCAGATCGACCGCGCCGCGCTCGAGCGCAATGCGCGCCTGCTCGAAAGCGTGCTCGAGGATTTCCACGTGCGCGGCGACATCGTCGAGGTGCGCCCGGGCCCGGTCGTCACCATGTACGAGCTCGAACCTGCGAGCGGGATCAAGGCGAGCCGCGTGATCCAGCTGGCCGACGATATCGCGCGCAACATGAGCGCGCTATCCGCGCGCGTTGCGACCATCCCCGGTCGCAGCGTGATCGGCATCGAACTGCCCAACCAGGATCGCGACATGGTGTCGCTGTCCGAACTGGTCGGCAGCCAGGCCTTCGCCGACCAGAAGATGGCGCTGCCCATCATCCTGGGGAAGAATATCTCGGGCGACCCGGTCATCGCCGATCTCGCGCCGATGCCGCATTTGCTCGTCGCGGGCACCACCGGCTCGGGCAAGTCGGTCGGCCTCAACTGTATGATCCTCTCGCTGCTCTACCGCATGAGCCCCGAGGAATGCCGCCTCATCATGATCGACCCCAAGATGCTCGAACTGTCGATCTACGAGGATATCCCGCACCTTCTCGCGCCCGTGGTGACCGAGCCGGGCAAGGCGGTGCGCGCGCTCAAATGGACCGTCGAGCAGATGGAGGAGCGCTACCGCATGATGGCGAGCCTCGGGGTGCGCCAGCTGGCGAGCTTCAACAAGAAGGTCGCCGAGGCGAAGGCCAAGGGCAACCCGCTCGGGCGCAAGGTGCAGACCGGCTACGACGCCGACACCGGCCAGCCGACCTACGAGACAGAGGAGCTCGACTACGAGATCCTGCCGCAGATCGTGGTGGTGGTCGACGAGCTCGCCGACCTGATGATGACCGCGGGCAAGGAAGTCGAATTCCTGATCCAGCGGCTCGCCCAGAAGGCGCGCGCGGCCGGCATCCACCTGATCATGGCGACGCAGCGCCCGTCGGTCGACGTCATCACCGGCGTCATCAAGGCCAACCTGCCGACCCGCATTAGCTTCCAGGTCACCAGCAAGATCGATTCGCGCACCATCCTGGGCGAACAGGGCGCCGAACAGCTGCTCGGCAAGGGCGACATGCTCTACATGCCCGGCGGCAAGCAGATCATCCGCGTCCACGGACCCTTCGTGTCCGACGAAGAAGTCCGCCTCGTCGCCGACCATTGGCGCGGACAGGGCCAGCCCGATTATATCCAGGCGGTTACCGAGGAGCCCGAAGATGGCGGCTACATGTTCGACGGCCAACCGCTGGGCGAGGACGATGCCGAGACCCAGCAATTCCGCCAGGCTGTGCAGATCGTCGCGGAGAGCCAGAAGGCGTCGACCTCCTACCTCCAGCGCCAGATGCGGGTCGGCTACAACACCGCCGCGCGCCTGATCGAGCGGATGGAGAAGGAAGGTCTTGTCGGGGCGCCCGATCATGTTGGTCGCCGCGAGGTGTTGATCGACATGGACGGGCATCCCGTCTGACCGGGCTGAACGCGAGGGAACTTGCCAGTTCAGTCCGCATTCAAGCCTGACACGCCAAGCTGGCGTCGAAAAGATACGAGTTTTCGAGGAGTTTTTGCATGCTGAACGGCAAGGCCTTTGCCCGTTTCCTGGCGCCTGTCGCCGCTGTCGCCATGGTCGCGAGCGCCGCGCCCGTGCTCGCCGCGAGCAACGCCACCATCACTCAGGTCGAAAAGCACCTGTCGAGTACGCGTACGATGACCGCGCACTTCACCCAGACCGACAACAAGCGCCGCAGCATTTCGGGCACGCTCTCGATGAAGCGGCCGGGCAAGATCCGCTTCGACTATGGCAAGGCGGCCAACATGCTGATGGTCGCGGACGGTAAGAACCTCCACTTCATCGACTACGAGGTCGGCCAGAAGTCGAGCTGGGAGATCGCCAAGTCGCCGCTCGCCGTCCTGCTCGACGACAATCCGGATCTCGACCGTATCGCCAAGATCGTGCCTGCCAAGGACGAGCGGATCGTGATCGTGCGCGCCCGCGACGCGCGTCGTCCCGAATTCGGGACACTGATCCTCGCCTTCATCAAGAACCCCGCCGCGCCCGCCGGTCTCCAGCTCGAGGGCTGGACCGCGATCGACGCGCAGAACAAGCGCACCGTCGTGAAACTCGACGGACAGCGTTACAATGCGGGCGTGCCGGACAGCCGTTTCACCTATCGCGAGCCCAAGTAGGCGGCGCGAAGCCGTTTGAACTAGGCGGTTTTTTCGGTGGCGATGCGCAACTGTTAATCTTGCAGCAATCTACACCAATGTAAAAAAGGATGGTGGCTGCCATAGAGCCGGGGTTTCCCCCTGTTACCCGGACAGGCAGTTATCACCTTGCGTGACGAACGCTTGGTCGGCCCTCGTTCCATGCCCCCGGAGCGAGGGCCTTTCTTTTGTCCGCCGCACGCGCCTTTGCCTCTTGCGCCCCAGCCGCTAGAAGGCGCTCACACTCTAGTTCGGGACCGTTCGTGACACGTCTTTCCATTGCCAGTTGGAACATCAATTCGGTACGCGCGCGCCCGCACATCGTCGAGCGCCTGATCGAGGAGGAGGCGCCCGATGTCCTGTGCCTGCAGGAAACCAAGGCGCACAACGACGTCTTCCCGGCCAAGTGGCTGGCGGAGATGGGCTACGTCCACCAGGCGCTCAACGGCCAGAAGATGCACCACGGAGTCGCGATCTTGTCCAAGCTCCCGCTCGAGGAGGATCTGCGGCACGACTGGCAGGACAATGGCGAGGCGCGCCATATCGGCGTGCGCGTAGGCGGCATCCGGCTCGAGAATGTCTACGTGCCCGCGGGCGGCGACATTCCGGACCGCGAAGAGAATCCGAAATTCGGTCAGAAGCTCGACTTTCTCGAACGCATGACCCGCTGGAGCGAGACGCTCGCCGAGCCGACGCTGATCGTCGGCGATTTCAATATCGCGCCGCTCGAATGCGACGTGTGGAGCCACAAGCAGTTGCTGAACGTCGTCAGCCACACGCCGATCGAGGTCGAAGCGCTCAAGCGCTTCCAGGACAGTCACGAATGGGTCGACTTGGGCCGCAGGTTCATCCCGGCGCCCGAGCGCTGCTTCACCTGGTGGAGCTATCGCAACAAGGACCACACGGTGAACGATCGCGGGCGTCGCCTCGATCACATGTGGGCGAGCCCCGAGCTTGCGCCGCAGGTGACCGCGCACCGCGTGCTCGAACCGTGCCGGGGCTGGGACAAGCCGTCGGATCATGTCCCGCTGATCCTCGAGGTCGAGCTCTGAGCCGCGACGACGCCACGGCGCGCGCGGTCGCCGCGCTTCGGGCCGGGCGACCGGTCGCGATCGAGGGCGGGCCGGCCTATCTCGCGCTCGAGACGGGCAGCGCGGCCATGCTCGACCTGCTCGACGAGGACGCGAAGGCGCCGCTGCTGCTGTCGGGCGGCCGCGCCGCAATCCTCGGCCTCGGCAACCGCCTGGCCGCGGCCGACCCCGGCGATCCCGTGCGCATCGAGCGCGCCAAATGGCTGGGACGCGATCAAGCGCTCTCGCTGGCCGATCCCGCCGAGGACGCCAGCCGCGCGCCGATCGGACCATTGAAGCCCCTCGGGCACGAGGGCAGCGACCGCACCGCGCTCACGTTGGCGCGATTGGCAGGGTTGCTGCCGGCGCTGTGGGTGCTGGATACCGTGCCGAGCGGCGCGGCCACGATCGATGCGCAGGCGCTCGAAAAGGCGCGCGGACAGGTCGAACTGGTCAGCCGCGCCCGACTCCCGCTTGACGCCATGCCGTCAAGTCAGATGGCGGTTTTCCGGGACTTTTCGAACGGGGAGGAGCATGCTGCCCTGATCGTGGGGGCATTCGCGGGCCGGCCGCCCTTGATCCGTCTCCACTCCGAATGCCTGACCGGGGACGTGTTCGGCAGCCTGAAATGCGACTGCGGCCCGCAGCTACGCGAAGCCCTCGACCGGATCGGCGAGGAAGGCGGGGGCGTCCTGCTCTATCTGCGCCAGGAAGGTCGCGGAATCGGGCTCGCCAACAAGCTGCGCGCCTATGCACTCCAGGATCGCGGGCTCGACACGGTCGACGCCAATCGACGCCTCGGCTTTGCCGACGACGAGCGCGACTATCGGCTTGCCGCCGCGGTGCTGCGCGCGCTCGGGATCGCCGAGGTCAGGCTCCTGACCAACAATCCCGCCAAGGTCGCCGGCCTCGAGGGCGAGGGCGTCCGGGTCGTCGAGCGGGTCGCGCATTACCTGCCGACCAATCCGCACAATGCCGACTATCTCGCGACCAAGAAGGCCCGCTCGGGCCATCTCGACTAGGGGTCAGCCGCGCGGTCCGAACAGGGCCGAGCCGACGCGCACGCAGGTTGCCCCCAGCTTGACCGCGCTTTCGTAGTCATCGCTCATCCCCATCGACAGGCCGTCCAGCCCGTGACGCCGTGCCAGTTCCGCCAGCAAGGCGAAGAAGGGCGAAGCCTCGAGTCCCTGCGGGGGAATGCACATCAGCCCGGCGAGCGGCAGATCCGCCGTTCGCACTTCCTCGAGGAAGTCGCCGAGATCCTTCACGGCGACCCCGCCTTTCTGCTCCTCGCCGCCGATATTGACCTGCACGAATAGCTCGGGCCGGACCTCTTCCTTCGCCAGCGCCTCGATCAACGAGCCACGATCCAGCGAGTGGATCACGTCGAACAGTGAAGCCGCCTCGCCCGCCTTGTTGGACTGGAGCCGTCCGATCATGTGGAGACGCACGCCGGGATAATCGGCCTTGAGCGCGGGCCATTTTTCCATCGCTTCTTGCACCCGGCTTTCGCCGAAGCTGCGATGCCCCGCGTCGAGCAAGGGACGGATTTCCTCGGCGCTGCGCGTCTTCGAGACTGCAATCAGTTCCACGTCGTCGGGCTTGCGCCCGGCGATCGCGGCGGCCTTGGCGATTCGTGCGCGCACGGTATCGAGGGGGGTCAATTCGCTCATGCGCGCGCTATAGGAAGCGCGATGGCCGACCGGAAGACCCCTTGGCTGATGACCGATGCGCGGATGGCAGAGGCGTTGTGGCGCGCGCTCGACCGCCTGCCCGAAGGCGCGGGCGTGGTGCTGCGTCACGATGTCGAGGCATTGGCCGAGAGAGTGGCCGCCCGCTGCAAGGCTCGCGGTCTGATCTTGTCGATCAAGGGCGATGCGGCGCTGGCAAGGAACGTCGGCGCCGCGATGGTGCACAAGCCCCACGGAGACCCGCTCGGCCTGCCGTTCAGCCTACCGGTTCACGACGAGGCAGAAGCGGTCGCGGCGCGCGAGGCGGGCGCGGCGCTCGTCTTCGTGTCGCCCGTCCACGCCACGCGCTCGCATCCCGACGCCAAGCCGCTCGGCCCCGAACGCGCCGCGGCGCTGGCGCGACTGGCGGGCATTCCCGCGATCGCGCTGGGCGGCTTGGACGAGACGCGGTTCGCTGCGCTCGATCAGTCGGTGTTTCAGGGGTGGGCCGGGATCGGCGCCTGGATCAGAACTTGAAGGCGGTCCCGACGTAGACGGCCTGGCTGTCGCGGCGGGTATCCTCGCCGACCGGTTCGTCGACGCGTTCCTGGTCGATGCGATAGCGCACGCCGCCGGTGACCGCGATGTTGCGGCTGATCTTGAGCGCACCGCCGACGTCGAGCGAGTAGCTCTCCTGCGGCAGCACGACCGGTGCCGGGCTGCCCTTGCGGTCCGCCGATACGGCGACGCGGCCGGTGAACTTCTTGGCGTTGTAGGCGAGGCCGACCCGTGCGCTGTCGCGGTCTTCCATGTCCGGAACCGCCGAACGCGACTGGGCGACATCGCCCGACACGGCAAAGCGTTTCCAGCCGACCGCTACGCCCAAATTGTAGCTGGCGGGCGTCAGCTGGGTCGAGGTCATCGACTTGCCGGCAACGTCGCGGGTTTCCTTCGACCCCGTCACGCGAAGCGGCGACTGGCTCGACGCGGCACGAAGCGCGACGCGGACCTGGCTGGGCTTGCGCTTCATGCCTGCCGGCGTGAAGGCGAAGTCGCGCGGCGATTGGCCGGCGAAGCTGGCCGCGAGGCGAGAATCGGCGTTGGTCGGCGTGAAGCTGGTCGTCGGATCGAAGCTGACCGAGACCTTCTTGCCCTCCGCAGCGGCCGAATGACCGGGAAGGGCAATGGCGAGTCCCGCGCCGCACAGGCCAAGAGTCGCGACGCCAAACGCGCGGCGAATCATGGACTTGGCAGTGTTGAGACCCTGTTCGGTCACGAGAAACGACTCCACTAGACCCAAGAGGATATAGCGAGTCGATCGCAATGGTTCCATGCAGGGGCGCGATTCGAGCGCTGGCTGTGACCCGGACACCACAATCGCGAAGGCGCCAATGGGTGCTTGGCAAGCCTCGCGCGCCCGTCTAACCCTCCAACCAGACCTTCCGAACGAAGTTTTTGAGAAAGAGAGTGTCCATGGTCCGCCAGCTCGCCCCCAAATGCCTGCTCATCGCCGCCGCAGCCTGCGGTCTTGCCGCGTGCGGCAAGGACAAGGTGGCGCCCGTCGCGCTCGCCCCGGCGCAGATGACCCAGATCGGCGTCAACGCCTATCTGTGGCAGGCTGCGGTCGACACGCTTTCCTTCGCCCCGCTGCTTCAGGCCGACGCCAATAGCGGCGTGGTCATCACCGACTGGTACACCAGCCCCAACGCGCCCAACGAGCGTATCAAGCTGACCGTCTCGATCCTCGATGCGACGCTGCGTGCCAACGCGCTGCGCGTCGCGGCCAGCCGCCAGGTCAACCAGGGCGGCACGTGGGTCGAGGCGCCGGTGTCCGCGGCGACCGTCCAGAAGCTCGAGGACATCATCCTGACCCGCGCGCGCGACATCCGCCGGACCACCGTTTCGGGCGGATAAGGCATGACCGACCGCTTCGATCCCGCGGCGGCCGAGAAGCGCTGGCAGGAGACCTGGGCGGAACGGGGCACCTTCGAGGCCGACAGCGCCTCGCCCAAGCCCAAGACCTACGTGCTGGAGATGTTCCCCTATCCCTCGGGGCGCATCCACATGGGCCACGTCCGCAATTACACGATGGGCGACGTCCTCGCGCGCTACAAGCGCATGAAGGGCTTCGAAGTGCTCCACCCGATGGGGTGGGACGCGTTCGGCATGCCTGCCGAAAATGCCGCCATGGAGCGCAAGGTCCATCCGGGCGGCTGGACGTGGGACAATATCAAGACCATGCGCGCCCAGCTCAAGACGCTGGGCTTCGCGCTCGACTGGAGCCGCGAGCTCGCGACCTGCGATCCCGCCTATTACGGGCACGAGCAGGCGCTGTTTCTGGACATGCTCGAGGCGGGGCTCGTCACGCGCAAGGAGAGCGAGGTCAACTGGGACCCGGTCGACATGACCGTGCTTGCCAACGAACAGGTGATCGACGGCAAGGGCTGGCGGTCGGGCGCCGACGTCGAGCGCAAGAAACTCTCGCAGTGGTTCCTCAAGATCACCGACTTTGCCGACGACCTGCTCGAAGGGCTCGGCAGCCTCGACAAGTGGCCCGACAAGGTGCGCCTGATGCAGGAGAACTGGATCGGCAAGTCGGTCGGCATGCAGTTCAGGTTCCAGCTCGCCGAACCGCTCGACGGCCAGTCGGACGTCGAAGTGTTCACGACCCGTCCCGACACGATCTTCGGCGCGAGTTTCGTCGCAGTTAGCGCCGACCATCCGCTGGCGCTCGCGGTCGCGCGGCACGACGGCGCGGCCGGTGCCTTCATCAAGGAATGCAAGGCGGGCGGCACGACAGCGGCCGAGCTCGAGACGCAGGAGAAGAAGGGGTACGATACCGGGCTCAAGGCGGTTCACCCGCTCGATCCGGATTGGCATCTTCCCGTCTACATCGCCAACTTCGTGCTGATGGACTACGGCACGGGCGCGGTGTTCGGCGTGCCCGGCCATGACCAGCGCGACTACGAGTTCGCGTCGAAATACCACCTCCCGATCAACCGCGTGGTCGCAGCCTCGATCGAGCAGGCCGGCGATCCGGTCGGCGATGAGGCCGACGCGACCGGCGGGGTCGCGGTGAATTCGCGCTTCCTCGACGGTTTGGAGACCGAGGCCGCCAAGGCCGAGATCGTCCGCCGCGCCGAAAGCGAAGGCTGGGGCACGGGCAAGACCGTCTACCGCCTGCGCGATTGGGGCGTCTCGCGCCAGCGCTATTGGGGCACGCCGATCCCGATCATCCATTGCGAGAAATGCGGTCCAGTGGGCGTTCCCAAGGACCAGCTTCCCGTTACCCTGCCCGAGGATGTCAGCTTCGACATTCCCGGCAACCCGCTCGATCGTCACCCGACCTGGGGCCATGTCGACTGCCCGAAATGCGGCGGCGAGGCGCGGCGCGAGACCGACACGCTCGACACGTTCGTCGATTCGAGCTGGTACTTCATCCGCTTCGCCAGCCAGCCCGACGGCCAGCCGTTTGACAAGGCGGAAGCGGAAGCGTGGCTCCCCGTCGGCCAGTATATCGGCGGGGTCGAACACGCGATCCTGCACCTGCTCTACGCGCGCTTCTGGACGCGCGCGCTGCAGCGCATGGGCAAGCTCGACATCGCCGAACCGTTCGAGGGCCTGTTCACTCAGGGCATGGTCACGCACGAAACCTATCGCTCGCTCGACGGACGCTGGCTCAACCCGGCCGAGATCGGCGTCGGCGAGGACGGCGACCTGATCGAGCTGGCGACCCGGACCGCAGTCACGCGCGGGCGCGTCGAGAAGATGTCCAAGTCGAAGAAGAACACGGTCGATCCCGAGCCGATCGTGGCCGAGCACGGCGCCGACGCGGTGCGCTGGTTCATGCTCTCGGACAGCCCGCCCGAACGCGATCTCGAATGGTCCACCGGCGGCATCGAAGGCGCGTCGCGTTTCGTTCACCGCGCATGGAAACTCGCACGCCAACCCGCGGGCAACGACGGCGAGGACAAGGCCATCGCCCGCAAACGACACCAGACCGTCAAGGCGGTCGGCGAAGCGGTCGAGGCGCTCCAGTTCAACAAGGCGATCGCCGCGCTGTACGAATTCGTCGCCGCGCTCGAGAAGTCGGCATCCTCGTCAGACCGCGACGAGGCGATCGGGACACTGATTCGTCTGATCGCCCCGATGGCGCCGCACCTTGCCGAGGAAGCGCACGCACTGCGCGGTGGCGACGGTCTCGTTGCCGACGCCGAGTGGCCGTCCTACGATCCGGCGATGCTCGTCGAGGACGAGGTGACGATGGTCGTCCAGGTCAACGGAAAGCTGCGCGACAAGATGGTCGTGCCGCGCGGGACATCGCGCGAGGACGCCGAGAAAATGGCACTTTCGCGCGAAAAGATTTCCGAGCTTCTCGACGGTCCGCCGCGCAAGGTGATCGTGGTGCCCGACCGGCTGGTCAACATCGTCGCATGAAGCGCGCGGCCGCCCTCCTGCTGATGGCTGCGGCCGGCATGGCGAGCGGATGCGGGTTACGGCCGCTCTATGCAGACGGGCCATCGGGCGCGGCCGGGTCGCGGCTGTCGCAGGTCGAGGTCGGGCCGATCGACGAGCGTTCGGGCTGGCTGCTGCGCAACGCGCTGGTCGACCGGCTCCAGCAGGGCGGCGCAGCGGCGGCCTACCGGCTCGACGTCGAGATCGACGACGACATCACCCGCTTCGGCATCCGCGGCGACGCAGCCGCGACGCGTGAACGGCGCACGCTGCGCGCACGTTTCCAACTTGTCGATCTCGCGACCGGAGAGACGGTCCTCGATTCCACGGCGGGGTCGGATGCCGGCATCGATATCACCAGTTCCGAATATGCGACCGTCGCGGCCGAACAGACCGCGGCGGAACGGCTCGCCAAGGAAGTCGCCGACGACATCGTCGGACGCCTCGCGCTCTATTTCACCCGGGCGGAGCCATGAAGATCCAGCGTGGCGGCCTCGATCGTGCGCTTGCCTCGCCCGATCCGGCGGTGCGGTTCTACCTGTTCCACGGGGCCGACGAGCCCAGTTCGCGAGCCCATGCGGAGACCCTGCTCGAGGGGCTGCGCGCCGAGAAGGAAGTACTCGACGCCGCAACGATACGGAGCGATCCCGCCAGGCTCGCCGACGAGGCAAATGCCATATCGATGTTCGGCGGGCGGCGCCTGCTGTGGATCGAGCCTGCGGGAGACGAGATTCTGCCCGGCGTGGAAGCCCTGTTCGAGGCGCCAGGCTGCGAGCATCCCGTAGTCGCGATCGCAGGGGCATTGCGCAAGACCAGCAAGCTCCTCAAGGCCGCCGAGGCAAGCCCGCGCGCCCTGTCCAATGTGTCCTATGCGCTCGAAGGACGCCAATTCGAAGAACTCGTCGAAAGGATGGCGCGCGACGAGGGACTCGAGCCTGAGCCCGGGGTCGTCGCCCGCATTGCCGGCATGTGCAATGCCAATCGCGCGCTGGCGGCACAGGAAGTCGCCAAATATGCGCTATATGCGGAGCCGCACGCAGGCGATTCTAGTCGTCCCCTCACGCATGACATGGTTGACCGCCTTGGCGCGGGTTCCGAGGAACTGGAACTGTTCGCACTTGGAGACCGCGCAATGGTCGGGGACATCAGGGCGGTGCAAGTCGGTCTCGACCAGCTGTCGGTAGGCGGGAGCGAGGCGATTACGATCCTGCGCGCGATGCAGCGACGGATCGTGATGCTCTCGCCGATGGTGGCGCGCATCAACGCGGGTGAAGCGCCTTCCGGCGTCATGGCGTCGATGGGTAATGCCATCTTTTTTCGCGAAAAACCGGCCGTTTCCGCGATGTTGATGGCCTGGCGGGGCGACCGTCTCGAACGGCTGGCGGAGCGCGTGATCGCCCTTGAGGAAGGTCTGATGCTCGAGGGTCGGCCGGCGCGCACCGCGCTGGGCCAGGAGCTGCTGACCGTCGCGCGGACGGCCCGATCGGCACGGCGCTAGATCGGTTCGCCCGAGAGGCGCTGGCAGATCATGTCGAGCTGGTCGAGCGTCCGATAGTTGAGTTCGACGCGCCCGCCGCTCGCGCCATGGACCACCTTGACCTTGAGCCCGAGCATGTCCCCAAGCTGACGCTCTAGCGCCGCGAGATCGGCGTCGACTGGGCGCGCCACGCCCGACGCTGACTTCGACTTTTCAGGAGTTTTCTGGGCTTTCGCTTTCCGTTCCGCGTCGCGGACGGAAAGGCCTTGGGCGTGAATTTCCCTGGCGAGCGCGAGAGGGTCGGGCGATCCGAGAACCGCCCGCGCATGTCCCATGCTGATATCGCCTCGCAGGAGCATTTCCTGTACTTCACTCGGCAGATCGAGGAGCCGGAGCAGGTTCGCGACGTGACTGCGGGACTTGCCGACGATGTCGCCGATCGCTTGCTGGCCGTGACCGTAGCGCTCCATCAGGGCGCGGTAGGCTGCGGCTTCCTCGATCGCGTTCAGATCCTCGCGCTGGACGTTCTCGATGACGGCGAGTTCGGCCGAGCTTTCCTCATCACTGTCCCGAACGAGCGCGGGAATCTCGTGAAGTTGGGCCTTTTGCGACGCGCGCCAGCGTCGTTCGCCCGCAATAATTTCGTAGCCACCTTCCGCTGCTTCGCGCACGATGATCGGCTGCAAGATGCCCTGGCGCTTGATGGATTCGGCCAGTTCGGTCAGCGCTACCTCGTCGAAGTGCCGGCGGGGCTGATTGGGATTGGGCCTGATGGCAGCGATTTCGAGCGACTGGACGCCGGTGCGAGGCGCCTGTGCAGTCCCGGCCCGGCGCGCCTGTGCGTCGTCGAGAAGGGCCGAAAGGCCCTTGCCGAGCCCGGTCGACTTCTTCATCAGGCCGCCTCCGCACGCGCCGGGAGGCGATCGATGATCTCGCGCGCGAGCTTCAGGTAGGCCGCGCTGCCCGGACATTTCAGGTCGTAGATGAGCGCCGGCAGTCCATGGCTTGGCGCTTCGGACAGGCGCACGTTCCGCGGAACAACCGTGTTGAATACGGTTGTGCCGAGGCAGGCACGTACGTCTTCCGCAACCTGCCCTGAAAGATTGTTGCGCCGATCGAACATGGTCAGCGCGACACCGAGAATGGCGAGGTCTGGATTGTAGCCGACACGGACCCGCTCGACGGTTTGGAGCAGCTGGCTAAGGCCCTCGAGTGCGAAGAACTCGCATTGGAGCGGCACCAGCAGATGGCGGGCGGCGATCAAGGCATTGACAGTCAGCAGCCCAAGCGAGGGCGGACAATCGATCAGACAGATGTCCCAGCGGCCGACCGGAATTTCCTCAAGAGCCTGGACGAGGCGGTGCGTGCGATCCTCAAGGCCGACGAGCTCGATTTCGGCTCCAGACAGATCGACTGTCGCGGAAAGAAGGTCGAGGCGCGGGACCTTGGTCGCGACCGCGGCGTCGACAACGCTACTTTCCCCGGTGAGGACATCATAGCTGGAGGCCTCACGCTGCGATGCGGAGACGCCCAGGCCCGTCGAGGCATTCCCCTGCGGGTCAAGGTCTACGAGGAGGACTTTCCAGCCGATCGCCGCCAGCGCTGTCGCAAGATTGATGGCGGTCGTGGTCTTGCCTACCCCGCCCTTCTGGTTGGCGACCGCGATCCGGATCATGCTTTCCCCCTCCGCCTAACGTTTCGCGCGAGCACGATTGCAGCTTCCCCATCGGTTGCACTCGGCTCCAGCGCGAAATCACCTTGCCAGACCTTGCGGGCGGCTTCCAGTTCTTCTTGAGCCTTGCGCCCCTTGGGAAGCACGAACTGCGTCTTTCGGGTCGCAAGGTGTATCGTATCACGAAAGAACTTGTCGATCGGGGCCACTGCCCTTCCGGTGATGACGTCGCCATGCCCCTGCCATGTCGTGGACCTGCATGGCACGACACGGACGCGGTCTCCGAAGGACAGGAGGTCGACACAATAGATTAGGAAATCCGCACGCAGTTTTCGCGGTTCGACGAGGGTCACGGGGCCCGGGTGGATGGCAGCGATCACGATACCCGGAAGGCCCGCACCGCTCCCGATATCGACCCAATGCGCGTCGGGCCTCGGATCATGAGCCAGCAACTGCGCACCATCTACGATGTGACGCTCGTCGATCTCGTCGTACGTCGACCTCGCGATGAGGTTTTGCTTTTCGGACTCGATCAGAAGTCGAGACTTGTACGCTTCGATCTTCTCGATTGTTTCACGTGAAACATCACGACCAGAGACCTTCCGCAACCGTTCAAGCAGCATGGCGCCGAGCCAAGGCAAGATGGATGGCGGTCAAGGCTGCAGGGGTCACCCCCCTCACCCGGCTCGCCTGGTCGAGCGTATCGGGACGCGCCGCATTCAGCCGCTCTACCATCTCATGTGAAAGACCATGAACGGTGTCGAACGCGAAGGCCGAGGGAATGACCTGCTGACGCGCGGCCTCCAGGGACGTCCACTCCCTCCGTTGGCGTTCCAGATACGGGGCATAGAGCGCATCGAAGAGGACTTCCCGAGCGGCATGCCCAGGACCAAGCCTTGTCGCGACAGCCTGTTCGCCTCCCGGCCTGCTCACCCATTCCGACAGAGGTCGCGAGTTGGTATCGTCAAAGCCAAGCTCGGATCCAGAAACCTTCTCCGCCAACAGGTCGAACATCTGCGCACGCATCTTCTCGCGGTGAGACAGCCGAGCGAGATGCTTCTGCCCTATCCCCGACCGGCGCGCCATCGACCCGAGACGCGTTGCGGCGTTGTCGGCACGCAGATGAAGTCTAAATTCCGCGCGCGCGGTCATCATGCGATAGGGCTCGGTCACGCCGTGAATAACGAGATCGTCGACCATCACACCTATGTAGCTGTTGTGCCGCTCGAACAGGAACGGCTCGTCGCCCCTCACGTCTGCCGCGGCGTTGAGTCCTGCCACGAGGCCCTGCGCTGCTGCTTCCTCGTATCCGGTCGTTCCATTGATCTGTCCGGCAAGGAACAGCCCGTCGATGTCACGATGGGCGAGCCGACGATCAAGACGCCTCGGGTCGGAGAATGCATATTCGACCGCATAGCCCGGGCGGGCGATCTCCACCTTCTCGAGCCCCTCGATCGACTGCATCATTTCCAGTTGGACATCGGTCGGAAGCGAGGTCGAAATACCGTTCGGGTAGACAAGGTGGTCGTCGAGGCCTTCCGGCTCGAGAAAGAGCTGGTGGCTGTCGCGATCGGCAAATCGACGAACCTTGTCCTCGATCGAGGGACAGTAACGCGGTCCCCTGCCCCCAATGTCACCCGCATAAAGCGGAGATTTCTCCGCATTTCTAGCGATAATCTTATGGGTTCGCTCATTGGTACGCGTGATGGCGCAAGCCAGCTGCGGAAGTCGCCGCGTGACATCCGAGGCGATCGACATCGTCCAGTTCGCACGATCAGAAGGTTGTGGTTCAAGCTTCGCCCAGTCGATCGTCCGTCCATCCAGCCTGGGCGGGGTCCCGGTCTTCAGTCGCCCCTGCACTAGGTCCAGATCAACGAATTGCCGACCCAACTCGCTGGCCGCCCGTTCGCCATACCGACCGCCATCGTGACGTTCCGATCCTCGGAAGATACGGCCACCAAGGAACGTGCCGGTTGCGACTACTACGGTTTTCGCAGGGATCTCGGTACCATCGGCACAGCGCACGCCGACGACCCGCCCAGACACGATCGACAAGGCAACAACTTCCGCAGAGATTCTTGCTACGGGATAAGATGACAAGCGATCCTGCACGGACGCGCTGTAACGACGCCTGTCCGCCTGGATACGAGGTCCCCACACAGCGGGCCCCTTACTAGCGTTCAGCATGCGATAGTGGATGGCAGCATCGTCGGCCGCCGGCGCCATTAGTCCCTCGAAGACGTCGAGCTCGCGAACGAGATGCCCTTTCCCCACACCACCTATGGAAGGATTGCAGGACATTTGCCCGACATTGTCGTCGCCATAGGTAACGAGAGCCACCGACACGCCCATGCGCGCTGCAGCCGCTGCAGCTTCGCTGCCCGCATGACCTCCACCGATGACCAGACAATCGTACATTCCTAGGCCTCTAGCCTCATTCACAGACAAAAAGCAAAATCACGATGTTTCACGTGAAACATTATTTACCGAGGCAAAAGCGCCCAAAGAGACGGTCGAGCACCGTATCTACGTCGCCACCGCCCATTAGGACGTCCACACAGGCCAGCGCATGACGAATTGATTCGGCCTGCAGCACGATGTCGTCTGGCACGACAAGCGTTCGCGCCACGTCATCGAGGATGGCAGCCTGCCAATTGGTCAACCCGATCTGGTCGGAAGTCGGGATCAGGGACGAACCGTGTGCTATTATGGCGTCGATCACACCTTCATAACCCTCGCCCGTCTTGGCAGAAAACGGCAAAGAACCAACTACTTTTATAGATCGAAGGTCGGCTTTCGAGGAAACGAGGATCGTTCGTGGATGATCGGGAGGGCTCTCGGGATCGCCCATCCAAACCAGGATGTCGGCATCCTCCACAGCGCCTCCGGTCCGCTCGATGCCGATCCTTTCCACCACGTCGTCGGTCTCCCGCAGCCCGGCTGTGTCGATCAGCGTGAACGGAATTCCGCCGATCGACAGCGGCACTTCGACAATGTCGCGGGTCGTGCCGTGAACATCACTCACGATAACCCGTGAATGACCTGCCAAATAGTTGATAAAGCTTGACTTTCCAGCATTTGTGGGACCCGCGACGACGACGCGAATACCCTCCCGCAAGGTTTCGATGCAGGGTGCTGCGGCAAGCCTCCTGGCATCCGTCTGCAATTGCGCGATCAATCCGCCCAACCGCCCCGCCTCATCCCCCGTTTCCAAGTCGTCGCCGACATAATCGATGGCGGCTTCCGCCCGGGCTGAGGCGTCGATCAGCCGCTCGCGGAGCGCCACGAGGCGGTCGTGGAGCCCTCCCCGCGCGATCCTGAGCGCCGAGCGACGCTGCGCCTCCGTTTCTGCCGCGAGGAGGTCCGCCAGGCCTTCTGCGGCGGTCAAGTCTATGCGCCCGTTCTCGAGCGCACGGCGCGTGAATTCGCCGGGCTCGGCCGCCCTGCATCCCTGGGAAGACGTCAAGACGTCGAGAAGCTTTCGCACCACGGCATTCGATCCATGGCATTGGAATTCGACGATATTCTCGCCCGTCGCAGTGTCCGGCGCCGGGAAGAAAAGCGTAACCGCTTCGTCGATGGCGGTCCCGTCTGCGGGATCGCGCAGCACCTTGAGGCTGGCATGGCGGGGCGACGGCAGCGATCCAGCCACCCGGCAGGCGATGTCTGGGGCATCGGGCCCGCTCATGCGCACGACGGCAATGGCGGCCGGAAGGCGTCCGCTCGACAGCGCGACGATCGTGTCGCGAGGGCGAGCGGTCATCAGCCGAACAGCTGGCCGACCCCCAACACGGGATCGGTGTAGCCCTCGTAGATCATCTTACCCGCGACCCACACGATCACGGCAAGGCCGAGATAGCCGACCCAGCGATGGCGATCGATGATCTTGGCGATGTAGTTGGCCGCGAGCCCCATCAGCGCCACCGCAAACAGGAGGCCGATGATGAGGATGCCCGGGTGATCCTTGGCCGCGCCGGCCACGCCGAGCACGTTGTCGAGGCTCATCGAGACGTCGGCGACGGCGACGGCCCAGGCAGCGCTGGCGAAGCTCTTGGCTGGCGCGAGGCCGCTATGCTCGTCGCCCGCGATCTCGGGGCTACCGGCGCTGTGTTCGTGCCCCTTGTCGGGGTGCAGTTCGCGCCAGAACTTCCACGACACCCACAGGAGGAGCAGCCCGCCCGCGAAGATCAGGCCGACGATCTGCAGCAACTGGACCACTACGAGCGCGAACACGATGCGCAGCACCAATGCCGCGGCGATACCGATCAGGATGACCTTCTTGCGCTGTTCGGGCGGAAGGCCCGCCGCGAGCGCACCGACGACGATCGCGTTGTCGCCTGCCATCACGAGATCGATTGCCAGCACCTGGAGGAAGGCCTGCCACGCAGCCGGTTCGCCCAGATTGCTGAAATCGTTGAGTATGTGTCCCCACATCTCGCCAAGGCCGCCCAACTCGGGCGCGCTATGCGCAGCCGCGAGAAGAAACGAGAGAAGGTCGGTCATGGGGGGCTAACCTCGGTTCGAGTGCGGAGTTCCACGCTGAGGTCGCGCATCAAGCAAAGTTGATACGCGGAAACAGCTCTACTGGTTCATGCTCGCGAAGAAGTCCTCGTTGGACTTGGCGTCCTTCATCTTGTCGAGGAGGAACTGCATCGCGTCGATGGTGCCCATCTGCATAAGGATGCGGCGCAGCACCCACATCTTGGAGAGCGTTGCCTGGTCGACCAGCAATTCTTCCTTGCGCGTGCCCGACTTGCCGACGTCGAGCGAGGGGAAGATACGCTTGTCGGCGACCTTGCGGTCGAGGACGATTTCGCTGTTACCGGTACCCTTGAACTCCTCGAAGATGACTTCGTCCATCTTGGAACCGGTATCGATCAGCGCGGTGGCGATGATCGAGAGCGAGCCGCCTTCCTCGATATTGCGCGCGGCGCCGAAGAAGCGTTTGGGACGCTGCAGCGCGTTTGCGTCGACGCCGCCGGTCAGCACCTTGCCCGAGGAGGGCACAACAGTGTTGTAGGCGCGGCCGAGGCGGGTGATCGAGTCCAAGAGGATGACGACATCCTTCTTGTGCTCGACGAGGCGCTTGGCCTTCTCGATCACCATTTCGGCGACCTGGACGTGGCGCGAGGCGGGCTCGTCGAAGGTCGAGGAAACGACCTCGCCCTTCACGGAGCGCTGCATGTCGGTGACTTCCTCGGGACGCTCGTCGATGAGCAGGACGAGTAGGAAAACCTCGGGGTGGTTGTCGGTGATCGCCTTGGCGATGTTCTGGAGCAAGACGGTCTTACCCGTGCGCGGCGGCGCGACGATCAGCGCGCGCTGTCCCTTGCCGAGCGGGGCGACAATGTCGATCACCCGCGCGCTCTTGTCCTTGATGGTCGGATCCGAACTGTCGAGCGTCAGTTTCTCGTCGGGATAGAGCGGGGTGAGGTTGTCGAAATTGACCCGATGGCGAACCGCCTCGGGATCGTCGAAATTGACCTGCGTGACCTTGGTCAGCGCGAAATAGCGTTCACCGTCCTTGGGGGCGCGGATCTCGCCTTCCACCGTGTCGCCGGTGCGAAGCCCGAACTTGCGGACCAGCTGCGGTGCGACGTAGATGTCGTCGGGACCGGCGAGATAGTTGGCCTCGGGGCTGCGCAGGAAGCCGAAGCCGTCGTTGAGGACCTCGATCGTCCCCATCCCCATGATCTGTTCGCCATTCTCGGCCTCTTCCTTGAGGATCGAGAACATGAGGTCCTGCTTTCGCAGGGTGGAAGCGCCCTCGACGCCGCGTTCCTCGGCCATCGCGACCAGTTCGGCGGGGGTTTTGAGCTTGAGGTCCTTGAGATGCATGCGTCTTTTCTCGTCGGTCTGGGAAACCTTGCGCGCAACGTGGGGATACGTGGCGCTGGACAAGCGGCCTTGGACGCATCGGCAAAAAGGGAATACGGGCCGGTGCAGCCGCTTCGCCCGCCCTAGTCGGGGGCTCGGGCCTAGTCAATCACAACCTCGATCAAGTCGCCTCAGAAGGGGCGGACGATGACCATCACGACAATAAGGATCGTGGCAAGCGCGGGCAATTCGTTGAGCATTCGCAGCGTCCGACCCTCAAGCGGACGCTTGCCCGCGGCGAGCCTCTTGCCATAGGCGCCGACCCAGCCCTGGTAGCCGGTGAGCGCGATCACGAGCAGCAGCTTGGCATGGAACCAGCCCTGGTCGAACGCGCCGAGGTGGAAGGCGAGCGAGAGGCCGAGCAGCCAGCTGAGCAGCATCGCGGGGGTGAGGATGATCTTGCGTGCGCGCTCCTCTCTTTCGGTCCAAGCACGGTCTTCGGCCGACCCTGGCGGTGTCGCATGGTGGTGGACATAATAGCGCGGGACGATGAACAGGCCCGCGATCCAGAAGATGACGAAGGTGACGTGCGCCGCCTTCACCCACGGATAGGCCAGGCCGAGAAAGCCGATCGCGCCGTCCATGTCCCTAAGCTCCCCTCAGCTGCGCCAGCAGGGCCTCGACATGCGCGATCGGGGTCGTCTTGTCGATCCCATGACCGAGATTGAAGACGTGGGGACGGTCCTTGAGCGCGTCCCGTACGGCATCCACCGCCCGCGCGAGCCGGTCGCCGCCCGCGATGAGGGCGAGAGGATCGAGATTTCCCTGAACGGGCATGCCTTGCGGCAAAGCGGCGTTGGCCCAGGCCGGATCGACCGTCTCGTCGAGGCCGACCGCATCGACCCCGGTCTGGCGTGCATAATCGACGAGCTTGGCACCGGCGCCCTTGGGAAAGCCGATGACGGGCGTATCCGGATAGCGCGCCTTGATCGCCGCGGTGATGCGCCGGTTGGGTTCGATCACCCAACGCGCGAATTCGTCGGGGGCGAGGCTTCCGGCCCAGCTGTCGAACAGCTGAACCGCATCGACCCCCGCCTCGATCTGGCCGGCGAGATAGTCGATGGTGACTTCCTCGATGCGCGCGATCAGCGAGGCGAAGCGGTCGGGTTCGGTATAGGCCATCAGGCGCGCGGGCGCCTGGTCGCGGCTGCCTTCGCCGGCGACCATGTAGGTCGCGACGGTCCACGGGCTCCCAGCGAAGCCCAGGAAAGTCGTCTCAGGCGACAGTTGGGACTTCACGAGGGTCACGGTCCGGTAGATCGGCTCGAGGCGCTCCATGACGGGCTGGAGGCCTTCCAGCGCATGATCAGCGAGCGGGGGCGCGAGCCGGGGACCTTCTCCCGCAACGAACGTCAGTTCCTGGCCGATCGCGTGGGGCACGATGAGGATATCCGAGAACAGGATCGCCCCGTCGAAGCCGAAACGGCGGATCGGCTGCAGCGTGATCTCGGCCGCGGCAGTCGGATCGTAGGCCATGTCGAGAAAGCCACCCTTCTCGGCTCGCAGCGCGCGATACTCGGGAAGATAGCGTCCGGCCTGGCGCATGAGCCAGACAGGCGGAGGGTCGCGACGTTCACCCCTGAGGACGGCAAGCAGGGCCTTGTCGGGCCGGTTCGGGTCCACCCTCTACTCTCCTTATATATTTAGAATAAAAGAATTGGGGTTGATATTGGGGCGTGGGCAGCGGGGTTAGCCCAACTGCGCGCCCTTTGCCAACAGGCGGTGAATCGACTTGACTCGAATAGACTCAACGAGTCGCCCGCGATGATTCACATTATCCACATTTTTCGACCCGGAATGCCCGATTTGTGGAGAAAATGACTCGATTCAGGCGGACGGGCGGGCGTTGAATCGAGCGGTTGGTTCATCAACACGAGCGCGCTAAACCTGTCCCGCCACTTTTCCACAAGATTGTGCCCATGGCCCTGATCCTCGCCTCGACCAGCCCCATTCGCCGCCAGATGCTCGCACAGGCGGGGGTCGAATTCATTGCGCAAAAGCCCGATTGCGACGAGGATGCCGTCAAGGATCGGCACGACGGCGACGCGGCCTCGCTGGCGCTGGCACTGGCGCGCGCGAAGGCGTCGAGCGTTCGTGCGGGCGCGGATGATCTCGTCATCGGAAGCGACAGCGTGGTGTCGGTCGAGGGACGATTGTTCGACAAGCCCGCGGATCGCGACGAGGCCGCGGCACATCTTCGCCTCTTCTCGGGCAAGCGGATGGATCTTTCCAGCGCGGTGGCGCTAGTGGCGAATGGCGACGTCTCGTTCGACCATGTCGACACCGCACACCTGTTCGTGCGCGAGCTGAGCGATGACTTCATCGAACATTATCTCGACGCCGACTGGCCCGAAGTTTCCTACTGCGTCGGCGTGTTCCGCATGGAAGGGCCTGGCGTGACCTTGTTCGAGAAGGTCGACGGGAACCACTTCACCATCCTCGGCATGCCGCTCTTGCCCTTGCTGGGCGCACTGCGGGCGCACGGCGCGATGCCGTCATGACGGCACGCGTGCCTTATGCCGAAGTGATTGGCGATCCGATCGGGCAGAGCCTGTCGCCGACCATCCATCGCTTCTGGCTGTCCAAGCTTGGCATCGAGGCCGATTATCGCCGCAAGAAAGTGGGGCGCAGCGACCTCGCCGACTATTTGAGCCGCCGCCGCAAGGATCGCGCCTGGCGCGGCACCAACGTCACCATGCCCTTGAAGCTCGACGCGCTGGCGGCAGCCGACAGTGCGAGCGATCTCGCCGTCGCGGCGGGTGCGGCCAACCTCCTGGTGCCGCGCGAGGGAAAGCTGCACGCCGCCAACAGCGATGTCGGCGCGGTCATCGACCTGTTGCGCCGGCTCGATGAACAGGGCCGTGCGATGCAGGCGGTCGCCCTGTTCGGGACGGGAGGCGCGGCGCGTGCGGTGCTGGTGGCGGCGCGCGCGCTCAATATCGCGGGTGCCTTCACCATCCACGCGCGCGACATGGCCAAGGGGGTCAAGCTCGCGGTTGAATTCGGGGTTGGCAGGGCACCGGTGCCGTTCGACACGCCGGCAGACGGCGACGGGATCGTCAACTGCACCCCGCTGGGCATGGCCGGGCGCGACTGCCTGCCGTGCGATCCGTCGCGGCTGTCCGACAAGGGCTGGGTGTTCGACATGGTGTCGGCGCCCGCGCGCACCCCGCTGATCGCAGCGGCGCAAGAGCGCGGGCTCGCGACCGTCGACGGGATCGACATGCTGGTCGAGCAGGCGGAGACCAGTTTTTCGCTGTTTTTTGAGACAGAAGCGCCGCGCGCGCACGATGACGAACTTTTCGCTATGCTGCGCGGATGAAGACGCTCGCGCTCACCGGGTCGATCGGCATGGGCAAGTCGACCGTGGCCAAGATGTTCGCCGATGCCGGCATCCCGGTCTTCGACGCCGACAAGACCGTCCGCGCCTTGCAGGGCGAGGGCGGCAGGCTGGTGCCCGAGATCGAGCATGTCTTCCCTGGTTCGACGCGCGACGGCGCGGTCGATCGCGACGCCTTGTCGGCGATGGTGCTGGGCGACCGCGACCGTCTTGCGCGCCTGGAAGCGCTGGTCCACCCGGCAGTCCACCACGAGCGCACCCGCTTCATTCTCGATAATGGCGATGCGGCCGCGCTGCTGTTCGACATCCCCTTGTTGTTCGAGACGCATGGCGAGGAAAATTTCGATCATGTCATCGTCGTCTCGGCACCGCCGAGGATGCAGCGCGAGCGCGTATTGTCGCGCCCGGGCATGACAGTGGAGAAGTTCGAGCGGATCCTCGAACGGCAGATGCCCGACGAGCAGAAGCGCGAACGCGCCGACTTCGTCGTCGACACGTCGGGCCCGATAGAGGAAACCCGCGCCCAAGTGGACCGGATCCTCGCTTGTCTTGGGCTCGCTCCGGCGCAATAAGGACGTCATGCGCGAAATTGTTTTCGACACGGAAACCACCGGCCTTTCCCCTGGGAACGACCGGATGGTGGAAATCGGCTGCGTCGAGATGATCGGCCGGGTCGAGACGGGCCGCACCTACCACTGCTATTTCAACCCGCAGCGCGCGATGCCGAGCGAGGCGGAGGCCGTTCACGGCCTGTCCGACGCGTTTCTCGCTGACAAGGCGCTGTTCGCCGACAAGGTCGAGGAATTGCTCGAGTTCATCGGCGATTCGCCGCTGGTCGCGCACAATGCGAGCTTCGACTTCGGCTTCCTCAACTACGAGCTGCGGACCTGCGGGCGCACCGAGGTGTGCATGACGCGCATGGTGGACACGCTGGTGCTCGCGCGCTCGAGACATCCGGGCGCCAAGCATAGCCTCGATGCATTGTGCACTCGCTTCGGTGTCGATCGCAGCCAGCGCGTCAAGCATGGCGCGCTGCTCGATGCGCAGCTGCTCGCGCAGGTTTATGTCGAGCTTACCGGCGGGCGCCAGATCGGCCTCTCGCTGGCGGCCGAACAGCAGGCCGGGGCCTCGCCGCAGGCGATCGCCGCCGCCGCCGGCGCCACACCGACGAGGCCGCGGCGCGAACCGCGCCCGCACGCGCCGAGCGAAGAGGAACTGTCGCGTCACCGTGCGTTTATTGCGAAGATGGACGACCCCTTGTGGGAACGGGTCGCGTAACCCATCTCGGTTGAACAGACGCTGCCCGTCCCCAGGGCTGCACCAACGGAAAGGAGGGGCGCATGGACGTCCGTGTCGCAGGTCATCAGGTGGAAACCGGTGAGGCCCTCCAGAACCATGTCAGCGACCGCATCGGCCACATGGCGGAGAAGTATTTTAACCGCTCGGTCGGTGCCAACGTCACGTTCGGGCGCGGCCCGCACGACGATTTCACGTGCGACATCGTCGCGCCCGTCAACCAGGGCATCGTGCTCAAGGCCTCCAACCGCGCCGGCGACGCGCACGTCGCGTTCGACGGAGCGGCCGACAAGATCGAGCGGCAGTTGAAGCGCTACGTCGACCGGCTGCGCGAGCGGCGCGGCGAGCCCGAAAAGGGTCGCGACTACGAGGCCGGCTACACGATCTTCGCGCCGATGGCCGAGGAAGCACCACCGATCGAGCATCCCGCCGTCGTCGCCGAGACGATGACCGATATCCCGGTCGCCAGCGTGTCCGACGCGGTGATGATGCTCGACCTTCGCAACACCAACGCTCTGATGTTCACCAACGGAAAAACCGGCGAATTCAACATGGTGTATCGGCGGGACGACGGCACGATCGGCTGGGTCGAACCGCGAAAAGGCTGACAAGCCGTAGGGTTTCGAGTAGGGAGCGCCCCGAGCGAGTATCCGGGGTGCAGCACGTACGTTATGAATCTGAGTAGTTTCATCGACTCCTCGTCCATCCGGGCGAACCTGTCCGCTCGCAACAAGCGCCAGCTTCTCCAGACGCTGGGGCAGGTCGCGAGCCAGCAGCTGGGGCTCGACCCCGGCCTGGTCACGGACGCTATCGTCGAGCGCGAAAAGCTCGGCTCGACCGGGTTCGGCGGCGGGGTCGCGATTCCGCACGGCAAAGTCAGCGGGCTCGACCATGTGTACGGGCTCGTCGCGCGGCTTGACCAACCGGTCGACTATCAGGCGATCGACAAGATGCCGGTCGACCTCGTCTTCCTGCTGCTCTCGCCGCCCGATGCGGGCGCGGAACATTTGCGCGCGCTGGCCGCGGTCAGCCGCCTCATCCGGCACGGCGACGCACTCGACCAGATCCGCGGCGCGCGCAGCAAGGACGCGATGGCGAGCGTGCTGCTCGGCGCCGACGAGCTTCATGCCGCCTGAGGCCAGTCCGAGCGGCGCCGAGGCGCACTGCCGGGCGCTCGAAGCGCTCTATGCCTCCGCGCCCATCAACGAGCGCTTCGACAGCCGCATCGAGCTACCCGAGCCGGGGCTGGCGCGGATCCGGTTCCAGGTCGAGGAACGCCATTTCCACGCTGCGGGCGCGGCGCACGGGACGGTCTATTTCAAGATGCTCGACGACGCGGCCTTCTACGCGGCCAATGGGCTGGTGACCGACCGTTTCCTGCTGACGACCGCGTTCAACCTGCTGTTCACCCGGCCGATGAAGGCGGGCGAGGCGGTGGCGGAGGGGCGCTGGGTGTCGGGCCGACGGCGCGTGCTGGTAGCCGAGGCGCGGATACTCGACAGTTCCGGCGAGGAGACAGCGCGCGGGACCGGCACGTTCATGCGCTCGCACATCGCGCTGTCGGGGCTGCCCGGCTACCGCCTGTCCGAATGAGCCCGCGGCTCGCCGCCGGAGTCGAAGCGCGTGCGCTGTTGCGCCGTGTGGGCGGCGAGGGCGGGTTCGGAACGATCCTGGCGAAGGGCGACGAAGAGCGCGGGTCGATCCTCCTTCACCTGCTCGAAAAGGGCGCGCATCGTGGGTTTCTGGAGCGTCGGCTGGAGCTCGACGGCAACTATAGATGGGGCTGCGTGGGGCCGGACGAAAATGCAGAATCGGCCAAAATCAAGGATTTCGCCGAACGGCGTCGCGTTAACGATCCGGACTTATGGTTAATCGAACTGGACGTCGCGGATGGCGAACGGTTCGTCGCTGAAATGATCGATTTGCCTTGATCCTGACGCACGCATGCGAAAATGGGCGCGCTAACTATTGCGGGGGGCATCCCTAGCCAGACGGCTAAGAGTTGCCACGCAGTCGGGGGACATCGCCCCGGGATGACAGGAAAACGGTTTAGGCCGCTTCCGGTTCCGGACGCGAGGTTCACCGCACAGTGACAGGACCTTATGAAGGTGACTTTGCGCACGGCGCTTCTCATCGCGGCCAGTCTGACGGCATCGTCGGTCGCACCCGCGCAAGTGGCGGATACCGCGAATCTCGCGATCGACGGCTCGGCGATCCTGCCCGGCACGGTCGCGTTCGCTCCCGAGGAAGAAGCCGTCGCAGCCGACCTCATCGAGGTCGATACCGTCGCCCTGCTCGCCGAGCAGGCTTTCGACGACGCCGCGGACACGGTCGAGGCCGAAGCTGAGATCGAACAAGCCGTCCTGCCGCAGGACCTGCCGGGCCTGGTCGCCGAATTCGCCGGTGGCGAACCGCGCGACGAGCAGATGGAATGCCTCGCCAAGGCGGTCTATTTCGAAGCCCGCGGCGAATCGCTCGCCGGCCAGCTGGCCGTCGGCGAAGTCATCGCCAACCGCGCCGAATCGCGCCGTTTCCCGGCGACCTATTGCGGTGTCGTCACGCAGCGCAGCCAGTTCAGCTTCGTCAAGGGCGGGCGCATCCCCGAACCGAACCGCGGTTCGTCGGCGTGGCGCAAGGCGGTCGCAATCGCGCGCATCGTCGACGGCGCCCATCACGAATCGCAGGTCGCTGGCGCGCTCTTCTTCCATGCGCGCCGCGTCAGCCCGGGCTGGCGCCTCAACCGCGTCGGTACGGTCGGCAACCACGTCTTCTACAACTGATCCGGTCCATCGCCGGTTCGAAAAAGGGGCTGCGAGCGCTGGTTCGCGGCCCCCTTTTGTTCTAGGTCGGACGGATGGCCGATCTTCCCTGTCTAGACGAGTCGCCGCCGCTCGCGCTCGATGTCGCCCGCGGCGTGACGCGACTTTTCGCGCGCGCCGACATCTTCGCGATCTGCGAGGTGCCGCTGCCCAACGGACGGCGCGCGGACCTGATGGGACTCGACCGCAAGGGCAAGCTCGTCATCGTCGAGATCAAGGTCGCGCGCAGCGACCTCGTAGGCGATGCCAAGTGGCACGACTATCTCGACTATTGCGACCGCTTCTACTGGGCGGTGCCGCCCGGGCTCGCGGCGATCTGCGAGGGAGAGGAATATCTGCCCGAGCGCGCGGGGCTGATCGTCGCCGATCGCTACGATGCGGCGATGGCGCGCGAGGCGGCGGAGCAGGCGCTCGCCCCCGCACGCCGCAAGGCCGAGACGCTGCGACTGGCACGACGCGCGGCGCGGCGATTGGCGGGGCAGCTCGACCCGGGTCTCGACGACGGACGCTGACGTTTAGCGCAGGATCGGCCCGAACTCGAGCTTGGGCTGGGCCTGCGTCTTCTCGATGATCGCGAGCAGTTCGGGGTTTCGCGTGTCGCGCGCCGCATACTGGCGCGCCGACATGCCGCCGGCATGGTCGACCTTGTCGGGATCGGCACCTTCCTCGAGCAGCGATTCGAGGATGTCGGGACGGCGCAGCTGGACCGCGAGGATCGCCGGCGTCTCGCCCCAGCGATTGCCGAGATTGGGATCGGCGTCGAAGGCGAGCAGGCGGTCGACCGCTTCGAGATGATCGTTGCGGATCGCGATGTGGAGCGCGGTCTCTCCGTCCTTGTCGAGAATGTCGGGATCGGCATCGTGGATGAGCATCGCCTCGATCCACGCCACCTTCTTGGCGCGGGTGGCGATGTGAAGTCCGGTCTCGCCGTCATGCCCCTTATAGTTGGCAATGCGCGAGCCCGGCGCCTGGAGCATGGGGACCGCGACCGCGCCGTTGAATTCGCGCACCGCGGCGATGAATTTCTCGCCCTCGGGCCCCGATTGCCCCTGCGCCGGCACCACGGCCAGCATCGCTAGCCCCGCCATTGTCACGAACCACTTCCCCACGTCGTCGAATCCTCCTGCCCCATCGATGGATTTTGCCCTTGCAGCCGCCAAGTTGCCCGCGCAAGGGTCGCTTCACGCCATGAATAGCAAAAAACCTTTCTGGGAAAAGCCCTTGGCCGACCTCGACGCGGGCGAATGGGAAGCGCTGTGCGACGGGTGCGGGCGCTGTTGCCTGCATAAGGCCGAGGACGAGGACACGGGCGACTATTACGCCACCAACATCGCGTGCCGCCTGCTCGACCGCGAGACGGGCCGCTGCCGCGACTACGAGACGCGCAAGCGCCACGTGCCCGATTGCACCCAGTTGACGCGGGAAGGCGTCGGCACGATCGGCTGGCTCCCCGCAAGCTGCGCCTATCGCCTGCGCCACGAGGGAAAGCCGCTGCCCGCCTGGCATTACCTCGTGTCCGGCAGCCGCGAGACCGTCCATCAGGCGGGCGAGTCCGTGCGCGGCTGGACGATCGACGAGGACGAAGCCGGCGACATCGAGCATCACCTTGTCGACCGCGCGCTCTGAGCACCGACTTCGCATCGGCGAGGAGGAGGTTGCACTGGAAGTGCGCCGCCATCCGCGCGCGCGCCGCATGGCGCTGCGCTACGACCCGCGCGAGGACCTGCTCAAGCTCACCATCCCATCGCGTCTCGGTCTCGCCATGGCGTTGCGCTGGGCTGGCGAGCATGGCGACTGGATCGAACGACAGCGAAAGGGGCGTCCGGAGGAGATCCGGCTGGTCCCGGGTGCGACGATCCCGTTCGATGGGCGGGAGCTTCTTCTCGTCCATGAGGAGAGCGCCTCTCGCCGCGTTCGCCTCGAAGGCGATACGATCGTCACCGGAGGCCCCGAGGAGGCGTTCGCGGGCCGCGTCTCGCGGTGGTTGAAGGAGCAGGCCCGCACCATCCTCAGCGAGGAAACCGCCGCGATGGCCGCCGCTGCCGGGGTCAGGATCGCCGGCGTGTCGGTCGGCGATGCGCGCAGCCGCTGGGGCAGCTGCTCGTCGGCAGGGCGGCTGCGCTACAGCTGGAGGCTTGTGATGATGCCGCCGCAGGTCCGGCGGTACATCGTCGCGCACGAAGTCGCGCACCGCGTCCACATGGACCATGGCCGTGCATTCCACGCGCTCGAGGCCAAGCTTTTCGGCGGATCGGTCCGCGAAGCGAAGGGCCTATTGCGAGTCTGGGGGAAGCGGCTTCAGCGGGTCGGTTGACGGCTGCTGCTGCGGTTGGGGCGGCTGTACGCGCTGCGGCTCGACGCGCTGGGGCACGACCCGAACCGCGCCCGGTCCGTCCTGGCTGGGCGGCGGGACCTCCTGAGGCTGGCGCTGGCGATCGCGGCGCAGCACGTCGTCGAGCCAGCTCTGGTCGACTTCGCCACCGTCGGGTGACGGCGCCAGCGGATCCGCGGGATCGTAGGGCAGGCCGATGATCTCGCCGTCGGGCCCGATCAGCGGCTCGTTGCCGAACCAGGCTTCCTCGTCCGGCTCGAGTTCCCATTCGGGCAGCGGACCGTTTGTGTCGAATTCCTCGACCGGGCGGCCGGCAACCGCCTTGACCATGAAGTCGCGGAACGCTTGCGCGGGCGCGGTTCCGCCCGCCAGGCCGCCGACGCGCTTGTTGTCGTCGCGGCCCATCCACACGCCGGTGGTGAGGCCGGAGGAGAAACCGACGAACCAGCCGTCGCGATTGTCGTTGGTGGTGCCGGTCTTGCCTGCGACCGGCCGCCCGATCTGGGCCGCGCGGCCGGTGCCGAACTGGACCGCGGATTGCAGCAGGTCGGTCATCTCCGCCGCAACCCACGGCGCGACCAGCACGCGGTCCGCGCTGCGCTGGTGCTGGTAAAGCAGGCGTCCTTCCGCCGTGACGACCTTGCTGATCGCATAGGGCGGGGCGGACACGCCGCCGTTCGAGACGGCGGCATAGGCGCGGGTCAGGTCGAGCAGGCGCACTTCGCTCGTCCCCAGCACCATCGAGGGATAGGTCGACACGTTGTCGGAAATGCCGAACCGGTTGGCCATCGCGGCGATGGTCGAGAAGCCGAACTCCGCGCCGATCGAGGCGCTGACCGTGTTGATCGATCGGGCGAAGGCTTCGCGCAGGCTGACCTCGCCGAGGAACTGGCGGTTGGAGTTGCGCGGCGCCCAGCCGTCGATCTCGATCGGCTCGTCGACGACCATGTCGTCGGGACGCAGCCCGTTCTCGAGCGCGGTCAGGTAGACGAACAGCTTGAACGCGCTTCCCGGTTGGCGCTTGGCGACGGTCGCGCGGTTGTACATCGATTCGACATAGTCCTTGCCGCCGACCATCGCGCGAACCGCGCCGTCGCGGTCGATCGCCACCAGCGCGCCCTGTGCCCCGCTCGGCGCGTGCGCATTGATCGCGGCGTCGGCGGCGTCCTGCATTTTCGCGTCGAGCGTTGTCCACACGTCGATCGGCTCGCCGGTCTCGTCGATCAGCGTGTCGAGCTGGGGCAGCGCCCAATCGGTGAAGTAGCGCGCGCTGTTCTCGTTGGCGCGGCGCTCGAGCTTGATCTCGGCCGGATCGACGCCGCGCGCCTCGGCAGGCGAGAGGTCGCCATGGTCGACCATCAGGTCGAGGACGACGCCGGCGCGGCTGCGCGCCGCTTCGACGTCGGCGGTCGGCGAATAGCGCGAGGGCGCCTTGACCAGCCCGGCGATGATCGCGGCCTCGCCCAGTTCGAGCTCGGTCGCCGAATGGCCGAAGAAAGTACGGCTGGCGGCGTCGATGCCGTAGGCGCCGCCGCCGAAATAGACGCGGTTGAGGTAAAGCTCGAGGATCTGGTCCTTGGTGAACTTCTGCTCGAGCGCGAGCGCGATGATCGCTTCCTTGACCTTGCGACCCATCTCGCGGCGCGGATGGAGGAAAATGTTGCGCGCAAGCTGCTGCGAGATGGTCGACACCGCGCGGACGCGGCCACCGTCGCGGACCGCGACCGCGATGCCGCGCACGATGCCGATCGGGTCGACACCGGGGTGGCTGCGGAAGCGACGGTCCTCGACCGCGACCATCGCGACCTTCATCGTCTCGGGGATCTCGTCGTAGGTCAGCCATCGCCCGAAGCTCGGGCCCATCGAGACGAGGACCGTGCCGTCGACCGCGCGCATGCGCACCGTCTGGCCGAGATCGTCGCGGCGGGTGAGTTCGCGGTAGGAGGGGAGCGACTGCATCGCGATTCCCACCGCGATCGCCAGGCCGACCAGCCCGACGAGTGCCAGGGCCACGCCCCACTTGACGAAACCGATGAAGAGGCGGCGGGCGTTGGTCTTGTTGGTCATCCGGTCTCGTCGCTAGACCGCCGCGCCGTTCGCGACAATCGGGAAATCAGTCGTCGTCCTCGTCGGGCCGGAAATCGAGCGATGCGCTGTTGACGCAGTAGCGCAGGCCGGTCGGGCCGGGTCCGTCGGGGAAGACGTGGCCAAGATGGCCCTCGCAAGCTGAACAGCGGATTTCCACGCGGGTCATGCCGTGGCTCTGGTCGGACCGCTCGTCGATCGCGTCGCGTTCTGCGGGCGCGGTGAAGCTGGGCCATCCCGAGCCGCTGTCGAACTTCGCGTCGGATGCGAACAGGAGCGTCCCGCAGCCCGCGCAGCGGTACCGTCCCTTGCGCTTCTCGCCGTTGAGCGCGCCCGAGAAAGGCGGCTCCGTCCCGCCCTCGCGCAGGATCCGATATTGCTCGGCGGAAAGGCTCCCCTTCCATTCGGCATCGGTGCGGGACTTGTCGGTCATGTCGTCTCCAAGCGTCGGCGGGGCAAAAAGTTGCCCGTTCATTAACCCTGTTTTCATCCTCGCCCAATAGGCCGGGAGCATGACCAAGGGCTGGCTTGCCCCGATTGGCGCGACTCTGGTCGCGATTCTGGCTTCCGTGGCACTGCCCGCCGCGGGGAACGCCCAGTGCCGCCTGTGCTCGAGCCCGGTCACCACGCCCAACCAGTCCGAAAGCGAGCAGCAACTCGTGGAACTGCAGGTCGAATCGCAACTCGACTTCGCGCAGCTGATCGTCCTCGATTCGGGCGAGGGCAGCGCAACGCTCGCCGCCGATGGCGAACGGCGCGTGTCGGGCTCGGTCACTGCCATTTCCTCGCGCGCCATGCTGGGCAGCGTCACCATCCACGGCGAGCCCGGACGGCGCGTGTCGATCGACATGCCCGCGCGAATCGAGCTTCACTCGGTCGACGGCCGGCGAATCGTGCTCGAGGACATCAGTGCCGACTTTTCCGACTTTCCCGCGCTCGGGGGCGATGGAAGTTTCCAGTTCAACTTCGGCGGGCGCCTGATCGTCGAAGGTGGGCTGGAGGGCGATTTTCGCGGAGATATCCCCATTTCGGTGGAATATCTGTGAAATCCATTCCGTTTTAGCGGAATCGTAAACGGCAAATTTACCATGGCCCTGAGCAAAGCCGTAAGCGATCAGGGTTAATTCCCCAAACCACGGACGGCCGGCTTTTCGAGTTGGCAGGCCGAATCACTTCTGATGGACCAGTGGGGAATAACCAGATGACCAATTTTAAGCGTCTCGCCGTTCTCGGCACCTCGATCGCTGCCGTCGCGCTCACCGCGATGCCGGCACATGCCGCCAACCCGAACACCGAAGGCCGCGCCAAGGTGAAGATCGTTCGCCCGATCGACATCACCAACACCGGCGAGCTGGACTTCGGCACGATCGTCCTGCCGTCGGGCGGCACGGGCCTCACCAGCGCGACCGTCGCGGTCAGCGCCGAGGACGGTTCGGTCACCGCCAGCTGCGCGGGCTTCACCTGCTCGCTCAACACCGGCGACACCAGCACCTACGAAACCTATTCGCTCTCGGGCACGCGCGCCGTCAACGTGGTCGTCACGATCCCGCAGTCGGCCCGTCTCTATGTCGACGGCAACACCGCCAATCCGTTCATCGACGTCAGCCTGTCGGGCCAGGCCTCGGTGCTCGGTGCCGCGACCGCTGCCGGGACCGACAACGAGCACACCGTGACGCTCCCGAACACGGGTGCCGCGGGCAGCGCCGCGAGCTTCGACTTCAACGTCGGCGGCTCGATCACCGTCCCGGACAACCAGACGGACGGCGACTATTGGGGTGATTTCACCGTCAGCGCCGACTACGAGTAAGCGACTGACGACCGGGGCTTCCCGGTCCTGAAGAAGGAGGGCGTCGGCGTTTGCCGGCGCCCTTTTTCGTGGTCGGCACGCAGCCTACTCCGGCGGAAATGTTAATCGACGACGCCGACGCGTGGGCAGCGCCGGGCTCTTGCGCCCCGAAAGAACGAACAGGGTTGGCATAAAATTAACCAATTTTGGCGAGGAATAGGTCCGAAACGGCGCAAGAGCTGCGCCGCAGGACCAGGAGTATGTCGCCGATGACCCGTTCCCACCGCCTGATGACCGCTGTTGCCGCCCTCGCTGCGACGCTGGTGCCGGTCTCCGCCAATGCCGGGGTGGGCGACCTCCTGGTCGCCCCGACCAGGATCGTCCTGACCAACGGGCGCGGCACCGAGGTGCTGCTCAACAATATCGGCGAAGAGGAGGCGACCTACCGCGTGTCGGCCGAACTGCGCCGGATGACGCCCGACGGCCAGTTGATCGAGGTCGAGGATCCCACCGAGGCCGAGCGCCTGGCGCAGGAAATGATCTATTTCGCCCCGCGCCGCGTGACGTTGCCGCCCGGCCAGCCGCAGGCGATCCGCATCGCCGCGCGCGCGCCGCAGGGCCTCGCCGACGGCGAATATCGCGTCCACCTGCTGTTTCGCGCGATTCCCAAGCCGCGCCCGGTGGAAAAGCGCGAAGTGGGCGGTGGCATGAGTTTCCGCCTGATCCCGGTCTACGGCGTATCGATCCCGGTGATCGTCCGCTTCGGCCAGCTCGAAGTCGACACCACGATCACCGACGTACGCACGACGAACGAGCGCGCGATCGAGGTCGACCTCAAGCGCGCAGGCGATCGCTCGACCTACGGCGCGATCGAGATCACCAAGGACGGCGAGGAGATGCCGATCGCGGAAATCCGCGGGATCGCGCTCTATACGGAGATTGCCGACCGCACCGTGAAGGTGCCGGTACGCGGCGACTACCAGGGCACGCTCAGCGGACCGGTCAAGGTCACCTACCGCGAGCACCCCAATGACGGCGGCGCGGTGATCGCGGCCTACGACGCGGTCCTCCCCTAGGGCGGCGCCGGGGGGAAGAAGAACCAGCGATGCGGCTCCGGTCCATCTTCAGGAACGCGCTGACGCTGCTGGCCCTCGTGGCCGGCGGCGTTTCCGCACCTGCGGAGAGCCCGGTTACCGAGCGTTGGGTCGCCGATCCCGAGGAGCAGTATCTGCTCGACGTCCGTCTGCGGATGAACCGCATCGGCGATGGCGTGCGTGCTTACCCGACGCCAGAGGGCGCGTGCATCGTCTTCGGCGATTTCCTGTCGACGCTCGACGTGCCTTTGAAAATCGATATCGAAGAACAGCGAGCACACGGTTGGGCGTTTTCCGAGGAAAATACCATCGACATCGATCGCGCTGCTGGCGAAGTGATTACCGCCCGCAATCGCGAGGCAATTGCAAAAAGCGATATTCGCGAGGTTCCCGAAGGCTGGTGCGTGGCCAGCGACGCGCTCGCCCGCTGGTTCGATCTGGGGCTCGAGGCGAACATGTCGGGCGCGCTGTTGCGTGTCGAATCGGAAGCCAAGTTGCCGGTCGAACTCGCCATCGAGCGTCGCAAGCGCGCCGAGGCGCTCCTCGAGCGTGCGACCTTCGACATGGCCGCACTCCCGCAAGTAAAGCTGCCCTATCGCATGTGGCGCACCCCTGCGCTCGACGTGATCGTCAGCGGCGGCGCGGCCTACAGCGCACATAGCGGCGTCAAGATCGACCGCAGTGCGGCGGTCTACGCCTCGGGCGAGATCGCGAAAATGTCGTTCGACGCGCGCCTGGCCAACGAACAGCTGAACGGCACCAGCCTGCGTCTGCGCGCCTATCGCTCGGACCCGGGCGCCGACCTGCTCGGTTTCCTCCACGCAACCCATCTCGAGATCGGCGATCTCGTCCACGGCGCCAACGGCGTCGGGTCGATTGCGGGCGGCGGGCGCGGCGCGCTCGTCACCAACCGCCCGCTGCGCCGACTCGCCAATTTCGATCGCGTTACCTTCGAAGGCGAACTGCCTGCCGGCTGGGACGCCGAACTCTACCGAAACGGCCAGCTGCTGGCCTTCGCCACGGCGTCGCCCGACGGCAAGTATCTGTTCGAGGACATCGAGCTGACCTACGGCGACAACGAAGTCGAGATCGTCCTCTATGGACCGCAGGGCCAGATCCGCCGCCGCCTCGAATCGGTGACGGTCGGCGAACAGCAGATTCCGCCCGGGCAGACCTGGTATTTTGCGTCGGTCAGCCAACCGGGCCGTCAGCTGGTCGAGCTGGGCGGGGGCAACAAGCCGCAATACGACCTCCAGGCAACCGTCGCGCTCGACCACGGGCTCGACCGCAAGACATCGGTCGGCCTCCTCGCGCAGACGCTGCTCGAAGACGACCAGCGCGTCTCCTATGTCGAGGGTGCGGTACGCCGGACTCTCGGGCGTGCGTTCGTCGAAGTGTCGGCGAGCGCCAACGAGAAAGGCGGCTTCCAGTTGCGCAGCCGCGCCATCGCACAGCTTGGCAAGGTCGCGCTGTCGCTCTCGAGCCGACTCAATCGCGGGCTGACCATCGACAGTCGCGAAAATCCGGTCCGCGCGGAATATGTCGCGGGCGCAAGCGTGCCGATCAAGCTCGGCAAGCGCACCGTACCGGTGACCGCGCGATTGCGATTGACCGACAATGCCGACGGTTCGAAGGCGCTCGAGGCAGCGACACGGTTCAACGTCGCCCTCGGCCGGTTCAATCTCGGCACCGAATTCGACTGGACCCGCAGCGGCATCGGCCACGCTTACCGAACGCCCTCCGACGCGATCGGGGCGCGACTGATCGGGTCAGGCCGTGTCGGCAAGGTCCGGCTCCAGGGAGTCACCGACTTCGACCTCGACAAGGGACGGCTGCGAACCGCCGAACTGAGCGCCTACTGGTCGGCCGGCGAACGGGTCGACTGGGACGCGGGGATCGGCTGGCAGCCTGATGCTGGGCGACTGCGCGCGCGGGTCAGCCATATTCGAAAGCTGGACATTGCCTCGCTCGCCTTGACTGCAGAGGCTGCCACCGACGGATCGGTCGCGGCGGGGATCAACCTCGCTTTCTCGATCGATGCTCCGAACGGTCGCTGGCGACCGACCTCCAGGACGCTGGCGCGCAACGGATCGATCAAGGCGCGATTGTTCCGCGACGACAACGGCAATGGGATTCGCGATGCCGACGAGCCTTATCAGGCTGGCGCGGGGATCACCGCAGGGATGCGTGCGAGCGACGCGGTCACCGACGATCGCGGCGAAGTGGTGATGGCGGGGCTCGCCACGCACACGCCGGTGGCGGTCGGAGTCGACCTTGCCACCATCGATCCTTCGCTCGCCCCGGCCGAGGCGCTGCGCGTGGTCGTGCCGCGCCCGGGCGTCACCGCTTCGGTCGACATCCCGCTGGTCGGTGCGGGCATGGTCGAGGGCGTCCTCGTCAATGCCGGCGGCGGCGGGACCGAAGGGGTGGAAATCGTGCTGCTTGATCGCACGGGCCGCAAGGTGGCGAGCGCGCGCAGCGAATTTGACGGCTATTTCCTGATCGAAAAGGTGCCCTACGGCAATTACCGCCTCGCCATCGCCAAGGCGTCGGCCGCGTTCCTCCAGGTCAAAGCGTCGCTCGACACGCCCGTGCTGGTCACTCCCGACGCGCCCTACCAGCGGGTCGGCACCATCGCGCTCAAGCCCGAGACGGGGCGGATCGCCGAGTCCGCGCCGACCCCAACGCTGCCCGACGGGATCGACCCGCCGCAACCGCCGCCTGTCGCCACTGCCTCGCTCGCGCCCGCGCTGGGCGGAGGCGAATAGGGCCCCCGAAAGGGGCGGTTTTTCCAGATTTTCAGGGAGAAATGGTGCGGTCGAGAAGACTCGAACTTCCACGGCCTTTCGGCCACAACGACCTCAACGTTGCGCGTCTACCAGTTCCGCCACGACCGCACATTTCATGGAGGAGCCTTCAGAAGGCTCGACTGGCTGGCGGCGCCTCTAGCAAAGCGTCCTGCCCCATGCAACGCCCGATTTGCGCGTCCCGCATCGGGACGCTCGTTAGGGTCACGGTAACCATCCCGCTTCGATTCGCGTTAAGTCCGGCAGATGGTCGGAGCGACACTCCTCCTTGCAGCGATGACGCTGCCAGCCGAAGGGCCGCACAGCGCGGCGCCGATGGGTGCGAGCGCGCTGCAGGCGAGCGGCCGTGCCAGCGTGAGGATCGAGCGACCGTTCCGCCTTACCGCCGAAAATGCCGAGACGGGGATGCTGCCCGCAGGGGCGCAGCGACGCATGGCGCGACTGACCGATGCCGACGGGATCGCCCGTCAGGCACGGATCGTCATCTTCGAATAGAAATCAGGCTCCGGGATCGGCGAGCGACAGGGTCAGCTTTTCCGCGCCCGCCGGCACGTCGACTTCCGCGCTGTTGAAGCTCGCCGCCTCGCCGGGTGCGAGCGTCGGCGCGGGCGGAGCGATCGTCCAGCTGTAGACGACGCGGCCCTGGGCATCGCGCAGCACCGCGTGCAGCGGGGGCACGCGCTGTTCGGTTTCGGTCGGATTGACGACGCGTCCGGCAACCGTGAACAGCTCGTTGCCGCTCGGCACCGCCTGGCGGTCCGAGGAGGTCAGCACCACCTGCAGCGGTGAAGCAGGCTTTGCGCCCGCCATCCCGAACCGCTCCTTGAGCGCGTCGGGAGCGAGGAAAACGAACGCTGCGGCGGCCACGGCGACCAGCAATAGGAGGACGAGCAGGATCGTGCGCCCGCGCCCACGCCGGGGCTCGCCCCAACCATCGTCGTCGGGGTCCGCGAAATGCATGTCGTCGGCGGGTTCGACGGGATCGAGCGACGTGTGCGGCAGCGCTTCCTGCGCGATCGCCGCCTCCTGCATCGCGGCCTGCTCCTCCACGGCCGCGGCGACTTCCGGGGCGACCGGTTCGTCGTCGAGCGTCACGGGCGGCTCAGGGATCGGCGGCGGTGCCTGTTCGGGCGCCTCGTAGGCGGGCTCGGGTGGCGGGGGCGCAAAATCCTCCGTCACGGGCGGCGGTGGCGTCTCGACGGGCGGCGGCACGAACTCGCCGTCATCCGCATCGGGATCCTGATGCCAACTGTTGCCGCAACTGGCGCAGCGCACCTTGCGTCCCTGGGGCGGGATAGCCCCGTCCTTGACCACGTAGCGCGTTTCGCATGCTGGGCAGGTTAAGATCATTATGTTCCCGTCTCGCTTTCTGGCGGTAAACATGACTTGCAACGGATTGGCAAGTCGAAGGGGGCGTGCGAGAAGACGAGACGATGATCCGGGGGCGTTCGACTTCATGATGGTTTCGTTCGAAGGAGTGGGCTTGCGCTACGGCACCGAGGCCGAGGTGCTGCGTGATCTCGACTTCACCCTCGACAAGCGCGGCTTCTACGTCCTCACCGGCCCATCGGGGGCGGGCAAGACATCGCTGCTGAAACTTCTGTATCTCGCCCAGCGCCCAACGCGCGGGCGCATCACGATGTTCGACCAGGAAGTGACTGACCTGCCGCGCGAGGCCCTGCCGCCGCTGCGCCGCCGGATCGGGATCGTCTACCAGGACTTCCGGCTGATCGAGCACTTGTCGGCGTTCGACAATGTCGCGCTGCCGCTGCGCATCGCGGGGATGAGCGATGCCGATCTCGAACAGCCGGTGCGCGAAATGCTCGCCTGGGTCGGCCTGTCCGACCGCGCGCGCGCCAAGCCGCCGACTCTGTCGGGGGGCGAGCAGCAGCGCGTGGCGATCGCGCGGGCGGTGATCGCGCGACCCGAACTGCTGATCGCCGACGAGCCGACGGGCAACGTCGATGCCGAGATGGCGCAGCGTCTGGTCGGGCTGTTTTCGGGACTGAACCAGCTCGGCACGACCGTGGTGCTGGCGACGCACGACTTGTCGCTGGTCAAGCAGGTGCCTGGCGCGCAGCTGGTGCGGCTTGAGGGCGGCAAGTTGTCCGATCCCACCGGCGCACTGCGCCACCCGCCGCAACGACGCGAGGAGGCCGGGGCGTGAGCGTGCTGAGGATGAGCGCGGCCGAGCGGCGCCTGCTGCCGGGCGGCCGGCTGAGCGGAGCGACCCCGTGGCTGATCGCGATCATGACCTTCGTGATGATGCTCGTGGCGGCAGCGGGACTGACCGTCTCGCACGGGGCGGCGACGCTCGAGGACGCGAGCGCGAGCCGCTACACGCTCCAATTGCCGGGCGGTGCGGGTAAGGAAGAGGCGCTGGCCGCTTCGATCCGCGGGCTGCCGCAGGTGCGAAGCGTCGAGGCGGTGCCGCGCGAAGCGGTCGTCGACAGTCTCGAACGCTGGCTCGGCGCGGCGAGCGAGGGCGCCGACCTTCCGATTCCCGCGCTGGCGGAAGTGACACTGACACCGGGTGCCGACGCGGCGGTCGTCGAGAAAGCGGCCCGCACGAAGTTTCCGACCGCACAGTTGAGTTCGAGCCGGTCGACCCTGGCACCGCTGGTGCGCTCGCTGCGCGCGCTCGGATGGGTGTCGCTCGGGCTGGTGCTGCTTATCGGGCTGGCGGCAGGCGCGGCCGTCGTGCTCGCGACGCGCGCGGCGCTCGCCGCCAATCGCTCGACCATCGCAGTCATGCACGGCGTCGGAGCGACCGACGCACAGGTCGCGGCACTATTCCAGCGGCGCATGGCGCTCGACGCGCTGGCGGGCGCGCTGGTCGGGGCGGCAGCCGCCGGCGGACTGCTCCTCCTGCTGTTCGGCGCCGGGCAGGTCAGCGAGCGCTGGCTCGGGGGTGGCGCACCGATCGGCCCGGGCGCGCTGTTCGTCCTCGCTTTGCTGCCGTTCGCCGCGACCCTCATCGCAATGACGGTTGCACGCGGCGCCGTGATTGCGACATTGCGCCGCACGCCATGATCTTCCGCCTCCTGTCCTTTGTCGCCATGCTGTACGCATTGGGTTTCGCGCTGTTCGCGGTGTCGCTCGGCGAGCCGGCGCCGGCCGACAGCCGCGAGACGCAGGCGATCGTCGTGATCACCGGCGGCTCGGGTCGCATCGAGCAGGCGGTCGACCGGCTCGAAGCGGGCAAGGCCAAGCAGCTCCTGATCGCGGGGACCGACCCGCTCGTCACCGAGGCGGACATCGCCGAGCGGCTGGGCGGGCGCGAGGAACTGATCGAGTGCTGCGTGACGCTGGGCTCGGAATCGGTCGACACCCGCTCCAACGCCGAGGAAGCGCGCGCCTGGCTCGAAGCCAACGAATTCGACGAGGTGCGGCTAGTGACCAGCGACTGGCACATGCGCCGCGCCGCGTTCGAGTTCCGCCGTGCGCTCCCCGAGGACACCTATATCGTCTACGACGCGGTCAAGACCGAACCCGGGCTGGCAACGCTGTTTCTCGAATATAACAAGTACGTATTGCGGCGGCTCGGGCTGCTCCTGGGAATCTGATGGCACTGCTTCGTTCGATCCTCTTCGTCCTGCTCTTCTATCCGGGCACGCTGATCATCTCGTCGGCGGCGCTGGTCGCCGCGCTGTTCGGTCAGGCACCGCTGCGCGCGGTCGTGCATTTCTGGGCCGACTATCATCGCTGGCTGGTGCGCCACGTGCTCGCCATCCGGTTCGAGTGGGACGGGGAGATTCCCGACGGGCCCTACCTCGTCGCGGTTAAGCACGAAGCGATGGTCGAGGCGGTCGACACGCTGCGCTTCGCGCGCACGCCGGTGGTGGTGATGAAGCGCGAGCTGACGACGCTGCCCATTTTCGGCAAGGTCAATCGCACCTACGGGGTGATCGGGGTCGACCGCGAAGCGGGCGCGGCGGCGCTGCGCTCGATGATGAAAGCGGCCAAGAAGGCCAAGGCGGCGGGGCGTCCCGTGGTGATCTTCCCGGAAGGGACGCGGATTCCGCACGGCGAAAAACCGCCATTGCGCCCCGGCTTTGCGGGGTTGTACAAGATGCTGGGGCTGCCGGTGGTCCCCGTGGCGCAGGACAGTGGGCGGATCTGGCCCAAGGGGTTCGTAAAGCGTTCGGGCGTGATCCGGTTCAAGGTCGGCGAGACGATCCCGCCGGGCCTGCCGCGCGAGGAAGTCGAGCGGCGGGTGCACGAGGCGATCAACGCGCTGAACGACTGAGGGGGTGAGCGATGTTCGATAGCAGCAGGTCGGGGCTCGAGCAGCTTCGTTCCCTAATCGAAAAAGACATCCATGTGCCGATGGCCAAGTCGCTCGACTTCAAGCTCATCGACGTGGCCGAGGGCAGCGCGGTCTTCCAGGGACGCGTCGGACCGCAGGTCGCCAACCCGATGGGTTATGTCCACGGCGGCTATGCCGCGACCCTTCTCGACAGCGCCTGTGGCTGCGCCGTGCATAGCGCGCTCGCGCCCGGTCAGGGCTACACGTCGCTCGAGATCAAGACGAGCTTCCTGCGCCCGCTCCAATGCGACGGCAGCGTCGTGATTGCGACCGGCAAGGTGACCAAGATGGGCGGCAAGGCGGCGTTTGCCGAAGCCGAGCTGGTCGACGGGCACGGGCGCCTGATCGCCACCGCCACGTCGACCTGCCTGATCTTCGGTCTCGACGACTAGCCGCGCAGCGTCGCGCCCTTCTTTACCGCCGCCTCGACGATCTTCTTCGAGATCGCGCTTAGCTCTTCCTCGGTGAAGCTCTTCGCCTCGGGCTGGAGCGTGACCTCCACCGCGAGGCTGAGCGCGTCATTGCCTTCGTAGCGATCGAAGATGCGCGCATCGACGATCGCCTTCTTGTCGGCCCCGCGGATCGCGCGGACCAGCTGGTCGGCGGGAAGGTCGTTGGGGACGATGAAGGCGAAGTCGCGGCTGACCGCCTGCAGCGCGGGGGGCGCGTAGGGCGTGCGGGCGCGTTCGGTCTTCTTGGGCTGCGGGATCTGGTCGAGGAAGATCTCCGCGACCACCGTGCCCTTGGGCAGGTCGAGCGCCCTGGCGAGCTCGGGATGCGGTTCGCCGAACGCGGCGAGGATCTTCTTGGGACCGAGGCCGAGCTTGGCCGAGCGGCCCGGGTGCCAGGTCTCGCCAGCATCCATGAACAGCTGGAGATTGTCGGTCGGCGCGCCGGCTGCCTCGAGCAAGGCGAGCGCTTCGGCCTTGGCGTCGAACGCGGTGAAGCCGGTCGCCTTGCCCACGTCCCAGTCGCGCGCGCTGCGCTCGCCGGCCATCAGCAGGGCGGCGGTCGGCTTCTCGCCCTCGGCAAGGTAGCGGCGGCCGACCTCGAACAGGCGCACGCTCGACGCGCCGCGGTCGAGATTGCGGCGTGCGGCGGCGGCGAGGCCCGGTAGCAACGACGGGCGCATCGCCTTCATGTCCTCGCTGATCGGGTTGGCGACGAGGTTGGGCGCACCGCCGAACAGGTCGGCTTGGCTCGTCGGGATGAAGCTCCACGTGATCGCCTCGTTGAACCCGCGCGCGGCCGCCGCGCGGCGCAGGCGGCGCTCGACCACCTGGCTGCGGGTCGCGGTCGGGTGCGCGACACCATCGGGGCGCGGAAGCGGGGTCGAGGGGACCTGGTCGAAGCCGACGATGCGCGCGACTTCCTCGACGAGGTCGGCGGGGCCTTCGATGTCGTGACGCCAGGTCGGCGCGGTGACGTCGTCGCCCTCGACCGTGAAGCCGAGGCTTTCGAGAATCTCGACCTGCCGTTCGCGCGGCACCTCGATGCCGCCGAGCGCGGCGGTGCGGTTCCAGTCGAACGTGATCGTCGGCCGCTCCATCGGCGGGGTGCCCGCGCGGGTCACCTCGCTCGGCGTGCCGCCGCAGGTCTTCACGATGAGGTCGGTGAGGAGCGCAAGCCCGTCGTCCATGAAGGCGGGATCGACGCCGCGTTCGAAGCGGGTACGCGCATCGCTCGACAGCATCAGCTTCTGGCCGGTCTTGGCGATCCGGTCGGGATCGAAATAGGCGATCTCTAGAAGGACGTCGGTGGAGGCTTCGTCGGCACCCGAATGCTCGCCGCCCATGATGCCGCCGATATCGTGCGCGCCCTTGTCGTCGGCGATCACGGTCATGCTCTCGTCGAGCTCATATTCCTTCTCGTTGAGCGCGAGGACCTTTTCGCCCGCCTTGGCGCGGCGCGCGACGACGGGGCCCGAGAGCTTATTGAGGTCGTAGACGTGCGCCGGGCGGCCGGTCGAGAGCATCAGATAGTTGGTGCAGTCGACGAGCGCGGAGATGGGGCGCTGGCCTGCCGCGATCAGGCGGCGCTGCATCCACTCGGGCGAGGCACCGTTCTTCACGCCAGTGATGACGCGCGCGTAAAAAGCCGGGCAGCCTTCGCTGTCGTCGGTGCGGATCTCGACCGGGCAGGAGCCGTCGGTCTCGATGGTCGGGACCTCGACGGGCTTGAAGGTGCCAAGGCCTGCGGCGGCGAGGTCGCGCGCGATGCCCATCACGCCCATGCAATCGGCACGGTCGGGGGTGATGAACACGTCGAACACGGGCGAGGCACCCGAATAGTCGGCGAAGCTGGCGCCGACGGGCGCGTCCTCGGGCAGTTCGATGATGCCGTCGTGATCGTCGCCCAGTTCGAGCTCGCGCGTCGAACACATCATGCCGTTCGATTCGACGCCGCGGATCGCGGCCTTCTTCAGCACCATGCCGTTGGCGGGCACGGTCGCGCCGGGCTGGCCGAGCACGCCCTTCATGCCGGCACGCGCGTTGGGCGCGCCGCACACGACCTGGAGCGGCTTGCCGTCACCGGTGTCGACGGTCAGCACCTGCAACTTGTCCGCATCGGGATGCGGCGCGGCGGTCAGCACCTTGGCGACCGAGAATCCTTCGAGCCTGTCGGCCGGGTCCTCGACACCCTCGATCTCGAGCCCGATCGCGGTCATCGCGTCGGCGAGATCGCTCACCGAGGCGTCGGTGTCGAGGAATTGCTTGAGCCATTCGAGCGAGAACTTCATGCGCCCACTCCTGCCGAGAGGGTGGGCGTGTCGAGGAAGCTGAACCCGTAGTGGCGGAGCCAGCGCAGGTCCGCGTCGAAGAAGGCGCGCAAGTCGTCCATCCCGTATTTGAGCATGGCGAGGCGGTCGATGCCGCAGCCGAAGGCGAAGCCCTGCCACTCGTCGGGATCGAGCCCGCAATTGGCGATGACCTTGGGGTGGACCATGCCGCTCCCCAGAACTTCCATCCAGTTCTCGCGACCGCCGATGACCGGTCGGCCGTTCTCGATCGAGTAGCCGACGTCGACTTCGGCGCTCGGCTCGGTGAACGGGAAATAGGAGGGGCGCAGCCGCAGTTCGACATCGTCACGCTCGAAAAAGGCCTTGAGGAAGGTTTCGAGCGTCCACTTGAGGTGGCCGAGATGGATGTTGCGGTCGATGACGAGGCCTTCGACCTGGTGGAACATCGGCGTGTGGGTGGCGTCGCTGTCCGAGCGGTAGACGCGGCCCGGCGCGATGATGCGCAGCGGGGGCTTGTCACGCATCATGGTGCGGATCTGGACGGGCGAGGTGTGCGTGCGCAGCACCTGCGGCGCCCCCTCCTCGTTGTCGCCCTGCGCAATGTAAAACGTGTCCTGCATGGCGCGCGCGGGGTGCGCCTCGGGAATGTTGAGCGCCCCGAAATTGTGCCAGTCGTCCTCGATCTCGGGGCCTTCGGCGACCGCGAAGCCCAGGTCCGCGAAGATTTCGGCAAGCTCGTCCATGACCTGGCTGACCGGGTGGATCGATCCCTGCGGCGCGGCCGGGGTGGGCAGCGACAGGTCGAGCGTCTCGGTCTTCAGCCGCGCTTCGAGTTCGGCGCGGTCGAGCTCGGCCTTGCGCGCATCGAGCGCGCCCTGCACCGCTTCGCGCAGCGCGTGGATCTTGGGGCCTTCGGTCTTGCGCTCGTCGGGGCTCATCTTGCCCAGCGTCTTGAGCAGCTGGGTGACCTTGCCCTGCTTGCCGAGATTTTCGACGCGCAGCGCCTCGAGCGACGCGGCGTCGTCGGCCGCCCCGATCCGGGCGAGGATTTCTTCACGATCGATCATGGGGGCTTTCCATAGAGAAAGGGCGCGGAATGCCAAGCCTTCCGCGCCCTTCCAATTGTTCGCTATTCAAGCGGATCGGTTCAGGCGACGGCCTTCTTGGCCTGCTCGACGATCCCCTTAAACGCTTCCGGCTCGTGCATCGCGATGTCCGCGAGGACCTTGCGATCGAGGTCGATGCCGCCGACCTTCAGCGCGTGCATGAAGGTGCCGTAGGTCATGCCTTCGGCGCGCACGGCCGCGTTGATGCGCTGGATCCACAGGGCGCGGAAGCTGCGCTTCTTGGCCTTGCGGTCGCGATAGGCGTACTGGCCGGCCTTTTCGACCGCCTGGCGCGCGATGCGGATGGTGTTCTTGCGACGGCCATAATAGCCCTTCGCCGACTTCAGGATCCGCTTGTGCTTGGCGCGCGTGGTGACGCCGCGTTTAACTCGTGCCATCGATCCGTCTCCTTACTTCAGCCCGTAGGGCGCCCACTGCTTGATCGTCTTCGTCTCGCAGGCGTCCAGCACGGTCGTGCCGCGGTTGGTACGGATATACTTGGCGTTGTGGCTGATCAGGCGGTGACGCTTGCCAGCGACGCCGTGCTTGATCTTGCCGGTAGCGGTCATCTTGAAGCGCTTCTTGACGCCGCTCTTGGTCTTCAGTTTCGGCATTTTCGTCTCCTTGTGGCCCCTCGCTCGCGCGATGGACGACGATTTCAACCTGCCTCGGCAGCCTTGATGGCCGGACCGGTCGGATTTCCAATGATTTGGACAATCGGGGGCGCTCTTAGAGAGGCGCCGCCGATTCTGCAAGCCTAGTCGAAGAGGCTCGACACGCTGCTTTCGTCCGCGATCCGGCTGATCGCTTCGCCAAAGAGCGGGGCGATGGTGAGTTTGCGGATCTTGTCGCTGTCGATCATTCCCTCGTGGTGGATCGAATCGGTGACGACCAGCTCGGTCAGTTCAGACTTGGAGACGCGCGCTTCGGCAGCGCCCGACAGGACGCCGTGCGAACAGTAAGCGAGCACTTCCTTGGCGCCCTGCTCTTTCATCGCGGCGGCCGCGTTGCACAGCGTGCCGCCCGAATCGACGATGTCGTCGACGAGGATGCAGACCTGGCCCTCGACGTCGCCGATGATGTTCATCACCTCGGATTCGCCCGCGCGCTCGCGGCGCTTGTCGACGATCGCCAGCGGCGCGTTGTCGAGTCGCTTGGCGAGGCTGCGCGCGCGCACCACGCCGCCCACGTCGGGCGAGACGATGGTGAGGTCCTTCGAGCCGTAGCGCGCCTGGATATCGGCGGCCATGACGGGCGCTGCCCACAGGTTGTCGGTCGGGATGTCGAAAAAGCCCTGGATCTGGCCGGCGTGGAGATCCATCGTCAGCACGCGGTCGGCGCCCGCCTCGGTGATGAGGTTGGCGACGAGCTTGGCCGAGATCGGCGTGCGCGGCCCGGGTTTGCGGTCCTGCCGGGCATAGCCGAAATAGGGCAGCACCGCGGTGATCCGCTTGGCCGAGGCGCGGCGCAGCGTGTCGATCATGATGAGCAGTTCCATCATGTTGTCGTTGGCCGGGTAGCTGGTCGACTGGATCACGAACATGTCCTGCCCGCGCACATTCTCGTGCACCTCGACGAAGATTTCCTCGTCGGCGAAGCGCTTGACGCTGGCCTTGATCAGCGGGCTCTCGAGATAGTCGGCAATCGCCTTGGCGAGGGGAGGATTGGAGTTTCCGGCGAGCAGCTTCATCGAACAATTTCCCCTGTTGGCGCGCGTCAGTGCGGCGTCCTTAGCGGGGGGCGAGGGCAAAGGGCAAGCTTGTGACGCGCGTGTGACGCGGCTAGCGCTTTGGCCATGACGATCCGCATCGCCCTCGCCCAGCTCGACCAGCGCGTCGGTGACCTCGACGGCAACGCCGCCGCGATGCTCGAATGGCGCGCCAAAGCGAAGGCGCAAGGCGCCGACCTCGTCCTGTTCCCCGAGCTCCAGCTGACCGGCTATCCGCCCGAAGACCTGGTACTCAAGCCCGACTTCATTCGCCGCACGATGGAGGCGGCCGAGCGGCTGGCCGATGCGACCGCTCACGAGGGGCCCGCGATCCTCTTCGGGACGATTCATGCGGAGGGCGGGGCGAATTATAACGCGATGGTGCTGGCCGAGGACGGCAAGGTCGTCGCGCGGCGCCTCAAGCACGAGCTTCCCAATTACGGCACGTTCGACGAGCTGCGCGTGTTCGCGCCGGGCCCGCTGCCCGAGCCGATCGAGTGGCGCGGCGTCAAGCTGGGCCTCCCGATCTGCGAGGACATCTGGCTCGAACCCGTCTGTCATCACCTCAAGGCGGCCGGAGCGGAACTGCTGCTGGTCCCCAACGGCAGCCCCTACGAGCTGGGCAAAGACGAGATCCGCCAGGCGCTGGTGCGCGACCGGGTGACCGAGACCGGCCTGCCGCTCGCTTACGTCAACCGCGTCGGCGGACAGGACGAACTGGCCTTCGACGGGTCGAGTTTCGTGGTCAATCGCGGCGGCGAGATCGTCGTCCAGATGCGCGACTGGGACGAGGCGATGGTGGTCACCGACTGGGAGCAGGGCGAGGGCGGCTGGACCTGCACCACGCGCAGCCTCGAGCCGCTCGATCCCTATCCCGAGGACGTCTACCACGCGATGATGGTCGGGCTGGGCGACTATGTGAACCGCAATGGCTTTCCCGGCGTGATTCTCGGCCTGTCGGGCGGAATCGACAGCGCGCTTTCCGCCGCGATCGCGGTCGACGCACTAGGGGCCGATCGGGTCTGGTGCGTGATGATGCCGTCCGACTACACCAGCAGCGAAAGCCTCGAGGACGCCAAGGCCTGCGCCGAGATGCTGGGGTGCAAGTACGACATCATCCCGATCAAACCGGGCGTCGAGGCGATGGACGAGATGCTCGGCGGGGCAAGCGGGCTTGCGGCGGAGAATATCCAGTCGCGGCTGCGCATGGTGACGCTGATGGCGCTGTCCAACGCACACGGGCACATGCTGGTGACGACCGGTAACAAGAGCGAGATGAGCGTGGGCTATGCGACGCTCTACGGCGACATGTCGGGCGGCTACAATCCCTTGAAGGACGCCTACAAGACGACCGTGTTCGAGCTGTCGCGGTGGCGCAATTCCGTGAAGCCGCGCCGCGCGATGGGGCCCGACGGACCGGTCATGCCGGTGCGTATCATCGAAAAGCCGCCGAGCGCCGAACTGCGCCCCGACCAGAAGGACGAGGACAGCTTGCCGCCTTATGCCAAGCTCGACCGAATGCTCGAGGCGCTGGTCGAGGACGAGGTTTCTGTAGCCGAGGCCGCGCGCATCACCGGGGTCGACGAGGCGACAGTGCGCGAGATCGAGCGCAAGCTGCTGCTGGCCGAATATAAGCGCCGCCAGGCCCCGCCGGGGGTCAAGATCGGGCGGCGCAACTTCGGGCGCGACCGCCGCTACCCGATCACCAATTTCTTCCGCACCGGACGCTAGGACCGATGCGGATCCATCATCGATCGAAGGGGAGAAGCATGAAGAAACTGATCCTGACAGCCGCCGCCACGCTGGTGCTGGCCGCCTGCGGCGAGGCCGACGCGCCCGTCGAAGAAGCGACCACCAACGAGGTCGTCGAGGAAGCGGCCGAGGCTGCACCTGCCGAACCCGCGGGCAGCATCGAGGGCAATCTCACGCTGACCGCGATGGGCGGCCAGCCGGTGCCCGATACGGTCCAAGTCTCGGGCAGCGCGTCGGGCGGCAAGATCAGCCTGAAATCGCACTGCGCCAACATGAGCTGGCCGTTCGAACTCAACGGCAATCTCATCACCATGGGCGAGGGCTCGGGCGTCTCGGGTGGCTGCGTCGCCGACCGCACGACTTACGAATATGCCGTCGCCAAGGCGATGAACCAGGCCAACATCGCCATGTTCAACGAAGGCGAAGTGATGCTGTCGGGCCCGGGCGGGTCCGTCACGCTGGCGATGAAGTGATGCGCCGCGGCTTCCTTCTGTTCCTGGCCGGCGCGCTTGCCGTCTCCGGCTGCAATCAGGAGGAGGCCGCGCCATCGATGCCGGTCGAGGACGCATTGCCGGAAGCGCGCGAAGAGACGATCGTCCTTCCGGTCGGCGCGACCACGCCGCCGATGTTCGAAGGCGAATGGCGCGTCGCCGGGGTCGACCGACAGGAGATCGACATCGGCTGGGCAATGACCGCCTCGATCGATGCCGACGCGATCACGATCGTCTCCCAATGCATGACCTTTTCGCGCAGCTACACGCGCGAGGGAATGACGCTGGGCATGCCCGACGTCCCGCCCGCCACCGGGCGGATCGAACCGCCTGCGCCGGTCTGCGCGCGGATGCCCTTGCCGGAGGAACAGGCGGTGTCCAAGGCGCTGCAAGGCGCGACCCTCACCTATCGCCTTCCCGACAACTCGCTGGTGCTCGACGGGGAGGGGGGCAGTCTCACCCTCTTCACCCAATAGGCACGACGCGCTAGGCGCACGGCCATGAGTGTCACCACCCGCTTCGCGCCTTCGCCCACGGGCCGCCTCCATGTCGGCAATATCCGTACCGCGCTCCACAACTTCCTGTTCGCGCGCGCGACCGGCGGGCGCTTCCTGCTGCGGCTGGACGATACCGATGCGGCGCGCTCGACCGCCGACTATGCGCGGCTGATCGGGGAGGATCTCGACTGGCTCGGGCTCGCGCCCGACGCGCGCGTGCGCCAGTCGGACCGGTTCGACGTCTACGAGACGGCGTTCGAGCGGTTGCGCGCGGCCGGGCGGATCTACGCCTGCTACGAAACGCCCGAAGAGCTCGACCTGAGGCGCAAGGTGTTGCTCGGACGTGGTCTTCCGCCCGTCTACGAGCGTCGGCCCGACGGCGCGCCGGTACCCGAGGGGCGCAGTCCTCATTGGCGCTTCCGGCTCGATCACGACGCGCCGATCGAATGGGACGACGCGATCCGCGGCCACCAGAAATTCGATCCCGGACTGATCAGCGACCCGGTCGTGCGACGCGAAGACGGCAGCTGGCTCTACATGCTGCCGAGCGTGATCGACGATATCGACCTCGGCGTCACCCACATCGTTCGCGGCGAGGATCACGTCACCAACTCGGCGATCCAGATGCAGATGTTCGACGCGCTCGGCGCGGCGCGGCCGCAGCTGGCGCACGAGGCATTGCTGGTCGCGGCTGAAGGCAAATTGTCCAAGCGACTGGGCTCGGCGGGGGTCGAGGAAATGCAGGCGCGCGGCCTCGAGCCGATGGCGCTGCTGTCGCTGCTCGCGCGGATCGGGACCTCGCAGCCGGTCGAACCCGTCGCCTCGCTCGACGCACTGGCGGAAGGTTTCTCGTTCGATCATTTCGGGCGCGCCCCGGCGCGGTTCGACTGGGGGGAGGTCGAGCAGCTCAACGCCAAACTGCTCCACGCGATGGACCATCACGAGGTCGCCGACCGATTGCCCGAGGGCGCGGACGAGGCGGTGTGGAATGCGTTGCGCGGCAACGTCGCCCACCTCGGCGAGGTCGCGGACTGGCTGCCCGTCCTGCGCGGCGAGATCGAGGTCGGGGCGAACGAGGAAGACCGCGAGTTTCTCGCGCGAGCGGCGGAGACGGCCGAGGGAATCGAGTGGGACGGCGACGCGTGGAAGACGCTGACGGACGAACTCAAGGCGGAGACGGGTCGCAAGGGCCGGGCGCTCTTCCACCCGCTGCGCCGCGCCCTGACGGGGCGCGACAGCGGACCCGAAATGGCCGTCCTGTTGCCGCTGATCGGCAAGGACCGCGCCTTGAAACGGCTCCGCGCCTGACACGGGCGGCTCCAGTCATCTGCGGTTCATTGTAACATTATAACATGACTTGTCTCGAAAGGAGGCCTGTCATGCTCGCTTATGCTCCCCGTTCGCGCCCCACTCCTTCTCCGTCCTCGCTGGCCCTCGTCATCGGTCTGCACGGCGTCGCGCTTGCACTGCTTGTGACCTCGCGCCCCGACTTCGTCTTTCCGGAAGCCCCAACCCGCACCGAGATCTACGACGTGCCCGTCGTCCCGCCCGAGCCGCTCGATCCGGTCGAGGCCGTGCCGAAGAGCGCGCCGTCGCAGCCGCGTGTTCCGACGCCCGCGGTGCAGTTGCCGATCGCGGGGCCGACCATCGATTTCGCGCCGGTGATCGAGGACATTCCCCTCGGCGACATGGTCGTCGCCGACGGGCCGCTGGTCGAGGACGGGTCAGGCGAGCTTTCGGTTCCGACCGTGTTCGAGGCAGCGCGGCCGAAGACTCCGGCCGATCTTGTCCGCCCTCCCTACCCCGCATCCAAGATTCGCAGCGGAGAGGAGGCGACGATCCAGCTTCGCCTGCACATCGATGCCAAGGGCCGCGTGACCGCGGTCGAGCCCGCCGCGGATGCCGACCCCGCCTTCTTCCGCGCCGCCGAGAAGCATATCCGCCGCAACTGGCGCTACGCCCCGGCAAAGGAAGACGGGCGCGCGGTCGCGAGCCAGATGGTCGTCTCGATCCGCTTCGAGATGATCGACTGACCGATCCCTGAAAGACCGGGGCGCGTCGAGCCTCTGGCAGACGCGGCCCGCTCGCCCTATGGAGGGCCGATGGCCATCATGCCCCCCTTCGTCGGCCCGCGCGCCGCCTTCAAGGACCTGCGCGCCTTCCTGCGCGGGCGCAGCCGAGAACAGCGTCTCGGCGCGGTCCTCGCCGTGTTGTCGACGACGCTGATCGTGCTCCTGTTCATGATCGACTCGAAGGTGAACACCGCGCCCGAGCCGACGATTACCTATGTCGAAAGCTGGAACGCGAACCGGACCGACGAGGAGATCGTCGCCGACAACGAGAAGCGCCAGGCCGAGAAGGAAGCGGCGATCGAGGCGCGGCGGCAGGCGTTCGAGGACCTCGAGAAGCTCAACAATTCGATCGGGCTGGAGTGACGGACAGCGCGGCGCACGAACGCTGGATGGCGCGCGCGCTCGAGCTGTCTCGCGAGGCGCGCGGCACGACTGCGCCCAATCCCAATGTCGGCTGCGTCATCGTCAAAGACGGCGCCATCGTCGGCGAGGGCGCGACCGGTCCGGGAGGACGCCCGCATGCCGAGGCGGTCGCCATCGAGCAAGCGGGCGACAAGGCGAAAGGTGCGACGCTCTACACCACGCTCGAACCCTGCGCGCACGACAGCCATCGCGGGCCGACCTGTTCGCGGCTGATTCCCGAAGCAGGCATCGTCACGGTCGTCTCCGCGATCGAAGATCCCGACCCGCGCACCGCGGGCAGCGGTCTCGACTGCCTGCGCGACGCCGGCGTCGAGGTGATCGAGGGAATTGGCGCTCTCGAAGCCCGCGAGGCGATGGCGGGATTCCTGATGCGGATCGTCGAGGGTCGGCCTTACGTGACGCTCAAGCTGGCGCTGTCGATCGACGGCAAGATCGCGCTTCCCTCGGGCGAATCGAAATGGATCACGGGCGAGGATGCGCGCGCGCACGTCCATCTGGAGCGCGCCCATGCCGACATGATCCTCGTCGGGCGCGGCACGTTCGTCGCCGACCGACCCGGCCTCGACGTGCGCCTGCCGGGGCTCGAGGAACGCTCGCCGCGTCGCGCCCTGCTGACGCGCGGCAACGGGGCCGATGCGGCGGGCTGGGAAATCCTCAATGACCCCGAAGACATCTTCCGTCTCGAGGACGTCAACGACCTTCTCGTCGAGGGCGGGTCGGGGGCGGCAAGCGCCTTCCTCAAGGCCGATCTCGTCGACCGTATCCTTATCTACCGCGCCCCGATCCTGATCGGCGAGGGCAAGTCCTCGGTCGGCTATATCGGGCTCGACCGGATCGCGGATGCGCATGGCCGCTGGCGGGTGGGCGACGGGACGATGCTTGGCATCGACCGGCTCGAAGTCTACGAGCGCGTTCGGACCTGACGAGGAGAGGCGCGATCTTCACCGGCATCATTACCGACATCGGCACCATCCGCGCGGTCGAACCGCGCGAGGACCTGCGCCTCACGATCGGCTGCGGCTACGACATGGACGGGGTCGACATGGGCGCCTCGATCGCCTGTTCGGGCGCGTGCCTGACCGTGGTCGACAAGGGCGAGGACTGGTTCGCGGTCGACCTTAGCCAGGAAAGCGTGTCCAAGACCGCGCCGGGCCTGTGGGTCGAAGGCGGGCGGTTGAATCTCGAACGCGCGCTCAAGGTCGGCGACGAGCTGGGCGGGCACATCGTCACGGGCCACGTCGACGGGATCGCCGAAGTCGTCGCGGTCGAGGAAGTGGGCGGCTCGCTCAAGGTGACCATCGACGCACCGCGCGCGCTGGCAGGCGCGATCGCGGCCAAGGGATCGATCTCGCTCGACGGCGTGTCGCTGACCGTCAACACGGTCGAGGACAGCGCCGCGGCCGCGCGCTTCACCGTCAACCTCGTGCCCCACACCGCCGCGCACACCACCTTCGACGCGATCACAGCCGGACGGCATCTCAACGTCGAAATCGACGTTCTGGCCCGCTATCTGGAGCGCATGCTCGCCAGCCGCATGTGATTTTTCGGATGGTATATCACATTTCAGTGTGATAGTGCGCCGCTCATGTCCACCAAGCTGATTGAAAAAGTCACCGCCCTCGTCGAGACCGGCGAGATGAGCCGTGCGGGTTTGGCCCGCGCCGCCGGCCTCCATCCCAACAGCCTGCGCAAGCTCGGCCAGTCCGATTGGAACCCGACCGCCGACACGCTCGGCCGGCTGGAGAAGCTGATCGGCAAGGCCGACGTGCTGGTCGGCGCCGAGGAAATCATCGACGAAGCGCGCAACGGGCGCATGTTCATCCTTGTCGACGACGACGACCGCGAGAATGAGGGCGACCTCGTCATCCCCGCGCAAATGGCGACCCCCGAGGCGATCAACTTCATGGCGCGCCACGGGCGCGGGCTGATTTGCCTGTCGCTGACCAAGGAACGGGTCGACCAGCTCGGCCTGCCGCCGATGGCGAGCGTCAACCGCGAGAGCATGCAGACCGCCTTCACCGTCTCGATCGAGGCGAAGGAGGGGGTCACCACCGGCATTTCGGCGGCCGACCGCGCGCGCACCGTGTCGGTCGCGATCGACGGCACCAAGGGTCCCGACGACATCGTCACGCCGGGCCATGTCTTTCCGCTTACCGCGCAGCCGGGCGGGGTGCTGGTGCGCGCAGGCCATACCGAAGCGGCAGTCGACGTATCGCGGCTGGCCGGCCTCAACCCGTCGGGCGTGATCTGCGAGATCATGCGCGAGGACGGGACGATGGCGCGTCTCGACGACCTGATCGATTTCGCCGCGCAGCACGGCATGAAGATCGGCACCATCCGCGACCTCATCGCCTATCGCCTCAAGAAGGATCACATGGTGGTCGAGGTGTCGGGCACGCGCTTCACTTCCGAAAGCGGCGCGGGCTGGCACGCGCGCGTGTTCCGCGACAAGGCGACCGGCGCCGAACAGATGGCGCTGGTCCACGGCAGCATCGATCCCGACACGCCGACCTTGGTGCGCATGCACAGCCTCGACCTCTTCTCCGACGTGCTCGGTGAGCAAGGTGAGCGCGCAGGGCTGTTGAAGGGCGCGATGCGGATGATCGAGAAGCAGGGCGACGGAGTGATCGTCGCGCTCCACGCTGCGTCGCCGGGATCGCTCAGCCGCGCGACCGACCTGCGCTCGGGCAAGCCCGCGCCGACGGGTGACGCGCTGCGCAGCTACGGCATCGGCGCGCAGATCCTCGCCGCGCTCGGCATCCACGACATGATCCTGCTGTCGAACACGCGCCATTCGCCGGTCGCGCTCGACGGCTATGGTTTGAAGATCGTCGAAGAGCGCGCGATCGAAACGGGAGACGCCTGATGGCCCACATCCTTATCGTCGAAGCGCGCTTCTACGGCGACCTCAACGACATGCTGATCGCGGGTGTGCGCCGCGCGCTCGACGCCGAGGGGCACAGCCACGAAACGATCACCGTTCCCGGCGCGCTCGAGCTGCCGGGCGCGGTGGCGATGGCCGCCGAAAGCGGGCGCTACGACGCGTTCGTGGCGGTCGGGATCGTCATTCGCGGCGAGACCTACCATTTCGAGATCGTGGCCGGTGAAAGCGCGCGCGGGCTGATGGCGCTGACCATGGACGGGGTCGCGCTCGGCAACGCCATCCTGACCGTCGAGAACCGCGACCAGGCCGAGGTGCGCGCCGATCCCGAACGCAAGGACAAGGGCGGCGAAGCGGCCAGGGCGGCGCTTGCGCTCCTCGACCTCAGGCAGAAATTCTCGGCCTAGCGCTCGACCTCGATCCACAGCTCGTTGCGGCGCAGCGGGCCGGGCATGGCAGGCGAGTTGTAGAAGGCGTGAACCATCGGCGCGCCGGTGGGCTTGAACCCCTTCGCAGCGATCCATTCCGTCAGGTGCGCTTCCTCGACGTCGAAATCGACGTCCTCGGGGCGCCCGTCGAACTCGATCACCGCGACGCGGCGCGGGGGGAGCTGTTCGAGCGTGACGCCCGCGGGCGGGTCGGGCAGGTCGGCGCGCGCATAGTCCTCGGGCATCACGAACCGGACCGTCCAGGTCGACGCCTCGCCTTCCTCCTGCATGACTGGCACCGTCATCGGCACCTCGTCCCCGTCATGGCTGCGCGCGAAGATATAGTCGGCGAGCGTCTTGAAGCCGGCGCGGATGGCGGGGCGGCGCTCGCCCGCGACGCTGGTCTGCGCGACCCACATCGAGCCATAGTCCCGCAGCGCAAACGGTCCATCCTCCTCGACCGGCGCGAACGGGGGTTCGGGGGTGGCGCGTTCGCGGATCAGGTAGCGCGCGCCGCCGACGAGCGCGAGGCCGGCCAGTAGGCCGCCGCCGATCGCCCATTTCTTCCACTTGGGGTCCATCAGGCCTTCGCCTCCTCGAGCGTGGGATAATCGTTATAGCCTTCGGGACCTCGCGAATAGAAGGTCTTGGGGTTCCAGTCGGCAAGCGGCGCGCCGTCGCGGAAGCGGCGCACGAGATCGGGATTGGAAATGAACGGGCGTCCGTAGGCGATGAAATCGCAAATGCCCTCGTCGAGCAGCGCCTGCCCGCTGTCGCAGCGCAGGTCCGAGTTGAGACCGATCATGCCCGAATAGACCTTGCGCATCGCGGGGCTGACGCGGTCCTCGTCAGTGCCGACGAAAGTCGATTCCTCGCCCGGCTCGCGCATCTCGATCCACGGGATCGAAAGGTCTTCGAGGACACGCGCGACGGCAGTGAACAGTCCCTCGGGATCGGGATCGTCGCAGCCGTTGACCTCGCCGATGGGGGAAAAGCGGATCGCGGTGCGCGCCGTGCCGACCGCGGCGGCAACGCCCTCGAGCACTTCGCGCACGAAGCGGGCGCGGTTCTCGGCGCTGCCTCCGTACTCGTCGTCGCGCTGGTTGGCGCGTAGGAACTGGTCGACGAGATAGCCATTGGCGCCGTGGACCTGCACGCCGTCGAACCCTGCACGGATGGCGTTGGCAGCGGCATGGGCGTAGTCGCCGACGACGCGCGCGATCTCGTCTTTCGACAGCGCCTTGGCCTCGACCGGGTCCTTCTTGCCCTCATAGGTGTGGAGGCGGTGCGGACCCGCGGTCGCGCTTGCCGACACGGGCTGGCCGTCCCCCAGATCGGGGTGGACGAGGCGACCCATGTGCCACAGTTGCGCGACGATGCGCCCGCCAGCCTCGTGGACCGCCTCGGTGACCGGTTTCCAGCCCTCGACCTGTTCTTCGCTCCACAGGCCGGGCGCATAGGGCCAGCCCAGCCCTTCGCGGCTGATGCCGGTGCCCTCGGAGATGATCAGACCTGCGGACGCGCGCTGACGATAATAGTCGACCGCGAGCGGGCCATGGACCCCGCGCGCGTCGGCGCGGCCGCGGGTGAGCGGAGCCATGACGACACGGTTGGGGCACTCGATCGCGCCGAGGCTGATGGGGTCGAAGAGGCTGGGCATCGGGTCCTTCCGCTCATGCTGCATTGCGCAAAATGCGCGAGGCGCGCGCTTGTATCCATCCGGAAATTGACGCACGGGCGGTCCATGCGGACACGCGAGACCACACTGGCCTTCATGGCCCTGATGATCGGGTCGGCGGCGCTCGCGCTCGGACCGTGGCTGGTTCGGATCGCGGGCGTGGGGCCGGTCGCGGCGGGCTTCTGGCGACTGGCGCTGGCCGTGCCGATGCTCGCCCTCGTCGCGCTCGCGCTCGGCCAGTCGCTCAAGGCGCCGCCGAAAAAGGCGATGCTGCTGGTCGCGGTCGGTTCCTTCTTTTTCGCCGCCGACCTCGCCAGCTGGCACATCGGCATCCACCTCACCAAGCTCGGCAACGCGACGCTGTTCGGCAATTTCGGCAGCTTCCTGTTCGCGGTCTACGGACTGGTGCTGCTGCGCACGCTCCCGACGCGCGCGCAGGGTCTCGCGCTGTTCCTGGCAGCGTTCGGCGCGGTGCTACTCCTCTCGGGAAGCCTCGAGATCAGCCTTGCGAACCTGCGCGGCGATCTTCTCGCGCTGCTCGCGGGGCTGCTCTACACCGGCTACCTCATTTCGATCGACCGCGTGCGCAAGACCATCGACGCGCTGCCGATCATCTTCTGGGCGAGCCTGGCGGGCGCGGTATGGATCCTGCCGATGGCGATCCTGTCGGGCGACCGGATGATCCCCGAGGAATGGAGCCATGTCGCCTTGCTCGCTTTCTCGAGCCAGCTCGTCGGGCAGGGGCTGCTGGTCTATGCGATCGGGCGCCTGCCGCCGCTGGTGGTGGGCATCGGTCTTCTCACCCAGGTCGCAATCGCCGCGGCGGTCGGCTGGCTCGTCTACGGCGAGGCGTTCGCGCCGCTCGACTGGGTCGGGGCGATCGCGATCGGGGTCGCGCTGGTGCTCATCCGCTTGCGCCCGCGCCCGATTGCCACCACTTAAGGGGCATGGAGACCCGGACCGCCCCGACCCCGCTCGAGCAGTTGCGCGCCGACATGGCGCTCAAGGTCGCCGAAAATGCGGTGTTCGACGGCTGGACCGCGAAGGCGGTCGAGGCGACTGCGGCGCAGATGGAGGTCGATCCGGCGAAAGCTAAGCTGGCCTTCCCCAAGGAGCCCGCGGCGATGGTCGCCGCGTGGATCGAGGCGGTCGATGCCGAGATGGCGCGGCGGTTGCCGCCCGAGAAGCTGGCCGCGATGAAGATCCGCGACCGCATCCGCGCATTGATCTGGACCCGGCTCGAAATCGCGGGCGAAGCGCGCGAGGCGGTGCGGCAGGGCCTGTCGATCCTCTCGATGCCGAAGAATATCCCGCTCGGCCTGTCGACCGCTTGGCACAGCGCCGACGTGATGTGGCGGCTGGCGGGCGACAGGGCGACCGACTTCAACCACTATTCCAAGCGCACCATCCTTTCGGGGGTCTACGGCGCGACGCTGCTCGCCTGGCTCGACGACGAAAGCGAGGGGTGGAGCGAGACCGCTGCATTCCTCGACAGGCGGCTCGCCGACGTGATGAAGTTCGAGAAGTTCAAGGCAGAGTGGCGCGGTCGTGCCGAACAGCGTCCCAGTCTGGTGCGGTTCCTTGGAAGGCTGCGCTACCCGCCGCGCTGACCCTTGAAGTAAATACAGATTAACCGCATGCTTCCCGACGGCGCCGCCTCGTGCGGTGCCGAGTCTGTAACAAGGGGGTAAGCTTATGCGTACCAAGACGATTTTCGCCGCATCGATGATCCTGCTGGCAACGCCTGCGATGGCCGGCGGCAATGCCAACAGCGGACCGACGGTCGGCAACTGCATTTCCGACATGTTCTACGGGAACGAACCCAATCCCGTCGGTATTCCGAGCGACACGAACACCGGGCCTGCCGAGATGGAACCGGGCACCAAGGGAGGGCAGATCCTGCCGTCCGCATCGCCCGGACCGTTCGTCTATAATGGCGGCGATCCCTATTTCGGGCTGACCGTCGGCGGCTTCCGCAAGGAATATGGCATGACCCTGCCCTCGGCCTGCCGCGACTATCTCGACGACGACGATTGAGTCTGGCTTCGCGCCTTCGTTATTGATAATCAGTCGCAATGACGAAGGCGCACCCCTCGGATTCGCTGGCGCTCGACCAGCTTGCGATCGGCACGTCGGCCGAGATTTCTTCGATCGACTGGTCGTTGCTGGCCGAAGGCGATGCCAATCGCCTCAAGCATTTCGGGTTCGACGAGGGCGTGGCCGTGACCGCGCTGCATTCGGGCCCGTTCGGGCGTGATCCGCTCGCGGTGCGTGTCGGCCGCATGACCGTTGCCATCCGCCGCGCGCATGCCGCCGCGGTTCGCGTCATTCCCCGCGCCGCGTGACCTCCCGCCCGCTGATCGCCGTCGCCGGCAACCCCAATGCCGGCAAGAGCGCACTGTTCAACGCGCTGACCGGCGCGCGCCAGAAGGTCGGCAATTATCCCGGCGTCACGGTCGAGCGCCACGTCGGCAAGCTTGGCCTGCCCGGTGCGGGCGAGGCCGACATCGTCGACCTGCCGGGCGCCTACGCGCTCGAGGCGCACAGTCCCGACGAGGAAGTCACCCGCTCGGTGCTGCTCGGCGAGGGCGAATATGAGCGGCTGCCCGACGCGATCGTGATCGTGCTCGACGCCTCCAACCTCGACAACCACCTGCGCTTCGCGCTGCAGCTGATCGGGCTGGGCCTGCCGACGGTGGTGGCGCTCAACATGATGGACCTCGCCAAGCGCGACGGGCTCGAACTGGATTCGGCCAGGCTGTCCGAGGAACTCGGCGTGCCGGTGGTCGAGACGGTCGCGGTGCGCCGCCGCGGGCTCGACGATCTCAAGGCCAGGCTCGACGAGGCGCTCGCATCGCCGCGCGAGATTCGCGCCGGCGAGGGGCCCGAGGAAGACCCGCTCGCGCTCCAGCGTCATGCGCGCCGCATCGCGCTCGCCGCGATCGTGTCGGAGACGCCGGTGCGCCGCTGGACCCACCGCCTCGACAGCATCTTCCTCCATCCGGTGTGGGGGCTGGCCATCCTCGCGGTCGTCCTGTTCACCATCTTCCAGGCGGTGTTCGCCTGGGCCGCGCCGCCCGCCGACTGGCTCGAGGGGCTGGTGATCGCGATGGGCGACTGGGTCGCGCGCACGCTGCCCGACGGTCTCTTCAAGTCGATGATCGTCGACGGCCTGTTCGCGGGCGTGGGCGCAGTGGTCGTCTTCCTGCCGCAGATCCTGATCCTGTTCCTGTTCATCCTGGTGCTCGAGAGCACCGGCTACATGGTCCGCGCCGCCTTCCTGATGGACCGCATCATGAGCCATGCGGGCTTGAACGGGCGCGCCTTCATCCCGCTATTGTCGAGCTTCGCCTGCGCGGTGCCCGGCATCATGGCGACGCGCACCATCGACGATCCCAAGGACCGGCTGACCACGATCCTGATCGCCCCGCTGATGACCTGCTCGGCGCGGCTGCCGGTCTACACGCTGATCATCGCCGCCTTCATTCCCGACCGGCCGGTGGGACCGGGCATCGGGTTGCAGGGACTCGTCCTGTTCGGGCTCTACCTGGCGGGCATCGTCGGCGCGCTCGTCGTCGCGACGGTGCTGCGCCGTACGGTCGTGAAGGGCGGGGGCTCGGGCTTCATGATGGAGTTGCCCAAGTACCAGATGCCCCAACTGGCCGACGTCCTCATCGGCCTGTGGCAGCGCGCGCGCATCTTCCTGCGCCGTGCGGGCACGATCATCCTTGCGACCACGGTCATCCTGTGGGCGCTCGCCAGCTTCCCGAAAGCGGGCCCCGGCGAAAGCCAGGTCGAGGCGTCGATCGCGGGCAAGATCGCGGGAGGGATCGAGGTCGTGGTCGCACCGATCGGCTTCAACCGCGACATCAGCCTCGCATTGCTTCCCGCCATGGCCGCGCGCGAAGTCGCAGTCGCGGCGATCGGCACGGTCTACGCGCTCGATGCCGAGGAAGAAGAGGGCCTGCAAACGCTCGAGGAGCGGCTGGCGGGTCGCTGGAGCCTTGCCACCGCGCTCGCCTTCCTCGCCTGGTTCGTGTTCGCGCCGCAGTGCATCTCGACCATCGCGGTGACCCGCCGCGAGACGAATGGCTGGAAGTGGCCGCTCTTCATGACCGGCTACCTGTTCGCCATCGCCTACGCGGCGGCCGGGATCACCTACTGGACCGCGGTCGCCTTCGGGCTCGGCTAGATTTTTCCCGACACCGAGAAGGCGAAGATGCGGCCATATTCGCGCGCGCGGCTCTCGCGGAAGGCGAGCGGGCCATCGCGCCGGTCGACATACGCCTCGCGCCAGTAATTGTCGGTACTGTCGAGAAGGTTGTAGACGCTCGCCCGCACGGTCATCCCGGCGACATCCTTGTGCTCGACGAACAGGTTGGCGTTGGGGGTCTTGTTCCAGCTGCGCGAGACCTGCTCGAGCCGATAGAAGGGGCTCTGGCGGAATTGCGAGATGCCCGCGCCCCAGGCCCAGTTCGACCCGGGCACGTCGTGGCGCAGGTTGACGTTGTAGTTGTGCCGCAGGCGCGCGGAAATCTCGCGCGTCGTGCCGAGCAGCGGATCCTCGATCCGCGTGTCCTGCCAGCCCCCGTTGAAGTCGATCTTGGCGCCGCGCCAGCCGAGCTTGTCGAGCTGCAGCGTGCCTTCGCCCCCGATGTAGAGCGCGGTGGCGAGCGGCACGTTGCCGAGCGCTTCCTGCGTGTCGGAGATGGGGATCGTCTCGATGAGGTCCTCGATGCGCGCATATTCGACGAACGGCTTGATCGCACCCCAGCCGGGTACGCGCTTCAACGCCTCGACGCGCATGCGCCAGCGCTGCGAGGGGACGAGGCCGATATTGGTCCCGCGATCGACGTCGTCGGCGAGGTCGACCGCGGCGAGGAAGTCGAAGAAGCTGAGCTGGTCAACGCGGCGTTCGATCTCGGCATTGACCGACAGGGTCGGCGAAGCGCGCCATGCGAGCGACAGCGATCCCTTGGGACGTACATATTCGCCCGAGCCCTCGCCCGCCTGTCCGGAGACCGCGAGGCGACTGAATTCAGCGCCGAGGTTGAGCTGCATTGTCAGCCCTTCGGCGATCGGGCGCCCGTAGCTGACGATCGCCTCGGCGCGTTTCTCGGTGATGGTCGCGTTGGCGCCGGGGAGCGGGATCTCGAACTCGTCCATTCCGGCGGGTTCGAGGAACAGGTAGGCCTCGCTGTCGAGCTTGTTGTAGGCGCCCTCGAGGCTGACCTGCCAGTCGGCGGGCCCGCCCTTCCAGCGATATTCGGAACGCAGGATGCTCTCCGAACTGTCGAGAGTCTGCTCGAAGCGATCGCGATTGCCGTTCATCGCGACGAAGCGGTTGATGGTGGGCGAATGCTCGAAGCTCTGCAGGCCGATCGTCTTGAGCCTGCCGCTGCCGAGCGCGAATTCGTAATCGCCGCCGACCTCCATCTCCCACGCCCGCGTGCTCGACCGGAAGAGCTCCTCGCCGAGGGCGTTCCCGTCGGGGTCGAAGATGTCGCCCGCGATGCTGTTGCGTCGATGCTCGAGCGCGCCGGTTGCGTTGAAATTGAGGATGTTGCCGTTGAGCGCCGTGCGCGACAGCGAGGCGCGCAGGCGCGGCTGGTCGCCGTAGTAGCGGCCGAATTCGTCGCGGCTGAGCAGCAGCGTGCCGTCGGGGGCGTAGACATATTCGGGGCCCCAGTGCCCCTGGCGCGGGCTCTCGTTCGACAGGCTCGCGCTCCATTCGGTAGCGCCGCTTCGCCCGTTGAGACTGACCTCGGCATCATAGAGCGTGTCGGGAAGATTCTTGCGCAGCTGCGCGCTGTACGAGAAGTTTCCGCCGATCGAGCTGGCGCGATAGACGATGTTGGCGACCGATCCGGCAAGACCCGGAATGTCGAGCGTCGCGCCGTCGAGGATTTCGATGCGGATGACGTCCTTGGCGTCGATGCGCGACAGCGCCGAGGCAGCGTCGTTCGACTTGCCTGACATGCGCTGCCCGTTGAGCAGCACGTTCTGGCTGGCCTGGCCTAGGCCACGCTGCCCCTGGTCGGTGCCACTGATCGAGAAGCCCGGGATCTGGCGCACCATGTCGAGCGCGCTCTTGGGCGCGTATTGTGCGAGGTCATCGTAGGTGAAGACGCGGTTGGCGAGCGCCAGCTGGCTGCCGACGACTTCGCTGGTCGCCGGGTCGAACGCCTCCTCTCCCGTCTCGCTGGGCGTGTCGCCCGACGCAAATGCCGGGCTCGCCAGCGTCATCGCGGCAAGGCTCGCGCCCAGCATGAATTTCGTCATCGTCGTGATGGATGTCGCTCGCATCCTGCTCTCCTTGGCCCTGTTGAGCGTGCCGGCCTTTTGGGGAGAGGCACCGACGCGCAACACTGCTGGAGGCGCTCAGGCGCTGAATGGCATATGAACCTGAAGGGCCCGTTCGATGAACGGGCGAGTGGACTTGTCCAACGGGCGTTGGCGTCGACCAGCGACGAACGGATGCCGCGCGGTCCGGACCAAAAGACGCGTGACTTCGAGGCGGCGCCTGCCTATCCCTGATCCTCGAAATTCTAGCGAAGGAAACGAGAATATGGCGGGCGTCAACAAGGTCATCCTGGTCGGCAATCTCGGGGCGGATCCCGAGGCGCGGAGCCTCAACAACGGCGGGGAGGTGGTGAACCTGCGCGTCGCGACCTCGGAGACGTGGAAGGACCGCGACGGCAACCGCCAGGAACGCACCGAGTGGCACTCGGTCGCGATCTTCAACGAAAATCTCGGCCGGGTCGCGAAGAACTATCTGAAGAAGGGCTCGAAGGTCTATCTCGAGGGCCAGCTGCAGACGCGCAAGTGGCAGGACCAGTCGGGCAACGACCGGTACACGACCGAGATCGTGCTGCAGCGCTTCCGCGGCGAACTCGTGCTGCTCGACGCGCGCGGAGAAGGCGGCGGCGGAGGCAGCGGATACGGCAACGAGGGCGGCGGCTTCGGTGGCGGCGGCTATGGCGGCGGTGGCGGCCAGCAGCAGCAGCGCCCGCAGCCCGCGGCGTTCGACAGCGACCTCGACGACGACGTGCCCTTCTAGGGCTCACGCCGCCTAGTCGGGCTTCTGCATCTTTTCCTTCAGCGCCGCGAGCGCGGAGAACGGGCCGGCTTCCTCTTCGGTGAGGACGCCGGCCTCTTTCAATGCGGCATCGGCGCCCGCGCTGCGCGGATAGGGATCGAGCGCGAGGCTGAGCGTGTCGGCGATCGCATCGCCCAGGGCAAGGGTCGCGCCATCGTGGAAGACCGTGTCGAGATCTTCGCCGCCAAGCTCCACTTCCTCGTCCGCATCGCCGCCGCTTGGGCTCGGCACGAAGCGAAGGTCGAACGGCTCGTCGATGCTCGCGGCCACCGGGTCGCCGGTCGCGATGCAGGCCTGGTCGGCTTCCGCCATCACCCGGCCCCGCGCGGTGATCGTCGCGCCGTCGAGCGTCAGCGTGAGCTGCGCCTCGAGACGGTCGAGCGAAAGGAGGCGCAGGCGCTTCGCGATCGCCGCGCGGTCCTCCTCGTCGGCGACGAGATGAAGATGGTCGCCGTCGCGGATCGCGTTGATCCGGACGGGGTCGAAGAAATCGCTCACGGCCAGCGTCCCCTGATGATCTCGCTATCGTCCGCACCGGCCAGTCGTTCCTGGAAGCGGCGCAGTTTTTCGCTCGACATCGTCAGCGCGCTCTCTTCGGCCTCGGCGTCGCGATAGACGCTCCAGCGGACGGCTTCGATCCAGCCTTCGCCGCCGGCGATGGCAGGCCGCCAGCGCTCGACCCGCGCGGCCAGCGCCCCGACGAGGCTGCGGACCTGCTTGCCGAGCGACGGATCCCCGAACCCTGCCTGGCGCATCTGAGCGTCCATGTCCTCGATAAAGAGCTCGGTCAGGTGCACCGAAGCATGGACCGCCTCCTCGCCGCCGTCCTCGAGCCGCAGGATCGCCAGCGCGACGAGGGTCGAGAGCAGACCGAAGCGTCCGTCCATCGTGTCCGGCACCTTGCCGCCGAGATACCAGTCGGGCTGGCGCGCTTCGGCAACGAGCGCCGCGTAGGCGTCGCGGGGCCACTTGGTGTCGTTACGCCTGAACAGGGTCGCGAGACGAGGCATCGTGCCCTCCTATTTCGACGGCGCCCTTGCGCCAGCCGCCGTGGCCCGCATATTGAGCCGAAACGCGCGCCGCAAGGGCGCGACGATTCTTTTGCGAGGCACAACATGGTCGACTTCAAGCGTATCCTCCTTCCCGCGGCGCTCTGCGTCTCGCTCGCGGCGTGTGCGGGCGTCCGGGATTCGAGCGGCTACATCGCGATGCCCGAGCTGGTGGACGCGGTCGAAGTCGGGATCGACAACAAGGCCTCGGTCGAACGCACGCTTGGCCGCCCGACCTTCACCGGGCAGTTCGACGACAAGAACTGGTATTACGTGACGCGCCAGACCTCGCAGTTCGCGTTCCGCAAGCCCAAGCTCACTGACGCCTCGATCATTCACGTCCAGTTCGACGACGCCGGCAATGTCGCCGTGGTCGACCGCGGCGGCCCCGAACTGGCGGTCAACATCGACCCCGCCGGCGGCAAGACCCCGACGCTGGGCCGCGAGAAGAGCTTCTTCGAGGAACTGTTCGGCAATATCGGCTCCGTCGGCCAGGCCGGCATGCTCGCCCCCGAACAGACCCAATAGTCCTTCCCGCGCGGGCGCTGGACGGCACCTTGCCGGGGGGCGCTCGCGCGCGTAAGCCAGCGGCATGACCGTCCAGCCCGCCGGCATGACCTATGCCCAATTCCTCGACCTCGAGCGCGTGCTCGGGGCGCAGCATCCCCAGTCGGAAATGCACGACGAGATGCTGTTCATCATCATCCACCAGAACAAGGAGCTGTGGCTCAAGCAGCTGCTTCACGAGGTCGCCTACGCGATCGATCTGCTGCGCGACGACCAGTTCGGGCTTGTCCACAAGACGCTGTCCAGGGTCAGTCGCATCCAGACGGTGATGACCTTGTCGTGGGACGTGCTGACCACGCTGACTCCGGTCGATTACATGAAGTTCCGCCACGTGCTCGGAACCGGATCGGGCTTCCAGTCGGCGCAGTTCCGCGAACTCGAATATCGGCTCGGGATCAAGGATCCTGCCTATCTCGAAATCAACGAGGGCGGCAGCGAGGCACGCCGGAAGCTCGAGAAGGCGCTCGAGGACCCGAGCCTGTGGGACGAGGCGGTCGCGGCGCTCGGGCGCGGCGGGTTCGATGTCTCGGACGACGACGCGATCCGCGCTTCGTGGCTGGACATCTACCGCAACGCCGATGCCCATGTCGGGCTTTACGGGCTGGCCGAGAAACTGGTCGACATCGACGAGGCGCTCGCCGCCTGGCGCCACCGGCACGTGCTGATGGTCGAGCGGGTGATCGGCATGAAGCGCGGCACCGGAGGCTCGGCCGGCGCGCCTTACTTGCGCTCGACGCTGACCAAGCGGGCGTTCCCGCTGCTGTGGGACCTGCGCACCGAGATATGAGCTTCAAGCGCCTGTTTTCGGCGAGCCTGAGCGCCGCCCCGGGGCGGCTCCACATGGCCGCGCACAGTCACCACCTGTGGCCCGACGCGAGCCGCGTGGGCCAGTTGCGCTGCTGGGACGATGCCGCCGCGCTGGCCGACACCAAGTGGGACACGGTGATGGGCGAGGTGTGGCCCGAGGCGGCCGCCGGCGTCTCCGCCGAGCTCGGTCTCGGCACCGCGGCCTGGCGACAGGTCGTGTTCGCCGCCAACACGCACGATCTCATCGTGCGGCTGGTCGCGGCCTGTCCGCGCGGTGCAGGCGGCGCGCTGCGCATCCTCACCACCGACGGCGAATTCCACAGCGCGCGGCGCCAGTTCGCGCGCTGGCTCGAGGCGGGTGAGATCGCGGTCGAGACGGTCCCCGTCGAACCGTTCGACAACTTTGCCGAGCGCTTCCTGGAAGCGGCTTCGTCGGGCGCGCATGACATGATCTTCGTCAGCCACGTGCTGTTCGGGAGCGGGCGGATCGTCGATCCCGTCGATCCTATCTGCGAGCTTGCGCGTCCCGAGGGACCGTGGGTCGCGGTCGATGGCTATCACGCCTTCATGGCGCTCGAACACCCCTTCTCGCGCGCCAACGCGGACAAGGCCTTCTATCTCGGTGGCGGCTACAAATATGCGATGGCGGGCGAGGGGATGGGGTTCATGACCTGCCCGCCGGGCTTCGGGCCGCGTCCGCCGATCACCGGCTGGTTTGCCGAGTTCGAGGACCTCACCCTGCCGCCCGGCATGGTCGGCTATGCCGAGGACGCGATGCGTTTCATGGGCGCGACGTTCGATCCGTCCGCCCTCTACCGCTGGAATGCGATCCGCGGGATGCTGATCGCGGAAGCAATCGATGTCGCCGACACCAATGCGCATGTCGCGGAGCTCCACGAGAAACTTGTCGACGGGCTGGGCGAGACCGTGTTTGCCGGGGCCGACTTGCTCAACCCGCTCGACGGTCATCCGCATGCGCGGTTTCTCGCCTATCGTCACGCAGACGCGGCGCGCTGGTGCGATGAACTCAAGGCGAAAGACTGCATCACCGACGTGCGCGGCGACGTGCTGCGGGTCGGGCTCGGCCTCTATCACGACGAGGCTGACATCGATCGGTTCGTCGCGATGGCGAAGGGCCTCGCGTGACCCGCGCCGCGCAATCCAACCGCACCGTGATGATGGCGATGCTCGTCATCGCCTACACGCTCAACTTCATCGATCGTCAGATCATCGGGATCCTCGCCGAACCGATCAAGCTCGACCTCAAGCTGTCCGACGGCCAGCTCGGCTGGATGGGCGGGACGGCCTTCGCGCTCTTCTACACCGCGCTCGCCATCCCGGTGGCGCTGCTCGCCGACCGCAAGAACCGCAGCTGGATCATCACCATTGGGCTCGCCTTATGGAGCGGGGCGACCGCGCTGTGCGGCATGGCGATGAATTTCTGGCAATTGTTCCTCGCGCGCATGAGCGTGGGCGTGGGCGAGGCGGCCGGGGCCGCACCGGCCTACTCGCTGATCAGCGACCTCTATCCCGCCGAGGCACGTGCGCGGGCGCTCGCCATCTTCTCGCTCGGCATCCCGCTCGGCTCGGCGCTGGGTGTGCTGTTCGGCGGCCTCCTCGCCGCCACGGTCGACTGGCGCGCCGCCTTCATCGCGGTCGGACTGGCCGGACTGGTCTTCGCGCCCATCTTCAAATTCTTCGTGCGCGATCCCGGCCACGGCCATGCAGCCGACGGCGTGTCGGAGGCGGCACCCTCGGTCGGCACCGTGTTCCGCACCGTTGCCGCCAAGCCGAGCTTCTGGATGCTCGGGTTCGGCGCTGGCCTCGCCAGCATGGCAGGCTATGGTTTCGCCTTCTGGATCCCAAGCTTCCTCGCACGCAGTTTCGAACTGTCGCTGGTCGATCGCAGCTGGCTCATGGCGGGCATGTTCGGGGTCGGCGGCGCGGTCGGTATTTATGCGGGGGGCGTGCTGGGCGACCGGCTCGGCGCGGCGCGCGTCGGGGGTTATGCGAAGCTGGTCGCGATTGCCTTTGCGGTGACGCTGCCCGCCTACCTGCTCGCCTTTTCGAGCACCAACCTGGCCGCCAGCTTCTTCCTGTTTCTCGTCCCGACCGCGCTGTCGCTCATGTGGCTGGGCCCGGTGGTGACCGCCATCACCAAGCTGGTTCCCGCGCGCATGCGCGCCACGGCATCGGCACTGTTCCTGTTTATCAACAACCTGCTCGGCCTGGGGCTCGGATCGCCGCTGATCGGCGAGATTTCCGACGCGCTGACCCCGGTCTACGGTGACGAGGCGCTCCGCTACTCGGCGATGCTGGCCACGTCGGTCTACGCGGCCGCCGCATTCCTGATGTGGCTCGCCTCGCGTCGACTGGATCGGGACGTCGTCGAGCGCTGAGAGGGAACGCGACCCCCGACTTGCCCGTTTGGAGCCTCCGAGAGGAGTGAATCCATGCGTTATCTCAGTTTGATCGCGGGCGCTGCGGCGCTCGCCGTGACCGCGCCACTGGCTGCACAGGGGCACGGAAACAAGGACAAGGACCGCGGCGGCCATCAGGATCGCGGCGGCCACGGCAAGGAAAAGTCACACAAGGCCAAGAAGGCCGATCGGGTGCGTGTCTCCCACGACTCCGAGTCGCGCGGGCGCGCAAAGGTCGAGAAGGAACGGGGGCGCTCCTACGCCCGCGCCGAGCGCGGCGATCGAGTCTTCGTCGTCGACAAGCCCGGCCGCCGTCAGGCGCCGTCCGTGTCGGCGCGCCGGGTCAAGGCCGACGTCAGGGTCGACCGCCATCCCTCGGCAAAGTGGCGTTACGGCGCGTCGGGGCTGGGAACGGCTGCCAGCTGTCCCCCGGGCCTCGTGCCGATGAGCTACGGCTGCATGCCGCCCGGGCAGGCAAAGAAGATGTGGGGGCAGCAGATCCCGCAAAGCTATGCCGACCGCCGGCTGGTCGGGCCCTATGCCGCCTGGTTCGACGAGGATGACGACGGGTTCCGCTACCGGATGGGCGACGACTATATCTATCGCATCGCTTCGGACGGGATCGTGCGCGGCCTGATCCCGCTCTACGACCGCCCGGGCTATTATTATCCGGTCGGGACCCGCTATCCGCAGGCCTACGACTTCTACAACGTGCCGATGCAGTACCGGACCTATTATTCGGATCCGTATTACCGCTACGGCGACGGGGCGATCTACCGGGTCGACCCGGAAACACAGCTGATCCGTTCGGTGGTCGCGCTGCTTGCGGGCGATCTTGCGGTAGGCCAGCCGATGCCGAATGCCTATTCGGTCTACAACGTCCCGCTGACCTACCGGTCGACCTATTATGACACGCCGGACAACTGGTATCGTTACAATGACGGCTACATCTATCGCGTCGATCCGACCACCATGCTCGTGACCGAGCTGGTCAAGGCGATCATCTGAGGAAGGAAGTCTCCATGCGTTTCATGATCATGGCCGCAAGCGCGGCCCTGGCGCTTGGCGCCTGCTCGGACCAGACGCCGGCACAAGAAGCGCCGACCTCTGTCGAGGCGGACGCCGATCTGTCAGACCTGGTGGGCAAGGACGGCAAGTTCGGCGAGGCGATCGAGGCGGCCGGTCTCGGCGACGTGCTCTCGGGCGTCGGCCCCTACACCGTGCTCGCCCCGTCCGACGCGGCGTTCGATGCGCTCCCCGCCGGGGCGTTCGATGCGCTGATGGCCGAGGATGCGCGAGAGCAGCTCGGCCAGGTGCTCAGCTACCACATCATGCCCGGCACCATTCTCGCCGAGGATATCGGGAAGGCGATCGATGCCGGGGGTGGTAGCGCCACGCTTCCCACGCTCGGTCCCGACACGTTGACCGCCAAACGCGACGGCGAGGCGATCGTGCTGACCGACGGTGCGGGCGGCGAGGTGCGCATTACCGAAAGCGACGTGGAAGGCTCGAACGGGGTCGTCCACCGCGTCGACGGCGTGCTCATGCCGAGCTGACGCTTCCAACGGTTGCGGTAATCGAGGGCGCCTCCCCGCATAAAAGGGGGGCGCCCTCTTCTTTGGTCCGGAACGGATCGGACGCTGCTCGTCTTCTCGCTTGCATTTCCGTAGCCCAAAAAGGGAATGGAAGGAGAACGGACGTGCAACTGCGCCTTCCCGCCAGCGCCGTCATCCGCCGGCTCGTACCGGGCCTGCCTGTGCTGGTCGCGCTCGCCCTCGCGCTTTCGGTGTTCGCGATCGCCTTCGCCGGAATCACGCTGACGCGCGAGTCCGGGCGGATCGCGGTCGTCTGGTTGTCCAACGCGGTAACCGTGGCCGTCATGTTGCGCGCGGCGCCACGCCATCATCTCGGCCTTGCCGTCGCGGCGTTCGTCGGCCTTCTCGCGGCGAATCTCGCACATCACGACCCGCTTGCCCGGGCACTCGCCCTGGGCACTGCCAATCTTGCCGAGGTCGCGCTTGTCGTGACGATGGTCGCGCCGGCGCTCGCCCCGTCGCAAAGTTTCGATCAGGGCCGAGCCATCGCGCGCCTCCTTCTTGCTTCGATCCTTGCGCCGCTCCTGTCGGCCGCAATCGCGTCGGCCTGGCTCGTGGGCATCGAGGGCGCTCCCTTCGTACCGAGTTACTTGAGCTGGGCGGTTTCGGATGCGCTGGGACTGATGATCGTCGCTCCGTTGCTCCTCTCGCTCCCGCCCCGCTTGAGGAGTTGGTGGCGCGCTCGCAAGACCTTGCGCCCGCGCGACGCCGCGGAAGGCATTGCCTTGTTCTCGGCGCTGCTGGTGCTGTGCGCGGCGGCCTTCACCCAGGGCCAGCCGCCATTGCTCTTCCTGCTCGCCCCGCTCTTCGTGCTGGCGGCTTTCCGCCTCAACCTGCCGGCCGCGACGCTGGCGATCTTCTGTTGCTCCGCGATCGCGATCGGGGCGACCGCCCTCGAACTCGGGCCGCTTGCCGAGATTTCGAGCGACCGCTCGATCCGTATCACGGCGCTCGAGACGTTCGTCGCAACACTCGTATTCCTCGTGCTGCCGGTGCGGGCGGTCATCAGCGAACGCGACCGGCTGGGCGACGCCTTCGAGCGAAGCGAGCGCAAGTTCCTGCGGATCGCTGAGGCGTCTCCGGCAGGCATCCTCCATCTCGATCCCGCGGGGCGGGCGACCTGGGTCAACAATTGCTGGCTCCGCCTGACCGGCCAGACCCGCGCCGACCTGCTCGAGGGCAGCTGGCTCGACGCGATCGCACCGGAGGACCGAGGCAAGGCCCAGTCACTGTGGGCCCGGGCACGCGCGACGCTGGAGCCCGTCCGCGAAGAGTTCGCCGCGCTGCGCATCGAACGGGGTGTGTCGGGCCAGCCGCGGGGCGCGCGCACGACCGACTTCTCGCAAGCGCGGACCTGGGTGGACCTGTCGATCCATCCGGAAACCGATCGCGAGGGGGACCACGGCGGCTTCGTCGCGCGGCTCGCGGACATCACCCAGCGTCGCCGCGCCGAAGAGCGGCTCGTGGAATCCGAGGGACTCTATCGACTGGTCACCGAGAATGCCGGCGACATCGTGATCCGCCTCGGGCTCGACGGGATGCAACATTACGTGTCCAGTGCGTCCCAACGTGTCCTCGGACTCGCGCCCGAGGAAATGGTCGGCCACCGCCTCTCCGATTACGTTCACCCGTCCGATCAGGAAATGCTCGTCCATGCCCTTAGCGACCTGCTCGTCGGAAGCGGGACGCCGCAGATGCGCTATCGCCAGCGCCATCGCGACGGGCGTTACCTTTGGGTCGAGGCGGGCTTTCGCCTGGTTCACGACCCTGCAACCGGGGATCCGCGCGAGCTGGTCGCGACCGTGCGCGACATCAACCGCCGCTTCGAAGCGGAGAGGATCGCGACCGAATCCGCAGCCAAGCTGCGCGAAAGCAACCGCGTCCTCAGCCTCGCCGAGGACCTTGCGGGGGTGGGGCACTGGCGGCTCGACCTGAGGACGCGCAGCTTCGACTATTCGCATCAGGTCAATGCGATCACGCAAATCGAACGCGACGACGCGATCTCGGCGCGGCGTGCGTTGCGCTGCCTCGTTCCCGCGGATCGCGGCACCCTGCTCTCGACGCTGGCGCGCGCGCGCCGCGCGGAGCGGGCATGCGAATGCAGCGTCGATCTGGCGACGGCGCAAGGCGAAGTCAGGCATCTCAGGGTGGTGCTGCAGGCCGATCGCGATGAGGCGGGCGAGGTTCAGGGATATGTCGGCGTCGTTCGGGACGTCACGGTCCAGCGCAATGCACACCGCGAATTGGCCGCATCGCGCGACCGGGCGCGGTCGGCGGCCGAGGCCAAGTCGCAGTTTCTCGCAACGATGAGCCACGAGATCCGCACGCCGATGACGGGTGTGCTCGGAATGATCGACCTATTGCTCGCCAAACCTGGGCAGGCCGACCGCGAACGCTATCTCGGCATGCTCAAGACGTCCGCCGACTTGCTGATGGCGGTGCTCGACGACATTCTCGATTTCTCGCGTCTGGAGAGCGGCAAGGTGAAGATCGAGCGGCGCGATTTCGCGTTGTCCCCGATGCTTGCCGACGCCGTTGCGCTGTACGAGCCGTCGGCCAGCGAAAAGGGGATCGACCTTGTCTTCGAGAACCGGATCGAGGGCGACCCGTTCGTGAAGGGAGACCCGGTTCGCCTGCGCCAGCTGCTCGGCAACCTCGTCTCCAACGCGATCAAGTTCACGCCTGCCGGGTCGGTCACTGTGACCGCACGATCGCGCCGGGAGGCGGACGGGTTGCACCTGTCGCTTCGGGTCGCCGACACCGGGATCGGGATCGACCCCGCGGCGGCCGAGCGCCTGTTTCAACCGTTCAGCCAGGCCGACGCGACGACATCGAGGCGCTTCGGCGGGACGGGGCTCGGCCTGGCGATTTGCAACCGACTGGTCGGCGCGATGGGCGGGACGATCGGCTTCGACAGCGCGCTCGGTCGAGGATCGACCTTTCGCATCGACCTCGGGCTGGAAAAGGGCGACCCGGCGCGCGCCGAGGCGCAAGGACCCGACGCAGGCGCGATCCGCTCGCCACGCGTCCTGTCGATCCTCGTGGCCGAGGACAATCCGGTCAACCAGATGCTGATCGGCGCGATGCTGCGCGCGGCCGGGCACCGGGTGACTTGCGTCGAGAACGGGCGGCTCGCGGTCGAGGCGGCCCGGGCGGAGCGCTACGACGCGATCATCATGGACATGCAGATGCCCGAACTGGACGGACTTGCCGCGACGCGGCTGATCCGCGCCTCCGACGGGCCGTGCGCCGCGATCCCGATCCTTGCGCTCACGGCCGACGCTAGCCCGGAGCGGCGGCGTTTCTACGACGGTGCGGGCCTCAGCGCCTTTCTGACCAAACCGATCGACCAAGCGGCGCTGCTCGACCAGTTGGCGGCGATCGCGGGGCTGGCGGCGTCGGGTGACAAGGGAGACGAGCAACGTCGATCGGCCGCGCCGCCGCTCCCGCCGTCTCCCGCCTTGTTCGACCGCGACCAGCTGGCGCAGTTGCGCACGGCGCTGGGAGAGGCGCGCCTCGACAACCTGCTCGGGCTGCTCGACATCGAGGCCGAGGCGCGGCCGCGCGACATCGAGGCGGCGCTCGCCGAGGGGGAGGGCGAGACCGTCCTGCGCATCGCGCACAGCCTCAAGGGCGCTGCAAGCAGTATAGGGGCCGAGGCGCTGGCGCGCTGTGCGCAGGCGTTCGAGGCGCAAGACGCCGACCCACATCGATGCCTCGCGGCCCTTCACGGGGCTGCGACACGCACGCGAAAGGCGATCGCGGCGCTGCGTCAACGCGAGGACGATGGCAAGGGCGAGGCGGGAAAACGCGGTCGATCGGCGCGAAGGACAGCCTGATTCGGTCTCGTTGCAGCGACGGACCCGGCCCGAGTGCGTACGGGGCGTCTTTTGGCTGGCACCATCGCGTTGCCGCGCTATAACGAGTGACCAATCACTCAAACGCGGGGGCTAGGATCAGCAATGAAAGCGACACTTGAACGGGCGGTGCTCCTCAAGAGCCTGGGCCATGTCCAGTCGGTCGTCGAGCGGCGCAATACCATTCCGATCCTTTCCAACGTGATGCTCGAGGCGGGCGACGACGGCTCGCTGCGCCTGATGGCGACCGACCTCGACCTCCAGGTCGACGAAAAGGTCGCAGCCCAGGTCGAGCAGGCCGGCGCGACAACCGTGCCCGCGCACACCTTCTTCGACATCGTTCGCAAGCTGCCCGAGGGCGCGCAGGTCGAACTGACCGCCGCCGACGGAAAGATGCAGGTCGTCGCGGGCCGCGCGCGCTTCAATCTGCAGACGCTGCCGCGCGACGATTTCCCGGTAATCGCGGAAGGCGAGCTGCCGACCCGGTTCGAACTGCCTGCGGCGACGCTCAGGCAGATCATCGACAAGACGCGCTTCGCCATCTCGTCGGAAGAGACGCGCTATTACCTGATGGGCATCTTCTTTCACGTCGACGACGACAAGCTGAAGGCCGCCGCGACAGACGGTCACCGCCTTGCGCGCGTCACCGTGGACAAGCCCGAGGGCGCCGACGGCATGCCCGACATCATCGTCCCCAAGAAGTGCGTCGGCGAATTGCGCAAGCTGCTCGACGAGGTCGAGGGCACGGTCGAGATCTCGCTGTCTGCCTCGAAGGTCCGCTTCGGGCTGGGTTCGGCGGTCCTGACTAGCAAGCTGATCGACGGCACCTTCCCCGACTACAACCGCGTCATCCCGACCGGCAACGACAAGCTGATGAAGGTCGACCCCAAGAGCTTCATGGACGGCGTCGACCGCGTTGCGACCATCGCCAGCGAGAAGACCCGCGCGGTCAAGATGGCGCTGGGCAAGGACAAGGTGACGCTGTCGGTGACCAGCCCCGAGAACGGCGTCGCGGTCGAGGAAGTGCCGGCCGACTATGGTAGCGACGGGCTCGAGATCGGCTTTAACGCGCGCTATCTCATGGACATCCTCCATGAGATCGAAGGCGATACGGTCGAAGTCCACTTCGCGGACGCCGCCGCGCCGACCCTGCTGCGCGAGAACGACCAAAGCCAGGCGCTCTACGTGCTGATGCCGATGCGTGTCTAAACCGCCGAGCGTAGGCCAAGCGGAGCGAAGCGAGTGAGGCCTACGCGAAGAGACGGTGCAGACCGGACAGCGGGTTGCGAAGCAATCCAGTCTGACGGCGCGGGCTGCCCCGCGCCGTTCTGCTACGAGTAAGCGGCATGACCGCCCTTTCGCGCCTCTCTCTCACCGATTTCCGCAATCACGCCGATGCGCTGCTCGGGCTGGCGCCGGGGTTCGTGATGCTGTCGGGCGACAACGGGGCGGGCAAGACGAACATTCTCGAAGCCGTGTCGATGCTTGCGCCGGGCCGCGGACTGCGGCGCGCGGCGCTGCGCGACATGGCGCGGCAGGCCGGGCCCGGAGGCTTTTCCGTGGCGGCGCGGCTGGAGGACGGGACCGAGCTTGGTACCGGCACGCTCGCGGCCGCGCCCGACCGGCGGCAGCTAAGAGTCAACGGGGCCAATGCCCCCCTCTCGCAACTGGCCGAGCGGCTCGCCATCCTGTGGCTGACGCCCGCGATGGACCGGCTGTTCGCCGACAGCAAGGCGGCGCGGCGCGCTTTCCTCGACCGGCTGACGCTTGCGCTCGAACCGGGGCACGGGCACCATGCCAGCCGCTACGAGGCCGCGATGCGCGCGCGCAACAAGCTGCTCGCCGAACCCGAGAGCGCCGACCCCGACTGGTTGTCCAGCCTCGAAGCCGGTATGGCCGAGCATGGAGAGGCGCTTCACGCGGCGCGCGAAAGAACGGTCGCGTCACTGTCGGAGGCGGTCGCGGGTGCGCCCGTAGGGAATTTCCCGAAAGCCGGCCTCGTGCTCACCGGCTATGACGGCGGCGACCTGCGACAACAGTTGCGTACCTCGCGCACGCGCGATGGGCAGGCCGGGCGCACGCTCGTCGGCCCACACCGCCAGGACCTCGAAGTCTCCCATCTCGAGAAGAACCAACCCGCCAGCCTGTCGTCGACCGGCGAGCAGAAGGCGCTGCTCCTGGGCCTCGTCCTGGCGCATGGCGAACTGGTCGAGACGCGGCGCGGCATGGCGCCGATCCTGCTTCTCGACGAGGTCGCTGCGCACCTTGATCCGGGACGGCGCGAGGCACTTTACGAAAGGCTCGAAGGGCGCGGGCAGGTGTGGATGACGGGAACCGAAGCCGCGCTGTTCGACGGCGTCGAAGGGACCCGCTTTCATGTGGCCGACGGACGGGTCGAAGCGAATTAACTGGTAATTCAGACGGATTGCCCTATATCGCACCGCAACATCGGCGCGCCGACCAGCGGCGTGATGCTCCCCAAGGGGAGCGCCCTGCGCGCCACCGCCAACCAATGGCCCTCTCATCACGCGGGGTATCCACCCCCTGAAATTTCAGCGTCGCGCGGCTTTTCGCGCGCGCTCGACACAAGGTATTCGCATGAAATTCTCCGATCTCGGGCTTTCGCAGCCCATTCTCGCCGCGCTCGAAGCGCGCGACTATTCCGACCCGACCCCGATCCAGCAGAAGGCGATTCCGCCCGTGCTGGCGGGCAAGGACCTCGTCGGCATCGCCCAGACGGGCACCGGCAAGACCGCAGCCTTCGTGTTGCCCACCATCCAGCGGCTGGTCGACAGCGCGCCGCAGCGGCTCGTGCCGGGGCGGGCGCGCATGCTCGTCCTCGCGCCCACGCGCGAGCTGGCGGCGCAGATCGCCACTGCCGCGCGCGGCTATGCCCAGGGCCAGCACGTGCGCGTCGGCGTCATCTTCGGCGGCGTTCCCGTGCCGCGCTCGATCCGCGAAGTCAGCCGCGGTCTCGACATTCTCGTCGCGACCCCGGGCCGCCTGCTCGATCTCGTCGACCAGCGCGTGCTCGATCTTTCCGCGCTTGAGATCCTCGTCCTCGACGAGGCCGACCAGATGCTCGACCTGGGTTTCATCCACGACCTCAAGCGGATCGTGAACATCATTCCCGAGAAGCGCCAGACGCTGTTCTTCTCGGCGACCATGCCCAAGCAGATCCGCCAGCTGGCCGATCGCTACTGCCGCAACGCGGTCGAGATCTCGGTGACCCCGGTGTCCTCGACCGCCGAGCGCGTCAGCCAGGCAGTGACGTTCGTCAACCAGAAGGAAAAGCAGGCGCTGCTGACCCTGTTCTTCCAGCACGAGCCGATCGACCTCAGCCTCGTCTTCTCGCGCACCAAGCATGGCTGCGACCGGATCGTGCGGCGCCTCAAGGCAGCCGGTATCGAAGCGGTGGCGATCCACGGCAACAAGAGCCAGGCGCAGCGCGAGCGCGCGCTCGAGGCCTTCCGCCGCGGCGACATCCGCATCCTCGTCGCGACCGACATCGCGGCGCGCGGGATCGACATTCCGGGCGTCAGCCACGTCGTCAATTTCGACCTGCCCAACGTGCCCGAGCAGTATGTCCACCGCATCGGTCGGACCGCGCGTGCGGGCCGCGAGGGCATCGCCTACAGCTTCTGCGCCGAGGACGAGCGGCCCTACCTCAAGGACATCGAGAAGCTGATCAAGCAGCGCATCGGTGCGGTGCCGCTGCCCGACAATTTCATGGGCACGGTGCAGGCGCTCCAGGCAATGCCGGAAGTGCGCGAGGACATGCGCGACGAGGAGCAGCGTGAACGTCGCGGTCCGCGTCGTGGTCCGCCGCGCCACGGCAAGAAGAAGGCCGCACATGCGATCAAGCCGGCCGGCCATCGCCCGGGAGGCGCGAAGCCCAAGAAGCCGGGCAACAAGGGGCCGCGTCGCGGTCCTCGTCGCGCCCGCGGCTAAGATACGGACGGACCAGCCCGCAAGACCTCGGACGGAAAGGCCGCGCCGTGAGCGCGGTCGAGCCGCTCGCGGTCGGTTTTCGCACTCAGAGCGTCCATCGCCCGACCGCGCGCGTCACTCGCGAGCCTTGCCATCGCGCCGGCCGCACCCGGAAATGTCTCGGCCAATCCGCCGAGCAGCTTCTGGAGCTGGATACCGACCTCGACAAGATGGGCGCCGTCGCGCGCGATCGGCAGGACGAGGTCCTCGACCATTTCCTCGAGCGAAAGGGGGTGGTCGAGCAGTCCGGGGTACGGAGCGGGTGCGCTCGGCGCATCGAGAAAACGTTCAAGAACACGCTGCGCGGACACCAGCACCGCGATAGCAGAGCCGGGGTCGTTGACTGCGGGCGACAAGGCGCGCGAAGCGATTTCCGATAACACTACCATGCCGAAACGCGGGTCCTGGTCGAGATCGCGGGACCGGTGGACGGTGAAACGCGCGCGCACCTTTTCATGGTCGAGGCCTGTCGCCGGGGGACGTGACCAGGCCAGCGGCGACCCCTTGCGCACAAATTGGCCGGGCGGCGCGCACAAGACCAATTCGACTCCTGCCTCGGTCGCCAACCCGGCGAGCGACTGGCGGTCGACATGGGCAATATAGCCCGCGCCTTCTGCAGGCACCGCAATCGCGTCTGGCGGCATCGCGATCGCTGCTCGCCCAGAAAAGATGCGGGCGCCCGGATAGGCCTCCAGCTGGTCACGACTTTTTCTCTCGACCCGCGCGATCGTGTCGCCGAGCCGACCGAAATAGGCAAGCCGTCCGATCCAGCGCAGCAGCGTGACCGCGATCCATGCGATCATGAGGATCGTGCCGATCAACAGGATGGCGCGACCCTGTTCGCCGTAGAGCCCGGTCGACAGCGCGATGACGCCAACGATCGCGAACAGGAAGCCACCGAGGAAGATCGACAGCGCGTTCTGCGCGGTCTTGTCTTCGATCAGCAACTCGGTGGCGCGCGGCGTGCCGAGCTGTGCCGCGCCCGAGAAGGCGGTGACCATTGCTGTCAGTGAGAAGGTTGTCACCGCAAGCATCGAGGAGGCGAGAATGGTGAGGATGTTGTCGGTCGCCTTGGCACCGATCTTGATGCTGAGGTCGTAAGGCATGATCGGTGCGAGCGCCGCGGCGGACAGGGCCAGCAACACCGACAGGAACGCGATCATCGCGGCGCGGAACCAGATTCGCGACAGCAATTCCCTCAAAATCCAGCGCCAGTGGGGCATCGTTCCTCCTTCGCTCTGACGCCCAACGCGACAAGTTGCCGAAAGGGCCCGCAACAGCGGGATCGAGGAGGCAAAAAAAGGGCCCAAAACGCTTGGTTTCGAAGGCCAAAAATGCCATAAAATCAGGATGAAAGTCGCCGTCCTCGCGAAAGTCCGCCTTCTGGCCTTTTCGCGTTCCTTCTCCTGACGGCGGCGCGTTCCCTAAAGCACGGAAAAGCAAGCGAATTTCGATGGCAGAAGAAGCGAACAAGAACCAGTACGGTGCCGACAGCATCAAGGTCCTCAAGGGGCTCGACGCGGTGCGCAAGCGGCCGGGCATGTATATCGGCGATACCGACGACGGTTCGGGCCTCCATCACATGGTGTTCGAAGTCTCCGACAACGCCATCGACGAGGCGCTCGCAGGCCATTGCGACCGCGTGCTGATCACGCTGAATGCCGACGGTTCGTGCAGCGTCGAGGACAATGGCCGCGGCATCCCCACCGACATGCACAAGGAAGAAGGCGTGTCGGCGGCCGAGGTGATCATGACCCAGCTCCACGCGGGCGGGAAGTTCGAGAACACGTCCGACGAGAACGCCTACAAGGTCTCCGGCGGCCTCCACGGCGTGGGCGTCTCGGTGGTCAACGCGCTGTCCGAATGGCTCGAGCTTGTCATCTGGCGCGACGGCAAGGAGCACTGGATGCGCTTCGAGCACGGCAACGCGGTGGAATCGCTTCGCGTCGTCGGCGAGGCCGTGGGCAAGAAGGGTACCAAGGTCACCTTCATGCCGAGCTCCGACACGTTCAAGTTCATCGAGTTCGACTTCGAACGGCTCGAACACCGCTTTCGCGAACTGGCGTTCCTCAACTCGGGCGTGCGCATCCTGCTGGCCGACGCGCGGCACGACGAACCGCGCGAAGTCGAGATGTACTACGAGGGCGGGATCGCCGCCTTCGTGCAGTATCTCGACCGCGCCAAGACCGCGCTGATGCCCGATCCGATCGCCATCACCGGGCAGCGCGACGATATCGGCATCGAGGTCGCGCTCGAGTGGAACGACAGCTATTACGAGAACGTCCTCGCCTTCACCAACAACATCCCGCAGCGCGACGGCGGCACACACATGTCGGCCTTCCGTTCGGCGCTGACGCGCACGCTTAACGCCTATGCGGAAAAGACCGGCCTCCTGAAGAAGCAGAAAGTGTCGCTCACCGGCGACGATATGCGCGAAGGCCTCACCGCCATCGTCAGCGTGAAGCTGCCCGATCCTAAATTCTCCTCGCAGACCAAGGACAAGCTGGTCAGCTCGGAAGTGCGCCAGCCGCTGGAAAGCCTGATTGCAGACAAGCTCAACGAGTGGCTCGAGGAGAACCCGAACGAGGCGCGGCAGGTCGTCCAGAAGGTCATCGACGCCGCGGCCGCGCGCGAAGCGGCCCGAAAGGCGCGCGAGATGACCCGCAAGGGCGCGATGACCGTCGCCTCGCTGCCGGGCAAGCTTGCCGACTGCCAGGAACGCGATCCTTCGAAGGCCGAACTGTTCCTGGTCGAGGGTGATTCCGCCGGCGGCTCCGCCAAACAGGGCCGCGACCGCAAGACGCAGGCGATCCTGCCCTTGAAGGGCAAGATCCTCAACGTCGAACGCGCGCGTTTCGACCGCATGCTGTCGTCGAAGGAAATCGGGACGATGATCCAGGCGCTCGGCACCGGCATCGGGCGTGAGGAATTCAACCTCGAAAAACTGCGCTATCACAAGATCGTGATCATGACCGACGCCGACGTCGACGGCGCGCACATCCGCACGCTGCTGCTCACCTTCTTCTACCGGCAGATGCCCGAGCTGGTCGAAGCGGGGCACCTCTACATCGCCCAGCCGCCGCTCTACAAAGTCGCGCGCGGGCGCTCCGAGGTCTACCTCAAGGACAATGCCGCGCTCGACGACTATCTGATCGACGCAGGGCTCGACGGCCTGCTGCTCGACGGGGCCGAAGGAGAGCGCACCGGTGCCGACCTGCGCGCGCTGATCGACCATGCGCGCCGCTTCCGCACGCTGATGGGCTATGCCCCGCGCAAGTACGATCCGGCGCTGGTGGAAGCGCTCGCGCTCAACGGCGCGCTCGATCCCGCGCTCGACAGCAAGGGCAAGGTTGCCGCAGCCGACAAGACCGCCAAGTGGATGGGGCTCGAGGATCTCGAGGCCAAGTGGTCGGGCGACGTCGGCGAGGATGGCGGCTACGTCTTCCGGCGCGAATGGCGCGGGGTGACCGACGCGATGCTGGTCGGCCCGAGCTTCGTCGCCTCGGCGGAGGCGCGCAAGCTTCACAAGCTCGCCAGCGAGCAGGCTTCGGCCTACGCGACGCCGGGCACGCTCAAGGCGTTGCGCTCGGATGGCGAGGAAGCCGAGAACCGCAAGGCGGTGATGGTGACCGGGCCGACGAGCCTGCTCGACGCGGTCCTCGCGGCGGGCCGCAAGGGCCTCTCGATCCAGCGCTACAAGGGGCTGGGCGAGATGAACGCGGACCAGCTGTGGGAAACCACGCTCGACAAGGAGAACCGCTCGCTGCTGCGGGTCGAGGTCGACCAGGCCGACGTCGCCGACGAGATCTTCACCCGCCTGATGGGGGATGTCGTCGAACCGCGCCGCGAGTTCATCCAGGACAACGCCTTGAACGTCGCGAACCTCGACGTTTGAGGAACGAGCGCGCGGGACGCGTGTTGGCGAAGCGATGACCCGCTCGCTCACCGTCGCGTCCTTCAACATCCGCAAGGCGATCGGGACCGACCGGCGGCGTCGGCCCGATCGGGTGCTCGACGTTCTTGCGGAGATCGATCCCGACATCGTCGCGCTGCAGGAAGCCGACAAGCGCGTCGGCACACGCGGGGCGGCGGTGCCGCACGCGCTGATCGACGACCATGGCGCATTCGAGGCGGTCGACTTCGACGTGTCGCATCCCAAGCTGCTCGATCGCGTGCCCGCCCATCCGTTGACCCAGCCCCTGATGGAGCGGCTGGATACGCGCAATCTCGGCTGGCATGGCAACGCGATCCTCGTGCGCAAGGGGACCAAGGTGCTCGACTGCGCCGCGCTCGACCTGCCGACGCTCGAGCCGCGCGGCGCGGTGATGGCCGAGCTCGACATCGGCGGGCGCGAAGTGCGCGTGATCGGCATGCATCTCGACCTGTCGGGCCTGTGGCGCAGCCGCCAGGCGCGGCGAATTCTCGCCCATGTCGAGGCGCGTCATCGCCACATGCCCACGATCATCATGGGCGACACCAACGAGTGGCGCGAGGCGACCGGCTGCATCGAGGCGTTCGGGACGCGCTTCCGCCCCGCACCGTGCGGGCCCAGCTTCCACAGCCGCAAGCCCGTCGCCGCGCTCGACAAGATCCTCGTCGACCACGCGCTCCATATCGAGGCGGCAGGCGTCCACCGCAGCCCCGCCGCGCACAAGGCGAGCGATCATCTGCCAGTCTGGGCGCGGGTGCGCTTCCAGCGCGGGAAGTAGGGCCTAGCGCCCTTCCATCTTGCGCTGGCGGCGGCGCTGGACCGAACTGCCGATCCCCATCGCCTCGCGATATTTCGCGACCGTGCGCCGCGCGAGTTCGAACCCCTGGTCGGCAAGCAGCGTCACCAGCGTGTCGTCGGAAAGGATCTTGTCCTCCTCGTCGATCAGCTTCTTGATCGCCGCCTTGACCGCGAGCGCCGAGGCGCCGTCCTCGCTGTCCGCCGTGCCGACCCCCGAGCCGAAGAAATATTTGAGCTCGTAGGTACCGCGTTCGCAGATCAGATACTTGTTCGAGGTCACGCGGCTGACGGTGGATTCGTGGACTTCGACCGCCTCGGCGACCCTCGCCAGCGTCATCGGCTTCAAGGCGCTGACGCCCTGTTCGAAGAAGCCCTGCTGCTGCCTGACGATCTCGGCGGCGACCTTGGTGATGGTCTGCGCGCGCTGGTCGAGCGCCTTCACCAGCCAGTTGGCGCTGGCGAGATTCTCGCTCAGCCAAGCCTTGGAATGCTTGTCCTGCGGGCCTTGCCTGAGCTGCGCGTGATACTCCTTGTTGACCAGCACGCGCGGCAGGGCGTCGGGGTTGAGGCGGACTTCCCAACCCTCGCGCCCCTTGGTCACGATCACGTCGGGGGTGATCGCCTCTGCGGGGGCCTCGGAATAAGCGAGGCCGGGCTTGGGATCGTAGCTGCGCAATTCGCGCACCATGTCGGCAAGGTCCTCGTCGTCGACGTCGCAGATGCGCTTGAGGTCCTTCATCCGCCCCTTGGCGAGGAGGTCGAGATTCTGGAGCAGCCGCTCGATGCACGGGTCGAAGCGGTCGGCTGCCTTGGCCTGGAGCGCGAGGCACTCGGCAAGGTCGCGCGCGCCGATGCCGGGCGGGTCCAGTGACTGGACGAGTTCGAGCGCTTTCTCCTGGTCGCGCGCGTCGAGCGGCAGGTGGCCGAGCACGATGCCGAGCGGCAGCTCGAGATAGCCGGTGTCCTTGAGCGACAGGATGATCGCTTCGGCGCCCTCGGCGATCGGCCCGCTCGCGCCGTGAAGCTGGGCGAGAAGATGTTCGGCGAGCGAATGTTCGCGATATTCGAGCCGGTCGAAATCGAACGCCTCCGCGTCGGGATCGGCGGGCATGCCGAGATCGGCATAGCTGTCCGTATCGCGCGCAGCCTCGCGGTCGTCATAGTCGAGCGCGGCCCCGTCGTCGCCCGCGCCCATCAGTTCGGCGCTGTCGGGATCGCCCGCCTCGTCGGCATATTCGTCATACTCGCGGTCTTCGGCGCGTTCTTCGCCGCGATCGTCGCGCTGCACTTCGAGCAGCGGGTTCTTGGCGATCTCGTCGGCGATGACCTGCTCGACCTCGAGGCTGGAGAGCGCCAGCAGCTTGATCGCCTGCTGCAGCTGCTGGGTCATGACCAGCGACTGGGTCTGGCGGATATCGAGACGGGGGCCGAGGGCCATGCGGACCACTCCCCCTAGAGCGCGAAGCTCTCGCCGAGATAGAGGCGGCGCACTTCGGCGTCGGCGACGAGCGCCTGGGGCGTGCCCTGAAACAGCACCTGACCGTCGTAGATGATGCAGGCGCGGTCGACGATGTCGAGCGTCTCACGGACGTTGTGGTCGGTGATCAGCACCCCGATGTCGCGCTTCTTCAATTCCTTGATGAGGTCGCGAATGTCGCTGATCGACAGGGGATCGATGCCCGCGAACGGCTCGTCGAGGAGCATGATGGAGGGGTCGGCCGCGAGCGCGCGCGCGATTTCGCAGCGGCGGCGCTCGCCCCCGGATAGCGCCATCGCCGGGCTGGTGCGCAGGCGGGTGAGGCCGAATTCGTCGAGCAGCGTCTCGAGCCGGGCCTCGCGGGCGTCCGGGTCGGGCTCGGCGACCTCGAGGACGGCAAGGATGTTCTGCTCGACCGTGAGCCCGCGAAAGATCGAGGTCTCCTGCGGCAGGTAGCCGAGGCCGAGGATCGCGCGGCGGTACATCGGCAGGTCGGTAATGTCCTCCCCGTCGAGGATGATACGCCCGGCGTCGGGGCGCACGAGCCCCATGACCGAGTAGAAGCTGGTCGTCTTGCCCGCACCGTTGGGGCCGAGCAGCCCGACCACCTCGCCGCGCGCGACCGCCATCGAGACGTCCTTGAGCACGACCTTCTTGTCGTAGCTCTTGGCGATCGACTTCACCTGCAGCCCGCGTACCTCGACTTCGCTCGGGACTTCCGAGAGGTCGGTGCGGGCCTGGTCGGTGAGGTCGTGCATGGAAAAGCGCGCTCGTCCTAGTTGCGCCGCGGGACGGTGAAGCGGCCGGTGACGCGCCCGCCCGACTGGTCGACGCCGGCCGGCCCGCCGTCGATCACCGCACGACCGCTGTCGAGGTCGATGATGAGGCGCGAACCGAAAATCTCGTTGGGCCCCTGCGCAAGCCGGACATTGCCAACCATGGTGATGATCGAACGGTCGAGATCGTAAACCGCATAATCGCCGCGCGCGGTCTCGCTGGCGCTGGTGACGGTGACCCCGCCCGAGGCGTCGAGCCGCTTGATGGCGATCCCGTCACCCGAAACGTAGGCGATGCGCAGCCGCTCGGTAGTCATGCTCAGCCCGGCCTGGTTGACGACCACATTGCCGATAAACAGCGCGCGGTCGGCGCGGTCCTGAACCTCGATGCGGTCGGCGGCGACGTCGACGGGGGCGTTGATGTCATGCCCGCGCAGTGCCGACGAGCGCGCCTGGGCGCTGGCCATCGAGCTGGCGGCGCCTCCCAGGGCGAGGGCGCCGAGCGCGGCGAGGATGAAGCGGTTGGCACGCATATTGCTCATCTGACGGCACCTTGCTCGATTTTCAACCTTGCGCGACCCTCTAGTGCGATGGTCCGCTCGCCAAGATCGGCGGAAAGACCGCCAGCGCTGAACGAACCGAGCCGCATTTCGCCCGACACGGGGCCATCGCTCTTGAGGGTGCGCTCGTCGAGGTCGACGACCACATCGCGCGTGGCGAGCTTGTAACCGTCGGGTCCGTCGACATCGAGATCGCCGACGATACGCACCGTCTCGTCCTCGATGTCGTAGCGCCCGCGGCCGGCGACGATGGTCAGCGGCCCGCGCTCCATGTCGAGCCGCGCGGCCATGCCGGTGATGACGACCACCGGCACTTTGCTCGACTGCTGCAAGGCGCGATTGGCGACGATGGTGAAGCGCTGCCCCTTATTGTCCTCGCCGATGTAGCGCGCCTTTTCGACCCGCATCCGCTCGGGCGCCTTCTCGACGTCCTTGGAATCGAGGATGAAGCTGACGTCCCCGCGGCTGCCGAACGGGGCGAACAGAAGGATCAGGAGAACGAGGCCCCCGACGACCGGGAGGCCGAGCTTGGTCCACCGCACGACGCGATCGTGGCGGCTGCCGGGCAACGCCCAGCGCCGCTTGATCGCGCGTTCGCGGCGGGCGGCTTCGCTCATCGACTAGCTGTGCGCGAAAATGTCGACCTCGTCCCAGCCGGCGAGGTCGAGCATCGCGCGGGCGGGGAGGAAGTCGAAGCAGGCCTGGGCGAGGCCGGTGCGATGCTCGCGCTCGAGGCGGCGATCGAGTTCCTCCTTGAGGCGGTGGAGAAAGCGCACGTCGCTCGCGGCATAGTCGCGCTGCGCGTCGGACAGGTTGGGCCCGCCCCAGTCAGACGACTGCTGCTGCTTGGAAATGTCCGAGCCGAGCAGTTCCTTGACCAGTTCCTTGAGACCATGGCGGTCGGTGTAGGTGCGCACGAGGCGGCTGGCGGTGCGGGTGCAGTAGACCGGCGCGGCCATGATCCCGAGATAGGCGCGCATGATCGCGATATCGAAGCGCGCGAAATGGTAGAGCTTAAGGCGGCCAGGGTCGGACAGCAGCGCCTTGAGGTTGGGTGCGGCATAGTCGCTGTCGGGCCCGAAGCGGACGAGATGTTCGTCGCCATTGCCGTCGGAAAGCTGCACCAGGCACAATCGGTCGCGACCCGGCTGGAGCCCCATCGCCTCGGTGTCGACCGCGATCGGGCCGTCGGCGAACAGGTCGCCCGAGGGCAGGTCTTCTTCGTGGAAATGGATCGCCATGGTGTCCTTCTCGCGCTTGGTTCGGGCCGCTCTTAGTCGCTTCGTCCCTACCATGCCAGCCGCACCCGAGGGAATCACTAGGACGTTCGCGGTTTTTCCTGTATGAAGCGCGACTGTGCGCATGCCGAAACAGGCTGCGCATGGCCGATGACGCGACGAGTCCCCGCGTCCACGGTCGTGAATTCGGGGGCTGACAAAGTTTGGATAGGCATGGGTTTCGACAGAGGGCGTAAGGGCGACCGCGGTGGCCGCGGACGCGACAAGCGGGACGGTTTCTTCGGCGAAGATCAGTTTGGCGAGCGCAGCGGTTTCCAGGACCGTGGCGCCGGCGGCGGCTATGGCGGCGATCGCTTCGGCGGCGGCGGTGGCGGCGGCGGTTATGAAGACCGCGGCGGTTACGGCGGCGGCGGTGGCGGCGGCTATCGTGGCGGCGGCGGTGGCGGTGGCTATCGCGGCGGCGGCGGTGGTGGCGGCGGCTTCCGCGGCGGTGGCGGGATGCCCCCCCAGGTCGTCGGCGAAGGCAAAGGCGTCGTCAAATTCTTCAATCCGCAGAAGGGCTTCGGCTTCATCGTGCGTGATGATGGTGGCGACGACGTGTTCGTCCACATCTCTGCTGTCGAACAGGCCGGCCTCAGCGATTTGGCCGACGGCCAGCCGCTCGAATTCACGCTGGTGGATCGTGGCGGGCGCGTCTCGGCGACCAACCTCGTCATCGATGGCGAGCCGATGGCGGTCGAACGCGGCGGCGGCGCCGGTGCCGGCGATCGCGGCGGCTTCAACAAGCGCGAGCTGACCGGCGAGACGGCGACCGGCGTGGTCAAGTTCTTCAACGCCATGAAGGGCTTTGGTTTCATCCAGCGCGACGACGGCCAGCCCGATGCGTTCGTGCACATCTCGGCCGTCGAACGTGCCGGTCTCCCCTCGATCAACGAGGGCGACCGATTCGAATTCGACATCGAGGTCGATTCGCGCGGCAAGCATGCCGCGGTGAACCTCAAGCCGGCGAGCTGATCGCCCGACAGGTTCGAGAAAAGGCCCGTCCGGGAAACCGGGCGGGCTTTTCTTTTGGGCGGGACGCACGCAAGGACGCCGCATGGCACGCCTTGCGACGAGCAACGATATTCCCGCGCTCCACGCGCTGATCGAGTCCGCCTATCGCGGCGACAGCGCCAAGCGGGGCTGGACCTACGAATCGGACCTGCTTGGCGGGCAGCGGACCGATGTCGCCATGCTCGAGACGCAGCTTGGCGATCCCCGCCAGTCGATGCTGGTCATCGAGGACGGCCCCGACCTGCTTGCCTGCGTCGCGCTGGAGGATCGTGGGTCCGGCCTCTTCTATCTCGGCATGCTGACCGTCGATCCGACCCGGCAGGCGGGCGGGGTCGGCAAGCGGCTGCTGGGCCAAGCCGAGGCCTGGGTGCGCGAGCATGGCGGGACGCGGATCGAGATGACCGTCATCCGCCAGCGCACCGACCTCATCGGCTGGTACGAACGGCGCGGGTACACGCCGACCGGGGAGGCGCGGCCGTTCCCGGCGGGCGACCCGCGTTACGGGCTGCCCAAGCGCGACGACCTCGAATTCGCGGTACTCGAAAAGCGCCTTTAGGTCGCCATTGCGCGCAGCGTCTCGATGCGGTCGGCTTCCTCTGCGGGCTTGTCGTCGCGGATGCGGCTGATGCGCGGAAAGCGCATCGCGAGCCCCGACTTGTGGCGGCTCGAAGCATGGATCGAATCGAACGCCACTTCGAGGACGAGGCTTTTCTCGACCTCGCGGACGGGACCGAATCGGGCGATGGTGTTCTGCCGCACGAAGCGGTCGAGCTTCTTCAGCTCCTCGTCGGTGAACCCGAAATAGGCCTTGCCCACGGGCAGCAGCTCGCCCTCCTCGGTCCAGCAGCCGAACGTGTAGTCGGAGAAATAGGACGAGCGTTTGCCCGACCCACGCTGGGCGTACATCATCACGCAGTCGGCGTTGAGCGGATCGCGCTTCCACTTGTACCACAGGCCGACGCGCCGCCCGGCGACGTAACGGCTGTCGCGCCGCTTGAGCATTAGGCCTTCGACCCCGGTATCGCGCGCTTCCTCGCGCAGCGCATCGAGCGCGTCGAGGCTGTCGGCCTCGACGATCGAGGAAAGGTCGAAGCGGTCTTCGGGGAGATACTCGATGAAGGCTTCGAGACGCGCGCGCCGCTGCGACCAGGAGAGCCCGCGAAGGTCCTCCTTGCCGTCGATCAGGAGGTCGTAGAGCCGCACGAAGGCCGGGTAGTCCGCCTGCATCTTCTTGCTGACCGTCTTGCGGCCGAGGCGCTGCTGGAGCGCGTTGAAGCTGCCGGCTTCCCCGCCTTGCGCTTCGCCGCGCACGAGCAGTTCGCCGTCAACCACGCCGTCTTGGTCGTAGGCGGCGAGCACGTCGGGGAAGCTCGCGCCGATATCGTCGCCGGTGCGGCTGTAGAGACGGGTCTCGCCGCCCGCGCGCACCAGCTGGACGCGGATCCCGTCCCATTTCCATTCGGCGACATAGTCGGACAGGTCGATCTTCTGGTCGTCCTCGAGCGGGTGGGCGAGCATGAACGGGCGGAACACCGGCATCTCGGCGACGTCGGGCGGCTCGGCGCGGCCCTCGCCCCAGGCGAACAGTTCCTCGTAGGGCGGGGCCAGCGCGTGCCACACTTCCTCGACCGCCTCGACATCGATCCCGAACGCATCGGCGAGCGCCTGCTTGGCGAGCCGCGCGGACACGCCAATGCGCAGCGCGCCGGTGGCTGTCTTGAGGAGGGCGTAGCGGCCGCTCGCGTCGAGGTGGTCGAGCAGGTCGGCGAGGATGGCGGGTGCGTCGCTGCGGCTGGCGGCCGACAGGCGCTCGACGATCTCGGCGATGCCGATCGTGCCGTCGTCGATCTCCGGGCGGTCGTCGGCCGCGGTCGGCCACAGCAGCGAGACGGTCTCGGCCGTGTCGCCGACATAGTCTCGGCTCATCTTGAACAGGACCGGGTCGATCCTCTCCTCGGCCAATGCGCGGATGGTGGCGGGCTTGACGGCGGGAATGTCGACCTCGCCGGTCAGCACGCCCAGCGCGATGCCGCGATCCGGGTCGGGGGTCGCCTTGAGGAAGTCGCCGATCAGCTTGAGCTTGGCATTGCGCGAGCGCGTATAGGTCAGGTCGTCGAGAAGCTGGCTGAACGCGCGCATGCAAGCCTCAACCCGTCAGGCGGGCGTCGGTTCAGTCGCAAACGAAGTCGCGGCCGTCGGGGCGCGGGGCGATCGGCCGGCATTGCGGCGGGTAGCCGCGCTCGCGCCAATAGTCGTCGATCCCCATGTCCATGATCTCGGCATAGCGAGCCGGGTGCTGCAGCCATTCCTTCCAGTTTCTCATCCAGTAGATCGGGAAGACGCCATGTTGGACTTCATAGAGGCTGTCGAAGTCGCGGATCATGTAGAGCGTGAACGGATCGATGTTGCGGGGATCAACGCGAGGCTGGCCGCGGAGCTTTGCGATCTCCTTGAGGGCCTCTGCCGGGGTGAGTTGGCGGGTCGCCGCCGCCTTTACGAAGGCAAAGGTCTTTTTGGACGGGACGTTCGGGTTGAGGGAAATGACCTTGAGGGCGTCCTTTTCGCGTTTGGCCTGGATCAGGGCCATGGCGAGCAGCGAAGGCGTAATGCCCAGCGGACGACCCGCTTCTTCGGTCGCCTTCACGGCCTCGTCGAGCCGGCCATGGACGACGTCGAGCATGACGATCATCTGCCACGCGACCGTATCGGACGGATCGAGCGCAAGGGCTGCGCGACCGTCGCGATAGGCCCCCTCGAGGTCGCCGAGCGCGTAGAGAAGCTGTCCCCGCCAATTGAGCGCTAGCGAATCGCGCGGGTCGAGCGCGAGCGCGTGGTTCAGATCTTCGTACGCTTGGGCGATCTTGGCGGCGTCATAGCGTCCCATCAGCCCGACGTTCGACTTGGCAGTGTAGGCGGCCGCCATGTCGGGCTCCAGCGAGATTGCTCGGTCGACGGCTTCACGCGCCAGTCGCGGATAATCCCCAGCATCGTAATCGTCGCCCGAAAGGTAGGATTCCGAGACGGAGTAGGCGCTGGCAAGGCCGATCCAGGCCCGCGCGAAATTCGGATCGAGGTCGACCGCGCGGCGCAATTCCACCAGCACATCGTGATAGTCACCGATCGCCGATCGATCGTTGAAAAGGGCCTGCCCGCGCAGGAACGCCTGGTAGGCGGCAAGATTGTCGGTGTCCGCGGCGGCGGCGAAGCGGATCGCTTCCGCACTGCCCAGGTCGAGCTGTTTCCCGAGCTCCGCGACGATTCCCTTGGCGATCTCGTCCTGGATTTCGAACAGGTCGCTGGTGGTGAGATCGCGGTCGTAGGTCTGCGACCAGCGATGTTCGTCCGTGTTGGCGTCGATCAGCTGCGCGGTGATGCGGATGCGGTTGCCGGAGGTGCGCACGCTGCCTTCGAGGATGTGGCGCACGCCCAGTTCGTTGGCGATGGTGCGCACTGGCTTGTCGTTGCCGCGATACTGGAACGCCGACGTGCGCGAGGCGACACGCAGTCCGTCGACACGCGCGAGCACGTTGAGGATCTCCTCGGAAATCCCGTCGGCGAAGAATTGCTGGTCTCCGGCCTGCGACAGGTCTTCGAACGGGAGGACGGCGATCGAGGTCTGCTCCTCGGCCATCGTCGCGGTCGTCGGCGGGGCGGGAAAGGGAACACTGCTGTCCCACGGCTGCCAGATGAAGACGACCGCCGCGACGAGTGCGAAGAACAGCGCTCCGGCAGCGATCGCGCCGCGAGAGATGCTGCTGGCACGGTCCCGCGCTGCGGGTGCGGCGGGCGATTTATCCTCGGGATCGATGCGGTGTCGCACCGCGCTCAACAAGGCGGCCATCTCGTCATCGCCGGGCTTGCCGCTCCAGTCTTCGAGCGGAAGGGCGTGATATTGCTTGAACCCGATCGGCGGCGGGCTTCCGTCGAGGGACACCGCGACGAGCTTGTCGCTTTCCGCCGCAATTCCCGCTTCGTCCTTGACCCAGCGCGATGCGCTGCCGCTCTTCGACCAGCAGACGATGACGGCCTTGGCGGCCTCGAGTTCCGCCTCGATGTCGCGGGCGAATTCGTGACCCGCCTCGATGTGGCGGTCCCACCAGACGGTCAGGCCGTCGGCCTCCAGCGTCTCGGCGAGCCGCTCGACAAGGGCGCGATCGTCACGCGCATAGGAAATGAAGACTTCCGCCAGAAATCGGTCCTCCTCGCCCTGCCCTTATGTTGCGCCAGGTTAGCCCTTGCAAGGGCGGCTCGATCAACGGCACTCGAAGTCTCGACCATCGGCCAGCGCCGGGATGCGGCGGCAATGGGGCGGATAGCCCTTGGCGCGCCAATAGGCGCCGAGGTCCCGTTTCATCATCAACGCGTACCGCGCGGGGTGGTCGAGATAGCTCGGCCAGCCCTGCATCCAGTAGACCGGGAAATTCCCCTCGGCGATGTCGGCGAGCAGGTCGAAGCGTCGCACCATGTGCTTGCGAAACGGGGTCATGATCGCCGGCACGTCCTCGCCCAGTCGCGGGAGCAGCGCCTCGAGTTCGCGATAGGCATCGTCCGGCTCGATCCGGCGGGAGGCGATCTTGTCGAGGAGGGCGCGGTAGGCGGCGGCATCGCCGCCGATCACCGCCAGCATCTCGTCGGCCTCCTCGCCGCGATCCGCCTGCACGAGGGCGAGCGCCAAGGCGTCGGTGAGGGTCGGCAAATAGCGCTTCGCGCGTCGCTGCGCGGCGAGGGCGGCGTCGAGATCGGCTTCGAAGAGGCCCAGCGCAACCGCCAGCTGGTGGGCGACCGTGTCGTCGGGGTCGAGCGCGATGGTTCGTTCGATATCGCGGCGCGCGCCGTCGAAATCGCCGATTGTCGCCTTGAGCTGCGCGCGCCAATTGAGCGCGAGCGGTTCGTCGGGGTCGAGGTCGAGCGCGCGGTCGAACCGCATCATCGCGCGCGTCATGGTGTCGGCGTCATAGCCTTCCAGCAGTTCGATATTGGCGCCGATCCCGTGCGCCATCGGCAGGTCGGGTTTGAGTTCGAGCGTTCGCCCGATCGCCTGGCGTGCTTCGTCGGCATAACCGCCCGTCCGGAATTCTTCGGGCGAGACGTAGGTCGGGGACACCGAGAGCGCACCCGCCAGCCCCAGCCAGGCGCTGCCGAAATCGGAATCGCGGCGCACCGCCGAACGATAGGCGGCGAGCATCGATTGATAATTGTAGCCGTTGCGCGCGTAGAAGAGCGACTGGCCGCGCAGGTAATCATCATAGGCCGCAAGATCGTCGGTCTCGGCGGCGGCGGCGAACTTGAGCGTTTCGGCGTGCCCAAGATCCATCTCCGCGCCGAGCGCGGCGACGATCGCGCGGGCGATCTCGTCCTCGACCTTGAACAGCGAATCCATCGACAGGTCGCGATCGTAGCTCTGAGACCAGAGCTGGCGGTCGGTCTCGGCGTCGATCAGCTGGGCGGTTACGCGCACGCGCTCGCCGTCGCTGCGCACGCTGCCGTCAATGACGTGGCGCACGCCCAGTTCGGCGGCGATGGCGCCCGGGGACAAATCCTCGCGGTCGCGGAAGCGGAAGGCCGAGGCGCGCGGCGTGACCTGCAGCCCGTCGACGCGGGCGAGCACGTTGAGCAATTCCTCCGCGATGCCGTCGGCGAAGTGGTCCTGCCCGTCCGACGACAGGTCGCGGAAGGGCAGCACGGCGACCGAACCGCGCGCGATCTCGGTGGGAGCGGATACGACGTCGTCGCCGCCGTCGCTCCATGGTGCCCAGGCGAACAGCGCCGCCAGCAAGGCGATTGCGAACGCACCTGCCAACACGAGCTTGGGCCAGTTGGATGTCGGCCGGGGGCTGGCCAGCGGGGCCTTGGGCGCGTCCGAGAGGCGGGTGGAGAGGGCCCGCAGCAGCGCCTCGAATTCGGGCGCGGTCGGCTTGCCGTGCCAGCCCTTGAGCGAAAGCGCGTGATACTGCTTGAACCCCAGTGGCGGTTCGTCGCCGTCAAGCGACACCGAGACGAGCTTGCCGTCGCGCGCGGCCATCTCGGCTTCGTCGCGCACCCAGCGCGAGGCGCTCGCCGCATCGGACCAGCAGACGAGGACCGCGCGCGCGGCGGCCAGTTCCTGCTCGATGTCGCGGACGAATTCGTCGCCGGCGTCGATATGGTGATCCCACCAGACCGAATATCCGGCGTCTTCGAGCGCGCAGGCGAGCCGTTCGATCCTGTCCCTGTCATGCCGGGCATAGGAAATGAACAGATCGGCCAAACGCGCCCCCTCTCGGTTGCGCTATCCTAGAGGGCACTCGAGCGAGGGCGCAAGCCGATTGGGGTCAGGCGTTCTGCGCGGCTTCGAACAGGAACCAGGCGCGCTCCTCGGCGGCGTCGGTCCATTCGTCGACGATGGCGCTGGTCGCATTGTCCTTGGCCTCGTCGGCAAGGTCCTTCAATTCGCGCAAGCTCTCGACGAGCGCGAGATTGTCGTCGCGCAGCTGCTTGAGCATGTCGGCGGCAGACACGAATTTCTCGTCATTGTCCTTGATCGACTGGGTGCGCGCGATGTCGCCGATCGAGCGCAGCGTCGTGTTGCCCGTCTTGCGCACGCGTTCGGCGATGAGGTCGGTCGTGGCGAGGATCGCGGTCGCCTGCTCGTCGAACATCAGGTGATAGTCGCGAAAATGCGGGCCCGAGACATGCCAGTGGAAATTCTTGGTCTTGAGATAGAGCGCGTAGCTGTCGGCAAGAATGCCGTTGAGCGCGGTCGCGACGTCCTTGGTCTTGTTCGACTTGAGGTCGGTCGGAGTCGCGAGTTTCTCGGCGGTCGTCATTCGATTCCCTCCCGTGGGATTGCTGTCTGCAAATCCAACGCGGGCAGGGCGGGCGGGTTTCGATCAAAAACCCGATCAGAGTGAACGATCAGGCCGTCTCGAGGGCGCGCGCGATGCGGTCCATCGCCAGCGGGACGTCGCGTTCGCGACGGGCAAGGACGCGCGGCTGGCGGCGCGCGACATGCCGGTCGATGCGGCGGGTGAGGGTGGCAATCGATTCGCGTTTCATGACCGGCGGCCTCTTAGACTCAACACGCTGAAATCTCTCGCCTAAAATGGTTAACAGGGCGTCAATGGGCGCTCTTTCCTTGACAAGGGCAGCGGCAGCGGTCATGGAGCCGCGGTTTCCGGGCGGGCCCGAGTGCGCCGCCCCTATTTCATTTTTCGGGAAGTGTGAGAGATGGCCAAGCCGGCAACCGTCAAGATCAAGCTCGTCAGCACCGCCGACACCGGCTTTTTCTACGTGACGAAGAAGAACCCGCGTAACCAGACCGAGAAGATGTCGTTCCGCAAGTACGACCCGGTCGCGCGCAAGCACGTCGAGTTCAAGGAAGCCAAGATCAAGTAAGCGGACCTTCGTCCGTTTCCGCCGGGCCCTCGTCCGGCGTCCGGTCTTGCGATGAAGCGGCTCCCTCGCGGGGGCCGCTTTCGTCATGTCCGTCGTCTTCAAGACGGTCGGCCTCGATCGGGCCGTCCTCGAGCAGCCGGTCGACCGTCTCGACGAAGCGCACCACCGAGATCGGCTTTGACACGTACGCCTGCGCACCCGCGTTGCGGATACGCTCGTCGTCGCCCTCCCCCGCATAGGCGGTGACCGCCATGATCGGCACGCGGGCGAGCGGCGCCGCGTCCTCGCGGATGAGGCGCATCAGCTCCATCCCGTCGACATGGGGCAGTTGGATATCGGTGATGACGAGGTCGGGCGCGAACTCGCGCGCCGTCTCCAGCGCCTCGCGGCTGTCCACTACGGGGCGCGTGTCGTGACCGTGCGCCGTCAAGAGGTCGCAGAACAGCTTGATGTTGAGGGCATTGTCCTCGACAACCATGATCCTGGCCACTGACGCATTTCCCCCTTGAGGCACTCTAACCGGCAATAGGCTATGATCCCGCGCGATACAATCGAACCCGAATCGCTTGCGCTCAGGGCGCTGGCGGCAACCCTGGCCGACGAACGCCGCGCCGAGCGGTTGCTGACGCTGACCGGGCTCACGCCGGACGAGCTGCGCGCGAGGGCCGGCGAACCTTCGATGCTGGCCGCCTGCCTGGCTTTCCTCGAAGCGCACGAGCCAGACCTGCTCGCCGTCGCCGACGCGATCGGCGAGCGGCCCGAGGCGCTGGTCGCCGCGCGCGAGACACTCGAGCGATGAGCCGCCCGCTCCTCATAACCGACTGCGACGAGGTGCTGCTGCACATGGTGGCGCATTTCGACGCGTGGCTGGCCGAAGCCAAGGGCATCGACTTCGCCTTCGAGACCGGCGACTTCGGCGGATCGATGACCCGGCATGGGTCGGGTGATGCCGTTCCCAAAGAGGAGGTGATGCCGCTCCTCGGCGACTTCTTCGAGCAGGAGATGCATCGCCAGACGCTGGTTCCCGGGGCGCTGGAGGCGCTCGGGCGGATCGGCGAGATCGCCGACATTGTCATCCTCACCAATATTCCCGACGCCGCGCATCCCTGGCGGGTGGCGCAACTCGCCGGGCACGGCATCCGCCACGAGGTGATGTGCAATCGCGGCGGAAAGGGGCCGCCCGCTGCCGAACTGATCGCTCGCTACGGCGCCCCGCGCGCGGCGTTCGTCGACGATCTGGCGGTCCACCATCGTTCGGTGGCGGACCATGCCCCCGAGACCTGGCGGCTGCACATGGTCGCCGAACCGCGGCTTGCACCGGCGGTCGCCGATGCCGAACATGCGCACGCCCGGATCGATCACTGGGAGCGAGCGCTGCCGTGGTTGCTCGAAAGACTGGAGGACCAATGAAGACCGCATTCATCACCGGCGCGACCGCCGGGATCGGCGAGGCATGCGCGCGCAAATTCATCGCCGACGGCTGGCAGGTGGTCGGGACCGGGCGGCGCAAGGACCGGCTCGATGCACTGGCGCAGGAGCTCGGCGAAAAATTCCTGCCGATCGTCTCGGACATGCGCGACATCGAGGATCTCGGGCGGATCGTGCGGCAGCTTCCGGACGCGTTCGCGGGCATCGACCTGCTCGTCAACAATGCCGGGCTCGCCCCGCCGATGACCGATTTCCAGGACGCCGATCTCGACAAGCAGCTGAATGCGATGCGCACCAACATGGACGGGCTGGTCGCGATCACGCGCCACCTGCTGCCGACGCTGATCGAGCGCAAGGGCGCGATCGTCAATCTCGCCTCGGTCGCGGGCAGCTATCCCTACCGCGGCGGCGCGGTCTACGGCGCGACCAAGGCGTTCCTCACCCAGTTCTCGCTCTCGCTGCGCTCGGACCTGCACGGCACCGGCGTGCGCGTCACCTCGATCGAGCCGGGCATGGTCGAGACCGAGTTCACGATCGTGCGCACCGAGGGCAATCGCCAGGCGTCCGAACAACTTTATGCCGACATGAACCCGATGACGGCCGGGGATATCGCGAACACGATTCACTGGGTCGCGACCCAGCCCGCCCATCTCAACATCAACCGGCTCGAGCTGATGCCGACCAGCCAGAGCTTCGCGGGCTTTTCGGTCCACCGCGACTAGGCTAGGAGGCGCGCCATGAGCATCGAAGAAAAGCTTGCCGGAAAAGGCATCACCCTTCCCGTGGCCGCCGCGCCGGTCGCCTCCTACCTTCCCGCGGTCGAGGCCGGGGGCTTCCTCCATATCTCGGGCCAGATCTCGATGCGCGAGGACAAGAGCCTCATCACCGGCACGCTCGGCGAGGATCTCGACGTCGACGCGGGGATCGCGGCGGCGCGCCGCTGCGGCATCATGCTGCTCGCGCAGATGAAGGCCGCGCTCGGCTCGCTCGACCGGGTCGAGCGGGTGGTGAAGCTCGGCGGCTTCGTCAACTCGGCCGATGATTTCACCGACCAGCCCAAGGTCGTGAATGGCGCGTCCGACCTGATGTTCGAGGCGTTCGGCGAGGCCGGGCGTCACGCGCGCTCGGCGGTCGGCGTCAACACGCTCCCCCTCGGCGTCGCGGTCGAGGTCGATGCGATCGTCAAGATCAGGGACTGATCCCCTCGATCCCGGGCCGTGGGGCTTTGCGCACCGCGGCCTGCACGACGACACGCGTCCCGAAAACAGCATGGCGGCGTTCGAGGCCGCGATCGCGCTCGGCGCGGGGATCGAATGCGATCTCCAGCTTGCCGGATGCGGGACGCCGATGGTGTTCCACGACCGCGACGGGCTGCGCCTGTGCGGCGAGAAGATGCGCGTGGCACAGGCCGACGCCGGCACGATCGGGCGCTGGCGACTGAAGGGCGGTGAGGAGCGCGTGCCGACGCTCGCCGCGATGCTCGACATGGTCGGCGGCCGCGTCCCGATCCTGCTCGAGCTGAAGGAAGAGCACCGCAACGGCGAGCGCATCGCCGCGGCGACGCTGGCCGCGATCGCCGGCTATGACGGGCCGGTCGGGCTGATGAGTTTTTCGGCGCGCGCCATCCGCTTCGTACGCGAGGCGGCGCCCGAGGTCCGGCGCGGACTGGTCCTGTCCGACCGTGACGTCCCGCTGCGGCGCTGGGACAAGGTGCGGCGCGCGAAGCCGCAATTCCTCGCCGCCAAGGTCGCCATCCTGTCGGCGCCTTGGGTGCACCGCTTGCGCGAGGAGATGCCGGTCTACAGCTGGACCGCGCGCTCGCCAGGGGATCTTGCCGAGGTGGAACGCTACGCCGATGCCCCCATATGGGAAGGCGATGGCCGACCAGGACCCGCCTAGCGCCCGCATCGAGACGGGCATCGCCGACATCGACGCGGCGCAGTGGGACGCGCTTGCCGGCCCGCGCGATCCGTTCGCGAGCCACGCCTTCCTCGCGCTGCTCGAGACCTCTGGGAGCGTCGGCGAGGGAACCGGCTGGTCGAGCGCGCCGATCCTCGTCGAGCAAGGCGGCAAGACAATCGGCGCCGTGCCGACCTATCTCAAGAGCCACAGCCAGGGCGAATATGTGTTCGACCACGGCTGGGCCGACGCATTCGAGCGCGCGGGCGGGCGCTATTACCCCAAGTTGTTGGGCGCGATCCCCTTCACGCCCTGCCCGGGGCCGCGGCTGTTGGGCGCGCACAAGGCGATGACGCTCGCCGCGATGGAGACGGTGACCGTCGAGAACGGCCTGTCGGGCGCGCATCTCAACTTCGTCGAAGCCGAGGATGTCGCTGCCGCCAGGGCGCGCGGCTGGTTGGTGCGAGACGGGCTGCAATTCCACTGGAAGAACCGCGGCTACGCCGACTTCGACGACTTCCTCGCCTCACTCACCAGCCGCCGCCGCAAGACGATCCGCAAGGAACGCGCGCGGGCGATGGACGGGCTGAGCGTCGAGACATTGCGCGGCGCCGAGATCGACGCTCAGGCCGCGGACGCGATGTGGGCCTTTTATCAGGACACGGGTAGCCGCAAGTGGGGGAGGCCTTACCTCACCCGCGATTTCTTCGAGCGGATGGTGGAGGCGCTGGGCGACCGGCTGCTGCTGTTCCTCGCACGCGACGAGGCGGGAATTCCCGTTGCGGGCGCGCTCAACGTGGTGGGCGAGGATACGCTCTACGGCCGCTACTGGGGCTGCATCGAGGAGCGGCCCTTCCTCCATTTCGAGCTGAGCTATTACCGCGCGCTCGACTGGGCGATCGCGCATGGCATCGCGACGGTGCAGGCGGGCGCGCAGGGCGAGCACAAAGTCGTGCGCGGCTACGAGCCGGTGATCACCCGCTCGGTGCACTTCCTGCCCGATCCGGGCTTTCGGGAGGCCGTCGCGAAATTTCTCGAGGGCGAGCGCGCCGCGGTGCGGGAGGAAGCCCGCTATTACGAGGGAATGCTCCCTTATTCGTCGCCGAACACGGAGACCTGACGCGCGCGCGTCGAGCCAACCGCGGCGCGGTACATGGCCGGGGTGGTAAAACTCCATGCCGCCTCGCCGCCGGGGCGTACCGCGATGAGGCCGCCCGAGCCGCCCATGTCGGCAATTTCGGCCAGCACGGCGTCGAGCGTTTGCTGCAAGCCTTCGCCGCAATAGCGAAGGCGTGCGCACACCTCGTGTGCAGCGGCCGTGCGGATGAAGATTTCGCCCAGACCCGTCGCGGAGACCGCGGCCGCGCGGTCGTCGGCGTAGGTGCCCGCGCCGATCAGCGGCGAATCGCCGATCCGGCCCCAGCGCTTGGCGGTCAGCCCGCCGGTCGAGGTGGCTGCGGCGACATGGCCCGCTTCATCGACCGCGACCGCGCCGATCGTCCCGTACTTGATTTCGGCATCGAACGCCTCGCTGCCCCTGGCGAGCAGTTCGTCGAGCTGGCGGCGGCGCTCGGGGGTGACGAACCAGGTGTTGGGGACCTGTTCGAGTCCCTGTTCGAGCGCGAATTCCTCCGCCCCGCCGCGCCCCATCAGCACGTGCGGGCTGTTTTCGAGCACGCGCCGCGCAGCGGTGATCGGGGCGCGCGTGGTGCGCAGCCCCGCGACCGCGCCCGCGCGGCGCTTCTCGCCCTCCATGATCGCGGCGTCGCATTCGACGTGCCCGTCATGCGCGAGCACGCTGCCGCGCCCGGCGTTGAAGGCAGGGTCTTCTTCGAGCACGCGTGCCGCCGCCTCGACCGCGTCGAGCGCGCTGCCGCCTTGGGACAGGATCGCCTCGCCTGCGGAGAGCGCTTCGTCGAGCCCGGTGCGCGCCGCCTCTTCCTGCGCGGGGTCGAGCTTGCCGCGGCGCATCGATCCCGCGCCGCCGTGAATCATCAGGGTCCATCCGGTCATCACCCGCCCGTAGCGACGTTTCGCGTCCGAATCCAGTTGACACCCGTATCGAAACGATATTAATCTGATATCAGATAAGGAGACATGAAATGACCGACCATGCCGTGATGCTCAACGCGAGCAACGAGCGCCCTGCCTCGACGGGAAGCGGCTATCCGATGCTTTTGGTGCTGCTGCTCCTGGGCGTCCTTCAATTCTGGCTGGTGAGCCGGCTGGCGACCGATGCGGTCGCGCCGTCGTTCGTGACGGTCGCGCCGGTCATCGTGACCCCGATCCTGTTCCTGTTCGCGGCTGCCGGCTTCTACATGCTGCAGCCCAACCAGGCCGCGGTGATCACCCTGTTCGGCAGCTACAAGGGCACTGACCGCAAGGACGGGCTGCGCTGGGTATTGCCTTGGCTGATGCGCCACAAGCTGTCGGTGCGCGCGCACAACTTCATCTCGGACAAGATCAAGGTGAACGACCTGCGCGGCAACCCGATCGAGATGGCGGCACAGATCGTGTGGCGCGTGGTGGACAGCGCGCAGGCGACCTTCGATGTCGACGACTACAAGGAGTTCGTCCGCGTCCAGGTTGAGGCAGCGATCCGCACCATCGGCGCGCGCTACCCCTATGACGACTTCGAGCATCAGGACGTGACCCTTCGCGGCCATATCGAGGAAGTCGGGGTCGAGCTGTTGAAGGAACTGCGCGAGCGGCTCGTGGTCGCGGGAATCACCGTCGACGAATGCGGCTTCACCCACCTCGCCTATGCGCAGGAAATCGCCGGCGCGATGCTCCGCCGCCAGCAGGCGCAGGCAGTCGTCGCGGCCCGCCAGACCCTCGTCGAGGGCGCGGTCGGGATGGTCGAGATGGCGTTGTCGCAACTGTCCGAAAAGGATGTCGTCGAACTTGACGACGAGCGCCGCGCGGCGATGGTGTCGAACCTGATGGTCGTCCTGTGCGGCGAGCGCGACACCCAGCCCGTGGTCAACGCTGGCAGCCTCTACTGAGGCGCCGGTAGGCGAGCGGCCGATGACCAAGCGCAAGGCCTTTCCACTCCGCGTCGATCCCGGCCTGTGGGCCGCGGTCGAGCGGCTGGCGGCGACCGAGCTCCGCTCGGCCAATGCCGAGGTGGAAATCCTGCTGCGCGAGGCACTGAAGGCGCGGGGGATCAAGCTCGATCCCCCGGGTCCGCCGGTCAAGCGCGGACGGCCCAGGAAGGAGGGTTGAGATGATGTTGATGCACCACCTGATGAAGAATGCCTCGCCCGAAAAGAAGCGCCTGCTGTTCGCCATTTATGGCGGCCTCCTGACGCTCGGGCTGGCGCTGTTCTTCGCTTACGTGATCTAAGGCCGCGAGGGAAAGGCCATGAATGCTCCTTGGTTCGAGAAGCGCAAATACGGGATGGGCGTGCGGCCCGTTTCGGCCCCCGGCTGGTTCGCGTCGATCGCGCTGATCGGCGGCCTCGTCGCGGTGCAGCAGCTGCTGCTCCCGCAGTCGCAGAGCAAGGCGATCGCGGTCGGCGTCGTCCTCGTCCTGTGCTTTCTCTCGCTGGTCATCGCCAAGACGCGTCGCTGATGGCGGACTGGTTCTATGCGAAGCGATATGGGGTGGGTGCGAGCCTTCCTTGCGCCTGGCAGGGCTGGGTGGTGCTGATCGCCTTTCTAGTCGTCATGTTCGGCTCGGCCTGGCTGTTTGCCGAGACGCGCCCGGTGCTTTTCATCGCCATCCTCGCGATGGTCGTGCCCGCCTTCATCTTCATCGTCTGGCGCACCACCAAGGGCGGGTGGAAAATGCGCATGGGCAAGGACGAGGACACGCTATGACCGATATCAGGCAGGTTTCGCCCTTCGCGCTGGCCGCATTGCTGTTCGCGCTGGGGCTGCTCGGCATCCTCTCGATGCTGACCATGCCCGCGCCGATCGCCAAGCCCGAGGGGCTCAAGGTGAGCGATGCGCTGTTCAAGGCGCTGCTGCTGGTCAACCCGACCATCCTGCTCGCACTGGCGGTCGCGCTGGGCACACCGGCAGCGCGGGCGGCTGGGCTGGAGGCGCCGCTCCTCTCCTCGATCCTGGCGCGCGCGAACCCGGGACCGGTCCTGCCCGCGATCGCAAGGCCCGCCGCGCTCGGCGCGGCCGCGACGGCGGTGGTGATGATTGCCTACGGCGCCTTTACCGCCTCGCAGGGCCTCATCTCCGAGGAAGTCGCCCGGACCGCCGGGCCCAACCTCCTCGTACGCCTGCTCTATGGCGGGATGACCGAGGAAATCCTGCTGCGCTGGGGCGTCATGTCGATCCTCGCCTGGGTGCTGACCCGGCTCGGCATACGTCCGGTCTTCTACTGGATCGCCATTATCGGCGCGGCCTTGCTGTTCGCAGCAGGCCACCTGCCGTTCCTCTACAGCGTCCAGCCCGACGCCGCGCCGATGCTGGTCGCCGCCGTTCTGGTCGGTAACGCCATTCCCGGCGCGCTCTTCGGCTGGCTGTTCTGGAAGCGCGGGATCGAAGCGGCGATGCTCGCCCATGCGGGCGGGCACTTCCTCGCCTGGGGCGCCGGGCTGCTCCTCGCCTAGAAGCGGCGGTAGGCGGGCGCCTTGCCTTCGAGGATGGCGTCGTCGAGGAGGCGTGCGAGACGCTTGCCGCCGCGCGCCACGTTAAGGCGCGCCACCGGGATCAGCCGCTGGACCTCCTCCTCGCTCAAGGTCGGACGATTGTCATCGTCGACCTCCTCGCACGGGTCGCGGCCGAGCAGGCTCGGATAGGCGGTCGTGCGCGCCTGTTCCCACATCTGGCGGCTCCACGCGACGACATCGACCGGCTCGACCGCTTCCTGTTCCACCTCGCCAATCGCCGACAGCAGCCCGTCGACGCCGCGCGGCGGGGTCGAGATGGCGCGTTCGGCGAGATAGCCGTCCCAGATGCTGTGCAGGTTGGTGCGCCCGCCGATCAGGCCGTAATTGCCTGCCACCCGGTTGCCGCCAAGGTCGCCATGGTCGCTCGCGTGGAGCGGCTGGTGGAGGTCGCCGACGAAGTGGACGAGAAAGGCGAGCGCTTCGAGGCGGACGCGGTCGGGCAGGTCGCGATCGGCGAGCAGGCGGGCGTTGCGCTCGATCTGCGCGGCGACGCAATTGCCGTCCTTGCAGGGGGCTGCGAGGTCGAACGGCGCGCAGATTTCGACATTCTGATAGTGCCACGAATAGGCGTAGGCATAGCGGTCGCCGAGCGGCTTGACGCAATCGGGCCAGACCGAGGCTTCCTCAAGCGTCGAGGCGCTGCAGGTCGGGGTTTCGAGCAGCCCGTCGCGCTTCATCAGGCGCGCAAGCTCGGCGCGCGTTTCGGGCTGGATTGTCGCCCAGGCGATCTCGGCGACGGTCTCGTGACCATATTCCCAGTATGCGCGCGCGGGCGCGGCAAGGACGAGGAACGCGGCGGCGAGCAGCGCCAGCAGGCGGGTCGGATTCGGCATGGCGCTTCTCTAGCCCGCTTTTTGCGGTGCGCCAGCCCTACCAGGCGATCGGCTGCCCGTCATAGGTGACGAAACGGCCGCTATTGTCGCTGCTTGTCTCCGCGATCCGTTCGCGCAGGCCGGCCACGCTGGTGGCGACGTCGATCAGCGCATTCTCGCCGCCCATTTCGGTCTGGACCCAGCCGGGATGGAGAATCACGGTCGAGATGCCGCGCGGGGCCAGCTCGATCTCGAGGCATTTAAACGCCATGTTCGCGGCGGTCTTGGAACTCCGGTACATCACGATCCCGCCGCCCGAATTGTCGTCGATCGAGCCGACCTTGGATGACATCAGGGCGATGACCTTCCTCTCGGATGCCGCGACATTGTCGGCAAGGGCCTGGCTCAGCAGCGTCGGCGCGATGGTGTTGACGAGGAAACTCCTCTGCCACGCTTCGACCGAAGGTGGCCCGCCGTCGAGAATGCCGGCATTGTTGAGGAGGACGTCGACCGGGCGGTCACCGACCGCGTCCACGAAGGCGCTCCGCGAAGCCTCGTCGGTCACATCTAGCCGATGCGCCTCGACCCCGTCGATGGCCGAGAGCATCGCGAGGTCCCCGTCGCTTCGTGCGGTCGCGATCACGTCCCAGCCTTCGCCTGCATAGGCCTCGGCCAGCCCCTTCCCGATCCCGCGGCTGGCTCCGGTGATGACGATGCTGGGCATGGGGCTCTCCTGTCTTTCTCCCCCAATGATCGACAGCGACTTTAGTTCGTCACCGAGCGCGCCTATATCGGTGCCCATGTCGGACATTCGCCCCTGGCGCACCATCGAGCGCCGCCAATCCCGCCAGATCATGGTCGGCTCCGTTCCCGTCGGAGGCGATGCGCCGATTAGCGTGCAGACGATGACCAACACGCCGACCTCGGACGCAAAGGCGACGATCGACCAGATCCGCCGCTGCGAGGAAGCCGGCGCCGACATCATCCGCGTGTCCTGCCCCGACACGGACAGCACCGCCGCGATGCCCGAGATCGTGCGTGCTGCGAACGTACCGATCGTCGCCGACATCCATTTCCACTACAAGCGCGCGCTCGAAGCCGCTGACGCGGGGGCTGCGTGTCTGCGCATCAATCCCGGCAATATCGGCTCGGACGAGCGGGTGAAGGAAGTCATCGCGGCGGCCAAGGCCAATGGCTGCGCGATCCGCATCGGGGTCAACGCGGGCAGCCTCGAGAAGGACCTGCTCGAGAAATATGGCGAGCCCTGCCCCGACGCGCTGGTCGAAAGCGCGCTCGATCATATCCGCATTCTCCAGGACCACGACTTCCACGACTTCAAGGTCGCGGTGAAGGCGAGTGACCTGATGATGGCGGTCGCGGCCTATTCGGACCTCGCCTCGCAGGTCGACTGCCCGCTGCATCTCGGCATCACCGAGGCCGGCGGGCTGATCGGCGGGACGGTCAAGAGCGCGATCGGCATCGGCTCGCTGCTGTGGGCGGGTATCGGCGACACGATCCGCGTCTCGCTGTCGGCCGAGCCCGAAGAGGAAGTCCGCGTCGGCTTCGAGATTTTGAAGGCGCTGGGCCTTCGCTCGCGCGGGGTGCGCGTCGTCTCCTGCCCGAGCTGCGCGCGCCAGGGTTTCGACGTGATCCGCACCGTCCAGACGCTCGAGGAGCGCCTCCAGCACATCAAGACGCCGATGAGCCTTTCGGTGCTCGGCTGCGTGGTCAACGGGCCGGGCGAAGCGCGCGAGACCGATATCGGCATCACCGGCGGCGGCAACGGCAAGCACATGGTCTATCTCTCCGGACTGACCGACCATCACGTGCAGGACGCCGACATGGTCGATCACATCGTCGCGCTGGTCGAAAAGAAGGCCGCCGAGATCGAGGCCGGGATGACCGACGCGGGCACGCCGGAAGCGGCGGAGTAGTTGGCCGGGCTCCAAACCGACTATTGCATCATCGGGGCCGGGGCCTCGGGCCTCGCCTTTGCCGACACGCTGCTCGCGCAGGACCCGGCCGCCGACATCGTCATCATCGACAATCATGCGCGCCCCGGCGGACATTGGAACGACGCCTACAGCTTCGTCACGCTCCACCAGCCGTCGGCATTCTACGGTGTCAATTCGCTCGAGCTCTGCGACGGCGAAGTGGATCGGGACGGGCTCAACAAGGGATTGCTCGGTCTCGCTTCCGGATCAGAAGTATCAGTCTATTTCGAGAAGGTCATGACGAGGCGCCTGCTGCCGTCGGGGCGGGTGCGCTACTTCCCCAGCCACGAATGGCTCGGCGAAGGGCGCTTCCGTTCGATCCTGACGGGCGAGGAGAAGGACATCGCGGTCCGGCGCGCCCTCGTCGATTCCACCTATTACGGCACCACCGTCCCTTCGACCCACACGCCTCGGTTCGACGTGGAAGAAGGGGCGCGCATGGTGCCGCCCAACGCGCTTCCTCACCTCTGGAAGGAAGGCGAGAATGCGCCGCGCGCCTTCGTCGTCCTCGGGGGCGGCAAGACCGCGATCGACACGGTTCTCTGGCTCCTCCAGTCGGGCGTCGAAGCCCCGGCGATCACCTGGGTGCGTCCCCGCGACAGCTGGTTGTTCAATCGTTCCAGGATGCAGCCGGGAATGGACTTCTTCGAACAGGTATTCGAAGGCCAAGCCGACTGGCTCGAGGCGATCGCGGCGGCCAGCGATCCGGACGACCTGTTCGAACGGCTGGAAGCGGTCGACTACATGCTGCGGATCGACCCCGATCATCGGCCCTCGATGTTTCATTATGCGACCAGCTCGCCCGCCGAAGTGGCACTCGCGCGCACCGTCGAGAACGTCGTGCGCCGCGGTCACGTCCGCTCAATCGGAAAGGGGCGGATGACGTTCGACGATGGTGACAGCGCCGTGCCGGACGGCGCCTTGTTCATCGATTGCACGGCAACCGCCGTCACGCGCCGCCCGCCGGTGCCGCTGTGGGCGGACGGCCGGATCACGCTGCAGATGATCCGCATTCCCCAGCCCGCGTTCAGCGCCGCACTCACCGCCTTCATCGAGGCCAACTACACGGAGGACGAGAAGAAGAACGCGCTCGCACGTCCGATCCCGCTGCCCGATGGCCTCGACCAGTATGCCCTCGCGACGATGGTCAACATGCTCAACCAGAAGGCCTGGAACGAGGAAGAGAAGATCGGGCGCTTCCTGGTCGACTCCCGGCTCGACGGCTTTGCGAAGACGGTCGCGGCGGTGGCACCTGACGACACGGCCCGGATGGCGATCCTCAAGCGGATGCGTGCCGCCTCCAAGCCCGCCTTTGCCAACCTGATGCGACTGGTGCAGGCCACGACGTGAGCGCGGTCCAGTCCCCGCTGCGCGCCTATTCGGGCGCCATCATCGCGATCGGCTTCCTGTCGGCCATGGACGCGGCAATGAAGGAGGTCAGCCTCGAGGCGGGCGCCCTGTCCGCCCTGTCGTGGCGCGCCCTCATCGCGATCCCGCTGGTCGGCGCGGCCTACCTCATGACCCGCAAGGGCTGGCCCGAGCGCGCAACCATGCGACTCCATCTCGTGCGCGGCATCATGATGGTGCCGATGAGCTTCACCTTCTTCTGGGGCCTGACCTACGTGCCGATGGCGCAGGCGATCGCGCTGGCCTTCATCGCGCCGCTGCTCGCCGCGATCCTCGCCGGCCCGCTCTTGGGCGAGCAGGTCGGCAAGCGCATCCTCGGCGGGTCCGGGCTCGCCTTCCTCGGCGTTGCCACCATCCTGTTCGGCCAGACGCAGGCAGATCTCGGGCGCGAGGCGCTGCTCGGCGGCCTGTCGATCCTCCTCTCGGCGACGCTCTACGCGTTCAACATGCTGCTGATGCGCAAGCAGTCCCAGCGCGCCGGGCCGATCGAGATCGCCTTCTACTATTTCGCGATCGCGGGCGCAGGTTTCTGGCTTGTCTCGCTGGTCGCGGGCGTTCCCGCCTTTCCCGCCGCGTCGGTGCGGGCACTACTCGTGGCGACCGGCCTGTCGATCGCGGGAATGCTCGGGCTGGCCTGGGCCTATGCACGCGCCGAGGCGAGCTACCTTTCGACCAGCGAATATTCGGGGTTCCTGTGGGCCGCCTTGTTCGGTTTCCTGGTCTTTTCCGAAGTGCCTTCGCCGTGGACCGTCGCGGGGGCGGTGGCGATCGTCGTGGGATGCTGGATCGCGGCGCGGCCCGAACCCGCCGACCACCCGATGGAAGCCGCGTGATGGCCTGGGTCCTGCTTGTGCTCGGCGGCCTGTTCGAGGTCGGGTTCACCACCACGTTGCGCTATGTCGACGGGTTCAGGAACCTGCCTTGGACGCTCGCCTTCCTGGTCTCGGTCGCGCTCAGCATGGCGCTGCTCGAGCGGGCGGCGCGGACCATCCCGATGGGCACCGCCTACGCGGTATGGGGCGGGATCGGTGCGATCGGCACAGTCGTCGTCGGCATCGCCTTCTACGACGAGCCGGGCACGACGGTGCGGTTGCTCCTCATCCTCGGCATCGTCGCGTGCATCGCGGGGCTGAAGCTGACCGCCTAGGGCTTTGCCAGCAGCGGAACGAACAGCGGGTTGGCCATCACGCTGGGATAGAATTGCGGCGTGGGCAGCGCGGGACGCGCCTGTTCGTAGGCGTGGCCGAGGGCGAGAATGCGCGCGTCGGTCCACTTGGCGCCCATGAAGCTGAGGCCGACCGGCAGGCCCTTGGTCGTTCCCATCGGGACGGTGAGGTGCGGATAGCCTGCCCACGCCGCGATGTAGCCCGCCCCGCCGCCATGCCAGCTGTCGCCATGGACATGATCGATCAGCATTGCTGGCGCGGTCGTCGGGAAGATCAGGGCCTCGACGCCGTTGGCCTTGAGGAGCCGGTCGATGCCGTCCGGCCCCGACCAGGCAAGATTCTTCTCGAGGCCGGCGAGATAGTCGGGGTCGTCGATGCGGGTCTTATCCGCCTTTTCGAAGATCGATTGGTCGAACACGGCGAGCTCGCGAGGGTCGGCCTTGTTGAAGGCAATGAGGTCGGCAAGCGTGCGCGTCTTCACCGCTGAAGGCGTCGAGGCGAGATACTTGTTCAGCCCGTCGCGGAATTCGACGAGAAGGATGTTGTAGCTGATCTCGTCAGCAAGCGGCTCCGCGCCGATCTCGGCGATGGGCACAAGGATCGCGCCCTGCCGCTCCAGCTGGGCCTTGGCGGCTGCGAACGCCTCGTCGGTGCCGAAGCCCGTCGCGAAGTCGAGCACCCCGAGACGCACGCCCTTAAGGCTCGCGCCGTCGAGCCCGGCGACGAAGGTGCCGCGAAACTTGTCGGTTCCGACCGTTGCTTTGTCGGCCGGGTCGCTCCCCGCGATCGCATCCATCACGGCCGCCGCCTGATAGACGGTCCTGGTCATCGGGCCGGCCGTGTCCTGCGTGACGCTGATCGGGACGATGTGAGTGCGGCTGACCATGCCGACCGAGGGCTTGAACCCGACGATGCCGTTCATCGCGGCGGGACAGGTGATCGAACCGTTGGTCTCGGTGCCGATGGCGACGTCGACGATTCCCGCGGCGACCGCGGCGCCCGAGCCGCTCGACGAGCCGCAGGGCGAACGGTCGAGCGCGTGGGGATTGTAGGTCTGGCCGCCCACCGCGCTCCAGCCGCTGTTCGAATTCTCGGACCGGAAATTGGCCCATTCCGACAGGTTGGTCTTGCCCAGGATCACCGCGCCCGCATCGCGCAGGCCCGCCACCAGCGGGCTGTCGCGATCGGTCACATTGTCCTTGAGCGCGAGGCTGCCCGCGGTCGTCGGGAGCGGGCCCCTGGCTTCGATATTGTCCTTGAGCAGGACCGGCACGCCGACCAGCGGGCCGCTCTCGCCCGAACGGTCGATGGCGCGGGCCTGCTCGATCGCGGTCGGGTCGAGCGCGATGATGGCGTTGATCCTGGGTTCGATCGCGGCTGCGCGCGACAGCGCGGCGGCGGTTTCGCGTTCGGCGTTGCCGGGCGCGTGCTGCGCGGCATCGAGCGGCTGGGTGGCGCATCCCGCTAGCAGGAAGGCGGCAAACAGGGTAAGGCGCATCGTTGTTCCCCCAAGATCGTTTGCGATGGTCCAGCCATTGCAGGTTCAGGCGCGTCGCGCCAGTTCGGTGAGGGCGATTTCGTCCGATGTCAGGGGTTCTCGATGCGTAGTTCCGTCTTTCTCGGCTGCTCCAGCCTTGCCGCCATCGCCCTTGCCGGCAGTGTGCAGGCGCAAACCGCGCAGTCCGATGACGGCGTGCGCGTGGAGCGCGAAGGGGGCGAGGAGACGATCATCGTCGAAGCCCCGCGCGGCTCGGTGCCGGGCCAGATCGAGCCCGAATACGTCCTCGACGCGCGCGACGTGATGGCGACGGGCGCGACCAGCATCGAGGAGTTGCTCGACGCGCTGTCGCCCCAGATCGGCAGCGTGCGCGGCGGCGGCGGGGGCCGTCCGGTCATCCTGATCGAGGGTCGACGCGTGTCGGGCTGGCGCGAACTGCGCGACCTTCCGCCCGAGGCGATCGAGCGGGTCGACATCCTGCCCGAGGAAGTCGCGCTCCAATACGGATACAAGCCCGACCAGCGCGTGGTGAACTTCGTGCTGCGCGAGCGGTTCAATTCGACCACGCTCCAGCTCGAGGGGCGCGGCGCGACGCGCGGCGGGCGCGCGGGCGGCGAGATCGACATCGACCGGCTGATCCTGCGCGGCGGCACGCGCACAAGCATCGCCTTCGACGCCGAGCATGACGGCATGCTGCGCGAGGACGAACGCGACATCCTGCTCGTGCCGGTCGGCACCGTTCCCGATGCCACCGACCCGCGGCCGTATCGCTCGCTGCTCCCCAACCGCGAGCGTTACCGCCTCAACGCGACCCATCGCCGTCCGCTCGGCGACAAGGGGCTGAGCGTCAATCTCGGGCTCGAGCAGAACGATACCGCCTCGCTGTTCGGCGCGCCCGTGGTCGGGCTCGACCTGCCTGCGGACAGCCCCTTCGCGGACCCGCCGGGCGCGGAAACCAGCGTGCTGCGCCTCGTCGGCACCGACCCGCTCGGCCGCCGCTCGCGCTCGCGCGAGGCGCAGGTCGCTGCCGCGTTGACCAGTGAGCCGGGCGACTGGCGCTGGTCGATGACCGCCAACATGGGAATCGCCGATGCGACCAGCCGCCGCGACCGCGGCGCCGACCTTTCGGCATTGCAGGACGCGATCGACCTGCTCGACCCGGAAGCCGATCCGCTCGGCGACTTCGGCGCGCCGCCTTCACTCCCGGTCGATGAAAGTTATTCGCTGACCCGTACCGCCGGGATCGACGCGCTCGTCAACGGCACGCTGGCCGATACCGATGCCGGCGCGATCACCCTGACCCTGAAGGGCGAAGCGGGCATGCTCGACTTCCGATCGAAATCGATCCGCGACGGGGCGAGCGATCCCGATACCGACCTGTTCCGTCGCCGCCTGAACGCGGCTTCGAGCCTCGAACTCCCGCTGTTGTCGCGCGATTCGGGCGTCGGCAAGCTCGCGCTCAACGCCAATGCGGGGATCGAATCGCTGTCCGACTTCGGCGAACTGACCAGTTTCGGCGGCGGTTTCGCGTGGGGCCCGACCAAGCGGCTCGACCTGATCGGCAGCTGGGGGCGCGAGGAAATCGCGCCGACGCTGACCCAGCTGGGAGACCCGCGCCTCGCCGAACCGCTCACCCGCTTCTTCGACTTCACCACCGGCGAGACGGTGCTGCTGACCGCGATCAGCGGCGGCAACCCGGACCTCCGCGCCGAGGAGCGCGACGTCGCCAAGCTGGCTGCCAACTGGTCGATCCCGGCGAAGAACGACCTCTCGCTGCGTGTCGAATATGTGCGCGAACGCATCGCCAACCCGGTCGCGCGCTTCCCTGCCGCGAGCGAGGCGATCGAAAGTGCGTTTCCCGATCGCTTCGTGCGCGATGGGGAGGGCCGCCTGGTCGCGGTCGACCTGACGCCCGTCAACTACGATTCGCAGCGGCGCGACCAGTTGCGCTGGGGACTAGACTTTTCGAAGAGCCTCAAGACCAAGCCACCGAGCGCCGAGGCGATCGGTCGTTTTCGCGAGCGGTTCCGCCAGCGCCGCGACGAGGGGCAGGCGCCACCCCCGCCCGATGGCGAGCAGCAGCAACAGGCGCCGCAGGGCCAGCAGCCAGCGTCCGAAACGCCCCCGCCCGAACGGCAGCAGGGCCAGCGCGGCCCGCGCCGCGGCGGCGGCGGGCGCTTCGGTGGCGGACAGGGAGGCCGGCTGTTCGGCAGCGTCTTCCATACGGTAACGCTCGCGGACGATGTCACCATCGCACCGGGACTGCCGCGGCTCGACTATCTCGGCGGCGAAGCGCTCAGCGGCTTCGGCGGGCGTTCGCGGCACGAAGTGACCGTTCAGGGCGGGCGCTACAATAACGGGCTGGGCTTACGCGTTACCGCCAACTGGCGCAGCGCGACGAGCGTCGACAGCGGCGACGGCACGCTCGATTTCTCATCCTATTCGAAGGTCGACCTGCGTGCCTGGCTCAACCTCACCGAGCGCTTCGACACGCTGTCGAAAAAGCCATGGTTGGCGGGCACCAGCCTGCGCCTTGCCGTCGACAACCTCTTAGACCAGCGGCCCAAGGTGACCGGGCCGGACGGCGATGTGCCGCTCGGCTACCAGCCGGCCCTGCTCGAGCCGGCGGGTCGCACCGTGTCGATTTCGATCCGCAAGATCTTCGTGCCGCGCAGCTTCTTCCGCGACATGCGCCGCGAGCGGATGCAGGGCGGCAGCTAGGCCTTCTTGTCGGCTTTCGCGATCGCGTCGCGCACGACCTGGTAGGCATCCTCGCGCCCGCCCCAGCGGCCGATCCGCACCCACTTCTCCTTCTCGAGATCCTTGTAGTGGGTGAAGAAGTGCTCGATCTGCTCGACCACGATCGGGGGAAGGTCGGTATAGTCCTCGACGTCCTTGTAATAGGGCGAGACCTTGGTCACCGGCACCGCGAGCAACTTCTCGTCGCCACCCGCCTCGTCCTCGAGATGGAGCACGCCCACGGGCCGCGCGGCGATGACCGTGCCGGGCAGCAGCGCCCAACGGCTCATCACGAGGCAGTCCAAGGGATCGCCATCGTCGCACAGCGTTTGCGGGATGAATCCGTAATTGCACGGATAACGCATCGGCGTGTGGAGGATACGGTCGACGAAGATCGTCTCGGACGCCTTGTCGAACTCGTATTTGACCGGCTCGCCGCCGATCGGCACCTCGATGAACACGTTCAGGCTTTCCGGCGGGTTCTTGCCGGGAGGAATCAGGTCGAGTTTCATGATGGCGCGGCCCTTAAGCCCATGGACGCCAACCGAAAAGCCCTAATCGTGCCGGGGGCGCGCCGACACAAAGCCCTTTATTGCCCGCCTAGGGTTGGCTAAGCGCCCCGTTGAACCATGAGCAAAGCCGCCAAAATCCGGTCCATCAAGGGCACCCAGAGCCTGTATGGCGAAGAAGCCGACCGCTTCCACGCGGTGGTCGAGGCGTTCGACCGTGTGCGCCGTCTCTACGGCTTCAAGCGGATCGAGGTGCCGGTGATCGAGCAGACTGCGGTGTTCGCGCGCACCATGGGCGAGACCACCGACGTCGTCTCGAAGGAGATGTGGAGCTTCGAGAGCCGCTCGGAAGGCTCGGTCACGCTCAGGCCCGAATTCACCGCGGGCATCGCGCGCGCCTATCTGTCCGAAGGCTGGCAGATGCACGCGCCGATGAAGGTTGCGGTGCACGGCCCCGCCTTCCGCTACGAGCGGCCCCAGAAGGGTCGCTACCGGCAGTTCCACCAGCTCGATGCCGAGATCATCGGGTCGCCGGATCCGCTCGCCGATGTCGAACTGCTCGCCTTCGGGGCGCAGCTGCTCGACGAACTGGGCATCGGCGGCGTGACGCTCAAGCTCAACACGCTCGGCGATCCCGAGAGCCGCGAACAATGGCGCGCGGCGCTGGTCGACTATTTCTCCTCGCACCGCGCCGAGCTCAGCGAGGACAGCCGGGAACGGCTCGAGAAGAACCCGCTACGCATTCTCGATTCAAAGGATCCACGCGACAAGGCGTTCGTCGCCGATGCGCCGAAAATGCAGCTGTCGGGCGAAGCCGAGGACTTTTTCGGCCGGGTCCGCGCCGGGCTCGATGCGTCGGGGATCGCCTACGAGCTCGACCCGCACCTCGTGCGCGGGCTCGACTATTACCGCCATACGGCGTTCGAATTCGTCACCGACCGGCTCGGCGCGCAGGGCACCGTGCTGGCGGGCGGGCGCTATGACGGGCTGATCGAGGCACTCGGCGGATCGCACACGCCCGCGGTCGGCTGGGCGGCCGGCATCGAACGGCTCGGCATGCTGATCGACACGCCCGTGCCCGACGCGATCGACGCGGCGATCATCCCGATGGGCGAGGCGGCGATGGCGATGGCGACGGGGATCGCGGCCGACCTACGCCGCGCCCATTTTGCGACCGAGATCCTCGGCTCGGGCAAGATGAAGAAGCGCATGGCGCGCGCCGACGAGGCAGGTGCGCTGGCGGCCATCATCATCGGCGACGAGGAAGTCGAGAAGGGCGAGGTGCAGTTCAAGGCACTGGGCAGCGGCGAACAGCGCGCGCTCGGGCCGCGCGAACTGGTCGGCCCGCTCATGGAACTGGTCGGCGAGCGCATCGAACGCGATCTCGGGGGCGTTAGCTGATGGCCCAGATCTCGCTTGAACGGATCACCTCGATCGAGGCGAAGAAGCACGAGCTTGCCGAAGCGATGGCCGCGGCCGATCTCGATCCGCAGGACTTCGTGCGCCTGTCGAAGGAATATGCCGAGATCGAGCCGGTCGCAGAGGCCGCGCGCGAAGTGCGCCGCCTGCGCGCCGAACGCGAATCGCTCAAGGAAATGACGCGCGACGCGGACGAGGAAATGCGCGCCATGGCCGAGGAAGAACTCGCGGCGATCGAGAAGAAGCTTCCCGATGCCGAACGCGATCTCGCGGTCAAGCTGCTGCCCAAGGATGCGGCAGACCAGCGCGCCGCGATGCTCGAGGTGCGCGCCGGGACAGGCGGCGACGAGGCGGCCCTGTTCGCGGGCGACCTGCTCCGCATGTACCAGCGCTATGCCGAGCTGCAGGGCTGGAAGTTCGAGCTGATCAACGCGTCGGCCTCGGACGTCGGCGGCTACAAGGAAGCGGTCGCCTCGATCAACGGATCGGGCGTGTTCGCCAAGCTGAAGTTCGAGAGCGGGGTGCACCGCGTCCAACGCGTGCCCGCGACCGAGAGCGGCGGGCGCATCCACACGTCGGCAGCGACGGTCGCAGTGCTTCCCGAGGCCGAGGAAGTGGACGTCCAGATCGAGGAAAAGGACCTGCGCATCGACGTCTATCGCTCGTCTGGGCCGGGAGGACAGTCGGTCAACACGACCGACAGCGCGGTGCGCATCACCCATCTTCCCACCGGCATCGTGGTCACCCAGCAGGACGAGAAGTCGCAGCACAAGAACAAGGCCAAGGCCATGAAGGTCCTGCGCACCCGCCTGTACGAACACGAGCGTGCCAAGGTCGACGCCGAGCGGTCGGGCGCGCGCAAGTCGATGGTCGGGTCGGGCGACCGGTCCGAGCGGATCCGCACCTACAACTTCCCGCAGGGACGCGTCACCGATCACCGAATCAACCTGACGCTCCACAAGCTCGAGGCGATCCTCGAAGGGTCGGGACTCGAAGAACTGGTCGAGGCGCTGATCGGCGAGGACGAGGCACAGCGGCTCGCGGGCCTCGACGAGGAATGATCGCCCGCGCGCTCGCCGAGGCGGCGGCCGCGCTTGCAGGCGTTTCCGACACGCCGCGGCTCGATGCCGAACTGCTGATGGCGCATGCGCTGGGGATCACTCGCGAACGGCTCTTGCTTGTTCCCCCCGCCGCGGTGCCTGGCGGGTTCGCGGCGCTGGTCGAACGACGCGCCACGGGCGAGCCGCTCGCCTACATCACGGGAACCCGCGATTTCTGGACGATCGACCTCGTGGTCGGACCGGGCGCGCTGATCCCCCGTCCCGACAGCGAGACGCTGATCGAGGCAGCGCTGGCAGCGTTCCGGGAAAGTGACGGGCCGACGCGGATCCTGGACCTCGGCACGGGACCGGGCACATTGCTGCTCGCGGCCCTGGCCGAGTGGCCCGCGGCCTCGGGGCTGGGGATCGATCGCTCGCCCGACGCGCTCGCCTTCGCGAGGCGCAACGCCGAGCGCTTGGGCATGGCCGAACGCGCCGAGCTTCGTATCGGGCAGTGGGGGCGCGAGGTCGCAGAGCGGTTCGACCTCGTTCTGTGCAATCCGCCGTACGTCGCCGAGGACGCGCAAACCGGGCCCGGCGTGGCCGAATTCGAACCGTCGGGCGCGCTGTTCGCCGGTAAGGACGGGCTCGACGACTACCGGATCATCGTGCCGCAATTGCGTGAATTGTTGACGCAAAATGGGGTCGCGATCCTCGAAATCGGGCACGACCAGGCTCGATCCGTCGCGGATTTGCTGCGAAAAGAGGGGCTTGACCCAGTGTTGCACAAAGACCTCGCCGGACGTCCTCGCGCCCTCTCGGTCCGCCGATCCGGTTGAAAAGGCTTGGATTCGCCGGTTGCAATCGCTACACAGGCGTCAGGAACAGGGCCGATTGGCGTGGGCAACGGCGAACGCCCCTGGTTCCGAACTCCCGATCGAAGGCAGGAACGCGGCGCCCATCCCGGCGCGTGTCATGGCCCCGAAGGGAGTGTGTGCGAGGCCGGTGGCCCCTTGCCCCGGCCGTGTCCGACGCTGGTTGCCGGCGTCCATGCAAGGGACGGGATTTTTGATCAACAATCGTCAGAGCCGCCGTCGCGGCCGTGGTGGGGGACAGCGGAGCCCCGGTGGAAACCGGCAGGACAACCGCCAGCGCGGGAATGCCGCGCAGCTTCTCGAAAAATACAAGGGCCTCGCGCGCGACGCCCAGATGTCGGGCGACCGCGTCCAGGCCGAGTATTATCTCCAGTTCGCGGATCATTATTTCCGCGTGCTCGAGGATCATCGTTCCAAGCAGGACGACCAGCAGGGCCAGCGCCCGAACAAGTCGCGCCGCCAGGACGACGAGGACGGCGACGACGGCATGGACGAAGCGGTCCAGCAGGACGAGAAGCCCAAGCGCCAGCGCCGCACGAAGTCGGACGAGCCCGAGGGCGAGGCCAAGCCGCGCCGCCGCAAGGCCAACGGTTCGGACGGCGAGACGATCGCTGCCGACGTGCTGCCGCCGTCGATCGGCGGGGACGATGCGGACGAGAAGCCGCGCCGCCGCCGCCGCAAGGCCGACGACGATGGCGAAAGCGCTGCCGCCTAAGGCAGCGCCAGCCCGAATGCGATGACGAGACCGGCAGCGCCGAGCGCGCTGCCGAACGGATAGGGCCGGTCGCGATCCTTCGCATCGCCGAGCAGCAGGACGAGGGCGAGGCTCGTCCCGGCAGCGACCAGCAGCAGCGGCGGCAACGCCCACCAGCCGACCCATAGGCCGAGCGCACCGAGCAGTTTGGGATCGCCCGCGCCCATGCCGTCCTTGCCGCGCAGCCGCTTGAACGCGGCGGCGAGCAGCCACAGCGCCGCAAAGCCCGCAGCGCCGCCGATCAGCCGATCCACCAGCGATACGCCTGTGGCCAGACCGCCCAGCGCCATCCCCGCGACGGCGAGAAGCGCAACGAGCCGGTTGGGCAGCCACAGATGCTTGAAGTCGAGCCAGACGAGCGGGATCAGCAGCCAACCCATCGTCGCCAGCGCAAGCGCCTGCGGAAGCGGCGCCAGAAGCGCGGCGGCGCCGCCGATGAACGCGGCAGCCAGTTCGATCCACAAATGGTCGCGCGCGATTGGCTCGCCGCAATGGCGGCAGCGCCCTCTGGACAGGGCAAAACTCAGGATCGGCACGAGATCGAGGGGGCCGAGCGGCCTTTGGCATGCATCGCAGGCCGAGCGACCGGCGAGCGCGCTGCGGCCCTCGGGCCAGCGGAGCGTCACGGTGGCAAGAAAACTGCCGAGGATCGCGCCGAGCAGGAGCCCCGCGAGAACGATCATCGCGCGGGCGGGCGCATCCGCAGCACGTAGCGGCCGCCTTCCTCCACGAAGCCTGCGCCTTGGAGCGTTACCGCCATGGCGGGACTGGCGCCCTCGACCGCAATCTCGGCCTCGATGTCACCCTCCGCCGTCGCGGCGAGCAGCAAATGGTGACCGCCGCGCGGGGTCGACAGGGTGGCGAGCGCACGGCCGTCCTCGCCGCATGCAAGCTCGCCGTCGAGCGGGCCGTTGAGGATCGCCGACACGCCTGCCGTCGGGAGCGCGACGATGCGGCCCTTGGCTTCGGCGCAGCGTCCGTCCTTGAACAGGAGGTCGACCTCCTCGAGCGTCAGTGCCTCGACCGGAAGCGGTGCGAACAGGCGCGCGACGCCCATGCGGCCCGAAAGCGATGCGACGCCTTCGCGCCCGCCGCCGACGATCAGTCGGCCCGACAACGGACCGTTGGAGTCCTCGAGCCGGGTTGCGCCGAGTTCGAAGCGACCGATGAGAAGCGGAAGCGGCGAGAGCGCGACGTCGAACGTGCCCAGGGCTTCGTCGCCCAGAGCGACATCGCCGATGCGCCCGGCCCACACGCTTCCACCGACCTGGCGGGCGCTCAGCGCGCTGGTCGGTCCGCTCGCGGCGTCGAGCGCGAGGCGGAGCGGGAAGAAGAGGACAAGGCCGAGCAGGAACAGGCCGGCCGTCCACAGGATCCAGCGCCGGGTCATCGCGCGCGGCTTTCGAGCGTGGCGGTGAGGGTCGCGCCCCCGTCCGGGCCGGGCGACAGGCTGACCGAGCTGACCGAAAGGCCGTCCTGCTCGAGCTGGCCGAGCCAGGCAAGCGCGGCTTCGGGGCGGGCTTGGTCGACCGCGATCTCGACCCCGCCCGAGGGGGCGTCGAGATTGCGCGAAAGGTCGAGGCCGCGCTGCGCGGCGCTGTCGGCCACGTACACGGACAGCGGCCCGTCGACGATCAGTGTCTTTCCCTCGGGAGCGCCCGCGCGCGCGGCGGCGAGGGCCGAAATCCGACCGTTCCGGTCGAGCGCCATGCGATAGTCGTCGAGCGCGTCCCGGTGGGCCGCGTCGAGCGGGCGCACGACCAGCAGCCAGACCAGGACGGGAAGCGCGATCGCGGCCAGGATGCCGAGCATCCACTGCTCGCGGCGGCTCCGGCCGCGCCACCAGTCGATCGCCGCACTCATCGGATTGCTCCCAGGTCGAGGTCGACGCTCGCCTGCCCGTTGCTCGAGGGGCCGGGGCGCGCGGCAACCTGCCAGCCATCGCGTTGCAACCGGTCGAGAAGGCGCTGGATCGCGGCCATGTCAGGCGCGGTGAGGCGCGCGGAGACAGTGCCGTTGGCGTAGCTCAGCTGGCTGGCGCGCACGATATTCTCCGATTCCATCGCGGCGTAGAGCGCACCGAACAGCGCGGGGCCGCCCGCCTGCGCGCCGCCTTCGCTGCGCAATGCCGCTTCGGCTTCGTCGATAGTGACCGGGCGTCCGAGCGAGGCAGATGCAATATCCGCCGCCTCCTCGTCGAGCGCGTCCGCCGCGAACGACCATTTGGCGATCTCCGCGATCGGAATGGCGAGCGCGAGCAGGACAATCACCCCGCCGAGGATCGCGAATTCACGCAGGCGCGAGAGGTCAGGACGCCAGCTACGGCGACGCGCGAACGGTCCGCTGCGCAGGTCGAGCGGAAGCGGGAAGGCGGAGCCTGCGATCAATGCATCTACGGCGGCCTGGTCGAGCCGCTCGACCGGCGCGTCGCCGCGAAGGGTCGCCGCAAGAGCCGGTTCGTCCAATATGGCGACGTGCTCGTTTGCGCTCATTTGCCAGTCGCCGAGCGAGAGGTCGCGCCAGGTTCCGTCCTGTGGGAGGAGCGAAGCGGCAGGAACGATATGGTCGAGGCCGACTCCGCAGCGTGCGGCCCAGTCGAGCCAGTCCTGCATGCGATCGCGCGCGACGACAGCGACGTGCGTGCCGCCCGCCACGGCATGGTTGGCCTCGAGGCCGCCGAGAGCTTCGCGGCGCGCATCGATCGCCGCCTTGCCGCGCATCTGCGGCGTCGTTGCTTCGGCATCGAGGGGAGAGAGACGGACCGCTCCGGGATCGGCGATCCCGACGACCGACGTCGGACCGGCCTCGCCGCGCTCGACTGCGCGAGGGAGCCAGCCGCTGTCGTTTCCGCTGGCGACGAGCCTGCCGTCCGCTACCAGCCACCAGGGCCGTACGGCTTCGGCCTCGCTCGGCCTTCGGGGAAGGGTGACGAATAGGATTCGCATGACGCCCGGCTTAAAAATCCGCCCCCCATAGCCTGCCCCGCAAGCGCGGGCCACTGTCGCTTCTCTCGATCAACGAGCGCTGCGCCAGCGTCAAGCCGTCGAGGGTGATGCGGGTGCGAAGCGAGACGAAGTCGGTGTCGGTCGAAAGCTGGCCACGCACGGTGCTCGGCACGACCGCGTCGGCAAAGGCGGGGCGTTCGAGAAAGCGGTCGACATCGCCGAATCCGGAGCGCGGCCGCGCGGCAATGGCGGCGCGCACGTCCGACAGGGCCAGCCCGTCGGGATCGAGCATCGCGACGAGTTCTGCTTTGTCCAGCGTGATCGTCTCGAGGTTGATCCGCGACAGTTCGTGGCGAGGCAGCGCGCACAGGTAGGGCGACAGGCGCTGCCACAGCGACGCGTCGACGCCCTCGATGAGAGTGAACTCGCTCGCCGAGACGAATGCGCGATTGGGTAGCGGCTTGCCGTCCTGGCCGATCTCGCTTCCGGCGGGACGTGCCGCGCTGTCGCTGTCGATGGCATCGACGGCGCGGGTCGACAAGCCGATTGCATCGGCTTCCGAAATTCCGAGCAGGAGCAGCAGCTCGCGCAGCTGGCGAATGGCGCGCGGGTAGGCGGTCAGCGTGCCGTCCTCTCGTTCGCGCGCGAGGCTGTTGAGGTTGAAGCAATTGGTGGCGTCGTCGAGCTGAAGCAGGGCGACTTGCCCGTCGGGAAGCGTCACGCTGCGCTCGACGCCCAGCTGCGCGGCGACCGCGGCACCATCCGCGCCATTGGCGTCGGCAAGGCGGGTTAGCGCGATCTGCTCCCCGGTCTGGAGCCACAGGCGCGACTGGGCGGCAATCGAGGCGTTGCGCGCGAGCCGGGTCGCAAGGCCCAGCCGGTCGAGTGCGGTCGCCGCGACCACGGCCATCACCGCGACCAGCAGCAGCACCGACAGCAGTGCCGTCCCCTTTTCGCGATGCGGGATCATGCGTCCTCGTCCGCGGCGGACACTGCGGGCGGTTCGATATCGGGCAGCGCGACGACGAGCGTCGTCTCGGGCCAGTCGGCGCCCGTCACGGTCAGGCGCACCGCGCGCGGCAAGGCGCGCCCGCTCCCGTCGGGCCAGGTCGATATCCAGCCGCCGGCCGCGTCGCGATATTCGAAGCGTGCAGCGCGCATGTCGCGCAGCAGGATCGCAGCAGGATCCTCGAGCGTGACGCCGTCGGGTTGGCGGTGGCCGGTTCGTTCGAGCCGTCCTTCGCGCACCGCCCATTCGACGCGGTGCAGGCTGGGCGAGGGCTTGGACTCGGTCGAAACGATGCCGTCGCGCACGAAGATCATGTTGTCGGAGGTCCCGACGAAGGCCGGGCGAAATCCGCCATCGGCGCGCCGGGTGGGACGCAGTGCCGCCTGTGACAGGTCGGCGTTGATCAGCAGCGAAAGGCGCTCGATCGCGGCCTGCTCGGTCAGTCCGTCCTCGACCGCGAGCTGGGTATCGGCGCTGGCGCGAAGCAGCGCGACGCCGGCGGTTGCGATCAGGGCGAAGATGACCAGCGCGACGATCATTTCGATCAGGGTGAAGCCGTTTCGCTTCACGAGACTGGCCTCACCAGTGTCAGCCGCTGCGCTGCGCCGCCCTCGAGCGGGCGCGCGAGGATCGTGACCGCGACCACGCGCTCGTCGGGCAGGCGACGCGTGTCGCGGACCAGTGCGAAGGCCTGGCCGTGATTGGTAACCGTAAAGGTCTCGCTTCCGATCTCGGGCGCGCGCGGGGCGCTGGCGACCTCGGCGACGGCGTTCATCGCGACGAGGCGGGTCATCGAGCGGTCGCGTAGGTCGGCGGTGGTGCGCACCGACAGGCTGTCAAGCCTCAGGAGGGCGAGCGCGGCCAGCGCGAATACCGACAGCGCGACCAGCATCTCGATCAGCGTGAAGCCTGTCTTCCTCACAGCGCGCCGACCTCGCCATGCGCGGAGACGGTGAGCGTGGCGCGGCCATCCTTTTCGTCGACGAGGCGCAGCGTCGCGGGGGCATCGGGCATGCCGACCGCGTCGAAGCGGATGCGGCTGCGCCCGCCGAGCTCGGCGCGAACGCCGTCCTCGAACGTCTCGGCGGCGGCGAAGGGAGGCTCGTCGAACGGCTGCCAGCCTTCTCCGTCCCATCGCTCGAAGCCGTAGCTTGTCGGTTCGACCCACAGCGCGAGCGGCCGGTTGCGAAGGATAGCTTCGTCGCGCAGCCCCGCCGTCTTACCCGCGAGCATCACCGCCGCGTCGCGCGCGGGATGGCCGCCCGGCGACATGGTGAGGACGACGACCGTCGTGGCGAGCGCCATGATGGCGATCGCGACGAGCAGTTCGGCGAGGGTGAAACCTGCCTCGCGCCCGCGATCAGTCGCCGAAGATGTCCGCATTCTCGCCTTCGCCGCCCGGCGCGCCGTCGGCGCCGTAGGTGAAGATGGAAAAGGCTGCGTTGTCGCGTCCCGGCACCTGCAGCTGGTAGGGGCGGCCCCACGGGTCGTTGGGCAGGTTCTTGATATAGCCCCCCGGCCGGTAGCGGCTCGCATCGGCAAGTCCGGGCGGCGGCGACTGGAGCGCGGCCAGCCCGTCGGCGGCGCCGGGATAGGAGAAATTGTCGAGGCGATACATTTCCATCGCCTGGTTGAGCGTGGCGATGTCTGCCTTTGCCTTCGTCACCATCGCCTTGTCCTGGCTCGGGAGCACGTTGAGCATCACCACCGTGCCGAGCAGTCCGATGATGACGATCACGACCATCAGCTCGATGAGGGTAAAACCCTCCTCGTTCTTGCGGCGGCGGGGGGACGGGCGGCACTTCATGACGGTCAGGCTCCGATCAGCGACTGGAGTTGGAGAATGGGCAGCAGGATGGCGAGCACGATCGTCGCCACCACGGCACCCATGATGATGATGATGAGCGGTTCGAGCAAGGCCAGCGCGGCGGCGGTGAAATTGTCGAACTCTCGCTCGAGATAGTCGGCGGCCTGGCCGAGCATCGGGCCGAGCTGGCCCGCGCTCTCGCCGCTTGCTGCGATGTGGAGGAGGAGCGGCGGGAACAGGCCCGCGCGACGCATCGCGCCCGACAGGCTGCCGCCACCGCGAATGTCCTCTTCCATCCGGACGACGGCAGCGCGGAGCGCGCGGTTGTGGATGGTCGGGCGGGTGAGCCGCAGCCCCTCGACCAGGGGCAGACGCGATTCCACCATGGTCGCGAGCGTGCGCGCCATGCGCGCGGCGTGGAGATCGCGCAGGAGGCGCCCGAGAAACGGCACCCGCAGCAGGCCGGCATCGAAGCGTTCGCGGAAGGCTTCGTTACGCAGCGCGACGAGGAAGCCGGCGATAGCGGCGGCGAGAAGAAGGGCAATCAGCCACCACCAGTTCGCCATCGCGTCGGAAATCGCGATCACGACCCTGGTGACGAGTGGAAGCTGCTGGCCGACATCCTCGAACTGCTCGACCACCTTCGGCACGACCGCGATCATGAGCGCCGCAACCACGCCGATCGCGACCACCGTCAGCACGGCAGGATAAGCGAGCGCCGAGAGCAATTTGCCGCGCGTTGCCGCCTGGCGTTCGAGAAGGGCGGCGAGGCGGTCGAGCTGCGGCCCGAGCGTGCCCGAGCTTTCACCCGCGGAAATCATTGCGCGGTAGAGTGGGTCGAAGCTTTGCGGTTCGGCGGCCATCGCATCAGCCAGGCGGCGCCCCTCGACCACACGGTCGGCGACGTGACTCGTGATGCGGCGATGTTCTTCCTTTTCGCTCTGGCGGGCGATGGTGCGGAGCGCCTCCTCGAGCGGGGAGACGCGGATCAATGTCGCAAGCTGGCGCGTGAACAGCACCTTTTGCTTGGCCGAGAATTTCTCGGCGCGGGTGAACAGCTTGATCTCGCGGTTGGCTAGCGAAGGGGTGTCCGCCTCGCCGACCTCGACGGGAAGAAGGCCGCGCTTTTCAAGCTTGGCGCGCGCCGCCTGATCATTGTCGGCGCGCAGCCGCCCGCGCTTTTCCCGGCCTTGCTGGTCGATCGCGAGATAGGAAAACTCAGCCGTCATCGACCTCGTCATCCTCGCGCCGCGAAATGCGGATCGCTTCCTCGGGGCTGGTTTCGCCCGCGCGTACCAGCGCCCGCGCCGCGCCGCCGAGATTGGGCGCCGACAGGAAGGCATGTCGGGCGATGACCGCTTCGTCGCCGCCCTCGGCGATCAGGCGGCGCAGCGTCCCGTCGATCTTGACCGCTTCGAACACGCCGATGCGGCCCTGGTATCCCGTGCGCCCGCACTGGTTGCATCCAGGCGCCTTGTAGATCGTCTCGCCCTCGTCGAAGCCGAGCAGGGCGGCGACGCCCTTGTCGGCGGGAACGGGCGTACGACAATGCTCGCATAGTCGGCGCACGAGGCGCTGGGCGATGACTGCGCGCAGCGAGGAGGCGATGAGGAACGGTTCGATCTTCATGTCGCGCAGGCGAGTGATCGCGCCGATCGCATCGTTGGTGTGGACCGTCGAAAGGACGAGGTGACCGGTCAGCGAGGACTGCACCGCGATGTCGGCGGTCTCGCGGTCGCGGATCTCGCCGACCATGACGACGTCTGGGTCCTGGCGCAGGATCGCGCGCAGGCCGGCGGCGAAGCTCATCCCGACCTTGCTGTCGACCTGCGTCTGGCCGATCCCGTCGATCGAATATTCGACAGGGTCCTCGACGGTCAGGATGTTGCGCTGCCCGTCGTTCAGGAGCTGGAGGCAGGCGTAGAGCGTGGTCGTCTTGCCCGAGCCGGTGGGGCCGGTGACGAGGATGATCCCGTTGGGTTCGGCGAGCGCCTCTCGCAGGACGGTTTCCGCAGCGCCATGGACGCCGATCAGGTCGAGCGAGAGACCCGCCTGGTCCTTGTCGAGAATGCGCATCACGACCCGCTCGCCGCCGCGGCTGGGGAGCGTGGAGACGCGCACGTCGAGCTGGCGACCGCCAAGTTTCAATGCGATCCGCCCGTCCTGCGGCACGCGCCGCTCGGCGATGTCGAGGCGGCTCATCACCTTGATTCGGCTGACCACCACGGGCGCGGCGTGCGCCGGCATGCGCAGATGCTCCTTGAGCACCCCATCCTGACGAAGCCGCACGACAAGCGCCTGCTCGTAGGGCTCGATATGGATGTCGGAGACGCCCTGGCGCACGGCCTCGGCAATGATGCCGTTGATGAGGCGGATGACGGGGGCGTCGTCGCTCGATTCGAGAAGATCCTCGGCGCTCGGCAGGCCGCTGGCGAGCGCGTCGAGCCCGTCAGCATCGCCGAGCGATCCGGCCAGGCCCTCGGCCCCTTCGCCGACGGCGTAGCGCGCATGAAGGAGGCGGTTGAATTCGGCTTCGTCGACGAAATCGATCGCGAAGGGCTGGTCGAGATAGCGGCGCACCTCGAGCAGGATTTCCGGATCGGCGCCCTCGCGCAGCGCCACGTGAAGGCCGTCTTTTTCCATGCCCGAGAGAATCACCCCATGCGTCCTTGCAAACGCGTACGGGATTTCGAGAACGTCGGTCAGCGGGATGGCATCGGCGGGCGGATCGACGGGAACAGGGGTGGCGGGCTGCTGCCCCTCTTCGTCGCCGATCAACTCGCCGTCGCGGCCAGGTGTCACTGAGCGTCTCCGGCAGGAAGTTGCGGTTGGGGCGCATAGACCTGGTCGCCGGGTTGCAACGGCGGCGGCGTGTAGGCCGGCGGGACCGCGCCCATGTAATCGCGCACCAGCGCATCGATGGTTGGCTCGACCTCGGGATTGCGGGCATATTGCGAGGCGCGGATGTAGCCGTAGCGCCGCGCGGTCATCTCGCGCGCTTCCTCGACGGTGCGCACGATTGTCGGGCGGATGAAGACCATGAGGTTGGTCTTCGATTTGGCTCGACTGCGCGACTTGAACAATTCGCCGATGAGCGGGATGTCGCCGAGCAGCGGGATTTTCTCGATCGTGCGGCGCTCGTTCTCGTCGAGCAGGCCGCCGATGGCGAGGATCTCGCCATCGTCGACCGTCAGCACCGTCTTGAACTCGCGCTTGTTGATGACGAGGTCGGCCGAACCCTTGGTGACGGGGCCCGCCACGCTCGACACTTCCTGGCGGAGGAAGAGCTTGATCGAGCCCGACGAATTGACCTGCGGCTTCACGTCGAGCTGGATACCGACATTCTGCCGCTCGACGGTGCGGAAGGCATTGTCGAAATTGCTCGACAGCGCTTCGCCGGTGGTGATCGGTACTTCCTGCCCGACCAGGAGTTTCGCTTCCTGGTTGTCGAGCGTCATGATCGAGGGAGTCGAGAGGATATTGCTCTCGGTATCCGACTGGACGGCGTTGATGATGGCGCCGAACAGGGCGTTGCGGCCCACATCGATCACGCCGCCGGCAAGGCCGCCGGTGGCGTTGAGGACGGACTGGACCGCGGCTTCGGTGACGCCGTCTCCGAGCGGGCTGTCGATACCGGTGGTGACCACGCCCTCGTCGCTGATCGAATTCTCGCGGCCGAGCTCGTAATTGGCGATCGCGCCGCCGACCGCGAGGATGTTGGGCTGCGCGTTGGAATAGTTGGCCGCCGCGAAAGGCGCATTTTCTCCAGCGAGCAGGAACTGGACGCCCAGCTGTCGCGCGGCATTGTCGCCGATCTCGACGATGATCGCCTCGACCAGTACCTGTTCGCGGCGCGTGTCGAGCTGGCGGATGACCTCGCCGACCTGGCGCTGCACCTCGGAATTGGCGGCGACGATCAGGGCGTTGGTCCCGGCATAGCGGGTGACGACCGAGGGCCCGTAGCGCACGATGCCGTTGCCGCTTGCCGACCCGCCGACGGGCATGGCCGCGGCGCTGCCCGGGTCGGCAGGTCCCGCGCCCGTCCCCTCGCCTTCCTGCGTGCGGATGAAGTTGGGGGCGCCCACGCCCGGCGTCACCGGCTGGCCGAGCAACTGCTGGAGCACGGGCAGGAGCTGTTCGGCGTCGGCATGTTCGAGCCAGTAGACGCGGATGTCCGCGCCCGCCGACGCGCGGCTGTCGAGATCGCGCGCGATCCCGGCGAAGCGCGCGACCGAGGCGGCATCGCCGCGCAGCGCGAGCGCATTGGCGCTGTCGATCGAAGTGACCGAAACCGGCATGCGGCCCGCCCCGCCCGACAGCTGGGTCAGCGACTGGGCGATCTCGCGCGCGCCGGCATTTTCGAGATAGACGACCTCGGTGGTCGCGTTGTCGCGGTCGATCTGGCGAACCAGCTGGCGAATGCGCGCGATATTGTCGGCATAGTCGGCGACGATGAGGCTGTTGGCGTTGGTGTTGGCGGTGATCGATCCTTCCGCGCTGATCAGCGGGCGCAGCGTCTCGATCGCGCCGGCGGCCTCGATCGTCTGGAGGCGGAAGATCTCGGTCACGAACTGGTTGCGCGCGGTCGAGCCGGCGGTGACGCGGGTCGGCTGCGAGGCGGCGCCCTGCACCGGCTGGATGCGGTACCCGCCCGCCATCGGCACCGCGACCAGCCCGTTGGCGCGCAGCGTGGCGAGGAACACCTCGAAATATTCGTTGCGCGAGAGTGGGCGCTCGGTGACGACCGAGACCTTCTGGTTGACGCGACCGTCGACCACGAAAGTCAGCCCGGTAACGCGCGCGGCATCGTCGACGAACGCGCGCACGTCGACGTCGCGCATGTTGACCGTGTACTGGGCAAGCACCGCGACCGGCGATGCGGTCATCGAGAAGGCGGCCAGCGCGAGGATGATTTTCTTCATGGGACTCTTCACAATTTCAACGCCACGGGAATGACCCCCGCGCCGCGTTCGACGCTGAGGTTGAGACTGATGCCGGGCCTTAGCGCAGCGGCGAGCTGTTCGACATCCTTGGCCGACTGGATCGCCGCCCCGTTGACGCCGACGATGACGTCGCCGGGCTTCAGGCCTACCTGCGCAAGCAGCGACGCATCGGCGGTGGGCGACACGATGACGCCGGTGACGGCATCTCCGCGGAGCCGCGGGCGGAAGACGTTTTCGGCCACCAGCCGCGCCGCCGGGCCGCTGGCGGGGCCGGCAGCAGGGCCGGGCGCGGGCGAGACGACAGGCGCGTCGGAAGCGCCCTCCATGTAGAGCCGCTCGCTGATCCCGCCGCGGTCGATCACGACATGGTCAAACGCCACGCCCGAGAGGATGGCGCCGGGCAGGATTTCCTCGCCCACGCCGAAGCTGGCCTGCGTGCCGTCGGGCAGGCCGATGATGGCGCCGCCCGTTCCCGCGCCGCGATTTTCGCGCACCCCGTAGAGCGTGAGGTCGAGCCCGGTGGTGACGTCGCCGCCGCCGGCACTGGCCTGCGGGAAGGGGTTGAACCGCTCGAACAGGATCGCGCGGGCTTCGGCCGGAGGCGCGACGGGCACGGGGGCCTGCCAGCCATTGAGCGGACCGAGAGGGGTCAGCAGCACCCAGACGAGACGCGCCGCCAGCAGCGCGGCCGCGCCCAACATCAGTGCGCGCAACACCAGATGGGCCTGCGCCACTGCCAGTCGATCGCGCCACCAGTCGCCTATAGGTATGATTCTGGCCAAGCGAGCCCTCCCTCAACCGTGTTGGTAGCCCAAAATGAAGGCGTCGGGACTCTTTTTTGACAGTTAAATGGCAGGCTTAGCCGGCCGGGTCCGAAGACCCGACCGGCTGCCACGCTGCACTAGAACTTGACCGTCGCGCTCAGGTTGAAGCGCGTGCCGCGATCGTAGGACTGGATCACGATCATGCTGTCGTTGAGCGACTGGGTTTCCTTGTAGTCGGTCCCCAGGATGTTGCGGACCTCGCCCTTGAGTTCGAGCTCGGTGCCGAGCAGCTCGAAACCTTCGCGCCAGATGAAGTCGAGCATCACGCCCGGTTCCTCGATGAGATCGGGTGTCTGGTTCGCGCCGCGGTTGGTGGCACGATCGCTGGCATAGGTCAGCAGGAAGGTCTGTTGCGACAGGCGATCCTCGTGCTCGAGACCGAATTGCAGGTTGACCAGGTGCTCCGACTGTCCGGTCAGGCGGGCGCCGTCCCGGAAGATGTTCGTCGCATCGGTTTCGAACGGTGCGCTGGTCAGCGTGATCGTCGTATCGCCATCGGCCACCTTCAACTCGGAGTTCGTATAGGTGTAGTTCCCGATGAAGACGAGACGACGGGCAGACAGGAAGCCTTCCTGCGCACCAAGGTCGTAGAAGGGCAGATATTTGCGCAGTTCCAACTCCGCACCATAGAGCTGGGCGCTCGGGGCGTTGATGAAGCTGGTGATCTGCGACGATCCGACATTGGCCGCGACGGTTTCGATCGGCTTGTCGATGTCCTTGTAGAACAGGGCCGCCGAGACGATCTGGTCGCGCCCGAAATAATATTCGTAGCGCAGGTCGACGTTGAGGATCTCGCTGTCGACCAAGTACTGGTTGCCGTAGAACAGGCGCGCGCTCTCGTAATCGCGGAAAGGTTGCGGTGCGAGTTCGCGGAACTGCGGGCGGGCAATGGTCTTCGAGGCACCCAGGCGCAGCTGCATGTCGTCCGCGAAATTCCACGTCACGGTACCGGCAGGCAGCCAGTAGTCGTTCTTGAGCGTGGTCTCCGGCAGCGGCGTGTTGCCGAACAGGGCCTGCGGCGTGAGGTTCTGCGTACCTTCCTCGTAACGCACGCCGAGATTGACGAGGATCTCGTTGGTGGGCTCGATCTCGAGCATTCCATAGGCGCCGTGCACCGTAAGCCCTGCATCGTAGGCCGCGGCACCAAGCGCGCCGGTGGTCTCCTGCAGCAGGATGTCGAAGGTCGCGACGTTGAAATCGCTCAAGAGGTAGTCGATCCGCTCCTGCGCGACGTAGCTGGGCAGGGTGCCGGTCGGTCGGAAGGCGAACGAGCGGCGCAGCGCGGAACGGGTGTTGTCGCTATAGGCATAACCAGCCGACGCGGTGATCGGCATGCCGGTGGGCAGCTTGTAGCTGAGGTCGATCGCGCCTGACCAGAGCTCGTCGTCCAGTTCGCTGAAGGCGACGGTCGCGCCCTGGCCCGGAGAGCGCAGGTCGTTGACATAATCTTCGAGCGTGTCGTCGAAATAATAGCTGTAACCGCGCTCGTAGGGGGCGTCGCGGCGCGTCTTGGCATAGCTGCCGCGAAGGTCGAGGCTGAGATCGCCGAATTCGAGTTCGGCGACCGCCTGCGCGTCGTACAGTTCGCGTTCGAAATAGCTGGTCTCGCCGGTTTGCAGCGTGTCCTCGGGGCGAACCAGCGAAGCGTCGACCGTGTCGAAGCTGTTGCCGATCTTCACATCAGCGCCCTTGAGCGCATCGCGGATGTAGAGGCCGGTGACGCGGAACTTGTGGTCGTCGAGCTTGAGCGTGGTGCTCAGCATGCCGTTGACGACGACGCGGTTCTCGGTGCTGACGTAGCGGTAGCTTTCGAACGGATCGAGATAGCTGTCATCGGCGTCGAGCGAGCCGACACGCGTACCGGCCTGCTGGATGCCGGCGCGGGTGCGCCAGCTGTTCGAGATGCCCGCAACGCCGATAATACCGAGATCGGCAGCACCGACCGGGATGGTCGTGCCGAAGCCGATGTCGCCCGACCAGTTGGCCGGCAGGTTGTCGTTGCGCTGGATGAGGTTGGTCGACGCGTTGTCGAGGCTCTGGGTGATCGACTTGATCTGGTCGATCTCGAAGTCGGGACCCTCGACGATGCGGAGTCCGCTCGAGAGTGCGCTCGCGAAAGCACCCTGCGGATCGCGATTCCCGTCGTCATAGCCGAGGAAGTCGGTCGAGCTGCCGTAATAGGTGTAGCCGAGGCGATTGGTGGTCTCGCTATCCCAGCCGCCGCCAATCCCGACCGAGAAGAAGCCTTCTTCGGGTGCCGAACGGGTCGTGAGGTTGATGACGCCGCCGCCAAACTCGCCCGGATAGTTGGCCGAATAGCTCTTCTGGACGACGGTAGAAGCGATGATCGAGGTCGGGAAGAGATCGAGCGGAACGACGCGGCGCAGCGGCTCGGGGCTCGGCAGCGGTGCGCCGTTGAGGAGCGCCGAGGAGTAGCGCTCGCCAAGGCCGCGCACGTAGACGAAGCGGCCGCCCACGACCGACAGGCCGGTGACGCGGGTCAGGGCGCCGGCGATGTCGCCGTCACCGGTGCGCGCGATGTCTTCTGCGGACAGTACGGAGACGACTTCGGGCGTCGCGCGAACGGGGTTGGGAATATAGCGGCCACGCACGACGATCTCGCCGAGATCGCGGTCGGCTCCCGGGCCGGAGATCTCGACTTCGCCCGGTCCCGGTTCGGCATCGGCGGCACCTGGCTGGGCCGCGTTCGCCGTGTCTTCCTGCTGGTTGGGATCGTCGGGATCGCCCACCTGGCTGGCAGAGGGCGAGGAAGGCGGGGCGGCCTGCGCGAAGGCAGTCGCCGGGGCGAGCAGCGCCGAGGTGGCGAGCAGCGCGGCAATCGGGTGCAGCTTGGTCATCGTCGTTTCCGTGCTTTCTTCTTGGAAGAAGGGAGCGGCAGCCACTGGCCGCCGCTCCCCACTTGTCACTCCGGAGGGCGGACTTAGCCGGCGGCCGGGATTTCGAGACAGCTGGCCTGGCCGACCAGACCGCAGGTCCAACCGTCGTACCAGTTGTTCGACCCGTCCTGAGGCACGGCGCCGATGTAGGTGACGTCGGTGAACGCATCCGCGTTCTCGAGGTCGGCGGTCGACGAGAAGGTCACCGCGGTCTCGTTGTCACCGTTGATGAACATGTCGGTCAGCGTGCTCGTGAACGTCAGGTTGTTGTTGTTGCCTGCGAACAGCGCCTGGATCGTCGCGACCGAGACGTCGCCGTCATCGCGGATCGGATCGGTGCCGCAGTCGAGCACGACCGACTTGAAGCGCGGTTCGCCCAATTCGTCAGGCGCGCCGCCATTGGCACCAGCCGTATTGTCCTCGTTGATGTTGAAGCAGGCCTTGTCGTTCACCGCGTTGATCACGGTGTTGTAGATCGCGATGTCGGCCTCGCCGCGGATGTGCATGTACTCGTCGAGCGGCGTGTAAAAGGTCGCGTTCGAGATCTCGACATTGGTGCGCGGCGTGGCGTCGCGCGGCTTGTCGTCGGAGTCGACCTCGATGATCTTGTCGCCGCGACCGGCATACTGGATGCCGATGACGAACTGCGTGGCGCCGTCGTAGCCGGAGTCATAGTCGAGCATCTCGTCGCCGTTGCCGGTCATGACGAGGTGGTAGTTGTTCACCGTGCCGCCGAACCATTCCATGCCGTCGTCGAGATTGTTGTGGACCTGGACGTGGTCGACCACCGTGCCGTCGCCGACGCCGCCCAGCGTGATGCCGTTCAGCTCGTTGTCGGTCAGCACTTCGTAGCCCGCGTAACGGACCTGGAGATATTCGAGGCGACCCGAATTGTCCGACGCGCTGGTGCCACCGTAAATGTCGTCCGAACCCTCGACCTGCGCCTGGCAGGGGGTGGTCGGGAGATCGCAATCGCCGATCGGCGCGCGGCCGAGGACGACAATGCCGCCCCACAGGCCGACTTCCGATTCGCCGACCGTGCCGAGCACGTTCTTGCGGGCGGTGAAGACCACCGGCGCATCGGCAGCGCCGTCGACGAAGATCTGCGAGCCGCGATTGACGACGAGGAAGTCCTGGACCGCCGAGGCGAAGATGGTGACGCCTTCCTCGATGGTCAGCGTCCCGGCGGTGCCGGCGAGCGGGCTGCCGGCGTCGGGACCGAGATCGTCACCGACCTCGACCTTGCCGTTGAGGGAGTAGATCGTGCCCGCGAGGTTCTCGAGGGTAAGCGAGCCGCGGATCGTGCCCGACACCTGGCAGACGCGGCGATTGTCGCCGCTGCCGGCGCCGCCGACTTCGATCGTGCCGACATTGGCCGTGCCCGTCGGGCACGAGGCCGCCGCTTCGCCCGGGGTGGGCGTCGGGGTCGGGCTGGGGGTCGGTGCGGGGGCCGGGGCGGGAGCGGGAACGACGATCACGCCGTCGCCGGGCGATGCGACATCGTCCGCGCCGCAAGCCGAAAGCGCGCCTGCGGCAACGCCCATCATCAGAACTTTCTGGAAGGTCTTGAACTTGGTCATCGAAGTCTCCGTGCCCAGGAAAAGCGGGCTCTGCCTTGAAATTTCGGTTTCGAGCCAATGGCATGATGGGGAATCGGCTCCCCCCCGTGCGCCGAACTCACGGGTGGGATAGGAGCCGCAGGTGACGCCTTGATGTGGACGGGCTGACGGAAAATCGTCGTTTCGGTGACGGGCGCATGACGCATTGTCACGGAGCCGTCATATCCGGTCATTCGCCTGTAACATTCGAGCCCTAGCGGGATCCCAACGGGAACGAGGCGTGCACCTTCGGGGGGAGCGCCAAACCGCAAATGGAGAAGACGAGATGAAGTCGTTTGTTCGTGGCGCCCTGCTGGCGTCGGCCTGCCTTGCCGCAACCCCGGCAATGGCGCAGGACCAGGATGCGCGGATCGACGCGCTGATCGCCGAGATCGAGGCGCTCAAGGCCGAGGTCGCCGAGCTGAAGGGCGATGTCGCCGAGGCGAAGAGTGCCAACGCGGTCGCCTGGAAGGGCGCGCCGCAGCTCGAGCAGAAGAAAGAGGGCTGGAGCTTTAAGCCGCGCGGCCGCCTGATGTACGACGTCGCGACGGTCGATGCGCCGGACGCCATCGACGATGCCGGCCTCGGCTTCTCGAACGAACTGCGCCGCGGGCGCCTCGGCGTCGAGGGCGATATCCCGGGCGGCTTCGGTTACAAGCTCGAGCTCGACTTCGCACCGGGCGAGCCCGAATTCACCGACGCATACCTGTCCTACGAGGACGGCGGGCTCGAGGTGATCGTCGGCCAGCACAACAACTTCCAGTCGCTGGAGGAACTGACCAGCTCGCTGCACACCAGCTTCATCGAGCGCGCCGCGTTTACCGACGCGTTCGGGTTCGAGCGCCGAGTCGGCGCCTCGGTCCAGTACAAGGCGGGCGACCTCATCGCGCAGGCCGGCCTGTTCACCGACAGCATCGGCGACCTCAACGGGATCGGCGACGAGAATAACAGCCGTGGTGCCGACGGCCGCATCGTCTTCGCCCCCAAGATGGGCGCCAACCAGCTGCACTTCGGCGGCTCGATCCACACCCGCAAGCTCGGCGACGCCATCTCGGGCGTTCGCTATCGCCAGCGCCCGGCCGTCCACAGCACCGACACGCGCTTCATCGACACCGGCTCGCTCGGTGCGACCTCGGAAACCGGCTACGGCCTCGAAGCGGCGGGCATCTTCGGTCGCTTCCACGTTGCCGGCGAAAGCTACTGGCAGCAGGTCTCGCGCCCCGAGATGGACGACCCGACCTTCTTCGGCGCTTATGCCGAAGCGGGCTTCTTCCTGACCAAGGGCGACACGCGCGGCTACAAGGGCGGCAAGTTCGACCGCGTCAAGCCGGCCAGCCCGGTCGGCGAAGGCGGGTTCGGCTCGCTCCAGCTCAACGCGCGTTGGGACCATCTCGATCTCAACGATGCGGGCGTCGTCGGCGGCACCCAGAACGCCTACCAGCTGTCGCTCAACTGGAAGCCGGTCGACTACGTGCTGTTCGGGCTCAACTACGCGCACATCGAATATGACGATGCGGCGATCCTCGCCGACGGCGAGGGGAGTTACGGCGTCGACATGATCGGTCTTCGCAGCCAGGTCGATTTCTAAGGAAACCGCTCTCGAATCTGACTGCAACCGGGAAGGGGTCCGCGCGAAGCGGGCCCCTTCTTTGTTGGGGAAGGTTCAGGCCTGGTCGACGGGGCGCGGGCGCGCCTGTTCGTCGATCGCGACGAAGGTGAACAGCGCCTCGGTCACCTTGACGTCGGTCTTGCCGCGGTCGCGCGTGGCGATCACCTCGATGCGGATCTTCATCGAGGTGCGGCCGACCTTCTCTACCCGCGCATAGACGCTGATGAGGTCGTGGAGCAGGATCGGCGCGATAAACTCCATCGCGTCGATCGCGACGGTGGCGACCGGCCCTTGCGCGCGGCGCGCGGCGACGATGCCGCCCGCGATGTCCATCTGCGAGAGGACCCACCCGCCGAAGATATGGCCGTTGGCGTTGATGTCCGCGGGGCGTGGCATCACGCGCAGGATGGGCTCCATGCCGTCGAGGTTCATGCGGGGTCCTTGTCTTGATGGGGATCGGGAGTGGCTGCGGCCTCGGCGTCGTGGCCGCTGCTCGAGGAAAAGAAAGCGAGGGTCATCAGCGCGGTGCCGAGCAGCACGGTGCCGCCGACCCCGATCGCGGTGGCGATCAGGAGGTGGATCGA
>NZ_JANJZA010000001.1:0-160000 GCF_026157035.1 Sphingomicrobium nitratireducens | reverse complement strand
CCGTACCCGAAACCGACACAGGTGGGCAGGTAGAGTATACCAAGGCGCTTGAGAGAAGGGTGTTGAAGGAACTCGGCAAATTGCCTCCGTACCTTCGGAAGAAGGAGGCCCCGCGTTAAGGCAACTTTTCGCGGGGGGCACAGGCCAGGGGGTAGCGACTGTTTAGCAAAAACACAGGGCTCTGCTAAGTCGGCTTCAAGACGACGTATAGGGTCTGACGCCTGCCCGGTGCTTGAAGGTTAAAAGGAGGAGTGCAAGCTCCGAATTGAAGCCCAAGTAAACGGCGGCCGTAACTATAACGGTCCTAAGGTAGCGAAATTCCTTGTCGGGTAAGTTCCGACCTGCACGAATGGCGTAACGACTTCCCCACTGTCTCCAACACCTGCTCAGCGAAATTGAATTCTCCGTGAAGATGCGGAGTACCCGCGGTTAGACGGAAAGACCCCGTGCACCTTTACTGCAGCTTCAGAGTGGCTGTGGGAAACATTTGTGTAGGATAGGTGGGAGGCTTTGAACTTTCGGCGCCAGCTGGAAGGGAGCCATTGGTGAAATACCACCCTGATGTTTTCTACAGTCTAACCTCGTACCGTTATCCGGTACAGGGACCCTCTGTGGCGGGTAGTTTGACTGGGGCGGTCGCCTCCTAAAGAGTAACGGAGGCGCGCGATGGTAGGCTCAGGACGGTTGGAAACCGTCTGCAAGAGTGCAATGGCATAAGCCTGCCTGACTGCGAGACTGACAAGTCGAGCAGAGACGAAAGTCGGTCATAGTGATCCGGTGGTCCCTCGTGGAAGGGCCATCGCTCAACGGATAAAAGGTACGCCGGGGATAACAGGCTGATAACCCCCAAGAGCTCATATCGACGGGGTTGTTTGGCACCTCGATGTCGGCTCATCACATCCTGGGGCTGGAGCAGGTCCCAAGGGTTTGGCTGTTCGCCAATTAAAGTGGTACGTGAGCTGGGTTCAGAACGTCGCGAGACAGTTTGGTCCCTATCTGCCGTGGGCGTCGATATTTGAAAGGAGTTGCCCCTAGTACGAGAGGACCGGGGTGAACATGCCTCTGGTGGACCTGTCATCGTGCCAACGGTGCAGCAGGGTAGCTATGCATGGACGGGATAACCGCTGAAAGCATCTAAGCGGGAAGCCTCCCTTAAGATAAGATATCATCGAGCCGTGGAAGACCACCACGTTGATAGGCCGGGTGTGGAAGCGCAGTAATGCGTGGAGCTAACCGGTCCTAATTGCTCTGTTCGCGCTTGATGGATCCCACCATCATCGACAGTCCTTGAACGGGCTCGTCGAATTGCGATCGCTCACTAGATCATCAATCGATTTCTGGAATTTCGACACGACGGTCCCATAGCTTGGTGACCATGGCGTCCGTGACCCACCCGATCCCATCCCGAACTCGGCCGTGAAACCGGACTGCGCCGATGGTACTAATGCCTAAGCATTGGAAGAGTAGGTCGTCGCCAGGCTTTGCGACCGCCGTGTTGAAGGGTCCCGCGAAAGTAGTACTTTCGCGGGTGCCTAAAACCCATTCACAATGACAACGAAGCCGCTGCCGGTAACCCCGAGCGGCGGCTTTCGTGTCTATAGGCCGAGCGCCAGATCAGCCCGCATGAAGCGTGCCGATTTGACGGCTCAGCTGATGGTGCCGCGGGGTGGAGCAGTCCGGTAGCTCGTCAGGCTCATAACCTGAAGGTCGTAGGTTCAAATCCTACCCCCGCAACCAATCAAGAACCCCGCCCCGTGCGGGGTTTTTTATTGGCTGTGGCGGGATTGGGGCTTGAACCTCGTTCAGCCGGAGCCGCGAAGCGGCGGAGACCGACGGGCGCAGCCCGTAAATCCTACCCCCGCAACCAACCAACAACCCGCACTCGTGGCGGGTTTTTTTTGTGCCTGCCATCCGCCAAAAGCACCCACCCGGAGTGTGCCGGAATGGGGCGGTGAGATCGCCGATCGCCCGGTGCTGGAGAGGTCCTGTCTCCAAGTCGCTACAATTGCACGTTAAAATTTTCGACATAACCAATTTTAGTGATGGACTACCGTCCGCCGTCCGCTAGCGGTCGATTCATGTAGCCACCGGGGGGTGGTTGTTGCGTTTGGCGTGATTCGGGGGCGGGATCTTCGAATACCGAGAGGGACTGTGGGCATGGTGCCTCGGTGTTCCTCGTCTGCGCAGCGGCCGCGACCCGCAACTTGCGAGTGCGTAATGTCCAAGCGTCTTTCCCTCCTCCTCCTTGCCACCAGCGCGATGACCGCGCCGACCGCCGCGCAGGCGGGGACAGTGACGTCCGGACCGGCGACGATCTCGCTGGCGCAGGACGGCGACTGCGGGCTTGGGAGCTCGGTATCGGTGTTCCGTGTGAGCGCCCCCACCCGGGCGTCGTATCCCTGGGCGCTTTTCGGGGAGTGGAGCGGCAACCGGATCGTGTTCCGGCAAAACGTGAGCCCGTATGGGACCGCCGTTACCGCAAAATCCGGCAATTCCCCTGCCGATCTCGCCATTCCCACGCTGGGATTCGCTAGTCTCGCGGCAGTCTACGCCTGGGTGTCGTACGCCGATACTGCCCTTTCTAGCTCTTCCGTCAGCTACGACACGGCCCATTTCGATCCTTCGCAAGTCGATCCGTCCTGTCCGGGCTATGGGAACCTCGGACCCGCCCCCGTCATCGACGTGACGCCGGCGGGAGCCCTTCCCAACGACGGCGTGATCCAGATCACCACCAACGAGCGGCTCGTCGGGCTCGAGGCGTCGGACCTGTTGCTGACCGGCGGGACGGTGACCGGCCTTGTCCAGAACGACACGCTCGGCCACAGCTTCAGTGTCACCATTGCGCCCAGCGCGAGCACGGTCCAGCTGACCCTGCCGGCAGGCGCGGCCAAGGACGTCACCGGCAACAACAGTCCGCAGGTGACGCGCACCTACAGCGCGACCGTTGCCGACACGACTCCGCCGTTGGGCTATACTGTCAGTTTCGACGATGCGGTGTTGAATGCCGGCGAGATCGGCGCAGCCAGCTTTACCATTGCGGGCGCCGAAGTGGGCTCGTCTTACGATTACGCGATTTTCTCCACCGGAGGCGGCATTTCGGTTACCGGCAGCGGCACCGTAACGGCCGCAACCCAGACCGTGGGTGGCATCGATCTGAATTCCCTTGGCAATGGCACACTCACGCTCTCGCTGACCCTTACCGACGCGGCGGGCAATGCGGGCAGCGCCGTCACGGCGAATGCCACGCTCGATAGAACGCCGCCGTCGGGCTATTCGGCCAGCTTCCCCGACACCTATGTCAACGCGAGCGAAGCGACCAGCACCAGCTTCGTGATGGCGGGCGCTGAAGTCGGCGCGACCTACAGCTATTCGTTCACGACGCTCAATACCTATACCGCGAGCACGGGCTCGCTGCCCGGTTCGGCGGGGGCCACCGTTACCGGAAGCGGCACGGTCACCGCGGCCGACCAGACGGTCGGGGGGATCGACATCTCCTCGCTCGGCGACGGGCAGTTGCGCGTCGTGCTGACCTTGACCGATGCCGCGGGCAACGTGGGCGAGGCGGTCTATAGCGGCGGCGCGCCAGCCTTCAAGGATGCGACCCCGCCCGCATCGACGGCATATTTCCCGTACGAATATTACAACAGCGCCAACATTGGTTATCTCCAGCCGGGCATTTTGGAGGCGACCGTCGGCCTGAATTATAGCTATTCGCTTACCAGCACCGGCGGTGGAACCCCGCAGAGCGGATCGGGTACACTGACCAACGCAATGATGTCGGGAAGCAGTGCTCTCTTACCGGGCGTCAATGTCGCAGCCATGGCAGACGGCACGCTGACGCTTGAGATACAGGCGACCGACGCGGCGGGCAACGGGCCGATCACTTCTGTTGCGACTACCATCAAAGATACGGTTGCCCCGACCCCGTCGGTGCAGTGGACCAAGACCCAATATAACGCCGACGATGTCGCGACGGCGGGACTGCGGTTCACCAACGTGGAGGCGGGCGATACCTACAATTGGAGGATCAACGGTACGGCCGTGTCCGGCACCGGCACCTTCTCTTCGTCGGACGAGGTCGTCTACATCGACCTGACCGGCTTTGCCGATGGCGACATATGGGTGACGTCGTCCGTCACCGACCCGCAGTTCAACAAGAGCGCCGATATCGCGCGTCCGACCCAGAAGGACACGGTCGGCCCGGCGCCGACGGTGGCTTTCCCCTCGTCGACGATTGCATGGGAAAGCCGCGATGCGGTGACGCTGACGGCGCCGTTCAACTGCGAGGTCAATCGCGGGTGCAATTACGAGTTGTCGATCACCTCGACAGGCGGCGGGACTCCGGTCACCGCAACCGGCTTCAAGTTTTGGAACGACAGCAACAGCGACATCGGGCCGCTCGACCTGTCGGGTCTCGGCGCGGGTACGCTGACGGCGACGCTCAAGGTCACCGATACCGAAGGCAATCACACGACGGTCGAGACGACCGCGACGCTGGCGGGCGATGCGGTTGCGCCAAGCGGCTATTCGGCCGCCTTCGACAAGGCGGTCTTCAACGCGGCCGACGCCGCGAGTGCCAGCGTCACCATGGCGGGCGCCGAGGTCGGCGCGACCTACGCCTATTCGATCACCTCGAACGGCGGCGGCACGCCGGTGACGGGGGGCGGCACCGTCTCGGCGGCGGGCGAGCAGATCACCGGGCTCGACCTCACCGGGCTGGGCGACGGCACGGTCACGTTCGAGCTGGTGCTGACCGACGCGGCCGGTAATGCCGGCACGGCGGCCACGGCGATGGCGCAAAAGGACGCCACCGCTCCATCGGGCTATGACGGCGGCTTTCCGTCCTACATCAACGCGACCAATGTCACGGCGGGCGGGATCGTGGTCATCAGCACTGACGATGTCGGCGCTCAGATCGACTGGTCGGTTGCAAGCTCGGGCGGCGGTACGCCGCTGACCGGCGTGGGCGTGCGGAGCGGTGCCACCACGACCCTGACGGGGATCGACTTCTCGTCGCTGCCCGACGGCGAACTGACGCTCTCGCTGCGCCTCACTGACCTTGCGGGGAACGTCGGCCCGACCGTCGTTGCCACGTCGCGCGGCTACAAGGACATCATCGCGCCGCTCGCCTCGCTCGATATCCCGGTTCATGCGGGCAATCAGGTTTCGGCCCAGCTCAACGTGGATGCCGGGCAGCTGGTTTATGTGAACTACAGGGTGACGTCTTCGGTCCACGGGACGTTGGCGAATGTCGTCAACCAGGCTTTCACCGACACTAACCCCTTCTCGACGGATCTCGTCGTCGACGTCACCGGCAAGCAGCAGGGAACGCTAACCTTCAACGTCGATGTGTGGGACGAGCACGGCAATCATGCCAGCTTCCTGTCGCAGAGCTACACCTTCGACGAGGTCGCGCCGAGTGGTTATGCGGTGAGCTTCGTCGATCCGCTCATTTCCGCCGCCGAGGCCGGCTACGCCGGCTTCAACCTGACCGGTGCCGAAGTCGGGGCGACCTATGCGTGGACGATTAGCTCGTCGGGCGGCGGGTCGATCTCGGGGGGAGGCCCCGTCACGTCGGCGAGCCAGCTGTTCGAAGGGATCGATCTCAACTCCCTCGGAGAGGGCGAGCTGACGCTGTCGCTGACGCTGACCGACGCTGCCGGCAACGCCGGCACTGCCGCGACCGCCATGGGCACGCTCGACCGGACGCTGTGGCCGGCAAGCTATACGCCGGTCCCGATCGATGGTGGCAACGTGACGGCGTATACGCTTGCGCTATCGGGGCTGGAGATTGGCGCGACCTATCGCGTCAGCGTGCGCAACCAGGCGGACGGCACCCTGACGGACGGAAGCGATTTCGTCGCGACCGCGACCGAGATGGCCTCGCCGGCGCTGGACACCAGCGCCGTTAGCGACGGCGCGGTCTGGGCCATAGTCAGTGTGACCGATGCGGCGGGCAACGGCGTCAGCACATATGCGCCCACGACAAAGGACGTCGGCGCCCCCGCCGGCTATGCGGTTACGCTCGGCGCGGACAGCTACGACGAAGCGACCCTCTCCAGCGCAAGCTTCGAGATGACCGGTGCCGAAGTCGGCGCGAGCTTCGCCTACGAGATCAGCAGCTCGGGCGGCGGCACGCCGGTGACCGGCAGCGGCAGCGTCACCTCGACCACCCAGACGGTCGGCGGGATCGACCTGTCGGGCCTGGCCGACGGCACGCTGACCATCGCGCTCGCGCTGACCGACGCCGCGGGCAACGAGGGCCTTGCCGTCACCGACACCGCGACGCTCCAGCGCGACACGACCGCGCCGGCAGGCTACGCGATCGCCTTCGCCGACACGCTGCTCAACGCGAGCGAGGTGGGCAGTGTCACGCTCAACCTCACCGGCGCGGAAATCGGCGCCGACTTCGCCTTCGAGATCACCAGCGCGGGCGGCGGCACACCGGTCACCGGCACCGGGACCGTGGCCTCGGCGAGCCAGGCGATTACCGGGCTCGACCTCACCGACCTCGGTGACGGGACGCTCAGCGTGTCGATCGTGCTGACCGACGATGCGGGCAATGCGGGCGTCGAGGCGACCGGCAATGCGACCAAGGACACGCTCGCGCCATCGGGATACCGGTTCGGCGACATGTCGGGCATCATCAACGGCGCCAATGTCGCTGCCTACCCCGTGGAAATCGTGTTTGGCGCCGACGCGGGCGGGCTGACGGCCGAGGTCGAGATGATCTCGGCGTTCGGGGGCACGGCGAGCGCGACCTATCCCGTTTCCGGCGGCTTCGACGTCACGCCGTTCGATGCGAGTGCGCTCGCCGACGGCGCGGCGACACTGCGCTTCCGCCTGACCGATGCCGCCGGCAATGTCGGCGAGTGGGCTTCGTTCGAGCTCACCAAGGACACCGTGGCCCCGGTCTTCGGCGCGTCGGGCCTTGCCGTCTCGGCGGGCGTCCTGGGCGGGACGCTGACCCTCGACGACCTCTACAGTGGTGAAATCAGCTACAGCGTCACCTCGTCGGGCGGTGGCGCGCCGGTCACCGGCATCCTGCCGATGTCGGTCAGCCAGTCGCTGTCGATCGACGTGTCGCTGCTGCCCAGCGGCACCTTCACGCTGGCTCTCGAGGCGACCGACGCGGCGTTCAACAAGGGCACTGCCTCGTTCGAAGTCGAGGGCGATACCGCCGCGCCCGCCGGCTATGCAATCGCTTTCGCGGATCCCCTGATCGGCGATGCGGAAGCGGGCAATGTGGCGCTCGACCTCAACGGGCTGGAAGTGGGGGCGGACTATCTCGTCACCATCATCAGCGCGGGCGGCGGATCGCCGGTGACCCGTTCGGGCACCGTCACCGCGACCAGCGACACGCTGGTCGGGTTCGGTCTCGCCGGCCTCGGCGACGGCATGCTGACGGTCAAGCTGGTGCTGACCGATGCGGCAGGCAACGTCGGCAGCGAAGCGAGCGGCACGGCGATGAAGGACACGGCGGCGCCGGTCGTCACCGCGGGCGGCTTCGACACCGATCCGGTCACCGCGGCCAACGCGGGCGCTGCCAGCCTCTCCTTCTCGGGCGGCACGAGCGGCGACACCTACCAGGTCGCGATCGTCTCGGACGGCGGCGGCAGCAAGATGCTGTCGGGCACGCTTTCCGGCTCGACGACGACGCTGTCCGGGATCGACCTCACCGGGCTGGGCGACGGCACGCTGACCGCGACCGTCACGCTCGCCGATGCGGCGGGCAATGCGGCGACGCCGTTCGACTTCGACGTGCTCAAGGACACGCTCGCACCGTCGGGCTACGGCTTCGGACCGCTGGATCCGGTGGCGACCGCCAACGCGAGCGCCTATGCGCTTCCGCTCCAGGGGCTCGAGGTCGGGGCGACGCTTCACTATCTCGTCACCAGCGATGGAGGCGGCAGCACGTCGGGCTCGTTCGTCGCGGCGGCGGCGAGCGACTCCCTGTCGCTCGACCTCACCGGCCTCGGTGACGGGGCGATCACCGCGAAGATCTGGCAGGTCGACGCCGCAGGCAACACCGGTGCCCAAGCGAGCGTCTCGACCACCAAGGACAGCGCGGCGCCCAGCGGCTACGGCGCGGCGTTCGACCAGGCGGCGATCACTGCCGCCAACGCGTCGGCGGGCAGCTTCACCTTCTCGCTGGCCGAGGTGGGAAGCGACTTCGTCTATTCGATCACCTCGTCGACTGGCGGCACGCCAGTCAGCGGCAGCGGCACGATCGTTGCTGCCGACCAGCAGGTTGCCGGCCTCGACCTGACAGGGCTGGGCGATGGCACGCTGACCCTTTCGGTGACGCTCACCGACACGCTCGGCAACGCCGGGAGCCCGCAGACGGCCACGGTGACCAAGGACACCGCGGCGCCTTCGGGGCACACGGTGGCGAGCGTCTACCCGGTCATTTCGCAGGCGAACGCGGCGGCGATGGAAGTCGCGATCACCGGCGGCGAGGACGGGGCCGGATACGAGCTCGAGATCTCCTCGACCGGCGGTCCGGTCGTGGTGACTCGCACCGGGACGCTGTCGGGCGCCGACGTGATCCTTGCGGGCAACGACGTGAGCGGCCTCGCCGACGGTACGCTGACCCTGTCGCTGACGATCATCGACGAGGTCGGCAATCGTAGCGCCGCGGCGACCGCCACGGTCGTCAAGGACACGGCGCAGGCGACGGGCTTCTTCACCGTCCCGCTCGAGGCCGGCATTGCGGCGTTCGACGTCGCGGTGCAGTTCTCCGAGGAAGTGACGGGGCTCGCCGCGTCCGACTTCGTAGTCGCCAACGCTACCGCGAGCCTGGCTGGCAGCGGGGCGGCTTACGTGCTGACGCTCACCCCGAGCGGATCGGGCGACGTCACGCTCGAATTGCCGGCCGGAACCGCGCGCGATCTTGCGGGCAACCCGGTGGCGGGCATCGCGATGGTCTCGATCGGGATCGATGCGGTCGTGCCCGAACCGGTCGTCGGCACCGCGCCGGCGTCGGTCAACGGGCCGTTCAAGCTGCCTATCTCGTTCGGCGAAGCGGTCACCGGGCTCGAGGCGAGCGACTTCATCGTCGAGAATGCGACGATCGAGTTGACCGGCGGGCCGGCCGACTGGATCCTGATCGTCACGCCGACCGGCGAGGGCGATATTTCGATCCGCCTCCCCGAAGGAGCCGCCACCGATGCGGCCGGCAACCCGACCAAGGCCTTTGCGGCCGACATCGCGGTGGCGTTCGACGATGTCGCGCCGACCGTCACGCTGAGCGCCGAGCCGGGCCGGATCATCGGTCCGTTCGACCTCTCGATCGCCTTCTCGGAAGACGTGTCGGGTCTCGAGCTGGGCGACTTCCTGCTCGACAATGCGACCCTGTCGAACCTGCGCGAGGTCGATGCGGCCCACTATCTCGTTACCGTCAAGCCGACGGCGATGGGCAGCTTCAGCGTCGCGGTTGCGGCGGGCGCGGTTGTCGACGAAGCCGGGAACGAGAACGAGGCCTCGGACGCGTTCGAAGGCCAGTTCATCGACGAGGACAAGGTCCGCAAGGAGACCGTCGAGAAGGTCAGCACCTTCATGGCGCGCCGCGCCGACCAGATCATGGCGGCAGATCCCGACCTCGGCGCGTTCCTGCGCGACGGGGACGCGGCGGGCTCGCTCCAGGCCTCGGGCAACGGCGGCAACGTGCGGCTTGCCTATAACGGGCACTTCAGCCTTGCCGATCTTGGCGTGAAGTTGGGCGGCGACACGGCCAAGCGCCTCACGCTGTGGCTCCAGGGAAGCCTGGTCCATGTCGATGGGAGTGGGGACAATAGCGACATGTTCATCGGATACGCCGGGGCACATTACCGCCTGTCCAAGGACGCGGTGGTCGGCGTGATGGGGCAGGTCGACCAGGCCTCGCAGGACATCGAGACGCAGGCCGTCGCGCTCGACGGGTCGGGCTGGATGGTCGGTCCCTATTTCGCCGCGCGCGTCGGCAAGGGAGTGACCTTCGACGGGCGCGCCGCGTGGGGCGGTTCGGACAATGGCATCGTGTTCGAAAGCCATCCGGCGGGCGAAGCCTTCCAGACCCACCGCAGCCTCTACCGCATCGGCGTCAGCGGCGACCTCGACCTGTCGTCGTCGTGGACGCTGCGCCCGCAGGCGCGCCTGCTGCGCTACCGCGAGACGAGCGACCCCTACACCGACACGCTGGGCGTCGCGATTCCCGAGGTCGGCGTCGAGATCGGGCGCCTCGCGTTCGGCCCGCAGATCGAGCGCCGGTTCGCGCCGGCCGAGGGCAGCTGGGGCTTCGCGCCGCGGCTGGGAATCGACGGGCTGTGGGACTTCAGCTCCAAGCGCTGGGCGGACGGCGTGCCGGGCATCGGCCAGTCGACCGACGACTTCCGTGCGCGGATCAAGGTTGGCGGCACGCTGGGCACGCGTGACCTGGGGCTCGACTTCGATGCCTTCTACGACGGCATCGGCGCGTCGTCGTTCGACGCCTATGGCGTCTCGCTGCGACTGCGCAAGTCGATGTGATCGAAGGCGGGGCGGACTCTTGAGTCCGCCCCGTCCCTACTTGGCAGCGCGCCCCTCGCGGCCTAGCGATGGGCAATGCGTCCGCCCTTCCATCTCGCCTTCCCCGTCGACGACCTCGAGGCGGCGCGGCAATTCTACGGCGGCCTGCTCGGGTGCCGCGAAGGGCGCAGCAGCGACCGCTGGATCGACTTCGACCTGCACGGTCACCAGATCGTCGCGCACCTCGCGCCGCGCGACTCGGCAAGGGCGCACAACCCGGTCGACGGGCACGATGTCCCGGTGCCGCATTTCGGACTGGTGCTCGACCCGGCCGCATGGCGCGACCTGGCCGACCGGTTGCGCGCCGGGGGCGCCGAGTTCGTGATCGAGCCGCACACCCGCTTTGCCGGCCAGGCGGGCGAACAATCGACCTTCTTCCTCTACGACCCGTCCGGAAATGCGCTGGAATTCAAGGCTTTTGCCGATCCCGCGCAGTTGTTCGCGACCGACCGAAGCGGGCAATGAAATCGATTTTGCCCGCTATTGCGTGCTGCACAAATCGAAGCAGTCGATTGAACAGATGAAATCAGCTTGTTGGACTCGGCGCCTGGTGCGGGTTCATTCCATGCTCGCAATTTTCTCTTACGGATCTCGAGGAGCGCGACATGGACAAGAAGACTGGCGATGGTTTCAGCGGTTGCCCGATGCACCAGGACGGGGTGATGCGATCGCTCCTCGGCCGCACCAACCGGGACTGGTGGCCCGACCAGCTCCAGCTCGAGATCCTGACGACGCAAGGCAAGTCGGCCAACCCGCTCGGCGAGGACTTCGACTATGCCGAGGCATTCAAGAGCCTCGACTACGACGCGCTCAAGAAGGACCTTACCGCGCTGATGACCGACAGCCAGCCCTGGTGGCCGGCCGATTACGGGCATTACGGGCCGTTCTTCATCCGCATGGCGTGGCACGCGGCGGGGACCTACCGCACCGGTGACGGGCGCGGCGGCGCGTCGAGCGGCCAGCAGCGCTTTGCCCCGCTCAACTCGTGGCCCGACAACGGCAACCTCGACAAGGCGCGGCGCCTGCTGTGGCCGATCAAGAAGAAATACGGCAACAAGATCAGCTGGGCCGACCTGTTCGTGCTGACCGGCAATGTCGCGATCGAGAGCATGGGCGGACCGGTGTTCGGTTTCGGCGGCGGCCGCGCCGACGTCTTCGAACCCGAGATGGTCTACTGGGGCAGCGAGGAGCAGTGGGTCAACGAGGGCGTCGCCACGCGGATCATTCCCGACGAGGGCAAGGCGCTCGAAAACCCGCTTGCGGCGATCCAGATGGGCCTCATCTACGTCAATCCCGAGGGCCCCGGCGGCAATCCCAACGACTGGGAAGGCATGGCGCGCGATATGAAGGAAACCTTCGCGCGCATGGCCATGAACGACGAGGAGACGGTCGCGCTGACAGCCGGCGGCCACGCCTTCGGCAAGGCGCACGGCGCCAAGCCCGCCGATACTTTCGGCGGATCGCCCGAAAGCGAGCATCTCCAGCTGATGGGCTTCGGCTGGCTGACCGATCCCGAGGAGATCGGCAAGGGCCACATCACGACGAGCGGCATCGAGGGTGCGTGGACGCCCAACCCGACGCAATGGGGCAACGACTATTTCCGCCTGCTGTTCAAGTATGAATACGAGCTGGTGCAGTCGCCCGCGGGCGCCAACCAGTGGCAGCCGATCGACCCGGACCCCGAGGACATGGCGCCCGATGCGCGCGACCCGTCCAAGAAGGTCCCGACGATGATGACGACCGCGGACATGGCCCTGAAGCGCGACCCCGACTATCGCAAGATTTCGGAGCGTTTCCGCGACGACCAGGCCGCGCTCGACGACGCGTTCGCGCGCGCCTGGTTCAAGCTGACCCACCGCGACATGGGCCCCAAGGTCCGTTACCTCGGCCCGGAAGTGCCGGCGGAAGACCTCATCTGGCAGGACCCGGTGCCGAAGGGCTCGATGCCCTCGGACGGCGCGGTGTCGGCGTTCAAGGACAAGATCCTCTCGTCGGGCCTTTCGGTCAGCGAACTGGTCAAGGCGGCGTGGGCGTCGGCTTCGACCTATCGCAAGTCGGACCATCGCGGCGGCGCCAACGGCGCGCGCGTGCGGCTTGCCCCGCAGAAGGACTGGGCGGTCAACGATCCGGACGAGCTGGCGAAGGTCCTCTCGAAGATCGACGAATTGCGCGGGGACCTGTCGATGGCCGATGCGATCGTGCTGGCCGGGACGGCGGCGGTCGAAAAGGCCGCGCGAGATGCCGGGCACGATGTCGACGTGCCGTTCACCGGCGGTCGCGGCGATGCGAGCGAGGCGCAGACCGACGCCCATAGCTTCGAACCGCTCGAGCCGTTTGCCGACGGTTTCCGCAACTACTTGAAGACCAAGGCGAGCGTGAAGACAGAGGACATGCTGGTCGACCGCGCCGAGAACATGAACCTGACGATCCCCGAGATGACGGTGCTGATCGGCGGGCTGCGCGTGCTCGGCGCCAACACCGGCAATGCAAAGCACGGCGTCCTTACCGATCGTTGCGGCCAGCTCACCAACGACTTCTTCGTCAACCTGCTCGAGATGGGCACGGTGTGGGAAGTGGTCGACGAGAGCGGTGACGAGGAATTTGTCGGCAAGTGCCGCATCCATGGCAGCGAGAAGTGGCGCGCGACGCGCACCGACCTCGTGTTCGGCTCCAACTCGCAGCTGCGGGCGGTGGCCGAGGTCTATGCCGAGGACGGGCACGAGAAGAAGTTCGTCGACGACTTCGTCGCGGCCTGGGTCAAGGTGATGAACGCCGACCGTTTCGATCTCCACACCTGACACGCGACGCGAGTGTGGAAGCGAGGAGGGGGCGCCGAGCGATCGGCGTCCCCTTTTTATTCGTCGAGCGCGCGCAGCGTCTCGCGGTCGAGCAGGGTGACGCGGCGCGAGCCGCGCGGGGCGTCGATCAGCCCCTCTTCGCGCATCTCGGTCATCTGGCGGCTGACCGTCTCGATGGTGAGGCCGAGATAGTCGGCCATTTCGCCGCGCGCGATGGGCAGTTCGATCTCGCTGCCGCCCTGCGCTTCGGCGATGTCGAGCAGGAAGCCCGCGATCTTGCCCTTGGCACTCTTGCGGCCGAGCGTGAGCTGGCGCTGGCGCGCTTCCTCGAGGCTTCTCATCGTGCGCTCGAGCAAGGCGCGTTCGAGCCTGGGCCGCTTGTCGAGCACGCGCTCGAAGGCGACGCGTGAGAAGATGCACAGGTCGGTTTCGGTCAGCGCCTCGGTGGTGAGCGCGCTGGTCTCGGTGAAGGGGTTGCCGACGAAATCGCCCGCGAACAGCAGTCCGACGGTCTGCTCGCGCCCTTCGGCGGTCGCGGCCTGCACCTTCAGGGCGCCGGTGACAATGTTGGCGCACAGCGCATTGTCGTCGCCCGCCCAGGTGACGACGCCGCCCGCGGGGATCGTCTTGCGCCGCCCGATGCGGCTCAGTGCGACAAGTTCCGCGTCGCAAAGCGAGGCGCATAGCGCCGTGTCGCGCACGAGGCAGTCCTGGCAGCGTACGGGAAGCGGCTCGTCCATAAGCCGCCTTTGCCACTACGGCGCGGCGCTGTCATCCCCCTCTTCCACCACGTTTTTCTTCCTGAGGCAGCAGGCGTGACAGCCGGTCATGGGGCCGTCGTCGCCCTGTTCCGGCTGGTGTCCCTTGTGCATGGGCCCATGATGGCCGCGCACCGGCATGGCCCGATGCGCCATCGCCGGTCCCGTTCCCAACATCGAGAATGGCATCAGCGCCATGCCGAGCGAGGCGGCTGCAGCGGGGAACAGCGCTCTAGACGGCACTGGAAAACCGCCTTGCCGAGACCTGCCGGTGCGGATCCATCGTCGCGGCCATGGCGCGCGCATAGGGCCAGCCCGCCTCGGCAATGCGCCACTCGCCGCCGTGACGTTCGAGCAGGCCGCGCTCGAAGAAGGGCGCGAGGCGGTCCGCGATCTCGGTCGCATCGGGGAGGGCTGCGATCTTGACCGCGCCGTCGCACAGGAAGCGTTCGATCGCGCGGCCGCGCAGCCGCTCGAGCGGGCCGAGCGTGACGCCGCGCGTCGCCGGCAGCATGCCGCTCGCGACGCGCATCGCCCATCGCCCGTTATTCTTCTCGTTCTGGACCAGCGCGTTCGCGAAGCGACTGATCGAACTGGCGCCCATCCCGATCAGCGTGTCGCACGGATCGTCGGTATAGCCCTGGAAGTTGCGCCGCAGCCTCCCCATGCGCGCCGCCTCGGCAAGCGGGTCGGCGGGCAACGCGAAATGGTCGAAGCCGACCGCCTGCCAGCCCTGCCCGACCATGATCGCGCGCGCCGCCTCGGCCATGGCGAAGCGTTCCCCGGGGCGCGCGAGCGCGTTACCGTCGATGCGGCGCTGGCGCGGGATGAGGTCGGGGACGTGGGCATAGCCGAAGATCGCCATGCGGTCGGGGGCGAGGGCGAGCGCCTGCTCGATGCTGCGCGCAAGGAGCGTCTCGTCCTGGCCGGGAAGTCCATACATCAGGTCGAAGTTGAGGCTGTCGACGCCCGCATCGCGCAGCAGGTGGACCGCGCGCGCGACCGTCTCGAACGACTGCTCGCGGCCGATCGCGCGTTGGATCTCTGGGTCGAAGGTCTGAACGCCGAGGCTGGCGCGGCGTACCCCGGCGCGGGCCAGCGCGGCGGCGAATTCGGCGGTGAAGTTGCGCGGGTCGATCTCGACCGACCAGCTCGCCTTGTCGCCGCCCAGCGCGTCGAGCAAGCGGGTCGAGAGGCGGTCGAAATCGGCGGGCCGAACCGCGTTGGGGCTGCCTCCGCCAAAGGCGACGCGGACCACGCGCCCGCGCCCTTCGAGCCGCGCCGCGACAAGGTCGATTTCTTCCCCGAGCCGGTCGAGATAGGCGGCAAGGCGCGCGCGGCGGTTGGCCGCGCCGGTATTGCAGCCGCAGTAGAAGCAGATCTTCTCGCAGAAGGGGATGTGGAGGTAGAGCGACAGCGGCTCGTGTTCGCCGACCGCGGCGAGGCCGTCGGCCTGCGCCTTTCCGCCGACCGCGTCGGTGAATTCGGCAGCGGTCGGGTAGCTCGTGTAGCGCGGCACCGCGCGTGCGAGGAGGTCGGCATGATAGGTCATGCTGCCGCTCTTCCCGACTATGGGCGCTCCTGCCTTGACCCGCGTCAAACGGTCGGCGGCAGCTCGTCGTCCTCGTCGATGAGGATGCGCATCGAGGCGCCATCGAGATCCTCGAACTGGCCGTGCTTCATCGCCCAGAAGAAGGCAGCAAGGCCGAGAAGGCCGAGCCCGAGCGCGATCGGGATGAGGGTGGCGAGAACGGTCACTTTGCCGCCCGCGCAAGGCGCAGCGAATTGGCGACGACGATCAGGCTCGATCCCGACATGGCGATGGCGGCGACCAGCGGGGTGACCTTGCCCATCAGCGCAAGCGGGACGGCGACGATGTTGTACGTGATCGCCATGCCGAAATTCTGACGGATGACCTTCATCGTGCGCCTTGCGGCGCGGACCGCGCGCGGGACGGGCGAGAGGCTTTCGCCGAAGAAGAGATAGTCGGCGGCAGTCTGCCCGACGTCGCTGGCCGACGAGGGGGCCATCGAGACGTGCGCGCGTTTGAGCGCGGGGCCGTCGTTGAGCCCGTCGCCGACCATCAGCAGTTTGCGGCCGTCGGCTTCGGCCTGCTCGATCCGCGCGGCCTTTTCCTCGGGGGAGACGCGTGCGCGGCCTTCGATCCCGACCGCGTTGGCCACCGCGGCGACCGCAGCTTCGTGGTCGCCAGACACCATGGAGGCGGGAAGGCCGAGCGCTTCCAGCTCTGCCACTGCGGCGGCGGCATCGGGGCGGAGGTGATCGTCGAACAGGATGATCGAGGCCTCGCCGCCGACCGGTCCGAAGGCGGCGAGCGCCTTGGTCGCGTGGTCGGGGGCCTCGGTGCCGACCCAGTCGGGGCGGCCGAAGCGCCACCTGGTACCCTCGACGCTGGCCTCGATGCCGAGGCCCGGTTGCTCGGCCAGGCCGTCGACGTCGGCCTGCGCCGTTCCCTCGAGCGCGCAGGTGACCGCGCGGCTGAGCGGGTGGCGGCTGGCGCCAGCGAGCGCGGCGAGCACCGCGCGCCGTTCGGGCGAGGTGGGGAGGCCCTCGGCGTCGATCCGCCCGAGCGTGATGGTGCCGGTCTTGTCGAACAGCACCTCGTCGGCTTCGGCGAGCCGTTCGAGCGCGCTGCCTTCGCGCACCAGGATCCCGGCCTTCATCAGCGCGTTGGCGGCAACCACCTGCGCCACCGGGACGGCGAGGCCGAGCGCGCAGGGGCAGGTGATGATGAGCACCGCGATCGCGATCAGCATCGACTGGTGCCAGCCAACACCTGCGATCATCCAGCCGACGAATGCGGCAAGCGCGAGCGTGTGAACCGCGGGCGCGTAGAGGCGCGCGGCGCGGTCGGCGATGCGGACATAGTCCGAGCGGCTCTCGCTGGCGCGCTCCATCAGCTTGGCGATCTCGCTGATTGCGCTGGCCTCGGCAGGGGCAGTGACCTCCATCGTCACGGGCGCGGCGAGGTTGACCGTGCCCGCGAGCAATTCTGCGCCCGCGTCGACTGTCTCGGGCAGGCTTTCGCCGGTCACTAGCGAGCGGTCGACCTCGCTATGGCCTTCGACCAGGGTGCCGTCGGCGGGGATGCGCTCTCCCGCCGCGACCAGCACTCGGTCGCCGGGCAGCAGCATGGCGACCGGGCGCCGGACCTGCTGACCGTTTTCGATCACGGTCGCCTCGCGCGGGAGCCGCTTCATCAGCGCGGTCACCGCGCCCTCGGCCCGCGCGCGCATCATCGAATCCGCGACCCGGCCCGCAAGCAGGAAGAAGAGCAGCATGACCGCGCCGTCGAAATAGGCGTGCGCGCCGCCAGTGACCGTCTCGTAAAGGCTCATCGCGGTGGCGAGGATCACGCCGATCGAGATCGGCACGTCCATGTTGGTGCGGCGGTTCCTCAGTGCGGCGAGCGCGCTCCGGAAGAAAGGCTGGCCCGAATAGAGGACGGTCGGGATGGCGATGATCGCCGAGAGCCAGTGGAACAGTTCCCTGGTGATGCCGCCCGCGCCGGACCAGACCGAGACCGAGAGCAGCATGATGTTCATGGTCGCAAAGCCCGCGACCGCGAAGGATTTCAGGAGGGCTTTGGTCTCCGCGCTCTTGGCGCTTTCGACCTCCTCGCCGGCATAAGGGTGCGCATCGAAGCCGACGCCTTTGAACGCCTCGATGATGATCGCTTCGTCGAGGCCGGGGACATGGTCGACCCGGACGCGGCGCGCCGACAGGTTGACGCGCGCGGCCTCGATCCCCGGCGTTTCGGGCAGGCCGCGCTCGATCCGCGCGATACAGGCCGCGCAGCGCATGCCCTCGACTGCATAAAGCGACTGGACGGGGCCGGGCGGATGGGGGGCGGTCATCCCACCAATATAGGATGAATGAAGCGCGCTTCATCCCCATCCGCCGAGACGCGCAAGTGAACCTGCCAACGGCCCTCCGGGAGCCGCTCGGCGCTTCGCCACTGGCCGGGCGCGGTCTGGATCAGGGTCAGCGGCTGGTCGAGCGCTTCGCGCAGGCGGTGCCGTGCGACCGCTTCGACGGTCGCGCTGTCCGCGCCTTCGAGCCCGACGAGAACATGGCCGTCGGCGCCGAGGCCCGCATGGCTGGTCCAGCCGAGTGCGTCCTGGCGTCGGCTTGCCGCGATCCAGTCGTTGTAGTTCTGGCTTGCGACATAGCTGTTCTTGACCACCAGCCCGCCGAAATGGTCGACCGCTCGCGTCGCCATGTAGACGTTGACCGCGATGACGATGCCGAAGAAGAGGACGAGCACGCCCAGCATGTGACGGCCGGTAAAGCGGTGGGTCATGGGCGGTCTCCCGGGCGGTTGAAGAAGGTCTCGGCGATCGCTTCGCCGCCTTCGTCGTCGGCGGCGCGCGTGGTGAACAGGATGCGCTCCTTGTCCTCGCCCGTGGCGGGCGCGGCGACATAGACGGTGCGGCGAAGGACGGCGTCGGCGGGAACGTCGAGGGTCAGGGTCGCGCCCGCATCCTCGCGCGGCATGCGGTCGTCCCACATCTCGTAATCCTCGAGCCCCTGCAATGCGACGGTGAAGCGGCGCGGACGCGCCTGCATGTTGCGCAGCTTGAGCGTGTAGCCGTTGCGCACGTCGCCGTCGGACAGGGTGATGTAGAGCGGGTTGCGCGTCTGGCCCGCGTCGAGTTCGATCCGGCTGCGGTTGCCGAGCGCGAACAGCATGGCGAGCCCGATCGCGCCCCACACCGCGAAATAGACAAGCGTGCGCGGGCGCAGCAGCCGCTCGAGCGGCGGGCGCGGATGCTTGCCCTCGACCGCGAGCTTCTCGTCCTCGACCGTGGTGTAGCCGATCAATTTCTCCGGGCGGTCGATGCGGCGCATCACCTCGTCGCACGCATCGATGCACAGGCCGCAGGTGATGCAGCCGATCTGCGGGCCTTCGCGAATATCGACCCCGGTCGGACACACCGCGACGCAGGCGAGGCAGTCGATGCAGTCGCCCTGCGGCATCAGTTCGGCGGCGTCGTCGACCTGTTTCGCGGCGCGCTTGACGCCGCGCGTGCGCGGCTCGCCCCGCCAATATTTGTAGGTCACCAGCAGCGACTTGTCGTCCATCAGCGCGGTCTGGATCCGCGGCCAGGGGCACATGTAGATGCACACCTGTTCGCGCAGGAATCCGCCGAAAATGAAGGTGGTGGCGGTGAGGATGCCGACGGTCGCGTAGGCGACGCCCGCCGCTTCGCCGGTGACGAAGTCGCGCGCGAGCGTGGGTGCGTCGGCGAAGTAGAAGATCCATGCGCCGCCGGTGGCCATCGCGACCAGCAGCCACAACGTCCATTTGGTCAACCGCTTGGCGAGTTTCTTCGCGCCCCACGGTTCGGCGTCGAGCTTGAACTGGTCGCGCCGACCGCCGTCGACCAGCCGCTCGATATGCATGAACAGGTCGGTCCACACGGTCTGCGGGCAGGCATAGCCGCACCATGCGCGCCCGACTGCGGAGGTGACGAGGAACAGGCCCAGCGCGGCCATAATGAGGAGGCCCGCGACGTAGTAGAATTCATGCGGCCAGATCTCGATCTGGAACATGAAGAAGCGGCGGCCCTCGATATCGACCAGCACCGCCTGGTCGGGCGCGTGCGGACCGCGGTCCCAGCGCAGCCACGGGGTGACATAGTAGATCGCCAGCGTGACCGCCATGATCGCCCACTTGAAGCGGCGGAACGGGCCGTCGACTTCGCGCGGGAAGACCTTCTTACGCGCTTCGAAGAAGCGGTTGACCTCGTGGTCGGTAAGGTCAGCGAGGCTGGACATTCTGCTCCACCGGATCGGGCGTCTTGCCCGCCGCGTCAGCAGCTTCCGCGGAATCGTCCTCGGGAACGAATTCCTCGCCGCCGCCCAGCGAGTGGACGTAGGCGGCGAGCATCTTGACCGTCACCGGGTCGAGCCGGTTCGACCAGCTCGGCATGATGCCGTAGCGCGCATTCGACACCGTCTCGACCAGGCTCGCGCGGTCGCCGCCATAGAGCCAGATTGCATCGGTGAGGTTGGGCGCGCCCTGCGTGCGGTCGCCCTTGCCGGCGGGGCCGTGGCAGGCAGCGCAATTGGTTTCGAACAATGCCGCGCCGCGCCGCGCAGAGGCATCGGCTTTTCGCGCACCCGCAATGACCTGGACATGGCTAACCACGTCCTCGATCTCGGTGCGCGTGAGGAGGCCGTCGCGCCCGAAGGCGGGCATCTGGCTCATCCGCGTCGCGTCGTTGCCGGGTTCGCGGATGCCGTGTTCGAGCGTGGTGTGAATCGCCTTCAGGTCGCCACCCCACAGCCAGTCATCGTCGTTGAGATTGGGATAGCCGGTCGACCCGGCCGCGCCCGCGCCGTGGCACTGGACGCAATTGACCTTGAAGGCCGCGCGCCCGCCCTCGACCGCAGCGGCGAGCAGGCGGCTGTCCTCGGGAAGTCGCTCGATCGGGATCTGCGCGATGGCCAGTGTCAGCGGGGCCTTTTCCTCGGCAGCGGCGTCCATTTCGGCGGCCAATTGCTCGCGGCTCGACCAGCCGAGCGCGCCCTTCGTCGCCTGTTCGATCATCGGCCAGGCTGGGTAGAAGACGGTGTAGCCGATCCCCCAGATGATGGTCGCGTAGAGCGTCCACAGCCACCAGCGCGGCATCGGCGTATCGAGCTCCTCGATCCCGTCCCACTCGTGCCCGACGGTCTGCGTGCCGGTCGGTTCGTCGATGCGCTGCTCAGCCATCGGCCTGGTCCTTCTGTTCTTCGGTGAGGATGCTGGTGGCGGCGCGCCGGTTGGCGTGCTTGCTGCCCGGGCGGAAGGCCCAGCCGACGAAGCCGAGATAGAGGAGGAGCATGGCCAGCAGGAACCAGCTGTCGGCGAAATGGCGGAGCGTCTCGTAGCTCATTGCGCGAGCTCCTGCGCTTCGACCTTCGAGAAATCGACCTGCGTGCCGAGCTGCTGGAGATAGGCGACGAGCGCGTCCATCTCGGACACCCTCTTGGGGTTGCCGTCATAGTCGCGCGCCTCGGCGCCGGGGTAGCGGGACTCGAGCCCGGTCACGTCGCCCTCGCCGGTCGCCTGGACGCGCATGTCGTCCTCGGCGGCCGCGATCGCTTCGTCGTCATAGGGCACGCCGACCGCGGCGAGCGCGGCGAGATTGTCGCCGAACCCGTCGATGCGAAGGTCGCGATCCTTGAGGAAGCGATATTGCGGCATCACCGATTCCGGGACGACCGACTGCGGGTCTTCAAGGTGCTGGACGTGCCATTCGTCCGAGTAGCGTCCGCCGACCCGCGCGAGGTCGGGGCCGGTGCGCTTGGAGCCCCACTGGAACGGGTGGTCGTACATGCTCTCGGCGGCGAGGCTATAATGGCCGTAGCGTTCGACCTCGTCACGGAACGGGCGGATCATCTGGCTGTGGCAGGTGTAGCAGCCTTCGCGAATGTAGATGTCGCGGCCGGCCTGCTCGAGCGGCGCGAGCGGGCGCACCCCCTCGACCCGTTCGATCGTGCTGTCGATCCAGAAGAGGGGCGCGATCTCGACCAGCCCGCCGATCGCCACGGTGACCAGGCTGGCCGCCGCGAGGAGCGTGACGTTCTTCTCGAGCTTCTTGTGCTTGTTGACGATGCTCTGGCGCATGGCTCGATCCTCAGGCCTTGGCGGGTTGCGGGAGGGGGCGGTCGGCGGCCGCGTCGTAGGGGGCGTCGGTCATCGGCGCCTCGTCGCGCAGGCGTCCCTTGATGGTCATCCAGATGTTGAAGACCATCACGAGCGCGCCGCTGAAGTAGATGAGGCCGCCGGCGAGCCGCATGACGTAATAGGGGTTCATCGCGGCGACGACGTCGGCGAAGGCGTAGACGAGGAAGCCGTCGTCTCCATATTCGCGCCACATCAGGCCCTGGGTGATGCCCGCCACCCACATCGAGGCGGCGTAGATGGCGATGCCCAGGATCGCGAGCCAGAAGTGCCAGTTGACCATCCGCAGCGAATAGAGGCGCGTCCGGCCCCACAGGCGCGGAACGAGGAAATAGAGGCACGAGAAGGTGATCAGCCCGTTCCAGCCGAGCGCGCCCGAATGGACGTGGCCGATGGTCCAGTCGGTGTAGTGCGAGAGCGAGTTGACCGCCTTGATCGACAGCATCGGGCCCTCGAAGGTGCTCATGCCGTAAAAGGCGAGGGCTGCGACCATCATGCGGATGATGGGGTCGGTGCGCACCTTGTCCCACGCGCCGTTCAAGGTCATCAGCCCGTTGATCATGCCGCCCCAGCTGGGCATCCACAGCATCACCGAGAAGACCATGCCGAGCGTCTGCGCCCAGTCGGGCAGCGCGGTGTAGTGGAGGTGGTGCGGGCCCGCCCAGATGTAGAGGAAGATCAGGCTCCAGAAGTGCACGATCGACAGGCGGTAGCTGTAGACCGGGCGCTCGGCCTGCTTGGGCACGAAATAGTACATCATCGCAAGGAAGCCCGCGGTGAGGAAGAAGCCGACCGCGTTATGCCCGTACCACCACTGGGTGAGCGCGTCCTGGACGCCCGCGAACAGCGAATAGCTGCGCGTGCCGACGAGGCTGACGGGCATGGCGAGATTGTTGACCACGTGGAGCATCGCCACCGTCAGGATGAAGGCGAGATAGAACCAGTTGGCGACGTAGATATGGGGTTCTTTGCGCTTGATGATCGTCGCGACGAACACGACGAGATAGGCGACCCACACGATGGTCAGCCACAGGTCGACGTACCATTCGGGCTCGGCATATTCCTTCGACTGGGTGATGCCGAGGACGTAGCCGGTCGCGGCCAACACGATGAATAGCTGGTAGCCCCAGAACACGAAGCGCGCGAGGCCGGGCAGCGCGAGGCGCGCGCGGCAGGTGCGCTGGACGACGTAGAAGCTGGTGGTGATGAGCGCGGTGCCGCCGAACGCGAAGATGACCGCGCTGGTGTGCAGCGGGCGCAGGCGGCCGAAGGTGGTGTATTCGATGCCGAGGTTGAGCACCGGCCAGGCGAGCTGCGCGGCGATGACGATCCCGACGAGGAATCCGACCACGCCCCAGAAGCTGGTGAGGATTACCCCGATGCGGATGAGCTGGTCGTCGTAGCGGCTTTCGAGGTCGCGGGCGCTGGGGCGCAGCAGGCCGATCTGGTTGGCGCTGGCGAGCGCGGCAACGATGCCGGCAGCGGCGAAGACCATCATGTGGAAGCCGAACAGCCCGTCGCGCGCGAACAGCGCGACGAGGATCGCCGCGATCGCCGCGACGAGCCAGCCGAAGCTGCGCGTAAATGCCGTGTCCATGCCGAGTCCCTTCCCGCGGAGAATTGATTGCGCAACGGACTAGGCGGACGCGCGGCAAAGCGGTTTGATCGACGTCAAACGGGCCGTTCTCCAGAGAGAGAAGTCCCGCAAAAAGGTGATTTTTCGCTGATGCCGCTTACAGCGTTAACAAACTCTGTTATAAGGCGCGCTTCGCGACGAAAGGGACCACGCGATGGAGGGCGATATGCCGAAGAAAACCAACAGGTTCATCATCAAGGAAGGTGATACCTATTACGTCACGACCAAGCTTCTGGTCTACGATCAGAAGGCGGCCGGCGGCGATCCGGACAAGATCGCCGGCTATGACAAGATCAAGGACGCCTATAACCAGGGCAACAAGGAGTCCGCCGAGGCGGAGGCCGGAGCCTTCGAGGTGCGCGAGGTCTCGGATGCCAAGGTTCTCGGCCCCATCAACACCGGCGACTGGCCCTAAGGCCAGTTGATCGGGCCGCCCGACACCAGCCGGGCGGCCCCGCCCGACACGCTTCTTGCCGCCGCGCGGCGCGCGGCGGTGGAAGCGGGCGTCACGCGGCTGGCCGACGTGACCCGGCTCGATTGTATCGGCCTTCCTGTCTGGCAGGCGGTGAGGCCGATGAGCCGCGCGCTTTCGGTCCACCAGGGCAAGGGCGCGACCCATGCCGCCGCGCAGATCGGCGCGCTCCTCGAAGGCGTCGAGAGCGATGCAGCCGAACGGTTCGAGGGCGAGGGCCCGACCGCCGCCTGGAACGACCTCGATCCGGTCACGCGCCCCGCCGATCTTACCGGGCTCGCCCGCGATCCCGACGCGCCGCCATCGCCTGATCGACCCTATCGCTGGGCAAAGGCCGAGCGACTGGGCAGCGGCGAGGCATTTCTTCCGTTCGACACGGTCTCGCTCGACTTCACGCGCGGCTTCCCGACCGATTTCGAGCGCGCCAGCGCCGGGGTCGCGACCGGCACCACGCGAGACGAGGCGATCCGCGTCGGCCTGTCCGAACTGGTCGAGCGCGACGCGCGTGCCGCCTTTACCCGCGCCGACGATTTCTTCCGGCTCGAACAGGAAATCACGCTGTCGAGCATCGCGTTCGACTGGTTCGGCGCACTGCGCGAGCGGCTGGAGCAGGCGGGCGCGAGCCTGCGCGTCTTCCACTTTCCCTCGCTGACCGGAACGCCGGTGATCGCGTGCACGCTCGCCGACCAAGGCAAGGGCGTGCTCGCCTATGCCTCGTTGCTCGGCCACGCGGCGCATGCCGATCCCGAGCAGGCGCTGTTCCAGGCACTGGCCGAGGCGCTGCAGGGCCGCGCCACCTATATCGCGGGCGCGCGCGACGACCTCTTGCCCGAGCATTACGAGAAAGCGGTGCGCGCGGGCTTCCTCCTTGCGCCGCCGCCCGCGTCCAATGTCGACGGCAAGCCGTTCGGCGCGATCCCGCCAGGGCCCGATGACTGGCAGGCCCTGTCCGACCGGCTGGCGCAGCGCGGGTTCGCGGATCAGTTCGTCGTCCCGCTGCGCGATGCGCATGGCTTTACGACAGTGCGCGTGACGGTGCCGGGGCTGGGGACGCTCAGGAAGGGGAGGCGGCCTTGATCGTCTTTGCCGGTCCCTCGCTGCCGCCCGACTCGCGTCCCGAGAATCCAGCGTTCGAGTGGCGACCGCCGGCGCGCGCGGGCGACTTTGCAGCTCTGTTGGACGATCCGCCCGGCCTCGTCTGCTTGATCGACGGGCTCTTCGACAGCGTGCCCGCGCCCTTCCACAAGGAAATCCTCGGCCTGATGGCCAAGGGCACGCGGGTGATCGGCGCCTCGAGCATGGGCGCGCTACGCGCCGTCGAACTGGCTCCGTTCGGCATGGTCGGGGTCGGCGCGATCTACCGGGCCTATGCGAACGGACTACTGACCGGCGACGACGAGGTCGCGCTCGTCCACGGCGACGCGCGGATCGGGTGGAAGGCGGTGAGCGTGCCGATGGTGGAAGTGCGTGCAACGTTGGTGGAAGCCGTGCGGTCGGGAGCCGTGACGGCCGGGCAGGCTCGCGCGCTGCGGACGTGCTGGCACGACATCTTCTACGTCGATCGCGACTGGCCGCAGATGCGCACGGAAGCGGCAGGCCTGGCGGATGCCGCGACGCTTGCGCGGATCGAGGCGCTGCACGTGCCGCTGAAACAGCGCGACGCGCTCGCCTGTCTCGATGTCGCACTCGGCGGCGAGCTTCCGGCTCCCGCCACGCACGCGCCGCCCGAGACCCTCTTCTACAAGGGCCTCCTCGACGGGGTCAGTCGATTTCGCTGATCGCTTCCTGCGCGGCGTCGATCAGCACCTTGCCCGCGCCGTTCTTGAACGGGTGGTGATCCTCGAACCAGGCGAAGATGCGCTCGTTGCCGGGCCGCTCGTCGCGGTGCCAGTTCTCGTGCACGCGCCGCTTCCAGGCCGCCATGCGGTCGGCGCCTTCGTCCTTGTCGAAGCGCAGGCGGCACAGCGCGGCGTAAAGTTGCGACCAGATCGAGGCGATCGCGATGCGGCGGAAATTGCGGTCGGCATTGTCCCAGTCGCCCTCGAGCAGGCACAGGCGCCCGAGATCCTCGTGGCTGGGATCGTCGGCGAACGGCTGGATGCCCTTGGACTGTTCGATCAGCCGGTGCGCGGCGTCGAAGTCGCCCAGATAGACCTTGCCCGCCGCGACCTCGTTGAGGCGCGAGGGATTGAATGGATTGCGCTCGAACGCATAGTCGAAACAGCCCTCGGCCTGGTCGAACTCGCGATTGTAGAGGTGGCAGAAGCCGAGCACAGTGTAGGCGTGGACGTGACTGCGGTCGGCGGCCAGCCCCGACTTGGCGAGCGACAGCGCGCGCTGGCGCTGCTCCGGCCCGCTCCAGCCCAGCGCGTTGTAGCCGAGGTCGATATTGTAGAGCCGCACCAGCGGCGGATAGGCGAGCGCGAAGCTCGGCTGCTCGTCGATGATCGCTTCGAGCTTGGCCATCGACTGGCGCGCATCGTGCGCACTGTGCGCCTCGAACGACTGGCGCTTGGCCTTCAGGTAACGGTCGAACAGCGTGTCGCCTGCCTGATCGAGCCCGAGCGAGAGATCCTGGTCGAGCGCGGGGAGCGCGGCGCCTACGATGCGGCGCACGATCGTCTCGACGCCCATCTGCATGCCGGTATCGGCCAGCTTGACGGTTTCCGCCCACACGATGCGCCCGTCGCCGAGCCGCTTGCAGCGCGCGACGATCTTCACGCCCTCGCCGTCGGGCAGGAAAGTCGCGTCGAGCTTGTAGTCGCGCCCGTGGCGATCGCGCGGGGGAATCGTGTCGAGCTGTTCGGCGACCACTTCGATCTCGCGGAAGCGCGACAGGCCGAGCAGCACTTCCTCGCGGATCGCGTCGGCGGCGAACGGGTGGTCCTGCTGGACGACCTCGTCCTTGAAACGCCCGACGATGACGCGCGGCGGATTGCCGGCCGGGTTCTCGAAGGCGGACGCGGACATCATCGGGTCGGGGCGGAAGCCCGCGGGCACGTTCTCGACCGGGGCGAGCAGGCGGTAGCCGCGCCCGTAGACGCTCTCGACATAGGTCGGGGTCTTGGAATCGTCGCCTAATGCATTGCGCAATTCGCGGATGGTCGTGGTCAGCGCCGATTCCGACACCGCCATCCCGTCCCACACCGTCTCGAACAGCGCGTCCTTGGTCAGCAGCTTGCCGTCGCGCTCCGCCAGCGCGAGCAGCACGCAATAGGCCTTGTTGCCGAGCTTGACCGGCCCGTGCGGCCCGTACAGCCGCTCGTCGTTCCGGTCGATCACGAACTCGCCGATCTTGAGGTCTTCCGCGTCGCGCGTTGCCATATACTCCGAGCACCCTTGGGGCCGCGGCCCCCTCGGCACGCCCCACCCGATCCCCTTTTAGGCCCGAAAACGGCTCTGTGAAAAGATTCTGAGTCAGAATCTTTCCAGACCCTCGTCAGGATCAAATCCGCCGGGGGGCGTATCCCTGATCTTGCCAAGGCGATGACCCGCACAAGCGAAAAACCGCCGAGGCGAAAAGGGAGACGCAAGATGTTTAAGAACGTGACCGCATTGATCCTGGCGCTCTGCGTGACGCTGAGCGCGTTCGGCGGAACCGTCGTGTTGTTCGACAACTCGGCCCAGGCGCAGGAGGCTCGCCTTGCTTAAGGAAAAGACCTGCGGACGGTCCGCGTTCACCAATGAAGGGCCGTCCGCGGCGCCTCTGGGTCTCACCTCGATGGCTGCCGATCCGCGCCTTTCCGCGATGATCGCCCATTCGAACATGCGTTCGCTGACCAAGGACCTCGCCAAGGACCTGATGTTCGCCGAATGCTATATCGAGACCGAACGGCTCGTGCTGCGTCCGCTGCATCTCGACGATTACGACGATTATGCGATGATGCTGAGCGATCCCGACGCCTTCACCTATTCCGAGCGCGGTCCGATGACCAGCGACGAGATCTTCACCCGCCTGCTGCGCCATGTCGGCCACTGGGTGCTCCTCGACCACGGCCTGTTCGCGGTGTTCGAGAAGGATAGCGGCCGCTTCGTCGGCGAAGTCGGCTTCGGCGATTTCCGCCGCCAGCTCGGCGACCGCTTCGACGCGCATCCCGAGGCCTGCTGGACGATCGCCCGCCCCTACCAGGGTCGCGGCTACGCCAGCGAGGCGGCGCGGGCGGCGCTGGACTTCGTGACCGAGCGGACCGGAAGCCGCCGCACGGTGTGCCTGGTCCACCACAAGAATGACGCTTCGATCCACATTGCGACGAAGCTCGGGTTCCACCCGTTCGACGAACGGGTGTACCGCGGATATCGGGCGATGCTGTTCTCGCGCGATATCTAGCAAACAGGGGGCCGCGGGTCGGGGAGGTTGTTGCTTCCTCTCCTCCCGCGGCATCGGTGGCCGGGGCTGCGTACCATCCCCGGTCACCGAAATTGCCGGGGATGCGTATCACGCCTCGGTCAGTTTCAGTTCGGGCGGGGGATGCGTATCGTGCCCCCGCCCATTTTTTTGGCGATCGGGCGCCCTACCGGTTCCGCCGCCCCTCGATCAGCGCGTCGACCACGCCCGGATCGGCCAGCGTCGAGACATCCCCCAGGTTCGAAAACTCGTTCTCCGCGATCTTGCGCAGGATGCGGCGCATGATCTTGCCCGAGCGCGTCTTGGGTAGTGCGGGGGTGAAATGGAGGTGGTCGGGGGTGGCGATCGGCCCGATCTCGCCGCGCACTTGGCGGCGCAGCTCGGCCTCAAGCGCCTCGTTTGCCGCCTCGCCCGCCTTGAGCGTGACGTAGCAGTAGATGCCCTGCCCCTTGATGTCGTGCGGGTAGCCGACGACGGCGGCTTCCGCGACGCGCGGGTGGAGCACCAGTGCGCTTTCGATCTCGGCGGTGCCCATGCGGTGGCCCGACACGTTGAGCACGTCGTCGACCCGGCCGGTGATCCAGTAGTAGCCGTCGGTGTCGCGGCGGCACCCGTCGCCGGTGAAATACTTGCCCCGATAGGTCGAGAAATAGGTCGCGACGAACCGCTCGTGATCGCCGTAGACGGTGCGCGCCTGCCCCGGCCACGAGCGGGTGATGCAGAGGTTGCCCTCCGCCTCGCCCTCGAGCGTGCCGCCCTCCTGGTCGACCAGTTCGGGCGCGACCCCGACCATCGGCAGACCGGCCGCGCCGGGCTTCGCCTCGATTCCGGGTAGCGTGGTGATCATGACTCCGCCCGTTTCGGTCTGCCACCACGTGTCGACCACCGGGCAGCGGCCGTCGCCGACGACGTCGTGATACCAGCGCCACGCCTCGGGATTGATCGGTTCGCCGACCGTGCCGAGCAGGCGCAAGCTCTTGCGCGAGCGGCTGGTGACCGGCCCGTCACCCTCGCGCATCAGCGCACGGATCGCGGTCGGCGCAGTGTAGAAGATGGTCACGCCATACTTGTCGACGACGTCCCAGAAACGCCCCGCATCAGGATAGTTGGGAACGCCCTCGAACATCACCTGCGTGGCGCCGTTGAGGAGCGGCCCGTAGACGATATAGCTGTGTCCGGTGATCCAGCCGATGTCCGCGGTGCACCAGAAGATGTCGTCCTCGCGGTGACCGAACACGTCGGCGAAGGTCAGCGCGGCCCAGACGCCGTAGCCGCCCGTGGTGTGGACGACCCCCTTGGGCTTTCCGGTCGAACCCGACGTGTAGAGGATGAAAAGCGGGTCCTCGGCGGCCATCTCTTCGCACGGGCAGTCGGCATCGCTCGCCTTTTCATGCAGCCAGTGGTCGCGGCCATCGGTCCAGTCGACGTCCTCGCCCGTATGGCGCACGACCAGCACCGCCTCGACATCGACGCCGGGTTTCGCGAGCGCGGCATCGACATTGGCCTTGAGCGGCACCGTCTTGCCGCCGCGCAGGCCTGCATCGGCGGTCACCACGAAGCGGCTGGCACAGTCGACCAGCCTTCCGGCGAGCGCCTCTGGCGAAAAGCCGCCGAACACGACCGAGTGGACCGCACCGATCCGCGCGCAGGCGAGCATCGCGGCGGCGCCTTCGGGGACCATAGGCATGTAGATGGTGACGCGCTCGCCCTTGGTGACGCCGATCGCCTTCAGGGCGTTGGCCATCCGCACGACCTCGCGGTGGAGGTCGGCGTAGGTCAGCGCGCGCGCTTCGTCTTCGGGATCGTCGGGTTCGAAATGGACCGCGACACTGTCGCCGCGACCCGCTTCCAGGTGGCGGTCGAGCGCGTTGTAGCAGAGGTTGAGCCTGCCATCCTCGAACCATCGGATGTCGACCGGATCGAACGACCAGTCGCCCGCCCTGCTCGGCCTGCGCGCCCAGTCGAGCCTCGAGGCCTCCCCGAGCCAGAACCGGTCGCTGTCGTCGAGCGATCGGCGATATCGCTCGTCCCGTTCGGTCCGGATGGCGCGGCTCATATCGGTCTCCCTGTGTTGGCGGCATCAGCCTGACAGGCCGCGTGCAGGCTGTCAGCCCTCCATCTCGTGCCTTGCCTCGCGCCCTCCACGCGTTATCGTGCCCATCAAGTCCATTCGCGCGCTGGGGGAGGCGCAACTTCATGACCATGATCGACCAAGTCACCAACGTCAGCGACTTCATCTGGGGCGGCACATGGCAGGGCGAGGAAGTGATCCCGTTCCCGCCGATGGTGATCGTCCTTTTGGGCATCGGCCTGTGGATGATGATCGGCCTGCGCTTCTACCCGATCCTCGGGCTGGGGTCGGCCTTCAAGGGGCTGTTCAAGGGGCGCAAGGGGTCGGGTTCGGGAGAGATTTCTCCGTTCGCGGCGCTCTCGACCGCGCTGTCCGGGCAGGTCGGCACGGGCAATCTCGCCGGCGTCGCCACCGCGATCGCGCTGGGCGGGCCGGGCGCTATCTTCTGGATGTGGGTGACCGCGCTGATCGGCATGGCGCTCGCCTTCGCCGAAGGCAGCCTCGCCATCCGCTACCGTTCGCAGAACGCGGCGGGGACGTATCGCGGCGGCCCGATGACCTACATCCTGATGGGGCTCGGGCCGAAATGGACCTGGCTTGCCATCCTGTTCTGCGTCGGAACATTGTTCTCGGCGCTGGTCACCGGCAACGGCATCCAGGCCAACAGCATCGCCGACAGCATGGGCGAACTGTTCGGCGTCGAGGAATGGCTGTCGGGCGCGGTCGTCGCGATCGCGGTATTCATCGTCATCATCGGCGGCATCAAGTCGATCGGCGCGGTGGCGGAGAAGATCGTGCCGTTCATGGCCGCGGCCTACCTGATCATGGCGCTGCTCGCGATCCTGCTCGATATTCGCGACATCCCCGAGACGTTCGGGCGCATCTTCGGCGGGGCCTTCTCGACCCAGTCGGCCGCCGGCGGCTTCCTTGGCGCGGCGATCATCATGGCAGTGCGCGCGGGCGTAGCACGCGGCCTGTTCTCGAACGAGGCCGGCCAGGGCTCGACCCCGATCGCGCACGCCGTCGCGCAGACCGACGATCCCGCCCAGCAGGGCCGCATGGCGATGCTCGGCACGTTTATCGACACGATCGTCATCTGCACCATGACCGCGCTCGTCATCCTTACCGTCGAAGGTGACTTCGTCGGCAATGGCGAAGCGGTGAAGCATGCCTGGCAGTCCGACCTTCGCGGCTTCGCGATGACCTCGGGCGCGTTCGCGGCGGCCTTTCCGCTGCCGGTCGCGGGGATCCCGATCGGGACGCTGATCGCTTCGGTTGCCTTGATCCTGTTCGTGTTCACGACGCTGCTGACGTGGAGCTATTACGGCGAGCGGGCGCTGACCTTCGTCTACGACCGCATCCCGGGCGCAACCCATCGCGGCGAAAAGACGCTGCACGTGCTGTGGCGGCTCCTGTGGTGTTTCGTCATCTATGTCGGCGCGAGCCAGGACCTGACGCTGATCTGGCGCCTGGGCGACATTTCCAACGCGGCGATGGCGCTTCCCAACCTGGTCGCGCTGGCGGCGCTGTCGGGCGTGGTGTTCGCGCTCGCCCGCGGCGAGAAGGATGCCGGCAGGACCTATGCGATCAAGAAGATCGACGGGCTCGACGAAGACGACGACTGAGGCGGTCGTCTTCGTCACCAGAGGGGCGGCGTCCGAAGAGGCGCCGCCCTTTTCGTTCAGGGGGTCAGCGCGCTTCGAAGCCAGACAGGATTTCGGCGAGCCAGCGACCTGCGACGAGGCTAGAAAGGTCGGTCGCATCGAGCGGCGGGTCCCACTCGGTGAGGTCGATCAGCTTCACGCGTGGCTCGGCCGCCAGCAGGCGCGCGGCGCGGAAGAAGTCGGCGGCCTGCATCCCCGCGGGGCGCGCGCCGGGAGCGCCCGGGAATTGCGACCGGTCGATCACGTCGATGTCGCAGTCGATCATGACCGCCTCGCAGTGGGCGACATGGGCGAGCGCGATCGACACGGCCTGGTCGATGCCGTGCGCATTGATGTCGGCGAGCGTGACGACGCGGTTGCCCGCCGCGAGCGCGTCGGCATGCATGGCCTGGCTGTTGGCGAAGGGGGCAAGCCCGACCTGCGCGATGTTCTTCCCCGGCAGCCCGTCCTCGAGCAGCGCGCGCACGGGGTTGCCGTTGCGCAAGCCCATGCCGGTCTCGCGCATGTCGAAATGCGCATCGAGCGTGATCAGGCCGATCTTCTCGAGCGGGAGGCCGAGCGCGTGGAGGCCAGGCCGGGTGACCGCGTTGTTGCCGCCGACGAGCAGCGTGAGGTCGTGCTTGGCGACACACGTCTCGACCGCGCCGCGGATCGGGTCGGTCGCTTCCTCGATGGTAAGCCCCGCGATGGCGACGTCGCCATGATCGGCGATCCGGCTGGAGAGCTCGACGCTTTCGTCGATGTCGTAGCGACCGATGCGCGGCAGCACCTTGCGCAGCGCGGCGGGCGCGAGGTCGCAGCGGCCGGGCGTCACCGAGCCTGCGGAAAGGGGCGCGCCGACGAGGCCGATCGGCGCGTCGTCGGTCGGAGAAACGATGAGGTCGTTCAAGTTGGGCCAGCTCATGGGTTGACGAATAGCAGGGCCAGCGCGCATCGCCATCCTCCATGTGGGATCGCCTCATCACCGACTGCCATGTCGCCACCATGGTCCCCGCGCCGGGCGATCCCCTGGGGATCATCCGCAACGCGGCGATCGGGATCGACGGCGGCAGGATCGTGCGGGTCGCACCGCGGACCGAGTTGGCGGGCTTTCGCGCGCGCGAAGTCACGGCGCTCGACGGCGCCTGGGTGACGCCGGGCCTGGTCGATTGCCACACGCATCTCGTTTTCGGAGGCACCCGCGCGGACGAGCATGCGATGCGCCGCGCAGGCGCGACCTACGAGGAAATTGCCCAGAGCGGCGGCGGGATCGTCTCTACGGTCGGCAAGACGCGCGCGGCGAGCGAGGACGACTTGCTCGCCTCGGCGAAGCGGCGGCTCGAGGCGCTCGGCAAGGGCGGAGTGACGACCATCGAGGTCAAGTCGGGCTACGGACTCGACGTCGAGACCGAGTTGAAGATGTTGCGCGTGGCCAAGGCGCTCGACGGGCACGCGGGCGTGCGCGTGGTGCCGACGCTGCTGGCGTTGCACGCGCTGCCCAAGGACGTGGACCGCGCCGAATTCGTCGAACGGATGACGGGCGAGCTGATCCCGAAGGTGGCTGCCGAGGGGCTCGCGACGATGGTCGACGCCTATTGCGAGCGGATCGCCTTCACCACCGCCGAAATCGAGAAACTGTTCACCGCGGCGCGCGCCAACGGGCTGATGCTGCGCCTCCATGCCGAGCAATTGTCGAACAGCGAGGGCGCGGCGCTGGCGGCCAAGTACAAGGCGCTGTCGGCCGACCATCTCGAGCATCTCGACGCCAGGGGCGCCAAGGCGATGGCCGAGGCGGGGACGGTCGCGGTGCTGCTTCCCGGCGCTTTCTATGCCTTGAAGGAAGAGAAGCTGCCGCCGGTCGAACTGCTGCGCGACCATGGAGTGCCGATCGCCATCGCGACCGACTGCAATCCGGGTACCAGCCCGCTGCTCAATCCCCAGCTGGCGATGAACATGGCGTGCACCCTGTTCGGGTTGAGCCCCGAGGAAGCGATCCTCGGCATGACCGCCAATGGCGCGCGCGCGCTCGGGCTGGGCAACACGGTGGGCAGCCTCGCGCCGGGCCGAGCGGCGGACCTGTGCGCATGGGGGATCGAAACCCTGTCCGAGCTCGGCTACTGGATCGGCCTGCCCGGCCCCGACCGGCGGATCGCTGCCGGACGGGACGTTTGAAATCGACGAAACGGAAGAACGAGATGAGCGACCCACGGCGCGACAATAGCCGCATCATCCGCGCGCGGCGCGGCGACGAGATCAAGGCGAAGAGCTGGCTGACCGAAGCCGCGGTGCGCATGCTGCAGAACAATCTCGACCCCGAAGTGGCCGAGGACCCGCAGTCGCTCGTCGTCTATGGCGGCATCGGCCGCGCGGCGCGCAACTGGGCGGCCTACGACAAGATCGTCGAGACGCTGGAGCGGCTCGAGGAGACCGAGACGCTGCTGGTCCAGTCGGGCAAGCCGGTCGGCGTGTTCCCGACCCACAAGGACGCCCCGCGCGTGCTCATCGCCAACTCGAACCTCGTACCCAAGTGGGCCAATTGGGAGCATTTCAACGCGCTCGATGCCAAGGGCCTCATGATGTACGGCCAGATGACCGCGGGTAGCTGGATCTACATCGGCAGCCAGGGGATCGTGCAGGGCACCTACGAGACCTTCGCCGAGATGGGGCGCCAGCATTTCGGCGGCGACCTTTCGGGCAAGTGGATCCTCACCGCGGGCCTCGGCGGCATGGGCGGCGCGCAGCCGCTCGCGGCGGTCATGGCGGGCGCGCACTGCATCGCCATCGAATGCCAGGAAAGCCGCATCGAGAAGCGGCTCGAGACGCGCTATCTGGACTATCGCGCCGACAGTATCGAGGAAGCGCTCGAGATCATCGGCAAGGCCGACCGCCCGGTCAGCGTCGGCGTGCTCGGCAACGCCGCCGAAATCCTCCCCGACATGGTCGAAAAGGGCATCCGTCCCGACGCGGTGACCGACCAGACGTCGGCGCACGATCCCGCCAACGGGTATTGCCCGGCTGGCTGGAGCGTCGCGAAATGGCAGGACATGCGCGAGAAGGATCCCGCGACCGTCGCTGCCGAGGCGAGGAAGTCGATGGCGCTTCACGTCAAGGCGATGCTCGCTTTCCATGAGATGGGCATCCCGACCTTCGACTATGGCAACAATATCCGCCAGGAAGCCTTCGACGAGGGCGTGAAGAACGCGTTCGATTTCCCGGGGTTCGTGCCGGCCTATGTGCGCCCGCTCTTCTGCCGCGGCATCGGACCGTTCCGCTGGGCCGCGCTGTCGGGCGATCCCGAAGACATTGCCAGAACCGATGCCAAGGTGAAGGAGCTGATCCCCGACGATCCCCATCTCCACCGCTGGCTCGACATGGCAGCCGAACGCATCGCCTTCCAGGGCCTGCCCGCACGCATCTGCTGGGTCGGGCTGGGACAACGACACCGCCTGGGCCTCGCCTTCAACGAGATGGTCAGGAACGGGGAATTGAAGGCCCCCGTCGTCATCGGGCGCGACCATCTCGATTCAGGCTCGGTCGCGAGCCCCAATCGAGAGACGGAAAGCATGATGGACGGCAGCGATGCCGTGTCGGACTGGCCGCTTCTCAACGCGCTGCTCAACACGGCGGGCGGCGCAACCTGGGTTTCGCTGCACCATGGCGGCGGCGTGGGCATGGGCTATTCGCAGCATAGCGGCGTGGTGATCGTAGCCGACGGCAGCGAGGACGCCGATGCGCGACTGAAGCGCGTGCTCTGGAACGACCCCGGCACCGGCGTGATGCGCCATGCGGATGCGGGCTACGAGATCGCCAGGGATTGCGCGCGCGAACAGGGCCTCGACCTGCCCATGCTGGAGGCCTGACAATGAAGCTCGACCCGACGGCCATCACCCTCGAAACCCTTCGCGCCGTGTGGGACGGCGCGCCCTGCAGCCTCGACGAAGCCTCGATGGAGCGGATCGCGGCGGCGGCCGAGACGGTGTCGCGCATCGTCGAGAGCGGCGAGACGGTCTACGGCGTCAACACCGGCTTCGGCCTTCTCGCGCAGGAACGGATCGCGCCCGACCGGCTGGCCGAATTGCAGCGCAACCTCATTCTCTCGCATAGCTGCGGGCTGGGCGAGCCGCTCGACGCGCGCGTCACGCGGTTGATGATCGTCCTCAAGCTGCTCGGCCTCGGGCGCGGCCATTCGGGGGTTCGGCCGCTGGTGATCGAGGCGCTGCAGGCGCTGCTCGACCATGACGCGATGCCGGTCGTTCCGAGCCAGGGGAGCGTCGGGGCATCGGGCGATCTCGCCCCGCTTGCGCACATGACCGCCGCGCTGCTCGGCGAGGGCTGGGTCGTGCTCGCGGGCGAGAAGATGCCCGCGCGCGAGGCACTGGCGAAAATCGGCCTCGACCCCATCGAACTCGGCCCCAAGGAGGGGCTGGCGATGATCAACGGCACGCAGGCCTCGACCGCGATCGCGCTCGACGCCCTGTTCAAGGCCGAACGCGTGTTCGCCGCCGCCGTGGCCGCAGGCGCGCTGTCGGTCGATGCTCTCAAGGGGAGCGCCAAGCCGTTCGACCCCCGCGTGTCCGATGTGCGCGGCCAACCGGGCCAGATCGCAGTCGCCAAATTGCTGCGCGACTGGCTCGAGGGCAGCGAGATCATCGAGAGCCATCACCGCTGCGGCAAGGTGCAGGACCCCTACAGTTTCCGCTGCCAGCCGCAGGTCATGGGGGCGAGCCTCGACCTCCTCACCCACGCCGCCAACACGCTCGAGATCGAGGCGGGGGCGGTGACCGACAATCCCGTCCTGTTTTCAGACGAGGATGGCGACGTCGCCATTTCCGGCGGCAACTTCCACGCCCAGCCGGTCGCCTTTGCCGCCGACATGATCGCGATGGCGCTGTGCGAGGTGGGCAGTCTTTCGGAGCGCCGCACCAGCGTGCTGGTCGACCCCAAGATGAGCGGGCTGCCGGCCTTCCTGATCGAGGACGGCGGCGTCAATTCGGGGCTGATGATCCCGCAGGTGACGGCCGCCGCGCTGACCAGCGAGAACAAGACGCTCGCCCACCCTGCCAGCGTCGATTCGATCCCGACCTCGGCGGGGCAGGAGGACCATGTCTCGATGGCCCCGATCGCGGCGCGCAAGGCGGCGATGATCGCGAAGAACGCTGCCGGTATTGTCGCGGTCGAGCTGATCGCGGCGGCGCAGGGTGTCGACTATCACGCGCCGCTCAAGACCTCGCCGAAACTGCAGGCGCTCCACGCCAAGGTGCGCGCACTCTCGCCCTATCTGATCAGCGACCGCTACTGGGCCGACGAGATGGAAGCGCTGCAGCAGGCGGTGCTGGCGGGGGACATCGCCTGAGCGGTCCCCCGCTCCGCGCCTACTTCTTGACCATCTCCAGATAGGCCTGCGCGGTCACAGGGCCGATCGTGAAGGTATCGGTGTGGCCCGTGATGTGCTGGCGAAGTTCGAGCCCGCCGCGCATGCCGTTGACGCCCGCCGCCGTCGTGGCCTTGGCGACGGCCTCGTCCTGTGCCTCGGTCAGGACTGGGGCGACCACCACATAGTCCCAGCTGTCGCCGTCGGTGTGGACGTAGAGTTGGCTCGCCGGCACGCCGGCTGACGCCGAGATGGCTTCCTGGCGGGCCAGCCATTGCAGGAAGGCTTCCTGGTGGCCCGGCGCGACGTGGTAGATCGAGACGATGGATTCAGGCGGATCGGCGGCAATCGCGGGCGTGGCGAAAGCGAACGCGGCGGCCGCCGCGAGAACGGTGATCGGTTTCATGTCATTCCCCTGCTAGGCCCGTGGGCCAGGACGCCCGGTCGTTCGGCCGGGCGACTGCTCCGTCGATTATGCGACTCCGGCGGGGGACAGCCGCGCGGAAATAGCAGTTTTGTGGGGAAAGGGACAGGTCAGCGCGACGTGCGGATCCATTCGCGCTCGCGGCAGACGATTCCGAGCAGGGCGCACCCCCTGACCGACAGGCGGTCGGGGCTGACCATCGTGATCTCGCCGCTGACGCGGATATCGCGATCGGGGGCGAACAGGCGGCCCCTATAGGTGCCCGGTGCGTCGCCGGGGCGGATGTTGGTGAGGATGCGTGCGCCCATCAGCTTGGTGCGGCTGCCCTTCCAGGCCTTGGATTGCTGGCTCTCGCTCGCATCGGTGACGACGCCGCACAGCGCTTCGCCGCACGGGCGAATCTCGATTTCCATCGACTTCTTGCGCCAGCGCCCCTCGAGCGGATCGGGGGTCGCGGCGGCGAGCGACGGGGTCAGGGCCACGAGAGTAGCCAGCAAGGCGAGACGCAACTTCATTCGTGTAGCGTTAACACTGCGCTGATGGCGCTGACGTGAACATATTGTGGCGAAAACCGGTCAGTGGAAGTCGCGGCTCTTGGGCAGGCAATGGACGTTGCGCGGGTGGATGCCCGAGACCTGCGGCCGCCACGACCCGCCGCCGTCGCCGCGCCCCTGCGTGACGGGGATCATGTCGTCGGACAGGTGGCGCAAGAGGTGGGTGTCGTCCTCGAGCCGTGCCGCGATCAGGTGGACGACCGCCTCGTCATGCTGGACGATGCCGGTGACGCGCATCAGCCGCGACCCCATGACAATCTTGCGCTGGGCCTCGAAGACGTCGGGCCACACGACGAGGTTGGCGACCCCGCTTTCGTCCTCGAGGGTGATGAAGCAAACCCCCTTGGCGCTGCCCGGGCGCTGGCGGATGAGGACGAGGCCGGCAAGGCTCACGCGGCGGCCGTAGCGCAGGCCGCGCAGCTCGTCGGCGCGCACGCAGCCCATCGCGGCATAATGATCGCGTAGGAAATACATCGGGTGCGCCTTCAAGGAGAGGCGCGTGGTCTGGTAGTCGTTCACCACCTGCTCGGACAGGCGCATCGCGGGCAGGCGCACCTGTTCGAGCTCCCAGCCCTCGTCGCGCGCGTCGGCGGCGGCGAACAAGGGCAGGTCGGGCGCACCCTTCAACGCGCGCGCGTCCCACAAGGCGGCGCGGCGATCCTTCTTCATCGAGCGGAAGGCGTCGGCCTCGGCCAGCCGCTCGATCGCCGCGACCCCGGCGCCCGAGCGCGCGCGCACTTCCTCGATGTCGCGATAGGGCAGCTGCCCGCGCGCCGCGACGATGCGCGTGGCGGCATCGAGGCGCAGGCCGTCGACCATGCGCAGGCCGAGCCGCAGCGCCATGCGCGGGCTGGGCGGGGGCAGGCTGTCGGGGGCCCATGCCTGCGCGGGAAGCGCGGTCGAGCCCCAGCTGCGCCGCTGCGCGACCGGCGGCGCGTCGGTCGGCTCGAGCGTACAGTCCCAGTGCGAATGGTTGACGTCGATGGGGCGGACCTCGACCCCGTGTTCCTTGGCGTCGCGCACGATCTGCGCGGGGGCGTAAAAGCCCATCGGCTGGGAGTTCAATAGCGCGGCGGCGAAGGCGGCGGGGTAGCGCCACTTGAGCCAGCTGGAGATGTAGACGAGGTGCGCGAAGCTCGCCGCGTGGCTTTCGGGAAATCCATATTCGCCAAAGCCGCGGATCTGGTGGAAGCAGCGCTCGGCAAAGTCCTGGTCGTAGCCACGCTCCACCATCCGCCCGACCATCTTGTCCTGGAGGAGGTCGATCGTGCCGCGCGAGCGGAAGGTCGCCATCGCCTTCCTCAACTGGTTGGCCTCGGCGCTGGAGAACTTGGCCGCATCGAGCGCGATCTTCATCGCCTGTTCCTGGAAGACGGGGACGCCGAGCGTGCGCTTCAAGATGCGTTCGAGCTCGTCGGGCGGGCCGTGCTCGGGCCCGGGGCAGGGATAGAGCACCGGCTCCTTGCCGCTGCGACGCTTCAGGTAGGGATGGACCATGTCGCCCTGGATCGGGCCCGGGCGCACGATCGCGACCTCGATGACGAGGTCGTAGAATTCGCGCGGGCGAAGGCGCGGGAGCATGTTCATCTGCGCGCGGCTCTCGACCTGGAAGACGCCGAGACTGTCGCCTTCGCACAGCATGTCGTAGACGCCGGGCTCCTCGCGCGGGACGGTGGCGAGGCTCCAGCGCTCGCCATGGTGCGCCTCGATGAGGTCGAACGCCTTGCGGCAACAGGTCAGCATGCCCAAGGCGAGCACGTCGATCTTGAGGATGCCCAGTTCCTCGATGTCGTCCTTGTCCCATTCGATGAAGCTGCGGTCGGCCATGGCGCCATTGCCCACGGGCACGGTCTCGATCAGCGGCTTTTCGGTGAGGATGAAGCCGCCGACATGCTGCGACAGGTGGCGCGGCATGCCGATCAGCTGCTCGGCGAGACGGATGACGCGGCGAAGATGCGGGTCGTTGAAGTCGAGCCCCGCCTCGGTAACCCGCTCCTCCTTCACCTCGGCCTCCATCGAGCCCCAGAAGTTGGAGGCGATGGCGGCGGTGACGTCTTCGCTGAGGCCCATCACCTTGCCGACCTCGCGCACCGCCATGCGCGGGCGATAATGGACGACGGTGGCCGCGATCCCGGCGCGGGTGCGGCCGTATTTCTGATAGATGTGCTGGATCACCTCCTCGCGCCGCTCGTGCTCGAAATCGACGTCGATGTCGGGGGGCTCCTTGCGCTCCTCGGAGATGAAGCGCTCGAACAAGAGGTCGGTGGTCGACGGGTCGACGCTGGTGATGCCGAGGCAGTAGCAGACCGCGCTGTTGGCGGCGCTGCCGCGCCCCTGGCACAGGATCGGCGGGTCGAGCGAGCGGGCGAAGGCGACGATGTCGTGGACGGTGAGGAAGTAGCGCGCGAAGTCGAGTTTCTCGATGAGGGCAAGCTCGTGGCGCAGCTGCCGGACAATGGTCGCGGGGGTGCCTTGGGGCCAGCGGCGGCTGGCGCCCTTCCAGGTGAGATGGTCGAGATGCTGCTGCGGGGTACGGCCGTCCGGGCAGGTCTCCTGCGGATATTCGTATTTCAATTCGTCGAGGCTGAAGCGAATCGCGTCGGCGAAGCTGCGGGTGGCGGCGATGGCGTGGGGCCAGCGCTCGAACAGGCGCGCCATCTCGTCGGGCGATTTCAGGTGGCGCTCGGCATTGGCGTGAAGCCGCCAGCCCGCAGTCTCGAGCGTCACCTTGTGGCGGATGCAGGTCATCACGTCCTGCAGCGGGCGGCGTTCGGGGGCGTGATAGTGGACGTCGTTGGTGGCGAGCAGCGTCAGGCCGTGGGCGCGTGCCATGCGGTCGAGACGCTCGATCCGCGCGAGATCGTCGCCGCGATAGAGGTGGGTGGCGGCGAGGTGGCCGAGACTGTCCCCGAGCGCGTTGGCGAGCGCGGGCAGTTCGGTTTCGAACGCGGCGAGGTCGGGGCCGGGCCAGGCGATGAAGGCGATGTCGTCGCGGCGTGCGGCGATCTCGGCGAGGCGGATATCGCACTCGCCCTTGTCGCAGCGCATCTTGGCCTCGCTCAGCATGCGCGAGAGGTTGCCGTAGCCCGAACGGGTCAGCGGGTAGGCGAGCAGTTCGGGCGCGTCGACGGGATCGAGGCGGCAGCCGATCAGCGGGCGCATGCCCGCAGCCTTGGCGGCACTGTGGATACGCACCACGCCCGCAAGGCTGTTGCGGTCGGCAACCCCGATCGCGTCCATGCCCTTCTCGAGCGCGCCGAGCACCAGCTCGATCGCGTCCGAGGCGCCTTCGAGGAAGGAGAATGGGGTGGTGACGCCGAGTTCGACGAAGGACGCGCGCGCCAGCGTCGGCGGCGGGGTGCCGTCGTCCAGCAGCAGGCGGCGCTTGGAGAAGCTGTGCGACGTGTCGGGCATGGGCTCAGCCGAACAGGCCGTGGAGGTACCAGGTCGGATCGCCCCCGCGCCCGTCGCCGTAGAGGCCGTCGCGGTAGATCCAGTAGCGGCGGCCCTGCCTGTCCTCGACGCGGTAATAGTCGCGCAGGCGTGCGGTGGAACGTTCGCGCCACCATTCGGGGGCGATCCGCTCGGGCCCCTCGACGCGGGCGATGTCGTGAACCGCACGGCGCCACACGAAGCGGCGCGGCAGGCCCTCGGGCGTGGCGTAGATTACCGCGATCGCCTCGGGCGTGTCGAGCAGCCGTTCGGGGCGCAGCGCCCGGGGCGGGGCGGGCTCGGTCTCGCTTTCGTCGGCCAGCGCCTGGCGCCAGCCGCTGGCGCGCTCGGGCTTGTGGCTGGCGTGCCCTTGCGGGCGGGTGACGGCGTGCGCGCCGAGCCTGGCCGCGAGGCGGTCGGTCAGGCGGCCGATCGCGACCGCGGGGGGCGGGCCGCCGTCCAATGCGTCCTGCGCGGGATCGAGCGGCTCGGCCCACTCGGCCGCAAGCGCGACCGCGTCGATCCCGAAGCCCGGGTCGAGCGCGCCGGCCTTCTCGGCGAGCAGGCGGTGAAGGTGGGCGGGATCGCGCGTCGGGAAGGCGGTCGCGGCCTCGAGCCGGTGGAGGCTGCCGTCGACGCGGTAGGCGGTCAGTACCAGCCGGCGCGCGCCGAGGCGGTGCCGTTCGAGCTGGCGCGCAAGGTCGGGGACGAGGAGGTCGAGCGCCTGTGGGCCGGCGGCGGGGTCGGTGACCGGCTCGGCGAAGCGTTGGAGCGCGCGCGGCGGGGTCTCGATCCGCGCAGGCGCGAGCGGTTCGGCGCGGCGGCCGAGCGCGCGATCGAGCGCGTCGAGGGGGTTGTCCTTTTCGCGAAAGCGGCGCGCGAGGCTGCGGCGCGGCACGCCCGCGAGCGCTCCGATCGTCTTGAGGCCCAGCCGTTCGAGCGTGCGGGTGACCTCGGATGGAAGGCGCAGCGCGGCGACCGGGAGCGGGGCGAGCAGGGCGGCGAGGCGGCCCTGCTCGCTGCGGCGTTCGAGCTTGTTGCGGGGCGGGGGTGCCAAGTCCAAAATTCCCCGCCCCGCATCCCCAGCGGGGGATCCGTATCTTGCCAACGCCCACGCGGCGCCGGGCGTCGGCGCGATGGCGACGCGTGCGGTGAGGCCGAGCGTCGCGAAGCGCGTCTCGATATCGTCCAGCAGCGGCCGCTCGCCCCCGAACAGGTGCGCGACCCCGCTCGCATCGAGGCGCAGCGCGTCGGCGCCGTCGATCTCGACATGCGGACTCCAGCGGGTCGCCCAGCGCGCCAGCCGTTCGAGGAGCACGGTGTCGCCGCCATGGTCGCACGGCACCGCTTCCAGCGCGGGATCGAGCGCGCGCGCGTCGGTGAGGCGCTGGCCGGGGCGCGCGCCCGCGGCGGCCGCGGCGTCGGTGACCGCGTGGACGAGGAGGCCGTGCGCGCCCTCGCGGGTGAGGGCGAGGCGGCGGCCTTCGGGGTCGATAAAGTCCTCATCCTGCCTGCGCGCGCGCTCGATCTTCGCCCAGCGTTCGATCGACAGGCGCGGCAGCCAGATCGAGACGATCCGCGTCACGCTCATCGCTCACCACCCAGCGCCCGGGCGGGATTCCACGCGCGCGGAAGAGTTCGGCCGCCCAGGCAGGTGCGCCCGGGGCCCTGGGATTGAACGGGTTGGCGAGGCTGGGAGCGCTTTCCATGCGCCAGCGCAAGCGCGCGCCCGACAGGTCGGCCGCGCCCGCGCCCAGCCGGACGAGGAAGCAGGGCACGCCGTGCGTCTCCGCCGCGAAGGCGAGGCGGCGCGTGGCGGTGAAGTCGAGCGCCTGCGGGGCGCCCCACAATTCCCCGACGACGGCGGCAAGCGCATTGCATCTCAGCCCCTCCTCCATCGCCCACAGCGCGGCGCGGGCATCGCGCGCCTCGACATGGACGAGCTCGCAGCGAAGGCCCGGCGGATGGAGGCGGCCCGCCTCGAGGATCGCCATGCGCTCCTGCACCCACAGCAGCGGGCCGGACGGGGCAAGCGCGGCGAGGAGGCCGGTCCAGCCGGCATCGCGCGGATGGACCGAAAACCACTCGCTGAGGGTCGGACCGGCCGGGGCGGGAAGGTCAAGGGCCGCCCCGGCCGGTTGTCCTTGCGGACATTCTCCCGGGCGGGCTGCGGACGCAGGGACACGCGTTCCCGAAGCGCCGCCCGGAAGGAGGGAAGGCCATGACCGACCGCCCGCGCCGATGCGTCGTGCATCGCCCACGGCGCGGTCGTCGGCCGCAAGGATCGTCCTTGTCGCCACACGACTCGCATCGTTCTTGTTCTAGTTTTGTTCTTGTCGCTCGACTGCCCGATTCGAGTCAAGCGGGCGACTCGCGCAGGCCTGCGCATTTCACGAGAAGGTCAGGAAATCAGTGCTTTTTGGGGCGGGTGCCGTGGATCGGGCAGGCGCCTTCATGCTCCTCGACGAAGCTGCGCACGTGCTGCGTCACCTGGCTGAGCGCGGGGCGCCACAGGACGACGCCGATGTGATGGGTGTCGAGCTCGATCGCGCGATCGACCTCGTGCTCGTCGCCGCGGGCGGCGTGCGGCGCGACGATCCCGTCCGAGCGGCACCAGAAGGACAGGCACGGCACCGGCGGCTTGCCTTCGCCGGGCGGGAACGGCGGTTCGTTGACGTCGTGGCCCGCGACCCGCTCGTACAGCGCGGAGACGTTGTTGTTGGTCTTGAGGTCGCCCGAAAAAGGCGAGGCGAGCGTCACCACCGCGCGCACCTTGTCGGGGCGGTGATGCGCGAGCGCGCGGGCGTAGAGGCCGCCGAGGCTCCACCCGAGGACCAGCGCCTTGCCGTCTCCCGCGACCTCGTGGAGGCGCGCATCGAGCAGGTCGAGCGTGTCGGCGCGCGCGCCCATGTTGGTGCCGAGCCCCCACGGATGGGCGCGCCAGCCCGAGCGGGCGAACGCGCGGCGCAATTCCATGGTCGAGCGGTCGTTGGCGAGAAATCCGGGGATGACCAGGATGGGCGGGCCGCCTTCGGGGCCGCGCGGCTCGAGATGGCCGAGCCGGGCGAGCATGCGCGGCAGCTGCCAGGCGAAGAGGCGCGCGCGGTGCCAGCTGGAGGGAGCGACGTGATCGAGGTCGAGCTGGATCCCCCGGTCGGGACCGACCGGCGCGGATCGTTCGACGTTACGCACCCAGAACATATTCCCGATATGGGTATGGATTGCGGCGGCGACAAGGCGGGGGCGTGGCGATTTCCATCACCGGGGCGACGCCTTGTGATTGAGAAAGTTCCGGATTTTCCGGAGCCGCGCGGCGGGTCGCGGGGCCGGCTAGAGCGTGTCGCCGCCCATCAGCTGCGCGATCGCAGGCGGCAGTTTGACGCTTCCGTCTTCCTGCTGGTGGTTTTCGAGGAACGGCACGAGGATGCGCGGGGAGGCGAGCGCGGTGTTGTTGAGCGTATGCGCGAACACGACCTTGCCCTCGCTATTGCGGTATCGAAGGTTGGCGCGGCGCGCCTGCCAGTCGTGCAGCGTCGAACAGCTGTGCGTCTCGCGATACTTGTCGAGGCTGGGCACCCAGCTCTCGATATCGTTCATGCGATACTTGCCCAGCCCCATGTCGCCGGTCGACGTCTCGATGACCTGGTAGGGGATTTCCATCTTGGTGAGCAGGTTCTCGGCCGCCGCAAGCAATTTGGCGTGCCAATCGGCGCTCACTGCTTCGTCCGCCTCGCAGATGACATATTGCTCGACCTTGACGAACTGGTGGACGCGCAGGAGGCCGCGCACGTCGCGCCCCGCGCTGCCCGCCTCGCGGCGGAAGCAGGGCGAATAGCCCGCGTAAAGGATCGGCAGCTGGTCGGCCTCGAGGATCTCGCCCGAGTGGAGCCCGGTCAATGCGACCTCGGCGGTCCCGGCAAGGAACAGGTCGTCCTTCTCGAGTTCGTAGGTTTCCTCGCGGTGTCCCGGGAACTGGCCCTGGCGGATGAAGGCGTCCTCGCGCGCGATCGCGGGGACGGTGATCGGATCGAAGCCGTTGCCCATGATCTCCTCGAGCGCCCACGCCATCAATTTCTGTTCGAGCAGCGCGAGGCGGCCCTTGAGGCAGTAGGTGCGGCTGCCCGAGACCTGGGTGATACGCGACAGGTCGGCCCAGCCATTCATCTCGATCAGCTCGACATGGTCGCGCGGCTTGAAGTCGAATTGCGGGACGGTGCCTTCGGTACGGATGACGACGTTCGAATTCTCGTCGGGACCGACCGGCGCGCCCGCGTAGGGGATGTTGGGCAGCTGGAGCATCATCGCCTGGAGCGCGGCCTGCTTGTCGGCCATCGCCGCTTCGAGTTCGCCCGCCTTCTTGCCCGCTTCCTTGGCCTTCCTGCCCAGCTCGGCCTTCTCCTCGGGAGCGGCGTCCTTGAACATGCCCGAGATGCGGTTGCGCTCGGCGCGCAGCTGGTCGACCTCGGTCTTGGCGCCGCGCAGTTCGGCATCGAGCGCGAGCAATGCGTCGAGATCGAGCTCGACCCCCTTGGCGTCGAGGGCGTTGCGGACGGCGGGCCGGTTGGCCTTGATGAAATCCATCGATAGCATGCGCCGCTCCCTGCGGGATTGGGCGCCCGCTTTCAAGGGCTTGCGCGAGCGCAATTTGACTCTTCGCGCTCAAAAGCTCACCTTTTCGTCAGTGAGTAGGGAGAAGATGGTGCGTTTTACCGTCATGTCCGCAACGATCACGTTCGCCGTCGGTCTAGCTGTCCCGCAGGAAGGTCTGGCGCAACACGCGCCGCCAGTCGCCACGGCCCCTCAGCCCACTCCCAAGGTGAAGTTGCCATCGCCTGTTCGTCCCGAACATGTGCAAGACCTGATCAAGGCACTCCCCAGGCAAGCGCCCGATCAAACGCCGCCTTCCATTCGCATAAGAACTCCCGAAGTCGTGGCGATCGGGCAGCCTGACGCGTCTCCCAGCCACGGTGCCGGAGGCATTCGCGTCACGACTGCTCCACTTGTCGCGCGTGGGCAGGCCGAACGCGATGGGTCGAGTTCCAAGCCGATCCGCAAGACGACGCCGACCATCATCGCCATCGGTGCAAAGACAGGAGGTTAGCCCATGACCATCATTCGCTTCGTTTCGATTGTTGTCGCTGCCTTCATTGCCGTCCCGATGCCCGCGCAGGCCGCGGATTTCATTTTTGACGTGCCCGTCCGTATCGAAAACATGACCTGGCTCAACCGGATCCGTGTCGAGTGCTACGTGTCCAGTCAGATGACACCGTATGGACCGCCATACACGTCCCTCTCGCACTTGATCGGTCGGGCATATGTCGATCAGCCGATTACCAATGGAAATTTCGAAGGAACCCTGACGATCAAAGTCGACAATCGTAGCGACTATCAAAATTCGGAGGCAGCGGGGTACATCTGCTCCATGGGTGGCGAAGGCCGGGCACCAAACGGTAGCCGGATCGCTTTCAATGTCGGCGGTTTTTCCGAAAGCTACGAACGTGTTTCAGGGGCTGCGCCGATCGAACTGACGAACATGGTGTACGACACGCTGCCCTAAACGCGAGCCGTCGACCGCGGTCGAAGTCGCGATCTTCTCATTAGTTGCGCTTGTCGCATCGGCGGTGATGGATTGATGAAATCCATGGACGGCATGCGCCGCTCCCTCGCGCATAATGGCGGGGGTTGGCAAGGGAGCAGTAGCGGCTATTGGAAGCTGCACCCCAAATTGTCCGGAGCCTCGTTTCGTGCCTGCCCTGCGTTTGCTGATCCTCGCGTTCGCTTCTCTCTTCGTTTCGCAGCCCGCACTGGCGGCGCCCGATCGCACCGACACGGTGGCGGTCGAGGACCGTGCGCTCGACCTTCTCGTATGGGATGCCCAGGGGGAAACGCCTGCCGGAATCATCCTGTTCGGCCATGGGCACGGGGCGGATCCGGCGCGCTATGAGGCGCTGCTCGAACACTGGGCGGGGCAGGGCTACACCGTCTACGCGCCCGTCAATGTCGACAGCCGGGTCCACCCGCAGCGCGACGCGTTCACCATGCAGACCGGTTTCATCGCGCGGGTCACCGACCTCCAGGCCGCGCGCGCGATGATTGCCGAGCGGCACCCGGGCGTGCCGGTGGTGCTGGCGGGGCATAGTTTCGGGAGTTTCCTGTCGCTGCTCGGCGGCGGAGGGAAGACCAAGGCGATGCCCGCGCTCGACGGGCCGCCGGTCGCGGGCGTGCTCGCTTTCTCCACTGCGGGGCGCTTGCCGCCGCTGCTCGACGCCGACGCCTATGCCGGGCTCGACGGGCCGCTGTTGCTGGTGACGGGGACGCAGGACGTGGTGCCGGGTTTCGTTGCCGACTGGCGCGATCACCGCATGGCCTTCGACGGATCGCCCGCCGGAGACAAGACGTTGCTGGTCGTCGAGGGCGGGGCGCACGACCTCGTCCGCATGACTGGCGAGGCGGCACCGACCGTGAAGACCTGGGCCGACCTGTTTCTCGCCGCCACGCTCAAGAAGGATGTCCAGGCGGCCTCGCTCTACGGCATCCTCGGCAGCGGGGCGCGGGTGAAGGTGGAGCGACGCTGACGGCACGATTTGGCACGCGACGCGTCTTGTCCTAGGCCTAGCCCGCGCAACAACAGGGGAATTCGCTTGCCTTCAGGATTGACTGCCCTTCTCGACGATGTCGCCGCGATCGCGCGGCTTGCATCAGCTTCGGTCGACGACGTCGCTGCCGCCGCAGGACGCGCAGGCACGAAGACTGCAGGCGTCGTCATCGACGATGCCGCGGTGACGCCCAAGTACATGATGGGCCTGAGCCCGGCGCGCGAACTGCCGATCATCGGCAAGATCACGCTGGGCTCGCTGCGCAACAAGCTCGTCTTCCTGCTCCCCATCGCGCTGTTGCTCAGTCGCTTCGCGCCGTGGGCGATCACGCCGATCCTGATGATGGGCGGCACCTATCTCGCCTTCGAGGCGGTCGAGAAGATCCTCGAGGCGATCAGCCACGATCCGCATGCCGAAGAGACGTTGATGGAGGCCGACACGCCCGAGGAACTCGAGGCGCGGCAGGTCAAGGGCGCGATCCGTACCGATTTCATCCTGTCGGCCGAGATCATGGCGATCGCCTTGAGCCAGATCCCCGATTACGTGTGGTGGCAGCAGGGCCTCGCGCTGGCGCTGGTCGCGGTGGCGGTGACGGTCGGTGTCTACGGGACTGTCGCGATTATCGTGAAGCTCGACGATATCGGGCTTCACCTCGCGCGCGAGCATGACGGATTGATCGCGCGCTTCGGCGAAGGACTGGTCCGTTTCGTGCCCAAGCTTCTCAAGTCGCTCAGCGTCATCGGCACTGCCGCGATGCTGTGGGTCGGGGGCGGCATCCTCGTCCATGGCCTCGAGGATCTCCACTTCCTGACCGTCATCCCCGAGCGGCTTCATCATGTCGCGCACGCATGGTCGGGCGGACAGGGCTGGCTCGAATGGCTGATCAACGCGCTGGGCGCCTCGGCCGTGGGCGCGATCGTCGGCTTCGTCGCGGTGCGAATCCACCACCGCATCATGGGCCCCTACCACGCGCCGGGCGGCGGGGAGTGACCCATGCGCTGATCGTCTTTTTCGGCGGCGGGCTGGGCGCGGTGCTGCGCTGGCTGGTCGGCAAGTGGACGCTTGCCTGGTTCGGGCTGGGCTTTCCGATCGGCACGCTCGCGGTCAACGTCGTCGGCAGCCTCGTCATCGGGCTGGCGATCGGCGCGCTCGAAGGCGTCGGGCAGCCTGCCAAGCTGTTTTTCGTGACCGGGCTCCTGGGCGGGTTCACGACCTTTTCGGCCTTCAGCCTCGATGCGCTGACCCTGTGGCAGCGCGGGCAGGCGGGGACCGCCTTCGCCTATGTCGCGGCGACGCTGCTGCTCTCGCTCGGCGCCTGTTTCGCAGGGTTCTGGCTCTCGCGGCCCTAGTCGAAATGGAGGCGGCGATAGCGGCCGCGGAAATAGAGGAGCGGGTCGAGCCCGGCCTCGAAGGTCGCCTTCTTCACTTTACCGACGAGGATGAAATGGTCGCCCGCGTCGTGCATCGCGTGGCGGGCACATTCGAACACGGATAGCGAATCCATCAGCACCGGCGCGCCGAACTCGCCTTCCTCCCAGTCGGTCTGGCCGAAGCGGTCCTCGACGCGGGTCGAGAAGGTGATCGAGGCGGGACGCTGCTCGGTCTGGAGCACATTGACCGCGAAATGCTCGGCGCTCGACAGCGGCGATGCGCTGGCCGCCGCCTTGGCAACACACACGAGCAGCAGCGGCGGGTCGAGCGAGACGCTGGTGAAGCTGTTGGCGGTGAGCCCGACCGGCTGGCCGTCACCGTCGATGCAGGTGACCACCGTCACGCCGGTCGCGAAACAGCCGAGCGCATCGCGCAGGGTGCGCGGATCGGAGCCGGTGCGATATTCGGGTTTGGCCGCCATGCGCTAGCGCCATAGCGGCCATCCCGTCAGCTTCCAAGCGCCTGCAGTTTCGCGAGGGTCAGCCCCTCGAGCGCGGCGGTCGCTTCCTCGAGCGAACCCGACACGAAGTAGAGCGGCTGGAAGCAGTCCGAGCGGTAGGCGGTCGCCGCCGCCGCCTCGACTTCGAAGCGCGGCCGCGGCACGTCGGCTTCGAGCGCATGCACCGCTTCGCCGAAGCTCGAGGCGAGGCCGGCGCCGAGGATGCGGGTCTTGCCGCGCTCCTCGGCCAGCCCGAACTCGACCGTGTGCCAGTAAAGGCGGGCGATGGTCTCGCCGTGTCCGCTGGCGCAGGCCGCGACGCCGAGCCGCCCGAGCGCTTCCATCAGCCGCGCGACCGGCTGGTAGGCGAGCAGCGGCACGTGGCCGAAGATGTCGTGGAAGCAGTCGGGTTCCTCGAGATAGTCGAGCTGGTCCCCGTCGCGGATGAAGTTTCCGACCGGGAAGACCCGTTCGGACAGCATCGCGAAGAAGTCGGCATCGGGGACGATCCCCGCCACCGGCACCAGCCGCCAGCCGCTGATCAGGTCGAGCCGCCCCGACAGCATCTTGAGCTTCGGGATCATCGGCGCCTGCATGTCGAGGCGCTTCAAGCCGGTGAAGAAGGGCGAGACGATGCGATCCTCGAGCAAGGCGACCTGGCGATCGTAGAGGCGGTTCCAGGTGTCGTGGTCGCGCATAGTGTAGCGGCCCCAGCCCTCGGGCACGACATGGCGCTGCCATCCGCTCTGGGCGGGTGCTGCGGCGACCTTGGACTGGAACATCACGCTTCTCCTTCTTGGCACAACAAAAAAACCCGCCAGGCGGAGGGCCGGGCGGGCGGTGGAATGGGTTGGTTCTAGCTTGCTAGTCTAACGCGTCTCCACCGCCCGGATTTTCCACGTACGGCGATACATCGGCGCGGCGTAGGCGGCCGAGATGGCGGTACGGAGAAGAGCGGTCGAAACGTTCATTGCACTGCACAATATGCGAAAACGCGGATGACGCAAGCCTGAATGTCGGCTGGCCTACGCTTTGGCGAGCGCGTCGATCTCGTGCGCGAGCCTGATGTCGCGCTCGGTGATGCCGCCCGCATCGTGGCTGGTGAGGCGGAAGTCTACCCGGTTCCACACGCTGGTGAATTCGGGGTGGTGGTCCATCTTTTCCGCGACCATCGCGACGCGGGTGAGGAAGGCGAAGGCCTCCGAGAAATCGGCGAAGGTGAAGCTGCGCGTGAGGGCGCCGTCTTCCTCGGTCCAGTGGGCGGGCTTATTCATGGAATGGAGCCTATCGCGCCTGCCGCCGGGTTGAAAAGGCCCGTCATTCAGCGCAACAGGCGCGCGAGACCTTTTCCCGCCAAGGAGCGATGATGAGAGACGCCTTTATCTGCGACGCGATCCGTACCCCGATCGGCCGGTTCGGGGGCGCGCTGTCCCAGGTGCGCGCCGACGACCTGGCCGCAGTGCCGCTCGCCGCGCTGCGCCAGCGCAACGAGGGCGTCGACTGGTCGATGCTCGACGACGTGATCATGGGCTGCGCCAACCAGGCGGGCGAGGACAATCGCAACGTGGCGCGCATGGCGGCCCTGCTGGCGGGGCTGGGCGAAAGCGCACCGGGCACGACGGTCAACCGGCTGTGCGGGTCGGGGCTCGATTGCGTCGCGATGGCGGCGCGCGCGATCAAGGCGGGCGAGGCGGACCTGATCGTCGCGGGCGGGGTCGAGAGCATGACCCGCGCGCCGTTCGTGATGCCCAAGGCCGACAGCGCCTTTTCGCGCAACAATACGGTCTACGACACGACCATCGGCTGGCGCTTCGTCAACAAAAGGATGCAGGCCGAATACGGGATCGATTCGATGCCCGAGACGGCCGAGAACGTCGCCGAGGAATATGGCATCAGTCGCGAGGACCAGGACAAGATGGCGCACGAAAGCCAGGTGCGCGCGGCGCGGGCGCAGGAGAACGGACGGCTCGCGGCCGAGATCGTCGCGGTGTCGATCCCGCAGCGCAGGGGCGATCCGATCGTCGTCGACAAGGACGAGCATCCGCGCCTGTCGAGCCTCGAGGTGTTGGCGGGACTGCGGCCGATCGTGAAGCCCGACGGGACCGTGACCGCCGGCAACGCGTCGGGGGTCAACGACGGGGCGGCGGCGTTGATCGTCGCGTCGGAGGAGGCGGTCAAACGCCACGGGCTGACCCCGCGCGCCCGCGTGCTGGGCGGTGCGGTGGCCGGCGTTCCGCCGCGCATCATGGGCATCGGCCCCGCGCCCGCCTCGGCCAAATTGATGGAGCGGCTGGGGCTGCACATCGACGATTTCGCGGTCGTCGAATTGAACGAGGCGTTCGCGGCGCAGGGGCTTGCCGTGCTACGCGAACTCGGCCTGCCCGACGACGCCGAGCACGTGAACCCCAATGGCGGCGCGATCGCGCTCGGCCACCCGCTCGGCATGTCGGGCGCGCGGCTGGCGCTGACCGCGACCGAGGAGCTGGCGCGGCGCGGGGGCGGCAAGGCGCTCGCGACCATGTGCATCGGGGTGGGCCAGGGCATCGCGCTCGCGATCGAGGGCGTGTGATGGACGAGGCCGGCATCCTCAAGGTGCTGGCCGAGGTGCCGGACCCCGAGATCCCGGTGGTCTCGGTGCTCGACCTGGGTATCGTGCGCGGGATCGAAGAAGGCGTGGTGGTAATCACGCCGACCTATTCCGGCTGCCCCGCGACGGTGGCGATCGAGCAGTCGATCCGCGCCGCGCTCGATGCGGCGGGCTATCGCGATGTCGTCATCGACACGCGGCTGTTCCCGCCCTGGTCGACCGACATGATCAGCGAGGAAGGCAAGGCCAAGCTCAAGGCCTACGGCATCGCTCCGCCCGACCCGGCCAGGGATGTCGAGTGCCCACGATGTGGTTCTTTGGATACAAAGGAAATTAGCCGTTTCGGTTCAACGCCGTGCAAGGCGCAGTGGCAGTGCAATGCCTGCCTCGAACCGTTCGACCGCTTCAAGTGTCACTGAGCGGGCGCGGGCGCTTCCTCGCACAGCTTGCCACTGCGCACGCAATATTCGGCGCGCACTGCCTGCTTGAAATCGATCTCGCCTGCGATCTCCATCGTGCGCGCGGCGATCGAGCCGCTGGCCGCACGCAACCGCATCGCGGGGCCGGTCCTCGCGAAGGTGACGAGAACGCGCATGTCGTCCTTCGAGAGGATCTCGGCATGGGCGCGCGCGTCCGCGTCGAGCATGGCGTCTCGGTTGGCGAGATACGTCTCGTGCGCGACTGCGCGCAGTTCGGCGCGTTCGGCGTCGTCAAGCTCTGGATGCTCGGCGACCAGCGCCTCGGTCTCGGCCATTTCCATGATCGGCATCATCGTGCCGAGGGTGGACAGTTCGGAAAGTTCGCGGCCGAGTGCGAGCGCCTCGGCATCGGGTTCGGCGGCCAACAGGGCCATCAACGTCAACAGCATCTCATCTCCCGGTCTGGGCGCGGTGAAGCAGTTTCTGGTCGGCCAGCACCAGCGCCATCATCGCCTCGACCACTGGCGCACCGCGTAGCGCAACGCACGGGTCGTGCCGGCCACTCGTCGACGCCTCCGCTGCCTTGCCATCGGGGGTGACCGAGGCGACGGGCGAACGGATCGAACTGGTCGGCTTGAAGGCGACGCGGACGATAAGCGGCTGGCCGGTCGAGATGCCGCCCGCCGTGCCGCCTGCATGGTTGCTGGCAAATTCTATGCCGTTCGAGCCCGGGGTCATCGCGTCGCGCGCGTCGCTGCCCTTCATCCGCGCGGCGGCGAAGCCCGCGCCGATCTCGACGCCCTTGGTCGCGGGGATGGAGAGCATCGCGCCGGCGAGCGCGGCATCGAGCTTAGCATAGACGGGCGCGCCCCAGCCGGCCGGCACGCCGGTCGCGGCGCATTCGACGATGCCGCCCAGGCTGTCGCCCTCGCGGCGCGCGTCGTCGAGCATCGTGTCCCAGCGTGATGCGTCGGTCTCACCGCCCATCTCGACGAGGCGCGCCTCGATCGTGACCTCGGGGATGACGAGCCGCGCGACCGCGCCGCCGGACACGCGCATCGCGGTCTCGCGCGCCGAGGCACGACCGCCGCCGCGCGGGTCGCGGTGGCCGTATTTGGCATCGTAAGCTTGGTCGGCATGGCCCGGGCGGTAGGGCGCGTCTTCCGGATAATCCTTCGGCCGCGCATCGACATTGTCGATCGTCATCGCGATCGGCGTGCCGGTGGTGCGGCCCTCGTAGACCCCGGAGAAGATGCGGACCGTGTCGGGCTCCTGGCGCGGCGAGACGTTGGGGCCGGTGCCCGGGCGGCGCGCGTCGAGGAAGCGCTGGACGTGCGCCTCGTCGAGGGCGAGCCCCGGGGGGCAGCCGTCGATCATGCAGCCGATGGCGGGACCGTGGCTCTCGCCCCAGGTCGACAGGCGGAACAGGTGGCCGAAACTGTTGACGCTCATGCGGGCTCCTCGATGGTGGCGCCGAGCGCGCGCATCGTCTCGACGAAGGCCGGAAAGCTGGTCGCGATACCGCTGCCGTCGTCGATGGTGACGGGGTTGTCGGCGGCCAGGCCCAGGACGAGGAAACCCATCGCGATGCGGTGGTCGCCCGCGGTCGCGACCGTGCCGCCGCCGCGCACGCGATGCCGCCCGAGGATGCGCAAGGCATCGCCGGTGGGAAACACGCTGACGCCGTTGGCGGCGAGGCCTGCGGCGACCGCGCCGAGCCGGTCGCTTTCCTTGACGCGCAGTTCGCCGAGGCCTTCGAGCAGGGTCTCGCCCTCGGCGAAAGCGGCGCAGATGGCGAGCAGCGGGAGCTCGTCGATGGTCGCGGCGACATGGTCGGGGCCCCATTCGATCGGGGTCAGGCGGCGGTGTCGCACGGTCACGTCGGCAACCGGTTCGCCCGACTGCAGTCGCTCGTTGTCGAGCCGCACGTCGGCGCCCATCGCGTCCAATGCCTCGAGGAAGCCGGTGCGGGTCGCGTTGACGCAGATGCCCGGCGTGGTGACCTCGCCTCCTTCGACGACGGCAGCCGCCGCCCAAAGGAAGGCCGCGCTGCTGGGATCGCCGGGGATGGTAATGTCGGTCGGGGTCAGCGAGCGCCGTTCACCGAGCGAGACCGCCATGCCTTTGACTACTTCCTCGATTGCGCCCTCGACCCCGAACTGGGCGAGCATCACCTCGGTATGATCGCGGCTCGAAAAAGGTTCGACCACGCGCACCGGGCCGCCGCTGCGCAGTCCTGCGAGGAGGATCGCCGACTTGACCTGCGCGGACGGAATGCGGCCTTCATGGTCGATCCCGCCAAGCCGCGCGCCGTGGACGGTGATCGGGAGCGTGTCGCCGCCCTCGAAACGCGCGCCCATGCGCGACAGGGGCTCGGTCACCCGCTTCATCGGACGCGCCGACAGCGAGGCGTCGCCGGTCAGCGTGGCGGCAAGGCCGTCGACCCCGGCGCAGGCGCCCATCAGGAGGCGCGCGGTGGTGCCGCTATTGCCGCAGTCGATGGGCGCGTCGGGCGAGGTCCAGACACGGCCCGTGACTTGCAGCGCGTCACCGTCCTCGACGATATTCGCGCCCAACGCTTCGACCGCGGCGCGGGTCCGCGCGACGTCTTCATTGTCGGCGAGGCCGGTGAGGCGGCTTTCGCCTTCGGCCATGGCGGCAAGGATCAGCGCGCGGTGGCTGACCGACTTGTCGCCGGGCAGCGTGGCGGTGCCGCCGAACCCAGGCGAGGGCGAGGCGACGAGGCGGCTCACAGCAGGGCCGCGACGGTTTCGGCGAGCGCGACGGCCTGGCGGGCGTTCAACCGCGGATCGCAGCTGGTGCGGTAGGCGCGGCCCATTTCCTCGACCGTCTCGGGCCCGCCGCCGCCGAGGCACTCGGTGACGTCCTCGGCGCTCATTTCAAGGTGGAGGCCGCCGGCATGGATGCCCTCGGCGCGCGCGATGGCGATGAAGCTGGCGATTTCCGACACGATGGCGGCGTAGCGGCGCAGCTTGCGCTCGCCCGCTTTCTCGGTGTTGCCGTGCATCGGGTCGACCGTCCACGCGCCCTTGAGCCCGGCCGCCTTGGTGGCGCGCATCAGGGCGGGCAGTTGCTCGCGGACCTGGCTGGCGCCGAAGCGGGCGATGAAGACGAGCTTGCCCGCGCGGTTGGCGGGATCGAGCTTCTCGGCGAGCGCGAGGAGTTGGTCGGGTTCGAGACCCGGGCCGCACTTGATGCCGACGACATTCTCGATGCCCGACAGATAGTCGACATGCGCGCCGTCGAGCGCGTTGGTGCGATAGCCGAGCCACAGCATATGGCCCGAGGTCGCCCACCAGCGCCCGGCCTCGTCGCGGCGGGTGAGCGCTTCCTCGTAGGGAAGCAGGAGACCTTCATGGCTGGTAAAGACGGGATCGCGCCCGGCGCGCGCGGCGGCCAGCGTGGCGGCGGTGCCGACCGACTGGAGGTGCGCGCGCATCATCCGCTCGGGGTCGGGTCGGCGGTCGTGCGCGGAAAAGCCGAACCCGTTGATGATGTCGCCGCGATAGGCGGGCAGCTCGACGCTGCCGCGTTTCTCGATCGGGGCCGAGCGGGGCTTGGCGAACTGGCCGCCGATGCGCGCGACATGGACCAGCGGGACGTCGAGCGATGGTGCGATGGCGGCGTCCATCCGGTCGAACAGGGCAGACAGGCTGGCGACACGCTCGGCGATCGCGTCGTCGAAATTCTCGGCGCAGTCGCCGCCCTGGAGCAGGAACGCCTCGCCGCGCGCGACCTCGGCCATGGCCTCGCGAAGCGCCGCGCACTCGGCGGGATCGACGATCGCAGCGGCGGCGGCGAGCCGCGCCTCGACCGAAGCGAGCGCATCGTCATCGGTATAGGCCGGCTGCTGGTCCGCGCGGTGCGTACGCCACGAGGACGGGCTCCAGCGCGTCTCGGCGTCGTTGGCGGCAAGCGTCTTCATCGAGCGTGCCCTAGCGCCTTTGCGCGGCCTTGGCGACGGTCAGGCGACTGCCGGGCGCCGCGCGTAGACGCCGAAGCCCGCGATCACCGCGTAGCAGAGCGCGGGCAGCATCAGCGCGGTGGCGAGGCTGCCGGTGACGTCCGCGACGATCCCGAACAGCACCGGAATGACCGCGCCGCCGAAGATGGCGATGTTAATGATGCCCGACCCGTCCGCCGCGCGCGCGCCCAGTTTCTCGCAGGCGAGTGAGAAGATGGTCGGGAACATGATCGAGTTCATCAGGCCGACGGCAAGCAGGCTGTAGCCCGCGATCGCACCGGTCGTGCTTGCGCTGACCAGGATGAGGAGGATCGCGCCTGCCGCGTTGAAGGCGAGGATCTTGCCCGGGCTGAACATGCGCAGGAGGCCCGAACCGATGAAGCGGCCGACCATCGCGCCGCCCCAATAGATGCCGAGCAATTTGCCCGCATCCTGTTCGGCGAGGCCGAGCGTGCGCTCCTGCCCGAGATAGTTGACGAGGAAGGAGCCGATCGCGACCTCCGCGCCGACGTAGAGGAAGATACACAGCGCGCCGTAGCCGAAGCGAGTGCGGCGCAGCAGGTCGAAGCCGGCAATGCCGCTCGACGGCTCGTGCTGCTCGCCTTTCAGGCGGTTGCGGAAGGCGAATACGGCGGCGGCGACCAAGGCGATGGCGACCGCGAGGCCGAGATAGCCCTGCCAGATCGCTTCGGTTTCGGCCTGGCGGTAGGCGGTCAGTTCGGCGCCCTGCAATTCGCTTGCCGAGACGCTGGCGAGACTGCCGAGAATGAGGATCGAGCCGACGATCGGGAAGACGGTCGTGCCGAGCGAGTTGAACGCCTGCGCGAAGGTCAGGCGGCTGTGCGCGGTGCTCGGTGGGCCGAGCAGGCTGATCAACGGGTTGGCGACGACCTGGACGATGACCACCCCGCTCGCCAGCACGAATAGCGCGAACAGGAAGATTCCGTAGGTCGCGGTCTGCGAGGCGGGGATGAATAGGAGGCAGCCGACCATCATGGTCAGCAGCCCCGCGACCGCGCCGCGCATGTAGCCGATTTTCTTGACCAGCTTCGCGCCCGGGATGCCGATCAGGAGATAGGCGGTGAAAAAGCAGAACTGGATCGCGGCGGCCTGCGTGTAGTTGAGCGTGAACAGCTCCTTCAGCTTGGGGATCAGCACGTCGTTGAGGCTGGTGATGCCGCCGAAGATGAAGAACAGCGCGAAGACGAAATAGTTGAGACCCGGCGCGTCGACCGGCGCCTTTTCTTCCCCGATCGGCTGCGGATCGGTGCTGGTGGCGACGTCGGGGGCAAGGGCCATGTTGCTATCCTTCGCTGATTGCTATGCCTGCCTAGACCAGTCGTACGGCGATTGGGAACGGCGATTGCACATCGCACGGCGAGAAGGAGTGGACGATGGAGATCCTGCGTACCCCCGAGGAGCGATTCGAGGGACTGCCCGACTATCCGTTCGCGCCGCACTATCTCGACATCGACGTCGGCGAGGGGCGTAGCGCGCGCCAGCATTATGTCGACGAGGGACCGCGGGACGGGCCTGTCGTGCTGCTGCTTCATGGCGAGCCGAGCTGGTCCTACCTCTATCGCCACATGATCCCGCCGCTTGCCGAGGCGGGATGCCGCGTGGTCGCGCCCGACCTTCTCGGCTTCGGCAAGTCGGACAAGCCGGGCGACATCGCCTTCTACAGCTATGCGCGCCACGCCGACTGGCTGCGGCAGTTTCTCGATGCGCTGGCGCTGCGCGACATCGGGCTGTTCTGCCAGGACTGGGGCGGGTTGTTGGGGCTCAGGCTCGTGGGGCTCGATCCTGCACGGTTCGCCTTCGTGGTGGCGTCGAACACCTTCCTGCCGATCGGCAAGGGAAAGAAGCCGTCCGACGCGTTCCTCGCGTGGCGCGAATTCGCGCGGACCAGCCCCGACTTCCGCATCGGCCCGTTGCTCCAGCGCGCGAGCGTGCGCGATTTGTCGGACGCAGAGGTCGCAGCCTACGACGCGCCCTTCCCGGACGAGGCGCACAAGGCAGGCGCGCGCGCCTTCCCGCAGCTGGTCCCGATCGCCGAGGACGACCCCGGCGCGATCGATAATCTCAAAGCGTGGAAGGGGCTGGCGCGGTTCGACAGGCCGTTCCTGACCCTGTTCACCGACCAGGATCCGATCACGAGGGGCGGAGACGCGTATTTCCGCAAAGCGGTACCGGGAGCCGCGGGGCAGCCGCACCGCATCGTCGAGGGCGGCGGGCATTTCTGCCAGGAGGACGTGCCGGAGGTGTTCGTCGACGCGCTCAGGAAGCTCGCGGGCGTCTAGCGCGCGATCAGTGCCAGGGTGAGCAGCGCGGCGCTGGCGGTGCAGGCAATCGTCCGAATGTGATTGAGCGCGGTCCACTTGCTCATGTAGTGGGACCACATGGCCGGCGCGTCGGTGCCGCTCGCGTCGGTCGCCTCCAGCCGGTTGTTGAGCGGGACGTTCCCCGCTGCCGTGACGATGAACATACCCACCACATAGATCGCGGCGCCCGCCAGCATCTCCGTGGCCCCGGTCGCGGAAAGATCGAGCAGGGCGACGACGACCAGCGCGGCACAGGCGAGGCTGCTCAGGAAGAAAAGCGGCAGGAAGGCGGATTTCAGGATGACGCGGTTGATCGACTGCATCGCGGCCATGCCTCTCGTGCCGTCCAGCGCATCGAGCGAGCGCATCACGAACACCGAAAAGGTGAAATAGACGCCCGCCATGATCCCGGCGGAGATGGCTGCGAACCAGAGCAGGGCGCAGATGATCAAGTCCATGGTCGGTCTCCCGGTCTGAACGCGGAACAGGCGATCGGCACGTTCCAGCATAGCACAGGCCGGGAGGGCCCGGGACCGCACCTCGGCTGGCGGGTCAGTCTTCCGCGGCGACCTCGTCTTCGCGTTCGCGGATCTCGCGCGACAATTTGCGGCGCTCGCGGATCGAACTGGTGGCGAGTTGGGTCTCGCGCAGGAAGAAGAAAAGCGAGCCGAACACCAGGGTCATCGCTCCGATCCACAGGATGGCGACCCACGTTCCGATGGCCGGCTTGATGAAGGCGGACACGAACAGAAGCGCGACGACGACGCAGATGCACAACGCGCCCGCAGTCGCAAGGTTGATCGCGACCTGCGCGAAGTGCTGGCGGCGGTGGAGCGCGGGCAGTTCCTCGACCTCGCGGCTGGGACGCCCTTCTTCCTCGCGCCGCTCGAGCCGCTCGACCCGCTCGACGATCCAGATGAGCCGCGCGTTCATGACGTTGAGGACTGCGGCGATCGCGGCGAGCAGGAAGACGGGCGCGAGGCTCAGCTGGACGATGCCCTGCACACGCGCGGTGCTCGCGGTACGCGCGAGGAGATCGCTGGCAAGCCCGCTGTCGGCGATGAGAAAGTCGATCATGTGGCGCCCCTTCGTTCGCCCCAGCAATGGCACGACGCGTGCCCGCGTCAAGGCGCCGCGGCGCGCCTCGCCTGCGCGAGCCGGTCGGGATAGCCGTGCCGTTGCCAGTAATCGGCGAGCTTGGTCTCGCTCGCGAAGGTCTCGAATTCAGGGCTGGAAAGAAGCGCCGGGTCAAGGTTCGCCCACAGGAGCGGCAGCGCGGCATGGTCCTCGCGCAGAAGATCGAGAGCTTCGCGCCGCCGTCCCGCGAGAAGGAAGGCCATCGCGCGGATGCCGGGGTCGTCGGCCAGCACCGGGTAGGGGCGCAGCGCGCTTTCCGGATCGGCCTTGCGCGTCATGATCCGCGCAAAGGTCGCCGCCGCGCCTTCGGCTTGCGCTTCGGTGATCATCTGGTCGTGCACGAAGGCGGTCGCCATCAGGCTGGCCGCCTTGTCCGCCTCCCCCGACTGGGCGAGCAGCAGCGCGCGGCCGAGATCGGCGGGTCCGTGGCCCATCGACTGCGCTGCGCGGAACTCGCGGTCGGCGTCGGACAGCGCGCCCGAGGCCTGCGCGGCTTGGCCGGCGACCTGCCGGGCGAGCGCGTCGCGCGGATCGGCCCGGATCGCCCGCTCGGCAGTCTCGCGCGCCTTGCGGGCATAGCCGAGGTGGAGCAGCGCTTCGGCTTTGCCGGTCAGCGCCAGCGCATTGTCCGGATCGCGCGCGAGTGCGGTATCGAAGCTCGCGATCGCGTCCTCCCACCGCCCCTGGCTGCAGGCGACCCGTCCGAGCGCGGCGTGCGGTTCGGCCAGCCCGTCGTCGATCGCCAACGCGCGCCGCGCGAACGAGCCGGCGCGGCTGTCGGCGATCTCGGGACGGACGTGGAGGTCGGCGGCGGAAAAGGCATGCGCGCTGGCAAGCGCGGCGAGCGCTTGAGCGAAGTCCGGGTCGGCAGCGACCGCTTCCTCGAACCGCTCGATCGCCCGGGCGAGGTCGGGGCCGCGCTGCGAGAGCGCCCGGCGTCCCTCGCGATAGGCGCGCCACGCCGCGCGGCTTTCGGTTCCCGCGTCGGCCGGCGGGCGGGCAATGCTGCCCTGGACGACGTCCTCGATCGCGGCGACGATCTGTTCGGCCATCCGGTCCTGCGCGGCGAAGGGGTCGCTGTCGTCATTTTCGAAGGTCTGCGCCCAGACCCGGTCGCCGTCCTCGACCGAGATGAGCTGCGCGGTCACGCGAATGCGGTCGTCCTGCCGCCGGACCGAACCGGACAGGAGATGCGACACGCCGAGCCGCCTGCCCAGCTGTTCGAGCTCGGCCTGCGTGGCGGGCACCGTCTCCCCCGAGAGCATCGCGGGAACGCGCAGGTCGGGGAGCGTGGCAAGACGGGCGACGACCCCCTCGGCGAGGCTGTCGGCGAACCCGTCATCCTCGCCCTTGCCGGGAGAGAAGGGCAGCACCGCGACCGCGCTCGCGTCCGTGACGGGGATGCCGCCGACAAGTGACGGGCGCAGGAGGAGCGCGGCGGCCACGATACCGACGACGAGGACGACGGCGATCGGCCACCATCGCCGCTGCGGTGCGGACGCGGTCGCCGGTGCGCGGCGGAGCGTGGGCGCAGGCTCGTCGGGCGTATCGGCCTCGGGTTCGGGATCGACCAGCAGCCGATAGCCGCGGCGGGGAATGGTCTCGATGACCTGGTCCTCGATACCGAGATCGCGGAAGGCCTTGCGCAGGAGCGAGATGGCACGGCTGAGGCTCTCGTCGCCGCCATAATCGACGTGCCAGGTTTCGTGGATCAGCTCGTCGCGCGTCTCGACCTCGCGCGGATGCGCGGCGAGCACGCAGAGGAGGTCCATCATCTTGGGTTCGACGACGACCTTCGCCTCGCCCGCGACCAGCAGGTTGCGCGCGGGCAGGACGCGGACGTCGCCCAGCCGGAACGGGGCGGCGCAGACGGTCGTGTCAGCCTTGGTCTCGATCGGTCCACCTCCCCCATTTCGGTGTCCCTCGATGGAAGACTCGACCTGATCCACGTTAATTGGAAGCCGAATTTTCCAATGCAATCATGGTTTAAGGAATCCATAAGAAATTAACAAGCATCACAAAAGGACTTTGGCGAGCGAACGGCGCAAACCCCTTCCATCAAGTTTGACGGGAGACCAAACATGACCAAGCAGTTCAAGACCTTCGCGATCGCCGGCGGGCTCATTCTGGCCGCAGGCGGCGTGTACACGGTCGTCGACAACATGCCGTACGACTCGAAGGAAGCCGTCGGCACCATCAGCGGCGCCGATCGCTATCGTTCCAACCAGATCAACAGCGAAGACGTCCAGCTGGGCGACGAGCAGATCGCGCAGGTCATGCAGACCGACGCGTTCGAGCTGATGGTCAAGGACCCCGCGTTCCGCGCACTGGCCGCCGATCCCAATTTCGCCGCGCTCGCCGCCAACTCGCGTGCGATCGATGCGATGGCTGCGGCCCCCGAGGCCTTCACCGCCCTTGCGCGTCATCCCGAAGCGTTCGAAGCGATGGCCCGCAACGCCGACGCGTTCCCGGCCGACGCCGCTGCGCGTGCGATGAGCGCGGATGCGTTCAAGGCGCTGGCGATGAACGCCGACGCGTTCAAGGCGCTGGCCCGCAATGCCGACGCGATGGCGGGTCTCGCCCGCAACGCCGAAGGCTTCGCCGCGCTCGCACGTCATCCGGTCGCCTTCCGCGCGATGGCTGCCAATCCGCGTGCGTTCGAAGGCTATGCCAAGAACCCGATGGCGTTCGCCGCCGATGCTGCCAACGCCCGTGCGTTCGACGCCATGGCCCGCAACGCCGACGCGTTCGACGCGCTGGCCCGCGACGCGAGTGCGATGAGCACCCTGGCCCGCAACGCGGACGCCTTCTCGGTGCTCGCCCGCAATGCCGACGCGTTCAGCGCCGATGCGTTCATGCGCGCCTTCGATGCCAATGCCTTCAAGGCGCTGGCGATGAATGCCGACGCGTTCAAGGTGCTGGCCCGCGACGCCAATGCGTTTGCCGGTCTCGCCCGCAGCGCCGATGCGTTCGGTGCGCTGGCCCGCGACGCCGGTGCGATGAGCACGCTCGCGCGTAACGCCGATGCGTTCAAGGCGATGGCCCGCAATGCCGACGCGTTCGGCGTGCTCGCCCGCAATGCCGACGCGTTCAAGGTGCTCGCACGGCATCCCGAGGCGTTCGGCGCGATGGCCCGCGACGCCAACTTCCGCGCACTGGCCCGCGACGCGAACTTCGCCGCGATGGCCCGCAGCGGCCAGCTCGCCGAGGCGATGGCCCGCTAGGACGCCAGACGCGACCGAGGGAAGAAGGGGTCGCCCGAAAGGGCGGCCCCTTTTCATTAACCGCAGTTAGGCGTAGCTTTGCGTTAATAACGGGGGGTGAATATGCGCCGATTGCTTGCAATGGCCCTGGCTACCACCGCGCTCGCAGGCCAGGCCGCAGCGCAGGGCTTCGAGATGGACGAGCAGAGCTCGGAGGATCTCGACCTTCTCTATTTCGATCCGCCGCAGACCTACCTGACGCCGCACGTCACGCGCAGCTTCTACAACAGCTACCAGTTCCAGAAGAAGCTGTTCGACTGGGAGCCGTGGGACGACTCGACCACCGTCCTGCTCAAGGATTTCGGCGACTACGGCAACGCGGCGGCGCGCTCGGCCCCCAACAACGCGCTGATGATCGACGTGGCGCCGCTCTCGCGGACCTTCGAGACGTTCACTGCTTCCGAACGCGTCTACTCGCTTATGAACCACGAGCTCGTCCACGTCGCCACGATGGACGTATGGAACGAGAGCGACGACAAGTGGCGAAAGATCTTCTTCGGCAAGCCGATGCCTGAGCAGGAGCATCCCGAGACGATCCTCTATTCGATCCTCGCCACCCCGCGCGTCAACGTCCCGCGCTGGTATCTCGAGGGCTCGGCGGTGTTCGTCGAGACCTGGATGGCCGGCGGGCTGGGGCGCGCGCAGGGTGCCTACGACGAGATGGTGTTCCGCGCGATGACGCGCGACGACGCCAAGTTCTATTCGGCGCTGGGGCTGGTGTCCGAGGGCACCAAGGTCGACTTCCAGGGCGGGGTGAACGCCTATCTCTACGGCACCCGCTTCATGAACTTCCTCGCCTACACGTACGGCCCCGAGAAGCTGGTCGAGTGGCTGTCGCGCAACGAAGGAAGCAAGGCCTATTACTCGGCGCAGTTCCGTCAGGTGTTCGGCAAGAAGCTGACCGACGTATGGCGCGACTGGATCGCGTTCGAGAAGGACTTCCAGAATGCCAATCTGGAGCGTGTGCGCGAGCATCCGCTGACCGCGACGAGCCCGCTGGTCGATCGCGCGATGGGCTCGGTCAGCCGCGCCTTCTACGATGCGGACCGCGACACGTTGATCGGCGCGTTCCGCTTTCCCGGCACCGTCGCCCACGTCGGCGAAGTCTCGCTGGCCACAGGCGAGGCGACGCGGCTCAAGGACATCAAGGGGCCGATGCTCTACAAGGTGACCTCGCTCGCCTTCGATCCCGATGCCGACAAGCTCTACTACACGAGCGACAACTACGCTTTTCGCGACGTGCGCGAGATCGACCTTGCCACCGGCAGGGAGAGGATGCTGATCAAGGATTCGCGCATCGGCGAGCTGGTGATCAATCCCGCCGACAAGACGATGTGGGGCATCCGGCATCTCAACGGCTATCCGACACTGGTGCGGATGGACCCGCCCTACACCGCTTGGACGCAGGTCCACACCTGGCCCTATGGCGGCGACCTTTCCGATCTCGACATCTCGCCCGACGGCGCCCTTCTCGCGGCGACGGTCGGGCAGGTGACCGGCGACCAGGAACTGCACGTCTACCGCCTCGCCGATCTCGAAGAGGGCACGATCGAGCCGATCGCGACCTACAAGCCCAACCTCGCCATCCCCGAGGGCGCGGCCTTCTCGCCCGACGGCCGCTACGTCTACGGCAACACCTATTTCACCGGCGTCTCGAACATCTTCCGGCTGGAAGTGGCGACCGGCGAGGTGGAATTCGTGTCGAACGCCGAGACCGGTTTCTTCCGCCCGTTGCCGCTGGCGGACGGCTCGCTAATCGTGTTCGAATATACCGGCGCGGGCTTCACCCCGGTGAAGATCGACCCCGTCCCCCTCGAGGAGGTCAGTTCGATCAGCTTCCTCGGCACCGAGATCGTGCGCAAGCACCCGGTGCTCGAGACCTGGGGCGTCGGCTCGCCGACCAAGGTCGACCTCGACAGCCTCGGGATCAGCCAGTCGAAATACCATCCGCGCGAGCGCATCGCGCTCGGCTCGGCCTATCCGGTGACGCTCGGCTACAAGGACGGGGTGGCGGCCGGCTACCACTTCAATTTCGACGACCCGATGCAGTTCAACCAGCTCGACATCACGGTCGGCTATTCGCTCACCGGCGACATCACGGGTGCGGAGAAACTGCACGCCGACGTCCACTTCAAGGGCATCGCCTGGTGGGCGCGCTGGTGGCACAACTATGCCGACTTCTACGATCTGTTCGGCCCGACCAAGCGTGCGCGCAAGGGCGACGCCTTCCTGCTCGGCTATCGCAAGGCGCTGATCTTCGACGAACCGCGCACGCTCGATCTCGAGGCGGAGGTGGGCTTCTACACCGGGCTAGACCGGCTGCCGTCCAACCAGAACGTGTTCACCGACTTCAACGAGATCCTCTCGGGCGCCGCCGAGCTCCATTATTCCAACACGCAAAAATCGCTCGGCGCGGTCGATCACGAGAAGGGCTGGCAGTGGAACGCCGGGCTCAACGTTGACCACGCCTCGAAGATCACCTCGACCAAGTTGTTCGGCGGGATCAATGCGGGAGTCGCGCTGCCTTGGGCCAACAGCTCGCTGTGGACCTACAACGCCGCGGGCGTCGCGATCGGCGACGACGCGAGCCCGCTGTCGAGCTTCTATTTCGGCGGCTTCAAGAACAATTACGTCGACGACCGCGAGGTGCGGCGCTACCGCTCGATGTCGACCCTGCCCGGCTTCGAGATCGACGAGCTGGCGGCGGAAAGCTTCGTCAAGACCACCGCCGAGTTCAACCTGCCGCCGGTGCGTTTCGCCGAGGTCGGCATGCCGAGCCTCTATCTCGGCTATCTCGCGCCATCGCTGTTCGCCAGCGCGCTGTGGGTCGATCCCGGCTCCAAGGACGATTTTCGTGCCTACAGCCTCGGGGCGCAGGTCGATCTCCATTTCACGCTGGCGCACCGCTTGGACATGACGCTCTCGCTGGGCTACGCAAACGGCTTTCGCGAGAGCGGCCCCGACAGCGACGAGATTCTCGTCAGCCTGAAGATCATGTAGGGGCGCTTCGTTGACGGGAGGCTCGGCATGATCCTCGATCTGGCGATCAAGGCGCTCCTGGGCTGCGCGCCGGTGCTGATCTTCCTTGGCGCGCTGACCGCCTTCGACAGCTTCAAGCTGGTGCGCGTGTCGACCGTCGCTACCGTCATGCTGGCGGGCATGGCGGCCTCGTTCATGGCCTATGTCGTCAACACCTTCCTGATGGAAAAATTCGCGATCGACTATGTCACCTACTCGCATTTCGGCGGGCCGGTGGTTGAGGAGATCCTCAAGGTCGCGGTGATCGCCTGGTATATCCGCACCGACCGGGTCGGCTTCGCGTTCGACGCGGCGATCATCGGTTTCGCCGCGGGCACCGGTTTCGCGGTGATCGAGAACCTCTTCTATCTCGGCATCCTGGGCCAGGAGAATGTCGCGCTGTGGACGGTGCGCGGGTTCGGCACCGCGATCATGCACGGCGCGACCGCGATGGTGTTCGCGACGATGAGCCACGGAATGTCGGTGCGCGCCGACAAGGCAGGCTTGCGCGAATTCTTCCCGGGTCTCGCGCTGGCGATTCTGGCGCACGGCCTGTTCAACAACCTGCTCGGCGATCGCCCGATGATGGCGACATTGATCATGATGCTGGCGCTGCCCGCGATGCTCTCGGTGCTCCTGAAGCGCGACGAGAAGTCGATCGACGAATGGATCGCGTTCGACTTCGCCGCGCACGAGCGGATGCTCCACGACCTCAAGCGCGGCAACTATGTCGACGGCAGCCTCGGTCATTTCCTCGACGAGGTGGAAGAGCGCTTCGGCGAATTTGCGAAGAAGGATGTCGAGGAATATCTCGAACTGCACATCAAGCTGGTGCTGGCAGCCGAGCACCTGCTCGAGCGGCACCACAAGGGCGACATGAAACCCCCCGCGTCCGACGTCGAGGAGGAACTGCGGCGCCTCCACGAGATCGAGGGCGAACTGGGCCGCGCGACGCTGCTCGCACTGCGCCCGCACCTCCACTTTACGCGCAAGGAATTGTGGGACATCTACTATCTCGAGCGCGAAGAGAACATGGCGAACCCCCACGCGCATTAAGGGCGCTGACACAATCGACACCGAAATGCGGCGGCGCGGTGCTGTCAGACTAATTCGCACTTTCCTGCAATTGGGCGCACCTCGGTCTTTGACGCGTTAGGTCAGCCCATGAGCTGACGCCACTCGGCCAGGGCGGCTGAGCGGCGCTGCTTGTAGGTGGTGCGGTCGACGAGGTGGCGTTCGGTGTTGAAGTGGTTGTGGACGTTGGCGTGGACGCTGGCGAACATCTGCAGCGACTTCATCTGTCGGAAACGCTGCATCGCCCTCTCCCGTCGTCGAAACGGCAGGTGGCTGTTCTCCACCCGGTTGTTGAGATGGCGACCGACCTCCTGGCGGTCGACATTGCCCAGCTCGCTCATCGCTGCGCTGTAGGAGCGAAGCCCGTCGGTGACGATCGTCTCTGCCCGGCCGTGACGCTTGAGCGTCTTCCTCATGAACCGCAGTGCGGCCTTCTTGTCCCGCTCGACCGTGACATAGCTCTCGAGAACCTCGCCCTCGTGGTCGACGGCACGCCACAAGTAGCGACGCTTGCCGTTCACCTTCACGACCATCTCGTCGAGATGCCACTTCCACTGCTTGAAGCCGCGCATCCGGTTCACCCGCTGGCGGCGGATGTCGCCGGCGAACATCGGTCCGAACCGGTTCCACCAGTAGCGCACAGTCTCATGACAGATGTCGATCCCGCGCTCGAACAGCAGGTCCTCCACGTTCCTGAGGCTCAACGGGTACTTCACGTACATCATCACCGCGAGGCGGATGATCTCGGGGGAGGAATTGAAACGACGAAACGGGCTTGGCGGATTCACTCTCGAACTAGGGCTCATCACCCACTGCTAACAGCCGGTGCGCATCGCTGCCACGTTAGTCTGACAAGACCTGCGTGCGGCCTGAAGCCAGCGCTGGCCGGCGCCCTCGAGGCCTTCCTCAGTCACCTCGACGAATTCGATCTCTCACAGATTACAGCTTCGAAATCCCGGCTGCTTGAGAGACTGCAACACCAGCAAGCTTAACGTTACTGCAATTGGGCCGACAACGGGCCGTCCGCTATTGGCGTCACCATCCATCAAAGGAGCTGTTCAACCAAAGCGACGCATCAATGCCCGCCAACGACCAACGAACCGAAGCGCTCATGGCACCACGGCAACATCGGTGCGTTCTAGGGAAGTTGTTGGCTGAGTGAGTCGGAAGCCTTCAGCATTTCGCCGGTTAAACGCGTAAAGTGGAGTTATAAATTGGAAGGAACTCTGGAGTGGATCGCTTCGATCGGTGCGATCTTCGCGGCGGCGTTAATTGCGTTTGACCTTGGTCGCAGGGCCACAGGATACGCGTTCGTACTTTTCAGTATCGTCTCTGTCTTGTGGATATATTCGGGGCTCACCAGCGACGCCGCGCCCATTGCGGTGATGAACGGCGTGCTGCTACTCATCAATGCGTGGGGCGTGTGGCGCTATCTCTTTAGCGAAGAGCGACCGACAAGTAGCTAGCGTGCATCCTCGAGACGACCATCGACATGGAAGCCGCGCAGGACCTGCGAGAAATCGTAGCTGACGGCGAGCGCAATTTGCATGCTCTCGAAATGAGAGAATATCCGATCCATTTTCGCCAAAGGTGACTCGGCGAAATATGCCATGTCTTCGGTCAGACGGTTGAACGACCCGTAACGTAACGGGCCATCAGAAAGATCGTCGAGGACTATTAGCCGGAAAGGAAAGAGCATGGGTGCTCGATAGCACCCATGCTCAACGCGACGTGGGGATTATTCGTAGGCAATTTCAGCTAGCGAGGCAAACCTCTCGCCTTCCTCGACCTCGGGAAGAACGTCGCGAAGTGTCGACGCCTCGTCGGGATCGAGAGTGTCGCTTTCCAACGCCTTGCGATACTTCGCGCCCAGGTAGGCTTCGCCTTCTTTGACACGCTCGATGGCGCTTTTGTCGCCGCCTTCGATCAACGACGCGACTTCCAACCAAAGCTGGTGAAGGGTCCCGGTGGCCGTGCCCTTGGTGATCAGGTTTTCGCCCTGACGAACAAGTTCGGCGTTGAGGCGAGTGAGGGTTCCCTCGCGACGCTCCAGTCTTTCCTGAAGAACGCTTTTGATCTGCGGATCATCGGCCTTCTCGATGGCGTGGCGGTAGCCTTCGATCGAATCGTACGTGCTATCAACGACGGATTTGAATGCTGAGGTCATGGCGTACTCCTTACTGATGCCTTTTCCGTGCAGCATAACGAGGCAGGTGCGGCTCGGTTTCCGCAGATCTCAATGCTTTCGCCCAAACGCACTGAAGAAGCGATATCTCGTTGATGTGCCTACCTTTTCGGGTCAGCTCAACGTCCTTGAAATCGATTTCAAGATTCCTAGATCTGTGTCGCCAAAAGTAGACGGCGCGGGTTGGACACGCCTCTTTTGGGTGACCTCCCGCATAGTTGCTCAACTAAGGAGGACAGAAGATGCGCAGTGCTTTTGATTTCTCGCCATTCCGTCGTTCGACGGTGGGCTTCGATCGTCTCTTCGACATGCTTGAGACGAATGACCTGGCTGAAACGGGCGAGAAATATCCGCCTTTCGATCTGGTGAAATGCGGCGACGATGAATATCGCATCGATATCGCGATGGCCGGCTTTTCTCGAGATGAACTAGAGATCACCGCCCAGCAGAACCAGCTGATCGTCTCGGGCAGGAAATCCGACGACACGGACGAAACTTACATCCATCGTGGCATCGCTACTCGCGCGTTCGAACGCCGCTTCGGTCTGGCGGACCACGTTCAGGTCAGCGGCGCCGATATGCACGACGGCTTGCTTTCGATCTCGCTCAAACGGGAGATCCCTGAAGCGATGAAGCCGAGAAAGATCGAGATCGGAGAGAGTGCATCGTCTGATCAAGGCGCACTCGAAGATCAGCGAAACACGGTCGACGCGTAGTTGTCGAAGCCGTGGCCTCCCGTGCAACCCTAGCACGGGAGGTTTTTCTATCCCTTCCTCGCGTTCGGAATGCTCTCGCCGCTACTACCTTGTTTCAATTGAGATTCCCGAGTCCGCGCCATTCGTTCATAGTCGTCGGCCAGTGTTGTCAGCCGAGCCCTTTCGACCGGATCGTGCATATCGTCGGCGATATTCCGCGCGATCTTGGCAAGCTTGCGATAATCCAAAACCTTCTTCATTTCGTCCCTCAGCAAACGAGATTTAGTCGCTATCTAGGTGCCTCACGAGCCAGTCAACTAGTGACTCTTCGCGGTGCGCTTCGTCACTAGATCGGCGCACGCGGATGCGGCGGATTCTGGGCCGGTAGCGGACCGTCCGCTTACTTGGTGTCGCAGCAGACATGTCTATTCACCAGGGCATAGGCGAATTAGTGGGACTGCGCCGAGCTCGCGCATCCGGATTTCCAAATTTCCTCTACGGGTTGTGAGCTTTTCTTTTGAGCGCTCGGCCGAAAGATCGATTTTGACACTCTTGCCAGAAGCCTTATCGAGTGCCTCTATCGTGAAGCCAGCTTCGATCGCATCCTCAACGGCCAGCCGCCAAAGCCATTTTTGAGGGACGGTCTGTCGGGTCATCGGCGCGCCGGGATGCCTCTGCTCTTCCACTTGTTTCGCAAAGGGTAGCCTTGCGCGATATAATCCTGCGCCCAGTTCGTCTCCGACACGAATGAGTCGATCGCATCCTTTGCGCGCTCAATCACTCTAAATCTGGGAACACCACCTCGCCGCATGATATCGTACATGAGGCCTTCGACGTAACTAGTTGGGCGCCGAGTTGCCGTACCCGCCTCACGCAATCTGCGCTTGACGCGAGATGCGAAATTCTTGGTTTGCCCCACATAAACAATCAGCGTGTTGAATTGTCCAACATGGTCAAGCGTTGTTGGGTCGTGAATTGCGTAAGTTATCCAACCGGGCTTCTCGCTTTCAAGCTGTGCTCGGGCCAGTTCGCGGTCGATACCAGCGCCTGGTGGATCTGGGCCCTGGTGTTCGGCGGGGCGGTGGCCGGCGTTTCGGTCGCGACGACACAAGAGGAACGCGCGGCGCGCTTCGCCCGGGTCGATCGCGACGGCGACGGGTCGATCGGGCGGATCGAGCTTGCTGCATGGCTCGACGAATCCCTCGGCAAGTCGTCGGTACGTCGCATGCCGCGTCAGCCGCTCGTGCGGCAGGTCGATTTCGGCGCACACTTCGACCGACTGGATGGCGATCGCAGTGGTGGTCTCAGCCTAATCGAGATCGAAGGTGCCGGCGTGAAGGCCGGTCTCGTCGGAAGCCGTTGTGCCCGCAGAAATGCAAAAGGGCCGCCCTTGGAGGCGGCCCTTTTCGTGGCGGAGCGGGTGGGATTCGAACCCACGATACGGGGTTACCGTATACACACTTTCCAGGCGTGCGCCTTCGACCACTCGGCCACCGCTCCGCGCCGAGGGGGGCTTTAGGGGGAAGGGCTTTCCGGTTCAAGGCTCGCGATGCGCTCGTGGTCCATCGCACTGTCATAGACATGCCGCACCGCGTCGAGGACGATGTCGGGATTCTGGTACTGGATCGCGTGGCCCGAGCCCGGAAGGAAGATCATCCGGCTGTCGGGATGATCCATCACCCATTCGGGCAAGCGCGCAAGCTTGTCGCGCAGCTTGGCGTCCCAGTGGATCATGAAGTCATAGGGAGGTTCGAATCCAATATCCTCCGCTTCTTCCGGACCCGGCGGCGTTCGCTTGCCGGAGATCAGCAAGACCGACGGGACGGCCGGCACTTCGCCATAGTCGGGTTCGAGGCCACTGCGGATCATGTCGTCGATCGGGGTGACGTCGGCGCCCGCGTTGGGGAGTTCGCGCGTGGCACTTTTCAGATGGTCGAGTTCCCAATCGAGCGTGGCCTTGTCGAACCCGATCGCTTCCAGCACGCGAACACTGGCCGCGGGCGATTGGCCCGGAGGATCGACATAGACGATCCCGACCACATCGTCGCCAAACGCGCCGGCGTGATAGCGCACGAGGTCGCCGCCCCATGACCAGCCGACGAGGATATAGGGCGGCGCGACGTCGAGCGCTTTCAGTAGCGAGCGAAGGCGGGCGGTGACATGATCGGGCGTGCCTGGCTTGCCGTCCCAGAGCGATTGGCCGATCGGGGAGCGGTCATACTGGATAGTGGGGGCTACATCGGAGACCTTGTCGGGAAGATCACCCCAGCTTTCGAGCGGGGAAAGCGACCCGTTCTCGAAGATCACGACAGGCTGGCCAGGCGCACGGCCCTCAAGACCGATTGTGCGCACGTGCAGGCCATCGACACGCGTCGGTTCGGGGTCGGCGGCAGTGAAGGCCAATAGGAGCGGGGCAAGGAACAACAACAACAAGCGCGGCATGGCGGCCTCCCTATGCCGACCTTGCGATTGGCGGTGCGGCCAGTCAACGCTTGCCCCCAAAGCGTTCGCTCCCCTAAGCCCCGAGCCATGGACGCCCGTTTCGGCAACGCCCCCTCGGCCGAGGAGATGGAAGCGATCGCGCGCGCCGCGATGGAGGGGCTGCCCGAGCCGTTCGCCGCACACCTCAAGGACGTCGTCCTCTTGGTCGAGGAGTTTGCCGACGAGGCGACGCTCGACACGATGGGGATCGAGGACGCGTTCGAGCTGACCGGGATCTACGAGGGCCTGCCGCTCCACGAAAAAAGCGTCGACCAGTCGGGCACGCTGCCGGACCGCGTGCGGCTGTTCCGCCGCCCGATCCTCGATGAATGGGCCGAACGCGGGGACGAAAGCCTCGAACATCTCGTTCGCCACGTCCTGATCCACGAGGTCGGGCACCATTTCGGCCTGTCCGACGAGGACATGCACGCGCTCGAGGAGTTGGCGTGAGCGCGGCGCTGCTGGCGATGGAGGGCGTCGCCTGCCTGCGCGGTGGGCGGCTGCTGTTCGAAGGGCTCGATCTCGCGCTCGCACCGGGCGAGGCAGTGCACGTCATCGGGCCCAACGGGTGCGGCAAGTCGAGCCTGATCCGCCTCGCCGCCGGGCTGCTCGAGCCTGCCGCCGGGACGATCGCGCGGGCCGCGTGCGCGCTGGCCGACGAACGGCTGGCGCTCGACCGCGAGATGCCGCTCGGCAAGGCGCTCGATTTTTGGGCGCCGGACAGGTCGAGAACGAGCGACGCGCTCGAGGCGATGGAACTCGACCTGGCCGCGGTGCCGGTGCGGCTGCTCTCGACCGGGCAGCGGCAGCGCGCAAAGCTTGCCCGCGTGATCGCCAGCGACGCACGGCTGTGGCTGCTCGACGAGCCCGTCAACGGGCTCGATGCGCGCAGCGTCGGCCTGCTCGATGCGGCGATCGGAACACACCGCGAGGCGGGTGGCGCGGTGCTGGCCGCGAGCCACGTGCCGCTCGGCGGCAAGTGGCGGCGGCAGGAGCTGGCGTCTTGATCGGCACGCTAATCCGCCGCGACCTCGGGCGCGCGCTCGTCGCGGGGGCGTGGCTCCCGGTCGCCTTCTTCCTCCTCGTCGTCACGCTGGTGCCGTTCGCGGTTGGGCCCGACGCGCGCATCCTGTCGCGGATCGGGCCGGGGATCGTGTGGGTCGCCGCGCTGCTGGCCGCCTTGCTTCCCGTCGAGCGGCTGATCGGTCCCGACCTTGACGAGGGCGTGCTCGACCAGCTCGCGCTGCGCGGCGTCTCGGAAGAGATGGTGGCAATCGCCAAGATGGTCGCGCATTGGGCCGCCTTCGCGCCGCTGCTGCTTCTCGCCTGCTTCCCGGCGGCGGCCTTGCTTTCGATGGATGGAGAGCAGTTGGGCGCGACCCTGATTGCGCTACTCGTCGGGACGCCCGCGCTGGCCGCGCTGACGGTGGCGGTGGCCTCGCTCACCGCAGGCCTGCCGCGCGCGGCCTCGCTGGCCGGGATGCTGGTGCTGCCGCTGGCGGTGCCGCTGCTGATCTTCGGGGTCGGCGCCAGCAGCGCCGGTGGGGTCGGCGCGCTCAAGCTCGAGGCGGCGGTGGCGCTGCTGCTGGTGGCGGGGAGCCCGTTCGTCGCCGGTGCGGCGATCCGGGCGGCGCGAACTTAGTTGCGCACGTAACGCGCGAAGATCGCGGTCGGGAGCGGCAGCCCGCGCGCTTCCTCGCGAATCGCCATCTCGCCCATCTCGACCCGGCCCGGCAGATGCGCGGTCGCCTGTTTCACCAGTTCGCCGATCGCCAGCGCGCTCATCCGCACCGCGTAAACGGTGAGGATCATGAACCGGCTTTTGTCGTCGAGCAGCTGCGCGCAGTCGCGCACCAACGGCGCAAGGTCATCCTCGAGCTGCCAGCGCTCGCCCTTGGGCCCGCGCCCGAACTTGGGAGGGTCCAGCATGATGCCGTCGTAGCGGCGGCCACGCCGGACCTCGCGCGCGGCGAACTTGCCGGCATCCTCGACCAGCCAGCGGACGGGCTTGTCCTCCATGCCCGACAGCGCGGCGTTGGCGCGTGCGCCCTCGACCGACTTCTTGGACGCATCGACATGGACGCATTCGGCGCCGACATCGGCAAGCTGGAGCGTGCCCACGCCGGTATAGCCGAACAGGTTGAGGAAGGCGGGCGCGTCCACCCCCGAGAGCTGGTCGCGCGCGAAATCCCATTGCGGGGCCATGTCGGGGAAGAAGCCGAGATGGCGGAACGGGGTCAGGCTGGCGTGGAAGCGAACGTTGCCGCGCGAGAGCGGCCAGCTGTCGGGTACCTTGGGGCTGGCGTTCCAGCGGCCGCGCCCTTCCTCGTCGGACGCGGGGACGAATTCAGCGTCGGCCTGCCAATTATCCTGCGAAGGGGCCCACATCGCCTGCGGCTCGGGGCGGATGACGGTGACATCGCCGTAGCGCTCGAGCTTGCGGCCATTGCCGCTGTCGAGCAGCGTGCAGGCGTCCCAGGGCTCGGTGACGAGGGTAAGGAGGTCGCTCATGGCGCCGCTTCCTCGCGGCTGCGGCGGCGAAGCGCAAGCAGGTAGATGACCGCCGCGATCAGCGCGAAGGCGAACCACTGGACCGCGTAGGCGAGGTGGTTGTTGGGCATCGCTTCGGGGCTGGGCGGGGCGCTGGCCTCGAGTCCGGCCTGGCCGTCGCGCGCAACGAGGCGCTGGCCGAACTTCTCGTCGGGACCGATCACGCCCTCGACCGCGCCGCCGGTCCAGTCGGTGCCGGCCTCGGGCTCGCGGCTCCAGCCGATGTCGATCGCAGCGCCCGGGCCTTCCGCGCCGGTGCGGCAGTCGGCGACGTGCGAATAGCCCGACTGGCCATCGGCGTTCTGGCCGGCCTGGTGCCGCCAGTCGATCACTTCGAGGCAGTTGACGCTCGACTTGCGGTAGAGCGGCGGGACGGTGGCGAGCTTCGGATAAGGCACGGGGGGCAGGTCGGCGGCATCCGCGTAGGAGGCGATCAGCCCCTCCTTCCATTCGAGGCGCTGGAGCTGCCAGATGCCGAGCCCGATCATCACCGCGATCGCGCCCGCGACGACGAAGTGGGTAAGAATCCTCATTCCTTGAGCCGTCCCTCGCGCGCGCCGGTGCGATATTCCTGGACCAGCAGTGCGGCCTTGCCGAGACGAAGGCCGCCGAGCGTCAGCCCGATCAGGATCGGCAGCCACACGAGGTGAACGAAGAAGGGCGGGCTGAAACTCAGCTCGAGCCAGATCGCACCGATGGCAATCACCGCGCCGATGATGAGGATGAGAAAGGCCGCGGGGCCGTCGCCGACATTGAACTGGTCATAGTCGAGCTCGCAGGCGCGGCAGCGGGGCGCGAGCTTGACCACACCGTCGAACAGGCTCTTCGCGCCGCAGCGCGGGCACAGGCCCGAAAGCGAAGCGGCGGCGAGGGACGGTTCGCCCTCGCCGCCGCGATTGTCGCTGGTGTCGGTCACCTGCGGCTTAGCCGTGGACCGGCGCGCCCCAGCCGCCCCAGACATAGACCGCGACGAACAGGAACAGCCACACGACGTCGACGAAGTGCCAGTACCAGGCCGCCGCCTCGAAGCCGAAATGCTGCTTGGGGGTGAAGTGGCCCTTGGTCGCGCGGATGTAGCAGATGATCAGGAAGATCGTGCCGACGATGACGTGGAAGCCGTGGAATCCGGTCGCCATGTAGAAGGTCGAGCCGTAGATCGTCCCGCCGTCGAGCTGGCTGAAGGCGAACGGCGCGTGCGCATATTCGTAGGCCTGGATCGAGGTGAAGACGAGGCCCAGCGCGATGGTCGCGAGCAGGCCTTTCTTGAGGCCTTCGCGGTCGCCATGGATCAGCGCGTGGTGCGCCCAGGTGACGGTCGTGCCCGAGCAGAGCAGGATCATCGTGTTGAGGAGCGGGTAGCCGAACGGATCGATCACTTCCTGGCCCGTGGGCGGGAACTGGCCGCCGACCGCGTCGACCGCGCTCGGGAAGAGCGAGGCGTCGAAGAAGGCCCAGAACCAGGCGACGAAGAACATGACTTCGGACGCGATGAACAGGATCATGCCGTAGCGCAGGTGCAGCTGCACCACCGGTGTGTGGTCGCCCGCATGCGCTTCCTTGACGACGTCCATCCACCAGCTGAACATGGTGAAGACGACGCCGAGCAGGCCGGCGAGGAAGACGAACTTCCCGTAGGGGTTGTCGTGCATCCACAAGACGCCGCCGCTGGTCAGAAGGACAGCCGAAATGCTGCCGATCAGGGGCCAGGCGCTGGGCGGGAGGATGTGATAGTCGTGGTTGGTCGTACCGGCCATCGATCAGTTCCTGTTTGTGCGTTCGGGGCGGCTCTAGCGGCTACGCCTTCAATTTTCCACCGGGAAAAACGTGTAGGAGAGGGTGATCTCGTCGATCGTCGCAGTATCGGGGTCGGTCGCGATCGCGGGGTCGACGAAGAAGACGACCGGCATCTCGACCTGTTCGCCGCCCTTCAATTCCTGCTCGGTGAAGCAGAAACACTCGATTTTCGAGAAATATTGCCCGGCCTGCGCGGGCGACACGTTGAACGTCGCGGTCCCCTTGGTGGCGCGCGCGACGAGGTTGGTCGCCTTGTAACGGATCTCGGTCCGCGCGCCCGGCGCGATGCGCACGGGGGCGGGCGCTTCGAAACGCCACGGCAGGCCGCCATTGACGTTGGAATCGAAGCGCACCCCGATCTCGCCCGCGACCGCGCCGGGCGCCTCGTCGGCGACCTGCGTGGTGCCGCCGAATCCCGTTACCTGGCAGAAGACGCGATAGAGCGGCACCGAGGCGAAGGCGACGCCGAGCATGACGAGCGCGAACAGCGCCATGCGCCCCGCGACCCTGCGATTGGCATTGCCCAGCGCGTCCGATGTCACGTGGCGAGCCCCAGCTTGGCGATGGTGATCCCGAACACGAGCACGGCGAATGCGACCAGCAGCAGCGCCATGATGCGGGCCCGATGCTTCTGGCGCTTGCGGATTTCCTGGGTGGTGGGATCGGTCATGGGAGCAGCAGCCTGTCGATGGTGAGCGCCGCGAACAGCGCGAAGAGATAGAGCACCGAAAAGCCGAACAACTGCTTTTCGGGCTTCATGCCGGACGGTTCCTCGGCGCGGTTGGTCGCGACGCGGATGGCGAGGACGAGGAAGATCGCGTTGAGGAGCGCGCTGGTCGCGCCGTAGATCCAGCCGGTCAGGCCGAGCGGCCAGGGCAGGACGGCCGCGGCGGCCATCGGAAGCGTGTAGAGCAGCACCTGGAGGCGCGTATGCTTCAGCCCGGCGACCACCGGCAGCATCGGCACGCCCGCCTTGTCGTAGTCCGAGCGGATGAACAGCGAGAGCGCCCAGAAATGGGGCGGCGTCCACAGAAAGATGATCGCGAACAGCAGCACTGGCAGGAGCGCGAGATGCCCGGTCGCCGCAACCCAGCCGATCATCGGCGGAAAGGCCCCGGCGGCGCCGCCGATGACGATGTTCTGCGCGGTGCGGCGCTTGAGCCATACGGTGTAGACGATCACGTAGAACAGAATCGAGACGGCGAGCCAGAACGCCGCGTGCCAGTTGGTGGCAAAGCCCATCAGCAGCACCGAGAAGAAGCTCAGCCCCACGCCGAAATGGAGCGCCGTCTGCTTGTCCATCCGGCCCGCGGGAAGGGGACGGCCCTGCGTGCGCTTCATCTGCGCGTCGAGGTCGGCTTCGTACCACTGGTTGAGCGCGCCCGCCGCGCCTGCGCCAAGCGCGATGCACAGCACGGCGGTGAAGGCGAGCACGGGGGGCATCGGCATCTTTGCGGCGAGCAGCCCGCACAGCCCGGTGAAGACCACGAGGCTCATCACGCGCGGCTTGGTCAGCGCGAACAGGTCGCGCGGGGACGCCGGGAGAAGCGCAGAATCGATGGTCGTCGAGGGGGCGGGGGCCTGGGTCACGGGAGGCGCCTATAAATGGTTGGGCGCGCGGTGAAAAGCTTCACCTTGGGGCAAGGCTCTTGCCGCTATAGGCTCGGCCCATGACGATCCGAATCACGACGCTTTTCGCGGCCGCCCTGGCCCTGTACGCCCCCGCCTTCGCGCAGGTGGCCGCGCCGCTGCCGGTCGAGACGGCGGAGGCCGAGACCGAGCTGGTCAGGGTGCGGCTGGTGACCACCGCGGGCGACATCGTGCTCGCGCTCGACCGGGGCCGCGCGCCGATCACCACCGCCAACCTCCTCGCTTATATCGACAAGGGTTTTCTCGACGGGCAGAATTTCTACCGCGTGATGCCGTTCGGCGAGGGCGGGATCGTCCAGGGCGGGGTGCGCGACGGCAACAAGCTGCTGCCCCCCATCGCCCACGAACCGACCGGCGAGACGGGCATCCTCCACACGCGCGGCACCGTCTCGATGGCCCATGGCGGTCCGGGGACCGCGCGCAACGACTTCTTCATCCTCACCACCGACATCCCCGGCTTCGACGCCGACGAAGGCAAGCCCGGCTATGCCGCGTTCGGCCATGTGGTCGAGGGCATGGACGTGGTCGAGGCGATCGCGGCGATGCCGGTCGACCCGGACGCGGGCGACGGCGCGCTCAAGGGCCAACTCCTCGCCGAGCCGGTCACCATCGAGCGCGCCGAGCGGGTCGAGGACTAGCCCCGCGCCGCCGATCAGGCGTCGCGCGCCGCGTGGTGGTAGGCCGCTGCCGAGGCGGCGAACAGCAACGTCCACATCGCGGCGATCCGGATCATATACTCTTCCTGCGCGGCGAAGATCACGCCGAGAACGACCACTCCGAGCGCGGCCAGCGCCATCACCAGCCGCATCCGGTCGGCGCGAAAACGCGACGCCACCGCCCCGACCAGCACCGCGCCGAGCAGGCCGAAGAAGGCGAGGCTTCCGGGGGTGTCGGGTTCGCCCACCACGCCGACCGCGAGGTTGGCCCACAGCAGCGTGAACCAGCCGAACAGCCCGACGATCGCGCCGATGATCGCGGACCAGCGGTCGTCGACCCGCAGCATCCGGTCGAACAGGTGCGCAGTCCCGCCGAGCAGCACCGCAGCGATAGCGAAATCGGACAGCGTCCAGTTGACCTCGTCGCTGACCTGCATCCCGACCAGCGGGACCAGCAGAAGTAGTGCCGCGCCCGCATAGGCGAGCATGGAAAGCTTGCGACCGTTGGGCCCGTGCTTGTTCGAAAGGTCGTTCATTGGTGTCGCTCCGTCAGTTTTTCATGCTGCCGGTGTGGGCGAGACCGAAATGAAAGCCATGAGCGGAAGATGAGCAAGTGGTGAAAAGTGGCGTTTCACGGGGGCATCCGCATTTCTCGAACAAGAAAAAGGCCGCCCCACAGGGACGGCCTTTCCTTGTTCTCGGTGCTTCGAAGACTAGTCGATCTTCGGGAGCGTTTCGAACTGGTGGTAGGGCGGCGGGCTCGAGAGGGTCCACTCGAGCGTCGTCGCGCCTTCGCCCCATTCGTTGTCGGGGGCGGGCTTGCCGGCCATCAGCGACCAGATGACGTTCACGAAGAAGATCACCATGCCCGCGGCCATGACTTCGTAGCCCAGCGTCGAGAGCGCGTTCCAGTCGGCATAGGCCGCCGGATAGTCCGGAATGCGGCGCGGCATGCCGTCGAGGCCGAGGAAGTGCTGCGGGAAGAAGATCATGTTCACGCCCGCGAACATGATGAAGAAGTGCAGCTTGCCGAGCAGCTCGTTGTAGCGCTTGCCCGTCATTTTCCCGAACCAGTAGTAGAAGCCCGCGAACAGCGCGAAGACGGCGCCGAGCGAGAGCACGTAGTGGAAGTGCGCGACCACGTAATAGGTGTCGTGCATGTAGTTATCGACACCGCCGTTCGCGAGCACGACGCCGGTGACGCCGCCCACGGTGAACAGGAAGATGAAGCCGATCGCCCACAGCATCGGGGTCTGGAAGCTGATCGAGCCGCCCCACATGGTGGCGATCCACGAGAAGATCTTCACGCCGGTCGGGACCGCGATGATCATCGTCGCGGCGGTGAAGTACATCTTGGTGTCGACGTCCATGCCGGTGGTGAACATGTGGTGCGCCCACACGACGAAGCCGACCACGCCGATCGCGACCATCGCGTAGGCCATGCCGAGATAGCCGAAGACGGGCTTGCGGCTGAAGGTGGCGATGACCTGGCTGACGATGCCGAACGCCGGCAGGATCATGATGTACACTTCGGGGTGGCCGAAGAACCAGAACAGGTGCTGGTAGAGCACCGGATCACCGCCGCCGGCCGCGTCGAAGAAGCTGGTGCCGAAGTTGCGGTCGGTCAGCAGCATGGTGATCGCGCCCGCCAGCACCGGCAGCGCCAGCAGCAGCAGGAAGGCGGTCACCAGCACCGACCAGACGAACAGCGGCATCTTGTGCAGCGTCATGCCCGGAGCGCGCATGTTGAAGATGGTGGTGATGAAGTTGATCGCGCCGAGGATCGAGGCGGCACCGGCAAGGTGCAGCGAGAAGATCGCAAGGTCGACCGAGGGGCCGGTCGAGCCGCTGGTCGACAGCGGCGCGTAGACCGTCCAGCCGGTTCCCGCACCGGTCCCGGTGCCGCCCGACACGAAGGCCGAAGCCATCAGCAGGGTGAAACCCGCGACGGTCAGCCAGAACGAGATGTTGTTCATGCGCGGGAAGGCCATGTCGGGCGCCCCGATCATGAGCGGCACGAACCAGTTGCCGAACCCGCCGATGAGGGCCGGCATGACCATGAAGAAGACCATGATCAGGCCGTGCGCGGTGATCAGCACGTTCCAGTGATGGAGCGCCTGGTCGAAGGTGGCGTCGGCGCCCGCGCCGAACGGCCAGCTTCCGGTCAGGATCTGGATGCCCGGCTCGGCCAGCTCGGCGCGCATGATGCCCGAGATCGCGCCGCCGATGATGCCGGCGCAGATCGCGAAGATCAGGTAGAGCGTGCCGATGTCCTTGTGGTTGGTCGACATGAACCAGCGGGCGAAGAAGCCCGGCTTGTGGTCGGCGTCATGATGCGCGTGCGCGTCGTCGTGCGACTGGAGCGGCAGCGTGTCTGCGGTGGTTGCCATGGTCTCTTTCTCGCTTCCGCTTAGTTGGCCGCAGGGGCTTCGTTGGGCTGGGCTTCGGCCGGCGTTGCGGCCGCCGCTGCGTCCGCGTCCGCGGTGGCGGCGGGTTCGGCGGCAGCTTCGGCTTCGGCGCCCTTCATCGAGCCGCCCTTGCTGGCGACCCAGGCGGCGAATTTCTCTTCCGGAACGACTTCGACCGCGATCGGCATGTAGCCGTGGCGCGCGCCGCACAGTTCGGAGCACATGCCGAAATAGACGCCCGGACGATCGACCTTAACCCAGGTCTCGTTGATGCGGCCGGGGACCGCGTCCATCTTGGTCCAGAAGGCCGGCACCGCGAACGAGTGGATCACGTCATTCGAGGTGACGAGGAATTTGACGACCTTGCCGGCCGGGATGACGACGCGCTCGTCGACCGCCAGCAGCGCGGGGCCATCGGCATCGGTGCGGAAACGTTCGCCTGCAGCGACCTCGTCCTCTTCCTTGAGCAGGTTCGAGACGAGCTCGATCCCGTTGTCCGGATACTCGTAGGTCCAGTACCACTGGTTGCCGATCACCTTGACGGTCACGTCGGCGGGCGGCGGGCTGTATTGCGCCTTGATCAGGGAGATCGACGGCACCGCGATGACCACGAGGATGATGACCGGGACGACCGTCCAGACGACCTCGATCAGCGTGTTGTGGCTGGTGCGGCTCGGCTCGGGATTGGCGCCGCGGCGGAAGCGCAGCATCGCGTAGGCGAGCAGGCCAAGCACGAACACCGAGATGACCACGCACAGGACGAGCAACCAGTTGTCGTGGAAGTCCGCGGCCTGCTGGCCGAGGTCGGTGACCTGCTCCTGGATGCCCTTGCGCCCGTCGGGCACGCCGATCTCGGCTTCGGGAAGCGCGGAATCGAATGCGGTCGCCTCGGTCGAGGTCGCCGCCAGGCCGGCATCGCCGAGGACCGCTTCGGTCTCCGCGATCTCGGTTTCGAGCTCGGTGCGCTCGCCGGCGCCGGCCGGAAGGCCCGTTTCGCTTGCCATCGCTGCCGGTGCCATCGTCATGGCGGCCAGCGCGACTACCCATCCCATCAGTTTCATCGTCACCCCGGTGGTGTAGTTGAACCGCAAGGGCCGCGCGATACGCACGTGAGCCCTATGATTGGCGCGCCTTATAGGGAGGTGCCCCTAGATGCTCAAGCGCTGGTTCGGCCCTTTGTCGACGCTTTCTTTACGACGGCCCTCGCGCGCCCTATGCGAAGCGCGAGAAATGAAAGGAGCGACATGACCCGCGACGAGATTCTGGCGGAATTCCGCGAAGCGGAGGCCTTGCTCGAAGGGCATTTCATTCTTTCCTCGGGGCTGCGCAGCCCGCGCTACCTGCAGTGCGCGCGCGTCCTGATGGACCCCAAGCGCGCCGCACGGCTGGCCGAGGCGCTGGCGGCCGAATTGCCGGAGTCGCTGCGCGAAGCCATCGACGTCGTCGTCTCGCCCGCGATGGGGGGTGTCATCATCGGCCATGAAATGGGCCGCGCGCTGGGCAAGGAGGCGATGTTCCTCGAGCGTCCCGACGGCGTGTTCCATTTCCGCCGCGGATTTGCGCTTCGTCCCGGCGCCAGGGTGCTGATGGTCGAGGACGTGGTCACGACCGGCCTGTCGAGCCGCGAGGCGATCGAGGCGGTGCGCGAGGCGGGCGGCGAGGTGATCGGCGAAGCCGCGCTGGTCGACCGCTCGAACGGCAGCGCGGACCTCGGCGTGCCCTTCACGGCGCTGATCGCGCTCGATGTCCCGACTTACGCGCCTGACGCATTGCCGCCGGAACTCGAGGCGATCGAAGCGATCAAGCCGGGGAGCCGCGCTTCGGCATGACCTCTCGGCTTCGCCTGGGGGTCAATATCGACCACGTGGCGACCGTGCGGAATGCGCGCGGCGGGGATCACCCCGATCCCGTCCGCGCGGCCGAGATCGTGGCAGCCGTGGGCGGCGACGGCATCACCGCACACTTGCGCGAGGACCGCCGCCATATCCGCGACGCCGACCTGCGCCGGATCCAGGACGCGACCGACCTGCCATTGAACCTCGAGATGGCGGCGACCGAGGAGATGCTCGCCATCGCGCTGCGCCACCAGCCTCACGCGGCCTGCATCGTTCCCGAGAAGCGCGAGGAGCGCACCACCGAGGGCGGGCTCGACGCGGCGGGGCAGCACAATCATTTGAAGCCCTTCGTCGACCGGCTGAACGAAGCGGGCATCCGCACCAGCTTGTTCATCGAGGCGAGCGAGCGGCAACTCGATGCCGCGCTCAGGCTCGGCGCGCCCGTGGTCGAATTCCACACGGGCGAATATGCCCACGCCTTCCTCGACGGCGACGGCGAGAAGCTGGCGGCGGAGTTGAAGCGCATCACCGACATGGCCGCGCTCGCCGCCAAGAACGGCATCGAGCCGCATGCGGGGCACGGCCTTACCTACGAGAACGTCCAGCCGATCGCGGCCATCCCGCAGATCGCCGAACTCAATATCGGCCATTACCTCGTCGGCGAGGCGATTTTCGTCGGGCTGGAAAACAGCGTGCGTAGGATGCGCGAGCTGATGGACGAGGCGCGCGGATGATCGTCGGGCTGGGCAGCGACCTGTGCAATATCGAGCGGATCCAGGCCTCGCTCGACCGCTTTGGCGACCGCTTCCTCCAGCGAAGCTTCACCGAGATCGAGCGCGCCAAGGCGCAAAAGCGCCCCTTCACCATGGCCGGCACGCTCGCCAAGCGCTTCGCCGCCAAGGAGGCCTTTTCCAAGGCGGTCGGCACCGGGTTCAAGCGCGGCGTTTACATGAAGGATATCGGCGTGGTGAACGCGCCGTCGGGCGCGCCGACGCTGGCGCTGACCGGCGGCGCGAAGGCGCGGCTTGACGAACTTACCCCGCACGGCCACGCCATCGACATTCACCTGACGCTCACCGACGACCATCCATGGGCGCAGGCCTTCGTTATCCTTTACGCAAGACCGCTTTGACCCAGCCTGCCATGACAAACCCGACGAACAAGCGCCGAAAGCCCTCGCTGCGCGGCGGTGCCAGCGCCCTCTGGTCCGAGACCAAGGCGATGCTGTGGGTGCTCTTGGGCGTGCTGGTCTTTCACAGCTTCGTCGCCAAGCCGTTCTATATTCCCTCGGAATCGATGATGCCGGCGCTGCTCGAGGGCGACCGGCTGGTGGTGAGCAAGTATCCCTACGGATACAGCTACGTCTCGCCGACCATTCCCAACCCGGCCGCGATCGCGCGCAACATCGTGGGCAGCGGGCCGGCCGAGCCGTGGAACATCACGCTGCCGGAAAGCGAAGGCCGCCTGTTCGGCTCGCTGCCGGAGCGCGGCGATATCGTCATCGTCACCCCGCCCGGGCGCAGCGAGGACTATATCAAGCGCGTGATCGGGCTGCCCGGCGACACGATCGCGGTCACCAATGGCCGCCTGGTGATCAATGGCGAGGCGGTCCATGCCGAGCGGCGTCCCGCAGCGATGATCCCGGTCGATGCCAACGCGCCGTGCGGCCTGTTCGAATTTCCCGGGCACCGCGTGCGCGGCAAGGACGGCGCGCTCTACTGCCGCCTGCCGATCATCCGCGAGACGCTTCCCAACGGGGTCAGCTACGACACGATCGATCTCGGCCGCTCGCCCGGCGACGAGTTCGCGCCCGTCACGGTGCCCGAGGGGCACGTCTTCCTGATGGGCGACAATCGCGACAAGTCGTCCGACAGCCGCTTCAGCCTCGAGGAGCGCGGGCTGGGCGGGCCGGTGCCGGTCGCGAATATCGGCGGGCGCGCCGAAATCATTACCTTCTCCCTCGACGGGACGGCGTCGCTCAATCCGGCGACGTGGGGACAAAGCTTGCGCGACGGACGATCCTTCGTCAGCCTGCGCTCCGAGCCTGCAGAGTAGGGCGGAACGAGGAACAAGGGGGCCCCGATGACCGACGAAAGCATGACCCGGGGCCCGACCGAGATCGACGATCCCCGGCTGCGTTTCGAGGTCCGCAAGGCCGCCATCTGGATCGGCATGGTGCTGCTCGCTGCCGGGGTCGTCGTGCTGGCGGGGCCATTGCTCCTGATCGTGGGAGGTCTGGTCTTCGCGGTGCTGCTCGATGGCGGCACGCGTCTCCTGGGTCGCGTGCTTCCGATCGCGCGGGGCTGGCGCCTTGCCATCATCGTGCTGAGCTTCTTCGCCTTCCTCGGCTGGACGTTCTGGTATGCGGGCACCGCGCTCGCGACCCAGTTCACCGACCTTCGCGATACCGTGATCGAACAGGTCAACCGCCTGCTCGAATGGGCCGCCGCGAGCGGTCTGGTACCGGAAGCGAGCTTCTCCAACATCTCGGGGCAGCTGGTCGGTTCGCTCGGCAAGGTGACCAGCCTGCTAGGCACCGCGGTCGGCGCGTTCGCGTCGGGGCTGATGATCCTCGTCATCGGCATCTTCATCGCCGCCGAACCGCGCCTCTACGACCGCGGGGTCGCCTGGATGCTGCCACGGTCCAGCCGCCAGAGCTTCTTCGAAATTTCGGACCGGGTCGGCTATTCGCTGCGCCGCCTGCTCGCGGGTCGCCTCGTGGGCATGGTGTTCGAAGGCGTGTTCACCTACATCATGCTGCTGCTGGGCGGGGTGCCGCTCGCGGCGCTGCTCGGCCTCCTGACGGGCCTGCTCGCCTTCATCCCCAATATCGGCGCGATCATCTCGGGCATCCTGATGGTCGCGGTCGGATTCTCGGCCGGGACGGGCGAGGGGTTGTGGGCGATCTTCGTCTATTTCTTCGTGCAGAATGTCGACGGCTATCTGGTGATCCCGATGATCGCCAAGAAGACGGTCGACCTCGCGCCCGCGCTGGTTCTTGCGATGCAGCTCATCATGGGCGCGCTGTTCGGCTTCCTCGGCCTGCTGCTGGCAGACCCGATCGTCGCCTCGATCAAGGCGGCGCTGGAAGAATATGCGAAGGAAAAGCGCGAGGCCGAGGAAGGCGAAACCGCCCCGCAGGGCGGCAGCGGCTAGCTATTCGGCGGGAGGCGCCTGCGGCGCGGGAGCGCCCTGCTGCTGGCCGAGCATCAGCGCCGCGTCACGCACGATCGATTCAATCGAGACGTCGAATTCGAGGTCCGCGCCCGGCGGGATCGGCGCACCCGGAGGCGGGCTGTCGCCATAGGCCAGCTCGGACGGGATGATGACGCGGTAGCTACCGCCTTCGCGCATCAGCTGGAGCGCTTCGGAAAAGCCCGGCACCACCTGGCTCGGCAGCATCGGGACCGCGCGGCCCCCGCTCGAATCGAAGGTCGTGCCGTCGAGCAGGCGACCCTCGTAGGACACGAAAGCCCCGTCGGTGATCCGGATCGGATCGCCGGTGCCCTCGACCATGGTGCGGATCTTGAGCCCGCTGGCGGTCGTCTCGCCCTTGAGGGGCGAGGTCGCGCACCAGGCGATCGCCACGCCCGCCAGAACGAGCGCGGCAATGGCCAGCCACAGTTTCAGGACCGATCCCTTGGCGATCGGACGAAGAGGTACCTGGCTGACCGACATGAACTGATCCCTGGTCTTGAAGGGACGAAAAAGGGTGGCTTAGCGGCCACCCTCGCGTTCGACGCGCTTGCGCTCGAGCTTACGAGCACGACGGACGGCGGCGGCCTTTTCGCGCGCACGCTTTTCCGACGGCTTCTCGTAGTGACGACGCAGCTTCATTTCGCGATAGACGCCTTCACGCTGCAGCTTCTTTTTCAGCGCGCGCAGCGCCTGGTCGACATTATTGTCGCGAACGATGATCTGCATAAATGCCGTTCAACTCCTTTCGGATGAGGAAATGGGCGCGAATCGGCAACACCCGTTCCTATATGCAAGAATCGCCGCCGAACCCTCTGGCTCGCCGGAAGAGGCGCCCCGTTAGCAGTGACCTCACACAAGTTCAAGGGTTTGGGCCCCTGTTCCGAAAATGAATCGCGGTTACGACGGTTCGAGCCGGCGCTGCGACGAATCGCATCCGTCATCATCCAACGTTAAGCTGTTTGGTGTTAGAAAAACCCTTCATCGGGAGGGGTTTAATGGAATTTGATCGTCGGGGGATGGTGCGTGCAATGGCCGCTGGCGCGGGTGGCGTGATGGTCGCCGGACCCGCCATGGCACAGGCCGATCCGTTCCAGTTCAGGCAGACGCCGCAAGGCTCGATGGTCGCGCCGGGCGGCGCGCCGCTCGTGCGGTCGCCCTCGGGCGTCGACTCCCGTCTCGTCGAACGCGCCCGCGCGGCGCTCGACCGCCACGCCTCGCGCGTGCGCCACCGCGACGCGGTCGGTATCGTCGATTTCTCGAAGCGCTCGGACACGCCGCGTTTTCACCTCGTCAACATGACGACCGGTCAGGTCGAGAGTTTCCTGACCACCCACGGGCGCGGCTCGGATCGCGGCCACACGGGCTATCTGCAGGATTTCTCGAACCGCGTCGGCAGCAACGCGACCTCGCAGGGCGCCTACGTCACCGCCAGCCAGTATCACGGCAAGTACGGCCTCTCGATGAAGCTGCAGGGGCTCGACTTCACCAATTCCAACGCCTTCGCGCGGGCCATCGTGATGCACCCGGCCTGGTACGCGGAAAAGGACATGATCGCCAAGCATGGCAAGCTGGGCCGCTCGGAAGGCTGCTTCGCCTTCGGGAGCCGCGACCACTGGCTGCTGATGAACCGGCTGGGCGACGGGCGACTGATCTACGCCGACAAGCTCGCCTGATCACGATCTTGCCCCCATCGAAAAGGGCCGGCCCCGCGAGGGACCGGCCCTTTTTTCGTGGGCGGGCGCGAGGGGCCTAGAGGCCGCCCTCGATCGCTTCCGCGATGTCGGCCAGGCGCTCCTCGCTCGCCTCGGCGCGGGTCATCGTCCCGGCCTTGTCGTCGAGCGCGGCCAGCACCGGCTTGTCGCGCGAGTAGATGTCCTTGTACTCCACGATCGTCCCGTCGGGCTTCGCCGCCGCGCTCATGTAGACGATGTAGACCGGCAGCGGCTTGACGAAATTGGCCTGCAGGCGCTCGCCCGAATTGACCACCTCGACCGTCTTGTCGGTCGTCCAGTCGCCCCCGTCTTCCTCGAGCAGCATGGTCGCCAGCTTGAGGATGTTCTCGGTGCGGATGCAGCCGTGGCTGTAGGCGCGCGCCTTGGTATCGAACAGGCCGCGCGCATTGGTGTCGTGCAGGTAGATGAGGTGCGGGTTGGTCATCACGAACTTGACCCGCCCGAGAGCGTTCGACGGACCCGGCGGCTGGCGCCAGTAGAGCACGGTGCCGTCGTCGTTCTTGACCGCCTCGTAACCGGCCTTGCCGCGCACTTCGGGTTCGATCGACTTGGGCACGTTCCAGTACGGGTTCCAGATGACGCCGGTGGCCTCCGCCATCAGCTGCGGAGTCGGCGTCTTGACCGCGCCCGCGACCGCACGGTGGCGCGAGCGGGTCTCGCCGTCCTCGACCAGCGCCGCGGTATAGGCCGGGACGTTGACGATGATGTAGCGGTTGCCGAGATCGCGCGGCAGCCAGCGCCAGCGGTCGAGGTTGAGGCGGATCTTGTCGAGCGTCGCGGCATCGGCCTTGTCGGTCGAGGCGAGCGCGTGCTTGAGCGCGGCATATTGGGGGTGCGTCGGCGCGAGCGAGGCGAGCGTGCCCGCGATGTCGTTGGCGGCGAGCGCCTGGACGAGCAGCGGACGCTGCGCGGCGACGTCGAGATCGTGGTCGACGATGTGCCAGTCGCGGCGCGCGTCGCCGCGCGCATGGCCCAGGGCCATGTCGGACGCGACGCGGTAAAAGCGGTCGGTCGCTGCCTTGGCCAGTTCCAGCGGATTGCCCGCCGCAAGCGTCGCGCGAAGGCCGGCCGGGTCGTAGTCGGCGGGCGCAAGGCCTTCCGCGCCGATCGCCTCGATGAAGGAGAGCAGCGCCTCGGCCTGGTGGACTTGCCACATGGGCGGGCCCGGATCGACCGCGACGACGGGGGTCTCGTTGCCCTGCGCATCGGGCGAACCCTCGACGCCGACGACGGCGCCGCGCTTCACTTTTTCGTCAGGGGGAGCCTGGCCGGGTGCGACGTGCGCATCGGCCTGTGCCTGCGGGGCAGGGACCGCCGCTTGCGGGGCCGCGAAAACCGCGCCTGCAGGGAGAATCAGGCCTGCCGTTGCCAGCAGGGTCTTGGAAATGCGCTTTTTCACTGTCGACACCTTGTATCCCGAAAGATTTACCCGCCGGCGCACCGGCACCATGGCTCCCGCATGGCATGGTCAAACCATACACAGGCTGAATAGGGTGAAAAAGTCCCGCCAACCAATAATTAAGCAAGTGTGGCCATAAAGGCATCAGGACCAGGATGGAGGATGGGGTGACTAACAAGTCCCTGCTCGATGGCGGCATGATCCCGCGCACCGTGAAACGCGTGTTCGACCAGCGTATCGAGGTGCGCGAGGAAACGCAGTCGCAGACCGCGGTGCTGACCATTCGCGGCAAGTCCCACGTGGTCCGCCTGTGCAACATCTCCCCCTCCGGCGCGATGGTCGCCTACAGGGGTGTTCCGCACATTGGCGAACAGATTACGCTGCAATTACTCGACCATGGCGAACAAGTCGCCTATGTGCGCTGGGTGCGGGATGGCCGCATCGGGGTGAATTTTGCCGCGCCCCTGTCGGAATAAGCGGCATGGAGATGAATTTTTCGATGATCAAGGCGCGCATTGCCGAAGCCGACAACGTGTCCGACCGTCGCCGTTCCGAGCGGGTATCGATCGAGGTGGACGCGCACGTGCGCGAGATGGGCAACGAGGGGTGCGAAGCCCGCATCCTCAACATTTCCGAACACGGGTTCATGGCCGAAGTCGTCGCGGGCGACTTCGAGGTGGGCACGCGCGTGTGGCTGATCCTGCCGGGTCGCGAACGCGCAAGTGCGGTGGTCAAGTGGACCGCCGGCGGCAAGATGGGCTGCGAATTCGCCGAGCCCGTCAGCCTCGACCAGCTGTCGGCCTGATCTCCTAGCGCCCGAGGGCTTCGAGCACCTGCGGGCGGATCCCGGTCACGATTACCTTGATGCCGGCGAAGGTCGGGTGGATTCCGTCCGCCTGGACCATGCCCGGCACGGCCGTCACCCCTTCCATGAAGAAGGGGTAGAGAGCGACGCCGTGGCGCTTCGCCAGCGCGGGGTAGAGCGCGTCGAACGCGACCACATAGTCGGGGTCGAGATTGGGCGCCGCGCGCATGCCCGCCAACAGGACCGGGATGTCGCGCCGCGCGAGTTCTTCCAGCATCGCGTCGAGATTGGCTTCGGTCAGCGCCGGGTCGACCACGCGCAGCATGTCGTTGCCGCCCAGTTCGAGAACGAGGAGGTCGGGCTTTTCCTCGAGCCCGTCGAGGAACCAGCCGAGCCGCGCGCGCCCGCCGCTGGTCGTCTCGCCCGAGACGCCGCCGTCGACGACGGTCGCGGCTACGCCCTGGCGGCGCAGCGCGTCCTCGAGTTGCGGCGCGAAGCCGAGCCCGGCGGGGAGGTTGTAGCCCGCGGTCAGGCTGTCGCCGAACGCGACGACGACAGGTCGTTCGTCGCTCGCGAGCGCGGGGCTGGCAGAAAACAGGAAGACGGCGAGGGCGAGGCGCGCGAGACAGGTCATGCGGACCTTGTGCCGCCATTGTGCCTTCCCATCAATCACCCTAGCTCTCCCTCATGACCCTGATCGCCATGACCGACATCCGCCTGACCCTCGGCAAGGGGGCGGCGCGTACCGAGATCCTCAAGGGGATAGACCTCACGCTGGACGAAGGCGAGCATCTCGCCATCCTCGGTCCGTCCGGCTCGGGCAAGTCGTCGCTGATGGCGGTGATGGCCGGGCTCGAACGGCCTTCGGGCGGCCGGGTCGAACTGCTCGGGCGCGACCTTGGCGAGCTTGGCGAGGACGCGCTCGCCAAGCTGCGCGGGCGCGAGGTGGGGATCATCCTCCAGTCCTTCCAGTTGCTCCCGACCATGACCGCGCTCGAAAATGTCGCGGTGCCGATGGAGCTTGCCGGCGAACGCGATGCGCGCGATCGCGCGGCCGAGGAACTCGAACGCGTCGGGCTGGGCCACCGGCTCACCCATTACCCCGCGCAACTGTCGGGCGGCGAGCAACAGCGCGTCGCCATCGCCCGCGCCACCGTGCCGCGCCCGCGCCTGCTGCTTGCCGACGAGCCGACCGGCAATCTCGACGGCAAGACCGGCAGCGGGATCATCGACCTGATGTTCGAGCGCGCCGAGGCGGCCGGCTCGGGGCTTGTCGTGATCACCCATGACCCCGCGCTGGCCGAACGCTGCGACCGCATCGTGCGACTGCGCGACGGGAAGGTCGACGGGTGAGCGCGCGCCGCCTTGCCATGCGCGACCTGCGCGGCGGGCTGGGCGGGCTCGGCCTCCTGTTCGCCTGTCTCGCGCTGTCGGTGGCGGGGCTGGCGGCAGTGCTCAGCCTGGTCAGCTCGATGGAGCGTTCGATCGAGGCCAATTCGCGCTCGATCCTGGGCGGCGATCTCCTCTTCTCCGTCGCCAACCGCGAGGCGAGCGAAGACGAACTCGCCGCGATGCGCGAGGCGGGGACGGTCAGCCACATGGTCGAGACGCGCTCGATGCTGGTGAAGCCCGACGGCGGCACGATGCTGGTGGAGATGCGCAGCATCGACGCCAACTGGCCGCTCGCGGGCGACGTCGCGTTCAACGGGACGAGACCGCGCGGTGCAGGCGAGATCGCCGTCGACCCGCTGATCGCCGACCGGCTCGACCTTGAACCGGGCGACAAGGTCCGGCTCGGCTTTGCCGATCTCACCGTCGCCGCGATCATCGCCGACATGCCGCAAGGCGGCGGATTCAACCTCGCCCCGCCCGCGCTGGTGACGCCCGAGGCAATGGACGCGACGCGGCTGATCCAGCCCGGCAGCATTCTCACCCATGAATATCGCCTGCTTCTTCCTGCCGGCACATCGCCTATCGCGGTGCGCGAGGCGTTCGTCGAACGGTTCGCCGACGCGGGCTGGCGCATCCTGTCGCGCGAGGAAGCGGCGGGCGGCGTGCAGCGGTTCGTCGCGATTGCCGGCGACATGCTGCTGCTCGTCGCGATCGCCGCCCTCGGGATCGGGGCGCTCGGCATCGTCAGCGCGGCGCGCGCCTTTGCCGCTAGTCGCCGCCCGACGGTGGCGCGGCTCAAGCTGGTCGGCGCGGCGCGTCCCGTGATCGCGCGGATGCTCGGGTTCGAGCTTGCGCTGGTGGCGCTGGCGGCGCTGGTGCCGGGACTGCTGCTGGGGGCGGCGGCGCCGACCCTGGTCGGGCGCGCGCTCGAGGACCAGCTTCCGATCATGCCCGACCCGGGGCCGCACTGGGACGCGCTGGGCCTTGCCGCCGCGGTCGTCCTCCTCGCCATGGTCGCAGCCTCGTGGCGTCCGCTGGCGCAGGCGCTTGCCACGCGGCCCGCAGTCCTGCTGCGCGACACGCTCGACGAGACGCCGCGTGCGCGCTGGCGCGGCTGGGGCGTGCCGGTCCTCGCCTTCCTGGGCGTGGTCGCGTTGGTCGCGCTGGGCGCCAGCGACCCGATGCTCGCGCTTGCCGCGGTCGGCACCCTGAGCGCGCTCGGCCTGTTTTTCGCGCTGTTCGGCTGGCTGTTACGGCTGGCCGCGCGCGGCTTGCGTCATCGCGGCGGACCCGTCGCGCGCCTTGGGATCGCAGCGCTCGACCGCCCGGGCAACGCCACCGTCAGGCTGACCGTCGCGCTCGGGCTCGGGCTCAGCCTGCTGGTAGCGCTGGCAGGGACGGGACAGAGCCTGCTCCGGGAAATCGACCAGTCGATCCCGGCCCGCGCCCCGGCGGTGTTCCTGCTCGACATTCCCTCCGACGCCGGCTCGACGTTCCGCGAAACGCTGGCCGACGAGCTGCCCGGCGCGACCTACGAACTGGTGCCCTCGTTGCGTGGGCCGGTGGTCGAGGTCAACGGCCAGTCGGTCGACGAGATGGACGAGATTCCCGAGGGAGCGTGGATCCTGCGCGGCGATCGCGGGCTGACCTTCCTTGCCGACCTACCCGACGGAAACGAAGTGGTCGCGGGCCAATGGTGGCCTTCGGATTACGCGGGCGACCCGCTCATCAGCCTGGACGTCGATGCGGCAGAGGCGCTCGGACTCGAGGTGGGCGACACGCTGACCATCGCCATTCTCGGTCGCCCGGTGACCGCCAGGATTGCCTCGCTGAGGACGATCGACTGGCGCAGTTTCGGGTTCAATTTCGCGATCATCTTCGCACCGGGCACGCTCGAGGCGGTCCCGCATACGCAGATGGCGACCGTGACCGACGCCAAGGCGCGCGACACGCGCGGGTTCGAGCGCGCGCTGGTCGGCAAGCTGCCGATGGTCAGCGCGATCCGCGTCAACGACATCGTCGCCGAGGTCCGCTCGATCCTCCTCTCGCTCGATGCGGCGGTCCGCATCGCGACCGTTCTCGCCATTGTGATGGGGGTGGTGGTGCTGGCGGGCGCGGTGGTCGCGACCCGGCGCGAGCGCGCACGCGACCTCGTCCTGCTGCGGCTCGTCGGAGCTAGCCGCGGACAGGTCTCGGCAACGCAGCTGATCGAATTTCTTGCCCTCTCGATCGGCGCGGCGGCGCTCGCCCTGGGAGCCGGCATCCTCGCCAGCTGGGCGGTCATCACGCAGGTCTTCGAGATCGAATTCGCGCCCGACTGGCCGCTGCTGGTGGCGCTCGGACCGGGGGCCGTGATCATCGCGGTAGGCGCCGCTCTGGTCGCGGCGTGGCCCGCCATTTCTGCCCGTCCCGCCGCCGCGCTTCGGACCGTCTGAGCCGTTCCCGCTTCGGGACAGATGCAACCCGAACGGGGTTAATTCGTTCAAAACGGTCGAAAGGACGAGTTATGAAGAGCATCCCGACCCTTGGCGACCTGCAGATGCGGCATGATCCCGCGGCGCGCGGCTACCACGCCGTCTACCGCGAGCATGAAGTCAATCACTGCCCCGGCTGTGGCCGTACTCAGTGGATCATCGGCAGGTTCTCGGCCGAATGCGCCTTCTGCTCGACCGCGCTCCCGCTCGCCGAGGCGAGCATGATGACGCACGCGCGTCCCGCGGTCGTCCAGCACAAGAACGGAACGGGCGAATCCGCCTGGGCGGCCTAGTCCTCGATCTTTCCGACCGGGACCCTCACCGAACAGATATCGGCGCCCGACGTGCCGCGTCCGTAGTGGACGTTGTGGCGCGTGAGGTAGACATATTCCGCAAAGCTCGGCGAGCCTTCGGGCATCATCCGATAGCGCGTGCGCTCGCCCTCGGGCAGGTCGGCCATGACCGTGACGCGGCCGATCGGCACTTGGCGCTGGCCTTCGGCATAGACGCCCATCCGGTCGGTGCCTCGCGGTAGCGCCGAGAGGTTTTCCATGCCGTCGATCACGCGTCCGACTAGCGCATAGTTGCGGTCGAGGCGGCGCGCGGGCGTTCCGATGATCGCGAACAGTTCCGAGCCCGACCCGGTGTCGGGATCCGCGCCCCGCGCGACGCCGACGTAGCCGTAGCAATAAGTCGGCGACACGCTGCCATCGACATGGACCGCGACGGGCCAGCCGTTCTCGAACCCGGCCATCGCCGAGAAACTGTCCGACGAGCCGAGCGGGGTGATGTCGGTTTTCGAGAGGGGCCGCGAGTAGTCGGCGGGCGGGGCCTCGATCGCGCCTTCGGGCAGCGGCTTGTCTTCTTCCTCATAGGCCGGGTTGCCGCCGACGCCCCACTGGGTGACCCAGTTGTCGACCACGCGGTATACGGTCGCGCCGTCCCAGTAGCCGGAGCGCGCGAAGGTGCGCACGTTGGCGACGTGGCTCGGCGCGAACGCGGGCGCGAGCTGGATCACGACGCGCTTGCCGTCCACATCCATCACGACGAGGTCTTCCGGAGAAATTTCCTGCCACGCGCTGTCGGGGGCTTCCATGACCGGATCGGCGGGCGTGCGCGGCGGCGGCGTGTCCTGGACGGCAAGCGAAGCGGCAAGAGCGATGAACGAAAGCGGCATGACGGAAGACCCCCTGTTGATGCTTGGCGCCCACCATGGCGGCTTGCGGGCCGAGCGCAAGGGGGGCTAGGCAACTGGCCATGCATATCGCCACGCTGATGCTGCTCGGGTCGGGCGAACTGGGCCGCGAATTCGCCATTGCCGCCAAGCGCCTCGGCGCGAAGGTGATCGCCTGCGACCGCTACGAAGGCGCGCCCGCAATGCAGGTCGCCGACGCCCACGAGACCTTCTCGATGCTCGACGGGGCCGCGCTGCGCGCCGCGGTCGAGAAGCATCGCCCCAACGTGATCGTGCCCGAGATCGAGGCGATCGACACCGACACCTTGGTCGCACTCGAGGAAGAGGGCTGGCGCGTCGCGCCGACCGCCAATGCCGCGCGCATGACCATGAACCGCGACAATATCCGTAGCCTTGCTGCCGACGAGCTGGGGCTCGAGACGTCGAAATTCCGCTTCGCCGAGAGCGAGGAGGAAGCGGTCGCGGCCGCCGCGCATACCGGCTTTCCGTGCGTGGTGAAGCCCGTCATGTCCTCGTCGGGCAAGGGGCAGAGCACGGCCACGGACGAGGGCGAATTGCGCAAGGCTTGGGCCTATGCGGTCGCCAACATGCGCGGCGACCGTCCACGCGTCATCGTCGAGGAATTCATCCGCTTCGACAGCGAGATCACGCTGCTGACCGTCGCGACGAAGGACGGCGTATTGTTCTGCGATCCCATCGGCCACGTACAGGAAGGTGGCGACTATCGTTCGAGCTGGCAGCCTTCCGCGATCAGCGCGGCGGCGCTGTCGTCGGCGCAGGCGCAGGCCGAGAAGGTCGTCGGCGCGCTCGGCGGGCACGGCATTTTCGGGGTCGAATTCTTCATCGCGGGCGACCGCGCCATCTTTTCCGAACTGTCACCGCGCCCGCACGACACCGGCATGGTCACGCTGATCGGCCAGTCGCCCAACGAGTTCGAACTGCACGTGCGCGCGATCCTCGGCCTGCCCATCCCCGCGATCGTGCGGCCGGCAGGCGGATCGGCGAGCGCGGTCATCCTGGCAAGCGAGGAAAGCACCCACTTCGCGTTCGAGGGACTGGGCGACGCGTTGGCCTTGGGGAGCGCCGGGGCCCCCGTCGACGTGCGCCTGTTCTCCAAGCCCGACACGCGGCCCGGTCGCCGGATGGGGATCGCGCTGGCGCTGGCGCAGAGTGCGGACGAGGCGCGCGCGCTCGCCGAGAAGGCAGCCGCCTGCGTGCGCGTGGTCACCGGCAAGTGAACCAAATGGCCGCTGGCGCATTGCTCTCTCGATGACCCGCGAAGAATTCAGGCACTGCAAGCCCGCCGACCTTCGGGCGATGGCCGCCGATACGGACGACCCGGTGATCCGCGACGCGCTCACCAGTCTCGCCGAATTCGTCGAGCAGGAAGAGTTGTCCAAGCGAGGGAAGATCGAGCGATGGCGCGACTTGCACTAGCGGCGCTGGCGATCGCCGCGCCCTTCGCGCTTTGCGCCTGCGGCGATACGTCCACCACCAACGATACGCCGATCGAGGTGCGCAGCGAGGCGCAGGACAAGTTGTCCGAACTCTCGGCGATGAACCGTGACATCGCGATGCGCCGCGCCATCACCGGCGCGGGTTTCCGCTGCCAGCGCGTGACGCGCTCTGGCTATGTCACCGACTATGAAAACCTGATGATGTGGACCGCCTCGTGCGACGACGGGCGCGACTGGGCGGTGTTCATCGGGGCCGACGACACCGCACAGATTCGCGAATGCAAGGATGTGGTGGAAGCGGGCCTGCCCGCGTGCGAGATCACCGCACACGACAGCACGGCGGAAGTCGCCGAGCCGCCAATCGACTAGATCAGTCGGGGTCGCAGGTGCGGGTGATCTTGATCTCCCCGCTCGCGGTCTTTTCCTTGACCTCGGAGCAGTTGCCCTGGCGACGCTCCTCGCGCCAGCTGCCGTCCGCGTTGACGGTGCGCTTTGCCTTGGGAACGCGCTTGCCGTCGATGATCTCGTAATCGAACCCCTTGGGGGTCGAACGCGCCTGTGCGTAGGCCGACGTCGCGCCCAGCACCGCAAGGCTCGTCACGCCGATCGCCAGAAGGGTCTTCTTCGTCATCATGGCTTGAATCCTCGCATAGGGAGGGTGAACGGTCGATGAAGCGATTGCGTTCAATTTTCCCGGCTTTGCGGCGCTTCTGCATGCGGGAATTGCGCCAGTTCGACGAATTCGCCAGCTTGTTCGCACCCGACGACCGGCACCGTGCCCGAGGTCACCCAGACATGCGCCACCGGTCCTTCGCCGCGCCCCGCCGCGCCGTAGTGAAGCCGCGAGGCAAGCCCGCGGCGCCTCAGCCAGCGCTCGGCGGCCAGGCCTTGCTCGAAGCACAAGGTGCGCCACGGCAGACGGCGGTTCCAGGCCTTGAGCGCACGTTCGAGCATCACCGCGTCGTGGGGTGCGACCTGCGGAAGGTTCGCAGGCGCGTCGCGACCCGACACGATCGCTTCGAACGATCTGAGGCGCAGCGCGAGGCTGGCCGCGACGAGGTCGCCGAACGTCTCGGCGAGGAGCAGGGGGCCGGGACGCTTGCTCATTCCTCGACCCAGCGGACGAAGGCTATCGCGACCAATGCGCGCATCTGATGCGAGGCCGCGACCGAGCCGAAGCTCGTGTCTTCGCGCGGCCATCGCGCGATTCCTTCGCCCAGGGCGTCGAGGTCGATCAGGCGTGGAAGCCAGCGGTGCGCGCGGGCGTAGGCGACGAGCGCGGCGTAGGTATCGCGCTCCGCCTTCATCGCGGCGCGCCAGTTGGCTCCCTGCACCGCGCGAACGTCGCCGCGACGGATGGCGTCGGGAACGCGCTTCGAGAGCATCGCCTTGGCAAGTCGCCGCCGTTCGCTTCCCGTTCGGAAGATGCGGGTCGGCAGGCGCAGCGTGAATTCGACCAGTTCGACATCGGCGAACGGGTCGCGCAGCCGCACGCCATGGCGCGCTTTGTGGGCGCGAAGGATGCTCGCCTGGTCGAGGTCGAGATAAAAGTCCTCGAGCCTGCGCCGGGGCTGCCAGCTGCGATCGGCAGGGTCGTCGACGAACAGGCCGCGCTCGAGGAACGGGGCGAGTGCCTGGTCGGCGAACGCGCCGGGACGCACGAAACGCGGGGTCGAAAGGCGCCAGGCGGCAGCGCCGCCGAGGCGGCGCCGCACCGCGCGCGGCAGGGCTTCGAGCGCATTGCCTCGAATGCCTCCCGCCAGGGCGGCAGCGCCGGACCAGTCGCGATCCGAGATCATCCCGGCAAGCGCCTTGGGCGGGTCCCAGCTGACACCGTAATTGCCACACAGGCCTTCGATCATAACGGCCGCACCGTCCGCCCGCGCGGCTGAAAGCGTCGCGTCGATCCAGCCGAGATTCGATGGGTTGAAGAGCGGGCGTTCGACGTCGTCGAAACATGCCACGGCGAGCGCCAGGCCGCTCGGCGGCGCGCCGGCACGGACGTGCGGGACGCCGGCCGCCGCCGCCGCTTCGGCCGCGAGACGGGTTTCGTCGAACAGCATGGCGGGCGGGCATTCGACCGGCCCGTCGGGCGCGCCGGTGATCGCGACCGAGGGGAGCACGCCGCGCGCTGCCATGCGGTCGAGCAGCAGGTTGCTGTCGAGCCCGGCCGACAGCTGGATCGCGGTGCGCCCGTGCGCCATGCCGCCGATCGCGCGGTCGAGCAGCCGGGTCGCTTCGCCCGCCGCCTCCTCGAGCCCGATCGACAGGCGCGAGAGGTCGGGGCGCCACCAGCGGCGACGTTCGATCCGGTCGGGCGCGCGCGCCTCGATCCACTCGCCCGCAAGCACGCGGTCGACGCCGGCAAAATGGCTGCGCGCGCCGCGCTCGGGGAGGGTGAGGAGGAATTGGGCGAGGCGCACCGGGTCGGCTTCGGGGCGCTCGCCGGCCAGCGCCCGAGCCGAGGGGCCGAAGTGCAATCCGTCGCGGCGTCTCAGGAAAAGCGGTCGGCGTCCGAGGGCATCGCGGGCGATGATCAGGCGCTCGCCGTCCCACAGGGCAATGGCGAATTCGCCGCGCAACGCCGCGAACATCGCACTGCCCCGCCCGCGCCACAACGCCAGGACGAGTGTCGCGTCATCGGTATCGGGAGGAAGGTCCAGTTCGCTCGCGAGCGCGTCGCGGTTGTCGAGGTCGGCATCTAGCCAGCACCAGCGACCGCCCGCGCTGGAGGCGCCGGATGGCGGCGTGGGAGCGTTGCCTGGCTCCCAGCAACCGATGGGCGCGGTCAGCTTTTTCCCTTGGTGGAATTGCCTTCCTGAAAGGGCGATCCCCCGGGCATGCGCGCGTTCTTCGCGTCCATGATGCGCAGGCGCGGCGTCGACCACGGCTTCCTCCGCTGTTCCCGAGCTGACACTGATCCCCTCCGAGCATCGCCGCCTACGCCGGCGCTTGGCTTTTATTAATTCGGAGGGTTGAATCTGTCCATAATGGACTAGGTTTGCGAGATTTAACCCAGTTCGGTGCGACCCCGCTGCAACGCGACGACGCGATCGGCAAGCGCACGGGCTTGGGGGCGATGGCTGACAAAGAGAACCGACAGGTCGGGCGCATAGGCGCGCAGCCTGTCGAGCATTTGCTTTTCGGCGGCCAGATCGAGCGCCGAGGTGGCCTCGTCGAGGATCAGGAGGCGGGGGTGGCGCAAGAGCGCGCGGGCGATCGCGACGCGCTGCCGCTCGCCGCCCGACAGGCGCGCGCCGCCTTCGCCGAGCATCGTGCCGAGCCCGTCGGGAAGGCGCTGGAGCAGCGCTTCGAGGCCGGTGACAGCAGCCGCCTTGCCTGGATCGCCGCCGAGATTGTCGGCGAGGCTGGCCGCGAACAGCACTTCGTCCTGCCCGGCATAGGCGAGGCCTTCGCGCCAGCCGTCGAGCGTCGCGAGGTCGATTGGCTCGCCGTCGAGCCGGATCGTGCCGCCATCGGGAGCGATCAACCCGGCGACGAGATCGACCAGCATCGTCTTGCCCGCCCCCGACACCCCTTCGAGCGCGACCCATTCTCCGCGCGCGAGCGAGAGGTCGAGCGGGCCGAGCGTGAAGCCGTCGTCTGCCTCGTGGGTGACGCGGTCGAAGTCGAGGCGCGACCAGTCGCGCGGGGGCACGGAGCGTGTCGCGGATGGCACCGCACTGCCCGCCTGGGCGGCGATGGGTGCGAAGGCGGGGCCGAATGCGGCCATGCCCTGGAGCGCCTGAACGAGTTGCTGGGCGGGACCGCTCAGCCGCGCGAACAGGACGAGGAGGGGAACGAGGATGGCAAGGTCGAGATCGAGCCACAGCAGGCCTGCGAGGATCAGGACGACCGCGGCGGTCGCGGCGACCAGCGCCATGATGGCACGCGCGCCCGCACGGCCTGCCTCGAGCGCGATTTCTTCGCCCGCGAGACGCTTCGCGCTGGCGGCGTAGCGGTCGAGGAAGCGCAGGACGGCGCCTTCGGCGAGCGCGCTCTTGAGGCTGGCGTAGAGACGGAAACCCTCTTCGCTGCTGTCGGCGGCAGCCTCGCCGAGCGACAGGCCGCGGCGCTGGCCCGCGCGCACCCACGGCCAGGCGAGGAGGATGCCGACCAGCATCAGCCCGCCCGCGACCAGCGTCAGCGCGGGGGAAAGGTAAAGCGCCACGAGGCCCTGCACCGCGATCATCACGGCCACGACTGCAGCCTGAAGCGCGTAGTGGAGCGCGACGATTGCGCGCGGCGTGTCGACCAGCATCCTGCGCTGGAGGCGTGCCTGGCCGAGCCTGCTTGCCAAACGCCAGCCCTGCGCGGCGACGCCCGACAGGAGGCGCAGCTTGAGCCCCTGTTCGTAGGCGGTGACGGCGCGCACGCGCAGCCGGTCTCGCGCGTAGAGGATCGCCGAGCGCAGCCCCATGGCGGCGAGGAAGAAAAATGCGGCGACGAACAGCGCGCGCTCGGGCGCGTCGAAAAATTTGGGCGCGAATGGCATCCAGGTCGGGGGCGGCGCCTCGCCTGCGGCGAGCGCGACGAGGGGCACGAGGAGGAGGATGCCGAGCCCTTCCACCAGCGCACCTGCGAGCAGCAGTGCGAACAGCAGCGGCGCAGCGCGGGTGCGCGCGAGAAAATCGGCGAGAAGCTCCCTCACGTCTTTCATGGCACGAGGTCGAGCAAACCCGCTTCGACCAGCTCGGCGACGAAAGGGAAGACGTCGGCGCGTGCCTCGTCCGGGGTCGCGTCATAGTCCTCGACCAGCTTCTCGATCAGCGTGGCGAGCGTGATCGGCTGCGCGGCAAGGCGCCAGATGTCGGTCCCGACCCGGTCGAGTCCGAGGCAGGTGCCGCGCTTGACGTCGAGTGCAAGCAGCTCGCCATCGATTTCCCCGCTGGGCAGGGTCTTTCGCTGGACGATGCGGCTGGTGTCGTCGAGGAGCGGCGCGGACATGACCCAAGGGGCTAGCCTCCTTGCGGGCGGCGGTGCAAGGAAGATGGATGCCGCTGACCCGCGCCTTCGGCCTCGTGATCGACAGCGACCTTGCGCTTCCCGAGCTGCCGCCGGGCGAAGGCCAGCCCGATGTCGTGGTGCGCACGAAGCGCGCATCGGCGCTGGCGCGGCCCGATTTCTACAACGTCGCGCGCGAAGGCGATACGCTGGTCGCCGAACTCGATGGCATTCGCTTCGAAGTCGAGGGCGGCGAGGCAGTGACCATCCATGCGCCGCCGGGCCGCGCGGGAGACGAGATCCGCGCCTGGCTGCTCGGCACTGTGTCGGCGGCACTGATCGTCCAGCGCGGCAGGTTGCCGCTTCATGCCAATGCGGTCGCGCTCGATGGCGGGGCGGCGGCCTTCGTCGGGCCGAGCGGGGCCGGCAAGTCGACCTTGGCCGCGATGCTGGCGGCGCGGGGGCACGATATCCTGTGCGACGATATCTGTGCGATCGACCCGGCAGGCCCCGCGGTCCATCGCGGTATTCCGAGGGTGAAATTGTGGGACGCGGCGGTCGACGCGCTGGGCGTCGATCGCGGAACCCTCGAACCGGTGGTCGCGGGCGAGGGCAAGTGGCAGATGCCGCTGGCGAAGGGCGAGGCGATGCGTCCGCCGCCGCCCTTGCAATTGAAGCGCATCTACCTGCTCGAGGTCGGGGAAGCGCGGATCGAGAAGGTCACGGGCGCCGAGGCCGCACGGCTGGTGCTCGACAATGCCTATCGCTGGGAGGTCGCCAACCAGTGGCATGGCGGCGACGCGTGGATCTTCGAACGCTGCCTCGATCTCGCGCGGCAGGCAGACGTCTACCGATTCGCACGCCCGCTCGATTTCGCGCGCTCCGGGGAGGCGCTCGACCTTCTCGAGGCGCACCTCGCACGCGGATGACGGGCACGAAAAAGGCGCGCCCTCGAAAGGACGCGCCCGTTTCACGCAACCGTGTGCCCGGGGCTGTTAGCCCTGGCGCGCCTTAAAGCGACGGTTGGTCTTGTTGATCACGTAAACGCGACCGCGGCGACGGATGACCCGGCAATCGCGGTGGCGCGACTTGAGCGACTTGAGAGAATTACGAACTTTCATGGCCGGAGCACCTTGCCTCGGAAAAAATGGGTTTCAAATGTCGGGGTTACCGAATCCGGCGCTCAACTAGGAAGAGGGCGCGCCAAAGTCAAGTCGCCACGCCTCGCGTCACGGCCTTTTCGCGCGCGCGGCGCCCGGGGCGAGCATCTCGCTCATCGGGCTGTCGGCGTACCAGAGGGGGCGACCGTTCGCATCGGCCAGCATGTTCGCGATTCGGTAGTTGATCGTCGCGAAGCGCGCCAGCATGTCCCATTTGATGGGCAGCGACAGGTCGTCGCACTGCTTGTGGTAGCAGCGCGAGAAGAAGTCGGCCCAGATTTCCTGACCGCCATTGCCGTAGCCGGTGAAAAGCAGCGTGGCGGGGATCCCCTTGCGCGCGAACTGGTAATGATCCGAGCGCGTAAAGATCGACTGCTCGGGCATCGGGTCGGGTGACAGGCTCACGCCCAGCGTCCCCGCCGCGGCGGCGATCGTCTCGGACAGCGTGTTGTGCTCCGTCCCGAACGCGACGATGTCGCCGAAATCGTAGAGCGGCACCGGCATGTCGGAACTGATCACGCCGATAATGTCCTCGACCGGCACGGTGGGATTGTCCGCGAAATAGCCCGCGCCGAGCAGGCCCTTTTCCTCCGCGGTGACCGCCATGAACAGCATCGAGCGCTGCTGCGGCCCTTCGCCTTCGACGAACATCCGCGCCGCCTCGAGCATCCCCGCGACGCCCGCCGCATTGTCGAGCGCGCCGTTGTAGACCTTGTCCTTCGTCTCCTTGTCGCCGAGACGCCCGTAACCGCCGTGCCCGTGGTCGCCCTCGCTGGTGCCGAGATGGTCGAGGTGGGCGACGATCGCGACATGCTCGTCGGCGAGGGCGGGATCGGTTCCGGGAAGACGCGCGACGACGTTCGGGCTGGTGAAGTCGTCCCAGGTGCTGACCGCGTGCGCCTTGAGCGTACCGGGCAGGGCGAAGCGGGGCAGTTGCGCCGCGTCGCCGCGCGCGAGGTCGTACAGCTTGTCGAGCGACACGTCGCTTCCCTCGAAGAGCGTTTCGGCTCCCTCGGGCGAGATCGAGACGCGCAGCTTGAGCCCGTCGGCGAGCGCGCCGGTGCTGCCGTCGGGCGAGATCCAGCTCGACGAGGGGTAGGTTTCGCCCATCTCGTAGAATCGGCGCGCGCGGTCGGCGGCCGAGGTCGAGACCGCGATGTAGCCGATCGCCCCGTGCGCCGCGGCCATGTCGCTGCGCGACTTGTCGAGGTGCGACTTGATGTCGGCGGGAAGCCCGGGAGGCGCCCCCTCCAGCACCACGACGATCTTGCCCTTCACGTCGAGCCCTTCATAGTCGTCGATCCCGAGCGAGGGCGCATCGAGCCCGTAGCCCGCGAAGACCAGCTCGCCTTCCATCGTGACGTCCGTGGCGCTGAGGCTCGGGCGCGGGCGCAGGAGGTTCGCGGGTAGCGTGCGCGCCTTGCCGCCGCGGGTCAGGACGACCGACGACTGCTCGGGGACGAGCGTCGCCGCGCGCAGCGTCACCTGCTGGAAATAGGTCCCCTCGTCACCCGCCGGTTCGAGCCCGAGCGCCTTGAACCGCGACGCGACGTAGAGCGCCGCGATCTCGTGTCCACGGGTCCCCGCCTCGCGGCCTTCGAGCAGGTCGTTGGCGAGGAACTCGACGTCGGCGCGCACGCGGTCGATAGACGCGACATCGGGCTCGGCGGCGAGCAGCGGGGTGGCGGACAGCGCCAGCGCGCACCCGGCAGTCAGGCGAAATTTCATGGGTCAGGGGTACTCCGAAAAGGGCGACAGGGACGCCCGTCTTGTATCGCCCTCGTCAATAATGCGAAGCCAGACCGAAGGACAGGGGGTTCGACGAGCGGGCTCGGGGCGTCGACCGGGGGGTTTCCACTTGCAGCGCCCGCGACTATCAGGACGCCACACACGACAATGCACACAGGGTTCCAGGTTCCATGAGCATCACCATTTCCAGCGCGTTCGACGCCGGCAACATCCGTCTCGTCTCGATCCAGGGAGACGAAGTCGAACTGGAAATCGTCAAGGATCACAAGTCGGACTTCCACCAGTGGTTCTACTTCCGCCTCGCCGGCGCCCAGGGCCGCGACGTGACGCTGAAGATCACCAATGCGGGGTCGGCCGCCTATCCCGACGGCTGGCCCGGCTATCGCGCGCTGATGACAGTCGACCGCGAGGAATGGGTACGCGTCGATGCGACGAGCTACGAGGACGGCGTTCTCACCATCCGCCTCGTGCCCGAGACGGACAGCATCTACCTTGCCTATTTCGTGCCCTACTCGATGGAGCGGCATCACGACCTCGTGGCCACTGTCGCCTCGCTGCCGGGTGTCGAATATCGCAGCCTCGGCAAGACCCTCGACGGGCAGGACATGGACTGCCTCACCATCGGCGAAGGCCCGCTCACCGTGTGGCTCTATGCCCGCCAGCATCCTGGCGAGAGCATGGCCGAGTGGTGGATGGAAGGCGCGCTCGAAAAGCTCACCGATCCCGACGATCCGGTGAGCCGCGCGCTGCGCCGCGACTGCACCTTCCACGTCATGCCCAACATGAACCCGGACGGCTCGCGCCGCGGGCACCTTCGGACCAACGCGGCGGGGGTCAACCTCAACCGCGTATGGCACGAGCCCAACGAGACCGAGTGCCCGGAAGTCCTCTACGTGCGTAATCGCATGGACGAAACCGGCGTCGATTTCGCGATGGACGTGCACGGCGACGAGGCAATCCCGGCCAACTTCCTTGCGGGCTTCGAGGGTATTCCCTCGTGGAACGAGGCGCAGGCTGCCCTGTTCGACAAGTTCGGCGAGACGCTCGAGGCGCTCTCGCCCGATTTCCAGACCGAGAAGGGCTACGAGATCGCCAAGCCGGGCGAGGCGAACCTTTCCATGTCGACCACCCAGGTCGCCGAGCGTTACGGCGCGATCGCGATGACGCTGGAAATGCCCTTCAAGGACAATGAGGACCTGCCCGACCCGATCTACGGCTGGTCGACCGAGCGCTGCAAGTATCTCGCCTACAGCTGCATGGACGCGCTCCACGCGCTGGTCCCCGACCTCCAGGCCCGCAAGAAGAAGGGCTGAACTACGCGATGCCGACCCTCGTCCTCGTCCGCCATGGCCAGTCGCAGTGGAACCTCGAGAACCGTTTCACCGGCTGGTGGGACGTCGACCTGACGGACAAGGGGATCGCCGAGGCGCGCTCGGCGGGCGCGGCATTGAAGGCGGCGGGCCACGAGTTCGACCGCTGTTTCACCTCGCTCCAGACGCGCGCGATCCGCACGCTCCACCTGATGCTCCATGAAATGGGTTCGCTGTGGCTGCCCGTGACCAAGGACTGGCACCTCAACGAGCGGCACTATGGCGGGCTGACCGGGCTCGACAAGCAGCAGATGATCGACAAGGTCGGGGCCGAACAGGTCAAGATCTGGCGCCGTTCGTTCGACACGCCGCCGCCGCCGCTCGAGAAGGGCAGCGAGTTCGATCTCTCGTCCGACCGCCGCTATGCCGGGGTCGACGTGCCTTCCACCGAGAGCCTCAAGGACACGATCGCGCGGGTCCTGCCGTTCTTCGAAGCGGAAATCGCGCCGGCGCTCCGGCGGGGCGAGCGGGTGATCGTCTCGGCGCACGGCAACAGCCTGCGCGCCCTCGTCAAGCACCTCTCGAACATCGGCGACGACGACATCGTCAACTTCGAGATCCCGACCGGCAAGCCGATCGTCTACAAGCTGGATGACGAGTTGAACGCGCTCGGTCGCGCCTACCTGGGCGAGGGCTAGGCCGCCCGCTTCTTCGCGTACATCGCCGCGTCGGCGCGCGCGAGCGCCTCGTTGGGACGGTCGCCCTTCTCGATCGGCGCGATGCCGATCGCGACCGACAGCGGCACCGGCTGACCCTCGTGGATCAACCCGTCGCCCGCAATTTCGTCGACCAGCCGCTGCGCGCTCGCGCACGCGTCCTCGGCATCGACATGGGTCAGAAGGACAACGAATTCGTCGCCGCCGAGCCGCGCTACCGTGTCGCCCGGACGCGTCCCCTCGACCAGTCGCCGGGCGACGTGGATCAGCGCGGCATCGCCTGCACCGTGGCCGAATCCGTCATTGATCATCTTGAGATTGTCGACGTCGACGTAGAGCAGCGCCGCGCCAACGCCATGCCGCTCGTTGGCGGCGATCGCCGCTTCGAGCGCGCGATCGAGGCCGCGCCGGTTGGGAAGGTCGACCAGACTGTCCGAATGGGCGAGATGATCGAGTTCGGCGACGCGGGTTTCGAGCCGCGCCACTTCCTGCCTGAGCCGCGCGATCTCCTCTTCGAGCTCCACGCGCTCCCCCCTCATTGTCTCGTCGCTCACGAATCACGGCATACCGCAAATTGAACGGCTGAGAAACATGGCAGCATGGCTTCAAGTTGCGTGGGCCCCCCGCTTTCGCCTACACGGCCCGTTCAACAGGCGAGGGGAATTTCATGGCCGCGAAGGTCGGGATCATTATGGGCAGCCAGTCGGACTGGGAAACGATGCGCCATGCCGCCGACGCGCTCGACGCGCTGGGCGTCGCGCATGAAGTGAAGATCGTGTCCGCGCACCGGACGCCCGACCGGCTGTTTTCCTATGCCGAGGAGGCGAAGGGACGCGGGCTCCACGTCATCATCGCGGGTGCAGGCGGCGCGGCGCACCTGCCGGGCATGGTCGCTTCGAAAACTCCGCTGCCGGTGCTCGGCGTGCCGGTCCGGTCCAAGGCGTTGAACGGCCTCGACAGCCTCCTGTCGATCGCGCAGATGCCCGGCGGCATTCCCGTCGGAACACTGGCCATCGGCGAGGCGGGCGCGAAGAATGCGGGGCTGCTCGCGGCCGCGATCCTCGCCACCACCGACGACGCGCTCGCGGCGCGGCTCGACGTGTGGCGTGCCGCCCAGACCGACAGCGTCGCGGAGACCCCGCGATGAGCCTCGCGCCAGGCTCGACGATCGGCATCGTCGGCGGCGGCCAGCTCGGACGCATGCTGTGCCAGGCGGCGAGCCAGCTTGGCTATCGCACGCACGTCTACGCGCCCGACCCGGCGCCGCCCGCGTCCGCGGTGGCGTCGATGTACGTATGCGCGGCCTACGACAATCACGATGCGCTCGCCGCGTTCGCGGCCGAATGCGACGTCGTCACCTACGAATTCGAGAATTTGCCGGTCGGCCCGCTCGAAGCGATGGGAGACAAGATGCGGCCCACGACCCGCTCGCTTGCCATCGCGCAGGACCGCGCGCACGAGAAGAGCTTCGTCGAGGAGCAGGGCGGGCGCGTCGCCGGTTGGCGCCAGATCGACAGCGTCGCGGACCTCGCCGACGCGGTCGAGGCGCTGGGGCTCCCGCTCGTGATCAAGAGCCGACGGCTGGGCTATGACGGCAAAGGCCAGGCCTGGCTGCGCGATGTCGACCATCTCGAGGATGCCTGGGATGCGATCGGGCGCGAACCGGCGATCGCCGAGCAGGCGATCGACTTCCAGGCGGAGTTCTCGGTGCTCGTGGCGCGCACCGCGAACGACGAGCTCAAGGTCTGGAACTGTCCGCGCAACATCCATGACGGCGGCATCCTGCGGCGCTCCGAAGTGCCGGCCGGCAAGCCGATCGACGAACAGGCGGCAGCCGCGGTGGACCTCGCCTGCGACCTTGCCTCAGCGATGGGGCATGTCGGGGTGATGGCCGTCGAATTCTTCGCGACGGCGGAAGGGCCGCTGGTCAACGAGATCGCGCCGCGCGTCCACAATAGCGGGCACTGGACGATCGAGGGATCGGTCACGAGCCAGTTCGAACAGCATATCCGCTGCATCGCGGGCCTGCCGCTCGGCGATACCTCGCTCGCCGCGCCGCGCGTGACGATGGACAACCTCATCGGCAATGACGTCGAGCGGTGGGAGGAATTGCTCGCAGAGCCCGGCGCGCATCTGCACCTCTACGGCAAGCGCGAAGCACGGGCCGGACGCAAGATGGGGCACGTCACCCGGCTTGGATGACGCGCCCCAACGCGTGACGAACGGTTGTTCCCCCGTTGGCCGCCGGGTGCGGTTATGAGCGGGCCGTCGCTCTGACGCGTCGGCTTCGACGAACGGTCGGGAAGCGCCGACGAACGGTCAGTGGCCGGGCCTGACATCTTCGTCGGGGACCGTCCGGTATTTCGCCTCGACCAGGCTGAACAGGCCGAACAGGATGAGGCCGACGCACAGCGCGGTGTAGAGCAGCCCGGTATCGCGCATGGTATCCAGCGTCTCGCCAAGGCCCTTCACTTCCTCGCCGCTGCCGAGCCCACCTTGGAAAACGTACCAGCCGGTCACCAGCAAGGTGATTCCCCGCGCGACATAGCCGCCGAGGCCCGCCCACTCGACACCGGGCGGCGTGCTGCCGACGAGCTTGCTCATATACTCCTTGGTCGCGGCTTTCTTGATTTGGAACGCGCCGGCAACGAGGAGGCCGAGGCCGAGACCGATAATGAGGAAATCGCCGCCCGCCTGGCTGACTGCCTCTGCCGCTTCCTCCTTGGACGTGCCGCCACCGTCGCTGCCGAACAGTTGCTTGAGCGCCAGGTAGGCCAGGATCCAGTAGCTCAGCCCGCCGACCGCAATGAAGGCGCGCTTGGCCTTGCCGGTCGCATCGTCGTCGTGATTTTCGAGATTCTTGGCCGCGTCATAGAGCTTGAACAGGCCGTAGCCGAACGCACCGACGGCAATGATCGCGAGGAGAAGCGTTCCCGAGGTCATGGTCTCGACGGTCTCGAACAGGTCCGACCCGCTTTTCGCCCGTGGCGACGTCAGCGCGACATAGCCGACGAGAATGAAGATCAGGCCGCGCGCGACATATCCGAGCCGGGCCCAGGTTCCCAGTTGCGTGGCCTTGGACATGCGCTGCTCCTTTTCCCTGTTCGCCTAGAGACGGGCGAAGTGAGCGGCTGGTTCCGGTAAATGGCTGACAGTGCGCGCGTTCCCTGCTAGCGGGCGGCTCGAACGCCCCGGTCGTGTGGGCGATATGTCCAATGTTGGCGAAATGAGCACCAAACTTTCTCGAATCCGGAATTTCTCGATTATCGCCCATATCGACCACGGGAAGTCGACGCTGGCGGACCGCTTGATCCAGACCACGGGCGGCCTGACCGCGCGCGAGATGCGCGAGCAGGTGCTCGACAACATGGACATCGAGAAGGAGCGCGGGATCACCATCAAGTCGCAGACGGTGCGGCTGAACTGGGTCGCTCAGGATGGGGAGACTTACGAGCTCAACTTGATGGATACGCCGGGTCACGTCGACTTCGCGTACGAGGTCTCGCGTTCGCTCGCAGCTTGCGAGGGCGCGCTGCTGGTGGTGGACGCGGCGCAGGGGGTCGAGGCGCAGACGCTCGCGAACGTCTACCAGTCGATCGAGCACGACCACGAGATCGTGCCGGTGATCAACAAGATCGACCTGCCCTCGGCCGACCCCGACAAGGTCAAGCTGGAGATCGAGGAAGTGATCGGGCTCGACGCGGAAAGCGCGGTCGAGGCGAGCGCGAAGTCGGGGATCGGCATCGAGGACATCCTCCAGGCGATCGTCGACCGCATCCCGCCTCCCAAGGGCGACCGCGACGCGCCCCTGAAGGCCATGCTCGTCGACAGCTGGTACGACCCCTATCTGGGCGTCGTCATCCTGGTGCGTGTCCAGGACGGCGTCCTCAAGAAGGGCCAGCAGATCAAGTTCATGAACGCGGGCACGCAGCACCTCGTCGACCGCGTCGGCTGCTTCACCCCCAAGCGCGTGGAGCTTTCCGAGCTGGGCCCGGGCGAAATCGGCTTCATCACCGCGCAGATCAAGGAAGTCAGCCAGACCGCGGTCGGCGACACGATCACCACGGTGAAGAACCCGACCGCAACCCCGCTGCCGGGCTTCAAGGAAGTCCAGCCGGTCGTGTTCTGCGGCCTGTTCCCGGTCGACGCCGCGGACTTCGAGAAATTGCGCGACAGCCTCTACAAATTGCGGCTCAACGACGCCTCGTTCAGCTTCGAGATGGAAACGTCGGCGGCCCTGGGCTTCGGCTTCCGCTGCGGCTTCCTCGGCCTGTTGCACCTCGAGATCATCCAGGAGCGGCTGACCCGCGAATACGACCTCGACCTCATCACCACCGCGCCGAGCGTGGTCTACCGGATGGACCTCGCGCACACCAAGACGGACGACGCGAAGGTGATCGAGCTGCACAACCCCGCGGACATGCCAGACGTCAACCGCATCAACTTCATCGAGGAGCCGTGGATCAAGGCGACGATCTACACCCCCGACGAGTATCTCGGCGGCATCCTCAAGCTGTGCCAGGATCGGCGCGGGGTGCAGAAAGAACTGACCTATGTCGGCGGGCGCGCGCAGGTGGTGTACGAGCTGCCCTTGAACGAAGTGGTGTTCGATTTCTACGACCGGCTGAAGTCGATTTCGAAGGGCTATGCGAGCTTCGATTACGAGCAGATCGGCTATCGCGAGGGCGACCTCGTCAAGATGAGCATCCTGGTCAACGAGGAGCCGGTCGACGCGCTCTCGATGATCGTCCACCGCGGCACCGCCGAGGAACGCGGGCGCGGCATGTGCGAGCGGCTGAAAGAGCTGATCCCGAGGCACCTCTTCAAGATCCCAATCCAGGCGGCGATCGGCGGCAAGATCATCGCGCGCGAAACGATCAGCGCGATGCGCAAGGACGTGACGGCCAAGTGCTACGGCGGCGACGCGACGCGCAAGCGCAAGCTTCTGGAGAAGCAGAAGAAGGGCAAGGCCAAGATGCGCGAGTACGGGAACGTCTCGATCCCGCAGGAGGCGTTTATCGCCGCCCTGAAGATGGGTGATGAGAGCTAAGGCGCGCCGAGGCTAGCGAAGCGATTGCGCCAGCAATCGTGAGTTAGTCCTAAGAGCGCGCCCCAGCCGGCCGGCGGATCGGGCGCTAGTCGCCCGAACCCGTTCGACGACGGCAGGCCGCCCTGCCGTCTACTACTTTTTGGAAAATCCCGACTGATGGTGTGCTAATCTTTGTACTTGGTTTTCTGCCGAGCTTCTTCGTCGGCGGGATTTTGAATGAACCGCAAAAGATCGCTCAAGATGCAGACCTCGAAAGCTAAAGTTTGTGATCCGCTGGCGTAGGCCTGATGAGTGGCCGCGTAAACCTGCCTGCCTGACCCCTCGTCGCCGACAAGTAGAGAGTTCAGAAAAAACTTCTCACTGAATTGCTTGGTGGCCTGCCAGCAAACTACCAGATTTATGTGGTTAGCGAACTTAACTTCATTGGCGAATTCACGTACCAAAGCATCAAGGTCGTATTTGTACTCTAGGACCCGCGGTTCTGAATTGTGGGGGAAACCGTAACTGCTGTTTACACCCAACGGATTTGTCGATTTCGAATATCGAAATGTCTCGTCTGCGTAGTCGAGGATGTAAAGCGAGTCATATCGGTCGCTCTGCGATGTAGCCAAAAAGTCTATGCCCTTAATTACTCCAAGACCAATCAGCTGGTGATACAGGGCAATCACATCCTGTTCTTGCTGCGGTTCTGATAGCAGCGTTACTCTTCCAGACGCGGTCTTTAAGGAGAGAGGAGACTTGTCCCGTAAAATTTCTTGTGACTTTTTCCACTCGTGCAGCTCCTTGTCGGGAGTTACAATTGTGGCGCCGGTATCTGGTTTGAGATGTTGCAGATATCTCTTGAACACCGTCACACACCGCACCGCCAGAATTTCGGCAAGCTCTTTCAGTTCTGGCTGGAAAACTTTCCGTCCCATGTCGGGGCTGCCGTCGGTAAAATGCACGATGACGTGAGAGTTTGCCTGATAGCCAATCGTGCTCGTGAGTGGGATGATTGAGAGATCGCCTTGAACCATGAAATCCGACGCCATTTGAAGGCCCCCATGGATTACACGAACACCTGGCCTCAGTTTCAAAGTCTGTTCGTTGAACTCATTCCAGAGCTTTGCAGACCGAAAAAAGGAAGCGTAAACGACTACATTGTGTCGTTCGATAAGACTACGGTGTTCGTCAGTTAGACTCGATGATGCAAAAGCGCCTTCTGGATCCAATATAGCTTGCTTTGGATAGATTTCCCACAACGCGTCAAGTCGCTTAAGTTCGGCCGGCAAGCGGGAGAACTTTTCTTCGGAACTACCTTGAATCTTTGAAAGTCCGGCTTCAATGTCTTTAACCGTTGCGACCTTGTCCGCAACAGGCATCTCATGAGGGTAATAGTATTCAGGCTTCGTGACATCTTTCTTTGAAGTGTCGCCATTGGCATCACGAACCTGAATATGGACCTCTGGGGAGAATGCGTCCGTGTGTAAGTAGACGCCACCGAGCGGTGTCTTAATTCGAAGTAAATCCAGCCACTGTTCGGCGGTTCGAGCTCCGATCCAGTCTAGCTTTCCGGGTTTTTCTCCGGCTATGCCAGTGATCAGAATTTCGACACTCGTACCATCTTCGTCGTTCCCCAATTCCGGGACGTTGAATTTCTCTTCTTCAAATACTGGCCGAGGAATACTGTCACTCTGATCTTGCGCCCATTGACGACCTTGCCGCATGATAGCCGCGACTTCAATTCCTTCGTTTCGAGTATGCACACGAAGAAACGAGAAGCCGTATGCCAGGAAAGTCGCGCCGACGCCTTTCTGGCCGCGACAATCTTTTGGGCGCTTAAAACTCACATTCGGTTTAAGGAAGTATTTGAACTCATCGGAGGAAAGTCCGGTGCCGTTGTCTACAACGCGGATTTTCCCAGCTTCGATATCTATGTAAATCCAAACTTTCGGCGTGAAAGAATCTCCTAAGTCGCGGAATTTATTCTCAGTCGCATCAAGTGCGTTCTGTATTAATTCCGAGAAGCCATCGTAATATCCAGTATACGACTTTAGGATGTTATTGATAATCCTCTTATTCGCTTCAGCGATTAACTTTTCGCTCTCCTCGTTTGAGAATGAAAGTGGATCTAGTCCGTCAATGCCGATTGATGTCATAATGATGCCCCTTCTCCCGATTTCTTATGTCGAGAGAGCAAGTGGTGGCAACCTGCTTTATGAAGATGTCGCCCAAGATTGCTTTTAGCCTACAATTTTCCTCGCTAGAGGTCCTTAATCCAAACCCCATCCGGCCTTGGTCGGCAGGGCGGCCTGCCTTCCCGTCGGACGGGTTCGCTAGCGCGACCCGCTGGCCGAGCTTTCGCGACTCTCGGACCAAGGGCGCTCCGCTGCGCTCGCCACCCTTGGCCTCGGCGCTCCAGCGCTACAGCGCTACAGCCGCTTCAACCAAACCCCGCCGGGCCCGCATACGAACCCCCGCTCCACCAGCTCCTCCGCGCTGCAGTCGCGATAGTCCTTGGGCGAGCGCTCGCCGGTGATCTGGGCGGCCTGGGCCTGTTCGATCGCCACCGCCGGATGGTCGGGGGCGGGGAGGGCCCTGGGTTCCCGCACCTGCTGCGTCTGCCGCTTCGCGTCCGGCTCCCCGTCCACCGTCACCTCTGCGTTCGCCAGCGCGACGACCATGTCGGGGGTGCGCAGGCTCGCCGTGGCGGGGGGCGGGGTGTTGCCCGCGGCGACCTCGTCCCAGTCGACGCGGCCGCATAACGTCTCCCACGCGGCGCGGCTGGCCGGGTCGTCGGCGATCCCCTCGAGGAACAGGCGGCGCGCGGCGGCGAGGCGCTGGGCGATGACGCGGCGGGCGTCGGCGAGCTGCTCGCGGCGGTCCTCGGCGTCGGGCTCGTCCCACCCCGCGCCCCCATTCGCGTCCTCGACCCGGCGGTCGTAGCTGATCGCGTCGACGACGTCCGCGTCGTGCGCGGCGCGTTCGCGATGGCCCGCGGCCAGCTCGCGCATCTTGCCGGCGAGGCCCGCCGCGAGCCGCTCGTCATAAAGGTCGAGCGCATTGTCCCACGCCTCGGCGAACCCCCGGCCGCCGGGCGTCTTGCGCAACCGCTGGGCGCCGTTGGCAAAGCGGCCGATGACCCGCGCGGCGGGCTTGACGTTGCCGAGCGTGGCGAGCGCGGCGATGAAGGCGCGCTGGTGGGCGGGGGTCCAGTTGTTGACGTGGCGGCGCACCGGGACCGGCTCGAAGTCGAGAAGGCCGGCAAGCTCGGCGAAGAGCGGGTCGCCGGCATAGCCCTCGGCGCGGCACTGGTCGCACAGGACCGGGATGGGGGGTTGGTTCTTCATGATCGACGCGAGTAACCTATCTGGTACGCAGTAGGAAAATGGTTTGTGGGCGGCGCGGCGCGGGCGGGGATTGCGCAGGGGCGCGAGGGGTTCCATGACAGATCGATGACAGGGTGGGATCCCGATCGCTCGCCGGTGGGCACGCGCTTTGCGTGGGTGCTGGCGGCGAACGCGATGGTGCTGCTGGGGCATTTCGCGACCTTCCTGCGCTATCGCGACTATCCGATGTGGCGAGCGGAGAGCCTGATCGTGGCGGGGCTGCTGGTGGCGTCGGCGGCGGCGGTGGCGTGGTTCTATGCGCGCGGGCCTCGGATGCTGCGGCTGGCGTGGGTGCTGCTGCTGGGGATCGCGATCGTCGACTTCGCCCAGCCCGAGAACGGCTGGTGGCTGCTGCTGGCGCTGGTCGCGGTGGCGGTGCACGAGAAGTTTGGGCTGGCGCTGTTCAAGTTCGCGACCGTGATGTTCGCGAGCGTGCTGCTGTTCGCGCTGGCGGGCTGGTCGGCGACGACGCGGCCGATGGAGAGCGCGGGCGCGATGAAGGCGGGCGACCGCTCACAGCGCGCGATCGTCCACTTCATCCTCGACGAGCAGGCGGGGCCCGACGGGCTCGCGCTGCTCGAGCCGAGCGCACCGGGGATCGCGCAGAAACTCGCGCCGTGGCGGGCGATGGGGTTCGCGATCGCGCCGCATCCGCGCAGCGACTATTCGCGGACCAAGGAGAGCATTCCGCAGCTGATGCGGCTGGGCGCGGCGCGCGACCTGACCGAGACGATGGCGGCGCCGGGGCGCAGCGTGCGGGTCGTGCAGTCGACCTTCTTCGATCTTTGCGCCGAGGCGCGGGCGGTCGACCGGTGCGACACGTACGGGTTCGACCGGCTCGACCTGGTGGCGGGGATGGAGGCGCCGCTGGGACACCGCGCGGCGTTCCTCGGCGGGAGCTTCCTCAAGCTGGCGCATAGCGGGCGCTGGGTGACGGGGCTGGTGCGCGACGGGCCGGCCTGGCCGGGGGCGCTGGCGCCCTATCGCGACCTCGTCACGCGGCCGCGCGCGAACACCGTCAACGCGAAGCGGGCGGCGGGCTGGCTCGAGGAAGAGCTGGCGCGGCTGCAGCCAGGCGAGGCGTGGGTGGTGCACCTGCTGCTGCCGCATTTTCCCTATGCGCTGCGCGAGGACTGCACGACGCGGCCGATCGCGCAGTGGCTGTCGGAGGACAGCGCGGTGCCGATCGAAATGCGCGCGCGCGCCTATTCGGCGCAGCTCGAGTGCACCAACCGCGTGATGGCGCGGCTGGTCGCGGCGATCGAGGCCAGCCCGGCGGGCCGCGACACGGTAATCCTCGCCTATGGCGATCACGGGGCGCGGATCCGCGGCGACCACAAGAGCCTTGCCGAACAGGAAGTGTCGATGCGCGCGCCGCTGGTCGCGGTGCGCGGGGTGGCGCTGCCCGAGGGCGAGAACCTCGCCGAGCTGGTCGCGGCCGCGACCGCCGAAGCGAGCGCACCGCGTTGAGCGAGGGCAAGACGACGGCGGCCGAGCGGGACGAGGGCCTGTTCCGGCTCGCCCTGAGCGCGGCGGTGGCCGGCTCGCTGGCGAGCCTTCTCAACCTGCTTCTCTATCACCGCTACCCGCTGCTGACGCCCGAAGTCGCGATGGTCACTTGCGTGCTGCTGGCGGCAAGCCTTGCCTTCGCGGCGGTCACCTCGAAGGTCCGCTTCGCTGTCCAGGCGCTGCTGGCGGGACTGCTCGTCTTCCTTCTCGCCGACTGGGCGGCGGACGAGTGGAAAGTGGCCGCAGCGATCGGCGTGGTGGCGGCCATCGCCTATTTCAGGATGGGCAAGGGCCTGTTCCGTTTCCTGGCCACCGCGGCGGTGGTGATCGGGCTGACCAGCCTGTTCGGCCTTACCGAGCGGCGCGATCCCGCGACCGTGACGACGCGCAAGGTCCCCGCCCCCGATCTCGCACGGCCGCTGATCGTGCACATCATCCTCGACGAGCAGGAGGGGCTGCGCGGGATGGCGGCGATGGACGGCGCGCCGGGACTGGCACACGAGGTCGACCGGCGGCTGCGCGGGGCCGGGTTCACGACCTTCGCCAACGCGCACGTGCGCTATCACCTGTCGGTCAACTCGATGCCCTCGATGCTCAATTTCGGGTTGCCCGACAGCGGACACGGAGACAGCCCGGACGGCGGCGCGACCGGCCCGGCGCGCTACCTGGCCCGCCTGTCCGACCAGGGATATCCGGTCCACTTCGTCCAGAGCAGCTACATCGACTTCTGCAGCGACAATCCGGTGGCGAGCTGCCGCACCTACTGGCGCGACGACCTCGCCGGGCTGCGCGAGGTCGACCTCGACGCGACGAGCCGTGCGCGCGCAATCCTCGTCAGCATCGGCCGCTCGATGCGCTCGGTGCTCTACACGGCCGCGCTCTGGGACGTCTATGCGGTGGGCAGATGGAAGCTGGTCGACGCCTCGCACCGCATCCAGCTGGTCAATCGCGGCGACGCCGGCGCGATCAACTCGCTGCTCGAGCTTCAACGGCTGCAGGCGCGGATCGAGGCCGAAGGACGTCCCGGCGAGGCCTATGTCGCCCACCTGCTGCTGCCCCATTTCCCGTTTGCACTCGGTCGGGATTGCCGCGTCCTCCCGTTCGGCGAGTGGCGGATCAGCTGGAAGCGCCATGCGGTGGCCGAACGCCAGCGCGCCTATGGCGAGCAAGTGCGCTGTGTCATGACGCAGATCGAACGCCTGTACGCCGCCGCCCGCCGCGTCGCGGGCGACGATGTGGTCATGATCGTCCACGGCGATCACGGGTCGCGGATCGGGCGTCGCCTGCCCAGCGGAGGCGTTCGCCGTGCCAGCGAGCAGGAGAAACTGCACAACTTCTCGACCCTGTTCGCGGTCGCGCTGCCCGGTCAGGAGCCCGCGCGGCGCGAGGAAATCGTGGCGGTCGAAACACTGCTCGACCGCCTGTCGGCGACGCGGTTCGCCTCGCTGGAGGTGGTCGAGAGCGAGACGGGCGCGACGATAGAGGACAAGCGGGCCAACGGCGCGCGCCTCGACGCGACGTCGCTCGATTGGACACTGGAAGGGACGGCCGCTTCCGAGTAAGCTCTCCGCGATGCCCGAGTTTCGGAGCAGCGTGAAGGGCGGGGGCCCGCACAGCAGGGGACGGTTCACGATGAAGTTTGCGCGTTATTTGGCCGCCGTGGCGATCCTGGGGAGCGTGGCAAGCCCGGCGTTCGCCTATCTCGACGGGGCAACGGCCAGCATCGTCCTTCAGGCGATCATCGGATTCTTCGCGGCCTGGGGCCTCTATTCGCGCCGCGCGATCGGCTGGGTGAAGGGCCTGTTCGGGATCAAGCAGCCCGAACTCGAGATCGACGAGAGCGTCGAGGCCGAACCCGACACCAAGGCCGAATAGGATCTCGCCGATGAGCGAAGGGGGACGTGTCGCCGGGTCCTTTCGTGACCGGGCAGGACAGGTGCACCTCGTCGACGGGCGCGTGCTGCGCTCGGTCGCCGCGGGCAAGGCGGCAAAGGCCTACGAGGAGGCGCGCGACGCAGGGCTGTATGCGCGGCTGGTCAAGAAGGGGTTGCTGGTCGGGCTCGAGGAGGTCGAGGCACCTTCCGGCCTGGCGGACGACGGCGTCGCTTACTGGCTCGAACATCCCCGCCTGCCGTTTATCTCGCATCCTTACGAATGGCCGTTCGCGCTGTGGAAGAAGGCAGCGCTGACCCAGCTGCGCGTCCACCTCGAGGCGCTCAAGGACGGCTTCACCCTGTCCGATGCGACCGCCTACAATATCCAGTTCGACGGGGTGCGCCCGCTGTTCATCGACCATCTCTCGATCCAGCCCTACCGCGAGGGCGAGGCATGGATCGGGCACTACCAGTTCGTGTCGCAATTCCTCGGGCCGCTGCTGATGTGGGTCAAGCTCGGGGTCGCGCCCAACCACTGGATGCGCGGCAACCTCGAAGGCATCGCGCCCGAGGACCTGGCGAAGCTGCTGCCGTGGAAGTCGAAGCTGTCGCCAACCGTGCTGGCGCACGTCGTCGGGCTCGCCTCGCTTCAGAAGCGGCGAATGGCGACCAGCCACGAAGAGGCGCGCGAAGCGAGGAAGGACGCCAGGCTCCCCAAGGCGCGTTTCGTCGCCATCCTCGAAGGGCTCAAAGCCTATATCGAGGGATTGCAGCCGCCGGGCGGAGAGAGCGTCTGGGGCGATTATGCCGACAATACGAGCTATTCGGGCGAAGAACGGCGGGCCAAGGCCGCCTTCATCGGCAAGCTTGCCGCAGACACCAGGGGCCTGACCTTCGACATCGGGTGCAACAGCGGCGACTATTCCCTCGCGGCGATCGAGGCGGGAGCGGACCGCGTGATCGGGTTCGACTTCGACCATAATGCGCTCAATCTCGCGGTCAGCCGCGCGCAGGCGGGCAAGATCGCTTTCACCCCGCTGTGGCTCGATGCCGCCAATCCCTCGCCCGACCAGGGCTGGGCCCAGCGCGAGCGCGAAGGGTTCGCCAGGCGCGTGCGCGGGGACGCGATGGTGGCGCTTGCGGTCGTCCACCACATCGCCATCGGCCGCAACGTGCCGCTCGACGAAGTGGTCGGCTGGCTCATGGACATGGCGCCCGCTGGCATCATCGAGTTTCCCGACAAGGAAGACGCGATGGTGAAGACGCTGCTGGCGATGCGCGAGGATATTTTCGACGACTATACGGAAAGCGATTTCCGCAAGGCGGTCGAAAAGCGCGGGAAGATCGTCGACGAGCTACGGCTGGTCGGCGGGCACCGGCTGCTGGTGCGCTACCAGCGCTAGCGCGGCACGAAGGCGATGATCCGCAAGGGGGCACCGCTCCCTTCGGCGATCTTGGCGGGGAGCGCGACGATGGTGGCGCCGCGCGCGGGCAGCGCGCTCATGTCGCCGACATTCTCGAAGCCCGGGATGCCCGCCGCGGAGAGGATGCGGTGGGCGATGAAATCCTTCGACTGGCCGTAATCGAGGCTGGGCGTGTCGAGGCCGATGGCGGCGACGCCACGCGTGACGAGAAGATGCGCGACGTCTTCGGAAAGGCCTGGAAAGTGGAGCTTGGCGACCGCCGCCTCGCCCCGCTCGGCAGTGCCGAGATATCGTACCGCGTCAGGCCACAGCGACGCGCGGCCCGTGTCGAACAGGACGATGGTGCCGGGGTGGAGCCGGCCATGCTTCTTCTCCCAGCGCGCGATGTCGGCGGTCGAGAAGCGATAGTCGGGATCGCGACTGGCCTCGCGCACGTCGATCACGGCGGCCGGCCCGACCAGCCTTTCGAGCGGGACCCGGTCGGCGGTGATGCCGCCTTCGTGGAAGTGGATCGGCGCGTCCATATGGGTGCCGCCATGCTCCGACGTCTCGACATTGTAGGCGCTGTAATACCAGCCGCCGGGCGTGCGTCCGACGGAGACCGGTTCGTGGCGGAACGGGTCGGCGGTCGGCCAGAACAGCGTGTCGTCGCCAAGGCTGTGGGTGAGGTCGACCCAGCGGCCAGCGGCGAACGGGTCGGCGGGTGGGCCCGACGCGCAGGCGGCAAGGGTCAGCGAAGCGGCGAGGATGGCGGCGCGGTGCATGGCGATACTCCTGACGGGTCGAGTCGATCCTAGCAGGAAGCGCCCCGAATCCCGATTCGCTATGTCGGCTTCCCGACTTATCCACAGAGGTCGTGACAAATCCGGTGAATCGAGTCTTAATGTGGTCATGGCTAGCTGGGGGGACCGCGAGTCGCCGAGTGGAATCGGTGAGGCCATCAGGCCGGCGGCGCCGGGGGACGAGACGCCTTCCGCGCACGACCTCGATTCACCGCCCGACTTCTCCCTGCTCCTGTCGGTCGCCGACGCGCTGCCCGTGATGGTCGCCTATTGCGACACGAACGAGCGCTACCGCTTCGTCAACAAGCCGATCGCCGACTGGTTCGAGCGCGAGCGCGGCGACATCCTCGGCAAGAGCGTACGCGAGGTGATGGGCGAGCAGGCCTATGCGGCGCGCGGGCACCACCTGCAGGCGGCACTTGCGGGCGAGAAGCAGTGGTTCGCGGCCGAGTTCGAACATCCCACGCGCGGCATGTTGACGACCCAGGCGCGTTACACGCCGCACCTCGAGAATGGGGCGGTGGTGGGCGTCGTGATGGTCGTCCAGGACATTACCGAGCAGCGCGCCGCCGAACAGGCGCTACGCGAGAGCGAGGCGCGCTTCCGCCGGATCGCCGACAGCGCGCCGATCCCGATCTGGGTGAGCCGCCGCGACGGGACGTGCGATTTTATCAACGAGGCTTTTGCGGACATGTTCGGCCTGTCGCCCGAAGAGGCGCGGGCGGCAGGCTGGCATGACCAGATTTCGGACGAGGACCGCGAGGACGTGCGCGCGCTGGTGTCGGCGGCGAGCAACGAAGCCAGTCCTTACGACTTCGTCGCGCGGTTCGAGGTGGCCGGCGGCGAGACGCGATGGCTGCAGGTCGACGCGCGGCCGCGGATCGACGCGGAAGGGCGGCTGGTCGGCTATATCGGGGTCGCCAACGACGTGACCGTCGCGCGGCGCGACGAGCAGCGGCTGCGCGCCTATGCCGCCGACAGCGACCTTCGCCTGCGCGCCATCTTCAATTCGGTCCAGACGGTGATCGTGCTGATGGACGAGAAGGGCACCGTGCTGGAGACCAACGCGCGCCACACCGACTGGCGCCCGCACGGCGACGAGGGCGAGATCGGCAAGCCGATCTGGGAAACCCCGACGATGGACGCCTATCCCGACCATGTCGCCGAACTCAAGCGGCTGGTGGCGCGCGCAGCGAGCGGCGAGACGGTGTCGCACGACGTGACGCTCGAAGCGCCCGGACGGCCGGTGAGCCATCTCTCCACGACCATCCAGCCTGTTCACGACGAGGACGGCAAGCTGCATTACCTGCTGCTGGAATCGCGCGACGTGACCCAGCTGAGGCAGGCGCAGGACCAGCTGCGGCAGGCGCAGAAGATGGAAGCGCTGGGCCAGCTGACAGGCGGCATCGCGCACGATTTCAACAACCTCCTGACGGTGGTCGTGGGCGGGCTCGACATGATCGCCAAGCGGATCGAGGACGAGAAGCTGCTGCGCTACGCGACCAATGCGCTGGCCGCGGCGGAGCGCGGGGCGCGGCTGACGGGGCAGTTGCTCGCCTTCAGCCGGGTCCAGCGGCTCGAGGTTCGCCCGACTGACATCGGTGATCTCGTCGAGGAGATGCGTCCGCTGCTGCGCAACGTGCTGGGACCGGGCATCGAGAAGGAATACGACCTCCAGAATGCGGTGCCGTGGGTGATGGCTGATCCGACGCAGCTCGAGGTGGCGCTGCTCAACGTCGCGATCAACGCGCGCGACGCGATGCCCGAGGGCGGCACGCTGACCATCGCCATGAAGACCCGGAACATCGAGGACGATCCGGTGCTCGAGGATGGCGACTATGTCGAGCTGTCGGTGACCGACACCGGGCACGGGATGGACGAGGACGTGCTCGCGCGCGTGTTCGAGCCCTTCTTCACCACCAAGGAGGTCGGCAAGGGCACCGGGCTCGGCCTGTCGATGGTCTACGGGATGGCGCGCCAGTCGGGCGGCACCGCGCGGGTCGAGAGCCGGCCGGGCGAGGGCACGGTGGTGCGTCTCTATTTCCGCTGCGTCGAGGGACGCCACGGGCGCGACGACGAGCGCTCCGACATCAAGCAGCGCGCCGCGCCGAGCGACGGGCGCAGCGTGCTCGTCATCGACGACGACGAGGTGGTGCGCGCCTTCATCGTCGAGAGCCTCAAGGATTACGGCTTCTCGGTCCGCGAGGCCGTGTCGGGGCGTGACGGGCTCGACGCGTTTGCCGAGGCGCGGCCCGACATGGTGATCCTCGATTATATCATGCCCGGCATGTCGGGCGCCGAGGTGGCCGACGCGATCCTCGAGATGCGGCCCGAGCAGCCGATCCTGTTCGTGTCCGGGTACAGCGAGACCGATGCGATCCGCGCCGCCGCGCCCCACGCGGGTTTCCTGCCCAAGCCGTTCAAGGCGGAGACACTGGTCGAGGCGATCCGCGCCGTGTGCAGCGGCTGCTGAGCGCCTAGCCCTTCTTGCGTTTCGCGATCTTCGCCTGCAGGCCGAGCGGGTCGTAGGGCGGCCACTGCAAGCCGCCTTGCTTCAGCTGGCGCTTGAGGTTGGGCGTGGCGTCGAGGTCGAACGGCGCGCCGCACAAACAGTCGGATCCCAGCAGCACCAGCAGGAAGGGGCCGCTGGGCCGCGCATCCACTTCGGCCGCGACGCGGTTGGCGGTTTCGCGGTCGCCCGTCAGCGCGGCGACCCAGATTTTCGTGTAGACGTTGCCGCCTTCGGCAAAAGGCGGGATCGGCCGATCCTCGCCCGTAAAAGCATTGAGCATGGCGACGGTCGGCGGCTTGCGGAAATCCTCCTGATCGATTCGACCGGCCGCAACGCGGGCATCGGAGACGCGGTCTTGCATCAGCAGCGCGACGACGCGGTGAAACTCGATGACCGGTCCGGCGCCCCGAAGGTCGGCGTCGCGATCGAGTGCCACGAGCGCCTTGGCCCCGTCGCCCTTGGCGAGCCAGTATTTGCCAATGTCGTACCAGGTGCCGGAATCGAGAACCGCGCATTTTTCCTTGCGCAGGAACGTGTCGCCATATTCGTCCACGCGTCCGTAGGGGAGCGTCAGGTTGGGCGCCCACGAGGCTGGCGGGCAATCGAGCGCCTTGATCTGCTGGAGCTGGCGCTGGAGCCCGCTCCAATCGTCGCTTGTCGCCACGGCTACGAGTTGGGCGAGCGGCGCATGGCCGTCGGGATGCGCGCTTTCTGCCTGATTGGCGAGTTCGCGAATGCGGCGCTGTGCATCTGCGGCGGTCGGATCGCCGGGCCGGGAGGGAAACCCTTGGGCATAGCCAAGCACGACATGGCCCCAATGGTCGATCGCCGCGAGCGGGGCCTGCCACAAATTGGGCGCAAGATCGAAGGCGCGCGCGTAATGGACGTTGGCTTCCTCGAGATCCTCGTAGGTTCCGTCGGCATGCGCACGCTCGAAAATCTCGTTGCCCTTGGCGAGTTCGATATAGGCTTCCGGATTCTTGGCGCCGACCGCTTCCATCTGCGCCCGCTTGTCGCCGTCGAGGAGGACGTCCAGTGCGCCGGCGACCTTCTCGGCGATGTCGGCTTGCACCGAAAGCGCGTCGGCGACACTGCTGTCATAGGTGTCGGCCCACATGGTCGTGCCGTCCCTGGCATCGATCAACTGGGCGGAGACGCGCACTTTTTCGCCGCTGCGCCGGATCGATCCGGTGACGAGATAGGCGGCATTGAGCTGCGCGGCGATTTCGGCGGGCGGCACGTCCTTGCCGCGGAAGAAGGCGGTCGAGCTGGACGCCGCGGTGATCAGCTCGGGCAGGGTCGCGAGGCGATTGGTGAGTTCTTCGGTCAGGCCTTCGGCGAAGTAGGCGTCGTCGTCGCCATTCGACAGCGCGCGGAAGGGAAGGACCGCGATCACGGGACGGTCGTTCGACGCCTCGACGCGGCTCGCGGTGCCGCCGCCGATCATCATGTAGGCGGTGGCGGCCACGGCGACCAGGATGAGGAGGATCGCGGGCACCAGCCAGCGCGGGCGACCGCCGGCTGCAGCGACGCGCTCGGGCTGGACGGCCTGGCCATTGCCGAGACCGCGCTTGGCGAGCGCGCTCTCGAGCCGCTCGAGCGCGCCGGGACGCTCGGGCCAGTGGGAGAAATCGATCGCCTGCACCTGACGGAAGCCCAGCGGCGGCGGGTTGCCGTCGAGCGATATCGGCACGAGGCTGTGGGCGTCGCGGGCGTAACTGGCCTCGTCGCGCACCCAGTGGCTGTCTGCGGCGGCCGGCGACCAGCACACGACGACCGCCTTGGCCTCGGTCAGGGCCTTTTCGATATCCTTGGAAAATTCGTCGCCCCCATCGAGCTGGCGATCCCACCAGACGCTATGGCCGGCGGCCTCGAGCGCGGTCGCGATCTCGGACACGCGGTCGCGGTCCGCACTCGAATAGGAAAGGAAGATATCCGCCAACGCCATGACCCCCTTGCTTGATGGAGGTTGTGTCACGGCTAGGCGCGCTTGTCACGTGCGCGCTCGGACGGCGTTCAGCTCGCCTTGCGGTGGGCGTAGCTTTCGACCATCTGGCTGGCGCGCTCGTAGCTCAAGGGGCGGCCGAACAGGTAGCCCTGGATCGTGTCGACGCCCAGATCGCGCATGCGCTCGAAGTCCTCGGCCGTCTCGACACCTTCGGCGGTGACGTTCATGCGGAACGACTTGGCGAGCTGGACGATCGACTGGATGATCGCGACATTCTCCTCGCGGGTGCCGGCTTCTCGCACGAAGCTGCCGTCGATCTTGAGCTTGTGGAAAACGGCCTTGTTGAGATAGCCGATCGAGGAATAGCCGGTCCCGAAATCGTCGAGCGCGATGCCGACGCCAAGCTGGCGCAGGCGCTTCATCACGTCGAGCGTGGGGCCGTTGTCGCCGAGGAACACGCCCTCGGTCACTTCGAGTTCGAGGCGGTTGCCGGGCAGGCGGTGCCGCGCGAGCGCCTGGCTGACGATGTTCGGCAGCGCGGGCATCACGATCTGCTTGGGGCTGACGTTGACAGCCACCGTGATCGGCTCGGGCCACTTGGCGAGCGTGCGGCAGGCTTCCTCGATGACCCATTCGCCGATCTGCATCATCAGGCCGTTTTCCTCGGCGATGGGGATGAAGACGGGCGGCGGTACGAGCCCGCGGGTCGGGTGGTTCCAGCGGATGAGCGCTTCGAAGCCGACCAGCTTCTGGTCCTTGGCCGAGACGAGCGGCTGGTAGAGCAGGTGGAACTGGTTGGCGGTGACCGCATTGCGAAGATCGCTTTCGAGGCGGACGCGGTCCTCCTGTTCCGACTGGAGCTCGGACGAGAAATACTTGACGCAGCCGCGGCCCGCACCCTTGGCCTCGTAGAGCGCAAGGTCGGCCTTGAGGATGAGGTCGTCGACGGTCGCGCCGTCGATCGGGCCGAAGGCGCAGCCGATCGAGACGCCGATGCGGATCTCGATCTGGTCGATCATGTAGGGCTCGGCGATCGAGGCGACGATGCGCTCGGCGAGATGTTCGACATTGTTCCGCGACTGGCCGTCGTTGAGGATGATCGCGAATTCGTCGCCGCCCATGCGGCCGACATGGCCGCGGTCGCCGACCTCGTCGCATAGCCGCTTGGCGACCGCCTGGAGGACGGCGTCACCCTTGGGATGGCCGAACGTATCGTTGACCGGCTTGAATCCGTCGAGGTCGAGAAACATGATCGCGCACGGCACGTTCGACGTGGTCGCTTCGCGCAGCGCCTCGCCGAGAAGCTGGCGCACGCGGCCGCGGTTGGGCAGTCCCGACAGCACGTCCATGTTGGCGAGGTGGGTCAGGCGTTCCTGCTGGGCGCGCACCTCGGTGATGTCGGAGCCGACCCCGCGATAGCCGACGAACCGGCCCGCCGTGTCGATGATCGGGTCGCCCGCCATCGAGATCCAGCGCTTGCCGCGCGAGGTGTCGACTTCCATCTCGAGGTTGGTGAAGCTGTTCTTTTCGAGCAGCACCTTGCCCAGTTCGGCGCGGCCGCCGAGCAGGGAGGGCAGGCTGTGCCCGATGATCGCGTTCGAGGGCTTGCCGAGAAGCGCGACCATGCGGCTCGACAAATAGGCGACGCGGTTGTCCTCGTCGGACTGCCACAGCCAGCCCACGCCGCGTTTCTCGTATTCCTGGAGCAGCAGCCCGGCGCTTTCGTTGGCGGAGCCGACGTCGGCGTTGGTCTTGAGCTGATGGAACGCCCAGCGCGACACGGTCATCACGCCGATCACCGCCACGCCGAGCGTGAAGAGGATCGAGAGCATGTGTTCGAACGGCACCGCGTTGCGCGCGATGATGAGCGAATAGGACAGGGCCGCGGTGAAGGAGGCGAGCCAGACGGTGGCCGCGGTCGGCACCACGACGAGCCCGAGCCCGCCAATGCCGAGCCCCGCCATGATCGAGGCGAGGATGACCTGGTCGGGGCCCGTAAGCCCGGAGAAGGAATAGACGGGGAGCGACAGCCACACCGCGGCGCGCGCGCCGACTTCGCCGATCATCACCCAGGTCGGCACGCGGCGGCCCGAACGGCCGATATGGGTCACGGCCTGGCGACGCGCGACGAACATCGCGGCGAGGTTGACCCCGCCCACGGCGAGGATCCAGCCAGCCATGGTGGCGAGGTCGAGCGCGGCATGGAGCGAGGCAGCGACCAGCAGCGAGGCGACGATGTTGGCGGCGCAGAAGAAGGGCGCGAGCTGGGCGCGCGAAATCAGCTGGACGTCGCGCAGCGGACTGGAGCCGCTCTTGTCGTCCGCGCTGGACACGCCAAGCGCCGCGCCATCGGGAAGGCGCGCCGAAATCATGCGCTTATACCGGTCAGGTGCTTGATACATTGCCCATTCCGCGTCGAATCATGGCGGAACACTAGGGCAAAGAGCGTTACTTCCCGGTTAAGGCTTCGGCGAAAAACGCGCTATCCGGCATCCGGGAGCAGTCCCAAGAGGTCGAGATCGCGCGTCGTCATCGGGTGATAGAGCGGCCGCGCCTTGGGATAGACCCGTTCGGCGATCTCTCGGCCCCACGCCTTGTCCTCGGCCAGCGCCTCGATCAGCGGGCGCACGAACTTACGGCGGCCCTGGCTGGTGAGGAACTGTTCGAGGCGCGGCACGGCGGGATCGTAGCGGTTGGCGACGACCTTCTTGAGCCACAGGAAAAGCACTTCGTTGTTGCCGGTTCCGGTCAGGCCCAATGCCTTGTCGAGCGCGGCCATGCGCTCGGTGGTCTGCTCCTCCTCGATGCGGCCGAGGAAACGCAGGCGCTCGTCGGTGCTCCAGCCCTTCCAGGCCGCGGCATCGGGGGCGCCGCCTTCGTTGAACGCGGCGATCGCGGCGTCGACCTCGGCGAAGGCCTCGGTGTTGCCGGGCTCGAGATTGTCGGGAATGCCGGGCTTGTAGACCCATTCCTCGATCCCGAGAGCCTCGAAGGCCTCCTCGTCGTTGGCGAACAGCTTGTCCTTCACTTCCTCGATGAACATGCCCGAGGTGACGGGCGCGAAGGCATGGCGCTCGAACCAGCCCTTCATGAAGGCGTCGAACTTGTCGCGGCCGACCGCGGCCTCGAGCGTGCGCAGGAAGGCGGCGCCCTTGTCGTAGGGCACGCCGGTGAAGCCGTCGTCGGGGTGGCGCCCCTTGAGGTCGAGCGCGAGCGCGCTGTCGCCGGGCTTTTCCAGTCCGTCGATCTCGCTCTTCATGTCGTCGAGCGAGAGCTGCACCTTCTGGTCGTACTGCTCCTTGCCGTAGACCTTCTCGATGATGCGCTGTTCGGCCCACACGGTCATGCCCTCGTTGAGCCAGAAGTCCGACCAGGTGGCGTTGGTGGCGAGGTTGCCCGACCAGCTGTGCGCGAGTTCGTGCGCGATCAGGCTGACGAGGCTCTTGTCGCCCGCGATGAAGGTCGGGGTGAGGAAGGTCAGCGTCGGGTTCTCCATCCCGCCGAACGGGAAGGAGGGCGGCAGGACGAGCATGTCGTAGCGGTCCCACAGATAGGGGCCGAACAGGTCCTCGGCGGCGGTCACCATCTTTTCGGTGTCGGCGAGCTCGGCGGCCGCCTTGGGCAGCGTCTCGGGCTCGGCCCAGACGCCGGTACGCAGGCCGAGCGGACGGAATTCGAGGTTCCCGACCGCGAGCGCGATCAGGTAGGGTGGCACCGACTTGTCCATCTTGAAGCGGTAGATGGTGTGGCTGTCGCCGTCGGGGATCTTGTCGCCGGCCTTCGGCGCGCTCATCACCGCGACGAGCGGGTTGGGCACGCGGATCCGCGCTTCCCAGCTCTGGCGGATGCCGGGGCTGTCCTGCGTCGGGATCCAGCTGCGATTCTCGATCGCCTGCCCCTGGCTGAACAGGAAGGGATGCTTCTTGCCCGCGGTCTGCTGCGGGGTGAGGAACTGCAGCGCGCTGGCGTTTTCGGCGGAGGTGTAGTGGACCACGATCTTGCGCGCCTTGCCGATCTTGACGGTGAGCGGGGCGCCCAGCGATTCGTCGACCTCGCCGATGGCGAAATCGAGCGGCGCGCCCTTGGCGTCGGTCACCTTCTCGATTTCGAGGCCGCGATCGTCGAGAACGATCTCGGTCGCGTCGGGCTTGGCGTCGATGGCGAGCGTGGCGGTCCCCTTCACCCGCTGGCTTTGGAAGTCGACGTCGAGGTCGAGCGCGACATGGTAGACGCGCGCCTCGAGCGGCTTGGCGTAGCTGTGCGTGTCGACCGCGTCCTCACGGTCGAGGATCGGGGCGATCTCGACCTTGGGCGTGGGGGCCGGCGGCGGCGTCTCCTCGCCCCCGCGGCACGAGACCAGCGAGAGGGCTGCGGCGAAAACGGTCAGGACGCGGAAAGCCAATGGTCGAACTCCTCAATTGGGCGGCGATAGGGTCGCCGGGCGAGGAGCAGGCGGCTCGCCGCCCGGCACCCTCGATCCGTCGCGCGACCCTAGCGCCACGAACGCAGCATCGCCACCACTATGCGCGCGCGGTGCATGCGCTTATGTTACGCACATGAAAGGTCATTGCTCCATCCATGGCGAGTGAGCCTGTCTCCAGCCTGAAGGACCCGGTCGGGATCGAGAATGCGGCGCGCGGCGTCGCGTCGCTCAAGGCCAAGGTCGCGCGCCCCGATCCCCGCGGCACCGGCCCCGCGCGCCCGATCCTTGAGGGTGTCGGGCTCGAACAGCCCTTCTTCGCCGACAAGAACCGCGCCTTCTGGCTACTGCAGAGTTTCGGCTGGTCGGGCTTCTTCATCCTGCGCTCGCTGTCCGGCCTCGCCAATTCGATGGGCGCGATGTTCGTCGTGCACTGCCTGCTGCTGACCGCGACCGGCTATTCGCTGACGCTGCTGATGGCCTCGCTCTACAAGCGGCTGATCGCGATGCGCGTGACGCTGACCGCGATCGTGTCGCTGGCGACGGTCGCCATCGCCGCGGCGGTCTTCTCGTTCATCGAGACGTGGAGCCTGTCGACCTTCGTCAACCCGAACTTCCAGCCGGTCGGGGTCGCCTTCCTCGGCGCGATCATCCTCGACTTCTCGTTGCTCGCGGCCTGGTCGGCGCTCTATTACGGGATCAACTACTACCTGCTGCTGGAAGAACAGATCGACCAGCGCGCCAAGCTGGAGATGCAGGCATCGAGCGCGCAGCTGGCGATGCTGCGCTACCAGCTCAACCCGCATTTCCTGTTCAACACCCTGAATTCGATCTCGACGCTGGTGCTCTTGAAGCAGGTCGAGCGCGCCAACGCGATGCTCTCGCGCCTGTCCTCCTTCCTGCGCTACACGCTGGTCAACGAGCCGACCGCCAAGGTCCCGCTGGCCAAGGAAGTCGAGACCTTGAAGCTCTATCTCGAAATCGAGAAGATGCGCTTCGAGGAGCGGTTGAAGCCGCATTTCAGGATCGATGCCGACACGGTCAATGCGCGTCTGCCCTCGCTCTTGCTCCAGCCGCTGATCGAGAATGCGATCAAGTATGCGGTGACGCCCTCCGAAGAAGGCGCCGACATCTGGGTGACCGCACGGCGCGAGGGGCGGGCGGTGCGGATCGAGGTCGCCGACAGCGGCCCCGGGCCAGGCGGTCAGACAGGCGATGCGCTCTCGACCGGCGTCGGGCTCGCCAACATTCGCGAACGGCTGAGCCAGGCTTATGGCGCCGCACACGGTTTCTCGACCAGAACGAACGAACATGGGGGGTTCAGCGTTGTGGTTGAAATCCCCTACGAAACGGAAGACAATTCATGACCATCCGCACCATCCTCGTCGACGACGAACCGCTTGCAACCCAGGGCCTCCAGTTGAGGCTCGAGGCGCATGACGACGTCGAGGTGATCGCCACCGCGGCCAATGGACGCGAGGCGATCCGCGCGGTCAAGACGCACAAGCCCGACCTCGTCTTCCTCGACATCCAGATGCCGGGATTCGACGGGTTTTCGGTGATCAGCGGCCTGATGGAGGTCGAGCCGCCCTTGTTCGTGTTCGTCACCGCCTATTCCGAGCACGCGCTCAAGGCCTTCGAGGCGCAGGCGGTCGACTATCTGATGAAGCCGGTCGACGAGGACCGGCTCGCCGCGACGCTCGACAGGGTACGCGAGCGACTGTCGGAGAAGGGCGCCGCGCGCAAGGCGGAGAAGCTCCAGACCGCGCTCGAGGAACACGCCCCGGAGGCGGCCGAGACGATCACCGACGGTTCCGAACGCCCGGCGGCGAGCCGCTACGAGCAGGTCATCAACATCCGCGACCAGGGTCAGATCTTCCGGGTCGACGTCGGCGATATCGAGCGTATCGATGCGGCGGGCGACTATATGTGCATCCAGACCGGCGACAACACGCTGATCCTGCGCGAGACGATGAAGGACCTCGAGAAGAGGCTCGATCCGCGCCGCTTCCAGCGTGTTCACCGTTCGACCATCGTCAACCTCGACCAGGTCAAGCAGGTCCGCCCGCACACCAACGGCGAATGCTTCCTGGTGCTCGATTCAGGTGCCGAGGTGAAGGTCAGCCGCTCCTATCGCGACGTCGTCGCGCGCTTCGTCCACTAGCGCCGCTCGTCCGCGATGCCTTCGGCAAGGCGCGGGAGCATCAGCGCCTGCAGCGCGGCACGGGCGACGAGGAACAGGGCGAAACTGGCCCACAGGCCCTGGTTGCCCATGCTCCATGTCGCCCAGATCGCGAGCGCGTAGACGAGCGCGGCGCCGGCCATCGAGAGCAGCAGCGCGCGCGTCCAGCTGGCGCCGACGAAGACGCCGTCGAAGACGAAGCTGGCGACGCCTGCGAGCGGGATGAGGACCATCCACGGCGCGACCTTGAAGGCGGCGATCGCGACCGCGGGGGTGGCGGCGAAGCTGACGATGACGGGGCCGGCGGTCACCAGGAAGGCGGCGGCGAGCAGAAAGGCGACGGCGAAGCCGCGCCACAAGATCGCCTTGGTCACCCTGAGAAAGCCGACGCGGTCGTGCGCGCCGTAGCGCTCGCCGTTGAGGACCTGCGCGGCATTCTCGAACCCGTCGAGCAGCAGCGCCATGAAGACGAAAAGCTGGTAGAGGATGCCGTTGGCCGCGAGCGTGACCGCGCCGCGCTCTGCGCCGATGCGGGTCAGCGCGGCGCCCGCGATCATCAGGATGACGGTCCGAAGGAACAGGTCGCGGTTGATCGACAGGAAGGGCCTGAGCGAGGCCCATGCGATGACCGAGCGGTTGCGCAGGGCCGCGAGCACCTCTCCGCCCGCCGCGCCGCGCAGGACCAGCAGGGCGAGGAGCGCGAGCTTGGCATATTCGGCGGCGAAGCTCGACCAGCCGATGCCCGCGATGCCCATGTCGAGCCCGAGCACAAACCACAGGCCGAGCCCGACGTTGAGGAGGTTGTAGCCGATCTCGACCGCCATCGCGGTGCGCACCTGGCGGCGCCCGACGAGGAAGCCGACAAGGGCAAGGTTGGCCATCACGCCGGGCGCGGTGAAATAGCGGATGTCGGCATAGACGCGCGCGGCGGCGAGGACGTCGCCTTGCGCGCCGAGGGCGGAGAGCAGGAGCGGCTGGAGCACCGGCTTGGCGAGGAGAAGCGCGGCGGCGATGCCGAACCCGATGACGAGGCCGCGCACGAGCGTTTCGGCCTGCGCGTGGACACCGTGGCGCGTGCCGCCCTGCGCGACGAGGCCGGTAGTGCCGGTCTTGAGGAAATTCATGACCGTGAACAGCAGCGCGAACAGGCGCGCGCCGACGTCGACCGCGCCTTGCGTCGCGGCATCCTCGAGCCGCCCGACGATCCACATGTCGCCGATGCCGATCAGCGCGGTCGCGACATTGGTCAGCATCGCGGGGATTGCGATCGCCCAGATGATGCGCGTGTCGATACCGTGCCGGATGGTCGTCATGATCGCCCGCTTTCGCCCCGTCTGCGTCTTCGCTTGGCGCAGACGCACCGCGCCCGCAAGTCCGCCCGTCGAAATCCCGCTTGGGGGAAGCTGCAAGAGGCGCTACACCCCGCGCCCATGAAAAAGCATCTCTGGCTCAGCGCCGCCGCCGCCCTGTCCCTCAGCCTCCCGCTCGCCGCCTGCAACACGGGCGAGCAGCTCGAAGCGCCCGCGGAGGGCTCGGATGCTGCCGCGCTCGCCAAGCTGGCGAGCGTCGAGATGGAAACCGACACCAGCTTCCTCACCGACGAGGAAAAGCAGGTGGTCAACAAGCTGATCGAAGCCGCCAACCTGATGAGCGAGATCTACCTCCGCCAGGTCGATGCCGAGAACCCCGCCAAGCGCGAGGCGATCCTCGCTTCGAACGCGCCCGACAAGGACGCGCTGCTCGAGCGGTTCGACACCTATTTCGGCAGCTGGGACAGCCTCGAGGAGGACAAGCCCTTCTACGGTGACAAGGCGCGCCCGGTCGGCGCGGGCTTCTACCCGACCGACCTCACCAAGGCCGATCTCGACGCCTATATCGCCGCCCACCCCGACGAGGAAGAAGCGCTGCTGTCGCCCTACACGGTGGTCAAGCGCGACGGCGATCGCCTGGTCGCGGTGCCCTATTCCGAGGAATATGCCGAGTGGCTCGAGCCGGCCGCCAAGCTGCTCGAGGAAGCTGCCGAGATCACCACCAACCCGAGCCTCAAGAAGTTCCTGACGCTGCGCGCCGAGGCGTTCCGCACCGACGACTATTACGAGAGCGAGCTGGCGTGGATGGATTTGAAGGACACGCCGATCGAGGTCGCGATCGGGCCGTACGAAGTCTACACCGACACGCTCTATGCGCGGAAGACCGCGTTCGAGGCGTTCGTGACCCTGCGCGATCCCGAGGAATCGGCCGCCCTCGACGTCTACAAGGCGAAGCTGCGCGACATGGAGGCCAATCTCCCGGTCGACGAGAAGTACAAGAATTTCCGTCGCGGCTTCGAGAGCCCGATCAGCGTGGTCGAGCAGATCCACGGTGGCGGCGACAATGTGCCGGGCGTGCAGACGATCGCCTTTAACCTGCCCAATGACGAGCGGGTCCGCGAGGCCAAGGGCGCCAAGAAGGTGATCCTCGCCAACGTACTGGGCGCGAAATACGACCGCATCCTCGCGCCGATGGCCGAGCTGGTGCTGACCAAGGAAGACGCCGCGCAGGTTTCCAAGAAGTACATGACGATGGAGACGCTGTTCCACGAACTCTCGCACAGCCTCGGGCCGGGCACGATCACGGTCGACGGCAAGGAGACCACGGTCGACAAGGTCATGGCCGAGATGAGCTCGGGGCTCGAAGAGGCCAAGGCCGACGCGATGGGTGCCTGGAACATCCTCTACATGATGGACGAGGGGCTGCTGCCCGCCGAGGAGAAGGGCGCGCTGCGCCGTACCTATGTGGTCGGCCTGTTCCGCGCGATGCGCTTCGGCACCAACGAGGCGCACGGCAAGGGCGCGGCGATGCAGTACCGCATCCTGCGCGACCTCGGCGCGATCGAGTGGGACGCCAAGGCCAAGCGCTTCCACGTCGTCGACGAGAAGTTCGACGAGGCGCTCGCCGAGCTGGTTCGCCGGATCGTCGTTCTCCAGGGCGACGGCGACTATGACGGCGCGGTCAAGCTGTTCGAAGACTGGGGCGCCTACGATCCGGAAGCCGAGACCGTGACGGGGACGATGGGGGACATCCCGATCGACATCCGTCCGATCTACCCCGAGAACGTCTGACCCTGTCTCACCTCCCCCGCGTCTGCTACGGACGCGGGGGACAGGAGGGACTGATGGGCAGGATTACCGGACTGGGCGGCGTGTTCGTGAAGCGCGCCGATCCCGACAAGACCAGCGCCTGGTACAAGGACGTGCTTGGCATCGCGGGCGAATACGGGCCCGTGTTCCGCTGGAAGGACGAGCCGCAGGACGATCCCTTCTCGCTCCTATCCAGCTTTGCCGCGGATACGACCTATCTCGATCCCGGCACGCAGCCCTTCATGATCAATTTCCGCGTCGACGACCTCGACAGCTTCCAGAAGGAGCTGGAGGACAAGGGCGTCGAGATCCTCGGCCGCGCCGACGAGCCCTACGGCAAGTTCGCGTGGCTGCTCGATCCCGACGGGGTCAAGATCGAGCTGTGGGAGCAGATCGGGCCCGCGCCCGACGCCTGATCAGGCGGTCTTGCGCATCCAGGGCCAGCGGAACGGCTTGCCCGACTTGAGCACGCTCTTGCGGAACAGCTTGGCCGCAAGCTTGAGGATCAGCGCGACCCACAGCATTTGCCAGCCGAGCGCGACGAGATGGGGCCAGATGGCATCCTGCTCGGCGGCGCGCGCGATCATCGCGAAGGGCGAAGTGAAGGGGAAGACGGCGGCAGCGAGCGCCTCGATGCTGTCGGGCTTGCCCACGCCCGCTTGCGCGCCGAGCAAGAGCACGACCTGGAGCATGGTCACCGGCATCGACATGGTCTGCACTTCGCGCACGGTCGAGGCCTGCGCGCCGATGCCGAGAAAGGCCGCGCCGACGAGCAGGTAGCTCATCGAGAAATAGACCAGCAGCAGGACGAGGAAGAGCGGCCAGCCGACCGCGGGGGCGGGCGGTGCGGCGGCGAGCCCGCCATCGACGTAGATGGCGAAAGCGCCGATGCCGGCCGCGAACCACACCGCGATGCCTGTCAGCGAGATGGCGAGCATGGCGAACAATTTGCCGACGAAGATGGCATCGACCGGGACCGAGGAAGCTAGCACCTCGATCACCTTGTTCGATTTCTCCTCGAGCATCTGGGACAAAAGCATGCCGGCGAGCAGCAGGGTCAGGAAGAAGAGCAGGAACTGGCCCGCGCGCGCGGTCAGCATGCGGATCGAGACAAGCGAGCCCGCGCTTTCGTTGGTCGCGGTGAAGCCGAGCGGGGCGCCGCCGGGCGGCGCGGCGAGAGCGCTTTGCCGGGCGAGATCGACGAACGAGGCAAGCTGCTTGAGCGTGCGGCCCTCCTCGTCGACGTCACCGGTGAAATGCGGGGCGTCGAGCCCGCCTTCGAGGACGCCGAGGACGGGCGTGTCCTTGGCGGCGAGGAGCGCCTCGCGCTGGGTTTTCGCGTCGGCTTCGGGCAGGCGGTGCACGAGGCCGACCATCGGTCGCTCCTCGGCCAGCGGCGCGAGGCGGTCGCGCGCGGCGACGAGCGCGTCGTAATCGGCCTGGCTCGACACCACCGCGACCCGCGGCTGGTCGGCTTCCTTGACGATCTTGCCGCCAAGGTTGCCGAACATGAAGCCGAGCGCGAGCGGGAAGAGCGGGCCGAGCAGGAAGAAGAGAAAGGTCTTCGATAGGACGGTCGCGCTATAGTCGCGGCGCGCGATGACGAGCGCGGCGCGCAGCAGTTCGGGAAGCTTCACTTGCCTTCCTCCATTTCGGCGGCGGCGGCCTCGCCCGCGATCGCGACGAAGGCGTCGTGGAGGCCGGGGCGTTCGATCGACAAGGTCTCGATGCCCGCATCGCCCTCGATGAGGGCCTTCAATAGCGGTTCGGGGCCGCTGTCGGGCAGTTCGAAATGCCATTCCTCGCCGTCACGAGTGGCGGCGGCGGGAAGCGCGCTGCGCCACGGGCCGTCGGTGGCGCGGGTCTTGAGCCGGACGATCGGATTGAGCCGTTCGCGCGCCGCGGCGACCCCGCCCGAGAAAGCGAGCTTGCCCTTGGCGATGATCGCGACCTGCTCGCACAATCGCTCGGCGTGGGCGATGACGTGGGTCGAGAAGATGACGGTGGTGCCCGCGGCGGCCTGCGCGCGAATGAGGCCTTCGAGCTTGCCCTGGTTGATCGCGTCGAGGCCCGAGAAGGGCTCGTCGAGGATGATGAGCTTTGGATTGTGGACGATGGTGCCGAGCAGCTGGACGGTCTGCGCCATGCCCTTGGAAAGCGAGCGGATCGGCTTCATCGTCCAGTCGCCGAGCCCGTTCTCCTCGAGCAATTGCGTTGCACGGGTGCGGCCCGCATCGAGCGGAAGGCCACGCAGCGCGCCCATGAACGCGATCGCCTCGCGCGCGGTCATGGCCGGGTAGAGGCCGCGTTCCTCGGGAAGATAGCCGACGTCGTGCGCCGCTTCGAGCGGGCGGTCGTGGCCGAGGAGGCTGCGGCTTCCCTCGTCTGGATCGATGATGCCGAGCATCATGCGTAGCGTCGTCGTCTTGCCCGCGCCATTGGGCCCGAGGAAGCCGAAGATGCTGCCTTCGGGGACGGCGAGGCTGACCCCGTCCACAGCCCGTTTTCCATCGAAGGTCTTGACGAGATTGGTGGCCTCGGCGGCGAAGCGGCTTTCCTGCATGGGCCAATTTGGTAGAGGCTGGAGCCGAGATGACAAGCCTAGAGACCGCCATTCGCCGAAAAGCCGAGGAACTGGGCTTTTGCGCCTGCGGGTTCGCGCGCGCAGACGCAGCGGTAGGGGCGGGCGAGGACCTCTACGAATGGCTCGCCGAGGGACGGCATGGCGAGATGGGCTGGATGGAGGGGCGCAAGGAGCAGCGCGCGCACCCGCAGGGCCTCTGGCCGGAGGCGAAATCGGTGATCGCGCTGGCGATGAGCTATGCGCCGGCCGAGGACCCGTTGCGGCTGGCAGGCGAGGGGGATGTGGGGCGCATCTCGGTCTACGCGCAGGGGCGCGACTATCACGACGTCGTCAAGAAGAAGCTCAAGGCGATGGGGCGCTGGCTGGCCGAGGAAGCCAAGTGCCAGTTGAAGGTGTTCGTCGATACCGCGCCGGTGATGGAAAAGCCGCTGTCGGCGGCGGCGGGGATCGGCTGGCAGGGCAAGCATACGAACTTGCTCAACCGCACCCACGGCAACTGGCTGTTCCTCGGCGTCATCTACACCGACATGGAGTTGGAGCCCGACGTGCCGGCGAGCGAGCATTGCGGGAGCTGCACGCGCTGTATCGAGGCGTGCCCGACCGGCGCGATCACCGCGCCCGGGCGGATCGATGCGCGCGCCTGCATCTCCTACCTGACGATCGAGCTGCACGGGCCGATCCCGGAGCAATATCGCGCGGCGATGGGCAATCGCATCTACGGGTGCGACGACTGCCTTGCCGTGTGCCCGTGGAATTCGTTTGCGAAGGCCGCGCAGGCCAACGCGAAATTCCTGCCGCGCGAAGACCTCGTCGCGCCCAGGCTGGCGGAGTTGCTGGCGCTCGACGATGCGGCGTTCCGGGCGAAATTCTCGGGCTCGCCGATCAAGCGGATCGGGCGCGACCGGATGGTCAGGAACTGCCTGATCGCGGCCGGCAATAGCGGCGATGCGGCAATGCGCGCCCATGTCGCGCCGCACCTCGAGGATCCCGACCCGGTCGTCGCCGAGGCGGCGCGCTGGGCGATGGAGCGGCTGGCCTAGAGCGCGCGGTCGAGCGACAGGGCGCAGGTCTCGCGGTCGACGTCGCGGCCATAGACGTCGCGCGCATCGACATGGCGCACGGTCGCCTCGCGGCCGCCCTGGCCGGGATAGAGGTAGACGTCGAGCACGCACGCGCCGCGATATTGGAGCTTGAGCCCGTCGCCTTCGCGGATGGTGAGTTCGGGCTGGCCGAAGCGCTGGAGCACGGTGCCTGCGGTCAGCCCGATCAGCGCGCCGCCCCGCTGGACCTGCGGTGGGGCAGGCGGGGGCGGCGAGGTCGGGCGTTCGGCGGGGCCGGCACAGGCGGCAAGGGCGAGCGGCAGGGCGAGGAGAAGGCGGCGCATGCCAAGGGGATGGCGCGGCGCGCGGCGCGGCGCAAGCTTGCTCCTTCGCCGTCCGGCGGCTAGGGCGCGCGCTTTATCGCAATTCACGCTTCTCCTGACACCGGACCGACCTTCATGACCGACCCCCGCTACGACGTGCTCGCCATCGGCAATGCCATCGTCGACGTGATTTCCGACGCGACCGACGCGTTCCTCGAGAGCCACGGGCTCGACAAGGGATCGATGCGGCTGATCGACGAAGCCGAGGCGGAGAGCCTCTACGAGGCGATGGGGCCGGGGCGCGAGATCTCGGGCGGCTCGGCGGGCAATACCGCTGCGGGACTCGCGGCGCTGGGCTGCCGAACCGCGTTCGCGGGGCAAGTCGCCAGCGACCAGCTCGGCGCGATCTACAAGCACGACATCGAGGCGTCGGGCGTCGACTTCCTAGTCGAACCGCGCGGCGATGTCGGCGCGACCGCGCGCTGCCTGATCCTGGTCACCCCCGACGCGCAGCGGACGATGAACACGTTCCTCGGCGCGGCCAACCAGCTCCAGCCGGGCGTCATCGACGAGGCGGCGGTGGCCGATGCGGGCATCGTCTATCTCGAAGGCTACCTGTGGGACCTGCCCCACGCAAAGGAAGCGATGGAAAAGGCGATGGACGTCGCGCGCGCGGCGGGCCGCAAGGTCAGCTTCACCCTGTCCGACAGTTTCTGCATCGCGCGTCACCGCGCCGACTTCCTGCGGCTCATCGAGGAGGGCAAGATCGACATCCTGTTCGCCAACGAGGCGGAGATCGTCGAGCTGGCCAAGAAGGGCGATGTCGACGAAGCGGTCGAAGCGATCGGACCCAAGGTGCCGCTGCTGGTCGTCACGCGGTCCGAGAAGGGCGCGATCGCGGTCGAGGACGGTCACCGCGCGCGCGTCGCGGCCGAAAAGATCTCGCAGTTGGTCGACACCACGGGCGCGGGCGACCTGTTCGCCGCGGGGTTCCTCGCCGGCCAGGCCAAGGGTCTCGACCTCGAACAGAGCCTCAAGCTCGGCGCGATCGCGGCGGCCGAGGTGATCCAGCACTACGGCGCGCGGCCCGAAGCCGACCTCAGGGAACTGGCGTCCGCCATTCTGTGAACCGGCGCATGTCGTAAAGAAGAAGGGGCGACCCGCTTGCGTGCGGGCCGCCCCTTCTTCGTGTCGGCTTCAGATGTCCCTATTCGTCCGCAGGCGGATGGATCGGGATCATCGTCTCCTCGCCCGCGACGTCGTCGACCACTTCGACGATGCCCTTGCCGAGATGGCTGTTGCGACGGCTGTAGCCGAAATAGACCACGAACCCGATCAGCGACCAGATCGGCAGGACGAGCATCGCCGCCGACGGCAGGTTGAGGAACAGGAAGGCGCAACCGAACACGGTGGCCGGGCCGATCAGCCAGATCGCCGGGGTCTTGAAGTCGCGCTTGAAGTTGGGGCGCTGCTTCCTCAGCAGCATCACCGCGACCGCCACCATCAAGAAGGCGTAGAGCGTGCCCGCGTTGGCGATGTCGGCCAGCTGCCCGACCGGGAAGAAGGCCGCGCCGATCGCGACAAGGAGGCCGGTCATCAGCGTCACCTTGTACGGGGTCTTCCACTTCGGGTGGACCGCCGAGAGGCCTTCGGGAAGAAGGCCGTCGCGGCTCATCACGAAGAAGATGCGGGTCTGCGCAAACAGCAGCACCAGGATGACCGACGGCAGCGCGAGGAAGGCGGCGATGCCGAGCATGTTGCCGATCCCGGAGAAGCCGATCTGCCTGAGGACGTGCGCGAGCGCCTCGTCCGAACAGACCAGCGCGGCCGCGTGCTCGGGCATCGCGCACTGCAGCGCGAGTTCTTCCGAACCCGCCGGGAAGGGAATGCCGTTCGGCCCCATGATCGGCTGGCCGCCAATGGTGCCGATCGCGCCCGCCGCGACGAGGATGTAGAAGACCGTGCAGAACAATAGCGAGCCGACGAGCCCGATGGGCACGTTGCGCTGCGGGTTCTTGGTCTCTTCCGCCGCAGTCGAGACCGCGTCGAAACCGACATAGGCGAAGAAGATCGTTGCCGCCGCGCCGACCGCGCCGACCCCGGTGCCGAAACCACCGAACACGCCCGCGGGCAGGAACGGGTTGAACTTGTCGGGATCGAAATAGGCGCTGGTTAGAGTCAAGCCGATGAAGGCGGTGAGCGCGGTGACCTTGATCGCGACGAGCACGGCGTTGACCTTGGCGCTCTCGCTGGTGCCGATCATCAGCAGCCAGGTGATGAGCAGCGCGATGATCGCGGCGGGCAGGTTGATGAACCCGCCCTCGATGCCGCCCAGTGCGAGCGGGCCGCCGGCGAGCCATGTGGGCAATTGGACCCCCATAAACTCGTTGAGGATCGTGCCCGCGAAATAGCCCGACCAGCCGACCGAGACGGCCGCGCCGGCGATGGCATATTCGAGGATCAGCGCCCAGCCGACCGTCCAGGCGAGAAACTCGCCCATGGTCGCGTAGGAGTAGGTGTAGGCCGAGCCTGCGACCGGGATCATCGAGGCGATCTCGGCATAGCAGAGCGCCGCGACGACGCAGACGAGGCCGGCGATGACGAAGGCGAGCATGAGGCCGGGACCGGCCTTCTGCGCACCCGCGGCGGTCAGCACGAAGATGCCCGTTCCGATGATGCAACCGATGCCGAACAGCATCAGCTGGATCGCGCCGAGAGAACGATGCAGCGATTTCTTTTCCGCGGTGGCCAGGATGGCTTCCAGCGGCTTGACGCGCCCTAGGATCATGAGGGGCTCCCCTAACAAGAAAGCCGGTTCCCCCGGGGAACCGACCGTGAAAAGAAGGCGAGCCTAGCGCGCTCTGGCGCGCTTTCAATCCCTAACGTGCGAGCATCGGCCCGAGCGGTGCGCCGCCGAACAGGTGGACGTGGAGATGCGGGACCTCCTGTCCGCCGCGCTTGCCGATGTTGGCGAGCATCCGGTAGCCCTGTTCGACGCACCCGTTGTCGCGCGCGACCTTGCCCACGAAACGCGTGAAATCGAGGATTTCCGCATCGCTCGCCGTCGCCGAGAAGTCGTCCCAGCTGACGTAATGGCCCTTGGGGATGACGAGGATGTGGATCGGGGCAAGCGGGTTGATGTCGTGGAAAGCGAGGCTGTGTGCGGTCTCGTCGACCTTCGAACAGGGAATCTCGCCTTTCAGGATCTTGGCGAAGATATTGTCAGGATCGTACGGTTTCGTCGCGTCGATCGGCATGATGGTCCTGTCCTTCCCCTCCCGCGGGCCCGTAGAAGACGACCCAGACGGAAAAATCGTCGCTGAACTCGACGAAGCGATGATGCGCGCCGGCCTCGATGAAGATGACGTCGCCGGCATCGACTGCGATGACTTCGCCTTCCTTCTCGATGCAGCCCTTGCCCTGGCGCACGATGTAGATCTCGTCCTGCGGGTGGGGCGTCTGCATGTCGCGCCCGCGCGGTTCGAACAATTCGACCGACATGCTGCCGTGACCCATTCCCGCGAAGAACGGGTCGCGGGTCGCATCGAGACCGCGGCGGAAATGGTTGTAGGAGCGGTGCCAGTCGTTGCGCATCGCGCGACCATGGCGACATCGCGCGGCGCTGTCCATTGCCCCTTGACCCCGTGGGGTGCGGAGTTCATCCCGCAGGCCATGACCGACGATGCGCCCGAAAGCCTGATTCCCTACGACGAGATCGTCCAGGAGGCGCTGCGCGCAGTTGTCGGGCGGGTGTTGAGCGAAGTCGCGGCGACCGGCGAACTGCCCGGCACGCACCATTTCTACATCACTTTCCGCACAAAGGCGCCGGGGGTCGAGATCCCCAAGCACCTGTCCGAGCGCTTCCCGGAAGAGATGACCATCGTCATCCAGCACCGCTTCTGGGACCTCAAGGTGACCGATACCGGATTTTCGGTCGGCCTCAGCTTCGGCGGCGTACCCTCGACGCTGTTCATCCCGTTCGCCGCGGTGACCGATTTCGTCGATCCGGCGGTCGAGTTCAGCCTCAAGTTCCAGGCGAACGAGGAGGATGACGACGACTTGTTCGACGACGAGGACGAGGCCGGGGACGAGCCGCTCCGGGCCGAACCGATCGAGGACGGTTCGAACGTCGTGTCGGTCGACTTCACCAAGAAGAAGTAGCGAGCGCCCCCTCGACTCGCGCGCGCCGCCCGCCTAATCGGGCGCCGATCCTTTTTCCATTGGCTCGGGAGTGAATGACGTGGGCGAACCCACCCGTACCGAACATGACAGTTTCGGCCCCATCGAGGTGCCGGCGCAAAGCTATTGGGGCGCGCAGACCGAGCGCTCGATCGCCAACTTTCCCTTCGGCCCGCGCGAGCGCATGCCCAAGGAAATCGTCCATGCGCTGGGCGTGGTGAAGCAGGCGGCCGCGCGCACCAACGGGCGGCTCAAGAATCTCGACGCCGACCTGGCCGAAGCCATCCAGCAGGCGGCGGGCGAAGTCGCGCGCGGCGACCTCGACGACCAGTTCCCGCTGGTCATCTGGCAGACCGGCTCGGGCACCCAGTCGAACATGAATGCCAACGAGGTGATCGCGGGCCGCGCCAACGAGGCGCTGACCGGCAGGCGCGGTGGCAAGGAACCGGTGCACCCCAACGACCATGTCAATCGCGGCCAGTCGTCGAACGACACCTTTCCGACGGCGATGCACATTGCGGCTGCGGTCGCGGTCGAGCGTCGCCTGATCCCGGCGCTCAAGCGCATCCACAGGACGCTCGACCGGCAGGCGGTGGCGTGGGACCGGATCATCAAGATCGGGCGCACGCACTTGCAGGACGCGACGCCGTTGACGCTGGGCCAGGAATTTTCGGGCTACGCGCAGCAGATCGCCGACAATATCGAGCGGGTGAAGGCGGTGCAGCCGCGCCTCTACCGTCTCGCGCAGGGCGGCACTGCGGTCGGCACCGGGCTCAACGCGCCCGAGGGTTTTGCCGAGAAGTTCGCCAAGGAAGTCGCCAACCTCACCCAGCTGCCCTTCACCTCGGCGCCCAACAAGTTCGCCGAACTGGCCGCGCACGATACGCTGGTCGAGCTGTCGGGCGTGCTCAACACGATCGCGGTGTCGCTGTCGAAGATTGCCAACGACATCCGCCTGCTCGGCTCGGGACCGCGTTGCGGGCTGGGCGAACTCAAGCTGCCGGAGAACGAGCCGGGCAGCTCGATCATGCCGGGCAAGGTCAATCCGACACAGTGCGAGATGCTGACCATGGTCTCCGCGCAGGTGATGGGCAATCACATGGCCGTGACGGTCGGCGGGCTGCAGGGGCACATGGAACTGAACGTGTTCAAGCCGCTGATCGGGGCCAACGCGATCCGCTCGATCGACCTCCTGACGGTGGGCATGGAAAGCTTCACCGAGCGCTGTCTCGACGGGATGGAGCCCGACGAGGAGCGCATCGCCGAGCTGATGAACCGCTCGCTGATGCTGGTCACCGCGCTCGCGCCCGAGATCGGCTACGACAATGCGGCGACCATCGCCAAGCACGCTCATAAGAAGGGCATGACCTTGAAGGAAGCCGGGCTTGACCTCGAGCTGGTCGACGAGGAAACCTTCGACCGCGTGGTAAAGCCCGAGAAGATGATCGGCCGCTAAGGCCCCAGCAGCAGGAGAAACGAGGATGCGGCCATTCACGAGGAAAGGGCCGCTCCTCGCGGCCGCGGCGCTGGCGCTGATGGTGGCGGGCTGTTCGTCGAAACCGGCGCCGATGGTCGCGACCGCAGTGCCGTCGGCGGCGCTCGGCCCGACCACCGCGGCCGCGTTCGTGGCGATCGCCTCGTCGGCGGCGCTCTACGCGGTCAAGGCGGCCGAACTGGCCGAGGCGCGATCGGCGGATAGCGAGGTGCGCGCGCTGGCGACCCTCCAGCGTGAGAACGCGATGGGGATCGCGGGCCAGCTGAGCTTTGCGGGCCGGCGCCTGAACCTGCTGCCGAGCGCGGAACTGTTGCCCGAACACGAGGCCTTGTTGCGCAAGCTCCAGTACGCGTCCGATTTCGATCGCACCTATATCGAGCAGCAGCGCACGTTCGTTCCCGACGTGCTCGACCTCCACCGCACCTATGCCGCGCGGGGCGAGAGCCCGACCTTGCGCCCGGTTGCCGAACTGGGCGCCGACCTGCTCGAGAACCAGGTCGAGGCGATCGACGACGCCGACTGAAGCAGCGGCCGGGCGCGGCCACCCGCCGGGACGCCGAGCGAAGGGAAAGCGCTGCCCGAAAGGGCGGTGCTTTTTTGCGTTGTAACCAGGGACTTACTCCGATATATCCCAAATCGGGACATTTAGCCGGACAGGAATGAACCTGTCCGGTTAACTAGGGGGTAGGGAAATCTTGGTAAACGCAAAGTTTCTGGGCGCGACGGTCGCGCTGGGCCTCTTGGCCTCTATCGCGCCGGGCAATCCCGCCGCTCCCATCGTCCCTCAGGCGGCAGCGAGCCAGTCGGGTGCGACCCTGTCGGCGGCGCTGTTCGTCAACGTGGCAGCGTCCTCTGCGCTCTATTCGGTCAAGGCTGCGGATATCGCCCGCGCCCGGTCGCGCGATCGCGACGTGCGCGCGCTTGCCAAATTGCAGCGCCGCAACGCGCTCGGCATCGCGGGCCAGCTGAGCTTTGCGGGCCGGCGGCTCAACCTGTTGCCGCGCGCCGAACTGCTTCCCGAACACAAGGCAATGCTGCGCTCGCTGCGTTCGACGCCGACGTTCGACCACACCTATCTCCAGCAGCAGCGCGGCTTCGTGCCCGACGCGCTCGACTTCCATCGTACCTACGCACGCCGGGGCGACAGCCCCACGCTGCGGCCTGTGGCCCAGATGGGCGCCCAGCTGCTGGAAGGCCAGGTCCGCGCGATCGACCGCACCGACTAGGGGCTAGAAGAGCGAGCCGCCCGACTGCCAGTCGAGCACCCATTGCTGCGGCGCGATCAGCATCAGGCTCGAGAAGAACAGGTTGTTGCGGATCGCGATCGCGGCCGCGACCTCGGCGATGACGATGAAGGCGATGCTGGCCCACAGCGGCAACTTGCGCGCGAGCAGGAATCCCAGCGACATGAAGGCAAGGTCGGCCATCGAGTTGACGACGCTGTCGCCATAATAGCCGACCTCGATGGTGACCGAACGATAGCGCTCGAGCACCGTCGGCGAATTCTCGACGATCTCCCACAGGCCCTCCAGCATCACCGCCCACAAGAAGCGATGCTCGACCGGGCGCTTCCTCGCGACCAGCCAGAATAGGCCAAAGAAGAGGAAGCCGTGGATCATGTGGCTGGGAGCATACCAGTCGGCGATCATCTGGCTCGTCTTGGGGCTCGACGCTCCGCCCGCCCATAGCTCGATCGTTCCGCAGGTGCAGGTCAGCGGCTGGCCCATGCCTAGCAGCACCGCCGCGGTGGCGGCGGCAAGAAGCAGGGCGACGAGCAGGTAGGGGAGGCGAACGCGGACCATGGCGTTCGGGCTATCCGCGATATTGGCGCTTGCCAAGCGGCTTTGCGCGTCCCAGCACTGGCGCCATGTTGCGCTGCTTCCTGATCGACGGTGAGCCCGCCAGCGATACGGGCTGCGACGAGGAGGCTCTCGCGCGGGCGCAATGGATCGACTGCCTCGACGCGACCGACGAAGAACGCGCGCGGGTCGCGGCGGCGGTCGGACGCAGCCTGCCGAGTCTCGAGGACCTAGCCGAGATCGAGCCGTCGAGCCGCCTCTACGAGGAGGACGGCACGCTGTTCCTCACCTTGTCGGTGCTGTTCGGGGTCGATGCGCGCCAGCCCCAGTCGGGCCCGGTCGGCTTTCTCCTGTCGGGCGACCGGCTGGTGACGATCCGCGCGGTCGACCCCAAGCCGTTCGCCACCTTCCTCAACCGCCTACACGCCGAACCCGAGGCCTATGCGGGGCCGGCGGGCGTGATGGTCGGGCTGATCGACGCGATGGTCGACAGGCTCGCCGATCAGCTCGAGACCGCGAGCGAGGAGATCGAGGCGGTCAGCCGCCGTATCTTCGAACATGACAGCGACGCGCGCTCGCCCGAGCTCAAGCTGGAGGCGCTGATCCTGCGGATCGGGCGAGTCCAGCAACTGCTCTCCAAGGTGCGCGAAACGTCGATCTCGACCGGGCGACTGCTGAGTTTCTTCGGCGCGCGCCGGCGCATCCGCGAGGACGGGGAACTGGCGGAAGAAGTGCGGGCGCTGGCGGGCGACCTCAAGGCGCTCGACGAGCACACCAACTTCCTGTCCGACAACATCACCTTCCTGCTCGATGCCGCGCTCGGGCTGATCGGGGTGCAGCAGAACGTCGTGATGAAGATCTTCTCGGTGGTCGCGGTAGTGCTGATGCCGCCGACGCTGGTCGCGGGGATTTACGGCATGAACTTTCGCCACATGCCCGAACTCGACTGGCCGTGGGGATATCCGCTCGCGATCGGACTGATGCTGGCGAGCGCGATCCTGCCGTACCGGTACGCGCGCTCGCGAGGCTGGCTCTAATGTTTCGTGATCGGCAGGCCTTCGCGCTGCCGCTTGATCCGCGCCAGCGCCTCGTAGGCGAGTGCGAGATGGCCGGCGACGCGCGCGGCGCGTCCGCCATTCTTGTGATCGGCGGCCCCCCTGGCCTCCTTGGCCCGCCGCTCGAAATAGGAGCTGTCACGGCCTGTCATCATGGTCGGCGACCATAGCAGAAAAGTTGCGCGAGGTTAAGGTTCACTCCCTCCGTTCGTCGCATCCTCCCGCGCACCGGGCGAAGAATCGCGGAACGCGGAGGCGTGCTCGCCCTTTGTCAATTCGAGCCGAGGCTGCTAGGGGCGCGCACGCCGCCCGGATTCCCTCGGGCGCACCCGATATTTCCGCTTCGTACCCGTATCAGATGAAGGACTAGAACAGGCGATGATCCGCACCGGTCAAGACAGTCTCGGCACCCGCACCACCCTCGACGTCGGCGGCAGGAAAATCGCCTATTATTCGCTCGCCAAGGCGGGCGAGAAGATGGGCGACGTGTCGCGTCTTCCCTTCTCGATGAAGGTGCTGCTGGAGAACATGCTTCGCTTCGAGGACGGGGTGACGGTCACCACCGACGACGTCCAGGCGATCGTCGACTGGCAGAAGGACAAGCGCATCAACCGCGAGATCCAGTATCGCCCCGCGCGCGTTCTGATGCAGGACTTCACGGGTGTCCCCGCGGTGGTCGATCTCGCCGCGATGCGCGACGGCATCAAGGCGCTCGGCGGCGATCCGCAGAAGATCAATCCGCAGGTTCCCGTCCACCTCGTCATCGACCACTCGGTGATGGTCGACGAGTTCGGCACACCGGTCGCCTTCGAAGCCAATGTCGAGCGCGAGTACGAGCGCAACAAGGAGCGCTACGAGTTCCTCAAGTGGGGATCGAAGGCGTTCGACAATTTCAAGGTCGTGCCGCCGGGCACGGGCATCTGCCACCAGGTCAATCTCGAGCATATCGCCAAGGCGATCTGGTCGGACGAGGACCAGGGCGGCGAAACCGTCGCCTATCCCGACACGCTCGTCGGCACCGACAGCCACACGACGATGGTCAACGGCCTGGGCGTGCTCGGCTGGGGCGTCGGCGGGATCGAGGCCGAAGCCGCGATGCTCGGCCAGCCCATCTCGATGCTGGTCCCCGAGGTGGTCGGTTTCCGCCTCGACGGCGCGCTCAAGGAAGGCATGACCGCGACCGATCTCGTGCTGACCGTCACGCAGATGCTGCGCGAGCGCGGCGTCGTCGGCCGCTTCGTCGAATTCTACGGCCCGGGCCTCGACGCCCTGAGCCTCGCCGACCGTGCGACCATCGCCAACATGGCGCCCGAATATGGCGCGACCTGCGGCTTCTTCCCGATCGACGAGCGCACGCTCGACTATCTCCGCCTGACCGGACGCGGCGACGACGTCCCGCTGGTCGAGGCCTACGCCAAGGCGCAGGGTATGTGGCGCGACGCCGCGGCCCCCGAGCCGGTGTTCACCGACACGCTCGAACTCGACATGTCGAGCGTCATGCCGAGCCTCGCCGGCCCCAAGCGCCCGCAGGATCGCGTGCTGCTTTCCGACATGGCGAGCGAGTTCAACAAGCTCATCGACACGCAGTACGAGGGCGGCACCGGCCAGGTCGCGGTCGAGGGCGCGGACTATACGGTCGGCGACGGCGACGTCGTGATCGCCGCGATCACCAGCTGCACCAATACCTCCAACCCGAGCGTGCTGGTCGCCGCTGGTCTCGTCGCCAAGAAGGCGCGCGAACTCGGCCTGACCCGCAAGCCGTGGGTCAAGACTTCGCTCGCCCCGGGCAGCCAGGTCGTCACCGACTATCTCGACGCCGCCGGCCTCAGCGACGATCTCGACGCGATCGGGTTCAACCTCGTCGGCTATGGCTGCACCACCTGCATCGGCAACTCGGGTCCGCTTCCGGGGCCGATCTCGAAGGCGATCAACGACAACAACCTCGTCGCCTGCTCGGTGCTGTCGGGCAACCGCAACTTCGAGGGCCGCGTCAGCCAGGACGTGCGCGCCAACTATCTCGCCTCGCCGCCGCTGGTGGTCGCCTATGCGCTGCTCGGCAACACGCGCGAGGACATCACCACCTGTGTCATCGGCCAGGACAAGGACGGCAACGACGTCTACCTGAAGGACATCTGGCCTTCGAACGACGAGGTGCGCGCGCTGGTCGATGCGCACGTCCATTCGGAAATGTTCTCGGCGCGCTATGCCGACGTCTACAAGGGCGACGATCGCTGGCAGGACATCGCGGTCACCGGCGGCGACACCTATGACTGGCCGGCCGGTTCGACCTACATCCAGAACCCGCCCTACTTTCAGGGCATGGCGATGGAGCCGGGCGCGCTGACCGATATCGCCGACGCGCGCATGCTCGCTTTGTTCGGCGACAGCATCACCACCGACCACATCTCGCCTGCGGGCGCGATCAAGGCGGACAGTCCGGCGGGCCGTTACCTGCTCGACCACCAGGTCCCGCGCGCGGAGTTCAATAGCTACGGCGCGCGCCGCGGCAACCACGAGGTGATGATGCGCGGCACCTTCGCCAACATCCGCATCAAGAACCGCATGCTCGACGGGGTCGAAGGCGGCTTCACCAAGGGCCCCAACGGCGAGCAGATGGCGATCTACGACGCCGCCATGGCCTACCAGAACAACGCCACTCCGCTAGTCGTGATCGGCGGCAAGGAATATGGCACCGGCTCGTCGCGCGACTGGGCGGCGAAGGGCACGATCCTCCTGGGCGTCAAGGCGGTCATCGTCGAAAGCTTCGAGCGCATCCACCGCTCCAACCTCGTCGGCATGGGCGTGCTTCCGCTCCAGTTCCAGGACGGCGAGAGCGCGGGGACCTTCGGATTTGACGGGTCGGAGAGCTTCTCGATCGCGGGGCTGGCCGATCTCGAGCCGCGTCAGGACGTCGAAGTGGTCGCCAAGCGCGCTAACGGCGAGGAAGTCCGCTTCACCGCGCGCTGCCGCATCGACACCTATAACGAGCTCGAATATTTCCGGAATTCGGGCATCCTGCACTACGTGCTGCGCAATCTCGCAAAGGCCTGATCGATGATCCGTCTGCTGCCGCTCGCTCTTCTCGCCTCCCTCGCTTCGTGCGGGGACCGTGAAGGGCGCGCGGCGGCAGCCACGGTCGAGACCGCGCAGCCGGCGGCGGTCAGCGTCGCGACCATCGCGCCGACCGAGCTGGCGGCGCTGCTGGAGGCGGGCGACACGAAGCTCGTCGATGTGCGCACGCCCGAAGAGTTCGCCGAGGGCCATATCGAAGGCGCGGTCAACCTCCCGCTCGACACGTTCGACCCGGCGGCGCTCGATGGTGACCAGGTGGTCCTCTACTGCCACTCCGGACGGCGCTCGGCCGAGGCAGCAGCCAAACTGGCAGAGCATCGCGGCGAGGAAGTCGTCCACATGGACGGTGGGATCACCGCCTGGACCGACGCGGGCCTGCCGGTCGTCACTCCCTAGGCGGACAACGCCTTTTCCAGCCAGTCGGGAACGATCGCCTGTTCGGGCACCGCGTCCTTGCGCGCATGGACGACCGACAGGCCGAGGTCGGGATAGGCCGCGCGGGCCTTGTCGTGCGCGCCGTCGATGACGAACAGGCGGCGATTGACCTTCGAGCGCCAGTTCATGCGCGCGGTATTTTCCTGGCCGACGAAGCAGCCTTTCTTGAAGTCGACGCCATTGAGTTCGCCCGCATTGCATTCGAGCCAGAGGAGGTCGCCCAATTCCGCGCGGCCTTCGCATACGCCGAGGCGAAGGCGGTGTTCGTGCCAGCCGGTGGCGGCCTCGCCCGCCGGGGCGAGCCAGCGGCGGCCGAGGGCTTCGAGGCGGGGATCGGATACGCCTTCCTCGCCCTCTTGCGACCAGTGGACCGCGAGTGCGTCCTCCGGCGTGATCGCGATGTTGCGGCGCAGGCGGTAGAGGCCGAGGCGGGTGGCGAGGTCGCCGGCCGCGTCGGCTTCGCAGTCGAGCAGCAGGTCGTCGCCCTCGCGCCAGACGAGGAAGTCGAACAGGCACTTGCCCTGCGGGGTGAGGAGCGCCGCCCAGACGGGGAGGTCGCCCGCCACGTCGTTGGTGACGAGGCCTTGGAGGAAGTCGGTGACGCCGTCGCCCGACAGGCGAAGCAGCTTGCGGTCGGTGAGGGTGGTCGCGGCCATGGGGTTGAGCTAGGGAGCGCGCGACACTTTCGCAATGGGACGATCATGACCGCCGAGACGATGCGCCTCACCATCCGCCGCCCCGACGACTGGCACTTGCACTTGCGCGACGGCGCGATGATGGCGGGCGTGTTGCCTTACACGGCGCGTCAGTTCGCGCGCGCGATCGTGATGCCCAACCTTGCCCCGCCGGTGACAACGCCCGATGCCGCCGACGCCTATCGCCAGCGTATCCTTGACGCGCTGCCCGAGGGGATGGATTTCACCCCGCTGATGACCTGCTACCTGACCGACGAGACGGTGCCGGGCCAACTCGCCGACGGGTTCCAGCGCGGCAGCTTCGTCGCGGCCAAGCTCTATCCTGCGGGCGCGACGACCAATTCCGCGCACGGCGTGACCGACATCGCCAATATCCGCGCGGTGCTGGCCGAGATGGAAAAGCAGGGCATGGTGCTGTGCGTCCACGGCGAAGTGACGCGCGCCGACGTCGACGTGTTTGACCGCGAGGCCGTGTTCATCGAGGACGTGCTGATCCCGACGCTTGCCGATTTCCCGGGCCTCAAGGTCGTGTTCGAGCATATCACGACCAAGGATGCGGTCGATTTCGTGCTCGCGGCAGGGGACAATGTGGCGGCGACCATCACCCCGCAGCACCTGATGCTCAACCGCAACGCGCTGTTCGAGGGCGGGCTCAGGCCGCATGCCTACTGCCTTCCGGTGGTCAAGCGAGAGGAGCATCGCCGCGCGGTGCGCCGCGCCGCGACCGGGGGGAGCCCCAAATTCTTCCTCGGCACCGACAGCGCGCCGCACGCCCGCCACGCCAAGGAAAGTTCGTGCGGATGCGCGGGCATCTTCAACGCGCCGTTCGCGCTCGAGACCTATGCGACCGTGTTCGAGGAAGAGGGCGTGCTCGACCGGCTCGAGGCGTTCGCGAGCGTGCACGGCCCGGCGTTCTACGACCTACCGCTCAACGAGGGGACGGTGACGCTGGAGAAGGCGCCGGCGATGGTGCCCGACGCGGTGCAAGCGGGCGAGGAGACGCTGGTCCCATTCTGCGCGGGGATGACGCTGGGCTGGCGGCTCGCCTAGGCTTCGCAGGACGCGATCCAGCTCGACTCCTTGCTGCCGAGCACCTTGCGGAAATGCTTGTGGACGCTCGCGTAGCATTCGCACGAGCGGTGCTCGAGTTCCTCGCGATCCTTTACCGTGATGACGCCTCGGCGGTAGGAGATAAGCCCTTCGGCCTGGAGCTGGCGCGCGACCGCGTTGACCGTGGTGCGCTGGACGCCGAGCAGGCCGGCAAGCGCTTCCTGCGTCAGTTCGAGCCGGTCTCCCGAACGATCCTGCGCGGTCAACAGCCAGCGCGCGGCGCGGCATTCGATCGGGTGGAAGGCGTTGCACGCCACCGACTGCATCACCTGCGCGAGGAGATAGTCGGCGTAGCGGCAGTAGAGGTCGCGCATGAACAGGCTGTCGCGCTTCAGTTCCTCGACGATGTGCATCGGGATCTTGAGTGCGGTCCCCGCAACCTGGACCTCCGAGCGCGTATAGGCGGGAAGGTCGCCGCAGCTCACGATGCCGCCGATCGCGCCTTCCTGTCCGATCGAGGCGACCTCGACGCGGCGCTTGTCGTCGAGATCGACGAGCAGCGAGATCATGGTCGGCTTGTAGGGAAAGAAGGTATATTCGACATTGTCGCCGCTGGCGAAGAGGATGTCGCCGACCTCGAGCATGACGTGCTTGCCATGCGGCTCGAGCTTTTCGCGCAGCCTTTCCGGCATCATGGCGAGGAGCAGGTTTTCCGAGAAGCGGATGCCGTCGTCGAGTTCGACATCGGGGGAATAGGGCATGGGTGAACTCCCGCCAGAAACGGGAGCGAAGGACGCATCGCTCCCCTGTTGGCGTGTCAACGAGGGGAAAAGCCAAAAGCTCCCCATTGAACAAGGTGGAAAGCTTCGCTAAGTCGCGCCTCCTAGCCGGGCTCCGGAGACGTGGGTGAGTGGCTGAAACCACCGGTTTGCTAAACCGGCGTACGGGTAAATCCCGTACCGAGGGTTCGAATCCCTCCGTCTCCGCCAGTGCGCGCTTGTCCCCTTCTCGCGAATCGCCACGGGTCGCGCGGCCGCCGCGCAACGCTCGTCGTCGACCATTATCGCGCCTGCTTTTACCGCTATTTGACACTCGCTGCTTAGGACGACCTTCAGATCAGAAGCGGCCCCGCCAACACGGCGCCGCCATACGGCACGAACGGGCCCGGGAGGAAACTCCCGGGCCTTTTTGCAGGTGTTGCGCCAAAGTTACATCATGCGAGCGACATCCTGGGGCCGCGCGCGGCAGAATCCCGGACTTCGACGAAAAAGGATGCCGGATCAGCGGCTTAATCAATCGGTCGAAAAGAGGCGTCAGCTTAACGCAGGTTATTGCGAATTACGCCGCCCCGCACTATTCGTGGGAGCATGTAATGGCGACTTTTCCGTCCCTTTCGGAAATGCCGTGTGTATTTTTCGGGCCGAGATCACGGCCCAAACAGGGGAATTTTAAATGGCGACCAAGACGCGTAGCACGCTGCTCACGGGTGTTTCTCTGGCGGCGGTGGGCATCCTTGCCCCGACCCATGCTCTGGCACAGATCGTGGCGACCCACGCCCATCCCGATCCCGGTGTCTATACCGGCGTCAACACCAGCAACGACCTGGTGGTGGTCGGCGGGCTCGGCGGCACCGACACGGCGGCGGTCTATGTATGCGACAATGCCGACGCATTCTGCGGTGTCGTCGATACCAGCAACGCGGTGGCCAGCAGTCTCATCGTGCAGGTCGATAGCGGCACGAGCGGCGATCTCCAGATGATCCTCACCGACGTCGAGTTGGGCGCGATCGCGGGCACGGTGTCCGATGTCGCGACTGCGAACGCCGCCATCGGCTGGGCCATCGACCAGGGCTATGTGGCGACGACCGCGTCGGCCGTCGCCAATGTCGCGCTCGACGTGAATGGCAATGCGCTGATCCATGCGCTGGCGAGTGCGAACAACACCGAAGGCACCGCCGACGCGTACGCCGAAGTGGACGGCATCAACGAGTGGGCCTACGGGCAGGGCGATCTCAACGCCGATCTCCATGTCGGGCCGGCCACCGCATCGGGCACGACCGATGCCAGCCTCGCGTTCGTGGCGACCGCGATCGCCAACGGAACGAACCTGGCGGACGCCGACGCGAATGTCGATTTCGGCATCTATGTCGGCGTGACCGCAGTGGGCGCCGGCGAGACGAGCGGCCATGCGGGCATTCTCAACGACGGGACGCTCACGATCGGTGCGGCCGCCATCGCGAATGCCGACAGCGAAGCCTATGCGTCGGCAGTCATCGGCTACGGCATCGATAACGAAGCCCGTTACAGCCTGATGGACCACGGCGAAGTGTCGATCGTCAACAACGGCACGATGAACTTCTCGGCGCTCGCGACCGCAGACGGCGGGACCGCACGCGCCGATGGGCATGTCAATAGCGCCATGTACCAGCTCGCCGCCGGCGTGGACGACGCCGACGCTTCGCTCGTCAATGCCGGTTCGATCGACGTGAACGTCCAGGCGGACGCCGAGGCTGGCAACAAGGGCGCGTGGGCCTACGCCGACGCGGACATCGATCACCTCCTCTACCAGGACGTCACCTCGATCGGTTCGGGCAACGCGCTGATCGACAATGACGGGACGATCGCGGCGCACGTCAGCGCGTTCGCGGAAGGCTCTGACGCGCAGGCTTATGCTCAGCAGTCGTTCGGCTTGAACGACGCGCTGATCCGGCAGGACGTCGAGGCCGCGACTGCGGCCGGCACGATCGCCAACAGCGGCACGATCAGCGCCGTCTTCGTCGCCGAAGCCATCGGCGGTTCCTACGCGCGCGCTTCGGCAGATGCGTGGGGCGTTGCGGTCCAGAATATCGACGGCGGCAGCGCCGCGTCGGCCAACATGACCAATGACGGCACGATCGCCGTCGTCGCCGACGCCGATGCGATCGTCGGGACGGCCGACGACCTGCGTTCGGGCGATGCGCGGGCCGATGCACGCGCCTGGGCCCTGTGGCAGCAGGTCGACGGGCCGGTCGCCAACGGCACGTTCGTCAACAATGGCGTGATCTCGGTCCACGCGATGGCCGACGCCGCGGCGGACGGGGCCATCACGGGCGACGTCTTCGCTGGCGGCGTGTACCAGGAAGTGAACGGCTCGACCGTCGCGGCGGTCATGTCGAACAACAGCATGATCGACATCTATGCGATGATGCACGCTTCGGGCGCGCATGCTGTTGCCGATGCGTCGGTCACGGCCGGCATGTCGCAGGTCGCCGAAGGCACCAGCATCGATGCCGACATGGTCAACAACGGCACCATCCAGATGAGCGCGATCGCCGAGGCGACCGGTTCGCTGACGACGCTGACGGGGCCGTTGACCGCGCCGGTGACGATCACCTACGGCGATGCGTCGGCCTATGCCATCGGCTCCAATGCGTTCCATCAGTACGCGGACGGTTCGGCCGTCGACGCGTCGATGGTCAACAACGGCATGATCAGCCTGAACGTCGATGGCGACGCGAAGGCGGCGTACATCGCCTACGTCGAAGCTTACGGCTCGGCCATCGTCGACCAGTATGTCAACGCGACGTCGGGCCATGCGGTCATCAGCAACGCCGGCACGATCATGGGCTCGGCGAACGCCAGCGCGATCGGCTCGGGCGCGTCGGCCTACGCCTCGATCGTCGCGATCGACCAGTATGCCGAGGGCAGCCTGCTCGATGTCAGCCTCGCCAATGGCGGGATGATCGACATCGCGGCGGCGGCGTTCGCTTCGGCCACCGAGGGCTACCGCGAGGCGGTCGCGTACGCGACTGCGGCGCGCCAGTACATCAACGGCAGCGAGGTCAACGGCGCCGTCGTCAATAGCGGGACGGTGCTGGTCGATGCCATGGCCACCCTTAACGCGCCTGACGGCTTTGCCGAGGCGACGGCCATCGGCCTTCTCCAGTATTTGTCCGCTTCGACGGCTGCTGCCCAGATGACCAACGCCGGCATCGTCTCTCTCGAGGCGATCGCGAAGGCCTCGGGCACGGGTGTCATGGCGGACGCCGAGGCGAGCGATGCGCTGTACCAGCACATCGATGCCGACAACGCGTCGGGCGTGATGTACAACAGCGGCTCGGTCTACATGCACGCGAGTGCATCGGCGAACGGCTTGGACGTCATGGCCTATGCCGATGCGAACGACGCCATGAACCAGCTGATTCACGGCGGTGCAGCAGCATTCGCGTCGCTCACCAACAGCGGTTCGGTGACTGCGATGGCTAGCGCGCATGCGGTCGGTGTCGGCACGTCCGAAGTCGGCACGGGCACCACCGCGACCACCATTACCTTCGGGAACGCCTGGGCCTATGCCGATGCGCAGCAGGGCATCTACCAGGAGGCTTCGGCAGCAGGAACGGCGTCGGCCTTCCTGTCCAATTCGGGCGGCGTATTCGCATCTGCCTTCGCCGATGCGTCGGCGGGCGACTACGCCTTCGCGTCCGCAGACGCGACGGGCATCGAACAGGAAGTGTACTCCTATGGCAGCATGGCCGTGGGCGAACTCTATAATGGCGGCCTCGTCTGGGCGAGCGCGACTGCCAATGCACTGGGCGGTGATGTCGCGCGCTTGTACGCGGACGCCGAGGGCATCAACCAGAATGTGGACGGCGGAAGCGGAGGTTCGGCAAGTGCCTACCTCAGCAACAGCGGCACCGTGCTGGCGATCGCGTCCGGTCACGCCACGGGCACGTCCTATGTGGATGCCAATGCCTACGCGCGCGGAATCGACCAGCGCGCCTTTGGCGACCTGTCCGCCGTCGCGGTGATGACCAACAGCGGCTATATCGAAGCGGCGGCCAATGCGTTCGGCTCGCACAGCGGATCCGAAGGCTATGTCGAAGCCTACGCGACCGGTGCCGTCCAGGAAGTGGGGCCGTACTGGTTCTCCAGCGCAACGGGCGACTACGCGATGGATTTCGCCAATAGCGGTACGATTTCCGCGCTTGCGACGGCGTCGCTGGTCGGCGGCGGCAGGGCGTTCGCCGGCGGTTATGGCTATGTCGGCCGCCTCTACGACGGTACGTTCGGGTTCGACAATGACGGCCTGATCAACGTGGCGGCGCAGGCGGTCGCGACCTCGGGCGGCGCAGGTGCCTACGCAACGGGCGTGCAGATCAATGCGCTCGGCACCACGATCGACTTCGGGACCCTGACCGGCACGTCGGACGACGTGGTCATTCCGGCGACCCTGTCGGGCGATCTTGTCAACACGGGCAACATCACGGTCGCGGCGGTCGCCTCGGGCGTGCTGACGTCGGACACGACGCCGGTGCTCACGACCTCGGGTCCGGGGACGGCGATCGCGTCGACCCTGACGACCTACACGGCACTTTCGTTTGCCAGTGCGGTCGGCGTGCACCTCGACGGTGCGCTGGTCGATGCGAGCGTCACCAACTCGGGCACGATCATGGTCGATGCCTGGACGGCGAACGGCGATGCGGCCGATGTCGGCGGCCTGGCGAATGCCTATGGCGTGCTGGTCACGGGCGCCGCAGAAGGTGCGACCCCGACGACCGAGACGTTCGTGTTCACGAACGACGGCGGGATGATCCAGTCGCGTGTGTCGGGTGACGGGGGTGCGACCTTCGCGCGCGGCTTTGCGGTGGACGTCAGCGATGCGCCCAACGCGTCGATCCTCAACCTCTACGGCGAGGGCGACATTTACGGGCACATCCACCTGCAGGACGGCGACACGGTCAATGTCGAGATGGGCGAGACCAGCTTCGACGGTCTGTTCAACCCCGACATGGAGCTGGTCGGCGACCTCGTCATCGGCAATGGCGGCGCGCTGTTCCTGCGCGACGATCCGCACCGTACCGACAACATGTACGACGGCCCCTCGGGCGGCTGGCTCGACACGCTCACGATCGAGGCCGACGGCACGATCATCTACGAGCTGCCGACCTGGTCGGACGCGGCGACGGCGGAGGCGAGCTACTCGCAGCTGTTCGTCAACACGGCCAACCTCGACGGGACGCTGCTGATCCGCCCGAACAGCGAGAACGGCCTGTATGACGATGCGTACTTCTTCGACAACGTCATCAAGACCACCAACGATGCGGATGCCTCGTCGCGCAACGGCATGTTCGACACGTGCGCGATCGACAGCGGCATCACCCTGTTCCTCGAACTGGAGTGCATCTACGATACCTCGGGCAACGTCGACCTGGGTCTGGAGCGCGTCCGCTTCGACGACTTCGACTTCGACACGCAGAACCAGCTGAGCACGGCGGGCGCGATCGAGTGCTTCTACGGCCTCGATCT